>NZ_SJUO01000010.1 GCF_004336985.1 Exiguobacterium sp. SL-9
TGAGATTTCCCTTTGAGCAATCAAGAAAGACCCCTCAGAGACGATGAGGTAGATAGGTCATGGGTGGAAGCACGGCGACGTGTGGAGCTGAATGATACTAATCGGTCGAGGCTTTGATCTAGTCTAAGGTTTGTGTGAATTGATGAATCTTCAGTTTTGAGAGAACAATCTCTCTATGTCTGGTGGCGATAGCGAAGCGGCCACACCCGTTCCCATGCCGAACACGGAAGTTAAGCGCTTCAGCGCCGAAAGTAGTTGGGGGTCTCCCCCTGTGAGGATAGGACGTTGCCAGGCCAACGCGAAGGACGATCAAGCATCTGCTTGGTCGTCCTTTTTCTGTAGAATTTTATTGCAAAACTCTATTTTTAAATGATATTTAACCTCTTTCCGAACATTAAAAGATGGAATGCAATGAATCGAACACAATTCTGAACTTTCTGAACATCGGGAATTGAATTGCACTTTCGGCCTATACCTGTTACCATTACAGAAATATTTCGAAACAAAGATTCGGGTCCGATAGGGAAAGGGGCAATCGATTTTTATGTGGGAAAACAAGTTTGCAAAAGAAGGATTAACGTTTGATGATGTCTTGCTCGTACCGCGCTTTTCTAATGTCTTGCCAAGAGATGTGAGTCTGAGCACTAAGCTTTGTGAAGGCCTTGAATTGAACGTGCCAATCATCAGTGCAGGAATGGACACGGTCACAGAAGCACCGATGGCCATCGCTATGGCCCGCCAAGGCGGTCTAGGAGTCATTCATAAAAACATGTCGATGGAGATGCAGGCTGAACACGTCGATCGCGTTAAGCGCTCAGAGAATGGGGTCATCACCAACCCATTCTACTTGACGCCAGAACGTCAAGTGTATGATGCAGAGTACTTGATGAGTAAATACCGTATTTCGGGTGTCCCAATCGTCAATTCAGAAACGGAACGAAAATTGATTGGCATCTTGACGAATCGTGACCTTCGCTTCATTAAAGATTATTCGACAGTGATTGCAGACGTCATGACTACAGAGAACCTTGTTACGGCGAAAGTAGGGACGTCACTTGAAGAAGCTGAGCGCATCCTGCATCAACATCGGATCGAAAAGTTGCCGCTCGTCGACGATTCAGGCGTGTTGAAAGGTCTTATTACGACAAAAGATATTGAGAAAGTCGAACAGTTCCCGCACGCAGCGAAAGACAAACAAGGTCGCTTACTCGTTGCAGCCGCTGTCGGTGTCACGAAAGATGCGGCATCACGTGCACAAATCCTTGTCGATGCTGGTGTCGACGCTTTAGTAGTAGATACAGCTCACGGACATTCAGCCGGCGTCATCGAGAAAGTGAAAGAGTTACGTGACATGTTCCCGACGCTTCCAATTATTGCTGGGAACGTCGCGACAGCCGAAGCGACACGCGCTTTGATTGAAGCGGGTGCATCGGTCATCAAAGTCGGGATTGGCCCAGGATCAATCTGTACGACACGTGTTGTGGCCGGTGTCGGTGTTCCACAAATCACGGCGGTATACGACTGTGTGACAGAAGCTAGAGAACACGGTGTCACAGTCATCGCCGATGGCGGAATCAAGTATTCAGGTGATATCGTGAAAGCCATCGCGGCGGGTGGCCATGCGGTCATGCTCGGTAGTCTTCTCGCTGGTGTGAAAGAGAGTCCGGGAGAGATGGAAATCTATCAAGGGCGTCAGTTCAAGACATACCGTGGGATGGGTTCTGAAGCTTCGATGAAACGTGGAAGTCAAGATCGTTATTTCCAAGAAGCGGACAAAAAGTTCGTGCCAGAAGGGATCGAAGGTCGTGTCGCTTATCGTGGCGAGTTAGCAGATACAGTGTATCAGCTCATCGGAGGCCTTCGCTCAGGAATGGGTTACTGTGGGGCAGCTGACATCCGTGCATTACGCGAGGATACTCAGTTTATCCGTATGACTGGGGCTGGTTTGCAAGAAAGCCATCCACATGATGTACACATTACAAAAGAAGCTCCAAACTATTCACGTTAATCAAAAAAGCCGTTGTCTCGATGTAGAGGCAACGGCTTTTCGCTATTATTTTTTGGCTTTTTTGACAAGGATGACTGTACCGCCATCGTCTTGTGCTGGCAAGCTGACCGTGACTTTTCCATCACGTTTAACGACATACTGACGTCCGCTATAGCGGTCGACAAGTTTCGTATTGTGCTTCAGTTTCGTTTTGAACGTGATTGTTCGTTTTGCTTCTTTCGTGTTCAAGGCAACGAGAACCGAGTCTTTGCCGTGTTTTCGCTCAAAGACAGAATACCCAGTCGCAGATCCACCCGCAATAACAGCGCGTGTTCCTTTACTAAACACTTTCGAATAGTCAGCACGAATATTGAGTAGTTTTTGGTAGTGCGTATGCATCTCTTTGCCTTCTCCTTTGACTCGCTTCCAGTCAAAGTCATAGCGGTTTTCATTGAATTCGCCTTTATCCATATCCATAGCATGTTTTCCAGACTGTCCGACTTCTTCACCATAATAGATGACAGGTTGGCCTTTCGCCGTCATTTGAAGCGATGCGGCGACCATATGTTTCCCTTCATCTCCGCCAGCACGTGATACGAGGAAGCCGTCTTCGTCATGGCTACTCAGGAACTGTCCGAGCGTCGCTTCATTCGAGAGTTGTGTGTTGCGGTATTGGAGTGCGCTCTCGACATCATCAATATTCCCGTTGATGAACCGTTCGGCCTGATACTTGAAGTCAAAGTCGAGTAACGAATCCATCTGGCCGCTCTTCAAATAACCGCCCGTGTTGTTCACACTTGCGCCGTAATGTTCTCCAATCATCTTGAAGTCTGGTTTGAGTGCTGTTAACTCGTTTTTAAACGACTTCCATGTCGTCGAATCGACGTGTTTGACCGTATCGACGCGGAAGTAATCGATGGTATTCCCTTTCTTCGTCTTCGATCGTTTAATCCAATCGGTCTGCCATTTGACGAGTTGTTGACGAACGGCAGCCTCTTCGGTCTTAAAGTCCGGTAGTCCGGAGAGAGACATCTTCAAGTCATCGCCATCGACCGGATTTGAGCGAATCATGCCGTCGAACACTTTACGTTCTTTATTAGTAGGGAAGTTTGTGGCGCCTGTGTCTACGGCCCCTGGTTCCATCCCATAGCCAGGATGGTTCAAGACGACGTCGACCATAATCTTGATGCCTCGTGCGTTTGCTTCGTCGATGAGGCGATGGAACGCCTTCATGTCTCCAAGATGCTCATCGAGTTTTTCGAAGTTTTTCGCCCAATAGCCGTGGTAGCCGTACTGTGAGCCGTCTTTACCGTAACGAAGATCCCAGTCAATGTTGTCGACGATCGGGGTGATCCAAATCGTATTAATGCCCAATTTGTCCAAGTAGTCGAGCTTTTTCGTAACACCGGCAAAGTCACCGCCGTGATACGACTCAAGATGGTCTTGGTCGTAGTATTCACCGTTCGGGTTGTTATTCGTTTTGTCACCATCATAGAAACGATCGGTCAGCATGAAGTAAATCCGTGCCTCGTCCCAATCAAACGCTTGTTTGTCTTTCATCGAGACTGGTCGGACCGTTAGCGACGTTTTCGTCTTATGGACGTTTCCGTATTGATCGATCGCTGTGATCGTCAAAGATTTTCTACCTGGTTTCACAGTGTCTTTGACTGCAATCGTTTGTTTGTTCAGTGCTGGATCGACCGCAAGTTTGGCCGGTCCACCGATTGGACGTGCATCGATGTACATTTCTCGTAACGTGACACCTTTTGGCAACGTCGGCTTCACATGGACGACCGCATTTTCTCGAGAACTGATTGCTTTTGGAGCCACAGAAGCGGCCAATTTGATGTTTGGACGGCGATATTCGACGCTTGATGCCTCAAAATAGGGGTCCTTCACTTCAGTCGTCACACCGTCTTTTGTGACGAGGAACGTGTAATCATGTCTTCCTTCTGGTAGACGGACCGTGTGGCGGAACCATTCGTTTTTCGCTTCATATGTCATCGGATAGGTAACACCATTGACCTTTAACGCCACGTTGTCGATTTCATCGAGTTGTCCGGCTTCATACAACGCTTTGTCACGGTAGAAGAACGTGACGGCACCGTCTTCAAACACGGGCCCTTGAATCGTCGGTACTTGGTGGAACGTTCCTTTTCCGCTCTCGACGACGACTTTCGTCACCCGATCGCTACCGAGTTTCACATAGCGATCTTCCCCGTAACCATCTTTCACAGCCCAATCCGTGCCTTTGCGGATGACGAAGCCTACGTTGGTCGCATCTTTTCCGACTGGGATACGGAAGACAGCACCTTCTTCAGTGATTTTGTATGGGTCCACCTGGCCATCTTTGGCACCCGTGCTCCACGTCCATAAATTCCAATCGGTGTAATCGTGATCAGCCCGAACGTACAACATCTCGATGTAGCGTTGCGTTTTCCATGGATCCGCGATTTCAGTGATGGTTTTAAATGATGTCGTCAATGCCGGTAACGTTGTGTTCGACAGGTTGCCTTTCACGACGTCTGCGGGAAGGGTTGCGGTATACGTTTGATTCAAGCCGAGTGGCTCAGTCGGTGTGACCGTTACTGTTGATCCATTCACTTCAGCCGTGAACGGTACAGCCGTCTCCCCATTCATCAAGCTGACTTTCGAGGCATCTAGTGTTACAGGCTCATTGAACGTCCATGTGATCGGTGACTTGATATCCACTTGTTCCGATTGATTGGCTGGCATGACCGTTGTCACTTCAAGTTGACTGACCGTCTCGACACCGCTTAACGTGAAGGCCGGGCTATATACCGATTGTGTCGATGGATTCGCAGAAACGTTCCAACTATCAGCGATTTTATTGGCCGCATTGCTTGGAATTGTATCGAACGCACCGTGCTCGGTAGCGTTATTCCCGCTGAGTACCGTGAGGACACGAACAGTATCCTCATTGCTTAAACCAAGTAGCGACAAAGGAATTTTCCCTTCGAATCCTTTCGTGCGATCAACGGCGAACGAGGTACCATTCAAGTTGCTCAAGTTTGCGAGCGGCGTGGATTTCCCTGCTTCATACAAAGCGGCTTCTTTTACCGACGTGTCGCCATCGACACGAAGTAAAATATGATACTGTGGTTTTTTATCGGTTTGGCTAAAGTTGAACGGATGGCCAAGCGGGTTTGTCGCCACGCCTGAATCCTGTTCATTGATTTGAAGAGCGATATTTATGTACTGACCATTGTCACCCCAGTTCGGGACGTTGTTCGCATCCACATAAAAGTAAAGGTTACGCGCATCGTTCTGCAGATAGACGTCTCCTAAATCGAATCCTTGCCAACCCGCCTGTGGGGATGTGGCGAGCGCTGGCGTGTTCGTCCAATCCGTTTTTAAACCGTCAATCGAGATTGTCGCAGGCTCGGCCAATGCGTTCATCGGGACACCGGCTTGGATCAGGAGAACGGATGATAACAATAACGTGGTCGTCTGTCGTGCCGCTTTCTTCTTCATAAAGCACCTCTTTCATGGAATGTGTCGTCTACAGGGCAACGAATTGTCAAAATTGTGCAAACGGTTTCAGGAATAGTTTAGCTGAATATGTAAGCGCTCACAATATATTTTTAAAAAAATAATAAAAACGCCTATCGGTCAGAGAGGCGTTTGGTTCACGAAGCGTCCTTTCACAATCAAGCGTTCTGTCGCATCGAACGTGCATGTGACGAGCGTAATCGTCGGTTCCGTTGTTGCATCGAGTACGTCGACCCGTGTCGGGGGGACGGTCTCAAGCGAAGTGACCTCGTAATGGAACGTGTGTGTCATGTCGGTCACGTAGATCGACATGCCGACGGCGGCGATATGAAGCGGGCCGAACAAGACGGTCGGACTTTGCGTGTAGTGGCCGGCGAGTGCATAGTTTCCGGTTCCCATTCGTTGGTCCGGGTCCATCGTTCCAGCACCGACCGCCAAGTTCTCATTGTCGAGCCCGTATAAGATGGGGAGCTCAAGTTCGATTTCTGGAATTGAAATGAGGCCGATGGTCGGTAAATCATGAAACCGATTGCGCACAGTCAATAGTTGTTCCCATGATAACGGCTCGACGTTTGAAAACTCAAATTCGCCGGTTTCGGGAAGTTTTGGCTGAATTTCGGCGATCACTTGTTGACTGTTCCATGTTGTGAGTTGGTCTTTCCACCACGATTCGGATAACAGCAGTGTACCGATTAATAAGAGGAGTCCACCGACGAAATAGCGTGACCGTTTCATCCATCTCTTCCTTTCTGAATGTTCCAACACGACATGAGTGCACTGACGGCAGCGGGCAACGTTTCTTCGGATAAGGCGGCGAATCCAAATAAAAATTGAGGAATCGTGTCGGTTGATTCGATGCGATAGTCTGTCATCGCATTGATTCGGATACTCGCGGCTTCAGCCAGACGTTTTAATTCCTCGCTCGACTTTGTCGTTTGGACAGACAGCACGACGTGGAGGCCCGCGCTCGCACCTGTGATAGAGACGGTCGGCTCGTACGGTTTGAAGGCGGCGATGATGATTTCAAGTTTGCGGCGATATGTTTTCCGCATCCGGTTCAGGTGTTTCTCAAAATCCCCGGTTGCCATAAACTCGGCTAACGTATGTTGCTCGAAACGGGGCACGCTGCATGTGAAATGACGGTAGCGTTCTCGGTAGCGGTTCAACAGCGGAGGCGGGAGTACCATGTAACCGATTCGTAAGGAAGGCATCAACGATTTCGAGAACGTGCTCAAATAGATGACGCGCTCGTTTTGATCCATGCTTTGCAAAGAAGGGATCGGCTTGCCACTGTAACGGAATTCGCTATCATAATCGTCTTCAATCACATATGTTTGCTGCTCCGATGCCCAATTGAGCAGACGTTGGCGCCGACTGACCGAAAGAATCGTTCCGGTCGGAAATTGATGGGCGGGTGTCACATAAAGGGCATCGATGGATGCTTGTTCCACAAGATCGACACGGACGCCGCTCTCATCGACAGGAATCGGGATGAACGTCCGCCGTTGATGGGCGAACAGTTGTCGGGTGAGCGGATAACCGGGATCCTCAATGCCGAAAATCGTGCTATCGGGCAGAAGCTCCAATAATTGTGGGAGCAACTGCTCGGTCCCGGAACCGACGACAATCTGTTCGGGTGAACAATGAACGCCGCGCGAGTGATAGAGATAGGTCGCAATCTCTTGGCGAAGCATGAAGTCGCCTTGAACCGAACCGAGTGCGAGCAAATCATGGTGCTCTTCCGACACGACTTGTTTCAAATGACGCCGCCATCGTTCAAATGGGAAAGCTGTCGTATCAATTTGACTCGGATATAAATCGAACTGATACGTCTTTTTCATCGGTAGTGGTTCAATTAAGCTACTGCTACGACGGACGTACAGTTCCTCTTGTGGTAGTACGTAGAAGCCTTTTCGCGGTAACGACTCGATATATCCTTCCGCGAGCAGTTGGGCGTAAGCGAGTTCAACTGTCGTTTGCGACACATCTAAAAATTCGCCTAACTTTCGTTTGGACGGAAGTTTTGTCCCGGTGGTGAGGGTATCATCGACGATGGCTTGTCGAATGTGCAAATAAAGTTGTTCATATAACGGAACGCTCGAGTCGACCTCGAGCGAGAAGGTTAGCATATCCATAGTTAATCCTTTCTAATCAGCCAAAGAAAAAATAGAGCATGAATCCGATAACGAGTAGGAGCGAAAACACTCCGGCTTTCCCGAAAAAGCTTCGTTCATGCGCCTCGTCACGACTGTTCCATTGGTCCATTTCATCATCCCCCTTGTCCTTTACAACATTCGAGAATTAGGAAATGAAGTCCTTTGTTTAAACTGACCACTTCAGAAAATACAAAACTGGCACTTTCAATATAGTCAAATCAATTTATACTTGCAAGTAGACTAGCTTATTGGAGGGGATCCATTTGGAAAAGAGACAAGTAGGGACAGACAAAGTAAAACGCGGTATGGCTGAGATGCAAAAAGGTGGCGTCATCATGGACGTCATCAACGCTGAGCAAGCGAAGATTGCTGAAGCAGCAGGAGCAGTCGCCGTTATGGCGCTCGAGCGTGTACCTTCAGACATTCGTAAAATGGGTGGTGTCGCCCGTATGGCCGACCCGACAATCATCGAAGATGTCATGGGTGCGGTATCAGTACCAGTCATGGCGAAGTGCCGCATCGGTCACATCGCTGAAGCACGTGTTCTTGAATCAATGGGGGTAGATTTCATTGACGAGAGCGAAGTATTGACACCGGCTGACGAAGAGTTCCATCTCTACAAACGGGACTATAAAGCACCGTTCGTCTGTGGTGCTCGTGATCTTGGTGAAGCATCACGCCGCATCGGTGAAGGCGCAGCGATGATCCGGACGAAAGGTGAGCCGGGAACAGGAAACATCGTCGAAGCAGTTCGTCACATGCGTACGGTTCAAGCCCAAGTAAAACGTTTGCTTTCAATGAGCATCGATGAAGTAATGACGGAAGCACGTGACCTTGGTGCCCCGTTTGAAGTCTTGATGCAAATCCGTGAAGCAGGTCGTCTCCCGGTCGTCAACTTCGCCGCAGGCGGAATTGCGACACCAGCCGACGCAGCACTCATGATGCACCTCGGAGCGGATGGCGTCTTTGTCGGATCAGGCATCTTCAAAGCGGAGAACCCTGAGAAGTTTGCCCGTGCCATCGTCGAAGCGACGACGTACCATGATGACTATGAGCGCATCGCTCACTTGTCGAAAGGACTCGGCGAAGCGATGAAAGGACTCGACGTCCGCACGCTCAAACAAGAAGAACTTATGGCACCGCGAGGCTGGTAAGATGACGACAATCGGTGTACTCGGAATGCAAGGCGCGATTCGCGAACACGTCCAGATGCTGGAATCACTTGGAGCGGACACGCTCGTCGTCCGTTCGGTCGATGACTTGAACCGCATCGACGGTCTCGTCTTGCCCGGCGGGGAGAGCACGGCGATGCGTCGTCTGCTTGATCGCTATGACTTGCTCGAACCACTTCGTGCGAATACGACGTTGCCGATGTTCGGCACATGTGCCGGTTTGATTTTGCTCGCGACCGAAGTCGAAGGATATGATGCGCATCTGCGTAAAATCCCGATGACGGTCAAACGGAATGCGTTCGGACGACAAGTGGATAGCTTTGAAGTCGATTTGGCTGTCAAAGGAATCGATGACGCTGTCGAAGCGGTGTTCATTCGAGCGCCGCAAGTCGCATCGGTCGAAGCGAGCGTCGAAGTGCTCGCCGAGGTCGAGGAAGCGATTGTCGCGGTTCGATATGACAAGTATATGGCCTGCTCGTTCCATCCGGAATTGACAGACGATTTATCGATGCATCGCTATTTCTTGGAGATGGTTGAAGCGACGAAGCGACAACTCGCCTGATCGAAAGGCTCCCTATTAAATAGGGAGTCTTTTTCATGCGTTTTTTTGCTACACTGTAACGAGATACGTATAGAAAGGGGCAAGACCGTGAGACAAAGATGGATCGGGTGGATGCTCGTTTGGGCAGTCCTTTTAAATATGATCGTGCCGACGGATGCATCGGCGGCACCTAAAGTTGATGCGACCGGCGCAATGCTCGTGGATATGACGACGGGACAAATCCTGTTCTCACAAGAAGAGGACGCGATGCTCCCTCCGGCATCAATCACGAAGCTGATGACCGCTTTTCTCGTCCGGGAAGCGATCGAAGCGGGTGACCTCAGTTGGAACCAAGAAGTGACCCCGAGTGACAAGGCGTTGGCGCTGACCCGAAAACCGGGACTAGCCCGGATTCCGCTCGTCAATAAACCGTACACGGTAAAAGAACTTTACGACGTGGCGTTAATTCGTTCTGCAAACGAGGCGGCAGTCACATTGGCCGAGGCTGTCTCGGGTTCGGAAGGTGTGTTCGTTAAGAAAATGAACGAACGGGCGACTGAACTCGGCATGACCCAAACGACGTTCGCCAATGCGTCAGGACTTGATTCTGTATCAGCGGACCGTCCCGGAGAGAACTTGACATCGGCCAATGACTTGATGAAGCTTGCTTTGGCCTATTTGACGAAGTTCCCCGAGGTGCTTGAAGTGACGAAACAAGCATACGTCGACATCGATGGGGTCCGCTTCGAAGCGACGAACCAGATGCTTGCCGGTCGTAATTTAGCCTATCCGGGTATGCTCGGCTTTAAGACGGGTACGACTGATGACGCGGGTTACTGTTTCGTTGGAGTATCGACGCGAGATGGACGTACCGTGCTGTCAGTCGTTCTCGGAGCGAAGACCGATCAAGGACGCTATACCGCTACAAAGGCTCTTCACGACTATGCATATGGAGAGTTTGTCTTAACCCCGATTTTACGGACCGGTGAAATCGTCCCGGCGACGCTCCATGTCGCCGAAGGTACAGTCGAGTCGGCAAAAGTGCGCACGACGTCGGCCTTTGAAGTGCTCATCGGAAAAGGACAGGATGTGCCTGAACCGACATACGACCTGCCAGATACGAAAGCCCCGGTTGCGGCCGATCAACAGGTCGGGACCGTCACGATCGAGCCTTCCGGAAGCGTCCGCTATCTAGATGGTGAACTTCCACCTAAAGGAACGCTCGTCGCGGCCGAACCGGTCGAGATGGCGTCGTTTTTGACACGCATGACGCGTGCCTTCTCGGACTTTTTAGATGAGATTCGACTTGTGCTCGGAAAACTGAGTCTTGTCGATAGAGTTGAGATGTTGTAAAGTAAAACTAATTCAATGACAGATGCAATGATGGGGAAAAGTACGTTACGGTCATCTACTGACAGAGAGCTAGTGGTTGGTGCAAACTAGTGGGATGATGTAACCGAATCGGCCTCGGAGCATTGGCTTGGAAACAAGTCACGTTACGCACACGTTACGTGCATCGAGTGGCCCGATTTCGGGCAACGAGGGTGGCAACGCGGATCCAAGGTGGTTCGTCCCTTTCCTACGGGAAAGGGGCGTGCCACCTTTTTATGTGAAAAAAGGAGGAATAACGAATGTTAGACATTAAACGATTACGAACAGATTTTGAAGAGATTAAAACGAAGCTTGCTCATCGCGGTGAAGACTTGAGTGCGCTCGATCGTTTTCCGGAACTAGAAGAGAAACGCCGCAACTTGATCAATGAGGTTGAAGTGAAGAAAGCGAAACGAAATGAAGCGACGAAGCAAATTGCGGAATTGAAACGTAATAAGCAAGATGCGGATGGACCGATTCTCGAGACGCGCCGTCTCGGGGACGAAATCAAATT
Organism: Exiguobacterium sp. SL-9; assembly: GCF_004336985.1. Taxonomy (GTDB): domain Bacteria; phylum Bacillota; class Bacilli; order Exiguobacteriales; family Exiguobacteriaceae; genus Exiguobacterium. The sequence goes on from NZ_SJUO01000010.1 coordinate 11,255, forward strand.
GCTCGATGAAGAGTTGCGCGAAGTCGAGGCCGAATTGAACCTGATTCTCCTCAGCATCCCGAACATCCCGCACGAATCAACGCCGATTGGCGAAACGGAAGACGATAACATCACCATCCGTGAAGTCGGCACAAAACCGACGTTCGAATTCGAGCTTAAACAACATTGGGACGTCATGGAAGACTTGAAGATTGTCGATGTGGAACGAGCGGGTAAAGTGACCGGAAGCCGGTTCGTGTTTTATAAAGGCCTTGGCGCCCGTCTTGAACGTGCCCTCATCAACTTCATGATGGATATGCATGCCGATGAACATGGCTATTCTGAAGTGCTCCCTCCTTATATGGTCAATCGAGACGCGATGACGGGGACGGGACAACTTCCTAAGTTCGAAGAAGATGCATTCAAAGTGGCGGACACGAATTACTTCCTCGTGCCGACGGCAGAAGTTCCGGTGACGAACATGCACCGTGACGAGATTATCACGGAAGACCAACTTCCAATTACGTATACGGCGTATAGCGCTTGTTTCCGTTCAGAAGCAGGATCAGCCGGACGCGACACGCGTGGGCTCATTCGTCAGCATCAGTTCAACAAAGTCGAGCTCGTCCGATTCGTGAAACCTGAAGAGTCTTATGAACAACTCGAACTCTTGACGAGCCACGCTGAAGAAGTGTTGAAGCGTCTCGGTCTCCCTTATCAAGTGCTCAGCATGTGTACGGCAGATCTCGGCTTCACGGCTGCGAAGAAATATGACATCGAAGTGTGGATGCCAGCGCAAGGGATGTATCGTGAAATCTCATCTTGTTCGAACTTTGAAGACTTCCAAGCGCGCCGGGCCGGAATCCGTTTCCGTCGCGAAGCGAACGCGAAACCTGAATTCGTCCACACGCTTAACGGATCTGGCCTCGCAGTCGGACGGACCGTTGCTGCAATTTTAGAGAACTTCCAACAGGCAGACGGTTCAGTCGTCATTCCAGAAGTATTACGTCCATATATGGGCGGCGTCGAGAAAATTGAAATGCCTCAGTCATGAACAACCCAACCCGTCTGAAACGTATCGTTCAGGCGGGATTTTTTTTGGTTTTTTTTAATGTTTTTTCACAAAAGGGTTTGACATCTGTCTGCCAAGTTGGTACTATAAATCATGTCGAGCGAGATGTTTGCTCACCAATTGTATATGAGCTTTGGAGGTGTACCCAAGTGGTTTAAGGGAACGGTCTTGAAAACCGTCAGGGGTGTAATAGCCTGCGTGGGTTCGAATCCCACCACCTCCTCCATTTTTATTTTTGGAGGCTCAACAATTTCATACTTTTTTTGGAGGTGTACCCAAGTGGTTTAAGGGAACGGTCTTGAAAACCGTCAGGGGTGTAATAGCCTGCGTGGGTTCGAATCCCACCACCTCCTCCACTTTCTTTTTTTTACACTTTTTTAAGCCTGGAGTTGTACCCAAGCCCGGCTGAAGGGGACGGACTCGAAATCCGTTAGGAGTCGTAAGGCTCGCGTGGGTTCGAATCCCACCAACTCCGCTTGTTTTGGCATCTGCATGGGCAGATGCGTTTTTTTATGGTCGCAGACTTCGGTCTGCGACTTTTTTGTTTGTGGCAATCCGACGAAATCTGGCTAAGCCGCGCGTAAACCGGGAATCTACATAGAGTAGACTATAGTGGCGCGTAAGGAAGGAGATGAGCGTCATGGATTGGGTTGAGATGTATATCGATGAGGTCGTACGGCATGTTCCTCCGAAACGGCGCGAGGAGGCGGCTACCTCGATTCGGCAATCGATTGAGCTGGCATTGCCCGAACACCCGACTGAGGCAGACGTGAAACGAGTGTTAGAGGAGATGGGGCATCCAACCGTCGTGGCCGCGCGTTATAAGGAAGGACAGTATGTGATCGGACCACGTTTTTTCCTCATGTATGTGACCGTTATTAAACTTGTCGTTCCAATCGTCTTAGCTGTCGTTTTCTTCGGTCTCGTGTTGTCTAGCATGCCGACGTTCTCAGGACCGCTTATTCCGACAATCGGCACATTTTTGACGAACATGTTCGATGCGCTATGGGAGGTCGGGATTCAGCTCGTGTTTTGGATTACGCTCGTCTTCTTTTTGGTTGAGCGCTATGCACCGGATGATGTACCGGCGCCAGATATGAAATGGGATGTGTCCAAGCTGAAAGAGCGGTTGAAGGGCGGTCGAATCAGTAAATTTGACGTAGGGTTCGGGTTGTTTTGGACAGCTGTGTGGTTTGGCGTGTATATTAACGCCGAACGGTTACTAGGGATTTATGAATCGACGAACGCGGGGTTCACGATGGTCACTCCCATCTTCAATCAAACGTTCCTGATGGATGTGATTTGGTTATTTGTGACCGTCATCTTGTTTCAAGTCGTGCTTGGGGTATGGAAGTGGATGAACGGACATTGGACGTATGCGCTCGCTTCGTTTAATTTGATCTACAATATCATCTCGGCCACGTTCATCATCTGGATGGCCAGTTCCCCCCAGTTACTCGATCCACGATTTCTGAACTGGATCGAGACGAACGTTCCGAACGGCATACTCTCGTTCGATTGGGTATTTGGATTGGTCGTCGCCATCACGATTTTGGCCGCAGTGTTTGATTCCATCGACGGGTTCCGAAAAGCTCGAAAGACGCCGACGTATCGTAAACCGCATATCGCCCACACATAAAAAAGAAGGTGTACCGCTCAAGCGAGCAGTACACCTTCTTTACTTATCTAACTTTCGCTTCGCGAGCGATTGTCAATTGTTTCTCGATTTTCTCCAAGATGAGTTCAACCGAGTTCGGGTCATTGATTAAGTCATACTCTTCGATTGAAAGACGAAGCACCGGGCAAAGATTGAAGTTATTGATCCACTCCGTATAGCGCGCGTACATTTCTTCCCAATACGTGATTGGTGTTTGTTGCTCCATCTCACGTCCGCGCATTTGAATGCGGTCGAGAACTTGCTCGAACGAACCTTCGAGATAGATCAGCAAGTCAGGATGCGGGAAGAACGGTGTCAGCACCATCGCTTCAAACAAACTCGAGTACGTCTCGTAGTCGGTTGGAGACATCGTCCCTTTTTCATAGTGCATTTTGGCGAAGATGCCTGTATCCTCATAAATCGAACGGTCTTGGATGAAGCCACCGCCATATTGGAAAATCTTCTTCTGTTCTTTGAACCGTTCAGCCAAGAAGTAGATTTGAAGGTGGAAGCTCCAACGCTCGAAGTCATGATAGAATTTATCGAGATAAGGGTTCGTATCTACTTTCTCAAGTGAAGTTCGGAAGTTGAGGGCGTCGGCAAGTGAGTTCGTGATTGTCGATTTACCGATTCCGACCATTCCACCGATCGTGATGATCGTGTCGTTCGGAATGTTATATTTTTCATTCAGCGTCATTTGATTTGTGCTCCTTTAGTTAATTCTAATTCACGTTCGATCGTCGAGAGGACGTGCGTCAAATCATCCGGGTTTTGGACGAAGTCGAGCTCATCTCCGCTAAACGAAAGAATCGTCACTTCGGGATGCGTCGCGCGGTATGATTCGATAAACGTTTCGTAATCATGAGCGAGCTGTTCGAGGTAATCGCGAGACATGTTCTCTTCTACTTCACGTCCACGCAATGCGACACGTTTCATTAACGTCTCGATGCTGGCGTGTAAGTAGATGACGACATCAGGTTTCGGCATATCGTGTGTCAAAATCTTATAGATTTGCTCATATTTGTTCAAATGAGCTGGTCTCAGGGAACGGTGAGCGAAAATTAAGTTCTTGAAAATATGATAGTCAGAAACGACGGATTGCTGTTGACTCAAGTGGTGTTTGTGGATATCGTCTAATTGCTTGAAGCGATTGCAAAGGAAGAACATTTCCGTTTGGAAGCTCCATTCGTCGATATCTTCATAAAACTTGCCGAGAAACGGATTCTCTTCTACAATTTCATTCAGCATCTGCATTGAAAAGTGCTGACTGATGATATGGGCCAGTGACGTTTTCCCGACACCAATCGGTCCCTCTACCGTTATAAACATATGATGTCATCCTCCATTATCCAAAGTGCAAGTTCCATTCTAGCATACAATGAAGTGGATAGGGCGAGCGAAATGATTTTCATTTTTTTTCATAATAAGTGATCAGAAACGGAGTGTGTATATGGAACGAGATGAACGATTTATGAGGCTCGCCATTGAAGAGGCGAGGAAGGCGGAAGCAATCGGCGAAGTCCCGATTGGATGCGTTATCGTAAAAGATGATAAGGTCATTGCCGTCGGCCATAACCGCCGAGAGACCGACTTGTTGGCAGCGGCCCACGCCGAAATGATTGCAATCGAGCAGGCGAACCAGACGCTCGGCAATTGGCGTTTAGAGGATTGCGAACTGTTCGTCACGTTAGAGCCTTGTCCGATGTGTGCAGGGGCCATCGTGCTGTCTCGTGTGAAGCGTGTCGTCTTTGGTGCCCACGATCCGAAGGGCGGATGTTGTGGGACGCTCATGAACCTTGTTCAAGACGAACGCTTCAATCACCAAGCCGAAGTAACCGAAAATGTTTTAGCAGAAGAGTGTGGCGAGTTGCTGACGAGCTTCTTCCGAAACCTTAGAGAACGGAAGAAGCAGGCGCGGCTTGAACAGAGAGGTTGCAACCCATCTGATTAAACAGTATAATGTAATAGCACTCAACGAAGTGCCTAACTTCATTTACCCATTTGCCGTGCTAGGCGGGGAGGTAGCGGTGCCCTGTAACTCGCAATCCGCTATAGCGAGACTGAATTCCGATTCGAGGGAGTGCATTGGTGTGGCCTGTCCTCGTGTAAGTGGCGTTGACGTCTGAGTCCTGCGCAACGGTCACCCATGAACCAGGTCAGGTCCGGAAGGAAGCAGCCTTAAGTGGTGACGTACCGTGTGCCGCAGGGGTGCTTGGGCCGAGCAAACTGCATGAGTAACGCACATTGACGTGCTTTCAGAAATCGGTGCGCGGCAGATTTATTTAATAACTTCAATCTACGGCCCCAGGGTTGTAGATTTTTTTGTATGATGAAATAGAGAATGTAAGGAAGAAAGGAGGCGGGGACATGGCGTATCAAGCGTTGTATCGGGTTTATCGTCCGCAGTCGTTCCAAGAGGTTGTCGGTCAAATTCATATCACACGTACGATTCAAAATGCGTTGCTTGAGGAACGAATGTCACATGCCTATTTGTTCTCGGGTCCACGAGGGACCGGGAAGACAAGTTTGGCGAAAATTATCGCGAAAGCCATCAACTGCGAGACAGCACCCACACGAGAACCGTGTAACACATGCCCGACTTGTATCGCAATCACGGAAGGGACGAGCCCGGACGTGTTTGAAATCGATGCGGCTTCAAATAATGGGGTCGACGAGATTCGAGAAATTCGGGATAAAGTCAAATATCCGCCTTCTCAAGCGCGCTTCAAAGTATATATCATTGATGAAGTGCACATGCTTTCGACTGGGGCGTTCAACGCCTTATTGAAAACGTTGGAAGAACCACCGGCGCATGCCATCTTTATTTTGGCGACGACAGAACCGCATAAAATTCCGGCAACTATCATCTCACGTTGCCAGCGCTTTGATGTGAAACGGCATGAAGTCGGTCAATTGCAAACACGTATGGCATATATCTTGAACGATCAAGATTATGACTATGATCCAGAGGCCCTCAAGCTGATTGCCCGTGCTGCCGATGGTGGGATGCGTGATGCACTCAGTCTACTCGATCAAGCGCTCGCTTTTAGCGATGGCCGTTTGACCGAAGATGCTGTTCTAGAAGTGACTGGCGCGGTGACGGATGATGCTCTACTTGATATGGCTTATGGCTTACAACAGAAGCAACTCGATCAAATTTTGAGTACGTTGGAAACGATGCTTCGTGAAGGTAAAGATTTGAAGCGATTCATTGAAGATCTCGTGTTCGTTCATCGTGATGCCTTACTTTTAAAGGCTTCACCGCAAGCGGTCGATTTACTCGAACGCGCCCGTCCGACAGAGACGTTCCGACAATTTGTTGAAGCGACGTCGACGGACGAGTTGTTCCAAGTGATTGAAGAGTTGAATGACTGTCAGCAACAGATGCGATTATCAAACCATCCGAAAGTCTTAGTTGAGTTAACGTTTATTCGGATTGCCGAACAAGGACGGACGATGACAGAGCAGATGAAACAACTTCAAGAGCAGGTCCGTGAACTGAGTCGCGAGTTGAATGAAGTCAAGAAAACGGGTGTCCCTGCAGCGGAAGCAACAGCAGAGAAACCGAAAGTTGCCAAGCGAACTCAAATTCGAGTCCCGAAAGAACGCATCCGTCAATTATTGCAACGAGCGGAACGCCAACACTTAAACGCAATCCGTGATAGCTGGGAAGACATCATGGGGAACATTCGTACGCAAGATGGTCCGATTTTTGCACTGTTCTATGAGAGTGAGGCTGTGCTTTGTGCTAGTGACACCTTACTGGTACAATTTAAAGATGGGATGACGTGGCATTACGAGCAGGTTAGCTCGAACGGTCGCACGCGAGACGTGATTGAACAAGCCTTATTCGAAGTGACGGGGATTCGTCGAGAAATCATGGCTGTACTCGAGACCGATTGGGTTGAGTTGAAGAATGAGTTCATCCTTCGTAAACAAGCTGAACGTTCGGATCATAAAGAAGAAGAAGTGGCGGAAGACGATCCACTTGTCTCAAAGGCGTTCGAGCGTTTCGGTGACGTCGTTGAAATTGAAGAAGTATAAAGGAGGCGCTCTACATGCGTGGAATGGGAAACATGAACAACATGATGAAGCAAATGCAGAAAATGCAAAAAGATATGGCGAAAGCTCAAGAAGAATTGAAAGACTTAACGGTTGAAGGTACTGCAGGTGGTGGCATGGTTAAAGTTATCGTTAGCGGACATAAAGAAGTACTAGATGTCATCATCGCTGAAGATGCTGTCGATCCTGATGATGTTGAAATGTTGCAAGATCTTGTGTTAGCAGCGGTTAATGACGGGATGAAGCAAGCTGATCAACTCGTTAATGACAAAATGGGACGTTTCACGCAAGGGATGAACCTTCCAGGCTTTTAAGTGAAGAAAGGAAAGATGTGAGTTGCAATACCCTGAAGCGATCGGACGTTTGATTGAAAGCTTTACCAAATTGCCGGGCATTGGTCCGAAAACTGCCATACGTCTAGCATTCCACGTATTAGATATGGAAGAAGACGATGTGTTGACGTTCGCTAAGGCGCTGGTCAGTGCGAAGCGTGACATTAAATATTGTACCGTATGCGGACATATTACAGATGTTGATCCATGCGCAATTTGTACGGATTCTCATCGCGATGAGACGGTCGTCTGCGTTGTTCAAGATTCTAGAGATGTGATTGCGATGGAAAAAATGCGAGAGTATCGTGGGAAGTATCATGTCTTACATGGGGCGATTAGTCCGATGGAAGGGATTGGTCCTGAAGATATTAACGTATCGAGCTTGTTGACGCGTCTTCAAGAAAATGAAGCGATTAGTGAAGTGATTTTGGCCACTAACCCGAACATCGAAGGGGAAGCGACTTCAATGTATCTGTCCCGACTCTTAAAACCGACTGGAATTCGCGTAACCCGTCTTGCGCACGGTTTACCTGTAGGCGGCGATCTAGAATATGCGGATGAAGTCACTCTATCGAGAGCGATGGAAGGCAGACGCGAACTATGAGGTGGTTTCGCAAACCTCTACGAGATGGGTATGACCAACGATTCTTGTCAGAACTATTAGATGCTAAGGCGAAGTACGAATCGAAGCGTCGCATCCTTGAAGTGAGTATTGAAGACACTGGAGAATTAGCAGCGCAGGTTAAACAAGCGGAGGCGTTGTATTTCTTTTATTTAAAAGAGGCAAAGCAACGCAAGGTTTCACTTTCGAACTTAAGATCGTAAGGCGAGATATTTCATCTCGCCTTTTTATATGTCAGATTACTGCGGTTCATGTAGCGGTCACTTTTTTCTCTATATAATGAAGGAACTAGAAACCTATTGGTTATTTTATATAGTAATCACAGACTGCTGAAAAATAAATTAAAGTTTTTCTAAAAAAGCTATTGTGCATTTAAAATTTTATTGATATATTAATAGACGTCGCCGAGAGCGGTTTTAAAAATCGAAAAAAAGATATTGACTTCTGGTTGATAGCTTGTTAAGATGTTTAAGTCGCCAAGAACGACAGACGAACTTTGAAAACTGAACGATGAGGCAAAAAAAGTTTTACAATTTTTGAATGAAGCGCAAGCTTCGTCATTTTTAAAGAGCTATATCAAATTCTTTGGAGAGTTTGATCCTGGCTCAGGACGAACGCTGGCGGCGTGCCTAATACATGCAAGTCGAGCGCAGGAAATCATCTGAACCCTTCGGGGGGACGTTGATGG
>NZ_SJUO01000011.1 GCF_004336985.1 Exiguobacterium sp. SL-9
TTAGACTAGATCAAAGCCTCGACCGATTAGTATCATTCAGCTCCACACGTCGCCGTGCTTCCACCCATGACCTATCTACCTCATCGTCTCTGAGGGGTCTTTCTTGATTGCTCAAAGGGAAATCTCATCTCGGAGGGGGCTTCATGCTTAGATGCTTTCAGCACTTATCCCGTCCGCACGTAGCTACCCAGCGATGCTCCTGGCGGAACAACTGGTACACCAGCGGTGCGTCCATCCCGGTCCTCTCGTACTAAGGACAGCTCTCCTCAAATTTCCTGCGCCCACGACGGATAGGGACCGAACTGTCTCACGACGTTCTGAACCCAGCTCGCGTACCGCTTTAATGGGCGAACAGCCCAACCCTTGGGACCTACTCCAGCCCCAGGATGCGATGAGCCGACATCGAGGTGCCAAACCTCCCCGTCGATGTGGACTCTTGGGGGAGATCAGCCTGTTATCCCCAGGGTAGCTTTTATCCGTTGAGCGATGGCCCTTCCATGCGGAACCACCGGATCACTAAGCCCGACTTTCGTCCCTGCTCGACTTGTAGGTCTCGCAGTCAAGCTCCCTTCTGCCTTTGCACTCTTCGAATGATTTCCAACCATTCTGAGGGAACCTTTGGGCGCCTCCGTTACTGTTTAGGAGGCGACCGCCCCAGTCAAACTACCCACCTGACACGGTCCTCCAGCCGGATCACGGCTGCGAGTTAGAGACTCTATACGCAAAGGGTGGTATCCCAAGGGTGTCTCCACCGAAGCTGGCGCTCCGGCTTCACAAACTCCCACCTATCCTGTACATCGCGTACAAAGCCTCAATATCAGGCTGTAGTAAAGCTCCATGGGGTCTTTCCGTCCTGTCGCGGGTAACCTGCATCTTCACAGGTACTATGATTTCACCGGGTCTCTCGTTGAGACAGTGCCCAAATCGTTACGCCTTTCGTGCGGGTCGGAACTTACCCGACAAGGAATTTCGCTACCTTAGGACCGTTATAGTTACGGCCGCCGTTTACTGGGGCTTCGGTTCAGTGCTTCTCTTGCGATGACACATCCCCTTAACCTTCCAGCACCGGGCAGGCGTCAGCCCCTATACTTCATCTTGCGATTTAGCAGAGACCTGTGTTTTTGCTAAACAGTCGTTTGGGCCTATTCACTGCGGCTTATGTTGCCATAAGCGTCCCTTCTCCCGAAGTTACGGGACCATTTTGCCGAGTTCCTTAACGAGAGTTATCCCGCGCGTCTTAGAATTCTCATCTCGCCTACCTGTGTCGGTTTACGGTACTGGCGCCGACCTCCTTACTAGAGGCTTTTCTTGGCAGCGTGAAATCCGGTACTTCGCCCTACGGGCTCCACGTCACAGCTCAGCCTTGTGTGTCGGGCGGATTTGCCAACCCGACGGCCTTGCTGCTTGTCCGTGCACTTCCAGTCGCACGGTTACCTTATCCTTCTGCGTCCCCCCATCGTTCAAACGGTGGTACGGCGGTACAGGAATATCAACCTGTTGTCCATCGCCTACGCCTTTCGGCCTCGGCTTAGGTCCAGACTAACCCTGAGCGGACGAGCCTTCCTCAGGAAACCTTGGGCTTTCGACGGAGGGGATTCTCACCCCTCTTTTCGCTACTCACACCGGCATTCTCACTTCCAAGCGCTCCACGGCTCCTCACGATACCGCTTCACTGCTGCTTGGAACGCTCCCCTACCATCCCTTACGGGATCCATAGCTTCGGTGGTATGTTTAGCCCCGTTACATTTTCGGCGCGGCGTCACTCGACTAGTGAGCTATTACGCACTCTTTGAATGATGGCTGCTTCTAAGCCAACATCCTAGTTGTCTGTGCAACGCCACATCCTTTTCCACTTAACATACACTTGGGGACCTTAGCTGATGGTCTGGGCTGTTTCCCTTTCGACTACGGATCTTATCACTCGCAGTCTGACTCCCGAGTACAAGTTGCCGGCATTCGGAGTTTGACTGAATTCGGTAACCCTGTGGGGGCCCCTAGTCCAATCAGTGCTCTACCTCCGGAACTCTTCACCTCGAGGCTAGCCCTAAAGCTATTTCGGGGAGAACCAGCTATCTCCAGGTTCGATTGGCATTTCACCGCTACCCACACCTCATCCCCGCACTTTTCAACGTGCGTGGGTTCGGACCTCCAGTCAGTGTTACCTGACCTTCATCCTGGACATGGGTAGATCACCTGGTTTCGGGTCTACGACGACGGACTGATGCGCCCTATTCAGACTCGCTTTCGCTGCGGCTCCGCCTCATCGGCTTAACCTCGCCCGCCATCGTAACTCGCCGGTTCATTCTACAAAAGGCACGCCATCACCCGTTAACGGGCTCTGACTACTTGTAGGCATACGGTTTCAGGATCTGTTTCACTCCCCTTCCGGGGTGCTTTTCACCTTTCCCTCACGGTACTGGTTCACTATCGGTCACTAGGAAGTATTTAGCCTTGGGAGATGGTCCTCCCGGATTCCGACGGGGTTTCACGTGTCCCGCCGTACTCAGGATCCACTCTGGAGGGGATAAGATTTCAGCTACAGGGCCGTCACCTTCTCTGGCCGACCTTTCCAGGTCGTTCACCTATCCTATCCCTTTGTAACTCCGTATAGAGTGTCCTACAACCCCAGGAAGCATGCTTCCTGGTTTGGGCTGTTCCCGTTTCGCTCGCCGCTACTCAGGGAATCGAATTTTCTTTCTCTTCCTCCGGGTACTTAGATGTTTCAGTTCCCCGGGTTTGCCTCACGCCGTGCTATGTATTCACACGGGTGTCCCGCCAGTCTCCCGGCGGTGGGTTCCCCCATTCGGATACCCCTGGATCAACGTGTACTTACCACTCCCCAGGGCATTTCGCTGTTCGTCGCGTCCTTCATCGGCTCCTAGTGCCAAGGCATCCACCGTACGCCCTTTCTACCTTGATCTAGCGTCTAAGACACACGGTCCTCACGGACCATATGTGAAATTAATTGGTTTGATGTCTTGATGAATCTTCAGTTTTCAAGGAACAA
>NZ_SJUO01000012.1 GCF_004336985.1 Exiguobacterium sp. SL-9
GCATTGTGAGCCATCGATTGCGGACGACTGAGCCACCTAGTGCGAAGAAAAGAGCCATCACTTGGATGGCTCGGACGTCAGCGTGTTGATATGCCATGGCGTTCCCTCATCGATATTTCACCGTCGATCATGATTTGATAAGAGTCATGGATGATCCGGTCGAGGATCGCCTCTGCGATGGTCTCGTTTCCTAATCGAAGATGCCATCCGCTCGGGTCGATCTGTGAACAATAGATGGTAGAGAAGGTCTTATGGCGCGACTCGGAAATCTCGAGGAGGATCGTCGCCTCGTCAGTCGTCAAGTCGGTCAATAGCCATTCATCGAGGATGAGTAGGTCGACTTTTGTATACTTTTTGAGGAGTCGACGGTAGCTTCCGTCGGCTGCGAGCTTCGCCAGTGTCAGTTCGTCCAATAATTCAGGCAGACGGATGTATCTCACCTTGAACGACTGTCGGCAGGCCGAGACCCCGAAGGCGGTCGCGAGATAGGTTTTTCCTGACCCTGTCGGTCCCTTCAAGATTAAGTTATGTCCGTCCAAGATGTAAGTGCCGCTCGCTAACTTGAGGATCTGCTCTTTATTCAATCGACGGTCGGCATGGTACTCGATGTCTTCGATGCAGGCGTTCGAGTTGATGAACGAGGCGGCCTGGATCAGCCGATGCAGCTCGCCGTTCTTTCGTCTGGAATGCTCGAAGTCAACGAGTAACGCTAGGCGTTCATCAAAGTCCATGCGTTGAAATTCCCGATTGGATGACTGTTCCTCGTAGGCCTCGGCCATTCCGTTCATCTTCATCTCGATTAGTTTGGTAATCGTCTGCTCATTCATCTTTATCGGCTCCCCCGTAATATGCCGCACCACGCATAAAGCCATAGTGAGTGTTGGCAGTTTCCATCTTGCGTTTCAACTCCTGCTCGGCGTCGCTCTTCTTGTTGTTCGCCAAGATGCTCTGGATGCCCTTGACCGTCGGTCTGTTGGTCATGGAGACGATCATCTTACAGGCGCGTTCGATCTCATACTTGGTATAACGTCGCTCCAGCTTTTTCAACGAGAAGATGGATTGGAGTCCCAAGCGTTCGGTCTGAGCAGTGTCAAGAAGGAAATCGATCACTTTCAAGGCGTTTGGACCGACCCCATCGGCCCAGTCTTTTGCGTTCTCCGGGGTCTGGTCGACGTAGAGCTTATGGTTGTCGGGCATGTGATCACGGTTCGTCGACAATTGTCCGAAGCGCCCGATCAGCCGTTTGTGAGAGGCAATCCGCATCTCGTTGAAATACACCTCGACCAATTGCTCGGTCAGACGCACCTCGACCTGACAGTTGATATATTCATAGGGCACCGAATAAAACATGCTCTCGATGGATATATGGTAGTCCGGCCGGACTTTCGCGGTTCGCCAACTCGATTGTTTGTACGAGTGCTTCGGCAGTGGCGATAACGCAAACTTCTCCTCCTCCTCGAATGCGGAGAGACGGCTGCCTGGCTTTCGGGTGAACGGACGACGGTTGAACTCTTCTAGTTTTTCATGAACCTCACGGTTCAACTCCTCTAGGCTGAAGCAGTGGGAGTTCCTCAAGGCGGCGATGATCCAAGTCGAGATGACACCTACGGAACCCTCGACACTCGGTTTGTCCTTTGGCGCGCTCACACGCGCAGGCATGACGACCGTCCCGTAATGTTCAGCCATCTCTCGGTATATCGGGTTGAGGATGAGTTCACGTGACGTGTTTCTCGTGACACCGGTCTTCAGGTTGTCAGGGATGAGAATCTGGGTGCTCCCACCGAAATAGCTGTAGGCATGGTTATGGCACGTGATCCATGCCGATAGGTCCATCGAGAGGCTCGCCTCGGCATAAGACAATTGGCTACAGGGCAATGTCGCCACGAATATGTATGCTTTTATCTTTTCTCCCGTGTCTCGGTCGATGATGAACGTGGTTGAACCCGCCCAGTCGACTTCCATCACCTCGCCTGGTTTGCGACGAATCCGAAGCGTGGCCTTGTGCTTGTTCGCATAGGCACTGTAATGTCGCACGAAACTCCGATAGGAGTAGGGGATTCTTTTGTTCGTACGGCACTCTATTTCGTACTCATGATGTAGGAGAGACAAAGTGACGTTCGGCTTCGCTAATTCCCTGTGTACATAGTCAAAGTCGATCGGGTGTCTCCCGGACGATTCAAACGCCCTCTCAGGGAACAAGAACTCTTCAATCCACTTATCGGTCATGTCATCATCGAACGGCCCTATCAAGCCTTTTTCTGTCGCCCGCTCGATCACCTCCGTCACTTTCTGACGCGAGTTTCCGGTGCTCGCTGCGATGCTTCTTAGGCTGAGTCCTTGCTCTTTAAGTTTTAGGATGGTCGAATAACGAAGCATAAAAAACCTCCCATGTAACGATGTCACACCATTGGGTGTGCACCTTAATCATAGGGAGGAAATGTGAAGGATGGCCGGGACTTTGGCATCGCCCGGTAAATTGTTTGTCACTCTTTGGTAAATAAGATTGCAAGACTGGTACATTTCAATGGCCGTAATCA
>NZ_SJUO01000014.1 GCF_004336985.1 Exiguobacterium sp. SL-9
ATCTCTCTATGTCTGGTGGCGATAGCGAAGCGGCCACACCCGTTCCCATGCCGAACACGGAAGTTAAGCGCTTCAGCGCCGAAAGTAGTTGGGGGTCTCCCCCTGTGAGGATAGGACGTTGCCAGGCTGTTTGTTTTTTTGAAAAAGTTATTGACTTTCATCTTGATGAGACTTAAAATAGGTAAAGTCGATACAATAATTATTTAAAACGGTCCCGTGGTGTAGTGGTTAACATGTCTGCCTGTCACGCAGAAGATCGCGGGTTCGAATCCCGTCGGGACCGCCATTTTTTTATTTAAACTTAATAAGTTGGCTTTGTAGCTCAGTTGGTAGAGCAAAGGACTGAAAATCCTTGTGTCGGCGGTTCGATTCCGTCCAAAGCCACCATTTACAGCGCCGGTGTAGCTCAGTTGGTAGAGCATCTGACTTGTAATCAGAGGGTCGAGGGTTCGAATCCTTTCGCCGGCACCATTTTTCTCATGGCGGTTGTGGCGAAGTGGTTAACGCACCGGATTGTGATTCCGGCATTCGAGGGTTCAATTCCCTTCAGCCGCCCCATTTTTAAAAATTAATGAGCCATTAGCTCAGTTGGTAGAGCATCTGACTTTTAATCAGAGGGTCGCAGGTTCGAGCCCTGCATGGCTCACCATTTCTCATTAATTTCTATACTTAAATATTATATGCGGGTGTGGCGGAATTGGTAGACGCGCTAGACTTAGGATCTAGTGTCTTTGACGTGGGGGTTCGAGTCCCTTCACCCGCATCTCTAATCTAACTTTATATTGCGGAAGTAGTTCAGTGGTAGAATACGACCTTGCCAAGGTCGGGGTCGCGGGTTCGAATCCCGTCTTCCGCTCCAATTATATGCGGTCGTGGCGGAATCGGTAGACGCGCTAGGTTGAGGGCCTAGTGGTGGTTAACACCGTGGAGGTTCAAGTCCTCTCGACCGCATTAATGCACCCTTAGCTCAGCTGGATAGAGCGTTAGACTACGAATCTAAAGGCCGGGAGTTCGAATCTCTCAGGGTGCACCATTTATAACGGGAAGTAGCTCAGCTTGGTAGAGCACTTGGTTTGGGACCAAGGGGTCGCAGGTTCGAATCCTGTCTTCCCGACCAT
>NZ_SJUO01000015.1 GCF_004336985.1 Exiguobacterium sp. SL-9
TTGGTCCCAAACCAAGTGCTCTACCAAGCTGAGCTACTTCCCGTTATAAATGGTGCACCCTGAGAGATTCGAACTCCCGGCCTTTAGATTCGTAGTCTAACGCTCTATCCAGCTGAGCTAAGGGTGCGAGACGAATGAACTTTCATGGGATATTAAGATGGTACCGAGGGCCGGACTTGAACCGGCACGAGGAAACCCTCGCAGGATTTTAAGTCCTGTGCGTCTACCAATTCCGCCACCCCGGCAAGGTATAATTCATGCGGTAGACTATTTGAAAAATGGTGCCGGCGAAAGGATTCGAACCCTCGACCCTCTGATTACAAGTCAGATGCTCTACCAACTGAGCTACACCGGCAGGTGTAAATGGTGGAGGATGACGGGATCGAACCGCCGACCCCCTGCTTGTAAGGCAGGTGCTCTCCCAGCTGAGCTAATCCTCCAAATATGTAATGCCTGGCAACGTCCTATCCTCACAGGGGGAGACCCCCAACTACTTTCGGCGCTGAAGCGCTTAACTTCCGTGTTCGGCATGGGAACGGGTGTGGCCGCTTCGCTATCGTCACCAGACATATATGAGATTAACATTATTTTAACATAATGTCAACTCTTTTTTTAAGAGATTGTTCTCTCAAAACTGAAGACTCATCAATTCATACAAACCATTAGACTAGATCAAAGCCTCGACCGATTAGTATCATTCAGCTCCACACGTCGCCGTGCTTCCACCCATGACCTATCTACC
>NZ_SJUO01000016.1 GCF_004336985.1 Exiguobacterium sp. SL-9
GGCTTATAACCCACTGCCGTTGACCCGCCACGATTTAATGACTGAAGAAGTGCTCGGGTTACAACAGTTTTACCCACGTTGGTATCTGTCCCCGTAACAAAAAAGCGTGTTAACATATAATTTACTTCCGTTATGACAGATAAATCAGGTTCATAAAAAATGACAGAGATTAGAGTTTAGGGTAACACTGCTTATGGTGGCTTGAGATAGCTCAATTTTTTAGTTAATTGGTCAAAAATAGAGAATTCGTTAATGATCAATTGACAGATTTACGCCTGAAAAATACTTTTGTTACGATTTTTTCACTTAACCTAGCCTTGCATCAACTCAATTAACAAAGAGCCATTGTAGAGAGCTTCTTTTACAAGCGAAGCCGCAGGCAATGTTCCTTTGTTTCTTAACTCCGTTTCTTCAATAATTAAAGACTGCGCATAACGTGGCATAACGTGATGTTGAACTTGGTTTAAG
>NZ_SJUO01000017.1 GCF_004336985.1 Exiguobacterium sp. SL-9
GCCGCCGAAGGTGGGACAGATGATTGGGGTGAAGTCGTAACAAGGTAGCCGTATCGGAAGGTGCGGCTGGATCACCTCCTTTCTAAGGAAAATGCCCATGTGGCATTGCCCATCGTTCAGTTTTGAGAGACCAAATCTCTCGACAATCAAAATATGAGGGCCTATAGCTCAGCTGGTTAGAGCGCACGCCTGATAAGCGTGAGGTCGGTGGTTCGAGTCCACTTAGGCCCACCATTTTTTTGAGAATTCCAATATGGGGCCTTAGCTCAGCTGGGAGAGCGCCTGCCTTGCACGCAGGAGGTCAGCGGTTCGATCCCGCTAGGCTCCACTTTGTTCCTTGAAAACTGAAGATTCATCAAGACATCAAACCAATTAATTTCACATATGGTCCGTGAGGACCGTGTGTCTTAGACGCTAGATCAAGGTAGAAAGGGCGTACGGTGGATGCCTTGGCACT
>NZ_SJUO01000018.1 GCF_004336985.1 Exiguobacterium sp. SL-9
AAGCTGACGAGATATTTGAATTAGTGGGCGAAATTGGGGCGCAAGTTATCGACTTAGCCACCACGGTTGATACTATTCGTGGTACGAACCAAGCGAAAGCTGATTCAAAACTCGATAATCTTTCTGATACGGCCTACGACAATCTCTATCAAGCCCTTTCAGAAACCAACGATAACGTTACTGAGCGTGATATTCAAAATCACCTCTTCCAGCAAGCCTTACAGGATTATACCAACCGATCTGATTTTGGCACGGGGGGAAATATACCCGCGCAATCCAAGCCATCACCGCATTTACGCAAGGTGTAATGGGCAACAATATTGTTACCGCGATTGCTAATGGTTCCGCGCCTTATCTTGCCAACGAAGTGAAAAACCAAATTCAAGGTAACAGTGTTGAAAGTGATATTCAGCGCACGATAGCGCACGGCATTACTGAATGCAGGCCTTGCA
>NZ_SJUO01000019.1 GCF_004336985.1 Exiguobacterium sp. SL-9
TCGCAGAACCTCGTCGAGCTGACGACCACGGAACGGGACTGGGCCGCCCTCACCGGCGAGCGGAGGGAATCGGCCGGTGGCTGGGAACGCGCCGACACCGAAGCCGAGGCGTGCGGCCGGTACGCCGCCGAGTTCAAGCAGTCCCGGGACACTGCCCGCCTCGACCGTGCGATCGGACTCGGACGCTCGGTCGCGGCGGCGACCCCCGCCGGGCACCCTCGCCGTGGCGTGCGGCTGGACCACTTCGCCACGGCGCTGGCCACCCGCGGAGAGGAGTTCGGGGACCACGCCGCGCTCGCGGAGGCCGTCACCGTCGAGCGGGAGGCGGTCGCATGTACGTCGGCGGGCGATCCTCTGCGGGTCCAGTTCATGGGCAACCTCGCCGTCAACCTCAACGCGTTGCTCCACGCGACCGGTGACCTGGCCCATGTCATGGACGCGATCGACG
>NZ_SJUO01000001.1 GCF_004336985.1 Exiguobacterium sp. SL-9
TCGACGGTGAAATATCGATGAGGGAACGCCATGGCATATCAACACGCTGACGTCCGAGCCATCCAAGTGATGGCTCTTTTCTTCGCACTAGGTGGCTCAGTCGTCCGCAATCGATGGCTCACAATGCCGCAATCCCTTATCCAACGGACTTTGAGTCACATGATGGTCGACATATGTCACTGAGTGGTACCGAACATGGCATTTGGTGGTAAATAAAATGTCAGAGGCGGTAAAAACTCGTGGCCGTAATCAGTAACAGTAAAAAAGCATTTTAAGGATACATTTTTTTGATAATAAAGGGATTATTTCGTTTTTTGCTGTACTATAAAAGATGTATTGCCATTGATCAAATTAATTAAGGAGTGGACTAAAGTGAGTGAGTTAATTATTGAGAGTTCGGACTTTATTCATGAAGTAATTTATAAAGTATCTGCAAACGCTGATGACGTAAAATTTCCTTTATACAAAATAGTTAGATTTCTTATGGATAATCAATACGAAATTAGTCTTCACGAATCAAGTAATTACTCTTATATTTTATACAAAGATGAAAATAAAGTAACTGTTACAGAAATGTTCATTTCTTTTGTAGCTCTTGAGCCAAGTTTGAGAGAGCCTTACAGACAAAAATTTTATAAGTATTTGATCTCTAGGTCCAAAATTTTTTATGAATCAGCTGTACATAATATTAGTGCTGCAAAAATAAATTTAATACAGAATCAAAGAAGACCATGCCTGAGTAATATGTATTATGCTTTACATAACAGTTTATCTTCTTTGATCGAGTCTTATAGAAATGAAATTATGTCTGATGACAATTTGGAAGTTGATTTTTCAGGTGAAGAGGAGGCCAAAATTGATCATTTTAACCCTGATTTATTTCAGGTATATCTTAATAATATAGATACCTTACTTAATAAGAGTGAAGAAACGTTTTTAGAGCATAAATTTATGCATGTGAATCGAACCAAAATTCACGAAAATCCTTATACATGGATTATTCCTGTTTTTTCTCAGCATGTAAACGATGACAATTTTAAAAAAGTCATACTTGCAATGCATGATTCTTTAAAAATTGTCAATTTAAATAATCTTGGAGCAGATTCTGAGTCTCGAAGATCTGTATTTGAAAGTAAACTCAAAGTAGCCTTAGATGATGTGAAAAATGAACTAACTGATTCGGATTCACCTAAAAATAGTTACTTAATTTTGTCAGCTTTTTTTTCTTACGGATACATGTTAAGACAGTCTGCTGATTACGATTCATTATTTGATGTCAAAATACCATATAAAGAAATAATTAATTGGACAATTGTAACATCTAATTTTCTAGACTTCATCGAAGAAATTTATTTCAAGGAAAATAGAATCGATTCAGAATCTAGTGCTTCAAGAATTCAGAAATTAGATGCCAAAAGTTCTCTAGAAATATTAAAAAATCATGAAATAGATTATCAAAACAACTTAATGACAATAACTGGAATAATCATTGACAAAAGTTTTGATTTCGGAGAAATTATTAAAAAATTATATTCTAATAAAGGGTATAAATTGATGAATCAAATGGGAACTTTTTCTGAATTAAAGTCTTCCACCGAAAATATTACTTTATGCAAAAAACTTTTTGGAACCACCTTAGAATGTTATATTTCAATTTCTATTCAAGGGTTATTTAGAATAGATGTTGAGTTTTCGAAAATATCAAAACATTCAGATATTTATAAAACAATTAACTATTATTACTTAGAAGAATTAATAAATAGAGAACTTGTAAATAAAGATTTACAGGCTGTAATTTCACAAGAAGCTAGCATAGTAATCGGTCTTCCAAGCATCAATCAAAACCGATCTGTGGCCTACAATGAATTGATTTTACGTTTATTTGAAGGAAACAAAAATCGAATAACTAGAGAAATCAATAAAGATTTGAAAAATATGACTAACGCCATTTCAACTTCAAAATTTATAATATCCTCAAGATTCCAACTTAATAATTCATCAAACTTTTTAATAAATGGACCCTCTGAAAGATTTCTATTTGATTTCTTAGAGAGAGAAAAAAAATATGCGCAAGCAATTGATGGAGAAATTGAAAAAATCTTATTTGTATATTTTTATTTTCACAACGAAGCGATAAGCGTTCAAAAAAATCAGATATTAGACCGATTAACTAATGAATATCCTCTTGTTAATTTTTCAATTGAATTAATTCAATTAACTGATGGAGAAATTCGAAAATTGATAGAAGAAGATTATGATTATTTAACCGCAAAATTAATCACATTAAAGAACCAATTTGAAACTTCTACTGCAGAATTATCTTTAGATGACTTGATTAGTTCGAACTCAAATAGTTAATTTTGTCTAAAAAGTAAAACTGAAAAAACTGTACTCTAAATGATATGCTCCCCAATAGGTAGACAGATAAAATAACAAATCTGTTTATCTGATTGGGGAGTGTTTTTTTATGGCGAGAAGTCGGCATTCGATCGAACAAAAACTGGCTGCGCTGCGCATGGTGGAAGAAGAAACCTATACGTGGAAGGAAATCATGGAAGCGCATAACGTCTCTGAGAATACCCTCCGGGTGTGGAAAGTGAAATTCGATACCGGCGGGATCGACGCGTTGAAGGAATCGAGGACATGGAGACATTACACCAAGGAACAAAAGATTGCCGCCGTCCGTGACTATCTCGATGGGGCCACCACGGTGGAAGTCCTCTCCAACCATCAAATCAGTGATGGATCTGTTCTTCGAAAATGGATTAAGAAGTATACTAGTCATAGCGAGTTAACAGATTCGAGAAAAGGGATGAATCGAGCTATGACAAAAGGAAGAAAAACTACATTCGAAGAGCGCTTCGAGATCGTGAAATACTGTTTGGAGAATGGACGCAACTACCAACAGACCGCGGAACAATATCAGGTGTCTTATGGGCAAATCTATGGCTGGGTCAAGAAGTATGACACGGACGGGGCAGAAGCGCTCCTGGACCGCCGTGGGCGTACGAAGCCAGAGAACGAACTAAGTGAAGAGGAGAAGCTGAAACGCCGGATCCGGCAAATGGAGCTTGAGAACGAACTTCTTCGTGCGGACAACCTGTTCCTAAAAAAGTTAGAGGAGATCGAGAGGAGGTCGTGATCAGCCAGGTACGGCTACAGCAACGATATATCGCCATCAAAGAATTATACGAAGATGAGGCCATCTCGATCGTCCTCCTCTGTCGAGTCGCCGGCATCTCACGGGCGGCCTATTACAAATGGTTGAACCGCACCATACCGGTGCGTCAAGAAGAGAACGAGAAGCTTCTGGAGGACATTCGTCTACTCTATGACCAGGCGAACGGCACATACGGGTACCGTCGGATCACGATGACAATCAATCGGCTGCGCCGGCAACAGAGCCTGTCCCCATTCAATGAAAAGCGAATCTATCGCTTGATGCATAGCCATGGGATCCAATCGGTCATCCGCCGGAAGCGGAAGAGACATAAGAAGTCAACGCCGCAACATGTGGCCGAGAACCTGATGAACCGAGAATTCAGTGCGTCCCGCCCGGACGAGAAATGGTGCACCGACGTCACCGAGTTCAAGTATGGGACCGGGAAGAAGGCGTATCTGAGCGCGATCATCGACCTGTATGACGGCTCGATCGTCGCCTACCGCATCGGAAGGTCCAACAACAACGGGCTCGTCTTCCAGACGATGATGCCAGCCATCGCGGGGCTCCGTACAGGAGCACGTCCGATGATCCATAGCGACCGAGGGTTCCAATATACCTCAAGAGGGTTCAAACGGATGGTAGAAGACGCGGGAATGACCCGCAGCATGTCCCGGGTCGGGCGTTGCATCGACAACGCCCCGATCGAGAGTTTTTGGGGCACCTTGAAAGTGGAGATGTACTACTTGCGTGAGTTCCAGGCCTATAGCGAACTCACGAGGGCCATCGAGACCTACATATCGTTCTACAACCACGATCGTTTCCAGAAACGACTAAACGGCTTGAGCCCTGTCGAATACAGGTCTCAAGCCGCCTAGGCTGGTTTTCATTATTTGTCCTGTCTACTTGACAGGGAGCACTTCAAAAATCAGAGTGCAGTTTTTTGTGTACGAAGACTGCACTCTGATTTTTATAATACAAAAAGTAATATTTTTCAATCCACTAACTTGTGATAATATAGGAAACTCACAAGTTAGCTAAATCAATATAAATTCTCACCGCACTACAGTGGTTAATTCTGGAATAAATGAAAAGACGCGACCAAATCAAGATGGCCGCGTCTTTTCATTTTAAATTATATGAGTTAAACCTTTTCAGCCCACGCCACATCAATAAATTCATCGCGTCCTGAAATAGCCCGATCTTCCTTATAATGTTTCGGATTCTTCTTATGGAAGTCTTGATGGTATTCCTCGGCCGGATAAAACGTGTCGGCCGGCAAGATTTTCGTGACGATCGGCTGTTTGAAACGTCCACTCGCCGCGAGCGCGTCGCGACTCTGTTCTGCTTTCACGCGTTGTTCTTCCGTATGATAGAAGATGGCCGGCGCATACTGTTGCCCGCGGTCTTGGAACTGGCCGCCGTCATCGGTCGGGTCGGTCTGAATCCAATACAGTTCGAGCAGTCGCTCATAAGCGAACAGCGTCGGATCGAACGTGATCTCGACGACCTCATAGTGACCCGTCGTCCCTGTCTTCACTTGCTCATACGTCGGGTCGTCGACGTGACCTCCCGTATAGCCTGATACGATCGATTCGATGCCCGGCTGTTCCTCGAACGGTGTCACCATGCACCAAAAACAACCGCCTGCGAATGTTGCTTTCTCCATTATCTTGTCCCCCTCCTATTCATTCCCAAAAAAAAGCGCCCATGTCATCGACATGAGCGCTTCGTCATATCGGCCAAGGCAGATGCCTTGCTGGTAGTAGCACCTTGCCGAAGCAGGTTGCTGTGAAGTCATAGAGCCAGGTCTCTCGTTCACTCAAGATATCGATATGTAGTTGGTGACAGCATCATACCATCAGATTTGAAGCGGCGTCAACGGTTTGGCTTGCGTCGAAGTTGGAACAAGGTGGCACCGAGAATCAGGATGACGAGTACGATCGAGGCGGGCGTCGAATAAGCCTCTTCTCGGGCGTACAGTTGTAAAAAGAACAAGGCGAAGACGGCGAGTAAGACGAGCACATAAGAACGGGTCATGGTTACCTCCTTTTTCTTTCAGTGTATCAACTTACACATTCATTGGCGATGAAAAACAGGAATCGGGACGTCATTAGAGAATATCATCCATTGACCAAAGGAGGAATCATCATGACTGACACATACGATTTTATGGAACTTGATATCGAATCAGCCCATCACGGCTATAAAGAAGGGACGTTCACAGCCCGTGACGTGACTGCCTTCTATTTGACAAGGATTGCCCAGTTGAACGACAAACTGAAGGCGGTCATTCAAGTGAACCCGGACGCCTTGTTCGAGGCCGAATCGGCTGACAGGGCGTATCGTCGCGGGCTACGCTTGCCGCTACTCGGCATTCCTGTCTTGATTAAAGACAATATCGAAACAGCCGGACTCATGAAGACGACGGCCGGGGCCGTGGCGCTCGAACATCACTTCGCTGGAAAGGACGCGCACCTCGTCCGTCTCCTTCGTGACAACGGGGCCATCATCCTCGGAAAAGCGAACTTGTCCGAATGGGCCAACTTTTTGACAGAAGGCATGCCGAACGGGTGGAGCGGGGTTGGTGGCCAGACGCTCAATCCGTATGGTGACAAGCTCAATGTCGGAGGGTCGAGTTCAGGTTCGGCGTCAGCGGTCGCAGCGAACTTGACACTGCTCGCCGTCGGTAGCGAGACGAGCGGCTCGATCATCCATCCGAGCGTGCACAACGGTATCGTCGGCATCAAACCGACCGTCGGCCTCATCAGCCGGAGTGGAATCATCCCAATCTCGCGGTCGCAAGACACGGCGGGACCGATGGCACGCACTCTCGAAGACGCGGTACGTGCACTTGAAGCGATGGTCGGGGAAGACCCATCGGACCCGTCGACACTAAACCTCCCGGCCGGCCCGCCGTATCGGACGTGCCTCGACGTGCGCCAAGCGGTCGGGATGCGTGTCGGGATTGTCAAAGCAGACTTATCGGAAGAAGAACAATCCTTATACGGTGAGGCGGTCGAGCTGTTGAAGCAGAGCGGCATTGAACTGGTCGAAGTCGAACTGCCCGCCCATGACACGCTCGACCAAGGCGATATTCTGTACCACGAGTTCAAACTCGGAATCGAGGCGTACCTCGCCACGACGACGCTCCCATACGAGACGTTGTCTGATTTGATTGACTGGAACAACGAGCATCCTGAGACGATCCCGCATGGACAAAAGACGTTCGAGAAAGCGGAACAACTGTCGGGACGTCTCATTGAGCCGGCTTATTTGACGCGCCGGCTCGATGACGTACGTGACGCCAAAACGGACGGACTCGACCGCCTATTGAATGAGCAGCAGTTGCACGGACTCGTCTTGCCTCACGATTTGAACTATGACATGGCTGCAAAAGCCGGGCATCCGACCATCACGATCCCGTTTCGATTGAAAGCGAGCGGGGCTCCGTTCGGCTTGTCGTTCACGGGGACGAGTTATGCCGAACGTGACTTGATCCGAATCGCCTTTGCGTTCGAGCAACAAGTGACACGTCCCGTCCCACCGTTATAAGAACGTTGCACCGGTCGTCCACGTCCGCTACAATGGTACGTATGCGGATTGAAGAAAGGACAGATAGCAATGAAACCATCTATATACGGGCTGACGTTCGATCAGCTGACGGAAGCGTGTGTCGCTTGGGGATACAGCGCCTTCCATGCGAGACAAATTTGGGACTCGCTCTACATCGACCGAGTGAAGCAAATCGAGGACATCTCGGTTCGGGCCGAGGTGCGTGAGGCGCTCGCCGCCGAGTACGTCATCTCGACACAAGACCTGTTCGTCAAGCAAGAGGCGGGCGACGGGACGGTCAAATTCTTACTTAAGTTACATGATGGTCACTATATCGAGACCGTACTCATGCGTCACAAATATGGACGTTCGGTCTGTGTGACGACGCAGGTCGGATGCAATATCGGCTGCAGCTTCTGTGCGAGCGGACTTTTGAAAAAGACACGTGATTTGACGGCCGGTGAAGTCGTCGAACAGATCATGACCGTCCAACATTACTTGGACGAAGTCGGCGAAGGCGCCCGGGTCAGCCATATCGTCGTCATGGGAATCGGCGAACCGTTCGATAACTTTGACAACTTGGTCGACTTCCTGCGCGTCGTCAAAGACGAGCGCGGACTCGCCATCGCGCCACGTAAAATCAACGTGTCGACGAGTGGACTCGCCGACAAGATTTACAAGTTCGCGGACCTCGATCTTCGCATCAACTTGGCGCTGTCGCTCCATGCGCCGAACGATGCGCTACGGACGCAGGTCATGAAAATCAACCGGGCGTTCCCGCTCGACAAGCTCATGCCGGCGATTCGGTATTATGTCGAGAAGACGAACAAACGGATCACGTTCGAATACATTCTATTGTCGAAAGTGAATGACTTGCCGGAGCACGCCGAAGAATTGGCGGCGCTCATCGACGACATCAAGGACAAGTCGTACGTCAACTTAATCCCGTATAACCCGGTCAACGAGCATATCCAATACGAGCGCAGTACGTCCGAGGATATCATGGCGTTTTATGACGTCTTGAAGAAGCGTGGCATCAACACGGGTGTCCGCCTCGAACACGGTACTGACATCGATGCGGCCTGTGGCCAATTGCGCAGTAAACATATGAACGTCGAAGGTGCGAAATAAGTGGACTCCTTGAATCACTCGATTCAAGGAGTTTTTTTATGGAGAGACGCTCCAAAGACGGGAAAAGAGTCGTCGCCAACAACTCGCTGAAACGATTTTGATAAATAGTGAATAGACCTCGTCCGCTCAGGGAATAGTCAGTTGAAATCAATGTAGAGAGTGGAGGCATTTCAATGGAGACAGTAAACGCTGCGTTATGGATTCGAGTCAGAAACACGCTTGGGGAGGGCCCGTGTTGGGACGCTGAGCTAAAACGATTCTATTGGGTCGATATCGAGGGACATACACTTTGGTGGTACGATGAACAGGAAGATGAACTGTCGTCGTTCGATATGGGACAACAGATCGGGTTTGCGGTCCCGAAAGTGACAGACGGCGTCGTCGTCGGGTTGAAAGACGGGATTTATGAGTGGGACGAGACGTCAAAAGAGTTCGATAAGATTGTCGAACTCGACGACCCGGAAGGAAACCTTCGCTTCAATGACGGGAAAGCCGACCCGTACGGCCGTATCTTCGCCGGAACGCTCCACCTCGACGACGAGGAGAACGAGGCGACGCTCTATCGCGTGAACCGCGACGGCACGACCGAGGTCATGTTGAGCGAGTTGACATTATCGAACGGACTGACATGGTCCCCGGACCACTCGATTTTCTATCATATCGATACACCGACCGAGACGGTCCGTAAATACCCGTTCGACTTGAAAACGGGAACGCTCGGGGAAGGGGAAGTCGTCATTGATTTTAAAGACGAGGAAGGATTCCCGGACGGCATGACATCTGATGAGGACGGTTTCTTGTGGATCGCCCATTTTGCCGGCGGGAAAGTGTCGAGATGGAACCCACAAACCGGTGAGAAAGTGCTCGAGGTGAGCGTCCCTGCTCCGAACGTCACGTCGTGCTGTTTCGTCGGCGACGACTTGAAACAACTCGCTATTACGACGGCACGTGAAGGAATGGATGAAGCGGCGCTTGAGGCTCATCCTGACGCAGGTTCGGTCTTTAAAATTGATACAGACGTGAAAGGGATGCCGCTCTATCGGTTTGGACGATAAGGAGGTACGAAGATGGTGAAGCGATTGCTCGTTCGGGCGGGAATCGGTTTGGCTCTTGCCGCGGTGGCCCGGGTCGGTATTCAAAAGTTGTTGGGGGCGAACCGGGAAGAGGATCATACGTATTTGGAGCCGCGGTGGGATGAGACGCCGAGTGTCGATGCAGACAAAGACATGGATGAGGTCGGTCTGACTCAGCTCGATTCGATTTATCGGGCCGAATGGCAGGCGAACGCCTATCCGCGCTCAGAAGCTGAACGGAGAGCGTTAGAGGAATAGAGAGGAGGAACACGTCCGTGAACGGGCGTGTTTTTTCTTGACAATATGATAACGACCCGTCATTATCTAAAAAGTAATGATTACGATTTAGGAGTGGGGATAATGAAGCAAATTCCAATCACGGTGCTGTCCGGTTATTTAGGGAGCGGTAAGACGACACTATTGAACCATATATTGAACAATCGGGATGGGAAGAAGTACGCCGTCATCGTCAACGACATGAGCGAGTTGAATATCGATGAGCGATTGATCGAGCAGGGTGGATTCTCGCGGACGGACGAGAAATTGGTCGAGCTATCGAACGGTTGCATCTGTTGTACGCTCCGTGAGGACTTGCTCGAGGCGGTGCAGGAAATTACGAACGACCGTGACCTTGATGGGATGATCATCGAGTCATCAGGCATCTCAGAACCGATTCCGGTCGCTCAAACGTTTACATACGCCGATGACGTCCTCGGCATCGATTTGACGAGCCGCGTCTATATCGATGCGATGGTGACGGTCGTCGATGCGTTTCGATTCTTGAAAGATTTCAACTCGGGCGAGTCGCTCCATGAACGCAAACAGGCGATTGACGCGACAGATGTACGCGAAGTCGTCGACCTGCTCGTCGACCAAATCGAATTCGCGGACATCATCGTCTTGAACAAAGCGGACCGGGTGACCGTGACGGAACTCGACGAGATGGCCGGGCTGTTGAAGGCGCTCAATCCAACCGCCAAACTGTTGACGTCGGTCCATGCGAACGTAGAATTGACCGAGCTGTTAGACGTCAAGTTGTTCGATTTCGACCAGGCGATGCACGCCGCTGGCTGGATTCAAGAACTTGAGGCGGAAGCACACACACCGGAGACAGAGGAATACGGGATCAGCTCGTTCGTGTATCGGCGACGTCGACCGTTCCACCCGGAGCGTCTCCACGCCTGGATTGAAGCGTTCCCGGAGCAAGTCGTCCGCGCCAAAGGCTTTTTATGGATCGCTTCCCGGAACGACCTCGCTTGCCTGTTCTCACAGGCAGGTTATGCCTCGACGCTTGAACATGCTGGTCGCTGGCTCGCGACGCTTCCGGAGGAAGAGCGTCGTCTTATGTTCGCGGCAGAACCGGAGCTCACTGCCGACTACGTCGAGCCGTACGGGGATCGCCAGACAGAACTCGTCTTGATCGGGCAGCGGATGGAGCGTTCGGTCATCGAGGCGGAATTAGATGATTGTCTGTTGACAGACGAGGAGATGACTTCTGACTGGACGACGTTGCAGGATACGCTTCCGGGAAATGGTATCGTGACTTTCACATAAACCGTTTACAAACTTGGCGTGTTCGTCTATACTTCTCGTTGCATAGACAACCGCATACATTGGACTACACTAGGGGTGCTTCGGCTGAGATGTGAGCATGGCTCCAATCCCTTATGACTCGATCCGGGTAATACCGGCGTGAGGAAGTGTGGCACTTTTTCTAATGGACTTAAATTGGACGAGTGGCCGCATTCTCATGGATGCGGCTTTTTTTGTGTAACAAACCATAGGGGGAATGAATTATGAACAAGCAATGTGGGACGAGCCCGATCGTCGGGTTCCGCTTTACGCTGAGCCCGATGACATCCGATTTCGTGAGCGTCATCAAAGGGGCATTGAAGGAGACGGATCTTCGTAACGTCTGGCGGCATACCGATGACGTCTCGACGGTCATCCGTGGCCGCAGTGAGCATGTGTTCGACGTGGCCAAGGCCGTTCTGTCACATGCGACGAAGACAGGGACCCACGTCTCGATGAGCGGGACGTTCTCGGTCGGCTGTCCAGGCGACACGGCAGGAGACAATCTTCTCGACGTGACGACAGAGCCGGTGAATGGCAAGGTGGGTTCGCAATACGTGTCTTCACAATTTGCGCTCTATCCGCTTGGTGACGCAAACTATATGGATATCATCTACGAGGAAATTGACTTTGCGAGAGAGCGAGGCGTCTTCAACGACTCGATGCACTACGCCTCAGGCATTCATGGGGACATCGAGCCGGTGTTCGCTTTCTATGAGGCGACATTCGACCGGGTTCGTGCGAAAACGAGCCATGTCGTCATGACGGTCACGTTCAGCGTGAACAGTCCGTCACACGGGGGACGCATCGATGCTTAAATCATGGAAGTTAAAAGAAATCGTCTTATTGTCGATTTTATCGGTCGTGTTCGCTGTCGTCTATTTGGCGTTCGTCCATATCGGGAACCTTTGGGCCGGCTTGATCGGACCGATCGCGTACGAGTGGATCTTTGGGATTTGGTTCATCGTCTCGATTATCGCGGCCTATATCATTCGCAGACCTGGCGCCGCATTTTTGTCCGAAGTGCTTGCGGCGACGATTGAGATGATGATTGGCAACGCCATCGGACCGCGCATCATTTTAGTCGGGATCATACAAGGACTCGGGGCAGAGGCGGCGTTCGCATTGACCGGTTATAGACGCTATGACCTTTGGGTGCTCATGCTCGCTGGCTTCGGAGCGGCTGTGACAAGTTTCGCGTATACATACGTCATGGGAGGTCTTACCGCCCTCAGTCCGACATACGTGGCGACCATGTTCGCACTACGCGCGACGAGTGGGATGCTCATCGCTGGCCTTGGAGGGAAGCTTTTAAGTGACTTGTTGCTTCGCACGGGAGCGCTTGAAGGGTATGCCCTCGCGCGTCAAGGCCGTATCCATGGTTGACGCAGAATATTTGTCGTTTCGTTATCCGGACAAAACATCCGATGTCTTAACGAATCTCACACTCCGTCTCACAAAAGGGAGAACGCTGATCACAGGGGCGAGCGGGTCAGGGAAATCGACACTGTTCTGTTTGATGAATCGTCTCTATCCAGACAATTGCGATGGAATCGTGACGGGCAGACTGCACTTGTTTGACCGCTCCTATGATACGTATGAAGCTGGCGAAGTGAATCGTCGCGTCGGAACGGTGTTTCAAGACCCGGACAGTCAGTTCGTCATGCAGACGGTCGAAGAAGAATTGATTTTCACGCTCGAAAACTTTGCCGTCGCGAGAGACGAGATGATGGATCGTGTCACCCAGATGCTAGAGGCGTTACAGTTGACGGACTATCGGCACCGTAACATCCATGACCTATCAGGAGGTGAGAAGCAACAAGTTGCTGTCGCGTGTGCGTTAATTGGCCGTCCGGAGTGGCTCCTCCTTGATGAGCCGCTCGCTCACCTTGATCCTGAGACCGCCCATTATTTCGTTCGATGGCTCGACGACATCGCGGAGACGATAAACATTGTCGTGATTGAGCATCGGCCATATATATGGGGGGACTTCTTTGACAGACAAGTGAAGCTCGTGAACGGGCGCATTGACTATGACGGGCCGTTCATCGTCCGACCAGATTATGTGTTCTCTCCGATTCGAACCGAACGTGGAAAAGAATTTTTATTTCACATACCGAAATGTGAAAGAAAAACATTTCACTTAGCAGCGAGCAAAATGAAAGTCGCCAAGGGCGATCTCATTGCCGTGCTCGGTCGAAACGGCAGCGGGAAGTCGACATGGCTTCGAAGCCTCGCCCGGGAATATCATGAAGTCGGCCTCGTCCCGCAATCTCCGGCCCATCTCTTCGTTACGAGTGATGTGACACATGAACTATCATACGGTCATAATCGCCCGATTGAGGACATCTTGATGCGGCTCGGGCTCGGTTCGATGCGTGACCACCACCCGCTCTCTCTGAGTCACGGTCAAAAGCGAAGGCTCGCGATCGGAGTGATGATGCTCTCGAATAAACGATTGATTGCCTTTGATGAACCGACCGCCGGTCAAGATGAGGTGTCGCTTCGTGCGCTCTATGACTTGATGGCTGAACGAGTACGCGCCGGCCATACGGTTTTGTTTGTGACGCACGACCTCAGTTTTGCCCGAATTGCGAACACCTATTACTTGATGTGTGACGGCAACTTGAGCGGGCCATATGATCCTTCACTTTGGGATGATCCGGGATTACTAAGGTCCCACGGCTTATTGATGGAGGAATCGTGATGACGTTTCATGAAATGAACCCGACGATTAAATTTTTGACCGTGACGTGTCTCATGTTCGGTCTCGCCTTTATGTATAATCCTTGGACGCCACTTGTTGTTTTTCTCGGTACGTTGGCCCTTCAAACGCTCTTCTCTGCCGTGAGCTGGAGAAGATGGGGATTGTTCATGATTCCGTTTCTATTGACCGCGCTCGGAACGCTTTGGACGTCGCTCGTCTTTGGAAAGCAGACAAGTGGAGATGTCATGTTCAAGCTGTTTGGCAATGATGTGACCGACGAGAATGTGAGGTTAGCAGCGACGCTCTCCTTACGTGTGTTGGCATTCACAGCCTTGTCGCTTCTGTTCACGCTGACGACGGATCCAAAGCGGTTCGTTTACAGTTTGATGCAACAAGGGAAATTGTCACCAAAAATCGCCTACAGTGTGTTCGTCGGATTTCGTTTCTTCCCGATTTTAAAGAATGAACTGATGCAACTGTATGAGACACATGCGTTACGTGGCGTGCGCTTAGAGACACGTCTCGATCATATTCGCCACGCCCCGAAACTAATCATTCCGCTGCTTGCCGGATCGATCCGACAAGCGGAACGAATCGCGTTCTCGATGGAGGCGCGCGGATTTACAGGGGAACCTCGAGCTACGTATGAAGTTGTCGCCGTCACGAGGAACGATTTTCTGTTGGCGTCACTGTTGTTCCTATTGTTCGGAGTAAGCACATGGGTTGGCGTACGTTAAAAACAGGACGACTCACTTGGAGTCGTCCTGTTTCGTTTCTTTCACGATTCTAAATTTCGGTTTGATCGATTCATTATTGAACGCCTCGAGCACCGTGTTCTCATTGGCCATGCGAATCTGTTGCGGCTCGCCTTTTGAAGTCGTGCCGATACAGAACATGTGCGCCTCATGGTCGGCGAAAAGCGTCTTGTATGGCGTTGCGTGGTGCATCAGGCGTCCTGGCGAGCCCCAGCCGACAATGATCATGCCGCCGCTTGCTTCGACTTCGTCGAGCGTTTCTTCGACGTAATGAAAGTTCACTTCGTCGAGTTGCGATTCGACGTAGGGAAGATTGTCATTGATGGCAAGTGTCGGGACGAGACTGATCACGCGCATCTCACGGATCGGTTGATCGAGATGGTTCCGCATGAGCATATACGCCCGTTGTGTCGTTGTACCGGACAAGAAGGCATCGCTCATTCGGGGCGAGTAGATGATGACGGCACAGATGACGCCGTCGATGACATCGGTGAATTCGTACGAGCGCAGGTAGCGTTTCGTCTTATCCTCATTGAAGACCGACTTGACGCGAATCGTCACTTCCTCGATATGGGTATTCATAAGATTTCCTCACTTTTAATCAAATAGTGCCAGGTCAGACCCAGCCTGCGAACCATTCCAAGTAGCGGATCGTGTAGCGCGCGACACGTTGAGTCACCGACGCTTTGTCGTCCGGTAAAGAAGACACATCGGTTTGATAGGATTCATAAAATGACATCACATCATTGACATATTGTTCACTGCGGTTGTACTCGAAGATGGCGTTTCGAATCGAGTCCGTCGAGTCTGCCGTCGTCCCGCCGTGCTCGCTCAAATAGTAAGCGGCTGTATGGGCCGAGTCGACGAGACTATGCGGGTCCGCCTTGCCGTCATTGTTCCCATCGCGTCCGAGACCACCGTATTGTTCGATGAGCGCGAGATCTGTCAAATCAACCTCGTCCTCAGGAACATCGCCTTTTTGATCGTCCGTGTCATATTGCCAACCGAGCCACGTCCGCGGCATGAATTGGAACGGGCCGATTGCCCCGACCGAGGAACGCATCGATGAACTGTGGGAGAAAATCGTCTCGACACGATGCACGGCGGCGAGCAGACGCCAATCGACGTCATACGTGGACGCGGCATCCTCGTAGACATCGCGATGGATGGCTGGGACCCCGTGATCCCCGTAGTAGGCCCGGTAAAGGGCATTGTTCACTTTATCATGTTGACCAAACCAGCCGATTGCGCCGAGGCACAGCACGATCACAAGCATGAGACCGGTCAGTCGCAAAATCAATCGTTTCAAGATTCCGCCTCCTAGCTTTCTAGACAATACCCGAATAGTGTAGCATATAGCTAACAGGAAGGACAGGAGTGGATATCGATGCTCGAACAGGCCGTCTTTACAATCATTCTCATGTATTTGTTGATCGTCCAATTGTTCAACGCCCGGCTGATGAAGCCGATGATTGAAGCGCTCGGAAGGGGACGCGTCTATGAACAGACGGTCAAGTCGTCGTGGGGGCTGACCTTGCTCTTGCTCGCCCTCGTTTTCTTGTTTAATGTCCCGCCCGAGGCGGTCGGGCTCGGATTTGCTCCGATTGTGGGCGACGTCCGGGCTTGGAAGTTCTTCTTTTTCACGACCGTGCTCATCTCCGTGCTGTTGGCATTCTATTTGCTCGTCAAAACCTCAACACATTTACGGCGGAAGTTACGACCGTATTACGATCTCGAGATTGAGCGGTTGCTCTTGCCCCGAACGAATATTGAGGCGAAGGCGTGGGGCGCGGTCTCGTGGACGGCCGGTGTGACCGAGGAATTCATTTTCCGAGGTGTGTTGCTCTACACGATATCACTTTACCTCGATGTGTCTTCCCCGATGCTCGCCTTCATCGGCGGGGCCATGTTCGGATTGGCCCATGCCTATCAAGGTGTCAGAGGGACCCTCGTGACCGGGCTCGTCGGTTGGGGTCTCGGCTATCTCTATTTGACGATGGGCGTGCTATGGCCGGTGATGGTCGTCCACACTTTACTCGACCTTATCGCAGGGCCGGTTCATGTCGCCGATTCAGAAACTGACTGACGGCCGCCTCGTAGGCGGGCTGGTCTTTCAAAATACAGTTCGTGTGTTCGGCACCATGGATGAGGGCGATCTCGTTTTGCCGGTTGAGCGCATTCATCTCGACCGACATCCATGTCGGCACGAAATCATCTTTCGTTCCGTGAATAAACAACACGGGTGCATCAATCGCTGAGAGTTCGTGTTTCGGACGTACTTGATGCATCCGGAAACCGGCTCGTGTCCATAGGAAGTAGTCAATCCCCGGTAAGAGCAGGTCACCAGGCAAACGATGCAACACGTTCAACTGATGACGCATGAGCTGTCTCATATCGTCGAACGGGCATTCGGCAATCAAGAAGTCGACTTTTGTCAGCGGTCCGGCCTGTAAAATCGAGGCGGCACCCATCGAGACACCGTGTAACCCGACTTCCGAGACCGTTTCGTTGGCCCGCAACCAATCGACCCAGTCCACGATGTCATGCTTCTCATGATAGCCGTAGGACGCGTAGACGCCCTCAGATTCACCGTGGGAACGTAAATCGACGGCGAGCAGATTGTAACCGAGGCGGTGGAACATCGCCAAATGTGGGGCCATGAAACTGTGAGAGGCAGTGTAACCGTGAACGAAGACAATCCATTTCGTCGAGCCTTCGTTGCGATACACACGCCCATACAGGCGGTACCCGTCTTGAGAACGGAGCGAGACGTGTTCGAACGGCACGTCATGGTAAAACGATTGATCTTCCTTCGTATAGGGGGCCAAGAGCATCTCGGGTGTCTTGCGCTTACCTCGAGTCATGCGCTTGAACGCGTAATAGCTGATGGCATAGTAACCGGTGAGTAATGTGGCAAGTCCAACTTTCCATCTTTTCTGCATTTAAACCGCTCCTTTCTCCATTATTGTACCCGAAAATGCGATAACAGTTCACTTTCCGTGTGAATTCGACAACGAGTTAGTACGGTTTAGCGTGGGATTTATCGATGATATCCTCGTTCGTTTGTTCGGTGATGTACGGGTATGATGAGTCTGAACAATCATCCAGGTGACAGAGGAGGGTATGAAGCGATGGGGCGAGAGGTGATGGATCGGCTGTTACAAGCGTGCTTGACGGGACAGGTGGACTACAAGACCGCCGAAGGGGTGACTTTCTATCGAGCCCCGATGAGCAATCATCGCCAACATGCGATTGTACTCGATGTGTTGCTCGATTGCTACGTACGAGAACCGGGGCAACCGATCGAACTGTCGGTGCCAGACATCGCGGTTTCGATTGGCATACCGCCGGACGAGGTCTTTCGCTCTGTCATGGAGCTCGCTCGCATCACTCTCGTCTCGCAACATATCGAGGAAAGACTGATGCGGGTCGACTCGGCAGGAATCGATGAGACAGGGAAGATGACGCTCATCATCTGTTTTAATGCCTGGCTGACGCATCACCTCGGAAAACTTGCGAGTGAATGCATCGAGGATCGGCTTCACGCGCACGTCATCTGACAAACAACAGGGAAGGCCGCTTCAATCGCGGTCTTCCCTGTTTTGATGGCGGGGCGACGGTTGGAGCAGCCCGTCTTGAAGTAAGAGCACCCGATCACAGACGTCGAGCATCCGTTCATCATGGGTGATGACGATGACACGTCGCGCGCTCATCCGTGCCTCGGCAACGAGTAGCTCCATGACACGCCGACCGTTCTCGAAATCGAGGCTCGCAGTCGGTTCGTCGGCCAAGATGAGTCGCGGGCGATTGACCAAGGACCGGGCGACCGCGACACGTTGACGTTCACCCCCGGATAGGTGCTGAGGCAGCTGGTTGAGACGATGGCTTAATCCGAGCGCCTCGAGCAGGCGAATCGGGTCTTGTTTCGATTCGCTGTCTGCCTGTACGAGCTCGAGTTGTTCCCGGACCGTCAAATAAGGCACGAGATGTGCCTGTTGGAACACGAACCCGATCTCATTCAACCTCAAGAGGCGTCGTTCTTCTTCACCGGCATCGAGCAAGTCTCGGCCCTCGAGCTCAATTTTCCCCGCTACCGGACGTTTCAACAGGCCGAGAATTTGGAGCAATGTACTTTTCCCACTGCCGCTTGGACCGATGATGCCGATACATTCCCCGGCTTTAACTTCTAAATCAATCCCGCGCAGTACGGATTGTCCGTCATAGGCATGGCTAATGTTCTTCAATTTCATTGTAATGTACCTCCTAAAGCATCGGCGGCGTCAAGGTGACGTAGTTTCCAAAGTGGCAACAGCGTACCGATGAGTGAAAGTCCGAACATGATTGCACCATATAACAGCACGTGACCCGCGTCGAAGCGGAATGGAATGTCAGTCGGAACGAGCGTCGCGACGAGGGCGGTCAACGTCGCAGCCAAAAGACTCGCGACAAGCACCGTCGCCATGACTTGTGTGACGAGCGCTGTGCCGATCACGCGGGGACGGATCCCGATTGCTTTCAAGATGCCGAGTTCAGGTAATTTTTGGAGCGT
The DNA here is from genome assembly GCF_004336985.1 of Exiguobacterium sp. SL-9. Lineage (GTDB taxonomy): Bacteria > Bacillota > Bacilli > Exiguobacteriales > Exiguobacteriaceae > Exiguobacterium. The sequence goes on from NZ_SJUO01000001.1 coordinate 18,503, forward strand.
CAACATATAAAAGAATGCGGTCAAGATGAAAGCACCGATGAACAGAAGAAATCCGCGCATCATGGTAAACGTGCCTTGCTCGGCCGTATAGCCCGGGACGGCCTCTACAACATCTTGTTTAGATAGCGTTGCGAGCGATGTATCAGCTTCCCCGAGCCAAGCGGATACATATGTTGGTTGTCCACTGTCTGCTTGGTACGCCTCCCACGTTTCCATCGATGCCCACATGACAGGCGCATGGCTGTATCGACCCTCCGTCGTTCCGGCGATGGTGAACCGGTAACCGGTCGCGAAGTCGCGTACGGTATCGCCGACTGTCACGGTGTCAAGAAAACTTGGGTCGACGAGTACTTCGCCAACGTCGAGGTCAAGAGTAGGTCCGACCTTGGAATCATTTGGCAACGTGAACAGTGTGGCATCTTGTTTGTCTTTACCGTGGACGAGCGTCATCGGTTTGACGCCGAGCGGGGTGAGGGACTCAGGCGTCGACGACTCGATGAACGACCGGGTCAATTGATTGTCAGCGTCATCGGCCAAGTGAAACGTCTCCACTTCTAGTTCACGCAGGCTGGCCCCATTGTCGTAAGCGAGTCCGTCTGCGAGCCCGGTGATCAATGTCGACAATAAGACGATGAGTAACGTGATCACAAAAATGAGCGAAAATTTTCGTTTTTGCCGCCACATTTCTTTAAATGCTAAATTCATACAAAAAAGCCTCCTTCATAGCGATGAAGGAAGCATAACCGATGGATGTGAACGGAATATGAACGGGACTAGAGCCGGACGTAAAACACACTCCCTTTACCAAGGCGAGATTCGACCGTCAAGTCGCCGCCGTGAAGGCGGACGATATCTTGGACGATAGCAAGTCCGAGCCCCGTTCCTCGGCCGGTCCGGGAGGCGTCTCCTTTATAGAAGCGTTCAAACAGGCGGGCTTGCGTCGCTTCGTCCATTCCGACGCCGTCGTCCTCGATTGAGACGGTCGGGCGGTCGGCAGCATATGCTTTGATGGTGATCAGTCCGCCGTCGTCAGAAGCGTGAATCGCATTCGTCAACAAATTGGTCCAGACTTGGGCCAACAAGAGCGAGTCGCCCGTGACGACGAGTGTCTCATCTAAATCTGTCGCGACGGCAATCCCTTTCTCGTCCAATTGGAACGCATGGCGACGGATGACGTCCTTGATCGACGCGCTGATGTCGACCGATTCGGTGAGTGAGACGTTCGATTCGTCGAGTCGGGCGAGCAGCAACAATTGTCTCGTTAAATCCGACAGTCGTTCCGTCTCATCGTGGATGATTCTTGCATAATTGCGTGCATCCCCTTCGGTTCGGATGACCAATTCTGAGGCGTATCCTTTGATCGACGTGAGCGGTGTCTGGAACTCGTGCGAGACGCTCGAGACGAAACGGCGCCGTTCACCCTCTGATTTTTCAAGTGAGTCGACCATATCAGAGAAACGGCGGGCGAGTGTTCCAATTTCATCGTAGCGCTCCGTCGGCAGGTTGAGCGGACGAGCGCCGGAAGCGACGGATCGGGTCGCCTCAGTCAACGTTCGCACCGGGCGAACGATCAGACTCGTCGACAGGGCGATCAAGATGAAGGCGAGCCCGGTCAGAAGTGCGAAGAACAGGCCGACGAACAAGTGCAATTCTCGGATTTGGGCGCTGAGGTCGGGGCGAATGAAGACGGCGTCAGTCCCTTCGTTTCCATCCACGCTGAACCCGTACGTGTTGACGACTTCGTTGTCGAACAATCCGAGCCAAAACAAGTGAAACGGATAGCTGCGCATCCCGTCGTAGCGCTCACCGTCCTGGACCGAGGCGATGATGTCGGCGTCAAGAGACTCGTCCCGGAACGAACCTCCATAACGGTCGATGTCGTCGTCAGGACGCACGACGAGGAGTTGATAGCCGGTCTGGGCGAGCAGTGCATAAAAGGCCGAAGCCTCGCCATCCGTGTGTGTCTCAAAATAGTCAAGGGCGGCTTGTGCCGTCTGTTCGGTCTTTTCGCTGTAGGTCGGCTGCCACCAGACGTGATAGGCGATATTGCTGACGAGGAGGGCGATGGCGCCGGACAGTAGTAAAATCATGAACACGGTCAGGACGATCCGGGTATAGAGCGTCTTCATTGATTGAGCTCGAACGTATAGCCGACGCCTCGTACCGTTCGGATTGTGATCCCTTCGTCATGCAGGCGGCTCCGCAACCGCTTGATGTGAACGTCAACGGTCCGGTCATCGCCTTCGAAGTCGAGGCCCCATACTTGCTCGATCAATTCATCTCGAGTGAACACCCGACCCGGAAACGCCGCCAACTGATAAAGCAACTCAAACTCCTTCTTAGGCAGGTGGATTGTCTCTCTGTTTAGTTCGAGGCGATAGTCGCGTAAGTCGAGCTTGAGCGGTCCGGCCGTGACGAGCGTGGCCGCATTTTTCGCGTAACGCTTTGCGACGGCTTGCAGGCGGAACAGGAGTTCTTCCGGGATGAACGGTTTCGTCATATAATCGTCAGCCCCGTGTTCGAAGCCACTTCGTTTTTCTTCCCATTCTCCGAGGGCGGTCAATAGAATGACGGGAACATCCACCAGTTGTTTTAGACGCGAGCAGAGCGTTCGTCCATCGAGGCCCGGTAACAGGATGTCGATGATTGCGGCATCGGCTGGGTTTTCCATAAATAGTCGTTCGGCGTCAATGCCGTTCGTGGCCGTCGTTACAGTATGGCCGACCCGTTGTAACGTGGTTTCAACGAGGTGAAGGATTGCTAAATCGTCTTCTACAATCAGTACGTGCATCGCACTCTTCCTTTCTAAGTCAACATCGAAAACAGGTGACCTATCTCAGGCCACCTGCATGTTATGCCGTTTTGGTCAGCTCTTTATGCAAGGCCCGAAGCGCCCGCAAGAAGGCGTCTTTGAAATACTTGTCTTCTTGGGCCTCGAGCGTCTCGAGTGCGGACGTGTCGCCGGTGCTCGCCTTGACGAGCAGGTTGACGACCGTGCCCCACCGTTTGATGTGCTCGGGCTTCGGATGATTCATCGCGACGGTCAACGTGAACCAGTACGGTTGGTCACGACGCTGAAGGGTGGCAATCATCTGCTTGGCCGTCGTCGCTTCCTCCTCGGACGGCAACGTGGCGGTGGCGAACCAGCCGAGAAGCGCGGCGCTCATCTCCTCGAGTCGGATTTTTGCGGCCGGGTCAATCGGTTCTCGACCAAACTCGGAGATATTGACGAAGACGAGTCGGTCTTTCCGGTCAAGGTGGGTGATCCAACCTTTGACCGATTTCAGTTTATCTTTGTCTTTTGACTGCGCTTTGACGGTATAACCGTTCAACTTGCCGATGTAAATCCGAAATTGACCACGGTCGAGTTGTTTGTCAACTTTGAACTCGATCTCTTGGCCGATTGTGAAAGGCTGATTTTGTTTATTGAGCGTCTCGCCTTTCTTCAGTTCAGGCCGGCGCACGATATAGCGAAGTGCCTCCTGTTCGGTTCGGTCGTCAAGCGTCCACAGGTTGTTCGGCGTGACGTTTTTGAAACGGTGGCGGCGGACGTAGATGTATTGGTCGAGTGCCTCGACGGCATTGGCGACGGAATGGTTACCGCTCAAATAGTCGTCTGCGATATCCCGGAGCGTGATCGACTCGAGCCGGTCGATATGCCCAGCGTACGGGACGTTCCCGACGACGAACAAGGCTGTGGCGATCAATTCACTCTCGCGAGGGGTCAAAGGACGTTTGGCCATACTGCACTTCCTCTCTTCATGTCATCCCTTTCAGTATAACAAAAACAGATTTCGTCATGTTGTATGAATCGACCAGATGGAAAATTTTACAGGCGTACAGGATTTCGCGGTTTCGTTCCGAATATTTGTTAAGATAGAGCTATGTGGATGTTGAGATGAGGTGATGAGATGAAGCTATCGATTGATCCGGGGGACTATGTCGTCTTGATTGAAATCAATAAAGAGGTCTTGAAATGTACGTCCCTCGATCAGGCCGAGTATGCTGACCGAGACCGCTATGAATTGGTCGGCCGGATGAGTGAGCGGCTTCCGGCCGAGGTAATCGTGCCTTCTATCATCGATTATATCCGATTCGGGAGTGGCTACATCGGCGACAATATCGTCTGGGACAAAGAGACGGAATCGTTCTTTTGTCAACAGTTCGAGACGATCGACGGCTCACCGCTCGGCGAGGACTTGGATGGGTTCACGCCCGACCCGTATCGGACGGAACTGGCGCGCTATTATACGTATTTGACGATTGGTAAAATCGTCGAGTATGAGATGCGTGACCCTGACCAACCTGACTACTGGTGACCGAATCGAGCTAAAAAACACCCGAATCCATCGAAATGGATTCGGGTGTTCGTTTATGCTTTCGTGATGGCTTCACCACTCCAACGGATATTCGCTTCTAAGACATTGCCGTTATCGTCGATATGTTCAAAACTCAGTTTCCCGTCGACGATAATCTCACAGAGGCCGACGCGAACGTCGTCGCTCCATGCACGACGCGTCTGTGTCGACGCGTCGAACGTCGGAATTGATTCAGGAAAACGTTCCTGTAAGTGGGCCAAGTTATGATGGTCGAAGTGATACGGACGTTTGGACAGCTCATTCGGTGCTTTGATGTCAAACGGCTCGAATCCTCGAACGAGTCGATTATTTCGGTAAAAGGCGAACACGCCGTTGTTCGGGTGGAGCGCTTTAATGTCATCGATTTCAATCACATAGGTCAGTCGTTGAATCCAACCGTTTTTTGCATCTTGACGCATCAAAATCCCTCCTTGTTCAATGGAACACGCCTTATTTTAGCGCTGACGCCAATGAAAATCAAGTTCAGGTTCTTGGTTGTCATTTCGCAGGTTATCCGCTACAATGGATAAAGTGACTATGAGGTCTGGGCAATCGCGGGACGCAAGTCTTGAGGAAAGTCCATGCTCGCACAGCCTGTGATGGCTGTAGTGATCGTGCTACACGAAACGATAAGTGTAGGCAACGCAAGTTGACGGCAGAAGAAGCACCTAAGTCCTCGGATAGGGTGCAAGCTTCTTGAAAGTGCCACAGTGACGGAGTCTGATCGGAAACGTTCAGAGTGGAACGAGGTAAACCCCACGAGCGAGAAACCCAAACTATGGTAGGGGAACTTCCTGACTGGAACCGAACGGGACGGAAGGCGCCAATCGGCGCAGATAGATGATTGTCACTCCATCGTGCCAGGGAGACCGTTATGAGCACCGGAGTACAGAACATGGCTTACAGGGCAGCATAGTCTCTCATTTAACATTGACCAGGAGTTCAAGCAATCCTACTTGAGCTCCTTTTTACATGACCATTTTAGGAGTAACACTTATAGAAAGTAGGGATAGTATGGCAAAACGAAAACTGATCGCCACCGCGGCGATGGGCATCGAGGCGCTCGTCGCCAAAGAAGTGCGCGACCTCGGCTACACGTGTGAGGTCGAGAACGGCCGCGTTTATATCGACGCGGAGATGGAGGACATTCCACGGTTAAATCTATGGCTCCGGACGGCAGACCGCGTCAAACTCGTCGTCGCCGAGTTCAAGGCGACGACGTTCACGGAACTATTCGACGGTGTCGTCGAATTGCCGTGGACGGATCTCATGCCGTGGGACGCTCGGTTCATCGTCGACGGCCGTTCGGTCAAGTCGAAGCTGTTCTCGATTCGTGATTGTCAGAAAATCACGGAGAAGGCGATCGTCGACGCGATGCAACGCGGCTACGATAAGCCAGGCGAGTGGCTCCCGAAGACGGGCGCCTACTATCCGATTGAAGTCGCCTTGTTGAAAGATGTGGCGACGATTACGATCGACACGTCAGGTGACGCGCTTCACCGTCGTGGCTACCGTGAGCTCCACTCACAGGCTCCGCTCAAAGAAACGATGGCTGCAGCGATGATTCAGCTGACGAACTGGAAGCCGGACATGCCGTTCTATGACGTCTTCACCGGTTCAGGGACGCTCGCGATCGAGGCGGCGCTGATCGGCCGCAACATCGCGCCTGGCCTAAACCGTGAGTTCTGCTCACAAGATTGGCCGTGCGTACCGAAGAAGGCTTGGTACGAGGCCATCAATGAAGCGAACGAGAAAGCCGAGTGGGACAAACCGCTCAAAATTTACGGCATCGACCTCGACCCACGTATGGTCAAGCTCGCCAAGGACAACGCCGAGCTCGCCGACGTCCGTGACGCGATCACGTTCGTCCACAGTGACGCGGCCGCCTTGAAGCCGAAAGAAGAGTATGGCATCATCATCGGTAACCCGCCATATGGGGAACGGTTGCAGACCGAGGAAGAGATTATCGACCTGTACGAGCGGATCGGGCAACAGTTCGCCAAGTATCCGGGCTATAGCGTCTATATGCTGACGAGTTATGAGGACTTCGAGAAGGCGTACGGCCGCCCGGCGACGAAACGCCGTAAGCTGTACAACGGGAATATCGAGACACAATACTACCAATTTTTCGGAAAACGTCCGCCGAGACGTCCGGTCGATTCGACAGACACGAAATAAGGCACATAATCCCCCGGACCGTAGACATTCGTCTATGGTCCGTTTTGGTTTGATGTGTGTTTTCCAAATTCAATCAAGACTCGTCACAAAGAAACGCTCTCCCTTTAAGTTAGGAAGAGCGTGGCGTCGATGATTCGATCCTAGCGATACGGATCATGCGGGCAACTTTATTCTCCGACCATCCCGTCACCATCATTGTCATGCATGTGAGGATAGAGCCAATGATCACTTGTGATCGGCATGCCGAACCCGGCATCTTTCGCTTCTTGGATCGTCACTTGGCCGTTCCCGTTCGTATCGACGCTCGCGATGTCGCCTGCTTCAGACGAAGTCGCGGCTTCGGGCTCACTCTCGGTCAGCCCGAGTGAATCGTTCACTTCGTCCGGGTTCACGTTGTCAAACTTGTCGACGATGACGTTCCCTTTGAGCGTATACGTGTATTGATAGCTCGAGGGGATTTGTGTCTTCGTATCCGGATAGGTGATGAGGGCTTCGAAGTCTGTGGCCCCGCCTGCACTCCGAATGACGCTCTCCATGTACGCCTGGTCGCCATGCCGATTGAGCGTACTATTTTGTGGGGTGATGTTAAACGCATTCGAGACGCCGCCGAGCGAGTCGGCGATGACGTGACCTTCGTCGAGGTCTTGATGTTCGACACCAGGAACTTTCGCTTCGTCTGAATAATAGCGCCCGGACGACGTGACGTTCTCGAGTTCATCATTTTGCAGGACGATCTCGTCGGCAATCACTTTCACGAGTTGTCCGTACTCGTTCGTGAATGCCCAATACTCGCGCTCCCCGTAGCCGATATCGACGACGACATTCTTTTCACGTTCGCCCGACAAATCTCCACCTTCGACCTCAATCAAGTCATAGCCCGAGAATCGATCGCTCGTTTCGGTCTGTTCGGTGGGCTTCGTCTCGACAGGGGCTTGTTCCTGAGGTTCCGTCTTCGTTAAGGGGGATTGATCCGTTTCACTCGTGCAACCGCCCAAAAGTAGAAGGGCCAATGGCAAGGTAAGATAAGTAAGATTGTTTTTCATCGTTTAGCTCCTATGTCTTTGATGCATACTTGTCCATTCTAGGAATCTTTCCTGGCATTTACAAGCAATTAAATTAAAGACGATTTTGGTCGTGCCTCGACATACTAGGCAAAATTGTCACAGATTGAGGAGGTGTTCGGTCAAGAACGAATGGTACAATAGAGTAGAAAGAATCGAAAATGGCTTAGCGGATGTAGCTCCCAATCGATTCATGCGCATACTTGTGGCGTTTCAATCGTTTCGTTTCAGGCTATACATACGTTATACATCGCTTGAGAGGAGACGTGTCATGCAGACATATACGATTGAATATGCATTTCAAGATAAAGAACAGACGACCCGGACGTGTGAGGTCGAGCTCGATCGGACACCAGATTTAAACGATAACGAGCAATTGGCCGACCTCTATCAAATCGTGTCGGATGCGATTCGTAAGCCGATCACGAGTTTTGAGATACTTGCCGTCCATTAACTATTTCATCGGCCCCGGGCGCACGCCTTGGGGTTTTGTTCAGTCCATCGAATAGGAGAGATGTCGAAATGAAGATTGTGGTTGTTGGGTTAGGGGACGTCGCGAAGAAAGCATACTTACCAGTCTATGCCGGATTAGAAGGGGTGGATGTCTATCTCGTCTCGAGAGATGAGGCGAAAGCGGGGCAGCTCGTCGACAAATACCGCTTTACGGGCCATTACCGGTCGTTACAGGACGTGCCGTTCGATGAGGTGGACGGTGTATTGATCCATTCTACGACGTCGGCACACGCGGAACAGGTCGCTTACGTGCTCGAGCATGGTGTCCATGTGTTCATCGATAAGCCGGTCACGTTCTCACTCGAGGAAACAGAGCGGCTCGTCCGACTCGCGGCAGAACATGGGGTCGAACTCGTCACCGGCTTCAATCGTCGTTTCGCGACGGCGACGGCAGCTTTGAAGGAAGTCACGGACCATAACCTCGTCCTCATTCAAAAGAACCGGACGTATCAACCGGCGACACTCCGAGAGTTCATCATCGAGGATTTTGTCCATGTCGTCGACACGCTACGATATTTGACGGGACTCGCACCGGTCGAAGACTTGGCGGTGCGGACGCGCCACGAAGACGGGAAGCTGAAGCAGTTGCAGATTCAGTTCACTGCGGGTGGGGTCGAAGCGATCGGAATCATGAACCGCGACAACGGCTGTACAGAGGAAGTGATGGAAGTGATGTCCCCGCACCTGAAGCGAGTGTCACGCGACGTAGAGCGCGTATATGACTTCACACGCGATGGCATGCTCGAGCGAGCTCTGAGTCCGTGGGAGTCGAACCTTATGCGTCGCGGCTTCACGACGATGATCGATGCGTTCATCAAGTTGCTGAACGGGCAACCGAACGAGTCGGTGCTCGCCGCAGACAGTCTGACGACACATGCCCTCTGTGAGCGGATTTTGGAAAAAGCATCGCGGTAAGCGTCTCGTTTTCAAGCTTCCAGGAGCGGGTAAGAACTTCTTAAAAGGAGGGGATGCGCATGGATATTCGTGAACTCGTCATGCAAGCGAATGATTTGTTATGGACGTACGTACTCATTTTCGTATTAATTGCCGGGGGGCTCTATTTTACGATTCGGATGGGATTCGTCCAGTTCCGGATGTTACCGGAGATGTTCAAGCTCTTATTCGTCAAAGGGATGAAACACGAGAAAGGACAAGTTTCGTCGTTCCAGGCTTTCGCTATCGGGACGGCGGCACGGGTCGGGACCGGCAACATCGCCGGTGTCTCGACCGCGATTGCACTCGGTGGCCCGGGTGCCGTATTTTGGATGTGGCTCATCGCGTTGATCGGTTCGGCGTCAGCGTTTGTCGAGAGCACGCTCGCCCAAGTGTATAAAGTGCACGACGGCAAGGCATGGCGTGGCGGACCGGCTTATTATATCGAACGGGCGCTCGGACAACGATGGCTCGGCGTCGTGTTCGCCATTCTGATCACGTTCGCCTTTGGATTTGCGTTCAACTCGGTCCAAGCCAACACGATCGCTTTGTCGGTCAATAACGTCTTCGATATTGACACGCTTTGGATCGGGATTATTTTGGCGGTGGTGACAGGGATTGTCATCTTCGGTGGGATTCGTTCTATCTCGACGCTGTCAGGAATCATCGTCCCGATTATGGCCGGCGGTTATATCTTACTTGCTTTGTGGGTCGTTTTGACGAATTTGGACGTCGTGCCGGCTGTTTTCTCGGCCATTTTTTCAGAAGGGGTACTCGGGCTCCGAGAACTTCTTGGAGGGGCGGTCGGTGCGGCCGTCTTGCAAGGGATACGGCGCGGCCTGTTCTCAAACGAAGCGGGGATGGGGTCAGCTCCGAACGCGGCAGCGACCGCGGAGGTCAGTCACCCTGTCAAGCAAGGTCTCATCCAGTCCCTAAGCGTCTTCGTCGACACGTTGTTCATTTGTACGGCGACGGCGATGATCGTCCTCATCTCCGGCGTGCCGGGCTCTGAGGACTTCCAAGGCATCGAGCTCGCCCAAGAGGCGCTCTTGACAGAGATTGGGCCGATTGCGACATCGCTCATGACGATTGCGATTTTATTGTTCGCGTTCAGCTCGATCTTGGCGAATTATTATTACGGGGAGACGAATATCGAGTTCATCTCGGAGCGAAAAGTGTATCTGGTCCTCTACCGGATTGCCGTCGTCGGGATGGTATTGTTCGGATCGGTCCGTTCAGCCGGCCTCGTCTGGTCAATCGCTGATATATTCATGGGGTTGATGGCACTCGTCAATATGTATGCGATCTTCCGCCTCAGTAAGGTTGCGAAACTGTTGCTCGACGATTATGTGGCGCAGAAACGGGCGGGACGCGACCCGGTGTTCAATCGGGACGACGTCGAGTTGCCCGGCAAAGAGCATATCGAGGCTTGGGAAGCGAAGCGAGAGAACATCAGTTAAGACCGAGGCAAGAATTGACGCGTTGCGCCATTCTTGCCTTTCCTTTTTGCTTCATTTTATTTCAAATACCGCAATTATATTATAAAAAAGAAAAGAGTGCACGAAATGATACAACCATTCCTTCATACATTCAAACGATTTTTTGCCGAACGTTTTTTCGATCAGGCCGCGATGTTGGCCTACTATTTTATCCTCTCGACGTTTCCATTTTTATTGTTCGTCCTCGGGATCGTCGGTTGGCTGCCTTTTTCGAGCGGTGACGTCATTTCCGCACTGTCCTTGGTCATGCCGGAGGCGAGTTATCGGTTGTTGCAAGGAAACATCGAAGCCATTTTTGATGATTCGAGACTGCGTCTCGCCTCGCTCAGCATCTTGCCGGCATTGTGGATCTCTTCGATGGCCGTCCAGTCGCTCGTCCGGTCATTGAACGACGCCTACCGTCTAATCCGGAATAAAGCGTTTTGGCGTGGGGTGCTACAAGACATCGCCGTCACACTCGCACTTATGTTCGTCCTGCCGTTCTCATTGCTCGTTCCCGTCATCGAGACGGCACTACGAGAGCTGGCGACCCACATCATCTTTATCGATGATATCGTTGCCCGATATGCTCAGATTTGGTTCTATTTCCGGTGGATTATCGGGACGCTCATCTTGTTCAGTGTCTTCCTGCTCGTCTATAAATGGTTGCCGAGCCATCGCGGTACGTTTCGGGACAGCTGGGCCGGGGCGGCCTTTGCAACAATTGGTATCTTGACAGTTTCGAACGTATTCAGCTACTATTCACAGTATGCTAACTATGAACAGTTTTACGGTCAACTCGGTGCCTTTATCATCCTGTTGATCTGGTTCTACTTGGCGGCCTCGGTCATCCTCCTCGGAGGACTTCTGAACGCCACGCTCATCGAACAAAAAGAAATTTCCGGTTGACGTGTAATTGCTTGTTATCATTTTTTGATTCAGGGAATGTTACGTTTAAGGTCACATCTTTTAATCGGAGGTGGGAAACATGGATATGCAACGGCTCGTACACAATCGTCGTTTCATCGATCAAACATTGTTTTACCTCGCCTTACAATTATGGAAGTGGGTCATGTTACTACCGGTCTTGTTTTATTTGGACGTTGAGATGAGTAGTGCTCCGTTCACCCAGTATGTGATGGTCAGTCTCTTGCTGTACGTGGCATTTCGTGTCATGCAGTACGTGATTGCCAGTCGAGCTTCTTTGATGGAGCTTCTCGAATTCGGCTATGCGATTCTCTCGCTTGTGCTCGTCCTTTCGTTACTGCTTGAAGTATCTGCTTCACCAAGTGCCATCGCCTTGATGATCGGTGTATTCTTGGTCCATCCGTCACTCGCCTTGCATCATTATCGTGACTTCACGGAACGGAAGTGGTTGAACAAGCAGTTTCAATTGTTTAGCCCGATGTTACGAAAAGGAGAGATTCCAGTGCATGTGCTCGTGCTGACAGAGGATGAGATCATCATCACGGCAGAGAGTGGGAAAGAGTTCACGTATCGGCATATTTACTGGGGCGGGTTCTATATCGAAAATGTCTCATGAAGGTGGTCTAGTCATTGAATAGTGTCATTGTGATGGTGTTTTGGATCGTGACGTTTATCGTATTCTTTAAAGGGGCGTTCGATATGTGGCGCGAATGGCGCACCACGAAGCAACGTTCTGTGTTATATTTCTTTATCGCATTGATCCTTACCTGGTTCTGGTTCAACCCTTATCAGCTGACGGCGCTCCATCCATTCGTCTTGATGGCGTACTACTGGAACCGCAACCGATGGATGCGTAATGCGATGCTCGTCCTCGTATTAGTGCCATTTTTCATTCAGTTATGGTTCATGGCGAGAGCGATGTAATCGAATCTTAAGGCCGCAGAGAGTATACTGTCTGTGGCCTTTTTTTCGTTCGCGTTTATTGTTTCGAACGGGGAGACGGTCATAGGGATGATTAAAGCCGCGTCAGGAGGAGTACTGTGACGCGGTCAAGTCGGACCCAACAAAAAACGCGGGCAAATGCCCGCGTTTTGATGTCGTTATTCTTTTTTCGCAACGGCGAGTTCAGCTTCCATTTCACTGAATTCACGGTTGATTCGTTTTTGTTCTTTTTGGCTCGTGAACGTGCTGACGAGAACGATGGCAAGCATACTGAGGAAGAACCCTGGTACCATCTCATAGATGACGCTCGAAAGTCCAGTCACGATCCAAAGGATAACGGTGATGGCACCAACGAGAATACCGGCGAGGGCACCTTGACGCGTCATCTTGTTCCAATATAGAGACAAGAGAATCGCTGGACCAAATGCAGAACCGAATCCGGCCCATGCATAGCCGACGAGCGTCAAAATCGTGTTCGATGGGCTGAGCGACATGAGTGTCGCTACGAGTCCGACAGTCAATACACCGATTCGACCGGCGAGCACCATCGTCTTCTCGCTTGCTTCTTTATTGAAGAATTTGCGATAGAAGTCTTCTGTCAACGCTGACGATGTCACGAGAAGTTGTGACGATACGGTCGACATGACTGCGGCTAGAATCGCAGCGAGCAAGAAACCAGTGATGAACGGGTGGAACAATACTTCAGAGAAACGGATGAACACCGTTTCTGGGTCAGCCAAGGCGTTCCCTTGACCACGGAAGTAAGCGATCCCGACAAGACCGGTCATGACAGCACCGATGATTGAGACAGTCATCCAACCCATACCAATACGGCGTGCCGTCTTCAAAGATTTCACATCACGGATTGCCATAAAGCGAACGATGATGTGTGGTTGACCGAAGTAACCAAGTCCCCAAGCGAGGAGGCCGATAATCCCGAGCGTCGACGTCCCTTTAAAGAGGTCGAACAAATCAGTGTTGAGCGTCGTTGCTGTGTTGACGGCGTTTGAAACACCACCGACGTCAGTCAAGGCGACGATTGGGACGAGGACGAGCGCGAGGAACATGATGACGCCTTGCGCAAAGTCTGTCCAGCTAACGGCTGTGAAACCGCCGAAGAGCGTGTACAGAATGACGACGCTGATCGTCACGATGACACCTGTCTGATAGTCAAGCCCGAACGAGCTTGCAAACAACTTCCCGCCAGACACAAGTCCGGCTGACGTGTAGAACGTGAAGAAGATGATGATGACGGATGCAGACAGGATCCGTAGCCAGTTCGAGTGATCTCGGAACCGATTCTCTAAAAAGTCAGGAATCGTGATCGAGTCATTTGCCATCTCCGTGAAGACGCGTAGACGGGGAGCGACTAACAAGTAGTTCAAGTAAGCTCCGATGACCAATCCAACGGCTAACCAAATCGCTGATAATCCCGTGGCATACATTGCCCCCGGAAGTCCCATTAACATCCAACCACTCATATCCGAAGCCCCGGCTGACATGGCAGTAACTCCTGGCCCCATCTTGCGGCCACCTAACATATAATCTGATGAATCGGTCGTTCGCTTATAGGCGACGTATCCGATGAGGAGCATCATCACGAGGTAAAGCGCGATGGATACCCATTCTTGCCATAACATTTGATTACCTCCTGTACGTGTTCAATTGTTGTCGTTTAATCAATTACAGTTTAATCATGTGTGAGACTCACACAAACTGGTCAAACTCGAATGACTAGGCGAACTTGTGACTAACCATAACGGACCTAAAGAATCATTGCAAACTGTCATCTTTTCAGAAAAAGGGCTCTAAAGCGCATTGTATCAACGGATAAGCACGATATTTTTCATTATAAAAGTTTAAATATTCTGACAATTAGTCATGCCAGTGTTACTCCTGTGTCATCTGTTTGTCATATAAATCGTCATTTTACTTAACGTTTAACGCAACGACCCGCTCTTCCCTCTAGAGGGAAGAGCGGGTCGTTGACTGGTATTTTTATTCATGGGTGATTCCGAACGCGATCTGTTCGACCGAGCGCATCGTCGGGAACGTTTGTCCAGACTTGGCTTGCATCGTCACCAATGCGTACTGCTTGCCATCACGCTCCATCAAAAACACCATCGTATAACCTGATTCGTCCGTGTATCCGGTCTTTGTCGCTTTGACGAGCTCGGAGTAATGGATACTGCGCTCGTTGACCGCCGACCCGAGGTGGTACCACCAGCGTCGCTTCAAATCGCCGTTCTGATCGACAAATTTCGCCTCGTATTCGTACGTCCCGGCAATTTCGACAAGTTCCGGATACGTGCCGAACGCGTAAGCAATCTTAGCCATGTCGAGAGCGGTCGTAAAATGTTCCGGGTCGGAATAGCCGTGCGCATTTCTAAATTGTGTGCCGGTCAAGCCGAGTACTTTCGAGCGGGCGTTCATCAAGTCAACGAACTCGGTCGTCGAACCGCTCACATATTCGGCCAGGCTATTGGCAGCGTCGTTTCCCGACTCGAGCAACGTCGCATAGAGGGCTTGACGGACAGTGAGCCGATCACCGACCGCAAGATGGACGATGTGACTGTCCCAGGGAATATCGAGCGTCGACTGTTTCACGATGACGACGTCTTGATCGAGCTCGTTCTTGTCGACCGCTGCCTCGTATGCGAGGAGTGCAGTCATCAATTTTGTCGTACTAGCGGGGAAGACGCGCTCCGATGCGTTCTTGTCTAGTAGGATCTCACCGTCCGTCAAATTGACAAACGCCATCGAACCGACAAGTAGGTCGGCCGTATCGGATGCTGCAATCGGTTGGTTCGTCCAATCCATGATCGGGATCTCCGGGAAGGTCGGTCCTTGTTTGACAGGTACCACTGCCGAGACGGGAGGTGCGGCTTTCGGTTCTGGTTCTTGTTTGAAGCCGATCAAGGCCGGGATGATGGCGAGTAGTCCAACCAAGGCGAGGCCGACAGTGAGTCGCCTCATGATGTACGTTTTTCTACGGTGTCTGCGGTTTCGTTTCACTATGTATTCGCTCCTTCATTGTTTACTTTTCTACCATAATGGATGAAGCCCTTTGAAATCGTCATCAAAATAAAGAATCAGGTCAATAATTGACGCGTATGAAATGAAGGGGAATGGGTATACACAATAACAGACACTCAACCTACTAAAGGAGGCACCTTCATGCATCGTTATCCATTCACCAATTCGCTATGGCGTCAGCACGACGAGACGTTTCCGTATCCAAAACTAGAAAGCTCGGTCTCTTGTGACGTTGTCGTCATCGGGGCGGGCATCGCCGGGCTCGTGACAGCCTATGAACTACAGCAACGCGGTAAACAAGTTGTCCTGCTCGAGGCGGCCGAGATTGGACGGGGCACGACCGGCCATACGACGGCGAAATGTTCTGTGCAGCACGGGACCGTCTACTCCAAATTAATCCGGACGTTCAATCTAGAAACGGCCCGACTCTACTACGAGCTCAACCAAGAAGCACTCCAATATCTGCGAGGTCAGGTCACAGACGGGTTTGATATCGATTACGAGGCGAAAGATTCTTACTTATATTCTATCGACGGCTCGAGTCAACTCGTCGCCGAACGCGAGGCGTATGAGCAACTCGAGCTTCTCGGTGGGGACGCGACAAAAGAAGTGAATGCCGCCCTACCGCTGCAAGTGAAGCAAGCGCTCGTCATCCGAGATCAAGCTCAAATCCATCCGGTCAAGTACTTAAACGAGCTCGCACGTCGTTTCGTCGAGGCTGGCGGTCAAGTCTATGAGAAGACGCGGGCGACCGAAATCAGTGGTGGACCCCGGCCGATCGTCACGACATCGACAGGGCGGCGGGTCCAAGGGAATCAAGTCGTCGTCGCCACCCATTACCCGTTCAATGATATCCGAGGACTTTACTTCTCGAAATTCGAGGTCGAACGCTCGTATATCGTGGCTTGTGAGACTGAGCAAAGTGTACCGGAAGGCATGTATTTGAGCGTCGATACACCGAGTCGTTCGTTTCGTACGTTCCAGGAAGGGGATAAAACGTATATGCTCGTTGGCGGCGAAGGTCATTTGAGTGGTCACGTGACAGAGACACGCTCGCGTTACGACCGCCTCGACCGGTTCGCCCATGACACGTTCGATACGAAAAAAGCAAGCTTCCGATGGTCATCCCAAGATTTGATTACACTCGACCATTTGCCGTACGTCGGACAAATGTTTAGCCGGGAGCCAGATTTGTTCGTCGCGACGGGATTCGCCAAATGGGGGATGACGAACGGGATCGCCTCTGGTCTCCTCTTGGCTGATCTGTTGACCGGTCAGGATAACCGTTTCCGAGAACTATTAAATCCACTCCGTTCCAAGTTCAAGCCGACGGATGTCGGTCAGTTCTTGAAAACGAACCTCGACACGGCGACCCAGTTCGTCAAAGGTTCTCTCGAGAAATCCGGTACGCTCGACGACTTGCAACTTGATGAAGGAGGCATCGTCCAAGTCGACGGGAAGAAAGTCGGCGCCTATCGCGACCTTGATAATGAATGCCACCTCGTCTCGACACGGTGCACGCACATGGGGTGCACTGTCAATTGGAACGACGCCGAGCGCTCGTGGGATTGCCCGTGCCATGGGTCAAGATTTGATACGAAAGGGAATGTGCTCGAGGGGCCAGCGACCAAGCCGCTCTCGTACGAACGTAAAACCGATGTGCCGAAAGCATAGGCAACTCGCCCCGTCTATATTAAAGTAGAGAAGTAACGATACAACTGTCATAGGGGTGGAATCAGAATGGAACTAACAAAGCAGTGGCGTGAACATTTCAAGCAATTACGTGCTTTCGACGAGGCGATTTCTTTATTGTATTGGGATATGCGGACCCAGATGCCGGAGCAATCGGCCCCGCTTCGGGCCGAGACGATTGGTTATCTGTCGACGGAGGCGTTCAAACGCCAGACAAGCGAGTCTTTCAAAGAATTGCTCGCACAGATGATCGAGACCGAGGACTTGACCCCGGTCGAAGTGCGGTCGGTCGCGGTCGCCAAGACCCAGTATGAGCGGAATGCAAAAATCCCGTCATCTGAGTATCAGGCGTACGTGACGCTCGTCTCCGAGGCTGAGACGGCATGGGAGAAGGCGAAAGATCAGGATGACTGGCAGATGTTTGCCCCATATTTGGAGAAGATTATCGGGTTTCAACGCAAGTTCGCCGATTATTTTGGCTATGAGTCGCACCCGTACGATGCCTTGTTATACGATTATGAACCGGGCATGACGGTCGAACAGCTCGATGCGTTGTTTCAGACACTGAGGGATGAACTCGTCCCGCTCATCCGCCAATTGCCGGAACCCGTCCAAGGGCTCGACTGGACGATGGACAAGTCGGTCCAACAGCGATTATGTGAGGATTGGATGCGGGTCGTCGACTATGATTTGACGCGAGGCCGACTCGACGCGACGGTGCATCCGTTTGAGATTACAATCAATCGGCGTGACGTTCGCATTACGACAAAATACGACGAAGCCGACTTCCGCAACGCCTTGTTCGGTACGATGCACGAGGCGGGGCATGCGACGTATGAGCAACAAATCGATTCGGAACTCGACGAGCTCGGTCTCGGAGGCGGTGCCTCGATGGGAATCCATGAATCACAGTCGCTCTTCTTCGAGAATTTTGTCGGACGTAGCGAAGCGTTCTTGAAGAGCGTCTATCCGCGTCTTCAAACAAAAAATCCGGCGCTTCAAGACGTTTCTTTCGAGACGTTTTATGCCGGTGTGAACGAGGCGAAGCCTTCCTTGATTCGAATCGAGGCGGACGAATTAACATATAGCCTGCATATCATTATTCGCTATGAGCTTGAAAAGAAACTGATCCAAGGTGATTTATCGGTCGAGGAATTACCACAGGCATGGAACGCACTCTATAAGGAATACCTTGGCGTCGACGTACCGAGTGACGCGAAGGGCGTCCTGCAAGATGTACACTGGGCCGGTGGGTCGTTCGGTTACTTCCCGAGCTACGCCCTTGGTCTGATTTATGCCGCTCAGTTGACAGAGTCGCTCCGCGATGACCATCCAGATTTTGAGTCGCTCGTCAGCGCTGGCACGTTCGGTCCAATCAAACAGTGGCTCGAGGACAATGTTCATCGTCATGGAAAAGCGCTGACGCCTAATGAACTCATCAAGCAAGTGACCGGGCAAAACATCTCGGTCCGACCACTCGTCCGTTACTTGACGAGCAAATATAAAACGAACTGAGGCGATACCTGATGAGATTCTTCGCACACCGGGGGGTGATGGCTCACCATCCGGAAAACACGATGACAGCATTCCAGGCTGCGCTCGAGGCAGGAGCGGACGGAATCGAGGCAGATGTTCATATGACGGGGGACGGAAAACTCGTCCTCATTCATGACGAGACCATCAATCGGACGACGGATGGCCAAGGCCGAGTGGCCGACATGACCTTATCGGAACTGCGAGGGGTCGATGCGGGCGTCACGTTCGCGGTTCATGAGCAGATCCCGACGTTAGATGAACTAATCGACCTGTGTCAAGGGACGTCGGTCGTGTTGAACCTCGAGGTCAAGACCGATATCGAACGCTATCCCGGCATCGAGCAGCGCTTAGTTGACACGATCCGTAACCGACGTGTCCCTGCTGAACAAGTCGTGTTCTCGTCATTCAATCACATGACGCTAAAACGTTTGAACCAGTTAGCGCCAGACATTGAGTGTGCGGTTCTCTTGGCCCAACCTCTTTATGACCTTGTGGCTTACTGTCAGAAGGTCGGTGCGACCGCCGTACATCCAAACGTTCGAACGATGACCGATGAAGAAATCCTTCAGCTTCAAGCTGAAGGGCTCGCCGTACGCCCTTACACTGTGAAAACGGTCCACGACCTTGACCGATTCCACCGGCTCAAGGTCAACGCGGTGTTCGTAAACGACATCGACTGGGCGAAAGCACATTCTACCCCGTAACGTTACGCGTTACGGGGTTTTTAAATAAAGACGAAAGGGAAGTGTGGTTAATGTAAAGAAAGCGGTCTCTTGCAAATGTGCTGAACGGCATATTGAGAGCACACCGTCACCTTTACGCCATTGCTCCGTTGTCTTAAGTTTAAGATGTCACCAGCTACATAGCAATCAGATGTAGCACACGTTGCAGCACCACATCAAACTTGTTGTATGCAGTCAATCGGTCAACCCAAGCAGAAAAAGGAGGAAATTTCACATGAAGAAATTGATGTCTTTACTTGGTACACTCGCCCTGGCGTTTGCACTCATCGTACCGGTCAGTGCAGATGGACACGAGAACGCGATGGTACGTGTGCTCCATGCTTCACCTGACGCACCTGCGGTAGATGTTTATGTCAACGGTGAAGTAGCGGTCGAAGGCGCAGAGTTCAAAGCGCTCACCGATTATTTAACTCTCCCAGCCGGAGATTACAATGTTGAGATCAAGCCGGCTGGTGATGCAGAGACGGTCGTCGTTGCGGCAGACCTCTCGATCGAAGCAGGCAAGTTCTATACAGCGGCAGCAATCGGCCAACTTGAAAATATCGAGATTGCAGCAATGGAAGACGATGCGAACTTTGAAGATGGTAAATCAAAAGTCCGTGTCGCTCATTTCGCACCTGACGCACCGGCAGTCGATGTAGCACCTAAAGGCGGCGACCCACTCTTCTCAAACCTTGAGTTCAAAGCGGTCAGCGACTACGGTACACTCGATGCTGGCACGTATGACCTCGAGGTTCGTCCAGCCGGCGCGACTGATGTCGTGAAGGCACTCGACGGTGTTGCCCTCGAAGGTGGAAAAAACTACACGGCGTTCGCCATCGGACTTCTTGAAGGTGAACCAGCATTTGAAGTCCTTCTCGCAGCGGACGGCGGTGAAATGGCCGGAGCTCCTGAAACAGGACAAGGTGGTCTCGCTCAGACAGCATCGATGAACTGGTTGCTCGCAGCAGCGGTTCTTGGTGCAGCAGCGGCTGGCTTCTACGTCTTTCGTCGTCAGAAGCAAGACGCTTAAGCTTCTCTTGATTGGAACGTTATCGTTCCTCATGCTTGCACCGGTCGCCGGCGCCCCGGACGCGAACGCGAAACTGACGACCGTCGGTTTCGCCGAACCGCTCGTCTTGTCAGCGACCGAGATTGACCGTCAATCTTTTCACAGAAACACGTTCGTCCCAAAACGATTGAAGATTCCGTCAATTGATGTCGATGCCGTCATTCAACCGGTCGGGAAAGACCGACTCGACCGGATGGATACGCCGACAGACGCTGATGAGGTCGGATGGTATCGTTACGGGGCGAAAGCAGGCGCGACAGGCAATGTCGTCCTATCCGGTCATCTCGATGACCTTCGCGGACCGGCCATCTTCGCAAACCTTGGCGAACTGCGCCTCGGAGAATCGGTGACGCTCCAGCGTAGTAAAAAGGTGATCGAATATGAAGTCGTCTCCGTTGAACGGTATCGACTTGAAGACGTGCCACTCGCCTCAATTTTTGCGGCGACACAATCGACACGGCTTCAGCTCATCACATGCGCGGGACCTTATGACCCGCAACACGGATACCGGGACCGAATCGTCGTCACGGCGATCGCCAAGTCTTAAATCAAGAATGAACCCGAGTGCGGGTTATCCGCACTCGGGTTTTTGTGTCGTATCGTGAAGAAACAAAAAACGACCAGGCCGCGATAATCGGCCTAGTCGTTTTTATGCGTCCATTCGGTCAAGCAGTTTTGACAGAAGAATCAATTCATCATCTGAAAAATCTTCGAACACGTCCATCAAGTACTCGATTTTCATGCCTTCTAACGTCTCGAA
The DNA here is from genome assembly GCF_004336985.1 of Exiguobacterium sp. SL-9. Classification (GTDB taxonomy): domain Bacteria; phylum Bacillota; class Bacilli; order Exiguobacteriales; family Exiguobacteriaceae; genus Exiguobacterium. Next base: position 39,711 of record NZ_SJUO01000001.1, read on the forward strand.
CAAGGCACGACCTTCTTCGGTCGCTTGCAATTCGACGACGCGACGATCACGTTCACTGCGTTCGCGTGAGATCAATCCTTTTTTCGTGAGCTCATCCGCAAGGGCAGTGATCATCGAAGCAGAGAATTGAAACTCGTTCGATAGGGCCGAGGCGATTTGAGGACTATTTTGACAAAGCGACCGAAGGATGAAAAATTCGTTTCGCGTCAAATATTGTGAGAACATCGACCGGAGGTTTTTTTTCACTCCGCGATAGTTCATGCGAATCCCTCGCTCAGCATCAGCGACGAGCTGACGGCGGGATGCTGTCTGTACAGGTGTTGTCATCCTCAAGCGTACCTCCTAGGTAAATATCATTATTTGCATATATTTCAGAACATAAAAACATTCTACAACAAAAACATGAAGTCTGTAAAGTTATGATGGCTCTTCTCGGGTACGAAGTTCTTGGATGACTTCATCATAGTGTTTCAAGTCCGGATAGAAGCGGCGGAAGAAGAACTCGATCTGCTGGTCATCCCCTTCTGCGAGCAATTTCGCGAGGACGGCGTAGACGACACCCATCCCTTGACGGGGCAGGAGCGACGATGGCAATAGCGTCGCACATTGGACGGCACGATTGAAGTAGAGATCGAGCGTGTCGCTCAGATCCTGGAATGTGCGAATCTCGGCATAATGGAACATACGCGTCAGCTCGATAATCGTCGACAGGTCGGTGTCGAGCAGCCAATCGCTCTGGAAGATGGCATTGTCGAGTTTCTCGACGGTGACGTCGTTGGCGATATAATAGTTTAAATTGTCCCGGGTGATGCTCACCTTGTCTGGTGACTCGACAATCCGTTCGACCGTCTCTTGTTCGAACGTCCGCAACTGTTTACGGATATTGACGAACTCGGAGTCGGCAATCTCAAGCAATCCGGCGACACGACTAAAACTACGTTTGATTTCCGGTGGGACGGCGTTCGGGTTTTTATAGCCGAGATCGTGCTCGATCTCGGCCCATGCGTGTTGTAAGATTGAACGAACTTGAATCTCCGCCTCTTTGTCCTCAAAGCGACGATACTCCCCGAGAGCGAGCCGCTTGTCACTCAGACCGACGACGTAATGGACGGATAGGTAACCGAACTCGTTTGAGTCGAGCAGAGTGGATTTGTCGATTGACTGTTCGCGGTCGATTCGGAACTCGTCCTCGAGAATTCGGGCAACGGCCCGGACGTCGTCATGGAAATACGTCACGATTCGAATCCCTGCCAAATCTTGGACGTCACGTAACGACCGATATTGGTACGGTTTACGTGACAGTTTGGCGTAAAGGCTCTCCGTTTCCTTCGCCCGGGCGACAATCGAGTGAAATTGAATCCCCGCGTCGTTCAATAGTTCGCTAAGGAGCGATTTCAACTTAGCGGCGAACGCCTCGTAATCCTCTTTCTCATTCATATAGTCGAGCATGATCGTATTCATATCCTGTCTCGGCATCTACATCACTCCTTGTCTCAATGTCTATAGTATACCACCATTGAAATCGGTGTCGCACCTTCGTGCATGAAGAGGCAGTATGGTACAATACGGCTTGGAATGGGAAGGAGTGGAGTATGTGAGAGTGACCCATACATTGAAATCGACCGAAAGGGAGAAGTTGGAGATCATTGCGGGGTTGTTAAGACAAGCGGGCTATCGGGGCGGAAAAATCGATTGGCAGACTGGAATCAACATCGTACGCCTTAGTCGGGATGATGTATCGTCTGAACCGGACGAACGGGCTCGAATCCGAGGGATCGTCGACCATTTCGAAATTGAAGATTGGACCGTCACGTTTTCTTGAATCTTTCTTTTATAAATCGCTGGCGGAAAACGGGTTTTATGACTCATTTTTCGGGAATAGTATATTATTCGATTTTAGAACAGCGGACGTTTAGGAGGATGAATATGTTAGAAACAAGAATCGTGCGAGATATGACCTCGGTGGACCATGAAGTGAACGGAATGGTGTCAGGAGGATGTCTGAACGAAAATATTTATTTATTTGCCAAGGATGAAGAGTTGACGGTGCGACTCGCAGCAGAAGCAGGGGTCCAACCGTATCGGATCACCGAGAAAGGGCTTTGGGAATCGCTCATGTCGAAGTTTTCCAAAAACTCGGATGACCGTATCGATCAATTCGAGAGTCTTGGTCTGACGAAAGAGATGGTCGAATCACTCGAGAATGAGATTCAAGCCGGAAAAATCGTCCTCGTCTGTGACAAGTCATAAACAATACAGCCGGAACTGATGAGGATCAGTCCCGGCTGTTTTCATTTGGTTTCGTAATAAGCGTTGACGATTCGACGAAGCGAACGCTCGTTTAAATCAAGCGTTTTAAATCCGGCGTCCTGTAATAGACGTTTCGTGTTCGTGTCGTTGAATGAGATGTTGCGATTTAAATACGGATTGAACACTTTTACCATCTCGTTGAACGTCTGTTCGACGTTACTCAGCGAAGACTTCGCCGTCTCCGTGATTTTCAGATGCGGGAATTCAAGCGCCTGCTTCATGTATTCAAGCATCGTCTCATTGCGTGGCGGGGCATCATTGGTCACGTTGTAAATCGTGTCCGGTCGGGCGTGCTCGATGGCCGCCAGCAACACGTCGGCCACGTAGTCGACCGGGACGAGATTCGACGTGCCTGTCTCGGACCCGAGAAGGCGAATTGGGCCAACGGGTGCACCTTTTCGTTCGAGTCGGCGCTTGAACACCTCAAGGGCGCGCATATAACCATACATCGTGAACTTCGAATCAGCCTCGCCGGTTTTCGAGTCACCGACGATGATGGCGGGGCGGAAAATCGAGACGGACAAATCGCGTCGCGCTGCCCATACTGCCTGTTCGGCATGGGCCTTGCTTTCTTCATACGGGTTATGGAACGCTTGATCGGTTGCATACAACGTCTCATCGCCGATTTCACGCGCTCCTAGCGTGTACGCCGTGCTGACGTGGAAGAAGCGGGGGCAATGTAGCGCTTTTGCGAGCCCGAGCGCTTGCTTCGTCCCGGTTAAGTTTGTCTCGAACAGCTCGTCGCGAAGCTCCTCATCAAATTTGACGAGGGCAGCCATATGGAGCACCAAGTCGAACGATTCGTCATGGCGTGCGATAAATTCATCGTCCGCACCGAGGAGCGGGGCCGTCAAATCACCTGAAAGCACAGTGATCGAGCTCAGTTCGTCTTGCGAGAACATCGCCTTCACTTTTTCAGGCGTACGGGCGAGGACACAAAGCGTATGGCCTCGATGAATCAACTCGCGGGCGAGTCGTCCTCCTAAAAATCCGGTCGCACCGGTCATAAAAATATTCACAGCGTTCTTCCTCTCTTTTCAGTCTCTTTCCATCATAACAAGCGACGGCAGAATGAGCCACTTTCAACCCGATGTTTCAAATTTGGGGTTTAACACTTTTTAAAGTGGGTTATGACTTAAGGAGAAGCGTACGCAAGGTACGTCATGACAGTGTTGATCTGTCAAATAACTTAAGTGAGGTTTTTTAGAATCATGGCTAATCTATTCGGAACTGACAAGGATGGCAACAGGAAGAAGCAAGAAGAGATTGAAAAAACGGTTCAGGAGAAAGGGATCACTCAAATCCATATGTACTTCTCCGACGTGCTTGGAGACTTGAAGCTACTGACTCTCTCTGCAAAATTGTTGCCGGAAGTTTTTGAAGGGAAGACGATGTTTGACGGTTCATCCATCGCAGGTTTCTCTTCCATCAAAAACTCAGACCTATTCTTGAGACCGGATTTAGATCGTCCACGCTACGAACAGGACGGGGACGAGAGCATCCTCGCGTTCTTCTGTGACGTATGCACACCAGACGGGGAACGGTATGAGTTCGACCCGCGTAACGTCTTGAAAGATGCCCTCGAGCGCGCAGCTGGCGACGGATACTCGATCTTCGTCGGCGCCGAGCCGGAATTCTTCATCTTCGACGAGAACGGAGAATTTTATGACGAGGCGGGATACTTCTCGACACGTTCAGAAGACAAAGGCTATGAGGTACGTCAACATATCGCCAACCGGTTGAGTGAGGTCGGCTTCAACATCGAAGCAGTCCACCACGAAGTGGCCCCGGCCCAGCACGAGATCGGTATCAAATATGATGACGCGTTACACACGGCCGACAACATTCAGTTCTTCAAAGAAATCGTCACATTGGCAGCCCAAGAGAAAAACGCAAAAGTGTCGTTCTTGCCGAAACCGCTCCGCGACGTGAACGGGTCGGGGATGCACCTCAACATCTCGGTCTGGAAAAACGATAAGGATGGCAAACCGACGGTCAACGCGTTCGAAGAGCCTGAGTCGGATTACGGCCTGTCAGTCACAGCCCGTCACTTCATCGAAGGGATTCTGAAACATGCCCGTGCGACGGCCATCTTCACGAATCCGCTCCCAGAATCATATGAGCGTCTCGTGCCAGGTTTCGAGGCACCGGTCAACATCTGCTGGAGCCCGTCGAACCGCAGCTCGATGATTCGTATCCCGGCGTCACGCGGTAGCGCGACACGTGTCGAGGTCCGGAACCCAGACCCGAGCGCGAACCCATATCTTGCCCTCGCGGCCTTGATTTATGCGGGACTCGAAGGGATCGAGCAACAGCTCGAACCGTCGTCACCGAACGAAGACGACTTGTTCGAGTACTCGGCGAAACAAATCGAGAGCCAAGGCATCTCGTCACTCCCGGCGACATTCCATGAGTCGATTCAATCGCTCAAGTCGGACCGGTTCCATGATTACTTCAACCACGACTTGATTGACCGCTACTTGTCGCTCATCCAAGTCCGTAAATAAACGAAGCATATAAAAGCCCATTCCTCGGCCGAGGAATGGGCTTTTTGATTAATGGATCCCACGCATATACTTTTTAATGACCGGGGCGAGTGCGAACAAGATCATGCTGAGCACGATGGCCGCACCACCGATGATTCCGAAATAGAGCATTTCATTCTCCGGTGAGTAGAAACGGACGAGCTGGGCGTTGATCCCTTGCGCCGCCGCGTTCGACAAGAACCAGAGTGACATCGTCTGGGCCGAGAAGGCCGCCGGGGCAAGCTTCGTCGTCGCTGACAAACCAACAGGCGACAGGCTGAGCTCACCGAGCACGACGATGAAGTAACTGAGAACGAGCCAGAGCGGGTTCACGAGCGTGTCCGGTCCACCAAAGTAGGCCGGCAGCAAAATCACCAAGAAACTTAACCCTGCGAACAAGATCCCGAATGCGAATTTCGTCGGGATGCTCGGCTCACGATCACCGAGTCGGACCCAAAGCCATGCGAATACCGGCGCGAGCATGATGATGAACAGTGGGTTAAGCGACTGGAACCAGGCCGGTGAGAGGGTGAACCCTAAAAATTCAAGGTCGGTCCGCTTATCGGCATAGCTGGCCAAAATCGTCGCCCCTTGCTCTTGAATCGCCCAGAACATGACCGAGGCGATAAAGAGCGGGATATAGGCGATAATCCGTGACCGCTCGACTTCTGTCGTTTTCGGGCTACGATACATGATGATGAAATAAATCGTCGGGATGGCGATCCCGAACACACCGACGAGACCGATGAACGTGTTGATCGTGAATAATCCTTGTGGAATCAAGACGGCCAACAGGCCACCGATGAGAACCACCGCAATCGTCGTATATTTGATGGCGTTTTTCTTTTCAGATGGCGTCAACGGGTTCGGCACGTATGAGCCGGCTAGACCGAGGTTGCCCTTCTTTGTGACGAGGAAAACGACGAGACCGATGAACATCCCGACCGCAGCGAGTGCGAAGCCCCAATGGAAACCGTAACTTTTCTGGACCCCGCCGACGATCAAAGGCGAGATGAAGGCACCCAGGTTAATCCCCATATAGAAGATACTGAACCCGGCATCACGACGACGGTCCGTTTCGTGATACAAGTCACCGACGATGCTCGAGACGTTAGGTTTCAACAAGCCCGTACCGATGACGATCAATGCCATTGAGATGAACAAGAACGTCAGGCTGCCAGGAATCGACAGCACGATGTGACCGAGCATGATGAACACGCCACCGAAGAAGACAGCGCGGGACGTCCCGAAGACGCGGTCGGCGAGCCATCCCCCAATGACCCCGGACATGTAAACAAGTGCGCCGTACACGGACATGATCGACAGAGCGACGTTCTGGTCGAGACCGAGACCGCCCTCGGATACCTCGTAATACATGTAGAACACGAGGATGGCACGCATCCCGTAATACGAGAACCGTTCCCAAAACTCTGTAAAGAATAGCGTGAACAAGCCCTTAGGCTGTCCGAAAAAACCTTTTTGTGGCACGCTGTCCACAATTTTCTGTTTATCGATCCTTTCCATGAAAGATCCCTCCTTGACCGTATTATCATAAAAAGAATCATTATGTTTGTAAAGAATAAATGAATGAAAAATTCAAAATTTAACGATTTTGAAACGAAATCAAAAACCACACTAAACGACTAGGTTCAGTGTGGTTTTATACATCAAGCTGTCTTCTGTTTCGCTTCGGCCGCACTGATGCGTCGTCCGAGTTGCCAATAAATGAGCCCTGACACGCAGCTAGCGGCTCCAACGAGTATCAAGGCGATGTGACCGGCCCGCTGGTCGAAGAACAAACTCGCCATGATGGGAGCGGTCACCCCGCCGATCAACCATTGGATACTAGCGGCCCCGTTATAAGCGCCGCGCATGTTCTCCGGTGCGATCAAGGCGATGAACGTCTGTTGGACCGGTGACATGATCATCTCGCCAAGCGTATAGAACGCGTACACCGCTAGCAAGATGCTGACAAGGACGAGGTACGGTGTCCCGAGTGAGTAGAGGAGACGCGGCATGACGGCGATCAAGATCATGCCGACACCGAAGATGGTCGCACCGGCGAGCATGACGTTTCCGAACGGCTTGCGGCCAAGTTTCGAGGCGATCGGGAACTGGAATAAGACGACCATGATGCCGTTCAAAGCTAGCATGTAGGCGAACGGGTTCTCGCGATCGGTGAACGACGGCATCGATTCCCGCAAAAACAGGGGCAACATGCTCTCGATGAGTGAAAAGCCCATCGAGATGAAGACGCCGGCGAAGATGAACACGAGGAACACCTTGTCATTGTAGAACACGCGCAAGACGTCCCGGTTCGACGGCGTGTCGGCATCGGTCGACTCCGGGAGCGACTCCCGGATGTAGCGGCCGAGGACGAGCGCGTACAGGACGAAGACGAACGCGGCCGAATAAAAGATGTACTGTCGGTCGATAAAGAGAACGGCGCTACCGAGGAGCGGACCGAACGCCGCCCCGATGTTATGGCCCATCCGCAACAGTCCGAACGCCTCGTTCATCTGTTCAGGCTCGGTCACATCCGCTACCATCGCGCTCGCGGCGGGATGGAACAGCGAGTTCGTAAGTCCGAGCATCGCGTTCAAGAGCAAGAGCGGCCAAAACGTCTCGGCGAAGGCGAAACCGACGAGGGCGAGCGCATCTCCAAGGATGGCGGCCATCATGATCGGTTTGCGGCCATATAGATCGGCGAGTCGTCCGCCGACGACCGAGCCGATAAGTGCCATGATCGGTCCGGTCGCCATGATGACGCCGACCTGGATGTAACTGTCGAGCTTGTCGCTGTAATAGAGGACGAGGAACGGCGCGATCATGAACATCATAACGCCGGTGATCGTCTCCCCGAGGAAACGGATCCAAATATTGCGGTCGAGTCGTTTAAGTGATTGAATCATTAGGTTCACCTGCTTTAATTTTTGGAATGAAAAAAGGGACGCAACATGCACAAAGGCATACGCGTCCCTACGATCTTAGACATGCCTCGGAAGGCAGGCGAACGTCACGGATTCAAATCACGGAGAGGCGCCTGCCGGTCAATATGGACTTTTACGTGCGAGCGTTGAATGACTGACATCGGTACCTCTCCTTTCTACATTGGACTGTCTTCTCTTCAAGATTATGATATTTCTGTGAAATGTGTCAACCTAAATCATCAATGTGTCATAATAATTCATTTAAATTCTTACGACTGAGCCGATAATCGATCAAGCGAGACAATACGACTTGAATCATCGCCGTGACCGGCACGCTGATGAACATGCCGACGAGGCCGAACAGGCTACCCCCGATGATGATCGACGTGATGACCCAAAACGGGGTGATGCCGACACTGTCGCCGAGTATCTTCGGACCGAGCCAAAGGCCATCGAACTGTTGCAGCAAGAAGATGAACAGGAGGACGATGAGCGCCGTGAACGGGTCATAGAAATAGGTGATAATGAACGCCGGGATCATCCCGAGCAGCGGACCGACATACGGGATGAAGTTCAATACTCCGATGATGACGCCTAGGAGAAGCGCATAAGGCGCACCGATCACCAACAGACCGACGACGGCCATCACCCCGATGATGAGGCAATCGAGCGACTTTCCGATGATATAGCGCTTGAAGATGTAGTCCATCTCTTGAAAGATATCGATCGTCGTCTTGGCTGATGCGACAGGGAACATCGCGTACAACAGACGCTTGAACATACGGGCAAAGACCTCTTTGTCTTTCAATAGATAGATTGAAATGACGATTCCGATCAAGAAATTGATGAGCGTCATCGTGAAGCTCGACACGTAACTGACCGATGACAAGACGGCGGTCTCGACCCAACCGGAATAGCGCTCCTCGAAGCGACTGAAGTCGATGGCCTGGGCGATCGTTGCGTTGTACTCTTTCAAGTACGTGTTCAGCTGGGCGAGAAACCCATCGATCTGACGGATGTAGAATGGGAGCTCCTCGATGAGCGAGGCGACGCTCGAATAGATGCGCGGGAACAACGTCACCGCAGAGATGACGAGAATTCCGATGAACGTGACATAGACGATCAGCAAGCCTTGATAACGTTTTAAGTGAAACCGTTCTTCTATATAGGACAGGACGGTATTCAGGAGCAGTGCGATGGCGATTCCCATAATGATCGGTGTCAGCAACTGGAACGCGTAGTGCAGCACACGAGAAATCGTATCCGGCTCACTGATGACCTTCCAGAGGACAAGTAAAATCAGGCCGATGACGCTCAACTTCCAAATCAATTGACGATTTAGTTCCAATGGTCCATCCCCTCATGCTTTAAATTTTGTAGAATAGTGTTCACTTTTTACTATGACCGTTTTTTTACCGGGATTCAATAGGGGGCACACATTTTCGAAAAAGGATTGACAAGATTGGTAACGTTTGGTTAACTAAGTGACATATTACAAAAAGACAAATTGCATATAAAACACTTTCTATCAAGAGAAGCGGAGGGACTGGCCCGACGAAGCTTCAGCAACAGATTGATTCAATACTGTGCTAATTCCAGCAAGGTGACCTTGAGAGATGGGAAGGTGGTTGTTTGAATACGTCCGTATCTCGACACCCCTTTCCGCGGAAAGGGGTGTTTTTTGCATAGGAGGACTATTCATGACTGACAGACGCTCAAACTTACTTAAGACGTTACCGCCCCAACATTTCGTCGGACTCGCCGCTGAAGTCGCCGAGCTCGAACAGGCAGGTCGCGATATCATCCGACTGGGTCAAGGAACGCCCGACCTACCGACGCCGGAGCCGATTTGTGATGCACTCCAGACGGCGCTCCTCGACGCTTCGACCCATCAATACGGTCCGTTCCGAGGACAGGCCCGTCTGAAGCAAGCGGTGGCTACGTTCTATTTGAACGAGTACGGGGTCGAGCTCGATCCGGAGACAGAAGTCGCAATCCTGATCGGCTCCAAATCCGGACTCATCACACTTCCGCAATGCGTGCTCGAGCCAGGGGACGGGATCTTGCTGCCGAACCCGGGCTATCCCGACTACATCTCCGGGGCACGACTCGCCGGTGCCGTCGTCCGTGATCTCATCTTACGCGAGGAGAACGGTTTCCTCCCCGACTATGAGACGCTCGATACGGAAGGGGCGAGACTCATGTACTTGAACTATCCGAGCAATCCGACGGGGGCCGTCGCCACACCAGCATTCTTTGACGACACCGTTCGGTTCGCCCAGGAGCGGGACTTGATGGTCGTCCACGATTTCGCATACGGCAGCATCGGATTCGATGGACATGTCCCGCCGAGCTTCCTGCAAGCAGAAGGGGCGAAAGACGTCGGCATTGAAGTGTACACGATGTCGAAGGCGTTCAACATGTCCGGTTGGCGCGTCGCCTTTGCCGTCGGGAACGCTGACATCATCGAAGCAATCAATACGTATCAGGACCACGTCCACGTCAGCGTCTTCTCAGCGATCCAAGCGGCCGCCGTCGCCGCGCTCGAGGCGCCGCGCACCATTCGCGACGATTTGGCACGACTGTACGAGGCCCGTCGTGATCGCCTCGTCGACGGATTGAATCGGGCCGGTTGGGCCGTCGAACCGCCGGAAGGCTCATTCTTCGTCTGGGCGAAAGTGCCTGAGGGCGATGCCAAATCATTCTCGCGGAAGCTGTTATATGAAGCGGGAGTCGCCGTCACGCCGGGCTATTTCTTCGGCTCGGAAGGGAACGGCTATGTCCGTTTCGGTCTTGTCTCACCGGAACCAAAGATTGACGAGGCTGTCGAACGAATTGAACGATTGTTCGCCGCTTATGAGGAGGTACGGGCATGATTCGTCAAGCAGTGCTCGAGTATGACCACTCCGATGACGCGCTCGACCGTCTCGACGACTTGATTGACGGTCGTCGGGCCCATGTCCTGCACGGTCAGAACGGATATGCCGTTGTCCGGGACATCCATCCGGCGATTGCGGACTATCCAGCCACGGCGTTCCGCGGAGAGTGTACGGACGCTGAAGTCGAGCGGATCAATTCGTTTGACGCCGACGTGTTGATCGCTGTCGGAGGCGGTAAGCTCGTCGATACGGCCAAACTCGTCGCCTCTCTACGGAACGTCCCGCTCATCGTCATCCCGACGCTCGCCTCGAACTGTGCCGCTTTCACACCACTCAGCGTCGTCTATGAGGAGGATGGGAGCTACGACCGGTACGACATGTTCCGCGTCGTCATCGAGCGGGTCATCGTCGACTCGCGGGTCATGATGCGCTCCCCCTATGAGTACTTCCGAGCCGGTGTCATCGACACGGTCGCTAAATTTTACGAGGCCCGCTATTTGAGTGGCGACAGCTCGATTGACGCCGGTGTCAACACCGGTCTCGCCTTGGCCGAGCAGTGCGGGCGTCTCGTCGAACTTGATTTGAGCGAGCACGCTTTTGAGTCGTATAACGATGCCGTCCGCTTCGCGGTCGATCACGTGATCGCCATCGGCGGAGCCGTCGGTGGCTTTGGTGACGCCGGGACACGTGTCGCCGTGGGCCATGCGGTCCATAACGCGCTCAGCCGCTTCGAATCGAGCCACTCTTTCTTGCATGGTGACAAGGTCGGGTTTGGACTGATCGTCCAAGAGCGGTTGCGTCGTTCAGCTGACGTCCCGTATTTGGAGGCTTGGTTGAAACGGTTCGGTGCCCCGACGACGCTCGAAACGCTAGGGGTTAGGACAAGTGACATCCCGATTCTCGTCGATTCCGTCATAACCGAGACGGAGTTACAACAGTTGCCGGCACCACTTGATAAAGGTTATTTGAAAATAATTTTTGAAAATTTACAATTACCTATTTACAAATAAAAGAATTGAAAGTAAGATGATAACAATTAAATAGACCGATTGCTTATCAAGAGTGGTGGAGGGACTGGCCCTATGAAACCCGGCAACCAGATCATTATGATCATGGTGCTAATTCCAACAGACGAAATCGTCTGGGAGATGAGCGTGTCCGACTTCGTCTTGTCGTGCCCGCCACTCTTCATGAGTAGCGGGCTTTCATTTTGGAGGAGGAAAAACACATGAACATCAAACAGAAAACAGTACTAGCAGGAACATCACTACTCGCCGCCATCGCCCTCTCGGCGTGCGGACAATCGGACGCGAGCGAGGCGCTCAGCACGGAGTCGCTCACAATCGGCGTCACGGGCGGGCCGCACCAACAGATCGCCGAGAAAGTGAAAGAACTCGCGGCCGAAGACGGCCTCGAACTCGATATCAAAGTGTTCAACGACTATAATACGCCGAACACGGCGCTCGCCGAGGGCAGCCTCGACGTGAACAGTTATCAGACGCTCTCATTCCTTGAACTGCAAAAGTCCGACAAAGGCTATAAAATCGACGACGTGTTCAAGACTGTCGCCTTCCCGATGGGTCTCTACTCAGAGAAATTGACCGACATCGAGGACTTGAAAGAAGGCGACAAGGTCGCCGTCCCGAACGACCCGGCGAACGAACTACGCGCGCTCCGTCTCTATGAGACAGCGGGCCTCATCACGCTGAAGGAAGGCTTGACGGACAAGGCAACGAAACGTGATATCGCCGAGAACCCGCTCAACCTTGAATTCATCGAACTCGAGGCATCACAGCTCCCGACCCAGCTCCCGGAAGTCGCACTCGCGGCCATCAACACAAACTTCGCGATGGGTGCCGGTCTGTCGATCAACGAGGATGCCTTGTTCCACGAGGACACGGTCGACAACCCGTATCCGAACTACGTCGTCGTCCGCACCGACAATAAAGATGACGAAGTCGTCGCGACGCTCAAATCGTACTATCACTCGGACGAGGTCCGGACGTTCATCGAAGAGACGTTCAACGGCTCGATCGTCCCGGCGTTTTAAGGAGGGCCTATGATTGCACTTAACGGAATCACGAAGACGTTCACGGTGAACAAAGGGACTGTGACCGCACTGGACGACGTCACGCTCACGATTAAGAAAGGCGAGATCTTCGGCATCATCGGTCGCAGCGGGGCCGGCAAGAGTACGCTCATCCGCATGATCAATCTGCTCGAACGGCCGACGTCGGGCCATGTCGAAATTGAGGGACAGGACATCACGAAGCTCGACAAACGTGGGCTCTCAAAACTCCGTCATCGGATCGGGATGATTTTCCAACATTACAACCTGCTCAAGACGGCGACTGTCGAAGAGAACGTCGCCATCCCGCTCCGTCTCGAAGGACTTGATAAGCGCACGATCCGTGAACGAGTGGATAAGTACCTCGACATCGTCGGATTGACGGCGCATCGAAAACACTACCCGGAACAACTGTCGGGCGGACAGAAGCAACGTGTCGCCATCGCCCGGGCCCTAGCGCACGAGCCGGATATCCTCCTCAGCGACGAGGCGACGAGCGCGCTCGACCCGGAAACGACCGAGTCGATTCTTGATCTCTTGCTCGACATCAATCGTGAACTCGGATTAACAATTTTCCTGATCACCCACGAGATGGAAGTCATTGAACGAATCTGTGACCGGGTCGCCGTCATCGAGGCAGGACGAATCATCGAGGAAGGCAACGTGCTCGACGTGTTCGCGGACCCGCAGCACGGCACGACACGGAAATTTTTGAAGACGAACCTCGACGTGCCGAAAGAAGTCGTCGAAGAATTGAGCACACATGGGACACTCGTCAACTTGTCGTTCATCGGCCATCAAAGTGAACAGGCCGTGCTCGCCCAGTTGACGAAACGGTTCGGCTTGCTCCCGAATATCATCGGGGGTGGCATTAAAAAGCTAAAAGGTGGTCTCGTCGGCAATCTGCTCGTCCACTTGGACGGCGATGAGGCTCAGACCGACCAAGCCGTCCGCTTCTTGGAAGCGAGCGGCGTGAAAGTGAAGGAGGTGACGAGCCATGGTTCAGTTTTGGGGAAATTGGGGTGACTTGATTTGGACGGGGACGATTCAGACGCTCACGATGACCGGCATCGCGCTTGTCATCTCGACGTTGATCGGCTTGCCGCTCGGGACGTTCCTCGTCTTGACGCGTCCGAACGGCCGACTCGCCAACCGTTATTTCTACGGTATTTTATCAAGCGTCATCAACGTCGTCCGCTCGATCCCGTTCATCATCCTCTTGTTCTTCATCCTGCCGTTCACCCGCTTCATCATGGGGACGACAATCGGTGTCCAAGGCGTACTGTTGCCGCTCATCGTGTTCACGGCACCGTATATCGCACGTCTCATGGAGTCAGCGCTGCTCGAGGTCGACCGTGGTGTCGTCGAGGCGTATGAGGCGATGGGCATCTCGACCCGGAAAATCATCTGGTATGTATTGATTCGGGAGGCGCGTTCTTCGATCGTGCTCGGGTTGACGATTGCGACGATCGGTTTGATTGGGGCGACTGCGATGGCCGGTCTCGTCGGAGCAGGTGGGCTCGGCGATATCGCCTATCAGTACGGCCATCTCCGCTTCGAGCCGGAGGTCATGTATGTGACGATCTTCGTCCTCATCCTACTCGTCCAATCGATTCAATCGTTCGGGAACCGTTTGGCGGCCCGGCTCAAGAAGGCATAAGAAAAGAGCTCTGCTTCGGCAGGGCTCTTACTTGTTGTCGAGCAATCGTTTCAATTCGGCGATTCGGTCATGGCGCGGGATAAACGTACGAATCTCTTTCTCGCTAAACCCGATCTGAATCCGATTGTCGTCAACGACGATCGGACTCTTCAAGATCTGGGGGTGCGACGCCACAAAGCTGTACAGCTCACGGAGCGACATCTCGTCAAGTTGGTCCGCCGCTTGTTTGTACACGCTCTTTTGGACGGACAACAGGTCGGTCGTCCCATTCTCGGTGAGGCGGAGCATGTCTTTGAACTCGGTGAACGACATCCCTTGATCGGTCAATTTCTTCTCGATGAATGGGATGTTCTGTTCGCGTAACCAATCAATCGTCTTACGGGAAGAACTGCAGCTTGTATGTGTGAATACGGTGACCGTCACGGCAACCACTTCTCCTTTGCGTAAGGTTGGACTTCTTTATTTTCTCTCATACATACGTAACGGACATCGAATATGTTTCAAATCACATATATTTTTTATCACATCGAACGATTTGTCGTCAGTCAGTTCGGGTACATGACGAAAGAGACCATAACCGAGGAGGGATTCGCATGTTTGATTACACGGTCAAGACAGACCAGACGGTCGAAGCGGTCGTCGAGAAGCTGAAAGCGACGCTCAAGGAAGAAGAGTTCGGAGTGCTCTGGGACTTTGATTTGAGCGAGACGCTCGCAGAGAAAGGCCAAGCGATCGACGGGGACTATCGGATCCTAGAAGTATGTAATCCGAAAGAAGCGAAGAAAGTCATTACGGCACATCGGGAAGGCGGCTATTTCCTGCCGTGTAAGCTCGCTGTCTTCACGAAAGACGGGGCGACCCATGTCGGGATGCCGAAGCCGACGAAACTGATCGAGCTGATTGAGGATGAGTCGCTTCAATCGATTGCCCACGACGTCGAGACGCGACTGACGCGTGCGATTGATCAAGCCGTATAATTGAATGAGCGAACCCGTCCATGAGAGTGGACGGGTTTTTTCCTGTTCCTCCTTAAAGTCATATAATGGTAAAATTGGTGCAAATAGATTGTAAGGGGCGGATGATTTGAAAAAGTTAGCCAGTGCACTCGTATTATCCATGGGCTTATTGGCCAGTTGCGATGGGGAAAAGCCAGACGTCGTGAATTTGTCGTACGTCGACGCGCATTGGACCGTTAACAAGTATGACGAAGAGAAGCTGATTTCCCTTCATTCAGCGGACGAGACACTTCAAGCCTGTACCGGTGACTTGACGACCGAGCTAAAAGGCGACTTGACCGTATTCGATACGATTGTGGCGAACCGTTATCCGATGACGGACACGGGTGAAGAGTATGCGTTCAAGGCCGTATCGTATATGAAAGGAGATGAAAATTATGCCATTTGTCGTGATATGGCATCAAATCGATTCTCAGCGCAAGTGATCGAGTCGTTCCCTGACGATGTGGACGTGAAGACAGGTACACCGATTAATCGCTATCCCGTAGTCGGACCGGCCGACGATTCCGCCAAAACCGCCTTGCGCAATGCGGATGAATTGAATGAGTCAGGTAACCCGATTGAACCGTTCCTCGATACGCTCGTCGCCTTTTCCCCGGCTCTGTACGGTGAGATTGAATTGGAGGTCGGAGGAATGCCGAGTCCATATCCGTTGTTCTCGTTCGACCCGTCGATGGCCGGCATGACTGATATCAAATTGGCAATTGGTTATGACAAGCTCACTGAGAAACCGTATTTGCTGCTCATGTTTGCGGATCTTTATATTTCTGTGACTCCGCTCGAGTCGATGATTGACCCGACCACAGAAGGACATACATATGAGGCGTTAACCGTCGAACGTCTCCCGCTTGAGACGGAGCTCGTCCCGGACAAGACTTACCCGCTGTATGAGTTCTCCTATACCCGCGATGGAAAAGTCGTCAATGAGACGATGGGGTTCAACTACCGCACCTCGGATTTATTGTCGACAGCGGAACGAAAGAAGCTCGAGACACAGCCTGAGGAAGACTACATGCCACTTGTGACCGGTCCACTCGTTTACCTTCACCAACAACCGTTCAATACAGAATCTCCGTTGTCATACCCAGCGCTCTTAAAAGCGGCCGGCAACGAGATGGACGACCTCGTCCAAGCGATCGACTCTGCTGAACCGACGAACCGCTCAGGCGATGAGGGTGACTACAGATACTTGACGATTGTCGATGGACACAAAGGTCAAGAGTTCGAGGTGACGTATAAATAGCGATCGAAGAAGTTGGACATCTACGTGACCGACCGATCAACCGAAGAGACATATAAACTGACGAGCGAAGGGGCCGAGACGTTCTTGTCCTACTTCCCTGATTTGAAGAAGAAATGAGTGGGTTGAACATGAAGAAACGAGCGTTGATGGCATTGTCACTGTTATGGTTGACGGCAGGCTGCTCGGAAGACGTGGACGTCGTCCGCTACGGCCATGTCGAGGAGCACTGGCAAGCCGAACGGGTTACGATAAACAGTCAAGAGCCGGAAGTAAATGCCGAAACAATTTTGAACCAATGTGAAGACAAAGAACGATTGGCCGAACTAGACGAAGAGACGTTCTCGGTGCTCGGGATGGCGTATGCGACCCGTGCCCCGTTCATGAATGAGGATTATGATGGATATGCTTTCAACGAAGTGACCTATGTCGAAGGGGATGCGGTCTATGCGCTCTGTCGATCAGACCAGATGGATGGGATACCAGGGTACCAAGCCGTCGAGCTCGAGGCACGGCCGTCTTTCTTAAAAGACGAAGTTGGCACTGAAGTCTCGTTCCTTCCGACCGTCCATGTCGCGACGGAGAACGAGCGGGCCTCGCTACATCAGCCGGACGCCTTCTACGAGAATGGACAAGACATCGAGCCGTATCCGGTCACGCTCATGAGGATGTCCCCCGGATTTAACGGTACGGTCGAGATTGGGATTGGAGAATGGGGCTTCTTTAGCCCATCCTTCGACTTTTCGCCGAACCTCAGACCGTTCGATGTGTTCATTGCACTAGGGCGGGATACGGAGACGAACCTGCCTCATCTGCTCATGTCCTATGGCGGGGACGGGGCTCGCTACTCCTCATCCATTCTACAAGATACCGATCTACTCAATGGGGCGGACAGTCTGACCTTCCGTCGGGTATTCGAAGGTGGAACGATGGAACCGTCGAAACAGATTCCGCTTTACGATATTACGGTCGAATTGAACGGACAGATGGTGACGAAGACATTGTGGATGCGGTTCAAACCGATCCCGTTGCTCAGTGATTCTACCGAGTTAGAGAAGATCTCGATCGCTTATCTCCATAAGTATCCGTACCACCGTGAAGTCCCGCTCCCTTATCCGGACGCCGTCAGCGTGAGTGGGGAGGCGTATGATCGATTGGTCGAAGCCATCGAGACCGCTCGCCCTACGACGAAGAGCGGTGAAACGGAAGACTATAAGTATTTGACGCTATTGCACGGGAATCTTGGGCAACAGTTCGAGGTCAGTTACCAGCAACGGTCGAAAAAAGTTGATATCTTCATAAAAGACGTGAAGAACGGAGAAGTGTTCAAACTGTCGAGTACCGGGTCAGAAACGTTTAAAGAATTGTATCCGCAAGCGTTCGAATGAACAGATCGGACGTGAATCAGGGAGGGATGCGCTGTTGAAACGCATGTTGGCAGGATGTGTCATCTGGATGGGATTTCTGCTTGGCGGTTGTGCCAGTAGCGAAGAAAATTTGGATCCGTCTCGCATTTTGTATCAGACGTTAGAGGTCGATGGCGACTATGGGGCTACACGAATCATTACCGACGCTGAGACGTCTGCTCAGCTTGACCGAACGACGGATGAAGTCGAGTGGGAAGACCAGCCCGTCCCAATCGAGCGGGAACCGGATGTGAAAGTGACATTCGTGTACACGCCGGAAGATGCGCCGGAGCGTTCGCTCGACTTCGGAATCTGGTATGAAGAACAGATGATGGGCGGCATCGACCCAAGAGACAGCCGGGGCGAACTTAAGTCCGACCAAGTCACGCTGTTCCAAGAAGTATTTGATGAATACGAATGATGATGGACCCGTGCAGAGCGCGGGTCTTTTTCTAGTGACACCAGCTGAGAAAAGAACTGGAAAACACTTCAAACTCAAGATATTGACTCGTTTTAAAAAATCGATGCTATTCAGGACTTTTTGCACAGGTTACACTATAATCCCGCTACATTTCAGGAATAGAGTACTAACCGAAATCAAGAAAAGAAGGTAGGAATAATCGTAATGGAACTAACAAAAAGCGCTAGCCTCTCATCCCCTGACGTGCTGCGTGCACTCGAGGCGAACGTCGCAATGATTCGATTCGATCGTCAGCGACGTGTCGTTGATGTGAACGACCTCTTTGCCAAGGCGATGAAATATAAACGTGACGAAATGATTGGCATGCATCACCACTTGTTCTGTACACCAAGTTTCGTCAGCAGCCCGGACTATCAAGCGTTTTGGAACAAACTTTTCGACGGCTTCAGCTCAGCCGACAAGATCGAACGGGTTGACGCACGGGGCGAATCAATCTGGCTCGAGGCGACGTACATGCCAATCTATGAAGAGGACGAGGTCGTCGGCGTCGTCAAAATCGCCTCGGACATCACCGGTCGCCAACAGACGATCGAGGAATACGCTCGCTCGTTCCGGGTCATGGCGGAAAACCTCGATGACCGGGCCCGTCGTGGGATGGAAGAGAGTCAACAATTGAAGCAGACGATCGAACGGCTTGATGCGGATTCAAATCAAAATTTGAATACACTCACAAACTTGCAAGAGCAGGCAGGCGAGATTACGAAGATTGCCAGCACGATCAAAGAAATCGCCGCTCAGACGAACCTGTTGTCGCTCAATGCCGCCATCGAGGCCGCGCGGGCAGGTGAACACGGTCTCGGTTTCAACGTCGTCGCGACCGAGGTCCGTAACTTATCGCGTCTCGTTGAACGGGCCGTCATCGAAGTACGATCGAACACGGACGGGATGAACAAAGAACTCATCTCGATTGTTGACGGGGTCTCTCGCTCTAGTACAGATATTCAAGAGAGCGTGCGTATTATGGAACAGACGCTCGAACGGTTTGAACATATCGAACAGTCGGCGGAATCGCTGAACGATACGGCCGAGCGGTTCACTTCCGCCATCTAAAAAGCCAATTGGACATGCCCGTTAAATCAGGACACGTTCAATTGGCTTTTTTGATTTGTAACGTATGGCCATGTTGCTTCAACCAACCCATCGCGCCTGTGATGTCCGGGTAGACCGACGCGAGCGTGGACCAGAACGCTTTTGAATGATCGAAATGGACGAGGTGGGACCATTCATGGGCGATGACATAATCCATGACATCGGGCGGGGCGAGCATGAGCCGGACGTTGATCGAAATCGTCCCGGTCGAGCTGCACGACCCCCAGCGCGTCTTTTGATGACCGATACGGATTCGGTTCGCCTTCACGCCGAGCTGACGTTCATAATAGGGTTCCCGCTTCGTGACGAAGGCGAGGGCTTGCTCACGGAGCCAAGCCTCA
This sequence comes from Exiguobacterium sp. SL-9, assembly GCF_004336985.1. Classification (GTDB taxonomy): domain Bacteria; phylum Bacillota; class Bacilli; order Exiguobacteriales; family Exiguobacteriaceae; genus Exiguobacterium. The sequence goes on from NZ_SJUO01000001.1 coordinate 59,656, forward strand.
TACGCTTTCCGCAGCGATGACTCGTCCCACACAACGGGACAGTGAAAGTTTTGGCCGTCGAAACGGAACCTTGTCTCGGTATCACTTTTGACGAGCGGGAACGTCTCCCCATGTAGGTTCAACCTGTCTTCGGGCAAGACGACGCGTTTCGGCAGTGTCGCCAAGCGTTCCGCAATCCAGTCGGCGTGTTCAGATAAAATCGTCTCGACGACCCGGTTCGGGAGGCGCGCTGGAATCCGTAGCTCGATTCCTTCCGGCGTCACGAAAAAGGCCGCCCGTTTTCGGCGTTTATGACGGATGACAATCACGGTCATCGGGTTCACCTCCTTGAAGTATCTCGGTCGATTATAGCCGACGTGCCTCGAATCCGCCATCGTTTTGCGGACTCGACCACTCGTTTTTTGTTACAGTAGGGGTAGGAGGGATGAACATGAAATCAATCTTACATCAATCACTTGACCGGGCCGGAACAGACTCGGTGAAATGGGACGGACTCGACCGATGGTTCCATTTAAAAGATGACGTTTTGCCGCTTTGGGTCGCAGATATCGATATCCGCACGGCGCCATCCATCTCGGAAGCGCTCACGGCACGTGCCGCGACAGGCGAGTTCGGATACACGTTGTTCTCGAAACAAGCGCAAGCAGCCGTTAGCTCATGGTATGACCGTCGTCACGGGCTCAAGGTCGAAGCGAATCATGTCCTGTTCTCGAACGGCGTCGTGCCGGGATTGACACATATCGTCGAGGCATTGACGGTGGAAGGAGATGGTGTCGTCATCCAGTCGCCCGTTTATCCGCCATTTCATGAACTCGTGACCGGGTTGAAACGTGAGTTGCTCGACGCCCCGCTCCGTCAAGTCAATGGTCGCTACGAGATGGACTTCGACGCGCTCGAGGCGAAGATGCGTAAGGCGAGGCTGTTCTTGCTCTGCTCACCTCATAACCCGGTCGGCCGGGTATGGACTGAGGCCGAGCTGAAGCAAGTCGTCGAGCTGGCGCGTCGCCATGATGTCATTCTCGTCTCGGATGAGATTCATGCCGACTTGACCTATCCGTCACAACGACACACCACCCTCAATCGCCTCGATGACGACGTCATCACGGTGAGTGCACCATCGAAGGCGTTCAATATCGCCGGGTTGTTCGCGTCGTACATCATCTGTCCAGACGATGCGATGCGAAAACGGATTATCCAAGTCCAAAATAAACACCATGTATTGCCAACGCCGTTTGCGAATACGGCCATTATTGCGGCCTACACGGACCCACGTGCGGAGCGTTGGCTCGACCAATTGACGGCAGAACTCGAAGAACAGGCGACATACCTCGTCGAACGGTTCAGTGAAGCGTTACCACAACTGAAAGTGTTCAAGCCTGAGGCGAGTTATCTCCTGTGGATTGATTTTACGGGGCTAGGTCTTGAACCGGAGGCGCGGAAGAAATGGCTGCACGATCAAGTCCGACTGTTCTTGTCACCGGGTCTCCCGTTCGGCGAATCGGGACAGGCGTTCGAACGGCTCAATTTCGGGACGTCCCGCGTCATTCTTGATGAGGCGCTCAAACGTCTCAACGACCATGTCGGCGGAAAGGCGTTTGTATGAATCGAGAAACGGGAAAAATTTCACAATGAGCCTCACAAGAACGATGGCCACGGAAAGCGAGTGAATGTGAATGGAGACGATCAATTGGAAAAAGAAGATGGAGGAACAACTGAGGCGTAGCGGATTCACGTTACAGGTCGAGAATATGGCCAACCTCGGACTGACGGAGATTCAAGCGTCTTCGTCCCCGTTGATCTCGTATCCGCTCCGAATTCGGCTATACGTGCGCATGGGATGGCTCATGTGCACGGTCGATGCCACTTCGGTCGACCGTAACGAGGATCATCCGCTGTTCGAGCGGATGGTCGCCGCCGTGTTTGAGCGCATCGTCCGCCATCTATATCACGCCTACGACTTCCATGTCTTGACGTATATCGGTAACACGGGAAACTATATCGCGCCGAAAGAGTCAGAGACCGGGGAAATCGTTCGTCTGCTTGCCCATCTTTGGAACGACCGCTCGTTCCTTCACCTTGAGACGTATGAGGAATATCCGGCGCTATACGCCACACCGCCATGGGCCCACCAAGCCTATGCGTTCGAGAGCACGGCTGACGAATGGATTATTTATTCGGGCCGAAGCGGACGTCCGGCGACGGACTATCGTGCTGATGGGACCGAGCTCAAACCACATCGTCTGGCTGAGGGAGACTTGTTCTTCCCAGTGCACCGCATCCAGAAGGACAGAGGCACGCTCGCGCTTGCTGAATGGTTGCGGCTCGAGCGGCGTGAGGTCGAGGATTTCATGCTCGCCTTCATGAAGACAATTCAAAAGTTCGATCCGGCCTTCGGGTTTTCCTGGGGCGGGACGGATACATTCTTTCACGGTGTACCGGTCGAGCCGTATGCGCAAGTACTCCGCGTTGAGAGTGGGAAACGACGCTATCGGGTCATGAACAACTCGGCAAAGCGCTTGTTTGCAGTGGCCGACGACCCACTCGAATGTTTGAAAGAAGTCGAGCGGACGCTACGGGCGGTTCGTTTGCCGGAACATCGGGTGTCGGCACTTGGACAACTCGTCATGGGGATTTGGCAACAGTTCGAGGTCGATGAAGCAACATATATCCAAAAAGTCGCTTATCGCGGCATATCTGAGTTCCAAATCGAAGAAAAGATTGGTCATGCCTTGGCGAATCGACAAAAAATTCGCTGGATCGAAAAGACCGATCCTCGCCAGTCTGTCATCGAATTCGCCCATCTGCGGATTTCATTTCCAAAACGACCACCTGGCATCGTCAGCGTCGAGCCGGTCGAATCTTCTTATGAGAGAGGTGCGCTATGAGAATCGTTGATGCACGTGCCATGTCGATTAGCCATGAAGACTTGATTGCCGTCACCGAGACATCTGTCTATTACCGGGAAAAGTCTGGGGAGACGAGTTTCTCAATCTTCCGTTATGACGAAGCGAACGGGACCGTCACGCCGGTCAGTCGTCGCGTCTATGAAGACTACGGGATTTCGAAGCTGTTTATCAGTGGTGGCCGCGTCTATTTCTTGAACGAGACACCGGACCGGACCGGTGTCATCCGAACGGAGCTGATTGCCTTTGACTATCGCTCCGGAGAAGAAGAGGTGCTCGCAACTTTTGAAAAGCGGGGAAATAGTACGCTCTATTGGGTACTAGCCGATCGTTATTTCTTATTCTTGACGAGCTTCGGGGATGCGGATGAGGCATGGTTGTATGATGCAGAGACGGCATTCCAAGAGCGAATTCGTGACGAACGGCTCGTTGGGCACGCCGGGAAGTTCCGCGAGTTGTACTTGTTCACGAGCGATTTAGAAGGTGTCCCTTATATCGTCTGCAACGCCCGTTTGGACGAGTTCGCCTATTATGAGGCCCTTGAAGCAGGACGTGTCTCTCCAGACGATGCGATTGATCACTCAGAGGCGATTCTCATCTGTTCTCTCGATGATGCCGTCGAGGCCGTCCGAGAAAGGCATAGTGAGATTCCGTTCGAGGATTTGATTCGACTTCATGGGGAAGGGGACACGGTTCAATACCTCGGTGAGCGGGACAACCGGCTCCGGTTCTCCGCTTTTGTGGATGCCGCCAATGAAGAGACGATTTACGAGGTGACGGCACCGGACGTGCTTCGTGAGGTGACAGTAATCGACTGGGGGGCCTATGAACCGATTGATTTCACGTACGATGATGTCAGCTCGACGATTTTCATCAAGGTTGAGGAATCAGAAGATCACACCGAACTGATTGACGCGACGAACGGTGCTCGCTTCCTCGATACGGCTCCGTTCGAGCGTGTACTCGCTTCGATTTATTTCATCCATGAATCGGCGGAAGGAGGGGGTGGCGTGAGCATCTTCAATCTTGAGACGAACGAGCGACAAACGTTTGAAGACGCCTATTACACGGTACTCGATGAGACGATCGTCATCCTGTCGACGAAGCAGTTATGACCAAAAAACACCCGGACCTATCTACGTGATAGATTCGGGTGTTTTATATAGGTTTACATAATAAGTTATCGTAAACCGATTAACGCTTGTTTTTTCTTTTCATCGCCGATATGGGCATAGACTTGCGTTGTCGCTACCGACTCGTGTCCGAGCAATTGTTGGATCGTCAATACATCGACCCCGCTCATAGCAAGACGAGAGGCGAACGTGTGGCGCAATTTATGGGGTGTGACCTGCTTGTGCGTCAAAAATGGCAAATACGGTTTCAGACGGTCGATGTGACCTTTCAACGCATGTTGCACTGTCCGTACCGAGATCCGCTTGCCTCGATCCGAGTGGAACAGCGGACCTGACCCGTCACGTCGATAGGCGTCGAGGAGCGGATCGAGTGGGGAAGCGATTGGGATGATGCGCTCTTTATTTCCTTTCCCGATGACGCGGATGGTCCCAGCCTCACGGTCGATGTCACTCCAATCGAGACCGACAAGCTCTGAGACGCGCATCCCGGTCAGTCCGAGCAGTTGAATCATCAAGAAATCACGGTCCCGGTTACGCTCGTACCAACTCGCCTCGCGGTCGGACATACCGACGTTGCTGCGGACGAGCGTCGAGAAGTCGAGCCACTCCTGTTCCGTCAAATAGACCGGGTTACGTTTGGCGCGCTTCGGGCGTTCGACCGTCTGGAACGGATTATGGGCCGTCACGCCCGTTTCAATCAAATGGTTGAATAGCGATTGCATCGACGATAATTTTCGATTGATGACACTCGGCGCGTTATCGAGCTCGAGGGCGAGATACATCGCATACGCCTCGGCCCCCGCGTGATCGAACTCGACGAACGAGTCGATCTCGACCGATGACGGGTCGACCTCGGATGCGCTTGCGGCTTCGACCCAGCGGAAAAAGTCTAAAAAGTCGTAGAGATAGCGCTGGGCGGTCTGTTCGGAATAGTGTTTGGCGGCCAGATGGTTCAAGAACCGTTGGATAAAGAACGGCATGCGCTCGTAGCCGCTCAAGTTGAAACGTTTTGTTGTGACCTTGGTCGGCGTTTGGCCGAGCTGGCGGAATATACTCAAAAGATCTCTCCTTGCTTACTGATGGATTGACGTGACGATTCGGTCCTTGCCGGCTTGTTTACCAGCGCGGAGCCGGTCATCTGCCTCTTTGACGAGCGTGTCAACGACCTCGAACCCGGTGCGCGTCGTGACCCCGAACGTCATCGTGACGCTGAGCCGCCGACCTTCATAAATCGTCTCGAGCGATTTGATACGTTGACGCAAGCAGTCAATCGTCTCCGCAGCCTCTGTGGGGGACTGATTTGCCAAGAAAATAAGGAACTCCTCGCCGCCCCATCGGACGGCAATCCCATCGGTTCGGACGAGTGCGGAGGCGACTTGTTTGAGCACGAGATCGCCGCAATCGTGCCCGTGTTGCTCGTTGAACACCTTAAAATGATCGATGTCCCCGAGGGCTACGGCGTATGGTCGTCCGTTAATGACGGCCTCGCGAATCTCGTCTTCGACCAACCGGTAACCCGTTGTCCGGTTATACAAACCGGTCAGGCCGTCCCGTGAGGCGAGTGTATGCAGCCGTTCATTCGTCCGTTCAAGTTCGGACGTTACCTCAACGACGGACCCCTCGAAGACAAAGGATAGACCGGCGATCAAGGCGATTGTCGATAAGAGGCAAAACAGGCCGAGTGCTTGCTCAAACGATGGAGTGAGCGGTTGTGTCCCTGTCGTCACGTTCACGTATAGGAAACCATAGATGGTCATGGCGAGCACCGTCGAGGCGACCCGGATGGACTGACTGACATTCGGCATGAAGAAGACGGCGTAGGCGACCATGATGATGAAATAATGGACATTTGCTCCCCAACCGAGGACGAGTGTCGAGATGATGGCGTTAAAGACGACCTCGACGGATAGGCCGATGAAAAACGTCCGATAATATCGTTTATGTACAAAATAAAAGGACAATGTGTAATAGAGAACACTGAACACGTTCGACCATGCGAGCGCAGTGACCCCGAGTCTCCAAAACATGAAAAAGAATAAGACATGGATGAGCCAAGCAAACAAATTCCCATAGAAAGTGATGCGGTCATTATATAACGTGCCGCGACGTTCCTCATAGGCTGTTCCCACGCGAACACCTCCTAAATCTTAGTATACCGAAATGTCGTCCCTTTGCCCATGACTGTTCAAGAATCGGGTCAATTCCATCTCTTAAAACGCCTTTAAATCGTCACTATAATTGCGTGAAATAGATATTTCACGCAATGTTTGCTGAATCGTTATTTTCACGCGAGACACACGTGTACCTGCAAGTCGATAAAATAACGTCACATAGCACGGTTTACATAATTAGTTATGGTGAACCAATTGATTTGTTTTAAAAATTTGAAAGAGTTACAGTTGTATGATAAAAGAAAATAAAGCTTGAAACGATGATTCAGGTAAAGGTACACTGAGAACGTAAACAAAAGGGGGATTTTAGGATGGACGATCAACGTTTGAAACAATGGCTCACCGAAGCGAAGACAATTGCTGTCGTCGGTGTGTCAGCGAACCCGAACAAGACCGCGAACCAAATCGCAGAGTATCTGCTGTTGCAAGGTTACACGGTCATCCCTGTCAATCCGACGCTCGAGACGTGGAACGGACGCAAAGTCTATCCGACGGTCGAGAGCATCCCAGGACGCGTCGATATCGTCGACGTCTTCCGACGCAATGAGTATTTGGCCGGCGTGGCCGAAGATGCCGTCCGACATGAGGATGTCGGCCTCGTCTTCAACCAGCTCGGGCTCACCAGCCCGGACGCCGAGCGGATCGCTCGCGATGCCGGACTCGACTACATCGAAAATCGATGCATCTACGTCGAGCACGCCCGTCTTCTTGGTTAAGACCTACCTCCTTGGTAGGTCTCCTTTTTTTCACGAGCCCGGCTCGTGGAGGGAGGCTTGCCAGAATCCAAAAACAGCTATACAATAGGATAGAAAAACGAACGTGTGTTCGAAATTGAGGTGACGAAGATGTCAACAGACTTATTTAATTACAATGAAGACGCCATCCAGGTGCTCGAAGGACTGACTGCTGTCCGGAAACGTCCGGGGATGTATATCGGTTCGACCGACCATCGCGGGTTGCACCATCTCGTCTATGAGATCGTCGATAACGCGATCGATGAGGCGCTCGCCGGATTCGGTGGCCAAATCGACGTGACGATTCATAAAGATGATGCCATCACGGTGCGCGACCACGGGCGCGGAATGCCGACGGGGATGCACGCCTCCGGGAAACCGACGCCAGAGGTCATCTTCACGGTGCTCCACGCTGGCGGTAAGTTCGGCCAAGGCGGCTACAAGACGTCAGGTGGACTCCACGGGGTCGGCGCCTCGGTCGTGAACGCACTCTCGAGCAAGGTCCTCGTCACGATTTATCGCGACGGCAAAGTGTTCGAGCAGACGTTTGCCGACGGCGGGATCCCGCAGACGACGCTCCTCGAGACCGGAAAGACGCGCCAGACGGGGACGAGCGTCTACTTCAAACCGGACGCCTCGATTTTCTCGACGACGACATATAACTACGACACGCTCGCTGAACGGCTCCGTGAATCGGCATTCCTGTTAAAAGGATTGACGATCACGTTGACGGACGAGCGTTCGGATAAAGAAGAGACGTTCCATTACGAGGAAGGGATTGCCGAGTTCGTCCAATATTTGAACGACGATAAGGCGACGCTTCATCCGATCGTCTACTTCGAAGGGACGGAGAACGACATCGAGCTCGAGCTCGCCTTCCAGTTCACGGACGCCTATTCTGAGAACGTCCTTTCGTTCGTCAACAACGTCCGGACTCGTGACGGCGGCACGCACGAGGTCGGCGCCAAGACGGCGATGACCCGCATCGTGAACGAGTACGCCCGGAAGAACGGATTGTTGAAAGAAAAAGACAAGAACCTTGACGGCGGTGACGTCCGCGAAGGCTTGACGCTCATCGTCTCGGTACGGATTCCGGAAGAGTTCCTCCAGTTCGAGGGGCAGACGAAGTCAAAACTCGGTTCACCTGAGGCCCGTACGAGTGCTGATGGTGTCATGGCCAAACAACTGACGATCTTCCTCGAAGAGAACCCGCAGATGGCGACGATGCTCATCAAGAAGGCGATCCGCGCCGCCCAGGCCCGCGAAGCCGCCCGGAAAGCCCGGGAAGAGGCGCGTAACGGCAAGAAGAAGAAACGTTCGAGCATCTTGAACGGGAAACTGACGCCGGCGACGTCGAAGAACGCCGCCAAGAACGAACTGTTCCTCGTCGAGGGTGACTCGGCCGGCGGTTCGGCCAAACAGGGCCGCGACCGGACGTTCCAGGCCATCCTGCCGCTGCGCGGGAAGGTCATCAACTCGGAGAAGTCGAAACTCCAGGACATCATGAAGAATGAGGAGATCAATACGATTATCCACGCGATTGGGGCCGGTGTCGGTCACGACTTCGACCTCGAGGACTGCAATTTCGACAAAATCATCATCATGACCGATGCCGATACAGACGGGGCCCACATCCAAGTGCTCCTGTTGACGTTCTTCTTCCGTTATATGCGCCCGCTCGTCGAGGCTGGCAAAGTGTTCGTCGCCTTGCCACCGCTCTATCGGATTTCGAAAGGGAAAGGCAAGTCGGAACAGTTCGAGTATGCTTGGGACGAAGAAGCGCTCGAGAAACTTGTCAAAGTATATAAGAAGGGCTATATCCTCCAACGCTATAAAGGTCTCGGTGAGATGAACGCCGACCAGCTATGGGAGACGACGATGAACCCGGATACACGGACGCTCATCCGCGTCACGGTCGACGACGCTGCCGTCGCCGACAAGCGTGTCTCGGTGCTCATGGGAGACAATGTCGCCCATCGACGGGAGTGGATCGAGGAGAACGTCGCCTTCGGCCTCCAGGAAGATGATTCGATCATCGCCAATGAACACGTGACTAAAGCGATTGAGGAAGTGATGTAACGATGTCGACGATTCAACACATTTTAAACTTGTCGCTCGAACAGGTCGTCGGTGACCGCTTCGGGCGTTACTCGAAATATATCATCCAGGACCGGGCCCTCCCGGACGCGCGCGACGGGCTCAAACCCGTTCAGCGCCGCATCCTGTATGCGATGCACCATGAAGGTAACACGAACGAGAAACCGTACCGCAAATCGGCCAAGACGGTCGGTAACGTCATCGGTAACTATCACCCGCACGGTGACAGTTCCGTCTATGAGGCGATGGTACGCCTGTCGCAGGACTGGAAGTTGCGTTACCCGCTCATCGATATGCATGGGAACAACGGCTCAATGGACGGCGACTCGGCTGCCGCGATGCGGTATACCGAGGCCCGTCTGTCGAAGATCGCCGGTGTCATGCTGACGTCGATCTCGAAGAACACGGTCGACTATACGCCGAACTTCGACGATTCGACCGAGGAGCCGCTCGTCTTGCCGTCACTGCTCCCGAACTTGCTCATGAACGGGACGACAGGGATTTCTGCCGGTTACGCGACCGAGATTCCGCCGCACAACTTGACCGAGGTGCTCAACCTCGCCATCGCCCGCTTGAAAGGTGAGATCGAGACGACGAATGACGCTTTCCGTTATATGCAAGGACCTGACTTCCCGTCTGGCGGGATCGTCATGGGCAAAGACGGCATCTTGAAGGCGTTCGAGACCGGCAAAGGCAAGGTCATCATCCGTGCCAAATCGGTCATCGAGCCGCTCAAAGGCGGCCGTGAACAGATTACGATCACCGAGCTCCCGTATGAGGTGAACAAGGCGAACCTCGTCAAGAAGATGGAGGAGCTCCGTCTCGACCGCAAAGTCGAAGGCGTCGCCGAAGTCCGTGACGAGACCGACCGGACCGGCGTCCGCGTCGTCATCGAGTTGAAGAAGGAAGCCGATGCGGAAGGTGTGCTCCACTTCTTCTTGAAGCATACCGACCTGCAGCTCGCCTATAACTACAACATGGTCGCCATCGTCAACCGGACACCGAAACAGATGGGTCTCTTGTCGATCATCGACGCGTATTTGAAGCACGTTGAAGAAGTCGTCACCCGTCGCACGACGTTCGAACTCGATCAGGCGAAGAAACGCGCCGAGATCGTCGACGCGCTCGAACAGGCCATCTCGGTCCTTGACGAGACGCTCGAACTCATCCGTTCGGCCAAAGACAAGTCCGAGGCGAAGCAGAAGCTTATGGAGCGGTTCTCGTTCTCGGACCGTCAAGCCGAAGCGGTCGTCATGCTCCAATTGTATCGTTTGACGAACACGGATATCGTCGAGCTCCAAAAAGAGGCGAAGGCGCTCCAAAAAGAGATTGCTCGCCTCGCCAACATCTTGAACGTCGACGCGACGAAACGGAAGCTCATCTCGAAAGAGTTGACCGCCCTCCGTGACGAGTTCGGCGACGCACGGCGCTCGGTCATCGAATCGGAAGTCGAAGAGTTGAAACTGAAGACAGAGGTCATGATCGCCGTCGAAGAGACGATGGTGTTCGTCAGCCGCGACGGCTACGTCAAACGCTCATCGATGCGCTCATACGGTGCCTCGAGTGAAGACATGCCGGACATGAAGGCGAAAGACCGTCCTGTCCTCGTCACCCAGGCGATGACGACGGATTATCTGCTCGTCTGGACGAACAAGGGCAGCTACTTGCTCATCCCGGTCCATCAGATTCCAGAGTCGAAATGGAAAGACGCCGGACAGCATGTGGCCAACCTCGTGCCGATCGAAGGCGAACAAGTCGTCTCGGCTGACGTCGTCTCGACGTTCGACACCGACGCGCACTGTCTGTTCGTGACGCGTGAAGGGATGGTCAAACGGACGCCGCTCCGTGACTATGACGCCCAACGCAAGTCGAAGGCGCTCATGGCGCTCAAGTTGAAGGGTGACGACGAGGTCGTCTTCGCCGGGATCAGTGATGGTCCAGGCCAATTGTTCCTCGTTTCGGAGCGCGGCTATGGCCTCTGGTTCAAAGAAGATGACGTTCCGGTCGTCGGGCAACGTGCCGCCGGCGTCAAAGCGATGAACTTGAAAGATGGCGATGTGGTCGCCGATGCCTTCGCCTTCTTCACACCGCCACTGTTCGTCCTCGTGACGCAACGTGGAGCGGTCAAGAAGATGAAGCTCGAGGATCAGTTCGACTGCACGAACCGCAACTTGCGCGGGACGATGCTCATCCGCGAAGTCAAGTCGAAACCGCACCAGATTCGTCGTGTGCTCCCGGTCCATGACGATGAGACGCTCCACATCATCGGGAAAGAGAACGCGAAGACGGTCAAGACGAAGCAATTGACGCTCTTGGACCGCTACGCCAACGGCTCTTTCGTGTTTGATGAAGAGACGTTCGGTGAGATTGAGGACGTGTATCTCGATTAACGTATGAACCCCTGTACAACAGACGTTGTGCAGGGGTTTCTTGGTTTCGATATACTAGAAGGAATAGAAGAAATCGAATCCACTAACGAGGAGACATTCCATGCACGATTTGCTGAACGACCCAAACATGAACAATTATCCGGAATTCCGCACATTTTGTGAATTGAAGAGTCGAGGGTTACGAAAACAGGCACTTGCCTCTATGACACCGTTTCTTAAGACGGTGGAGACGTGGGATTTTGATCAGCGACAGGAATTCGTTGCCTGGCTATACACGCATGACGAATCGTCCGACCGAGCCGATTCCTATAATGTGTTCGTATATTCGCTCGTAACGAATGTACTACAACCGACTCTCCATGAGTGGAAGCAACGTTTCCCGAATGACCCTCGTCCTTATCGCTGGCTGATGGAGTATGAACAGGCATTCGCACTCGGTGGGCTAGCCGAACAGATTGCCGTCGAAGCGCTCATGGATCAAAAAATATTTGCCCTTTGGTTTGCGTTTCATCACATTAACGAAGATCTCTATCTCAGCGAAGTCGATGAGGATCGAGAGATCATCTTAGAAGCGAGGAAGCTGAACCAATCCGTATTGAGCGAGGAAAAACGAGCGGATTATGAAGCGGAGTTGGATCACTACAGTGACTTGCTGGCTGATTGGGTGTCGTACACTCAGTCCGGTCCAGATGATGAGAGTTTTCTCGACTGGTGTGAGCGGAACGAACGGGATTATCCGTTCACCGGCAGCTATTATTACGAGGGATGAACAAAAGACGCACGAGGCGTCTTTTTGTAATCGCGATTCAGATTCCAGCCTCCATGAGATAGCGCTCCAAATCGGCCTGTTGGCGCAAATGATGACGGCTATGCATCTCGATGAGGTCATACCATTCCTGGGCGTTCAGCCAACCGAAACCGCCATGTTGGGCTTTGACGTCAGGGTTTGCCGCGCGGGCGATCGGTTCAAGGCGCATCAATCGCGCAGATAACTCGTCGAGTCGTCGCTCGAGCGTCTCACGCTTGTCCGTGTTGTTCGGAGGTTGGTTCATCTCATCAGGTAAACGGATTTTAATCGGAGGGAACCCGCCGGCTTGAAACAATCGTTCACCGAACTCGGTCTTCCCAAGCGGTTGCTCTTCGTGTGAGGCGAGACAACGTTCAATCTCGTCTGCATATTCTTCAGCCACCACGATGATATGGTCGTACATCTGTCCGATTGACCAGACATCTATTGCTGCCTGATAGCGCAACTGCCGTTCGGTATAGCCGTCCAAATCTTGTTTGAACTGAGATAATAGCGAAATCGCCATATCCAACCTCCTTCGATTTAATTCTCTTTCCAGTATACCATGGGAACATTGGCTGATTTTTTCAACGCCTCGCCACATTAGTTTCTCTTAGGAGCGGGTATTTCTAAAAGGAACAACGATCCCTTTTGGCGAATGGGACAGGAGGACAAAATATGGGGGGATACGTATGTCACAGTGGCTCGATTGGGCCAAGCGGCTACAGGCGCTGTCACAGGCTGGCTTGACGTTTACGAAAGACGAGTTCGATCGCGAGCGTTACGTCGAAATCCAACGCATCGCGACCGAGATGTTCGAACAACAATCTAATCTCGAGTTGCATGAAATTACCGAACTGACGCATGTCGATGGTTATCCGACACCGAAGCTCGACGTACGCGGTGTCGTTTTCCGGGACGATGCGCTCTTGCTCGTCAAGGAGCGGTCGGACGGGCTTTGGACGTTACCAGGTGGTTTTTGTGAGGTCGGGCTGTCCCCGGCACAAAATATCATCAAGGAGATTGAGGAAGAGGCTGGGTTTCATGTCGTACCGGTGCGGCTGCTCGCGTTGTTCGACATGCATCATCACGACCATCCGCCACTGTCGCAGCATTACTATAAGCTGTTCATCGAATGCGAGCTGATTGGTGGGGAGGCGCAGGTGAGCCATGAGACGAGCGACGTCGCGTTCTTCACGCGGGACAACTTACCACCTTTATCGACCGCGCGTAACACGCAGGAACAGCTCTATATGTGTTTTGAGGCAAGGTGGCAAGAGGATTGGATCACGTTACTTGATTAAGGGGAGGGGACTCTATGAAAGTCACACGGATTGATCACGTCCATCAACTGACATTCTATGCGCCCGTATTACCGATTAACGTTCAGTTGATTGAACGAGAGCTCGGACTTGTTTTGATTGATACCGGTCTTGCGCGTAATGCGGAAGCCATCTTGGCATATATCGAGGCGCAGGAACGTCCGCTGCTCGCCATTTTGCTGACTCATGCGCACGGCGACCATGTGGGCGGTGTTGATACGATTTTGAAGGCTCATCCCCATGCCGAATTGTACGTCTCGCGCCGAGACGCCCGTCTCCTCGAAGGGGACAAAACGACCGACCCGGATGAGCGGCCGCTCAAACTGAAAGGATCCCTCCCGAAAATCCACTCCTTGCCGGATAAACTGCTCGACCCGGGTGAGCGCTTGTTCGGCCTCCGCGTCTATCCGGCAGCGGGTCATACGCCGGGCTCCGTCGCCTATTTCGATGAGAAGGAGCGGATGTTATTTGCCGGAGATGCGTTTCAGACACGTGGGGGAGTCGCCGTGGCAGGGGACGTCCGCCCATTGTTCCCGCTCCCGGGAGTCGCGACATGGGATAAACGGGCAGCGGTCGAACATGCGGAGAAGCTGATCGACCTCGCACCGCGCCACACGTTCGTCGGGCACGGACAGCCCGTCGTCGGGACACACCGGCTCTATTTGGCGCTGAAACGGGCCAAACGCAAGCAAGCACGTCTATTTTTAGGATAAACCGGGGGTGCGGACAGATGGAATTACACGAGATACAGACGACAGATTATCAACTGGCCGAGCAGATGCTCGAGATTCAACGGAACGCCTATGCGGTCGAGGCCGAGCTGATTGGCTTCGATGAGATTCCGGCGCGTTATGAGACGGTCGAGGTGATTCAAAATCTGCCAGGTACGAGCTATGGCTTATATAACGACGGGCGGTTGATTGGATTCATCACGATTGAAGCGGCTGAGAACACGGTCGAAGTCACGAAATTATGTATCGATCCGAGATATTTCAGGGCGAGACTTGCGACGACGTTGCTCGAACACGTGCTCAGTCTGCACGAGGACAAGCTTGTCTATGTGCATACCGGCAAACATAACGGGCCGGCCAAGAAGCTGTACACGAAGCTTGGGTTCGAACCGAGTGCTGAGTTTGAACCGGAACCGGGTGTCACATTGATTCGATTTACGCGATCTTGAATCCCTTTTCTCAAATTTCAGATTCTGTCTCACTACTTAAAGTATACTAAAGCATTGAGACAGAGTTTTATTTTTACTGATAATATATGTTATGTTAACTAAAAGAAAATCAAGAGAATATCGATGTCACATGTGACGTCTCTCCTCTCGAAAAAATCAGAATAGCTTGTACCAATACAACGTCATGTCGATGTTCGGATTGCCGATCTGTTTGAGCGTATCGACACCGCCGAGCGCGAACCCTTCTTTCGCATAAAATCGACAAGCGATCACGTTATCGTTTTGTGCTTCGAGCGACAATCCAAGCAACGAGTGCCCGTTTGCCCATGTCTCTGCAACTTCCATCAACAAATGACCAATCCCGCTGTGTCGATAGCTATTACGGACCGAGATGTTCTCGATATACGCAAAACGGTTCCAGTCTTTCACCACACGAATCTGTCCGATACATGACGTCTCGTCGAACGCCAAGAATACTTGTTTGTCCTCACTGTTGATGTATTCCGACCAGTCCAGCAAGTCGTCCGGAAAGCTCGTCTCATGTGCTTTCTCATATAACTGTTCCTCATACGTCCAAACCGCGTCAGAAAAGCTCGGAATGATTTTCCCGATGACTGGCAACGGATTGTTCGCTTCATTCACGACACTGATGGAATACTCATCTAACGCTTTGATCGTGATGTTTTTGGCTTCTTCCATTGCATCTTTCTCCCTTCATATGTACTGACCGCTCCATCCCAGAACTACATAGTCTCGCCAGACTAGACATACAGTGACGGTCATGAGATCAGAGTCGGTGGCTCGGTCGACAACACTTCGATGACATCATGTGATGTCAGGAACACGTAATGCTGAATATTATAAACCGTTTCGTAAATGTTTGTTGATTCTTCAGCTAGCCATTTTAAATAGCTGGAATCGGTCACTTGAAAGAGTGTCCAGTCGCCAAAAAAATCAGGGTCATCATGTTTGTATAAATGTTCTAGCGTTCTAATAAGCGTTCCTTCGTCTGTATTTCGATACGACAACACAAGTCCGTCAAACAAGAATGTATATGTATTCTCATACGCATCAGTAAATACGAGTGTTAATCCGTCTTTATCATCAATTAAAGCCTGCAGATACAGCTTATCCGGTATCTCAGAATTGACGGTCCATCTTTCCCATTTTTCCATCTTCACCCTCCTTCCCTCATTTTGATCTGTTACAAATCATCCGCTACCATTTATCATACATGAATGAATATTGTTACACGCGTGGAAATGGCTTAACCAACATGATGGTATTCCAACTTAAACCGCGTTGTTGAATCCGAGATTGATTCATCTGTTTCATCATAATTAATAAACTGTGTCATTCGATTGAATCGTTCATTCAATGCCGTGATAGCGCTTTATGTATTTATGTTTCAAATACAACTAACTAACTGTTTTAAAGTGTTTGGGAGTTGCCACAGAACGGGGAGCATGCTATTTTTAGACAGATGATAACTTAAGGAGGAACTTGAATGAAACGTATGACAAAAGGTTTGGCAGCATCTTTATTATTGGCTGTCCCGCTCGCGGCGTGTGGTGATGCTAGCACCGATCAGGCCGAAACTTCGCGCTGGGACGAAATCAAAGAAGAAGGTACGCTCACGGTCGGTACGGCAGGGACGCTCTACCCCGCTTCGTTCCGGGAAGAAGATAGCGATACATTGACTGGGTTTGATGTCGAGCTCATGAAAGAGATCGGGAAGCGTCTCGACCTTGAAGTCCAATTCAAAGAGATGGCGTTTGACAACATGTTGACGAGCGTCCAAAACGGACAAGTTGACGTCGCCGCGAACGATATCTCGGTCACAGAGGACCGGAAAGAGAAGTTCGCTTTCTCGACGCCATACAAATACACGTACGGGACGGCCATCGTACGTAAGAGCGACCTGTCTGGGATCGAGTCACTTGAGGACTTGAAAGGCAAGAAAGCCGCTGGGGAAGCGACGACCGTCTTCATGGACGTGGCACGTCAATACGAGGCCGAGGAAGTCATCTATGACAACGCGACGAACGACCAGTATCTTCGTGACGTCTCGACAGGACGTACCGACGTCATCTTGAACGACTACTATCTTCAGACCCTCGCCCTCGCCTTCTTCCCTGAGTTCGATATCACGATCCACCCGGATATCGCCTATAACCCACAGGAAGTCGCATTCTTGATGGATAAAGAGAATGCAGAGCTCCAAGAGAATATCGACCGCGCCCTTGCCGAGATGCTTGAAGACGGTACGGTAAAAGAATTGTCGGAAACGTTCTATAACGGAGCCGATGTCTCGGTAGAACCGGACGTCGACGCGACAATCGTCGAATTGGACTAAACAATCATGTTCGAAGGTGTGAAATGGGAAGCAATCTTTGACGTCGACCTGGCTGTGCGTTCATTCCCTTATTTGTTAGGTGGCTTGCCGAACACGCTTTGGATCTCATTCGTCAGCATGTTCTTCGGCTTGTTGCTCGGTCTCGTGCTCGCCCTCGGTAAACTGTCACCGTCACGGTGGCTTCGGTTTCCGTCGACGTTTTATATCTCGTTCATGCGGGGTGTGCCGATTCTGATCATCTTGTTCATCTTATATTCAGGGTTCCCGTTCATCGGTATCGAGTTCGCGGCGCTGACGGCGGCGATTATCGGGTTCAGTCTGAACTCGGCTGCCTATATCGCGGAAATCGTCCGAGCGGCGATCCGTGCCGTCGACCCGGGACAAGTCGAGGCGGCCCGATCACTCGGGATGACGAAGTGGCAGACGCTTAAAGGGGTCGTCTTGCCACAGGCGACGCGGATCGCCCTCCCCCCGCTTTCGAACGTATTCCTCGATTTGATTAAAGCGAGTTCGCTCGCCGCCATGATCACCGTTCCGGAAATTTTCAATAAAGCGAAAATCGTCGGGGGCCGAGAATTCGATTATATGACCGTCTACTTGGTCGTCGCCTTGATTTATTGGGGCATCTGTACATTCATGTCGTTCTTCCAGGACTGGCTGGAGCGGCATTTTGAACGCTATTTGGATACACCGAAACGATGACTGACTTGCCTCATACAGGCAGGTCAGTTTTTTTGTCGGGCGGTTATTGCGGAAGTGACATGATATAGTCAACCTATTCCATATTGCGATTCAAAGGAGAGACATCGCCTATGTTCTCAAAGTTATTATTCGGATCATCCGTCCTCATCACACTTACGTATATTTTGTTCGATGGGCCGGCCTGGGTCAGTGCTTTAAACCCATACACGAGTCTGATTGTCCTTTATTACTTAGTTTTTAAGTTTCCAAGCCGGAAAAGGGCGAAAACATCTTCTTCGGATTGACCGTACGCGACGTACATAATTTGAAGCGACGTTCTTTAGCGTTCCATCTCAATCCGAGAGTGTGCTATGATTTTCTTAATTATCAGAAAATAGACGGGGGAATTTCATTATGGTGCAACAATGGACGACACATTTAAATAGTTTAGTGATTGGGCAGTCAAAAGCGATCAAGCTGTCGACGATTGCCTTACTTTCAGGGGGGCATGTCTTGCTCGAGGACCGGCCAGGAACCGGGAAGACCACGCTCGCCAGGAGTCTTGCCTCCTCTGTATCAGCCGCTTTCCAGCGCGTGCAATGTACGCCAGATACGCTACCGAGTGATATTTTAGGGATGGAGCTGTTCAATCCGACGACGGGTGCGTTCGAGCGACGGACCGGTCCGATTTTCACGTCAATCTTACTCGTCGATGAGATCAACCGGACGACGCCACGGACCCAGTCGGCGCTTTTAGAGGCGATGCAGGAGCGCCAAGTGACGCTCGGTGAGGTGTCGCTTCGTCTACCGGACCCATTCTTCGTCATCGCGACGCAAAACCCGTTCGACGGGCAAGGGACGTTCCCGTTGCCGCAGGCGCAACTCGACCGTTTCTTATTCAAACTGTCACTCGCCCCGCTGTCTCGAGAGTCGGAACGCCGGTTGCTGCGAAACGAACACTTGAGTGCGGCCCCTTTTACGTTGCAACAAACCGAACTTGCCGAGATGCAGCAAGCCGTCCGTGACGTCTTGTTTCACGAGGCGATGGAGGATTATCTTCTCGATTTCGTCGAGGCGCTCCGTCATCACCGGGATATCGAGGTCGGACCGAGCCCGCGGGCGACGCTCGCCTATACGATGGCAGCTCGGGCGCATGCCTATATGGACGGACGGGATTACGTGTCACCGGAAGACATCCGCGCGCTTGCCTTACCGATTCTCGGGCACCGAATCGTCTTGACGGTCGAGGCGTCGCTCAAGACGAAGCCGTCTAAATTGATTAAGTCCGTTTTGGAGACCATCCCGGTCCCGTCAGAGGTGTGACATGCAACTCGTCAGCCCTCGCTACCTCGAGTCCGGATATATGTGGCTCTTATTCGTCGTCGGGGTGTTCACCGCCCTCTACGGGAACGTCTTCCTCGCGAGTGTGATTATCGGCTTCAGCCTGTATGCGCTCATTATGCCGGAGCTACTGTTCCGGCTCGCTGAATACGTCCATGTCGAAGTGACCGACGAGCTGAAGCTGTTCCCGAACGACGAAGAGACGTATACGCTCAAACTGATTTCGACGGCACCTGTGCCCCTTGGTGTCGTCCGCTTGTCCGGCTATCTGCATCCGACCGTCGAAGCTGAGGCGCACGCGTTCTGGCGCCAAGAGAACTATATAGGACGTGAGGTCGCCGTGTCCTATACATTGCCGCTCAAGGCGATCAAGCGTGGCCCAATCAGGATGGAGTCAATCGGGATGGAGATTCGTGACCCGCTCCGCATGTTCTCGCTCTATAAGGAAGACCCGCTCGACCGCATCGGGTATGTCTTCCCTGAATTCTTGCCTTATCCGATTCCGAAGCGTCCGCCGACATTGCCGGGCGAGGAGATGGTCCGTCATAGTGCCTACCGTGACCCGGAGACATTCCAGTCGGTGGCGCCGTATCACGGGCAGCCGATGCGGCAACTGTATTGGTCGGCCTACGCGAAGACAGGTGAACTGCTCGCCCGCACCGAGCAACCCGTTCAAGCGAACGAATATGTCGTCGTGCTCGACTTGCTGACGAAAGACGGGCGTGCCCTCACTCATCAGATGGAACGGTTGATCTCTCAAGCCGCGGCGCTATGCCGCGATTTCGAGAAAGAGAACGCCAGCTATGGGCTGATTGTCCCGACACTGACAAAGGAAGGCATTACCTATGACCTCGCCCCAGGTAGCGGTGAGACGCATTTCCGCAAGGTCATGACGACGCTCGCCTGCCTGTCGGAGCGGGATTTCCCGCTCGCCCGGTCGCTGTTCGAACGGAAGGTCGCCAAATACGGCGGCAGCCAATCGATTTTACGGCTCGGAGGTGACGGCAGATGAGACTGCTTTGGTGGGTATTCGCCGCTTTCTATGTCGGTCACGTGTTTCCGCTCGTCTTTCTGTTGACGTTCCGCTTGCCGCGCAACTGGCAACTCGTCGTTCAGACGGCACTGAGCGTCGCCGCGCTCTTGTTCTCCTATGAGATGAGTGTCACGCTACTGTTGTTCACCTATATCCATGCCTTTATCCGGACGCTCGACTGGACGGACCGTTACGCGATTGCCAGTGTGCTCTTCCTCATTGTCGATTGGTTGTTCCCGCCGGCGTCACAGCCGCTCGCGATGATCGTCTTCCCGTTCTTGTTCTTGTTTTGGCAACGGAGCCTGTATTATCGCCGTGACTATAAACGGATGTTGTCAACGCTTGTCGTCGCCCTTGCTGTCGGTCTTGGCTTGGCTGTGATCATCCGGACCATCAAAGAGCTGCTGTTCGGCAATCTCGTCGCCTGGATCCAGCCCATCCTGATATGGATCGGCGGGTGGTTCGACGGAGTCGATCTAGATCCGACCGATCGTGTCAACCGGATTCTCGTCCCGGACAATCCGAACATCGATGCCGAGACGATTTCAAACGAGACGTTACTCGAATCGGCGACGAACCAGTCACTGTTCTTGATTCTGGCTTTTCTCGCTTTGCTCGTCGGAATGATCGCCTTGTTCATCTATGTGCAACGTCGAAAAGAGATTCATGAGGATGTGAATGTGTCGAAACCACGATACGAAGCGACGGATGCCATTCGACGCTTCACACGGGCCCCACGCCACGTCCGGCTGCTCGATGCTGGGAGACGGCTTGAACAAGCTCATCCTCGCCAACGTGAGGAGACCGTCTTGGAATGGTTCGACCGCATTGGGTTTACCGAAGGGAGCCGCTTCGCCACATGGCTCGAGGCGGCCGAATATGGAGAGAAAGAAGCCCCCGTATCCATCGTCGAGGCGTTCGAGCGACAGGTCACCCAGACGCTCAAACAATAAAACCAGCCAGACGCCAGGATTATCCCGGCGTCTGGCTGGTTTTTTTAGAGGATTGGGCTGAGCAGACGGGACACGCTCTCTTTGAAGCGGATCCATTTCGTTCGTGTCTCATAACGCTCAATCGTCAATCGATTGGCGCTAGCCATGTCGCGTTCGAACGCATCGATGACGGACTGCGCCACCACCTCGTCATAGACGAGTGCCGAGATCTCGAAATTGAGACGAAAACTCCGGGCGTCGATGTTCGTCGTGCCGATCGAGGCGACTTCGCCATCGATGACGAGCGTCTTCGCGTGCAAGAACCCGCCTTCATACGTATACACCTCGGCCCCGTAGCGGACGAGCTCGGCCGCATTCGTATACGTTGCCCAGTAGACAAACATATGGTCCGGCTTGTTCGGAATCATCAGGCGAATCTTCGTCCCGGACATGAGCGCATTGCGGCAGGCGTCGAGGAAGCTGGCGTCAGGGATGAAATAAGGGGTCTGGATGTAAATCGTCTCTTTCGCCTCGGTGATCATCTTGACGAGCATGTTTTTCAAGTGCTCGGTCGATGAGTTCGGGCCCGAGGTGACGATTTGCACCGGTGATTGGGCTGTCTCAATGAGAACGGACGGCCAAATGATTTCCTCTTTCTCAGCCCGATGCTTCGTCGGTACGGCACGGTTCCAATCGAGGAGGAAACGTTCAAGCAGTTCTCGGACCGCCTCCCCCCTTATCCGTAAGTGCACGTCGCGCCAATAGCCGAACTGTCGATTCGTCCCGAGGTATTCATTCCCGACGTTGAAGCCACCGATATAGCCGATGTCTCCGTCGATGATACATAACTTGCGGTGATTGCGGTTGTTGACGCGGAAGTTGATGCCGAGGCGTGACGGGAAAAACGACTTCACCTCGCCGCCGTGCGCGAGAAGCTGTTTGAAATGGGAACGCCGCAATCCTCGTGATCCTACCGCATCATAGAGCAGACGTACTTTGACACCATCTTTGGCCCGTCGCGTGAGCGCCTCGATGAGCGCTTGTCCGAGCGAGTCATTTTGAATGATATAGTACTGGATATTGATTTCACGTGTCGCTGTATCAATATCGTGGAACAGCGCCTCGAACTTTTGCTCTCCGTCATGGATGACGTGAATCGCGTTTTGGTACGTCATGAGCGCGTTCGTGGATGACAAATTCAAACGAGCGAGTCGACGATATTTGGATAAGAGCGGGTCACGGGCGAACAAACCTTCATGCGCATCGAGCTCGGTCAGCTGATTTTGCACATGTTCCGCGTATTCATGCCGCTGCTCTTCATCGATTTGGTAGAAATTATTCGATTTGATTAACCGTCCGAAGAAGATATAGATGAAGAAACCGAGCAGTGGGATGAAGAACAGGACAAGCAACCAGGCCCACGTCGAACCGATATCACGCCGCTCGAAGAAGATGATGGTGACGGCGAACGTGACATTCAGGATAATCAATACAATGCCAAGAACGCTTAAAATGATTTCTGTCGGGATCATCACATTTCCCTCCCTTTTACTCCCTTACATACCCGTTCTCGTCAGAATAGTAATGGTGAGATATGTGTCAAATTTTAAATATTTCCGTTTCCGGGTAAAAAACAACAGACATGTCGTTAAATCACAATCAGAAATGAGGACAAGACGATGGAGACGATGATGATCGGCTTTAGCTTGATTGTAGCAATCGGTGCCTTGGCGCAACTATTCGCTTGGCGGTTCGACCTGCCCGCTATCATTATCATGACCGTGGCCGGAGTGCTCGTCGGACCAATCTTCGGATGGATTGACCCGGTGACGATGCTTGGTGACTTGTATAGTCCGTTGATTTCATTTGCTGTCGCCCTTATTTTGTTTGAAGGAAGTCTCGGTCTGGAATTCCGTGAAATTCGCGAATATCGAAAAGTGATTGCCCGGCTCGTGACGGTCGGTGTCCTGCTCTCGTTTATCGCCACCTCGGTTTTGCTGATCACCGTCGGGGACATCCATTGGCTCCCGGCCATGACACTTGGCGCTTTATTCGTCGTGACTGGGCCGACGGTCGTCATCCCACTCTTGCGACAAGCCAATTTGGTGCCGCATGTGGCGAACGTATTGAAATGGGAAGGCATCATTGTCGATCCGATCGGGGCGCTCCTTGGCCTGTTCGTCGTCCAATTCGGGTTCGCGTTCTATCAAAATGACAGCTTGACGACCCATCTTCCTTTTCTCGGCTCATGCTTGGTCGGGATTTTATTGGGGATTGTGTTCGGCGTTGTCTTGATGCGTTCTTTCGCGAAAGGAAGAGTCCCTGAGTATTTGCAAACGACACTGACATTGAGTGGCGTGTTGCTCGTCTTCTCGATGAGCGAATGGGTCATGCATGAGGTCGGTCTGCTCGCCGTGACGGCAATGGGGCTGACGATGGCAAATTCGAAATTCGCACGTCCAGAGATTCTCACACATCTCCGTGAATTCAAAGAGAACGTGTCCATCCTTTTGATTTCGTCGGTATTTATCATTTTAACGGCCAGTTTGAGCCGGACCGATTTACTTGCTGTCTTGCACGTCCCGATTTTGCTCTCGATTGCCGGCATCTTGTTCCTCGTCCGGCCACTCTCGATTCTTTCGGCGACGATTGGGACGCCATTAGTGAGGAACGAGCGATTGTTCATCGGTTGGATCGCTCCTCGCGGTATCGTGGCGATGACGGTGACCGGCTTCTTTGCGGCTGAAATCACAGAGCTCGGTGTGACAGATGCTGAGAAAATGTTGCCGATGACACTCGGTCTCGTTTTTTTATCCGTGACAATCCATGGGTTGACCATCAAACCGTTCGCAAAACGTCTCGGACTGAACAAAGTCAAGAATCCTTGGAGCTGAATACACAAAAAAACACCGCGCCTGCGGTGTTTTTGGGGTAAATCGATTAGTTTAAGACTTTGATTGTGATTGATTTACGACCGAAGTTGAGCGCTTGCTCTTGTGTCGGCATCAAGAGGTCAATTTTGTTCCCTTTGATGGCGCCACCAGTGTCTCCAGCGATTGCTTCGCCGTACCCTTCAACCCATACTTTAGAGCCGAGTGGGATGACTGAAGGGTCAACCGCGATGACTTTTTGGTTCGGGTTCGAGCGGACGTCGATTCCTGTTGCCGTGATTCCTGAGCATCCTGCACAATATGGCGTGTAAGCCGTTGCTTCCACAGTCATCGTCTTACCTGAAGCCGGAGCTTGGGTTTGCGTTGTCGACGTAGACTGTTTCGTCACTGGTGCAGATGTTGATGCTTTTGGTTTAGCGGCTGGTGCGCTGTTCGCAACCGATGCTGCTTTGGCACCTTTTACAGAGAATTGTTGACCAGGGAAAATGAGATCTGATTTAAGACCGTTCCATGTCATCAATTGGTTGACAGATACGCCGTTGTTTGTCGCGATGCGATACAACGTGTCGCCTGCTTTAACTGTATACGTGCTTGCTGAAGAAGAAGAGCTTGCTTTTGCTTCAGACTTTGCGAGCTTCAATACTTGATTCGGGTAAATCATATTAGAATTTAAGCCGTTCGCTTGTTTAATGTCATTAACTGATACACCGTTGTTCACGGCGATACGGTAAAGTGTATCTCCAGACTGAACTGTGTGTGTTGATGCTGCCGAAGCTGGAGCAGCGACTCCTAAACTAAGGCCAGCGAGTGCCGTTAGTGTCAATAGTGGTTTTTTCATAAGAATATTCCTCCCTTTTCTAACGCTCCCTTACTGTAACACCTGTATATTTCACTGCCGTTACAGGAGGATATGAGAGTCATATCAGTTCAGTTACAGAAGCTTTCAAGGAGATGAGAGGAATCTGAATTTTTACAATCTAGATACAAATGGCTTTGTTGAGCCGTTTTCGACTATACTAAAGAGAAGAGAAAGGAGGTTTTAGTCTTTGGAACTATTACTGCTATATTACATTGTGACTAATTTACTAGCGTTTATGTCATTTTTCCTCGATAAACGTCGTGCCAAATCAGGGGAATGGCGTATTTCAGAACGAACGCTCCTCATTCTCGTCTGGATCGGTGGAGCATTCGGCGCCTATGTTGCGATGCGCCTCTTCCGTCATAAGACATTGAAGCCGATGTTTCGAATCGGGGTCCCGATTGCCATCTTGGTGCATGCCGGGATCACGGGCTGGTTCATTTTCTGACGCCATTATATAGAAGAAACTCGTTCAGACCGTCCAGCGGAGATGAATTCAAAATGTCTGGATTGACGCTTGATGGCGAGAAAATAAAGTCTTCAGCCGGTGCAAAACCGAAATAAATGTTCGATTGTTGAGGTGTTTGGATGAATGTCGAAGAAAATGTGATTGATGTCCAGTCGTGGACCGGACGAACGATGGAGATCGGGTTCGCGATGACTGTACAGTTTCAAATTTGGCTGGTGACGCAAGGAGAAGTCGAGGTTCGAATTAACGGTACCCGTTCAAGGCTTCGTACCGGGATGGCACTTTTACTCGACCGCGGACAAATCACAAAAGTCGAGCGGAACGATGACGCGTTTCAAATGACGATGCTTCATGTCGACCCGTTCGACTTGGTGGCACCGCCGCTCACGGAGCGCTATGTCACTCCGTTCATCGAGACGATTGGCCATCACGTGCTGCATCCGGCTGAACCGGGTGACAAGGCCATCCTCGAGACGCTTCATAAAGTAATCAGAAGTTTAAAGAAAGACTCCGTTTTCGCATTGTTCGATGCGACCTTGCAGCTTGCCGTCGTCTGGCGCTATTGGATTCAACGGCAACCCGTGACGAGACGACATGGGCAGGAACGCATGCAACGCATGATCACTTACATACACGACCACGACACGATGAAACTGTCGCTTGAAGACATCGCCGCTGCCGGTGGACTGAGCCGGGCGGAATGTTGCCGTTACTTTTCAAAATGGGGAGACACATCGCCGCTCGCCTATGTCCAAGACGTCCGGATGCAACGGGCCGCCCGTCTGTTGTGTGAGACGGACAGTCCGGTCGCTGAAGTGGCAAACCGGTTTGGCTTTACGAGCGTGAGCCATTTCGTCCAGACGTTTAAGAAAGTGCATCATCAAACACCGCTCGCGTTTCGCAAGCAGAAGACATAACAAAAGCCGACATGCGTGTGTCGGCTTTTTTCGTCAACGGGCGGTCCACCCGCCGTCCGCTTTCAATACGTCGCCATTGACGAAACTCGAATCATCGGAGGCGAGGAACAACGCGACCTTGGCGATCTGCTCCGGTTCACCGATCGGGGCCTCCCCTGCCCCTTGGATGGCACGCATCCCGAGCTCGCTCGGCGCGGTGATGGTGGCGCCAATATTCGTATTGACCCCGCCCGGCGCGATGGCGTTGGCCCGAATCTTGTTGAACGTGCCGTACGTGGCAGCGATGTTTTTCGTCAGGCCGATGAGTGCGTGCTTCGAGGCGACGTATGAGGCACCGCCCCGTGTCCCGAACAGACCACCGACCGAGGCGTTATTGATGATGACACCGCCCGTTTCTTGCTTGTCCATGACGTTGATCGCGGCCCGTGCCAGTTTCATCGGTCCGGTCAAGTTGACGGCGATGACCCGGTCCCACACCTCGTCGGTTACTTCACCGACGGTCAAAAAGTTGTCCATGATGCCCGCATTGTTGACCAAGATGTCGAGCGAACCGAACGTGTTCGTTGCCGTCTCGACCATGTTGTCGATGTCTTCTTGTTTCGTCACGTTCCCGGCGACGCCGATGGCTTCCCCGCCGCTCGCTTTAATGTCTGAGGCGACCGCCTCGACCGAGTCCCCGTTCATGTCGACAGCAACAACGCGTGCCCCTTCTTCGGCAAATAGTTTTGCGATGGCCCGCCCCATCCCTGACCCGGCCCCGGTGACGAGCGCCGTTTTACCCGATAATTTCACACCGCATTCCTCCTTGTTGAGAAAACTCAAGAGCGACAGAGAAAACGACATGTGCCACCTGCTCACGTGTCATTAGTCTATACCCGGATTTGGAGAAAAACGTATCTTTGTTTGGAAGAATCTGCTTTTGTTCACGTCAATGGTCACGTACAATGAAAGATACAGATATTGGGAGTTGGAAGGTGGGATTCGATTGGGTAGGTATTATGCAGAAGTGATCGGGAGCGGGTCACCCGTTCTATTTTTACCGGCTGGAGGATTCACCGGAGAAGAAGGCCGTTCGCTCGCCGAGTCGTTGCGCAACGACTTCGAAGTTCATTTGTTAGATTTGCCAGGGTTCGGGCGAAGTGAAGGAATCGAGCAGATTGTGTCGTCCGAACAATTGGCGGATTGGATCTACGGCTACGTCGTCACACATCGACTCGGACCTGTTCACGTAATCGCACATTCGCTCGGTGGTGCGGTCGGTCTCGCTTTCGCCACCCATTATCCCGAGCAAGTGGAGCGGCTCGTCTTGCTCGACCAAGGACATAAGGCGTTCCCGCGCGTTCCGTTAAAAGAGTATGGGGTGTTCGGCCTTACCGTCCCGCTCCTGAGCGGACTTTATCGTTTGATGGGACCACGGATTATAGAGCGGATGGAAAGAAAGATTGTTTCAGACGAGCCGACCCAGTCTATCTCAGACGAACGGTTCCAAACTTTCTGTGCGAAGACTGGTCTTTCGGAACGAGATGAGATTCGACGTGTACTGGACGCCCCGGCTAAGCTAGGACGAGGTGGATTGAATCTGTTGTTCGGCTTCTACCATCTTGACGTGCCACAGCTCATGCGGACACTCCAAGTCCCGACGTTACTTTTTTACGGTGATTTCGTCGGACTGGACGACAAAGAAGCCCGATTGACGGGGGCAGCCATATCGAATCTGCAACGGCATGAGTTGCCAATCACCTACATACAAATGACAGGCGGCCATTTCGTCCATTGGAACCCAGCGTTTCCGATTGAACAAGTGCGACAGTTTTTACAACCTGAGAAAGCGAGCGGTCTGTCATGAACCATCAGCAAAAGATTGTCCTCATTCTTGTGTGCTTATTGTTGTTATCAGCCGGAGTTGCCTGGGGAGTCGAGTCGACGAAGCAGCCACAGTTGCCCGAGGGAGCGGATCCAATTCTCACTTACACTCTCGATGACCGTGACATGAGTCTTCGCTTTTTCATGAACAGTTTTGCTGTCGACGAATGGAGCGAAGACATATCTATGCAAGGTATGGGCCTTGAAATTACCATTGACGATCGCGTCGAGTCGATTACATCGCGTTCGCTGTCAGAAGAAGAGCTCACGTGGTCAATCGATAGCCGCACGTGCGGGGATCGGTCAGAATGTTCCCCATACGACATCCTTTACGGGATGAACCACGGTATGACGACCCTAGTCGTTGTCGAGTTGAACGGGGAGCGGTTCGAACCGGAACTGTTGAAGACAAAGGCCGGGAATGACGTCTGGTTTGTCCTCGTCGACCAAATCGAGTCGATTGAGTCCATCACTGGCTACGATTCTGAAGGGGAAGTATCCTACCGCTTCAACAACTAAAAAAGAGACGGAGGACGGCTGTCCTCTCATCTCTTAGCGTTCACAGGCGATGCCGTCCTTATCACGGTCTTTTGATTCATTCGCTTTGTAAAGCGAACTGTTGGCGTAAGGCTTGTACTTCGTCTTCCCGCCTTTGTTTTTCGTCGTCTTCGTTTTGGCGACACCGCCCTTGTACGTCTTATTTAGCTCGGTACAGTTTTTGAATTTTTTCGGTGCGGCGTCCACGGTTTCTGACGGCGCGACGCTGAGCGTGAACAACGCGATGCCGGCGATGGTCGCACGAAGTAGCTTCTTCATAGTTGTTTCCTCCTTAGTCACAAGCGATATGCGTTACCATTCTCATCTATTATAGGAGAGATTAGGATAACTAACCTAGTTTATAAAATCTTCAAATGGAAGGACGAGCACATTGACCTCATCACCTTTTTATATCGACAATACTGATGAACAGCTCTATCAAGGAAATTTACTCGTATCCGTACACGAGATGCCCGAACCGCATAATCTGGAGTTCATCGAACGGATGTTGTTTGGTCCTGAGGCCATCAAGTGTTTGATCACGCGACACCATTCTTCGCGACGAATCCAATTAGAAGAACAGCCACTCGACCAACTACAGACAATGTGGGAGAAGACATTCAAACATCATCTCACGTTTGAGGTCGCTTTCTCACTTGACGATTTTCCGAACGGATATTGTTGGACGACACGCGTCTGGGAAGGACATGATTGTTGGTACCTTGTCTTCACCGAGCATCACTGATTTAGTCGTTAACAAACCAGCAAAGGAAGGTAATCTTTCATGGACTTACTTATATTGATGCAGGACCGGGCCCTCCCGTTACTGCTGCTCGCATTATTTCTCATTCTGAACGTGGTGTTCGTCATCGGGATTTGGAAGCGACGACGTCACTTCTCCAAAGGATTTCTCGTGTTCGCGAGCTCGCTTACGTTCTTACTTATGACATCATCGGTCATCCTCATCATGTTCACGATGTTCATCGGCTACAACCAGTGACGTCTTCTATCCGATGATATCCGTATCGAAATCATCGAGTGCCCCTACGATGTTCGAAGTATGATGAATGCAGAAAGGAGGGAATGCTGATGCTTGAATCACTGAACCGATTGATGGACCACATCGATCAACATCTAACAGAAGACATCACGAGTGAGGATATCACACGCATCGTCGGGGTCTCCGACTATCATTTTCGACGCATGTTTTCTTACATGGCCGGGATGACGCTCAATGAATACATTCGAAATCGTAGGCTGTCAGAAGCGAACAAGGACTTGATTCATGGGAAATCAGTCACGGACGTGGCGTATACGTATGGCTATCAATCCGTCGATGGGTTCTCGCGAGCGTTTCGAGACTGGTGTGGCTTTTTACCGTCTGAAGTGATCAAGAACAAGATTCAAAAGTCATTCCCGAAATTCACTTTCTTCATCGACATCAAAGGAGGAATTTCAATGGAATTCAAATTAGAACACAAACCTTCATTCAACGTCGTCGGCGTGTCCAAACGCGTCCCGATTCAGTTTGAAGGGGTGAACCATGCAATCGTCGAGTTGGCACAGTCAATCACGGAGCAACAGCGAAGCGAGATGCATCAATTGGCGGACCTCTATCCGCACCAAGTGCTCAACGTGTCGTACGACTTCGATGAAGGCTATTTGGACGAAACGGGTTCACTCACGCACATGATCGGCTTCGCGACGACGCAAGATAATCCGTACGAGGATCTTGAACAGATTACAATCGAGTCGAACCTGTGGGCCGTCTTCCCGAACACCGGTCCGTTCCCGGAGACGCTGCAGGAGACGATGGCGAAGACCTATGCCGAATGGTTGCCGACGTCGGGCTACGAACTGGCCGACTTACCGAGCATCTCGTTCACGAAGCATGATGGCTCATCGGACAACGTCTATAGCGAAGTGTGGGTGGCGGTGAAAGAAAGAACGTCATAAATTTGATTGCTATACTGAAAATCCCTTAATAGAGAACATACTCTATAATAAGGGGTTTCGTTAATTTTAAATTCCCGTTTTTAAACCTAATCGTTAATTTCTATTGAACTTAGATTCAATTTTCTTCATACCCCTTTCCTTTCTTCAGTCCCTTATTTGTTTATAGACGTCAATCGTTCCATTCAGGACATTGACTCTTGCATTCCAATTTCGAACTTTGGAATGGATCGTGAACACTTCATCGGACTCCCAACGAATCGTCCCGAAATATAATGAGAACGCATAGGGGCTGGCGATTTCTTCAATTACTTTCGCT
The DNA here is from genome assembly GCF_004336985.1 of Exiguobacterium sp. SL-9. Taxonomy (GTDB): domain Bacteria; phylum Bacillota; class Bacilli; order Exiguobacteriales; family Exiguobacteriaceae; genus Exiguobacterium. Next base: position 90,524 of record NZ_SJUO01000001.1, read on the forward strand.
TGGAATAATCTCATGCCCTTTTCATAAACTTCTATCCAAAACGTGGTACCTGTCACAGAAACAATCAATTTGAAAACTGCTATCCGATTACGCTTTTTATTTGATTTTGGAGTTTTATTTAGCAAGATGACCAACTTGTAGTCATTCATTTCAATTTGCCTCAAACCTTGTTCGATGATCTCAGAAATCGCTTCTTTCTCACTGAACGTATGTACTTCTAATAGTGGTACGAGCACGTCGCGAACGACGGTAGCGAAATGACGAAACTTCTCTTGCTCGTCGAGAGTCATCATGTACGAATCATAGTCGAACGTCTCACTCATGAACTCATGAATCAACACTTGGTGATGAGTATCGTCAAACGTGTGCTGCGTGTATGTCTTTGTCTCACTAGCCTCTAAAAGCTCGATTCCAACAACGGCATGGGAATTGAATTGGAGTGCCCCACGTTCGATCTGTCTCGATACATGACTCGAGAGCAATTCCTCAAAGACAAATGACGAGTGGATCTCAGTGATGTGTTTTTTATTCCAGTCCCGATCACGCTGCTGATTGCGAGTTGTACCTAAACGGATTGAGAAACTGCTCATCTATACACATCCATATTCTTCTAATAGTATCATACAGAAAAAATCCCTTTAACCATCATCAAGATAGCCAAAGGGAGTCATTTTTATTTGGTTACGTTGTACTCCAACGCTTCCCCATTCGTCTCGATGACGTGTTTGTACCATTCGAACGAATCTTTCTTCATCCGCTCCATCGAGCCGTTCCCTTCATTGTCACGGTCGACGTAAATCATACCGTACCGCTTCTTCATCTCGCCCGTCGTGAACGAGACGATGTCGATGATGCCCCACGGCGTGTAGCCGATCAAGTCGACGCCGTCATAGACGACCGCTTGTTTCAGCTGCTCGATATGCGCTTTCAAGTAGTCGATGCGGGCCGCGTCATGGATTTTCCCGTCGACGATTTCATCGACAGCACCAAATCCGTTCTCGACGATGAAGAGTGGGATTTGATAGCGGTCATACAACCGGTTGAGCACATAACGGAGACCGACCGGGTCAATCGACCAGCCCCAGTCACTCGACTTGATGTACGGGTTCTCGACACCGTTCGGCAGACCACCGTTGACGATATCACCGCTGTTGTCGGCGACGACGTCACTCTTCACGGTCGTCGACATATAGTAGCTGAAACCGAGGTAATCGACGGTCCCATTTTCCAAAATTTCTTTGTCCCCCTCGAGGAACGGGATTGAATAGCCTTCACGCTCGAACTCGTTCAAGGCGTAGTTCGGATAGAACCCGCGCACTTGCACGTCCGGGAAGAAGTAACGTTGGCGCATCATCTCTTCGGCGAGCATGACGTCGTCCGGGTTCGACGAGAACGGATAGATCGGCACGTGTGATACCATCGCCCCGATCTCGAAGTCCGGGTTGATGGCTTTCCCTTTCGCGACGGCGAGGGCGCTCGCAATCAACTCATGGTGCCCCGTCTGATACATCACTTCACGGGCGTTCTCCCCATCTTCGACGATGACGCCAGAGTTCGTCCATAAGAAGAGCGGGTTGTTGACGTCCATTTTGTTGTTGATCTCGTTGAACGTCATCCAATATTTGACCTTGTCTTTGTAGCGGTCGAAACACACCTCGGCGAAACGGACGAAATGGTCGACGACGGCACGGTTGCGGAACCCGCCGTACTCACGTGCGAGGTGGAGCGGCATCTCGAAGTGGGACAATGTGATGATCGGTTCGATGCCGTGCTTCAACAACTCGTCGAACAAGTCGTCATAAAATTGGAGTCCGGCCTCGTTCGGCTCTGCATCGTCCCCGTTCGGGAAAATTCGGCTCCAGCCGATTGACGTGCGGAGACATTTCAAGCCCATCTCGGCGAAGAGCGCGACGTCCTCTTTATAGCGGTGATAGAAGTCGATGGCTTCATGGTTCGGATAAAACTCGTCCGGCTCGACCTTGTCCGTGATCCGACGCGCGACGCCGTGAGCGCCGGCCGTCAACACGTCGACGACGCTCGGTCCTTTACCGTCGGCGTCCCAGCCGCCTTCAAATTGGTGGGCGGCGAGAGCGCCGCCCCATAGAAAATCTTTTGGTAATGTTTTCATATGTGTTCCTCCTTCTTCGAGATACCAATAATGAATCATACACGTCAATTATAATTGTACCGGTACAATTAAACAAGTGCGATACATTTTTTATTCTCGACGAAATGGTGACGTGGTACAATCGAAGCAGATCATACGAGGTGAGGATGCCACATGCTAAAATATCAACAGATTGCAGCCGAAATTGAGCAGTACATCAATCAACACGATTTGAAGCAAGGAGATAAACTGCCCGTCCTCGAGCAATTGATGAGCCAATACGGCGTCAGTAAGAGCACCGTCACGAAGGCGCTCGAATTGTTAGAGCGCAAGGGCATCATCTTTCAACTGCGTGGGAGCGGCATCTTCGTCCGGCGTCACAACCGCCCGGGCTACATGAGCCTGTTCTCGACGCAAGGGTTCAAGAGCAATCTCGGTGACCGGATGTTGACGTCGGATGTGCTCGATGTCTCGGTCACGAAACCGGATGCGACGGTCGCACAGAACCTTGGTATTGACGTGACGGACGATGTCTATCGCGTCGAACGGGTCCGCTTCGTCGACGGCGAGGTGTTCTGTCATGAGGAGTCGTATTTTGTGAAGGCGATTGTCCCGTATTTGAACCGAGAGATCGTGGCTGACTCGATCTTCGATTACGTCCAAGGCGCACTCGGCGTCACCATCGGCTTTTCGGACATGTACATGCAGGTCGGACGATTAAGTGCGTCGGAAGCAGGTTATCTGGGGTTACAACAGGATGACCCGACGCTCCGCATCGAGACGATCTTCCATCTTTCGAACGGGAAACCGTTTGACTACTCACGCATCACCTATCATTACGAGTACTCACAGTTCGTCGTTCAGGCGAACGGACCGTATATGTAAAAACAAACCCCCATGCGTGTGCGTGGGGGGGGTGTCGGCTAACACGTATCGAACTTAAACGAGTGGCTTGCGCTTCAAATCGAGTAGCTCATCATCTGTTTCAAAAAGCAACTCATCGAATGCTTCGGCACCGTGCTCCTCGATAAAATGTTCTTCTGAAGGGAAAATCGGAACGAACCAGACGACGAGCACGTTCTGCGTATCGCCTTCATACACCAAGAACGATTCATCCGAATAGAATGGTGCGGTCACATAAATGGATGAGAATTTACTACGTTTGAGCACACCTTTCGGCAAGCTGAAATATTCACCTAAATCAAACGCTTGATGTGTCTCAAGCGCATGGGTAGCTAAGTGCCACACTAACTGGACGATGTCTTGCTCAGCGCGCTTTTGTTTGAAGCGAAACAGCACCTCTTGATGGGCATCGGAGCCATCCTCGAATTGAAACGAGTGTAGATGTAATCCTAGTGTTCCAATGCTCACGATCCCAGAAGGTTTTGGCTCCTCCAATTTGAGTATTTGGACATGTTCCTCCAGTAAATCGGGAAAATCGTATCCACCGACAAATTCCCCGCAATGGGCTTCTAGATGCTCTAAATAATCCAATGGTTACTCCTACTTTCTTTTAAATGGTAGTGATGCGCATGCGACTTTATTGAGTCAAATCGTTATACGCATCAGCATCGCCCGCGCACATTTTCCGAATATAGTCTAAACGATCAGATTCGCTAGGAAAAGTGTGAGGCGTGAGTATGATGTCACACGAGGCCTGGGCGACGTGATGCAGTAGCTGTTCGACGACTTCAAACACCTCTGCCAAGTGCTCTGGACTCAATCGAACGTCCGGGGTGACAAGGTAACTGACCTGAATCACGTTTTCTTTCGACTCAAAAAGAGAAGCTTCATGTTCAGAAAACCATGGATAGTCGGTGAGCTCGCTTCGTCTTTTCTCATTTTTAATCATGAGGAATGCGTCACTCTCGTCAAGTCGTATTCGCCAAACCTCACTATCGAGCGATTTGAATTCTCTAAATGTATTCAAGGTTCACCCCCTTGTATGGATTGTTTTTGAGAGAATTAACAATAACGACTTTTGTTTTATTCTAGATACATGCCAATGTCTAAAAGCTTCTCTTCTAAATGTCTGAGATTTATATTTGTATGAATCCCCATCAGATAATCAAACCCAACAAAAACTTTGAGCGATTGTTCTTTCTTGTTTGGTGGATACGATTCTAAGTGTAAATAAAGCTCTTCTCTCAACAATAACCGAATCACACGATCGACTCTCCACCCCGTCAAAACCGTTCCTTTTTTCACACCTTTGTACAAAGCTGTCGTTTTTAAATCATATAGGTTCTTTGGAAAAGTAGGTAGATGATATTCGTGAGCTGAGAGAGCTCCTCTCTTCTCAATATATGTAACCTTGAGGGCGGTCACCTTGCAATAATCCATAATTATGTTCACCGACTTCACATATGCATCTTCACTTCTCATGTATTCCTCGAAATTAAGTATAACGCCATCAAACGACTTTCCAACATCGGATATTGATGTCCACTCGTTATTTTCGTAGCCACCGAACTCATCTCTGTATTCTGGATTGTATTTGCTTAATCTATATCGATACATCGCTCCACCTGATTTCTGCATGTGATTTTGCTCTAAATACCATGCAAGGATAATCTTATGACATGATGCGTTGTGTAGTCTTCAAAAGAGTCTCCTATTCTTCAGATTGAATAAAATCTCCGCCAAACGTCCATCCATTTTGTTGCAACATTTTTTCAAATTGCTCATTGAACCGATTGATATCAATAGGCTTATTCTTTTTTACAGCTCCAATTCGTCAAAATAATTTGTGACGCGCTATGCACAAGCTCCACTCACGAAGTTAAAACCGCTTGATTGAACCGTTTACATGATCGAAAAAGTGATATACGTCGCGTGTATCATGCGCTAGTACGAAGTTTCCGAAGATGTGAGGATGAAATTCTCCTAGGAACGTCTCAAGTGTTTGTACAGACGTGGGTGAAGAGAAAGGCTGCCACAACCCTTTTGCTCTTGGAATCTTTAGTTGAGGCAGAAGTTTGTCTTCAATTAACTTTTCCCATGCTGCGTCATATAGCGTCAATCGATAGACCTTCTCTCTTGGACCAAACGTTCCTCCGAGACAAAACGTCAATTCAATTGGAAACGATCCTCGTATCACGTGGTGAAAGAACGTCTCGTAATCCGCTGTGCTAATCGACTCAACAGATTCAATTGTCATCCCTTGGAGTGTCAGTCCCTCACGGTAAGAACTCACGAGCCAATCCGTTTCATTTGAGAACGTGACGACGTCTTGGCGCTCTTTGTCACGGGAAAGCGTCAGCCATGGGGCGATCTCCTCAAGTTTGCGAACGATGCCGAATGTGACAGACTCCTCTTCTAAGCGTTCAAACGAGAAACGATGTCGTTTCGGTAGCCGTACCGAAGTCTTCCGTTCCACGCGTAACGGGAACTTCGCGCTGGCCAAATGTCGATAGATCAGACGATTTTCCTCCCCTTCCTTCAGCGCATACTGCGGTAAAATAATGATCTCTGTTCCATGATAGATGATTCGACACGGTTTCAAGTCCGGCTCGTTGTCGTAATCCTTAAAATAGGTCGCGAGCATGTTTGCCGTTTCAGGCAATCGCTGCTCAAACTCCGTCCAACCGTATAGCTCCACGATGTCCGGCAATCCGTTCTCATCGGTGATGACATCCCAAAACGCGTCCCAGTTCATGCCATAGTGCGAAGGAAATTGTAACTGTTCTTTTAACAGTTCATGTAACTCGGTTTCCGTCGCGATGTTGGAGACGTCTAGCGTCACACGAGTGGTTTGGTCTCTCTGTTTACACACCTCAATCGGATGCATCCAGACATACACCGTCTCGACAACTTCATATGGCGAGACATCTATATAGACGTCTCGCGTGAACGGATGCATGGCGAGGTAACGCAATACCACTACATCCGTAAAACCCTCACCAATCTGCACATCATCCGGATGAAACGAGAAGATGTCAGCAGCTTGTCGACGGATCGAGCGATAGACGTCATCAAGCTCTTGATCATAGACACGGTCGAATTCATTACGGTCCACTTGCCATAACGTCCGCTCGCTAGAATAGGGTAAGCTGTCCGTCTTTTGTTCAAATTGATCCGAATGCACTGCGTGTTGACGCACAAATAAAGCCGTGGTCGCGTCAACTTCACGTAACCACGGACGTTTCAAATTCATCTTTTCCATCGCCTCCGATAAAAGAAATAACCGAGCGGAAGGCCTGTCAGCAACGCTAGGCCAAGCATCCGATATGATTTCGGCTCTGTCGTCTGAACATTACCTGAACTACCAGTGAGGCCATCTTCCAACGAACCTTCGATATTTGCATGTGTCTCGACTAAGAGTGCCTGATAGGATACGAGCGTGATCGTATCTCCGCCGATGAAGCGTTTTGCATCGGTCGTCAAGGCGGTCAACGTCTTCTCTTCATAGTCAAACCAGGCATTCTCTGGCGCCGAATGGACGAGTGAGCCGGATACGTCGCCTAGAGCAGTTGACAACTCCTGGCCGTACCCGAGCGTTGAGAAGGCGAAGACACCCGGTTCCTGCTCATACGTGCCGATGACGTTTCTTGGTTCTCCGTCCTGTAAGACGGCCGACACGTGCTCATCGCTCGGGACGAACGTACATAGCTCATCTGACGAGTAACAGGATTGTGCGGCCATCATCACTTTATGAAGCGAACCGAACGAGATGGAGTGACTTTCCGTCAAGTGATAGCCGCTCGGGTCGTCTCCCCCTTCAATATAATCAAGGACGATTGACTCAAAATGGGTTTTAGCGAAACGTTCAGCGGACCGTTCTGTCGGCGCGGCAATTGCAGACGTAGCAACGAGTGTGAAGGACCCGGCTAAGGCGAATGTTGTGAGGTGGCGCAACATGTTGCCTCCTTTCAACTGATAAACATCTGCTTGAGCAGTGACGTATCAATCCGAATCACTTCCGCATGAGGATGCTTCTGTCGCTCGATGATCTGATTGAACCGTTTCGAAGCGACGAATCGATCGGATTCATGGACGCCCGCCAGACATACGAGGGCGAGGCGCAATTGCTTGCGACCGTCACTCATTCGCAGGTGGTCGATATGATTATCAGCATCGAGCCGATTGATGAACAGCTCGACTTTACAATCTTCCTTCACCAAATAGGATACCAGATAAGCTGCCTGTTGAATCAACTCTTCGTAACGAGCGTGGAGGCCGTTTCCGAGCGGACCACTCAAGTCGAGCATTAACGTGAACGTATCCAAGTTTTGTCGTTGAAATACTTTCGCTTGTAAACGTCCTGTCTTGGCCGACGCATACCAATCAATTTGTTTCGCCGGTTCGGCTTCATACGATTTCGAGCTCAGAATCATCAACTGGTCTTTGAGTGGGGAATGTTTGACGAGCCGATCTCCCACGCGATAATGCTTCGAGTCGGACACGTTCATCTTCTTGATCGACGGGAGTACCGTCCACTCGGGAAGTGACTCGACCGCGTCGACGAGCAGTACCGTACCAAGAAAGAATGGCAGTCTCGCGCTGACGATGCATTCGTTCATTTTGACCGGTCCTCGTTTCTCAGCCTGAATCGTCAACGGAACATCCGCTTCGTCTGGCTCGATGTCGAGTGTCGTCGTACTCGAGCCATTTTCAAAGGTGATGCCTCGTCCGAGCGTAACTCGGACAGAAAGTGGGATTCCGAGCGTTGTCATTTGATTTAAGTCGTGGACAGTCATTCGTAACGTGGCGGCATCATCGATGAACAGCAATTGTTCTTTTTGATGGAACGACACACCTATGGAAGTAGAAATTGTATTCGTCAACCATTTCCGAGCCAGCATCAGCCCGAGGATGATTCCGCAGACGTAGGCAACTGGCCAGATATATGGGAACCATATCGTGAAGATCATCAGACCGGTGTACGCAGGCCATAGCTTTTCTTCCAACCACGTTGGCGTGCTCAGTTCGCAGCGGTTCATGGTCATACCTTCTCGACAGGCACGTCGACTCGTTCAAGTATATCTTCTAGCACATTCCGTTTCGTCGACTTCACGTCCCCTTCGAGCGTCAACGTCAATCGATGTGACAATACTTGCGGCGCGACGGCCTGAACATCTTCCGGGGTCACGAATTGTCGTTCCTGGATATAGGCGTACGCTTGAGATGCTTTGACAAGCGCGAGCGTCGCCCGTGGACTCGCCCCGACCTCGACGAGCGGATGGTTCCTCGTCTCTTGAACGAGTGCAAGCAGATACGTGACGACATCTTCATGGACTCGGACATCCTCGACTTCTGCTTGGGCCGCTGAGAACGACTCGTTCGACATGAGAGCGTGCACGGCATGTCGTGTCTTGGAAATCGTTTGGAGAATCAAATTCCGCTCTTCTGAAGCCTCTGGATAGCCGACTTGGAGCGCCATCAAGAAGCGATCGAGCTGCGCGTCTGGTAACGCGAACGTTCCTGCTGACTCGATTGGGTTTTGTGTCGCGATGACAAAGAAAGGTTCAGGCAATTTATATGTGACACCGCCGATTGAGACTTGCCGCTCCTCCATCGCCTCGAGCAAAGCGGATTGCGTCCGGGGGACGGCCCGGTTGACCTCATCAATCAGCAAGATATTCGTGAAGATCGGTCCGGTCTTGTTCTCGAACGTCTGGGTCTGCACGTTGAAGAAGTCTGTACCGATGATGTCGGTCGGCAGAAGGTCGGCCGTGAACTGAATTCGTGTGAAGTCGGCCTCGAAACTTTTGGCGATACTTTTCGCAAGAAGCGTCTTTCCGGTCCCAGGAACGTCCTCTAATAAGATGTGACCATTGGCGAGGAGTGCCGTACAGCAGAGGCGCGTGATTTCAGGCTTTCCGAGATAGATCTGGTCCAGTTGTTCCAATACGCGTTTGATGGTCATGAGAGTGGCTCCTTTTCTAGGCGAAGTAAGTAGGCGTCGAGCTGTTGTTTGAACGCTTCTTCACGTTGTGGCGTGATCTCGACTTTGTCATAACGGGTCTCTAAATAGCTCCGAAGCGAGGCATCGAGTTGAATGCGGCTCGCCCAGGCGGATAACGTCTCGAACGTCCGCCGACGCTTTTGTGGCGGCAATGCTTGTTCGAATTGAATCAAATGTTGCCGTAACGGGGAATCCGGCAGCGGATGGACGGGGCGTTTTACCTCTTCGGACATTTCGTCTGTCTCTTTCGTTGCATCAACCCTCTCGTCTGTCGAAATGGATTCCCTCACTTTCTTGTTAAAGCGGCGTCTATGCCACATCCATAAGCCAATCAAGAGAAGGATTGCGCTGAAGATGTAAGGTAATAGGGAAAGGCGATCAGATTCACTTGTAGATGGTTTGCCGTATGACGGAGACGAGTCATTCTCATCTTCCCTTGGTGTGCCGCCTTCATCATCTGAAGGTCCAACAATCGCCCCTGCTTCAGAAATACCGGGCCCGGAATCTACGTCACTACCATCTCCACACCAAAAATCCGTATCGACGACCTCAATGATCCCAAACAACTTTCGCTTGTCATGACAGTCCGTGACCCAACTCGTGATGGGGCTCCCTGAGATGTCCAACTCTTTGAAGTAGGTATAAGCGAGTTGACCTGAGAATGAAATGAGTGCGACAACCAGTAAGGAAAGCAAGGAGACGGATAGAAAAATAGCTTTGGCCTTTTTCATGTAATGATCCGTACAGATATATGTAGATTGGATTTCATACCTTCCAACGGCTCCTTTCGAATTAAAGTGAATGACAAATTCGATTGTGCTTTCAAAAGAAAGATGTCGCAATCTTCAGTATTCTTTAGTTGTGAAATGACCACTAGACATATAGAAGCCAAATCTCACTTTCAAACTGACCATCCTCGTCACACATCGAAGACATGTACTTCTTCAGTTCCATGTCATCGGGTAATTGTCGCAATAAGATTTCGTGTTCCTTGAACTCCATCGATCCAAGGGTCCAATTCGGATTCAGGAGAAAATCTCGATAAGCTTCGTCCGTCTCGAAAACGATGATCTCAGACGCCCAGAGTGAAGGGACGTCCAATAATACGACGATTCGATAAACCTCGTTAGGTCGAAGACGTTTTAAACGGATTGCTCCATCTAGCAATGTGTCTACAACAAGACGTTTTCCACGCATCTTGAACCGTTTGGAGAACAGGATGGGCTGCCCAATCGGGATTTTGCTGTTCCAGTACCCATTGATGAACGTTGTCGGAAACGTGGACGTCGTTTCCTCGACGTGCTCGACCATTTTTCTTAATTTCCGACGCATGCCGCGTATTTTCCTCTCTCGATTCATGGTTCATCCTCATTAACTGTAAATTTAATTTTTCATTCCTAAATTAAGGAAATTATACCATGCCGATGCAATGCTTTATAGATTAATATAGTTCATTCGTTCGGTTATATTCTTCTAAACTTCTCCAGTCAGGATGAGCCTTACGAAACTGCTCAGTTAATTCACTATTTTTGCTTAACAATAAGACATGACTGGAATCCCACAAGATTAATTCACAAACCGCAGCTCGGTGTTGGATGTGTGGTGATTCAATCCACAGTTCTGCATTTCCATCTGCGAACGGGTAGACGTCCAATTGTTCAAAAGTTATGTACTGCTTAGAGTCAAATCCTGAAAATACGCCCCAGATGAAATAGACATCAGGCATGTGAACGAATTGAATCAGTTGCTCTCCTTTAATCCAGTAAACCCATCCCTCTTCAAACTCGCGTACATCATCAAAATAATGCAGATGGCGATCTGGTATATTTCCGTCCACGTCTGTCAGCATCCAATTGTACTTGGTCACCTGTGTGCCGAGAGAATCAATGACCTGTTGAATTGAAGTAAATCGATCGATGATTGTATTCATAACATGCCCCTTTCTAACAACCATTCAGCTAACGCCGGTTTGAGCTTTTATCATCTTGTGGCGTCATCCCATCAAGTGCGATTGACCCGTGAACCACTTTGAGACCGTCCTTAACGGGTATGACAGAGAGGGAAAGACTTTCGATGACTTTACGGTCTTGAAGAAGCGTCTCAGGTGCCCAGTCCAGCTCAATCTCGTGGCCCGCCACCGCATAGGCGAAGGATGTGCTACGGTATACGTCTATAAGCAGTCGTTCCACACTGTCTGTGGCTCTGACAATCGATTCCGTCTCATTCGTGTCCACGAACAAGTCCTCCCAGTCCAAATCAATGAGAAGCCCTTCAAAATCGACTTCAGTTTTCAATGAAACGGTCACAATTTGGTCACGTCGACCGAAACGGGCAGTCGATAGGGTAATGGAACCGTAATACTGAATTTGAGACAAGTCGAGGTCTGATCCCTTCGGTTCAATCGTCACCCACTCCGTTCCATCTTCGTCTTTGCTATAGGTGATGCGATCTATCTTCCCACCATCTCGCATTAACGCTTCACAAACGACTTGAAGGTTGCGAAGCAGGCCACTCCCTGTTGTGAACGCGATTCCGATTGAAACGAATCCTCCTGATTTCCCCATAGAACCTCCCCCTTTGTTTCATCATACAAAAAAGCGGCACCGTTTACACGGTACCGCCCTATCTTACAACCAGACTGGTAAAGAGAAGAAAACCAAGAACAATACGGTCAAGACACCGACGACCGGACTGAGCGACCGATAGCCCTTCTTGAACAAGACGATCATCGTGTAGGCGATGAAGCCGAGCCCGATGCCATCGACGATGGAATACGTGAACGGAATCATGATGATGACGAGAATCGCCGGGAAGGCATGCTCCCAATTGTCGAGCGGGAGATGCTTCACGTTCTGGAACATCATCATGCCGATGATGATCAACACCGGCGCAATCGCCGTCACCGGAATGATCGCGAACAGCGGCAACAACAAGAGCGAGACGACGTACAGCCCTGACGTCACGAACGAGGCGATGCCGCCCCGAGCGCCGACCGAGATGCCGGCCGCGACCTCGACCGTCGAGACGGTCGGGCTCGAACCGAACATGGCACCGGCCATCGTCGATAACCCTTGGGCGACGAGCCCTTTCGGAGCATCCGCATCCTTGCCGATGGCACGCGTCTGATTCTGAATCAGGCTGATGTTCTCGATCAGCAAGACGAGCGTCAATACGCCGACAGCGACAAGGAAGATCGGTGACGCCGACTCGGCGAACGAGACGTTGCCGAATACCGTACCGAACGACTCAAAGAACGGCATAAGCGCGAACTCACCGGTCCAGTCGAGCGTGCCCATGACGGCGCTCAAGCCGACCCCGAACGCGATCGTCCATAGAAAACTGCTCGGTCCCATCTTCAAAAAGAGAAGGATGGCGACGAATAGCGTCAGGAACGCGACCTGTACCGGCCGCTCCCCGAGATCTCCGATATGAAGCAACGCCCCACCACCGCCCGAGACGATCCCCGCCGCCTCGAGTCCGATCAAGATGAGGAATAGGCCGAGTCCGACCGTCAAACCGTCATGAATAATCGGCGGGAACGCGTTCGCGAGTTTCCTCGCCACTTTCGTCACCGTCAACAGGACGACGAGCGCCCCCGAGACGAACGAGACGGCGAGCGCGCCTTGCCAGCTCAGCCCCATCTGCAGGACGAGCGTGTACGTAAAGAGCGCGTTGATGCCCATCCCTGGTAATAGGAGCAGCGGCAAGTTGAACAGCCCTGCGATGAACGTTCCGATGATGCTTGTCAAAATCGCTCCGACGAGCGCTCCCTCGAACGGGAGTCCGGCTTGTGTCAAGATTGCCGCGTGAACGGCCGGGATGTATGCTGTCGCCAGAAAGTTCAGCACGCCCCCGTATGTTTCTGTTTTCCATTCTGTTTGTTTTGCCATAGGAATCAATCCTTTATTGGCACCCTCACCCACCCATGTGGTTATACACACGAGATTGATTATATCCTGTCTGACTTCTGACATGCAACATTATTGTCGTTCAATTCCATCTTTAGACCTACTGCCAAGACGACTCCATCTAAAGGTTCATTTTATAAAATAAGAACAAACGTTCCTGTTTTTAGCATCTTTTTTGAAGGGAATCTGCTATAATGAAGAGGCAGGTTAACGCAGCAATAGTGGGGTCAGCCGCCAAGTCCACAATGGAGGAAGGCGGTGGTGCGGATGGAACAACTATGGACCTGGGTCGGCGATTATGTCATCGTCCCGATCCTCGCTCCGATTATCGTTCACTTGGTGTTACACCAAACATCCGATCGTGCAACGTCTGAACGCACAAAAAAATGACCCCCTCGGCGCAATGAGATGGGTCACTTTCTGATTCACTAACCATTGTGGCGGCTGGGCCACTCTTAAAGTGGTAACCTGTACGCCAGAGGCCGGTGTGTCCAGCACCGGTCTCTTTCTACTTGCATCATACCATACTTGTTCCCATTTTTCAGTAACAGAAACACGAAAACGATGAAGTTGACGTGACGAACAAACACCGGGCGATTTTAGCCCGGTGTTTTCATATCTTCCTCTACTGTATAGCGGGAGAACCAGTTCAGCATGGCGTCCGCCTCTTGTTTTGGGATGTCCTCGATCATTTCATTCGATAAGACACCACGCGTCGAGAACAGAACGTTACATACATTGAAACGGCGTTGAAGCGGCGTCTGTGTCACTTGGATTTGTTCGATCCGGGGCTTATCCGTCAAAAATGAGTGGACGTTGAAGGCGCCGGTCCGTAACTCGACGAAGTGACCGTTCCGGGCGTAGCGTGTCGTCATATAGCTCAACAGGCGGCCGCCGACGATGATGGCCCACAACAGGACGAGCCACCAGGCGTAATCGCGGAAGAAATACAGCACGACACCCGAGACGATGAGTCCGAACCAGCTGATGCGCAACAGTTTGACCCAGAGGGAACGTTTCGGCAAACGATGCAGCGTATCAGACCAGACGAACTGATCGAAGTGTTCGTTCAACACGTTCATCGCCCGCTCCCGTTTCACGAATGGGAGAATCGTCGACGATTCATCTTTCAGCTCATCCATCGTTCCAGCCGCGACGAGTTCGACGCCGACGATGTTGAACCAACGCCGGATGAACGTCTCCTTGATTCGGATCGCTTGAATCTTCTCGTACGGAATCTCTTTGGCGGAACGGTTGAGTAGTCCTTTCTCGACCCGGATGCGGTCACCTCGTCGTTCGAGCCGGAAGTTCCCGTACTTCAAGAAGTTGATGACCATGCCGATGACGACCGACAATATTAGGACCGACAAGACGAGCAGGCCGATTGCGATGATGGACGCGTGAATCACCCAATCCCCGATTGTATCGAACGTCCCGTCGAGATTGATGAAATCATCGATGGACGAGACGATCGTTGAGGCGACCGGGAAGATGGCGAACACCGACAGTGACGTCAACGAGGCGATGATGATTTCGCGGGTCGAGAGGGCGTACAACAAACGGCTCGCTGGCTTTGCAATCGCCACCGGTGTTTCGGTCGCGTCCGTCTCCCCTTCTACCGGTACATCGGTCTCGGCCTTCCGATGACGGACCTGGTCAAGGATGTCCTCGAGCCGCTTCGCCTCATTCGGGAAGACACCGGCTAATTTGAACGAGGCGTCGTCGCTGTTCGCGTTCGTATCGAACGTCAATTCAACGACCCCGAGCAGCCGGTACAAAAACGGGCTGTTCGAGTGGACGCTCTGAATCTTATACAGCGGCAACGACTTCTCTTTCTTGATCCAGTTGCCGTCGATGACATATACCGTCTTCTCGTCAAGCGCATACCGGAAGTTGAGCCAACCGAAGAACTTCTGCAGGATATCGAGCAAGAGGAACAACAAAATCCCGACCCGTAAGATGATGCCGAATGTTGAGCTCCAGTCGTTATTGATCACAAACAGCAGTACGAGTGGGATGATAAACGACTTGATGACCTCTAAGACACGCAACAGCAAGACGCGACTCGGCAGTCGATGCCACGTGAGAGCGGCTTCTGTCATACGACATCCTCCTCTTCGATGCGGGCATAGACGGCAATCTGTTCCCGAAGCGTCTTCGCGAACGATTCCTCGATCGCATAGATATCATGTGAGCCTGCGGCCGTCCCGATCGTGATCGTCTGCAAGCCGTATTTCCGTAGCAACGGGCCTTGCTGGGCGTGGACGTATTGTACTTTTGTCATTGGGATCAAGACGTCGTGCGTCGTGATGATGCCGTGATGCAGGCGAATCTCAAGTGGTTTCACGTCATACGTGAACCGCTCTTGCTTCCACTTTTGGAAGACGACGATATCGATCACACTATAGATGAGGTCGATAGCGAGTAAGGCGTACATCGTATATTGCAGCCACGTCGGCCAGTCAAAATAAAGCGAGGCAGCGACGAGGCCCCCTGTGATGACGAGCCCGATCAGATAAAAGATGGCGCTCGACAGTCGGAAGACGGTACGGGCCTCGATTGGCAATGTGCCGCTGAATGATGTCGGTGTTGTTTCTATGTCTGACATTGGTGTTTCCCCCTAACGATTCGGAGCATATGTCCGTTCTACCTCTAGTATACGGCGCACTCCCTAAAAAAGTTTCAAATTGAGGTCGGGAAACTGTTCAACTGCACGCTCATCAATTTAAACCGCGGTCTGTCTTCTGGTTCGACTTGCTGGATAAGTCGGTCGAGTGCGGCAACTCCTTCCTCCTGTAGCGCAGCGTCTAGATGACCGGTCAGTTTAATCGATGCGAACGCACTCGACATGACGACGACGTCACAGTCGAATCCGTATTCATATGTCGCCCAGTCGTCAGAGCTCGATACATCCCGCTCCATCCAGCCCGAAACGATGTCGTACGCACCGACGAGGAAATCGATGTCCCGTTCTTTTCGGATTGCGTCCTCGAACATCACGAGCACGTCGGCGCCTTCATCACTGCCGAACGGACTGAACTCATCCGTGCAATCCAAGTAGAAGTCCTCCTGAAAATGAGCATTGAACCGTGGGTGTGCGGTGAGTTGGTCGGGACCGATTTCCGGGTCGTCGAAATAAAGATGGTTGTCCCAGTCGTAATCGACCTCCACGTACCCTTTCTTCAGTTTTTGACGGACGAGTTTGTCGGCTTCTTTCTTACACTCTTCGGCCGTATTAAAAGACTTTAGTTGGACTTTACCGACCGTACCGAGCTTTCCGTACTGGACGACGAACTCGTCTGTGCCAACACGGATGTTCCAAAATTTTGTGGTGTGTTGCAGTGATGTATTCACACGATTTCCCCTTATGTCTAAATATAGTCCGTCGGCTCAAGTGAAGTGTAGGGTTCCATGGCGATGCTCTGCTTCCACGACGGCTAGCGCTTGTTTGATGAGCACCTCGATATTTGCGATTTGCGATTTTTCGATATACGTCTCCCCATCAAATACATAGACGGTCTCGTCCCCGTCATATGTCATGGCATATAGTTCTCCTTCCATGAGGGATTGTCCGATAACGAAATAGTCTGCTCGTAACGTATCGTAATGTGAGGATAAATCGAGCGGTGTATTCACTTGTTCTTCAATCGATATACCTTTATATTCGATGTCTGATACGCCGTATAGGTTGAGTTGACAATAGAGGCTAACCCCATCAAACTGTCTCAACAATCGTTTGTAGGTTTTAGGGAGATCTCGATGATGACTCTCCCAGAGACGAAGCACACGTTCATCACGAGGCGGTGCAATCGATATACGCCATGTGTCTGTTTCCCCTAAGTACCCAAATACGTGTGCTCCATTGTTGAGTATCTTGTAATCGGTCTTAAAGTTGGCATGTAAGTGCGCAATCAACGTAAACGGACCTTGTGCTTCCTTTCTTTGCCTCATCAGTCGCGTCCCGATATGAGAACGTGCTGTCTCGGATTCATCGAATAGTTGTCGATCATGAAGCCTTTCGGTCAATTGATAAAACGTGCCATATGCAGACGGAAATACGGCATGCCACGAATAAGAATCTAATCGAGAACGTTCCACTTCCTTTAAGAAGTCGTCGCTGCAGTAGTTGAGCCATTCAATTTCATGGATTGTTGAACGATTTGGTGTATACGCATAGACGGATCGTTCCACAACGTCTTTACCGATTGTCGCGTAAGTTGGTCTTAACGTCTCACATACTGCATGAAACAGCTTTTCCCAATCGGTTTTATGTTTATCGAAATAGGACTTCGATAACACCAACCCAAAACCGATGTCACCTGTTTCTAGTCCGGTTAAATTAAAGGCAGTCACGTAACTCGGTTGACTTTCAAGCTTTGCGAAGAAAGAATGCTTCCCTTCGATTCCGTCTGTCCAACTCCGTTCGAATCGCCTCCCATCGTATCGCGAAATCGATTTTAAATCATAACCAATCGACTCGATGGTCACACGGTGTCGCTTCAACAATTCAAGAAGCCGTCGAGCGTAATCAATCGATGTTACATCATGTTGAAAGTAAAATGTAAGTTTTATGTGTCTCATCGATTTACTCCTTGATGCCCAAGTCTATAGAATCATCTTCAAACAAGTCGATTGAGAAAGTGACTAATCGATTTTCCTGAAAGCTACCGCGGACTGAATATTCCTTATTTCCACCCTCTGTTAAAAAGATGACTCCTTGATTCCATGCCGCTTCCTGGTTTTCCCCCATCAGACTCATCAAGGAAAGATAAAATGGGGACCCAGGATAATCTACAGTGATCGGATGGGGTGTCATGTTGAGCTGTTGTTCATCAAGGACACAAATGAATGCTGAGAGAACTAAAAAAGTTCCAAGCTCTTGATAGTCAGTCACATCGGATAAAGAATCAGTCTGCGCTCTTCCTTCAACGCGAACAAGAGTCTCTGTCTCATCTAGAAAACCGGTTACAGTCCATGTCAGATTTGGTGTGACTGGAACGATTAACGATTCATCAGTGTTCGCGGGATCAGTGAAACAGAGATTCGATGAATCAGTTGAAAATTCACCGATTGGAAGTTCTGTCAATCCTTCATCAACTGTTTCGATATAAAAAGCTACAATTGTTTGTTGGCGTTTGATCACATATACACTAAGTGGTCGATGAAAAGAATCCAGCTCAAGTGCAAATGCTTTGTCCGATTTTAGAACTCGTGTTGAAGGATCTTCGACAGCAATCAAATTTACTACTGACTCACATTCCAAATCTCCGACATGCTCAAGTTCTGCCCAATCTACATCTTCGCAATAAGCCATCACCCCTTCTTGACCGGTAGCGTATCCGATATGTACGCGCCATTCGCCTCCCCGTTCGATTGGTAATGAAATTCGATTGAGAGAACTTTGTTCATCAACCATAAGCAGGTAATCCCCATCAAATGTCATAGTCCCTAAGTCTTTTAAATGCCTCATTTCTTCTAGATAGCTCATTCGTTACATCCTCTCTTATTCTCTTGATTTTATTATGAATGAAACAACGAAGGAGCGCATGTATTGATGCAACAAAAAAACCGCCAGTCGGCGGTTAATCTTCAAAGAACCATTTCTTGCGTGGTTCCACTTTCAAGTTGTCCCCGTGCTTCTTCATCTCGGTGATGAGGTAGCGTTCGAGTTCATTCATCGCCTTGACCCAGTTCGTCATTGCCGCGACGAGCGGGACGACAGTCAAGATGAGGTCTTCTTCTTCATCGCGCATTTTCTCAATCATCAATTTTGCGAAATCGAAGTTCTCGTGGATCAGATCCTCTTCACGGTCGATGATATGCTCGTTCTCTAATTCGTAAGCCGAAAAGAGGCGCTCATGCCGGCGTAACAAATGCCGCATATGACGCAACAACTCTTCTTCAAGTTGCGGCGGCAGATGTTCGACCGTCAAATAATCGTCATGCAACTTGTCGAGCACGTGGATAGCGGCACTGTTCGTGTCGATCATCTTCGACTTCAAGACGGCCCGACGGTAGATGGGTGTCTTCTTTTCGAGCCAGCGGTTGGCTTTGATCTCTTCTTCGAAATAATCATACGTGGTCTTTGAGGCGCGATGTTTCTTCTTCGTCTCATCGAGCGATTCGAACGATGAACGGCCGCCTTCTGTTTCCGAAAATAGGCGGGCGATGCGGACGGCCATCTGGAAGACGGTCGTGATGTCTTCTTCGAGCTTCCGTTCATAGCGTGGCGGGAACAAGAGCGCGTTGACGAGCAGCGCGACGGTGATCCCCATCATGATGAGCAAATAACGTTCGCCGGCGAACATCCAGACGGGCATGTCCGACTGACTCGCCCCTTCCATGATCAGGATTGTCGTCAAGATGACGGTTCGGGTCGTCGACTCGAGGTTCAAGAAGAGAAGGATTGAGATGGCGATGATGATGACGACCCCAATGGCGATCGGCGTCGGGTTCGGCGTCAACATCAATGAGAAGACAGCGAGCAAAGCCCCAATCAAGTTCCCTTTCAACTCTTCTAAAAGTCGGACACCGGTCTGATACACTGAAGGCAGTAAGGCGAGCGAGGCCGCGAGTGCCGGGACGACGATTTGTTCAAATTGAAATGCTTCGGCAATAAGTAACACCAGGGCGACAGAAATCCCGGTTTTGATCGTTCTAGCTCCAAATCTCATGCGTTCTCGACACCAGAGTGTCTTCCCCCTTTGTACACTTCATGCAATTTTTTTAGCCGTCTTCGGCGTGTGTGAAACATTTGGCCTTCGAACCGGTCGAAGTCAGGACATTTTGCCCGATTCGAGAGCGCTTCCGTGGTATGATGGCGTTGGATATTTTCTTTAATCTTGATGGGGAGGGGTTTACTTGTCAACCATTGCTTTATTTGGAGGGAGCGGCCGCACGGGGATGCGGTTGCTCGAACGTTTATTAGAAGACGGACACGACGTCCGACTCTTGTCACGTCGAGAGGTCGAACCGAGTGAACGACTCACGGTCATCATCGGAGACGCGACTGATGGAGAGGCTATCGCGGAAACATTGAAATCAGCCGACGTCGTCATGTCGGCGCTCGGTACGGATAAGCAGAACGTCTTGTCCCGCTTTACCCCGCTCGTCATCTCGGCGATGCAAACAGCTGGGATCACGCGCATCTTGACGGTCGGGACGGCCGGAATTTTGCAGGCACATGATTCTGATCACTATCGTTTTGAAACCCGCGAGTCGAAACGTTCGATGACGACCGCGGCCGAAGACCACGCGCGGGCGTATGAACTGCTCGACGCATCGACGCTCGACTATACAATCGTCTGCCCGACCCAATTGATTGAAGACGCGTCCGTCGGGAAGATCGTCATCACAGCTGACGTGCTCGGGACGCAGAACTCGGGACCAATCTCGCGTGACGATGTGGCGGAGCTCGTCATTCAAGCCTGGGAAAACAACTCATATCGTAGACACCGCGTCGGCATCACGACGGAATCATAAGTAGGGGATGGGGATTTATGAACGAACAACGCATGCGCCTCGCGCAATTGACCGACGTATTTGACACGCAAGCTGAGACAGAGTCGGCCCGTCTTGCCAAGACCGCGCTCCGGAAAGTGACGCGGGACGAGATTTGGATCGCAGTCTGTGGTCATTTTTCGGCCGGGAAGTCGACGCTGCTCAACAATTGGCTCGGGGACGGTGTGTTACCGACGAGCCCGATTCCGACGAGTGCGAATATCGTGACGCTTCGACAGGGGGATGTCGGGGCATCCGTCGCCATTAACGACACCGATTGGATTCGACTTGAGACGGATGAACTAGACCGTTTAGGAGACTACTGTAAGATTGAAGAAATTAAAGAAGTCGAATACGCCCTGCCCCGCTTCCCGTTCGGAAGCGACGTCGTCCTCATGGACACACCCGGGATTGACTCGACCGATGAGCGACACCGTCAAGCGACGGAACGCTCGCTCTTCCTCGCCGACCATCTGTTCTTCATGATGGATTACAATCACGTCCAGTCCGAACAGAACATCAAACTGATGAAACAGTTCAGCGCTGAAGGACGTCCCTACTCGATTATCATCAACCAAATCGATAAGCACGATGAAGGAGAGCTTCCATTCAGCACGTTTAAACGCTCGCTCGAGACCGCCTTCACCCGTCATGCCATTAATCCGGACGATATATTCTATATCTCGCTCCGTGAGCTCGATCACCCTGAGAACGAGGCCGAACGACTCCGGACGTATGTCCAAACCGTCATCGACGGCGCACGGGAACACGCAGAAGCGCGCGCCGACTTGCTCGTCGACACGTTGCTCGCCCGGTCCACTCGTGCGAACGATGCGCTCCTGAACGAATTGCCGGTCGTCGAGAAGCAGCCGACGGAGATTCAAGCCCGCCTGCAACGCCTCGACAAAAAAGCGATATGGCTCACATCATTCCGCCGCGAGTTCTTCAAACACCAAACGCCGATCGTCGCGAGCGCGCCGATCATGAACTACGAGTTCCGTGAACTGTTGCGGAACTATCTCGAGAGTTGTGCGCCGGAGTTCAAAGTCGGCCTGTTCTTCTCAAAAGAGAAGACGCGCCAGGAACGCCTGCGTCGTGAAGACATTGCCGTCAAGGAGTTCAACCGATTGATCGATACGAACCTTCGCCCCCATTTGATCAAGTACGCCGAAGACATCATCCGCGATTTGAAACTGCCCGAGGCGATTTTGTCCCGTCCGGATACGTTACCGACTGCACCGAGCACGCTCATCAGTGACCAAGTGAAGTCCGGCGCATCGCTCAGCGGTGACACGGTGCTTCAATTCAGCCGCGACATCGAGTCGGCTCTCGCCTCTTGGGTGACGAAAGTGTCCGAACCGTGGGTCACGTCGGTCGAGGCGTATCTCGAAGCCGAAGGCAAAAACCGAATCCATGCCATCGAGACTGAGCAAGATGAGTTGTATGACATGCTCGACACGTTGGCGCTACAACGTCAGCTGGGCGAACAACGAGACGAACTCACCAATTACACGACACGTGACCTCTCTGCTTCGCGTTTGACGGACCTTGAGACCCGTCACTACGTCACGGCCGACCAATTGCCGCAGAAACAAGTCGAACATCAGCAACAAGAAGTTGCTTCAACCTCGCTTTTGGTGGATGATATTACTGCTTTATCTTTTGATTTTTCATATGAATATACGGTATGTGAAATATTAGATAAGCATCCGTTATTCAAGTCACGCGTCAAGTCGCTCCGTCATAAATTGGCCCGGGCCGAATCCGAGACGTATACGCTCGCCATCTTTGGGGCGTTCTCGTCCGGCAAGTCGTCGACATTGAACGCGTTGCTCGGTGAGACGGTGCTCCCGACGTCACCGAACCCACTGACGGCGTCGATCACGAAAATCGTGCCGCCGAACGGCCGCGCCAACAAGAGCGCGTTGATCACGTTCAAGACACGTGCTGAGCTCGAGGCGGAGCTGAACGGTTACGGGGCGTCACTCGACGCACTCCATCTCGATCACCCGTTCGTCAACGCCGTCAAGAACGCTCCCCTGTCCTATCTCGGTAGCCAGGAGATGGTCGACTATGACACGTTCTGCTCGTTCGTCACAGAAGAAGAGAAGAGCTGTATCGTCAAAGAAATCGAGCTCGCCATCGACTCCCCTTGGGCCGACCGTGGCATCATCTTCGTCGACACGCCGGGTGCCGACTCGCAGTTCAACCGTCATAGCGAGGTGCAGTTCGGCTATATGCGTGACGCCGATGCCGTCCTGTTCGTGACGTATTACAATCACGCCTTCACCGAGGCCGACCGTGAACTCGTCATCCAGCTCGGACGCGTACAAGGGACAGGTGACCATCACATGTTCTTTCTCGTCAACGCGGCTGACTTGGCGGCGGATGAAGCGGAACGGCTCGCCGTCACCAATTATGTATCAAACCAATTGACGAAGCTCGGCGTCCGTCATCCGACGGTGCTGCCGATCTCGAGCCGAAACGCCATCCAGGGAACGGACGCCGGGTTCGATCGATTCTCGGCCAAGCTCGAGCAATTCGTCGACCACGATTTGCGTCAGGCGAACGCGGTCCGCATCAAAGATGAGGCAGAAGCCCTCGTCGCCGCGTTCGAGGACGTCGTCCGCGAGGCCGAAGCGGATGCGAGCGTCAAGGCGGCCCGTCGTGACAAGCTCGAACAGTTGCGCACGTCTGACAATCGTCTCAACGTCACGACGCTCGAAGACCCGTTCCAGCGCGAGACGGACGAGTTGCTTGCCCACCTCGAGACCCGCTCGCTCCTCCGGCTGTCGGACTTCGTCAAGGAGACGTTCCATCCGGTCGAAGTGGATGGGTCGAAAGCGAGCCTGGAGCGCGCCCTCACCCGCACGCTCGACAAGTATGCGTATGACATCCATCAGGAGCTGCAAGTGTTCCAATATCGGCTCGAGCGCTTCTTGAAACGGGAGACGGAACGCTTGATCGAGCGCGAGACGCTCAAACTGCGCCCGCTCTTGCCGACGTTATCATACGAGGAAGACATCGACATCGATTGGCTCCGCGACGCCGTCGATCCGGTCACGTTCGAGGCGGCCCCGTTCCGTCCCGTCTTGAAGCACTATAAGAACGCGAACCAGTTCTTCGAAGGCGACGGCCGGACGAAGTTGCGCGATGACTTGAGCGCCCTGTTGAAGACGGCGGTGCGTGAACAGCTGGCGCGCGTCGGAACACATCAAGTCGAGCGGACAGCGATGCATCTCCTCGCACTCGAGACGACGCTCAGCCAGGACTGGGACCGTGAAGTGAACGATCTCGTCGCCGGTGAATTGAGCGTGCTCTCGGACGGTCAATCGTTCCAAGACATGACACAGCGCCTCGATGCGCTCAGAAAGGACTGAACGCATGGGTTCCTTGTTGCTCGTCGGATTGATTCCGGCCGTCATCATGACGGTCGCACTCGGCCTGTTTATCCGCCACCTGTATCTGAATAGAGAGTAGACTTTGAAGGATGGGACCGAGACCGGCCCATCCTTTTTTTATGACGGCATAAACGGCTTTCAAACCATTTCTGGACGGTCCCATAGCTTTTCAACGCTCACTAGTTCATGTTTGTTAAACGTCACTTTATAAACGTCCGGCATATCGAGTTCTTTCCAGAACGCATAGCCATACTGTTCATCAAAATAATTGAGGATCAGCACCATGATATTCCCATGCGTACCGATTGTGATTCGCTTTCCTTCGTATTGGTCGAGCAGTGACAGGATCGCACGGACTCCGCGCTGTCGAGAAACCACGTTCGATTCGCCCCCTTCCCATGCAAAAGTAGGATCTTCCCACACTCTCGTCATCGCCAGGGTAAAATTCTCGGCCGGCTCTGTCGTCAATGTCCGCTCTCTCAAGTCATCGATGAGCAGAACTTCTGTCCCAATCTGGTCAGCAATCCCTTGGACGGTTTGAATCGCTCGTCTATATGGACTCGAAACGACGAGATCAATCTTTTCTTCACTCAAGGTGTTTGTGATGTTACGGACGTCTCCCTCTCCCTTTTCAGATAAAGGTCTCGTCCACTCATCGGCTGTATATGTAGAGTGTGCATGTCTTACGAAATACAAGGTCGTCATGTCATCGTCTCCCGTTCTAGGTATGTCATCAACTATCATTCTACTGAAACTTATTGTAAAATTATCCAGCATGCCTTCATGATAATCCTCAAAAAGAGGATTTCGCTTACACGTTTTCTCGATGAAGACGAACATCGAGATTCGAACGATGAACATATATCTTAGGAGTTCATGATGTTAGCCACAAAAAATATAGGTTGATGGGAGAGGCAAACATGAGAAGCAGAATTCACATACTCGGCGCTTCGGGCTCCGGCACGTCAACACTTGGCGACGCGTTGGCGAACGTGTTGCCGCATACATATCTCGATACGGATGAGTATTTTTGGACCACCAAGTTCACCGAACCGAGACCCGTCCCTGAACGACGCGAGATGCTCAAAGAAGAGTTGCTCCAATCTGAACAGTGGATTCTGTCAGGGTCGCTTGTCGGTTGGGGCGACTGCTTCATGCCCTATTTTGATTTGGTTATCTTTTTATGGATTCCGCCCGACGTTCGATTGGCCAGATTACAACAACGGGAACGCGAGCGCTATGGAGCAGAGTCACTCGTCGGTGGCAGCCTGTACGAGCAATCACAAGCCTTTCTAAATTGGGCTGCTCTCTACGACCATGCCGGGACGGAAGTCAGAAGCAAGACGTTGCATGAACAATGGCTGGCTGAACTGTCTTGTCCCATCCTAAGAATCGAAGGTGACTACTCGACCGAGGAACGGATCGCAATAGTTACGAATTTTCTAAAAGAAGATTTCAGTCATGATAAATGAGCCCCGAGCACAAAATGCTCGAGGCTCTTTGTTATACGTCAGCCGGGTACCGCACGTCGATACGCTGCCGAATATCGGTCATGACGTCCGCGAGTGTGAGCATGTTGGCAAACGAATGAACCTCGGTCTCCCGCTCCCCTGCCTCAATCATGTTCACGAACGTCTGAATCTCATACGTCATATGGCTCGCCTGTTTTGAGCCGAGTTCGACGGTCGTCCCGTCGCGGCCAACGAACGTCAAGCGGTCAAGCGAACCGATATCGTCAATCACGATGCGCCCCGCTTCCCCGATGATCTCGGACGGGGAATCCGTACCGTGAATCTTCGAGTGGAGCACGATGATGTCCATGCCGTCATACGACAAGATGGCCGAACCACTTCCGTCGACGCCTGACTCGAGCTTGACGGCGTTGGCATGTAAGCCTTTCGGTCGGCCGAACAGCTTCAAGGCCGGACCGAGGCAATAAACACCGAGATCCATCAGTGAACCGTTCGAGAAGGTGGGATTGAACGTGTTCGGGTTGTCCCCGCGTTTATACAAGTCGTAGCGGGACGAGTATTGTGACTTGTTCAAGATGACACGCCGGACCGGTCCGACGCGATGGAGTTCTTGACGCAACACATCGAAGTTCGGCATGAATAGGTTGCGGAGCGCTTCGAGCAAGACGACGTCATGTTCATGCGCCGTCTCAAGCATCTGTCTGACTTCCTCAACGTTCGAGGCGAACGGTTTCTCACAGAGGACGTGCTTGCCGTGACGCATAAAGAGCAGACTCTGCTCGGCGTGGAGCGAGTTCGGACTCGCGATATAGACCGCATCAATCAACTCACTGGACGCCATCTGCTCAAGCGAGGTAAACGTGTTTGGAATATCAAATTCTTCAGCGAACGTTTTCGCGCGCTCGTCCGTACGAGAATAGACGGCGGACACGGATGCGCCTTCGACTTCATGAGTCGCTTCAATAAAAGAACGGGTGATAAAGTTTGTGCCGATGATACCGAATCGAATCATAGGTTAATCCCTCTTTTCTTTAGGTTGTGATGGCTTTGCTAAGCATGATTTCGTCATGGAGCGGGATACCGTGCTCCCCGATGACGGGGATCGACGGTTTCTGAATCCGGGCCGCATCGACTGCGTCCGGGATGATGCGTGCGAGACGCCAGCCCCGCTTTTGATAGAAAGCAATCGCTCGTAAGTTGTCATTTGTCGTGATGAGCGACAGCCGTTCGAGCTGATGCTGCTTGGCCACTCGCTCCACTGCATCGAGGAGCGCCGAGCCGATGCCACGCTTCTCCTGCAGGCTGTCGAGCGAGATGATTTCAATCTCGTCTTCCCGAGTGACATACGTGGTGAGGCCGATAATGACGTTCCCTTCCGACCAGACGAACCCGTCAAGCGTGGCGCAATCATACGTCCCGGTCGAGATGACCATCTCGGGTGAGCCCCAGGCGTCAATGAAGAACGAACGGACCGCGTCACGCGTCGAAGAAGTAATCGGTTCAATCATCGCCGTATCACTCCGCCTCTCGGACAGGTGACGGTTTTGGTTTACTCGCCTCAGCATAAATCCGGAACTGTTTGAACTGTTCATCGTATATCAGCCGAATCGCCCAACGGAACGCCTTCACGTAAAGGGCATAGAGCCATGAGGACGGGACGAGCGAGATACGAATCGTCACGTCCGTCCCGTCTGCTGTCTCGCTCAACGTATATGTCGCAATCGATACCCCTTGATTCGTCACCGCCTGTACCTCGCATGTGTGAGGACGATTGACATAGGTCAACTCAGACTCGACCCGAATTTCTTTCTTCTCGAACTGTTGGACCGAGATGAACCGTTTTCCCGTCACGAGTGAGGCGTTACCATCCTCATAAATGTTCTCAATCAAATGGTCGTTCCATTTGACGATATGTTCGTCTTCTGCGAGACAACCGAAGACGTGGTCAATCGGTGCGTTGATTGCCATCGTATATGTAGCTACTTCAATTGGTTGTTTCATAGGTCCTCCTTTAATTGTGATGAAATGATTTCTATTTCATTTGTCATCTTTTTCGTGAACTACTCACCACTTATTTCCTTCGCAACCTGAAGTGGGAGCTTCTTGGGAAGACCGTGCTTTGACCATCCACGGTTATGGGCCAAGCTCTTCGGGCAGTCCCTGCTCTCGGGTGTTTCGATCGGCGAGGCGCAACAGGTTGAGGCTCGCGTTGACGTCTCGGTCGTGGTGCGCACCGCACGCGGCACACGTCCACTCGCGGACGTTCAGGCTCTTCTTACCGCCGTTCTCGCCGCAGGCCGAACAGACTTGGGTCGAGGCGAACCACGGGTCGGCCTTGATGAGCGTCCGCTCATAGAAGCTCGCCTTATATTCCAGTTGGCGGACGAACTCGCCCCATCCGGCGTCCCCGATCGATTTCGCCAGGCGGCGGTCCCGCATCATCTCCCTCGGTTTCAGCGTCTCGACCACGACGACTTGGTTCTCGTCGACGATGTGTCGCTACAGCTTGTGGAGCCGGTATTGGTAGCCCTTCAGCATGTCCGTCCCTCCTTTGCCCGGTGTCAGGATGATTCTCGTCCCATTCCGATACCCGAGGAGGAGGCGAGGAAATCTGACGGGATTGCGAACTTTTGTTCGTTATATTTTTCACAGGGACATTCAAAAGGTTCGCAAGCAGGCGGTTCATCTCCCACCTACGCTGTGCCGTGCCCTGAGACGCTTAGAGGTGGGAGAATTTTCGCCTAATTCAGTTAAAAAACGTCTAGATTGAAGAACGTCTGCTCAACATCACCCACTCGACTCGAGCAAGGCTTGACGTTCCTATAAATACGGCCGGAACTTCAGAGTCACGATACATATTGGACTCGGTTG
Organism: Exiguobacterium sp. SL-9; assembly: GCF_004336985.1. GTDB lineage: Bacteria > Bacillota > Bacilli > Exiguobacteriales > Exiguobacteriaceae > Exiguobacterium. Next base: position 118,690 of record NZ_SJUO01000001.1, read on the forward strand.
CAAGTCCGTTCATCCACATTTGAATCGATGCTTCGGGTAATGTCAGTGTGATCATCGTTTTCTCAACCTGAAGCGAAGATAGGTCACCACGTTGTACCGTCAGACGCGTTTGAATCTGAGAGGCACCTGAACCATGTGTCTTGTACATGACATCGAACGATTCGATTGAACCATCTAGACACTGACTCAACTGACGATGTATCACGAGACGTTTCGATGCGGGATAAAATAAGTAAACGACGGCTTGCGAATGCCGGACGAATTCTAGCAAGTTGTGCTCTCCTCTCATGCGTCGCTTTCCATGATGCGTGCCAGTTCTTCAGTCCGTCCGTGGGTGATCCCGTCTCGCTGCTCAACGGCAAGCGGATGATCGGTTGGCTCCAATTCGATGAACGATTGCATCCCCACTTCTCGGATATGACCGTTCGTCTTCAAGTTGAGCGTGTCTGGACTAATGGGGTCCCGAGTTCATAGTGGCAGACCGAACATGAACAATTGTCGAGATGATCGCGTTTTTTTGGAAAAGGGATTCATCATATTTGTTGCTCTCTTTCTCGATTACAACATATACATACGGTAAGTGAAATAAAATTATTCAAAATACTCTAGAATGGTTTCTGAGTCATATTCCAATCCAACCAGTTCGCTCGACCAATCGAGGCCACACAACAGCTCATCATCCGACATGTTCGGCAACCAGCGTTCGAGGAACAAGTCAAAAGGCAACTCAATCACATGATAGTTGCCCCATTCGTCAGCCCGGCAAGCGAGCGCAAGCTCTTGGGTCGAAAAGAACAACAAGACGTCTGTCTCTTCCACGTGCGATGGTGCGTACGCCCACCCCTCGTCTTGTTCCGCTGATAAACCAAAGACGACACCGCTTGCCTCGACTCGTTCGCAAAACGTCTCGAGCACGTCGCTTTCCGCCTGCGTCACTTCGACGAACGCCTCAAACGAATGCGCCGCCACCTCGAGTTCATCCATCTCGTGCCACCAGACGTAAATCGTCTCCCGGTCGTCTTTTAGAAAACCGAGCTCATCACCAGATCCATTCGTCGCAAGCGTCACGAACCCTTGCGGCAAATTCTCTTGCTTCAATTCGTTGGCTCGAATGACATCATCCCACGTCTTATTGAAAAACCGCTCGTCCTTGATCGGATAAAAGAACCAATCTCCAAGTTCGAACTTGTTCCCATGACCCCATGCGTCACGCAAGCCGTCCGGGAAGCGTGCCCCCACTTGTTGCTCCACCTGTTCAATCGCTTCAATCGTGAACCCTGGAAGGTTCGTCTCCAGTATCATCTCATCGCCCTCTTTCTAACATCAATAACATGAGTATACTGAATTTACAAAAAAGAGGGAATTGATTCCGACAAGTTGATGCCGTGATTAGCACAATTCTATCGATCAAACGGTTGAGGACGTAAAAAAGGACCTATTCAACAGGTCCTTTATCACGAGAAATTATCCGGTTGTGCGCAGTAGCTTCTTCAACGATACGACGACGCACCAAAGGAATAGCGTGACTAACGCAGCTTCACATGCGCTTACGCCAAGGATAAACAGCAATGTCCCGATATCTTCAAACTCGTCAAAACCGAACTTCTCCAATTGCCAATCATGAACGATTTGATAATAGGTAATTAGTAGAAACGGTATCGGAAAAACTCGCCAATAAAACGTCTTAATCTGCTTTGGCAAATGGAACTCCATTTGCAACGCCCCCTTACATCAATCAGCACCATGACATGGTTGACTGTAAAATGTTCATCACCTGTCGACAATCTGAACGCCGCTCACTTCATAATCACCGATTTGAATGAAGTGGAACGGTTCGCCCTCCCCTAATCCTCTAGCAGTTCCCAAAAACTCAGTTACAACGTCAGGGCGCTTACGCGCACCGAACGGCCACTTGTACAACCATCCATTTTTCACAAAATAGCCGACCTGTCCTTGAATCGTCAGTGCCGAGCTGTCGTGAAGAAGCTTCGGCGTCTTATACGTGTTGAGTCGACCGTTCAGATCGATTTGAATCAAGTCATACCAAATCGACGGACAGAGCCAGACCCCGGTTCGATCCGCTTGCAACAATTCGCAGTCGACAATGGTCGGCGGACGCACAACATCGGACTGATAGCGTTGTAACACTTCACCTGTCCTCGAGAAACAGACGAGTGCCTCGCTGGATATCCCTTCCCCGAACACCCCTTCATCGGCATAGCCAATCCAAATCCCCGTGTCGTTGACGGCGACCGCTCCGATGGCGTTGCCCGCATGGAACGAATGAAGGATCGACCCTCGCTCATCGATGACCCAAGCGTTGATGGCAGTCCCTTCCATCGTCACATCGACGACGAGAAACGTTTTTGAATCAAGGAGGCGAATGAATGGCGAACTCAAATGAAGCTGCAGTCTTAGTTTCCGCTCGTTCCAATGGACGATGGGACAATTCTCATCCAAAATAACAATTCGGTCATCACCTAAAACATCAGCATCAATGATTCGCAAATTTTTCGTTTCATATAACGTCTCAACACGTAGTTCCATCTGGATTCACCTCTCCTCGTTCGAGTCGATTTATCGCGTTTTTCGTTTTAGCAGTAAGCGGTCGAGCCCTGTACCGATCACCGCCCAAAATAGGATGGTCACCCCATATTTGACCCACATCGGGATATTCGAGGGATGCGTGAACATCTCGACGAACCAATTCGTCTCCATGATCCAAAACGGTGGACTTGTTAGAAAGAAGAGGAGCGATTTGTCGTCTGCGCCGCTCCAGTTATAGAGACAAATCAGCATCGCAACACATGTGAGCCAAAACGTAAATGATTTGATTCGAGCCATCGCCATATCCCCTGTCGTGTTTCGTATATTTAGCCAGATTCTACTGTATCCGTTCAGTGCTGAAAGCGGTTCTCATACTGCTCGAGCGTCTTACGGAAACGGGCAACCTGCTCAGGCGTCACCGGATCCGTCATCCCATAGCGCTCGTCCAAATATGGCTTGAAATCGGTGTCTGCCAATCCGATACGGCGCGCCCATTCCGATAACGTCTCCGACGGAACCCATTTCTTCGTCGGCGGCAACGTCTGATGGAAGGCGATCAGGGTGTCTCGAATCACCACACCGGTCCAAGCCGGCTCTTCGATACTCGACATCGAATGCGGGACTGAGTGACGGGAGAACGTACGTGGCTTGAGCGAAGATGATTCGTCAGCTCGTTTGCGGTGCTGAAAACGACTGGTAGCGGCAAATACCAGTCCGCCAAGCAATATAAAAGCTAATAACACCAACCAATAGAAGAAGCCATCGCCTCGTACGATGATGGTCGTCACCGAATCAAACGTATAATCCAAATCGTCCAATTTCAGATGAGACTGTTCATCTTCTTTCGGATTCCTCATCTCACCTTCGAACATTTCGTTCGAATACTCAGCCGCTTCGGGTGTCGGTCTCAATTTCAAGCCCGACGTCGGAGGTCGATACCACCATTCGATCAAGAAGCTGATGAGCCGAAGTCCGACGAAGACTGCTCACACCGTCAGCATAGCCGTCCATCCAAACCGAATCATACAACGCATCTCATCGCCTCCTCGATTCTAAAATCGTTTCATCAGTCATCAATTTGAAACGGATGAATCGACCTCCCGATTCTCGATGCCATATCGAAAATCATATACTTCCGTCATCTTCTTTAGTTTGATGTCATTTATATAAATGTGTGCGTCGTCCCAATCGACCTTAACCGTCTCGCACGGATACTCCCAAAAGATTCGAGCCCGTTCTCCTGTTTCTTTCTCCTCCATCACCCCGAGCATGGCAAATCCAGTCGTCGCGCCTCCGCTCGTTCGATAAAATTCGACTGTGAGAGCGCCGTCTGGAGAGACTTCTTCATAGACGAGGTCTCCGACAGGGACGCCGTCAATCGTATCAGCCGCAGTTAAGAAATCATAGATGGCGTAGGTACATCCAATCAACAGAAGAATAATCCCTACAGTGGCCACCATCAGAATCAGTTTATGGCTTATTTGATACCTTTTCATATCAATCCGTCCTTCCACTCTCGTATCATATATAGCATTGATGTGTGTTGTGTTATCCCAAACGAGTGGGAAGACACCAATGAGATGATGTTAGCGCTCTGATCGTCTTTGCTCAAGCTGATCAGCGTGGACAACCCAACGACCATCATGTGTTGGATAGATGCGGTACCGAAAACGATCACCGAACCATCCGATGATATCCACTGTATACATCGTCTCCCAGTGAAGCCGGTACAACTGACGAGACAAGCGATAAGATGTGGGGAACGAGGTGACAAATTCATATGGGTCGAGACGAATGACCGGCTCACGCTGAATGAACTTGCGTTTCTCGCGTACATCAAACAACTCCAAAATCAGTTCTGCATCACCCGAGTGAATTTGCACCTTCAGTGTCGCCCGAACCGATCTGGGTTTATTCACTTCTGACATCAGCTGAGAAGTGAACACATATTCATGCGCTTCGACGTGATCACGTAGCGTCCGGATGATGTCATCGGTAAAAACCATAACATCATAAGACTGAAGGGCCCATTCTATCTCAGTCAATACAGCCGGCAAGAGTGACAGGTTGTCGTTCAACGTTGTGATGTAGACTGGATATGCGCCGAACGAGTGTCTAATCTCCTCAACCTGTTCACGTTGTGCTACATCACAACATAGGATGGTGATGTTCGACGCTTTAGGGAGCTTTAGCTTCAATTGATGCATCTTCTGATGGTACAGCCAAAGCAGCGAATCAACGCCGCCCACATCATAAATCTGCCACGCATCATCTTCTTCAACCACTCGCTGAACCTCAATCCTCATGTTGACGCATCCTTTTCCGCAATTGCTCGATCCAATCATCTAAGTCTTGTTCCCTATGTAAATAGTGCCCTTCGTTGTCTAGAAGATCGATTCCACTCAACAAGATCAGTCCATCTAGCGCCGTTCGTTCAATCATCTCGTCCTCCGATTGATTGAGCACATGTCCAGCCCAATCGGAGACGTTTTCTCGAGTGACCACACCCGCCTTCACATACAACATCCATTCGATCATCTCTTCTGACTTAGGAACATTACGCTTTCTAGGAAGCTCTTCCTTAGACAGCTCCCTATGATTCAAACGTTGCGTCAAAAGCAAAAGTCGCTCTGCCGTCGGGGGCCAGTTCAAAATCGTTTCGAGCGGTGTGCGAATCACGTCAACCAGGTTATATTCGTCGTCACACGAAAAGACTTCCCCATTGCCCAAGTCAATAGCTAGCCAACTCCCTTCGTTGTCGTAACCAATGCGAATGTAACGTACGTCAATGTCTTGTAACGTACGAAGTTGTGTAGCGTCGGCCCTCGCCAACAACATTGCTTGTTTTGAAGCACCGTCTGTCGTGAACAGCTGACGTTCCACTTCCTCGTCACCCAGAGACGAGAAGATGACTTCCTGCTCAATCAATGGCCCGCCCACCTGATCGTAACCAACCCTCGAAGGAAATCGACAACGTCTCTTCCACTTCAAACGTCTCATGGCTGACGATGACGACGTGATTCGTCTTGATATCCACGCAGACCGGGTCGCCTAAAAAATCTTCATACCCGATGACATATATCCCGTCCGGCCATGGCTCTTCGTCGTCTTCAAACTCCTCCTGTACTTCCTCGAAACGCTCGCGCTCGTTGATGAATGCGTTTCGAGGCAATCCTTCCACATCCTCGAGTTTGATTTCGACCTCGTCCGCCGGCAATAGTGCTTTCAAATCCTCTTTTGTCATTGTTGTCCCACCTTCCTATTTTTAGGCTGACTTCACCCATTCATCTTGACATATTATGACCTTGGTGTAAAATTACACTTGTAAGTAAATGTAAATATAACCCTCATTAAGAAAGGGGTGTCCTGATGGGCAATCCAAAGAAATGCCTCATCGTCTTGTCATCGGTCTATATACTCGCGTTCATCGTGAACCTGATTCCATCTATCATGTTTCCCGATGCGACGATTCAACCAATTCATGCGGTCGCCTCCGGCTTACTGCTCGCTTGCATGTTCGGGACGTGTTTATTACGGAATCGTGTCGCCAAACTATTAATTATGGCTATTCTGTTCGCAAGTGTGACCGTTTTTTCACTCATCAGCTTCGAGACATACATGTATGACATCGTATTATTAGATGCCTTATTTTCGATTCAATATCCGCTCTATATCCTGTTCGTGACACCGCTGTTCGGGCTGAACTTCTTTCTAAACGTAAATCCGGAATACGTCTCCTTGCTCGTCTTTTTCATCGCGATTTTGTTGCTCGTCATCCATGAGGTCGCGGTGACACGATTCAGTAACGTCGACTAAGCTTTTAAACTTTATGAGGAGGACTTATATGCACTTCTATATCGGCTACCGCTTCTCGAACATCGAACAGGTCAGAGCCCTACACAATCACCTAATCAACGACGGCCACACCCATACATACGACTGGACGACGAACGATCGCGCCACGTCACTTGAGGACTTGCGAGCCATCGGCACGAGCGAGTTGGAGGCCATCACGGCGTCAGACTTCGTCGTCATCTTACTGCCGGCCGGCAACAGCAGCCATGTCGAGCTCGGGATCGCCCTCGGTGCAGGTGTGACGGTGTTCATACATGATGCCAAAAATCGCTTCGACGATTTTGAGACGACGAGCACGTTCTATCATCTACCCCACGTCATCCAATTGACCGGATCGCTCGAGGACGTGCCTCGGAACATCACCGCCCACTTTGCCGGTAAAACGCGTTAAGCTAATTATTCGTTTCTACACATTCGACAGCTATCTGGCTCTAACAAAAAGTATATCTCATCCTCTTTGCCCAATCTATGGAAAGGAAGCGAGCCGGATAATCAATTATATAAAATTTTGAAATCGATTGGATTTATCTGGTACATCAATCATTTTTGTGACATACTGTTCAAAATCTACTTTTGAACGGGGACGATGGATATGCGTACTTGGAAACAACCTTTACTTTTACTTGCTGGCGTCGGCATCTCGAACCTTGGGGCCTGGGTGTACTTCATCGCCCTCAACTTGATCGTCCTCGAGATGACGCAATCGCCGTTCGCCGTGTCGGTCCTCTACATCCTCGTCCCGCTCGCGGCCCTATGCGCGAACTTTTGGTCAGGCTCGGTCATCGACCGCACCGACACGCGCCGCTTGATGATGTGGCTCGATGCGCTCCGTGCCGTCGTCGTCTTCAGTCTCGCTTTCACCGACTCACTCGCGCTCATCTATGTGCTCGTGTTTGGATTGAATATCGCGAGCTCCGTCTTCGAATCGGCCTCCCTCGTCTATATGACGAAACTCGTCCCAAGCGCTGACCGGCAACGGTTCAACGCGCTCAAGAACTTCGTCCAATCGGCCGGGTTCATTTTAGGCCCAGCTATCGCGGGATTGTTGTTCATGATCGGCAGCCCGACGTTCGCCATCCAGTTGAACGCGCTGGCGTTGCTCGTGTCCGTCGGGATTCTCGCATGCTTACCGAGGCTGTTCACGGCCAGCGAGGAGGTCGAGGTATTCAGCCTGCGCATGATTATCGAGGACTGGAAGACGGTCGTCCGGTTCGCGTCGACCATGCGTTACGTGACGCTCGTCTATGGTCTATTCTGCGTCATGACGATTTTCATGTCGGGGCTCGACTCACTCGAGGCGTCGTTCGCGACGCAAGTGCTCGGTTTCTCTGAGAGTCGATACGGCTTTCTTGTCAGTGTCGCCGGAGCCGGGATTATCGCCGGCTCCATCATCAATGCGACGTTCAGCGCTCGGATGACGTTACCGTTCTTAATCAGTTTCGGCGCCATCCTAACACCTGTCGGCTATCTCGTTTTCGCCTTCTCGGAATCGTTCGTGCTCGCATCCGCCGGGTTCTTCCTGCTCACGTTCGCCCTATCGTTCGCGAACACCGGCTTCTTGTCCTTTTATCAGAACAACGTGCCGACCGAACTGATGGGCCGCTTCTCGGGAGTGATCAATGTAGTCGAGTCCATCCTCATCATCGGGTTGACGTTTGGCATCGGCCTCCTCGCTGAATACGTCGGGATTCGTTCGACGTACGTTGCCTTTTCGCTCGCTTTCTTACTCGTCGGCTTGGTCACGGTTCGTGTTGTGTTAGAGCGTTCAAAACGAGCACTGTATGAGGCGGTTCTATATGAGGAGGAAGCATCTTAATCTTTTATTGAAACTATAGAAAAGCCGATTGAGACCATCCTCTCAATCGGCTCTCTTTAAGCTGTCGCGACAACAATGGCTTATTTTAACGCTTGAGTCATCTGATACACGTGTTCCTCTACCACAGCAACAATGACATCCGGACGATCTAAATGAACAGCATGCGATGACCGTTCCGCAATCACCAGCTTGCTAGTTGTCGAGAGCATCGTTTGTTCACGAATGAGTTGATGCCACGTTGCTTCTAATAACTTTAACTCAGATTCAGGCAAACCGTTTAACAGGCCTTGTTCGACTTCATGGTCGGCGTCGCGTCCAATCACATACACTGGCATCGAACCGAGACTTCCTAACTGTTTAATGAACCGAGAATCCGCATGCCAGTTCCTGACTTCCTCAATCATCGTTTTATACAGATTTGGCCTTTGGAAAAATTGGATCAACTCTGCTTGAACATCACTCGGAAGCTTGCGCTGATTGGGTGTCAATACGGTTTGGATACGTCGTGTTAACGCTGATTCGGTTTGTTCTGCATAGGCCTCACATTGTTTCAGCCAATCCTCATCTGACGCTCCCTCATTCATGATTGGCAAGTCTAGCGTATCGAGTCTTTCCAAGTCGTGCGATGTGGAGTCGATGAGCACGAGTGCAGCCACATCAGACAAATAACGCTTCGCGAAATGCTGGGCGCAAAGCCCTCCATAGGAATGTCCGAGTAAGATGATAGGACTGTCAATACGCAGAACGTGTAACAGTTCCTTTAATTCGCTTACAGTCGCTTCTGTGTTGCGTTCACGTTGACTCTGTTCACTTCTGCCAATCCCCGGCCGGTGATACAGGATGACCTGATTTGTTACACTTAGCTTCTCTGTCACCTCATGCCACTCTTCGAACGAACAACCCATTCCAGTCATGATGACGATTGGTATACCATGCTCTCCTTTACGCTTCACTTCAAGTTCTGTCTCAAACACTTTCACAAAATGGTTCATGGATATCGCCCCCTAATCGTCTCCCGTTTCCAACAATCTCACTTTTCATTATAGCTGACCCGTTATAATCATTGCTAAATAATTGAAGAACCTATATAATTTTGGAGATTTGCAATCAGAAAGGGAGTGTTTCGTTGAACAACTATCAAAACGTGCTCATCAAGTTGAGCGGGGCCGCCATCGCCGGCGAGGACAACTCGAATTTTGATCCACACAAACTCGATCAAATTGCGACTGAGATTTTATCGTTGATTGACATGGGCATCAACGTTTCCCTAATGATCGGCGGAGGGAACATCTTCCGAGGCAACATGGCCGACGCATGGGGCATCGACCGCGTCGAGGCTGACAACATCGGCACGCTCGGCACCGTCATCAACAGCTTGATGCTGCGGGGTGTGCTGAAAAGCAAGACCGACCGCGAAGTTCGGGTCATGACGGCCATGCCGATTCCGAGTATGGCTGAGCCGTACATTCGACTGAAGGCACTCACCCATCTGAACAAAGGGTACGTCCTCATCTTCGCAGGTGGTAACGGTCAGCCGTTCGTCTCGACAGACTATCCGGCGGTTCAACGCGCGGTCGAGATGCACTGTGACGCCCTGTTCGTCGCCAAAAACGGGATTTCCGGTGTCTATACGGAAGACCCGAATCGTTCGAGCGCGGCGAGACAATATACGTCGCTCCACTATAACGATGTGTTGCGCCATGACTTGAAGGTAATGGATCAGTCGGCGCTGCTCCTCGCGCGAGACAATCATCTTCCGGTACATGTGTTCGACTTTGAAGAGACGGGCGCGATGAAACGAATCTGTTCGGGCGAGTCGATCGGCACGTTGATTCACGATGGCCGGACTAACTTTGCCACATAACTGACGACACCACCGACATCTGTGCCGGTGGTGTCGTTTACTTCATCCGCTCGAAGAAACGCACTTGCTCCGATTCGAAAAACGAGCTCATCGTCCCAATCTGATGCTCTATAATGAAGGTGACGGACATCTTTGATTGGTTATTTCCCACACATAGCGGGTAATTGAGATGGTGGCTCATCGCGAGCCGATTTAAAACAGATGGAGGGTTAAACATGAAGCAATGGACCAATGAATCGACTTATTTGTTCGGGCTCATCGCCTGTATGATTGTCGGCTCGATGGCATTCACCGTTCTTTTGTCCGATAGTAACACCGGTCTTCTCGGCTACTTGATTTTACCGGCCGTCGTTCTATCTTCCCTTATCTTCGGAATGCGGGCCGGGCTGACCCTGTCTGTCTCACTCCTTCTCTTTTTATTCATCTATTTCCGATGGTTCGCATCCATCTATGAAGCAGGAAACGTTCAGTTTTTCAACAGCAGAGGGATCAGTTTTACGATATTGCTGCTCGTCATGTCCATTTTGTCCGGTCTCGTTCATCAACTCGTAAAGAACGTACAACTGTCACGTCTCGAGTTAGAGGAGCGTACCCGACAGCTCGTGGCCGTTGACCCTGAGACGTGGCTCGATAACGCCGAACGGTTTCGGATGGACTTGAATGCCGAACGCGATCGCCTGATTCGCCACGGTGACGCCTTCACGGTCTCGTTCATTCAAATCCATGAGCTGAGAGAATTCGAGGAACGGTTTGGACGGACCGAGTATGAATGGTTCTTGAATTATTTCAGTGACGAGCTCCATCTGGCCACGAGACGAACGGACCATAAGTACCGCGTGGCCTTAGACACGTTCGCCATCATCTATCCGCACACGTCCCCTGAGGCCGCCCGCGTCGTCCATGATCGGATTCGCCCGTTACTCGAACAGTACGAGCTTCAAAGCGGTGAACACGTGTCGTTGACGCATGAGCATACGTTTTATGACGTGAATCTAGAAAATTGCAACGCAGCCGTTGATGAAATCAATGCGAAAATTTCGTTCACCAGTTAAGATACATCCGATGAAAAAAACTTGAATGACCAACACTTGATAGAAGTGTGCATTCAAGTTTTTTTGTGTACTCAAATCAACTCGTCATCCTCATCAAACCGTTCCGACAGGCGAATCTAAGACTTCGATCGTCTTTAAAACCGTATCGACAATCCGCGTACGCGTATCGTTTTTCGACAGCAATACCGCCTCGCCCGTCTCATCGAAGCAATATGCGATCGGAATCGAATGGCCACAGTTTCGATACGACCCATCGGCATGGCTCGTCCCGAGAATCATTGAACGTTGTTGCATCGCGATTTGCTTCGCCACACCGGACCAATCCGCATATTGTTCTTCGCTGAACATGCCGACGCCAATCGGATTGAAGATAAGTTGAATGTCCTCTTCCGATTTAAGTCCTTCCAGCCCCATGAAGATTTCTCGACAGAGCACATATCCGTAGCGGTGACCATCGTCCTCGACAGTTGACGGCATGAAGAGCGGCATCGTTTCCGGTGTCTTGGCACGGTCCAACAGTGTCTCCCCACGCTTATCGATGATGAGCGCTCGGTCCACGTTCTGCTCGTTCCGATAGCCCATCACGACCGCTGTCTGGAATCGCTTCGCGAGTTTCTTGACCTCGGGAAGATGGGTAACCTGACAATAGCCTTCCGGGTACAAGATCAAGTCCACATCGGGGTTCGCTTTGATGTCTTGACTGAATTGCTCTAGGTGTTTTTCCATTTTGGGTTGGCCAATCAGAATCTTCATATGTACGGCACACCTTTCTCAAATTTACATTTTTTAAAATCAATATTCTCACTTCGTTGCAAAGCCGACTAAACAAAGAGGTTTCTTCTCATGAATCGCCTCGACCACGCCTCCGGCAATCTCTTCATGCGTCAACCAGCGGCGCTGACCTTTCACGACCTGATAGCCGAGTTGCACTTGGTGATAACGGACGTCTTCAGGGATTCTCAGCCCGTTCCTCACACCGCTCGGATTGGCGCGGCTCCCGAGGACATGGAACACGTCCGTGCCACCGCGCAGTGCTGACAACACACACGGCAAGGCGTTAGCTGCGTCCGAATGAATCCAGGCAACGACCAAGTCGAAGTCTCCGTGAATCGCAATCGAACGTCGCAGTGCTTCCTTGAGACGCAAGTCGTCCCGATAGTCGACCAATATGGCAGACAGCCGATCTGGCGATTGCTCGGTCAATCGTTTCATTTTCTCGGCATCTCGTCCGATGATGGACACGTGATACCCACCCTCTGCCAACCAAAGGACCATCCCCGCCAGCATCCCGCTGCCGCCGATCACTAGCGCATGTTTCACGATATATCTGTCCCTTCTGTCCGTTTATAAGTATGGAAGGAATCCTGTCTTACGAGAGCGAAATCCACATATAACATCCCCTCAAGGAGGCATGATTCCCATTCCATCGACCATCTATTTCATCAAACCAATCCAGTCGCCACACGAACTCGATGAATCGTTCCCAGTCATGAACCAACTGCGTACCGACCTGACGCTCGACACGTATCGTGAAATCGTAGCCGCCATGCGACCGCAAGGCTATGAACTGTATGCGTTATACGCCGACGATGCGATTGTATCGCTTGCGGGTATTGAGCTCCGCGTCAATCTATATCTCGAGAAACACGTCTTCATTTACGACCTTGTGACGTGCGCGAACCATCGCTCGAACGGATATGGTGAGATGCTGCTTCACTTCGTCCACGAATACGCCCGCGACCATAGTGCCAAATACGTCGCCCTTGAGTCAGGACTTGCCCGGACCGAGGCGCACCGCTTTTATAAAGACAAAATGGACTATGCCATCACGAGCTATTCGTTTCGTAAACAGCTTTGAATTCGTTGTAACGAAAAAGGAAGAGCCTGTCGCTCTTCCCGTCTCTATTATATCGTGATTCTCGAACCAAAAACAGACTGTGTTCTCCTAAATTCATCCACTATACTGTGAAGACAACCTGACTGAAGGAGAGATGAAGCATGACTGATGACATGAGACCGCTCGATCCAGGCCCGTTTTTTCACGGCACGAAAGCCGAACTGAAGCTAGGTGACTTGCTAGAACCGAAGCGACGCTCAAACTATCAAGATAAGCAGTCGAATTACATCTATTTCACGGCCACCCTCGACGCCGCCAAATGGGGTGCCGAACTGGCGAGCGGTGAGGCTCGTGAACGCATCTATCTCGTCGAACCGACGGGTGACTTCGAGAATGACCCGAACTTGACGGACAAGCGCTTCCCTGGCAATCCGACCCGGTCGTACCGGTCGAACGCCCCGCTCAAAGTCGTGGCCGAGCTCGGGACGTGGGAACGCCATCCGGATGATGTGATCACGCATATGCTTGAATCGCTTGAGAACCTGCGGCAATCAGGAGAAGATGTGATTGACGACTGATACGAAGGCGAGGCACCTTGAATCATTCCTTTACACAATACTATCAGCGAGGGAAAACTATGAAAAAAGAAATCTCTAAATGCGAAGTGATGGAACTATTTTTACAAGCGTGTCCTTCCTATAGAAATCGATGGAATGCATATGTTGAAGACAATTACGAGACTGGAGATGAGCAGTTACTGTATATCGATTTTGCTGATCTTGCTGCGCACATCGTTGACTTGTATAGACAAAACAAGTTGAAAGAGTTTCCGGCGGTGTTTCATGTCATTGAATTATTTCACACAACTGGTGATCCTTACGTTAAAGAAGCTGTGACAATCGGATTATTGGAAGATATGCAAAACAAATTATTATACAGCGGAAGAGAGACGAGTGTATTTCATGAATATTTGCATCAAGAATCACTTGAATGGTGGAATCATCTTAATGATTTTTGGGATGGAAAAACGAAATACGTTGGTGGTCCTGAGAGATAATCCTACTTCTAGGAAAAACCATTTTTAATGGGTTGAGCTCTACTTCATTGAATTCATACAATAATATCCTCACCTCTGAAAAAATAAAGAATGGACACTCTGTTTACATTTCGACATCGAAAAGTGTACAGAGTGTCTCCTCTCAAACTTTTTTATGCATACGTTAGTTTTCTTCAACGTACTTTTTAAAATGCTCAAGGATTGCTTGCCAACCTTGACGCTGTAACTCAAGCGGATTCATCGATTCCGCGTCAAACGTTTCAACAATTTTTGTTTGCTCACCTTCTGAAACAAATGAAATGTGTACTCTGCGTTCATCTTCAAAGTGATATTGAATGAGTTGATTGACTAATACTTCATCATATACACCTTCAAAATCGAAGGCCATACTCTTGTCTTTTGCCTCCATCCGACTTCGAAACTTTCCTCTGGCTCTCAAGTCATTTTCTGCTTCCGTCGTGTGCCAATCTTCTGATGCATGATTCCACTGCTTAATATGGTCAGGTTCTGTCCAAAGTCGCCATACTTTGTCGATAGGTGCTTCAATAATCGATGACACTGTCACTGTATTAGATTCCATCTCATGATCCCCTTTTTTAATGAACCGTTCTAAAACGCTAAGTCGTCGACACTGAATGACATGCATATACCATTTACATCACTTCATTCGATATACGTTCGAGGAAACCCTTGGTCAATCTAAATAGAAGGAGGCGGTTTTTTTAGTTGAGTTGAATGATTCGTATGAACGAGTGTGAATGGATCCGCGAGTGACGCAGCCGCCGCCTCGACTTGAGACATCGTCTCTTCCGTGACGACCGCCTCTTGGCGTCGTAACCGGAACGCTCGCTCAAGCCGACTCGTCAACAAATTGCTGATGAAGACGAGCATGGACAGTCCGAGAGCCGGAACGAAGAACATATGGTTCGTCATCCACGTCGTCGCCGTGAACTGCGTGAAATAAAAACCGAACATCGACGACCATTCAAACAGCGTCGGTCTGACCCCTTCAAACAAGAAGACGGTTCCTCCGAAAAAGACGCCGAACAAAGATAGATGGATGAGTAACATCAACGTTTGTACGAATTGCTGCATGAAGACGATGACCAGCGTTGGCACGAGGTGCGGCCACAGGTGTCGTCTTGTCCGATGCCACACACTGCCGCCTAACGTCTCGGCGACAATCATAAACTCTTGCTTGAGCAATTGTCGGACTTCTGTAATGAGATAGAGCGTGACGGCAGGCAACCCGAGCGCCACGAAGACCGTCAACTGTAGCGTCACGCGGTCCAGAAGTGGTGGCACCACAGTCGAGTCTGCAAAGAAAAAGGACGGGAACAGCATCATCATGGCCAATAACGAGATAGGCAGAATCAAAAAACCATCTAACACCATTTTGAACAATCGGTTCACGCGCGCCCCGCGAAACGCGAGTGGAATCCCGATTAATAGGCCGATCGCCATCCGTCCGAGCGCCACGGTCGCACAAATACCGACCGTCCATTTAAAGCCTTCAATCATCATCTGGAACAAGTCGTTCCCGGCCCGGTCGGTACCGAGCCACTGATCTTTGGACGGTTCGAGCGGTGGAATGCCAATCAACCGACCTTCGTCGGAGTAACGGTTCAAAAATTGATCGACTTGGCCATCGCGGAATACGGTATTCCCGATACTGAGTAACAGTAAGCTGGCAAAAATCACGAACCCGATGATGAAAATCGGGTCACGCAGTAGCGTCCGTCGCATCAAATCCCTCCTTTCCAGGCGTTCGGGATGATCCACTCCGCCAGTAAATCCAATATGAAGATCGGGATATAGACGACCAACAAGATGACGAGCAGAATCGGCATGACCGGATTATAAACGGCGAACCGGAAAATCCCTTGCACGTTAAATAAATATTCGATGATGAGTAGACTCGATAGCACCGTAATCAAGTTCGAGCGGAAAAAGAGGTAGAAGCGATACACCAAATTCGGGAGCAAGTGTCTCCAGAACAAGGCGGCCGGTCGGACGCCTTTCGCCCGCGCCAATTCGAGAAACAACGACACTTCTTCCTCGAGGATATGTTTCGTCAACCATTTAAGGAAGAAGAACAGAATCGTGAGCGTCAACGTCACGATCGGCAAAAAACGTATGTATTCGGCAAACCCGCCTGCGACTTCAATCCGATCAAATCCCGTCTTCTTGTAAATCGTGATGGCGAGGAATTGCGAAAAGATGAGCCAAAACAAATCTGGAATCATCTCTAGCGTTTGGCTCGTTTGCTGAAGCACCGTGCGCACGCGCTTCCCGCTCCGATAAAAGAAATAGGCGTACAAAAGGGCAAACCCGACCGAGACGATGAGTGACGTCACAAAGATGATGACTGTCTCTTTCATGAGCGGGGCAAGATCTGGCAATAACGGTAACTCGCGTTGCGCGGTGACGTTGAAATATGTAATCTCATCGAGTTTCGCCAACTGACTGAATTGTTGTTGAATCCCGTGCCAGTAGTTCGATGGGACGAACTCGAGTTGCACGACGAGTGAAGGCAAGGCACTGATCGCAATCAATACAAATATGGTGATAAAAAACTGAGCCGATTTTTGAGCAATCCAGTTCATCTGTTTCTCTCCCTTTTGAGCCATGAGATTCTTTCCTTTTAAATTTGATCGCCTAATACCACAAACAAAAAAGAAGGCTCTCCAAAATAAAACATTTCCTCAATTTAAAAGTAAAAAAAAGCCATATGTGTTTTTTTGATTCTATCACAGAAATATTGTAAATAATAACAATATTCAAAAAATAAAGAGATAAATTATGCTACTATTAAATTGCTCATATACTCAGGCACAATTTTTAAGTGTTCCAGCTACATCGAACATCCCAATCAAGAGATAAACAAAAAAGTATTCCTTCATGAAAGGAACACCTTAGTATGTCGAAAATAGTACATCACCATCCTCAGATCGTAACTCATAATTGACGAGCGTCTTCAACTCCTGCGTGAACGTGATCGTACATTCATATTCAACGCCAGGACCGAACGGAATATCGGGACGATCGCGCGTTTCGTACGGCACGCCATTCAGATATACATCGATGTCACGGGCTTTCGCACCGTTATCGATTACATAACACATTCCCGTCTCTGTCATGTAGCGACTATACATCCGGTCATATGTATCTGGAACCGTTACGAGCAACACTAGCATGACTAACATGAGCGATCCAATGGACGCAAACAACTTTCCTAACTTTCGGTCTTTCCACCATTGGACGAAATACATGACTGTCGCGCCAACAAGCGCGAGCGCGATACACCAAAACCCGATTAAATCAATCAAACTTATCACCTCACCTCTTTTTACGGTTACTAACAGACAAAGTTTCATCACCATTTCATTTTCGAGGAGATCTCTATGACACACTTTCTCAACATACAAACCCTCTCCATCCAGCTCGCGCTCACCCTGTTCGTAAACATTCAACTGCTTGCCAACAGCGGACGGCTCTATTTGATCATAGGCAATATTTATATGCTCGTCATCGTCTCTATCGCTCTTGCTTCACTCTGGTTGTTCGCGCGGCTCATCGTCAAACAAATCAGGCGACTGGCTCCTTCACCATGGAACCTATCCCTGTACGTGCTATGGCTCCCCTATTTAGCGCTGTTCACCTATGTCTGGACACGGATCGTCCCCGCTCCGAATGAAGCGGCATGGCCAAGTCCGGCCGTCGGGCTGCTGATCATCGCGCTCACGTTCACATTTCCCCTGTATGTGTTCATCGTCCATATGATTGCCCGCTCCAAACAACCAACGACGTAACCAAAAAACGTGTGCGACCCGATGTGGCTGCACACGTTTTTTTCATAGGATTTCCTGCCTTCGCTTCTGCCACGCCACAAGCAAGATACTGATAATGACGAGCAGGAACCACGACGACAGCTTGCCAAGGTCGACGAGTGCCCAGCCGCTCAACTGATTCGGATAGGCCCAACCGTTATAGAACGTGACGATATTTTCCGCGAACCAGATGAAGCAGGCGATCAAAAAGAAAGCGACGACGACTGGCATCGTGAAACGGCGATCGTCGAGCCGGTACGTGACGATGGCCCGACCGAAGACGAGAAAGACGAGACCAATCAGCACCCAGCGCAAATCGAGCCAAATGTGGTGCCAAAAGAAGTTGAAATAGATGGCGATTCCCAGACCGAACGCGATGAGCGGTGGCGGCATCTTGAGAAACTCCAAATCAAGGCGGCGCCACGATTGGACGACGTAGCTGCCGACACTCGCATACATGAACCCCGCATAGAGCGGGACACCGAACACTTTCGTCAACGCCTCGTCGGGATAGCTCCATGACCCCATCTGCACTTTGAACAGCTCGAGGCCGAGCCCGATGACGTGGAACCAACTGATGACCTTCACTTCTTCCATCGTCTCGAGACCGGTTTTGACGAGCACGACTTGGACGAATAGGCACCAAATGAGTAGCACGTCATAGCGCGGAATCGGAAAGTCGAACCATTTTGTCAACGCGAGCGCCCCGAAGATGGCGACCGGGAAGATACAACTGAGTGCCTGTTCGTAACCGAAGATGAACAAATAACGGATGCGACGCATAGAATCACCTACAATTCGATGTATTCGTAAAGGAATGACGACTCACCGTCAAAGAAACGTGGATCGTAAAGCCCAAGACGCTCATCATCCTTGACGACGACAACGAATGGGGACCACTGTTTGAGCGTGATCGCTTCTTTATTCTCGACGAAGAGCGGGGTCAAATCAGCATCGTCTGCACTCGTCAACTCGTAAAGGACTCCAGGTTCTTGATAGACCGAGTCACTGTAAATCGACACCGACTCATCTGTCTTTGTGACGACCGTGAACTGGGTCGGGATGAACGAGGCCGACAGCGCCACTTCATCGTGATCGGCGGCATACGACTGATACAAGTACGCCCCTTGCGCGCTTTGAATCAAGACGTGCACGACGATGGCGGCCCAGGCGTAGCGATACACCGTATGGCGGACGTCCGTTCGCCGTGCAATCAGCCAGGCGACGAGGAAGATACCCCAATAGACGAAATCGACGATCGGGATGACACCGAACGTGACTCGGACATCAGATAATGGCTCGAAGTAGCCGGTCCCCCAGGCGTTGAACAAGTCCGCCGTGTTATGGATGAACACGGATAAGAGCGCCCACCAAAAGTAACGGATATCGGTCACCTTGAACAAAACGCGCACGAGTATGTAGATGAGTAGCGCGAATAACGGGACGAGGAAAATCGAATGGGTGATGCCGCGGTGCCACATCTGGTACATCCCTTCCGTATCCCATAATCGCGAGATGACGTCACTATCTGGGATTTGGCTCCCGACGAGCGTCGTGACGAACAAAGCACGTTTTTCGTTTTTCTGAAGCTCTCGCTTGTCGGCCGCCCCGTAGAGCGTCAGACCGAACAGCGTATGTGTGATGGTATCCATCGGTCTCCTCCTTTTGGACGGAAAAGACATCCTCCTCATGACGAGAAGGATGTCCGTCCTAGCTTATTTCTCTTGGTCCATTTTCATGGCGCGTCTTGCGACGACGGCGACAAAAATGACAGCGACAATCGGAATGATTAATGGCATCCAATCTAACATCCGCCTGTCCCCCTTCTACAAGTGTCGCAAGCAGTATATCATATCTACATTTCAATCGTTTCAGTGAATGCTCGCCTTTGCGTATCGACCGGCCATCGTCTCGATCGTCTCGCGCATATGATCGCGGAGTGTGACCGGTTCGAGCACTTCGACTTGCGTGCCGAGTGACAAGAGCCAATAGACGAAACCATCAGATACGGCCGCATCGAAGCGGATGAGGAAGCGGTCTCCGTCTTGCGTGATCGAGACGTCTTCGCCGAGTTTGTCGAAAATGACCGGGAGGACCCGCTCGTCAACGGCAAGGACAATCTCCTCGTCGAGTCCGTTATACATATTGAACGACTTTTGGAAATAGTCGTCCGGCAAATGCTGTTTCATGCGCGGCGTATCGTCCTCGACAATTTCCGAATTGACGATGCGGTCGACACGATAGTTTCGGATTTCCCCGATTGATTCATCGATACCAATCAAATAGTACTGCTCATGGTTCCAGTGCAGGTCGATCGGATTGACGACGTAACGTTCGCCGTCACGGCGAAGTGGGAACGTCCGCTTCGTGGCGTCAAAGCCGACGACGTCCGTGTATTGGAACGAGATCGCCTTTTGTTCTTGAATCGCCCGCTGGATGCGGTCGATATGGTACGGGATTTGTCCATGTTTCTTTTTCGGTGTCTTAATAATCGATTGGAGCGTCTCCGCTTCCGGGATGCTCGTCAGTTTTTGAAGCTTCTCGACGATGCGTTCCGTCACGTCCTCTGAGATGAACTTCGCCGCAACGATGGCATCGACCATCATCCGGAGCTCATGAATTTCAAACAGACGGGCCGAATGCCAATATTTTTTGGCGAGGCCGTTTTTCTCGAGCTCATCCTGCACCTCGAACCCCGAATCGGTCAATGCTTGGATGTCGTCTTTCACTGATTTTTTTGCTAACTTAGAAGTATCTCCGATAGTAGATAAATATTCGAGCAAGTCTTCTAACGTCTTCGGATGGTTATCATCTGTATGGCGTTCGAAAAACCGTCTCACCTCGAGTAACCGTTCTCGGTTGTTCACGGTTTAATCCCCTCACTTCTCTTTGTAAAATATGTATAAACAGACAGTAGCATGTTATTTCCATGAAATAAAGGTATTTTCCATTACAAATCGTTTAAGGAGGCCCTTCCGCAGTGAAACATTACGCGCACGTCAACGGCACGAAAATCGAATATATGGACCGTGGTCACGGTCCGGTCATCGTTCTGATTCATGGGACCCAATCATCCAGCCTCGAACCGTACCATGTGGACCGGCTCGTCGTGTCCGGTTTTCGGGTCATTGTCCCATCTCGTCCCGGTTACGGTGAGACTCCGTACTCATTTTCAGCCTCGCCGCAAGCGTTCGCCGCCAACTTACGTCGTCTGATGGAAGTCATGGCAATCGAACAATATCACGTGTACGGCATCTCGGCCGGGGGACCGACAGCCATCGAGCTCGCATCGCAGAACGACCACGCGCTCAGCTTGACGCTTGCGGCCGCGGTGACGAGTGTCGTCGACTTCCCGTATCGGCGCTACATCAGCCGAAACGTCGCCCAACCGGCTTTCATTGCGCTTCAGTTCGCGATGAAACAATTCGTCTTCCGGGCGATTCAAAAACAACCGTTCGAAGCGACGGCCCGCATGATTCAATCGACGAGCCTGCTCGCATTAGACGTGATTCGAGACGAAGTGACCCCGTACGATATCTTCTTGTTGAAGCGAGTCGCGAGTCAAATGGCGTTCGGTCTGGGTGCCCAGTTCGACCTTCGTCAACAAGTGACCGATGAAGCTTTGCTCGGGGTGACGTGCCCGACGTATATCGTCCACTCTAAAAATGACAAGGCCGTGCCGGTCCGTCACGCGCATCATGCGAAACGGCTCATCCCGCACGCCCAGCTCACCATCTTGAACAGCCCCGGCCATCTGATTTGGATCGGCCGTCAAGCGCGAAAGAGCGAGCAACAGATTGAACGCTTTATCCGCTTCAACTCGTAAGACGCCCATTTAGGCGTCTTTTTAGTCGCCTGACTCGAGCAGATTGATCAATTCGTCCGTCACGTCAGCCGGAAGGTGGTAGCCGATATTTGTGTCGTCCGCGTCGTAAAGACTGCTTGCGAACTTCGCATCATCGTTCAGCCAAAGGTAATAGCGGTCCGTCTCCCCGTCCTCGAAGCGGATTTCGATATCGTATTCCGGCCCAACCACATTGGCGACACCTGGAAGTTCGTCTGCCTCACGCAGCATGTCTTCGAATACTTGAATCGCTTCCGGTTCGTCGAACGTGACGAGATCGCGCTCTTGAAAACTGCTGAATCCGTCCGATTCCGAGACGCGGACTTCTTCAATCCCATCCGTCCGGAAATCGTTCGAGGCACAACCGGTCAAGGTAAGTGATAACGTGACGAGAGCAAAGACTGGTGTATGTCGATGTTTCATAAATAGACTCCCTCTGTCTGTATATGGATGATATACGCGATTCAAGCAAGTAAAGTTTCACATTCCACGGCACTCGTTCACTCATCCACCCCGAGCACTTGAATCAACTGATTCGTCATATCTCTCGACACGCGATAGATGAGATGCGGATGCGTCACATCCATCAAAAAGCTCGGTTGATGTTTCTGTCCGAGCCAAAGATGATACTGTGCCATCATCCCGCCCTTCCAATGAAGCTCCAAGTCAAAGTCCGGTTCCCCGTGAATGGAATCTTCGAACGCATCATCTGCATTACGCAGCATGTCCGCGAACGGACTCACTTTTTCGATTCCATTGAACATGATGAAATCTGTCTCATTGAACGAACCAATGCCTGACGACTCAGCAACTCTCGCTTGAATCATCTCTTCTCTGTTCAACTCATTCTCCTCTGAGTTCATAAATGCTTTGAACATCGCCGAAGCCCCTGTGAAGATTGCCCGATCTAGTTTCATGCGCTTCACCCCATTCATGTTGATCGTTATCTTTTACGAAAATCCGGACGAAAGGTTTCGCAAATTTTTACATACTATCAAGAAACTCGTCACACACGCTTTCTGCTGCGCTCTAAAAATATCGGCAATAGGTTCAATAGAATCGAGATGCTCGTCAAGACCCACCACGCCCGTCCCATACCTGGTATGACATCCGCTAACGCACCCCAATCCTCCGCTTCGACCCAAACTGATAAATAGCTGTAGTCCGCGCACACGGTGAGCGCCGTCAGCGACAACGCAATCGCCATCGGCAGCTTGAAATCTTTTCCGACCATGAACGTATACAAGTTGAACAATGTCGCAGCGACCGTCAGTACTCCAAATATGATCCACACTAGCGATTCAACCTCCATTTTTATGTAATCAATTACCTATTTTCACAGTATCATAAGCAAAACTTGAAATCGTTACATTTTGGAACAACAAAAAAAGCCGAGCCGAAGCTCAGCTTTTCCTTATTGATACGTCCAACCGATCAGGCTCGCCGTCGCCCCTTCATAGCGCAACTGTTTCTCGAGCTCGCTTGGGAACACACGGAGCGTAGCGACCGCTTCGCCGTCATTGACGAAACATTCGACACTCGACGAGTCGACGAAGACGTGAAGTGATTCGACAGCAATCGTTTTCGTCCGTGTCGTGCCATACTCGGTCGCGAACGGCTCTCCAGCATTCGTCCGATCGATCGTCAACTCGCCTGCCGTTGCATCGTAACGAATGACGAGTGACTCATCTTCAACTTGCAACAATTCGAGGCTAAAGTCCGACCCATCCGTTTTCACCTCAAGCTCATACCGGTCCGGTGTCGCAACGCTGACTGACGTGCCGGACGCATCGAGGAATGTGTCTTGGCGAAGTGTTGTCATCTCCGCAACTGGACGCTGCTTGAGCGATCCGTCCTCGATTGTGAGCACACGCGGTAACGTCAAGGCGTGTGCCCAGCCGAACCGGTCCGTCGGATAGTCGATT
This sequence comes from Exiguobacterium sp. SL-9, assembly GCF_004336985.1. Lineage (GTDB taxonomy): Bacteria > Bacillota > Bacilli > Exiguobacteriales > Exiguobacteriaceae > Exiguobacterium. The sequence continues at coordinate 142,317 of NZ_SJUO01000001.1, forward strand.
TCCGGGAGTCCCATCCAACCGACGAGCACGCGACGTCCGTCTTGTTCTGTCGTCTGTGGGGCGTAGAAATCAAAACCGAAATCGAGTTCTTCGAACGCGTCATGCGTGAACGTCAACGTCTCGACGTCGAGCTTGCCGATCAAGAAGCCAGACTGGTAGACGTTGTGATAACGGTGGCCTTCAGGCTCGATACCTTGCGGCGAGAAGACGAGGACGTGTTGTCCGTTCAGTTCGAACACGTCAGGACATTCCCACATGTAACCGAACGGGTCGAGTCCTGTCTCAATCTCACCGAGGAACGTCCAGTCGTCCAAGTCAGTCGAACGATATAAGACGACACAACCTGTTTCGTTCTTACGTTGGGCCCCGACGATGGCGTAATAGACGCCATCCTCGAGCCACACTTTCGGGTCACGGAAGTGTTCCGTGTACCCGGCCGGCACGTCCGGGATTGCGACGTTACGACGTTCGATCTTTCCATCCCGCAACACGCCGATGACTTGCGAGGCGTGACGCGTCCAGTCATCCGTCCGGTGGTTGCCGGTGTACATGACGTGGAGCTCCCCGTCCTTCACAAACCCGCTACCTGAATAGGCACCGTGCGAGTCTTCGGTCGTCTCCGGGACTAACGCCACCCCGCGGTCGGTCCACGTGACGAGGTCGGGTGATGTGACATGGTACCAATGTTTGAGACCGTGTACCGGTCCGAGTGGGAACCACTGATAGAACATGTGATATTCCCCGTTATAATACGTGAATCCGTTCGGGTCGTTCAGGAGGCCCGTCGGCGGTTGGATGTGGTATCCGAACCGCCACGGGGAAGCCGCCGTCTTTGTGCGGAGCGTCTCCATCTCGAGGGCACTCACGTCACGTAACGAGCGGTAACGCTCTGCCTTCGTCCAACTCATAACATCACTTCCTTTTTCTTTCTTATGCTGCTTGTTTCACTGCTTCTTTTTTCGCTTGGCGTTTCGCAAGCACGAACGTCAATCCGAAAGCGACGGCGAATGAAATGACCATACCGATGATATACGAGACAATCGATGCCGGTGCGATCGAGATGATTCCCGGAAGACCTGCCGCACCGAGCGCTACTGCGAGGACTTCACGTCCGACGATGAACGCCGAGGCGATCCCTGAACCGATGATAGCCGCGATGAACGGATAGCGTAGTTTCAAGTTGACACCGAACATGGCCGGCTCCGTGATTCCGAGGAGTGCCGAGATACCAGATGCCGAAGCGACACCTTTCATCTTCTTATCACGTGTCAAGAAGAAGACAGCGAGTGTGGCAGCACCTTGCGCGACGTTCGACATCGCTGCGATTGGGAAAATGAATGATCCACCTGTGCGTGCGATATCAGCAAGAAGCTGTGTCTCGATCGCGATGAAGCTGTGGTGCATTCCTGTGATGACGATTGGTGCGTACAAGAGACCCATGACGAGACCACCGAAGAAGCCGAGCGAGTCGTATGTCCAAACGAGACCATCGATGATCAAGTTACCTGCTTCACGCGTAATCGGTCCGACGAATGCGAACGTGACGAACGCCGTGATGAGGAGAGAGAGCAATGGGGTGAGTAAGATATCAAGTGATGCTGGCATAAATTTACGGATATTGATTTCAATTTTCGATAAAATATAAGCGGATACGAGTACTGGTAACACTTGTCCTTGGTAACCGAGCTTCTCAATCTCAAAGCCGAGAATGTTCCAAACCGGAATATCGCCGACCGTTGCTTGCGCGTAAGCATTGACGAGATCCGGGTGAACCATGATCATCCCGAGCGCGGCGCCAAGGTATGGATTACCCCCAAACCGCTTGGCGGCGGAGAACCCAATCAGGACGGGTAGAAAGACGAAAGCGGCGTTGGCGAACGTGTTGATCATTGCGGCGAGGTCGGCGATGCCAGGGTACTGGTCGATCAATGAGCTGCCGTCGAAGAACAAATCAGGTGCTGTGAGCAAGTTGTTGATCCCCATCAAGAGACCGCCGGCGACGATGGCCGGGATGATTGGTACGAAAATATCAGATAGCATCTTCACGAACTGTTGGAGCGGGTTGCCTTTTTTCGCGCCGGCCGACTTGACGTCACTTGTCGACATATCACCGAGACCTGTCAATTCCGCGAACTCGGCGTATACTTTGTTGACCGTACCTGCACCGATGATGATTTGATACTGACCACCTGTCGAGAACGTTCCTTTGACAACATCGAGTGCGTCAAGTTTCTTCTCGTCAACTTTCGATTCATCGTTCAAGACGAGACGGAGCCGGGTCGCACAGTGGGCCGCGGCGGCGACATTGTCTTTTCCGCCGATTGCCTCTAAAATCGCTTCTGCTTCTTGTCTGTAGTTCATGCTGGTTTCCCTCCTAGCGTTTCAAACACGCGTTGTTGTGATGGTATGGCAGGAATCGCGCCGTAAGCGGTGCACGTTAGCGCTCCGGTCACGTTCGCATATTCGATGTCCTTTAGTAAGCGATCGTCATCTAGCCCGAGCGTCGACAATCGGTATAAATAGGCTCCGACGAAGGCATCGCCCGCTCCCGTCGAATCGACACTATCGATTTTCACCGATGAAATCACGTCTTTGACGTCTTTCGTCGCAATGAGCGTTCCGCGTGAGCCAAGCGTGATGGCGATTCGTTTCGCACCCGTTTCAAGGAGTGACGCGACCGCCTGGTCTAAATCGTCAAGTCCCGTCAACAAATGTGCTTCCTCTTCACTCAACTTCACGAAATCCGCTTCGGCGATAAAGTGAAGTGAGTCTTGTTTGAACGCTTCAAGATCTGTCACGAGCGCGTCCCGATAGTTCGGATCGAATGAGACGAACAGGCCGTCCCGTTTGGCGAACTGAAGCAGTTTAAAATAGGCATTCTTTAACTCGCCTTCGAGGAGCGCCGTCGCAGAGCCGAAGTGGACAATGTCACCTGGTTTAAATGCCGACAAGTCGATCGACTCGAACGCGTAATCCCCGTCGCTGCCGCGGCGGAACGTAAAGTCTCGTTCCCCATCTTCTTGGATCGACACGAACGCGAACGTCGTGTCACCTTCCTCCACCAGATTCTCGACACCGACTCCGTTGTCGACGAGCGTCTGTTTCAAAAACCGGCCGAACGGGTCAGCCCCGACTTGACCGAGAAAACTCGAGCTTCCACCGTGTTTACTGACGACCGCGGCGACGTTCGCCGGTGCGCCCCCTGCCTTCTTCACGAATGTCGTCCCGTTGACGAGGTCGCTCGACGCATCCTCGCAAACCCAATCAATCAATAGTTCACCAATGCAATGTACGGTGTTCATCCGTCCACCTCCGTGTCTAAATTTCGTGCTTCGTACCACTTATCGAACCGGTTCCAAAATCGAATAAAAAAATGTTGCGGAACCGGTTCCGCAACACAAATGTAATCGATTTAATTTAAAATGTCAACGCTTTCTCGCAGTTTTAATTCAAAAGTTGTGAACGTTTTCATCGGGATGGTTTCACCTGTTAACAATTGGACAATCATGTCAGCCGCACGGGACCCGGTCCGTCGGTATGGAAGGTGTACGGTCGTAATCGACGGATGGAGCACTTCGGTGAAATCATAGCCGCCGAATCCACTCACCGAGATGTCGCCCGGCACCGTTTTACCGGCGTTAGCAAGCCCCTTCAATACGCCGAGGGCGATGTTGTCGGTCGCACAGACGACGAGTGACGCCGACAGCTCATGTCCAATCTGCATCCCAATCGGAATCGCATCATCGATTTTAAATGACGTCGTGTATGTCTTCACATCCGCACCCGCCTCGTTGAAGGCGCGCAAGAAACCGTCACGTCTCGTTTGGCCGACGGCGATATCGTACTCCTCGACACCCACATAAATGATGTCGCGATGCCCCCAGCCCATAAACTGCTTTCCGAGGGCGTACGCCGCATCAAAATCGGGATAAACGAGACTATGGACTTGTTCATGCTCCTGACCGATCAATAGGACCGGAATTTGGATGTCTTTGATCGCCTGCAAGTGCCGTTCCGTCACAGTCGTCCCGAGCCAGATGATGCCGGCTACTTTTTGTTTCGCCAAGTTATACAGCTGCTCGATCTCACGTTCGGTCTGTTGAGCCGTGTTGACGACGAGCATTTGATAGCCGCGTTCGGTCAATCGTTCGTCGATGCCCATCATCGTGCGTGAAGCGGCATACGAGTCGAGACGTGGGACGATGACGCCGATCATTTTCGTCTGTTTCGACTTCAAGCTTTGCGCGAACTGGTTCGGTTCATAATTCGTCTCCTGAATGACCCGCTCAATCTTGTCGCGCGTCGACTGCCCGACCGAGCCCCCGTTCAAGTAACGGGAGACGGTACTTTTGGCGACCCCGGCCAGTTTGGCGATGTCGTTGATTGTCACTTGTTTCATCGGTAAAAACCTCCATACGAAAAAACTGACGCGTCAGACGCCGTCAGTTCAATGGTTGATTACGTATCGTTTTTTAAAGTTTAAATAGTAAAGACCGTTCCGTTTCTCAAACCCGTTCTTCTCAAGAACACTACGTACCGCTTCTTGATGCGGGCTCGTCGGCGGGATTCCGGCGCGGACGGTATGCCCTTCCTTCAAGTCGGATTGCTCGAGTGCGAGGCGAAGCCCCTCTGTTGCATAACCTTTGTCTTTGAACGGGTCAAACACCATCAAATCGAGCTGATAGACGCGAGCGAGTTTCAAGAGCAACACTTTCCCGACAGTTTGACCATCGACGCGGAGGTCGTAATAGAAGTCCTCCCCATAGCTATGGGCGTCGGCTGAGTACACCTGCTCTTCCCCCATCTCGACAAAGATGCCTTTTAGTTCTTCGGCTGACATGCCGTAAGAATTTTGACCGTATTTTTTAAAATGCTCATATTCGATCTCATCAATCTGACGAATAGGTTGACGCACGATTTCCATCCCGTGCCCTCCTTAACAGTTATCTCTTAGTCTTTCCACACTCATTATATACGAACGGCGCCGTGAAGCGCAAAAGATAACCGAAATCAGACCGGTTCGATGTGAATGTGAACCGAATCGACGGCATGATGCTCGTCAAGTTCACGCTCGATATCATCACATAAATCGTGCGCCTCCTCGACGGTGAGGCTTCCCTCGACGGCAATCGTCACGTCGAGCATGACGTGGTTGCCGAGGTGACGTCCTTTGATTTCACGGACTTCCTTGACAGCATCGAAATGTTGGATCGTCTCTTCATAGGAATCGACGAGGTCCGGCGGGAACCCGTCCGAGAGCTGATGGGTCGCGTCGAGAAAGATTTGAATCGCCGTCCGGATAATCATCCCGGCAATGAGGACGGCGAGCACCGTATCCATCCACGGCAACTTAAAGTAAGCGAACAGGACACCGAGCGTCGCCCCGATTGAAATCATGGCATCAGCGAGATTGTCTTTCGCCGCCGCCTTTAAGGCAAGGGACCGAGTCTGCTTGGCCAATCTCGAGTTATACGCGTATACGCCGAACATGACGAGCGCACTCACGAACGCGACGACGGCCGCGAGCGGGTTCGGTTCGACGTATTCACCACCGACCAAGTTAGCGATGCTGTTCAATAGAACGAACACCCCGACGGCGACCATGATGAGCGAGGCGACGAGTGCGGCGAGCGTTTCCATCTTAGCATGCCCGTATTTATGTTCTGCGTCCCGAGGCAGCGCGGCGATGCGAATGCCGATATAGACGGCGATGGATGCGATGATATCGGTCGTATTGTTGAAACCGTCGGCGAGGACGGCTTCCGAATTATACAGATAACCGAATACGACTTTTAGGACAGATAAGACCAAATACGTCGTGATGGATAAAATGGCGCCTTTGAGCGCTTTTGGTGGATGAGTTGTCGACTGCATCCGACCACCTCCTTATTAGCTAAGTCAGTATACCAGTCGAATGTCGTGTGGGCATAGAGAAACAGTGTTTCCCTCACTCAAATAAAATGGAATATATTCCCGGTAGTTTCGTCTTTCAAAAATTATGGTAAAGTAAATAAGAAGATACCTAACGGTTACCCAACAAAAGAGGTGAAACGAATGTTTACAGAACGTGATGGAATCAAGCTTCGTTTGGAACAAATTGACAGATTGCTCGCTGATTTGAACCGGGAAGCAAAACAATTGATGGCGCGTCTACGCGAACTTGACGCCAGTGGTGAAAACCCGCACGAGGTCACGCTCAAGCCAGAAGATCGTGACACGCTCAAATCGTCAATCGACGAGACGCTCGAGGCGCTCCAAAGCCGCTCGAAACGTCCGATCAACCCGAACGACGAGAAAAAGAAAGAGCTCGCCTCTCATAAGGCGCTCATCGACGAATTGTCGGATTTACTCAGCAAGAAAAAATGAGACGCCTTCGCGTCTCATTTTTTCGGTAAGGAGATCATATGACTTATATCGTTACGACTTGTTTACGCCCGACCGAAGTAACCATTAAACAGGCCGAGTCTCATGCGGCGACGTATGACGTTCGTTTCATCCCCCGACGTAAACTTTCCATTGAGACGTTGAAAGCTCGCTATCATGCCGGTGTGCTAGTATTTGATAAACGTCGCGTCGAATATACACCGCTCGACGGCGATGAACCGTTCTTCTTCCACCCTTCGAGCTCAGTGTTCCGGGTGAAGCAGCTCGCGCGTGGCGGGAACGACCCGCTCGTCGATGCTGCCGCAATCAAACCAGGTGACCGCGTCCTCGACTGTACGCTCGGGCTCGGCTCGGACAGCATCGTCCTCAGTCACGCCGTCGGTCCGACCGGTCGCGCCGTCGGTCTCGAGAGTGAGTTCGTCACCGCGATGCTCGTCAAGGAAGGGTTGACCGTCTGGGAAGAGAAAGAGCCCGCGGTCAATGAGGCGATGCGTCGACTCGAGGTCGTCTGGACGGATGCCCTCACCTATTTGAAGACATGCCCGAATGATTCGTTCGACGTCGTCTACTTCGATCCAATGTTCGAAAAGACGATTTCAGAATCAGTTCACTTGAACCCATTACGATCCCTAGCCAACACGAATCCACTGTCGCTTGAACTCATGACAGAAGCCCGTCGCGTCGCAGCAAGACGAATTGTCCTAAAAGCCCATTTCGAGAGTGAGGCATTTGAAACGTTTGGATTTACAAGGATTGTTCGCAAAACGTCCAAATTTCATTACGGAATTATCGACGTGGAGACTCGACTCCCTTAGGTCTTAAGGACCCATAGGGACGAAAGTCTCTTTTTTCGATTCCTATTTTCTGAATATTGACATTAATCTGACACAAGTTTAACGTTGGATTCAAGCTCACACAATTTCCCATTATTTTCACAGGAGGTTAGTACAAATGAAAAAACGTTCCATCCGCCGCACGACGCTCGCCGTCGCGCTGACATCGGTCATGAGCGTCAGTGCGATCCCGGCCGTCGGTGCCGCCCCACTCGCCGCTTCACCGTTACCAACCCCGAGCAATACCGCCCCATTCGATCACAACATCATCGATGAGGATCGACTCGCCAAAGCGCTCGAGAAACGAGGCGTCATCAAAAAGGGACTCTCGGCCTCCGAGCGTCACAAAGCCGTCGATGCATACATCGAGAAGAAACAAGGCAATGCGAAAGATGTCCATAAACATGGCTTGAACGATAAAGCCGCTGAAGCAAAAGAGAAGATACATAACCAATTCGAGAAAGAATCGAAGCGTCTCCTCGACAAAGCGAAAAAAGGACAAGCAAATTATCGTAAAGGCAAGCCGAACGGCCAAGTGAAAGTCGATCCGGCCAAACAGGCGGGCTATAACGGGGCTGTCCGTGAAGACAAAGTACTCGTCCTTCTTGTCGAGTATAGCGATTTCAAACATAACAACGTCGTTCAAGAAGAAGGTTATCTCTATAGCGACAACTTCAGCAAAGAGCACTACGAGCAGTATATGTTCGGCGACGAGTCGTTCGAACTGTTCAACGGTGAAAAAGTCCAAACATTCAAACAGTATTATGAAGAGCAGTCGGGCGGCAGCTACACGGTCGACGGCACGGTTTCTGACTGGTTGACTGTCCCGGGCACGGCGAAAGACTACGGTGGTGATAATCCGGCTGGCGGGAATGACAATATCGGACCAGGTCCGCGTCAACTCGTCAAAGATACGTTGAACGCGGCGGTCGCCTCAGGCATGGACCTCGCCGAATACGATCAGTACGATTTATATGACCTCGACGGTGACGGCGACTTCAACGAGCCGGACGGCTTGGTCGACCACTTGATGATCATCCATGCCGGTACCGGCCAAGAAGCGGGTGGCGGTGTCCTCGGTGACGATGCAGTCTGGTCACACCGTTGGGTCGTCGGGAACAGCCCTTACCGTGTAGCTGGAACGACAGCAGACGTCCCGTACTGGGGTGGTCAAATGGCGGCATTCGATTACACGATCCAACCAGAAGACGGCGCAGTCGGCGTCTTCGCTCACGAATACGGTCACGACCTCGGTCTTCCAGATGAGTACGATACACAGTACACAGGTCAAGGCGAACCGGTCCAATCATGGTCGATTATGAGTGGCGGCAGCTGGGCTGGTAAAGTGGCAGGAACGGAGCCGACGAGCTTCTCGCCACAAAACAAGGAATACTTCCAAAAATTGATGGGCGGCAACTGGGCGAACATCACGGAAGTTGACCTTGAAGACATCACAAAACAAGGTTTCGTCTCGAAACTCGATCAATCGGTGACGAAATCGACGAACCCTGGCTTATTGAAAGTGAACCTTCCTGATAAGAAAGTAAAAGGCATCGAACCGGAATTCGGCGAGTATTACTACTACTCGACGAAAGGCGATAACTTGCATACCGAACTCGCGACACCGACGGTCACACTCGGCGCGGACGGGACGCTCGCTTTCGACACACGTTTCGATATCGAGTATGACTACGATTACTTGTACGTGAACGCACTCAGTGGCGGCAAAGAAGTCGTCCTTGACGTCTACGGCGATGACAACACCGGAAACGGTGCGGAATCGACAAATGGCGCGTGGGTGAACAAATCGTACGACTTGTCTCAGTTCGCGAGTCAAGACGTGCAAATCGTCTTCGAATACGTGACGGACGGCGGTCTTGCCCTTGAAGGATTCGCACTCGACAACTTGTCGATCACGTCAGGCGGTCAATCGCTTCTCGCAGATGATGCGGAAGGCGCGGAGAAAGTCACGCTCGACGGCTTCGTCAAGTCGGACGGCTATGACACGAAACCGCACTACTACTACCTCGAATGGCGCAACCATGAAGGGGCAGACACAGGTCTCTTGAACGGCCGTGGCGTCAAGTACAACACAGGTCTCGTCGTCTGGTATGCGGATGACTCGTTCTCAGACAACTGGGTCGGCATCCACCCGGGTGAAGGTTTCCTCGGTGTCGTCGATTCACACCCTGAGGCCCTTATCGGCAACTTGAACGGTCAAGAGACAGTCACAGGCAGCACGCGTTACCAGATCGCAGACGCGGCGTTCAGCTTAGATAAGACGCTCCCTTGGTACATCGATTCACCGAGCCGTGGCATTTATGACTACAAAGCTCAACCAGGCGTGAAACAGTTCAACGACGCCAACACGTACATCAACTCGCTCATCCCAGATGCGGGCCGTAAACTTCCACAATACGGACTCGTCGTCGACGTCGTCGGCGAAGCGAAAGACAACTCGGCTGGAGCCGTTTGGGTCCGGACGAAGTAAGCTTAATTCAACGCACCCCCGCCCTTCTCTCTATGAGGAGGACGGGGGTCTTATTATTCTAAAAAAGCTTGAAATTTCATGACAGACTGTGTAACATACTAGATGTAACCGCCTCTGTAGGTTAGTGGCAGACCTCAGCAATGGTAATGCTGCAGCACGAGTTCGATTCTCGTCGGAGGCATCAAATGGATTCCGTGACACGGACCAACACAAGCACTTTCTCAAACTCTTGAGAAAGTGCTTTTTTATTGTCTATCGCCCATCCTTATATTCCAATAAATGGTATGATAAATAAATACTTATATAAAGGAGACTCGATATGAAACGTTTCATCATTCTACTTGCTGCCGTCGCCTTATTGGCCGCTTGTACCGAACAGAAGACAGATTTTACGTCTGACCCACCCCCGAAAACTAAAAATGTCGTAATCGATGTATCCGAGACGCAACCTTTCTCCGAGCCCGTCCCGACCGAAGAAGAAGTCACAATCTTTTTAGGGTATCTTGAGTCTCTGAGCAGTGATACGCTCGGAGCGTTGCGTGTATCAGAGCAGGCGATTTTCCCCTGTGGGATGTCTTGTGAAGACCGTCCGCTCGACGAAATCTCTACGCAAATCGACAGTAACCGGGAAGAGCTCGAATCTGTCCGTGCCGACATTGATGAGATTCTCCCGGCGCTCGATCACCTTCTCGCATCTGACGCGTCAGGCATCGACCGTGAAGGGCTGACCAGCGTATTGAATGAACTCACAACCGTCAGTGAGGGGTTGACGCAGTTTTTAGAGGCCGATGATTGGGCTTATTGGGAAGATGCCCGTAGCCGATTGAATTACCTATCATCGATTATGAAGGGCATCGCTATTAATCTAAGTGGTGCATGATAGCATACCAACTAGATATATCGCTCTCATCCAACCCCGGATGAGAGCTTTTTCCGTCCGGTCATGGAAACTGTCTTGACACGGTTTCCGTTCCTCTATAAACTTGTAAAGTTGACAGAATGAATGATTTGGAAGGAGTACGATCCCCATGCTCAATGAATGGTTATGGATTCCTTCTGCCTTGCTCACGCTCGGTCTGCTCGTCCTCAGCTACAAGCTGTTCGGACGCGTCGGACTGTTCGCCTGGATCGCGATGGCCTCGGTCGTCGCCAACATCCAAGTGACGCAGCAGATTGTAATCGGTGGTTTCATCTTCACTCTCGGGAATATCGTCTACGGTTCCCTTTATTTAGCGACTGACATCTTGAACGAAAAATATGGTCGTCACACCGCCCGTAAAGGCGTCTGGCTTGGTTTCTTCATCTTGGTCGTCTCGACCGTGCTCATGCAGTACGCATTGCTCTATGAGCCGTTTGAGGAGGCGTTGTTCATGCATGAGAGTTTCGAGGCGCTCTTCTCGATGCTTCCGCTCATTACGCTCGGTAGTCTCGCCGCGTACCTCGTCTCGCAACTGTTCGACGTCTTCATCTATTCGAAGATTCGTGCCAAGACAGGCGAGAAAAAATTATGGCTTCGGACGACTGGTTCGACCGTCGTCTCTCAGTTCATCGACACGCTCACGTTCTGTACGATTGCCTTTTGGGGTATGGAATGGGATATCTGGTGGAACATCTTCATCACGACGTATGTCGCCAAGTTCATCATCGCCTGGATGGCGACTCCGTTCATGTATTATGCGAAACGAACTGTTCCACAGGACGATAAGACAGAAAAAGTAGCTTAATCAAAACCGCGAGCCGATGGGCTCGCGGTTTTTTTACTTTCCTGTGATGTGAAGCCGCACCGCATAAGGACGTGCGTCTTCAAGCGACGATTTCTCCCGACAAACGGTGAGCGCCACGTACGCGTCGATGGCGAGCACCTCGATGGCCTCGTCCGTCGCCTCGACCTCTAGTATGGTGTAGGGCGGAAGTTGTTCGAGCTTAACCCACTGCCCGTGTAAATTTTTCGCGTAGATGATTGGTTCGTCGATCGAATAGCGTCGGAGTAAATCCTTGACGTTCATGCGACCCCTCCTCTATCCACTCTGTCTTTCCATTATAGAAAGCGTTTGCAGTTCTGTAAACCGAGCTTCCTAACTTTCGGTGTTTTCCGTACTTCACGATTTGCTTCAAATAGCCGATAATCTAGGTAGAGAAATGAGGTGAACCGATGCGCTATCGACGACAAGAAACATTTCGCTATATTTTACCGAACCCCCGCTTCATCCCTTATCGCCTCATCTGGGAAGAGAAAGAACTCCATGACGGGGAAGCACAACTGCTCAATATCAGTGCCCACGGTCTGAAGATGCGGTGCGACTACTTATTCCCGCTTTCTGAAGGATTAAAAGTTCAAATCAAACTCGATCTCGTTCCGTTGATTCAACCAATCGATCTCACCGGCCACGTCCGTCATCGCGGACAAATGGGGAGCCTGTATGATTACGGAATTCGACTCGACGCGAACTCTGACGAGACCCAGCAACTCGTGACGATGATCAAGGCGTATGCGCGCGAAAACCAATGAGAACGTGTCGATTGACACTTCTCATTTTTTGTTCGCTTGATTCCGGGGTATACTATAAGAAACAGAGACAGACTCGAGGTGTAGGGTATGACTAGAAAGCTATTACTCATTCCGTGGGCCGCTGCGATTGCCATCGCGCTGCTTGGCCCGAACGAACCGTTCTCGAGCCGGTTTTTGCTCGACTTTCTCACGTATAATACGGATGCCTATGAAGGATATTCGCTCTCGCTCTTCAGCATCCTAGGCGTCTATCCGCTCGCCTTGTTACCACTTCTGTGGTCCGAGGTGAACCAGTTGCGCCCGAACCCGCTCTTACCGGCAGCGACTGGTTTCGTCGTCGGAGGTTTCATCATTGCCCCATATTTAGCGTTTGCACGACAGTCGCCTTATCCAACGCCAATCAAACCGCTCCCGACTCGTCTGCTTGGCGTATTGCTCCTGCTCGTCACGATCGGCTTGTTCATTGCCGCATCCACGACTGGAAACGTGGCCGAGTATTGGTCATACGTCGAACAGAATCAATTTGTCCGGACAATGACGGTCGACTTCTTCTTACTCGCCTTCATCCAGATCACATTGATGAACCGGGATGCCAAACGCTATAAAATGAGTTTGTCCCCGTTGCCTTACATTCCATTATTCGGCTTGTTGTTTTGGCTGATCATTCGCCACAAACAACCGTTCAATGAGGCACCGCCAAACCGACAGACATTAAAATGACATCTGCCCCTTTCGCTTTCGTCGCGAGGGGGCATTGCAATGGAAATCAGGATCATGGTTCCCAAATCAAATCAGCTGCTTTATACTGAGACTTCAGCTATAGACGAAAGAAGGTACACACATGAGATTTTTTAAAGTAATGACGCATACGAACGATAAAGCCGAAGAAATCATCTTGAGCGAATATTTCAAAATCAACGATAAACAAGTGGATCAGTTTTTGAAGGATACGCTCGAACTTGATATGTACGATCAGAAAGTGACGCTCAAAGAATGTCAAGTCGCAAAAGACCGTTGGGAATGCCCGGTCGGCGATTTCGTCATCGTCGAATACTTCAATGAGAAAGAGTTCGACAAATTGAATGAGTTCCGGACTCCGGCACCAAAAAAATAACGTCATAAAAAAGACTTTCCGACAAAATCGGAAAGTCTTTTTTTATGGATCTTCCTTCATGGAAGTTTCCTTATTCTGATTCTTTGTCGTCTTCTTCAGGTGCCGGGTCCGGATGTTGTGTCGGAGCCGGTTTTGTAGCCGGATTTGATTCTTCGTCCGGTACTGGGTCCGGGTGAACCCCTGGTTGTGATTCATCGCGTTTCATTGAGCATACCTCCTCTGCATAATGGACTAATTCCACATTAGGCACTGGTCAAAACATCAGTGTATGTCTTTGTTGCCGATGACACGTCGCGAAATCGCTTTCTCGATCTCAACGATGACGAAGACGATGAGGCCGAATACGACCGGATAAATCCAGTCTTGCAGTTCAAGCGCTGCCGTGCCGAACAACGTATGCATGAACGGGACGTACGTGATGAACAGCTGCAACCCGATCAATAGCGCCGAGACGACGAAGGCGATCTTGTTGTCAAAGAAGTGACGGTTGAACGCTGGTGCGAGCTCGGTCCGACAGTTGAACAAGTGGAATAGTTGCGCCATGACGATCGTGTTGAGCGTGATGGTCTGCAACTTGTCGGTCGAATAATCAAAGTCGCCGAGCATATAATTGATGAGCAAACTTCCGCCCCCGATCAAAATCGAGACGAACGTGATGCGGAAGACGTAATATCGACTGAGGAGCGGGACGTTCGCTGGACGCGGCGGCCGTTTCATCGTGCTTTCTTCAAGCGGCTCGAACGCGATGGCGAGCGAGAGCGTGATGGCGACGACCATGTTGACCCAGAGGATTTGAACCGGGCTGAGTGGTGCCGCGGCGCCGAGCAAGATGCTCATCGCGACGAGGAGCGCTTGCCCCCCGTTTGTCGGGAGCAAGAACAAAATCGTCTTCTTCAAGTTATCGTAGACACGGCGTCCTTCACGGACGGCGTTGTAAATCGTCTTGAAGTTATCGTCGACGAGTACCATCTGCGAGGCCTCTTTCGCGACTTCCGTTCCTTTAATCCCCATCGCGACACCGATGTCGGCCCGTTTCAAGGCCGGTGCGTCATTGACGCCGTCTCCGGTCATCGACGTGATTAAGCCGTTCTGTTGCAACCCTTTGACGAGACGAAGTTTATCGTTCGGGCTCGTCCGGGCGAAGACGTCATTATGAATCGACGCCTCTTTGATTTCTTCGTCAGTCATGTTCGTCAATTCTTTCCCTTCAAGGGCGCCTTCCACTTCCATACCAAGTTCTCGGGCGATGGCGACCGCCGTATCTTTATGGTCACCCGTGATCATCTTGATGCGGATACCAGCGTCACGGCAAGCGGCGACCGCTTCGATCGCTTCTTGACGTGGTGGGTCGACGATGCCATATAGGCCGAGGAACGTAATGCCGTTCTCGACGTCTTCATGGTCGACCGTCTCCTTCGAGGCGTCGACGCGCTTGAAGCCACCCCCGAGCACGCGTTGTCCGCGGTCAGCAATCTCTTTTCGTTTCTCATCCCAGTAGGCGCGGTCGAACTCCGTATCTTCCGCCATATCGAATAGGCGGTCCGGTGCTCCTTTAATAAAGATCATACGCTCGCCTTTATAATCGACAAGCGTCGCCATGTATTTGTACTCCGAATCGAATGGAATCTTCGAGATGACGTTCAAACGTTCGATCGGCCGCTCCGCTTTCTCAGCGAGCGTGAGCAGACAAGCTTCCGTCGGGTCACCGTTGACGACCCATTCTCCGCCCTCTTCATACAGCTGGGCGTCGTTACACGTTTTCCCGACCGTGAGAAGATCGATCATCGACTCATCGTCGTCCAAATCGAACGGCTGCCCATTGATCTCCAAATCGCCGTCCGGGGCGTACCCACTCCCCGACACCTCGATGTCATGTTTCGCAGTGACGACTTGTTTAACGGTCATTTCATTCTTTGTCAATGTCCCGGTCTTATCCGTACAGATGACAGAGACGGCACCGAGCGTCTCGACCGATGGCAAACTGCGGACGATGGCTTTTTTCTCAGCCATGTTGCGAACGCCGAGTGCGAGGATGATCGAGATGACGGCTGGCAAGCCTTCTGGGATGGCGGCGACAGCGAGACCGATCGTCGTCAGCATCAACTCGATCGGATCAAATTCACGGACGAAGTAACCAAATGCATAAATAACAACTGAGATGACGAGAATCGCGATGGATACCGTTTGACCAAACTTCGTCGTCTGGCGGATGAGCGGCGTTTTGACCGTTTCGACTTCAGCGATCGAAGCGTTGATTTGACCGAGCTCCGTGCCTTCTCCGATCGATGTGACAATCGCTTTCGCACTTCCTGTCGCGACGCTCGTACCGGAATAGATCATGTTTTTGCGATCACCGAGGACGGCATCTTCTGGGACGACTTGAATCTTTTTCTCGACTGTTGTCGCTTCACCCGTTAAAGCCGATTCCTCAACTTTAAACTTCTCGGCTTGAATGACTCGTGCGTCAGCCGGAACCTTGTCACCGGCGGCTAGGACCAAAATGTCCCCAACGACGAGGTCGCTCGAGTCGACTTGAATTTGCTTGCCGTCACGAATGACGCTCGCTTTCGTCTCGAGTAACTTTTTGATGCCTTCTAACGCTTGTTCGGCCTTGTTCTCCTGTAGATACCCGACGACCGCGATAATCGTCACGACGAGCACGATGACGATCGTATCGATGTACTCCCCTAAAAAGCCGGTGACGACAGCGGCGCCAAGTAAGACGAAGACAAGAATATCATTGAATTGACGCAAAAATTTTATGATTTCAGGTGTCTTCTCTTTCTCGGGCAATACGTTTTTCCCGTACTGTTCCTGCCGACTTGACACTTCATCTTTCGACAGACCGCTAGCCGTGTCCGTCTCAAGCGAACTCCTTACCGCATCCGGTTCGAGTGCGTGCCAATTTTTGTTCTCCATCTGCATCTCTACTCCTCCTTGGTCATTCCTATATGAAAAGTCTTTCCTCTTCCTATTTCCCACTCCTGGGCTCACTGACACATATGAGCTCGGTTTTTCACGATTTTTTTCAAACATTCCGTTCACAATTTTCCAAAACGATAAGTGGAAACGCTACCATTAAAAAAAGTCGTGTCAGATGAATGAAATGGCTTTACAGAACCGTTCAGATGGTTAAATATAGAGGAAATATAAAATAGAGAGAAAGAGGTACAACGTATGGTCATTATTCAAGGGATTGCACTTTTATTATTGATTCTTGCCTTATTCACGTTATTCAGCTACAAAGCCCCATTTGGAATGAAAGCGATGGGCGCCCTCGCCGGCGCCGCTATCGCCAGTTTTCTAGTCGAGGCGTTCAACGCCTATGCCATCGGCGGTCTGCTTCCGCTTCCTTTATATGAAGAAGTCGGACAAGCAGCCGGTTCACTATCAGGTCCGGCCGCAGCCGCGCTCGTCTCGATCGCCCTCGGGATCAACCCGGTCTATGCACTCATGCTCGGACTATCGGTCGCGGGCTTCGGAATTCTTCCTGGCTTTTTCGCCGGCTATATCCTCGCGCTCGTAGGTCGAAAATTGGACCGGCACTTGCCGGCCGGTGTCGACATGATCTTCTACGTCATCATCATGGCTCCGCTCGCCCGTCTTGTGGCGACAGGCGTCGATCCGCTCGTCACGAACACGCTGACACAAATCGGGGCGGTCATCGAGCTCGCAGCGACGCAAAACCCGGTCGTCATGGGACTCGTCCTCGGTGGCATTGTCACGGTCGTGTCGACGTCTCCGCTTAGTTCGATGGCACTGACGGCGATGCTTGGACTTACAGGTGTCCCGATGGCGATTGCCGCACTTGCATTGACGGCATCTATCTCGATGAACTTCTTACTCTTTAAACGCTTGAACATCGGGACGAAGAAAGATCAACTATCGGTCGCAATCGAGCCGCTCACGCAAGCCGACCTCATCTCGGCGAACCCGATTCCGATCTATAGTGTCAACTTCGTCGGTGGCGCCATCGCGGGGCTCATCGTCGCGATGACCGGCATGGTGAACGACGCGCCAGGTTCCGCTGCCGGAATCCCAGGATTGCTCGTCATGTACGGCTTCAATGACTGGCAAACGGTGACCGTGACGGCACTCATCTTGTTCGGCGTCGGGATTGTCGCCGGACTCGTCGGCAGTAAATTGTTCAGTAATTTCCCAATCACGCGCCAAACGGAAAAAATGGCCGCTTCTGACGAAGAGGCCGCTTGATGCAACAGGTTCTCACTTCTGATAGAGTGGGAACCTTTTTGTTATCGTTTTGCTTGTACCTTGGCGACCGTTTCTGCGCCCGGTGTCCGATAGAGCGGGAAAAAGTCAGACGGACCGTAGCGGAGCAAATGGTCTTGATTCAAGCGCTGATACATCGCCTCATTGAGCACGGCTTGGCCGATGTAATACGTAAGCGGTTCGTCCCCTGAGAAGCTCTGCTTGAAGTCATAGAGCGCATCCTCTCCGGTCGCTCCGCCACCGAGATGCACATATGCTTTCTCTTTCTCGCCCCCACGACGAATCATCTCGCGGAACAAGAAGTGGTTCGGTCGGAGCGCCAAATAGTTCGCATCTGAACCGCCAAGGTGATAATGGGCCCCATCGTCCCCGTACAACATGAAGACACCTGCCACGATGATGCCCTTATGGACAGCAAACAATAGCTCCGTCTCACACGTTTCGCTGTTCCATAGGTCCTCGAAATAGCGGTCTGAGAAATAGTAGACGCCGTTCGCGGCACGACGGTCCATTGTCATCCGGTAGAGACGGATGAACTCACATAATTGATCCGCCTGTCCTCGCACGACTTTTACCTGTTCGCGGATGGCCCGTTTTACGTTCCGCTTCGTCATTTTGCTGAAACGCTGCTCGAGCTGTTCGAACGACTCATCGAGTCGGACGTGCACCGTCTGACGAATCGGGACGGCGTGGCCAAAGACACGCATCAAATCCTTGTCGACGCGACATGGGTGATAACGAATCGTCTCGGTAACCGTGGCTTGATTCTCAGGACGTTTTAAAAAGAGACGTCTAGCCTCTGCGACGTCCTCGTTCGAAAAGTTGCCTTCACGGAACGGGCCGCCATAACCATACGCCGTCACGAGGTCATCATGACGATGTGCAATTGGACGACGGATGTACGGATACAGCAAGATACCGTCTTCTTTGGCCGCAATATACAACTCAGGCTGCTCGCCGGGTTCACAGTTGGCCAATACATAATCGTAATGATCGTACGAATCACAACTGACCTCCCGCAACCAGTTCTCCCACTCCCATCGATTTTTCACAATCTGATTGAACATCATCCGTTCCCCTCTTCCTCTAAATCGTCATAGTTTGAAGTGTGACAGGACAGTCTCGAATTGTTTCCTATGTCCTGTTCCCATTCAAAGCTGACTATTTAAAAGATGGGGATAGCTTTTTGTTGTTAACAAACATGAAGCGAGTATGTTCATTCACAATAAAATCATAGCGATTTCTTTTAATTTATA
This sequence comes from Exiguobacterium sp. SL-9, assembly GCF_004336985.1. Taxonomy (GTDB): domain Bacteria; phylum Bacillota; class Bacilli; order Exiguobacteriales; family Exiguobacteriaceae; genus Exiguobacterium. The sequence continues at coordinate 161,134 of NZ_SJUO01000001.1, forward strand.
AAAAAGACGACCTCGCCTGTGATGGCTGGTCGTCCGTCATGGTCATGATTTGAAATCGACGATGCGTTGTAGCTTTGATGCTTCACGAGCCGTCTCAATCACTCTCGTCGTCAAGAGCGCATCACGAAGCGGTACAAGTGGGCGTCGCGTCGCATAACTATCCGCGAGCGCTTGATAAAACGACAAATAGCCGCCCGGTTCGATGTCAATCACTGATTCACCATCTGTGACGACTGTCCCCGTCTCGTGGTCGGGGCATTTGACTTCGCCCTTCCGGAGAGACGCCTCCTGCGAATCGAGCCCGAATTTGAGGAAGCTACCTTCCGTCCCATGCACTTCGAACCGAGGTGCCTCGACGGCGATAAACGGGTTCGAGCGAAGATAGACCCGTTTCTCTCCATAATGCAACGTCACATGGAACCCATCATCGGACTGGCCCCCGTCACGTTGAATCATGACATCGGCCGATACTTTGTCCGGCGCCCCGAACAAGTCGAGCGCTTGATCGATCAAATGGCTGCCGAGGTCAAAGAGAATCCCGGCCCCAGGTCCCGCATTCTCGCGCCAGCGGTCACGGACAGTCGGACGGAATCGGTCGAATCGTGATTCGAGCACTTTCCACTCTCCTAGTCGTTTTTCCTCAAGCAATCGCTTGACGGTCAAGAAATCGCCGTCCGTCCGGCGATTATGAAAGACGTTGACGAGCCCGTTGCTCGCCTGTTCAAGCGTGATCAACGCCTCCCCTTCCTCCGTCGTCAAGAAAGCCGGCTTCTCAACGAGGACGTCTTTTCCTGCTTTCAGGCAACGGTCGACCATGTCTTTATGTAAATGGGACGGCGTCGTGATGACGAACAACGAGGCGTCAGTTGCAAGTGCCTCATCGATCGTCGCGTAGACGGTGACGTCGCCGAGTACGGCTTGTACGTCTTTAGGTCGTGATGAGACGACACCGGCGATGTGGAAGTCATCGAGTTCCTGTAAAAATGGTAAATGAAATGTCGTCGCGGAAAAACCGAAGCCGACAAGTATCGTTTGAATCATACTGTTCTCCTCCTATCCATTCACATATCAGTATATCAAAAAAGGAGTCAATCGACCCCTTATGCACTGACACTCTCATCCATGCTGTATTCAAACGTATTGTACCCGTCTCGTGAGTCCACGAAGACAAAGCCAAACCGTGGATAGTAACTGTTCAAGAAATCATTATCGGCCACACAATCAAGTCGGACCGGTTCCTGCGTGTCGGCTTCACGTAAGACGTGCTCCATCAGTTGTTGACCGACGCCTCGCCCTTTCAGCCGTTCACTGACAACGATTCGATGGATGTATTGACCGCGCTCGCCATCTTCCCATAAATTGTGATCCCAGTCATCGGCCGGAAGTAAGGCGATCGAGGCCAATATCGATTCGTCTTGCTCATACACGTACACAAATCCTGAGGTGATGTCCGTCTGCACCCGGTCTATGAGGTCTTGCTCCAAATATTCCGCCCATTGGTCGCTACCTTGTTGTTTTAGCGCTACGGCTCGTTGTTCGATTAGGTCCGCAATGTGGTTAGCATCGCGTTTCGTCGCGAGTCGAATCATAACGTCCTCCTTTGTATTGCAGTATTTGAAATACAAATATAACGGACCGTTTCGACTCTTTTCAACCATCCTGCTCACGTCACGTGAACGGGACGATTTCGCCCCCGTTCAATTGATAGCTGTACGTCATCGTCGCACTCAAACTGTGCGACACGGAACAATAGCGATCGACGGACAATTCAATGGCACGACGGACCCGCTCTTCTGGCATTTCCCCATCGAGAACGTACAAAATATGGATGGCCGTGAACTTCTTCGGATGTTCCGTCGCTCGGATCCCATCGACTTTCATCTCGAACCGTTCGAGCGGCAATCGCATCTTATGAAGAATCGAGACGATATCGATCCCTGTACAGGCGGCTGTTGCCTGCAACAGCATCTCGGTCGGACGCGGTCCCGTATTGAGACCACCGACATCTTCCCCGGCGTCGAGTGTCACGTCATGTCCAGATGGAGTCGTCGTTTGAAACGCCATCCCTTGTTTCCAGTTCACTTGTAAATGCATCTTTGTCTCCTCCTTATGTTTCGATAGCTTACTATTCCCTAGAATGAGGTATGATTAATCTATGTAGTGAAATCGTTGTTTAGGAGTTGGTCGAATGGATTGGTCGGTCATTATTAGTTGGGGACTGTATATCGTCCTCGGGTTGAATGTATTGTTCGCTTTAGCCGTCATCTTCGCGGAACGACGCGATGTCGGAGCGACGTGGGCGTGGCTCCTCGTCTTGTTCTTTTTGCCGATTCTCGGATTTATCATTTATCTCTTCCTCGGCCGGCAGTTGAAGAAAGACAACTTCTTTAATTTGAGCGTCGAAGAGCGCTCGTTCCACGCGCTTCAAGTCGACAATCAAATCGAACAGATTCGCCGGAAAGAGACCGCTTTGGCTCAACCTGTGTTCGAAAAGTATGAACAACTGCTTGAGATGAACTTACGCTCATCCAAATCCTTGATCAGCGTCCATAACAAATCCGCCATCATGCACGATGGCGAGCAGAAGTTCAAAGCGCTCATGGACGACATTCGGAGCGCCGAGACCGAGATCAACATCCAGTACTACATCATCCAACGGGACGCCCTCGGCAAGGCGCTCATCCATGAGCTGATCGAGCGTGCCAAGGCAGGCGTCAAGGTCCGCTTGCTATATGATGCGGTCGGCTCACGCAGCTTGCGTGACTCCGACTTTAAAGAGTTGATCGCACACGATGGTGAGGTCCGCGTCTTCTTCCCACCGACGCTCGGGTTGATCAATTTCAAGTTGAACAACCGGAACCACCGAAAAGTCGTCATCATCGACGGCAAGATTGGATATGTCGGAGGATTCAATGTCGGAACCGAATATCTCGGTCTCGTTGAGAAGTTCGGCTATTGGCGTGACACACACCTTCGTGTCGAAGGGGACGTCGTCTATCATTTGCAACACCGGTTCATACTCGATTGGAACTATTCCGGCAGCAAACATCACGATCCGGAGAACTCATTCTGTTTCGCACGCCATGACATTAAGGACAAGTCGCCGATGCAAATCGTGACGAGCGGACCGAACTCGGACACGGAACATTTGAAAAACATGATGATCAAGATGATCATGTCGGCGAAACATCGCGTCATCATTCAAACGCCTTATTTCATCCCCGACACGAGCTTCATGGATGCCTGTAAGATGGCGCTCCTGTCCGGCGTCAAGATGGACATTATGATTCCCGGGAAGCCTGACCACCCGTTTGTCATGTGGGCGTCGTTGTCGTTCCTTGGTGAACTGCTCGACTACGGGGCGAACGTTTATATGTATGAGCAAGGTTTCTTGCATGCCAAGACGCTCGTCGTCGACGATGAAATTTCAACTGTCGGGACGACGAACTTGGATGCCCGCAGCTTCCGGTTGAATTTTGAAGTGAACGCCGTCCTCTATGACGAGCGGGTCGCGCTCGAACTCGCTTCATTGTTCGAGTCAGACGTCGCCGTCAGCCGCAAGTACACGGTCGATGACTATGCAGCCCGGAAATGGACTGTTCGGATGCGCGAAGGCGTGTCACGACTGCTCAGTCCGATCTTATAACAAAAGTATTGTCCGCTTCGCTATGGAGCGGACGTATTAGTATGCATATAAACCTACAACTAGGAGTGATCAATATGCTGACGGCACCAGTTTGTGAAGCATGTCAAAATCGTATGGTTGAGGTCGTTGAAACGATGGATGACCCGAATCAACCGTATCGTCTATGTACTATATGTCATCACAGATTACATACACGTGCCCTTCGTCCCATTGAATGGTACAACCTGGCGAGCATTCACACGCCGACCAAGCCGCTACTGCATGATGATTTCTACGACGAGGACGGACTGGCATGTCAACCGGAGGACGATTTTGTCGCGACAGAATGTGAACTAGCCCCGACACTAAAACATATTCAGCACGAGCTCACGCCGTTGCTCAATTTCGCCGTCACCAGATGGTATTTAGAAGCTGAAGTCATTCAAGCGTTCAAACAGCATGATGCATTGGAAACGTTACATGCCGTTAAAATGAGATTTCAAGAGACCAACAACGTCGAGGTGAAATCGCGGATGTTGGAAATCGCTGCGGATGTCATCGGGACGGAAGCATCCGATTGGATCCGTGCCTTGTGGTATACATATGACGAGCCCCTTCTCTATCCACTCGCAGCCGCGACCTCGAGTAGTTTACCGCCTGATGAAGGGTTGGCACTTGTCTATCATCAATTGAGTACGGTCAGTCGAAACGAACTCCCTAATGCCGCCTTCTTTTGTTTATATCGCTTCCGTTCTCCGGACGTGCTAGATTGGATAGAATCACATTGTGAACAGTTTGATGACCATTGGGGTAGCCTCGCTGCCGTCAGTTTACCCACATGGTCGAGGATGAAGGCGTGGCTTCAGCTTGGACGCCCACTCAGTTTAGTCGCGCTCGATACGATGGTCAACTGCGTGGAAGGGTACGGCGGAATTTACGTCGCCGAATCATCCCCTAGAATACTCGAACCCGTCCCATCTGAAATAGAAAGCGTACTACTTCAATATCAGCAAAATGATCCCGTACCTCGCGTCCAAACGAACGTTTCAATCATCTTACAAAACCGAAACGATCTATTTTATTTGTGACCAATGCTACATTTCCAACGCCGGACTGAAATCAAAACATTTTTTTACCTTTTCAGCTAATTAAACCTCGATTTAGGGTATAAAGTATCAGTACGAACGTCCTACACTACCGCTACGGTTAGGAGAGGAGGAAGTATGCGTTCACGCATATGTCATACAATGGCTGATCAAGAACGGACTCACCATGACACTCACACCACGAAACCCGATCCTTCCTCATGGGACCAGCTCCCGATTGGCCTGTTCGCCTTCGATCGACATGGTCATATCGTCAGCTGCAACGAATCATTTGTCCACTTGCTCGGTGTTATTCCGACCGCGAACTTAACGTTCGAGCGATGCACCTCTTCCTCGTTCAATTTGTCAGGCGCCATCCGGAACGTTTTGAACGGGGAGACAGTCCGGATGGCCGGCTGGTATGAGTCACCAGATCAACAGGTCCGCTTCATCCGGACGACGATGTCTCCAAGTTTTTCAGCGGATGGACAACTTGACGGTGGTGTCGGCATCTTAGAGGACGCGACCGAACAACGGCGCTATGAAGAACGGATGGAACATTTGTCGTCGCTCGACCCTTTGACAGAGCTGTACAATCGGAAAAAAGTTGGCGATGTGTTGTCCACGACAGCTCAAGAGACGGTCGAATCGCGAGCACCCGCTGCTGTCATCATGCTGGATATCGATTATTTCAAACTCGTCAATGATACGTTTGGTCATCCGACTGGAGACCTCGTTTTGCGCTCGATCGCCCAATTGCTCAGACGCAATATCCGTAAATCGGACTCGATTGGTCGTTGGGGAGGAGAGGAATTTTTAATCGTCGCACCCCAGTCTACGCTCATCGATGGCGTCCAACTAGCCGATAAGCTCCGGCAAAAGATTAACGCCGAGCCATTCGGTCCCGTCCCCCGTGTCACTTGTTCGTTCGGCGTCAGTTCGCTCGAGGGCGGAAAGACGGTCGAGCAGGCGCTACAAGATGCGGATGAGGCACTGTATGTCGCCAAGAATCGCGGCCGAAATCAAGTGTCGAGCAAGCGCTAATCGAATCGTATATATAAAAAGAGGATGCACAGGCATCCTCTTTTTATATATTAAATTTTGAGACAATCTCTTGCAACTCTTCCGCCATATCCGCAAGCGCCTTCGCAGATTGCGCAATCTCTTCCATCGAGCCGAGTTGGTCTTCGGTCGTCGCCGCTACTTGCTTCGAGGCGATCGAGTTCCCATCGGCGATATGCGCCATTTGTGTCGCCGCGGCTGATACTTCCTCGACGTTCGCCGCAATCTCTTCGACCGTAGCCGTCACGTCCTCGATACGTGGCGTCATCGCCTGCGTTTGTGTCATAATTTTTTGGAAACGCTTGGCCGTATTTTCCGTCGTCTCGAGCCCGGCTTTCGTATGGGCTGACACTTCTTTCATCAACTGGACCGAACGCTCCGTCTCTTGTTTGATGTTCTCAATCAATTCGGAGATCTGTTTCGTCGACTGCTGGGATTGTTCGGCTAACTTCCGGACTTCGCTCGCGACGACGGCGAAGCCTTTCCCGTTCTCGCCGGCCCGCGCTGCTTCAATCGCAGCGTTCAAGGCGAGTAAGTTCGTCTGGGTCGCGATGCCGTTAATGACGTCGACGATATTCCCAATCTCGTTCGAACGCTCAGCAAGTGAGTGAATGACTGTCCCGAACGTCTCAACCGACGAGTCGATTGCTTGCATCTGCGCCACATTTTCCGTGACGGCAGTCGTCCCATCCTCGGCCTCGAGTGCGGTCTCGCGCGACAATTCAGAGACATCCGTCGAGCTCTCAGCGATTCGCATAATGCCGCCCGTGATGGCTTGTAGCGAGACGGCGTTATCATCGAGTTGACGTTTCGAGTCATCCGCACCGGCGGCCATCTGTTGGACGGCTCCGGCGATTTGTTCTGAGGCGGCCGTGTTCTGCGCCGAGTTAGCCATCAGCTCCTGTGATGAAGCAGCAACTTGCCCGATTGATTGGTCTAGACTTTGAATGATGGTACGAAGCGAACGTGTCATCTCGTTGAAACTCGCAGCGACACGACCGACTTCATCATTCGATTCGACGACGATGTCTTCCGTCAAATCACCGGCTTGAATCCGTTCAGCTCCGACCGTCAAACGATTCAACGGACGTATGATGGAGCGGAGGATGACGTATAATAGGCCGGCTGCCAAGACGAGCATCAATCCGATCACTCCAACGGTCGTCCATAAGATTCCGGATGTCTCATTCGTGATTTCCTCATCATAAAGCGTCCCGGCAATTTTCCATTGCGTCAACTCGTTCGTCATGAAATCCATCTGTTTGCCTTTGTTCTCAAATTCATAGGCAAATTGCCCCGCTTCTTCCGAATAGAGCGGTTCAATCCAATTTCCTTCCCCTTTTTCCCCGACTGCGATCGTCGGATGGGTGACAAACTGCTGTTGCGCATCAAGGATTGTCACATAGCCCTCTTTCCCGATTTGGATGTTCGCCGCGACAGCCGCAATATCGTCGACTTCGACATCGACCGCGATGACCCCGCGACCGTCTGACCCTGTCTGCGACAGCGTGACCATCATCTTGTTTGAGGACGCATCGACGTATGGATCCGTCACGACGACGTTTCCGCCAGCTGCTTCGGCGGCCTCATACCACGGACGAGTCCGTGGATCGTAATCATCCGGCAACTCCTGCGCCGGATATATTGTCATCTCTCCACCGGTCGAGGCATAATAAATGTTCGTCACGTTCGGATGCGTCTCCAAATATTCGAGAAACTTCTCTTCGAGTTCTAAATTCTCTTCTCCCGCCTCATAGAGGGACGAATCAATCCGCCCCGCAAAGAATGCGACATCGCGCTGGATTGGCTCAATCAAGTTCGTAATTTCATCGTTCATCCGCTCCACTCCCGCGTGGGCCGACTGCATGATTTGATCACTAATTTTTTGCTTCGCTTGACTGTAAGCGACGAATCCAATCAATAAAGAAGGAATCAATAATAACACTAAAGACATGGTAATCAATTTTTGTTTAATGGTAATCGTGCGATTCCGTTTCATAAAACATCTCCTTACCCCGAATAAAATGTTCAAGAACCATCAATATGATGAAGCACGGTCCTTGGGTTATTCACAATATCGGTTAGGAAATATAGTTCTTTATAGTTGATTGAATTATTCGGAAATTATTTTTCAAGAATTGAAGTGGAGTTTCATCCTTTAAACGTGTATAAGAAAATCTTCATATTTGTAATCCCAGATGCGTTAAGTTACCATATCGGAAAAGGGGGTAAAACGATGAATACATTATTGCAAGAAATCAAAGCGTATAAAGAACAATTCAAACAAAAAGCACCAGCCGAAAAGCAACGATTGATGGCACAGGCGACGCAAGAATTGAAAGATTCGGGGATGGCGTCCGGTCTAGCAGTAGGCGATCAAGCACCGATGTTTGAATTGCCTCATGCGGACGGAACTCAAATCGATTTGAAGGCACTTCTTCAAAAAGGACCTGTCATCGTCACGTTTTATCGAGGTGGATGGTGCCCCTACTGTAACCTCGAACTCCGAGCGTATCAGCGAGAACTGGCACAAATCGAGGAAAAAGGCGCGACACTCGTGGCCATCAGCCCGGAAACGCCAGATTATTCGCTATCGACAAAAGAAAAGAACGAGCTCGACTTTTACGTGTTGAGCGACGTGGACAACCAAGTCGCGCGACAATTCGATCTCGTCTTTGATATGCCTGATTACTTAATTGAGATTTACGAAGCATCCGGACTTCACGTCGATGCACATAATGGGAATGAGGACTGGCAGCTTCCGAAGCCAGCGACATTCATCATTCAACCAGATGGCACGATCTCATTCAGTGATGTGCCTACTGATTATACGGAACGTGTCGACCCGAAAACAGTCATCGGAACATTATAAAAAGCGGAGGAGATGACAAGCGTCATCTCCTCCTCTGTTATAAAAAAAGAAGACCGTAGAGGGTTCTACGGTCACTAAGCTTAAGCCCCCATAATTGAATCATGACGGGTCGTTTCCCAACCATATGCCACTTCGCGGAGTAACAATTCGCCAAACTCCCGATCTTTTTGGTCGATGACTTGTCCTTGTTTCCGCTCATAAAATGTACGGAATGGATTCATCTCAAGCGCCCAGATCAAGAGTCCTGCCTCACACATCGATTGGACGGCATGTTCAAGGAGAGCGGACCCGATTCCGTTCCCTTGATGATTCTCCAAAATATAGATGGCATATACTTCGTTCGTATGGTTCGGATACTCCCCTGTTCGTTCTTTACCGTAAAGGACGAAGCCCACAATCTCATCATCCACAATCGCCACAAAACCGGCTACTTCCTGCCGATGGAGCGCTGTCCGCAACCGCTTGGCCCATTCGATGGAACCGGACGAAACTTTTAATAAATACTCCGACGGTACAATCCCTCGATAGGTCGTACGCCATCCGTTCACACGCACTCTCGCAATCCCATACACATCATCTGGTTTGGCGACCCGAATGTCCAATGTGACCCCCTCCTAACCCGAAGCTTTACAAATAGTTTACCACAAATCCCCAACTCACAATCCAAGATTACATGATTTTTGGGCGTTCTTCCATCACAAAAAAAAGAGACGCCACCTGCACTGAGGCAACGTCTCTCGTTGATTATGCGACTTCTTTTGATTGAACCTGTGTAGACGATGTTAACGGTTTTTTCAAGAATGAGAGGAGAAGTGCTCCAATCAATGCTCCGGCGAGAATCGCAAGGGCGTAAAGACCCATACTCATCGCGACGTTACCTGCTCCTTCAAGGAGTGGGAAGACGAAGATCCCACCGTGTGGCGCTGGCAATTGGATGGCGAAGAATGCTGACAATCCACCGGCGATGGCAGATCCAAGAATCGCTGACGGCAATACACGGACCGGGTCAGCCGCTGCGAACGGGATGGCTGCTTCCGTAATGAATGAGGCACCCATGATATACGCGGTCTTTCCGGCTTCACGTTCTTGTTTCGAGAATTTCTGACGAGCGAACACTGTAGACGCGAGTGCAACGAGAAGTGGTGGCACCATCCCACCAGCCATGACGGCTGCCATGACTTCTTGGTTACCGGCAGTAAGGGCCGCTGTACCAAAGACGTATGCTGTCTTGTTGATCGGACCGCCCATATCGACGGCCATCATTCCACCGACGATGACACCGAGCAAGATGGCGTTCGCGCCGCTCATGCTATTCAGTGTTTCCATCAACCACGTCATAAGCGCGGCAATCGGTTCGTTGACGACGAGTAACATGATCATCCCAGAGATGAATGAGCCGAGTAGCGGATACAATAGAACTGGCTTGATTCCTTCAAGTGTAGCCGGCAATTTCGCGAGCGCTTTCTTCAAGAAGAGGACGACATAACCTGCCAAGAAACCGGCGATGAGTCCACCGAGGAATCCTGCGTTCCCTTGGCTTGCGAGTGCCCCGGCGACGAGACCTGGTGCGAGACCTGGACGATCGGCAATCGACATCGCGATGAAACCAGCGAGAATCGGGACGAGGAAGCCGAACGCTGCGCCACCAATGGTCATGAGTTGGGCGGCGAATTCGTTGTACGACGGGTCATCCGGGTTGGCCGAGTTGATGCCCCAGAAGAAGCTGAGCGCGATCAAGAGACCACCAGCGACGACGAGAGGAAGCATCGCGGATACCCCGCTCATCAAATGCTTATAGATGCCTGTACGCTGTTCTTTTGGCTGACCTGATTTACCAGTCGCTTGATAGACAGGTCCGTCTTGTTTCATGGCCCGGTTGATCAACTCTTCCGGCTTCCGGATGCCTTGGGCGACCGGCACTTCGATGACGTGTTTACCTGCGAAACGGTCCATCTCGACGGCTTTATCGGCTGCGACGATAATGGCAGTCGCTTTCGAGATATCAGCCGCTGTCAATTCATTTTTGACGCCCGTCGATCCGTTCGTCTCGACTTTAATGTCAACACCCATCGCTTCCGCTTTTTGCTTCAAGCTGTCAGCGGCCATGTACGTGTGGGCGATACCCGTTGGACAAGCCGTTACGGCAAGGATGTAAGGCGCGTCTGCTTGAACCGGTTTCGAAGCGACAGGAGCCGCCTCAGCTGCTTCTTTTTCTTCGATGGCCCGGATGACGTCATCTTCTGATGTGGCTGCATAGAGACGTTCTTGGAACGCTGGATCCATAAGGAAGACAGATAATTTCGAAAGTGTTTCCAAGTGTTCGTTATTGGCGTGCTCTCCGGCTGCAATCATGAAGAACAAGCGGCTGTCTTGGCCGTCGAGTGCCTCGTAATCGATGCCTTCCGAGCGTCCGAAAGCGATGGCCGGTTGTTTGACGGCTTTCGTCTTCGCGTGTGGGATGGCAATCCCTTCACCGAGTCCAGTCGTGCTTTGTGCCTCACGTGCGAGGATTGCGTCGCGATAGCCGTTGCGGTCCGATAGTTTGCCGGCGCGGTCGAGCACGTCGACGAGTTCTTCGATGACTTCGGCTTTCGAACGGCTGCGGAGATTCAGTTGAATCGTGTCTTTTTTAAGAAGGTCCGTGATGTTCATGTTGTTTCCTCCAATCGAGATAGTGGGGTGACGCTGACTTCGCCGACCAAGCGGTCCACGTCTTGTTTTGTGCACAGCCCGAACGTATATGCAGACGCGCTGCCGGTCGTGACCGCATAGCGGAACGCCTCGGTTGCGTCGTGGTCTAGAATGTTGGCGACGAATCCGGCGACGAGTGAATCACCTGCGCCGACCGAGTTGACAAGTTTACCGCTCGGTGTATTCGCCGTATAGGCGCCTGAAGCGTTGACGAGCATGGCACCATCACCGGCGAACGAGACGATCACGTTTTGAGCACCGCGTTCGACCAACTGCTCCGCGTACGGGAGCGCCTGTTCAAACGTCTCGATGTCTGTATCGAACAGTTCACCGAGTTCATGGTGGTTCGGTTTGATCATAAGCGGTTTGAGTGCGAGCACTTCAAGCATCGCTTCCTTCGTCGTATCGACGACGAACTCGGCACCGTTCGCCCGAACCGTCTCAGCGAGCGTTCGATAGAGCGTGTCCGGCAGGTTGCCAGGAATGCTTCCGGCGAGCACGACGATATCGCCACGTTGGATGTGATCGAATTGTCGCGTCAACCGTTCAAGTTCCGTATCCGAGATGACAGGACCGCTCGCATTCAATTCCGTCTCTTCTTGCGCCCGGATCTTGATGTTGATTCGTGTCTGTCCATCGACTTCGACGAAATCGGTTTGGACGCCTTTGTCTGTCAACGCCTTCTTGATGAAGTCTCCAGTCGTGCCGCCGACGAATCCGAGGGCGACCGTGTCGACGTCGTATTCACGTAAGACGAACGCGACGTTGATCCCTTTTCCACCGGCTCGTTGTGTCGTCTCTTGAATCCGATTGACTTCACCGAGGACGACTTCAGGGAGGGTGACGTAATAATCGATTGAGGGATTGAGTGTTAATGTGTAAATCATTGGGCGTTCACCACCTTTGTAATTGATTGGATCGAGCTGACATATGGCATGTCGCCAAACGTGACGAGCGTGGCCGCTTCGAGCGGAGCCACCCGGCTGAACGAACGTTTCCCGAATTTTGAATCGTCCGCCAAGATGTACGCTTCACGTGCCAAGTCGATCGCAGTTTTTTTGACGAGTGCCTCTTCCGGGTCCGGGGTCGTGTACCCGGCTTCTAAGTCGACGCCGTTAATGCCGAGAAAGGCGAGGTCGACCCGATAGTTCATCATGCTCTCGCGAGCGTTATAGCCGACGAGCGCTTGCGTCGAACGCTTCAACTCGCCGCCGATCACGAATGTTTTAATGTCGAGATCGAACAAGTCGTTGGCGATCGGTAAGCTGTTCGTCACGACGATCACGTCTTTTCCATCTAAGAAAGGAACCATCGCTTGCGTCGTCGTCCCGGCGTCAAGATAAACGGACATCCCGTCTTTGATGAACGTTGCGGCCTTCCGTGCAATCGCAACTTTTTCATCGACGTGTTGATCTCGTTTTTCCTCGAACGTCGGCTCTTCTTCGTTGCGTGCCACGAGCGTTGCGCCGCCATGAACACGTGCGAGATAGCCTTCGGCTTCGAGGTCGGTCAAATCCCGGCGAATCGTCGACTCCGACGATGCCGTCAACTCGACCAATTCTTTCAATTTGACAATTTTTTGCTCCGACAGACGTTGCAAAATCAGTTGATGTCGTTGCTTCGTTAACATCGTATTCCCTCCGTAGCTCTAATATAAAGCGTTTTCATTTAAAAAACAATCATAAACATTCAAAATCATTCACTATTTTTAAATCTGTCACAATTATAACATAAAAAACGGTCACTTAGTGACCGTTTTTGGTAGTTCGTCATTGTTTTATCAACCAATCGTTCAATTTTTGGATGAGTTCGGGATGGAGTGGTGCTTCGATCGCTTCCCGGTATTCTTTATGCAACGTGAGGAGCGAGTGCGGGTTCGTGCGTTCGACGAGCAAGTGATTCATGTCGTGGATGATGTGGCTGTCGACGTCCCCTTTCGTCCGAATCGAATGGACATGCTCCGGCGGCACTTGAACGTCACGGTCGCCGGTGAGAGCGAGTACGGGAACACGCACATGTTCGAGCCGCTCCCGGACGTCGTATGATGCATGCTCGCGAATCCATTTGGCGTTGACGACTTGGCCGCGGTACTTGAAGGCAGCGACGTTCGTCCGAAGCGATCGTTCGAGCAGGTCGTCTTGGCGCTGGCGAATCTTCTTCGGGACGCCGGTCAATCGATAGAACACGCCCTTAAGTCCTTTCACCGAACCGACTTCAGTTGCGAGTGCGTCGGCTTGCAGCAAAAACATCTTCTTCGAGGAATCGTTGAATCCGGCGAGAAGAATCAGCCCGGCCGCGTTCGTCTCGAGCTGGACCGCCGGGGCGATGACGGCCCCTTCGCTATGGCCGAGCACGTACATGTCACCTGCGTCCGGCTCCTGTTTGATGGCGTTGACGACGGTGATCGCGTCTGTCACCAGGTCGTGCAGCCCGACTTTATTGAAATCACCGTCTGATTCTCCGATGCCTTGTTTGTCATACCGATAGACGTTGACGCCCATCTCGAAGAGCGCCTCGGCCAGTTTTTTATACGTGCCGAATTGGGATGGACCGAGATTGCCGTCTCGGTCGCTCGGCCCGCTCCCGCTCAAGAGGATGACCGTCTTTCGCGGTTCGCCGTGGGTCAGCCATGTACCGGCCAGTTGTCCATAATTCGTTGTCACGTTCAGTTGTCGTTCCATCATATCGCCTCCCCTTTCATCATAACGGACAATCAAACGTGTTTCGAGTAAAACAAGTAATCCATCACTCGATTCATGTGACGACCGATGTCATCATTTAACACATATCAAGTCAACTTCATATTCGTACGACCTTCTATAATCCATCAGAAAAATAGTCGTTGATACATCGTAATCATTACGCTATGATGTAATGCGTAATCATTACAATTTGAAAGAAGGATGTAGACTCCATGAAATATTTCCTTGCGGTTATATGTGTAATGCCTTTCCTATTTCTATCCGCCTGCAACGACTCAAGCCAAAGCAATCAGCATTTACATTTCGTCTATAATTTCTCGACGCAATCACTCGACCCGCATCGTGACACTAGCTACGTGCCGCTTCGAGCCGGCGTTACCGAAACACTGTTCAAACTGAACGATGAGACGTTATCCGTCGACCCATGGCTCGCCCAATCGTTCGAACAAGTGAACGAAACGACGTGGCGCATTTACATACGAGAAAACGTGTCGTTCCACAATGGAAAACTGCTCGACGCACAGGCGGTCAAACAATCACTCGACCGCTCCATCGAAGAGAATGTCGGGTTACGTAGCGCGTTGCGCATCAAATCAATCACGCCGGAAGCATCTAGCCTCCTCATTGAGACGACCATACCATATCCAGAACTCGTCAATGAACTGGTCCATCCGAACACATCGATCATTGACGTCACTGCGGATGATGCCATCGATCAAAAGCCTGTCGGGACTGGCCCTTATCAAGTGACGTCGTTCCAACCTGGCTCGAACATTCAACTGGAACGCCATGGCGCATATTGGGATGGGCAACCGAAACTCGATACGGTCACGTTCACGTTCAATGAAGATCCGGGCTCGCGGACGATGGCGCTCCGGTCCGGCGAAGCAGACATCGTCTATCGTCCCGAAATCGAGATGATCGACACATTAGAACAGGACGGGCTCGTCGTCGATAAGGCCGAAACGTTTCGTGTTCATCAGCTGACGATGAACCTGGAACGGGAACACATGCAGTCACTTGCCATGCGTCGACTCATCGACTCGCTCATCAACCGAGAACAAATCGTTGACGGCATCTTGAACGGCTACGCTTCACCTGCTGTCGGGCCGTTCTTACCATCGTTCCCGTTTGCCCCTGCCTATCCTTCTGATGAGGAGGAAGACCTTGCCGACTTGCTCGAACAAGACGGTTACGAGCAGGTTGATGGGTTATTGACTAAAGACGGTAACCCGGTCCAATTGAAACTGTTGACGTATAGCGCCCGTCCTGATTTACCACTTATCGCACAGTTGATTCAATCTGATGCAAAACAAGTCGGGATTACCATCGATATTCAAATGATTGACACACCCGAGGAATATATGGCATCCGAGCGAGATTGGGACTTGGCGACATATAGCAACTTGACCGCACCTCGCGGCGATGGCGGCTATTATTTGAACGCCACGTTCCATCCCGACGGTGCATTGAATTTCAGCGGTGTAGAAGATACGGCGCTGACACAGATGATTGACCGCTTGAATCAGACGGTCGACCGTGATCAACGCGACCAAACGACCGAAGAGATCGCACAATATGTCGATGAGCGCGTCATCAATTCCTTCTTGGTCCACCCTTCAACAAATGTCGCTTTGAAAGACAACGTCCGTGGGTGGGTCACTGAAAAGAGTGAATATTATATGATCACAAAAGACTTGGAAGTGTTGTGAGATGAAGCGATTCGTGGCACGTAAATCACTTGAGTGGGGACTAGCCTTTCTAGTCTTCACTTTTTTCAGTTTCCTGCTTCTACGTCTCGTTCCGGGGGACCCCGTCCTCTATTTACTAAAAGTCGATGAATTGAACGTCGATGTCGCCGAGATTGACCGCCTCCGCGAGGAGCTAGGGTTCACTGCTCCGGTTTGGGTCCAATACGTGAACTGGCTCACGCAAGTATTGCAATTGAATTTAGGGAACTCACTCATCACGGGACAACCGGTAACTCAATTGTTTATGGACAACTATGCTGCGACGTTTGAACTTGCCGCCGGAGGGATCTTTGTGGCGATTGCGCTTGCCGTGCCGTTCGGCACCATCAGTGCGTTCCGACCAAAGTCTGTCTCTGCCAAGCTCGCGACGGGACTGTCAGTCGTCGGATCATCGGTCCCGAGCTTTTTAATCGGGTTGATCCTAATGTATGTGTTCGCCGTTTCCCTTCAGTGGTTTCCCGTAATGGGTCGAAATGGTTGGGACAGTCTCGTCTTACCGTCTCTGACGTTAGGCATTGCCGTCGGATGTGTCTACATCCGGCTCATCCGCTCAACATTACTCGATGTGATGGCATCGGATTACGTCGCGATGGCAAGAGTTCGCGGAATCCGTTCCAGAACGGTATTGATTCGCTATATCACCCGCGCAGCGTTACCGCCTGTCATCTCAATGTTCGGCGTAAGCGTGGCAAGTCTTATGGGTGGTGTCGTCGTACTCGAAGTGTTGTTCGCTTATCCCGGGGTAGGCAAATTGATGGTGGATTCTGTGTTGCGCCGCGATTTCCCGGTCTTACAGGGCTATCTCGTCTTCACGACTTGTTTAGTCGCGAGCATCAACCTTGTGACCAATGGCATGTTACGTCTGCTCCAACCTCACCTTTACCGAAAGGATGTGTCGCGATGAAAAAGCACTTTTTCATCATTTGCGGGTGCTTATTTTTTGCCGTGCTGTATGCGATCACCTCGATGGCTGACCC
Source organism: Exiguobacterium sp. SL-9 (assembly GCF_004336985.1). Classification (GTDB taxonomy): domain Bacteria; phylum Bacillota; class Bacilli; order Exiguobacteriales; family Exiguobacteriaceae; genus Exiguobacterium. Next base: position 177,899 of record NZ_SJUO01000001.1, read on the forward strand.
GTTCGTGACGGATGTGACAAATCGACTCGCCGAACCGTCGCAACAGAACCTACTCGGCACCGATCATTTAGGTCGAGACATTTTTTCGCGACTTCTTCTCGCAGGCGGGATCACGGTCGGATTGAGTACTGCCATTGTCCTCGTCACAGCGACAATTGGCGTTCTATTAGGCACGATGAGCGGATTCGTCTATCGCAGATTGGAACCAATCGTCACAAAAGTGACAGATGCGACCATCATCTTTCCCGATACCGTACTCGCCATCGTGCTCGCCGGAGTCTTAGGTCCAAGCATTCAAAGCCTTGTGCTCGCCATTAGTTTGATTAAGTGGACGTCCTATACGAGGCTCGTGCATACGCTCGTCTTGCAAGAGAGCACGAAAGGACACGTTCTCGCTGCGCGCGTGAACGGTCTTACGAAACCGAAGATCGCCCTCCGGCACGTGCTGCCTGCCGTCTGTCCGCATGTTCTCGTCGTCATGAGTCTCGACCTCGGAAAGGTCATCTTGCTCATCTCCGCCTTCTCCTTCATCGGATTGGGTGTCCAATTGCCTTTCCCTGAGTGGGGCGGAATGATCAGTGAAGGACGACATTATCTTGTAACGAACCCGATGCTCGTTTTTTGGCCGGCATTATGCATCGTGTTAACCATTATCGGGTCGACGAGACTCTCGGCAAAGTTGACACGTCATTTTCAAATTTGAGAAGGAGGAGGAAACGTATGTTACTCATCGATCACCTTTCCATCAAGCAAGGCGAGCGTTTACTTCTACAAGACGTCTCCCTCGCCATCGAACGAAACGAATGGGTCTGCCTCGTTGGCGCAAGCGGGAGCGGCAAATCGCTTCTCGTCAAATCGATTCTGCAGATGCTTCCGGCCACTCTTCAGTCGACCGGGTCGATTTTTTGGAACGACCAAGAAATCGAAGCGGCTAGTAACACGTGTTCAATTTACGGATGCGAGATTGGCTATATCCCACAACAGTATACGACTTCGTTCGCCCCGTTCTTGACGATGGATGCGCATATTCGAGATTTGTTCGCCAGTCATGACCAGGCGTACGACGAAGACCGAATCCGTGCCATCATGGCCGAAGTTCATTTATCGGAAGAACTTTTGTATCGCTATCCGGGCGAGCTGAGCGGTGGTCAGTTGCAGCGGTTTTGCCTGTTGCTCGCGAGTATTCTTCAGCCGAAGCTCATCATCGCAGACGAAATCACGAACGCGCTCGACGTATTGACGGCTCGGCAGGTCACCGAATGGTTGAAGGCGATGATCGGGCAAACGTCGAGCATGCTGTGGGTCTCCCATGACTTGGCCGAGGCGATGACCTATGCCGACCACATTCTCGTCATGAAAGACGGACGCATCGTCGACGCAGGAGACCGCGAGCACCTACTCACCTCGACGGACCCGTACACCCAATCCTTACTTCAGGCGGCACCAGTTTTAAAACGGAAGGATCGACTCGAACATGTTATTACACGTTGAAAACGTCTCGAAGAACTATAATGACCAGCCCGTTCTACGTGATGTGACGTTCACGGTTCAGGCTGGCGAATCGGTCGGTTTGATTGGGACGAGCGGAAGTGGGAAGAGCACGTTGTCCCGTTGTATTCTCGGCCTGGAGTCAATCGATGCGGGCGAGATTCGCTTATGTGATCTGTCTTGGCACACCGCTTCACGTAAAGAAATCAAGTCAATGAGGCAACGCGTTCAAGCCGTGTTTCAAGATAGCTCCGAGTCATTCAATCCGCGATGGACGCTAACAGACTCAATTTTGGAGCCGCTTCGTCATTTTCGAATGATTGAACCGAGTGAAGAAGCGACCAAGTTGGCCCATTTGTGTGATATCGTGGAACTTCCGTACACATGTATGACCTCGTATCCTCGAGAGTTGAGCGGAGGACAGAAGCAACGGGCCGCCATCGCCAGGTCACTTAGCCTCAATCCCCAACTCGTCCTGTTAGACGAAGCGACCACAGCGCTCGACACGCTCACCCAACATCATATCGTCGAGATGCTACAGTCCTATCATCGCGACCAATCCACGGCGTTTTTAATTATCTCTCATGATTTATCGGTCGTATCGAAACTGTGCAATCGGATTCTCGTCTTGTCTGAAGGGACGATTGTCGACGCATTCTGTACCGATGAATTGTTTGACGATGCGCGCCATCCATACACGACCGCGTTGCGTGACGCCTTTGTCGAGAAAGGTCGGTCCTTGAATGGTCTCGGCTAAATCATTCTGGCTCATCGCCTATCCGCTTGTGCTCGCCGGCTTCTCGACACCGCTGCTCGGCGTCGTCGATACAATCGTCATTGCGAACACGGGCCAATTGACCGCGATCGGTGCGGTCGCCATCGGTGCGGTCGTGTTCAACACGCTCTATTGGCTATTCGGGTTTTTAAAAATCAGCACGAGCGGTTTCACGGCGCAAGCGCTCGGTCAAAACGACTTGAACCTTGCTCAAATGAGTTTGTTCCGGCCACTCGTCATCGCGTTTTTCGTCGGAACCAGTTTTGTCTTGTTCTTGATTCCGATTCGGGAATCGGCCATCCATCTACTCGTGACCGATGCGTCGATGGCCGATTCAGTTCGGACGTACATCACGACGCGACTTTACGCTGCTCCTTTCGCACTCGGCACGTATGTTATACTCGGCTGGCTAATCGGACACGGGCGTGTGCGGACTGCTCTAGTGATTCAAATCGGGGGGAATGTACTCAACATCCTCTTAGACGTTTGGTTCATCCGTATGTTTGATGACCCGGTCGCCGGAATCGCTGTCGCGACGAGTTTGTCAGAAGTGATGACGTTCGGGTTCGGTTGGTTGTTCATTCATGGCCGTATTACTTACTCCGCTCAAAGGGCCCGCGATTTGATGAACGTCGGTGCCTATTTTACTTATTTGACCGTCAACCGTGACTTGTTCATCCGGACTGTCTTTTTACTTCTCATGACGGCCTGGTTCACGTCGCTCGGTGCGAGACAAGGCGTCGAGACGTTAAGTGCGAACGCCATCTTGTTTCAATTGCAGTACTTAATCGCCTATTGGTTCAGTGGGATTGGACAAGCTGCTACCGTCTTGATTGGTCGCGCGATCGGGCAAAAATCGATAGAATCCTATCGACTTACCGTTCAAATCGCCTCACGGTTTATCGTATGGTCAACAATTGGGATCACTTTATTGTTGTCGGTGGCACAACAAGGAATCATTCGCCTCTTCACGGAAGATATAACGCTCCGCTCAACGATTGAAACATACTATATGTGGATTCTGATTTATCCGCTCGTCGGTGGTTTGGCCATGTTATATGAAGGTGTCTTTGCTGGAATCGGGGACGCACGGCCCGTCCGTAACTCAATCATTTATGCGTTCGTTGTCTTTACAAGCCTAGTCATCATGCTCTTCCCAACCGTCGGGAACCACGGGATTTGGATAGCATTCCTTTGCTTCAGTCTTACTCGCTCGCTCTCCTTAGGGATTAATGAACGTAGAAGGCGAAACCGTTTGTTCTCACCATCTCACCGCTCTTAAATGGTATAGTGACAAGGTATTCTACATTGGAAAGACAGAAATATGAAAATCAAGAGATGGTTGGTGCAGCCTTTGAATTCGATTTATCCGAATCAACAACGAAAGAAAAAACGCTACCTATACGCTTTCCTCCTCCTGGCTCTACTCAATACAGTGCAACATGTATACGATATGAGTTCAGACATGACCTCCGTGTATCGATTGGTCGGCGGTCTCATTTTTTATGCGTTCCTAATTTATTTCGGCTTACGGGGAAAAAAGTGGGCCGAGATTGCCATCGCAATCGTCGTTTGGATCAATGTCATCGCTTTATCCGTTATTCTCCTGTTCATGGGACTCTCCCTGATTGCATAAAAAAGGCGGCCACTCGTTTGAGTGGTCGCCTTTCGTTCTTTATACGCCTTCGTATGCAGCGTACATGATTTCTTTCAATTCTTCGACGAGCGGCATTTTCGGGTTGGCCGTCGTACATTGGTCTTCGAACGCGTCGACTGCCATTTTGTCGACTTTCGCGTCGAGGTCCGCTTTCTTGATGCCTTGTGCTTTGAACGAGAGCTTGATGTTCAAGCGCTGACCGAGCTCGATGACCGCTTGGATGAGCGACTCGACGCCTTCTTCCGTCGTGCTGGCTGGAAGTCCGAGGTAGCGCGCGATTTCAGCGTAACGCTCGTCGGCGATGAATGACTCATATTTCGGGAACGCCGCGAGTTTCGATGGGCGTGTCGCATTATAGCGGATGACGTGCGGCATGAGGATCGCGTTCGTCCGTCCGTGTGGGACGTGGAACTCGCCACCGATTTTGTGTGCGATCGAGTGGTTGATACCGAGGAACGCGTTCGCGAACGCCATACCAGCCATTGTCGATGCGTTGTGGACTTTCTGACGCGCTTCGGCGTCACTGCCGTTCTCATACGCTTTTGGGAGGTAATCGAAGATCATCTTCATCGAACGAAGCGCGAGTCCGTCTGTATAGTCGTTTGCCATGACCGAAACGTACGCTTCGATGGCGTGTGTCAATACGTCCATACCTGTATCGGCCGTGATTGAAGCTGGGACCGTCATGACGAACTCAGGGTCGACGATGGCGACGTCCGGTGTGATCGCATAGTCAGCGATCGGGTATTTGACGTTGCGTTTCTTATCCGTGATGACCGTGAACGGTGTCACTTCAGAACCCGTACCTGATGTTGTCGGGATCGCGACGAACATCGACTTGTTGCCGAGTGTCGGGAACTTGTACGTCCGCTTGCGGATATCCATGAATTTTTGGCGAAGGTTCGAGAACTTCTCTTCTGGGCGTTCGTAGAAGAGCCACATGCCTTTCGCGGCATCCATCGGTGATCCACCACCGAGTGCGATAATCATGTCTGGTTGGAAGTGACGCATCGCTTCGGCACCACGCATGACCGTCTCAACCGATGGGTCTGGCTCGACTTGGTCGAAGATGCGGTACTCGACACCAGCCGGCAAGTTTTTGACGACTTTATCGGCAAATCCGAGTTTGACCATCATTTCGTCCGTGACGATCATCGCCCGTTTTTTCGATGTGAGCGATTGAAGGTATTGGACCGAGTTTTTCTCAAAGTAAATCTTTTCAGGGACTTTAAACCATTGCATGTTCACGCGACGTCTCGCCACCTTTTTCACGTTGAGTAGATGTTTCGCCGTCACGTTCTCAGAGACGGAGTTTTTACCGTACGACCCACAACCGAGTGTGAGTGATGGAGTCATTTCGTTATAGAGGTCACCGATTCCGCCGTGTGCCGTTGGCGAGTTGACGATGATCCGGCAAGCTTTCATCCGGAGTCCGAATGCGAGAATCGCGTCGTCATCTGTCGAGTGAATCGCAGCTGTATGTCCGAGACCGCCGATTTCAAGCATCTTCTCAGCGATGGCGAATCCTTCTTCACGTGATTGAACTTTATAAGCTCCGAGCACCGGGCTGAGTTTCTCATGTGAGAGCAACTCCGTCGCACCGACCGTCTCGAGTTCGGCAATCAAGATTTTCGTATCGGCTGGAACTGTAAGTCCAGCTTTCTCAGCGATCCAGGCTGCCGGCTTCCCGACGATTTCAGGGTTGACCGCACACGTGTCTGTTTTAATGACGAGTGTCTCGAGTTTTGCTTTCTCTTCTGGTGAGCAGAAGTAGCAACCGAGCGCCGTCATTTCGGCTTTCACTTCTTCGTAAACTTCTTGGTCGACGATGATCGCTTGTTCAGATGCACAGATCATCCCGTTATCGAACGTTTTCGACAAGATGACGTCCGAGATGGCACGTTTTACTTTTGCTGTCTTGTCGATGTAGGCTGGAACGTTACCAGGACCGACACCGAGGGCCGGTTTACCAGTCGAATAGGCTGATTTAACCATCGCCGCACCGCCTGTTGCGAGGACCATAGCGACTCCTGGGTGGTTCATCAGTGCTTTCGTTGCGTCGAGTGACGGTTTTTCAACCCATTGGATTAAATGTTCCGGTGCACCGGCTTCGATGGCTGCGTCACGAAGGATGCGGGCCGCTTCACTTGAACACTGTTGTGCCGACGGGTGGAAACCGAAGATGATCGGGTTACGTGTTTTGATGGCGATGATCGCTTTGAACATCGTCGTTGATGTCGGGTTTGTGACCGGTGTGACCCCGGCGACGACACCGACCGGCTCGGCGATGTATGTGATACCGTTCTGCTCATCATCTTCGATGACACCGACCGTCTTCTCACCACGAAGTGAGTTATAAATATATTCTGTCGCGAAGATGTTTTTGATCATCTTATCTTCAAATACACCACGACCTGTTTCTTCATATGCATGTTTTGCAAGTGCAACGTGCTGCTCGAGTCCTGCGAGCGCCATCGCTTGAACGATTGCATCGATTTTCTCTTGATCAAACGTCATTAATGTCTCGAGCGCCGTGTGTGCTCGTGTGACGAGCGTGTCGACCATCTGTTCTGCTGATGTTTCCACTACTGCTTTCTCTTTAACTGCCATGTTAGGTTCCTCCTCATGAATGAGAGCTTATACTGCTGACTTGATGGGAAGCACTGGGTACGAGCCGTTCGTTTGATAAGAGTTTGTGCTTTCCTTCACATTCATAGAATACAACGTTTTCGGTCATTTGTGCGTGACAACAATGTGAACTCTTTCACAATATTTTTTTGAAGAATGAGGATAGGTCTTGCTTTTTGATTAGACGCTCAGTAAAATCGTATGCGTTTTCATGAAAATATGTCGCCCTCTCTATGTAAACGCTTACATTATATATGACGAGCCAATGTCGTTTCTCTTGTGCAATTTGTCACTCGAAATGGATTGGTCGTCCACCCGGCCCTCGGTCGTGTATAATGAGGAAAGAACCTAATTAGGAAGTGACTGACTATGCCGAGACAAGACGCAGCCGATCAGTTCGTAAAACTGATTCCATTAATCCGCAGGAAGTTGTTACGCCGTTCCGACCTCCCGCAAATCCCAAACTTGAACTTTTCCCACTTTCATCTGCTCATGTTGATTGAAGATGAAGGCGCCGTGACGAACGGACACATCAGCGAGACGCTTTCGATCGCCCCGCCGAACGTGACGCCGCTCATCACGAAGCTCGTCGATGAGGGGTACATCACCCGCGTGCCGGACGAACGCGACCGTCGTGTCATCTGGAACCAGTTGACAGACAAAGGTGAGCTTGTTCTTCGCGAGCGTCGCGACTCGTTTCGACGCTTGTTCGAGGACCGCCTCGCTTTTTTAGACGAGGAAGAGACGGATCGATTGATTGACAGCTTGAAGACATTGACGGAGATCGTCGAGAAGATGGACAAGAGCGAGGGATGATTTTTGCTCGTCAACATCCACATCTTCTTATATAATCGAGGATGAATCAATCGAACAATGGAAAGAGAGATGACATGTAATGGGTCGTAAATGGAACAACATTAAAGAGAAAAAAGCGTCAAAAGACGCCAATACGAGTCGCATCTATGCGAAGTTCGGCCGTGAAATCTACGTAGTCGCCCGTCAAGGGGAACCAGATCCAGAATCAAACCAAGCGCTCAAGTTCGTCGTCGAACGAGCGAAGACGTACAACGTCCCGCGCGCCATCATCGACCGCGCCATCGACAAAGCGAAGGGCGGCGACGAAGAGAACTTCGACGAGCTCCGCTATGAAGGGTTCGGACCGAACGGCTCGATGCTCATCGTGGACACGCTCACGAACAACGTCAACCGGACGGCGTCTGAAGTCCGCGCCGCTTTCGGTAAAAACGGCGGCAACATGGGTGTCAGCGGGTCGGTCGCTTACATGTTCGACGCGACGGCCGTCATCGGTGTCAACGGCATGTCTGCTGACGACGTACTCGAACTCATGATGGAGCATGACCTCGACGTCCGTGATGTCATCGAAGAAGATGAGACGGTGATCGTCTATGCTGAACCAGAAGCGTTCCATGCCGTCCAGACTGCCTTCAAAGCAGCAGGCATCGAGACGTTTGAAGTCGCCGAGTTGACGATGCTACCACAAAACGAGATTGCCCTCGACGACGAGTCGAAAGAACAGTTTGAAAAACTGCTCGACGTTCTCGAAGATCTCGAAGACGTACGCCAGGTATACCATAACGTTGAAGGATGACGAACGAGCGATAACTTTTCGGAGTTATCGCTTTTTTTGAACAATCGATTTGACAACCCGAAAAACGTATGTTAAATTTCAAAAGTCTTTATCGTATTAAAGTGATAACAAGAGAAAGAGTTTTGAAAGAAAGGTGTTGGAAATGATGAATGCTGTCTTATTAGCTGTTATCGTATTATTCGCTCTCGCGATCAGTCGGGTTCACATCGTCTTGTCGCTCATCCTCGCCGCAATCGTCGGCGGTCTCGTCGGAGGACTCGGTTTCAACGACACGTTGACCGCCTTTAGTGACGGACTTGGCGGAGGGGCAACCATCGCCCTCAGTTACGCGCTACTCGGCGCGTTCGCCGTCGGTTTGTCAAAAACCGGGCTACCCGATGTCCTCGCCGAGAAGTTGATCGGCATGTCCGGTCGCGACGTCACCGGGAAGAGCGTGGCGCGCGTCAAGGCGTTATTGCTATCGTTCTTATTATTGCTTGCCATCAGTTCGCAGAACGCTTTACCGATTCACATCGCGTTCATCCCGATTGTCATCCCGCCGCTCCTCGTGCTCTTTAACGAGTTGAAGCTCGACCGTCGTCTCGTGGCGACGATCCTTACGTTCGGTCTCGTCACGCCGTATATGTTACTTCCGGTCGGATTCGGCGGCATTTACTTGAATGAGATTTTGCTACCAAACGTGGAAACGAACGGCATGGCCGTCGGTGATGTCAATATTGTCAGCATCATGGCCATCCCAGCCCTCGGGATGCTCGTCGGTCTCGTCACCGCCTTCTTCCACTACCGGAAGCCACGGACGTACGATACGATTCAACTCGGGCCAACCGATTACGAGATTCGGACGTTGAGCCCGCTCAAAATCTGGCTCACAGCTGCCGTCGTCCTCGTCGTGCTCGTCGTTCAACTTCAGACCGAATCGATGATCGCATCGGCCGTCACAGGACTCATCTTGTTGACGCTGCTTCGCCTCATCCCTTGGTCAGAGGCAGACGACATCTTCACGAGCGGGATGCGCATGATGGCTTTCATCGGCTTCGTCATGATTGCAGCGAGCGGTTTCGCCGCCGTCATTCGCGCGACCGGTGCCATCGACCCGCTCGTCAGTGGCGCTAGCGGTATCATGGGCGACTCACAATTTGTCGCCGCACTCGTCATGCTCCTCGTCGGACTCGTGATCACGCTAGGTATCGGTTCGAGTTTCTCGACGATTCCAATCATCGCGGCCATCTTCGTCCCGCTTTGCATCCAGTACGGATTCTCGGTCGAGGCGACAATCGCCATTATCGGGACGGCCGGTGCACTCGGTGACGCTGGTAGCCCGGCGAGTGACTCGACGCTCGGACCGACGAGCGGGTTGAATGCAGACGGTCAACACGACCACTTGCGTGAGACGGTGTGGCCGACGTTCCTCCACTACAACATCCCGCTCATCGTCTTCGGCTTGATCGCCGCCATGGTGTTGTAATCACTTCCGATTGCGCCGTGCGTAAATCGTGCCGAGCAAGACGAGTACGAATAAAAACCAAATCCCGGTATACATGAGGATTTCTATAATCATCTCTGATTCCTCCTAAATATCCATGTAAAAAAGGAGCGACGATTTCGTCGCTCCTTTTCATGATGAAGTTTTTAGCTGGTGTTGACAAGTATTCAAGTATCCGTCGACGGTATCCGCGACTTCTCGGCCTTCTCGGATCGCCCAAACAATCAAACTTTGTCCCCGTCTCGCATCCCCTGCGACAAACACACCCTCGACGTTCGACGTATAGTCATGGTTCGCCTCGATACCGACTTTCCGGAGCTCTCGCTCCGGTCGTTCGAATCCAATGGCGACGAGCACAAGATCGGCTGGATACGTCTTGACCGAACCGTCGACGACGAAGAACGTCGCCTGTCCGTCCGGTTTGACGATTTTCTCCATCCGCTCCGTCTCAATCCCGACGACACGGTCCCCTTCTTTAATGACCCGGTTCGACCGAATCAAATACGTGCGAGGATCGTGGTCGAAATGCTCGATGGCTTCCGCATAGGCGTAATCGGTCGACAACGTATCCGGCTGAAGTGGCCATGGCCGCTCTGGCGCCCGGAACATACCTTTCTCCGGATGCTTCCCGAATTGGGTCACCGACTTGGCTCCTTGACGAATCGCTGTCGCCACGCAGTCCGCTCCCGTGTCCCCGCCACCGATGACGATGACGTCTTTCCCGTTCGCGTCGTATCGAGCGTCGAGCGATTTCCCTCCGAGCACTCGCGTCGATTCCGTCAAATAATCCATCGCCGGCTCGACGCCTGTGGCATCATCCCCATCGATGCCGAGCGTCCGTTGTTTCTGTGCGCCCGTCGCGAGAATGACGGCATCGTACGTGTGACGGAGTGACTCGATCGTCACATCGGTCCCGACGTTGACGCCCGTCTTGAAGCGAATCCCTTCTGCCTCGAGTAGCCGTACGCGACGCCGGACGACATCCTTCTCAAGCTTCATGTTCGGGATGCCATAGAACAACAGGCCGCCCGCCTCATCCGCTTTCTCATAAATTGTGACCGCATGGCCGAGCTGGTTCAATTGATCGGCTGCCGCGAGTCCGGCCGGCCCGCTGCCGATGATGGCAACACGGTGTCCGGTCCGTTTCTTGACATGGCGTGGCTTGACCCACCCTTCCTCGAACGCGCGGTCGATGATCGTCCGTTCGATCGATTTGATCGCGACCGGATCCTCGCTGATGCCGAGCGTACACGACCCTTCACACGGGGCCGGACAGACACGCCCCGTAAACTCTGGGAAGTTGTTCGTCTCCATCAATCGTTCGTAGGCCCGATACCAATCTTGATCCGAGACGAGCTTATTCCATTCGGGAATCAAGTTGTGGATTGGACAGCCGATCGTCTCTTGACCGATCATGTCCCCGACGTGACAGAACGGGGTGCCGCAATCCATGCAACGCTCGGCTTGTTTGACGATTGGTCCGTCTTCCATCCGTGAAGCATATTCACTGTAATCATGAATCCGTTCGAGGACGGAACGTTCTGGCAATGTCTCCCGTGGGATATCGATAAATTTATGTCTCATGCTCCCCCTCCTTCAGTCACGACGCGGAATAGTTCGAGGGCGCGGTCCGCGTCACTCAACTCCGGACGCGTCGCCTCGATGTGACGCATGACGTCAAGTACGTTTGCATAGTCACGCGGTACGACTTTGACGAAGCGTTTTCGTTCTTGCTCAAACGCCTCAAGTACAGCTCTCGCTTTCACACTGTCCGTATGAAACTGGTGCATCTCGAGCAACGCGTAAATCTGTTCGGCATCTTCATCGGTCAACTCTCGATCAATCGAGACGAGCTCTTCGTTGACAAGTTGTTCGTACGCCTGGTCCCCGTAAAGGTAGGCGACTCCGCCCGACATCCCGGCCCCGAAGTTACGACCGACCGTTCCGAGCACGACGACCGTCCCACCGGTCATGTACTCACAGCCGTGATCGCCGACCCCTTCAGTCACCGCAACGGCACCGGAGTTCCGGACGGCAAATCGTTCCCCGACATGACCGTTGAAGAACGCCATCCCAGACGTCGCGCCGTAAAGACAGACGTTACCGGCGATGACTTGTTCACTCTCTTCGAACGGGGCGTGTTTCTCAGCGATAACGGCGAGTTTCCCGCCGCTCAAGCCTTTTCCGACGTAATCGTTCGCGTCGCCGATGACCGAGATGGTGATCCCGCTCGGCAGGAACGCCCCTAAACTTTGACCGGCCGACCCGCTGAGACGAAGTGAAATCGTATCCTCGGCAAGACCGACGTTGCCATGCACTTTCGTCACTTCATGCCCGAGCATTGTCCCGACGGCACGATCCGTGTTGCGGACGCGACCGACGAAGAACGTCGGTTGGAGAGACTTGATCGATCGCGACACAGCTGGGATCAACTTCCGGTGGTCGTACGACTGATAGGCCGGATGCGGCAGCTCTTCTTTTTCTGGCAACGCTGTCGGAATCGATAACATCGGGGCCAAATCAAGTGTTCTCGCTTTCGGATGTTCTTGTTTCCATACGCTTTCCTCTAACAAGTCCGTCCGGCCGATGACGTCACGGAGCGATTTCGCGCCGAGCGAGGCTAAAATCTCTCGCACGTCTTCGGCGAGGAACGTCATCAAGTTGACGACGTGTTCGGGTTTGCCCATGAACTTCGCGCGCAAGGCCGGGTCTTGTGTGGCGACACCGACCGGACACGTGTCGAGGTGACACGCCCGCATCATGATACAACCGAGCACGACGAGCGGCGCCGTCGCGAACGCGTATTCTTCGGCCCCGAAGATGGCGGCGAGGACGATATCACGCCCGGTCATGAGCTTACCGTCGGTCTCGAGCGTGACGCGGCCTCGGAGCCCGTTCAATGCGAGCGTCTGGTGCGTCTCGAGCAGACCGAGCTCCCACGGCAGTCCCGTATGCTTGATCGATGTCCGAGGTGACGCCCCGGTTCCTCCGTCATAGCCACTGATGACAATCGTGTCGGCGTTCGCCTTGGCGACACCGGCCGCAATCGTCCCGACGCCTGATTTCGAGACGAGTTTGACGCTGATTTTCGCGTTCGGATTGACGTGCTTCAAATCAAAGATCAGCTGAGCCAAATCTTCAATCGAATAGATGTCGTGGTGCGGCGGTGGCGAGATGAGTCCGACACCTGGGACTGAGCCGCGCACTTCGGCGACCCATGGATATACTTTGTTCCCTGGCAATTGTCCACCCTCACCCGGCTTCGCACCTTGCGCCATCTTGATTTGAATTTCATCAGCATGATACAAATATTCGGCCGTCACACCGAAACGTCCACTTGCGACTTGCTTGATGCGACTGACGCGTTCACTGCCGTCCTCATCAGGGGTGAACCGATTCCTGTCCTCCCCGCCTTCTCCTGAGTTGCTCTTGCCGCCGATTTGGTTCATGGCGATGGCGAGCGTCTCGTGCGCCTCTTTCGACAAGGATCCGAACGACATTGCTCCCGTTTTGAAGCGGCTGACGATCGAAGTGACCGACTCGACTTCATCAATCGAAATCGCATCTTGTTGTTTGAACGCGAACAATTGACGTAAGAATTGGCCTGACGACTCGTGGAGTTTGACGTAAGCGTCATAATACCGGCGCTCGTTCTCGCGGCAGGCCCGCTGGAGCAAATGAATCGTCTTCGGGTTAAAGGCATGCTCTTCCCCATCAGCTCGCCACTGGAAATCGGCTCCGGCCTCGAGCGGTCGTTCCCGCTCATAGGCAGCTTCATGCTGGCGGCGCGACTCTTCTTCGAGTTCTGTGAAACCGACACCGGACAACTGTGATGTCGTCCCGCGGAAATGGCGTTCAATCAAGTCACGGTCAATGCCGACCGCCTCAAAGATTTGGGCCCCACGGTAACTTTGTACGGTCGAGATCCCCATCTTCGACATGATCTTGACGATGCCATCAACCGATGCCGTCTGATAGCGGCGAACGGCTTCTGTGAACGAGTATGGCAGTTGACCGGCCTCGACCGCCTCGGCAATCGTCGCATAGGCGAGATACGGATAGACGGCGTCAGCGCCGTACCCAATCAAGGCGGCCGCTTGGTGGACTTCACGCACTTCGCCACTCTCAGCGACGAGACTGCACGACGCGCGAAGGTTGACGCGAATCAAATGTTGGTGGACGGCGCTCAAGACGAGGAGCGACGGCATCGCCAGCAGGTTTTCGTTCATGCTTCGGTCTGACAAGATGATGACTTCAGCCCCATCGCGGACGAGCCCTTCGACACGTTCGAACAACGTCTCAAGGGCAGCCTCGAGGTCGTGTTCGTATGTCGTCTCGACCCGTTCGACGCGAAGCGTCTCGTTCACTTGTTCGACCGCGGCCGCATCAAGGAACGGATGTTTGAGCCAAACGCGACGCGCATGACCGCGACCGGTGTGGACCGGGTTCGCGAGTGGTCCGAGCCACGTGAACGTGGCCGTGACGATTTTCTCACGCAATGCATCGATTGGCGGGTTCGTGACTTGGGCGAAGTGCTGTTTGAAGTAATGGAACAATGAGCGTGGCCGTTCAGACAAGACCGCGACCGGTTGGTCATGGCCCATCGAACCAATCGGGTCTTTCTTCTCAAGGATGAGTGGGACGAGATATTGCTCGATATCTTCTTTCGTGTAACCGAACGCCCGCTGTTTTTGATGAAGTTCGGCGACGAGCGGCTCTTCGACAGGAGACTCTTCAAGCTTAGTCATCTGTTTCAGCCATTTCCCATACGGCTCGGCGCGCGCGATCGTCTGTTTGATTTCCGCATCCGGAATGAGGCGTTTCGACTCCAAGTCGATTAATAGGAGCTGGCCTGGGCGAAGTCGCTGTTTCGACTTCACATTCTCGGCTTGCACGGGAATGACGCCGCTCTCTGACGAAAGAATGAGCTCGCCATCAAGCGTTTCGATGTAACGCATCGGTCGCAGTCCGTTCCGATCCAAGATGGCGCCGATTTGACGTCCGTCCGTGAAGACGACGCCCGTCGGTCCGTCCCATGGTTCCATGATGGACGAATGATATTGGTAGAAGTCTTTTTTGAACGGGTCCATCGATACCTCGGCAAACGGTTCTGGAATCAGCATCATCGCCGTATGAGCGATGGAACGTCCGGTCCGTGTGAAGAATTCGAAGGCGTTGTCGAGCATCGATGAGTCGCTGCCCGTCTCTTGAAGGACTGGGAACAGTTGATTCACGTCCTCGAACAAATCGGTCGATGTCACGCCTTCGCGCGCTCGCATCGCGTCGATATTGCCGCGGAGTGTGTTAATTTCTCCGTTGTGCACAATCATGCGGTTCGGATGGGCCCGCTCCCATGATGGGAACGTGTTCGTCGAGAAGCGAGAATGGACGATACCGAACGTGCTCTTATAGGCCGGCGCCTGTAAGTCGAGATAAAACCGCTCGATCTGTTCAGGCGTCAGCATCCCTTTATAGACGATCGTCTTCGTCGATAGGCTTGGCATGTATAGATTCAAGTCCTCGGTCTTCTCGATCGTACGTCTGAGTTGGTAAAGTGTCCGCTCGTTCGAGTCGTAGTCTGCGAATGGACAAGAAACGAACCATTGATAAATCGTCGGCTGTGTCACCCGGGCGTGTTCCCCAATAGCCAAACTGTCGACCGGGACCTCACGCCAGGCGATGGTCGCAAAGTCAAACTCATCGGCAATCG
This sequence comes from Exiguobacterium sp. SL-9, assembly GCF_004336985.1. GTDB lineage: Bacteria > Bacillota > Bacilli > Exiguobacteriales > Exiguobacteriaceae > Exiguobacterium. The sequence goes on from NZ_SJUO01000001.1 coordinate 193,249, forward strand.
CTTCCATCTGCCGTTGCTTTTCTTGCAGCTTTGTTTCGTCAGGCTGGAAAAAGACCATCCCGACCGCGTAGCGACCTGGCGTCGGCAAGTTCATCGTCTCAAGGAACAGCTCGTGGGGTAGCTCGGTCATAATCCCCGCACCGTCTCCCGCATCGATGACGCCTTGTCCACCCCGGTGCTCAAGTTTACAGAGCATCGAGAGCGATTTACTGACAATGTCGTGTTTCTTCTCTCCGTTTAGGTTGACATATAGCCCAATGCCACATGCATCTTTTTCGAATCGTGAATCGTACAAGCCTGTTCGCTTCATCGAATCAACCCCTCTCTCTCGATCTTGTTTCGTAAATTTTATTTTGTTCTAAATATTCTGATAAATCAAGAGGGTTGTATACTATTATGCATAATTCAATTAGCATAGTTTATATTTGTAAGCGTATACATTAGCTTTACCAAGCTATTTTTAAAAACATGTTATAATGCATAAAGAATATTTATCCATAAAATATATTAATATATAGGTTCATACGAACATAAAAATAATCAAAAAAAACGGTAGTCCTAGAGGGCTACCGTTTCTGCTTTCGATATTATTCAACCGTTTTTCGTGAGTGATGCAAGAACGCCCGCGGCTTTTTCCAAATGATTAATCCGACATAACCGAGGGTGAGCAAAATCAGAGCACTGACGAGGACGACGTAGAGAGTCGCGTTGTCGATTCGCGCGAAGATGGCGATGTACGCCCAGACAAAGACGAGCGGATAGATGAAGTCACGATGCCACCACATGAAGACGAGTGCGAGGACAACCCCGACCATGAGCATGAGCGACGTCCAAGCCAGTTCGTCGAGCCCGAGCAACGTGGTGACTTGTTCTCGGTTCATGACGACGAACACGTTGACGATCGTCGCGACGGACACCCAGCCGATATAAATCGAGAACGGGAACCGGTCGAGCCAACTTGTCGACGTCCGGAAGGCGATGTAATAGAGCCAGGCGAGCGTCGCGAGAAATGCGACCATGACGACGAGCGAGGCGATGAACCACTCGTTCGTGAACGTGAGCAACCAGAGACCGTTCAAGATACACGAGACGAGAAAACCCGCTTTCATCCGATTCGCCTGTCGGTTCGCAACCGATCCTTTTTTTAGTTGTAAGACGAGCCAGACGGCGATTGCGATATAAATCACGCCCCAAATCGAGAACGCGTAGCCGGCCGGTTTGAAGTAAATGTCGATTCGGTCCGACACTGCCGCATTTTCACCACTCGCAAAGTAGTTGATGACGACCGTCGCCAAAAACGCCAGCCAGTTGATTAAAGGCCATTTTGATAAGTCCATAAGTAGGATCCTCCGAAGAAGACCTGACACCTCCTTTTTTAGCATAGTTTTCTATACCCATGTGCCAACGCTCATACACATCTGGACTAGCTTATAGGCGAATCTCTAGACATATAACAAAACGACCCCGGCGTTAGCCTGAGTCGTCTTGAAAAAGCGGTAATGTCACCGCATTCGGGATCGCCCACCTGAGTTCATGGACAATAGCATCAATTGTTTAGAAGTCGATTTCATCCGGGTCCGGACCGAGGCGGTCATGCGTCGCCACGGCGTCGATTTTCGCCAAGTCGTCCGCATCGAGGGCGAAGTCGAACACATCGAAGTTCTCTTGAATCCGATGCGGCGTGACCGATTTCGGAAGCGCCACGTTCCCCGTGTCTAAATGCCAGCGAAGCACAACTTGTGCCGGCGTCTTGCCATGTTTCTCCGCGATTTCAGCGAAAGTCGGGATGTCGAGGAACTTGCCTTGCATGAGCGGACTCCATGCCTCGACTTGAATGCCCTCGTCTTGGCAGTATTCGACGAGATCCGGTTGCGGGAGTTGTGGGTGCAACTCAATTTGGTTGATGAACGGCGTCATGAGACCCGCATCTTTCAACGTTTCGAGATGGTGTTCTTTAAAGTTCGAGACACCGATGACTTTGATTTTCCCCGCTTCGTAAAGGTCGATCAAATCTTTCCATGCCTCGACGAACCCGTCGACTGGCCAGTGGAGGAGGCAGAGGTCCAAATAGTCTGTCTCGAGACGCGCGAGTGATTCGTCAAATGCCTCTTTCGTCCGGCGCTGACGGATGTCCTCATTCCAAATCTTCGATGTCAAAAAGATGTCGCCGCGAGCGACGCCTGATTCCTGAATCCCTTTAGCGACACCTTCTTCATTCTTATAGACGGCTGCCGTATCGATATGGCGATATCCGACTTTGAGTGCCTCGGTGACAGCTTTTGGAGCCTCGGTCTCATTGTCGACTTGCCATACCCCAAATCCGATCATCGGAATTTTGACTCCGTTGCGTAACGTTGCGAGTTGCATACAATCATTCCCCTTTCCAAACTGTTCGAGCTGATTGTATCATACCCGTCTTCCTATTTCGAAAAACTAAATCGTCAAATCTTTTCGAGTGAAACGTCCATAAGACAACAGCATGGCGACGATGAGAAGTCCCCCCAACCAGAAGAAAGAACGAAACGCTGATTCCCCTTGGATTTGAGCATTGGCGTCAAACAGCGAGAAGATGGATAGCGTATTTAGCCAATCGAGCTGGTCACTAAATCCTGAGAAGACGTTCGCCATCAAGAAGAGTGCGAAAATCCCACCCGTGACCATATAGGACCGTGTGCTGTCGTCGAACAGGCTTGCGAGCACATAGGCGAGCGCCCCGAGGACGACTAGAATCAGTCCTGCGTTCAACTGAAGCGTCCACAGTAAGCCGATGTCGATCTGTAAATCAAATAGGATGTTGGCGAGCATGAGACTGAGCCCGTTCAATCCGACGAGCATACCACTCGCGATCACAAGCAACACCATACTAGCCGTCACGTAACCGCCACGTGAAATCGGTGCGGCCAAATAAAGCATGACCTCACCCGAATCGACCGGTTTAGCCATGAGTCGTGAGGCGAACGTGAGCGCGAACAGGATGGCCAATACGTAAAAGATGAGCCCATAGTAATTGCCCGCGAGCAGATTGATGACGTTGTCCATCGCCAAGTTCGGGTCGATTTTAAACACTTCTAGCAACTCGGGTGGCAACGAATCCAACTTTCCTTCAATCAGCCCCGTCTCTTGGATGGACGGGAACACCGCCGCCAAAAAGAACAAGTAGAGGCTCGTCCCGAGCGAGTACCCAAGAATCCAGCTACGATTTTGTTTAAACAGTGCCGAGATGAGTTCCATTTATTTCGCCTCCCCATAATATTGCATGAACAGATGCTCGAGTTCGTCCGTGCCGCTCGACAACGATTGGACTTCGTGACGGGCGAGTCGATGAATCAAGTCGTTCAACTCTTCGACCGTCGACAAAGTGACGGTGACGACCACACCGTCACGCGAACCGATTTCTTCGCTCAACCGCATTGCTGCCGCCTCGTCCTTCAATTCGATCCGATACGTCTTCTGACTATGCCGTTTTAACTCTGACATCTCCGCTTCGATAATCATCCGACCATCACGGATGAGTGCGGCCCGGTCACACGTCTTCTCCATCTCCGGGAAGTGGTGGGAACTCATCAAGACCGCCTTGCCCGCTGTTTTCTCAGCGATGACCCAATCGACGAGCCGTTCCTGCATGAGCGGGTCGAGTCCGCTCGTCGGTTCATCAAGAATATAAACCGGCACATCTTTCATGAAACACGTGACGATGGCAAGTTTTTGTTTCATTCCTTTCGACATCTTGCGCACTTTGAGTGACGTATCGAAGGCGAACACGTCACGCAACGTCCGTTCGCGCTCCGCGCTCGTCACATGTAGTTTCCGAGTCAGCCGGATGACATCCTCCCCGGTCATGTCCTGTGGATAATTGATCTCGCCAGGCAAATAGCCGACAAGCGCCTTCACCGTCTCACTCTCGTTCCAACAGTCGTGACCCATGACAGTGGCACTACCGGAATCGGCATGGAGCAATCCCATCAAGTGACGAATCGTCGTCGATTTCCCCGCCCCGTTCGGTCCGATAAATCCGAACACGGTTCCCGGCTCGACCGTGAACGACACATCGAAGATACCGTGTGACGCATCGAAACGCTTCGTCAGTCCTTTAATTTGAATCATCGCTCTCACTCCTTAGTTTTGAAATTTATTATATATATGATTACAAAACTAGTATATCACGTTATTTTTTGAAATGGAAATGGTATATTGATTACAAAACATCAGAGAAGCGAGGGTCATCATGGATGGATTCACAAAACGAACTGAAACGAAACGACGAGCAATCTTAGACGCGGCCGTTCGACTGATGGCCACGAAACAGTCCCGTTTCACGGTGAGTGAGCTGGCACGCGCCGCCTCGGTCTCACCGGTATCGATTTATAATTATTTTGGCTCCAAAGAACAAGTGATCATCGTCGTCTTGACCGAGATGACGGAAGAACAGATGGGATGGATTGAGTCACAAATCGCTGACCATGTCCCGTTCGATCAATTGCTGATCGAGATTTTGTCTCGTAAAATCGAGACGGCAGCGCTGTTCGATGAGACGATCACTTCGATGATTCAAGCGGACCCATCATGGCAACAGTTGGCAGGACGAGGCTACGCCGCGTTCCGGCAACTGATTGAGTATGGGAAGACGAGCGGGGCCATTGACCCGGACTTATCGACCGATTCGTATCTTCGCTATGTCCAACTCGTACAGCAGGCGATTTTGTCCGATCCGTCATTCCCGTCAGGTGACATGAGCTCGTTGATGCAAGACTATTTTCATTTCTTCTTGAACGGCATCATGAGCCGTTGACGACAAACAAGCGACCACCGAAGAGGATGGTCGCTTGTTTTTTCATGTCAGATAGATGAAATCTTCAATCGGATAAAGCGACATATCGAGCTCGCAGTCCCCTGTCAGAACGAGATCGGCGAGCACTTTCCCGATGAACGGGCCGACCGTCAAACCGGACGAACCGAGACCGTTCGCGACGAGCAACTGCTCCGCTCCCGGTACGCGACCTAGAATTGGAATCGAGTTCGGCGTGACCGGGCGGAAGCCGACACGCGTCTCAATCAGTTCGGCCTCAGCGAGTCCCGGGGCCGATTCTAGCCCTTTTGAGAGCACTTCATGAATCCCAATCGCCGTTGGGCGTGCGTCGAACGCTTTGTCCCGCTCATGCGTCGAGCCGATGACGATGCGCCCTTCTTCGAACCCGAGCAAATAGCGACGACGTGGCGGCATGACGACCGGCCAGTCGGACGCGTCCGTTTCCGGGAGCTGCACGTGCACGATTTGTGCCTTCTCCCCAGCGACACGGGCCGTGTACCCGATCGGTTCCATCAACTCGGGCAACCACGCACCGCAGGCGAGGACGATTTCATCCGCTTCGTAGCGGACCCCGTCGCATTCGACATGATAACCGTTTTCTTCAACGAGGACGGCCGAACCGTCGATCAAGGTCACGCCACGTTTCACGGCGACCCGCTCGAGCGCCGCTCTTAACTTCTCCCCATCGACGCGGGCTCCGCCTGCGACGAGGAGGGCGTCATATTCGTCCGAGAGCGGCGGGAACAGCGACATCGCTTCTTCCGCCGTCAGTCGACTCAAGTCGCCGATTTCCGGGGCTTCTTCCCGGCGCAGCGCCGTCCGTTCTTGCATCTCGTTCAACTTTTTATCTTCGTGCAAGGCGAGCGTCCCGACACGTTTATAGCCGGTCTCCGTCTCCCCTTCTCGCTTCAAATCGTCGACGACGGTCGCATAGTAATGCGCGCCACCTTTGGCGAGCGCGTACCACGCCTTGTTCCGACGCTGGGCGATCCATGGGCAGACGATGCCCGCCGCCGCGTCGGTCGCTCGACCCTTTTCTTTCCGGTCGATGACGGTGACGTCGGCTTTCCCAGCCAGATGATACGCGGTCGAGATGCCGACGATTCCTGATCCAATCACAATCACTTTTTTCATAACATTCGCGCCCTCATCGGTTCGATGACGGCTTCACATCCTTTCTTTAAAAAAATCATCGACCCGAAGGCCGATGATCAGTCGCGCATGGCGAGGCGATACAGTAAATCAAGAATTTCAATATAGAGCCAGATGAGCGTCACAATCAATCCGAACGCCGCGACCCATTCGAGCTCTTTCGGAGCCCGGCTCTCGACTTGACGAGCGATATAGTCGAAATCAAGCACGAGCGCGAGTGAGGCGATGATGACAATCACAAATTGCACGCCGATGGCAAGCGGTGACGAGCCCGTCATGAACGGGAGTCCTGAACCAAAGAAACTCATCCCGATTTGAACGAGATAAAGCAACATGACCGTAAAGATCGCGGCCGTGACACCGGCGCGGAACTTTTGCGTCACTTTGACGAGACCCGTCGAGTAGACGAACCACATTGCGAACGCGACGATGAACGTCGTCAAGACGGCACGTCCGACGATGCCTGGAAGCATCGCTTCGAAGAAGTACGAGATCAACCCGACGAACACCCCTTCGACGATGCCATACAATGGCGCGACGACCGGTGCCGTTCTCGGTTTGAACGTGATGACGAGCGCTAAGACCAAGCCGAGGATGAGCGAGCCGATCATGAGCGGGAACAATAACGCTTCCCCGATTGTCGGCACGAGCATCCACGTCGTCCCGGCGGCTGCCGTGACGAGCAAGAGTAACGTGAACACTTTCGACCACGTACCGGCTTTCGTCATCGGCGTGGCGCTATAAGATGTTGACTCCATTGATTTACGGAGAACTGGGTTAGATTTTAAGTTCAACTGGGACTAGCTCCTTTATTTTGTTTTTAGTTTTTAGCCATGACTTTGATGAATTCTCGCATGTAGTCAGGCAGGTCAGGCGGACGGCGGCTTGAGACGATATGGCCGTCGACGACGACCGGCTCATCATGCCAAATCGCACCTGCGTTTTCCATATCATCTTTAATGCCAGGAGTACTCGTGACATTGACGCCATCGAGAATATTGGCTGAAATCAATACCCAGCCGGCGTGACAGATTTGACCGATCGGCCGTTTCTCGTCATGCATATAACGGACGAACCCTTTCACCGAATCAAAGCGGCGCAACAAGTCAGGTGACCAGCCACCCGGGACGAGCAGAGCGTCGTATGATGAGATGTCGACGTCATCAAACGCGATGTCTGACTTGGCCGGAACACCGTATTTACCGATGTAAGCATGATCTGCCTTCTCACCGGCCAGGATGACGTTTGCACCTTCCTCACGTAATCGATGGACCGGATACCATAGTTCTAAGTCTTCGAAGTCGTCGCTGACGATTTGCAAAATATTTTTACCTTGTAATTGCATCGAATCCCTCCCTTTATTTTTCTTTCACAAGTATACCCTATAAGCGACGTGGCGAAAACAGGGACGATTGACGAAACGCACGCCTCTCAACTTGAGCGATTTGTTTGATTAGTCCGTTCCTGTCACTGTCACGATGACATTTCCTACTTTTCGTCCTGTGTCCACGTGGCGGTGCGCCGCGACGATCTCCTCGAGCGGATAAACCGAATCGATGACGGCCTTTACTCGGCCGGCTTCAAACAGATCGTTCAGGAAAGTCAAATCCTCTTTCCGTTCACTCGCAGGTCCTTGTCCGGCGACGGAACTGAATTTCCCGTGAGCGGTCACATGCTTCCGGGCCATCCGCTTATCGATGTTTCCGGCCGCATCGAACACGGCGTCGTATGTGGTCAGTTTTTCGTCAAATCCTGCTTTCGCGTAGTCGACTACAACGTCCGCGCCTAAGCTTCTCACAAGTTCGAAGTTCCGCTCTCGACAGACTGCCGTCACGTGAGCCCCATAATAGTTGGCGATTTGAACGGCCATCGAACCGACTGCCCCGGAAGCCCCATAAATCAATACGGTCTTCGCTTGTTCGATGTTCACTTTACGCAAAAAATGAAGGGCGGTCGTCCCGCCGAACGGTAGGCTAGCTGCTTCGATATAGCTAGCGTTTTGAGGCATGTGTTCGACACATTTACTCGCTTTGACACACGCATATTCGGCATACCCGCCGAACCGCATCCCAGTCAGCGCATAGACGCGATCACCGACCTTGAAGTCTTCAACGTGACTACCCGTCTCGACGACCTCCCCCGCCAAAACGACACCAAGAATCGGCTGGCGAGGTGCCTTGAAACCTACAACGATTCGCATCGGTAGCTTGCCTAGGGCCGGTACATCAAGTGCCCGTAATCGACGGTCACCTGAATGGACCGCAGAGGTGTGGACTTTAATCAACAGATCAAACGCTTTCGGTACAGGGTTGTCAATCTCTTGAAGCTGTAACACATCCGGTGGCCCATATGCGGTACAAATCACTGCTCTCATCTTATTCCTCCTCTTAGGATATGAAGTTGTTATTAATGAATTCACCCTTTCAAAAAAATAAAACCAGATGGAAAAGTCATCTGGTTCAAGGAATGTATCTTTTCATTAAATAAGCTGAGGAATGAGAATGACCGCCAAAAGAAAAATGGCAGTGGTCTTTACTTTGTTTCGATTCAACGCGAAAGGAAGTAGGCATAACCCAAGAAGAATGATAGCAAGCACAAGCAATCCCGGTATAAAATACCCCGCATTCGATGCGATAGGGACACTGATCACATGAACGGTCGGATTTGGGAAAAAATCCATTGTTTCAAAAACGAGATTTCCGATTAAACCAAGCATGAATAAGCATAGGGATAGTGAAAATATGAGTGCGTGCTTTCTCACGATACTCCTCCTTTTGAACGTATTACGATATGTATGACAAGGTAGAATCTTTTCTCTTCTACATTATAAGCTATCCCACATTATTTATGGAAAATATTTCAATTAGTTCGATTATCATGATCTTGACCCATGGTTTTCTATACAGACTAGTCACTTCCTACAATGACGTTGTTTTGCGTGCAAAATCGCGCTTATACCGGTTACAAAATCTGTATATAGAAATCGAAGCGTTATGTCGTCAATATATTGTGTTATAATAAGTGCGACTTTTTGTTAATTTTTTAAACGAGAAAGGGGATTTCCCAATGAAACAATATCACGATTTATGTGCCCATATCCTTGAGCACGGTGTCGTCAAAGAGGACCGGACCGGGACCGGGACGACGAGCGTGTTCGGCTACCAGATGCGTTTCAATCTTCAGGAAGGCTTCCCCCTGATTACGACGAAAAAACTACATACCCGCTCCATCATCCATGAATTGCTCTGGTTCATCACTGGCGATACGAACGTCAAGTACCTCCAAGACAACGGAGTCCGCATTTGGAACGAATGGGCCGACGAGGATGGCAATCTCGGACCGGTCTATGGGGCGCAGTGGCGCTCGTTCCCGAAACCAGACGGCACGACTGTCGACCAGCTTGCTCAAGTGATCGAGCAAATTAAGACGAACCCTGATTCGCGTCGCCTCATCGTCTCGGCATGGAACCCGGGCCAACTCGAGGACATGGCGCTGCCGCCTTGTCACCTGTTGTTCCAATTTTACGTCGCGGACGGCAAACTATCGTGCCAACTCTATCAACGGAGCGCCGACACGTTCCTCGGTGTCCCATTCAATATCGCATCTTACGCCTTGCTCACGCATATGGTCGCCCATGTGACCGGTCTTGAAGTCGGAGACTTCGTTCATACACTCGGCGACGCCCACATTTATCATAACCACCTCGAACAAGTGAACCTTCAATTGACGCGTGACATCCGCCCGCTCCCGACATTGAACATTTTGCGCGACGTGGCCTCCATCGAGGACTTCCGCTTCGAAGACTTCGAAATCGTCGGCTATGACCCGCATCCGCACATTAAAGGAGAAGTGAGCGTATGATTATCCACGTCGTCGCCATCGGAACGAATCGTGAGATTGGAAAAGATAACGCCTTGTTGTGGCGTCTGCCCGATGACTTGAAACAGTTCAAAGTGATTACGACGGGTCAAACGGTCGTCATGGGACGAAAGACGTTTGAATCGATTGGTCGCCCGCTGCCGAATCGTCGCAATATCGTCGTCACGTCGGACCGCACCTTCTCGGCTGAAGGGGTCGACGTGTGGCATGGCCTCGAGTCATTGAAAACAGAAAAGACGACAGATTTCTATATCATTGGCGGTGCGACGCTCTATGAACAGACGCTTCCGATGACGGACCGGTTTTACGTCACTGAAGTCGATGGCGCGTTTGAGGCCGATACGTTTTATTCGCCCTTGCCGGACGGGCTCATCGTGACGAACGAACAATTCCATCCGGTCGACGAACGACATGCTTACAGCTTCACTTTCCGACAATACGACAAAAGGGACATCGACTGAGTCGACGTCCCTTTTAATCTGGCAATTTCTCGAGCCATTGCTCGATTTTTTCAGCGATGGCGTCATGATGGTCCTGCTCGGCCAAGTCGTCGTACAGCGTCCCGAGTTCGAATGCCGTTCGTTTTGACAACGCCAACACATGACTGTATTTACCACGCTGTTCTTTGACAGCCGAGAGCGTCCCTCTCGTCTCCATCGTAGTCGATTCGTCTAAAATAAACATCTCCATATGGTCGTTACAGGCGTAACGGTCGTATGGACGATAGATGACCTCATAGCGGCGATGCTGTTTGGGCAGCTGTTCGGCGAGCATGGCATACTTCTCAGGACTCATCGTCACGTACGCAAGACGCTTCTCCTCACGGACAGCTGATGAATAGCGGATGATTCGATTGCGCCCATCACGCTTCGCTTTGTAAAGCGCCTCATCAGCATAAGCACACCATTCCCCGAGAGTCATTCCGGTCTGACAAACACGGGTATAGCCGATCGACACTGTGACGTGGTGTTCATATGTAAACGTCATCTCCTCAATCCGTCGGCGGACCCGTTCGAGCACTGCATCGACAACGTGACGTTCAGATACGTTCAGGATGATGAGAAACTCTTCCCCACCGTAACGGATCAACTCGTCACTCGAGCGGATGGCAAGACGAATCTCCTCGGCAACGCGATGCAAGACTTCGTCCCCGTACGCATGACCGAACGTATCGTTCAGTTGTTTAAAGTGGTCGATGTCAAGCAGGGCGAGCGTGAAACTCTCACCGGAACGCTCAAGTCGTGACATAAAGCGGCTAAACGTCGCTTTTAAATATTTTCGGTTGAAGGCACCTGTCAATTCATCGACGAGGAGCGCATTCGAGACGAGACGAGCCTTCTCGATATGGTGTCCGAGTCGAATGACCCGCTCTTCCATCGGGACCCACTCTTCCCAATAATCATCAAAACCGTAGGAGTAGGCAGCCAAACGATAATGTTCATTCGTGCCAATCACGATGAGTGGAACGTACAGCTTCTTCATCTTACTGACGAACGATTGAATCACCCGCTCCGGAAAACGGGCCCACAATTCGACGTCCATGATAATGGCTTTTGGGACGTCTTCATAATCATATTCAACGGCCTCTTCTAATGTCTGCAAAAAGACCGGACGTGCTCCAAGTTTCTCGACTCGCGGTTTATAGCGACTAAATGTCGAAAAACTGTTCGATAAAACGAGCACGAGATCTTCGTCTTCTTGCTCGATGCCTAACACGGTATGGATATAACGTTTTACTGGGGCAATCAAAGCCATAGCCTCCGCTTGTGTCAAGACCGGTGGCAATTCACGGACATCAGACTCGGCACGACTGAAAATCTCAAGCAAGTGCATCAATCGACGACGTCTTACTTCTTGCTTCATCCAATCTAATAAAAACTCGATTTCTGTTGTCTGAATTTGTCTCGCGCTCGTGATTTGCGCCAAGATGCTATGTATACGATCTGTGAGTTGCTGCTGCTTCATTCCTGACCCCCCAGTTTCGTTCTCCCCGATATATACTATGTCTATGATTATGCGACTTTATCCACGAAAATACAACTATTTCCTCATTTTTTACCTATTGTTTGACAGAAAGATAGTCCTTACGACTCATTAAACGATGAAAAAGAGCGGTCTAAAACCGCTCTTTCCTTATTTTCCAACTTTTAGGTTAGGAGATGTCATCTCTTCTGGACGAATCCACTCGTCAAACTGATCCTCTGTCAATAAGCCCGTCTCTAGAGCCGCTTCCTTCAACGACGTCCCGGTCTTATGCGCCAGTTTCGCAATCTTAGCCGCATTCTCGTAACCGATATGCGGGTTGAGCGCTGTCACGAGCATGAGCGAACGATCCACGTTGTGCGCGATGACGTTCAAGTCGGGTTCGATGCCGACGGCACAATGTACGTCAAATGAATGCAGGCTGTCCGTCAACAGGCGGCACGTCTGCAAGAAGTTGTACATGATGACCGGTTTAAAGACGTTCAGCTCGAAGTTGCCTTGGCTCGCCCCGAATCCGATGGTTGCGTCATTGCCGAGCACTTGCGCCGCGACCATCGTCAATGCCTCGCTTTGCGTCGGGTTCACTTTTCCTGGCATGATCGAGCTACCCGGTTCGTTTTCCGGAATCAAAATCTCGCCGATACCGGCACGCGGGCCAGAAGCGAGCCAACGGACATCGTTGGCAATCTTCATCGCATCCATGGCGAGTGCCTTCAGGGCACCGTGTGTAAACACGAGCTGATCGTGGCTCGTGAGCGCATGGAACTTGTTGACGGCTGTAACGAAGCGTTTGCCTGTCTCTTGCGAAATCTTTTCAGCGACGACTTCGCCAAACTGGGGATGAGCGTTGATGCCCGTACCGACCGCTGTCCCGCCGAGGGCGAGCTCTGTCAACGGTTCGAGCGTGCGCTCAATCATCTGCTTCGACAGCTCGAGCATGCGGACCCAACCGCTGATTTCTTGGCCAAGTGTAACCGGCGTCGCGTCCTGCAAGTGCGTCCGACCAATTTTGACGATGTCCATGAATGACTCGGCTTTCTTCGCAAGCGTCGTGTGGAGCGCCTCAATCGACGGCAACACATGGTCCTCGACCGCAAGGATGGCTGCGATATGCATCGCCGTCGGATACGTGTCGTTCGAGCTTTGCGACTTGTTGACGTCGTCGTTCGGATGGATTGTGAGCGTCTGACCACGCTCTTTCAACTTATCGTTCGCCAAGTGGGCAATGACTTCGTTGACGTTCATGTTCGATTGTGTCCCTGAACCTGTCTGCCAGACGACGAGTGGGAACTCGGCGTCATGTTGTCCAGCGACAATCTCATCGGCGACTTCGGCGATGACGTCAGCTTTCGCTTGCTCCAATACACCGAGCTCGGCATTGGCAAGTGCGGCACCTTTTTTCAAAATCGCGAAGGCGTGTACGACCTCGAGCGGCATTTTTTCCGTCCCGATTTTAAAGTTCTCTAGACTGCGCTGTGTTTGGGCTCCCCATTTGGCTGAAGCCGGAACGTTGATTTCCCCCATCGTGTCCCGTTCGATCCGATATTCCATGAAAATTCCCCCTCTTTATTTGACTACGCTTTCATTTTAGCGAAACTTTTGCAAAAAAGAAATCATTCCCCTGCAATTGACAAAAAGTCGGGCCCGCGCCCGACTTTTATCCTGTCATCAATGCCCGTTTCGCCACGTCATGGGCCCGGTTCTCTGCACGCGGAATCCATTTGATGAACTTATTCGGCAATTCGTCATACAGCGTCAACGCTTTGACGAACAACGGACGCATCGATTGATCTTTTAGGAAACGCTGTTCGAGCGCCCGCACGACCGTCTCGGCGTCTGAATAGAACATGAACGTCGATTCGTCCGTGAGCTCGTGCGCTTGTTCGAGGGCGAACGCGAGCGCGGCGAGTTCGGCCTGAACGCTCGTCAGCCCTTCACGTTTGGCAATGTACGTGGACACCGTGCCGTCCGTCGTCTTGATCCAGACACCAAGACCGTTCTCACCAAGCTCTTGGTTCGTCGCCGCATCAAAATAAATGTGAACCAAAGCGATACGCCTCCCAATCCGTTTCGATCGGTGCATGAATATCGATGAGCGAGAGACGTTTCGATAGGAGCGCCACTTCTTCTTGCCCCTCGAGTTTCTTCGCAAATTTCCGGTGCGCCTCTTGAAGTGCTTCTTGTCTCACGATGTCATATAGCGCTTCGACCGTGTCATACGACTGGACGAGAATCGTCGCCGACTTCGGTCCGATGCCACGGACGCCTGGTATGTTATCCGAGGCATCACCTTGTAGCGCCTTCACATCGACGAACTGCTCGGGCCGTATTCCATAAGTCGTCTCGAATACGTCCTGGTTCATCATCATCTCTTCCCCTTTTTTCGGGACGATTTGAAACACGTTCCCGGAAAGCAACTGATGCAAGTCACGGTCGGATGAATACATATACGATTGACCGGGGAACGCGGTCGCGACGGCCCCAATCAAGTCATCGGCCTCGTAACCGGCGAGCTCCGATTGAAAAATCCCTCGTTCGCTCAACGCCGCGCGCAACTTGACGTAATCGTGGAACAACGGTTCCGGTAAGCCGGTGCGAGTCGCTTTATAGTCCGGAAACAAAGCATAACGATGTGTCGTCTCACGTGGTCCATCCCAAAAGAAGGCGATATGCGTGAAGTCGTTCGTCCACCCGTCAACTTTACGGAGCAGTCCTTTCAACGTCACATCGGGGTCGAGCGCCCGACGACGCTCTGTGGCAAAATAATAACGCGACAGGAGATTAAACCCGTCGACCAACATCAATTTCATCATGCATCCACCTCACAAGCTTGTAATCCGCGCGCGAGCGCGTCTCGGTCGAGATTCTTCCCGATCCAGACGAAGACGGAACGCGAGTCGTCGCTCGGTTCGTTCGCGAACGTCGCACCCATCAGTTGATTCGTCGCTTGAACGACGAATTTTGATGTTTCTCCGTCTAAACGGACAATCGCCTTCAAGCGATAGACGTCGTCCTCATAGTGCATGAGCACTTCACGCACGTATTGCGTGACGCGTTCCCGTTTAAGCGGCACATCCGTCGTGAGCGTGATGGCCCGTAGTGAAGAGACGGACGTGTGTCCGTCTGTCAGTTGACCGAGAAGCTGTTCGTCGACTCGTGAGAGTTGGAACGTGTTTTCCGTCAAGTCATAGTCCCCGGCCGTCTGGACCGTTTCGATGACCCGTACCGTCGGATTCAGCGCTTTAATCCGCTCATGCGCTTGTTCGAGCGTAGCGTCATCGACGAGGTCGACTTTATTCATCAGAATCACATCCGCATAGGCGATTTGATGGATTCCTTCTATAAACAATTCACGGTCCATTTGACTGGCATCGACGACCGTCAAAATCGCCGTCAGCTTGAACCGTGTCCGTAAGTAATCATCGTAATAAATCGTCTGAATGATTGGTGCCGGGTCGGCCACACCGGTCGTCTCGATGACGATGCGGTCGAACGTGTTTTTCGATGCGAGCTGATAGAACGTCTTGCTCAAATCACTTTGAATCGAGCAACAGATGCAACCGTTCGACAGCTCGATCTGCTCTTGATCCATTTTGACGATCAACTGTTCGTCGATATTGACCGAGCCGAGTTCGTTGACGATGACGAGCAATCGCTCGTCTGTCGCTTCTAGCAAGCGATTCATATAAGTCGTTTTTCCGGCGCCTAAAAAACCGGTCACCAATTGTACGGGAATCATGTACTGCACCTCACCTTATAAATTTTCGTGGACCCGCGCCCATTTCTCGTAACGAGCATCCAACAAGTCGATCAAATGAAGCATCCACGCTTCCGTCGGGACCGGTAACACGCTCGAACCCCATTCGCGCTTGCCGTGGTGGGACAAAATCATATGCCAAATCCGGTGATGGACGTCGAGCGGAAGTGTGACGCCGGCAGCATGTTGACTCTTCTCGAACAACAGTCCGCCGTACGGCATATGTCCAATCAAGCTTCCCATCGGGTTGATGGAGATCCCGGTCGTCTCACTCGTTCCACTGACCGAGAACAGTTGCTCGAACCGGTTCGTGGACGACAGCAAGTGACTGTACTCGAATAACTTACCGATATCATGGAACAAGATCCCGAGCGCGAGCTCGTCCCAACGGAGCGGCTCTTTCAACTCGGCGATGGCCTCACAGGCCGCATAGAGCGACTCGAACGTGCCTCGGAATGCCTGTTCAACTTTTACACCGTTCATCGTATTCCATACGTCTACTTTGTGCAACTGCTCAGCTTCTTTGATGACCCGGAACGCCATCGCCAAATGGTCGTCTTGTTCTTGGAAGCGATAACCGAGTCGAAGCATACAGACCGTGTGCTTCAAGAGGCCACCGACATAGTTGTGATGATGATACAGTGCGGCCGGTGCTAGGACGAAATCGTCCCAGTAGCGGTCGAGCAGTGACATCGCGATCGCTTCATAGTCCGGCGAGAGCGTCGACAGAATCGCGAACAGCTCGTCGGCGTATTGTTCCATCGTCTCGTCTCCAGGAAGACCTGGTAGCAACGAGACCGCTTCGTCTCGCGCAATCGGTTTGGCCCGGTCGATGGTGATTGATTTGGCGCCGTCCGGTTTCGGGTAGACGTCGATTTTTCCTTCAAGCTCGATCACGCCTGATTCATAAATCGGTAACAGCTGCTCTTCGTTACCGCGCAACCACTGCTTGGCACGAATGAGTCCGCTCGATGTCGTCAAGTTCAATTGTAGCCATTTCGACCCGGATTTGCCTTCTCGAACTTCGACCGAACTGACGAGCGCTTTCGTCTGAACCGGTGTTCCGTCTGTCAGGTCCGATAGCCGTGTCGCCGACTTCTCTACGGCCGGAAGTTGGAACCGTGTTCGGTCAAATCCGCCCCCTGCAATTGGATCAATCTGTTGGTAATAGTTCATGTACATTGCCCTCCTTCTTCTCTTTGCCCATTGTATCGTGTTTTCCGCTTCGAGGCGAACATACTTTCGTTATAGGTCCAGAAGTTTCCTGAATTATATTGAAAGCGCTTACTAGAATTGTTACGATAAAGGCAGTTAGATAAAGGGGGAACTCACATGATTTCATTGGTAGATACGTATGAACGGTTGATCGCAACAGGGGAAGCGACACGTTACGCCACTACGCATTCGACAATCGCAAGCATTTTACAGGCATCGACTTGCCCGGTCTCGCATCAAGAGCTCGTCACAGCGGTCTCAGGGCATGCCGGCAACCCATATACGCCAGACCAACTCGTCGACTCGGTCATCGAACATGAGATGAAAGGGGCGATGGCTGTCCTGCTCGTCGTCGGTTACCCGATCCAAACACCGCTCGCCAAAGCCGTCGTCTTATCGGCGTTCGCACGCACGAACCGGATGAACATCGAGAAACTGAAAGAACTCGGTCATGCCGACTTGCTCGTGCGGATTCAATCGGCAGAACGATCTTGGAAGCGGACATATACCCACTTGTATCGGTCGGCACCGACGCAGCTCTGTGACCAGCTCGACTCACTGCTCGGCGGTTGCGCCGTCCATCGTGTGATTGAAGCACTCGATCTTGACCCGAACATCAAAACGGCATAAAAAAAGAGCGGTCCCCGGGCCGCTCTTTTTTATGCCTTGAATTATCCTTCTGTCACTTCGACCGCTTCCGGTTCGAACAACGTGACGTTACGCGCTGGTGAGAACGTTGAAATCGCATGTTTATAGATCAACTGTTGGCGCCCTTCTGATTCGACGATGACCGTGAAGTTGTCAAACGATTTGATGACTCCCCGAATTTGAAATCCGCTGACTAAAAAGACGGTCGTCGGCACCATTTCTTTACGTAGTTGATTCAAAAAATGGTCTTGGATGTTATAACTAGCCTTCATGTTGCATTCCCCCTAGTCTATGTCTCTTTCAAATAATCGGAATTTTCGAAAAAACTCCTCAACTTCATCATAAATATTTTGATACGATAGTTCAAATGATTTTCTTCCCATATCAACCCAAATCCCATCAAATTGATGACGGAACCATGTCAATTGACGCTTCGCAAACTTACGGGTGTGCTGCTTGAGGGTCTCGTTCATCCGTTCGTACGTGATCATTCCCTCAAGATACGGGATGACTTCTTTATAACCGATGGCCCGCATCGCTTGCGTCTCCCGGTAACCAGCCGCGAGCAAGCGCTCGACTTCCTCAACGAGACCCGCTTCGAGCATCAAGTCGACTCGATTATTGATCCGCTCATACAGTACGTCTCGATCGGCGTGAAGCACGAACAACCTGTATGCGTAATGCTGGGAAGGAAGGCTATCCATCGCCTGCTCGTCCCCTTGCAAAGCGACTTCAAGGGCCCGGATGACCCGACGCACGTTATTCGGATGAATGCTCTCGGCCCGTCGCGGATCGAGTGACTGCAGTCGGGCATGTAGCGCCTCGGGTCCATTTGATTCTGCCTCTTTTTCAAGCGACTCGCGCAAGGCGTGATCGACCGGTCGCTCTGTGAACTCGTAGTCATAAAGAATGGCTCGGATATACAGACCGGTCCCGCCGACTAAAATCGGCAATTTTCCGCGCGCATAGATGTCATCGATTGCCGCCCGGGCCAGCGTTTGAAATTTGGCGACGCTCATCGCCTCGTCCGGGTCACATAGATCGATCAAATGATGCGGAATCCCTTCCGCTTCCTCGACTGTTACTTTCGCCGAACCGATATCCATTCCTCGGTACACTTGGACCGAGTCACCCGATACGATTTCACCATTGAACGCTTTTGCGAGCTCAATCCCTGTCTTCGTCTTCCCGACAGCCGTCGGTCCGACGAGGACGATGACTGGTGTTTGTTCCATCCTTGTCACTCCTCAAACGAAAGACCGTTCCAAAAAGGAAACGGTCCGTTAAATTCTTCTTTTAATTGTATCATCAAACACGACCGCAAACAGCATCCATCCGCATAATAATAATCCCATCAATAAAATTAAGCCGTCACTCATCCATGGTCGCCTCCTTTACGTACCCCATTCCCACTTTTCACATTTTAGACACAATTGAATGCGCAAAAAAAACGACACTCCCATAGGAGCATCGTTCATTGTGTCACTTCGAGAAAACGGCGCGCTCGCCAGATGGTGAATCCAAAATAAAGGATCGACGTGCCACTAGCGGCCCACCACATGACGCTATAGAGCGGCGTCATCAAGTTAGCGAGACCGAACATTGCCGGAATGATCAATGTCAGCCAAGCGAGCACGAATGCGACCCGGGCCGTCAACCCATCAATTTGGCGCCCAAGACCCATGCCCATAAAGAACAGTCCCCACAGGAACGACCAGAACAACCAAGTGACGGCACCCATCGAGTCACCCGTCGTGAACGAGATCGTGGCATAAAAAAGCGCTGAAATCGAAACAAATAGCGAGAACCAACCGACGCCACGCCCGTCTAAGTCGAACAAAAATGTCACACCGACGTATAAATAGGTGAAGGCAAACAAATAAATACTCGCATAACCGAACACTTCCGCCGAACTCGCCCCAATGACGAGCCATGTCGCGATGAACGTCTGCAATAGTCCTGTGAAAAGACTGAATACACCCGCACTCTTGACGTCCACTTTCCCAAATAAGACGAGGCTGTTAATGAACAGTGCCACGCCACCAAATAATAAACTAATATTCCCCACACTCATTGCTCCTTCGTACAGATGTCTGACGTCTAATTTTATCTACGTCCACTGTATCGTGAATTCGCTTTCAGTGCAAGTGGAGAAATGGACGTTCACGGACTCGACAAACGTCACTCGTTTTCGAGTGTTTGAATCGCTTCATCGATTCGGTCCTGCTCGTCTTCTGTAAAAGTCGGGAATTGCGGATCGATGTCCTCTAGAACGTCAATCATAATCGTGGAGACAACATAACGGGCGTACCAGTCATCATCCGCCGGGAGCACAAACCAAGGTGCATGTTTCGACGCCGTATTCGATAACATATCCTCAAAAATATCTTGATAATCGTCCCAATGCTTTCGCTCTTCGACATCATTGAACGAAAACTCCCAATTCTTGGTCGGATCTTTCAGTCGTTCGAGCAGGCGGTCACGCTGGACTTCTTTTGAGACGTTAAAGAAAAATTTGATGACTTTAAATCCGTTTTCATCTAAATATTGTTCAAAGTCATTGATTTGGCGATAGCGGACCTTCCATACCGACACTTTGTCCTCCTCATCCGGGATGACCTCTTCTCCGAGCAGGTCATGGACGCGCGGGGCGATCACTTCTTCATAGTGAGACCGGTTCAAGATACCGACTTGGCCTCGTTCCGGCATGAGGTCATGCATCCGCCATAAGTAATCGTGTTTCTTTTCCGTGTCCGATGGTTTTTGGAACGCGTTCGTCTTCAGCCCTTGCGCGTTCAAGTTCGAAAAAATATAACTGATTGCCTCATCTTTGCCCCCGGCATCGAGTGCCTGCAAGACGACGACGACTCCTTTCTTCGACTCCGCGTAAAGCTTCCAATGCAACTCTTTCAATCGTTCGACGCTCTTTGGGATCAATTCATTCTGTAATGTCTCATCGGACGGACGATCTTGTATCGTGGTGGGGAAATCGCTCAGGCGA
This sequence comes from Exiguobacterium sp. SL-9, assembly GCF_004336985.1. Taxonomy (GTDB): domain Bacteria; phylum Bacillota; class Bacilli; order Exiguobacteriales; family Exiguobacteriaceae; genus Exiguobacterium. The sequence continues at coordinate 213,691 of NZ_SJUO01000001.1, forward strand.
ATCCCGTTGTTATGGTCAATGCGAAAAGATTGAATGTCCATATATCCTCCTTGACTCAATTAAATTCTAAGCACATCTCATATTTACCCTGTTTCGATTAAAAATAGCGGCACACAAAAAATCCTTTCCGCCGAAGCGAAAAGGATTAAATCACACTTAGTTGATACCGACCGCGTCGAATGACTTGGCCGCAGCGACCGCTTGCGTGCTCGTCGCACCGTGCAAGTCTTTAGCCGATTGGACGACTGCTTGGCGCAGGCTCGAGAAGTTCGAAGTCGGTGTCAAGTAGACGGTGAGAGCACGGTAGTAGATGTCCCCCATCTCCATGACGCCGATGCCTTGAACCGAAACGCCGTAATGTGAACCGCCGCTCGCTAGGAGATACGCCGCCTTGTTGACGATTCCTGAGTTGATATGGACGCCGCCGTTGTCCTGCGTCCCCGTGTAGCGGACCGAGTAGTGATCTGGGTCACCGTATGCTGCCGGATTCGACATCGAACGAAGACCATCCCCGGCCACGCCTGGTGTGTAGATGTCTTCCCCGACCAACCAGTCGAAGTTCGAGCCGACGCTATACTCCGCGACCGTACCGAAGATATCGGATACCGCCTCGTTGATGGCGCCCGATTCGTTCTGATAGATCAAACCTGCCGTATATTCTGTGACGGCGTGTGATAATTCGTGAGCGACGACGTCAAGTGCACCAGAGAGGTATGTGAACGTTTGTCCGTCCCCGTCACCGTACACCATCTTGCTGCCGTCCCAGAACGCGTTGTTGTAGCTGCGGCTATAGTGGACCGTCGAGTTGAGGGCCGCGCCGTTGTTATCGTAACTGTTGCGTCCATATGTGTTTTTGAAGAAGTCGTACGTTTTCGTCGCGTTGACATGTGCGCTTACCGCGGCCCGGTCGTACGTCGTGTTCAATACGTTATCGACATCGGCCCAGAGCGATCCTGGAAGCGTCGTCCGGTTTTTCGCGTCATACGTATAGATGCCTTTGCCACGTGTCGAGTCTTGAAGGTAGTAATATGAGCCACTCTTCGTCGTCTTGAACGTTTGGCTCTGTCCGAGAACGTCGATTCCCGTTCCCGTGAATGTCGTCCCGGTGACACCGTTCGTCGGTTTGGCGTGCGCCAATTGGTTGTATTTGTTCAACACTTTCCCGCTTGCCGCATCGATGAAGTACGTCCAGCGTGACGGCTCATCCGCTTCAAGAATCGTCCCGGTCACTTCATACGCGTAGGCTGCTTCTTCCCCGTTCGGATAGACGATGAGTTCAGCTGCTGGCTCAAGCTCGTATGCACCTTTATGGCCGACCAACGCTTTATAACGAGCGACCGCTTTTTGTTCATTCAGTTTGATCGATTTATGTAATCCTTTGAGTTGTTTCGTGTCATCGACGACTGTTTTCAACTGCCCATTGTTATCGACGACACCGACGACGATTCCGCCGAAGACCGGCACGCCGTCAACCGTCTGTTGTAATTTGACGACTTGTCCGACTTTGTCACGTTTCGATTCGAGCGTTTTGAATTCGCCTTTCGCCTTCGCGTATTCTTTGACGATTGTCGTCGGGGCCTCGTTCGATGGTTTCGTCAGCGTGCCCGACTTGAGTTCCGCCGCGCCGACAAGTTGTGGCACGAGCAAGACGCCTGCGATGAGTGATGTCGATAAAACTTTTTTCATATGTGTTTCCCTCCTTATGTGGTGTCTCCTACTTTACATAGTTTCCCACAATGAAGGTATCCAACTTTTTAATTATTTTGACAATTCAAATTATTAAGGCATTTGCACTAACCCATCATTTTCTCTAGTCGTATCAGCCGTAACAAAAAAGCGTCACCGTGGAAGGTGACGCCAGTCATCAATAGACATCTTTTTGTGTGAAATGGTAGAACGCATACGCTAGAGCCGCTAGCGACCACATGAATATGACGATGAGCGAGAACGGCAACGTCATCCCTTCAATCGGTGGGGCCTGCCCTTCAAGGTAGGTATGAAGACCGAAGTTGACGTTGACCAAATATTTCGAGCTGTCCCAATTTGACCCGAGCGACGTGAGGAGCGGTCCTGAAATAAGGACGGCCATCATGATCCCAATGCCGGTCGCCGTGTTTTTGACGATGACCGAGATCATGAGTGCGATTGTCCCAACGGCAGCGACGACGAACCAGGATAACCCGATCGACATGAGCAAGTATTGCCACATCGGGAGCGTATGAACGAAGTCGGTCGAGAATGTCCCGGTCGATGAGGCCTGGAATCCCGTCAGGATTGGCGCAGTCCATCCGTCCCAACCGAGCACGATACCAGAGATGGCATAACTGACGAACGCTGTGATAAAGATGAGAATCGACGTGTAAAGGAGCGTCGTCATCCATTTGGCGAGCAAAATCTTGAAGCGCCTTACCGGACGGGACAGCAACGTCTTAATTGTTCCGTCATTGTGTTCACCGGAGACGATATCCGCCATCAGGACGATGATGAAGAGCGGTAGCACGAGCGTCGTCCCTTGCGAGAAGAAGACACGCATGAACGTCGGGGCTCCGGGATAGTTCGGGTTGATATCGTTATCTAAGTAATATTGATTCTGTTGGACCTGGAACTCCAAGATTTGGCGGAACTCGTCCTGCACGTTCGCCGAAGCGAGCCGGTTTTGCGTATCAACGATTTCTTGCTGTAAGTCGACGCGCCAATCGATCGTCCCTTGTTCTTCGCGTTGTTTCTCGATTTGACGATAGTTCGCATACGTGAACATCGAGACGAGCACGATCAAGATGATGGAGACGACGAGGAGCCGTCGCTTCTTATGGATCTTCAAGACTTCATTTCGTATAAGGCCAAGGATTGACGGATTAGACAATATGGTCACCCCCAGTCAATGAGATAAATAATTCTTCGAGTGTCTGGACGCGTCGTTCGAGCCCGAACACGTCGACACCACGATCGAGCAAGTAGCGGTTCAAACGGGCCGTATCGTCAAGGTTCATCGAGACCCTTATCGTCCGTTCATCGACGACGTCGGCATGGTCAATCGATTCGAATCCGCGAACGATCGGCAAGACCTCAAAACTGTCGGCTACATGGACATCGACGGTCGATGCCAACTCATGAATCAATTCGTCGACCGTTCCGACCTTGACGATTTTCCCGCGTGACATGATGGCGACACGGTCCGCCAACAATTCAATCTCAGCCAAGATATGACTCGATACTAGCACGCTCAAGCCGGTCTCTTCGACGAGACGTCGGATGAAGAGTCGTAAGTCACGAATTCCCATCGGGTCGAGCCCGTTCGTCGGTTCATCGAGAATCAACACGCGAGGATTATTCAACATGGCCTGGGCGATACCGAGCCGTTGCCGCATCCCGAGTGAGTACGTCTTCACTTTATCATCGATCCGCGCCGTCAAATCGACGAGATCAATCACTTCTTGAATCCGAGCCTCATCAACTCCAGGCAACATTCGGGCAAAGGCGTTCAAGTTCTCACGCCCGCTCATGAATTTATACAACTCCGGGTTCTCCACGATAGCCCCGATTTGATTCATCGCCTGAACGAATTGTCGTTCGACACTGAACCCACAAATCGAGACGGTCCCATTCGTTGGCTTGATCAAACCGACAATCATTCGGATCGTCGTTGTCTTGCCGGCCCCGTTCGGACCTAAAAATCCGAATACTTCACCAGGGAACACATCGAACGAGATGTCATCGATGATTGTTTTCTTACCGATTACTTTTGTCAAATGGTCTATTTTCAATGTTGGTTGCATCATCTCACCTCTCCTACATTCTATCGGACTCAACCGCATCTGTCCTATTCGAACATTCACATAGGGCAGGTTCGTACTTATTTGATATGATAGTCTCATAGAAAGTGAGGGAATTACATGAAGAATGGGAAATGGTACTCGTTTTTAATCGGTTCTGTCTTCTTGACAGGCATCGCCTTGTACGGCTTATGGATCGGTTATCAAGATATCGTCAATCCACCGGAACGGACACTCTCGATTAGTGAAGACACGAGACCTGAACCGGTTGGTGACGTGTACGTCGCACTCGGAGATTCGTTGACGCGTGGGGTCGGATCGACGTCAGGCGCAGGCTACGTTCAACCGGTCGGCGAAGCGCTCGAAGAGAATGACATCCGGACGCAGAATTTGGCCGTCTCCGGCGCCCGGACGGAAGACTTATTGGCGCAACTCGAACAGCCGGAAGTACGACGCACGATTGAGAACGCCCGCTACATCACGCTCACGATCGGTGGCAACGACTTGTTCAACCGTGGGGAAAACGTCGACAACTTCGAATCGGTCGATATCGAACAAGTTGTAACCGATGCGAAGACGAACTTGAATGACATCTTCGAACAAGTTCGCGGATTGAACGATACGGCGCAAATCGTTTATATCGCCCTCTATAACCCGTTCCAAGAGAACGAGAACGGTGAGGCGTTCAATCAATTGATTCTCGATTGGAACGCCTCGGCCGCGACGTTCGGAAACGCGCAACGCATCGATGTGATCGATCCGTTCGCTTACGTCTCTGACGTCTCACGTGACCTTGCGACCGACCAGTTCCATCCGAGCGACCGGACATATGAGAAGTTAGCCGAGGACGTATTGTTCATCCTCGAATAAGCAACATGGCCTGATCGTCGCGATCAGGCCATTTTTCATCGTTCATATTTGACGAGCCAGTTCTCCCCGTCGCGCGTCATGGACGTTCCGTACCAACCCGCCTTCAACAAGGCGATCTGTTGCTCTGTATCGCCCATATCGAGCCATGTCGTTTCACCGGTTGGCCGCCAGTCGTCGTGCAATTCTTTCATAAAGATGTAACGCAACTTTCCTCCATACTTTTGTTTGAGGGCACCGACGCGAAGCCCGAGGGCGAACTTGTCCTTCAGACTCGGGATGTTGAATGGCGCCACGGTCGCACAGATGAGGTCGAATCGGCTACCATGTTCAAGTTCTTTCATAAGGATCTTGCCGAGATGCTGTTGAAGACCGTAGCCGCGGTAGTCCGGATGGACGTTCGTCACTTCTTGATACAAGATGCGGTCGAGTGCATCAAACGGATAACCGATGTCATATCCGAGATGCTCGTCATCGAGCGGCGGGATCAGAAGCGCGCGGAACGCGATTAACGCGCCTTTGTAATATGCGCCGATGAGCGTCCGGTCGGTCAACAGCTTCACGAACTCCTCAGTCGACAGAGACTGATAGTGGCTCCCTTCACTCATCTCGTCCATCACCGCCTGTTGTACTGCTTCGATTTCTTGTAAATCTGTCGGCGCCAAATACATGACCTCGATGTCGAGGCCGTTACAATCACCGCGCCACATGGTCGGACCCTCCGACGACATACGTCGCAGTCGTCAGACGCGCTAAGACAGATTCATCAACGTCGATACCGAGTCCTGCTCGTTCTGACAGTCGAATGAATGGTAGTTCGTACGCCAAGTTGCCGATATCTTCGGCGAAGCGGAGCGGTCCTGTCAATTCGACCGACTGGACGATTTTACTCGAAAAAGCGACGTGGAAGCCTGCACTCGAGGCGACCGACGATTCGACCATCGATCCAATTTGGCACTCGATCCCCGACATTTCGGCCATATGAACCAGTTTTTTCGCCGGATAAATGCCGCCGCATTTCATCAGCTTAACGTTCACTTTATGGGCGGCTTGCATCATCGTCAGTCGACGCATCTCTGGTACGCCTCTTACGCCTTCGTCAATCATGAGCGGGACCGATATTTTCCCTTTCACCTCGACCATCCCTTCGAAATCGTCGGCTTTGACCGGTTGCTCGACCCAGTCAATCTGGAATGGCTCGAGTTGCTTCATCGCCTGGAGCGTCTTGGCGGCATTCACCCAGCCTTGATTGACGTCGACCCGAATCGGGATGTCCTTTCCGATAGCCCGACGAACCGCCTCGACACGACGCACGTCTGAAGTGACATCGACGCCGACTTTCATCTTGACGGCTGTATAGCCTTGTTCGATTTGTTCGCGTGCCTCGGCCGCCATCGCTTCAGGTTCCCCGATACTCAAGACATGTGTGACCGGGAACGCGTCATGATATCGACCACCGAGCAGTTCATACACAGGCAGACCGAGTTTTTTCCCGACGACGTCATGACAGGCGATATCAAGCGCTGCCTTCGCCGCTGGAACGTCTCGGATGGCACGATCCATCATGTCATGAAGCCGCTCCATATGCATCGGGTTTTGTCCGATTAAAAGCGGTCCGAGCACATGTCGGATGACGCTAATCGTACTATCGAGCGACTCACCTGTGACGTGCTCGTCAGCAACGGCCTCGCCGTAACCGACGTGACCACATTCGGTCGTCAGTTTCACGATAACGGAAGGCATATCGTCATAACGATGATAACTGACAATGAACGGTACTTTTAACGGCAATCGAATCGCAAATAGTTCTATCTTCTCTATTCTCATATTTATTCTCCTTTACTTCATACGTGTCATTAGTTATATTGTCGTTAAATAGTCGCTAAATTGCAAGGAGGAGTTTTTGATGTCCATCCATATCGCCATCGTCGGATCGTACGAATTCGTGGAGACGATTCGCTCGCTCGGTTCACCAGAAGACGTCCGGTTTGTTTACCATCCGTATGAACATCCGCACGAAGCGGCGACGATCGCCCGAACACTTGGCTCGTTCGACGGTGTCTTTTTTTCCGGTTCGTTTCCGTTCACCTACGCGGCCCCCTACCTTCAGGACGTGGCGACCCATCACGTGGTCCAAGATGAGACGGTCCTGTTGACGACACTTCTGTATGCGACGCTCACCCACTCAATTTCTCTTGATCATTTATCCATCGATTTAGTCGAGCCGGAGCGCTTGACGTCAATCCTTGATTCGTTCCCGGATCGTGCCTCGACTCCTGCCGTGATGAAAATCGAACCGCATATCGCTTTCGAAGACGTGATCACTTTTCATGCGGGGCACCGGGCCAAAGAGGCGAAACTGGCCGTGACGAGCATCGAACAAGTTCATCGTCAACTCGTCCGCGATGGGTATCATAGTCTACTGATGATCGAACCACGCACCACGGTCGAGCGCCATCTTGATATGTTGATTCAGCGAATTCGACGTCAGCTTGCGGACGACGCCCAGTTCGCCATCATTCGCTTCGAGACCGGAGCCAAATCATTACTCGACCATTTGAAAGTGGTCCGCTATCTTGGAGGACATATCGAATCGACCGAAGACGGTCGCGTCACGTTGCTCACGACACGAGGCGAGGTCAACAACGCCCTCGAGGCGAGTACGCTCGCCCCACCAGGAGAATATCGAATCGGCATCGGCTATGGCACTCAGTATCAACAAGCATACGAACATGCTGAAATTGCCCGGTCAGCCGCGAGCAAAGAACGCATTCGAATTGTTGACGATTCAAAACGGTTGTCATTCCCCAATCGCGAAGATCACATCCCTTATCGCGTGACTGAAGCGTCGGTGTTTGACGTGATCAAACAAGCCGGGATCAGCCCGGTCAACATCGGTAAAATTATGCAGTTCTCAAAGCGCCGTCTCGAATTCACGGCGAAAGAGTTGACCGACCACCTCGCCGTCTCGAGACGAACGACGGAACGTCTCATCAAAAAACTGCACGATGCGCAACTGATTGAAGTGATTGGTGAAGAGATGAGTTACAACCAAGGACGACCGCGTGCCGTCTATAAATTCAATTTCCCGACCTGAATAGGCCGGGAAATTTTTCATTGTGCCGCTTGTTGTTCGAGCGGTGTTTCCACACTTTGCACAGCAATCCGCGCAATCGTGAAGCCTGTGAACGCATAGATGATCGAGATGACCGGAACGATGAAGTTCAAGATCGCGTAAGGCGCATATTCGAATGCCCCGACTCCGAGTGTCCCGAGAATGAACACCCCGCACGTGTTCCACGGGATGAACACAGATGTCAGCGTCCCGCCGTCCTCGAGCGCTCGGGATAGGTTTTTCGAGTGAAGCCCCATCTTTTCGTAGGCACCGGCAAACATGCGAGACGGGACGACAATTGAGATATATTGTTCCGAACACGTCGCATTCGTTGCCACACCAGCGAGAATCGTTGATGCAATCATCGAACCGGCCGTCTTCGCGAGTTTGACGATTTGATTCATAATCGATTGCAGCATCCCCGAGTACTCTAGAATACCCCCGAACGTCATGGCGACGATTGTCATTGAGACGGTGTACATCATCGCGTCGAGCCCGCCCCGGCTGAACAAGTTGTCGACGAGTTCGTTACCAGTATTAATTACATAGCCGCTCTGGAGCGCCCCGACGCTGTCCGCAAGCGAACCCCCTTGGACGATGACTTGCGCGAGAAAGCCGAGTGTGATTCCAACGACGAGTGCCGGAATGGCCGGTACTTTTCGCGCGACGAGAACGATGACAGCGAGCGGGATCAACAGTAGCCACGGCGAGATGACGAAGCTGTCCTGTAAGATACCCAGTGTCTGGACGATTTCAGAGGAATCCGTCGACGTCTCGCTGAATCGTCTTCCGAGCCACCAATAGGCGCCGAGCGCGATGACGAGTCCTGGAATCGTCGTGTACAGCATATGTCGGATATGTTCGAACAAGTTCGTGTGCGTCAAACCCGCCGCGAGGTTCGTCGTATCCGACAACGGGGACATCTTATCCCCGAAGTATGCCCCTGAGATGACCGCTCCGGCGACCATCGGTGCTGGTATCCCCATACTCAGCCCGATGCCCATCCCGGCGACACCGATCGTTCCCATCGTCGACCATGAGCTGCCAATCGAGAGCGCGACGACCGAGCAGATGATACAAATCGTCACGAGAAAATAGGCTGGTGAAATAATCGTCAATCCGTAGTAAATCATCGTCGCGACGACGCCTCCCCCGATCCAGGCACCGATCGTTAAACCGACTAAGATGATGATGACGACAGCCGGTAGTGCGAGCCGAATCCCTTTGTACATCATCTCCTCGATTTCTTTCCACTTGTACCCGTGTCGCCACGCGACGAGCGATGCGACCGCCGTCCCAACGATGAGCGGGATGTGTGGCCCTTGTTCCAATTTAACGATGGCTACGAGCATGACCCCGATCATGACTAGTAGCGGTAATACCGCCCAGCGAAGCTTCATGTCTACTTTGTTCCCCTGTTGTTCCATGTCTCTTCCTCCCCGATAGCGAAAAATTCAGAATTGTCGTTATATTGTCGCTAATAAGTAGATGATAACGCTTACATATAGAGTTGGCAATAAAAAAATGAACGGGCTTGTTCAGCACGTCCATCTAGTTCATTCATTCAGTTATCATTTGCGGCCCGTCGTAACGTGTCAGCGAGTAAAGCGGCCGCCTCCGGTAAGACATCACGGTCGAACGTCATGTGAGGATGATGGAGCCCAGGCGTCAAGTTCGCACCGATCCCAATCATCGTCGCATCAAGACTCGGTTGTTCGACAGTGTAAAAATGAAAATCATCACTGCCTGAGGTGATGATGCGGTCGACAAGCGCATGTTCCCCAAAGCGGTCGATAATCGCTTCAGCGGCATGTCGGCTCGAGCGTTCGCCAATTTCAGCACCTGGTGTGAAGTCTTGCCACTCCCAGTCGATGGTGACCCCGTGAAGGACAGCGATCTGTTGTAACATCGTCTCGACCCGGTCACGCAACGCCAGCAACTCCTTGTTTTGTTGTGCTCGGACATCGAGTGAGAACGTCGCGTTCCCGGGGATGATATTCAAATTGTCGCTACCGGCCTGGACACCCGTCAACTTGATCGAATACGGCTCGAACGGCGACAAGTACATGCTTTTTAACATCTGTTGAATCGTGAAGATGACATCTAACGCGTTCTGACCTTGATGCGGACGCGCACCATGGGCGTCATCGCCACTGACTTTGCCTTTTAAGAAAAATGCGGCTCCGTGTTGAATCGCAGCGGCATATTGTCCGCGCTGCAATTCCTCGAGCGGACGCAAATGGATGCCGTACAGCTGACTGACGTCTTTTAATGCCCCGTGTTGAATCATGGCGAGTGAGCCGTTCCCTTGCTCTTCCGCCGGTTGAAAAATGAAGCGAATCCGCTTCGATAGCGTCTCATGTCTCAACTCATCGAGCGCGCCGAGCACCATGCTGATGTTGGCGTCATGGCCACACGAATGGTTCGCTTGAAACGTACCGTCGACTTGTTGCCAAAGCGCATCGATATCGGCCCGAACGGCGATGACGTCGTCTCCTTTCCCAATCTCAGCGATGACCCCGGTCACGTCCACAAACGTCTCGTGCCGAACATCCCATGACGTCAAGATGTCGGCAATCGTCTTCGTCGTCTCTACTTCTTTCCAGCTCACTTCCGGATGGGCATGAAAATGCTCAAACCAGTTCAATACGTTCGTCGTCATGATCGATCCCCCATATGTACTTATATTTTTTTGACCCCTTTGATTAAGACCCATTGCAGTGGCAATCGAGCCCACGTGACCCATTTCGGGAGTGGCACTTTGCCAAGTTTCGACGGTTTGAGCGCCATATTGATATTGGCTGGGAATACCGCGATTAAGAAAGCAGGTAACGTCCCTTTCACGAAGCGCGTCCCTTTGTTCATGAGCAACAACACCCCATAGATGACCTCGATGACCCCACTTGCCTGCACCATGAACCGTTTAAACGGCCACGACTTCGGAATAATCGACATGAACGCCCGTTCCTGAACGAAGTGCATGACACCTGCCCCTAAAAATAACATCCCATATAGTTTACGAATCAACTGAACCCCTCCTTTTTTCTAAGCATAACAAAAAAGATGGGCTGTGTGCCCATCTTTACAGTGCGTCTCCATTCGCGTTTTGAATCTCGACATCGACCGTCTCGGTCTTGCCGTCACGAACGTATTCGATTGTGACCGTTCCGTCCGTATCGCGAATCAGTTCACTCCGCAGATCAATGAATGACGAGACCGCCTGATCGTTGATTTTCACGATGACATCGCGCGCTTCAAGTCCTGCCCGTGCGGCCGAACTGTTTGCCTGTACTTCGACGATGATCGTGCCCGCCGTCACCGACTCCGGCAATTTGATTTGCTCGGTCAAGTACCCCGGAGGGAACTCCGAAACGTCTCGAAGCGAGACGCCGAGCGATGGATGATTCACTTCGCCAGTCTGTTCGATTTGATTGATGAGCGGTAAGGCGATATCGACCGGGATCGAGAAACCGACCCCTTCGACCGAATCAGTCGCAATCTTCATCGAGTTGATTCCAATCAACTGTCCCGATTCGTTGATTAACGCGCCACCAGAGTTACCCGGGTTGATGGCAGCATCCGTCTGGATGACCTCGGCGTTAAAATCGGCTTGTCCATTCTCATCCGTATCAACCGGTACGAGACGTGACGTCGACGAGACGACACCGCGTGTGACCGAGTTCTCAAACTGACCGAGCGGGTTACCGATGGCGACGACGGTCTGCCCCGGTTTCAACTCGCTAGACTTACCAATCGAGATAACAGACGACACTTTGTCCGCGTCGACTTCGAGCACGGCCAAGTCGTACGTGGCATCGCTACCCATGAGTTTGGCGTCTGCCGTTGACCCGTCATTGAACGTCACGGTCAAACGATCGGCCCCGTTGACGACGTGATGGTTTGTAACGATATAAGCCGAGTCGCCGTCTTTCTTATAGATGACGCCCGAGCCGACCCCGGCCTCGACAGCTTCACTTGAAAAACCGTTTGACGCGAAATTATTCACTGTCACGACAGCCGGCTGTGCAGTTGCGACGGCATCAGTGACTGAGTTATCGGCCTTCGTCGATGTCGTTTGGACCGGTGATCCTTCCGACGTCACGTTCGTATCCGACACATTCGTCGGCATTTGATCGATGAACGGGAAAGCGATCGCGCCGGTCAACACGGCGCCGATGACACCGCCGACAAACCCAGGGAACATCCGCCCGACGAACGATGGTCGGGCTGGTTGCTCTGCGCGCGACGGTTGTTGTCGCTGTTCCGACGAGCCGAGCTCGGTATCGAGCCAATCCTCGCGTTGATTCGATTCATTTGATTCTGTTGGACGATCATTGTGTTCCATGTGTAATCATCTCCCATATGATGTTTCCTCTTTGTTCTACCCTTAGTATAAGAGGCCTAGTCATCGATTTGCGGAAATGAAGCATCGATTACAAGATTCTTCACAATTTGCGTCAATTGGGTCAAACGATGACGTTTTTTAGCGTCCCGAGCCCCGTGATGCTTACCTCGACCGTGTCTCCTGATTGTAGATAGACAGGCGGCTTCATGCCGTGGCCGACCCCAGCCGGTGTGCCGGTCGCGATGATATCACCTGCTTCAAGTGTCATCCCTTTTGACAATGTCCGAATCAACTCTTCGATTGGGCGAATCATATCCGCCGTCGAGCCGGATTGACGTGTCTCGCCGTTCACGACCGTTTGAATCGTGAGTGGGAACTCAAGTTCATCCGGTGTGACGATATACGGTCCGAGCGGACAGAACGTGTCGAACGATTTACCGCGGAAAAATTGGACGTGCTGTTTTTGGACGTCCCGGGCCGTGATGTCGTTCAGAATCGTATAACCGAAAATGTGAGCGTCAACGTGATCGATGTCCCGGCCCGACTTTCCGATGATGACGGCGAGTTCGCCTTCATAATCGAGTTGATCGGTCAATTCAGGATGACGTTCGATGACAGCCCCTGGCCCGACGACCGAAGTCGGTGCTTTCGTGAAGATGACGAGTTTCCCTGCTCCCGCCGTATCCATTTCTTTCACATGTTTTTCATAGTTCTTTCCGATACAGATGACGTTTTTAAGCGGTCGGTATGGTGCGACGAGCGTGACGTCGTTCAGTGTTGACCGGGGCGCGACGTCTAAATCGACGTCCGGTTCAAACTCACGCGCGATGACTTCTAACAGCGAAGTCGTATGTAATTGATCGCTGACGTCATAAACGAACTCCCCAGCTACGACACCGACCCTTTGCTCTCCTTCAACTTGAAAACTACACCATTTCATCAAAATTCCCCCTTTTTTGCTAGTATACAAAAAATCAGGGCGCGACGGCCCCGATTACGCTTTGTTCAAGAATATAATTCGCTGATTGCTCGACCCCCGAAATCGGAGCGACCGGTCCATGAGCGGCTGTTCGAAGCGACCGTCGACGAGCACATCGGCACGGTCGAGCACGCTCGAGATATGCTCGTCTTCCATGGCTTGTAACTGTTCGAACGTATAACCAGTATACACCCAGACATTTTTCTGTAGCTCTTTACACCCGTTGACGAGCCGGGCCAGTTCTTTCGGCTGCAGAAACGGCTCTCCGCCTGAAATCGTCACTCCGTCCCAGCCGGACTGTTCGACTCGACCAAGCAAGTCCTCGACCGAGACGTCTTGACCTCCGCGTGGATTCCACGATTCTGGATTGTGACACCCTAGGCACCGGTGGGGACAGCCTGCCGTAAAGATGACGGAACGAATGCCCGGCCCGTCGACGACCGATTCGTCAAGTACGGATAGGACGCGCATGATGCTTCACCCTCGCTCGTTCTTCTTCTCGTTTTGCTGAATTCCACCGGTCCATCGTGCCGACCAGATAGCCGGTGATCCGACGAATCCGTTCAATCCGCTCGTGCTCGCCGCACGTTGGGCAAGATTCATCGATGATGCCTTCGAGACCGCAACGGCCACACCGATCGACGGGATGGTTGATTGATCCGTAGCCGACGTTTTCGGTCCGCATGAGCCGGACAATCGCTTCGACCGCTTCCGGATTATGAGCGAGCGATCCGTCGACTTCGACGTACGTGATATGCCCCGCATCACAGAGCGCATGGTACGGCGCTTCGAGACGGACCTTATCGCGAATCGAGACCGATTGATACACAGGTACATGGAATGAGTTCGTGTAAAAGGCGCGATCGGTCACCCCTTCGATGATTCCAAACGCTTGTTGGTCTCTTGCCACAAATTTACCGGACAACCCTTCTGCCGGAGTGGCTAGTAATGAAAAGTTCAAATCGTGCTGCTCCGACGCCTGCTTCATCCGATTACGTAAATGCGTGACGATATCGAGGCCGAGCCGTTCCGCCTCACGTGATTCGACATGCGTGCCCCCAGTGAGCACCCGCAGCGCCTCAGCGAGACCGATGAATCCGATTGAGAGCGTCCCTTGCTTCAACACCTCACGAAGATCATCTTCCGGGCCGAGCGTATCGCTCCCCCGCCAGACGTGCTGGGCGTAAAGAAAGCGAAATTCGTCGGCATGGCGCTTCGCTTGATAGTCGAACCGTTCGAGCAATTGCTCGATGGCGACGTCGACATAGACGTCGAGCGTTTCATAAAATGAATGGATGTCTGAAGCGACGAGTGCCAACTTAACCAAATTCAAGGTCGAGAACGATAAATTCCCTCTGCCAATCGACGTCTCGGCGCCATGCCGATTCCCCATCACCCGGGTCCGGCAACCCATGTAGGCGACTTCCGAGGCGTGCGTCCCGTCGTAGTACTGCAGGTTGAACGGGGCGTCGACGAACGAGAAGTTCGGGAATAACCGTTTGCCGGTCACACGACAAGCGAGTCGGAACAAGTCGACGTTCGGATCGTCCTCATGGAAGTTGACGCCTTCTTTCACTTTGAAGATTTGAATTGGGAAGATCGGTGTCTCCCCGTTGCCGAGCCCCCGTTCGGTTGCACGCAACAACTCCCGGATGAATATCCGTCCCCAACGGCTCGTATCGGTCCCATAGTTGATCGAGACGAACGGTACTTGTCCACCGCCTCGTGAATGCATCGAATTAGCATTATGAATGAACGCCTCACAGGCTTGATACGTTGCTGTGACTGTTTCGGCCTCAGCGACTTCAATGAGTTGCTCGCTCGACCATTCGACTGGAAGCTTCTTGAGCCGCTCCAGTTGACGTTCATACGTCTTTTCGACATATGGAGCCAAATCGACGTCGAACATCGGGAACGCCTGTCCTCCGTGCTGCATATTCTGATTCGCTTGAAGGATAATTGAAGCGAGTGCCATCGCCGAGCGGATGTCTTGGGGCGGGCGAATGGTCCCGTGTCCGGTATGAAATCCGTTCGTCAGCAATTCGCCGAGCGGGATTTGACAACACGTCGTCGACCCTGTCACGTAATAGTCGGCATCATGGATATACAAAAAATTGTCCGCGACGGCCTGACGTGACCGCTCTGACAACAAGTACGACGTCGACAACTGTTTCGACACTTCTGAGGATAACCGCGCCAGTTTGCCAAGTGGTGATTTCCCGTCGACGTTGGCGTTCTCTTGTACGAGATCTTGATCTGGGAGAACACAGACATCTTCATAAAGCTGGAGCATATTCACTCCGCATCACCTCACTATATATTGATTATAAAAGAGTTTTTAACTCTCTTATGTTCTATATATAGATTATGTCACGTTTCACCGTTAAAATGCGAAGTCGAAATTGTGAGCGTTGACTGTGAGATATTCGCAAAAACAGTCGAGCCCTAGTTTGGGACTCGACTGTTCCTTGAGATAAACCTACTCACCATTATTTGGCTGGTTTCACAATTTTTAATTCAACTTCTTCCTTTTCTTCTGTTTCCTGAGCTTCCCGCAATCCTTTCGCGTTCAACCACGTATAGATCGCACCCATGAACAAGGCGCCGCCGATGATATTCCCGAACGTAGCCGGAATCAAGTTGTGAATCGCGCCTGCAAAGCTGATCGCCTCAGGGTGTGGGACGACGAGTGTGAGCGCGAACAAGACGAAGTTGGCGATGACGTGATCAAAACCAGACGCGAAGAAGACGGCAACGAGGAAAATCATCGAGAAGATTTGAGCGAACTCATTTTTCATCTGTTTTGGTAAGAAGATGGCGAGACAAACCATCCAGTTACAGAAGATGGCACGGAAGAAAATCTCGACCGTTGTATGGTGCATCTTGCTTTCGACGACCGCGAACAACCAGTTGTTCATCCCTAGTTCTTGGATGACACCGGTCGGAGCGAGCAACAAAGCGAACAAGATGCCGCCGAGGGCGTTCCCGACAAAACAGAGCAACCAGACGAGCATCGTGTCGCTGAGCGTCGTATAGCCGCGCAACGTCGACGTCGTGAAATACATCGTGTTCCCTGTGAACAACTCGGCTCCGCCGTAGATGATCATGACGAGGGCGATTCCGAAAGAGAACCCACCAATAAGTGTTGTGAACGGGGAGTCGATCAAATACATCCCGTTGACGACTTTCAATGTGAAAATTGAAGCGAATCCGATAAAGATCCCCGCGAGCATTGCCCGTAAAAAGTATTCCATTGGTCGATAATGAATCATTTGCGAAGAAGCCTGCGCTTTTTTCCGCAACGATTCGAGTGCATGGATTTCCATTGATGCCATGTCACAAACCCTTCTTTCTGTTTGAATGAAACCATTATAATAAGAACAAATATGTGAAATCATTAACAATATAAGCCCGAATCGATTAAATTGCAATCGTCCCTTCCATATGTTGATACATTTTTCACATCGTAATCGTTTACATTTGTCGGATTTGTGACCATAAAAAAACGACCCTTCGCAAAGGGCCGTTCAAAACGATTATTCTTTGTTTTCAGAGGCTTCTTCAGACTCTTCAGATGAAGCTTCAGCTGACTGTTCTGACGAAGTAGCTTCGCCTTCTGTCGCTTCTTCCTCTTCTTCGACCGCAACCGGTTCATTCACCGATGCGATTTGAAGATCACCTTCAGATACGATTTCGTAATCTTTGTTCGTCGGAATGTCGGCCACTGTGAGCGAGTCACCGATGCCGAGTTCAGAAACATCAAGTTCGATGCGCTCCGGAATGTTGGCTGGTGTCGCTGAGACCGTTACTTTGTAGAGCGTCTGCGCCAAGTAGCCGCCTTCTTTAGCACCTTTTGCATCGCCGACGAGCGTGACGTCCGCTTCGACTTCTGTCGCTTCGTCCATCTTCACTGCCATAAATTCGACGTGCTTGTATTCGTTCGTAAACGGGTCGACTTCTGTCCCGTGAACGAGCGTGTTCACTTTTTTACCATCGATATTGAGTTCGATCAAAGCATTGTCGCCGTGTTCACGAAGAATTTTACGTAGTGCCATCTCTTCGAATGCGACCGGTGTGCTTTCAACTTTGTAGCCGTAAACGACACCTAACACTTTTCCTTCTTTACGTAAGTTTGCCCGGACCGAACGTGGTCGTAATTCTCGTTTCGTTACTTTAAGCGTGTCTGCCATAATCTTTTCCCCCTACTGGTTTATCGATCATGTCTACATCTTGAGGGTGAGGCAGTGAAAAAGCCACCTCTCAACCTCGATGTGTTGAGTGACATGTGTATATTGTTCCCAGATGCACCTATCCATAAACGTAACAGGAGATTAAAAAAAGATTACAGGCATGTCACATGACGCGTTTGAAGAGCTTTTCAAGTTCATATGTGCTCCACTTCACCAAAATCGGACGACCGTGCGGGCACGTGTATGGAGACGTCGTCCGATTGAGATCGTGTAGCAATTGTCGCATCATGTCGTGGTTGAGTGGATGGTTCGCTTTGATAGATCGTTTGCACGCCATTAAAATCGAGGCGTCTTCTCGATATTTGGCAATGTCAATGGAGCGATCCCGAATCGCCATCTCGATTAAATCACGGACCGTCCCTTCTAAATCGTGTTGCGGATACCATGTCGGGATCTCCCGGACGAGGAACGTGTTGCCGCCGAACGGCTCCAACTCGAGGCCTGCTTCTTTTAAGAGCGGAGAGACTTCCTCGATGGCGAGCGTCTCTTCTTGCGTGAACTCGAGCGTAAGCGGCAGCAACAACAATTGATACTCCTTGTCCGGATTACCGAGCTGTTCATAGAACAATTCGTATTTGATCCGTTCCTGGGCCGCGTGTTGGTCGATCACATACATCCCATCCTCGGCTCCACAGACGATATAACTTGCGTGCAATTGACCGATGACGTCAAGCTGTGGAAGTCGCTCTCCCGCTGTCTCGATTTCCTCCGATTCGACGATTGGAGCTGTCGGTTCAGTCTTCTCGTTAATGAGCGGGGTCGGCGACCAACGACTCGGTGACGTGACCGGTTCACGCGGAATCGGATAGTTCCACGTTGGCGGTTCATCCGCGACGGAGTTGCGTTCGACCATAACAGGGGTGCGTTCGACCGTGAAATCAAGTCGTTCTTGTTCGGTCCGGGGCGCCGGTCGTTCTTTCGGTTTGACCGACGGGATCAAACGTTGTTCCCGAAGCGTCAGTTGGACCGTCTCACGAATCAATTGGCATAACTCTTTCTCTTTTGAGAGCCGCACTTCTCGTTTCGTCGGGTGAACATTCACGTCAATCAGCATCGGGTCCATGTTCACCTCAAGGACGGCAATCGGATAACGTCCGATCGGGAGCAAAGTGTGATAGCCTTCAAGTACACTTTGGGTCAACGCAAAGTTTTTGATGCTACGCCCGTTCAAAATGAGCGTCACGTACTGCTTGTTCGAACGCGTCACTTCCGGCCGGACGAGATGGGCGCTCAAGCTATAGTCGTTCGTTTTGCTCGAAGCCGTGACAATTTGAGCGGCGACTTGTCGACCGTAGATGGCGAGCATGACTTGTTTAACGTCCCCGTTCCCGCTCGTCCTGAGCAGTTCCTTATCTTCGTGGAACGCCGTAAGCCGCACTTCCGGATGAGACAAAGCGATCCGGTTCAACGTATCCGTGATGCTCGCTAGTTCTGTCGCCGACGTTTTTAAATATTTCAACCGGGCCGGTGTATTATAGAATAATTGACTGACGGCAATCTCCGTCCCGACATTCGTCGCAGCCGGTGTTTGGGCTGTGACGACACCCCCTTGAAGTGTCATCTCGAATCCGTCTTCCTCGGCCCGACGTGACTTAAGCGTCACATGGCTGACCGAGGCGATCGAGGCGAGTGCCTCTCCCCGAAAGCCGAGTGTACGAATCCGGAACAAGTCATGTTCGTCTCGGATTTTACTCGTCGCATGGCGGAGAAAGGCACGCGGGGCGTCCTCTTCATAAAATCCGTGACCGTTGTCGCGGACTTTAATGAGGCGAATGCCCGCTTCCTCCAAATCGACTTCGATTTTCGTGGCGCCGGCGTCAATCGCGTTCTCGACGAGTTCTTTCACGACCGAGGCCGGCCGTTCGACGACCTCTCCGGCAGCGATCCGGTTGGCCAGTTGTTCCGGTAACTCTTGAATGATTCCCATCGACTCACCCCTTCTTCGCGGATTGTTGGAGCGCATAGAGCGCCTGCATCGCCTCGATCGGATTCATCGCTAACAAATCGAGAGCGAGCAATTGTCGTTTAATCTCGTCTTCCGCCTCAAAGAGCGACAGCTGAGCCACTGGTTCAGCCTGTACCGACTGTTTCACAGTTAGCTGCCCCGTTTTCGGTTCTGTCTCGAGTTCAGACAAGATGGTCCGCGCCCGCTCAATTAAATCACGCGGCAGTTCGGCGAGTTCGGCGACATGAATTCCGTACGATTTGTCAGCTCGTCCTGGATGGACCTCATGCAGGAAGACGACACGGCCGTCACGCTCGATGGCGCGGACGTGTACGTTCTCAAGGGCGGGAATCGTGTCTTCGAGCACGGTCAGTTCATGATAGTGGGTCGAGAACAGTGTCTTCGCTCCAATAGTTGAAGCGATGTACTCAACGATGGCTTGGGCAAGTGCCATCCCGTCATACGTTGACGTCCCCCGCCCAATCTCGTCAAGCAGGATGAGACTGTGTGCTGTTGCTTCCGTCACCGCTTGGCGCGTCTCCGTCATCTCGACCATGAACGTCGACTGGCCGCTCACCAAATCATCCGCCGCACCGATGCGGGTAAAGATGCGATCGAACAACGGAATCTCGGCCGCTTCAGCCGGCACGAACGATCCGATTTGATGCAAGATGGCGATCAAGGCGAATTGGCGCATATACGTCGATTTACCGGACATGTTCGGTCCCGTGATCAACAGCATGCGCCGCGTATCGTCGAGCGTCAAATCGTTGGCGACATATTCACCGCGCGGTAGCACCGTCTCGATTACTGGATGGCGTCCCTGGTCAATTTGTACGTTCGTCGACGTCGTGGGTCGGACGTAGTCCCGTTTTTCGGCAACGATAGCGAGCGCGAGCAAGACATCAAGTTCGCTGAGCGAGCGCGCCAGTTGCTGGAGTGGTTTCGTCTCTTGCTTGACTAGGTCACGCAAGGCGACGAACAAATCGTATTCGAGCGTGCAGCTCTTCTCTTCGGCCCCAAGGATGAGCGCTTCTTTCTCTTTCAACTCGGGTGTGACATAACGCTCGGCGTTCGTCAACGTCTGCTTCCGTTCGTAACGACCTTCTTCGAGTAAGCGCGCGTTCGCTTTCGTGACTTCCAAGTAATAACCGAAGACACGGTTATAGCCAATTTTCAGTGATTTGATACCCGTAGCGAGTCGCTCTTGTTGTTCGAGGTTGGCAATCCATGTCTTTCCGTTCGCTTTCGCCTCAAGCAGTTCGTCAAGTTCGGTCGAGTAGCCGGCACGAATCATACCGCCTTCCTTAATCGAGATGGGTGGGGCCTCGACGAGCGCCGCTTGGAGCACGCTGGCCAAGTCGTCGAACGTATCGAGCGTGGCATCGATTTGACGAAGACGTGAGGCGGTGACGCCTTCGAGCAAGGCACGTACCGTCGGAATACGCTCGAGTGTGTTCCGCAACTGGACGAGATCACGGGCGTTGGCTGTCCCGTATCCGACTTTGGCGACGAGACGCTCGATATCATAGACGTGGCGCAACTGTTCACGCAACTGGTCACGAAGCATGAAATCATCGACCAAGTTCTCGACCGCATCTTGCCGGTCCCGAATCGCCTGCTCGGTATAGAGCGGCTGTTCGAGCCAACGTTTTAGCAACCGTCCGCCCATCGCCGTCGTCGTCTCATCGAGCAGGGCGAGGAGCGACCCTTTCCGTTCACCGGACCGGGCCGACCGGAACAATTCCAAGTTCCGGGCCGTATTCGCATCGAGTTGCATATGGGCCTCGACTTCATAGGCGACGGCCGGTTGGAGATGGTCGAGGGCACGTTTTTGCGTCCGCGTCAAATACGCGAAAAGCAGTTCGAACGCGCTCACTTGGGCCTCGTCTTTTGCCCCGCTCGACAACGGGCTCGCTAGCCGCTCCGTTTGCACCGACAACGGGATGCCTAGCGGAGCGAGTTGTTGTCTTAATTCGTCGTCGGCAACAATAATCTCACTCGGCGCTAGCCCTTCCACTTCTCGGGACACAGCTTCTTGCGATGACAACGTCGTTAACCATGACTCACCTGTCGTCACATCGCCACGGGCAATCCCGAAACGGCCTGCTACGTTCACGACCGATAGTAAATACCGGTTCTCTTTCTCACCGAGCGCAGCCATGTATGTACCCGGCGTGATAACTTGGATGACTTCACGTTTGACGAGCCCTTTCGTCGCTTTCGGATCTTCCATCTGTTCACAGATGGCCACGTTGAACCCTTTTTCGATCAGCTGTTCAATGTAGATAGCGGCAGAGTGATGCGGGACCCCGCACATCGGAATCGGGTGCTCAGCATTTTTGCCGTTCTTCGCAGTCAATGTCAGTTCGAGTTCTTTGGCGACGATTTTAGCATCTTCAAAAAATAGCTCGTAAAAGTCACCGAGCCGGTAAAAGAGAAAGGCATCTGGATAATCTGCCTTGATTGAGAAGTACTGTTTCATCATCGGAGTTTGATGTATCGTTTCCATTCGTGTTCACCTCTAGAAATTAGAACAGCTGACCAAAGGCCAGCTGTTTGTTAGTATCCGCAGCCGCCGCGTGATTTCTCCGCTGCCATGCCGCTTCCTGTCTTACCGGCGAGAACGTCTCCGTCCGTCGACTCGATAATACGATCTGTCACCGAGTTGGCGAGTGTGACCGTCACATATTGAAGTAAATCATTCACTTCGACTTGCGTCTCTTGGAACGCTTGGACGACCGGAATCGAATCGAGTTCGTCCATCGCCTTGTCGATTTTCAACTCGACTTTGGCGAGTGCTTCCGTCTTCCCGTAATGCTTGCAGTTGACGGCTTCTTTTTGTAAGTATTTGATTCGTTTGATCAACGTTTGGACGCGCTCGCTCTCGTTCACTTTCGTTTCCGCTTCTTTGAAGCGGGCCACTTCCGGCGTGCTCGCCAACAAGTCGGCCAATTCTTTTGCTTTTTGAATCACTGTCTGATCAGTCACCATCGTAAACCCCTTTGCTCTCTATGATTGAACGTACGTCTTGACGCACGCAAGTATTCTCCATCATTCTACCATGAACTTATCACAAACGGTACCGCATCGCTTCACATCAAAACGGTCGCAACGCGGACCATATCGACGTGGGGAATCCCGTCCTCTAAGTACTCTTCGCTCGTTCGGGTGAACCCGAAGCTCGCATAAAACGGCTCGACATAGGTTTGGGCTTGTAAGTATAAATCACGGTCACCAAAGTCAGCCACGGCTGCTTGCATCAATCGACGCGAATGACCTTCTCCCCGATGCGTCGATTTCGTGACGACACGACCGATGGCGATCGGTGACTCCTCCTCAAGGACACGTAGCGCCGCGATCGGGCGACCGTCGGCCTCGATCCAGTAGTGGACCGCCGCTATATCTTTCCCGTCAACTTCTTGATACGGGCAATCTTGTTCCACGACGAATATTTCGGTCCTGAGCGCCAACAGCTCATAGAGTTCTCTCGTCGTCAATTCATCAAACCGTTTTTTATGCATCTTAACTTGTCTCCCCTCATAACTTCGAACCGAGCGCACGGGCAACGTGAAGTCCACTCGTCATCGCCCCGATTGTCCCCGCACCTGGAAACACCGTGTCGCCGCAAACGTAAAAATTCGGGAGGTTCGTCCGATAGCTCGCCGCATGGAACAACGCTTGTTGAGGTGTCTGGGCGTATCCTCCGACCGCACCATTTGGACGTTTCGTATACTTCACCCACGCCCCCGGTCCCCCAGGAAGCAGGATTGACGATTCGCCGGTCCAGTCTGGGAACGCTCGACCCACTACCGAGACGAGACGCTCGGTCCAATCTGTCTCTAGTTTCTCATACGTCATCTTGTCTTTCCAACCTTGCCACTCGCTCAAATCGATATGGGTCGAGACTGTGATGGTCCGTTCCGGTCGTTCGGTCCGGAGCGCATCATCCGCGGCCGACATTGAGATGAAGGCGTGCCCAGAAGGTAAGCCGTCACTGTACACTTGTTGAAACAGCGGACGTCCGGAGCACACCGCTTCCGGTAACGTGACGTACAGACTGAACGTCCCCCATTGTGAGCGCTTTAAGTGACGGGCGTACTGCTTGCTAAACTGAACCAATGGATCTCCGCTTAATAGCTGAGCTGTCGCCTCTAGCGGAATCGCCGACACGATGACATCGACGAGGTCGAGCCGGCCCCGGCGATCGGTCAAGAGCCAACCATCCGCGACCTGTTCGACTTTAACGATTTGTCGCCCTAGAAGCGTTTTGCCTCCATCTCTTTGAATCGAGCGCTCCAATGCATGAGCGAGCGTATACAAGCCACCGTCGACGTAAAATGCCCCTTCATGGTAAATCGATAACGCGACAGCCGCGAGCAAGTGGCTCGCTTCGCGGGCACCGGTCTGCAGGCTATCGAGCAAAATCCCATCAATCACCCGTTCGAACGACGTCCCGTCCAATCCATGATGCGACAGCGTCGTGCCGAGCGGTCGATACAGTTTCCGGAACGCCCCGAGCTGTGCCGGTCGAAACGCACGGATCGCAAGCGTTGCATCACGAACCGTACGAAACGGCAACGCCGGTAGTGTTTCAAACAAAGGACGAATCGTCTCAAAGTCGGCCCACACTTCATTGAAGAAAGCCCGAATGCGCGGCGCAAGCTCCGGAAATGTCGACTCGAGTTCTGCTAAGAACTGATTCCGGTCTTGATGATAATGGACGGTTTTCCCATCCACATGGATGTGCATCACCTCGGCTAATGGACGAACGTCAATCGTTTCACCTAAATATGACAAGACCCGCTCATGCAGGCCTCCGGGTTCAAAGCCCATCCCAAGCGTCGCCCCGGCCGGGAACCGATAGTCCCCACGTTCGAATTTGCCAGCGCATCCACCCCATTCTCGTGACGATTCGTATACGGTCACGTCATGGCCGATTCGGCTCGCGAGCGCACCCGTCGTCAATCCGGCAACTCCACCACCGATAATCCCGATTCGCATGTTAATCCCCTCCTGCCTTCATCATACATGCCTTCTCGAAATCCGAGACATTTCAACGTGTTCCGTAGACATATTTCGCCGGTCAGGCAGGGTTCTTGCTAAAGATGGCGAAAAAATCGATAAAGGACAGGTGAAACCATATGCGAAGTCGGGTCATCATTTATCTGCTCATTCCAATCTTGATTTTTATCGGTATTCTCATTACCCCACCATCAGAAGAATCACAAAAAGTCGCCACCATGACGGCTGTCAACATTCAAGAGATGATTCCGTATGAACGTGAGTACACGGCACAAAAAGTGTTACTCGAGGAAGTGAACGATGGCCGCGAGGCGATGATCGAGGAGTGGCGGCTCGAACGCGGGGCGCGCACGACTTATAGTTACGTGTTGCGACTCCAAGGGTTCGATACGGTGATTCAAGTCGATGCAGGTGCGGCCAACACACGCTCGGACGGCTATTATGCCATGCAGGCGCACAGCCCCGTCTTTGAAGCGGACGAACCGCTGTCAATCGGTTATCCGATTGTGCTCTTCGCCAGCGAGCAACGGCTCGTTTTGAACCAGATGGAAGTGCGCGTCCTATACGAAGAGGAGAATCAAATTAAAAAATGGCGTATTCTTCAATCTGAATAATCAAGAACATGACGATGTGGAAGGTGAGTTCTCATGCAAAAAATACTCTTGATCGGCTCTGGCGGATCGGGAAAATCGACACTCGCACGTAAATTAGGAATGCGACTTGGCATCGATGTCCATCACTTGGACGCCTTGTTATGGAAACCGAATTGGACACCCGCCACACGGCAAGAACAACTTGCCACGCAGTCAGCATTGATTGAACGCGAGTCGTGGATCATCGACGGCAATTACGGCGGCACGCTAAATTTTCGTTTAGACGCAGCCGATACGATTATCTTTCTCGACTTACCGAAAACCATATGTACATATCGCATCTTGAAGCGCATGTTGACGTACCGTGGCAAGACACGTCCGGACATGGGGGCCGGTTGTGAAGAACAGTTTGATCCGAAATTTTTGAAATGGGTATGGGATTATCCGAAGTCGCAACGCCCGGATGTAATCAAACGATTGAACTCACTTCCTGCCGAAAAGCAAATCATCCGATTGCGATCACGTACCGAGGTTTGTGATTTTCTAAAGCATCTCGACACAATGGGACGTTAATGAAGCCAAGTCTGTATAAAGGAGTCTTCCATGCAAGCTAAACTTGAACCGATTGGAGCGGCAAAGACGTTCGTCAGAACACATTTCTCCAATTGTCAGGCTGCGCTGCTCGCCGGAAGCATCGTCCGTGGTGAGGCGACCGCGACGTCGGATTTAGACATCATCATCTTTGACGACACCCTCGTCTCATCTTATCGGGAATCGTTCATCGAGTCCGGATGGCATATCGAGCTGTTCGCCCATAACTTGACGTCGTATCGCGCGTTCTTCGAACAAGACTATCGGCGCGCCATTCCATCGTTACCGACAATGGTCTCCGAAGGTATCATCTTGAAGGATTCCGGTGTCATCACAGACATCAAACATGAAGCGAGGGCCTTGCTCGACAGCGGGCCGGAGGCGTGGTCGGACGAGACGATTGAGATGAAACGATACTTCCTGACCGATGCGCTCGATGACTTGATTGGTTGCACCAATCGGGCAGAAGGGTTATTCATCGCGGGCACCCTCGCCACGTTAGTCTGTGAGTTCATCCTGCGTACGAATCGACAATGGATCGGTTCCTCCAAATGGACATACCGCGCTCTCGATCGCTATGACGCACAAGTAGCCCATGAGCTCACTGATGCCCTTGAACGTTATTATCAAACGAACGACACAGAGGCTCTTATCCGTTTCGTCGATGAGACGCTCTCCCCATTCGGCGGCCGGTTATTTGCCGGGTTCAGTCGCGGGAAACCGAATGGAACGTGAGGATAAAATAATATTCTTTATTCAACTCTTCAGCTTCTTTGATTCCAGTGAATCCGCTCATAATGGGCAGTCTAAACGAACCGATGCTGCATACGTTTACATTCGAGTCAAATGCCCATCTCACCCAATGAATTGAGCGTCCGATGCATCCTGTGACTTTTAGGCGGGTGCATCTTTTTTATCTTTTTTGTATTTTTATGCTTTACAATTAATAATCATGCATATACACTTAGTCTCATATCTTGAAGGAGGAATTCATACATGAAAAAGTGGGTCATTACAGGGGGATTAGTGGCAAGTGCATTATTAGCAGGTTGTAGCCAGGAGACGACGGGCGAAGAGAAAAAGACACTCGTCATGGGAACGAGCGCCGATTACTTCCCGTATGAATTTGTCGATACGGCGAACGGAGACGAGATTGTCGGCTTCGATATCGAAATCGCGGAGACGATCACGGAGCGCCTCGGCTACGAACTGAAAATCGAAGACATGGACTTCGGTAGCCTGCTCGGGGCACTGAACACCGGACGGATCGATTTCGTCATGGCGGGCATGACACCGACTGAAGAACGGAAAGAAAATGCCGCCTTCTCGGACATCTATTTGTCGGCGACGAATTTGATTATGACAAAAGACGAGTCGCTAAAAGAAATCGAAGCGCTCGCCGGCAAGAAAATCGGCGTCCAAACGGCATCGATTCAAGAGAACATCGCCAAAGAGCAAGCTCCGGACGCAGAACTCGTCTCATTGAACAAGATTCCAGAAATCGTTCAAGAGTTGAACACGGGTCGAATCGACGCGATGGTCATCGAGGATACGGTCGCCCAAAAATACTTGGACCAAGACGCAGGGCTCTATACGTTCGCGCTTAAAGAAGATGGCGAGAAAGGTTCTGCAGCCGCATTTAAATTAGAGGATGACCTCCGTGATCAATTCAACGAAGAATTGAACAAGATGATTGACTCGGGTGAAATCGATGAACTCGCTAAAAAATGGTTCTCGATGGAGCCGACGGAATGAGACAAGTCTCGCTGCCGATTTACCCTGTTACCTATCCAGAAGGGTACCGTTTGAATCAAAACGAGAGTCAGTTCCCGGTACCGTCCCGGCTGTATGACCAACTGGCGACGATCTCGTTCCAAGACTTACATGAATATCCGGTCCAACCGATTGACGAGTTGTTCACCCGTTATGCCGCCTATGCTGGTGTCAAACCGAATCAACTGCTCGTCGGTTGCGGCAGTGACGAGATGATTCACGTCGTCACCCAGGCGTTGTTGTCACCAGAAGACGTCGTCTTGTCACCGAGTCCGGACTTCGCGCTTTACCCGATTTTCACGACGATCGCCCATGGCCGACACGTGCAAGCCGATGACCTATCGTATGAAGCACTCGTCAAGGCAATTATGCAACACGCACCGAAGCTGTTGCTGTTGTCGAACCCGAACAATCCGACCGGAAAATTGTGGAGCGTCGCTGAACTGACTGAACTCGCGGGACTCGTGCCCTATTTGATCGTCGACGAGGCATATATCGACTTCACACCGGCGTCGAGTATGGTGTCCCGTCTTGACGCGTTCACGAACGTAATCGTGCTGCGGACATTATCGAAGGCGTTTGGTCTGGCCAACGCCCGCCTCGGCTTCATGGTCACGACGACCGAACTCGCCGCATATTTCCGTCAGTTCGTCCCGCCGTTCAACATCAGCGGCGTGAGCGCGAAAATCGCCAACGTGTTCTTACAAGATGAGACTTATCTCGATGAGGTCATCGCTTGGCACGCCGACATGCGCAAACAGTGGATCGACTTGTTCGCCACCATCGGTCACGTCCATCCCGCCGAGGCGAACTTCATTTACGTCACGCTCGAGGAACCGGAGGCCGTATGCGCCCACCTCGCCGCGCACGGGGTTCACACATCGAAACAACCGAACGGGATTCGCATCACGCTCGGCAATGAACAAGCCCTCGCCTTGGCGAACGAGGCACTCAACGTGTATGCGATACAAACGACGAATTAATCAAAAACGCTCCGGCTGGTCCCAGTCGGAGCGTTTTTGTCACGGAATAAGTTTGATGACTTTCGCCGGATTACCCCCGACGACGGCACGGGCTGGCACATCTTTCGTCACAACGGCACCAGAGGCGATGACCGCATCATCGCCAACCGTCACCCCAGGGTTCAAGATGGCGCCGCCGCCAATCCACACCCGATGCCCGACCGTGACCGGTTTCCCGTATTCAAGACCCGAAATTCGTTCGATCGGGTCAAGCGGATGCGTCGCCGTATAGACGTGGACACCAGGTCCGAGCATGCAATCGTCACCGAACGTGATTGGACAAATGTCGAGGAACACACAGTCAAAGTTGGCAAAGAACCGCTCCCCGAGATGAATGTTATAGCCGTAGTCGCATTTGAACGTCGGCTCCAAATAAAACGAACCCCTGGTCGAGCCGAATAGCTCTGCTAACACTGCTTTTCGGTCGTCGAGTTCATCGATGCCGGACCGATTGAACCGTTCCGTCAAACGCCGCGCCTGACGCCGGTCGGCGACGAGCTCGTCATCCCCGGCCAAGTAAAGCTCGCCCTGAATCATTTTTTCTTTTTCTGTCATCCGCTTCTCCCCCTTTTCTTTTTTTAGTATAGAGGAATTTCTGACAAAACGGGGAATAGGACCATGACGAACTAGAGGAGGAATAAATCGATGAAACGAATTCTTGATTGTAGAGCCAGTGATTTCTTGACGTTCAACCGCTCGGATTTGATCGGATCGATTCGGAAGGCCGAGGGTCGGACCGTACTCGCCGAGGTCATCCCGACCGTGCAGCCACTCTATCCAGAAGTGACGAACGCCGAACTCGCTCGGGCGTTCGGGGCCGATATGATCCTGTTGAATATGCTCGACGTGTTCCATCCATACATAAAAGGTCTCGAAAGCCACGCCTTGTTCGGGAACGTACCCGGCGAGACGATGTCTGACAATCCAATCATGGAATTGAAGCGCCTCGTCGGTTTGCCGATTGGGGTCAACCTCGAACCGGTCGACTTCTCTGAGAAATCAGAGGATATGTATGACGTGAAACAAGGACGGTTGGCGACACGGGAAGCGTTCGCTAGAGCATCAGAGCTCGGGATCGACTTCATCTGTTTGACCGGCAATCCGAACACCGGGGTGACGAACGAGGCGATTGAGCAAGCCATCATTAACGCACGCCAAGAGTTCGCGGGCGTCATCATTGCCGGGAAGATGCATCAAGCCGGCGTCGGCCGTGTACTCGACCAAGAGGCATACGTCCGCTTCGCTGAAGCCGGGGCCGACATCATCTTGATTCCTGCGCCTGGGACCGTTCCCGGCGTCCGCGAAGACGATTTTTATGAAGTGACACGCGAGATTCAGGCGTTGAACAAGCTCGTCGTCGCCGCCATCGGTACGTCGCAGGAGGGGTCCGATGAAGCGACAATCCGTGACATCGCCTTGTCCTCGAAGCGCGGCGGGACCGACATCTTCCATATCGGCGATGCCGGTCTGTCCGGGATCGCCACACCGGAGAACATTCAAGCGTTATCGATTGCGATTCGTGGACGACGCCATACGTATATCCGCATGGCCGCCTCGGTCAACCGCTAAAAAGGAACGAAGCCGCAATGGGCTTCGTTCCTTTTTGTGTTACCAGTCGGTGACGTCCCGCCGTGGCTTCGCCGGTGTCGTCGACCCGTGCCGTTTGGCGAGGAGCGCCTCGACGTCTTGTAATGACACCCCTTTGGCGGCGAGCAAGACGAGCAAGTGGTACAAGAGATCCGCTGACTCCTCGACCAAATCTTCATTGTTCAGTGCCGCGATGACGACCTCGAACGACTCTTCTCCAAATTTCTTGGCAATCTTGTCGACACCTTGGTCGAATAGATATGACGTATACGACCCTTCTTTCGGTGACGCCTGCCGCTCTTGAATCAACTTCTCTAATTCGTGAATCATCCTTCCACCTCCGTGAAAAAGCAGCTTCGATTTCCCGTGTGACACGTCGGCCCATTGGCACGGACACGGACCAAGAGCGCGTCTTGGTCACAATCGACGTGGATGCTTTCGAGTTCGAGCGTATTTCCACTCGACTCCCCTTTCATCCAAAGTCGTCCTTTCGAACGTGACCAGAACGTGACCGTGTTCGTCTCGAGCGTCTTCTGAATCGCCTCATCGTTCATGTAACCTAACATGAGGACAGCATCGTCTTCTGTCGACACGATGATGGCTGGAATCAATCCGTTTGCGTCGTAACGAACCGCATCGGCAAGTTGTGCTCGCTGCATACGTGTTTCACCTCTTCCACTGTCGTTTTCCGGTCATGCAAAATCGAGGCGAGTAGCGCCGCATCGACTTTCTCGAGCGCGTCGACGACATGATTCGCGTTCCCGGCACCGCCAGAGGCAATAATCGGGATATCGACGGCCTCGCGAAGCAAATCAAGGATTCGCAAATCATAGCCGCTCTGCTTGCCGTCTTGATTCATCGACGTGACGAGCAATTCGCCCGCCCCGAGTGCGGCCACTTGCTGCGCCCAGTCGACGGCCCGTAACTCGGTCCGGTTCTTGCCGCCATACGTATAGACGAAATAATCATCGTCCTCAAACTTGACGTCGATAGCGATGACGATACATTGTGACCCAAATCGTTCGGCCGCCCGTTTAATTAAATCGGGTGATTCGACAGCGAGCGTATTGAGCGACACTTTATCGGCTCCGGCTTTAAGGAGCGAGGAGATGTCCTCAAGCGAACGGATGCCCCCGCCGACCGTGAGCGGGATGAACACTTTCCGGGCGACGGCACTGACGACGTCAAGCATCGTCTGGCGGCGTTCCGTACTTGCGGTGATATCTAAAAAGACGAGTTCGTCGGCACCAGAGGCATCGTAATATTTCGCGATTTCAACAGGATCTCCGATGTCCCGAAGCGCCACAAATTCGATTCCTTTGACGACACGACCGTCTTTCACATCAAGACACGGGATGATGCGTCGTTTAAGCATGGCGCGCCTCCCACTCGATTAAGTCATCGAGGCTGACTTGGCCAGAAAGTAGTGCCTTCCCGACGACCGCCTCATCGATTCCAGCCGCTTGAAGCGCCTCGACATCAGTCTCGGTCGTCACACCCCCCGAGGCGATGAGCGTGACCGATACGGCTTCACGGAGCGCCTTCATGCGTTCGAGGTTCGGTCCGTTCAACTTCCCATCCGACCCGATGTCCGTATAGAGAATCGTCTTGACACCACGGTCAACGAGCTCTTTCGCGGCATCGATATCTTTTAAGTCGGTCGCTTCTTGCCAACCGTTGACGGCGACGATGCCATCATAGGCATCGAGGGCGACGGCGACACGGTCACCGTACTTCGCGAGCGCCCGGTCCAAGAAATCCGGGTCTGTGAACGCTTTTGTCCCGAGCAAGACTCGGTCCGCCCCGGTCGCCATGACCGCGTCAAGCGCTTCCTCGGAACGGATGCCCCCGCCGGTCTGGACGAAGAAGCCACACGTTTTGGCAAAGCGGACGACATCGAGATGTCTCGGTTCTCCTGCTTTCGCACCTTCGAGGTCAATCAAGTGGAGCATCGGCACACGTCCTTGCCACTCCTTCAACTTCTCATACGGGTCTCCGTATTGTTCTTCTGTATTGAAATCGCCTTCCGTCAAACGGACAATTTTTCCGTCAATCAAATCAATGGCCGGTAGTAATCTCACGTTCGACCGCCTCCTTCCATTCTTTCAATAAACTGAGTCCAAACGCGCCGCTCTTCTCCGGGTGGAACTGCATCCCCGTGACGAGTCCTTTTTGCACGATGGCGGGCACATTCTCCCCCATATAGTCGGCAGAAGCGACGACATGGACCGGATCGGTCACGACGTGATACGAGTGAACGAAATAGACGTCCTCGTCTCGTAAAATCGAGTTCCATCCGACGTGCGGCAGACGTTTCGCCCGCATCCGCTCGACATGTCCTTCAATCAAACCGAGTCCTTCTGTCGGCATCCCTTCCGTACTCGACTCGAATAAGAGCTGCATACCGAGGCAAATGCCAAGGAACGGCTTTTCCTGTGCCGACCGTTTCAACAGCGGAATCAGTCCCGTCTCGTTCAGCGATTGCATCGCTTGCGGGAACGCCCCGACTCCCGGTAGCAAGATGGCGTCAGCCGCCTCGATGTCCACGGGCTCGTTGGTGATGGTGACGTAACAGCCGATGGCTTGGAGTGCCCGTTCAACGTTGAACACGTTGCCCATTCCATAATCAATGACCGCGACTTTCATCCTTCGATCCGTCCTTTCGTTGAAGGGAGTCGGTTTGACCCGTCTTGCCCGATCGCTTCAGCGAGGGCGCGACCGAACGCCTTGAAAAGCCCTTCAATCATATGGTGCGAGTTCGATCCATAAAGCACTTCTAGATGAAGCGTCAAGCGGGCGTTCATCGCCACGGCCCGGAAAAACTCTTCGGCGAGCTCGGTATCAAAATCACCGAGTTTCGGATTTTTAATATCGGCCCGGTAAACGAGGAACGGGCGGCCAGACACGTCGACGACGGCACGCGCGAGCGTCTCGTCCATCGGCAAATAACTCGTGCCATAGCGACGAATCCCGATTTTGTCGCCGAGCGCCTCGTTAATCATCTGCCCGAGGGCAATTCCGACGTCTTCGACCGTGTGGTGGGCGTCGACCCATGTGTCCCCTTCGACATGGGCCGTCAAATCAATTTGGCTGTGGAACGCGAACAACGTCAGCATGTGATCAAAGAAGCCGACGCCTGTTTTGATGTCACATTGTCCCGTCCCGTTCAAATCAAGCTTGAGCTCGATGTTCGTTTCTTTCGTCTCTCGTTTCGTCTCAGCTGTTCTCAAGTGAAGTCACCTCTTCTATCGTTTGTTGAATCAATCGATACGCCTCGTCAGTGCCAGCACTGACACGAATCCCGTCCGCGAACGCACGAACATGGACATCTTTCTCCAGGAAGCGTTCTGCCCACGCCTTGCTGTCCGCTGTCTCGACATATAAGAAATTGGCCCGGCTCGGTAGCACGTTACCGATTGGGGCGAGCAATGATTCAAGTTTTTGTCGTTGCGTTTGATGGAACATAATCGACTCTCCGATGTAATTGGAGTCGTTCAACACGACCGTCGCCACGGCCGCACTCAGCCCACTCACATTGAACGGAGAGCGGAACCGATCAATCTTCTCGATCAAGCGCTCATCGGCGATCATGAAGCCGATGCGCAGATTTGCGAGTCCGAACGCTTTCGATAACGTCCGGAGAATGATGACGTTCGCATGGTCCGCGAGGCGGTCTTTGAATGAGTCCTCAATCGTGAAATCGATATACGCCTCGTCGACGACAAGATATGGAACTCGGCGGGCAATCGTCTCGAGATCATCGAGCGACCACATCTTCCCGGTCGGATTGTTCGGATTCGATACGAGGACGAGCTTCGGTCGTTCCGTTTCAATCGTTTGCATGAGCGCCTCGAACGACAAGCCGTCCGCATCCGGTTGCACGAAATTCCCGCGGGCGATGTGCGTGTATATGCCATACATCGAAAAATCGGGAAGCGGTGCGGCGACGACGTCATCGGCATCGAGGAGGGCCTGACAAAGTATCGCGAGTAATTCATCGCTGCCACTGCCGACCATGAGTTGTTGTGGGCTCACACCGGCATATGCCGCATAGCTTTGTTTCAGCGCCGTCAACTCGTCGACCGGATAATGGCTCAAGTCGAGCGGAAGCTCTCGGATGGCCGTCTTTAATCGCTCTGGAAACTCGTATTGGCTTTCGTTTTGATTCAACGCGTGTCCTTTGACCGCATGCGGGACGTAGCGTGGAATCGTCTCATAGTTCAGTCTCATGCGTCCTCCAATCGGACCGCCATCGCCCGGGCGTGGCCGTCAAGTTGTTCTTGTTGCGCAATGCGAATCGCGGCACGCGTGATGCGCTCATCGAGCTCCGTCATTTGAAGGAACGTTTGTCTCCGATAAAAATCATCGACCGAGAGGCCGCTCGAGAAGCGGGCCGTCCCGCTCGTCGGCAGGACGTGGTTCGGTCCAGCGATGTAATCGCCAAACGCCTCCGCCGCTTCATGACCGAGGAAGAATGATCCGCCGTGACGGATGGCTTGCATGTAGCCTTCCGGATCGGCGACGGCGAGTTGCACGTGCTCGGCTGCCATTTCATTGGCGACCTCGATCGCACGTTCGCTCGACATGACGCGTACCCCACCTCGCTTCAATGCCTCGACCGCAATGTCACGGCGTGGCAACTCAGCCAGCTGGTGAGTCAATTCCTGATCGATTCGTTCGGCCAACTCGGCTGACGTGACGAGAGCGAGTGCCGTCGCTTCGACGTCATGTTCGGCTTGGGCGAGCAAGTCGGCGGCGACCCATTTCGGATTGGCCGTCTCATCGGCGATGATTAGTACTTCAGAAGGTCCGGCGACTGAATCGATGCCGACGATATGGGAGACGAGCGATTTGGCTGTCGCGACATAGGCGTTCCCAGGTCCAACGATTTTATCGACCGGTTTGATGGTCTCGGTGCCGAACGCAAGGGCGGCGACGGCTTGTGCCCCACCGACGAGATAACATTCATCTGCCCCTGCGATTTTTGCCGCAATCAATAGCGACAAGTCGATGCCGTCTCGTTTCGGTGGCGTCACCATGACGATTCGTTTCACACCTGCGACTTTCGCCGGGATAATGTTCATCAAGACGCTTGAGGGATAGACGGCCGTCCCGCCTGGAACGTACACGCCGACCGAGTCGAGTGGCATGAAACGACGTCCGAGCCGGAACATGCCATCTTCATACACGTCCTCTTGACGACGCTGACGCTCGTGAAACGCGCGAATCCGTTCGGCGGCGAGCGTCAACGCATCGGTCAACTCCCCGTACGCCTCAGGTGGCGTGAAGGATGTCAAGTCGACCGTTTCGATGAGATCGACACCATCAAATTTCTTTGTGAACGCGAGGAGCGCCTCGTCTCCGTTAGACTCCACGGCCTCGAGAATTGGCTTAACTGCTTCCGCCCAGCTTTCACGCCGGCTCCGATTCGTTTCCGTACTCATTTCGCTTCCTCCTTGCTTAAACGACGAATCCACGCCTTCAATTCATCAGGGTCGTTGGCGAGCGCCGTCTCACTCGTGATGAACTTGGCGTTCACCGTGAAAATCGTCTCGTATTCTTCGAGGTCGTTCGCGCGGAGCGTCGCCCCCGTCTCAACGATGTCGACGATACAATCGGCGAGTCCTGTAAGTGGTGCGAGTTCAACCGAACCGTTCAACGCGATCACTTCGACGTTCTGACGTTTCGAAGCGAAGTGAGAAATGGCGATATTCGGATACTTGCTCGCGACTTTCAGTTTTTTCGTTCCGTTCTTTCGTTCTTTCGGTCCACAGACCGCCATCCGGCAACGTCCGAACGGCAAATCGACGACTTCGAGGACGCCAGGCGTCTTCTCTCGTAAAATGTCGCCACCGACGACGCCGACATCCGCTGCGCCGTGCATGACGTATTTATAGACGTCATCGCCTTTGACGAAGATGAACTCGTGACCGTCGACTTCAACCGTCAATTCCCGGCCGCGTTTTTCCGGCCAAACGGTTAATCCGACTTGTTCGAAATAGTCACGGGCCGCTTTTTCAATGCGCCCTTTCGCAATGGCCACTTTCATAAAATCACCTCACCTAACTGTTCTAAATCGAGCGACAATCCAAATGCTCGACGTGATTGACCGAAATGTCCATACAACGAATCATAGCGGCCACCTGAGAGGACGCGTCGCCCGTCGATGCTTCCTGTCACCGTCAAGCCCGAATAATAGTCGAAATCACCAGTCTGACCAAAGTCATACGATACGTTCAAACCGATGGCGCGTAAGTGCTCGACCGCTCGCTCTACTTCATCGATCGCCACTGTCAGCCCTGGCTCGGCGGCTTCCCGTAATTCAGTAAGCGCCGAATCACCGATTAAGAACGGTAACTTCGCGATTAACGGGTATTGATACGTATCTGCGAGGTCACGGAGTGATTCTAAGTTGCGGAGTGCCAAATATTGGCGTAGTGTCCGCTCTGGAATGCCAGCCTCTTCCGCCACGGCCGCGACCAAAGCAGCCGAGCCGACTTGAATCCGAAGGCCGTCTTGCGGCAACACGTGCTCGGTCATACTGAGGAATGACGCGATCAGCTCCATATCGGCTGCGTCGCCGTCAATCCATTCCAGTCCGAGCTGTTGACGTTCGTGCGGCTGACCCGAATGCTTCGGGGTACGTCGATAGACGGCCCCCGCATAGGCGACGCGCATCGGCTCATGACCATCGGCGAGCTTCCGTGCGATTTGTAACGTATAGTCAGGACGCATGACGAGCAACTCGCCATCGTTCCCGAACAGGCGATAATAGGCCGATTCATCAAATAAGGCCAAGTCTTGATAGTGAGAATAATATTCCACGAGCGGTGGCTCAATGACACTGTAGCCATTTGACTCGGCTCGTTCTAAAAATGACAACATCCACTGCTTCGGACGCAAGACGTCCTCCCCTTGCAATTCGTGCCATCCTTCCGGGATGGATCCTTTTGTGTTGAACCAGATCATCAATATCACCCTTTATCTTATTATCACTTTACCAAACTAAAGTAGTGTGTTAAATTTATCAAACCAAGCCGGTGCTGTCAACCGGTGAACTCGAAAGGAATGTTGACCAATGATTGACTTTACCCGTGATGGTCACCTTCACACCCCATTTTGCCCACATGGCTCGTCTGATTCGCTTGAAGCGTATATAAATCGCGCGTCGGAGCTTGGAATTAAAACGCTCACGTTCACGGAGCATGCGCCGCTCCCCGAACGATTTCACGACCCGACGCCCGATCAAGACTCGGCGATGGCGCTCGATTCGCTCCCACGTTATATAGAAGCTTTGCAGACGCTGAAGCGAGCTAATCCCGAGTTCGACATCCGTATCGGACTGGAAATCGACTACTTGCCTGGTTATGAATCGGAGACGTTGTCTTTACTTGAGCCATACGCAGCAGACCTTGATGAGACAATCCTGTCCCAACACTTTCTACTCGTCGACGACGAGCTCCTGCCTGTCGACTTCTCAGCGGAGACGTTTCATGTACTCGTCGAACGTTTCGGCTCGTTCGAGGCTGTGATGCGTCGTTATTACACGTCACTCACAACGGGCCTTTCATACCCATGGGAGCGACTGAAAGTGGACCGGATTGGACATATCGATTTACCAATCAAATATCAGCACAATTACACGTGGAATCGTTTGAATGTCCGGGACGAACAGACGCGCTTGCTACACACCATCGCCACACGCGGTTTCGGACTCGATCTGAATACGGCCGGGCTCCGTAAACCGGATTGTGGGCAACCTTACGCGATTGATGTCGCGATCGAGGCGACCACTCTCGGTATCCCGTTCGTGCTCGGTTCAGACGCACATGTCGCTAGTGATCTCGCTGCTGATTTCAAATCTATACAAAAAAAAGCCACGTTCCTATGAACGTGGCTTTTCACAGCGATCTAGCTATCTAGATCCCCATTTTTGGTTGTCGATAACGATATGGCGTTCCATTTCTTCATCTATTGACAATCATACCATACTTCCCTGGTGATGCAACCCAAAAATAGAAAAAGGATGACATGAACGTCATCCTTACGAAATTAAACCGCCATCTCAGCGTATAAATCTTTCAATTCTTCAGTCGAGACCTCGTCCATTTGCAACGCAACGAGCTCAACAAACTGGAGCGCCGGATCCGTGTCCCCCGACAAGGCGACAATCTCAGCGGCTGCACCGTCAAGCGCAAGCAAGATGCCCGAGACACCGAGCGTCGGGTAATAACGAAGCAACGCCCGAACGTGCTTCAACTCCGAAACGTCGTTCCCATTGATTTTCAACGATTTGACAGCCAGCTCTTTATGCGTCCCAATCGCAAACTTATCTTCCCACACCTCTTCGAGTGTGATCAACGCTTCCACATCATAGGCACCATCTGTGAAACAAACTTGTTTTTCCATGTAACATTTCCCCTCTCGTTAATCTACTTTCATTATAAGAAAGAAACTCCCGAAAAGATTGTGAAATATTGAACATTATGTGTAAACTTTGTCTCACCTGTACCTAGCCATAAAAAAAGGTCCCTCCGAAGAGAGACGAATAATGGAAGAGTAAAACACCATTGGCAGTACATTAATAATATAACACCGAATGTAAACGTTTACAATGTGTTTTTGAAACTTTTTTCAAGCGGCATATGTACCACGTCAATCCCGCTCTCACGCATCAAATCGAGGCCGTCGCCATGCTCATAGCCGACCGCATAGACGACACGGGCCACACGGGACGCAATCAAGGCAAGCGAACAGGCGTGGCACGGTGAATGAGTCACGTACGCCGTCGCACCGAACGCGTTCGTCGAATCCGCAGCGAGCTTTCCAATCGCATTGATTTCGGCGTGGATTTCATGTTGCTTCGACCAGTTGTGGTGGTCGTATGGATCCGAACATTTAATAAATGTCACACCCTCATGGATGATCGAAACCGGTGCCTCGAGCCATTCGACCGCATCCGCCGAAACGTACTCGTCCCGTTTATAAAAGCCGTCTTCCCGCTTTAAAAAGATTTCATTACAGTTCGTATGCCCCGGTGGCGTCCCGTTCAAGCCGATTGAAATCGGCTTCTCGTCTTTGACGATGACGCAAGCGACACTTTTCGAGGCACATTTTGAATGACGTACCGCCATCATATCGGCGAACTGCAACCACGTCTCATCCCATAGCCGTTGTTTTTCCATGTTGTATCCTCCTCAAAGAAAAGGAAAGTCTGAGTGCTCAGACTTTCCTCGTTCAATATCCAGTCTCTTTCGGCAACTCTTTGTTTTTTGAAGCAATCTCGATGACTTTTTCTTTCAACTCGTGCTCCATCCGATCGAGTTCACGTTCGGCTTCACGACGTTTCTGACGTCCTTCTTGTTGAATCCGGAGCGTCTCATCGAGCGTTGAGAGCAAGTTCTCGTGCGCCACTTTGAGCGACTCGACCGAGACGATGCCCTTCTCGTTCTCTGTGGCAATCTCGATGGATGAGTCTTTCAACATCTTCGAGTTCTGCTCGAGCAACGTGTTCGTCGTCTTCGTGACGTCCTGCTGCATCCGGAGCGCCGTCTTTTGTCGCGTCAAGCTGAGCGCGAGCACGACTTGGTTTTTCCAGAGGGGGATCGTATTGACGACCGCCGACTCGATTTTCTCGGCTAAAATCTGGTTGTTTTGTTGGATGACCCGGATTTGCGGTGCCATCTGCAGACTGATTGTCCGGCTCAGTTTCAAATCGTGCAATTTTTTCTCGAACCGGTCCGCGAGTTGGATCATGTCGTTCAACTGTTGAAGTTTGACCTGGTCTTTCGACATCTCCACTTCTTGACGGAGCGGGGCGATCTCATAGCTGCGCACGTGGTCAAGTTTCGTCTCCCCAGCGGCGATATAGACGTTGAGCTCTTCAAAATAACGCTTGTTCTTATCGTACATTTGATCGAGCATCGTGATATCCTTCATCAGACCGAATTTGGCCCGGTCCAAATTATGGATGACCTCTTCTAAATAGACGCTCATTTTTTCAAACTGGAGTTTATAGTTCTCGGCTTTCTTTTTCGCCCGTCCGATGAGCGGCAAGTTGTCCATAAAACTCTTCTTCTCAGGCTGTAACATGTCTGGATCCATCTTACGAACGTTCTGCATCAAGTCGGACAATAGTTTCCCGGCATCGCCGCCATCTTTCATCCGGACCTCGGTCAAGATTTGGTCCGAGAATTGCGATAGTTCACGTTGCACGTTCGAACCGAACAACATGACCGAATCCGTCTTTTTAATATCGATCGATTCGGCGATGCGCGTGATCCGTTCCCGATGCGCTTGTGGGACGTCGGCATTGACTTGAATGGCCGGCACCTCATGTTTCTCTGTCATTGATGACCAATCCACGGACGGGTCCGAAATCGCATCGGTCTCCGTCTTCGTTTTCGTCTGTGAAGTGAGCTCTTCTTCTGGCCATGACTGCCAGTTCGTTTCATTCGATGAAGTCATGTTTTTTTCTCCCTTCTGGTTGATCGGCCAATACTTTTTCCATCATGATCAACTCTCGTTCAAAGTCGACCGCGTCATCTTCTAATAGACGGCTGCGTTGCTGTTTGAACTTGTCGACGATGAGTCGCATATTGGTGATCAGCTGTTCACGTGTCTCTTCTTGAATGACGACGCGTTTTCCTTCTAGTTCTTTGAATTTCAATACGACCGACACGAGTGAATCCAAATAGAACGTGAACAAGTCACGGACGTGTTTCGCGTCTTGTGGATTCTCGAACAGTTCGGCGAACAGTTCGTGCGCTTCCTTCGAGACCGCCTTCATCTCACGCCGCACCTCGATGTCTTTGATTTCTGGCAAGACACGGTCGATTTGTTGTAGCTTCTCAT
Source organism: Exiguobacterium sp. SL-9 (assembly GCF_004336985.1). Classification (GTDB taxonomy): domain Bacteria; phylum Bacillota; class Bacilli; order Exiguobacteriales; family Exiguobacteriaceae; genus Exiguobacterium. The sequence goes on from NZ_SJUO01000001.1 coordinate 254,410, forward strand.
AGCCTTGTTCAATCGTCCGCTGTAAAAATTGGAGCTCTAGGTCATCGGTCGCCTCGAACTGACGAACCGGCGCCGCTTCTTCGAGCGGTTTCAGAATGCGCGAGCCGACGAACGGTTCGTCTTCATCGAGCAATAGTTTCTTCTTGGCCCGTTTGGCAACGGGCGCGGGTGCACGCTTCCGCCGTTTATTGTTCGACCACACTTCGTTTAATACGAGCGCCCCGACGATGATAAACAACCAAGAGAAATCAAAAACGCTTATGGCAAAATATAGGATCGCCCCGGTCAGGGCCCATTTCATCCATGTTTTCATCCGTTTCACCTCGTCTCATGATACTTCTATTGTACCTTACGTGAACCTTCAAAAAAAGTTTCGTCATCTTTATAAGCTTAGCATAATGACGCCGTGCACTCTCTCGGTCGCAAGAACGAAAAGTCATGAGCGCTCGGATACAAAAAACCTCCCGATTCATTGAATCAGGAGGTTGTAATCACCTTACACCGTGAGCCACGTCGACACCATGACGATGGCGACTGTCACCGGAATGACGTAGCGAATCAAGAAATGCCAGACCGGGTACAGTTTGACACCAACGCCCGATGTTTGGATCTCTTCTTTCAGGATGCGTTGATCGACGACATACCCGACGAAAATCGACGTCAAGAATGCACCGACCGGCATCAAAATGTAGCTGACGACGTAGTCCATCGAATCGAAGAATGTGCGACCGTTCAAGAACTGCATCTCACTCATGACGCCGAACGAGAGCGCCGACGGGATTCCAACCGCGAAGACGATCGCTGCTGATAAGAGTGTGACGTTTCGTTTCGACATCGTCTGTTTCTTCTCGTTCAATTTATCCGTCACACCGGCGACGACGACTTCAAGCATTGCAATCGACGATGTGATTGAGGCGAACGTGAACAGTAAGAAGAACAATACCATGAAGAACCCACCGAGCGGGACTTGATTGAAGACGGCCGGCAAAACGACGAAGAGAAGCGCCGGGCCTTCAGCCGGGTCGAGTCCTGATGCGAACACAGCCGGGAAAATCGCGAGACCCGCCAACAGCGAGACGGCGATATTCAATAGCACAATCATATTCGCCGAACGATTAAGCGTCCCTTTCGTCTTAATGTAGGACGCGTACGTCAACATGGCCGCGACTCCGAGCGATAGCGAGAAGAACGCTTGGCCGAGGGCGAACAAGACCGATTCACCCGTCAAGGCCGAGAAGTCAGGCTGCAAGAAGAAGCGAACCCCTTCCATTGCCCCGTCGAGTGTCAACGAGCGAATCACGAGCACGATGAAACTGACGAACAAGAGCGGCATCAGGATTTTACTCATCCGCTCGATCCCGGCTTCGACCCCTTTTAAGACGATCAAGAGCGTAATCAATAAGAACAAGAATTGACCGAACACGGCGATGCCTGGCGATGAAACGACATCTCCAAAGACGGCGCCGAACTCGTCAGGCGAACGTCCGTTCAATGTCCCACTTAATCCAAGACCGACATAAATCAAGACCCACCCGCCGATGACACTGTAGAATGAGAGCAATAAGAAACATGCGATGACGCCAAGGTAACCGACGAGCGTCCATCGCCCGTGGCCGAGCTTTTTAAATGCGAGCAATGCCGTCTTTTGAGTCGAGCGTCCGACGATGAACTCACCGATCAACAACGGTAGACCGAGTAAGAGCGTGAACGCTAAAAACATGAGCAAAAAGGCGCCGCCTCCACTTGTGCCGGTGACATATGGAAATTTCCAAATCGCACCGAGACCAATCGCTGACCCTGCAGCCGCTAAGATGAATCCAATTTTTGAGGCGAACGAGTTTTGCGCCATTACCATCCCTACTTCCTGTTTTCATATCTTTTTCATAATAATAGTGAAATACTAACACGGTTCAGAAACGAGGACAACTAAAAACAGAGAAAAGTCTGAATTCTTTTCTCCGCTGGTAGCTTTTATGGATTTTTAGTGTGATGGAACGAGAAATGACAACTCGCTCGGCAGGACATCGATGTCCAACCGTTCCGCCTCAAAGTGTTCCCCATCGACATCGATGATTTGAGATTCACTCAAATGGACGGTCAATTGCGACATCTGTAGGTGCACCCATTCCGGGGACGACTGTTCGAGCCCAAGCTGCTGGGTCAACAGTTGACGAATCATTGGAAAGCCGATAGCCGAGCTGTGAACGACTTCGACGAGTCCGTCGGTGAACGACTGGGTCGGTAGCTTTGTAGGTACCGTCCCTAAATATGCCCCGTTCCCGACGTATAGAAAGCTGACCGGACCGTCATGAACGACTTCTCCATCCTGTTCGACACGGACGTCGAACGGGTCGACTTCCCTGAACTGACGAATCGTCGCTAAAAAGTAACCGATGGATCCGAGTGATTCTTTTTGAAGCGGATCGATTTGTCGCGACGCGTCGGCGATGAGACCGACCCCAATAAAATTGAGGCCGTACCGCTCATTGATCCGCATGACATCGACCGGTTGGACATGACTCATCTTCAATAACCGGGCCGCATCAATCGGTTCGACCGGTAAATCGAGGGCACGGGCAAAATCGTTACACGTACCGCCTGGGATGAGGCCGACCGTCGGCCGCTCGTCCTTCGGAAGTACCATGAGGCCGTTAACGACCTCATGCAGGGTCCCGTCCCCGCCGATGACAATCAAGTGTTCGAATGGAGCACTTTCCTCGGCGAAGCGGGCCGCATCTCCTTGTCCGAGCGTCTTTCGAATCAAAATCTCGTCATACAAGGATTCGACTGTCCCGACGACCTCACCGAGCATCGTTTCACTTGCACCGGATTTTGGGTTCGAGATAATCATGGCTCTCATAAAAGACCTGCTTGCTCCAGGAAGTCTTGCGCGACGTCATAAGCACGCTCATTCCCATACGCGACACGGCGGTTGAGTTCAGACATCTCTTCATCTGTAATTTTGCCGGCCAATTGATTGAGGGCGTCTTCGATTTCAGGGTGCTCGTCTAACGTTTCTTGTTTGAGTAACGGTGCCCCTTGATATGGCGGGAAGAACTGTTGATCGTCTTCAAGGACGAGCAAATCATTCTCAGCGATGTCAGGGTCCGTCGCGTAGGCATCGACGAGGTTGACGTCACCGCGTGCGATGGCACGGTAACGGAGTTTCTGTTCCATCGAGACGACAGATGGGAAGTCGAGTCCGTACGCCTGCTGAAGCCCAGGGTATCCGTCTTCACGGTCCGTAAACTCGAGCGTGAAACCGGCCGCAATGTCCGTTTGCACATTGCGTAAATCAGAAATCGATGTGATCTCTTCCTCTTCGGCGTAGTCGCGTGGGATGGCAATGGCATATGTGTTGTTGAACTGCATAGGCTCAAGCAACGCGTAACCGTCATCAGCCAACGCGCCACGCGCTTGTTCATATACTTCGCGAGCGTCATTTGAGTTTGGCGTCTCTTTCACGAGACTGGCGAGTACCGTCCCTGTGAATTCTGGGTAGATATCGACATCACCGGATTGAAGCGCTCCCCAAACGAACGTCGTCTCACCAAAGTTTGGACGGACGGAAACGGTCAAATCGGTCTCTTCCTCAATCAACAGTTTATACATGTTCATTAAGATCTCAGGCTCAGGCCCAAGTTTTCCGGCGACGACGAGGTCGGTCTGTTGGGTACGACCGAGCGCGAGCGGTGCCGCGATGATCAGTGCCAACACGGTCGAAACAGCGATCAGCTTCGTCTTGTTACGCGTCGCCGTCGCACCTTCCATCTGCCGTAGCAGGAAGTCGAACAAGAGGGCGAGGATGGCTGCCGGAATGGCGCCAAGCAAAATCAAGTAGTTGTCATTCCGGTTGATTCCGAGAAGAATCAACGTCCCGAGTCCACCGGCTCCGACGAGGGCAGCGAGCGTGGCCGTCCCGACGATGAGCACCATCGCCGTTCGAATCCCGGCCATGATGACCGGCAAGGCGAGTGGGAGCTCGACTCTCATCAAGCTTTGGTTCGGCTTCATACCACACGCCCGGGCCGCCTCGATGAGCGATTTATCGACTTCATTCAAGCCTGTGAACGTGTTTCGAAGAATTGGTAGCAAGGCGTATAATACGAGGGCGATTGTCGCCGGCAAGGCACCGATTCCGACGAGCGGAATCATCAATCCGAGAAGTGCCAAAGAAGGAATCGTTTGAATGATGGCAGTGACACCGATAGCGGTCTCAGCCACTTTCTTGCGGCGTGTCAACCAAATCCCGAGTGGGACCGCGATTAAGACGGCAATCAAGAGTGATACGACGGAGAGTTGTAAGTGCTCGATGAGCGCCTCGACGAGTTCACCCCGTCGGTTTTGAAATGTCTCAAGCATCTACTTCACCTCTTCCGCGTTGTGTAAAATCGAGGACGAACGGGTCCGTGCTCGTTCTTATTTCATCTGGTGTCCCGACGACGACCAACTCGCCATCACGCATCAAGGCGATGCGATCGCCGAGCTTCATCGCTTCCTGCATGTCGTGGGTCACAAAAAGAATCGTCTTTCCGAGTTCATCGTTCAAACGTTTAATATCGTCTTGAAGTTGTCCCCGGCTAATCGGGTCAAGTGCCGAGAACGGTTCATCCATCAAGATGACGTCAGGATCGGCCGCGAGCGCGCGGAGCACCCCAACCCGTTGTTGTTGTCCGCCAGAGAGTTCGGTCGGTTTTTTAGCCCGTAAGACAGGGTCCAGTCCGGCAATCTCCATGAGTTCAGTTACGCGGTCTTTCGTTTTCTGCTTCGGCCACTTCAACAGTTCAGGGACGACGGAAATGTTTTCCTCGACCGTTAAATGAGGGAATAAGGCAATTTGTTGTAGCACGTAACCGATGTTACGGCGCAACTCAAAAATATCGAATTGGTAAATCTCTTTCCCGTCGATTAAAATTTTTCCGTCAGTATGATCAATCAGTCGATTCACCATTTTCATCGTCGTCGTCTTGCCACACCCTGATGGGCCGATCAAAACAAAAATCTCCCCTTTACGTACTGTCAAATCCAAGTCTTTGACGGCTAACGTCCCGTCCTCATAGCGCTTGGATACATTTTGAAATTCTATCAACTCTACCCCTCCTCGGCTCGTAACTTTTCATGAAAGTCAAATATTAGTTTGCCCGTTTCCAGCGTTTGTTAAACAACGCAACGTGCTCACGGCGTTGCCAAACGACCAGTCCAGATGGATTGACGTAAAAAAAGGCTCTCCTGAAGGAGAACCTGTAGATTATGGCAATGTGATTGTGATGTGGCGTCGGCCCCAATTGATGGCCTCGCTCTTCGTGTCGACGAGTAAATCGACGATGTTCCCTTTAATGCGTCCCCCGGTATCGAGTGCGATCGCTTGACCAACCCCATCGATTTGAACGACCGTACCGAGCGGGATGACAGATGGGTCGACGGCGATGATACGCATGCCGTTAACATAAATCGAATCCGTCACGTCATGGCCTGTCGCCGTCAAGACGCGTCCCCCGTAAGAGCCGTTGTCAGCCGCATCGTTCGTATACGCCGTCGACTCGGCTTGAATGACACGTCCTTGTGTCGAAACTGGTGTCACGGTCGCGCTTGATGCCGCTTGTTGCTTCTTCTCGGCTTTCGTTGCGGCTTGACGTTTCGCTTCTTCTTGTCGTGCCTTCTCAGCAGCGACGCGTTTTTCTTCAGCTATTCGCTCTGCTTTCGCTCTCGCTTCGCGCTCGGCCTGTTCACGTTTGGCTTTTTCTTCGGCCAATCGTTTCTCTTCGGCAAGACGTTTCTCACGTTCGATTTTTTGTTGGCGCTCCAGCTCGATCGCCTGGCGTTCTAATTCAAGTGGGTTTTGGACAATTTTCTGTTCAGTCCCGATTCCAATTTGGGCGGCATCGGCCGTCGCAGCAAACACGAACGTTCCGAATGCGGTAAATAGGATCGCGACTATATATTTTAATGAATGCATAGTCAATAGGTCAACACCTTTCTCGTCGTCTAACGAACAGGAGTAAATTTACCATGCTGTTCTAACCACGAGAAGAGATTTTGGTGAAGTGAAATATTTCTGACACATGACGAAAGAAGAGGTTACAATCTGTAACATTTGCTGTTTAGTCAGTATTACCAAGCGTTTTCGCAAAAAATTACAGATTCGTTACAATATCACCTGTAACAAACCTGTAATCTGATTGTCATTCTGTTTCAGCTTCAATTGACCGCAGATTATGGGGTCTCACCATGCCCCATGGCGCTACGTCGACATCCACTTCGAACGTTTTCGCTCCTTCGATCGCCGACGTTTCTTCCTCAACGACCCGATACGAACTCATGTCATCGATATACACTTGCCGGTCGTAATAGTTAGCCCGTGTGCCACCGAAGAACGGTCTTGAACTGACCCGATCGATGGTCGCATACCCATCGTCGCCGGTCTTGAACGAGACGTATATGGTCCCTGATTCGACATCTTGTCTGCCTTCAAACGAATCATACTCCAAATAGACAACGTCCCCAAAGAACGGGTCATACGGCTCATAAGACGTCGCTTTGAACGTATATGTTTCTCCAAACCAAGAGACCGCATAGACGAGCAAAATAAAACCAATCGCAATCACTACTTGCACAACCGGCACTAACCAAGGCGTCCATCGTTTCATGTCTGAGCATCCCCTCTCGAACGGCTACGCCACCATAATGCGAGCGACAACGCGAAGACGATCAATGCTCCGATGAGGAAAAACAATGAAATGTCGAGTCGATCCCAAACGTAAATGAAATAGATCGTCATTTGGATGAGCAAGAAATAGATGAAAGCGAGGACGATCGGTTTGCGGTTATGGTCTTGATAGACGAGATAAGCGAGTGCGACCACTTCGAGCAATACCGCAAGCAAGATGCCCGTGTCTTCGAATAACGAAAACGGAATGACGGCGAGTAAGCTGACCCATATCAAATCCTGGCGCCGGTGCAACAAATAGACGGCGACGAGAACGACCGACAGCATCGTCGCTTCGATGACGGACGGTTGTCGCTGGGACAACCAACCTTCTGTCGCATTGATCAAATAACCAATCGATAGGATCGCCGCGACGAAGAGGTACAAATAATTCCACTGTCCCCGCTCGCGATAAACCAAGAATAAGATATGCAAGGCGGCAAGTGCCCATAGCGGCCAAAAGCGACCTTCGTAACCTGCGTATTGACCGATTGTGATGAGGAGACCATAAAAGGTGAACCAGGCGAAAATGCGATCAAGCTCGTTGTCCCCGTAATGGAACCAGATCCAGGTCACAATCAGACCGAACATGATCAACAGGAGTCCGATGCCTTGAAAACTGTTCGTGATCGCCAAAAAGGCAGCGAGCGCAGCCAAGAACGTATAAATGGGATGCTTATACATCAATCTGTGTAGGACTGCGACGGCAAGGAATAACCAGAATAAGAACGGAATTTGCGAGGACAGATTATACGTCGAGAAAATGACAATCATTGTGGCGACAAAAAAAGCGACGCCCAACAGACGAAACAGTGTGACATAACGCGATGCCTTCACTTGCAGGCGTTCGGCCGCAACGTACATCGCAACCATGAATGATAAGAAAATGGCTATTTTGATGAGGTCGGGAATCGCTTGCCAATTGGCAGCGACAAAGCTGAAGAGGCTGAGCGCCAGTAAAATCGATCCGATAATCACAAGAATAGGCGGTTTGTGCTCACGTTTGTCACCGACCGCCAATTTCTTATGTTCATATTCGACCAAGCGCTGACCGGTCACTTCATCCAGTAAACCGGCCTCTTTCCATTCACGTACTTTTTTGTCAATGGACACCTGAATCATCCCTTTCGGTTAAAAGGTCAGCTGGCGCGTTCGATCAATTCCAAATCTGTTTTCAATAAAACTTGTTTCTCGAATTCGAGACCCAGTTGTTGAAATTCTTCCATGATGGAAACGTCCCCGATGACCGTATTGGTCAATACGGCAGTCACTTCTGCGACCCAACCTTCACGAGTTGACTTGACGATATCACCCACAACGAATTCTACAGACACACCCATTCACTTCCAATCTTAAATTTGTTTCTATCATTATAACGAAATTATATCGGTTTGAATACGTTTTCTTTAAGCCGTTTAATAAATTGTGTCAAAATTTTTCCAGTCAATCCCCAAATAATGTAGTCTTCATGTTCATAAAAAGGTTCTCTCATTTTAATTACCCGTTTTTCGTACGCTTTAGCATTCGCCATCCGCTCAAACGGGATATTTTGATCCGGATTCATCGTCCATTCCATCTCACCATGGAACGGGTCGAGCAAAAGCAGCGTCTCGACCGGAACGGAAAATAAGTGATCGACCTCGTCTGTGTGATGGACGTCCGGCAGCCGCGGAATCACCCCAACGAACGGGTAGATGAGTTGACGATGCGGCGTCGCGAGCGGTTGCAGGCGACCGATGACTTCAATTTCTTCCAGCGCGAGCAACAGCTCCTCACTCGTCTCTCGGACCGCAGCCTCGACCGGCGTCTCACCAGGATCGAGGCGGCCGCCCGGAAATGAAATCTCTCCGGGTTGACGTCGCATCGTATGGGCGCGTACTTCAAAGACGACATGCCACGTCCCGTCGACCTCGGTCAACGGAATCAGGACGGCAGCCGTCTGTTCATAGTTTTCTTCCATCGAGAAACTGTCACGCAAATGTTGTTCCGTGATCCATGATTTGTCCATTCTCTCCACCTCGTTCTCTTTGTTTCTACACTTCCACCGTTGTCTCCTCGTTTAAACGCATCAAATGTCGGAAATATCATTATTAACGATAGGAGTTGGTGGATGTGATGGATAAAAAAGTTGATGTATTAATCGTCGGAGCGGGTCCGACCGGACTCACGCTCGCGTTGACGTTAGCTAGGTATGGAATCTCATTTGAAATTATTGATCGTAAGACGACACCGTCGAACAATTCCCGTGCCATCGGGATTCAACCGCGGACGATCGAAGTGTTCTCTCGTCTTGATGTCGCCAAAGAAGTGCTCGGCCGGGCACGGACTATCGAGAAAGGTAATCTGTACTTCTCGGGTCAATGGACGGCCAAGCTTGAATTTTCTCGTCTCGTCACGCCCTACCCGTTCGTGACGCTACTACGACAAAATGAGACGGAAGCGATTTTAGAGGATGCGTTAAATGGACACGGTCATGCTGTCCAACGCGGCGAATCACTCGTCTCATTGACGCACTATCCGTCCCGAGTTCTCGCCCACCTTGAGTCGGATGCGTCGAATCGGACAATCGAAGCTAAATACGTCGTGGCGGCCGACGGAGCGAATAGTTCGATCCGACGGATGCTTGCCCTTCCGTTCAGCGGGAAGTCGTTCAAAGAGTCGTGGGTGCTCGCCGATATGAAAGCCAAGTGGAATATTTCGCGCGAAGAAGTGCATATCTTCTTTTCCGACCGGGGCGTTTTGGAAGTATTCCCGCTCACGGATGACACGATCCGCATCACGGGAAACCTCGCGAACGATGAATCGTTCAACGAGTCAGAGCTGCGCAAGTTAATCGAACAGCGCAGCCATATGGAAGTCGAGATTGACGAAGTCGAATGGTTCTCGCTTTTCCGGGTCCATAACCGGATGGTCGACTCGTTCATTCACAACCGCGTCATTCTCATGGGAGACGCCGCACACATCAACTCACCCGTGGGCGGACAAGGCATGAACACCGGTATCGCCGATTCGTTCAATCTCGGTTGGAAGTTGTGGCTCCATTTGAAAGCCGGTGCCCCGTTCCGCGTCGTAGCCTCGTATCGCGACGAAAGAGAGCACGTGGCTCGTAACGTGCTTCAGACAACGAACGTGGCGACGGAAGTGTTACAGACGACATTACCTGTCCTCTTGCCGTTCCAAGCGCTCGGTGCCGACGTCTTTACGCGCGTCAACTTAATCAATCAAAAAATCACGGAACGGATCGCCCAACTACACTTGTCTTATCCCGGACATTCCCGAATTCCGTTCTTGCGTGTCGCCAAGGGTAAGATTTTCCCAGAAATCGAGATCATACGGACCGACGACGGGTTGCGCACCAAAATTTCGGAAATCGCGGACGGACGGTTCCAAGTCATCATCCTCGACGATGATCAGCGCGATGCGACCGCACTATATGACTATTTGAACGACCATCAATCGTTCTTCCAAATCATCACACTTTCGAAGACGAGCCGCCCATTCTTCGACCAAGGTAACGAACTCGCGAAGTCATTGTTCATGAAGCGTGGCGTACTCGTCATCCGACCAGACGGTTATTTGCTTCATAAACAGCGGCATCTCCGTCCTGAGTCGTTGCAACAGACGATGGCGGCTTGGTTGCCGGCACTATGACAAGAGCTCCACTCGTCACGAGTGGAGCTCTGTTCACGCTTGATTGTAATACAGCGTCCCTGGCTTCGAGAGCGTCAAATCGTAGAACGCCTCAAATGCTTCGATGTCTTCTAACTTGCGAAAATCGACTTTATCTGTCTCTTCATTCGGAATTGCGATGATGATACCCTCATCCGTTTGTTTGATCATCCCGGTTTGTCCGTTATGGATGCGGATGTAGAGCACGTGCTTATCCTCTAATAGTGTCACGGCTTCGCGACGCGATTGAATCGTTGTTTTCATGGTCATCCCTCACTTTCTTTTGAGTATACCGGTCTATCGTTGTTGCTTTCAAGCGGTTGCGCCCTTAAAATTATGTAAAGAAGGGGTTGAACGCTTTGAACTTGGAAACAATATTGATTATCGTCTTAGGCATCACATTCGTCGTACTCGTCTCGATTCGCGCCGTCCGTAACTTACAGTGGGTCCGCTTCGGTGAGGCGTTCGGCAAACAAGGCGAGGCGCTACTCGACGACTATACGTATTTGACGGAACAAGGCATCACCTGCCGTGTCGAACACGGCTTGCCGACCGGCCGTCTGTTCCGGCCGCTTGCGAAAAACTTGGACGACCGGGTCGCCTTGTTCGTTCATCGCAAGGATGAACAGAAGGCCCGACAATTATTGAAATAAAAATGGCGCTGAAGCTTCAGCGCCATTTTCATTTATGTACTTGACGCTCCGAGCAATAGTAGGCAATGTGTTTGATTGTCGCCTCCGATAACAGCTCGAGCTTCGTTTTCGTGATGACGTCGTCGATCACATCGAACGTATCGGCACAGTTCGCCTTAATGCGTTCGACTTTGAGACGCGGCGTCTCAGGGAAAATTAAAAATGACGTGACGGGGACAGCCTGTCCGCATTGCCTCTTTAAGACGCTCCGGACGTGCTTCGTCATCCGCTCAAGTTCTTCCATCGGATGTGGATAGATGTTTTTCCAACCGAGCGGCGTCTCGAGACGACAGTCACGGTTCGTCATATGGACGGCCGACGTCGTCCGATTGATGCGGACTAAAAAGACGCCTTTCGGGCCGACCAATACATAATCGAGCACATCATCACCGAGTTCGACTTGTTCGATCATCATCCAATCAAACCGGCATGTGTGACGGATGATTTCGACAATCTCGTCCGTGTACGACTTCGGCGGTGTGATGACTTCTTCTTTCGTGCGGAACAAGCCTTTCGTCTGTCGTTTTTCAGGCTCTTTTTTGACGGCCGTCAATACTTGTAACATCGTTCCCACCTCCTCACTTTATTCGCTTGGACCGACCTGTTTTCCGAAGACAGCCTTTTCTAAATTCGAGATGCGACGCAACATGTCATAGTTCGACGCGACCGGTTGGGCAGGTTTGAGCGGCTCTGTTTGTTCATTCGAACCACGACGGAGCGACTCGTTCTCTTGACGCAACCGCTCGATTTCTTTCGTCATCTTCTCATAATCGCGGATGACGACGTCTAAAAATTGGTCGACTTCTTCCTGTGAATACCCACGAAGGGCGGTCTTGAACTCTTGTTTATAAATAGCTTCAGCTGTTAATTCAGTTTGCATCATATTCACTCCCAATGTTGTTCCCATTGTTTTTCTTCTTCAATCACGCGCAACTCTTCCTGCGTGATCAAGAATAACTCCATCTGGTGTTTTCGTTTAGCCCCTTCGACGAGAAAGCGAGGGCTTCCTCCCGTCTCTTCGTCATACAGCGTGATTAATCCTGCTGCTTTGTCTAAAAAGAAGGCGGTTTTTGCGCGCAACTGGCTCGGGTCCTCGTAAGGACGCTGGGTCAGTGCTTCAAAAAAGTCAGCCTCGAGCTGTAAACGAATGAACAATTCTTGCTCATACGGTTTATACTTCTCTTCCATCTGTAAAAAAGGTGGAAATACGGCGATTTTGATTGGATATGTTTCTCTTAACTCTAACAATACTTCTCCAGCCCATAATTCACAACCGTTCGTGCCACTAAAAATGAACCATTCGGCCCCAAGTTCGATGGTTTCGACTATTTTTCGTTCATACGCTTCTTTGATGATGTCGATACCGGGATGGTCTGCTTTAAAAATACCGAGCTCATGCGGCCGATATCCTGTGATGGCGACAACTTTCATGTTCGCTTCCTTTCTAGCCGGTTCATCCGATGGCGCAGCGCTCGCATCTCGGTCAAGGCGGTCTGTCGAAGCACCGTCTCTTTCCGTTCTGCCAAGGCGATGGCCTGTTCGGTATAGGTGATGGCCCGATTGATATCTTTTTGGCGATGTTCGGCGTATTTCGCCAATTCTACGAGTGCCTCGACCGTACCGACCTGTTCGAACAGCGGCAGCGCCTGCTCCATCTGGCCGGTCCGTTTCAACAGCAACGCTTGACGCATCAAGGCACGTTTCGTCGGCCGTTCGAGGCGTTCATATTCTTGAAGCGCCGCCTCGGCGTTGCCGAGATCGTTCAACCAGTGCGCCCGTTCTTCGCCGAACGGTGTCTCGTCAGCTTCGACGAGATGACAGAGCCGTTTATAGAGCGAGACGAGACTTAAGCAGTCGGCGTGATGGTGGTCGATGACCGGCTGTAAAATATCCGGTTCCCGGTCCTTCACATATTGGAAATAGTGCATCGGTGCCAAAAATCCCGGTAGGTCATCTGTCCGGGCGTGGCCGAAATGTGCCTCAACCGCTTTGAGCGAGACCGATTCGAGCGTCGGTTTGAGCAATCGCCGCGAGGCATGCAACAAATCGACATGTCCGACGGCTGGCAGCGCCTTGACTTTTGAGCGGACGAACGTGTGCCTCGTTTTGATTTGGGGCCAGTCGAACGACTTGCCGTTATACGTCACGAAACGGACCTCGTCGCCGATGTCGTTCAAAAAGTGATAATAAAACGCCGTCTCGAACGCCGGGTGCGGTAACACGTACTGGATCATCTCGAGATGGTCCCTTTGGAAACGTGCGAATCCGATTAAAAAGATCGAAGTTCCCGATCCGCGGAGCCCCGTCGTCTCGGTATCCATGAACAATACCTGTTCGGATGGGACATCGACTTGAAAGAACGGATGGGTCGATCTCGCGAGCGAGGCTTTCGCCTCTCCGAACGTATAGTCATGATACGTCTCGTCGAGCGGATAAATTTGTTTCAAGCGGACACACCATTCTTGTTCGAACGTCAAAATCTCTCCGCCGCGCTCGCGCCATTTCGCCTGTTCGACGTCGTCCGGTGTCACGGCGACTTGTTTCGGTTCATTCGTTTTAATGAGTCGTGATAGTTTTGCTTTCATATCGTTCCTTTCAATGCATGCAACTGTCTGACGACCTGCTGTTTGAAATCACCGTAGCCGATCATTCCGACACAGCGCGGACAACCGCTCTCGCACGGGCAGTCCTCGACCGTACGAATGGCCGCGTCCAAGACCTCATCGGCGTCGCGATAAAGTGCTTCGCTCAGCCCGATTCCGCCTGGATAGCGGTCGTATAAATAGACGGTCGGTTTGTTCGTATGGGTCGCTTTCATTTGAATCGTCGTGAACAAGTCGAGCGTGTCACACATCAAATAGAGCGGGGCGAGCCGCCGCAACAGATCGCTGACTGCTTCAAGCTGATCTTCCATATCGGCTTCCGAGTAGGCGAACCGGTCGTCTAGCGTGAACCAAGTCGCCGTCGTGTGCAGTTCTCGTTCAGGCAAATGGATTGGTCCGGAGCCGATATTCTCGTGCGTCCCAAATTTGATTTTCTTGAACAGTGTCGCCATCGCGATGACCGACACTTCCCCGAACGTCTTCACGCCGGTCGTCTTGTTCTCTTCTAACACTTTCAGTTCGACCGCCAGATTGGCGTCCGTATAGTAGTCGACGTCGACACGTCGGACGTACGCTTTTTTCTCTTCAAAGTCGAGTCGCTCGACCTGATATTGCTCGGCTCCATGCAAATAGATGGCCTCGTCATGCAGTAACGTCATCGCGCTGAACGTATCCATCTCACCGATGACTTGGTTCTTCGCGGTTTGATCGACGATGACGACGTTCTCTTGGTCACTCGTCCGAAGCGAGATGTCGTGAGCCGGGAACGCGTCGGTCATCCAATAGTATTTATTGGCCCGTTCATGCAAGATGTGCGCGTCCGTCAAGAAATCGAGAATGTCTTCCGTCTCGACCGTCCCGAACCGTTCCCCTTTTTGGAAAGGCAGTTCGAACGCGGCACATTTCATATGGTCGACGAGAATGATCAAATTGTTCGGGTCGAGCCGGGCCGCTTCCGGAGACCGGTCTAAAATCAAATCGGGCTGCTCGACGACGAGTTGGTCGAGCGATGACGATGAGGCGACAAAAATGACGAGCGCCTCGGAATGACGGCGTCCGGCTCGGCCCGCCTGTTGCCACATCGATGCGACCGTCCCTGGATATCCGTTTAAGACACAGGCTTGCAACTGGCCGATATCGACACCGAGCTCGAGCGCATTCGTCGAGACGACGGCTTTGATTTCCCCGTTCCGGAGGCGGCGCTCGATTTCACGGCGTTCTGACGGCAAATAACCACCTCGATAGCCAACGATCGACTTAGGACCGAGCTCGCGCCGCGTCAGTTCTTGTAAATACGTCAACAACACCTCGACCCGTACCCGTGAGCGGGCGAAGACGATCGTCTGAATGTCCGCTTCGACGAGCTTTGAGGCAATCCGCTTCGTCTCGAGCGTGGCGCTCCGACGAATCCCGAGCGCCTCATTGACGACGGGCGGATTGTAAAAAATCAAATGTTTCTTCCCTTGTGGTGCCCCGTTATTGTCAACGAGGACGACGTCTTCCTCGGTCAACAGTTCAGCCAACTCGACCGGGTTGGCAATCGTCGCCGACGTCATGATCCATTTCGGATGACTCCCGTAATAGGCACAGATCCGTTTCAGGCGGCGGAACACGTTGGCGACGTGGCTACCGAATACCCCTCGGTACGTATGCAACTCGTCGACAACAATGTATTCCAAGTTCTCGAACAATCGAATCCATTTCGTATGATGCGGCAAGATTCCAGAGTGAAGCATATCCGGATTCGTGATGACGATATTGCCGGCGTCTCGTACTTTCGTACGAGCCGCTGGCGCCGTGTCCCCATCGTATGTGAAACAACGAAGGTCACCTTCGAGCGCCTCGACCATCTCCATCAAATCACTGTTTTGGTCTTGGGCGAGCGCTTTCGTCGGGTACAAGTAGAGCGCCCGGGCCGTCGGTTGTTCAATCATTTTCGATAAAACCGGCAAATTGTAACAGAGCGTCTTCCCGGAAGCGGTCGGGGTGACGATGACCGTCGAGTTGCCGCGAGACGTCTGCTCGATTGCTTCGGCTTGATGGGTGTATAGTTGTTCGATTCCGCGGCCATGGAGCACTCGGACGAGATCTGGCGGGACGCTCGATGGAATCGGCGCATACCGGGCCGGCTTCGCCTCGACCGTGTGCCAATGCGTCACGTTGCCCGAAAAACCCGGGTCGGTCTTCAGCGTCTGAATCATTTCTTCCACGGAACGTTTTTTCCGCATAGAGTTCACCTTCTTTATGATTTCGAAGGTGCGAGACGTTCCACGACAGCCTTGACTTGGCTGATCCGTTCGTCGCGTACGAGCCGATGGACGGCCGGCAAACGGAGCACGTCCATCGCTTTAAACGAATCGGCGACATGCTCATTTTCTTCTTCGAGACGCGTGATCGCATCGTCAAACAACCGTTGCGTCGAACGTCCGAACAAGACGATGGTATGTAGCTTCGTACACTTCGAGTGGACCGCTTGTAAATGCTTCGTGTAACGCTGCACCGCTTTATGATAATCTTCATGCGTCGCGAGCGCTTGGCGCTTGCCCTGCAGAAGTTCAGGGTAATATGACTCGTCGCCGAGAAACACCGTCTCGACGCCGATCCGTTTCAAATAAGGATGGCCACTGGCCTCGGCCACGGCTTGATCATCAATCAAGCGTCCGAACGGAATCGATTCCTCGAGGAGCAACCGGCCCATCTTCAAGCCATTGACGCCATGTAACGGGATGCCTAAATCATCCTCTTGCAGTCGGTCGATCACAAACAATACTTTCATCTTACGTTTCAATGAGAGTTGTACCATGTGTCACCATCCTATTCGCTTTCTTTTCATTATAGCAAATGAAACAGAAAAACAGGGCGCTGATGTCGCCCTGTTTCCAGTGAGTCGGTTCAATCACGACCACCGTTGCCATTCCCATTCCCGTTGCCGTTGTCACGGCCTTCCGAGTCTGATGTCGATTGACGGTCAACGTCCCCGTCCGAATCCGATTCCTCATCGGTTGTCGGTTCTTCTTCGGTCGGTTCTTCCGTGTTCTCGTCTTCGGTGTTGTTGTCGTTTCCGTTATTCTCATTGTTTTCGTTATTGCCGTTGTTCTCACCATCGGTTTGCTCGCCTTCCTCTTCAGGAGGCGTCTCTTCCGTGGCTGGTTCTTCTTCCTCTTCGGCCGCAGGCTCTTCGCTCCGTTCGACCGTATAAGAAGTTTGAAGCGGGCTCGACTGTTGGTCACCGACGAGCGCGTTCGTCGCGTTAGCCACAATCGTGAACGTCGTCTCCCCTTCACCGAGTCCGGAGATGGCGATACTCGTGTCTTCAGTCGTCCCGACGACACGCTCGCTACCGTCTGGACGTTTCTCCGTCACCGTGAACGAAAGCCCTTGGTAACCAGCGGCTTGAACCGCTTGTTTGTCGTACGACCATGAGAGCGTCCCCGTTTCACCCGGTACGTCATAGTCGACTGATGCCCCGGTCGGCGCAGCAAGTTTGTCCGGCTGTAAGTCTTTCGGTTTCGTCCCTTTGACGTACAACTCGTTCCCGAGCGAAAGCACCGATTCCGGTTGTTGGAAGCGATCCGGTTGACCCGTCGCTCTTGTCACTTCTTGCATCATATACTCGAAGTAATATTGGGCGTAGTTCGGTTTAAACACCGATACTGGTATGTCATTTGAACGGCCCGTCCATACCGAAATCGAGTAGTCGGTCGTATAACCGGTGAACCATTTGTCCTTCTCATCGCCCTTATCATCGTTCGTCGTCCCGGTCTTCCCGGCGACGTCGTACGGGAACGCGCCTGGTTCATACGTCCCGTTCGACCCGCTGACGACGTCACGAAGCATGTCCGTCAACATATAGGCTGTATAGTCTTCCATCGCCTGCTTCGCTTTAATCGGCGAGTTGATCGTCGAGCCGTCGTTGAACTCGATTTTTTGGATGACGTGCGGCTTCGTATACATGCCGTTCGTTCCGAGCGCAGCGTAAGCAGCCGCCATTTGTGTCGTGCTTGCTTCCGCCGTCCCGAGTGCGTTCGAGGCGTTCATCTCGTCGCCCGACATCGACGGCTCGATGCCGACGTTCTCGACGAACGATTGAATCGCCTCTTGGCCGAACTCGTCACGTACTTCATAGAAGGCACGGACGGCCGGTGTGTTACCCGAGATTGTCAAGTAATAGCGCATCGTGTTGGCACCACGGAAACCTTCGTAATAGTTTAGAGGCTTATAATTTTCATCCTCGTCAAACGCTTTGTCAATCAATACTTTCCCGGTCGACCATTGCGCGTTTTCAATCCCTGGACCGTAATCGAAGAACGGCTTCGCCGTCGATCCGATTTGGCGTTTCTCGCGCGAATAGTCGCGATAGTTCTTATCGCCTTGTTTCGCCTGTTCACTGTCGATGACGGCGACGATTTCACCCGTCTTCGTGTTCAACACGGTCGCTCCCATGCGAAGATCTTCTGGGAACGCACTTGTTGGAAGGTTGACGTTATCATTCTTAATATCGCTATTGAACTTTGTATGCAAGTCTTTATTGATGGACGTATACACTTTCAAGCCTGTCCCGTAAATGTCGGCCTGCTCGAGACCATAGTCTTCCTCGAGCTCGGCTTGGACGCGAGCGTAAATCGAGCGCGTGTACGTCTCTTCTTCTGTTTCTTCACCTGGCGAGATGACGTCCGCGATCTCGACGTCAAGTGCCTGGTTGTATTCTTCTTCCGTGATATGTCCATCTCGCTTCATCGCTGAGAGCACTTGCTCTTGACGATAACGCGTCAGTTCCTGATCCCCGTTGATCGGGTCATAGGCGCTCGGACGTTGCGGGAGACCCGCTAAAATGGCCGCCTCTTGGTAGTTCACTTCTGAGACCGGTTTATTGAAGTAGCGTTTTGATGCCGTCTGGACACCATACCCGCCTGTACCATAATAGTTTTTGTTCAAGTACATCTCGAGGATTTGCTCTTTCGTGTACTCGCGCTCAAGTTTGATGGCGAGCCACTGTTCTTGCAGCTTCCGCTTCAATTTCTTGTCGGTCGACAAGAACGATTGTTTAACGAGTTGCTGCGTGATCGTCGAACCGCCTTCGGCCCCAAAGCCGTCCGTCAAGTTCGCAACCACGGCGCCACCAATCCGGCGCAAGTCGATTCCATTATGTTCATAGAAGCGGCGGTCCTCGATCGAGATGACCGCTTGTTGCATCACTTCCGAAATGTCATCGATGGAGACGTACTCCCGAATTTGTCCGCTTCCTTCGAGCGGCTCTCCTTCAGCTGATAACAGCTGAATCGGGTACGTATCGACCAACTTCTCTTCGTCGAGCGGTGGTGCCGTCGCGATTGCATACGCCGTGTATGCGCCGCCGGCGATGACGCCGATAATGAACAAAATCCCTAGTATCGTGAATATGCGCCGAAACTTCGATTTTTTCGTCTTTTGTTTCGACTTTTTGGCCGCTGGTTTACGTTTATTGGTCGTCGTATCTTGTCGACGTGCCATCCGACTTCGTTCCATTCATGCTTCACTCCTTCTATTTCAATCGAGCCACGCCTCAATCGCCGTCAAATAATCAACGGCCGGCATCGCCCGGGTTGGAACTTCAATTGCTTCTTGCTCGATATAGGAGAGCGGAATCGACTTACGTCCTGATTCGCGCTGTTCCCACCAAACTAATAATTGCTCCGTTGATAACACATATTGCGTATTATAGCGGCTAAACCGAATGATGACAAAACAAACCCCTCCATGCCGCTCACACTCGCGCATATGGTTGATTTGGTGGTCGTGGAAGTTTCCAAGCGGGAACGACGTCTTATTATTCGTCTCCTTCGCCTCGAAATCGATATATCTCCCGCGATACACCCCGTTATAATCGGTCGTCGACGCTTGCTTGAAATACGCTTCGGTCACTTTCGCCGCGCTCCGTTTCGGGTAATCGACTTTCACGATTTGCAGCGGTGTCGGTTTCTTATGGATGACCGCTCGCCCGTGAAGTCGGTAAAACTCGTTCGTGTCGTTCAGCAGCGTCTCGAGGTTCATTCCTCGGTTCGCGTACGTCTGCGGATTAGAGCGGACCGGCGTTGCCGCAGGTTTCGGCTTTTTCCCGTTCGGATAATGGAACAATGTCGTCACCCCTAGTCTCTAGTTTAACAGGTTGGTCCAGCCGTTCCTTCCGTCTGAAGTCTGATTGTCGAGTTCTGTCGCTCGACTCCTCTGTGGATTTTCCGCAATCCATATCGTACCAAACTCCCGTATGTTAAACTAGTAGGTAGTTCATTGTGTAGTCAAATTGACACGACCTTGTTACGGAAGAGCTATTTATTTTTCTGAAATAAGTCTTCTACTTATTAGCCATAATCAAGACGGATTAAACGCAGATTGACGTAAGTTTGAAAAAGTGTGCAATTAATGTGCAATCAGCAGCGTAAACCAAGGTTGGAAAACAATTAGCAGGCTCGCTTAGATAAGCGGTTGGGCCATGGTTGGAGGAGTAAGATGGAAACACAAAAGAAGTATGTCATGTTCGTCGACGAGACGGGCACGCCTAAAGGGAATACCCAGTTCAACCTTACCGGCGTATTGATGGAATATAAATATGCGATCGATGCCGACGAAGCCGGGATACCGTGCGAGTTGAAGCGCCGATTACATGCCTTCAAGCGCGATGTGTTCAAGACGGAGAATATCCCGCTCCATTTAAAAGAAATCTTGAAGGCCGAGCATCCGTATGGGAAAGAGGACGGTATCACGATCGATATGCTTCGTGACTTTTGGAACAAGTTGCCGGACTTTCTGCGCGACATTAACTGTACAATCATCAGTGTCGAAGTCGATAAACAAAAACTCCGCGACTTCTATTCGACACCGAAAGATCCGTACGTCGTCGCTTTCGCCCACTTGATGAAATCGTTTTATGCGTTTTTAGAAGAGACGGAAGCAGTCAGCGCCCGTGTCGTCTTGGAGTCGCGTGATGATTATCAGAATTTACTCATCCAAAAGGCGTTCTTCGACATCTTCAATTCGGGAACAGTCCATCTCGATGTCGAGAAGTCCCGACAAAAGATCAAAGGCTTCATCTTCTCGGAGAAACAACATACAATCTATCAGTCTGGGCTTGAAATCGCTGACCTCGTCTGCCTCCCACTCTCGCGTGTGCGCCGCGGCGTCATCGAAGTGAAACCACGGTTCGTCCATTATGGGGATGAGAACCGGATCTTCAAAGCCATCAAGGACAAGATTTACATTCGTAAAGAAAGTCCTGACCAAGATTTCCGTAACTGGGGATTCAAAAAAGTACCGATCACGAAAAAACGCCGCGAATGGAGCGACCATCCGTGGAACCATTGAAAACTGCCTTGCCGAATATCGGCAAGGCAGTTTTTTCGTTCATTGTCCCTTCGCTTGCTTGGACTTCATTCGTTTCTTCCCTTCGCGGCACATATCGAGCAGCGGACACGTCTCGCAGGCAGGACGTTGCGCTTTACAATGATAGCGTCCGAAAAAGATGAACTGGTGATGGAGCTGTGACCATTCTTCACGTGGGAACTTCTTCATGAGTGTGTCCTCGACTTGGCGGACGTTGTCTTTCCAGCGACAGATACCGAGCCGTTTCGAGACGCGCTCGACATGCGTATCGACGGCGAACGCCGGTTCATGAAACGCGACGGACAAGACGACGTTCGCCGTTTTGCGTCCGACGCCAGGCAATGCCTCGAGCGATTCACGGTCGGACGGGACGATTCCGTCGTGACGTTCCACGATTTGCATCGAGAGCGCCTTCACGTTTTTCGCTTTATTGCGATACAGACCGATGCGTTTGATTAACGCCTCGATGTCGGCGACGTCGGCCGCTGCCATCTGTTCGACGGTCGGATAGGCCTCGAACAGACCAGGCGTCACTTTGTTGACGAGCGCATCGGTCGCTTGCGCCGATAAGGCCACGGCCACGACGAGCTCGAACGGGTTGCGGTGCGTCAACTCACAGTGGGCGTCCGGGAACATGCGACGCATCGTGTCCGACACTTCCGACAATTGGGCTCTCGTCAACATCACTTTTTCCTCCGTTGATAATCGACGAGGTCCTCGAGCGACTCGACGTTATGGTCTTGCCACACCCGGAGAATCTTGTCCATATATTTGAAGTTGCGCACGTTGCGTAGTTTCGCTTCCCGAAGCGCAGCCATGATCAGCTCTTCACTGAAGCCGTCCTCGGTCAACCAGCCGACGATCTGCTCAATCTCAAACGGGGTAATCGTCCCGAACTCGCGCTCAAACGTATGAATGATGTTCTCATTCAACGAATGGGCCGATTTTTCAGAGGTTGCCCCTTCATCGAGTGCTAAGAATAACGGGAGCAGACTGTACCGTTCGACCTCGGCCGACGCATCGATGGCAATCAACTCTTTTTGGAGCAGACCGAGCAACACGGCGCGGGCCTCGCTCTCGGCCACGTTCATCCGGTCTCCGAGTTCACTCGGAAGCGGCATCTCGATGCCTTCCCCGATCATTTCCAGCAGATGGATGACGAGATTGAACTCAATCGGCGTCAAGTTGAGGCGACGTGCCTCGGTGAACAGTTTCCTCGGAACGACGACTGGATTTTGTTCGAACAGCTTGATTATATTATGTGCATCCATGTCGCACATCCTTTCTAGACAAATCAATCGGGGAAGACAACGTCATCCCCGATCGGCGATTATGGGTGAATGCGGTTTAAGAGACGTGGGAATGGAATCGCTTCGCGGATATGTTCGATGCCGCTAATCCAAGCGACCGTCCGCTCAAGGCCGAGACCGAATCCAGAATGCGGAACCGATCCGTATTTACGGAGTTCGAGATACCAATCGTAAGCATCTGTCTCATCGAGGCCTTCTTTGATAATCTCTTCCTTCAAACGGTCGTAGTCGTCTTCACGCTGCGAGCCGCCGATGATTTCGCCATAACCTTCTGGCGCGATCAAGTCGGCACAAAGGACGAGTTCCGGGTTCTCCGGGTCGACTTTCATGTAGAACGGTTTGATATCTTTCGGCCAATGTGTGATGAACACCGGGAGGTCATGCGCGTTGGCGATGGCCGTCTCGTGCGGCGCGCCGAAATCGTCGCCGTACTCGATGTCGTCAAAGCCTTCCTCTTTCAAGAACTTGATCGCATCCGTGTAACGGACGCGCGGGAACGGTGCTTGTACTTTCTCAAGTTTTGACAAGTCGCGTCCGAGCAGTTCCAATTCGTTGCGGCAGTTCTCGAGCGCCGATTTGGCGATGTACGAGACGTAGCGCTCTTGGAGTTCGAGGCTCATATCGTGGTCGAAGAACGCCATCTCCGGCTCAATCATCCAGAACTCGATCAAGTGGCGGCGTGTCTTCGATTTTTCAGCCCGGAACGTCGGTCCGAACGAGAATACTTTCCCGAGTGCCATTGCGGCAGCCTCCATGTAAAGTTGGCCCGTTTGTGACAAATAGGCCGGCTGTCCGAAGTAATCCGTCTCGAACAATTCT
This sequence comes from Exiguobacterium sp. SL-9, assembly GCF_004336985.1. Lineage (GTDB taxonomy): Bacteria > Bacillota > Bacilli > Exiguobacteriales > Exiguobacteriaceae > Exiguobacterium. The sequence goes on from NZ_SJUO01000001.1 coordinate 277,565, forward strand.
GTCGTGCCTTCCGGGGCGCTAGACGTGATGATCGGTGGGTCGATTTTCACGAATCCTTCTTGGTTGTAGAACTCGTACGTGGCCCGGATCAATTCATTACGGACTTTCATGATCGCGTGCTGACGGCGTGAACGGAGCCATAGGTGACGGTTGTCCATCAAGAACTCTGTCCCGTGCTCTTTCGGTGTAATCGGATAGTCGACCGATTCCGCGATCACTTCCATCGCCGTCACTTCGAGTTCGAAGCCGAGCGGCGTGCGTCCGCCGTCCGATTTGACCGTACCTGTAACCCAGACCGAAGTCTCTTGCGTCACGCCTTTAGCGAGCGCAAACAAATCTTCAGCTACGTCGGCTTTGACGACGACAGCTTGGGCAAAGCCGCTCCCATCACGAAGTTGAAGGAACGCGATCTTCCCGCTCGAACGTTTGTTGGCGATCCAAGCTCCGACCCGGACCGTCTGGCCTTCATAGTCTTTAAATTGGCTGATTGAAATAGTTGTCATGTTCATATCCATCCTTTCGCTTATCGAGCGTTACGTGTAATGAAGTCTTCCACTCGATCGAGCGCTTCTAATACCCGTTTTAATTCTGTTGCATAAGACAAGCGGACGTAGTCGTCCTGTCCGAAACCTGAGCCCGGGACGAGCGCGACGAACGCCTCACCGAGAACGGCCTCGCACCACGCATCGACCGAGTCGTAACCGCTCATCGTGGCCGCTTCTTTGGCGTTGGCATATAAGTAAAATGCGCCTTGCGGCTTCAAACATGTGATCCCTGGGATTGAGATGAGTCGATCATAGACGATCTCGAGTCGTTCAGCGAACGAAACGCGCATCATCTCGACATCATCTTGCGATCCGTTGTATGCTTCGACCGCCGCCGCTTGCGCGATCGACGTCGGATTCGATGTCGAGTGCGACGCGAGATTCGTCATCGCCTCGATGATCGTCTTATCACCGACCGCATAGCCGATGCGCCATCCCGTCATCGCATGCGACTTCGAGACGCCGTTGATGATGATGGTCCGGTCTCGCATGTCAGGCAACGTCGCGATCGAGACGAACTCCGCATCGCCATAGACGAGTTTCTCATAAATCTCGTCACTGACGACGAGCAAATCGTGCCGTTTGACGACGTCTGCAAGCGCCGACAGTTCGGACTCTGTATAAATCATACCGGTCGGGTTCGATGGGCTGTTCAAGATGACCGCCTTCGTCCGGTCCGTGATGGCCGCTTCGAGCAGCTCAGGCGTCAATTTGAACATCGTCGCCTCGTTCGTGTCGACGTAGACCGGGACGCCGTCCGCGAGCTTCACTTGCTCCGGATAACTGACCCAATACGGTACTGGGATGATGACCTCGTCCCCTTCATCTAAAATCGCTTGGAAAAGTGCATAGAGGGCGTGTTTCGCACCGGAAGCGACCATGACCTCCGGACGGGTGAACGTCAAGTTGCTGTCGCGTTTCGTCTTTTCGATGATTGCGTCTTTGAGTGCGACCGTCCCGCCAGATGGGGTATACTTCGTGTCGCCATCGCGTGCGGCCTGACAGGCCGCCTCGATGATGCGTTCAGGCGTATTGAAGTCCGGTTCGCCGGCCCCTAGCCCAATCACGTCTTGACCCGACGCTTTTAACGCTTTCGCTTTCGCCGTGATGGCGAGTGTTGTTGAAGGTGTCAACTGCTTTACACGTTGTGCCAATAGATGTTCCATGGAGATCCCCCTCTAGTTTCGTCAAGGCGAGTCCGTCAATTGGACCCGTCGAATGAATTCGCCCGCTTGGAGCGTATAATACGAGTACGTGTAAGACGTGCCCGCTTTTGTCACGACCTCGATCAATGCCCGTTCGTCGAAGCCATACTTACAGCTGACGAGCGTACCACCGGTCTCCGCGACCGAGTCGGCACAGATTTGATCCAAATCGACCGTCGCGATATCCCGTGTCACGATTGGCAACTTATCATCGACTGGCACGAACTGGACCCGATCCGTCTCCTCGAAGACGATGTACGGTTCTGTCCCGTTGAACAATTCGGCACGTTCAATCGATACGGACGGTTGCTCGGCGACGAGTCGCTCGCGCGCTTCCTCGATCATCTTCTCTTTCGTTCGCTCGGTGTGGCCGACCGTGAACCAATAAATGCCACTAAATACGATGACGACACCGATGAGTGCCGTCATGAACGCAATCACTACTTTTGTCTTCCGTGTCATTCCGTCCGATAGATGGTAAACACCATCTCTTCTTTCTTCGGATCATTCACTTTTTTCTCTAAAGCAAGACCGAACATTAAATCTTGGCTCTTCAACGTGCGGTTCAACAAGTCGACAATTTTGTAGACGTCTGCCGTCGGCTCGATTCGAACCGTCGCCAACGTCTCAATATTCGAATTCATGATTACTCCTCCTTCAAAAAACACTATACCCATTATTATAAAGCGATAATTTCACGCTGCCTAGCGTTATCTCTGATTTCCTAGGCCTGTCTTCTCTTTCTCGTCTAAAAATAGCTCTAGTTCGGCGAGTGCGGTCTCAAGCGGTCCATCGATTCGATCGACGGCCGGCAAACTGTTGATGAACTGTTTCCCGTAACGCGTCGTCTCGACGCGGCGGTCGAAGACGAAGATGGCACCGTAATCCTCCTTCGAGCGAATCAGACGACCGACCCCTTGTTTGAAGCGGATGACCGCTTGCGGGAGTGACAGCTCAAAGAATGATGATTTGCCTGTCGCCTCGATCTTCTCGGACCGTGCCTGCATGACCGGCTGGTCGGGAGGCGCGAACGGGAGTCGGACGATGATGAGGCAGGTGAGTGCCTCGCCCGGAATGTCGACACCTTCCCAGAAGCTCGACGTTCCGAACAAAATCGACTGGTCGATCCGTTTGAACTGTTTTGTCAAGCGACTACGCGATCCACCGCTGACACCTTGAGCGAGCAACGTATATGCCTCATCCAACTGAGTTTTGACGGCCTCGTGCGTCAAGCGCAACAATTCGTTCGACGTGAACAAGACGAGCATGCGCCCTTTCGTCACGTTAGCGATTTGAGCGATCGAGCCCGCGATCTGTTCAACGAACCGCGGCAACGGGACTTCGTTGATAAGTGGGATGTCGGCCGGGACGAACAGTTTCGCTTGCTTCTTAAAATCAAACGGTGACGCCAACACGACGCGGCGAACGTTTTCCCCGTCGAGTCCGAGACGCCGCTCGATGAAGCCGAACCGTCCTGAGACGGTCATCGTCGCCGACGTCAAGATCGTCGGCCGTTTGGCAAACAGCCGCTCATGCAGGAGCGGACCGATCTCGACCGGCTGGGTGTACACTGAAGTCAACTTGCGATTGGCCAGATTGAGTTCTACCCAACTGACGGCATCGTCATCCCGTGTGAGCATCGTCTCGTAAAGCACGCTCTCAATATCGCGCACGTCGCCGATGAACGCCTTCAAATCACCGAGCACGGCCCGCTGTTTGAACGTCATATGCTCTTTGTGTTCATCGAGAAGCCGATGCAGTTGCCGGAGCGTCGTCCGGAGCGTTCGCAGTCGGTCTTCGAGCCGTTTCGCCACCTCTCGGATCGGCCGGAACGTTTCTCCTTCCCGCTCGAAGCGGACGGTTTGACGCTGCTCCCGTTTTTTACCGAGTGACTGGAGCGCCGTGAGCAAATCGTTCAGCTCATCGTCGACACGGGCGAGCGTTTGATCGGTTGCCTTACTGAACGCCTCCGCTTCTTCTGAAACGGCCGTCAAATCGGCGAGTCCGAGCACCCGTGAATGGAATTTGCCGTCGGCACCATAACCGAACCATTTGAACAGGCGATCAAATTGGATCGCATCAAACGTCACACCGAAGTGATGCGACGCGACTTCCTCGACTTGATGCGCCTCGTCCAAGACGAGCGGTGTATCGGTTGGGAGAATCCCGGCCTGATGTTGCAAATCCGAGAACAATAGGGCATGGTTCGTCACGATGATGTCAGCTTCTTTCGAGCGCAAGACAGCACGGGTGAAGAAATCACGACTGTACCAAGGGTCGAACCGACCGAAGTCAGAGGCCGCATCGGCCTGAATCAACCGTTTGAATGAGGCCGGACCTTGTGACGCCGCACCGGGCAATGACAACTCTTCCAAGTCGCCCGTCTCCGTCTCGGTCAACCAGACGAGGACCATCGCCTTGCACATCGCCGGGAGTAAACCGTCGTTCGTTTCTTCGAGAATCATCTCGAACTTTCGGAGGTCGATGTAGTTGCGTCTCCCTTTCAAGAGTGTGAACTCGATTTCAGGGAAAATCGCTTTTAAAATTGGTAAATCTCGATTCAACAGCTGTTCTTGTAACTGAATCGTATGTGTGCTGACGACGACCGGTCGCTTCGTCTCAAGCGCATGATGGGCACTCGGAATCAAATACGCCAACGTTTTCCCGGTCCCTGTCCCCGCCTCGATCAACAGCGTCGCTTCGTCATCGAGCGCTTTATAGACGTGTCGCATCATCTCGAATTGACTTTGACGCGGCTCAAATTGGCCAAACAGCGCAGGAAGCGTCTCTTCGATCGTCCGATGAAGAAACGGTTCAAACGGTTCGCGTTCGACAGCGGGCTCGAACGTATCGACGAGACGTCGGAACGCGATTTTCCGATGAATATCGAACGTCGTCTCATCGTCGGCTCGTATCCCGACTTCGAGAATCAACTCATCGAGTAGCGGTTCGACGTTGCTCGTCCACGACTCGGACAGCCGTCGCAATTGTTTCAGCGTCACAAGCGGCAAAGCGCGCAACCGTTCGACTAAACGAATAAACAGTTCCGCTGTTGCCTCGGCATCACTGAGTGCCCGGTGCGCGTCGGTATGCACGAGGTCGAACGTCTCAGCGAGTGACTCGAGCGCATGGCTCTCGAGCGTCGGATATAGAATCCGGGCCAGCTCGACCGTATCGATTGCCCGTCCTTGGAACGGTAAATAGCCCGCTTGTTCGAGGCTTTCATTTAAAAAATTCAAATCAAAAGATACGTTATGGGCGACGAATATCCGTCCATCGAGCATCTTCCATATATCTGGGATCACTTCTTCAAACGTCGGGGCTTCCGCCACGTCTTGATTGGTGATCGTCGTCAACTGCGTGATAAAAGGCGGGATTGGGCGACTCGGGCGAATCAAGGTACTGTAGCGCTCAATCACTTCACTCCCTTGAACGACCACCGCCGCAAATTCAATCAGTTCGTCGCCGGACTTGACGGAATGACCAGTCGTCTCCAAATCCACTATCACATAGGTGTCCATAACATCCATCCCATCTTCGGCACGATCGTGCTTTCTGTCTGTCTCATCTTACCATAGAACGATACACGAAAAAACGGGGATGCCTCTATCGGCTATCCCCGCTCGTGTCATAGAATCGTATGCGCGATCTCTTCATAAAGAAGTTGATCGATTTCGTTCCGTTCGTTCAAGACGGCGACTTTCGGACGATGCTGTTTCGCTTCCTCGGCCGTCATCTGACCGTACGCCATGATGATGACGACATCTCCGACTTGGAAGTGACGGGCCGCTGCCCCGTTCAAACAGACGACACCCGAACCTCGCTCTCCTTTGATGACATACGTCTCGATACGAGCACCGTTATGGTTATTCGTGATGTGCACATGTTCGTTCTCCATAATGCCGACCGCGTCCATCAAATCTTCATCGATCGTGATCGAGCCGACGTAATGCAAATTTGCTTCGGTGACGGTCGCTTTGTGTAGTTTCGCGTGCATAAATGTTCGAATCATTGGATTCATCCTCTCTTCCAAATCACATTATCAATCAAGCGGGCCCGTTCGAACTGCACCGCTACGGCAATCAATAGTTCCGTTGACACGGATGTCACCTCTGTCAACGTCGGGTAGTCTTTGATTTCTACATAGTCAACCGTACTGTTCGAGATGTGATGCAGGCGTTCCTCAAGACGCACTTTGACGTCTTGAATCGTTTGGCCTTGTGCGAGCGCGTCCTTCGCTTCGTTCAATGCCCGATTGATGTCACTCGCGTCCACTTTCTCTGTCTCAGACAGATAGACGTTCCGGGACGATTTAGCAAGACCCGATTCTTCACGAATGATTGGACAGCGGCGAATCTCGACCGGTACGAAATAGTCACGGACATATCCTTCAATCAAGGCGACTTGTTGCGCATCTTTCAAACCGAAATAGGCGCGTGTCGGACGAACCAAGTTGAACAGCTTGGAGACCACGGTCAAAACGCCATCGAAATGACCGGGCCGGCTCGCTCCACATAAGACGTCGGCGCCGATACGTACCGTCACGCGAGCCATGTCGAGCGGATACATCGTCTCCGCGTTCGGATAGAACAAGACGTCTACCCCCGCCTCGCGGGCGAGCGCCTCGTCCCGTTCAAAGTCACGCGGATAGCGGTCGAGGTCTTCGTTCGGTCCGAACTGCGTTGGGTTGACGAAGATGCTCATGACGACGAGGTCGTTTTCTGATTTGGCCGCCTCGACGAGACTGAGATGCCCTTCGTGCAAATAGCCCATCGTCGGAACGAAACCGATCGTTCCAGCGTCTGTCAACAGTTGCTGTAAAGCTTGTGGTGTTGTGACGATGTTCATGCCTTGCCCCCGTAGAGCGTATCGAGTAGCGACTCATCCATCGTGAACGTGTGTCGTTCGAGTGGGAACGAGCCGTCTTTCGTCGCTTCGACGTAATTGCGAATCGCTGTCGTCGCGACCGCGTTCACATCTGCGTACGCCTCGACGAACTTCGGCAGACGGTCGACGCCATATTTCAAAATATCGTGATAGACGAGCACTTGACCGTCCACGTCGGCACCGGCACCGATACCGATGACCGGGATCGTAAGTGCCTCGGCAATCTTTTTGGCCAACTGGTGCGGTACACATTCGAGAACAAGCATCTTCGCCCCGACCCGTTCGGCCTCGAGGCTGTCAGCAATCAACTGTTCGGCATCTTCGAGCGACTTGCCCTGTACTTTATAGCCTTCGAGCACACCGACCGATTGCGGCGTAAGACCAAGGTGGGCGACGCACGGCATACCGACTTTCGTCAGACGTTCGATCGTCTCGAGCACTTCGCCGGCCCCTTCGAGCTTGATGGCATCGGCTTGCCCGTCTTGGAACAAGGATGCGGCCGCTTGAAGCGTACGATCGAAATCACCGTGGTATGTCGCGAATGGCATGTCGACGACGACGAACGTGTCACGTGCCCCACGGCGTACGGCCTTGGCGTGATGGACCATGTCTGAGGTCGTCACCGGAATCGTCGAGTCGTAGCCGAGTACGACCATTCCGAGCGAGTCGCCGACCAAAATGATGTCGACGCCCGCAGCCTCGGCCAGTTTCGCTGACGGGTAGTCGTAAGCCGTCAACATGACCAATTTCTCTTCTTGCTTCATTTTCTTCAATAAAGAAGTCATCGTATGCATATGGTTCTCCTCCTAATGTGGAGACAGGTTAGAAAAAACGCCTTCCTCACGAATGGTAAGAAGGCGCACGAAAACGATCTCAAGTAGATGAGTGTCCTTCTGTCCCTGTCAAAATGATCAAGGCAGACAAAAAAATGTAGTGACGGTCTGCAGTTCCGGTACACTTCGCTAGCGATAGCGTCCGGCACATTCATTATAGACCACGAAGCCGTTTCCATCAATCATTCCAAACTGCGATCTCGGCCGAGTAAATCGGCTCAACCATTCCTTCTCGTTCCAACAGGAGTGCCCCTTCATCCGAAATCCCGCGCATCAAACCACGTCGTGGCTTACCTGACGCGTTCAACGTGACCGGTTCGTCCAAATAGGCGGCGTGTTCGAGCCAATGGTCGCGCACAGGGCCAAACCCCGACTCGAGGAATAAATCATATTCGGTTTCAAGCTCGACGAGCAAATTGGCGAGCAGTTCACTTCTGCGATACGACTGGGTCGTTTCAAGTTTGATCGATGTCGCGCGATGAGCCAGCTCGTCCGGGATGACGTCACTATTGACGTTTAATCCGAACCCAAGAATGACGGCTTGAATTCGGTCGCCTTCTGTCTGCATCTCGGTCAAAATCCCACCGATTTTCTTCCCGTTCAGCAACAAGTCGTTCGGCCATTTGATTTCGGCCGGGACGGCTTGACCATGTAGGGCGCGGGCGAAGGCACTCGCCGCCATGAGCGTCAATTTCGATGCGTCGCGAATTGGCAACGCCGGGCGCAAGATGACGCTTGCCGCGATGTTGACGCGGCTCGGATTATACCAGTTCCGCCCGAGTTGACCTCGCCCAGCTGTCTGTTCCTCGCTGATGACGAGCGTCCCTTCCGGAGCGTCTTTTTGTGCCAACTCATGGGCGATACGCTGGGTCGTGTCGATTTGTTCGAACGCATGGACGACTTGTCCAAATCGCCCTTTCCGGAACGACACAAATGCCGGTTCATCGAGCCGGTCGGTCTGACCGAATAATTGATACCCTTTCCGGGGGATCGTCTCGATGACATACCCGTCTTGTTTTAATGTCTCAATATGTTTCCAAATAGCGGTACGTGAAATACTTAATTGACGGGCCAACTCTTGCCCGCTCCACACTGTCCCGTCTTGCAACAGATTTAAGACTTTTCCGCGTGTCGAAGCCATTGTTCGGCCTCCTTTCGTAACGGTTCCGGTTCGTTGTCGAGCTCGTCAGTGAGCACGAGCCGCTCGACATGGGCGAGCAGTTGTTTGATGAGCGGTCCGCGCGCCCCAATCTGTAACGCATCGCGACCATCGAATCGGAGTTCTCGACGTGACTGGATCGGCAACTGCCGTTTCAACTGTTCGGCCGTCTCGCTGCGGCCGGACATGTGCAAGTATGTCGCTAGCGTCTCCGTCGTCGTCTCATAGATGGTGAACGTGTCGAGCCCTGAATCAAACAGACGGGCGAGGACACCTGCCTCCCGTTTTAACGCGTTCGAGCGTTTCCAAGGTGTCAGCCAATTGGTGTCGTCGGCATAATAGACGAACAGCGCCCAGCCCCCGACCGGATTGATTGGCGTCCGCTTGTCGGCGATGACGCGCTCGATTAGCTCTGTCGAGACGTTCGGTAAATACTGATGGATGCCGAGGTCAAGGATTGCCTCGAGCGCCTTCCGATACGCCGGGCCCACCATCAGTTTCTCAAACTCGATGGCGATCCGCTCCATCGCGATATCTTGCAGTTTGTGACCGAGCGCATGAGAAGCACGTTGCACGTCATCGTCGAGTCGGAAATCGAGCTGGGCCATGAAACGGAACGCCCGCATGATGCGGAGCGCATCCTCATTGAAGCGTTCATATGGACTACCGACGGTCCGGATGACACGTGCCTCAAGGTCCATCCGTCCTCCGAACAAGTCGACGACGTTGCCATCGTGGAACGCCATCGCATTCATCGTGAAATCGCGACGTTTCATATCTTCCTCGAGCGAGACGCCGAGCGAGACGTGGTCGGGCCGTCTCGAGTCCGAGTACGTCCCTTCCGAACGGAACGTCGTCACTTCGAACGGATGATGGTCGAGAATGACCGTCACTGTGCCATGGTCAATCCCGGTCGGTACTGATTTTGGAAACAAGCGCATCACTTCGTCCGGGAAGAGCGACGTGGCGATATCAATATCGTCCGGTAGCGTGCCGAGCATATAATCTCGGACGGCGCCGCCGACGATATACGCCTCCCCACCGTGGGCGTTGATCGTCTCGATGATTCGTTTGGCGTACTCCCATTCCGTCATCGGTCCACCACCTGTTCATACAACGTTTCATACGCTGTGACAATATCGGCCGAGGCGAACTGTTTGGCCCGCTCGAGGCCGTTCGTACGGAAACGTGCGTGCAGTTCTCCATCGAGCAAGATTGCCTCGAGTGCCTTCGTCGCCGCATGCGCGTCCCCGCGTTTGATGACGAACCCTTCCACGCCGTCCGTGATGACTTCCGGTAACCCGCCCGCATCGCTGACGACCGACGGGACCCCCGTCGCCATCGCCTCAAGGGCGACGAGGCCGAACGCCTCTTTGTCTGACAATAGGACATGGGCGTCACTAATCGACAAGAGTGCCGCCACTTGCTCTTGCTTCCCGGCGAAGATGACTTGCTCTTCAAGCCCCATCTCGCTCACGAGGCGGCGCATCGCTCCCATGAGCGGACCATCACCGACGAGGAGCAACTTCTTGTGCGGCACGTCCATCTGTTCGAACGACTCGAGCACGAGATCGATTCGCTTCACTTGGCGGAAATTCGAGATGTGGATGACGACCCGGTCCTGTTCGGACAGACCGTATCGTTCGCGAAGCGCTGTGTCGGCTTGCGGCTGATAGACGGCCTCGTCGATAAAATTATGGATGACGTCGATTGACAAATCGGACCCGATCCGCTCGAGCGTCTCTTGTTTCAAGCTGTCCGAGACGGCCGTGATCGCATTCGATTGGCGCAAACCATATAAAATGGCCGGCTTAAGTTCCTCGTCTTCCCCGAGCACGGTGATATCGGTCCCATGTAGCGTCGACACGATCGGTGTCTTCGTTCCCGCCATCTCGCGCCCGAGGGCTGCACAGACGGCGTGCGGCACGGCGTAGTGCGCATGGATCACGTCAAGTCCGAACGCCTGGATGACACTCGCAATCTTTGAGGCGAGCGTGATGTCGTACGGCGGATAGCGGAACACCGAGTACTGGTTGATCTCGACTTGATGGAACGTGATATTCGGATGATAGGCGTTCAGTCGGAACGGGATGCTCGACGTGATGAAATGAACGTCATGACCTCTGTCGGCAAGTTTCATGCCGAGCTCGGTGGCGAGTATGCCGGAACCTCCGACCGATGGATAGCACAGGACCCCGATGCGTAGTCTCATGCGAGCTCACCCGCCTTCGTGACGACGTACGGCCGGGTCGTCATGAGCCCTTCGGCGTACTCCGTGCCGATCAAACTGCCGAAATGACGTTCCCGGGCCAAGACCCGCTCGAGGTACGCATCCGTCAGTGGGGTCGCTACCCCGTCGACTGGCGTAAATTGGCTCGCGTAAGCACGAAGCGCGTCGAGCTTCCGTTCAATCGTCGGAGAGATATCGATACAGACGTCAGGCGTCGCGTGGGCATTGATCATATATTGATAGACGCTCGCCGGTCGATACGCCGGAACGTCGGGCATGAATTTACGGATCCCGGCGTTAAAGAGCGCCTCCTCGACGAGTCGGGCACATGCCCCATGGTCGGGATGGCGGTCGACGCCATATGGATAGAGGACGTGTGTCGGCCGTTCGGTCCGAATCAAACGGACAAGCGCCTCGACTTGCGTTGCGTCCCCGGTCAAACCCCGGTCCGGGAAACCGAGGTTTACGCGGCGGGTACCGAGCACAAGGTCGGCCGTCTCGGCTTCTTTCGACCGGGTGACGACGTCCCCGTTCGAGGACAGTTCGGCTCTCGTCAAATCGACGTAAAGCACCTCGACCCCGTCCTCGGTCCATTGGGCGGTCATGCCGGCGATACCAATCTCAATATCGTCCGGATGGGCCCCAATTGCTACTATTTTCATAAAATCACCTCTTCTGTGAAAAGTATATCGGACTCCGTCTCGATTGTCATATGTTCAGGGTAGGCAACCGAGAGGTTTTTCGAGTACGCTACTAGATGGGAGGTGAACCAAATGACGGTACAATTACCGATTCGGTTTCGCAATATTTTCTTTATTTTAATTGGTTCCTTTATTTTTGCGTTCGGGGTTTATCACTTCAACGTCCAAAACAATTTGGCGGAAGGCGGTTTCACCGGGATCACACTGATTCTACGAGGTTTGTTCGACTGGTCACCGTCGATCACGAACTTGGCGCTCAACATCCCGCTCTTCTTCGTCAGTTATAAGCTGCTCGGGCGGACGACGTTCATTTACACGCTCATCGGGACGTTCAGTTTCTCGCTCTGGTACGGACTCATCGCCAAGTACTCGAACCTCGTCATCGATTTGACGGACGATATGGTGCTCGCGAGTCTGTTCGCAGGTCTTTTCATCGGGGTCGGTCTCGGCATCATCTTCAATAACGGTGGGACGACCGGAGGCGTCGACATTATCGCCCGGCTCGTGCAGCGCTACGTCGGCTGGTCGATCGGCAAGACGTTCCTCGTGTTCGACTTTTTCGTCATCGTCCTCAGTTTGACGTATCTCGATATTCGCGAGGCGATGTACACGCTACTCGCCGTCTATGTCGGTGCCCGCGTCATCGACTCGATGCAGGAAGGGACATACGCCGGGAAGGCAGCCATGATCATCAGTGATCACCGCACAGCCATCGCCGACGGCATCCATGCCACGATGAACCGCGGGACGACCCGACTTCTCGCCAAAGGTGGCTATTCGAACAAGGAGCTTGAAGTGCTGTATGTCGTCGTCGGCCGGAACGAAGTGAATCGATTGAAGACGATCGTCAAACAGATTGATCCGCACGCCTTCATCACGTTCCACCATGTCTATGAGGTCGGCGGTGAAGGCTTCACGTTCGATGAGAACCGGATTCCCTTGAAATAAGTCACGACGCACAACGCCCCGTTCGAATGAACGGGGCGTTTCATAATCGCTTGATGTGGACGATCTCAAACATGAGCGCGCCTCCCGGTGAAGCGATTGAGACGGTTTGACCGACGGCGCCCCCCATCAACCCGTTGCCGAGCGGTGACGTCGCGGAGATTGTCCCGTTCGCCAAATCGGCTTCGAGCTCGCCGACGATTTGGTACGTCTCGGTTTCTTCTTGAGGTAGTTCTCGGAGTGTTACCGTGTCACCGAATCCGACTTGTCCGGCATCTGATTCCCGTTCTACGATGACGGCGTCGGCGAGCGTACGCGCTAGTTCGATGATTTTTGTCTCGATGCGCTCTTGTTCGCGGACCGCGTCCACATACGTCACGTCTTCTCGAAAGTCACAAAATTTCCGAGCTGCCTTGACGCGTTCGAGCGCCTCGCGCCGCCCATCGACGCGAAGCGTCTCGAGTTGTTCGATCAAACGCAGGCGACCCGCCTTCGTCAATTGTGGTTTTGGCATGGGTGGCTCCTTTCAAAACGAGATACAAAAAAAGTCCCGTCGTTCGACGGGACCGTTGATTCTACTCGTCACGTGGCATGAAGACGATGAGCGCCAAGCGGATGAGTTCGGCGACGGCGACGAGCGTTGCCGCTACATACGTCCATGCTGCCGCGTTAAGCACTTTACGCGCGCCCGACTCTTCTGTTGCCGTGACGATGCCGTGACTCGTCAGTTCAGCCATGGCCCGTTTCGAGGCATCGAATTCGACCGGAAGTGTGACAAGTTGGAACACGACCGCCCCGAGCATCATGACGACACCGAGTTGAGCGAGGCCCATCGCTCCGAGGAGGAAACCACCTAAGAGAAGTGGGAACGACAAGTTCGATGTGATGTTCACGACCGGGACGAGCCGGTGACGGACCCGCATCATCTTGTAGTCTGTCGCATCTTGAATGACGTGGCCGATTTCGTGGGCTGCAATCGCAGCCGATGAGATCGTCGAACCTTGATACACTTCACGCGATAGACGGACGACTTTATTGACCGGGTCGTAATGGTCACTCATCAATCCATCGACCATCTCGATGCGGACGTTGTGGACACCGTTTTGTTTCATGATAAAGTCAGCGACTTGTGCACCCGTGACCCCACTTTGAATCGGTTGTTGGAGAAACTTTTTGTACGTACTTTTCACTCGCATCTGGGCCCATAACGGGATGAGCATAATCAGTGCAAGATAGAAAATATAGCCACCTAATGACATGTTCTCGATCACCTCTGCGTGTATTTGATAATCTGATTTTACATTCTTATGAACTTATTATCAAGCGAAGTGCGCAGGATGATGTGGTATCCCATAAAAAAACATATTCCGGTCAACCAGAACGAGCCGTAGCCGATCCAGGCGATATGTTCGGCGAGCGACGGATAGCGCGGCCATTGACCGAGCACATAGTCGACAACATCGTTATGGATGACCCAGACGAGCGTCAAGACGAACGAGCGAACTGTCCATGTCATGAACGGCGCGTATAAGAAAGCCTGAAACGCCATCGCTCCGTGCGACACCATCAACATGACGGCCATGAGGATGGTGAACGTCTCGGCGTCCGGGCCCAGCCCTCTCAAGAACAACAAGTTCATGACGACGGCCCACACTCCGTATTTGACGAGCGTGATGAAGGCAAGCGTCTCCATGAGCGGTGATTTTTTTCCAGCGAGCCAAAGGCCGAGCACGATCGTGAAGAAAAGCGAAGCGGTCGGACTGTCAGGCACGAACGGCCAGTAGAGGAGCGGCGTATCGCGAAGCTGTGGCTCATACCAGACGTACCCGTAAATCGTGCCGAGCAAGTTGATGATAAACAAGAGCACTAAGACGATCCGATGCGTGAGGATTGGGCGTAACATATGTATCATTCGAGTATTCATCCTTTTTTATCCTAATTGTAACGTAAGAGACCCAAAGTAAAAAGAAGCATGACCCGTTTAACGGGCCACGCTTCTTGAACCAATGGCTTATTGGTTATTCTCGCCGCCTTCACCGTACGAAGCGATGAATTCAGACATGGCTTGGAGGTCCTCATCCGAACCTTCCCATTGGCCGGCCGGCATCGTTCCGACACCGTTGACCGCGATTTCCGCAATCTCTTCAGCCGTGTATGCTGTGCCGACGAGACCTGGAGCGGCAGCGCCGCCTTCAAGGTTCTGACCGTGACAGTTCACACAAGACTGGGCCGCGTAAATCTCATAACCTGGCGCAGCCGTATCAATTTCCGGACCCTCACCTGGTACTTGAAGAATCCCTTGCTCGTGGACTTGGTCCCAGTGCGTCGTTTGAACCGACTCCCACGTCAAGTAGAAGACCGATAAAATACCGAGAAGCATGAAGCTAATGGCGACCGGACGCTTCGCCGGACGACGTTCGAGCCCTTGGTCAAGCCATGGTGCAATCAAGAGTGCCGTAAAGGCGACCCCTGGCAAGATGACCGTTCCAAGCAAAATCCAATCCCCTGCTGCGAATTGGTACTTGAGCAATTGATACAAGAACAAGAAATACCAGTCCGGTAACGGAATGTAAGACGTGTTCGTTGGATCGGCGATGTTTTGAAGCGGTGGTGCCTCGACGATTGTCAAGGCGATGAACCCGATCAAGAAGACCGAACCGACCATCCACTCTTTCAACAAGAAGTTCGGCCAGAACGCTTCAGTGCGTCCTGGGTATTCAGAATAGTCTTTTGCAATATTTTGTTTCCGATTCGAGATTCCTACTCGAGAGTCGGTTACAAATTTCATCCCTTTACCGCGATGCATATCGTTTCTCCCCCTTTATATCTTCGAATCGGCTTATAGCGGTCCTGAAATCCCTTGTTTACGAATCATCAAGAAGTGGGCTCCGAGGAGTCCGAACAAGGCCGCCGGTAAGAAGAAGACGTGAATGGCGAAGAAGTTCGTGAGCGTCCGTGCGCCGACGATCTCACCACCGGCGAGAAGCGTCTTGGCGATGCCACCGATGACCGGGACACTCTCGGCAATTTGAAGCGTAACTTTCGTCGCGAACAACGCTTTCATATCCCACGGCAACAAGTACCCTGTAAGACCGAGCGCCAAGACGACGAAGAACAAGAGAACACCGACGACCCAGTTGAGCTCGCGCGGTTTCTTATACGATCCGGTAAAGAATACGCGGAGCGTATGTAAGAACAACATGACGATTGCGACCGATGCGCCCCAGTGGTGCATCCCACGAACGATTTGTCCGTGTGCGATCTCGTTTTGTAAATAGTACACCGACGCGTGCGCGTTGATGATGTCTGGTACATAATACATCGTCAAGAACATCCCTGACAGGATTTGAATCACGATCGTGAAGAACGTCAGACCGCCAAAACAATAGACAAATGCTGAAAAGTGATGGGCAGGGTTGACGTGTTCTGGAACTTCATGGTCAGCGATGTCGCGCCATAACGGCGTGATGTCGACGCGTTCATCGACCCAATCATAAATTTTTTGTAACATCGACTATTCCCCCTCTCACAACTGTGCGACTGGACTGCCCAAGTATAGGAAGCCGTCTTTTTCTTCTTTTTCGTAGCGTGCAAGTGGTGATGTCGGAGGCGTACCCGGAATGTTCGTTCCATCTTTCTCATAGCGACCGAAGTGACACGGACAGAAGAACTCTGTCGGTCGAGTCGGGTCTCCACCATATCCTACTTGGCAACCGAGGTGTGTACAAATTGGAGACAAGGCGATGACTTCGCCGCTCTCATCTTTAAATACCCACGCCGAAAGCGTTTCTTCAAATTCATACCAAGCATCTTGCGTTTGTTTCTTAAAGTCGACACGTTGCGGCTCAGTCGTGATGTCGTCGAGACTGATGACTTTTACTTTATCGCCCGCATCCGATTTTTTTAAGACCGGATCGATCGCAAAGTTGACCATCGGACTGATCAATGTTGCCGCCATAAAGCCACCTACACCAGTCAACGTATACGTTAAGAACTGACGGCGTGTGACTTTTGACCCATTTTGAGCCATTTCGTTCCCCCCTCATTCGTGTGCATAACCCCATAATTCTTTATGCATTCTTCACAAAAATTTCTCACTCAACAAAATAGTATATCAATAAAACCTCTACGTCAACCGCTTCATGTCGCCATCCAACGGCTCGAAAGCTCAGTAATGACTTGCGTCGCAAAATTTTGAACCATCGTGTGCGACTGCTCGCCGGACATGCCTTTTAACGCAAGCGGCGGAACAAAAATAATCGGCAGTTCAGACCCTTTAAAACGCAAATCCGAGGAGATGAACAACACGTGGGAAAACCCAGAGGCCATTGCTTTCATGTGTACCGCTTCTGCCGTCGCACGGCCAGCATCCACATCGACGTAACTGAGCGTCGGACTGAGCATCGTCCGTCCCGACAGTTGCCGTTCGGTCTCGAGTGCGACCGCCTGAATGACTTCGTTGCCTTCGGCTTTACGCACGATGTCCTCATCAAACGCCAGTTCGACGAGTGGGACGACGAGCGTATCGACGTATTGGCGTTCTGTCAGCGACTTCATCGCGTCTATGCCATCGAACCTCATCTTCCTCCTCCTCTCCTCTAGACATACATCATCATGTCCATTGTAGCGCACCTACAAACGTTCCCTATGCGAAACTTATGAACGAAATGTGAAATTATTGTGTATTCCTACGTCATTAATATACCAAAAAACAAGCGCTGACCATAACGGAAGCGCTTGTTTTTATTAAAATAATTTTGAGGCCCGCACTTGATGCAGTTGGCTCGTCAAATTCCGGAACAATTTCTCGTCGCGCCGGTCGAGCGCCTTGTCGATTTCGACGAGCAGACGTTCTTCCTCGAACTGGGCGACCGAGGCACGGATGACCGTTTGAGCGGACGTCGTCACTTCATCCTTCAGTTCAGCGACGGGCTCGAACGGATTCAATTCAACGATATCGATCCACATCTCGTCGATCATCATTCCTTGGAAGTTGAGCTCCACGTAGATCGCTCCATCGTGGAGCCGGATGTCGTGATACGCCTTCTCAGGATTGACCGTGATGAGGTCACCCCGGCGATAGCGGAACGGTTCCCCGTCAAAGCCGTACGCCGTCATGATCAGGCTACGCGGTGAGACCGAGGCGTTCGTGACGAAATGAACGTTCCCGAGTTTTTCTGGATGTCTGAGCCAGTAGTCGATAATCCATTTGGCCTCTCGTTTACGAAGCGTATGATGAGCGAGGAATCGCTTTAAGAACATCTTTTTCCGCTCGACCATATGACCCCATCTCCTTTGTATCGATTAATCGTGGTCCGTCAACCGTTCGAGCCGCTCCTCAAGAGCTTGGCGATCGTCGACGTCGACGGTGAGCGCAAGCGTTTGCTCGAGCACTCGTTGCGCTTCGGCACGCTGTCCTTCTTCTATCAATAGTGTAGCCCATTCGATGGCAAATGACACGTCCTCTTTATAAACTTGCTCAATCGACCGATATAACGTGACGGCTTGATCGTACGCTTCGAGTTCATAGGCCGCTTTCGCTTTATACCAGGTCATAAGCGGGGACGTCGAATGCTCTTCGAGCGTGTCGATCGTCTCAAGGACGGCCTCCATATCGCCGGACTCGAATAAGACGGACAAGAGGAGTTCGGTCGCCTGGAGCGATTCCGGGTTCAGCGCGAGCGCCTCCCGGAGTTCCGCGACCGCCTCGTCCGTTCGGCCCTGCTTCAAGAACAGCTTCGCCTTCACCGTCCGCAACTCATCGTTGTAGTCGTCACGGTCGATTCCCTGATCGATGACGACGAGTGCCTCATCGAGACGGCCAAGCGCATCGAGCGCCTCCGTATAAGGAAGATAGAGCGACGTGAAGTCAGGGTCCATCGCCTGGAGCGACTCGAACTGTTTCACAGCGATTTCGTCGCGGCCGATGCGGTGAGCGGTCATCGCGTGACCGAACACGGTATTCAAGTTGCGGTCGTCCGCCTTCTCATACTCGTCGAGCGCTTCTTCGAACGAGCCGATCATCGTGAGCGCCTCGGCGTAGTCCGCTTGATAGTCGAGTTCTTCCGGCAAACGCAAGTGTGGCAGACGAGCATAGAGTGGGACGGCCTGTTCGAACGAACCGATTGACGCATACAGTTCGGCTAGTCCATATATGAGAAGCGGTTCGTCAGGATTCGTTTCAAGCGCCTCCATCAGTTTCTTGACGGCGACCTCGTCCAAGCCTTGCGATTGATACAAATCTGCGAGCAAGACGAGACTGCGCATATGCGCTTCTTTATCCGTCGTGTCAATCTTTTCAAGGACGGCAATCGCTTCTTCTTCACGGTCACTATCCAAGTATGCCTCGGCGAGCGACAAGGCGACATGCGGATTGCCCGCGTAATCGACATACAGCGCCGCGAGCACGTTCACGGCACGATCGGCAAGCCCGAGTTCGAGGTAGATGTCGGCGATCGCCAAACGGTCCTCGTCCGACCCGTCCTTCTCGAGCGACTCAAGATGCATGAGCGCATGCTCGGTCTCGCCCTTCTCGAGCATTTCGATGATATGGTTCAATTCTATTTCGTCTAACATGGTTATAGTTCCTCCTACCGACTACTCGTATTGACGTTATTCTATCTCACGTCCGAGGCGTTGTAAATCGTCACGGAATCGTGGGTAACTCACATCCGCCGCCTCGACATGTTCAATCGTCACACGTTCGGTCGTCAATAAGTCCGCGATTTGAAGCATCATCGCGAGTCGATGATCCCCGTGCGAAGACACATGTCCACCGTGAAGGCGGCTCGGAAAGACATCGAACCCGTCCTCGGTTTCGCGTATATCGACACCGAGCGCGGAAAGTTCTTGCACGACAGTCTGAATCCGATCCGTCTCTTTGACACGGAGTTCGCTCGCGTCCCGGACAGATGACGGACTCGTCGCTTGTGAGGCGACGAGCGCAAACAACGGCAACTCATCGATTTGGTGCGGGATTGCGTCCCCATCCAACCGAATGCCTTGGAGCGTACTCGTCGACACGGTCACGTCACCGACCGATTCTTCCCCGAGCGTACGGACGTTCGTCACTTCAATCTTCGCCCCCATCCGTTCGAGCGTGCGCAAGAAACCGATTCGTGTCTCGTTCAAACAGACATCGGTCGTCGTGAGGCAACTGTTCGGTACGAGCGCCGCACCGGCCCACCAAAAGGCGGCCGAAGAAGGATCGGCCGGAACGGCCACGTTCGCAGCTTCAAGAACTGACGGCGACAACCGGATTGTCCTGATCCCTTCGTCAGAAGTGATTTCAATCTGTCCTTTAAAGAGCGGTAGCATACGTTCGGTATGGTCCCTTGACAAAACCGGTTCGCGGACAATCGTCGGGCTGTCCGCGCGCAGTCCGGCGAGCAAGACGGCTGATTTCACTTGTGCACTCGCAACGGGCAACGTGTAATCGATGCCTGAAAGTGACCGTCCGTAGATATGGAGCGGAGCGAAATCTCCGTCGAGAGCGGCACCCATTTGCCGGAGCGGGTCCGTTACCCGACGCATCGGACGTTTTGAGAGCGAGGCGTCCCCGGTAAGCGTGAATTCCCCATCATATCCAGCGAGAAGCCCGGTCATGAGACGCATCGTCGTGCCCGAGTTCCCGCAATCGAGTTCGGCCGACGTGAGCGTCTTTGCTCCCGTGATGAGAAGATGGTCAGGCGCTTCAACGACGACGGCACCTAACCGTCGAATCGCCTCGAGCGTCGAACGACAATCCTCACCGAGGAGCGGATTGTAAATCGTGGTCTCCCCGGTCGCTACAGCCCCGAACAAGAGAGCCCGATGCGTGATTGACTTATCACTCGGCACGCGTATGAATCCATTCAATCCCATATTAAAACCACCCTTTCATCTGATGGAACGCTTCCTTGAGCCGTTCTGCCGTGACGCTTTCTACGGTCACTTCATCGCCAAGCAGGACGAAACGGATGTGACCATCCCGATTCTTTTTATCACGTCCCATGCTTGCGAGGTACGTGTCAAACGATTGCCATTTGACCGCTGTGATCCTGTTCTGCTTCATGAACGAAGCGAGGGCTCTGGCCCGCACTTCGTCGCCGGAAACGAGGAAAGCGTACACCATGCCGTAGAGAATCGCTTCCCCGTGCGACAATCGGTACGCTTCGGTCGATTCCAATGCATGGCCGAACGTATGGCCGAAATTCAGCCACGCCCGCACGCCTTGCTCGCGTTCATCGGCCTCGACGACCAATCGCTTCACTTCGATTCCACGCGCGAGCCATTCTTCCCAATCGAGTGGTCCTTCGGCCAAAGCATTGAACAACTCCACCTCGAACGAGTGACCGAGGACGTAACGTGACAGATAGGCATGTTTAATCAATTCGCCGAGCCCGCTCAAGACGTCTCGCGTGGACAATGTTTCGAGACGGTCGACATTGTAATGGACGCCGGCCGGTTGATAGAACGCACCAATCGCGTTTTTCGCGAGCGGATGGTTGACCGCGACTTTCCCACCGACGGCCGAGTCATGGGCAAGGACCGTCGTCGGTACTTGTATGTAACGCACACCGCGCATATAGACACTCGCTAAAAAGCCAGCCAAATCTCCGACCATGCCGCCACCGAACGCCACGACGAGCGTATCCCGGTCACAACTGGCCGTCAACCCGTCTGTCACGAGTCGTTCGATTGTCTCGAGCGACTTCGAGCCATCCCCGGGGCGAACGACCGACCAGACGATTGCGTCATGTTTGCACGCGAGCCGGTCCCGGAACGTATTTCCGTGTAGCCGGTCGACCGTCTCATCCGTGATGACCCAAACGGTTGAACAGGTGAAGTACGGGACACGATCGAGCCAGGTATCATCCCGCTCGATCGTGACCTCATAGGGAGTCGAGGCGTTCACCTGGAGCGTCACCACGTGCGGATCTCTTCCCGGTACGAAGCGACACGAGACTGGATGCGGGTGACCGTATCATGCCCGAACGTTTCGCACAGCTCACGGGCGAGCTCGAAGGCGATGACCGCTTCGACAACGAGCGAGGCGGCCGGCACGGCACAAGCGTCGCTGCGCTCGATTTGCGCGAGAAATGATTCTTTCGTATCGATATCGACCGATTGGAGCGGTTTGTAGAGCGTCGGAATCGGTTTCATCACAGCCGTACAGACGATCGGCATGCCTGTCGTCATCCCGCCTTCGAAACCGCCGAGATGGTTGCTCAGTCGTGTATAGCCGTCCGGACCATAAGCGATCGGGTCCATCACTTCAGAACCTGGCCGATACGCCATGTCAAACCCGTCGCCAAACGCGACGCCTTTAATGGCGTTGACACTCATGACGGCGCGGGCGATGGCCGCATCAAGTTTCCGGTCGTATTGGACGTACGACCCGAGGCCTGGGATGACGCCATGCACTTCGGTACAGACGACACCTCCGAGCGAATCACCGGCGGCTTTCGCCTCGTCGATTCGACCCATCATCGCCTGACCGGCCGCCTCGTCGAGCGTCCGGACCGGCGACGCCTCGATCGTGGCGCGCATCGTGTCGAGCGACTCGTATGACACCTCGGCTGTAACACCACCGATGACTTTCACATAGCTGACGAGCGATATGCCGACCGAAGCGAGCAGTTGTTTGCTAAGTGCGCCGACGGCGACCCTGGCGGCCGTCTCCCGAGCGCTCGAGCGTTCGAGCACGTCACGAAGGTCACGATGGTCGTACTTCAAGCCGCCAACGAGGTCCGCATGTCCCGGTCGTGGTCGGACGACACGGCGTTTAATTTCCACGTCCGCATCGATCGGTTCGGCCTGCATCACGTTCCGCCAATGGGTATGGTCCTTGTTCTCGATCCAAAACGACACAGGGGCCCCTGTCGTCACCCCATGACGAATGCCGGCTCTTACCTCGATTCGGTCTGATTCGATTTGCATACGACGCCCTCGTCCGTAACCGGATTGCCGTTTGGCAAGCTCTTCATTGATTGCTTGGACGTCGACTTCAAGTCCCGCCGGCACACCTTCGATGATGATTGAAAGCCCAGGGCCGTGCGATTCTCCTGCCGTCAAATAACGCATCTACGCCACCTCACTCTTCAAATTTTTCGTAAAAGAAACTTTGTTTCATCTTGTAACCGTACCGTTTCGGTTGAAAGATTTGCTCCGTCCCCCCAACGAAGAGAATCCCGCCTGGCCGAAGTGAGCGATGGAACGATTTATATACCTTCTCTTTCGCTTCCTCGGTGAAATAAATCAAGACGTTACGGCAGACAATCAAATCAAAATTCCGCTCGTACACATCTGCCAACAAGTTATGTTTTTTGAACGTCACCAATTTTTTGATGTCTTCCGTGATGTAATAGTCGTCACCGCGGCGGGTGAAATAACGCTGCCGAAAATCAGGGGGCAAGTCAACGAGCGCCCGCTCATGGTACTTGCCTTGCTTCGCTTTTTCGATCACCACGTCATCTAGGTCCGTCGCCGTGATTGTGAACTGGGCAGGTGACAAATGTTTCGATAACAGCATCGCCAATGAATACGGCTCTTCTCCAGTTGAACAGGCCGCGCTCCACACACGCAATTTGCCTTGGCTCTTTCTGATGAGTTCAGGTAAGATGTCTGTCTCCAACTGTTGCCATCGGACCGGGTTGCGATAAAATTCGCTTACGTTGATCGTCATGCGATCTAAAAATTCATCGTATAACCCACGATCCGCTTCCATCGCTTTAAAATACTCGATAAAAGTGGCATACCCTTTCTTCTCACGAAGCGCGATCATGCGACGCTTCATTTGAGCCTCTTTATATAAATTCAAGTCGATTCCCGACTTCAAATAAAACTTTTTTACGAAGATGGCATAATCATTTATCACCAGTTTCAACCTCAATTCTTTCTCTTCTCCTAGATCATGTCGTGCCAAAACGTGCGAAAGCGCTTAAATCCCAATACAAAAAGGGACAGGAGGCCCCCGTCCCTTTTATCGTCATCAAACGTGTGATGCTTCAGTGGCGAACCAGAGTGACAATTCACGCTCTGCGCTCTCCACGCTGTCTGAACCATGGATGACGTTTTGTGACATCGTCGAGGCCAAGTCGCCACGAATCGTTCCAGGTTGCGCATCGAGCGGATTCGTCTTCCCGATCATCAATCGAGAGACAGCGACGATGTTCTCGCCTTCCCACTCCATCGCCACAACAGGACCAGACGTTAAAAAGTCGACCAGCTCTCCAAAGAACGGCTTTTCTTTATGTTCCGCGTAATGCGATTGTGCGACTTCTACTGACGGTGTCAATAACTCGAGACGATTCAACGTATAGCCTTTATGTTCGAAGCGCGAAATGATTTCCCCAATCAATCCACGTTTCACACCATCCGGTTTCACCATTAAAAATGTTTTTTCCATTCCCCTAATCCCCCTAAATCAATATGTGTACCATGTACGTTATTAGTTTACACGGTCACCGTCATTATTGAAAGGGTTTACAAGGTCCTAATTACCATTTTCGTTTTCCGATATATTCCGCAATCTCGATCAGCGAACGTTTGTCTGGCACGTCCGGTAACCCGTCGAGACGTCGGATCGCTCGGTTCACATAACGGTCAATCGTCCGTTGACTTCGCTCGAGCGTCCCGTTACGCTGCACTTCACGAACGAGCGTGTGCGTCAAGGAAGAGTCAGACGAGTGACTGACTTGTTGCAACCGGTCAAAGAAGTCCGGATTTTCCGCGGAATAGAAGAGCGGTAACGTCTTATGACCGTGTTTCAAATCTTCTCCTACCGGTTTCCCCAGTTGAAAACTCTTCGCTGTGAAATCGAGCAAGTCGTCCGTCATTTGAAACGCCATCCCGATATCATAGCCGAACAATCGCAACTGTTTGACGACGTCAGGTGATGCTCCCGAGACGACAGCACCAGCCGCACAACTCGTCTCAATCAACAGTGCCGTCTTGCGGGCGATTCGGTCGAGGTATCGTTTCGGGGATTGACCCCAATCATATTGGTCTTGGATTTGATTGATTTCCCCGACACAGATGAGTTCCATTGTGTCAGCCATGATTTGCATCACGTCTGGAGAGTCAATCTCAGAGACGAGCCGAATCGCTTCACCGAACAACGTATTGCCCGTATACATCGCGACCCGCTCATCGTAACGTTCCATGACGGTCGGTTTGCCGCGTCGTAGTTTGGCGTCATCGATGACGTCGTCATGGACAAGCGAGGCCATGTGAATCAGTTCTAGACTCGCCGCCACTTTCGTCAATCGAATATCTTTCGTTTGTCCGAATCCGGCGCTGAGCAGGACGAACGCCGGACGAATCCGTTTCCCGCCTGCGTCTAAAAGTTGTTTCGAAGCCGCCTCGATGACCGGATGATCGGTTTGGACTCGCGTCGACAAGAACCGGTCGATGTGTTCAATCTCTCGGTTCATGTGGCGATAAAGTCGCTTCAAAGACATCGGTCACCACTTCTTTCCTAAGTGCATGGCACACGCACCGCCGGAGAACGTCTTCACTTCGACTTGTTCGAACCCTGCCGTCTCAAACATCCGTTTTAGCGTCAACCGGTCCGGGAATTGATCGGTCGATTCTTGAAGCCACTTATATTGATCATACGAGCCGGCAAACACTTTGCCGAACAACGGCATGACCGACCCGAAATAAAACCGATATAGCTCGCTGAAGAGCGGTGCCGTCGGTTGGCTCGTCTCGAGACAGACGACCGTACCACCCGGTTTCAACACACGATGCATCTCACGGAGCACCGTCATGTAATCGGGCACGTTGCGGAGACCAAAACCAATTGTCACATAATCGAACGAGTGGTCGCCGAACGGCAATGCCATCGCATTCCCATGGATGAGTTCAATTGTTGGATATGCCTCCACTTTTTCTTGTCCGACCGCGAGCATGTTCTCGGAAAAATCGAGACCTTTGACGACGCCGGTGTTCCCGGCCGCCTCGGCGAGTTGGATTGTCCAGTCAGCCGTCCCACAACAGACGTCGAGACATTTAGCCCCCGGGAACACTTGCATGCGACGCATCGTCGCTTTGCGCCACCATTTATGCAAACGGAAGCTGATGATCGAGTTCATCGTATCGTAGCTCGGTGAGATTGATTGAAACACGTCATATACTTTTTGCTCTTTTTCTTTCGGTTGCAATACGTAACATCCTTTCCGTTCTAAGCGACAGCGTGCGCCAGGAGCGTCGATAGCTGTTCTCGTTGTTCTTGGCGAAGTTCCGCCGCCTTTCGTTCGATGATCGTTTTTCCGTAAGCGGTCAAGTAAGCCTGACCGATCACTTCAGAAAACGTTTTGATCAATCCGAAGTTCGCTTCCATCCACGTCGTGACAGGCACATCCGTATCTAACGCGAGCGTACACTTCGCCCCGTTGACGAGCTGGACCGTCCGGCCGAAGCGACTGCTATAGTCTGCAGGAAATAGGGCCAGAATTTTATAAAATTGAGCCGAGGCATAATCGCCGGCGAGCACTTTCAGTTGCCGTTCGAGCGATCCGTTCGGGCTATCCTTTACTTGATCGTGCAGTTCGAGCGCTTGGTGCGCAAAATACGTCGCAAGCACGAGCTGACGTTGTTGATTCGATTCGATTTCAATCATCTCGACCATCCAACGAAGTAAAGGCATGTCGACTGCGGGTACAATCTCGTGTCTCGTCAAATACGGATGGGTCATGCGTTCTTCGATTTGACGAGCAAGGTCGGTGACAACGGTTTCGTATGTCATCTGTTCCATGCTATCCCCCCTCGTCCTCTTCGTTGTCATTCTGACATAGTATAGCACATTTTTGTCACATTCACGCCATGTGAACTCGCTTTGAGGCACAAAAAAGCCGCCTTTCGGCGACTTATGTATTGCACATTATTTGACCGCATCTTTGAGCGCTTTACCTGCTTTGAAGGCAGGAACTTTGCTCGCCGGGATTTCGATATCTTCTTTTGTACGTGGGTTACGGCCTTTACGGGCAGCACGTTCACGAACTTCAAAAGTACCAAAACCGATCAATTGAATTTTATCACCGTTTTGGAGTGCTTCAGTGATAGATTCGAATGTAGCTTCTACAACTTGTGTAGCTTCTTTTTTCGAAACGTTTGCTTTCTCCGCAACTGCTTGGATCAATTCAGTTTTGTTCATCACGATTCACCTCCTCTCACAGGGAGTTTACGGGATTAATCATATCGTACAAACGTTGATATGACAACATTTTTTAAGTGAAAAGCCTATATTCGACCGGTTCTGACAATCAGTTGTTTAAAAACTCGACCTCACCTTGTTCATTAATCGTGTACCCTTGCGAATAAGCAGGGGCGAACGGGGAGTCATTATAAAGCAAATACCGAATGTCTTCCCCGACTTTTGGCTCTACATCCGTGTTCTCAAGGGCGGCTTCAAGGTCGGTCCGGTAATCGACAAATAATTGTCCGCTCCCATCGACATAGATCGGCAACTCGGTTTCGGTGTATGGACTCGGGACCGTCGGCTCTTCCGAGACGAAGATGAGGTCATAGTCGATTGTGAACTGATTTTTGCCGACCGAGCCGTCAAACGGGAATTTCCCTTCTTTGGCCCGGAAAGCGTTGATGTTCGTCTGTAACGTTTGCAACCGTTCGGTCACGCGCAAATCAATGAGTTTGACAGTCGGTTCGGTCTCAGCATCCACAAGGACGTATAAAAACAGTCCGCCCCCTTCGAAACTGTTCGCCGGAGGATCGGCCAAATAACCAGGCACGAGACGGGCGAACTCGATGGGATAGCGCTCCATCAGAGGCGTTTCAGCCGGTTTCGTTTTGATTGGCAAAACACCGGTCGTCTCTTTGAACGAGTCGACAGCCGTCTGGACCGATTTCAATTGATCTTCATACGGGACGTTATCGACCCGGTTCGAGTCCGGGAACATACATCCACTGAGCACGGTCGCCGCCAAAAGACTAGCGACCAACAAAATCCGTTTCACGTGTTACCCTCCTGTCGGTCCCGAAGCGACCACATAAATCATAATGATCGTTCCGAATAAAAATATGACGAATGCGATGACGCGGACGAGCGCCGCAAACCATCCTGAAAGCTTCGTATGGCTGACTGCAACCATGAGCGCGGCGATGGCAAACGCTCCAATCCCCGCAAATGAAATCCACATCTTGATGAGTGACGGTGTCACGTCTATCCCCTCGACTTTCTCTTTAATTCTTTCTCCGTACATAAGTGTAGCAAAAAAAACAAAGGAACTGAACGAAAACGTCAGTCCCTTTGCTCTTCGCCGCCTTCAAAGTGGAAGACTTCTTCCATCTCATGCTTCTGCGGGCGTCTCATTAACTTTTGTACCTCATCATGCGGGCTCTTGCCTTCGAACAACACGTTGTAAAGGGCTTCCGTGATTGGCATCTCGATACCGGCTTCCCGAGCGAGCGTATGCGCCGCCTCACAGGCACGAACCCCTTCGACGACCATGCCCATGTGACCGAGCACGTCCTCGAGTTTCTCACCGCGACCAATCGCGTTCCCGGCACGCCAGTTACGGCTATGCTGGGACGTGGCCGTGACAATCAAATCACCGATCCCGGTCAAGCCCGAAAACGAAGCCGGGTTGGCGCCAAGTTTGACTCCGAGCCGCGCGATTTCAACGATTCCGCGCGTCATCAGGGCCGCTTTGGCGTTATCGCCATACCCGAGGCCATCGGTCATCCCTGCTGCGAGCGCGATGATGTTTTTAAGGGCACCCCCATACTCCGCCCCGATCACGTCCGAGTTCAAATACACCCGGAACTGATCGTTCGTGAGTAACTCTTGAATCTCATCGGCCACGTCCAAGTCCTCGCAGGCAATTGTGATCGTCGTCAATTTACGGACGGCCACTTCCTCTGCATGCGTCGGACCTGTCAACACACCGATGGCCCGACGTTTCGACGGATCGATTTCTTCGGCGATAATCTCCGACAGACGTTTGTGCGTCTTCGGCTCGATTCCTTTGGCGGCATGCACGAGGACGACCGGCTCCGTGAGAAGTGCGTTCAACTCACGAGACACTGGACGAATCGCCGAGCTCGGGACGACGAGGAACACGATCGAGCGGCCAGCGACCGCTTCTGCCAAGTCCGTCGTCGCTCGAATCGAGGTCGGTAACGGTGCATCTTTTAAATACGTCGAGTTCGTATGGTCGGTATTGATTTCATGCACATGCTCTTCTTCACGTCCATAAAGCAGGACGTCATGTCCGTTGTCAGCGAGGACGAGCGATAACGCCGTTCCCCAACTCCCTGCACCGATGACAGCAACTTTTGCCATAGAAGGCACCCCCATTACTAGTTTTTCTGACGCGCCACGATATGAATTGGTGTACCAGTGAAGTCAAATGCGCGGCGAATCTGGTTGTCTAGATAACGTTTGTACGAGAAGTGAAGCAACTCTGGATCGTTGACGAACAACACGAACGTCGGCGGCTCGATGGCCACTTGCGTCGCGTAGTTAATCTTGAGTCGTTGTCCTTTGTCCGTCGGTGTCGGGTTCATCGCGACAGCGTCAACGATGACGTCGTTCAACACGCTCGTCGAAATCCGACGGCGGTGTGAATCAGCCACTTCTTTGACGACCGGCAGAAGCGTCTGAAGACGTTTCGACGTAAGCGCCGACAAGAATACGATTGGAGCATAGTCGAGGAACAAGAACTCCTTGCGGATTTTCTCTTCCATCTTTTTCATCGTCTTATCGTCTTTGTCGACGGCATCCCACTTGTTGACGACGAGCACGATGGCTTTCCCCGCTTCGTGGGCGAGTCCAGCGACGCGTTTGTCTTGCTCGATGATGCCTTCTTCGCCGTCGATGACGACGAGGACAACGTTCGAGCGTTCGATTGCCTTCTGGGCACGCATGACGCTGTAACGCTCGGTTGACTCATATACTTTTCCGCGTTTACGCATCCCGGCTGTGTCGATGATGACGTACTCTTGACCGTCCCGTGTGAACGGTGTATCGATGGCATCACGAGTCGTCCCCGCGATATCCGAGACGATGACGCGTTCTTCACCGAGAATCGCATTCGTCAAGCTCGATTTCCCAACGTTCGGACGTCCGATGAGTGAGAATTGGATCACTTCTTCGTTATACTCGTAGTCATCTTTATCTGGTGCCAAATCGAGCACTTTATCGAGCAAATCCCCGAGACCGAGGCCGTGCGTCCCTGAAATCGGGAACGGGTCGCCGAATCCGAGCGAATAGAACTCATACATGAGCTCGCGCATCTCGAAGTTGTCGACTTTGTTGACAGCGAGGACGATCGGTTTGTTCGAACGGAATAACAAGTTCGCTACTTCTTCGTCTGCTGCTGTAATGCCTTCGCGTCCGTTCACCATGAAGATGATGACGTCCGCTTCATCGATTGCAAGCTCGGCCTGATGGCGCATTTGAACGAGAAGCGGCTCGTCACCGACCTCGATTCCACCTGTATCGATTAAATGAAACTTACGGTTCAACCACTCACCCGTCCCGTAAATGCGGTCGCGTGTTACCCCCGGCTTGTCATCGACGATCGACACGCGATCTCCGATAATCCGGTTGAAAATCGTGGATTTCCCAATATTCGGGCGGCCTACGATGGCCACTGCTGGAATTCCCATATAAACACCTCTCTAACTTTCATTCAATAACTTATCGTTTCTAATTGCAACTGTACTATCATATCACAGCCATATTTCTGTGACCATACAAAAAGAAGCGGGAGTCTGGCTCCCGCTTGAACGATCGTCTTATTTAGAATCGTCCGAGGTCTCTTCTCCTGTCAACTCAGAGACAGAGAAACCTCCTTGGTCACTATACTCGTCAAGCAACGATTGGTCCGCGTCTTCACGCGTTGAATCGCTCGATTCAAGAGCACGCATCGAAAGCGAAATCTTTTTCTCGTCAAGATGGACGTCGAGCACTTTTACTTTCACGTCTTGACCTTCTGATAACACTTCAGACGGTGTCGCGATGTGTCGATTCGCAATTTGCGAGATGTGTAGCAACCCTTCGACTTGCGGCGCGACTTCAACGAATGCGCCGAACGTGACGAGACGTTTGACTTTCCCATCGATCACGTCGCCCGGTTGAATTTTGCCTTCTACCGATTCCCAAGGTCCTGGCTGCGTCTCTTTAATCGACAACTTCACTTTCTCGTTGTCGAGGTCAAGTCCTAGGACTTTCACTTTGACCTTGTCCCCTTCAGTTACAACATCGCTCGGTTTCTCAACCCGGCTATGGGCCATCTCCGAAATATGAACGAGGCCGTCAACGCCGCCGATATCGACAAACGCTCCGAAATCAGTGAGACGTTGAACCGTCCCTTCAATGATTTGACCGACTTCAAGCGACTCGAGCGTCTCCGCTTTCTTCGCGCTCATTTCCGCTTCGGCAACTGCTTTATGCGACAAGATGACACGATTTTTCTCGCGGTCGATCTCGACGACTTTAACCGTAATCGGTTTATTCAAATAGGATGAGAAGTCTTCGACAAAGTGGTTCTCTACGAGCGAAGCCGGGATAAATCCACGGATACCGATGTCAACGACAAGTCCACCTTTGACCTTGTCTTTCACCATGACTTCGAATACTTCACCAGATTCGAATTTCTCGACGATTTGATCCCAAGCTGCCTCGGCATCGACGTCTTTCTTCGAAACGACCACTTCTTCGTCCGTGACCTTTTTCACTTTGACACGGATTTCGTCGTTAACATGGAGTGATTCGTTTAAATCGTCTAAATGCATGCTTGATACTTCACTGATTGGTAAAATTGCCTCGGTTTTATAACCGATATCGATTAACGCTTGCTTGTCCTCGATTTTGACGACAGTACCGGTCACAATTTGACCCCGATTAATCTCAAAATCAGGCATATCTTTCATTTCTTCGACCATTCCAACACTACCCCCTCACGATGAGTACAAAAAGGAGCGCCCAAAGGCGCTTACACCTAGTATAAACTTCTTATAATTCGAAAGATTTGTCAAGGTGTTATCAGGTTAGTTCCTCTCCTAGCAATAGATTAAACCTGAAATTAGCGAACGTTCCGTGAATGCTGCATGTACAAATCACCGATTGTGGCCATAATCAAATCTGCCGCCGTTTGCGCACTCGCCTTCTCCGCTTTCAACGCGCTCAAGTCGACCGGCTTGCCGATCACGACCTTAAGCTTCGAACGGAACTTGTACGTCCCAATAATGGCCACCGGGAGCACCGATGTCTCCGAACGGAGCGCGAAGAACCCGACCCCGGCCTGGGCTTTGCCGAGCGTCCCGTCTTTCGAGCGTGTGCCCTCAGGAAAGATCGAGATGACCTCATCTTCCTTTAATTTTTGCAAAACGACCCGGAGCGCCTGGCGATCGCCTTCTCCGCGTGAAACCGGAATTTGGCCGGCGCGATTTAAGATATGTTTCAATACCGGCACTTCAAACAGTTCTTTTTTAGCAAAAAATCGGAGCTGACGTTGTTTCGGCATCGCCCCGGCGAGTAACACCGGGTCCCAGTTCGATTGGTGATTTGAGCAGACGATCATGGATCCGTCGAGCGGAACGTTTTCACGTCCGATATATTCGACGCGAAAACTTAATCTGCGAATGATATTGACGACCGCAACTGCAAGACGATACATGCCGAACGGTCCGTTGTTTAACGGTTTCATCGTCCAATCACCTGCTTCATCAATTGTTCGATCGCTTCGACGACCCCATCAATCGACAATTCAGTCGTGTCAAGGAAATGTGCATCATCCGCTTGGCGAAGCGGGGCGACATCGCGTTCTGAGTCACGCTTATCGCGGAGGGCGATCTCGAGCTGTAACTGTCCGAGGTCGCTCGGCAATCCCTTCGCCACGTTCTCTTCATGCCGACGACGGGCCCGTTCTTCGACCGTAGCCGTCATAAATACTTTCAAGTCCGCCCCAGGTAAGACGTGCGTGCCGATATCACGACCATCCATGACGATTCCGCCTTTGCTGGCGAGGTCTCGTTGCAAGTCCATAAGGGCGGCCCGCACTTCCGGTTGGCGCGCGACGAAACTGACGTTGTTCGTCACTTCACTCGTCCGGATGACCTCGGTCACTTCTTCGGTACCATCGAACACGCGTTGACCGTCCTCAGATGGGACGAGCCGTAAATCCATGTTGTCAATCATCTCGGCAAGCATCGGGCCGTCTTCGAGACCGACGCCGTCTTGAAGCGCGCGATACGTGACGGCGCGATAAATCGCGCCCGTATCGATATAGACGTATCCTAATTTTTTGGCGAGTGTTTTCGCAATCGTGCTTTTCCCAGCCCCAGCCGGTCCATCTAATGCAATCTGTAACGGTTTATTCATAAAAATCGGGTATCGGCTCATCCCGATACCCGCCTCCTCTCGGTCATTTGTTCCGAGAACATCATACCAGTTTTTTATCGTGAAGAAAATACGGAGCCGGTCCGTTTTCTCGCTTCGAGCTGGGCTCGGAAGCAATAACGCAAAATCGTCTCTTGGTCCCGAGATGATAATTCTTCAAAGCAAAGGGATAATTCTTGTTTGACTGCCTGTTCATGAATGCGAACGAGGCGACTCTTGACACGGAACGTCTGCGGTACGCCACGGTCGTCAGCGATATGAAACGAGACGATGATTGACTCGTCGACCGCGACCGGGGTTCGGTTCGCCACGATTCGCATACCTCCGGCCGACACGTCGAGCGACGTCGTCTCAAACGACGGGAACGCTTGGCCATCTTCTGCGGATACGGTCACGTTGATCATTTCCGGGACCCGCAAATACTCGCGGCGCTGCACGCGTCTAATTTTCTTTTCATCCGGCACGTTGAACGCGTAGCGAAGCGTCAACTGCGCATCGCTCACCCGTCTCGTCACGACCGTGTCGAACGCATAGAGCTGTTCTTCGCCTACGAAGAAATAGACGCGCATCGATTCGTCTTCGTGCAAGAAAAATGTCTTCAACGTATCTGTCTCACTCGGGGACTCGATCCAGACGATTTGGTCATTAATGGCCGCAATTTTCGTCTTCCCTTCTTTTCTCCCTTCAACTTCTATCCGTAACTCTTGACCTACTTTTAACATGAAACGATTCCCCTTTTATTCTATTTGTATTGGCGATGATTGGAGCGATTGGCGGTCCGCACGAGTAAGAGCGCGACCATCCAAAGCACGACGATATAGACGACGGCCGGCACTTTGTTCATCGGTTCGACGAGCAGGATATAGTCGAACATGCCGTGCAATAGCGTAGCTGCCATGACCGCCGTGAATAGCCAAAACCGTTCATGGGTGGAATGTTTAGCCCGACCGAGACAAAACCCCATGACGACAGCGAAGAGCGCATGACCGCTCACCGGCAACACGGCACGCCAAATCGCGATTTCAATCGAGTCGTATACCCATAAATATAGAAAATTCTCTAATGTGGCAAAGCCGAGTGAACAGGCGACCGCATAGAGAATCCCGTCGTAGTAATCATCGAAGACTTTATGTATGTATATTGTATAATAAATCATGAACCACTTAAAAAACTCTTCCAATAGCGCGGTGGCCACGAACGCCTTCCAAAACGGGCCCACGAGCACCCCTTCTTCCACGAACGCATACTGCACGAACATGATCGGAAAGACGAGAATGGCCCCGGCGACGAACGAACGGATCACATAGCCGAGCGGTTCCGCTTCCAACTCATGGCGGAGATAGAAGTAGGAAAGAAGGGCGAACCCTGGCGCAACCGCAGACAAGGCGATTGCAATCATGATGCATCTCTCCTCTCTCACGTTAAGCATACACTGAAATAGAGGAAAGAAAAAGTAGGTCGCACCTAGAAAATGGAAGAAACGAACAAAAAAGTTGGAGGTCTGTTATGAATCATTTGTTACTCATCCACACCGGCGGTACGATCGCCATGTCTCAATCGGGGTCGGGACACGTCATGCCGAGCGAGGTCAATCCGATTGACGCGACATTACCGAAAGCGACGGACATCGCGAACATCACGACGAAACATTTTTCGAACATCCCGTCACCGCACATGACACCGGAAAAAATGCTCGAGCTCGCCCAGTTCATCAATCAACAACTGACGCAAGACACGTACGACGGGGTCGTCATCACGCACGGGACCGACACACTCGAAGAGACAGCCTACTTCTTACAAATCACACTCGGTGCGCCGGTACCGATCGTCTTGACCGGAGCGATGCGCTCGTCGAACGAAGTCGGTTCGGACGGCGAATTCAATCTGATCACGGCGCTTCGGGTCGCCCAAAGTGATGTCGCACGCGGTAAAGGGGTGCTCGTCGTCTTCAACGGAGAGATTCACTCCGCGTTCAACGTGACAAAAACGCACACGTCCTCGGTCGACACGTTCAAATCGGTCCACTTCGGGAACGTCGGCATGGTGACGAAAGATCACGTCCTCATCTACAGTCAGCCGACGACGAAACAACCAAAGATGATACCCTCGATCACAAAGCGGGTCGCGGTATTGAAAGTCGTCGCCGGGATGGAGCCGGATTTGATCGAGGCCGTGCACGCGCTCGGCTATGATGGACTCGTGCTTGAAGTGCTCGGGCAAGGAAACGTCCCGCCGTCGATCGTCCCGGCGCTCGAAATGCTCGTCGAACGGATGCCGGTCGTCATCGTCAGCCGCTGTTTTAATGGAATCGTCCAAGACGTGTACGGTTACGTCGGCGGAGGCCAACAACTCAAAGAGATGGGCATCATCTTCTCGAACGGATTGAACTCACAAAAAGCGAGACTCCGCCTCCTCGTCGAGCTTGAAGCAGGATCGTCCCAGGCGGTCATGGAGCACAGCTTTAGCTTCCAACATTGAGTTGGCGACTTGCCAACCGATTCGTCCTTCCATACAATGAGGGATGAGGTGATTTCATTGAATAAACATGCTATCGTCGTCGGCGCCGGACCGTGTGGGCTGTCGGCTGCGATTGAGTTAGAGCGTATCGGCATCTCGTGCACGGTCATCGAGCGCGGCAATATCGTCGACGCCATCTATCGGTATCCAACTCATCAGACGTTCTTCTCGTCTGCCAATTTGCTTGAAATCGGGGATATCCCGTTCATCTGTAAAGATTTGAAACCGCGTCGTCAAGATGCACTCGTCTATTACCGGGAAGTCGTCAGCCGGACCGGGCTCGACGTCCAACCCTTTGAGACGGTCGAAGCAGTGGTGCGTACCGAGGACGGCTTCCTCGTCCGGTCACATCATGATCGCGATGGCGCCAAAGAGCGTAAGGCCGACTATGTCATCCTGGCCACGGGCTATTACGGACGCCCTCGTACGCTCGACGTCCCGGGTGAAGAATTGCCGCACGTCACGCATTACTTCAAAGAGGCGCATCCGTTCTACCGTCAACGCGTGACCGTCATCGGCGGAAAAAACTCCGCGGTCGATGCGGCCATCGAGCTCGAGAAAGCCGGAGCCCACGTTACGGTACTCTATCGCGGGGACGGCTATAGCCCGTCTGTCAAACCGTGGGTGCTGCCAACGTTCGACTCGCTCGTCCGCCACGACAAGGTCCGCCTCGAGCTCGAGGCGGAGATTGTACGGATTGAGCCGCATCACGTCGTCTATCGTCAACACGGCGAAGAACTCCGACTCGAGACCGACCACGTGCTCGCCATGACGGGCTACTTGCCCGACCACGGGCTGTTCGCCGATGCCGGGGTTCAAGTCGACGAGGAGACAGGCGTGCCCGCATTTGACGACATGACGTTCGAAACGAACGTTGACGGCTTGTTCATCGCCGGTGTCGTCGCCGCCGGAAATGATGCCAATAAGATTTTTATCGAGAACGGCCGGTTCCACGGCCAAGCCATTGCCGAGACGCTTCGGGAGCGTAACGGTGTGACAACGTAATCGACAAAAAGAGGGAGAACCTGATGCCAGGCTCTCCCTCTTTTTTGCTGTCTGATTATACCCAACCGCGGAAACGCGACGCTTCGGCCATCTTACGTACACCGACCATATAGGCGGCGAGACGCATATCGACCTTCCGGGCCGACGACGTGTTGTATACCGTATTGAACGAGTGGACGAGCACTTTCTCAAGCTTCTCTTCCACTTCCTCTTCCGTCCAATAGTAACCTTGGTTGTTTTGGACCCATTCAAAGTACGAGACGGTCACCCCGCCGCTCGACGCGAGC
This sequence comes from Exiguobacterium sp. SL-9, assembly GCF_004336985.1. Lineage (GTDB taxonomy): Bacteria > Bacillota > Bacilli > Exiguobacteriales > Exiguobacteriaceae > Exiguobacterium. The sequence continues at coordinate 314,229 of NZ_SJUO01000001.1, forward strand.
ACGTCTGGAACGAGCAGGATGCCGCGTTCTGTCAAGATACGGGTCGCTTCGTTCGTCGTCGGTCCGTTGGCGGCCTCGACGACGATCGATGCCTTGATGTGATCGGCGTTGTCTTCAGTGATTTGATTCTCGATCGCGGCCGGGACCAAGATGTCGCAGTCGAGTTCGAGCATTTCTTTATTCGAAATCGTGTTCTTGAAGAGCGTCGAAATCGTCCCGAACGAATCTCGACGATCCAGAAGATACGGGATATCGAGGCCGTTCTCATCGTGAATCGCACCATATGCATCGCTGACGGCGATCACTTTCGCACCGGCGTCATGCATGAACTTCGACAAGAAGCTCCCGGCGTTCCCGAATCCTTGGACGACGACACGCGCCCCTTTCAACTCGATCCCTCGGCGCAGCGCTGCTTCCCGGATCATGATGGCGACACCTTTTGCCGTGGCCGTCTCACGTCCATGCGAGCCACCGAGGACGAGTGGTTTACCCGTGATGAAACCGGGTGAGTTGAATTCATCGATGCGGCTATACTCATCCATCATCCACGCCATAATTTGCGAGTTCGTGAACACGTCCGGAGCTGGGATATCTTTCGTCGGTCCGACGATTTGACTGATGGCTCGGACATAACCTCGGCTCAATCGTTCGATTTCACGGAAACTCATCTCACGCGGATCACAGACAATCCCGCCTTTACCGCCACCGTATGGAAGGTCGACAATTCCGGCCTTCAAGCTCATCCAGACCGACAACGCCTTCACTTCGACTTCCGTCACGCTCGGGTGGAAGCGAATGCCACCTTTCGTCGGCCCGACCGCGTCGTTATGTTGCGCCCGGTATCCTGTGAAAATCTTTGTCGATCCGTCATCCATACGTACCGGGATGCGGACGGTCAACATCCGAAGCGGCTCTTTCAAGAGCTCGTACATCTCTTCTGGATACCCAAGTTTATCAAGCGCCTCGTGTATCACTTCTTGTGTCGATTCAAGGATGTTTTTTCGTTTTTGATGACCTTTTTCTTGATCCGTAATCATGAAGGTTTCCTCCCCTAAATTGTCAATTCTCCCCCAAGAATCAACCTCGTATTCGTTTAAAAGTATAGCTGATACGCGCCCAATTTGAAAGGCTTTTACAAAAATAATGAAAGCGTTTTCTAAAACAAAAAAGAAGGGTGGGTCCCTTCTTACTTGTCCAGTGCCAGTTCAATGAATCGCTCTAACAGCTCACCGTACGAAATTCCGACAGCACGGGCGCTGTCTGGGAACAAGCTGAGCGGTGTCATACCCGGGAGCGTGTTCGTCTCTAAAATATAAGCGAGTCCCGTTTCAGAAACGAGGAAGTCCGAACGAGAATAACCGCTACATCCGAGGGCACGGTGTGCTTTGATGGCAGCCGTTTGAACTTCCTCGGTCAACGCATCCGGCAACTCAGCCGGACAGACGTGAATCGACCCGCCTTCTGAATACTTCGACTCATAGTCATAAAACTCATTTTTCGGGATGATTTCGATGACCGGCAGTGCGGTCTCGGCCCCGTGATTCCCAAGAACAGGCACCGTCAACTCACGGCCTTTAATATATTGTTCGACCAACACGGCCGTATCACACGCGAACGCTTTGTCGATCCCTTGACGAAGCATCGCTTCGTCCATCGCGATCGTCAATCCGTTCGATGACCCTTCTTGAGCAGGCTTGACGACGCACGGGAACTCAGCGCCCCACTCAGCGATTTTCGCGTCGATATCGTCACCCGTCTCGATAAGGACGTCACGGGCGATGCGGATGCCGGCAGCGGCGAATATGATTTTCGCACGGGCTTTGTCCATCGCCAGCGCTGACGCCAAGACACCTGATCCCGTGTACGGCAATCCGGCCATCTCTAACAGTGACTGGACGCGTCCGTCTTCTCCATATTTCCCATGCAGGGCGCTCACGACGACATCGGCTTGAAGCGTCAATAGCTCATCAGCCCGGTCCGGGTGAAAATCAATCGCCACGACCTCGTGCCCGCGTTCTTCGAGCGCCTCGATCATTCCTTTACCACTCGTGAGCGACACTTCCCGCTCACCTGATACACCACCATATAATACCGCGACTTTCATCAAATCTCTCCTTCGGCTAACATCTCAAAAATTCAAGTTTTATCATACCATGTGTCGGGTGAAAACAATAGAAACAGAACAGTTAAAAAGCCGTACTTACGCGAACGTATCGTACAGCTGTTTCACGGCTTGTTCAGTTTGAATCGTCTTGCCGTATTCCATCATGACGTACGGACTGACAGTCGTCGTGCGCCCGTACTCCGACAAGATGGCGGCCAAGCGCTCCTCGACGTCCGGTTTGAGCACTTCGACAAAATGTAAATAATAGCGTCCATCATAATGGTAAAGCGCCCCACCCTGCTCCGTCTGTTGCATATGTGGGAATAGACGGACCGAGGCGTTGATGACGTCCTCAATATCCTCAAACTGATAAATCAGATGATGAATCACATCAATCGTGAGCCGAATCTCGACTTGTTCTTGATCCGATTCCGGGGCGGCCGCTTCGACTTTTTGAACGTCAATGACGAGTCCGTCGCGGGGAAACATCGTCACGTTCAAGTCGACAGTACCTTGGGGCATGAAGCCGAATTCCGCCTCCGCTGTCTCGAGCAATTCCCGCCATAGGTCTTGGCCGCTCTCTCCGACAATCGTATCGATGGCAATCCCTCGAACAGAAAGGTCGCTCGCGGTCAAATATACCCTTAAATGTTCTTTAGTTTGCTTTTCAAATCTCAAACGAAAACCTCCAAAGATTAATCAATCCTACTTTATAAGCTACTCTCGTTTGTTCAACCTGTCAAATAGTTGACAACCACTCAGTCCATGCTTCAGGCGTATCACCGAGGAAGGCCGATCCAAACTCGGATGCGTGAAGGCTGACCGCATATCCCCCGGCTCCGATGACAAGATCCGGATGGTCGGCTTGGATAAAGCGCATCGCTTCTTTTAGACCTTCAAGATGTTCCGTCAATGTGCAGGAGAAAATCAAGCACTTCGCGTCGATATCGTGCAACGCCTCGTTTAAATCTTCTTTCGGGAAGCCTGCACCAAGGAAGATCACATCATACCCGTATTGGCGCAAATAAAGCGTCACGAACAACAGGCCGATCTCGTGCATCTCGCCTGGGGAACACACACAAATGATCCGCGGTAAAAATGGATTCATCGGCATCTGTAAGGAGAGCGTCGACAAACGAGCCCGCAAAAAAGCGGTCGCAAAGTGCTCATGCGCAATCGTGATGTCCCCATTCTCCCAACGCGTCCCGATTTCCATCAACAACGGACCGATGATGTCTTTCGTGACCTTTTCAAAGCTGAACGTATTAAAAGCACGATTGATCAAATCGTGCGCCTTGCGTTCGTCAAACGAAAGTAACGCCTCGAGCAACCCATCCATTAATTCCTCGTCATAGAGGCGGGCAGGCTTCGGCTTCGGGGCAACATGTAGTTGTTGAATCGCTTGGGATACGGTCAAGCCTTCCCGTTGTTTCTCAACGACCCATTTAATCTTTTCGACGTCTTGGTCGGAATACAGTCGGTGGCCGGATTCGGTCCGGCTCGGCACAATAAATTGATAGCGGCGTTCCCACGCCCGAATCGTCGTCGGGTTGACCCCGGTGAGAGACGCGACCGTCTTAATGGAGTACTTCGGCACAGCAGCCCCTCCTTTCCTACAGGTTCTTCTTTTTTAGTATAGACCCATCCGAAGCGCTTTACCTGTTTTATTGTGCAATTCTTGTGAGAAATTGGCGAGATTGAGCAGATCCGTCTGACCGAACGAAGTACGTAATAAAAAATACGACGTCCCCGTCGTATTGTCAGAAAAATAAGGTGTGACGACCTATATATAAAAATACAAGAATAATGGCAAACATCGTCAATGTCAGCATCATAGCGAGCGGCCGCTTTAGCCAATTATCGTTCAATTTTTCTTTGCGCTCATGCTCTTGCCGTTCAGCGCGAGACGGCAACGTGTCCACCACTTGTTCACGCAGTGAGTCCGCTTGGTTCCGATATCGCAACGTGTGCCCTCCTTTACCTTTTTTATCATTTTACTATGATATCATTCAAAGGAGAAGATGCGAGCCAACCGATGTTTCCAATCTGTCACATTTTTAGACACAGGTTGAACCGACGGCGGGAACACGATTTCCCCACAGACGTCACAACAATCGGCTTGTTTGACCGGTTGTTCCGAGAAGTAGTTCAACAAGTAGTCACGCCGACACGTTTTGATGAGGGCATAGTCCATCATCTGCCCGAGTTGACGATACCGAGCCCGCTTTCTATCTTTTACCCAATCAATCGCCTCGGCAAGCGTCCGCTCGGCGAGCATTTGACTCAACAAGCCCCAGACCGGGTCTTCCTCGTTCAATCGCAACAGGCGCGGCAACTGGGCAAGGCTCGTGCCGTTGTCACGTTCCAAATAAGCGAGACGGATATCTTTGTCTTTTGGATATTGTTGGTCAATCAAAAACTGTTGGATGCGTTCGTCACCCTCAGCATAAAGTAAGACGGCAAAAGCAGGGTTTCCGTCACGTCCGGCACGTCCAATCTCTTGCATATACGCCTCGAGCGTGGCCGGGACCTGATAATGGATGACCGACCGGACGTTATCTTTATTCACACCCATCCCGAACGCACTCGTACATACCATGATGGCGACTTCATCTCGTAAGAATTGCGACTGCACGAGCCGGCGGTCCTCAGTCGACATGCCACCATGATAAAACAAGGCGTCATCGAGGTGGAGGGCGAGCGCTTCTGCCTCACGCCGAGTCGCCGTATAAATGACGGCCGGTTTCGGAACATCGTGGACGAGTTCGCTCAACCGTCGCATCTTATCCTCCGATTCGAGGCGTTCGACAATCAGACGAATCTCGGGACGGTTGGCCGAATGGACAAACTGTGACGGCGAGAACAGCGCCAACTTCTCGATAATGTCACGTTTTACCGCCTCCGGCGCTGTCGCGGTGACGGCCATGCATTGCGGACTGCCGAGCTGTTTTCGCAATTCGCCTAAGCGGGCATACTCAGGCCGGAACTCGTGACCCCACTGCGAGATACAGTGCGCCTCGTCGACGACGAGCATTTGAATTTTCGTCCGTGCGAGCGCCCGCGTCACGTGCGGCACGGCGAGTTGCTCGGGCGATAAATATAAGAAGCGGTAACGTTTCAAATGGTTCAAGATGTCTTGCTTCTCTTCGAGTGTCTCCATCGACGTCAATCGCGCCACCCCACGCTCGCCTCGTTCGCGGATATGGAGCATCTGGTCCTCGATGAGCGACAAGAGCGGCGACACGATGATCGTCAGCCCGTCATTTTTAATATAAGACGGGAGTTGGAACGTCAACGACTTGCCAGCCCCGGTCGGCATAATGGCGAGCACGTCTTGCCCGTCGGCGACCGCATCGATTACCTCACGCTGTCCCGGACGAAAAGTGTCATAGCCGAACACCCGCTTCAACGTCTTTTCAAACAAATGTCTCACCTCGTTTCAATCGTGCGAACACCAATCGGATTTGATAATAACTGATTCCGTCGACTTGTTCAAAAATCGGCTTGAGCGCCCAGCTCGACTCGTCACGCAGCTGCTCGACTTGCTTGATTTGTTCGAGTGGAACGAATTGATCGAGCGGGAACTCGTCTAAATACATCGCCATCTCGACGACGTGGTCCTCAATTGTGCTCGTACGCAACCGCCGCTGTGATTGGACTTGTTGGAACGATCGGCCGGCCAAAAACTGTTCATACGATTCCCGCGCCGACAACGTCATCCGTTCGCTCGATAAACCGTGAGCGAAGCCGAGCAGCTTTGCGTCCCGCGGCAACTTCCACAAGAGCGCGTTCCAGCCGGCCAAAAAGTAGAGTCGGGCCGTCCGCGCATCGACGTCCAAGAGCGCCGCGATTTGTTCATACGTGTATCCCGTCTCGAACGCGCCCGTGAATCGATAGACGACGGCGGTCGCATATGGGTCTCCGACTTCTTCAAGCGCTGTCTCAAGCTCCTGATGAAAGCTGTGAATCAGCGGTTGCCACTCCCGCTCGGTCCGGACGATCTGTTTGACCCAACGTTCAGCTAACCGATCGGCCTGGACCGGGTAGAACGTCCGCTCGTGCTCAAGCGACATGAACGTCTGGACGAACAAGCTGAGCCGTTTCCACGTCATCGTCGTATAATCCCGGTATTCACCGCCGAGACGGTCGAACAGGTCACTGACGGCCTCGGGAGACGCTAGCATCTTGCCGGCATCGGTCAACGTGAAACTCGAACGGTTGAGCCAGCCTCGTTTTTCGAACGAAGCGAGCAACTTTTCATAGTCGTACTTCGTATAGGGGAACAATCCAAAAATCGGTTCCAAGTCATAAAAAAAGGCGTCTTGCAGCGTCGTCGCCGAACGTTTTCCGTTCAATACATGAAACAAACTACGCTCACTGCGCTCCCCTTTCAAACGCTCGATCGAGAGCAATAACACCCCGTCCGCTAAATGAACCATCGTTCCACCTCCTCGGTCAAAATTATGCTTCCAAAACGTTATTCGTTTCCTCATTGAAATATTTGGGTATGTAGACTACAATTACTCATAGTCAGTAGAAAATCATTTCTATGCAGAGAGACGAAACGTATGGAGGGTTACAAATGGCAAAATTTACGATTGTTGATAAAGATACATGTATCGCATGTGGGGCCTGCGGAGCAGCCGCCCCGGACATCTTCGACTATGATGACGAAGGCCTCGCGTTCAACTTGATGGACGACAACACGGGTACGATTGAAGTCCCGGACGAATTGAGTGAGGACTTGATGGACGCTTTCGAAGGATGTCCGACCGACTCGATCAAAGTCGCGGACGAATCGTTCGACGGCGACGCGCTCAAGTACGAATAAGCGAGACATGTGTGCCTCATAGGCGCACATGTCTTTTTTTATCGAGCCGCTGACCGGAAACCGGCCTCACGCGCTTCTTCTTCCGTACAGAACATCGCCTCGGGGATGGTTCGCTCATAGCTCGCCCCGCCCGGAACGTGATAAATCTTCTCTCCGTCCCGATTGATATTCCCTTTGATGTCGCAATCGTCCGTGTCCCGTGCCGGTTTGGCCGGCTCGGTCGCCTCATGGTCAAAGCCATTGCCTGTCACATAATCCTCAAGACTCCAAATCCCAAGCAACTCTTTACGCGCGGCCCGTTCGACCTCCCGGAACGCATCGATGTGTTGCGTGTTCGGCGCATACACATAGGCAACACGCGCCAGACCTCGGCGCAACAATTCCTCGTTTAGCATCGCATCGTCATACCAAACGTAAGCGAGCGTCCGTTGATAACGATCATAGCGCCCGACGTCATATTCGAGCGTGATCGTATCCCCTTCCGGTAACCAACGTTCGACGAACGATTTCGCATCCTCCCCGAACGGTTGGACTGGTAGCGTCGGATGGCTCGTTTCCGGCGTATCGACAAGCAAGAGACGAATCGACTCGGTCGCCCCGTTCTCGAACTCGACTTTGAGCGTATCGCCATCGATGACGCGGTCGAGCGTGACCGTCTCGGTCTTACCGAGCGGCCGTTCGACAAGTTGTGAGACCGACGCCGAGGGGAATTCGGACTCTAGTTCAACGAGCGATTCCGGCGGGTCGATCTGTTCGGCGAACCAGTCATCAACGGAGCAGCCCGCGAGCGAAACGCTCAACGCGACAGCCATCAGCAGTTGCCACCATTTTTTCAATTGTCTCACCTCTACACCAGTATAACAAAAAAGGTTGTTTGACTTAAGCGTCAAACAACCTTGATGAAATGGACATTTGTCCTTTTGATGATTAGCGTTTCCCTTTAATATATGGGATACCGACCGATTTTGGTGCATCGGCACGTCCGACGACACCTGCGAGGGCAAGGATCGTGAGCGCGTACGGCGCAATCAAGAGCAACACTTGTGGTACGTTGCTGATGACCGGCAAGTTACTTCCGATGATTGACAACGCTTGGGCGAAACCGAAGAACAGGCCGGCTCCGAGCGCGCCGAGCGGATTCCATTTCCCGAAGATCATCGCGGCGATGGCCAAGAATCCTTGACCGACAATCGTCGTCCCACTGAAGTTCGTCGTGACGGTGACGGCGTAGACCGCACCGGCGAGTCCGCCGAACGCACCCGAGAGCATGACGCCCATGAAGCGCATTTTCGTGACGTTGATCCCCATCGTGTCAGCCGCCATCGGGTGTTCCCCGACCGAGCGGAGACGTAGACCGAACGGCGTCTTGAAGATGACGAACCAGACGACGAACGCGAGCGCGATGGCGATGAACGACGTGTACTGGACGTTAATGAAGAACATACGGAGTACAGGAATGTCCGAGAGAATCGGCACGTTCTCTTTCGCGATCCGAAATTCGATGAAATCGGTCTGCCCTTTGTTATAGAGGACGCGGACGACAAAGATCGCAAGTCCGATCGCGAGCATGTTGATGGCGACACCGAGTACCGTTTGGTCAGCTCGCCACAGGATGGCCGGAACAGCCAAGAAGAGCGAGAAGAGCGCACCGACGACCATGGCGACCAAGAGCGAGATCCATGGACTGAGACCGCCAAGCCCCATGTTCGTCAACGTAAGCGTCGTGATGATTCCAGTCGCGGCACCGATGACCATGATACCTTCTAAGGCGATGTTGACGACGCCCGAACGTTCACTGAAAATGCCGCCGAGCGCTGCAATGATGAGTGGAGTCGCATAGGCCAACGCGACCGGAACGACGATATAGAGGACTTCTAAGAAGCTCATTTTTTCTCCACCCCTTTCTTACGATTTCCTTTGAATTTGTCGATCACATAGTTGAACGCATAACCCGATGCCACGAAGATGACGATGGCCGCGATAATGACTTTGACGAGTTCAGACGGAATGTTCGCCCCAAGCTGCATCGCGAGTCCGCCGATATTGAGTCCGGCGAACAAGATGGCTGCCAAGACGACACCGACGGCCGTGTTCGCACCGAGAAGCGCGACGGCGATCCCGTCGAAACCGACTCCGGTGAACGAGGCGCTGAGTGTCATGCCGTTGAACGTACCAAGACCTTCCATCGCCCCGGCGAGTCCTGCGAACATACCCGAGATGACGAATGAGAGAATGATGTTCCGGTTGACGCTCATTCCTGCGTATTGCGACGCATGTTTGTTGAAACCGACGGCCCGAAGCTCATAACCGAGCGTCGTCCGTTGCAAGATGTAGTAGTAGACGATGGCCGCGAGCACAGCGATGAGGACACCCCAGTGCAAGCGTGAGAACTGCGTCATTTCTTGGAGCCATGGCGACGCGAGCGATGCCGACTCGTTGATTGACTCGGTCCGTTCGTTCGTCACCCCGATGACACTGCGTAAAATCGCGTTCGTCGTATAGAGCGCGATATAGTTCATCATGATGGATGTGATTACTTCATGGACGTGGAACTTGGCTTTTAAGAAACCAGGCACGAACGCCCAGAGCGCTGCCGCGAACATGGCCGCGAGAAGCGCGAGCGGCAAGTGAATGAACATCGGCAAATCAAAGTTAATTCCGACATAAACAGCTGCCACCCAACCAATCAATACTTGGCCTTCGACACCGATGTTGAACAGGCCGGTCCGGAACGCGAACGCGACGGCTAAACCTGAGAAGATGAGCGGCGCTGCGGCGCGAAGTGTCTCGCCGATCGCATACGGACTGCCGACCATGCCTTCGAACAGCGAAGAGAACCCTCTGATCGGGTCATAACCGCCGATGAGCATGACGATCGCTCCGACGAGTAGTCCCATCAAGATTGACAAGAGCGGGATGAGCAGTCGATTGAATCCTAGCTTATTCATACTGTTTCTTCTCCTCTCTTACCGCCGGCCATCAAGAAGCCGAGTTCTTGCTCCGTCGTCTCTTTCGGATCACGGATCCCGACGATTTTGCCTTCATATAAGACCGCGACTCTGTCCGCCACATGTAAAATCTCTTCGAGCTCGAACGAGATCAACAAGACGGCGCGTCCTTTTTCACGTTCTTTGATGAGCTGTTCATGAATGAACTCGATTGCCCCGACGTCAAGACCCCGTGTCGGTTGTGCCGCAATCAACAAGTCAGGCGACCGGTCGACTTCGCGAGCGATGATGGCTTTCTGCTGGTTTCCACCCGACAAGGCGCGGGCCGGCACATCGACCGATGGAGTTCGGACGTCAAACTTCTCAATCAACGCTTTCGCTTTCTCTGCCACCGCTTTATAGTTCATCAAACCGCGCTTCGAGAACGGCTCTTTATAATACGTTTGGAGGACCATGTTGTCTCGGATTGAATAATCGAGGACGAGTCCGTGCTTATGACGGTCTTGCGGGATGTGGCCGACACCAGACTCTGTTACTTTACGCGGTGTGAACCCGGTCACGTCTTTCCCATTTAGCAATACTTTTCCAGACTCCGGTTTTTTCAAGCCTGAGATGGCTTCAATCAACTCGGTCTGTCCGTTCCCGTCAATCCCGGCAATCCCGAGGATTTCTCCTGAACGAATCTGTAAATCCAAGCCGTCGACGGCTGCGAGCCCACGACTGTCTTTGACGACAAGCTTTTGGACGTCGAGGACGACTTGCTGTGGATCTGCCTTGGAATATTCCGCATCAAAGTTGACTTCACGCCCGACCATCATTTCTGCCAAACGATCTTCATTGACCGTCTCATCGATATCAATCGTACCGATATAACGTCCGCGGCGGATGACCGTACAGCGGTCGGCGACTTGCATGATCTCTTTCAGTTTATGCGTGATCAAGACGATCGATTTACCTTCTTCAATCAGACGCTTCATGATTTGAATGAGTTCTTGAATCTCTTGCGGCGTCAGTACAGCGGTCGGCTCATCAAAAATCAAAATCTCAGCTCCGCGATAGAGCGTCTTCAAAATTTCGACCCGTTGTTGCATGCCGACCGAGATGTCCTCGATTTTCGCATCCGGATCAATCCGAAGACCATACTGTTCCGAGATTTCCATGACTTTTTTACGCGCCGTCGCCCGATCGACCGTCAAACCACTCTTCGGCTCTAATCCGAGGATGATGTTCTCGGTCACCGTGAACTTCTCGACGAGCATGAAGTGTTGGTGTACCATGCCGATCCCGAGTTCGTTGGCGATGTTCGGATTCTCAATGTTCACTTTCTCCCCGCGTACACGAATCTCCCCGCCTTCTGGCTGATAAAGACCGAACAGGACGTTCATGAGCGTCGATTTCCCGGCACCGTTCTCGCCGAGCAACGCATGAATCTCTCCTTTGCGCAATTGGAGGGTGATATTGTCGTTGGCCACGAACGTTCCGAACTCTTTGCGAATATTGAGCATTTCAATTACATATTCCAAGAAAGTCCACCCCTAACTTTAAGTAAAGGGAGACCGCATGGGTCCCCCCTAACTCAATGAATTATTTTACTGTTTTCATGAACTCTTCGAACTCAGCGTCAGTTGCTGGAGCCGTGATGTCTCCGTCGATCAACTGTGTACGGTACTCTTCAACTTTTGAGAGGACGTCAGCTGAGACGTTTTCGCTTGATGTTTCAGCGATTCCTACACCTTCGTCTTTCAATGAGAACTCAACGATTTCGCCTGCTGGGAACTTATCTTCCATCGCAAGTTTTGAAACTTCGTAAGTTGCCGTGTCAACACGTTTTACCATTGAAGTAAGCGTTACGTTCTCTGGGAGACCTTCTTCATACTGGTCACGGTCAACCCCGATTACCCATACATCTTCACCGTTTTTCTTACGGTTTTTCGCTTCTGTGAATACCCCTACACCTGTACCGCCTGCTGCGTGATAGATGATGTCTGAGCCTGCGCCGTACATACCTGAAGCGATGGCTGTTCCTTTTTCAGCTGAGTTGAAGTCTTCAGCATATTTCACGTCGATTGTCGCGTCCGGGTTAACGGCCATGACACCGGCTTTGTATCCGTTCTCGAATTTCTTGATCAAGTCTGACTCAACTCCGCCGATGAAACCGACTTTGTCAGTCGTCGTTGTAAGACCCGCGACGACACCGACAAGGAATGAACCTTCTTGCTCTTTGAACGTGATTGATGCGACGTTCGGTGCATCCACGACCATGTCAACGATGGCGAAGTTGTTGTCTGGGAACTGCTCAGCAACTTTTTGGATGTCTTCGCCCATCAAGAAGCCGATTCCGTAAATCAAGTTGAAATTGTCGCGCGCCAATTGTTGCAAGTTTGGCTGGTAATCTGCTTGTTTTGATGATTGAAGATATTTGAAACCTTCGTTCTCTGTCAAGTTGTTGTCTTCCCCGAACTTTGTGAGACCTTCCCAAGCTGATTGGTTGAACGATTTATCATCGACACCGCCTGTATCAGTTACCATCGCCACTTTGAAGTCGCTACCTTCACCGCCGCCTTCTCCGTTTGAAGCACCTTCATTGTCATCCCCGCCACATGCTGCGAGTACTGTCGAGAGTGTGAGACCTGCTGCTAAAGCTGAGAGAATTGTTTTTTTCTTGTTCATCGTCGTGTTTCCCCTTTCGGATCATAACAATTAAGGTTGTCATGTCATCAGTAGTCTTTACACCGGTATAAGAAAGCGCTTTCACGCTATTCCCCAAAAATAACTGTTTCCGGATAAAACGAACGTGCTTAGACGCGTTTTCGAACGACGTGGAAGTCGAAGCGGTCCGCTCGGAAAAAGTTCGCCGAATCGAGCAACGGTAAATCGCTCTCATCGTAATGCAATTGTTTCAATGCCAGTAACGGTTGGTCCGTTTGAAGTTGCGTCGAAATTTCAGCGTTCACACTCGGTTCGATGTGCGTGATCGCATATGCGACCCGACGTCCTACCTCTGTTTCGAGCGCGTCGAACAACGACTTCCCTTCCGTCAACGCCTTCGGATTCGAGACGAGATGGGCTGGAATTTTATCGACACAGTAGACAACTGGTGTCTCATCCGCATATCGAATCCGGACGATCCGATAAATCGGTGAGTTCGGTTCGATTTTTAAACGCTCGGCTTCTCTCTCGGTTGCTAGAACCTTTTCGGCCACCAACACTTTCGTTCCTGGTGTCATTTTGGCGCGCATGATCATGTCCGTGACACTGAACAGCTCTTCGATCCCAGAAGTAAACGGGGGTTTTGAACTGATAAAAGTCCCGACGCCATGTTTCCGCACGACAAATTTCTCGTCCTCGAGGATACGAAGCGCTTCTCGGAGCGTCGCTCGACTGACTCCTAGTTGCTTCGACAACTCGAATTCTGAAGGAAGTTTCTCTCCTTCACGATAGACACCATCGTCGATATCTTGCTTGATTTTCTCAATCACGCGAAGATAGAGCAAGCGATGATCGAGCTTGATCGACATGGGCCTCACCACCTTTACCTATTTCTTACCAGTGCTCAGACATCTGACGTATGAATGTCCTTGCCAATATTAAGTATAGGGATTCGAGAAATAGAACGCAATACTTTTTGTTCGGAATCAGGGAAATATTTTAAAGTGAAGGGATTCCAAACGCTTCATAGTCTATATTACCTGTTCTGACCTGCTTTGAAAAGAAATCGTAAAATGAAAACGGTATTAAAAAATGAAAGCGGTTCAACAGTTTTAGTAGTATGTCTTAATGCCTCGAATAGGTCAGATGTGCTATATTAGTTCAACTTAACATGACTTTCCCTCGGCATCCCCCATTCACATCAGATTCGTTAAAATAAAACAAAAAACGAACGATAATGACATGCGGTCAATTATCATTCGTTTTTTTGTTTTATGCTTCCGGTTGGTTAATGAGTACTTTCCGCGGTTTGGAGCCCTCTGAAGGTCCGACATAGCCGGCCTGTTCAAGCGAATCGATCAAACGGGCGGCCCGGTTATAACCGATTCGGAATCTTCGTTGAATCATCGAAGTGGACGCCGTCTCTTGCGTCAAGATAAACTGTACGACTTCATCGAACAATGTATCGTCCGAGTCGATTGTCGTGACCTCTTCTTCTTTCGGCATCATCGCCTCGACGTACTGGGCCCGTTGCTGGGCGATGACATGATTGACGACCGTTTCGACTTCTTGGTCCGATACGAACGCACCTTGCACACGAATCGGTTTGTTCATTCCGTTGGCGAGCATGAGCATGTCACCTCGTCCGAGTAGCTTCTCGGCCCCTCCTCCGTCGAGGATGGTCCGTGAATCTGTCTGTGACGAGACAGCGAAAGCGATACGTGACGGGATATTCGCTTTGATGACGCCCGTGATGACATCGACCGATGGACGTTGCGTGGCGAGCACCATATGGATCCCCGCCGCCCGAGCCATCTGGGCAAGACGCATGATGGCGTCCTCGACATCGTTCGAGGCGACCATCATCAAGTCCGCGAGTTCATCGACGATGACGACGATGAACGGCAGACGTTTCGCATCCTCATCGTCCGACTTGTCGACGAGTTCGTTGTATCCTTCGATATTTCGAACGCCGTAACGGCTGAACAACTCATAGCGCCGTTCCATCTCGGCAACGACTTGCTTGAGCGCTTGGGCCGCTTTCTTCGGATCCGTCACGACCGGTGTCAACAAATGCGGAACGCCGTTATAAACATTCAACTCGACCATTTTCGGGTCAATCATCATGAGCCGGACCTCATCGGGTCGTGTGCGCATCAAGAGCGACACAATCATGCCGTTAATGCAGACCGATTTCCCGGACCCGGTCGACCCTGCGACGAGCAAGTGCGGCATTTTATTCAAAGCGATTGTCACCGTTTCCCCACTGATGCTACGCCCGAGAGCGACAAGGAGTGGCGACTGCTCCCGCTTGACCGGATCAGCTTCGAGCACTTCTCGGAGACAGACCGGTGCCACTTCTTGGTTCGGGACTTCAATCCCGATGGCGGCCTTTCCGGGGATTGGCGCCTCGATGCGGATATCTTTCGCGGCGAGCGCGAGGGCAAGGTCATCACTGAGCGAGGTGATGCGGCTCACTTTGACACCGATGTCTGGTTGCAGTTCATACTTTGTCACGGTCGGACCGAGGTGGATTTTCAATACTTTCACCCCGACGCCGAACGATTTCAGCGTTTGGACAAGTTTCGTCGCGTTCGCTTTCAGGCGGGCGTTTTCCCCGGACAGATCGGTCACGACCGGCTCACTGAGAATCGTGAACGTCGGCAACTCATACGTGTCCGATACGTCTTGTGACGCCGTCATCATCATGTCCTCGGTCGGTAGGTCGACCACTTCTTCCGACGGCGCCGCCTCCTCTGTTTTCGGACGTTTCTCGGCGACGACTTTCTCACTGAACCCGACGATTGGAATATCGTGCATCGTCACCGCATCCGCTTCAGGCTCGGCTTCAACCGCGGCCGGTGTCGGGTCGACTTTCGCTGGTCCCGGAACCGTTTTCTTCCGATTTGACACTTGGGCCGGTTTGACCCGTTCCCGGTCGTTCCACTCTTGTTTGATGGCCGTACCCGTCTCAAGCAATCTAGCCCCGAGCGTTCGCCAAATCGTCGGGGATAACAGCGAGATACCGACAATCATACTGAGGGCACCTAAAAAAATAATGCCGAAATCGGAGAGTAAATATTGATTGAGTCGATAGAGCGCCCCGTTGACCGCGCCCCGTTCGGCCCCCCATACGAGATCACCGAACATGAGAAACGAGACGAACAATAACAACATGCCAGTCCGTTGCATCGGCCGAAACTTGTTTAAAAAGACGAGCAACGTGAATGCAATTGCCAAATACGTAACAGCCCCCCAGCCCCCGAACAACGTCGTCGCAAGGAGCGACGTCTGATTGCCGACCCATCCGAAATCGAACAGGGAGAAGATGAACGCCGTGATTGATAAGACGAATGCGATCCAGCCATATGTATGTAGTGGGATGGGCTGGTTTTTCGTACGTCTCGTCGTCGGTCGCTTCCGCTTCACCGGAGTTTTTCTCGTTTTTTGTGCCACCTTAGATTCCTCCTAAAAAAACAAGGCAAAAGTCTGATGACTTTTGCCTCAATCTCAATTCCTTAAATCTCCATGATGATCGGCAAGATCATCGGACGACGTTTCGTCTGCTCGAACAAGTAGACGCTGAGCCGCTCGCGGATATTTGATTTCAACTCGGTCCAATCACTTCCAGCTTGGAGACTCTTCTCGATCTGTTTCGTGACGATGCGGTTCGCTTCTGAGATCATCTCTTCTGATTCACGCATATAGACGAATCCGCGCGAGATGAGTTCAGGTCCTGAAATCAATTTCTTCTGTTTCCGGTTCAACGTGACGACGCAGAGGACGACACCATCTTGTGACAAAAGACGACGGTCACGGAGGACGATATTGCCGACGTCCCCGACACCAATTCCGTCAATCAAAACATTGCCGGCTGGTACTTTTCGAGTCATCCGAGCTTTACGTCCCGTGAACTCCACGACATCCCCTTTTTCGACGATAAAGATGTTGTTCGATTTCACACCGACTTGTTCGGCGAGCTTCGAGTGGGCCATCTGCATCCGGTACTCTCCGTGAATCGGGAGGAAGTACTTCGGTTTGACGAGGTTCAACATGAGCTTGAGCTCTTCGGCCGAACCGTGTCCCGAAACGTGTACTTTCCGTTGGTTATAGATGACGTTCGCACCTGAACGGAAGAGCAGGTCAATCGTCTTCGAGACCGACTTCTCGTTCCCTGGAATCGGTGTCGCCGCGATGACGACCGTATCGTTCAAGCGGATGTTCACTTGTTTATGGGCGTTGCGCGCCATGCGCGTCAAGGCCGCCATCGGCTCACCTTGTGAACCGGTCGTCAAGATGACGACTTTGTTGTCCGGCAAACGATTCACTTGCGAGAGCTCGACGAGTGTCTTCGGCTTAAAGCGTAAGTAGTTCAGCTTTTGAGCCACTTCGACGATGTTGACCATGCTGCGTCCGACGACGGCGACTTTGCGGTCATTCGCTTCGGCTGCCGCGAACACTTGTTGCAGACGATGCACGTTCGAAGCGAATGACGCGACGATGACGCGACCTTCGGCTTGATAGATGACATCATTCAACTCGGCACCGACGAGCGATTCCGAACCAGTTTGACCTGGACGTTCCGCGTTCGTCGAATCCGACAAGAGGCATAGAACGCCGCGTTGACCGATGGCTGCCAACTTGTTAAAGTCTGACTGTTTCCCATCGACCGGTGTGTAGTCAAACTTAAAGTCGCCCGTATGTACGATGGCGCCTTGTGACGTTTGGATACAGACCCCGACACAGTCCGGAATCGAGTGGTTGACGCGGAAGAAAGTGATGAAATGATCAGCGATAGTCAATTTCGTTTTGGCGTCAATCAAACGGAGGTCGACTTCTTTCAATAAGCCAGCCTCTTTCAATTTGAGCTCGATCAAACCGAGCGTCAATTTCGTCCCATATACGGGAACGTGTTTCAAATCACGGAGTACATAGCTGAGTCCACCGATATGGTCTTCGTGACCATGGGTGATGAAAATCGCGCGTACCCGATCTTTATTTTCTTTCAAATACGTAATGTCCGGGATGACGATATCAATCCCGAGCATCTCATCGCCTGGAAACATAAGGCCGGCATCGATGACGAAGATGTCGTCGTCTAGTTCCACGACGTACATGTTCTTCCCGATTTCGCCTACGCCTCCAAGCGCAAAGACGCTAACGTTCTCTGTCTTCTTCTTTGACACTAACAAAAACCTCCTAGATGTTGCATATTCTGTTTCGTCCACTTATCGCTACTGAATATTGTATCGGAAAACTGGTGATATGCCAACATTTCCGTTCAATCGACGAGAGGCTTCATCACATCGGCAAGCGGCATCGTCGCTTTCTCATCCGGACGTTTCCCGGAAGCGAGCTGACGAATCGACAAACCGAAGTCCATTTGTAAGTGTGGGTAATCCGGAAAACTTCTCCAATCCCCGCCCCATTCGAAGCCGAGCGCCTTGCCAAGCTCCCCTAGTTCTTGCCAATCCGGTTCATCCGACCGGTTATGGTCTGACTCCAAATCATAGTCGGCGCGGTTGTTGTGAATGATGACGAAATCGACGGCGAGTCCATAGTTATGATAGCTCTCGCCCGCTTTGGCGTTTGTCACGACTTGACCTGGTTTCGAGCGGCCTTGGGCGTAGAGGGCGTTCTGCTCATCAGCTGAACGATATCCGGACGTCAGGCGAACCTCGAGACCGAGGCACGAATAGGCCAGACGCACGAATGATTCGCTTCGCTCCCGCACATGCGGATGCAGTTTGGCGAACGCCTTCTCGCTCCGCTCGACGATGACATCTTCCGAGCGGGTGTTGCGCTCACACATCCCCGCCTCAAACGTCGGTTCATCGACCCACGGCATCGGCCCCGGACGTGACAACGTGTACGCTAAAAAGATTCCGACTAAAAATGCCGTCATCGCGAACGTCAAAACGCCGGTCCATTTCATCGGCGCAACCGTTTACGGAGTCCTTTGACGAGCGGTAATCCTGTTTCAAGGGCGAAATAGAGCGGACGATTCAAGACGAGATCGAACTCGCCGACCTTCTCGATCATATCGCTGCCCCAACCTGATTTGAACGCATAGAGTCCGGCGTATTCGTCATCAGGCTCTGTGCTGCCCGATACGCCACCAAAATCATAGCGTTCGGCACCGCTCGCCTTGGCCGCTTGCATCATCGTCCATTGCATAAGGTGGTTCGGCATGAATTCACGGAACTCATTCGAGGACGCTCCGTACAAATAATAGGAGCGTCGTCCGGCGAGCGTCAACAGACCACCCGACAAGACGAGTCCGTTCGGGTATTTCTCGTGCAACTCCGTCAGTTCCGGCAATGCTGCTTGAATCTTCTCGATTTGTTCACGCGTCTGTTTTTGGCGGTTCAACAAGCTCGTCCGTTTCTTCTCGATTGTTTCCGTCTCGAGTGATCGTTCAATTTTCCCGAGGTCACGCTCCGCTTTTTCAAGCGTAGCCATCTGTTGGTCGAGCGCGAGCTTCGGTTCAAGTTTCGTCAAGAACAAGCGTGCGTCATCGGGTTGTAGGCAATCGTACAAGTTCTCGAAGTAATCGAGGCCACGGATGGCAAAGCCGTCCCGTTCGCCCGTTACTTTCATCAAGTCGGCGAACGTCTTGAGGCCGTCACGTCCGACTTCGGTGCAGATGATTCCTTTTCGTTCTGCCAAACGCACGTTATAGCGGAACTTGTGATGGAACTTGCCAAAAATCTCTTTCTCGCTCGGACGTAAGTCCGTCTCCATTGTGAACCGAGGCTGGGCGTAATCGAACCCCCCACCATATCCTTTATGGGTAAAGCCGAGGCTCGCCATTTCGGTCAAGAGGCCGGGTACTTCGTCTCGGTCGATATTCGGATCAATTTTTACAGTGATCGCTTTATTCGCTTTGGCGACCCGTTTCGCCTCTTCGGTCAACGCGGTCAACGACGCCACATCGTCATAGTCGACGACGAAACCGCGAGGCGCGTAGCAAAGCGTGAACGGGAGCTTCGGTACCCGTTTAAACAACAGTAACGCGACTCCGCTCGTCACACCGGCTGTGGCGACGGCGATTCGCTCGGCGAACCAACCGTTTTGTCGTTTCACATTGGCCCAACTCGAAAGTTGGAGCAAATCCCCACGGTCATGTGCTTTGACGAATTCGTCATGCTCTTTCTCTGTCAAGGTGATCGGTTGTACTGCCATAAATCAAGATTCCTCCGTCTTCAAAATTGTCGCTCGGACGATCGCTTCTTCATCTAGCGGAATTTTCTCATTGCCAATGATTTGATATTTTTCATGTCCTTTGCCAGCCAAGACGACGATATTATCGGACTCGGCCAATTTGGCTGCATAGCGGACTGCTTCTTCCCGGTCCCCAATTTCAACAAAATTGTCGTGGGTCATCCCGGCAGCGATGCCGCTCGTGATGGAGTCGTATGCTTCGAATCGCGGGTCATCCGTCGTGATGACGACCGTTCCCGCATATTTCGAGGCCATCGCCCCCATCGTCGGTCGCTTCGTGATGTCACGATTTCCGCCTGTCCCGATCAAGAACACAATCTTCTCTTTCGGCACGCCGACGAGCGACTTCAAGCATTGCTCGATGCCGTCGGGCGTGTGGGCATAATCCGCATAGACGTTATAGCCCGGTACATCGAGGCGTTGCATCCGCCCTTTGGCCGGATGGATCGCTTCGAGTGCCTGGACGATTTCGGGCAAGCGATAGCCTGCCGCGAGCAGGCAACCGGTCGCGAGCAAGATGTTATATACGTTGAAGCGGCCGATGAATTGGACCGTCAACGGATGGCGTTCGCCTTGATAGTTGAGGCAAAAGCTCGTCTCTGACAGCGTCTGAACGATATCTGATGCCGTCACGTCTGCCATCGCGTCAATCGCATATGTGATCACTCGCGCCCCTGTCATCGTCTCATACAGCTTGCTGTATGGGTCGTCCGCGTTCAACACGGCGACTTTGTGACGTGACGCCATCTGTCCGAGCTGTGCGAATAACAAGCCTTTCGCACGTGCATAGTTCTCGAACGTGCCGTGAAAATCAAGGTGATCGTGCGTCAAGTTCGTGAATCCGACGATATCAAAGTCCGTTCCGATGACGCGGCCGAGTTCGAGTCCGTGCGATGAGACTTCCATCATCACATCGGTCACCCCTTCTGCGTGCATCCGGGCGAGCAACTGTTGGAGCTCTGAACTTTGCGGCGTCGTGTTTTTACTTGGGACGACCGTATCGTTAATGCGAACCTCGACCGTGCCAATCAAGCCGGTACTATGTCCGAGTTCTGTAAGTACGTCACGTAAAATGGTTGTCGTCGTCGTCTTGCCGTTCGTTCCCGTGATCCCGAACAGACGCATCTGCTCAGACGGATATTGATAGAACGCAGACGCCAATAAACCGACCGTACGCGTGCTGTCGCGCACGATCAAGTTCGGCACACTCAAAGAGAGCGGCCGTTCACTGACGACGGCGACAGCGCCTTTGCTGACCGCTAGATCGGCGTAGTCATGACCGTCGACCGTATAGCCTTTGATGGCGACGAAGAGCGTCCCAGGGACGACTTCACGCGAGTCGGTCGTCACATGGGTCACTGTGATGCCTTGTAAGTTTGGTTGATTAATCAATTGTATGTGGTTAGCTAAATCCGTTAAGTTCAAGTCTTTCCCTTCTTTCACCTGTTCCTGTCCAAAGTAAAGAATACCTCTTAATCAGTGTAGAGAACTTACAATTCGGTTTCAAGTCAGTCTTCGGACGGAAGGACATATGATTTGGCAGGGACGTGGCCGAGTACCTCATTGATGAGGGCGTTGACGTCACGCGTTTCAATGCGATCGACTTTGTCGAGCACTTCGTTCAAGTCCTCGACTTCATCGAGCAGAACGAGATTTCGTCCGTTACGGTTCATCCGTGCACTCGTGCTCTCGTTTCCGAGGACGAGCGACCCTTTCAATTGCCGTTTACCTTTCTCGACCTCTTCGTCAGACAATCCATCCGCTTTCAACGTCTCGAGCTCACGCGTCATGATCGTCTCGACTTGAGCGAGTGTTTCCGGCGATGTCCCGATATAGATTGTGAACGTCCCGTGGTCGTCGAACGTCGTATAGTACGAGTAAATCGAGTAGGCGAGGCCTTCCTCTTCTCGAATCGACTGGAACAGTCGTGACGACATCGTCGCCCCGATGGCATTGTTCAACAAAGCTAAATGCGGCAGTCGGTCGTCTTTGGCGGCAATCGCCTCGAAGTTCCAGCACAGATGTGCTTGCTCTGTCTCTTTCTGTTTTTTCACCACGTCGCTATACAAGATCGGTGTCGTCGATTCTTTCGGTGATTCCCCTGATGGGAGGTCGGCAAACCTTCTCGTGACCACCTCAATCAATTCATCGGTCACATGGCCGGCAATCGAAACGACGACGCGGTTACCCGTATACGTCGAGGCGACGTACCGGAGCAATTGGTCCCGGGATAACCCGAGGACGCTCGCTTCCGTCCCGAGAATCGGTTCGGCGAGGATATCGTCTTTATAGACGGCTTTCGCGAGCAGTTCGTGGACGAGGTCTTCCGGCGTGTCCTCATACATTTTAATCTCTTCTAAGACGACCCGTTTCTCTTTCTCGAGTTCCGCCTCGTCAAATAACGAATCGAACAGCATGTCGGCGAGCGCATCGAATGCGACGACCGCATGCTCGTCAAGCGTCTTTACGTAATAGCACGTGTGGTCTTTCGACGTGAACGCGTTGACGCTACCGCCAAGTTCATCGAAGAACGAAGCGATTTCTTTTGCCGTTCTCGTTTTCGTTCCTTTGAACAACATATGTTCAATCAAGTGACTGATCCCAATCTCGGTCACGTCTTCCGTTCGCGTCCCAGCTTTGATGAAGACACCGGTCGATGTGCTACGCACATCCGCCATCGGTTCGATCACGATGCGGACGCCGTTATCTAATGTGATCCATTCCATGTTATCACTCCTATGAAAAAGGCCATCGCACCAGACGATGGCCATCATGATTAGTTTGTCGAGCGTGGCGGACGGCGATCTCCGTCACGACGCGGCGGACGGCTGTCACGTGGTGGACGGCTTTCGCGCTGCGCTTTACGTTTTGCTTCGTATGCTTCGCGTTCTTCCGGTGACAATCCTTCAAGGATGAGCACTTTGTGCGAGGCATTGACTCGGCCTTTGTCGTCAATCTCCGTCACACGGACTTTGATTGTATCGCCGAGTTTGACGACGTCTTCCACGTTCGCGACACGCTCTAAGCTGAACTCAGAGACGTGGACGAGCGCGTCTTTCCCTTTGAACAATTCGACGAACGCGCCGAACTTCTCGATGCGGCGGACCGTTGCATCGAACTCTTCGCCGACGACGACTTCACGGACGATGTCGCCGATGAGGGCCATCGCCATGTCGATACCGTCTTGATCGGTCGACGCGATGAAGACCGTCCCGTCTTGCTCGATATCGATTTTGACGCCCGTTTGGTCGATGATGCTGTTGATCATCTTCCCGCCCGGTCCGATCACATCGCGGATCTTATCCGGATTGATCGTCATCGTCACGATTTTCGGTGCATACTGCGACAACTGTGGACGTGGTGCGTCGAGCGTCTCAAGCATATGGTTCAAGATGTGGAGACGGCCTGAACGAGCTTGTTCGAGTGCCTCTTCCAAAATCTCACGCGTGATTCCGGCAATTTTGATATCCATTTGGAGCGCCGTGATCCCGTCTTTCGTTCCTGCTACTTTGAAGTCCATGTCGCCGAGATGATCTTCGAGACCTTGGATGTCCGTGAGGACCGTGTAATGTTCGCCTTCCATGATGAGACCCATCGCAATCCCGGCAACCGGCGCCTTGATCGGCACACCTGCGTCCATGAGAGCGAGTGTCGATCCACAGATTGACGCCTGCGAACTTGAACCGTTCGACTCGAGTACTTCCGAGACGAGACGGATCGTGTACGGGAAGTCCGCTTCTTTCGGGATGATTGGCAAAAGTGCACGTTCTCCTAGGGCACCATGACCGATTTCACGACGTCCTGGCGCACGCACCGGACGAGCTTCCCCGACCGAGAACGGCGGGAAGTTGTAATGGTGCATGAAGCGCTTGTTCTCTTCGAGACCGATGCCGTCGATGATTTGCGCATCGCCGATGACGCCGAGTGTCGCGACCGACATGACTTGTGTTTGTCCACGTGTGAACAAGCCAACGCCGTGGGCGCGTGGCAATAAGCCCGTTTCCGACGCGAGTGGACGGATGACTTCCGGACGACGACCGTCAGGACGAACTTTGTCGACCGTGATCAAGCGGCGGACTTCGTCTTTGACGAACTTGTTCAAGATGCCAGACACTTCTTTCAACTTGGCTGGTTCGTCAGCAAGTGTTTCTTCATATGCAGCTACGTATTTCGCAATCACTTCGTTGATGGCTTCGTCGCGTGCATGCTTCTCTTCGACTTGAACTGCGGCGTTGATTTCTGGACGAGCTGCTTCGAGCTCAGCCGTCAAAGCGTCATCAAACTTCGATACCGTGTATTCGAACTTCGGTTTCCCGACAGCTTCCACGATTTCCGTTTGGAAAGCGACCAATTTCTTGATTTCTTCATGACCGAACAAGATCGACTCGAGCATGACGTCTTCCGGTACTTCATTTGCACCTGCTTCAACCATGTTGATCGCAGTTGCCGTTCCGGCGACTTGGAGTTCGAGGTCTGTCTGTTCGAGCTGAGCCGTCGTCGGGTTGACGACGAACTCACTGTTGACGCGTCCGACTGTCGCTCCGGCGATCGGGCCATCGAACGGGATGTCTGAAATCGAGAGCGCGATTGACGTTCCGAGCATGCCGGCCATTTCAGCTGGGCAGTCCGGGTCGTTCGACATGACGTAAATCATGACTTGGATATCGTGACGGAATCCGTCTGGGAAGAGCGGACGGATTGGACGGTCGATGAGGCGCGATGTCAAAATCGCGTTCTCCCCAGGACGTCCTTCTCGACGGAGGAAACCTCCTGGGATTTTACCGACCGAGTATAATTTTTCTTCATAGTTGACCGTGAGCGGGAAGAAATCTAAATCCTTCGGCGCTTTCGATGCTGTGACCGTGGCGAGCACGACCGTGTCCCCATAACGGACGAGTGCCGAGCCGTTTGCTTGTTTCGCAAGTTGGCCGACTTCTACAGACAGCGGACGACCGCCCCATTCTGTAGAAAATACTTGTTTCGTACCTAACATGAACATTCTCCTCTCAAACCTTATCTAGTTTATTATGTAACTCATTCATATGAATGTCTAATGATTTTCCTTTTAAAAAAGAAGAAACGGACTAGGAACAAGTGTCCCAGCCCGTCACATGGTCCGTTCGGATTAACGACGGAGACCAAGGCGTTGAATCAATTCACGGTAACGTGTAACGTCCTTGTTACGAAGGTACGTAAGCAAGTTACGGCGACGTCCAACCATTTTCAAAAGACCGCGACGTGAGTGGTGGTCTTTCTTGTGTGTACGAAGATGATCGTTTAAAGTGTTGATTTGTTCAGTCAATACTGCAACTTGAACTTCCGGTGAACCAGTGTCACCTTGTTTTGTCGCGTATTCCGCGATGATTTCGTTCTTACGTTCTTTTGAGAGTGCCATTGCCTCTCCACCTCCATTTAATAGAAAATTGCCGCGTTGCCGAGCCGACGTTGGTGAATCGATCAGCCAAGCGAAACGGTGTACTTTGCGTACCAAAATAGGATACCGTACCACCCATCCAAAGTCAAGACAGGATTGCCCGAGCGGCCGTCTCATCTTGTTTGAGTTGGGCGATGAGCGCGTCGAGTCCGTCGAACGCTCGCTCGTCACGCAAATAATTCATCCATTCAATCTCAATCAGTTGCCCGTACAAGTCTTCTGAGAAATCGAACAAATGGCTCTCGATCGATACGTCACCAGTCGCATAAAACGTCGGGCGTCGTCCGACGTTCGTCATCGCGTCGAACGTCCGGCCATCTTGAAGCCGTACACGCGTCGCGTAGACGCCTAGACGCGGCATGACATACGAGGCGTCCATGACAACGTTCGCCGTCGGATAACCAATTGTTCGACCACGGGCGTCACCGTGGATGACTTCCCCACAGATGACGTACGGCGTACCGAGCAGTTCGCTCGCCACATCGACGTCTCCGGCACCGAGCAATTGACGAATCCGCGTCGACGATACTTTTTCGCCGCCGCTCGTCTGTTCGGCGACGACCGAGGTCGTGAAGCGACCGCGCGCATGATACGGCAGCGTCTCCATCGTCCCTTCGCCGAACTTGCCGTAAGAATAGTCGAATCCTGCCGTCACGTGGACCGCGCCCGCGCCGATTAAATAGTCATCCACGAACTGTTGTGGCGACAGGCTCGCCAACTCTTTTGTGAACGTGATGACGATGCAGCGTTCGACACCGAGCGCCGCAATCCGGTTCAATTTCCGCTGGAGCGGTGTGATATAGCGGACCGCATCCGGTTTGTTCGACAACACTTGTTTCGGGTGCGGGTCGAACGTGATGACGGTCACGGGGACGACTAGCTGTTTCGCTTGCGCCTGCGCATGCCGAATCACCGCTTGATGGCCGGAGTGGACGCCGTCGAAAAATCCGAGCACCATGACCGAAGGGACGAGGTCCGGTGTCTCAGGATAAGTCAGATGTATCGTTTCCATACTTCATTTCCCCCTTAGTCGATGGTCAACATGACCTCGACAGTTGCATCAGTTGTTCCGTCAAGCCGTCGATAGAGGGCAAGTGGAATTCCTTCTTCATTATAGACAGTAAACAGTTCAAATTCGAGCGAGACGTCGTTCAAACGACCTCCGTTTCGAATATACCGTTCCCGATTGGCTGGAATCGTCATCGCTGGCCAGCGTTTGATCACGTCTTCGAGCGGGATGAGATGGCTCATGCGCTCCTCGACCGTCTCCATCTCACCAAGTTGGCGCAACGTGACAGCATCCGTCTCCTCGAACGAACCGGAACGGGTCCGACGAAGGTCGCTCATATGAGCCGGGTAACCCAGTCGCTCCCCGATTTGAACGGCGAGCGTGCGGATGAATGTCCCTTTCCCGCATTCGACATCGATTCGGAAACGGCAGACCCCGTCTTCGATGATGGGGTCGGTCGTGCGGACGAGGCGATGAATCTCGACGATGCGGCGCGGCCGCTCGACTGTTTGACCTTTGCGGGCATACTCATACAATTTCTTCCCATTCACTTTGACAGCAGAGAAGTAAGGCGGGATTTGCTCGATTTTTCCTGTCAACGTCTCGAGGACACGATCGATGTCCGCAGCAGTGAACGCTTCCGGACCGACTTCGCGCGTCTCAACGACCTCGCCATAGGCGTCCTCGGTCATCGTCGCCGTCCCGATTGTAATCTCGGCAGCGTAACGTTTCCCTTCATCGGTCAAAAAACGCGACAGTTTTGTCGCCCGTCCGAGGCAGATTGGCAACACACCGGTCACTTCCGGGTCGAGCGTGCCCGTATGCCCAACTTTTTTCGTTTGGAACAGTTTGCGGAGCTTGAACACACAATCGTGGCTCGTCATGCCGCTGTCTTTATCTAAAATCAATACACCTGTAGGTTCCACTTGAATTCCTCCCATCAAAAAAGGGGAGACACGAGTCCCCCCTTCAATTTATTGGTCGTTCCGATTTAAGTCACGAATCAATGAATCGATATGGCTACCATATGCGACCGATGAATCGTATTCGAACGACAATTCTGGCGTTTTGCGAAGACGAATGCGGCTGCCGATTTCGCGGCGAATGAACGCACTCGCTTTATCAAGACCTGCCTGCGTCTCAGCCTTCACGTCGGCGTCGTCTCCGAGCACCGTGTAGTAGGCCGTCGCTTGCTGCAAATCTCCCGTCACATCAACGCTCGTGATTGTAGCGTTCTTCGTACGTGGGTCGTTGACTTCACGGAGCAAGATATCTGTGATCTCTTTACGCATCTGCTCTGCGACGCGTTGGGCACGAATGTTCATACGTGTTCCCTCCTCGCTTTATTTACGTTCGACTTCTTTCATGATGAACGCCTCGATGACGTCCTCCACTTTGATGTCGTCGAACTTCTCTACTTTAATCCCACACTCGTAGCCTGTCGCGACTTCTTTGACGTCGTCTTTGAAGCGGCGGAGCGTATCGAGTTTTCCTTCGTATACAACAATCCCGTTACGGATGATGCGGACGCCGGCGTCGCGTGAGATTTTACCTTCTGTGACGTAACAGCCGGCAATCGTACCGACTTTCGAGACTTTGAAGACGTCACGGACTTCAACTTGTCCTGTGATTTCTTCAACGAACTCAGGGTCGAGCATCCCTTTCATCGCGCTTTCGATTTCATCGATTGCGTTATAGATGATGCGGTGCAGACGCATTTCAACATGCTCTTGCTCGGCCATCGACCGGGCGTTACCGTCTGGGCGGACGTTGAATCCGATGATGATCGCATTTGCCGCCGAAGCGAGAATGACGTCACCTTCTGTGATGGCACCGACACCTTGGTGAACGATGTTGATTTTAACGCCTGCGACGTCGATTTTACGGAGTGAACCAGCGAGTGCTTCAGCCGAACCTTGAACGTCTGCTTTGATGATGACGTTCAAATCTTTGACTTCGCCTTCTTGAATGCGGCTGAACAAGTCGTCGAGACTAACTTTCGCCGATTCGCGACGCTGTGATTCGAGGTAACGTTGGTAACGTTTTTCTCCGATCGCACGTGCTTTCTTCTCATCTTCAAACACGATGAACTGGTCACCGGCTTGTGGGACATCGTTCAATCCTGTAATCTCGATTGGCGTCGATGGACCAACTTCTTTCACACGACGACCGATATCGTTGACCATGGCCCGGACGCGTCCGAACGTGCTACCGACGACGATCGAGTCACCGATCCGGAGTGTCCCGTGTTGAACGAGAAGCGTAGCGACAGGACCGCGACCTTTGTCGAGCTTCGCTTCGATAACCGAACCGCGAGCTGGCATTTCAGGCGTCGACTTGTACTCTTCGACTTCCGAAACGAGTAAGATCATCTCGAGCAATTCATCGATCCCCTCGTCTTTCAAAGCTGAGATTGGCACGAAGATTGTCTCGCCGCCCCACTCTTCCGGTACAAGACCGAACTCTGTCAATTCTTGTTTGACGCGGTCAGGGTTTGCGCCCTCTTTATCCATTTTGTTCACAGCGACGATAATCGGCACGTTTGCCGCTTTCGCGTGTGAGATGGCTTCTTCTGTCTGTGGCATGACGCCGTCATCCGCTGCGACAACGATAATCGCGATATCCGTCACTTCGGCTCCACGTGCACGCATCGTCGTAAAGGCGGCGTGACCTGGTGTGTCGAGGAACGTGATCTTTTTATCGTTGACTTCAACTTGATAAGCACCGATGTGCTGCGTGATCCCGCCGGCTTCACCAGCAACGACTTTCGTGTTGCGGATCGAGTCAAGAAGTGTTGTCTTACCATGGTCGACGTGACCCATGATGGTGACGACAGCTGGACGCTCAACAAGCTCATACGGAGAGAAGTCGATTTCTACTTCTTCAAAGTCTGTCTCGTCGATGAGGACTTCTTTCTCGACTTCGTAACCGAATTCAGTTGCAAGCAACTCAATCGTCTCGTCATCAAGCGTTTGGTTGATTGTCGCCATGACACCAAGACCCATCAACTTCATGATGATCTCGTTTGGCTTTTTATCCATCTTCGCAGCGAGGTCCGATACGCTGAGGACATCATCGTACTTGATGACGTTGCCCATTTCAGACTCTTGCGCTAAACGAGCTGCTTTACGCTGACTCGTTTTCGAATTTGGATCCGCTTCTAATGGCACGGCTGCTTTCGCAGGCTTGCCTTTGAATTTACCACCGCGCTTTTTGTTGCGGTTGTCGTTGCGGTTGTTACCGAAGCGGTTGCCACCACGGTTGCCCGCTTGGTTGCTTTGACCGCTAGACGCTTGTGGGCGAGCTTTCGGTGCTTCTTGCTTGGCAGCAGGTTTCGACTCGGCAGCCTTCGTTTCAGCTGGTTTCGTGGCAGCTGGTTTTTCTTGTTTGTCAGCCGAACGGTATTTCTCAGGATTGAAGACACGGTCGAGTTGCTTGACCGATTCCTCATCTAAGACAGCCATGTGGTTTTTCACTGGCTTGTTCATTTTCTCGAGTTGAGTAATGACTTGTTTACTTGTTACATTCTGTTCTTTTGCAAATTCATAGACGCGTTTTCCCAAAGCATCCACCTCCGTTAATAGTTAAGAGAGAAGTTGCTTAAGCTTGTTCGCAAATCCGGATTCTGTCACAGACACGACGACTCGCATGTCTTTACCTAAAGCAGCCCCGATCGTATATCGGTCGCTTAC
The DNA here is from genome assembly GCF_004336985.1 of Exiguobacterium sp. SL-9. Lineage (GTDB taxonomy): Bacteria > Bacillota > Bacilli > Exiguobacteriales > Exiguobacteriaceae > Exiguobacterium. The sequence continues at coordinate 344,120 of NZ_SJUO01000001.1, forward strand.
TTCAATCACTGGAACACCATACGATGTACACTTGTCGGTAACCCGTTTTCTCGTAGACGCTCCCGCATCTCCGGCAAGGATGACAAGCTTGGCTCGGCCAGCTCGCACATCCTTCAACACAAACTCTTCTCCCATCGTTACTTTCCTCGCCCGTGCGGCGAGGCCTAACAATGATTCCCACTGACTCATGATTCGGCACCTGTAACAGCTTGAAGCAGCTGCTCATAAAGCGCGTCACTCGTCTTGACTTTTAAATGATGATCGAGTGTCCGTTTTTTCTCTGCTAAACGAATCACATCCGCATCTTTCGACAAATACGCCCCTCGTCCGTTCAATTTACCGGACGTATCGATGACGACATCGCCTTCCGGCGTCCGAACGACACGAATCAACGCTTGTTTCGGTAACATTTCTTGCGTGACCACACACTTGCGCAAAGGAAGTTTCTTTTGCTTCATGGTCATTCCTCTTCTTTCACCGTTGTCGGCTCAAGGGCGACGTCAACCGAGTCAGTCTGTTCCATTTCATTGTGAACAATTTCTGGCTCCGGTTCAACTTTTTCGGCGTACGTATCATACAAATCCATGCCTTCTGCATCCGTCTCGCTCTTGATATCGATTTTCCACCCTGTCAATTTCGCAGCAAGACGCGCGTTTTGACCGCGCTTCCCGATGGCGAGTGACAACTGATAGTCAGGTACGACGACAGTCGTCGATTTATTTGGTTCATTGACGTACACGTCAACGACTTGAGCCGGGCTGAGTGCGTTTTTCACGAACTCTTTCGGATCGTTCGACCAACGAACGATATCGATTTTCTCGCCGTTGAGTTCATCGACGATTGTTTGGACACGTTGCCCTTTCGGACCGACACATGCGCCGACCGGATCGACAATGTCTGAATGAACAGCAATCTTCGAGCGATCGCCCGCTTCGCGTGAGACCGACATGACATCGACCGTACCACTCGCGATTTCTGGTACTTCAAGCTCGAACAAACGACGCAACAGACCTGGATGCGTCCGCGAGACTTGAATGGCTGCGCCAGACCCTTTCGTCGTCGAATCGACTTTCGTCACGTACACCTTGATACGGTCATGAATCTGGTACGATTCATTTGGCATCTGCTCGTTCGGAGTAAGTACCGCTTCGATATTGTTTTCAAGACCGATATACAAGTTGCGTGGGTCGAACCGTTCCACAATCCCCGTCATGATCTCGTCTTCTTTATCGACGAAGTGATTATAGATCCGCTCGCGCTCGGCTTCACGCATCTTTTGCGTGACGACTTGCTTCGCTGTCATCGCCGCGACACGACCGAAGTCGCTCGGTGTGACTTCTTCTTTATGGAAGTCTCCTAGCTCGTAGTTCGGGTCAATCTCATGCGCTTCTTCGAGCGACAACTGTTGCTCGGGATGCGAGAGACGTTCAACGACTTCGAGAAGTGCGAAGACACGAATATCACCTGTCACTTGGTCGAATTCAACTTTTACGTTTTCATTCGGGTTGGCGACGTTTCGGCGATATGCTGAAATGAGCGCCTGCTCGAGCGCATCGATGATAATCTCCTTCTCGATTCCTTTTTCGTTAGCAATCTGTTCGATTGTTGTGAGTAATTGTGGCCCCATCTTTACCTCTCCTTAACTAAACGTGACCGCTAGGCGGGCTTGTGCAATTTTGTCTACCGGTAGCGATATCGCTTTTTTTCTTGTCTTGATGCGCGTCTCGACGACGGCAGTCTCGCCGTCATATTCCGTTAAAATGCCTTCGAACTCTTTGGCACCTTCGATTGGGGCAAACGTCTTGATATAGACGTTCTTTCCAATCGCACGTTCAAAGTCGGTCGGCTTTTTCAGTGGTCGCTCGGCACCGGGACTCGAGACGTCAAGATAATAGGCTTGTTCGATCGGATCGCTATCGTTTAGTTTTTCCGAGAGTTGTTCGTTGATGTTGACGCAATCATCTAAATCGACGCCCCCCGGCTTGTCGATATAGACGCGCAAGAACCAATCTGGTCCTTCTTTCACGAATTCGACATCGACCAATTCCATGTTCTCACGTTCCACGATCGGCAACGCGATCGCTTCGACGACTTCTGTTATTTTGGACACTCTCATCCCTCCTTCTGGCTTTTACATACAAGAAAGGAGTAGGGTTCCCTACTCCTTTCCGTCGTAGTATCCAACATTGTTCGATACCAATATATCATATTTTCCCGGTTTTTCGCAACTTACACCCCAAAATCAAAGAACGAGAGTTGGTTCTCATCCGGCAAGCCTTCGAGACATTTCATCGTATCGAGCGTCTCGACGATCGTCTTCGACAATTTGGCCCGCTTGCGCAAGTCTTCTTTCGACAAAAACTGCCCTTCCGCCCTCGCTTCGACGATGGCTTTCGCCGCGTTCGTCCCGAGACCATCGACCGCATTGAACGGCGGGATGAGCGTGTTCCCTTCAATCAAGAATTCCGTCGCACTCGAGCGATACAAATCGATGTTTTGGAACTTCATGCCGCGCTCTAACATCTCAAGCGCGAGTTCGAGCACGGTATGAAGCCCTTTGTCTTTAGCCGTTGCCTCGAAACCTTTTTCACGAATATCCGACATCGCCTTGCGTACGGCCTGTGATCCTTTGATCATTGCCGACAAATCAAAGTCGCCGGCCCGGACCGTGAAGTATGTCGCATAATACAAAATCGGGTGATGGACTTTGAAATAGGCGATGCGGACGGCCATGAGCACATACGCCGTGGCATGCGCTTTCGGGAACATGTACTTAATTTTCTTACAAGACGAGATATACCATTCCGGAACATCGTTGGCCCGCATCTCCGTCTCCATATCTTCCGATAAGCCTTTCCCTTTCCGGACCGACTCCATGATTTTGAAGGCGAACGACGGTTCAAGACCGGCATAAATCAAGTAGACCATGATGTCGTCACGACAACCGATCACGTCTTTCAGTTCACACGTGCCGTTGTAGATGAGCTCATTGGCGTTGCCGATCCAAACATCGGTCCCGTGGGACAGTCCCGAGATTTGAACGAGTTCAGAGAACGTCGACGGTTTCGTCTCTTCTAGCATTTGGCGGACGAACTTCGTCCCGAACTCCGGAATACCGAGTGTTCCCGTCTTCGATTCGATTTGCTCCGGGGTGACGCCGAGCACGTCCGGTGATGAGAAGATTTTCATCACGGTCGGATCGTCCGTCGGGATCGTCTTCGGATCAATTCCCGACAAATCTTGCAACATCCGGATGGCGGTCGGGTCATCGTGCCCGAGAATATCAAGTTTGAGCAAGTTGTCGTGAATCGAGTGGAAGTCGAAGTGGGTCGTCTTCCATTCGGACGATTTATCGTCGGCCGGATATTGAATCGGTGAGATTTCGGCGATGTCCATATAATCCGGGACGACGATGATGCCCCCCGGGTGTTGCCCGGACGTCCGTTTGACGCCGGTGACGCCCGAGACGAGCCGATCAACCTCGGCGTTCCGGTAAATCTTATCGTTCTCGGTCGCATACCCTTTCACGTAACCGTACGCCGTCTTGTCCGCAATCGTTCCAATTGTCCCGGCACGGTACACGTAATCTTCCCCGAACAATACTTTCGTATAAGCGTGGGCATGCGGTTGATATTCACCCGAGAAGTTCAAGTCGATATCCGGGACCTTGTCCCCTTTGAAGCCAAGGAACGTCTCGAACGGGATATCATGTCCGTCTTTCGTATACCACGTCCCACACTCCGGACATTGTTTGTCCGGAAGGTCATACCCGGACCCGACCGAACCGTCATTGAAGAAATGCGAATGTTGGCACTTCGGACAGACGTAATGCGGCGGGAGCGGATTGACCTCGGTGATCTCGGTCATCGTCGCGACGAAACTTGAACCGACCGAACCGCGTGAACCGACGAGATAACCGTCGTCGAGCGATTTCTTGACGAGCTTATGCGAAATCAAATAGATGACCGCAAAGCCGTGACCGATAATCGATTTCAACTCTTTCTCGAGCCGGGCCTCGACGATTTCCGGCAGTTCTTCCCCGTAAATCGAACGGGCCATGTCGTAACTCATGTTCCGGACCTCATCGTCTGCGCCTTCAATCTTCGGCGTGTACAAATCGTCCGGAATGATTTGGATCGACTCGATTTGATCGGCGATCGCATTCGGGTTCGTGATGACGATTTCGCGAGCGAGGTCGTCACCGAGGAACTTGAACTCTTCCATCATCTCTTTCGTCGTCCGGAAATGGGCGTGCGGCAGTTCTTTCCGTGTATTGATGAAGTTGGCGCCACCTTGCGTCCGAATCAAGATCTCTCGGTACGACCGGTCCGTCCGGTCAAGGTAGTGGACGTTTCCGGTCGCACATACCGGGAGACCGGCTTGACCGGCGACGCGAATGATCCGCTTAATGATTTCGCGCAACTCGAGCTCGTTGGCGACAATCTCTTTATCGATGAGATGCATATAGAGTGCCGGCGGGTGAATCTCGATGAAGTCGTAGAACGCCATCATCTTCTCAAGCTCTTCGTCTGACTTGTTCAGGGCGGCATCAAAAATCTCACCGTTGTCACACGCCGAACCGATCAAGAGACCCTCACGACGTTTAATAATCTCCGAACGTGGCATCCTGGCCATCCGGAACAAGTAATCGATGTGGGACAACGAGATCAACTCGTACAAATGACGCAGCCCCGGTTTTTTCGTCTTCGCATAAATTGTCGCATGGAACGGACGGATCTTCGAGACGTCGCTCCCGACTTTCGCATTCAACGAGCGATGCGTCTGCATCTCAAACATCTGTTTGGCAAGTTCGAGCAGTTTCATGAGCAGGTACGCTGTCGCCTCGGCATCATAGATGGCCCGGTGATGTTGCGTCAACTCGATATCAAATCGCTTCGCGAGCGTGTTGAGACGGTGATTCTTGAGCGTCGGCAAAATTGTCCGGGCGAGCTCAAGCGTATCGATGACCGGATAGTCATCCGGCTCGTGCCCACCGCTCCGCAGTGTCGCTTCTAAGAAACCCATATCGAATGACGCATTGTGGGCGACAAGAATGCCGTCCTCGCACCAGTCAACGAACTGTTTGGCGATGACTTCAGGATCGGGCTGGCCATGGACCATATCGTCCGTGATGCCCGTCAATTCGATCGTCGTGGCCGAGAGTGGATGCTTTGGATCGGCGAACGCCTCGAACCGGTCGATGATTTCACCATCTTTGATTTTGACGCCGGCGAGTTCGATGATTTTGTTGTAGACGGCCGAAAGCCCCGTCGTCTCGACGTCAAAGACGACGTATGTCGCATCGTCGAGCGGGACATCGGTCGGATGATACGCGACCGGAACCCCATCATTGACGACGTTCGCTTCGACGCCAAAAAGCACTTTGATGTCATTTTTCTTCCCGGCATAGTACGCCTCTGGGAACGACTGGACACCCGCGTGATCAGTGATGGCGATGGCGCGATGGCCCCATTTCGCCGCCCGGGCGACGAGCGCTGATACGTTCGTGACCGCGTCCATCTGACTCATCTGCGTATGGGCGTGCAGTTCGACGCGTTTCTCACCGGCCCACTCGTCCCGGACCGGTTCGACTTTCACTTCTTGCAGTTGCGATGCCATCATGCACAGTTCGCGCATGAAGCTATCATCCTCGACCCGGCCGGCCGCTTGAATCCACATCCCTTTTTTGACGGCGCTCAGCATTCGGTCATCGTCGTCATCACGTGCGAACACTTTGACGATGAGTGAATCGGTATAGTCGGTCATCTTGAATGTGAATAGTTTTTTCCCGCTCTTCAGTTCTTTCCGTTCGGCCGAGAAGACGAGACCACGGATGGCGACGCGTCGTTCTTCTTCGATAATCGTCTTGATTGGGACGATCTCGTCTTTAATCAACGCGCCCATCCGGACCTCGGTGACCGGTTCGTCGTTCGTCTCGGTCGCCTTGGCAAATTGCGCCGCGAGTGCGAGTTTCGCCTGTTCCAAATCTTCTTGGACGACTTGTTCACGGAGCACTTGGTTCGCTTCTTCATTCTCCGAGAATAGCGCTTGACAAGGTTTCTTCATGAACCCATAAGCGCTATAGAGCGCCTGGACTTCTTGGCATAACTCTTTATCGACATAGTTCGCCTCAGGGGCCGAGCGCACCGGGATGAGCAATTTGTTCTGCTCGAAGCGCGGTGCGACCGATGCGAAATAACTACGCATCGCACCCGACACTTGACTAAGTTCACTGACGATGCGCGGCCAATAGTCGATATAGTCCTGTTCGCCGCCGCCTGACGTCGTCGTGAAACGTGCGTATACCTCGTCCGCGAACGTCGCATAACGGCTCTCGATGCGGCTCATGAACAGTTGATACACTTCATACGGCAACACACGCTCAAGTTGAAAATAAAACGTCCACGTCCGGCGTTGCTTGTTGACGACGAGTCGCGTCAACTCCGCGCCGTCGAACTGATCCGTTTCGGTCGTGATGCCGAGATCGGTCAAGAGCAATTGCATTTTTTGATTAGCTTCCACGGGTAAGAAGTCCCCCCTTTTATCATTCGATGTCGAAAAATGAAGGTGACGGCAAGAAACCGTCACCTTCATCGATCATTTTGCCTCGTTCAGTTGCGCCGTAATCACATGTGGCAACTCATCTACCGTTGTCTCAAGAACTTCGCCAGTGGCACGTAGTTTCACTTCGACGATGCCTTCGTTCGCTTTTTTCCCAACGTTGATGCGGATCGGGAGACCAATCAAGTCAGCATCGGCAAACTTGACGCCGGCCCGTTCTTTACGGTCATCATACAACACATCGTACGTCGACGACAGTTCATCGTACAAGCGGTTCGCCAGTTCAAGTTGCGCCTCGTCTTTCGTGTTGATCGCAATCAAATGTACGTCGAACGGAGCGATGCTCTTCGGCCAGACGATACCGCGATCGTCATGATGTTGCTCGATGACAGCCGATAGCGTCCGCGAGACGCCGATGCCGTAACAACCCATGATGAGCGGTTCGGCCCGACCTTCTTCATTCAAGAACGTCGCGCCCATCGCTTCTGAATAGCGCGTGCCGAGCTTGAACACTTGTCCGACTTCGATCCCGCGTGCGAAACGGACCGGACCCGACTCGTCAGGTGCCATGTCGCCTTCGACGACGAAACGCAAGTCATGATACGTCAAGTGCGACAAGTCGCGCTCGGCGTTGACGTGGGTATAGTGGGTGTTCGCCTTGTTGGCACCACATACCGCGTCGACCAAATATTTGACGGCATAGTCGGCGACGACTTTGACTGGTGCTTGGATCGGTCCGAGCGTGCCCGGCTCACAGCCGAACAAGTCGATAATCGTCGCTTCTTCTTCCATTTGGATATCGAGACCGCCGAGGGCGTTCTTCACTTTGACGTCGTTCGCTTCGTGATCACCGCGAACGATCGCCATGACCGTTTCCCCATCGACGTTGAAGAGGACAGATTTGATGGTCGTCTTCGGATCGATGTTTAAGAAGCGGGCCACGTCTTCAATCGTCTTGTTATCTTTCGTATCGACTTGATCGAGCGCCTGTACTTCGCCCGCCTGCACCTCATAGCGGTCGAGCGTTTCCGCCATCTCAATATTGGCCGCATAGTTCGACGTGTCCGTGTAGACGATTGTGTCTTCACCGATTTCGGCGAGCGCTTGAAACTCGTGCGTGTCTTTTCCGCCGATGGCACCCGAATCGGCCACGACTGGACGATATTTCAAGCCGACGCGGTCAAAGATGTTGGAGTAGGCGTTATACATATTTTTGTACTCTTCGTCCAAATCATCCTGTGTCGCGTGGAACGAGTACGAGTCTTTCATCAAGAACTCACGGCCCCGGAGCAATCCGAAACGCGGACGACGTTCGTCGCGATACTTCGTTTGAATCTGATACAAGTTGACCGGCAACTTTTTGTAAGAATTGAGTTCATCACGCACGATTGACGTGATGAGTTCCTCATGGGTCGCACCGAGTGCGAAACGACGGTCATGACGGTCCGTCAATCGCATCAATTCTGGACCATAAATGCCCCAGCGTCCCGTTTCTTCCCATAGTTCAGCCGGTTGAATCGCAGGCATGAGCAACTCTTGCGCTCCGGCCCGGTTCATCTCTTCGCGGATAATCGTTTGGATATTGTGTAATACGCGATGGCCGAGTGGGAGATATGAATAAATCCCAGCGGCGTTTTGGCGCATGAAGCCCCCACGGACGAGAAGCTGATGGCTAATGGCTTCCGCATCGGCCGGCACTTCTCTTAATGTAGGCATGAACAGTCTCGATTGTTTCATAGGTATCAACGTTTCCCTTCTGTAACTCGATTGGATCTAATTATTTAAAGAATGATTGGATATCATTCCAGGTGACAATCAACATGAGCAGCATGAGCAAGGCGAACCCGATAAAGTGGACGAAGCCCTCCTTTTTCGGGTCCATCGGCCGTCCGCGTACCGCTTCGAACAAGAGGAAGAGGAGTCGTCCTCCATCGAGCGCCGGGAGCGGCAACAAGTTGAAGATGGCCAAGTTGACGGATAGAAGTGCCGTCCAGTTGAGGAGCATGATCAGCCCGCTCGCCGCCACTTCGTCGGTCATGCGGACGATTCCGACCGGTCCGGCCAATTGATCGACGCCGACTTGTCCCGTCACCAAATCACCGACCGCTGAGAAGATGAGCGTCGACATCGTCCACGTCGTCTCGGCCCCGGTCGTGAAAGCTTTCGTCGGTGAACGCTCGAGCGCGTTCGTCACGCCTAAAATCCCGACGGTCTCACCGTTTTGTTCGATTGCTTGAGGAGTGAGCGTCACGGTTTGCTCCGCATCATCCCGAATATAGGTTACTTCCGTTGGCGTATCAGCCCGGTCAGCGAGCACCGTCCGGAGGTCGAGCCAATTATCGATCGGTTGTCCTTCGATGGAGACAATTTCGTCACCCGTCATGAGTCCCGCTTGATCGGCAGCCGAATCCGGCTGCACGGTCCCGATTTGTCCATCGTCCGTCGGTGTCCCTTGGACGAGACCGACGATGACGAGCAAGATGAAGGCAAGGACGAAGTTCATCGCCGGGCCGGCTGCAATCGCGAGCACGCGTTTCCATACCGATTGCGCTCCGAACGTACGATCGTACGGGGCAATTTGAATTTCCATACCTTGGTCGACGAGGAGCGTGTCCCGTTCAAGTGAATAGACACGGACCTCATCATCGACGAGCAATTGGATTTTCAATTCACGAATCGAATCGAACTTATCGACCGTGCCGACGACATGCACGTCTTTTGCCTGGTCCGGCTGGAAGTAGACACGATCGACCGTGCCGGCACTCGTCAGGCGCAAGCCTACGTGTTGACCAGCTTTCACTTCGATCGGTTCAAAATCTTCCCCGGCCATTTTGACATATCCACCGATTGGCAATAAGCGGATCGTATATAGCGTCTCATTCTTTCGGAACGAAAGGATTTTCGGTCCAAATCCGATTGCAAATTCATGACAGAGAATCCCTGCCCGTTTCGCCATGACGAGGTGTCCCCATTCATGAACCGAAATGAGTACCCCAAACATCAAAACGATGGCGATAAAAGTCGTCATTGTCTATTCCCCACCTTCACTTTCCTTGCTGAATTTGTTCTCGAACCGCTCGGTCGACTTGAAGGATCTCCTCGAGCGTCGGTTCTGCAATTACCGTATGTGTCTCCATCGCCTGTTCGACGATTCGTTCGATATCGAGGAATGCGATTCCCCCGTTCAAGAACAGTGCGACTGCCGCCTCGTTGGCCGCATTGAGCACGGTCGGCATCGAACCACCCGCGCGACCGGCATCATACGCGAGGCGTAAGGCCGGATAACGCGTCAAGTCCGCTTCTGCGAAGTGAAGCGTTCCGATTTCTCTCAAGTTTAACCGCTTGTTCCCGTCGATTTCAAGACGTTTCGGACCAGAAAGCGCATAGAGGATCGGTCCTCGCATATCTGGATTCCCAAGTTGCGCCATAACGGCGGCATCTTTAAATTCGACCATCGAATGGATAATCGACTCGCGATGAAGCACCACTTCAATATCATTATAATCGATATCGAACAACCAGTGCGCTTCGATGACTTCAAGTCCTTTATTGAACATCGTCGCCGAATCGATCGTGATTTTCGCGCCCATCGACCAGTTCGGATGCGCAAGTGCCTCTGCGACGGTCACGCCTTCTAATTCATCACGCGACTTGTCTCGGAAACTTCCTCCTGACGCCGTCAAAATGATTTTTGAGACGTCCTCTCGGCGTTCACCGTTCAAGCATTGATAAATGGCCGAATGTTCACTGTCGACCGGAAGCAGACTGACACCATGCTTCTTGACGGCCGCTGTGACGAGATGACCCGCCGTGACGAGTGTCTCTTTGTTTGCCAAGGCGATATCTTTCCCTGCCTCGATTGCAGCGAGTGTCGGTTCAAGACCGACTGCACCGACGACAGCTGTGACGACGACATCGGCCCGCTCTGCGGTCGCACATTCGATCAACCCTTCAAGTCCGATAAAAAAGAGTGGTTCGTATGTAAGTCGTGGCTTGAGCTGTTCGAGTACTTCGATATCTTTAGCGGACACGTATTTCGGCCGCAGGCGGTTGATCCATTCCTCGGCTACGTCTACATTTGTTCCGAAGGCATAGGCCTCAAGTTCAAACAAGTCGGGGTGCTGTTCGATGACGTCACATGTCTGTACGCCAATCGATCCAGTCGCCCCGATTAAGCTGATTCGCTTCATCTTGACACTCCTTTATAACAAATTAAATACCCAGATGACCGTGAATACCGCGATCATACTATCAAACCGGTCCAAAATGCCACCGTGTCCCGGCAACAGATGACCCGAATCTTTCACGTTGAATTGACGTTTATACGCCGACTGCACCAAGTCTCCGAGTTGGCCGACGACTGATACGACGACCGCGAGCACGAGTACTTCGAGAATCGGCAGCACTGGTTCGACGAGCACATAGACGAGACCGACGACAATGGCGGACATGATTCCGCCGACCGCCCCTTCGATCGTCTTGTTCGGGCTGATGGACGGCCACAGCTTTGTTTTGCCGATCGCTTTCCCCGTAAAGTAAGCACCCGAATCGGTCGCCCAAATCATGAAGAGGACGAGTAGCACTTTGACGAGCCCATCTTCCGAGAGGCGGACAAGGGCAAAACTGGAAAAACCGATGACGAGATAGACGGCAGATACGAAATAAAAGCTCGCATCTTCATACGTAAATCGATTTTTCGTGACGACCGTCCAAAACAGGAGGAGCATCAATCCGAGAACCATCCATTGATTCGTCGACATCGGTAACTCGCCCATGACAAGCTGCCGCTCGAGCAACATCAATACGAACGGGAATGCCACAAGGAGCGACGTCACGAGGAACGGGAACGCCATCAACTTGTGGTTCCGCATCATCGTGAACTCGCTCAGTCCGATTAAGGCGAGCACACCCATCAAGATGACGAACGGACTGCCGCCAAGGGCGATCAAGCTGACAAAAATGGCTCCGGCCCAAAGGCCGGTAATAATTCGAGTTTTCATGTCACACCCCACCAAACCGGCGCGTCCGCGCGTTATACGCTTCAATCGCCTCGACGAAGTGGTCCCGTTTGAACTCAGGCCATAGCACGTCCGTAAAATGTAGTTCGGCGTATGCCCCTTGCCACAGCAAGAAATTCGAGAGGCGCTGTTCACCGCTCGTCCGGATAATCAAATCAACATCTTGCATGTTTGTCATCAGACGCTGTCCAATCAAGTCGTCATCAATCTCGTCCGGACGAATTTTCCCTGCAGCTACGTCGGTGGCGATGAGTCGCATCGCTCGTACGAGCTCGTCGCGCCCGCCATAGTTCAAGGCGAAAACGAGATCTAACCCCGTATTCGTCGCTGTACGTGTCCGGGCTTCATCGACCGCCTCCCGTGTGCCGCGTGGCAGTTTTGACACATCGCCTGCAACGAGGACGCGAACGTTCTGTTCGTCCAGCTCTTTTAAATCGGTCTCTAGAAATTGTTTTGGCAATTTCATCAAGAAGTTGACTTCTTCTTCGGGACGTGTCCAATTCTCCGTCGAAAATGCATACAGCGTCAATGAACGAATACCAAGTTCTTGAGCGGTGCGCACCGCTTCCCGGACCGATTTCATCCCTTCCCGGTGACCCATGATGCGAGGGAGCCCACGTTTCTTCGCCCAACGGCCGTTACCGTCCATGATGATGGCGACGTGTTCGGGAATGCTCAGTTCCGCCTCGGTCTTCGTTTTAGGATTCACCCATTTAAACATACTCTATCCTCCTGATTGTATGAAAGAGGGACCCTCTCAGTAAAAGGGTCCCCACACAGCTTTTTGGTATACCACTTCCGTGATTACACTTCCATGATTTCTTTTTCTTTCGTCGCTGCAGATTCATCAATCTTTTTGATATACGAATCCGTTAACGATTGAACGTCATCCGCGTAACCGCGAAGGTCGTCCTCAGTCAAGTCCCCATCTTTTTCAAGCTTCTTCAAGTTTTCGTTTGCGTCACGACGAACGTTACGGACCGCGACTTTCGCTTCTTCCGCATATTTCTTCGTCACTTTCACGAGCTCTTTCCGACGCTCTTCTGTCAAAGCAGGAATGGCGAGACGAATGACGGTCCCGTCAGAAGACGGCGAGAGGCCGAGGTCAGCTTTTTGAATCGCTTTTTCAACATCAGACACCATCGACTTGTCCCATGGTTGAATCAAGAGAAGGCGTGCTTCCGGTGTATTGATGTTCGCTACTTGATTGAGCGGTGTCGGTACGCCGTAGTAATCGACTTGAACCGGGTCCAAAATCGATGCGCTCGCGCGTCCCGTCCGAAGTGTCCCGAAGTCACGCTTCAGCGCAGTAACGGCTTTCTCCATTTTCTCTTCAGCAGTTTTCAATACGTCATTTACACTCATGAATTGATTCCTCCTACTACCGTACCGATATGTTCCCCGAGTACGACACGTTTGATGTTTCCTTCTTCAAGCAATGAGAATACAATCAGTGGGATATGGTTGTCCATACATAGTGACGTGGCTGTCGAATCCATGACTTGGAGACCGTCCTTTAAGACGTCCAAGTACGTAAGCGTATCGTATTTGACTGCATCCGGAACGAGTTTCGGATCGGCCGAATAGACGCCGTCGACGTTGTTTTTTCCCATCAAGATCACATCAGCTTCAATCTCCGCTGCACGGAGAGCCGCTGTCGTGTCTGTCGAGAAGTACGGGTTCCCCGTCCCTGCCGCGAAAATCACGACACGACCTTTTTCAAGGTGACGCATCGCCCGACGGCGGATGTACGGTTCAGCCACTTGGCGCATTTCGATTGAGGTTTGGACGCGTGTTTGGACACCGTTCGTTTCAAGGCTATCTTGTAGCGCGAGCGAGTTCAATACCGTGGCAAGCATGCCCATGTAATCCGCATTCGCCCGGTCCATGCCGAGCTCGCTTCCGGTCTTGCCGCGCCAGATGTTTCCAGCGCCCACGACGACGGCGACTTCGACGCCCATGGCGACCAATTCTTTAATCTGCCCAGAGATCGAATTGACGATGGCCGGATCAATCCCGTACCCTTGATCTCCTGCGAGCGCTTCCCCACTCAATTTTAACACAATTCGCTTATATTTCGGTTCCATACTTTGCCTCCTCTTGCTTGAAAAAAGGGAACACGCTCCCTTAACGAACTAACTCAAGGTTATACAGACGTGTTCCCAATTTTGATTGCACCATGTGAATGATGCAGATTATTTTTTAAGTTGGTTCATTACTTCTTCAGCAAAGTTTTCTTCGCGTTTTTCCATACCATCTCCAACTTCGAAACGTACGAATGAGTTGATACGGCCGCCTTTAGACTCTACGTATTTCCCAACTTTGAAGTCAGCGTCTTTAACGAATGTTTGGTCAACGAGGCAGATTTCCTCGAAGTACTTGTTCATACGTCCCGCGATCATCTTCTCGACGATGTTGGCAGGCTTGCCTTCGTTGAGGGCTTGCTCAGTCAAGACTTTCTTCTCGCGCTCTGCTTCTTCAGCCGAAACTTCGTCGCGTGTCGCGTAAAGCGGGTTTGCTGCCGCTACGTGCATCGCTACGTCTTTCGCTACTGACTCATCCGTTGTGCCATCGATAACGACGACCGAACCGATGCGGCCACCCATGTGAAGGTATGTGCCGAAGACAGCGTCGTCTGCTTTTTCAAGGATAGCGATGCGGCGGAGTGAGATTTTCTCTCCGATTGTCGATGCTTCTTCTTGAATGTGTGTCTCAAGCGTCTTGCCAGCGACGAATTCAGAAGCGTGTGCCGCTTCGACTGTAGTCGCGCCTGAAGCGAGAACTGCTTTTGCCACGTCGCTTACGAGCGTTTGGAACTTCTCGTTTTTCGAGACGAAGTCTGTTTCTGAGTTGACTTCGACAAGCGCAGCTTTGTTGCCTTCAACGGCTACCGCTGTCAAGCCTTCAGCTGCGATGCGATCGCCTTTAGCTGCTGCTTTAGCAATCCCTTTTTCACGAAGGAAGTCGATTGCTGCTTGCATGTCACCATCTGTTTCAACGAGTGCTTTTTTGCAATCGAGCATACCTGCTCCTGTTTTTTCACGAAGTTCTTTTACCATTGCTGCTGTAACTGCCATCGGAAATTCCTCCTTGTAAAACTTACAAATTTTTAAGATAAAAGCGCTAGGCTTCGATATACTATGTCCTAAAAAAAGGTGATAAAAGGCTTTCCCTTTATCACCTGTTGTCTGACCGATTACTCAGCTTCTGTCGCTTCAGCTTCTGGAGCTACCGCTTCTTCAGCTACTTCTTCTTCGCCTTGCTTCGCTTCGATGATCGCATCAGCCATCTTAGAAGTGAGCAATTTAACCGCACGAATCGCATCGTCGTTCGCTGGGATGACGTAGTCGATTTCGTCTGGGTCACAGTTTGTGTCGACAATCGCAACGATTGGGATGTTCAATTTGTGAGCTTCTGCAATCGCAATACGCTCTTTACGTGGGTCAACGATGAAGAGGGCATCAGGAACACCTGGCATGTCCTTGATTCCGCCGAGGAACTTCTCAAGACGTGTCATTTCTTTTTTCAAGATGATGACTTCTTTCTTAGGAAGTACTTCGAACGTACCGTCAGCTTCCATTTTCTCAAGCTGCTTCAAGCGGTTGATACGCTTTTTGATTGTTGAGAAGTTTGTGAGTGTTCCACCCAACCAACGCTCATTGATGAAGTACATACCTGAACGGAGTGCTTCTTCTTTGATTGTGTCTTGAGCTTGTTTTTTCGTACCTACGAAGAGGACGTTTCCGCCTTCTGCCGCGAGTTCACGAACGAAGTTGTACGCTTCGTCTACTTTTTTGACCGTCTTTTGAAGGTCGATGATGTAGATTCCGTTACGCTCCGTGAAGATGTATTTCGCCATTTTTGGGTTCCAACGGCGTGTCTGGTGACCGAAGTGTACACCAGCTTCGAGCAATTGTTTCATTGAAATTACTGCCATGATAAATTTCCTCCTTGTGGTTTAAAAAAGTCCTCCGCCTCGTTCATCGTTGTATTCCGACCTTTCGGCACCGAGGAATACCATCCCGAGACGTGTGTGATGTGTTTAACACCAAAAAATACTATAGCATATGTCCGCCAATCCGGCAACTCTCACTTTTTACGAAGTTTGGCATATAAGGCGACTTCTCCTTCGCCTTTCCCAAGGAGTCGGGCCGTCTCCCGGACCGAATGGTGCAATAACACATCCTCCACGTGCGGGGCTGATTGTGTTTCATCGGCCAAGTCCTCTCGATCCGGCTCTACATGGACCGCCTGCGCCTTGTCAACCTCTTCAATTAAAGACGACGGTTGTTTTACGACATCATTCATCGATTCCATGAACGACAACAGGAGGGCCTCGGTCTCACGTTTCTCGTGCTCGAGTTGCGTGACACGAGCGGTCAACGCCTGGACTTGTCGAAATAAAATCAGCAGTCCGTATGCGACGATACATGCGATGGCCACGTATGCGACGGTCATCTCCATCCCTCCTTCACGATGTCTTCTCTTCTAAATATGAACGTCCGAGTGCGAGCTTTAACGTCTTCAACGCTTTGGAATGGATTTGGGAGATGCGGGACGTCGACAGCT
The DNA here is from genome assembly GCF_004336985.1 of Exiguobacterium sp. SL-9. Lineage (GTDB taxonomy): Bacteria > Bacillota > Bacilli > Exiguobacteriales > Exiguobacteriaceae > Exiguobacterium. The sequence continues at coordinate 360,268 of NZ_SJUO01000001.1, forward strand.
CCAACACCTCGCCGATCTCCGTCAATGTCAACTCGTCGAAGTAAAACAACGAAACGACGAGACGTTCTTTCTCGGACAAGTGTTCGATTTCATTCGTCAGCACATCGAGCAGCTCGCGCTGCAACAGTGTGTCTTCCGGTTTCTCAGAGTCAGGATCGAAATACGTGACGGACATGACCTTGCCTTCTTCTTGAAGCGTCACCGCCTCGTCGATTGACAACATGTTTGCGAAATATCCTTCCGCCATCGCCTTCTCGATTTCAGACACCGGTAGTTCGCAGGCGCTCGCGAGCTCTTCTTTCGTCGGGGCCCGGTGCAGCTTCTGCTCGAGCTGTTCGGCGATGTGATCGATTTTTTTCACGCGTTCGCGCACCGACCGTGGTAACCAATCGATTTTCCGCAACCCATCGATGATGGCGCCGCGGATGCGAAACGCAGCGTACGTGTCAAACTTGTTGTTATGTTCTGGATCATATTTCATGAGGGCATCATACAATCCCATGTAACCCAAACTTTTCAATTCGTCGCGTTCGACGCTCTTTGGGAGCGTCACGATCATTCGTTGCACGTGATAATGGATGAGGAACTCATAGTGCGCCAATAATTCATTCGCTGTATCCATATCGCGGTCAGTGTTCCAACGATCCCACAACTCGGTAAGCTGAGTCGTCATGTCGATCCCCCCTAGATTTCCTTAGTTCCTACGCTGACCGTTCGAATCGACAGGGCGCAAGTCGCCACATCAAATTCAATCGTCCGTCCGTTATGCCCGCCGCAATCTTCTGCGATGAGCGGAATTCGGTGCGCTTTTAAAGCGTTGCGTACGGCTTCGGCGTTCCGTTCACCGATCCGCATCGCCTCGTTCTCATATTTGAATTGAAACATTTGAGCGCCACCGGCCATCTTCGCTTGAAGTCGACCGGCTCCGGCCCGTTTCAACGAAGCGACGAGCGCATCGATGGCCGTATCCGCATATTTTCCTACTTCGATCGTTTGGTGTTTCCGGGCAATTGCCGAATCTGGCAACATGACATGGGCCATTGCCGCGACTTGGAGCCGAACGTCATATAAAATGACACCGACACACGAACCGAGTCCTGCCGTTCGCAACTTATTCGGCGCGGTCGTCTGCTTCCATTCCGCGATGCCGATCTTAATGACTTCAGCCATGGCCGATCAACCGCTGTTTAATCCGTTCGAGCGAACCATGCGTCGGTAGGAACAACACATGTCCGGCACTTACTTTCTCATCGATGCGGAACGTCGTATCGATATAGAGCGCTGCGTCTTCTTCGGGTTGGACCGATGTGACGACGAACTCGACGATTGAACCGGCCATATCGACCGCTGTCGCCGGGACTTGAATCGAAATCGGTGTATCGAGCCAATCTCCGAGCGCACGGGCATAGGCGCCACTCATGATATTTCCGACCTCTTCCCATGCCGACTGGCCGAGCTCATCCGCTGTTCGGAACGAGAACGTACTTCCGATGAGTGATGCCACCATCCGTTCGGCATCATCGACCGGAAACAAGATGAGTATCATGCCGCTAATGTCACCGCCGAGTTCTAACAAGACGGACGCCACATGACGCTCCGGCCCGCCGACACGTTCCGGCAAGTACGTGATTGGTTCCATCTCGGCCGAGGAGACAGTGATCGTGACCGGTTTGGCCAAGAGCGTGGACAACGCCGTCGCCGCGTGGCCAGAACCGATATTCCCGAGTTCTTTCAATAAATCTTGCTCGAACTCACTCAGCATGCTGTTCCTCGAACAATGCGTTAGCATCGAGCAGCGAGAACAGTTTGTCCTCACCTTTTGCGATCGCCGTCAAGTGAGCCGATAACATGTCCCGACTCGACTCCGGAATCGGCTCGATGCGAACGTCTTCACTTTCTACGACCTCGTTGGCCCGGTCGACAATAAAGCCGGCATCGCCTTGATTGAGCGAAGCAATCAAAATCCGTGTTTCTTCGGTCGGTTCGACCGCTTCATAACCGAGACGGAGTCGAAGGTCGATGACCGGCGTGACGACGCCACGGAGATTGATGACACCCTTGACGTGAGCAGGTGCGTTCGGTACGCGTGTGACCGGTTGTACCCGCTCAATCGAGCGGACCGATTGAACGTCGATCCCGTATGTGTTCGATCCCAATGAAAAGACTACCCATTTTTGTTCCATCCTTCTTCCTCCTTAGAACAGATCGTTGCTGTCGACAATCAAGGCGACACGCCCGTCTCCGAGTATCGTCGCGCCAGAGATAGCCGGGATGCCCTCGAGGTATGTTCCGAGCGGCTTCATGACGATCTCTTGTTGGCCAATCAAGTCATTGACGACCACACCGACGAGTTTGTTTCCTTTGCGGACGACGACGACCGGGAATTGCGTCTTCGTTTCCGTTTCAATCGCGAACATTTCTTTTAAGTAAACGAGCGGGACAAGCTGACCTCGGAAGTCGAAGACGCGTTCACGATGAGCCGTTAAAATGTCGGCCTCGTCAAGGAGCGTCGTTTCGAGAATCGATGACAACGGGACGGCGTACGTCTCATCGCCGACTTGAACGAGCATCGCTGAGATAATCGAGAGTGTGAGCGGTAAGCTGACTTGGAATTTCGTCCCTTGTCCAACGACCGTCTCGAGCGTGACGACCCCACCGAGCGATTCAATCTTGTTTTTGACGACGTCTAGTCCGACGCCGCGACCCGAAAGGTCGGTGACGACGTCTGCTGTCGAGAATCCAGGTGCGAAGATGAGCATGGCCACTTCGTTGTCCGTCATCGTCGTCGCTTCTTCAGTCGTGATGACGCCACGCTCAAGTGCTTTCGAGCGGACTTTATCGACGTTGATCCCTGCCCCGTCATCCTCGATTTCGATGAAGACACGGTTTCCGCCATGGTAAGCGCGAAGCGCGAGTCGTCCTTGTTCCGGTTTTCCAGCTTGGAGGCGGACTTCCGGCAATTCGATCCCGTGATCAATGGCGTTACGAATCAAATGGACGAGTGGATCCCCAATTTCATCGATGACCGTACGATCGAGTTCGGTCTCAGCACCGGTGATATCGAGTTGGACTTTTTTATGGATATCTTTCGCGACCGAACGCACCATGCGCGGGAAGCGGTTGAACACTTGCTCGATCGGCATCATCCGAAGTGTCAGGACGAGCGATTGGAGTTCGTTCGTGCCGCGTTTGATTTTCTCGACCGTCTCATTCAGTTCAGGCTGGCCGACTTCATCAGCGAGCCGCTCGAGACGACCACGATCGATAATAAATTCTTCGAACAAGTTCATCAGACGATCGATCCGTTCTAAGTTGACGCGAATCGTCTTCGCTTGCGCGACGGCCTGCTCTTTCGGTTCGTCCGTCTCTGCCGCTTTCGGTTTCACTTCGGCCACGGCGACGCTCTCGGCACTGACAGCGACTTCCTTCGCACCGGCTTCCGCACTTGTGTAAGGCGTCACGTGGACGTGCTCGACTTCAGACACTTGGGACACGGCATGCTCGATCACGTCTGCCGACTCTTGAGTCACGAATAAGACGTCAAACGAGAGATCAAACTGTTCTTGCTCGATTGCCTCGGTCTCCGGAACGGTTCGGACGACTTCTCCGAGTTCTTGGAGACGATCGAACACCATATAGGCGCGAGCCGCTTTCAAGACGACGGCATCCGATAGCTTCACATGAAGTTGAAATGCTTCGAAGCCTGTCTCTTTTGCTTGCGTGATGACAGAATCGGTATAAAGGTCGGCTGTGAAGACCGTTTCTTCGACCGTCTCGACGGCTTTCGGCGTGCTACCGATGAACGACTGGAACGCGGACACCGTCGCCGCGACATCAACGTTTGCACCTCTCCCCCCCGTCTCGATATCCGCGATCATCTCTTCGATTTGCTCCATCGCCGAGAACATCGTGTCGAGCAACAATTGGTTGCTCTCTTTCTTTCCAGCCCGCACCAAATCGAGCGCGCTCTCCATCTCATGCGTCAAGTTGGCAACACTCTCGTATCCCATCGTCGCCGACATCCCTTTGAGCGTGTGTGCCGAGCGGAAAATCTCTTGAATCGCTTCCTGACTGCCCGTCTGTTCTAGTTTCAACAGCTGGGTGTTAACCGATTGAATATGCTCTTGAGATTCGTCTAAAAACAACCCTAAGTATTCGTTCACGTCCATCTATAATGCCTCCCTGTCGTTAAACTCGGTTCCACTGACGTTTCAAGTTTCCCATCAAACGGTCCATGAAATGACGTGGTTTCGGTGGCGTCCCGGTCAATGTCGTTAAAATCCGTTCAAGCCGCCAACTGATGTCACTCTTCCGGTCCAAATGGTAAAACGGGACTTGGGCGATGACCGCTCGTCTGACCGTGGCGTCATCTGGTAAATACCCGAGGAATCGAATCGATTTCTTTAAAAACTGCTCACATGCAACTTCCATTCGTTCAAAACATTGCAGCGCTTCTTCACCCGATTGGGCCCGATTGACGATGACACCGAGCGGCAAGTCCGGACTTTGACGATGGACGAGCTTCGTATAGGCGTATCCGTCCATGAGCGAGGTCGGTTCGGGCGTCAAGATGAGAAACATCTCATCGCAGCCCTCGATGAACTGGAGCGATGTGTCTGTCGCCCCGGCACCCATGTCGAATAAGACATAATCGTATTCGGTCAGCACTTCGAGTTCACGCATAAAAAATTGCATATCTGCATGTGAGAATTGGACTAGTTCGTCGAGCCCACTTCCCCCATGTAATATATCGACACCAAACACGTCTTTCTGAACAGAGGCAGCGAGCGGAATTCGAGCTTTCACTGAATCCATCATCGTCCGTGACCGCGACGCGTTCAACAAGATGTGCACATTCGCCATCCCGATGTCGAGGTCGACGATCAAGACGCGTTTCCCGAGCTCGACGAGACCGATGGCCGTATTGACGCAGACGTTCGTTTTGCCGACCCCACCTTTTCCGCTCGCAAAAGCGATCGTCGTCGGTGCGGTCTCCGTTTTCGCCCTTAGACGTCTTGCTTGGTCCATTGGGTCCACCCTTCTTTCTCAAGCAAACGATCCGTCAATCGGTCTGGCTCGCCGACGACGAGATCATCCGGTACTTCTTGTCCGTCCGTCAGCCAAGCGACGGGCAGCCCACTCGCGCGGACCATCCGATACATCGCGTGAATGTCACTCGTCTCATCGGCTTTAGTGAAAATGAGCGACCCGAGCGGTAACGGCTCGAATTGACGATAAATCATCTCCATATCCCGCATCTTCGACGTCAAGCTGAGGACGAGCGAGAGGCTCGTCTCCGAGAAATCGTGATGCCGCTCGAACTGCTCGACGTACGCCTCGTCGCGGAAGTTGCGACCGGCCGTATCAATCAAGATGATGTCTTTGCGAGCGAACAGTTGCTTCGCCCGTTTGAAGTCATCGAAATCGTAGGCGACCTCGACCGGGATGTCTAAAATCTCGGCGTATGTTTTCAATTGTTCGATTGCCGCGATCCGGTACGTGTCCGTCGTGATGAGACCGACCGAGAGCCCGTGCTCGAGCTTGTAGTGAGCGGCAAGTTTCGCGAGCGTCGTCGTCTTGCCGACCCCGGTCGGACCAACGAGCATCATATACCGTTTCGGTTGAGGTACAGGCAAGAAGGAAGCCCGGATTTGATCACGCACGAAGCGTTCGACGACTTCGACCGATTTTGTCGTGTAATACAGCTCGTTAATCGCTTCGTCCCACGTCTCACCGAGGAACGATTCGGAGGCGAGCAGTGATTCGACATGCGTTAGTGGAGCTGGCAACCGTCTCGACGTCGACACGCCCGCCGCTTGACTAGACTCGTTCGTTTGCTGCGGTGGACGCGTTGGAGCCTTCACCGGCTTCGATGGTTCGACAGGCTTCGTCGCGGCCCGCGGTTTGACGGCGAGCGGTGCTTTTTCAAGCGCGGCGATGACTTCGACGTGTTGTGAGGCGAACAGACCGAACCATCCTTTTTTCACTTGACGGGAGTTCAAAATGACCGCTTCATCGCCAAATTCTTGTTTGACTTTCGCCATCGCTTCCGTCATCGTCTTGCCGGTATATTTTTTGATTTGCATTTAAATCACCCCAATACTTTTCACTTCAATCGAGCTGAGCAGTTCGTTGTAGGCGAGAACCGGTACGTCCGGATAATACCGTTCGAGCAGTTGTCTCACGAACAGGCGAATCGTCGGCGAGCAGAGAATGACGGCCGAGGCCCCGTAGCGTTCGAACATCGACAGTTGCTCACCGGAGCGTTCGATGATTTCACGTGCCTGTTCTGGGTCGAGCGCCAAATAGTTGCCGAACTCGGTTTTTTGAACGGCGTCTTGAATGAGCTGTTCGGTCTGGCCACCGAGCGTCACGACGTAGAGCGGTCCATCCGGCGGGCTGACTTGGTCTGTCAATTGACGAGACAAGCCTTGGCGGCAATACTCGCCGAGGATGTCGGCATCTTTTGTCACCTTGCCATAGTCGGCCATCGTCTCGAACAAGAGCGGCAAATTGCGAATCGAGACATGCTCTTTCAATAAATGACGAAGTACTTTTTGAATGTCCCCGATCGAGAGGACCGACGGCGTCACGTCTTCGACGAGCACCGGATGCGTCTCTTTCAAGTGTTCGACCAGCTGCTTCGTCTCTTCGCGGCCGAGAAGGTCGGCCGCGTGCTTTTTGAGCGTCTCGGTCAAATGCGTCGCGACGACCGAAGGCGGATCGACAACGGTGTATCCGCTCATTTCAGCACGCGTCCGCGTCTCTTCATCAATCCAAAGGGCCGGGAGACCGAACGCGGGTTCCGTCGTTTCGATCCCGTATACTTCCGGATCCTCGATGCCAGGGCTCATCGCCAAGTAATGATCGAGCAAGAGCTCCCCTTCGGCGACGACGTTCCCTTTCACTTTGATCCGGTATGCGTTCGGCGACAGCTGTAAATGATCTCGAATTCGAACCGTTGGCAAGATGAAGCCAAGTTCAAGTGCGAGTTGACGACGAATCATGACGACCCGGTCAAGCAAATCACCGCCTTGCGATTCATCGGCGAGCGGGATGAGCCCGTAACCGAACTCGAACTCGATGGCATCGATTTGTAAGAGCGACACAACGGTCTCTGTCGGCGCCGATGGTTCTTCTTCCGGCAACGGTGTATCGATCACCCGTTTCATGTTGCGACGCATCGTGTATGCCCCGTAGAAAGCAACACCTGCGATGATGAGCGTCACCGGGAGCAGGCTCGGTGAGATAAACCCGAGCATGATGACAATCGAGCCAGCGATGTAGAGAAGCGTTGGATTTTGACCGAGTTGGTCGACGACGTCTTCCCCTAAGTTTCCATCTGACACGGCACGCGTGACGATAATCCCGGTTGCTGTCGAGATGAGGAGCGCCGGGATTTGACCGACGAGTCCGTCCCCGATCGTCATGAGCGAGAACGTCTGGAACGCTTGTCCGACCGGAAGGCCCATTTGGACGGTTCCGATGATGATTCCGAAAATCAAGTTGATGACGACAATAATGATTCCGGCGATAGCGTCCCCTTTGACGAACTTCGAGGCCCCGTCCATCGATCCGTAGAAATCCGCTTCACTTTGAATTTTTTTTCGGCGGATTTGAGCATCCTTGTCGTCAATCAATCCTGAGTTCAAGTCGGCATCGATCGCCATCTGTTTACCAGGCATCGCGTCAAGCGTGAAGCGGGCCGAGACTTCCGATACACGTTCCGCCCCTTTCGTGATGACGACGAATTGGATGATGACGAGGATGAGGAAGACGACGAACCCGACGAGCACGTTCCCGCCAACGACGAAGTTCCCGAACGTCTCGATGACTTCCCCGCCGTATCCGGTCGATAAAATCGAACGTGTCGTCGACACGTTCAATCCGAGCCGGAACAGCGTCACAATCAGTAAAAGAGAAGGAAAGACCGAGAAGTCGAGCGCCTCGCGGGCGTTCATCGCGACGAGTAGAATCATCAAGGCGATCAGTATATTAACAATGATTAAAAAATCTAATATGAACCCCGGTAACGGGATGACGAGCATGACGACGATCATGAGAACGCCGATCAATACCGCGAAATCTTTCGCTTTTACAGCCAACACATACTCCTCCTCAAGACGGTTGTTTCAATTGATAGACGAACGCGAGCACTTCGGCGATCGCCTGATAAAACGACTCGTCAACGACTTCTCCGATTTCCATTTGGGCGTACAACGCACGGGCCAACGGCTTATTTTCCACAATCGGGATGTCATGTTCTTTGGCCACATCGCGGATGTTGAAGGCGACTTGGTCGACGCCTTTCGCGACGACGAGCGGCGCAAAGTCTTTCGTATCGTCATAGCGAATGACGACGGCATAATGGGTCGGGTTTGTGATGACGACGTCCGCGTTTGGAATCTCTTGCATCATGCGGCGCATCGCCATCTCCCGTTGTTGTTGTTTGATTTTCGACTTGATGAGCGGGTCACCTTCACTGTTTTTATACTCGTCTTTTACGTCTTGTTTCGACATGCGAATCGATTTTTCAAAATCGAATCGTTGATAGAAGAAATCGAGCAGAGCGAGTGCGAGCAAGGCGACGCTCACCCATAGTCCGAGTTCAATCGTGATGCTCGCGAGCGCGATGACCGATTCACGAACATGTTCGACCGCCATCCGGGACAGCTCTTTTTGGTTTTGCCAGAGCACGGCAACAGCAGTCGTCAGGATAATCAATAATTTGAATAAGGACTTTAAAAATTCGACGACCGCTTTCATGCTAATAATCCGTTTGACCCCTTTGATGGGATCGATGCGTTCGAGTTTCGGTTGAATCGCCTCTGCCGAGAACAACGTCCCGATTTGAAGGTAGTTGATCAAAACCCCGAACACGACCGCGACGACGAAGAATGGACCTACAATCAGGCCGACTCGAAGCAACAAATCGGTGAGCATTCCAGACAATCCGTTTGATAGATCGAATAACAAGTAACTCGTACCAAGCAAATCTTTCGTCAAGCCGAATAGTTGCTTGCCGAGATATGGTCCCAAAAACGATAACATGAGAAACATCGCGAACAAGGCGAAGGCGCCGGTCAAATCGGCTGACTTGGCGACTTGTCCTTTCTTGCGCGAGTCCTCCCGCTTACGCGGGGTCGCTTTTTCGGTTTTTTCTCCTGCAAAAAATTGAAGATCGACCGATAAGGTGTATAGAGGCTTCATGAGGCGTCTCCTAGCAAAGTCATAAAATCACGTAACACTTCTTGTAACACCGGGATGAACTGGCTGATTCCGTTTAAGGTCAGCCCCATCATGACGACCATGACCGAGAATCCCGCAATCAGCTTGAAAGAGAACCCGATTGCAAAAATATTGAACTGCGGGGCCGATTTTGCCAAGAACCCAAGCGCCATGTCGACGAGTAAGAGCGACGCCATGAGCGGAAAGGCGAGCTGCAAGGCGACCATCATCGTCATCGTGACGACTTTCACGGCCATCATGAGCGATGCTTCACTGAAGTCGATGATCGGCTGGCCTGGCGGATAAATTTGAAAGCTGTAATAGATGCCATCGATCAGCAATAAATGCAAGTTGCTCGACAACATGATAAACAATGTAAAGATGTAATAAAATCGTCCGATCAAGGGCGACTGTCCTCCGAACATCGGGTCGTAAGCCGATGCCATCGCGAGTCCAAGCTGCAAATCGATGACCCCTCCCGCGATTTGGGGAGCAAAGAATAAGATATTGATTAAAATACCGAGTACCAAGCCGATCAAGACTTCGTACAATACTTGCAAGATGTACGCTTGACCGAGTTCGAGCGGTTCCGTCACCGTGAACATCGCGTAATACGCTAAAAAGGCGCTGAAGGCGACGCGATGCATGACCGGCAGCTGTCTAGATGAAAACAACGGGACACTCACGAAGAAACCGGACAGACGTGCGAACGTCAAACCGTATAGACTAATAAAATCGACCGCATTCATTTCGAGGCGACCTCGACCATCAGTTCAAAAATCAATCGGGTGAACCCTTCGATCTGTTGCAACATCCAAGGCCCAAAGATGACAAGCCCGATAAAGACCGAGACGATCTTCGGGACGAACGATAGCGTCTGCTCTTGAATTTGTGTCGTCGCCTGTAAAATCGAAATGACGAGACCGACGACGAGTGAAATCAATAAGAGCGGCATCGAGATTTTCAATAACGTCCACACACTCTCCGTCGCCAAATAGATGACCATTTCCTGCGTCATATTCGTTCCTCCTACATACTTCTAAGCAAGGACTCCACAATCAAGTGCCATCCATCCACCAACACAAACAATAACAGTTTGAACGGCAAAGCGATCATGACCGGAGGAAGCATCATCATCCCCATCGACATGAGGACACTCGCCACGACCATATCAATGATCAAAAACGGCAAGAAGATCATGAATCCGATTTGAAACGCCGTCTTCAGCTCACTGATCGCATAGGCCGGAACCATCGCGAGGAGCGGGACGTCTTCGACCGACTCTGGTTGCTCATAGTTCCCATATTTAATGAATAATTGCAAATCCTCTTGGCGTGTATATTGGGCCATGAACCGTTTCATCGTATTCCCCGCCTCTTCGAACGCCTCGTCTTGACTGATTCGATCGTCCATGTATGGCGAGAGTGCCTTATCGTTTAACTCCGTTAGCACCGGCGACATGACGAACAACGTGATAAACAGGGCAAGACCGATAATCAGTTGGTTCGGTGGCGTTTGCTGCGTACCGAGCGCCGGACGGATAAAGGAAAGTACGACGACGACGCGTGTAAAACAAGTCATCAAGATAAGGAAAGATGGCGCGAGCGTAAGCAGTGTCAACACGACCAATAGTTTAATCGAGGTCGATGTACTGTCTGGCGTCTCTAGGTTGATCAGTTGTTCAATCGTCGTCATCGTTTCTTCCTCACTTCTTCAATCTGGGCCAATTGCTGTTTGAACGTGTCGAGAAAAGCCGACGTGTTCGAGTTGTTTAAGGCAGGCGCATCGTGTGTCGCCTCATCCATCGCTTCGGCATCGAGCCGGTCTAGCAGTTGAATCGAGTCGCCAACACCGAGCACGTAAACTTGTTCACCGAGTTTGACGAGTTGAACCGATCGGTCTTTGCCGAGCGGGACCCCGCCAAGATGTGTCAAATGCTGAGCTGTTTTGACGCCTTGCGTACGTGCGTTCAACCAACGAACGAGAACGAGAAAACCGCCGATGACAACGACCAGACTCAAGATGAGCTTGATCGCTGTCCCGACCGTTGAGACGGCCGATTTGACGGGTTCCTCTTTCGTGTCTGGCTGTTGTTGCTCGAACTGTTGATCGACGGTGGCGGCCTCGACCGTGGTCGGGACGCTTAGCCCGACCACGAGAAGGATAATCAACCACCACTTGTTCATTGTGCGACCGTTTTCGAAACTGCTTCGACGACCCGTTCCGCATTGAACGGCTTGACGATAAAGTCTTTTGCGCCTGCTTGAATCGCATCGATGACCATCGCTTGTTGTCCCATCGCAGAACACATGATCACTTTCGCGTTCGAATCGAAGCCACGAATTTCTTTCAACGCGGCCAACCCGTCCATCTCCGGCATCGTGATGTCGAGCGTGACGAGGTCTGGCATAAGTTCGCGATATTTTGCGACCGCATCGACGCCGTTCTCTGCTTCGCCGACAACCTCAAATCCATTCTTTGTCAAGATATCCTTAATCATCATGCGCATGAACGCCGCATCATCTACCACTAAAATTTTTGCACTCATTTGTTCTTCCTCCTTAAACGATGCCAATCCGCTCGTGCGGTTGGATAATTTCTGTTACACGGACCCCGAAGTTCTCTTCGATGACGACGACTTCGCCGCGGGCGATCCGCTGTTGGTTCACATAAATATCGACCGGCTCACCGGCCAGCTTGTCGAGTTCGATAATCGAGCCTTGCGACAATTCAAGCACTTCACGGACCGAACGTTTTGTCCGTCCGAGTTCGACCGTCACGCTCAGCGGAACGTCGTATAACAGACCGAGGTTCGCCGGAATCGAGTCGTTCGTCGACGGTGCGTGCAGAGGCATAAATTCGGCTTGACTGACAGCGACTTCAGGAGCCGACTTCACTTCCTGACGTACAGGTTGTTGCTGTGGAGCCGCAGCGGCCGGTGTTTTTGGTGCCTCTGGCTTCGGTGCGGCCGCAGCCGGTGCGACCGGTTGAGGGGAGGTGGCCGTCATCAATTCATTGACGAGCTGCTTGCCAAATTGAATCGGTGCAATTTGAACAATTTTCGAGTCGATTAACGTGCCGACCTTCAAGTTGAACTCAATCAACACCATCGTTTCCCAAAGTTCAAGACGATCGATAATCGTCTGGGTCTTCGTCGCATCGAACACTTCGACGAGCGGCGGTGAGATATCGATTTTTTTTGAGAACACAGTCGACAATGACGTCGCTGCTGCCCCCATCATTTGGTTCATCGCTTCTTGTACGGCCGAGAGTCGAATTTCATCCAACCCTTCTGGATCGACATCGATCCCGTTTCCGCCGAGCATCAAGTCCGAGATGATGGCGGCATCCTCACGTGTCAACACGAGGACGTTTTCGCCTTTCAAGCCTTCTGTGTAACCGACGCGAAGCGCCACGTGCGGTGTCGGATAACGCTCACGGAGCGCATCGATCGTGACTTCGCTGACGATCGGGGTCGTGATTTCTACTTTTTGTTGCAGTAACGTCGATAACGCCGTCGCCGAGTTTCCGAACGAGATATTCCCGATCTCTCCTAAAGCGTCGCTCTCCATCGAGTCAAGATGCTCTTCGGGCTTCGCCTCTGGTTGCGACGACTCGCTCGTCCCTCGCAATAACGCGTCTATCTCATCTTGTGACAACATCTCACTCATTGCTCTTCCTCCTTCACCCGGTGGAGCACTTGAACCGCCATTCGTTTCCCGCTCACACCGACTTGCCCTTTGAACACTTTATTTTCCCCTACCATGACGGATAACGGGTCTTTCACTAATTGATCGAGCGTCAAACAATCGCCGACCTCTAAATGCAACAAGTCACCGAACGTGATCGTCGTCTCTCCGAGCAGGGACACGACTTCAACCGTCGAGTTCATCAATTGGGCTTTGAGCGGTTCCTTACTGTTGCCGCTCGCATTGCGGCGGTTGGCCTCTTGCATCCAGTAATGACTTGACAGTTTGGATAAAACCGGCTCAATCGTCACGAACGGCAAGCAGACGTTGATGGTACCGCTCACTTCGCCGATGGTGACCCCGATTGAGATGAGGACGACCGTCTCGTTTGGCGAGACGAGTTGAAGAAACTGTGGATTGACTTCGACCGCGGTCATCTCTGACTTAATCTCGGCAATCGATTCCCATGCCTCCCCGTATCCGGCAAACGCTCGTTTATACAACTGGGTCAAGATACGCATCTCGATTTCTGTGAAACTCTCGACTTTTTCAATTTCGACCCCGGGACCACCGAGCAGGCGATCGAGCATCGCGTATGAGATATTCGGATTGACCTCGATGATGAAGCGGCCGTTGAGTGGCGGAGCCTCGATCAAGTTGATCATCGTCATACTCGGGATGGAATGAATGAATTCATCGTACGGGAGCTGTTCGACGGAGTTGACTGTGAATTGCACGTACGTCCGGAGCTGGGCCGAAAAGAACGTCGTCAACATGCGTGTGAAGTGTTCATGGATTCGGGTCAGACTGCGGATTTGGTCTTTCGAGAAGCGGACCGCCCGTTTAAAGTCATATTGCCGAACCTTGCGCTCTTCTTCTTGATTTAAAAACGAGTCGGCTTCGACATCGCCGCTGCTTAACGCTGATAGCAAGGCATCAATTTCTTGTTGAGATAAGACTTCTCCCATGATGCCACCTCACTGTATGATTTTCTTCGTCATATAGACTCGTTGGACCTCACCTGACTCCAACAGTCCGTTTAGTTGTTTTCGGAGCGACTGCTCAAACTTCTGCATGTCCTCTTTTGTCGTGAGCTGGGCTTTCGTCATACCGGCCAAATCACCGAGGATGACGTTATGCACTTGGAACTTCCGAAGTTCGAGGTCTTCTTTCGTTTCGGCGGCATCGGTCACGATCGTGAACTGGACGTTGATGAAACGTTCATCTTGAATGTTCGTCGTCATGTCGTCCGTTGTGAAGCTTCGTTCAGCTAATTCTTCGGCGGTGACCGGCTTTGTCTTCGCCGTCACGTTGTCACCGAATAAATATTTATAAGTCATGAACCCGGCCCCGCCCATGACGAGCAGGACGACTAGCAAGATGAGCACCATCTTCATGGCGCCGCCTTTTTGTTTTTGTTTTTCTTCACTCATCTTCTTCACCTCGTATGCCTGTCGTTCCAATCAGACCGATCGAGGCATAAAATGCCGTCGTGCGATCGATGATTTGTTGTTTCGTCTCACTGACGATATACGTTTTTCCGTTATACAAGTGAATGATTGTATCAGGCTCGGCCTTGATCGTCTCGATGAATAAGGCGTTCAGCACGAGTTCTTCACCCCGGAGTGTCGTGACGCGAATCATCAGCGTTTCAAGTTAACGAGTTCTTGGAGAATCTCGTCCGATGTTGTGATGATGCGGGTGTTCGCTTGGAACCCACGCTGGGCGACAATCATTTCTGTGAACTCTTCCGACAAGTCGACGTTTGACATCTCGAGTGCGCCCGAGACGAGTTCTCCGCGTCCATCTTGTCCAGGAATACCAACGTTCGGCGCACCTGAGTTTTGCGATTGAATGAAGTTGTTCGCGCCGACTTTCGATAACCCGGCGTTGTTGGCGAACGTCACGACTTGGATTTGACCGACGACCGTCGAGGCTCCGGCATTATCGACATAGCTGACTTGTCCGTCTTTCCCGATTGAGAGTGACTTCGCACCGGCCGGGATGTTGATCCGTGCACCCGTCGTACTGAGGACGTAGGCACCGTCTCCGTTGACGAGATCGCCCGTGTTATCCGTATAGAAGTTACCGGCCCGTGTGTATTGTGTCTGACCGTTCACGTCTAACGCGAAGAACCCTTCTCCTGAGATCCCGACGTCAAGGGCTCGCCCTGAGTTTTGCATGGCTCCTTGGTTATATACGTTGTCGACGGTCGCCATCGTGCCCCCGAGACCGACTTCTTTCGGGTTGACCCCGCCGCTGACCCCGTTGGCCGCTGTCGCACTACCGACTTGCTGACTGACGAGGTCTTTGAACGTGACGCGCCCTTTTTTATAGCCGAACGTGTTGACGTTGGCGATGTTGTTCCCGACGACGTCAAGCTTGGATTGGAAGTTCTTTAAACCACTGATTCCTGAGTACATTGCTCTTAACATGATGAATCCTCCTATGCTTGTTTGATGGAAGTGATGTTATACACGTTGACGGACGTCCCGTCTTCAAGATCGGCAACATAGCCGGCTTCGGTCTTCGAGATCGAGAGGACACGACCCGAGCCTTTGATTGTCTCGGTTTCCGTCTCCGTCGTATAATCGACCGTTTGACCAATCATATTGCTGAATTCCGAAATCGAAGCCATTTGCCGATCGACGAGCGCGGAATCGAGTTGTTTCGAGATCGTCTGCATCTGTTCGAGAGAAGAGAACTGGGCCATCTGAGAGATGAACTCACGATCTTCCATCGGTGACATCGGGTCTTGGTTGGCGAGTTGCGCGAGCAACAGTTTCAAGAACATGCTTTGATCATATTGGTTCGTGGCTTTCGGCATCGATTGATCCGGCAACGTATAGTCACTCGTCTTCGGCTGGATGGTCGTCATCTTCTTGTTCTCCTTTCGGTTGTTCCTGTTGCTCTGGTTCCGGTTGGTCAAACTCGTTGAAGCCAGATCCTTTCGCCTCGAGCGCCTGTTGTGTCAAGTTGATCTCGACACGGACGTTTTGTGTGAGCGGTTGTAACGTCTGTTGCAACTGTTGGACTTGTGACTGAAGCAACTGCTTCGCTTCTTGGTTGCTCGCGAACAGTTTGACGACGAGTTCCCCATTTTGACGTTCGAGTTTAACGACGAGTTCGCCTAACTGTTCAGGATAGAGCCGGACCGTGAACACTTTCGACCCATCGGCCCCGCTCTTGAACGGCGCACGTTGCAAAGCGGCTTCGATTCGGGCTTGCAAATTTTCCGGTAATGAACCTTTCGAGGCATACATCACCATTTCCGAATCGATTTGCGGTTTCGACCAGGTCATTCCTTTTGGCATCCAGTCGCTCTCTTTCACCGGCGGTTGCAATTGTGCAACCGTTGTTTCGGTTTGAGTAAGACCGGGTATAGATTTTGGGGTCTGTCCGAGCGTTCCTTTAAACTGCGCAACGACTTGCTGGATGATGCGCACGTTCTCTTCGACTTGGTCGGTCGGCACTGGTTTAATGAGTGCTTCCGTCTCCTTCTTCGTCAGCGTGAACGAAATCGACGGCGCTGCCACTTGACCGTTAAGGAGCGCAGGCGTCACGGCCGATGCGGCATCGGTTGTTCCTGCCGACTGTTCCGGGGCGACTTGATTCAAGATGGCGATATATGCATCCATAAACTTCCGATACGCATCTGCAGGCAACGACTTCAACCAATGCAGGCTATCGGGCTGTTGGAGCCATTGTTCCAATCGGTTCGACACATTCTCGAGCGGGAGGGCTTCCTCGTTTTCCGCAGCGACTGTCATCTCAGGGGATGGCGTCGATGTCCCGAGCATCGTCGAGAGTAACTCCAAAAACTGTCCAGTCGGGGTCGCACTCGCTTCCCCGCTTTTCTGAGTTGTCCCTTGTACCGATTGGGCGAGTAAGGCGATATTCATCATCATGTCCTCCTTTCTTGTCACTGGAGCAACTGGGTCACGACAGCGGCCTGTTGGGCATCCATCCGTCCTAAAATGTCAGCTTGTTGCTTCGGCGACAATTCTTTCAACAAGTTGGCCACTTGTGGGCTTTCGAGCTCGTTCATAATAGCAGCGGCTTGTTTGGCCGACATCTCTTCGTAGACGCGAGAGACGTCCGATGTTTCTTCTTCCACCGCACTTGCCGACGCCAATTCCGCAACGAGCCGGTCTCGCTCTTTGATCAACTTTGATACTTCTTCTTGGCGCGCCTTCACTTCATTCGTCAACTCGACGTTGTCCGCCCGAAGCTTCTCAATCTCGGCGTTCGCCACTTTCAAACGATTCGCGGCATCGGTATCGATTCCGGTCACGTTCACATTCGTTTTCACTTTTTCTTCCGGTTCTTGTTTCGCACCGATCTCTAGAAACGGGACCGATAACAACGGACGGTCCATCGCGTAGTTCATGACGACAATCCCTCCAACAAGCAGAAAGATGGCCGGGACGAGAACGAGCGCGACCAGTAGCTGTCTTCCCCGCTTCGAGTTGTCTTTTTCCATCGGTTTACTTCCCTTTCCCGTGATGAATCACTGCTAGCTCATCGATGAAATGTTGCTCGCTGAGCTTTGTCGCAGCCACTTCATGTTGACTTACTTTTTCATGCAACGTTACATATTTCTTTTCCTCGACGACTTTTCCAAGCAGGCGCTCCTGCGACAAATGATATCGATTTCGTGCCTGCTGGACGACGAGCTGTTGCGTCTCGATTTGACGTTTCAACCGTTCGCGCGTCTGCTCACGATATTGCGACATGAGCAGGTCGATGAAACCGTCTTGTTCATCTTGACTCTTCATAAGCGACTCGTACGTCAGCACGAGCCGGTAGAGCGCCTCCATCTCCGTCTCGAACCTTGCCTTCTGTTGTCTCATCTCCGTCGCGGACTCTTCTTTCTCATGTTCCGCGATTGGCATGATGCGTTCTAACAATAGTCTGTTCATGGTTCACCTCGCACGATCTTGGCCAAGCGTTCAAGCGATTGCTCGAGCGGGGCCTCTTCTTCGATGGATTGCTTTAAAAATGTTAATAAGTCCGGATACTGTTCGATGGCGGTATCGATTGCCGGGTTCGTCCCTTTTTTATAGGCCCCGATATTAATCAAGTCCTCGGCGTCCAAATACGTCGCCAACCAGCCGCGGAACGTTTGAGCGGCCTCGCGGTGCATCGGCGCAGCAATTTGGTTCATGACGCGGCTGATCGACTTTAAGACGTGGATGGCTGGAAATTGGCCTCGGTTCGCGAGCGAACGGTCCATGACGAAGTGACCATCCAATATACCTCGCACCGCGTCCGCAATCGGTTCATTCATATCGTCACCGTCGACGAGGACGGTATAAAAAGCAGTAATCGAGCCTGTCACGGCTGTTCCGCTTCGTTCTAGCAGTTGTGGCAACATCGCGAACACGGATGGGGTATAACCCTTTGATGTCGGAGGTTCACCGGTGGCGAGTCCGATTTCCCGTTGCGCCATGGCAAAGCGGGTCACCGAGTCCATCATGAGAACGACTTCCTTGCCTTGGTCCCGGAAGTACTCGGCGATGGCGGTTGCCGTATAGGCTCCTTTCAATCGGACGAGCGGTGGTTGGTCGCTCGTCGCCACGATGACGACCGAGCGGGCCATTCCTTCCGGTCCGAGTTCTTTCTCAATAAACTCTTTCACTTCGCGACCACGCTCGCCAATCAAGGCGATGACGTTAATATCGGCCGACGAGCGTTTGGCGATCATCCCAAGCAGTGTCGATTTTCCGACACCGGAACCGGCGAACAATCCGACCCGCTGTCCTTTACCGACCGTCAACAGGCCGTCAATCACGCGGACACCCGTCGACAAGACATCTAAAATCCGCGGTCGCTCGAGCGGATTGGGTGGCTTCCGAAGAACATCATAACGTTTTCCCGGAGAGGCTGTTTCGCCGGACAAAGGACGGCCGAGACCGTCGAGTACTTGTCCGATCAGCTCGTCACCGACCGGTACTTGAAGCATCCGTCCCGTGCCTTTGACCATACATCCCGGCGCGATTTGCGTCGTCTCCCCGTAGGGCATGAGGAGCACACGCGCCTCGTTGAACCCGACGACTTCCGCCTCGACGTGTTGGCCCGAGGGAAGTGCGATCAAACACCTCTCTCCGATGAAGGCACTCGGCCCCGTCGATTCAATCATCAGCCCGACGACACGACACACCCGTCCGACTTTCCGAACATATTCGTCCTCGGCGGACGCTGTGATCGTCTCAAGGACGTGGTCAATAAGCGCCATCGGCCAAAACCTCCTCGATTTTGGACTGGATGCGTTCAAAACTGTAATTCAAATCAAGTTCATCACCGTGGTACGGCGTCTCGATGCGTACGCTCGTCTCGCTTAAACCGGCATCTGCCCGGTACTTCAACGGTGGGCCGTCCGGTGTCACCCACTCCGCTTCGAAACGTTGAATCGAAGCGAGGCGGGTCGGATGGACATACACCGTCAATGATTCGGCATCGAGCTGACGGAGCAACTGTTCTCGAATCCGATCGGCGAATAGCGCCTCATCTTTTCGGACAAGCTCGGTCGTGACATGGGCGCTGACCTCGAGGGCGAGGGCGACGAGTTGCCGCTCCGCGTCCCGCCACTTCGCATCGAACAGCTGTTCAAGTTCAACTGCGACGGTGTTCAGCCGCGTCGTCAACTCGTCATACTCTGCCTTGCCTTCTCGTCTACCGTGGTCAAATCCAGCGTCGAACCCTTCTTGCTTGGCTGACGTCAACACTTCCTCCCGCAGCACCGCGAGTTGTTGTTCCATCGCGGCACGGCGGTCACGAAGCGCTTCTTCGTCTAAACGGAGTTGTTCACGCTTTTGTTCCAACTGGTCACTTTCTTGGTCGTAGTGTTCCAACGATACTGGCTCAAGGAACGGCTTCGAGTCGATCCGTTGCGGCTCGAGCGGTGTCGCATAGTGGCGTTTGATTACGTTAGACAACGATGTCATCTCCTCCGCCGCGGCTGATCACGATCTCTCCGACGTCTTCTAGGCGACGGATGATGCCGACGATACGGCTTTGCGCTTCTTCGACATCACGCAACCGGACAGGCCCCATGAATTCCATGTCTTCTTTGAACGTTTCGACCATTCGCTGTGACATGTTTTTGAAGATGATCTGTTTGACTTCTTCGGACGATACTTTGAGGGCAAGCAGTAGGTCGTCGTTTGCCACTTCGCGGATGATGCGTTGAATGGCCCGCGAGTCGAGTGTAACGATATCTTCGAAGACGAACATCCGCTTTTTGATCTCCTCGGCCAGTTCCGGATCTTCGATTTCAAGAGCATCAAGGATTGTGCGTTCAGTCGTACGGTCAACGCCGTTGAGCACTTCGACGACCGCTTCGATCCCGCCGGACTGGGCGTAGTCTTGCATATCGGTCTGGGACAAGTTTTTCTCAAGGATCTGTTCGATCTCATGAATGACGTCAGGGTTGAGCCGGTCCATCGTCGCGATCCGCTTGGCGACTTCCGATTGAATCTCCGGCGGTAATTCCGATAAAATTTGTCCTGATTTGACTGGTTCAAGATGCGCCAAAATCAAGGCAATCGTCTGAGGATGCTCGTTCTGGATGAAGTTGAGCAACTGTTTTGGATCGGCCTTGCGGGCAAACTCGAACGGTCGGACTTGGAGCGTCGATGTGAGCCGGTGAATGAGGGCCATCGCCTTCTCTTCCCCGACCGCTTTCTCGAGCACCGTTTTTGCAAACCCAATTCCGCCTTGCGTGATATAGCTCTGTGCCATGGCGAGTTCGTGGAACTCGCCCATGATTGCTTCTTTTTGTTCGGATGATACTTTCTTCAAGGCCGAGATTTGTAACGTCAACTGTTCCATCTCTTCTTCCGACAGATGTTTGTAGACGTTCGCAGCCACCTCAGGTCCAAGCGAGATCATGAGCATGGCCGCTTTTTCCCGGTTCGCTTGTTTTGCGTAATTCACAGTACTCACTCCTCAGACATCCATGTACGGAGAAGTTTGGCGAACTCTTCAGGGTTGCTCTCTGCCAATTTCTCCAACTGTTTCTTCTTGACGGCCCCTTCGCCTCGTTCTTCAAGGTCGAGGTCGGGTACTTCGTCCTCATATGGGACTTCCCATTCATTCGACTCGGCGATTGGTTCCCGTTTGCGTTTACGCATGGCGAAGAACAATAGCGCGAGCAAGACGACGGCACCTGCTGCTGCCGCATACATCCACCACTGGGTCGGTTGTTCGACCGCAGCCGCTTCTTCCGTCTCCGCGAACGGACGCGATACGACGACAACTTTCTGTTCAAGTTCCGCCTCGGTGAGCGCCTCACCGGTTTTGGCGAGCGACGTCCGGATGATCGAATACATCATCGTCTCAAGGTCACCCTCGAGTTGCGGGTCGATTGTCGTTGCCCCGTTCGGTGGTTCGACGATCAATTGAACACCGAGGTCGCGAATCGAGTACGGTGCGTTTTGAATTTGTTTCGTGATGCGGTTGACTTCATAATTGATGATTTCATGATTCTTTTCGCTCTCTTCTTCCCCGGTGCCAGTGGCGGCCGGGAAATTGACCGTGTCGTTCTCGGCCGTGCCCGCCGCGGTCGCCGCGCCGGTACCACCGGTGTACGCTTCAGCGATTCGTTCTGCCGATGTGACGATCCCTTCCATGCTCTCCTCGTTGACGGGTGTCACGAGGTTTTGCTCTTCCGCCGATTGCGTCGTGTCGATGTCGGCCGTGACCGAGACGAGGACGCTCCGTTCACCTAAGAGGACTGAAAGCATCTGTTGAATTTGTTGACGGACATCTTTTTCGACTTGGCGCTTCAAGACGAGTGGATCGGTGGATGATCCTCCTGCCGTCGTCGTTTGGTCTAAATCGTAATATGTGAAATATTGGTCCATGACCGAGATGTTTTCTGGTTTCAAGTTCGGTACGCTCTTACTAATCAAATGGTAGAGCCCTTTTACCGTCGCCGGTTCTAGATTCGTACCTGCTCCTAAATTTAAGACAATCGAAGCCGTCGGCTCCCCTTGGTCTTCTGCCAAGAAGACCGATTTCTCAGGAATCGAGATGATGACTTTCGCCTGATTGATTCCTTCGATTTGTGTGATCAACCGCTCGAGCTCGGTCTGCATCGCACTCCGTTCGATGACGGCCATCTCGCGATCGGTCGTCCCGAAGCCGGCGTTCTCACTGAAGAAGCTATAATCGATCGCTCCTGATTTCGGGATGCCCGCTGCTGCGAGGCTGACTTTCAATTGATCGACTTGTTCGCTCGGTACGTATACACTCACGCCGTTCGATGTCGCTTTAATTTCAGCTTTCACACCGTCAGCTGTCAGCTTTTCCGTCACCTCGCCCGCTTCTTGGGCGGACAGGTTCGTATAAAGCGGAGCCATGTTCGGGCGCGACAGCCAGACGGTCAAGACCACCGCGACGAGAAGTACGCCGGCGATGATGAGGCCCCAAAAGATTTTACGGTTTGTCTTCATCGTCTGAAGGGAACCGGTCAGTGAACCGAATCGTTCTTTTAACTTTTCATTCATCGCAACTCGTCATCCTCTACTTTAAACTTGCATTCGCATCATTTCTTGATAGGCCTCGACCGCTTTGTTCCTCACCTCAATGGCGAGTTGCATCGCAATCGACGACTCTTCGCTTTGAATCATGACTTGATGTAAATCCGCTTTACCGACAGCAAGGTCAGCGCGTGCTGTGCTCGTCGCTTGTTGGACATCGTTCAACGATCGCATCGCCTCGTTCAAATACGTGCCGAACTGGGACGGTGTCTCTTTCACCGTCGGCGTGACCGTCGGTTGTGTACCCATAAACTGTATCGGGTTAATCTGCATCGTGTGTCACTCCTTATCCTTTACCGATTTCCATCGCTTTGACGAGCATCGCCTTCGTGGCGTTCATTGCTGCGATGTTGGCCTCGTACGACCGAGTCGCCCCCATCAAGTCGACCATTTCTTTCAACAAGTCGACGTTCGGCATTTGAACGTAGCCGCGGTCATCCGAATCTGGATGGCTTGGGTCATAGACTAGCTTATACGGACTCTCGTCTTCCACGATTTGTGATACTTCGACGCCGCCGCTGACGGCGGACAACTGTTGTCGAAACGGTGCTTCCTGCAAGACGGTCATTTTCCGCGTATACGGTTGCCACTCTCCGTCGACGAGTTTGCCTCGTGTCGTCTGGGCGTTCGCGATGTTTGCGGATACCGTGTCCATCCGAAGCCGCTGTGACGTCAATGCCGTCGCCGAGATATGAAAACTATCAAACATCCCCATCGTTAACGTCCTCCTCTAATGACGGTCTTGAGTCCGCCGAGCCGGCGGTTCAATTGTTCCATCATCGCTTCGTATTGGAGTTGGTTCCGGGCCAACTCGCTCATTTCATAGTCGAGGTCGACGTTGTTCCCGTCACTTCGCATCGCCCCTCCAGCCCGGTCCGTGATCGTCGTCGCCGCGCGCTCACTCGGACGGCCACCCGCCAGTTTCAGACGCATCTCGTTGTTCAACGTCTGCTCGAACACCGCCTGTTTCGCTCGAAAGTTCGGGGTATCGATATTTGACAAGTTATGACTGATGACTTTTTGATTTACGACCGAATGATTGATCGCTTGTTTCATTAATTGATAGTCGCTGCCAATCCAATTCATGCGTTTCACTCACTTTCACCAAAAGAATGCATGTATATACCTTATTTGGAAAATCTACTATTACATTGAAACAAATCTGTAACAGTGTTGAAAGATATTTTTGTTAAAACAGGTAAATGCTATCTTCTCTTTTTGTCGAATTTACGGCGAATTCTGAAAATAATTACTTTTGTACTAAAAAAAGTCGCCTCCGACATAACGGAAGCGACTTTGTAAGTCGAAAGTCCTAACTTAATAGACTTTCTTATGATTCATATACTGAATTGTCTATATTTCAATTCGATTTCAACTTTTGAAGTTCAAACAAGAAGTTATCATTCAGTATCTTAATATATGTTCCTTTCATACCAAGCGACCGTGATTCGATGACGCCTGCACTCTCGAGCTTGCGGAGAGCATTGACGATGACCGAACGAGTGATTCCCACTCTATCGGCAATTTTGGAAGCCACTAACAACCCTTCATTTCCACCGAGCTCTTCGAAGATGTGTTCAATCGCTTCGAGTTCCGAATAAGAGAGCGAGTTGATTGCCATTTGGACGACCGCTTTCTTCCGCGCTGACGCTTCGGCTTCCGCCGCTTTCTCACGAAGGATCTCCATCCCTACGACCGTCGCACTATATTCTGCCAAGACGAGGTCATCTTCTGTGAACTCGTTGTTGAGACGGCCGAGGACAAGTGTGCCGAGGCGTTCACCGCCCCCGATGATTGGAACGATCGTCGTCATCGAGTCGAGGAACAATTCACGGTTTTCGACCGGGAAAGCTGTATATTCACTGTCAATCCCGATATTTTCTGTCGTCTCCTTCACGTTGAACAAGTTTGAGGCATACGGCTCTGGAAATTGGCGATCAACTAAAAACGCCTTCATCCGTTCGTTCTCGATCTGTTGTTTGATTGCGAAACCGAGCAAGCGGCCGCGACGGCTCACGATGAACGTATTCGCTTCGAGTACTTCGCGCATTTTGTCCGCCATTTCTTTAAAATCAACGTGTGCGCTTGCCTCTTGTTGAAGCATCGTGTTCAATTGGCGTGTTTTGTCTAGTAAGTTCATAATTCTTATTTTCCTCCCTGTATGTGCATACAGAATCTTATAGTATAAATTGGCTCAAATCTCGATCTTCCGCGATCGATCCGACTTTTTCTTTGACGTAAGCCGGTGTGATTTGCACGTGTGTCTGCGGCATATCGGCCGCCTCGAACGACAAGTCCTCGAGCACGCGTTCCATAATCGTATACAGGCGGCGGGCCCCTATGTCGTCCGTCTCTCGGTTGACGTGCGTGGCGATACGCGCGATCTCTTCGATGGCTGGGTGCGTGAACTCGACACTGATCTCTTCAGACTCGAGAAGAGCCGTGTACTGCTTGATGAGCGCCTGTGACGGCTCGGTCAAAATCTTGACGAAGTCCTCTTCGGTCAAGCTGCTCAATTCGACGCGAATCGGGAAACGACCTTGTAGTTCAGGAATCAAATCGGACGGTTTCGCCATGTGGAACGCACCGGCGGCGATAAAGAGTACGTGGTCCGTCTTGACTGGTCCATACTTCGTGACGACGGTCGACCCTTCGACGATTGGGAGGATGTCACGTTGCACCCCTTCCCGCGAGACGCCGGCATGGTCTTGCGATTTCGTCGCAATCTTGTCGATTTCATCGACGAAGATGATACCCATCTGTTCGCTACGTCGTACCGCCTCATCATGCACTTCATTCATGTCGAGCAAACTTTCCGCTTCTTCCGCTACGATAAGCGGTCGAGCTTCTCGAACTGGGAGCTTCCGCTTTTTCCGCTTCTTCGGAACGATTTGGCCGAGCATGTCTTGAAGATTCGATAACCCTTCCATACCTTGGCCTTGGAACAAGTCGACGGTCTGTTTTTCTTCGAGGTTGACCTCGATCAACCGCTCCTCGAGTTCACCGAGATCAAGTAAGCGCCGCAGTTGCGCGCGATCAGAAGTTTGCGTATTCGTTGGTTCCTCCGTCTTTTGACCTTGTCCCCCGAACAGCGCCTCGAACGGGTTCGATGCAGTCGGCTCGACTTTGGCTTTCCCTTGAAGCGCGTCTAGAATGCGTTCGGTCGCTGCGACCTCGGCTTGTTCTTTCACGCCTTCTTTCTTCTCTTCCTTCACGAGACGGACCGAGTCTTCGACAAGGTCTCGGACCATCGACTCAACGTCACGGCCGACATAACCGACTTCCGTGAACTTCGTCGCTTCGACTTTGACGAACGGCGCGCCGACAAGTTTGGCCAACCGTCGTGCGATTTCCGTCTTCCCGACACCGGTCGGTCCGATCATCAAGATATTCTTCGGTGTCACTTCATCGCGTAAATCGGCGCTCAGTTTTTGCCGACGATAACGATTGCGGAGTGCGATCGCGACCGCGCGCTTCGCATCTTTTTGTCCGATGACGAAGCGGTCTAACTCTGCTACGATTTGGCGTGGTGTCAGTTCACGTTTCATTCAGAATCGCCTCCGATCGTTTCTACGATAACTTGGTCGTTCGTATAGACGCATAACTCCCCGGCAATCTCGAGTGCGGCACGGGCTATGTCCTCAGCTGATTTCTCAGGTGAATGGCGCACGAGCGCACGGCCGGCGGCGAGCGCGTAATTCCCGCCCGAACCGATGGCCAAGATGCCGTCGTCCGGTTCAATCACTTCTCCGTTCCCAGAGACGAGCAATAAGTGGTCACTGTCCATGACAATCAACAACGCCTCGAGTTGGCGGAGCATCTTATCTCCGCGCCATTCCTTGGCCAGTTCGACGGCCGCACGTGGCAAGTTGCCGTTGTACATCTCAAGTTTCGATTCAAACTTTTCGAATAACGTGAATGCGTCGGCGACACTGCCGGCGAATCCGGCGACGACTTTACCACCATAAAGACGCCTTACTTTTTTGGCCTTATTTTTCATGATGACGGCGTTCCCGAACGTGACTTGTCCATCTCCGCTCATCGCGCCGTGTCCGTTATGACGGACCGCGAAAATCGTGGTTGCATGAAACATCTGATGACCTCCTACTTTCTCGGATGTGTAGCTTGATAGACCGCTCGCAGACGCTCGGTCGAGACGTGGGTGTAACGCCCCGTCGTCGAGAGCGACTCGTGCCCGAGCAGTTCCTGCACGGCGCGCAGGTCCGCCCCGCGTTCGAGCATGTCGGTCGCGAAGCTGTGACGCAGCGAGTGAGGCGTCAACGGCTTGTGAAGGCCCCCGAGCTTCCGGAGACGCTTCATGACGTAGCGAATTTGGTCCGTTGTCACCCGATTCCCTTTTTGACTGAGAAATAATGCCGTTTCCTGAGGCGTTGCGCACGTTTGCCGCACGTTGAAGTAACGGTCGAGCGCTTCGATGGCGAACTGTCCGATTGGGATGTAACGTTCTTTCTTCCCTTTCCCGACGACATGGACGAACGCAAGACCCGCATCATAAGACGACACGTCCATGCCGCACAACTCGGCGACACGCATGCCTGTCCCGTATAACATCTCGACGATGGCGACATCGCGGGCCCGCAAGAATGGGTCGTCTTGTCCCTCTGCTGCCTTTAGGAGCTGTTCGACCTCGCTCGGCACGGCGAACGTTGGTAGCGTCTTGCGCCGTTTCGGTGACGTCAGCCCATGAAACAACGGTTCACCGCCCGTTTCACGTGCCACAAATTTCCCGAATTGTTTGAGGCACGATACTTTTTGGGCGACCGTCGTCGTGGCGGTGTCTGCCTCATAAAGGGCATATAAATAACGCCGCGCCGACTGCACATCATATGGATCTTGATGTGTCGTCTGGCAATAAGCGGCGTACTGGTCGAGCGTCTGCTCGTAAGAGCGTTTCGTATGAGGAGACAGTCGGCGTTCGACTTGGCAATAGCGTAAAAATGATTGTTGATCGACAACGAATCCCATCCTCTCGCCTCCCCGTTTTCAGCTTAAAAACGCATGTTCCCGTCAAATCGAAATTAGCATAGCATACACAGTCAGAGGTGACAATAGATACCTCTTCAATAATCTGAAAATTTTCAAAGTGTTGTACAAATTACACAATTGAAATTTAGATTCATAAAAAAAGAGCCAAAAAATGGCTCTTTTCCCTTTAAATCTCTTTATACTGTTGAATCGTTTCGAGGGCACGGTTCGCATAGCGCTCGTACCGTTCTTGTTTCTTCATCTTCTTCGGGGCATCTTCAAGCGACGGGACGAGACCGAAGTTCGCATTCATCGGCTGGAAGTGCTTGCCGTCCGTCGTCGTGATGTAGTGTGCCATTGAACCGAGCATCGTCTCTCGGGGAAGAACGACGAGCTCTTCACCTGCAATCAGCTTCGCTGCATTAATCCCGGCGAGAAGTCCTGACGCCGCCGACTCGACGTAGCCCTCGACTCCGGTCATCTGACCGGCGAAGAACAACGTGTCGCGTGTACGGGCCTGGTAAGTTGGTTTCAACAAACTCGGTGAGTTGATGAACGTGTTCCGGTGCATGACACCGTAACGCACGATCTCGGCGTTCTCAAGACCTGGAATCAACTGAATGATTCGTTTCTGTTCGCCCCATTTGAGGTGCGTCTGGAAACCGACCAAGTTGAAGAGCGTCCCGGCCGAGTTATCTTGCCGCAACTGTACGACCGCATGCGGACGTTTGCCCGTCTTCGGATCTTCGAGGCCGACCGGCTTCATCGGTCCGAACAAGAGTGTCTTCTTCCCGCGTTGGGCGAGGACTTCAAACGGCATGCAGCCTTCGAAGTAAATCTCTTTTTCGAACTCTTTGAGCGGAACGACTTCGGCTTTGACGAGTTCGTCGTAGAACACGTCGAACTCTTCTTCTGTCATCGGACAGTTGAGGTACGCCGCCTCACCTTTGTCGTAACGTGATTTCAAGTACACCTTGTCCCGGTCGATCGTCTCGCCGTCCAAAATTGGAGCGGCCGCGTCGTAGAAGTACAGGTAATCTTCACCTGTGAACGCTTTGAGCGAAGCCGAGAGGTCCGGTGATGTGAGCGGCCCGGTCGCCATGATGACAATCCCGTCCGGAATCGCCGTAATCTCTTCGTTGTGCACAGTCACGTTCGGATGGTTCTTCAACGTGTCTGTTACGAATCCAGCAAAATCGTGACGGTCGACGGCGAGAGCGCCGCCAGCCGGTACACTTGCCGTATCCGCCGCTTTCAAGATGAGCGAGTCGAGCGTGCGCATTTCTTCTTTCAAGACACCGACCGCGTTTTGAAGCCCGTTCGCCCGGAGCGAGTTCGAGCAGACCAATTCCGCAAATTGGTCCGTATGGTGTGCTGGTGTTTTTCGAACCGGTCTCATTTCATACAAATCGACTTGAATCCCGCGTTTTGCGAGTTGCCAAGCCGCCTCGGAGCCGGCGAGGCCCGCTCCGATCACAGTTACACGTTGCTGCAAAGTTAATCCTCCTCTAACTGATGTACCTCGGCATGGGTACAGTTCGTACATTGATATTTCACGCCGTCTTTGATTTTTTTCTCGACCATCATCTTATCACATTCCGGACATGGTTTCGCGACCGGCTTGTCCCAAGAGACGAACTCACAATCTGGATAGTTCGAGCAACCATAGAACAGACGACCTTTTTTACTGCGTCGCTCGACAACTTGTCCGTCTTTACAGTTCGGACATGGGACGCCAATCTCGACTTGAACCGGTTTCGTGTTCGTACAGTTCGGGAAGTTCGAACACGCCATGAATTTCCCGTAGCGGCCCATCTTGATGACCATCGGTGCGCCGCATACTTCACAATCGATGCCGGCCGGTTCGTCTTTCACTTCGATTTTCTCGATTTCGGACTCGGCCCGTTTCAATCGTTTCTCGAAACTGCGATAAATCGGGGCAACGACATCGGTCCAAGCGACTTCCTCATTCTCAATCGAGTCGAGGAGCGTCTCCATGTCGGCCGTGAATTGCACGGTGATGAAATCGTTGAAGTACTCATCGATCATCTCGATGACGAGTTCACCGAGCTCCGTCGGTACAAACTTCTTCTCTTCGAGGACGACGTATCCACGCTTTTGAATCGTATCGAGTGTCGGTGCATATGTCGACGGACGACCGATTCCGAGTTCTTCCATCGCCCGAACGAGCCGTGCCTCGCTGTAACGCGGCGGCGGTTGGGTGAAATGCTGTTTCGGCTCGATCGTGTCGAACTTGACGAGGTCGTCGACTTCAAGTGGTGGCAGTAATCCTTCTTTCTCTGGATTCGTATCTTCGATATCTTCATCTTTCGATTCGATATACACTTTCATGAAACCTGGGAATTTGACGGTCGATCCGTTGGCACGGAAAATCATGCCGTTCGACTCGACGTCGATTTTTACCGTATCGAGAATGGCCGGCGCCATTTGGCTCGCAACAAGACGCTCCCAAATCAACTTGTACAGTCGAAGTTGGTCGCGTGACAAGTACGCTTTGACCGAGGCCGGGTCACGTAACGCCGACGTCGGACGAATCGCTTCGTGGGCGTCCTGTGCGTTCGCCGCCTTCTTCTCTTTTTGTTTCTGCAAGGCGACATACTCTTCTCCGAACGTGGACTCGATGTATGATTTCGCTTCTTCTTTCGCCAAATCTGAGATCCGCGTCGAGTCAGTACGCATATACGTGATCAAACCGACGGTACCTTCTTTCTTCCCGAGGTCGATCCCTTCATAAAGTTGTTGCGCGAGCATCATCGTCTTCTTGGCACGGAAATTGAGCTTACGCGCCGCATCCTGTTGGAGCGAACTTGTCGTAAACGGGAGCGAGGCGTTCCGCTTCCGCTCTTTCTTCGTGACATCGATGACTTTGAACGAGTCGTCGATCGCTTTGAGTACCGCGTCGGCGTCTGCCTCGCTCTTGAGCTCCAGTTTCTTCCCGTCTTTCCCATAAAACGATGTCTCGAACAATTCGCCTTCATGGTTAAGCATGAGTTTGATCGTCCAATATTCTTCTGGGTCGAAGGCGTTGATTTCTCGCTCCCGGTCGATAATCATTTTAACGGCCACGGATTGAACGCGTCCGGCCGATAATCCTTTTTTGACTTTCTTCCATAATAATGGGCTCATCCCGTATCCGACGAGACGGTCCAAAATTCGTCGTGCCTGTTGGGCATCGACGAGATCGTGATTGATTTTACGTGGGTGTTTGAATGACTCCTTGATCGCATCTTTCGTGATCTCGTTAAAGACGACCCGACATTCGGTCGTTTCGTCGACACCGAGCGCACGTGCTAGATGCCAGGCGATCGCTTCCCCTTCGCGATCCGGGTCAGCCGCGAGAAAGATTTTCGTCGCTTTTTTAGCTGCCGTCTTCAATTCTTTCAAAACGGGACCTTTTCCACGAATCGTAATGTACTTCGGTTCGAAGTCATGGTCTACGTCGACACCGAGTTGACTCTTCGGTAAATCGATGACGTGACCCATTGACGCTTTGACCGTGTAATTTGATCCTAAATAACGTTTAATTGTTTTTGCTTTCGCCGGTGATTCGACGATCACCAAATATTTTGCCATACATCTGCTCCCCTTTTAGAGGTCATTTAAATCCCTACCATAATATTCATGTTGTCGCTCGTTTGTCAACGTCCAATCCTTGAGCGTATTAGAATTTGATCGGAAGTCGTCAAAGGAATCGCCCCGTCCTCAATCAATTGATTCGGACCTGCCGCGAGTGGATCAAGCGGGCTTCCGGGCACCGCAAACACCGTCTTTCCTTGCTCGAGCGCATGTCCGACCGTGTTCATCGTCCCACTTTTCTGACGAGCCTGGATGACGACGAGCTGATCGCCGAGTCCGCTAACGAGACGATTCCGTTCTAAAAATTGATTTTTTTTGACAGGTGTTTCCGGCGGATATTCACTGAGGAGTAACCCGTGTCTCGAAATCTGTTCGAACAACGGATGATGTGCTCGAGGATACATGTGCGAAAAACCCGCCCCGAGGACGGCGATCGTCGGACGGTTGTGTCGCAGTGACAACTCATGGACGAGCCCATCGATGCCGAGTGCCCCGCCCGACACCGATACAGTTTCTTCTATTAAAGGGTAGAAATGCTCGACGAGCCGATGGCTGATCCGGTTCAATTCGCGGCTTCCGACCAAAGCGGTCGTTTGTTGTTGTAGTACCTCTAAATCACCTCGGTAAAACAAACAATATGGCGGATTCGGAATGTCGAGCAATGCGCGCGGGAACGCCTCGTCTTCCCACGTCAAAAAACGGTCATACGTGACCGTTGAACGAAGCGCCCGTTTCGCCTTGTTCCAGACGTACGGAGAAAACTGACGAGAGCTTAAACCAGGTTGAGACAAGTAATGATGGACGAACTCGACTGGCAAGCGTTCAGCCGCAAATCGAGCGATTGTTTGATTCATCACAATCACCTCTAAAAAAATGAGGGATGGCATGCATCCCTCATTCCGAATGGTTTACGTGGTCGGTTGACCCGTCACGCAAGCTTCATACAAACCTTCTTCCTTCAACACCCGGATGAGCGTCTCCCCGATGACGGCTGGCGTCTCGGCGACTTCAATCCCGTTGGCGTTCAATGTCTTGATTTTCTCGGCAGCCGTTCCTTTTCCGCCAGAGATGATGGCACCGGCATGGCCCATCCGTTTCCCTTCAGGAGCGGTTTGTCCACCGATGAATCCGATGACCGGTTTTGTCATATTCGCTTTCACCCATTCAGCGGCTTCCTCTTCAGCCGTTCCGCCGATTTCCCCGATCATGATGACCGCTTTCGTGTCCTCATCTTCGTTGAACGCTTGGAGCGTATCGATGAAGTTCGTCCCGTTGACCGGGTCGCCACCGATTCCAACCGCTGTCGATTGACCGATTCCGGCCGTCGTCAACTGATGAACCGCCTCATACGTGAGCGTCCCTGAACGCGAGACGATCCCGACGTGGCCTTTCGTGTGGATATAGCCTGGCATGATCCCAAGTTTCGCTTCCCCTGGTGTGATGATCCCCGGGCAGTTCGGTCCGATGAGACGGGCCGGCTTGTCCTCGAGGTACCGTTTCACTTGAATCATGTCGATAACCGGGATACCTTCTGTGATACAGATGATGAGTTCGATCCCGCTATCGGCCGCCTCCATGATCGAATCAGCCGCGAAGGCCGGTGGTACGTAAATAATCGATGCGTTCGCACCAGTCACTTCAACGGCTTCAGACACCGTGTTGAAGACCGGTACGCCGTCAAGTACGGTCGTGCCACCTTTCCCAGGTGTCACGCCTCCGACCAACTTCGTGTTATACGCCAGCATCTGTTCGCCGTGGAACAGACCTTGTTTCCCCGTGATCCCTTGAATGATCACTTTTGTATCTTGATTCGCCCAAATACTCATGTCGTTTCCCCCTTATCGAACGAGTGCCGCGATTTTTTCTGCACCGTCAGCCATCGAGCTCGCCGAAGTGATCGCAAGTCCAGATTCATCGAGAATGCGTCGTCCCGCATCCACGTTCGTGCCTTCTAAACGGACGACGAGCGGTAAATCGAGACCGATTTCTTTCGTCGCCGCGACAATTCCTTCAGCGATGATATCACACTTCATAATACCACCGAAGATGTTGACGAAGATGCCTTTGACTTGGTCATCTGACAAAATCAATTTGAACGCTTCCGTCACTTTTTCTTTCGTCGCACCGCCGCCTACATCGAGGAAGTTAGCGGGTTCGGCGCCGTAATGCTTGATGATATCCATCGTCGCCATGGCAAGGCCGGCTCCGTTGACGAGGCAACCGATATTGCCGTCGAGTGCGATGTAGCTGAGATCGTGTTTCGACGCCTCGACTTCACGCGGGTCTTCTTCCGTCGTATCGCGAAGATCGACGATGTCTGTATGACGATAGAGCGCGTTGCTGTCGAAGTTGAGTTTCGCATCGAGCGCGATGACGTTTCCGTCTTTCGTCGTGACGAGCGGATTGATCTCCGCGATTGTGCAGTCCGTCTCGACGTATACTTTGTATAGCTTCATGACCATGTCACTAAATTTATTGACGAGCTTAGTCGGCACTTCCATCTTGAAGGCAAGACGGCGTGCTTGGAACGGACGGAGTCCGACGACCGGGTCGACGACTTCTTTATGAATCTTTTCAGGTGTATGTTCAGCGACTTCTTCGATGTCCATACCGCCCTCTGATGAACCCATGATGACAATTCGGCCGATCGAACGGTCAAGCACAAGTCCTAAGTAAAATTCTTGGTCAATCGCAGAACCTTCTTCGATGTATAGGCGTTGCACGACTTTCCCTTCAGGTCCAGTCTGATGCGTGACGAGCGTCTTGCCGAGAATCTCTGACGCGTACTGTTTGACTTCTTCATCCGTCTTCGCAAGTTTGACACCGCCGGCTTTCCCGCGGCCCCCTGCGTGGATCTGGGCTTTGACAACTTTTAGTTCACCGTCTAGCTTGGCGGCGGCTGAGACTGCTTCTTCAACCGTGAACGCCGGATAGCCCGTAGGTACGGCCACTCCGAACGCCCGAAGCAATTCTTTCGCCTGATACTCATGGATATTCATTTCGTTTCCCCCTTAGTCCCCTTTAATATCGGCATGTCTATTGTAACGAAAAACTGAAAGCGCTGTCTATCGTTCTTGCTTTAAGTTTTCATCTTTTTTTCACATCTACCCCTAGACATCCTCGATTTTTCCTTGTTCCATCTGATAAAGAAACACGAAAAGTTCGGCGATGACCTGATACAGGTCGTCCGGGATGTGCTCTTCGATCTGTAAAGCAGACAATAGCGATAACAGTGCGGGATCCTCATGGATCGGTATCCCGTTCGCCTGGGCGAGTGCGAGCATGCGCTCGGCGACAAGGCCCCCTCCTTTGGCGACGACACGCGGGGCCTCCATCGATTGCTCATAGGACAAGGCGATGGCTTGTTTACGATCAGTCATACGCGTTGGTCCACCTTTCCGAGCGGGGCGAACGTGTCCGGTATCACTGCTTCCTGTTTTGGTTCGAACGAGAAGCGCGACAGTTCATAACCACTCGTTGCAAGCGCCTTGCCGAGCAGTGGTTCGTAGGCGTTGACGAACGGGCTCAGGTCATGCCGCTCGTTGAACACTTTGATTGATACGTGCCGCTTTTGGACGAGCAGGTCGATGCCCGTCTCGCCGTACTTCGGAGTCTCTAGAAATAAGACGATGCGTGCGTGGTCGGCGTCGATCATTTCGCCTTTCGGTGCCTCGAGACGGAACCGTACTTGTTCAAACGGTCCTAAATGCGGTATGTGAAATGCTTGAGCGACATATGGCGAGGTCTGGAGGGCGTTGAACGTCTCCTGAGCCCGAACGAACTGCTCGAATTTCGGGTCTCCTTTCGCTTTGAACAACTCGCCGATGAGTTGTTTCACATCCGACCCGGCTCCGCTCTCGAGCAGTTGACGGCCTTGCGCTTGCAGCGATTCGGGCGTGTCGAACGGCTGACGGGCGAGCCGCCCGAGTTCTGTGCCTAAAAGGACGAGCGGTGACCGTGCTGCCTGCGCGAGCGACTCCGCTTGTGGCGGCACGACTTTCAAGACGAGCTTCGGTTCAAGCTCGGTGACGACCATTTTGTACGTCACGTTCTCTTTGACGTCCGCGTTCACCCCAACCCGAAACATGCCTTGCGGCAGTTGCATGACCGCCTCCCCGCCCGGTAACAGCTGGAGCACCCGACCGACGACCGTATTGCCGACGAGCAGTTGCCGTGAATTCTGTTCGGTGACTTTGAACGGCAGAACGCCTTGGTGATCGATACGCATCGTTTCCCCTCCTACATATGTTTAATCGGCGCGAATGATTTCCGATGAATCGGTGTGATCCCGTGTTCCGCGAGCCCGGCCAAATGGTCTTTCGTACCATATCCCGCGTTCCTCTCGAACCCGTAACCGGGATAGAGGACGGCATAATCTTCCATCATATTGTCGCGAATGACTTTGGCGACGACGCTCGCCGCCGCGATCGAGACGCTCCGCGCGTCCCCTTTGATGAGCGACTGTTGCGGAACATCGAGGTCGAGCCGCATCGCGTCGATCAACAGCGCATCGACCGCTCCGAGTTGCCGGACCGCTTCTACCATTGCCAATTTCGTCGCCTCATAAATATTGACCTCGTCGATCACGTCAGCGTCAACGATGCCGACACCGACTACTGCCTCGTCCATGAGGGCGCGATACGCGACTTCCCGCGCCCCTTTCGACATTTTTTTCGAATCGTTCAGGCCCGGGTGATAAAATCCTTCCGGCAAGATGACGGCCGCCGCGACGACCGGACCCGCGAGCGGCCCTCGGCCGACCTCATCGACGCCACCGATGAGATGGAACCCTTGGGCCTTCCAATCGTTCTCAAACGCGTGACGGGCCATATAATCGGCACGTAAGGCACGTTCTTGTTCGAACTGCCGCTCTCGTTGTTGGATGAGCGTCCGCACGCCCGCACGTGGGTCGTCTTTCAACTCGTCTCGGACTTGTTCCCACTCTTCATATCGGACCGTCTGTAGCCGTTGTTTAATCGCTTGAATCGTCATTCCGTTCCTCCTATTCAAAAAAGCCCTGTTTGCACAGGACTTCACGCCATGTCATGGTCGGCCGGCGTCTCGAGGGAGACTCGTCCGATTTTCTCATGACGCAGTTCGTTCAATAGTAACTCGCTCGCTTTCTCGAAATCGACGTAGCCGCCGCTGACGAGTCCACGTTTTTTCCCAATCAATTCGAGCAGTTCGACGGCATCTTCCGGCAGTTGATCGATTTTGAATCGCTCTTTCAACTGTTCCGGATAGCGAGCCGACAGCTCACGGGCCGTATAGAGCGCGATATCGTCAAGGTTCAAGATATCATCCTTGATGGCACCGGTCGCCGCCAAGCGATAGCCGACCATCTGGTCCTCGAACTTCGGCCATAGAATCCCAGGCGTATCGAGCAATTCCATTTCGCCGCCCTTCATCTTGATCCATTGCTGGCGCTTCGTGACACCCGGACGGTCGCCTGTGACAGCGATATTGCGTCCGGCGAGACGGTTGATCAGCGTCGACTTGCCGACGTTCGGGATGCCGATGATGAGAGCGCGGATCGGACCGGGGTTCCGGCCCTTCTCACGCATACGGTCGTGCTTCTCTTGCATGAGCTTCTCGGCGCCCGACATGAGCTGTTTCAAGCCTTTGCTATGTTTTGCGTCGACGGCGACGACCTCGATGTCATCGCGCTTCAAGGCGCGTAGCCAGGCGTCAGTGACGACCGGGTCGGCCATATCGGCTTTATTCAAGACGATGAGACGCGGTTTGCCTTCCGTGATCTCATCGACCATCGGGTTACGGCTCGATTGTGGGACGCGTGCGTCGACGAGTTCGATGACGACGTCGATGAGCTTTAACTTTTCTGTTACTTGTCTTCGTGCCTTGGCCATGTGGCCAGGGAACCATTGAATTGCCAAAAAAACACCACCTTATTCTTGTACGGTCCCGAAATCGCCGAGCGGCCAGAATACGAAGTTCGTTTTGCCGACGACGTCCTCTTTCGGGACAAAACCGATTTCTCGGCTATCTTTCGAGTTTTGTCGGTTGTCACCCATCACGAAGAATGAACCTTCAGGGACGACCGTTTCGCCCGTCACTTGTTCGAGCGTAAAGTTTTCGGTAAGAGGAAAGCCGTTCATCTGCGCCTGAAAATCTTCTAAATACGGTTCTTCGACCGCCTCACCATTCAAATAAAGCGTATCGTCCCGATATTCGAGCGTGTCGCCAGGAATGGCGATGACGCGTTTAATATAGTCTTTCGATTCCGTCGCGTGGAAGACGATGATATCGCCCCGGTCGAGCTCACCGACGTAATTCGAGATTTTGCTAACGATCATGCGATCGGCATTTTGGAGCGTCGGCATCATTGACTCTCCCTCGACGATGACAGGTACAAAGATGAACGTCCGGATCACGAACGCGATGACGAGCGCCACGACGATCGCCTTAAGCCAACTGAACACTTCTTTCAACTTGCCTCACTCCTCTGTCCGTTTGAACTTATTGTACTAGAAAAAAAGAAGCTTGTCGCAAGCGACAAGCTTAATCCCCATCTTAACGACGGATTTCTTTAATACGTGCTGCTTTACCGCGAAGGTTGCGGAGGTAGTAGAGTTTCGCACGACGGACTTTACCGTAACGAACGACTTCGATTTGCGCGACACGCGGTGAGTGAAGCGGGAATGCACGCTCAACACCTACGCCGTAAGAGATCTTACGGACTGTGAATGTTTCGCTGATGCCGCCACCTTTACGCTTGATGACTACGCCTTCGAAGATCTGGATACGCTCGCGCGTTCCCTCTACGACTTTAACGTGGACACGTACTGTGTCACCAGGACGGAAAGCAGGTACGTCCGATTTGAATTGTTCTTCTGTGATTTCACGGAACAGTTTTTGTGTGTTCATGAATTGTTCTCCTTTTTCTTCAATGTTCATATCTTCATCTGCCCAAGCATCCAATAGCGGAACATCGGTAATCGGTGGGGTTAACCCACATGCTCAAACATAGC
The DNA here is from genome assembly GCF_004336985.1 of Exiguobacterium sp. SL-9. Lineage (GTDB taxonomy): Bacteria > Bacillota > Bacilli > Exiguobacteriales > Exiguobacteriaceae > Exiguobacterium. Next base: position 398,302 of record NZ_SJUO01000001.1, read on the forward strand.
ATAATTTGGTCAATCGCGCAATGATTCAATGAATTTTTTATCCGCCTTCGACAGGTCAATCCGCTCGAGCAGTTCCGGCCGCCGGCGATACGTGCGTTCGAGCGACCGTTCACGACGCCACGTCTCGATGTTTGCGTGATTGCCAGACAAGAGGACGTCAGGTACCTTAAAGCCACGGAAGTCCGCCGGCCGCGTGTAGTGCGGGTATTCAAGGAGCCCCGTCGAAAACGAGTCATCCTCATGGCTCGCCTGATCGCCGAGCACTTCCGGGATGAGCCGCACCGTCGCATCGATCATGACCATCGCCGCGAGCTCACCACCGGTCATGACGAAATCACCGATTGACACTTCGTCCGTCGCAAGCTCGTCATGGATCCGTTGGTCGAATCCTTCGTAATGGCCGCATAAAAAGATGAGGTGGTCTTCCTTCGCCCACTCCTCTGCCATTTTCTGCGTAAACGGTTTTCCGGTCGGTGTCGTCAAAATGACACGAGGTTTCATCGCATCAAGTGACGCCATCGCATCAAAGATCGGCTGCGGAGTGAGCAACATGCCCGCCCCTCCCCCATACGGGTAATCGTCTACTTTGTGGTGTTTGTTCGTCGAGAAATCACGGAAGTTCGTGAACGCCATCTCGACTTGTCCGAGCGTGCGGGCCCGTCCGACGATTGAATGATCGAGCGGGGCGAACATCTCGGGGAATAACGTTAAAACATCAATCTTCATCGTCGATCATTCCCGGAATCGGGGTGATGACGACACGTTTCGCCTCGACATCGATGTCGCTCACGACCGATTCGATGTACGGGATGAGGGCGTCCGACTTGCCAGGGCGTTTGATGACCCAGACGTCGTTCGCACCAGTCTCGAAGATATCGTCGACGACACCGATGACCTCACCGTCGACGACGGCCTCGCAACCGATGATCTCATGATAGTAAAACTCATGCTCCGGTAACTCGTGGACGTGCTCGACGTGAACGTATAGTTTCATCCCTTTATACTTCTCGACGAGATTGATATGCTCAAGTCCTTTGAACGTGACGAGATGGAACTGCTTATGCGGACGATACGTCGTCACCTCGAACGGGAGCTTCTTGCCATCGACGTCCAAATAGAGCGTCTCGCCTTTCTTGAAGCGTTCGGCCGGGAAATCGGTCGCGGCGAGCAACTTCAGTTCCCCTTTCAAGCCATGGGTATTGGCGATCTTACCTACGTATAACCATTCCATTGTTATGCCTCCTCAAAAAAATGGGCCGACCTCATAAAAGGTCGGCCACATCCTTACTTCGCGTTTTTCGCGTTGTGGAATTTCTCCATGATCCCTGCTTTAGAGAACAAGTTACGTACTGTGTCAGATGGCTTCGCGCCGTCTGCCAACCATTTGAGAGCGAGTTCTTCGTTGATGCGAACTTCTGCTTCTGGTTTTGCAACCGGGTTGTAGTGACCGAGTTGCTCGATGAAACGGCCATCACGTGGTGAACGTGAATCAGCTACAACGATCCGGTAGAAAGGTGATTTGTTTGCGCCCATGCGCTTGAGACGAATTTTAACTGCCATGGTAATATACCTCCATCATGTGTTTAAGAATTGACAACTTTAATAGTATACTGTTTTTTTGCCCGACTGACAAAAGTTTTCTTAGAAGAACGGAAGGCCAAGACCTTTTTTCTTCCCTTTCATTTGTCCTGACATCTGCTTCATGAGCTTCTTCATGTCATCGAACTGTTTGATGAGACGGTTCACTTCCTGGATGGAACGACCGCTCCCTTTTGCGATCCGCTTGCGACGACTCGCGTTGAGCACTTCAGGATTGGAGCGCTCATGCTTTGTCATCGAGCGAATGATCGCCTCGACATGATCGAGTTGCTTCTCGTCGATTTGGACGTTCTTCAACCCTTTCATCTTACCTGCACCAGGTAACATCGAGAGCAATTCATCAATTGGGCCCATGTTTTTCACTTGACCCAACTGCTCGATAAAATCATCGAACGTGAACGATGCATCGCGAATTTTGCTTTCAAGCTCCTTCGCAGCATCTTGGTCCATCTGTGACTCGGCTTTTTCAATGAGTGTGAGTACGTCCCCCATCCCAAGAATCCGTGACGCCATGCGTTCCGGGTGGAATGGTTCGAGGGCATCCAACTTTTCACCGAGACCGACGAACTTAATCGGCGCTCCCGTGACTGCCTTGATTGAAAGGGCTGCCCCACCACGTGTATCACCGTCGAGCTTTGTGAGCACGACGCCGGTGATTCCGAGTTTCTCATTGAAGCTGTCGGCCACATTGACCGCATCTTGACCCGTCATCGCATCGACGACGAGGAAGATTTCATTTGGTTTGGCAATCGTCTTCACGTTTTCGAGTTCGCCCATGAGCGTCTCGTCGATGTGAAGGCGACCGGCCGTATCGATCAACACGAAATCGTGATGATTGGTTTTGGCGTACTCGAGCGCTTTTGTGACGATTTCTTCCGGCTTCACTTGGTCGCCAAGTGAGAACACCGGTAAATCGAGTTGCTTGCCGAGTGTCTCGAGCTGTTTGATGGCCGCGGGCCGATAAATATCCGCCGCGACAAGAAGTGGACTCCGGTTATGCTTTTTGCGAATCAAGTTCGCGAGCTTCCCGGTCGTCGTCGTTTTCCCCGCACCTTGTAACCCGACCATCATGACGACTGTCGGTGGTTTTGGGTTAAATGTGATCGGGACGACGTCGCTTCCCATCAAAGTCGTTAGCTCTTCATGAACGATTTTGACAACTTGTTGGCCCGGTGTCAACGATTTCATGACGTCTTGGCCGATGGCCCGTTCTTTCACGTCGTTGACGAACTGTTTGACCACTTTGAAGTTGACATCGGCTTCAAGGAGAGCGAGACGAACTTCTCTCATCATCTCTTTGACATCTGCTTCGGAAATTTTACCTTTCCCCCGCATTTTCGCCAGTGTCGATTGCAACCGTTCGGATAATCCTTCAAATGCCATGCTTCAGCCCCCTACTCTAAATTCTCAAGCGCCGAAATCGTTCCCGTCGCGTCGGGCGAATGCTCGACTTGACGTTTGAGCGTCTGAAGCAGTTGTTGCCGCTGTTCGAATTTCTCGAACAAGGCCAACTTCTCCTCATACTGCTCAAGCATCGCTTCGGTACGCTTTATGTTATCGTAGACCGCTTGACGGCTGACTTCAAACTCTTCCGCAATCTCTCCGAGCGAGTAGTCATCTAGGTAATAAAGAGACATATAGTTGCGCTGTTTCGGTGTAAGTAGTGCTTGATAAAAATCGAACAAGTAGTTCATTCGATTCGTCTTTTCGAGCGACATGACCTCCACCTCCACATGTTAAGTGAAATCCCTTTACAACTACCAATAGTACAGCCGTCCCTAGCTCTTGTCAAGTTTTTTTCTTAACAGAGAAACTTAGGCGAGGTCATCGTTTGTCTGTTGTTTTTCTTCGAAGATGTCCCCGAATAATCCGTATACGAACTGTTCCGGGTCAAACGCTTGTAAATCATCGATTTTCTCGCCGAGCCCGACATATTTGACAGGGATATCGAGCTCGTTTCGAATCGCGAGCACGATGCCGCCTTTGGCCGTGCCGTCGAGCTTCGTCAAGACGATGCCGCTCACGTTCGTCGCTTGTTTGAACGCTTTCGCCTGGACCATCGCATTCTGCCCTGTCGTCGCGTCAAGGGCGAGCAACACTTCATGCGGTCCGTTCGGCACTTCGCGCTCGATGACCCGCTTCACTTTTTCAAGCTCGTTCATCAAGTTGACCTTGTTTTGCAAACGTCCGGCTGTGTCACAAATCAAGACGTCGACGCCACGTGATTTCGCTGCCTGGACGGCGTCGAACACGACCGCGGCCGGGTCCGAGCCTTCAGCTTGACGGATGACCGGGACGCCGACGCGTTCACCCCATACTTGGAGCTGGTCGATGGCACCGGCCCGGAACGTGTCACCAGCCGCGAGCATGACCGATCGATTTTCCGACTTCAATTGATGAGCGAGCTTGCCGATTGTCGTCGTCTTTCCGACGCCGTTGACGCCGACGAACAAGATGACCGTCAATCCGTCCTGCATGTTCAACTCGCGGTCCGACTCGTCCTCTTGGAGTCGCTTCGCCACGACTTCGACGAGCGCGTCGCGGACGGCGACCGGATCTTTCAAGTTGCGGCGCTTCACTTCTTCTTTCAAATCTTCGACGAGGTCCATCGTCGTCGTCACCCCGACGTCCGCCTGGATGAGCAGATCCTCGAGTTCATCGAAGAAATCCTCATCGACTTCGCGGAACCGATAGACGAGATCGTTGACGGCATTCGCGAACCCGTCCCGCGTCTTCGTCAATCCATCGGTAAACTTTTGTGACGCTTCTTGCGTCGAGGTCGTCAATTTCTCTTTTAGCTTCTTAAAAAAACTCAACTTAATTCCTCCATCTCTTCTTCCGTCTCGACGACGCGCTTCGCTTCAGATAGTTCGACCGAAAGCACCTCGGAGACACCGTTTTGTTGCATCGTCACGCCATAGAGCGTGTCCGCCGCCTCCATCGTCCCTTTGCGGTGGGTGATGATGACGAATTGTGTATCGATTGAGAGCGTGCGGATATATTCCCCGAACCGATGGACGTTCGCCTCGTCAAGCGCCGCCTCCACTTCATCGAGGACGCAGAACGGGACGGGTCTCGTTTTCAGGATGGCGAACAGGAGCGCGATTGCTGTCAACGCCCGTTCTCCGCCCGATAACAGACTGAGCGTCTGTAACTTCTTCCCAGGCGGTTTGGCGACGATTTCGATGCCCGTATTGAGCAGGTCGGACTCGTCGACAAGTTTCAAATCGGCTTCGCCGCCACCGAACAACTCGTTGAACGTCTGTTTGAAATGACCGCGGACGAGTGAATACGTCTCTTTGAACAAACGCGTCACTTCGCGGTCCATCTCGTTGATAATGTCATACAAGTCTTCTTTGGCGCTGACGAGGTCGTCTCGTTGCTCGGATAAGAACGTGAATCGCTCATTGACGAGATCGAACTCCTCGATCGCGTTCAAGTTGACCGGTCCGATCTCTTCGATTTGGCGGACGAGTAGCTTGAACTCTTCTTTTGCCTCATCGAGCGGGATTGTGAGTGTCGGGAGCAGCTCGAGGACGAGTCCTCGCTCCTCGAGCGCGTCGAGTTTCCACTTCCGTTTCAACTCGAGCTCGTTCACTTCGGTCTCGAGCTTACGGACATCCGCCTCGAGCCGCCGACGTACGTCCGACGCCTGTTGTTCTCGCTGTCTGAGAATGCGGTACGACTCTTCTTCGGCGTGCAGCTGTTTCGTATGCAACGCCATCCGCTCTTTCCATCCATCCATCCGTTTGACCGCCTCGACGTGCTCGAGCTCGAGTTCGGCAGACGAGACGACCCGGCCGCTCACCACATGTTCGAGTTCGCGCTCGATCTGCCCGAGACGCGCCGTCTGTTTGGTGACCTCGGCTTCAAGTCGCTCGACTTCCGCACGGACGCGGTCGAGGTCGAGCGTATGCCGTTGACGATCGAGATCGTTTTGACGAATCGCTTCTTGCAGTTGACCTGTCGTCTCAGCACCTTTCGCTTGCTCGCCACGTAACTGCTCAAGCTCGGTCCGAATCGAAGCCTGCAACGCATCGGTTGCTGTGAGCTCTTCGGCGAGACGCGTCAACTCGTTCGTGGCGGATGCGATCGTATGGGCGTAACGCGCCATCTCGTGATCGAACAGCTCGAGTTGTGCTTTGGCGTCTTGCGACACTCGCTCAAGGTTTCTAAACGTTTGTTCCGTCGAACGGAGCGTCTCTTCCGCCTCACGCTTCTTGAGCCTGAGTGACTGGAGCGACTCACGCACTCGGGACATCTCATCGGTGTACGTCGTCACACGCAACTGTTGCTCATGCAACATGGCCAATCCTTGTGTCAACCCTTGCTTCAAGTCATCGAGCTCCCGGGACTGGGTGAACAAGGCGACGCCTTGCTTCCGGCTTCCCCCGGTCATCGAGCCACCAACGTTGACGATATCCCCGTCGAGCGTGACGATGCGATAGCGATAGCCGGTCGTTTGGGCGATCCGGTTGGCGACCTCGAGTGAGCTGGCGACAATCACGGCGCCGAGAAGCGACCGTTTGAGTCGATCATAGGCCGGCTCCGTCTCGACGAGGTCGGCGGCGATGCCGACGAAGCCGTCGACTGATTCGAGACGATGCGCGACTTCACTCGGAACGTAACGTTCCTTCACGTTCGTCATCGGAACGAACGTGGCCCGTCCGGCGTTTGCTTTCCGTAATCGTTCAATCTCGCGACGCCCGACCACTTCCGTCTCGACGACGATATGTTGTTGTGTCTGACCGAGGGCCGTCTCGATGGCGGCCTCATAGGTCGGGAGGACACGAATCAATTCCGCTACCGCACCGAGCACGCCCGGCCCCCGATCTTTCAATACGAATTTGACCGCATGGAAATAGCCTTCATACGACTGTTTCATCCGTTCGAGCAACTCGATCCGATCCTCGGTCTTCTGACGCCGGCGGTCGAGGTCGTGATACGACTGCTCAGCCCGCGACAACTTGTCCCGAAGCGTCGTTTCTTGTTCGGTCAGGTCGGCTTCTTCCGCGAGCAGTGTCTCCCATGTCGCCCGCGCTTGATCGAGACGAGCTTGTTCAGCCTCGAGTGATTCCGTCTGCTCGGTCCGCACGTCGAGGCGGTCCTTGTTCTCACGAAGCAGGCGGGCTTTCGCTTCTTCTGCCTGTTCGATATCGCGCTGTTCCCGCTTTTGTTGGTTGCTGAGCGTGGCGCGCGTCGTCGCCAGTTCGAACGCCTCGCTTTGAAGTTGTTCGATTTCCGCATTAAAATCACGCGTCGCCGCCGTCAATTGCGCGTCGAGCTTGGCGCGTGCCGCTTCCACGGTATGTAACGCCTCGGCTTTGGACGCCATGTCCGCTTTCGCCACGTCCAATGTTTGCGTCAATTGCTCGGTCTCTTCAGCCAATTCGACCCGTTGACGTTCGAGACGTTCCTTCGTCTCCGCCCCGTGCTCTTCCCGGGCTTTCGCGAGCTTGATTTCACCTGTCAACCGTTCAAGCTCAGTCGCTTGGGTCCGTTCTTCTTGGTGGAGCGTGTCTAGCGTTTCTCGATCAGCGGCGAGTGTCGCCTCAAGCGTCGTCCGCTCTTCAGAAATCGCGGTCAATGTGGCGTCTTGCTCGGCGAGATTTGTCTCGGCCGTTCGCATGTGCTCAGACGTACGAGTGATGCCTGTAGCAAGCTCTGTAATCTCAGCGCCAAGAATACCCGTCTCGAGCTCATCGTGACGCGCTTTGGCGACTTGATATTCGCGTGCGAGCGCGGCCTGTTCCCGGAGCGGCTCGACCCGGTCGGCGAGTTCATACAAGATGTCGTCGACTCGTGACAAGTTCAGCTCGGTGTCCTGGAGCTTCCGTTCGGCTTGTTTTTTACGCTGCCGGTACTTCAAGACTCCGGCCGCTTCTTCGATGACGGTCCGACGGTCTTCAGGTTTCCCCGAGATGACCTGCTCGACCCGGCCTTGACCGATGATGGCGAACGCATCACGCGACAGACCCGTGTCCATGAACAGATCAATCACATCTTTGAGACGGCACGGTTTCTTGTTCATGAAGTAGTCGCTATCGCCACTCCGTGTCACGCGGCGCGTCACACTCACTTCCTCGTACGGCAATCGTAAATGGGCGTCCGTGTTGTCTAGGACGAGCGTCACTTCGGCGACGTTGCGATGGTTCTCGCCTTCACTGCCGGCAAAGATGACGTCTTCCATTTTCGCTCCGCGGAGCGATTTGGCCGACTGCTCACCGAGTACCCAGCGAACAGCGTCCGATATATTTGATTTTCCGCTCCCGTTCGGTCCAACCACGGCTGTGACGCCGGGACGAAAATCCAGTTCAATCCGCTTGGCAAACGATTTAAAGCCAGCGAGTTCGATTCGTTTTAAGTGCATCGTGACCATCCTATCCTCAGTAAGCATTCATTTGTTTATTTTACCACAGTTGCCAGTTCGTCAAAATGCTAGAATCATGCTATTCTAAAAAGAACTGTAGAAAGGGGTACGACCGATGACGAACGAACAAATGATTGAGGAAATTCTCGACAAAATGAATATCATCAACCGCGGCGCCATTAAAGCGGAAGAATATAACCGTGCAGACGCCTCGGCCGTCAAAGAGATTTACGACTACGTGATGAACCGCTCGTCGCTGTCGATCTCTGAAGTGGATGGGATCGTCGAAGAACTTGGACAATTGACGTAACGAGATGACAGAAAAGGAGTGGACCACAATCGGTCCACTCCTTTTCTTATAGGCCGGCGTACTGGCGGTTGAATTCGATTAACGCTTCTTTCGCCGCGAGCTGCTCGGCTTCTTTCTTCGATCGGCCGATGCCTTCGCCGACGATATCGTCTGATAGACGGGCATGGGCGACAAATTCCCGGCTATGCGCCGGACCACGCTCTTCGATGATCGTGTACGAGACAGGACCTAGTCCTTCCCGTTGCACACTCTCTTGGAGCTGGCTCTTATAATCGGTCTGTTCTTCAAACACACCGGCTAAGACTTTCGGAAAAACCGCTTCGGCGAGGAACTGTTCAACTGGTTCAATCCCTTGGTCCAGATAGAGCGCGCCGATGTACGATTCGAACACATCTGCGAGTAGCGCCGGACGCTTCCGCCCGCCGGTCAACTCTTCACCTTTCCCAAGCAAGATAAAATCAGAGAAAGCATAGGCTTCCGCAAAGTTGACGAGTGATGGCTCACAGACGATGGCCGCCCGCAACTTCGTTAATTCCCCCTCGGAGCGCTCCGGATACGTCTCATACAAAAACCGAGACACCGTCAACTCAAGCACCGCGTCGCCTAAAAATTCTAAGCGCTCATTGTCTTTTTTCAGACCGCGTTGTTCGTTGACGTATGAGGAGTGGGTGAACGCTTGCATCAATAGGTCTTGGTTCGTGAATCGAACCGATAGTCGTTCTTCAAGTGCTTTGAACTGCTCGAGAATCCGAGACCGTTCGAGCTCATTTCGTCGGCGTCGTTGCGCCGACCCTTGACGGTCAAACCGTCGCTTGTCCTTTGTCATAATTCCCTCCGTGTATAAGCACAAGCCCACCGCTCGTGACGAGCGGTGGGAGGCTTGATTACAATTTAGTTTCGATGTAAGCGACGACGTCGCCGACAGTCGCGAGCTTCTCTGCATCTTCGTCTTCGATCGTGATATCGAACTTGTCTTCAAGGTCCATGACCATTTCCATTACTTCGAGCGAGTCCGCACCGAGGTCATCCTTGAATGATTTGTCGGCTGTGATCTCAGATACGTCTTTCCCGAGTTTCTCTGCCACTGCTGCTTGTACGTCTACTAAGATTTGTTCTGTTGTCATGATAAAATCCCTCCAAATTAAAGTATATAAAATGTGTTCCGATTGGTAAAGTTCTGATTTCAAGCCATCGTCATGCCGCCATCGACAGCGATCGTCTGACCCGTTACGTAGGCCGCTTGGCTTGAGGCGAGGAATGAGACGAGGTTCGCCACATCTTCGACTTGTCCGAAACGGTTGAACGGGATTTGACCGAGCGTCGCCTCGCGTTGCGCGTCTGTCAACGCGTCGGTCATGTCCGTCTGGATGAAACCAGGACAGACGGCGTTCACCGTCACATGCCGTCCGGCGAGTTCACGCGCGACCGACTTCGTCAGGCCGATGAGTCCGGCTTTCGCCGCCGCGTAGTTCGCCTGTCCAGCGTTCCCCGTAATGCCGACGACCGAGGCGATATTGATGATTCGTCCCGACTTCGACTTCAAGAGCGTCCGCGTCGCGGCTTGCGACGTCAAGAACGCACCTTTCAAGTTCGTCGACAACACATCATCAAAATCCGCCTCTTTCATCCGCATGAGCAGACCGTCCCGCGTGATGCCCGCATTGTTGACGAGACAATCGATGCGTCCGAACGTATCGACCGCCGTCTTGATGAGCGCCTTCACATCGTCGCTGTTCGAGACGTCCGCTTTGACGGCGATCGCCTCGCCACCGTTCGCTTCGATCTCGTTGACGACGGCGTTCGCTTTCTCAACACTACCCGAGTAATTCACGACGACTCGAAAGCCGTCTTCCCCTAAACGCTTCGCGATGGCAGCCCCGATTCCTCGAGATGCGCCTGTCACGATTGCTACTTGGTCATGCACGTACTTCTCCTCCTAACGCGGCCACCTCTTCGAGCGTCGTCGCCTGTTTGATCGTCACCTTCGAATCGATCCGTTTGATGAGACCCGACAGCGGTGACGTCGGACCGAACTCGATGAACGTGTCAACGCCAGCGTCGATCGCTTTGCGGACACATGCTTCGAATCGGACCGAGGCGTACAGTTGCTCAGTGAGAAGTGCTTTCAATTTTTCCGGGTCGGTATGGACATCGGCATCGACGTTTGAAATGATCCCGATCGCCGCCGGTTTGAACGGCGACGAGGCGAGCACATCTTTGAACCGCGTCGCGGCCGGCATCATGTACGAGCTGTGGAACGCCCCAGAGACGTTCAGCGGTAAGACGCGTTTCGCGCCCGCCTCTTTCAAGTCTGTTTCGGCCTGTTTGACCGCATCGATGTGCCCTGAGATGACGAACTGACCCGGGCAGTTGTAGTTGGCGATTTGTACAAGGTTCCCGCTAGCACTGATTTTCTCCGTCACATGGAACGCTTCGTCGACATCGGTCATACCGATGACGGCAGCCATCGTACCATCCTTCACTTCAGACATCAACTTGCCGCGCTCGTGGACGAGCACACTCGCCTCTTCCAAGTCGATGACGCCGGCGACGACGAGTGCCGCATATTCTCCTACGCTGTGACCGATCACCAAGTCTGGAGCGGCGCCCGTTTTAGCGTGAGCTTGTGCGAGTGAAGCCGCATGCGCCACGATGGCCGGTTGGGCCACCTCGGTCCGTTGAAGCTCTTCTTTTGATCCTGCCGCCATGGCGTCGAGTAAATCAAATCCGAGGCGACGGTTGATCGCTTGCAGTTGTTCAGGATTGTCGAGGAACGTTTCGCCCATGCCGACGGCTTGTGACCCTTGTCCCGGAAATACCCATGCTGTTTTCCCCATGTACTCACCTTCTTTTAATTAGTTTGTGGCTTTTGCTTGTTTGATTTTCGTGACGACGTCGTGATCGACCATGATTTTCGCCTGTTTGAGCGCGCTCATGATGGCGAGCGCGTCACTCGAACCATGCGCTTTGATGACCGGGGCGTTGATGCCGAACAAGCCGGCGCCTCCTTGTTCCCGATAATCTAATGTTTGTTTCAATCGTTTTAACTTCGGTTTTAAGACGAGAGCGGCGAGCTTCGAAACGAGATCGCTCGTGAACTGCTCCTTCATCATTTTCATGAGCATCGACGACGAGCCTTCAACGCCTTTGAGCAAGATGTTTCCAGCGAATCCTTCCGTGACGATGACATCGACATCACCGGACATCGCCTCGCGCGCTTCCACGTTGCCGACAAAGTGGACCGGGGCTTGCTCAAGGAGGGGGTACGCCTCTTTCGTGAGGGCGTTTCCTTTTCCAGCCTCGGTCCCGATGTTCAATAGCGCGACGCGCGGACGTGTGACGCCGCGGACGTGCTCAGCGTAGAGCGAGCCCATGATCGCATAGTCGACCAAGTGCTCAGGCTTCGCGTCCGGGTTGGCCCCGACGTCTAAAATGACGACACCGCTACCCGTGTATGTAGGGAACGTAGGTGACAACGCAGGACGTTCAATGCCGGGAATCCGTCCGATGACGAACAACGACACCGCCATGAGGGCGCCCGTATTCCCGGCCGAGACGAGGGCGTCGGCCTCTCCGTCTTTGACGAGTTTGGCCGCTACGACGAGTGAGCTGTCCTTCTTACGACGGACGGCTCGGACCGGTTCGTCGTCCCCGGTGATGATTTCGCTCGCTGGAACGATTTTAATTCGCGGGTCGGTCAACCCGTAAGAAGCGAGTTTGACCTCATCTCCGACTAAAAACAGTTCCATCGATTCGTTCGGGAATGCGTCGGCAAACTGTTTGACACCTTCCACGATCGCTTTCGGGGCGTGGTCCCCGCCCATTGCATCAATTGCTAATTTCATGCCTGTTCCTCCTCACCGCGACGATAGATCGTGAAGTCTCCGCTAAAGACACACTCTTCGCCGACATAACTATCCACTGTGACGTCCGTTCTTCCGTCTCGACGCAGTTTGATTACACGAGCCTTGGCAACGACTCGCTCTCCAAGATGTACTTGGCGACTAAAGCGGATCTCCGCCTTAGTGGTCAACGCCAATTCATCATTGATGAGCGCCACCGCTAACGAGTTAGCCTGGGCGAACAATACATGTCCCCGGGCGATCTCATTGCGGCTAAAGACGTGTTCTCTCTCTATGTCGAGAACCGAGATGGCCGATTCATCGAGCTTCAAGTCAATCATATCACCGATGACCTCGCTCATGGCGAGCGACTTCACTTCATCGAGGTGTTCTGAGGCTACATGCTTGATCCGCTCTCTCACTTCCGGGATTTTTAATTCCATCCGATCGAGACGAATCGTTTGAATACTGACGGCGAACTGTTTCGACAGCTCTTCGTCTTTGATGAACGGGTTACGATCAATCGTTTCTTGCAATAAGCGTTGCCGCTCTTTCTTAGGTACCCGCATTCAGTTCCCTCCTAAACTCTATGCTAAAGAACTTAATACCTGGTACTAATAGCAGTATATATTCTTTAGATTGTATTTTCAAGTGTTGTTTCTCATTCCAAGCGTACCCCGACAAGTAAGTCGAGTCGCTTCAAGTACTGACGGAGCGGTGCGTACGTCGCTTCACTCCAAAACGCCTCGCTGCCGAGCAATCGGACCGCGTCTTGCATCGCCACTTCCATGACTTTTAAATCGAGTACGGGGTCGGCGACGCGGAAGCTCGGGAGACCGCTCTGCGCCGTCCCAAAGAAATCACCGGCACCGCGCAGCTCCAAATCTTTCTCGGCCAACACGAAGCCATCGTTCGTCTCCGTCATCGTCTTCAAGCGAAGTTTCCCGACATCTGACTTCGGGTCTCCTACCAATATACAATAAGATTGGTCGGCGCCTCGACCGACACGCCCCCGCAACTGGTGCAGTTGCGCCAATCCGAACCGTTCCGCATCATGGATGATGATGAGTGACGCGTTCGGGACGTTGACGCCGACCTCGACGACAGTCGTCGAGACGAGGATTTGGAGCGTGTTGCTAGCAAACGCCTTCATGACGTCATCTTTCTCGGTGCTCGACAGTTTTCCGTGCATGAGACCGACAGCATAGTTCGGGAAGCGCTCCCGTAACACTTCATAAAGCGCGGTCGCACTCTCGACTTCGAGCGTGTCCGATTCCTCGATGAGCGGCGCGATCACGTACGCTTGGCGTCCAAGCGTCAGTTCACGGTCGACCATCGCATGGACCCGGTCGATTTGGTCGGTCTTGGCCCAATACGTCTCGATCGGCTTTCGACCGGCCGGCATCTCATCAATCGTCGACACGTCCATCTCGCCGAAAGCGCTGATGGCAAGTGTCCGCGGGATCGGCGTCGCCGTCATGTAGAGCACGTCGGCAAGTTCAGCCTTGTCGCGGAGCATCTTGCGTTGTTCGACCCCAAAGCGGTGTTGCTCGTCGGTGATGGCCAAATGAAGGCGTGAGAACTCGACCGGTCCTTGAATCAAGGCATGGGTCCCGACGATGATATCGACATCCCCCACTTTGATCGCCTGGAGCAACTCATTGCGGGCCTTGCCCTTGACCGAACTCGTCAACAACCCGACCCGAATCCCATACGGTTCGAACAGCGCTTGGAGCGAGGCGAGATGTTGTTCGGCCAAAATCTCGGTCGGGACCATGAGTGCCCCTTGATAGCCTGCGCTCACTGTCGCATACAAGGCGATCGCGGCAACGACTGTCTTTCCGCTCCCGACATCCCCTTGTAACAGCCGATTCATCCGTTCCGGTTTCTCAAGGTCCAAAACAATCTCTCGGATGACACGCGTCTGTGCCCCGGTCAGCGGGAACGCGAGTTGTTTGACGAACTCGTTCAACTGTTGCTTATCGAGCATCAGGGCGCGTCCTTTGCCCGATCGTTCCATCTTGCGGAACGCTTGGAGCTTCAATTGATAGAGCAGACATTCTTCATACACATAGCTTCGGCGTGCCTGCTTATACGTCTCGACCGAATCAGGGAAATGCATCCCTGTTAACATCGTCTCCCGGTCCCAGAGGCGATAGCGTTGCCGAATCGATTCGGGCAGGCGATCCTCGAACGAGGTCGTCTGTTCGAACGCAAGCTTGACGATCCGACTGAAATTTTTTTGCGTCAATCCGGACCGAAGTGAATAGATGGGTTGCAACCCGTCCGACAGTTCACCGAACTCGAGGTCGGTCGCGCTGATTGTCATCCGGTTCATGTCCCATTTCCCTTTGACCGTCACGGTCGCACCGAGCGTGAGCTTGTCCTTATAGAACGCCCGATTGAACATCGTCACATGGACGACGTAGCGCTCCTCGAGCAGCAGACGGAATTGAAGCCGGTTCTTGCCTTTGCTGTAATAGCGAACGAGCGGTTCCGCCTGGACGGTCCCGCTCCATTTGACGAGGTCGCCGTGGATGGCAGTCGTCACGGTGCCGCTATTATAATTTTCATAACGAAACGGGACGTGCTCCAGCACGTCCTCGATTCGTTCGAGACCCATCGCCTCTAATTTTTTAGCCATCTCTGGCCCGACTCCTTTGAGCGTCGTCAACGCCTCACTTCTTGACATTTTCTTTCTCTCCAAAGATGTTTCGTTCGAGACGTCGGGCCGTCGGCGTATTAGCGAGACCACCGCGAGCCGTCTCTTTCAAAGCAGTCGGCATCATTTGACCAATCTCATGCATCGCCGAGATGACCTCATCACAAGGGATGCGCGACGTGATGCCGGCGAGGGCCATATCGGCCGCGACGATCGCGTTTGCCCCGCCCATGGCGTTCCGTTTGACGCACGGTACTTCGACGAGGCCGGCCACCGGGTCACAGACGAGACCGAGCATGTTTTTCAAGGCGATCGCAAATGCTGTCGCCGATTGTTCCGGCGTGCCACCGGCCGCTTCGACGATGGCCGCCGCGGCCATCCCGGTCGCAGACCCGACTTCCGCCTGACAACCACCGGCTGCTCCCGAGATGGATGCGTTATTGGCGACGACGAAGCCGAACGCACCTGACGTGAACAAATAGCGGACCATCGCGTCACGGTCCATCTCCAGACGTTCTTTGACCGCAAACAACGTACCCGGTACGACACCTGCGCTTCCAGCCGTCGGGGTCGCACAAATACGTCCCATCGCCGCATTGACTTCATTCGTCCCGATCGCTTTGGCGACCGCATCTAAAATCAAATCCCCGGCGAGCGATTTGCCGGAACGGATATAGTCGGTCATGAGCACGGCGTCGTTCCCCGTGAGACCCGTCACGGACGTCACGCCTTCGAGGGCCCGTGCGACCGCTTCTTCCATCACTTCTAGATTGCGCTCCATCATGCCGACGACGTCTTCACGCGTCGAGCGTCTGACGTGCACTTCTTGCTCGATCATCACTTCTGAGATCGGGATACCTCGCTCTGTTGCCGTTCTGACTAATTCTTCTACTGATTTAAACATATTGGTGTCTCCTTATTCCCCAAAGATGGCTACCCGTTCGATTTGAGGTAACCGCTCAATTTCCGCTAACACGTCTTTTGATAGATGGTCATCAATCTCAATCGCCATGAGCGCCTGTTTGCCTTTCTCATGACGGCTCACTTCCATATGGCCGATGTTTAACTCATATTTGGCCAAAATACCTGTCACGGCCGCAATCGCCCCGAAGCGATCGTGATGCAAGACGACAAGTGCCGGTCCGCCGCCAGACAATTTGAGTGGGAATCCGTTCAACTCGGTGATTTCGATCGTCCCACCCCCGATTGAAATCCCGACGATTTCAAACGTGCCGTCCTCGTCTTCTAGCCGGACGCGGGCCGTGTTCGGATGATCGGTCAACGCGTCACTCGTCTCAAAGACGACCTCGATGCCGCGCTCTTTCGCGATGTCGAGCGCTTGCGGGATGCGCAAATCGAACGTATCGAAGCCCATGATGCCACCGACGATGGCGACATCGGTGCCGTGTCCCCGATACGTATCGGCGAACGACCCATAAAACGTGACGTGCGCGAGCCGTGGCGTTCGCCCGAACAACTTCCCAGCCATGAGGCCGATGCGCGCGGCTCCGGCCGTATGCGAACTCGATGGACCGACCATGACCGGTCCGATGATATCAAACACACTGCGATATTTCATCGCATTTCCCCCTTTCAAAAAAACCCTACCTTCATTATACAGAAGGTAGGGCTGAGTTACAGCTTATTCCACACTAAAAATGTAGGAGTAGAGCGGTTGTTTCCCGTCGTGAACTTCGATTTCAATTTCGTCGTTCTTCGACTCAATGTAAGCCGAGAGTGCCTCGACGTCTTCTGCGGACGAACCTTCACCCGTCAAGATCGTGATGATCTCGTCGTCGGCATCCACAAGAGCGTCGACTAATCTCTTCGCCGCTTCGAGGCTCGAACCTGATGAGGCAACGATTTTCTTCTCAGCAATCGCCATATGGTCATCTTTACGAATTTCAACACCATCGATACTCGTATCACGGACCGCATACGTCACTTGACCAGACTTGACGGCACTTGCCGCCGTCTTCATGACGCTTTCGTTCGTGTCGACATCCGCTTCCGGGTTGAATGCGATTGCTGCCGCGAGTCCTTGTGGCACCGTCTTCGTCGGAATGACCGAGACGCCGCAAGGTGCGACCGATGCCGCTTGTTCGGCAGCCATGATGATGTTCGAGTTGTTCGGGAAGATGAAGACGTGGTCCGCGTTGGCCGCTTCAATCGCCTTGACGATGTCTTCCGTCGACGGGTTCATCGTCTGACCGCCTTCGATGACGTGAGCCGCCCCAAGTGAACGGAACAAGTCGCTGACACCTTCACCCATCGCGACTGTGACGATCGCATATGGCACTTTTGCCTTCGGAGCCGTCGAAGTAGCCGTTTGGACGCCGTGCTGGTTGGCACCGTGCTCTTCTTCTAAGATCGTCGAGTGCTGTTGACGCATGTTCTCGATTTTGACAGCGACGAGCTCGCCGTAGCGCTGCCCTTTCGTGATGACGTCACCAGGTGTTTCGACGTGAACGTGGACTTTGAGCAACTCTTCGTCTGCGACGACGAGGAGTGAGTCCCCAAGTTCAGACAGTTCGTTGCGGAACGCATCCTCATTGAACGGGGCATCCTTCAACTTGACGTCTTGGAAACGGACCATGATTTCCGTGCAATAACCGAACTCGATGTCTTCGGTCGACATGAATCCTTGCGCGGCGTGGGCATGATGTTCGGCTTCGATGAGCGCATCCATGACCGGTGCATGTGGTTTCTCGAGTTCTTTGCCTTCAAGGCTTGCGAGGAACCCTTCATAAATGACGAGCAGTCCTTGACCACCCGAATCGACGACGCCGACTTCTTTTAAGACAGGCAATAAGTCCGGTGTCCGCTCGAGTGAAGCTTTTGCTTCCACGATCACGCGTTCCATGAACTCGTTGAAGTCGCTCGTCGACTCTGAAGCACGGAGCGCTTCGTCGGCCGCTTCACGAGCAACCGTCAAAATCGTTCCTTCAACCGGTTTCATAACCGCCTTGTATGCCGTGTCGACGCCACGTTTCAACGCCTCGGCGAAATCGACTGTTGACACTTCTGTCTTTCCTTCGATCGCTTTACCGAAGCCACGGAACAATTGGCTCAAAATAACACCCGAGTTCCCACGTGCTCCCATTAAGAGACCGCGTGCAAACTTCGATGAGACATCAGCGATATTCGACGAGTTGAGTGCGGCCACTTCTTTCGCACCCGATGTCATCGTCAAATTCATGTTCGTCCCCGTATCGCCGTCCGGCACCGGGAAGACGTTAAGCGAATCTACATAATCCGCATTCTGGCTCAAGTTGGCTGCACCGTTCGCGACCATGTTCGCGAACACCAATCCATCTAAACGTTTTAAACCCACACCAAATCCTCCTTCGTTCTCGTCAGTCATTCGTCAGACGAACGCCTTGTACGAATATGTTTACCGACGAAACGTTTAATCCTAAAGTTTCACCGAGCGTGTATTTCACACGGCTTTGCACGTTGTATGCGACTTCCGACACTTTCGTCCCGTAGCTTACAATGATGTGCATGTCGATATGTACGTCTTCTCCATCTTGACGTACGACCACGCCTCGGGCGTAGTTTTCACGCTTCAATAGTTCTGCAATCCCGTCTTTCAATTGAGCTTGAGACGCCATTCCCACAACGCCGAAACATTCCATCGCCGCACCGCCTGCGAGTGTTGCGACCACGTCGTTCGTGATGTCAATATTGCCATATGTTGTCTTCATTTCAATTGCCATATGGAGTAGCCTCCTTTATTCGGAATGATTCCTTCACTACATTCTACAATAAGTACCTAGTTATTAAAAGAACCTGCTCCATAAACTCGGTCAATTGTAGCCGTAACCCTCATTCATTATTAAAATCCTTTCCAGTAATGTCAAGTTTTTTTCTTGTCATCCTATGATTTTCTAGTTGCATCGTGAAAAAACCCGTGCTAATATAAACGAGTGTCTATTAGGACGAACCCACATAAAAAAGGAGGGGAAACGCATGGCACGTAAATGCTACGTAACAGGTAAATCACCTAAATCAGGTAACAACCGTTCGCACGCACTCAACAAGACAAAACGCACTTGGGGTGTAAACGTACAAAAAGTTCGTATTCTCGTTGACGGTAAACCTAAACGAGTTTGGGTTTCAGCTCGCGCTCTTAAATCAGGTCTCGTTGAACGCGTATAATTTTTATACACGAACGAAATAAATCCCAGCGGCATTCGCCGATGGGATTTTTTTGTGTTCATTTTTTGACATACAGCACAAGCACCATGCCTTCGTGCACAATCAAGTCCGCTGATTCGTCGGCCCACTCGTTCGAGATCGTGAGCGCCTCATGGCTCACGATCTCGTGATGGTCGAGCGGATATTTGACGCCACGGATGGTGACGTTCGCCCGCTTCCACGGTACGAGCGACAAATAGTGATCGTCTTGGCGCGGGAGTCCATAGCGCCCCGTCCCCGCGAGTCGCACCATTTGCCCTGCTGAGATGAGACGCATCTCGGGATACGCCTCGAGCAAACCGATGTTGCTGAGCGTCATATCGAGCCGTCCACCGAGAGCGCCGTAGACGAGCATCTCCGTCGCCCCATGGCTCCGGGCCGCCTCAAGCGCGATTTCAAGGTCGGTCACATCTTTTTCAGACGGATAACGGACAGCGTCGATCGGCACTTCGCCCGTGAAGGAATCAAAATCGCCGACGACGAGGTCCGGATTCAGCCCACGGTCTAATAGCGTCTCATAACCCCCATCGACGCCAATGACATAATCGACATCAATCGGGAGGCTCGGGATCGATTCCGGGCTCGCCGCTACGATCAAGACGCGCATTAGCGGACGTCCCGGGTCGCGAGTGTCGCAAAACGTGGTGCCGAGACAAACAAGAGGACAAGAACGACGGCCGACACGAGGAATGACGGGAGCATATACGTCATATTATAGGCGAATGAGTAAGCCACGACCGGTCCTTCCGCGTACTCAGCGAAGAAGACAATCCCCGATACGACGTGGGCACCGTAGCGTAGCAGTGAGCCGAGGAGCGCCCCGAGCACCAAATAGATGATGAGTGTCTTTTTTGCCTCGTCCTTGGCGGCTCGTTTCACTTGTCCGGCGAATAGTCCAGCCATACCGACGACACCGTAAGCAAACGTATAATCGAGCAGGAATTGGACAGGTGTGAAGATGTAGGCCCCAAACATCAATTGAAGCGTCCCGACGAGCGCCCCCGTCGCAAGTCCGCCTTTTAAGCCGTGGCGGTACGCCATCACAAAGATCGGCAACATCGCCAAGCTGATTGATCCGCCCTGTGGCATCCGGAACGGGATGAGTAAATCAAAAATCAAACCGAGTGCGGCGAACAGCGAGATTTCGATGAGCGCCTGTAATTTTAAACGTTGTTTCATTTTATTCCCTCCTTATATGAGTGAACGACAAAAAGCAGCATGACGTAAACGCCATGCTGCTATCGTGTAGCAACGTGCATTTTCGCCACATCCCTACGTCCGTGTGAACGGAACAGGTTCAAAGGGTTAGCGTGATGCCTCTCAGCCACAGAATGTGACACCCCTTGCGACAATATTTGTTGTTCTATGGTCGATTATACACGAGATGCGTTGCGAATGCTATCGATTGCTTCTTTGTAACTCGGCTCATTATAGATGGCCGACCCGGCCACGAGCACGTCAGCCCCGGCATCGATGCATAGTTTTGCCGTGTCCGCGTTCACGCCGCCGTCAATCTCAATTTCAAAGTCGAGACGACGGGCTTGGCGCATCTCATTCAGCGCCGCAATTTTCGGGACGACCGATTCGATGAACTTCTGGCCCCCAAAGCCAGGGTTCACCGTCATAAGGAGCACCATATCGACGTCACCGAGCACGTGTTCAATCGACGAGAGCGGCGTATGCGGATTCAAGACGACGCCACACTTGGCGCCAGCCGCTTTGATTTGTTGCAAGACGCGATGCAAGTGATTCGTCGCTTCGATGTGAACCGTAACGATATCCGCCCCGGCCTTGATGAAATCTTCGACGAACCGCTCCGGCTGATCGATCATCAGATGGACATCAAGTACCATGTCCGATTTTTCCCGTAAACTCGCGAGCACCGGTAGCCCGATGGAGATGTTCGGGACAAACTGTCCATCCATGACATCAAAATGGATATAATCCGCTCCGGCCTCTTGGACCGCCTTTACTTCTGATTCTAGATTGGCGAAGTCCGCCGCTAAAATCGATGGTGCAATTTTAATCATGTCAGTACCTCCGTTGTCTATCGTTTAACTCTGCCATAAACGTAACATAATTCTCATAACGGGTGGAAGCGATTTCTCCGGCTTCGACAGCCGCTTTGACGGCACAGCCCGGCTCGTTCAAATGGGCACAGCCGCGGAATTTGCAGTCGTCATGCCGCTCGACAAACTCAGGGAAACACCACCGCATCTCCTCGACTTCGAGTTCGACCGGGAACTCGAGGCTCGAGAAACCAGGCGTGTCAGCGACGAGTCCGTCAGCGAGTGTGATGAGCGTGACGTGACGCGTCGTGTGCTTCCCTCGGCCGAGCGACTTCGAAATCTTCCCGGTCGCAAGTTCAAGCTCAGGCGCGACCGCATTCAAGAGCGAACTTTTCCCGACGCCCGTCTGTCCAGCGAATACGCTCGTCTTGTCTTTGAACGAACCACGGATTTGTTCAATCCCCGACCCATCCTCGGTCGACGTCTCGATGACCTCATAGCCGATGGAGCGGTATAAGGTCGCTGCTTCGTGAATCGGCTTCCGTTCTGATTCCGTCAACAAGTCCATCTTCGTCAAGACGATGATCGGATGGACTTGCTTCGACTCGATCAAGACGAGGAAACGGTCAAGCAGATGGAATGAGAACGCCGGCTCTTTCACGGAAAACAGTAAAAACGCTTGATCGATATTGGCGATTGGCGGGCGGACGAGATGGTTCGACCGCTCATCGACGGCCAGTATATAACCGGTGCCGTCCTCTTGGTCTTGAATGTCGACATCATCACCTACGACAGGCGAGATGTTCCGGTTGCGGAAATTGCCGCGGGCGCGACAGCGAATCTCTTGTTTTTCTTCTGTCATGACGTCATAAAATCCGCCTTGTAATCGAATGATCGTACCTTTCATTCCATTCCCTCCTTAGAAAAAGAGGCGACGCGCGCGCCACCTCTTCACTGTGCATCTTTTGCTTGTGCGTACGTCACCGTATCCGTCCGTACGACTTCCCCATCGACTTCAATCGTCGCGGTTCCGACTTCGTCCGGTGCGATGACGAGTGTGTACGAGTATGTCGTC
The DNA here is from genome assembly GCF_004336985.1 of Exiguobacterium sp. SL-9. Taxonomy (GTDB): domain Bacteria; phylum Bacillota; class Bacilli; order Exiguobacteriales; family Exiguobacteriaceae; genus Exiguobacterium. Next base: position 420,369 of record NZ_SJUO01000001.1, read on the forward strand.
GTCTCTGTTATCTTATCACGCAACACTTCGACTTCGCCACGGGCATCGACCGTCCGAATGACGACTTCGAGCGCTTCAGCCTCTTCCCCTTCGGGCGGCGGTTCGATTTCGACGTTGACTTCCCGCTCGATCGAGACGTCGGTCGGTTCGACCCCTTGTGACACGATGACGGTCAGTTCCGTCCCCGGATCGACTGCCGTACCGGCCGTCGGGAGTTGACGGATGATTTGATTCGCAGGAACGCTCGTTGAATACTCGTCACGTTTGACGATTTTCAAGCTATTTTGCTCAGCATACGTCGTCGCTTCCTCGAACGTATAGCCCGCCAAGTTGGCGAGTTCGACTTTATTGCTGCCTGTCGAGACGACGAGCGTCACCGTCTCTTCAGACGGAACGACTTCATTGCCTGGGGTGATCGATTGGGAGATGACATCTCCACTATCGACCGTCTCGGACGCCTCCGACTGAATCTCAATGTCCGTGAAATCTAGGTCTTTGAGCGTCCGTTCGGCCGCCGACTGGGACAATCCTTCCACGTCTGGCATCTCGACCGTCTCTTTTCCGGCCGAGACGACAATCATCACGGTCGTCCCGCGTTTCGGCTTCCGACCGGCTTGCGGAGTCTGAGAGATGACGTCCCCGGCGGCAATGTTATCACTCGCCCGTTCGGTCGCCTCGACGACAAAACCGGCCGTCTCAAGCTCAGTCGTCGCCTCGTCGCTCGTCATTCCGACGACATCCGGGACGACGGCACGGGACATCTCATCGGCGATGACATACGCCCCGATTCCGCCACCGATCAACAGGAGAGCGAGTAGGATCCAGAGCCACCACTTCTTTTTCCGTTTCGGTTTGTCTTTCACGGGTTCACTTGTTGCGACCGGTTGTTCCGGCGCCTCATTTGCGTTCGGCTCATCCGGCACGACAGGCGCCATGACGAGCGTCTGATCAAACGCATCTTGCTCCGCATTCGATCGCTTCGGTTCGTTCGCACGTTCCGGATCGAGTGCTGTCATACAATCCTTCTTGAATGCGGCGACCGAGGCGTGACGTGCGCCCGGTGACTTCGCGAGTGCCTGCATGATACAGTTCTCGAGCGCTTGCGGGATGTTCGGGTTCAAATCCATCGGTCGAATCGGATCATCTTGCAGATGTTGCAGCGCGACAGCGACCGGCGTCTCGCCAATGAACGGTACCCGACCGGTCACGAGTTCATAGAGTACGGCGCCGAGCGAATAAATATCTGACTTCTCATCGGCGAACTTTCCGCGTGCTTGCTCTGGAGAAAAGTAGTGGACCGACCCGAGCACCGACATCGTGTGGGTCAACGTAGCGTTAGACATGGCCACCGCAATGCCAAAGTCCGTCACTTTGACGTTGCCGCTTTGATCGATCATCATGTTTTGTGGTTTGATGTCCCGGTGAATGATTCGATTCGCATGGGCGTGATCGATCGCATCACAAATCTGTCCCATGATGCGGAGCGCCTCGTCGACAGATATGTACTCTTCTTGTAAATGTTGTTTTAGCGTCATCCCATCGACATGTTCCATGACGATGTAATAGATGTCGCGTTCGTCTCCGACGTCGTAAATGGCGACGATATTCGGATGGTTCAGACTCGCCGCCGCATGGGCTTCTCGTTCGAACCGGCGTATAAATTGTTCATTATGCGAGAATTCAGATCGCAACACTTTGATGGCGACGGTTCGGTTTAAAATCTCATCGTGAGCCCGGTAGACATTTGCCATGCCGCCGTTGCCGATTTGCTGTTCGATCCGATAACGATCGTTGATTCGTTCTCCACTTCGCATCGGATTCATCCTCTCTTTCTATCTGTGAACTGGACGAGGGCAACAGTGATGTTGTCACTTCCGCCCAAACGGTTGGCTTGATCGATCAATTGATCCGCCTTGACGTCCGCCGAGACGGGACGTTCCAAAACTTGTTTGATCTCGTCATCGGTCAAATGCGTCGTCAAGCCGTCCGTACAGATTAAAATCGTATCAAACTCGGGTTCGGCAAACACTTGCAGATCGGGTTCGACATGTTCCTTCGAGCCGATCGCACGGGTGATGATGTTACGTTTCGGGTGGACACGCATCTCTTCCTCGGTCAATTCTCCGAGTTGCTTCAACACGTTGACGTAAGAATGGTCTTCCGTCAATTGTTGGAGCTTATCCTCACGCAAGGCATACACACGACTATCCCCGACGTGGACGATGACGATCGTCTCGTCGTGCCAACAGACACCGGCGATCGTCGTCCCCATCATCAGCAGATTCGCTTGTTTCGAGAAGTCGAGCACTTGCTCGTTGGCCAGTTCCACATTGTGGCGGAACCAATTTTCCATCTCCATCGGTGAGGCAGGAAGCGTCGGAAAGGCACGGCGAAACTGCTCGATGACAAGCTGACTCGCAACCTCTCCGGCTTCATGTCCTCCCATACCGTCGGCCACGAGAGCGATCCCGGCACGCTCGTCTCCTAAAATCAAGACGGCGTCCTCGTTCTGCGCCCTCACTTGCCCGCGGTCGGTTCGGTATGCTAATTCCATCTTCCTGATTACCTCGTTTCTTGTTCGCGCTCCTTCGCTCGAAGCTGCCCACAAGCCGCATCGATATCCGAACCTTGCTCGCGACGAATCGTCACGTTCACTTTTCGATCTTTGAGCACTTTTTCAAAGGCAAAAATTTGTTTACGTGGCGTGCGGACGTAGTCGCGCTCGAGCACGTGGTTGACTGGAATCAAGTTGACGTGGCATTTGACGCCTTTTAACAAGTCAGCCAATTGATGGGCATGTTCTTCTGTATCGTTGACGCCACCGAACAAACCGTATTCGAACGTGATGCGGCGACCACTTTTCTCTGTGTAATAGTTGACGGCTTCCATCAACTTGTCCAAGTTGTAAGCACGGTTGATCGGCATGAGACGCGTCCGGATTTCTGTCGTCGGTGCGTGAAGTGAGATGGCGAAGTTGATGCGCATCCCTTCATCGGCGAACTTGTAGATTTTCGGTACGATCCCGCTCGTCGACACGGTGATATGGCGTGAACCGATGTTCAAACCATCGTCGTGGTTGACCGTGCGCAAGAAACGCATCAATTCGTCATAGTTGTCGAACGGTTCGCCGATGCCCATGACGACGACAGAGTCGACTCGTTCGCCGCTCGCGTCGAGCGCGCGTTGCACGTCGAGCACTTGCGCCGTGATTTCGCCGGCTTCTAAGTTACGTTTCAAACCGCCGAGCGTCGAGGCACAGAACGTGCAACCGATGCGGCAGCCGACTTGAGTCGTGACACAGACCGAGTTGCCATACTCATGGCGCATGAGAACCGTCTCGATGGAATATCCGTCTTGGAGCTCGAACAAGAACTTGATCGTGCCGTCTTGTGACTCTTGACGGACGAGTTCTTTTAACGTCGTCAATTGGAATGACGCGTCTAATTTCTCGCGGAGCGGTTTAGAGACGTTCGTCATATCGTCGAACGATGTCACACGCTTGACGTACATCCAGTCATATAACTGTTTCGCGCGGAACGATTTTTCTCCTGCCTCGATGAGCCACTGTTCGAGTTCAGAATACGTGAGGGAATAGAGGGACGGCTTGGCACCGACCAATGGATTTTTTTCAACTGCTTTTGGATTCATGTTTATACCTCTTTCTTAAATGCGGCGATATAGAAGCCGTCCGTTCCGAACGACGTCGGGAGTAATTTGAGTTCAGCGCGGTCCGATGACACCATCGGGCGCAATACTTGGGGAAGACGGTCTTGGAGTGTCTCATCCCACGTCAATCCGTTCGACAAAATGTAATCGGCCTGCTGTTCATTCTCAGTCGGATCGATGGTACATGTCGAGTACACTAGCGTACCACCTCGTTTAAGCAGTGGCAAGACAGCGTCAATGATTTCACGTTGGACTTTCGGCAGTCCGGCAAGGGCAGATTTGTCTTTTGTCCATTTGATGTCTGGCTTGCGACGGATGACACCGAGTCCCGAACATGGGACGTCGAGTAAGATCCGATCGAAGCTCTCCGGTTCAAATTTGTCCCCGGCCTGGCGGGCATCGAGGGCAAGTGCGGTCACTCCATCGATATGCAGACGCTTCGCTTGACGTTCAATCAACTTCGCTTTATGCGGGTGCAAGTCGAGGGCGACGAGCGTTCCGCCGTCCATTCGTTCGGCCGTATGCATCGCTTTTCCTCCAGGGGCAGCACACGCGTCGAGTACGCGTTCTGTCTTCCCGGCTTGAAGCGCATCAGCGACAATCATCGAGCTCTCGTCCTGAATCGACAACAAGCCCATATCGATGAACGCCGTCGCGTGGACGTTTCCGGACTCGATGACGAGACCGTCCGCTGATAGTTCCGACCGTTTGGCAACGACATCGACTTCGGCGAGCCGTTCCATCATCTCGTCAACGGTGACACGTTGGCTATTGACCCGCACCGTTACCGGAGCCGGCTCATTGTTCAGTTTACACATCGCCTCGGTCGCTTCGACGCCATACGTCTCGACCCATTCAGCAACTAGCCAATCGGGATGACTATGTTCGATGGCAATCCTTTCAGCGTCCGGCAACGCACTCAAATTTGGGAAACCGTCCCGGATGACGTTGCGCAAGACGCCGTTGACGAATTTTCCGGTTCCCGAGTGGCCCCGTTTTTTCGCGATCTCGACTGCTTCATGCAAGACGGCACGATCCGGGATTTTGTCGAGATAAAATAGTTGATAGACGCTCATCCGTAAGAGTGGCAAGACGAATTTGTCCAATTTTTTAGGGTGTTGGACCCGCTTCTCTAAAATATAGTCAAGCGTCCGTTTCCGACCGAGCGTCCCGTAGACGAGCTCCGTGTATAGACCGACATCTTTCGTCGCCAATTTCTTCTGTTTCAATAAATCGTTGACCGCAATCGTCGAATAGGCGCCGCCTTGTTCGATTTTGATTAGCGTATCAAGCGCTGCTACTCGTACGTTCATATTATCCTCCTAGTCGATCGCCGACTTGTAACTTTTGGCCGGCCCCACGCATAAACGTGGCCCCGTCCATCCGTTTTTTACCAGATGGTTGCAAATCGATCACTTTAATAGCGACCGTGTCGCCTGTCGCGACGACAAACCCATCTTCTTCAAGTCGTACAATCGTTCCTGGTTCACCCGTCCCGGTCGTCTTTGACCCAAAGAACAGTTTGACCCGTTCTCCGGCAATCGTCGTATACGCCGTCGGGAACGGATTCATCCCTCTGATCTGATTATAAATGTCTGCGCCGGACCGGGTCCAATCAATCTGTTCCCGCTCCCGGCTGATGTTCGGTGCGAACGTGACGTCACGCTCGTCTTGCGGCACAGCTTCAATCCAACCGGCGAGGAAAGCGGGAAGCGTCTTGATTAACAAGTCCGACCCTGCGACCGCGAGCTTGTCGAACAATGTGCCGACCGTATCCAATTCTTCAATCGGGACGACCGTGTTGGCGATCATATCGCCGGCATCGAGTTTATCGACCATGTACATGATCGTCACACCCGTCTCTTTATCCCCATCAAGGATGGCTTGATGAATCGGGGCGCCCCCCCGATATTTCGGCAAGAGCGAGGCATGTACATTGATAGCCCCATGCTTCGGTGCTTCGAGTAGTTCAGTCGGGACGATTTGCCCGTAAGCTGCCGTCACGATCAAATCCGGCTCGAGTGCCAAGATATCCGCATAATCGGTCCGTACCTTTTCAGGTTGCAACACCGGGATATTGTGGCGCAAAGCACATTCTTTCACCGGCGTCGGTTTTAGTTCGCGTTTTCGTCCGACCGGCTTATCCGGTTGCGAGACGACACCTACGACATTGTATCCTTCTTCGAGCAAGCGCTCAAGTACGGATACGGCAAACGTTGGCGTGCCCATGAAGACGATGCGTTGGTCCGTCCCCTTTTCCGGTACCGCAAGCTTGTCCGTGAACAATACCCCGTCCAAATGGTCGATTTCATGTTGAATCGCCCGGGCGAAGAAACCGCTCGCCTTCACTTCTTGATAACGGCCTTTCATGTCTTGCGTCTTGACGACGATCGTCTCGTGCCGTTCGACGAACCCGAACTCGCCCGGGATGCTCAAGCAGCCTTCAAGGCCGATCTCGGTTCCCGACGTCTCGATAATCTCTGGGTTGATCAACACGAGTGGACCGGTCTCATCATCCGTGTGGACGACGGCGAGTCGTTGGTTCAAGTTGACTTGCGGGGCGGCGACGCCGACACCGTCATACTCATACATCGTGTCGAACATGCGGTCGACCGTCTGGCGCAATTTTTTATCAAACTTTGTCACCGGATCACACGTGACCCGTAAAATCTCATTTGGGATCTCTACTACTTTATACATCTGGTTCCACCTCACATGAATACGTATGGATTTACGTCGATACTCAATTGATATTCTTTTTTGCTGATCGCCTTCGCCCGTGCTTGTTGCAGTGCGGCGAGGACTGGATATAACGCCTCAGGATGTTTCGTCTTGATGAACAACTGATAGCGGAACAAATTCTTTAATTTTGACAGCGGCGCCGGCATCGGCCCGTTCAGTCGTGATTGGGCCACGTGCGCCTCGACGAAATCGGAGGCGAACAGCTCGGCCTCGGCTTGGGCGACGAGCGGGCTCTCCGCTGCGAATGTGACGAGCGTGACGTACCAATACGGCGGATGGTTGCCGACTTGACGAAGTTGCATCTCACGCGCGAAAAAGGATTCATAGTCGTGCTCACTCGCCGTCTCGATGACGTAATGGTCCGGGTTATACGTCTGCACGTATGCCTCGCCCGGTAAACTTCCTCGACCGGCTCTTCCGGCAACTTGGGTCACGAGCTGGAACGTGCGCTCGGTCGCCCGAAAATCAGGCATGCCGAGTGTCGCATCTGCCGCGAGCACCCCGACGAGTGTCACGTTCGGGAAGTCAAGTCCTTTGGCAATCATCTGCGTACCGAGCAAGATGTCCGCCTCCCCGTCCTCGAAACGTTTCAGCAGTTGCTCGTGCGAGCCTTTCCGAGACGTCGTATCTTGGTCCATCCGGATAATTCGTGCCTCAGGGATGCGGTTCAACAACTCGGTCTCAATCTTTTGTGTACCGGTACCGAACTGTTTGATTTTTTTACTGTCACAGGTCGGGCACTTCGACGGCATACCGATCTCGTAACCACAATAGTGGCATTTGAGACGATCACCGTGCTGATGGTACGTTAAGTTGACGGCACAGTGTGGACAGGTAAGTCCTTCCCCACAGTCGCGGCACATGACGAACGTCGTGAACCCGCGACGGTTGAGCAAGATGACACATTGCTCTTTCTTGGCGATCCGGTCGTTGATGGCGACAAATAAATCTTCCGAGAACATCGTCGTGTTCCCTTTGGCAAGTTCACGCCGCATATCGATAATATGAACCGGCGGCATCTCGCCTCCGTATCGTTCACTCAATTGCAAGTAGTGGTACACACCTTTTTGAGCACGGGCGTACGACTCGAGTGACGGCGTCGCACTCCCGAGCACGACCGGACACCCGTGATAATGGGCCCGCCAAATCGCGACGTCCCGCGCATGGTAGCGCGGGTTCTCTTCTTGCTTATACGTCGTCTCATGCTCTTCATCTAAGATGAGCAGGCCGATATTCTCGAGCGGGGCGAAGATGGCCGAACGTGCCCCGACGACGACATCGACTTGACGTCGCTTGATTTTCCGCCATTCATCATATTTCTCACCTTGCGATAAGGCGCTATGAAGGACGGCGACACGGTCTCCGAAACGACGTTTGAACCGTTTGACCATCATCGGTGTGAGCGAGATCTCCGGCACGAGCAAAATCGCCTGTTTTCCTTCATCGACGACTTGACCAATCGCTTCCAGATAGACCTCGGTCTTCCCACTGCCGGTGACGCCATGCAGGAGCAATGTCTCCCCTGCGTCGGCGTCACGGATGGCATGGACGGCCATCGCTTGGCTGTCATTCAGTTCAACCGTCTCGATGACTTGTTCAATCGTGGCGTACGGGTCACGGTTCAGTTCGACCTCGGTCACGTTGATGGCACCGAGCGTCTCCATTTTTTGAAGTTGGGCACGCGATAGACCGACTTGACGCAACGTTGACCAATACATGCGCGGTACGTCCTTTAGCAACTGAATCGCTTCTTGCTGTTTCTTCGCTCGGGCCGGGACGAGACTCGCATCGATCAGCTCGATGACGAGGTCCGTCTTGACCGTTCGTTTTTCTTTTAACACCGGCGCAAGCAGGATGTCCCCTTTTTTGGCGAGCGCCAAAATGATGGACTGTGTCTCTTTCGGATATTCCGAGAGATGAGTGCCGGCTCGGACTCCATCCGGGAGCGTCTCCCCTTTGATTTCTTTGTCGTAACTCACTTTCAAAGCCGCCGGGAGCATGGCGAGAAGAGCCGACGAACGGAAGCAGAGCGTCGTCTCTTTCACGTGTGTCGATAAGTCGAGCAGTTCATCCGTCAGTGACGACTCTTCGTCCAGTAACGCTTCAAGCGGCTTTAATCCTTCCCGGGTCCCTGCGGAGACACCGGTCACGATGCCGAGCAGACGGCGTGAACCGAACGGGACCGAGACGCGCATCCCCGGTTCAATCAACGTCTCGAACTGGGTTGGGACCTCATAATCGAACGGACGATCGATCGTGATGACCGGGGCATCGACGTGGACGTGGGCGATCATTGTAAATCTTCCTTAAAGTGGGTGAGCAATTCAACGGCGAGCTCGCGTTTGCTTTGACGCGGCAAGCGGACATGGGCTCCATCCGCGCGGAACAACATGACCTCATTGTCGTCGGAGCGGAAACCGATGTCTGGTTGTGACACATCGTTCGCGACGAGGTAGTCGACACGCTTGCGGGCGATTTTATCGCGGGCGTGTTGCTCGAGGTTCTCCGTCTCCGCCGCAAAGCCGACGAGGATCTGGTGCGTCTTCTTCGCTCCGAGCGTCTTTAAAATGTCCGTCGTCTCTTCGAGTTCGATCGTCAACGGACCGTGTACTTTTTTATGTTTCTCGGTATGGACCGTCTTCGGACGATAGTCAGCGACGGCGGCCGATTTGATGACGAGGTCTTGGTCATCGAAGCGCGCGAGCACCGTCTCGAGCATATCCGTCCCCGATTCGACAGCGATGGCGGTCACCCCGTCCGGTACCGGCACTTGAAGCGGTCCATGAACGAGCGTGACATACGCCCCCATGTCACGGGCCGCCTCGGCGAGCGCGACGCCCATCTTGCCCGATGAGTCGTTCGATAGGAACCGGACCGGGTCGATTCGCTCGACCGTCGGACCAGCCGTGATCAACACCCGCTTCCCGAGCAGATGTTTCGGGACGAACTGGCTCTCAATGATCCGGACGAGGTCTTCTGGTTCTGGAAGACGTCCCCCACCGACCCAACCGCAAGCGAGATTGCCGACGCCCGGCTCGATGATTTGATAGCCGAACGTTTTGAGCGTCTCGATGTTGCGGCGTGTGGCGGGATGTTCAAGCATATTGACGTTCATCGCCGGTGAGACGATGACAGGACATTTCGCCGCTAAAATCGAGGTCGTGATGAAATCGTCAGCAATACCGGCCGCAAGTTTCGCGATCATGTTCGCTGTGGCAGGCGCGACGACAATCAAGTCACTCGTGTCGACGACGTCGATATGGGCGATTTTGGTCGGGTCGTGCTCTTCGAACACGTCGGTGTATACGGGATTGCGGCTGAGCGCCTGAAACGTTGCCTTTCCCACGAACTCCTCGGCTGAGGCGGTCATCGCCACGCGCACGTTCGCCCCGGCTTGCACGAGTTTCGAAGTGAGGGCACACGCCTTATATGCCGCGATGCCGCCGCTCACACAAAGCAAGATATTCCGATCGTTCAACATTCCCTTTTCTCCCCTTTATAGACAATGAGACCCAAGTCGCATCCGACTTGGGTCACAATTCATCCGTTGTTCTTTTCGTTCACGATGATTGTCGTGTCACCCGAGAATATTTCTTCTAGCGCTTGACCGACCGGCTTATACGATTTTGGCACGGCGATTTTCGCTGCTTTTCCGTCCTGAATTTGGCGGGCCCGCTTCGCGGCCACCGTCACGATCGTGTATTTCGACGGGATGATACGTTGTAAGGCATCAATCGAAGGGTATAACATTAAATGACCTCCATCATGGCTTTTTTATAGAGAGATGCGACACGTTCACGCTTACAATGCTCGGCTGTCACGATCGCTTTGATACGGTCGATCGCTTTGTCCACTTCATCATTCGTAACGACGTAGTCGTATGCATCCATCAATTCAATTTCTTCCCGGGCGACGAGCAAGCGTTGCTTGATCACATCTTCCGATTCCGTGCCTCGACCGACTAAGCGGTTGCGTAGTTCTTGCAAGCTTGGCGGAGCCAAGAATAAAAAGACCGCTTCTGGGAAACGCTCTTTCACTTGGAAAGCGCCTTGGACTTCAATCTCGAGGATGACGTCTCTTCCGCTCTCGAGTGTCTCACGAACCCATTCAACCGGTGTCCCATAATAGTTGCCGACAAATTCAGCGTGTTCGAGCAGTTGATCGTGCTCGATCATGTCTTCAAATTGTTCTCTCGTCTTAAAGAAGTAATGTACGCCTTCCACTTCTCCTTCACGCGGTTTCCGGGTCGTCGCCGAGACCGAATATTGAAGGTTGTTGTCTTCTTCCTCACGGAGCACCCGGCACACTGTACCTTTTCCGACACCGCTCGGACCAGACAAGACGATTAATAATCCTCGTTCTTTAAAATTCACTGCAAGACCTCCATCTTCTAACATCACATTTAATTATAATAGCAGTCAATCAATTGTTCCGGCAAGAAGAAGTTCGGATTTTCTACTTCATCGTACCATATTTTCCATGAATCTGATAACGTAGAGACAGAAAAAAGAACAAAGGTGATGAGACTAGTGGCATATGATGGATTAATGACATATCGTGTCGTAACAGAATTACAAGCACTCGTCGGGGGGCGCATCAACCGCGTGCACCAACCGTATTCCCTCGACTTGATGATTCAAGTCCGCTCGAACCGCCAAAGCGTCCAATTGCTCGTTTCGGCGAACGCGATGTACGCGCGGCTCCAACTAACGGATAACCCGACCAAGAACCCGCAAGAACCGCCGATGTTTTGTATGATGCTCCGCAAGCATATCGAAGGCGGCTTCATCACGGCGATCGAACAAGTCGGACGTGACCGCGTCATCGTCCTATCGATCCGCTCACGAAACGAACTCGGCGACGAAGAGAACAAGAAAGTATACATCGAACTGATGGGACGGCACTCGAACATCGTCTTGACGAATGAAGACGGCAAGATTTTAGATGCGATCAAGCACCTGCCTCCGTCACAGAATACGTATCGGACAATCATGCCAGGTAGCGAGTACCTACTGCCACCGGCCCAAGACAAGTGCGACCCGTTGACGGAACGTGAGGCCGGCTTGAAGCGAATCGATTGGAACTCAGGAAAACTTGATAAACAACTCGTCGCCAGTTTCGCCGGACTCAGCCCGCAAATCGCGCAAGAGATCGTTCATCGGGCCAAACTCCCGAACCGGGCGAGCATCGAAGAGGCGTTCGTCAGTGTGATGGCCGACCTTGAAGGCCCGTTCGTCTTCCAACAACTCGCTTCCGGCAAAGAACGCTTCAGTCCGATCGTCCTCACGTCAGGCGAGATTACCGCCGAAGAACGCTACGAGACGAGTAAGGACGTGCTCGACCGCTTCTTCTATGAGAAAGCGAACCGCGACCGCGTCAAACAACAAGCGCATGACGTCGAGCGTCTCCTGAAGTCCGAGCTTGAGAAGAACGTGTTGAAGCGGAAGCGTCTGCTCGACGATTTGTTGGCGACGGAACGGTCCGACGAGTTACAAAAATACGGAGAACTGTTGACGACGTATTTGTTCCAACTTGAGAAAGGGATGACCGTCGCTCACGTCGTCGACTATTACGACGAAGAAGGCGGCATGATCGACATTCCGCTCAACCCGCTCAAGACGCCGAACGAGAACGCGCAAGCGTACTATAAAAAATACAACAAGTTGAAAGTCGCCAAAATCGAAGTACAAAAACAAATCGAATTGAACGACGCCGAGATTCAGTATTTAGAGACGCTCGTCGCCCAGCTCGATGTCGCCTCACCGGCCGATATCGTCGAGATTCGAGAAGAATTGGCCGAGGGCGGCTACATGAAACAACGGAGTCAAAAGAAGAAACAAACGAAGAAAATTTCGCTCGAAGCGTACATGTCGTCGACGGGGACAGAGTTCTTCGTCGGGAAAAACAATACGCAAAACGATCATTTGACGTTCAAGTTCGCCCGTCGTGATGAGATTTGGCTGCACGTGAAAGACATTCCTGGATCCCACGTCATCATCCGTTCGAGCGAGCCCGACGAGACGACAATGCTCGAAGCGGCGACCGTCGCCGCTTACTTCTCGAAGGCCCGTGCCTCGAGCGGTGTGCCGGTCGATTACACGAAAGCACGCTACGTGAAAAAACCGAGCGGCGCCAAACCTGGATTCGTCATCTATACGGATCAGCAGACGGTGTACGTCACGCCGGATGAGCGACTCGTTAAATCACTCCAGCAATGAGTTCAGGCCACGTCACATGACGTGGTCTTTTCTTGTTAGTCCTCTCTGCGCCCACGCTTTCCGCAGGCAACCCCGGAGCCGCATCGCGACTCAATGTCGCTGCTGGGTCTCCGTTGGGTTGCTTTCCTGCAGGAGTCGGGGCGCCGGCGGACGAACGAAAGGATTGGCACACGTCTGATCGACAGGCGAGCAGACACATGCCAAAGCCGGCACCAGAACTCCTAGGGGATAGCGATGCAAGGGTGACCCCGTAAAGTGCGGCACGCACTGCGGAGGCATCCGCATCGCCCCAGGAACGGAGGGTGCCGCCAAAGGCATGTGTAAATAGGACATGTCCACTTACATTGACAACAAATAAAGGCCCCGTCGCTAAAACGGGGCCTTGCTTCATTTCGGATTATGTTTGAACGCTTCGAGCTGTTCATGATAGTCGAGCAAGTGCCCGTGTAAGATTTCAGAAACGGATAGATCCTCATGCGGCAACGTGAACAGCGAATACGGCTTGTCACACGTGTAGAGGATGTCGTGATGATGCGCAAGGAGATATAAAAATTCGGATTCGAACGCCCGGCGTTCTTCCTCACCCATCAATAATAGTGCCTCGCGGTGTTCAGCAAGACTCTCAAGCAACAAGACGAGCTTGTCTTCAAGATGAATCAATAGACGGTACTGCTTAATCGTCAAATGCTTCAGTTTCACGTTCGTCACTTTCATGTCTTCCTGGAGCATCATGTGCAGCTCCTGATGACCGAGGATGCGGGCCCGTGTCTCAAGGAGTTCGGACGGGGAACCGACAAGTTCACGCCAATGATGGAACATGTAAGCCGATGTTTTTCGAATCTCACTGAGCAACCGATCTTCATAACGAGGCGGCAGGAACGCATAGTTCACCCCGAGGGAGACGAAGACACCGACAGCCGTCAAGAGTGAACGGGTCCACGCATAATGGAAGAAGTCGGTCGTCGGATTCTCGAGCATGAGTACGATTGCGAACGCCGCGTACGTCGACATGTGCGTCTTATCGAACGTCGTGTTGAGTGTGAGCGCGACGATGACGGCGAGCCCGATCGAAATTGGGTTGACCCCGAACGCGTAGACGATCAAAAGACCGCACATGAGTCCGACAATCGTCCCGAAGATTCGGCTGAAGACGATGTTTGATGACCGTTTCACGGTCGGTTGCATCGCGACGACGGCCGCGATCGCCCCCATGCCCGAATAAATACCGAACACGTACCACGACAAGGCAATCGTAATGGCGACGGCAATCCCCGTCTTCAAAGTCCGGAGCCCAACTTTAGGGATGTAACGTTTGTTGATCATTTCAGCTCGACCTTTCCTGTCTCGGAAATGAGTTCGATGTTCGGCCGGTTCGAGTTCGACAGATGATACACGCCATCCCCGATCTCCTTGAACCGCTCCGACGCCGTCACGGTGCCGGATGTGCTGACGCTTACTTGTCCGGTCGCGTTGCGTGGCTCGTACGTGAGTGATCCGGCCTCCGTTTGGACGGTCAGTGCTTGGTTGACCACGACGTCACGGATTGTCGCATCACGATACGAACGGATGTCGCCCGTGACGACACGGACGGTCTCTAGTGTCGCGTCGCTCCGCGTCTCGACACGAAGTCGATCACTTTCAAGTTTCTTTACATTAACTGAATTCGCTTCCAAGACAATCGTCTTAGCAATCAATCCTTGCCCCGTCACTTGCCCGGCCTCGACATCAATCGACGTCATCGAGCTCGGCAAAGCGACGCGAATTTTGTAACGGGACGGCTCATCGCTCGCACGACTGCCGAATTGACTCAGTTGACCGAATCGTTCGACAACCGATATCGTGTCGCCGACCGATTTGACTTTGATGCGCCGCTCTTTCGAATTCGTCTGCAACACGTCAATCTGAACCTTCTCATTTGTGCTCCGAACAAATTCGACGTTGCCATGCGCCGTCTCAAGTCGAAGCCTTTTCATTTGGTATCGGTCTTCGTACGTGTCCCCAAGTGCCAACACGTGGCTGAATATGAATAAATTCAAGAAAAAAATGAGGGGCAAGACGGTGAGGACGAGTCCGAACGCGATTTTACGATGTTTCGGGATGGCTTGAAAGCGGACTTTCAAGGATTTTCCCTTCATTCTAGAATACGCCATACATATCTCCTTTGTTGACTGCTTTCCCTATTCTAACACGTTCAGTATGCCATGTTACCAATTGAAAAAGAATCCGCCCGGAGGTGGATTCTTAGAAAAGTAGATTACGATGTGACACGAGCGCTCCAACCTGTCGGATCGTTTCGCCAGTCATATAAAGAAGTAGCTTCTTCTTTACTGATGATTCGTTTCTTGACGGCGACGTCGAGCAAATCCATAAGTGTGATCAGGGCATGCGCTGTGAAGCCAGAGTCCAACAAATTGATGTGAAGACGGCTCAGACTATAGGAAAAGATCGCTTGAATCTTCACGACTTCCCCGCCCGCTGCCTGAATCGCTTTGGCGGCCTCGATGCTCGATGAACCGGTCGACAACAAGTCTTCAATCACGACGACGCGAGCGCCTGGCTCGAACCGACCTTCGATTTGATTTCCTTTCCCGTGTCCTTTCGCACTCGAACGGACGTAGACGAGCGGTAAACCAAGACGATCGGCGACAAGAGTCGCATGAGGAATCCCCGCTGTCGCCGTTCCAGCGATGACATCGACGTCGAGCGGACGAATCACAGCGACGAGCGCATCGATGATGAGATTGCGGACGTCAGGATAGCTGAGTGTCAAACGGTTATCACAATAAATCGGACTCTTCATCCCGCTCGACCATGTGTATGGTTTTTCTGGTGAAAGGGTCACGGCCTCAATTTGTAATAATGCTTCAGCGATTTGTCTCATAAGTTCGACTCCATTCCTGTAAGTAGTGTGCATAAGCGGCGTTCGGATCTTCGGCCCGTGTGATGGGCCGGCCGACGACGATGGCCGACACACCGGCCTCACGCGCCGCTTTCGGTGTGGCGACGCGAACTTGATCGTCCGCTGTCTCATTCATGCGGATGCCCGGCGTCACGGTCAAAAATGACGATCCGAGCGCTTGGTGAATCGCGCGGGCCTCATGCACGGACGCGACGACTCCGTCGAGTCCGGCTTGGTCGGCCATGGCAGCCTGGCGGAGGACGGCCTGTTCCAGTCCCCCATTGATGTGTAGTTCTTCGGCAAGCATTCGTTCATCGGTCGACGTCAACTGGGTGACCCCAATCAATTTCGTCGTGTCAGTCACGTCACGTAAACCATCTAACGCGTAACGTATCATCGTCTCACCACCAAGTGTATGAACGTTTGTCAACTCGACGCCGAGACGCCCGATTTGACGGAGCGTCCGCCGTGCTGTTTCTGGGATGTCATGCACTTTGACGTCTAAGAAGACCGGATATCCACTGTCGACGAGTTGCTCGACAAAGCGCCCCCCTTCGCGATAAAACAGCTCCATCCCCACTTTGACTGCCGGCTTCTGTTCAATTCGTTTTAACAAACGGAACGCGTCGGCGCCTGTTTCGACATCAAGCGCGAGATACAGTCTGTTCATAAGCTTTCCCCCTGATGTCTAAAATATGATCGATGCCAAGTTCGTCAAGCCGTCCCGGCAACGCTTCGATGATTTCTTGGCAGACGTATGGATTTTCAAAGTTGGCCGTTCCGACCGCGACCGCTGAGGCACCTGCGTAAATAAACTCTAACACATCGTCGACCGTCCGCACGCCGCCCATCCCGATAATCGGGATATTAACAGCCTGAGCGACTTCATACACCATGCGAATGGCCACCGGTTTAACAGCTGGCCCAGACAATCCCCCGATGCGATTGGCGAGAATCGGTTGCCCGGTCGTGACATCGATGCGCATCCCGACGAGCGTATTGATCATCGTAATCCCATCAGCGCCGGCCGCTTCGACCGCACGCGCCATCGTCGTGATTGACGTGACGTTCGGTGACAGTTTGACATACACCGGTTTTGAGGAAGCCGCTTTGACAAGCCGAGTCAATTCAGCCGCCATCTCAGGATCAGTCCCGAACTGCATTCCGCCGCACTTCACGTTCGGACACGAGATGTTCAGTTCGAGCGCTTTAACGGTCGGGTCGGCACTCATCTGGCGGGCGACGTGAATGTACTCTTCTGGCGTCGAGCCGGCCACGTTGGCGATAATCTCGGTATCAAATTCTGACAAAAACGGAAGCTTCTCTTCAATGATCGCATCGACGCCCGGGTTTTGAAGGCCGATGGCATTCAGCATCCCTTGCGCCGTCTCGGCGACCCGGGGCGTCCCGTTCCCATACCGCGTCTCACCCGTCGCCGCCTTGATCATGATTCCTCCGAGGACGGATAAATCGTAAAGCTTGGCGAACTCTTCACCGAATCCGAAACAACCTGACGCCGGCATAATCGGATTTTTTAACTGTAATCCAGGTAAGTCGACGTGTAGTCTCATAGCGTCACCTCTTCCGCACGAAATACCGGTCCGTCACTGCACACTTTGACATAACCGCCGGGAGCTTGGCACACACACGCGAAACAAGCTCCAATGCCACACCCCATCCGATTCTCAATCGAGATATACCGCTCCTCGATATGTGACGCGGCGACCGCTTTCAACATCGGCTCTGGTCCACAGCTGAATAACACATCGGCATCGACTTGCGCGAGCGGGCCGGTCACAAACCCCATTTCCCCATACGTTCCGTCGACCGTCGTGATGATTGTCTCCCCCAGTTCGCGGAACGCATCTTCATAAAAAATACTCGTTTTCGTATCAAATCCGAGAATTGCCACCGTCTCGATTCCGCGTGCGGCGAGCATGCGCCGCGTGTAATAGAGCGGCGGCACCCCGATTCCCCCACCGACGAGGACGACCCGCTTGCCCGTCTGTTCGAGCGGGAAGCCGTTGCCGAGCGGACCGAGGACGTCCAAGACGTCGCCGGGCCGACGTGCGGCGAGGTCTGTCGTGCCAGCCCCAATCACTTTATAGAGGAACGTCACGACGTTGTCCTCGACGTTTGCGACCGAGAGCGGACGTCGCAACAGCTCTGACGTCTTCACGTGAAAGAACGTACCTGGCGCGACTTCTTGTGGGGAAATCTCAACTTTCATCTCCATCGTCGCTGTCGCGATCAATCGGTTCGAGCGAATCGTCGCAAGTTGTCTCATACGGTCACCCCGAATGTCGTGAATGCCGGCAAACTCGTCGTTTGGAACGACAGGCTCTCGATGACTTGGAGCAGCGCCTTGACCGTGTCGAGCGACGTCAGGCAAAGTACTCCCTGCTCGGCCGCGGCTCGACGGATGATGAACCCGTCTTTCGTCGCGAGGGCGTCACGCGTCGTCGTGTTCAAGACGATGTCGACTTCTCCTCGTTCGATGACGCTCAGCATCGTCTCACCAGATTCGTTGATCTTCCCGACCGAATGGACCGGTAGCCCGTCTGCTGAAAGAGCGCTCGCCGTACCCGATGTGGCCATCAGTCGGAATCCGAGTCGATTGAAACGGCGGGCGATGTCAAGCGCCTCGTCCTTGTCTTGGTCAGCGACCGTCAACAGGACGTTCCCTTTCAACGCGATCGTCATACCGGCAGCGACGAGCCCTTTGTAGAGTGCCTTTTCAAGCGTGCGGTCTGTCGCCATGACTTCACCGGTCGATTTCATTTCCGGTCCGAGTGATGGGTCGACTTCTTTTAGTTTCGCAAAACTGAACACCGGCACTTTGACCGAGATGGCGTCCGCCTCCGGATGTAAGCCAGTCCCGAGACCGAGTTGTTTCAGGCTCGTCCCGAGAATCGTCTGCGTGGCGATGCGCGCAACCGGCAGGCCCGTCACTTTCGAGATGAACGGGACGGTCCGGCTCGCCCGCGGGTTCACTTCGATGACATATAAATCGTCCGCATACACGAACTGGATATTGAGCAACCCTTTAATCCGGAACGCCTTGGCGAGTTTGATCGTGTAGTCGACGACTTTTTCTTTCAATGCCTCACTCAACCGTTGCGGCGGATACACGGCGATCGAGTCACCCGAGTGGACGCCGGCTCGTTCGATATGTTCCATGATACCCGGGATATAGACGTCCGTCCCGTCACAGATGGCGTCGACTTCAATCTCAATCCCCGTCAAGTAGCGGTCGATGAGGACAGGACGGTCTTTCGAGGCGACGACGGCGTGGCGCATATACCGCTCGAGTTCCGTGCGCTCATAGACGATTTCCATCGCACGGCCGCCGAGGACGTATGAAGGGCGGACGAGCACCGGATAGCCGAGCATGTCGGCGCACGCGACGGCTTCTTCGACCGTGACTGCCGTTTTGCCTGGCGGTTGGGCGAGCCGTTCGGCCGAGAGTGTCGCTTCAAACGCTTTCCGGTCTTCGGCGCGGTCGATGTCCTCAAGCGATGTTCCAAAAAT
Organism: Exiguobacterium sp. SL-9; assembly: GCF_004336985.1. Taxonomy (GTDB): domain Bacteria; phylum Bacillota; class Bacilli; order Exiguobacteriales; family Exiguobacteriaceae; genus Exiguobacterium. Next base: position 439,425 of record NZ_SJUO01000001.1, read on the forward strand.
TTGAACGCCTTCCGCTTCGAGTGAAGCTGCCAAGTTGATGGCCGTTTGGCCTCCGAACTGGACGATGACGCCGAGCGGCTGTTCGTTACGAATGACCTCAAGCACGTCTTCGGTCGTGAGCGGTTCGAAATAGAGCCGATCCGAGATGGAGAAGTCGGTCGACACCGTCTCCGGGTTATTATTGATGATGATCGCTTCATAGCCAGCGTCACGAATCGTCTGAATCGAGTGGACGGTCGCATAGTCGAACTCAACGCCTTGCCCAATCCGAATCGGACCCGACCCGAGGACGAGAATCGACGGCTTGTCCGTCTTCACGGCCTCGTTCTCGACTTCGTACGTCCCGTAAAAGTATGGTGTTTCCGAGGCGAACTCGGCGGCGCACGTATCGACCATCTTATACACCGGACGAATGCCCCAATCGTTCCGAAGCGACGTCACTGTTTCCACAGTCTCATTCGTGATTCGAGCGATCATCTTGTCGCTGAAACCGAGGCGTTTTGTCTCGATGAGGCGTTCTTTCGAGAGCGACTCACGCTGAAGCGTCTCTTCTTGTTGCCAAATCCGAGCGAGCTTCGATAAGAAGAAACGATCGATTTTTGTCAGTTCATGCAACTGTTCCGTCGAGTAGCCGCGGCGGAGCGCCTCATAAAGCATCCATAGCCGCTCATCCGTCGGTGTCGTCAACTCACGATCGAGCTCATCCGCGCTTAGTTGCGCGAGCCGTGGCACGGCCAAGTCTTCTGTCCCAAGTTCGAGCGAACGGACGGCCTTGAGAAGTGCTTCTTCCAAGTTACGACCGATCGCCATCACTTCGCCGGTCGCTTTCATCTGCGTACCGAGGCGACGATCAGCCGTCTCGAATTTATCGAACGCGAACCGTGGGATTTTAGCGACGACATAGTCGAGCGCCGGTTCGAACGAGGCGTAACTCGTCTCCGTCACCGGGTTCTTCAGTTCTGACAACTTGTAGCCGACCGCCACTTTTGCAGCCAGCTTGGCGATCGGGTATCCCGTCGCTTTCGAGGCGAGCGCCGAACTGCGCGAGACGCGCGGATTGACCTCGATGACGTAATACGTGAAGCTGTCCGGGTCGAGCGCGAACTGAATGTTACATCCGCCTTCGATGCCGAGGGCGCGGATGATGTCGAGTGAGACGCTGCGAAGCATCTGGTAGTCGCGGTCAGACAGGGTCTGTGTCGGTGCGAAGACGATCGAGTCGCCCGTATGGACCCCGACCGGATCAAAGTTTTCCATCGCACAGACAATGATTGCTTGGTCGCTCGAATCGCGCATTACTTCATATTCGACTTCTTTCATGCCGGCAATCGATTTCTCGAGCAACACTTGTGTCACCGGACTCGCTTTCAGCCCTGATTCGACGAACTGTTCGAATTCATTCCGGTCATGGGCGATCCCGCCACCGGTTCCTCCGAGTGTGTACGCCGGACGGATGATGATCGGGTAGCCGATCCGCTCGGCAAACCCCCAAGCCGACTCGAGTGATTGCACGATCTCACTTTCCGGGACACCGTGGCCGAGTTTGTACATGAGGTCGCGGAACTGTTCCCGGTCTTCGGCCTGCTCGATGGCCGATAATTTCGTTCCGAGCAATTCGACGCCGCACTCTTCAAGCACGCCGCGACGGTCGAGTTCCATCGCCAAGTTGAGGCCCGTCTGGCCGCCGAGTGTGGCGAGGAGTGCGTCCGGACGCTCTTGGCGGATGATGCGTTCGACGAATTCTGGTTCGAGTGGTTCGATGTAGACACGGTCCGCCGTCGTCGGGTCGGTCATGATCGTGGCCGGGTTCGAGTTGACGAGGATGACCTCGTATCCTTCTTCTTTTAAGGCAAGACACGCCTGGGTACCAGCATAGTCAAATTCTGCCGCCTGTCCAATGACGATCGGGCCGGATCCGATTACAAGGATTTTCTGAATATCTGGTCGTTTTGGCATGTCACATTCCTACTTTCTGTTTGTTTTCTTGGACGATCTGCATGAAGCGATCAAATAAGTCGTTGGCGTCATATGGACCTGGTGCCGCTTCCGGATGGTATTGGACTGAGAATGTCGGGTGATGCAGATGTTTCACACCTTCGACCGTGCCATCGTTGACGGCCCGATGCGTGACGACGAGTCCGGTCGTCGCAAGCGACGCCTCGTCGACTGCGTAGCCATGGTTTTGAGACGTGATCGTCACCGCACCGGTCTCAAGTTCGAGCACCGGATGGTTGGCGCCGCGATGGCCGAACGGAAGTTTGAACGTGTTGGCCCCGCTCGAAAGTGCAATCAACTGATGGCCGAGACAGATTCCGAAGATCGGCACTTGCGGCATGAGGCGCTCGATGAGTGGCAGCGCCGTCGGAACGTCCTTCGGGTCCCCTGGCCCGTTCGACAACATGACGCCGTCCGGTTCATAGCGCATCACTTCGTCCGCCGTCACGTCGTGCGGCAAGACGACGACTTCACAGTCGCGCTTCACGAGTTCACGCATGATCCCGAGCTTTGCCCCGAAGTCGATGAGCGCGATCCGTGGTCCGCTGCCCGTGCTGACGTACGCCCGTTTTGTCGAGACGCGCTCGACTTGGTCGGTCGGAAATAACGCATCGAATCGGTCGCTGACCGATGCCCACGTCGATTCACCGTCGACCATGACGCCGCGCATGACGCCGCGTGAGCGGAGATGACGCGTTAACATCCGCGTATCGACACCTGATAGACCCGGGATATTGAAACGGACGAGCGTATCGCCGAGTGACGCCGTCGATCGGAAGTTCGACGGTGCGTCGCACACTTCTTTGACGATGAGCCCTTTCGCCATCGGGACGGTCGTCTCAAAATCCTCCCGGTTGACCCCATAGTTCCCGATCAACGGGTTCGTCAACACGATGAGTTGGTCGCAGTATGACGGGTCCGACAACATTTCTTGATATCCGGTCATCCCCGTCTGAAAGACGACTTCCCCGATCGTCTCGACGTCTGCGCCGAATGCTGTTCCTACAAATGAAGTGCCATCCTCAAGCCATAATGTTCGTTTCATCGAATCTCCCCTTATATACAATTTTTCCGGCCGCGATCGTCATGACCGGCCAACCAACCAATTTCTTCCCGGCGAACGGTGTGTTCTTTCCTTTTGAACGGAACGTTGTCGGGTCAACCACTCGCTCCGTCTCGGTATCGATGAGGGCAAAGTCCGCCGCTCGTCCGACTTCAATCACGCCATACGGCAACCCGAACACGTCGCTCGGACGTTTCGTCATCCAGTCGATGAGCGCCGCTTCTTCCATCTGCCCCGTTTTAATAAACGTCGTATACAGAAGCGGGAACGCCGTCTCGAATCCGGTGATGCCGAACGGGGCCCGTTCCATGCCGGCTGCCTTTTCTTCGGCCGTGTGTGGGGCGTGGTCGGTCGCAATCATATCGATCGTCCCGTCGAACAACCCTTCAAGGAGCGCCTCCCGGTCGTCCGCGCTCCGAAGCGGTGGGTTCATCTTGAAATTCGGGTCAAGCCCTGGAATATCGTCTTCACAGAGGACGAGGTGATGCGGCGTCACTTCGGCCGTCACACGAATCCCGGCCCGTTTGGCGTCTCGGATGACGCGCACCGACTGCCGTGACGAGACGTGACAGACGTGATAGTGGCAACCTGTCTCTTCGGCGATCAAGACGTCGCGAGCAATATGGATACTTTCCGCAAGACTCGGGATGCCTTGGATGCCATGTTCTTCACTGAACCGGCCTTCGTGGACCGAACCGGCCTTGAGCGTGTTGTCTTCACAGTGGGCCACAATCGCCTTATCAAGACGTTTTGCTTCCCGCATCGCTTGACGCATCATCGCCGCCGATTGGACGCCGACCCCGTCATCGGTGAATGCGAACGAATCTGCAAGAGAGGCCATGTCGACTTGTTCAGTGCCGAGCTGTCGTTTCGTGATGGCAGCATATGGCAGGACGCGCACGATGGCATCTTGCTCGATCTTAGCCAAGAGCTGGTCCATCGTCGCCCGGTCGTCCGGTACCGGACGTGTATTTGGCATGGCACAGATTGTGGTGAACCCGCCGGCCGCTGCCGCCTCTGTTCCCGTCTTGATCGTCTCTTTGTTTTCCCCGCCCGGTTCGCGCAAATGGACGTGGACATCGACGAGCCCAGGGATAAGGAGCTTCCCTGACGCATCAATCACTTCATGTCCTTCGGTCGTGCCGTCATAGTCGACCGATCGGATTTCGCCGTCCTCGATCAATAGATGCGTCGTCCGTTTCGTTTTCCCGTCATACCAAGTTGCGTGTTGAAGTATCATAATTGTCCCCCTAATGCTCGATTTAAAATGGCCATCCGGGCGTAAACGCCGTTCGTCATCTGTGGAAAGATGCGTGACTTCGGATGTTCAATCAAACTGCCGGCAATCTCGACGTCCCGATTGACCGGGGCCGGATGCATGATGATGGCGGACGATTTCATCCGCTCGACGCGTTCCGGTGTCAATCCGTAGCGCGCATGATACTCTTCTTTCGAGAAGATGTCACCCATGATGTGGCGCTCGTGTTGGACACGGAGTAGCATGACGACGTCACAGTCCGCTAACACATCATCGAGGTCACAATGCTCGAGCCCCATCGACTCGTCCCACCATGAGGCCGGGCTGCAACCGACGACGTTCGCCCCGAGCCGTCTCAACACACTTGCGTTCGACCGTGCGACACGGCTATGGACAAGGTCACCGCAGATGGCAATGTTCAGGCCTTCGAACGTCTTGAACTCTTCAAAAATCGTGACGAGATCGAGAAGTGACTGCGATGGGTGCTCCCCGCTGCCGTCACCGCCGTTCAATACCGGAATGTTCAACTTTTCAACGAGTTCATGGTAATAACCCGACTCCGGATGACGGATGACCAGGGCATCGACCCCGATTGCCTCGAGCGTCTTGCACGTGTCGTACAACGTCTCCCCTTTTGTCACCGATGACGTCGCCACGTCGAACGGAATCTCCTGGACTTTCAAGTGCCGTTCGGCCATTTGAAACGAATTTTTCGTTCGCGTCGAGTTTTCAAAGAACAAGTTCGCGACCGTCTTGCCGTCAAACAAGGGCGGCATGTCCCCTTGTTTGTAGCGTAGCGACTCCTCGATCAATCCCATGATCTCGTCGAGCGAGAGCGTGTCCAGACTGACAAAATGCTTCGGTTGTTGTTTGATGATGTTCATGTTCGTCTCCTCCTTTTGTTTGAAGGCAAAGAGAAAAGGCGTCTCTTCACCTACGTGAAGGGACGCCTTCATTTGGGTAGACTACACCCAAATAAACGAGCCTTCACTTTGCCGACCTCACGGGATCGAATTAAAAGTTACTTGCTTGTCGTGTATCTTCAGTTGTTTCGGCAGCAGCTTCGTCGACCGCCTCTTCTTTTGGCAAGAAAGCGTTCAAGAGAATCCCGACGACTGTGGCGAGTGCCATCCCTTGAACCGGGAAGCTACCGAGTTGGACCATTGCCCCACCAAGTCCGATGACGAGGATGACCGAGGCGATGATGAGATTGCGTTTCTCAGCGAGATCGACGTTGCTTTCGACCATCGTCCGCAGACCGTTCGAAGCGATGACTCCGAACAAGAGGATTGAGATGCCGCCTTTGACCGGGTTCGGGATCGTCGAGATGAACGCTTCGACGTGACCGAGGAAACCAAAGCTGATGGCCATGAGCGCTGCTCCGGCGATGACGTAGACACTGTACACTTTCGTGATGGCCATGACCCCGTTGTTCTCACCGTAAGTCGTACATGGTGGACCACCGAGCGCCGAGGCGACCGCTTTCCCGACACCGTCGCCGAGGAGTGTCCGATGTAGACCTGGATCTTTCATCGTTTCGCGTCCGATGATTTTTGACGTGACCATCTGGTCGCCGATATGTTCCGTCATCGTGACGAGCGCGACCGGGACGATGGCTAAGAGTGCTCCGACTTGCCACATCGGCATATAGTCGACGAACACCATCGTGAAGTCAGGCAGTTGGAACAAGCTCGCTTGACCGAGCGCCGAGTAGTCGATGATGCCGAACAGGGCGGCGATGAGGTAACCACCGATGATCCCGAACAAGATCGGTACGGCGCCCCATACTCCTTTGAGCGTCGTCATGGCGAACATCGTGATGCCGAGCGTGAGCAGCGCGACGGTGATGAACGTTCCATTGTAGGCACCGTCTTTATTCATCGACATGTCGATCGCGACTGGCGCGAGCGATAAGCCGATGACCATGATGACCGGACCGACGACGACTGGCGGCAAGAGGCGCAGCAACCAGTTCACGCCCGTCTTATAGATGATGAGTGAGACGACACCGTAGACCGATCCGGCGATGATACCACCGAACAAGGCGGCTTCGACACCCCATTGCTGGCTAACCGCGATAATCGGGGCGATGTAGGCGAAACTTGACCCGAGATAGGTCGGAACTTTGAAGCGGGTAATCGCTAGGAATGAGAGCGTGGCCACACCGGAAGCGACGAGGGCGACGGACGTGTTCAGTCCAGTTAAAATCGGGACTAAAATCGTCGCTCCGAACATGGCGAAGACGTGCTGCAGGCTGAAGAGCAGCCATTGTGGTAAGTGAGCGGGACGCTCGTGGATGTTGAGGATTGGTTTCATTTGTAAATCTCCTTCCTGGCCTCTCTGGACCACCTTAAAGGTTTTGGTTTATTGCTGTTTGATGAACACTTCATCGGTCGTGTCGACTTCACTGAGTCGGACGACGACTTGTTCTGTTTTCGATGTCGGGACGTTCTTGCCGACGAAGTCGGGGCGAATCGGTAGTTCGCGGTGTCCCCGGTCGATCAAGACGGCGAGCTGGATATAATCCGGGCGACCGTGATCGACGAGTGCGTCCATGGCGGCACGCACCGTCCGGCCCGTGTAGAGGACGTCGTCAATCAAGACGACCGTCTTGCCGTTAATGTCGTGCGGTAATTCTGTCGCTTTCACTTCCGGGTCGAGTGATTTTTTGGATAAGTCGTCCCGATAGAGCGTGATGTCTAAGTTACCGAGTGCGATCGGCTTGCCTTCGATTTCTTCGATCCGATGCGCGAGGCGGTCGGCGAGCGTCTCACCACGGGTTTTTATCCCGACGAGCACGACGTTGTCCGTCCCTTTGTTGCGTTCGATAATCTCATGGGCGATTCGGGTCAAAGCGCGGCGGATAGCCGCTTCATCCAATATGGTAGAACGTTTCAAACAGTTCCCCCCTCTCTCAAATTGTATAAAAAAAGAAGACTTCCTCATCCGGCTGGAAAAGGAAGTCTTCATATGTGAGGGCAGACCTCTGCCTCAAATAATCGACGTGTCGTGACCGCGGTCACAATCCTTTCACAGCCTCTCTGGACTGGGTTTAAAGGTGTTATGCTTCCTAGACTATAAATCGGAATCGGTTGAAAGTCAACGCGTTTTCTCGATTTTGTCCAATTTTGCAAGCTCTGCCTCGAAGTCGGCCGGGAGCGGCGCCTCGAATTCGAGCCATTCGTCCGTGCGCGGGTGATAGAAACCGAGCGTCGCCGCATGGAGCGCTTGTCCGTTCAATTGAATCGTCCGGCGTGGACCGTATTTCGGGTCACCGGCGAGCGGATGACCGATATAACGCATGTGAACGCGGATTTGGTGCGTCCGTCCCGTCTCGAGTTTACACTCGACGAGCGTGAAGTCTTTATACCGCTCGAGCAGACGGAAGTGCGTGATGGCTTCTTTCGCATTCTTGTCCGTCACCGTCATCCGTTGACGGTCGTTCGTGTCACGTCCGATCGGCGCCTCGATCGTCCCGAGCTCATGGGCGACTTCGCCATGGACGAGAGCGATATATTCACGCTTGATCAAACGATCCTTCAACTGGCTCGCGAGCGATTCGTGCGCCACATCGTTTTTCGCGACCATGAGGAGACCGGTCGTGTCTTTGTCGATGCGGTGGACGATACCTGGGCGCTTGACGCCGTTGATGCCTGACAAGTCATCACAGTGATAGAGGAGCGCGTTGACGAGTGTCCCTGACGTGTGGCCGGCCGCCGGATGGACGACCATGCCACGTGCCTTGTTGACGACGATGACATCCTCGTCCTCATAGACGACGTCGAGCTGGATATTCTCAGGTAAGACTTCGAGTTCGACGGCCTCCGGGACCGTCACGACGATTTCGTCGCCTTCTTGCAGTTTATAGTTCGGCTTGACGACCTGGCCGTTGACAAGGAGGTCCCCAGCCTTGATCCAGTCTTGGATTTGCGAACGTGACCAGTCACTTTGTTCGCTCATCCATTTGTCGATACGTGCCTTTTCTTCGGCGACAAATGTGTAAGTTTCCATTACGATTGTCCCCTTTCTTTGTTTAATTTTTCTTCGAACAAGACGCCGATAATCATGAAGATGACCCCGAACGTGAGTGCCATATCGGCGACGTTAAAGATGGGGAAGTTATAGCCAAACGGATACGTGTCGACAAAGTCGACGACTTCGCCGCGAAACAGACGGTCGATGAAGTTCCCGATCGCACCGGCGAGCAGTAACCCGACACTGTAACCGAGCAAATCGAACCCGTTCACTTCTTTATGCAGGAAGTAAATCAGACCGACGACGACGACCGCGGTGACGATAAAGAAAAACACCATCTGTCCTTCGAGCATGCCCCAAGCCGCGCCTTTATTGCGGTAAGACGTCAAATAAAGTAGACCAGGGATCAGTTCAATCGATTGTCCGATTGTCATCGTCTGGACGACGATCCATTTGGTCACTTGGTCGAGCAAAATGAGGAAAAGTGCTAATCCGTAGTAACGTTTCATCAAATTCTCCTTTCAAGTCACAAGAAACCGGAGTGGACGATCGCCACTCCGGTCCGGCTTATGCGATGACTTCTGTACAACGCGGGCAAAGCTCTGGATGTTCAGTGTTTTGACCAAGCTCGGTCGAGTACGTCCAGCAGCGGGCACAAGCGGCACCGTCAGCCTTCAGGACGCTGATTTCGGCTGTCGCATAATCGACATCAGCCGACTCGACGTAATCAAGTTGTGACACTTGTAGCAATTGGCGTACGTTGTCAATCGTCTCGAGCAACTGTTTCGTCTCACCTTTAGGCGCGACAAGCAATTTCGCTTCGAGTGGTTTCCCGATCAACTTCTCGCCACGGGCGATCTCAATCGCTTTCAAGACATCGTCCCGGAACGTGAGGAACTTCGACCATTTCGCAAGCAACGCCTTCTCGTCTTCCGACAATGCCGCTACTTCGTCAAGGTCCGTCAAGAAGACGCTATCCGCTTGTTTCGCTGGCACTTCTTGCCATACTTCATCTGCCGTGTGCGGGAGAATCGGTGCAAGCAATTTCGTAAGTGTGACGACCGTGTCATACATGACCGTTTGGACAGCACGACGACGTGCATCGTCTTCACGTTCGATATAAAGAATATCTTTCGTAAAGTCGAGATAGAACGAAGACAACTCATTGACACAGAAGTTATGGCTCAAGTGATAGACAGCCATGAAGTCGAACGTGTCGTATGCTTTGACGACTTTCGTCTGAAGCTGTTTCAGTTTTGTCGCCATGAAGCGGTCCGCTTCCGGCATGTCTTCGAATGCGACACGCATCGATGGATCGAACCCGTTCAAGTTACCGAGCAAGAAGCGTAACGTGTTACGAATCTTCCGGTACACTTCCGACACTTGTTTGAAGTTGTCGTGCGATGCACGGACATCCGACTGATAGTCGACCGACGAGACCCAAAGACGGACGATTTCCGCTCCGTACTGTTTGACGAGATCGTTCGGTGCGATCGTGTTGCCGAGCGACTTCGACATCTTGCGTCCGTCGCCGTCGAGGACGAAACCGTGGCTGAGCACGTTGCGATACGGCGCTTTGCCTGTCGTCGCGACTGCCGTCGAGAGTGACGAGTTGAACCAGCCGCGGTATTGGTCCGAGCCTTCAAGGTACAAGTCGGCCGGACGGCGCAAGTTATCGCGCTGTTCGAGCACACCCGCATGAGACGAACCTGAGTCGAACCAGACGTCCATGATGTCGAGCTCTTTCCGGAACTCGCCGTTCGGGCTGTTCGGATGTGTGAAGCCTTCTGGCAACAAGTCTTTCGCTTCGCGCTCATACCAGACGTTCGAGCCGTGCTCATGGAACAAGTTCGCGATGTGATCGATCGTCTCGTTCGTGATGATTTCTGTTCCGTCTTCAGCATAGAAGATCGGGATTGGGACGCCCCATGCCCGTTGACGGCTGATGACCCAGTCCCCACGGTCACGGACCATGTTGTAAAGGCGCGTCATGCCCCACTCCGGTACCCAATTCACTTCTTTGATTTCACGAAGCATATCGTCACGGAAATCTTTGATGGACGCGAACCATTGCGGCGTGGCGCGGAAGATGACCGGTTTTTTCGTACGCCAGTCGTGTGGGTACGAGTGTTTGATGAATTTCAAGTTCAGGAGATAGCCGTTTTCTTCGAGTTTCATACCGATTTGTTTGTTCGCATCTTCATAGAACAAGCCTTCGAATCCTGGCGCCTCTTCCGTCATATAACCACGGTCGTCGACCGGGCAAAGGACATCGAGTCCATAAGCTTGTCCGACACGGTAATCATCTTCCCCGTGTCCAGGGGCCGTATGGACGAGACCTGTCGCATCAGCCGTGACATGATCGCCGATCATGACGAGCGATGTCCGGTCGTAGAGCGGGTGTTGTGCCGTCATGTGCTCGAACTCACGTCCGTTCCAAGAACCGCTCACCGTGTAATCCGTCCAGCCAAGTGCCGTCGTCACATCTTCCACGAGCGTTTCGGCGACGATGTAGCCTCTGCCATCGTGCTCGATACGCGTGTACGTCAACTCGTCGCTGACCGCGATCCCAAGGTTGGCTGGGATTGTCCACGGTGTCGTCGTCCAGATGACGAAGTGGTCCGTTGTCGCTAAGACATCCTTGCCGTCGACGACTTGAAATGCCACGTAAATCGCTGGTGACTTCTTGTCATAGTATTCGATTTCTGCCTCAGCGAGGGCCGATTCAGAAGACGGTGACCAATAGACCGGTTTCTTCCCTTTATAGATGTAACCTTTTTCGGCCATTGTTCCGAACAGACGGATTTGAGCCGCTTCGTATTCCGGCAATAATGTGATGTATGGGTTGTCAAAGTCAGCGAGCAACCCGAGGCGTTTGAACTGTTCGCGTTGCGAGTTCACTTGTTCCATCGCGTACGCTGCACACTTCTCGCGGAACTCAGCGACGGTCATCTCCTTGCGGTTGACGCCTGCTTTTTGAAGCGCGTTTTCAATCGGTAGACCGTGCGTGTCCCAACCCGGGATCATCGGTGACTGATAGCCATTCAACGATTTGAAACGGACGATGATGTCTTTTAAGACTTTGTTGAGCGCATGGCCCATATGGATATCGCCGTTCGCATACGGAGGTCCGTCGTGCAAAATATATTGTGGCTTTCCGGCGTTTTTTTCTTGGACGCGGTTATATAGGCCCATCTGTTCCCAAGCCTCGTGCATCGCTGGCTCGCGTTTCGGCAGATTTCCGCGCATCGCAAATTCTGTTTCAGGCATCAATAGTGTGTCTTTGTAGTTCATTGAAACTCCTCCTGCATCTTTTTTTGACAACAAAAAAACCCGCCCCTAATAGGGACGAGTTTGTCGACTCGCGGTACCACCCTACTAATCTCAGGGAAAACCCCGAGACCGCTCTTGGTAACCGATAACGAGGTCAAGCGGTCGCGCTTACTAACTTCAGCCCGACACTCATAGGGGATACCGATAAAGTCTTTCTCTTAGGCTTGCACCTTCCCTAAGTCGCTTCGTAGGTATGACTTTATCGACGTGTCCTAATCGACGTATTGTGTATTATCCGTGATGTTTGGTTGGTATGACTTCGTCGTCATTATACGCAAGTTCAGTCTTATCGTCAAGAACCGTCTGGACCGGCGGCTCCCCGACAATCGTGTCCCATTCCGTACTGTTCAACAGCTCCATCTGTGCATCGACGAGGACGCGGAAGCGGGTCCGGTACAACTCGACTTTTTTGAGCATTTGAATGACTTCGCGCTCGGCAATCTGTTCTTTGCGTGACGCTTCTTCCTCACGGGCGAGCGCTTCACGTTCGGCCTGTTTTAAGATGAGACTCGCTTCTTTCGCCGCGTTCGTCTTCACTTCTTCGGCCGCCTCTTGGGCGACGATAATCGATTTGTTCAACGTGTCTTCCATCGAGGAGAAGTAGTCGATACGGGCTTGCATATCGTTGACGAGTTCTTCGTACCTTCTATTCTCACGAATCAATAGTTCAAATTCTTTAATGATTTGATCTAGAAATTCATTGACCTCATCGATATCGTACCCGCGAAAACGAGTCGAGAACTCTTTATTATGAATATCAATCGGTGTCAACGCCATTCGACTTTCCTCCTAAGTTCAACGTATGATGCCATACTGGATTTTTATTTTCTCACGTTTCGTCGAGCCAAGAATCGCCGTCAATTTGACGCGACCATACCCGCGGATCGATACCAAATCGTCTGGTTCAAGAATGAAACTCGCATCGTCAATCGATTTATGATTCACTTTGCAGTCTCCATGTTTGACGAGCGCCTGCGCCTTTTGCCGAGATAACCCGAGCACTTCGCTGACGACCGTGTCAAATCGGAGCGATGAGACGATGCCGAATTCGTCGCTCCATTTGACTTCGGGCACGATGAGCACCGATTCCGGCGGCACCTCAGAGATGCGAATTCGAGCCTTGCCGACCCGGTCGACGTTCATCTCGATGAATCCGACCGCCTCACGCGTCGTCGCGAATTGGGCGACGCCGTCGTCGAGGACGACGTCTCCAAATTTTTGGCGCTTCAAACCAGCGTTCAGGAGCGTACCCGTCACTTGACGATGCGTCAATTCCACAAATTTGGTTGGATAGTCGATTTGACGAATCGCGATATCGAAATCGTTCGGGTCGAGCTCGTAATAGTCCGGGGCGAGGATGAGCCGACGCCGTTCAGCGCCTTCAAACCCGCCGTCCTCATAAATCGCGAGTTGCTTCCCGACGAGTTGCCGGACGATTTGTTGCTCGCGTGGATCTAAAAAGTCCGTCACTTTAAACACATAGTTGTCCTCGACTTGTTGAACCCAGTCGAGCACTTGCTCGATAAACGGGCGCTCATTCGGACGATAATGATCGAAGACGCTCATTTAAATACCGAAAATCGCTCGCACTCCAAATTGTGCCATCCGTAGCACAAATAAAGCGACGATCGGGGAGATGTCGAGCATCCCGCCGATAGGTGGGATGATTCGACGAAACGGGTTTAGAAACGGCTCACACAAATACGATAAAATTTGACCAAATTTAGATTCGCGCGCATTCGGGAACCACGATAATAAGATATAGGCAATCAAGACCCAGCTATAATATCCAAGTAATGTAACAATCGTATTGCCTAAGGCAGGTATAGCATTTTCCATTCAGTTACCACCCTTTACTGTTGAGTTCGTCCTCCGAAATCAAATTCGAGATTGATCCCGTTAACTCGATGTTGTTTGGAGTACATAGAATCGTGTTATGTCCAATCGACGTCATCGTCCCTTCTAAGGCGTAGACGACACCTGACAAGAAGTTGACGACTTGGCGAGACTGTTCTTTCGACATCCGTTGAAGGTTGACGATGACAGCCCGATTTTCTTTCAACTGGTCGCTGATGTCCTGTGCCTCGGCGAATACACGCGGCTCGGCGAGAACGACTTTCGAACGCTCTTTCTTCTTCGTGTTCAATGCGACGATGTTGTTTGATGTTCTCGGACGGTCCTCGGTTTTAACGATTTGCTCTGTCATCGGTTGTGTCTTCGTCTCAGTGAGGGAATAGTCTTCCTCTTCGAACGTTTGATTCGGATCTTCCTCGAGTCCAAAGAAGTCTTTCATTTTGTTTTTGATTGACATAACGGATTCCTCCTTAAAATATATTATTGCACAAGTACGGTTCCAATACGAACAAACGATGCGCCTTCTTCAATCGCCAACGTGTAGTCGTTCGACATCCCCATCGACAGTTCCGTGCACGGGGCATGCGGATAGGCAAGACGCGAGACGTCATCACGCAATCGGCTCAAGTTTCGGAACGTTTCCCGAATCACGGCCTCGTCTTCAGTGAGCGGAGCCATCGTCATCAGTCCGATGATTCGAATGTGAGGATACTGTTTACAGTTCTCGATGAACGGGACGACTTCCTCTTTTTCGAGCCCATGTTTTGATGCTTCTCCCGACACGTTCACTTGAACGAAACAATCGATGATTCGGTCGGCCCGCTTGTCGATTTCTTCGGCGAGCGAGCTCCGATCGAGCGAGTGAATCGCCGCGACATGATCGATGATTTGTCTCACTTTACGCGTCTGCAAACTGCCGATGAAGTGAAATTTGGCGTCTGATGGCAGCTCCTTCACTTTTTCAAGCAACCCTTCCGGCCGATTCTCCCCGAAGTCGCGGATACCTTCCGCGTAGAGGGCATTCGCCACGTCCGGTCCGACTGATTTAGTAACGGCGATGAGTGTCACTGGCTGTTCACCCCGGTGTTGGTCAATGGTTTGTCTAACTTCGAATACATTTTTAGCTATACTCACGATTTCTTCTCCTTGACGAGGACGGCCGCAAATCGACGCTTGGCGTCTCCATTCCGATACGAGAAAAAGCTTCGATCGGCAACGGTCGACAAGTTCGATTGGGTCACCTCGATATTTCTTTCGGCGGCGAGCGTCTCGTTCACTTGTTGGAGTGAAAGATAAGCATGGTCCGCTCGTTCGTCTGAGACTGACGCTTCATAAGCTGCCGGTGAGACGGCTTCTACCGCATCGAGGACGCGACGATCGACCTCGTAATGTTCAGCCGTGATGGCTGGTCCGACAAACATGTCAATAGCTTGTTCTGGTACGCCGAGCCTCGCGAACGCATCGGTCATCGAGGACACGATGTTTCCGACCGTTCCTTTCCAGCCCGCGTGTGCGACGCCGATGACGCCATGATCTTTGGCGCAAAAGAACAACGGGACACAATCCGCGAACACAAGGGCGAGCGGTAACGAGTCGGCCGTCGTGACGAGACCGTCCGTTGCCGGGATCGTCTCGTCGTAACGGTACGCTCCCTTGCCGCGGTCCGTGTCACCGACGACTTCGACGTTTGTCTCGTGCACTTGGTCAGCCCATACCGAATCAGCGAGGTCGAGACCTGCTGTGTCAAAGAAGTATTTCCGATTGGCGACGACTTGTTCCGCATCATCCCCGACATGAAGTCCGACGTTGCCTTCGTTATGTCCGTCCGTCCGGGTCGTCACATAGGCGCGGTAGCGCTCCGTCTCGGTCTCCCATGTATGTAACAGTCGCATATGATTCTCCTTTTTTAGAAAAAGGGGATGCCGAGAACCGGCACCCCCTGTTGTTTAGTTACGGCGTTGTCTTACGAACGCTGGGATGTTGATCGTCTCGTCTGGGACGTCCCCGCCATAGACCGGTCTATGGAAGTTCCCTTCATCTTGTGGCGCAGCTTCTTGCGCTTTCGGTTGAGCCTCACGGTTCACTTCAGCTTCCGGTTGTTTCTTCGGTTGCTGAAGGAACGGGTTTGTCCCTTGCGCTTCTTCTGCGAATTCAGTTGCAATCACGGTAACGATAATCTCATCGTTCAAGTTTTCGTTGATGACCGAACCGAAAATCAAGTTCACTTCTTCATCAGCGGCACTTTGTACGATTTGAGCAGCTTCCGTGACTTCATACAAGCTGAGGCTAAGTCCGCCTGTGATGTTCATCAAGACACCTTTCGCGCCTTCGATTGAAGACTCAAGAAGTGGAGATGAGATGGCTTTCTTCGCTGCCTCGACGGCACGGTTCTCGCCAGTCGCGACACCGACACCCATGAGGGCCGAACCTTTTTCCGTCATGATTGTCTTCACGTCGGCGAAGTCGAGGTTGATGAGTCCAGGGATAGCGATCAAGTCTGTGATCCCTTGAACACCTTGACGAAGCACGTTATCCGCTTCACGGAACGCCTCGATCATCGGCGTATTGCGCTCGACAATTTCAAGCAACTTATCGTTTGGAATAACGATGAGCGTGTCCACTTTTTCTTTGAACGCTTGAATCCCGTGCTGGGCATGTTGCATACGTTTGCGACCTTCGAACATGAACGGCTTCGTGACGACACCGACTGTGAGCGCTCCGATTTCTTTCGAGATCTCCGCGATGACAGGTGCGGCCCCTGTCCCGGTTCCTCCGCCCATACCTGCTGTGACGAAGACCATGTCTGCGCCATCAAGCGCCTCAATCAATTGTTCACGGCTCTCTTCCGCCGCTTTTTTCCCGATATCAGGATTTGCGCCGGCACCAAGGCCGCGCGTCAACTTCGCGCCAAGCTGAAGCTTCACATCTGCTTTTGACATGTTGAGTGCTTGCGCGTCTGTGTTGACGGCGATGAACTCGACACCTTGCACTCCGTGCTCGATCATACGGTTGACAGCGTTTGAACCGCCACCACCGACTCCAATTACTTTAATTTTTGCTACGGCGTCAATCGCCTCATCAAAGTACATCATTTCAGGTATCCCCCTACGTAATTTCCAATTGTTAACACAACGTCAAGTTTACACGCCAAATAGTTTTTCCATGAGGCGGCCGAATCCGTTTTTCGTTTCGCGATCGTCCCGCTCTTCGTCCACTGAGTGGTCGTTTGGCGTCGTGCCGTCCGGTTTCGTGACGGTCACGCGTTCTTCCGGCTTTTCAAGTCGTGATTTCGAGACGTGATGATCGCTCATAAGCACGTACTTGAGGACGCCGACGGCTGTCGCGTATTTCGGGTGTCTGACGCCAATCGACGAAGGCTGATACAGTCTCGTCGTTTGACCCATGACACGAGTCGCTAATTCTTGGATGCCAGGTAAAGCAGCGGCCCCACCGCAGAGAAGATATCCTCCACTGAGCGTCGGGACGCCTACCTTTTGCACTCTATTCAACACAAGCGTGAACATTTCCTCTATTCTTGCCTCTAAAACATAACTAATTTCTGTTTGCGGTTCGAACGTGACTTCGCCGTTAATATTCGTGAACGAGAAGCCCTCGGATGTGTCTGCCATTTCTTCAAGGGCAAGTCCGTATTCTTCCTTCGCTACTTTAGCGTCTTGGTATTTACAGTTTAGCTTGTAAACCAAGTCACGGGTCATATGATCGCCTCCGACCGGAAGGATATATGAGTAGACGAGATCGCCCCGATAAAAGACAGAGACTGTCGTCTTTTCATGTCCGATATCGATCAATCCGATGCCAAGATCGATTTCATCGACCGATGCCGCGCTCATACCGAGTGCTAAGTTGCCGAGAACGAAGCCTTCGAGTTTCAGGCCCGCTCGTTCGATGGAGCGACGAATGCTATGTAAAATCGTCTTCGAACCAGTTACCATCTTCCCATGCATCTCTAAACGGTAGCCGAGCATTCCGCGGGGATCGACGACACCTGTCTGTTGATCGACCGTGAACGATGATGGTATGACGTCGATGACACTCATCTCGTCCGGCAAACGCATGACTTGCGCCGAGTTGATGACTTCGATCACGTCTGTATCCGTGATTTCTTGGTCTTCTCGTTTGACCGACGCGATTCCGTGACATGGGGCGATTTGGATATGTTCCCCTTCAATGGCAACATATACCGACCGAATTTGATCGCCGAGTGCCGCTTCGGCATGCTCGACGGCTTGTTTGATGGCTTGAACCGTCTTATCGATGTCGACGACGGCGCCACGTTTTACTCCTGCAGACGGGGCACACCCTTCCGCCAAAATATTAAGCGTCCCCCCGAGTAATTCACCCACGACGAGCTTAATTTCTGACGTTCCTATATCCAATGCGGCCACATAACCATTCGCTTCCAAAAGGGAAACACCTCCGCGCTTTAATTTCTATACTTGAATTCCGTTACATTGTTACAGATATCCAAAAAAATTGTTAGGTCCGGCAAGATATCTCACGTCTAAGTTTACAACAAATAAGATAGTGAGAAAAGGTAGAATCCTACAAATTAAGCGGTTTTGGGGTGTCAATTCGATTACAATCGATAAAAAAACAGCCCTTATGTGTATAAGGACTGTAAAATATCAGATTATTGTTTCTTTTTTTCATACGGAACGAAATAATATCCACCATCCATGACGACGGTTCCTTGTTGTCCTTTTGGGATGTTCTCATAAATTTCGCCGTATTTAGACACGGTTTGACTAAGCTTGAACGTCGGTGTTTGAATCGTATTACCGTCATTCATATAAATCTCATACTGCGTCGCTTCCCCTTTTTGTTTCGTGAAGACGATTTCCGACATCCGGGCGCGCATCGCGTCATCGACTTGTTCGAGCTCGTTCGCGATTTTCTCGAGTTCAGCTTTGTCCGTGAATTCGCGCAAGAGCGGACCGTCTTTTAACTTTTCAGGGTCAGTGATGCCGCCAGTCGGATGTAGCGAACCGTCGGCAAGTACCGCGACTTCCTCTTCCTCTGTTCGCGAATAGGCAATCATCTTTTCTTCTTCGATATCGATTGTCACGACGTTATACCATGACCGGTCGACGGTGACGTCCTTCACCCCAGGCACGGCACGGAGTTCTCGTTCAATCCCGTTCGGTGACACTTGAACGATTTTTGTGGACGTATCGATGTCCGTCCCGGCGAGTACAAACTCTTCTGTCAACCAAGACAAGCCATTCACGTTCACCGCTTTCACGTCAGATACCGACGTCTGCATATATACGACGAGTGCGATCAGCACCGCGAATAAGATCAAGATGGTCGACAAGCGTCGGTTCGCTTTTTTACGACGCTGATCTTTCATATACGGGATACGATCTTCTAAACTACGAACGGTGTTCTGACGTGTCTCCATGTCTATTCTCCTTTTATCAGAATTAGGCGGAAATACGCCCACTTCTAAACGTTAAGGGCGAAGCCCCAGTGAAAGTGGCGGTCGTTCAAGCACGGACTTCTTCGACGAGGTCGGCGAGCGACTCTGCGGCGTGCGGGAATCCTAACCGTTTCGAGGCTGCGGCCATCTCATCATGATGGGCCAATACATGCCGGATTGAGCGGACGAGCGACTCGCCCGTCAAATCCCCTTCTTTAATCAGTTCGGCCGCACCGCTCTCGACGAGCGCTGAGGCGTTTTTCGTCTGATGGTCAGCCGTCACGTACGGGCTCGGAATCAAGATGCTCGGTAAACCGAGCGCCGTCAATTCCGAGATGGTCGAGGCACCGGCCCGGGACACAACGAGACTTGCACACGCGAGCAGTTCGGGCATGTCGTAAACGTACGGCAACACGTGGACGTTATCGGCTTTCGGCGCTTTCGCCACGACGTTGTCATAATGGACGTTCCCGGTCACGTAGAGCACGTTCACCGGTTCGCTCGCAAGCTCCGGGATAGCCTCGATAACCGCCCGGTTGATGGCCTCGGCGCCTCGGCTACCACCGTAAATCAAGACGATTGGACGTTCATCGATCCCGTATTCGGCCCTTACGGCTGCTTCATTCACCGTCGTCTTCAACACTTCGCTCCCGCGCGGATTCCCGATGACACGGACGTTCGCGCCCGGGAACTGTGACTCAGATCCAGCGAACGACAAGGCGACCCGGTCCGCTTTCTTCGATAAGAATTTGTTCGTCAAGCCTGGGATGCTGTTCTGTTCATGCAGAATCGTCGGAATTCCGAGCTGCTGTGCCGTAAAGACGACCGGTCCTGAGACGAACCCGCCCGTCCCGATGACGACGTCCGGTCGGAACGTTTTCATCTCTTTACGTAACGTGAGGACCGATTGGACGAACCAATACGCCGTCTTCACGTTGTCTAACGACAACGACCGTTTCAGTCCAGCGATTCGAATCGATTTAAACGGCACACCGGCGCGCGGGACGAGGTCGGCCTCGAGGCCGTTCTCGGTGCCGATGTAGAGTACCTCAAGGTTCGGATGGCGCTGTTTGAGTGTGTCGAGGAGAGCGAGTGCCGGGTAAATATGGCCACCCGTTCCTCCACCAGAAATCATGACTTTCATCGGTTGGCCTCCTCATAGGCATTCACGAGACGGACGAAATGTTCGCCACGCTCTTCGAACGTCTTATATTGATCCCAGCTCGCACAAGCTGGCGATAATAAAATCACGTCATCGGTCGCCGACTGTTCGAACGCGAGCGGGACCGCTGCTTCGAGTGTATCGACCGCGAACGACGGAATCTGTTCAGCTTCACCTAACGACTTGAAGCGGTCTGCCGTCTCACCGTAAGCGACAATCGCTTTGACCCGACCGAGCGCCGGGACGAGAGAAGTAAGGTCGGCACCACGTTCGAGACCGCCGCACACCCAGACAATCGGCGCTTCGAATCCGTTCAATGCGGCTTCAGCGGCGACGTTGTTTGTCGCTTTCGAATCGTTATACACTCGGCGGCCAAGCACTCGCCCGAGACTTTCCGTCCGGTGGGCGACTCCGCCGAACGTTTGAAGCACGCGTTCGATATGCGACTGCGGGATGTCAAATGGTTCGACAAGCAACAACGCCGCCAACACGTTCTCGACGTTGTGGGCTCCCCCAAGGGCGAGGTCCTCGATGCGGATGATGCGTTGCCCGTGCAATGTGACCCACCCGTCGACGACACAGGCGTCTCCGCTCTCATATCCGAACGTCGAGGCATCAAGCTCGGCTGGTACACGCTTCATGACTTCCATGTCGCTGCCTTTGACGACGACTCGATCTGATGCCGACATCTTCCGGAACAAGTTCCCTTTGGCGTCGGCATATGATTCAAAGTCGCCATGGTAGTCCAAGTGAGCCGGCGAAAGATTCAACAGCGCCGCCGCTCGCGGATGGAACTGCTCGACGCCCATCAACTGGAAACTCGACAGTTCGATGACGATCAAGTCGTCCCGCTTCGCTTTTGATGCGACTTCGATTGCCGGGAAACCGATATTCCCTGCCACATGGACAGGTCGACTTCCCCCTTTGAGCAATTCATGGACGAGTGTCGTCGTCGTCGTTTTGCCGTTCGAACCGGTGATGGCGACGAACGTCGCGTCGGTCGCCAAGTAGGCGAGTTCCACTTCCGTGTAAATTGGGATTTTGCGCGTCATCGCTTCTTGCAATAACGGGATGTGATACGGGATACCCGGGTTTTTGACGATCATGTCCGCCGTGTCGAGTAATTCGAGCGGATGGGCCCCGAAAACGCCGTTGATGCCGAGCGCTTCGATTTTCATCCGTTCTTCCGTTGACGGTTCGCTCCCGGTGTTAATGGTCACGTTCGCACCGACATTTCTTAAGTAAGCGGCGGCCGCGATTCCGCTCCGTGCCGCACCGAGTACGAGAACTCGTTTATCGTTCCACTGTTGTTGCATGTCTTCCACCATCCATTACATAAGTAGTAACGACAAGACTGCCGTGATCAAACTAATTCCACCGAACGTCAAGACGATACGCCACTCCGACCATCCGACCATTTCGAAATGGTGATGAATCGGGCTCATTTTGAAAATCCGCTTGCCCGTCGTCTTGAACGAGAGCACTTGCAAGATGACGCTGAGCGTCTCGATGACGAAGATGATGCCGACAAAGACGAGCAAGAGCTCGAGTTTGAGCATAAGGGCGAGACCTGCGACCGCACCACCGAGCGCGAGCGATCCCGTGTCACCCATGAAAATCTTCGCCGGGTATTTATTAAAGACGAGGAAACCGAGCAAGGCACCGACCGCACTGAAAGCGAACCAAGCGATGCCCGCTTCGTCTTGTCCGAGGGCATAAATCCCAAAGAAAGCAAACGTCGGGATGGCCGAGAACGAGACGAGCCCGTCGAGTCCGTCCGTCAAGTTGACCGCGTTCGAGAAGCCGACGAGCCAGAAGATGACGATGGCGACATAGAACCAGCCCGTATCAAACGCAATCGAAGTGAACGGGATTTGAATCGTCGTGTCGAGCTCTCCACCGAGTGAGAGGAACCAAACGAACAGGACAGAGACGACGATTTGACCAATCAATTTTTGAAGCGACGTCAAACCGAGGTTGCGCTTGTTGACGACTTTAATGTAGTCGTCGAGGAAGCCGATCACCCCGAAGGCGAGCGTCACGAACAAGAGCGTGCCAAACCCAGCGACGGCTTCACCGAAAACGACCGAGACGAGAAAGCCGATGATGAGGGCGAGCAAGATGACGATTCCACCCATCGTCGGGGTACCTGATTTCTTTTGATGCCAACCCGGACCTTCGTCACGGATTTCTTGGCCAAACTTTAAGTTGCGCAGTGCCGGGATGGCCCGCGGCATGACGACCAATACGGTCAATAATGAACTGATTAAGACGATTAAACTGATTAGCATGTTCGTACCTCACTACTCTCTTTATTGAACTAAGCGCTCGAGCGCCAGTCCTCGCGATGCTTTTAACAATATCACAGTCTGGGGGCGTTGATAACTGCCGAGAAGTGCTTTCGCTTCCTCGACCGTCGGTACCGTTGTCACGTTCACACGTGGGTCGGTGATGCCGTCCGCAATCCATTTCGCTTTCTCTCCGATGAGCAGGCAATCCGTGATCGGGGCCGTGATGACGTGTCCGACACTTTCATGTTGCGTGAATTCGTCCGCTCCAAGCTCATACATATCTCCAAGGACGAGGACACGTCGCGTGAACCCTTCGAGCGTTTTCATCGTCTCGATCGCGGCGATCATCGACGTCGGGCTGGCGTTGTAAGCGTCATTGATCAAGTGCGCATCGCCGAACATCCGCTTCTCCATCCGCATCGACGTCAATTGCACTCGGTCAAGACCGCGTTGGATCGTGTCGTGCCCCAAACCAAACTTGAGACCGCAGGCAATCGCGTAGGCGGCGTTACGGATTTGATGGGCGCCGAGCACTTTCAATTCATACAACTCGTGATTATAACGGAAAATCGAAGCGTCAAACGTTGCTTCCACGACCTCGAGCTTCCCGTCAGCCGTCGCTTCGTATCCGACACGGTAACCACCCGCCTCACGGAGGAGTGGCTCGTCGGCATCGACGATCAAGGTACCGTCCGGCTTCAGACCGGCTGTGATCTCGAGCTTCGCTTTCGCAATCCCCTCACGACCACCGACTTGTTCCCCGTGTGATTCTCCGATGTTTGTGACGAAAGCGATATCTGGTTTAGCAAGTTTCGACAACAACTCGATTTGACCGAATCCGTTCATCCCCATCTCGAGGACGGCAACTTCCGTATCACGCGGCATCCGGAGCACAGTGAGCGGCAGGCCGACGTCCGAGTTGAAATTGCCGGCCGTCTTGTGTGTCTTGAACATCTCGCCGAGCACAACGGCAATCATGTCTTTCGTAGACGTCTTGCCGTTCGACCCAGTGATGGCGACGACTTTCGGATTGATTTCCGCCAAATAGCGGGCAGCCGCCTCCTGAAGCGCTTGAAGCGGTGATGCGACTGGAATGGCGACAACTCCTTCCGGTAGCGGCCGATTTTGTTCCCAAAACGTCACGATCGCACCTTGTTTGATGGCAGCCTCGATGTAATCATGTCCATCGACGCGTGCCCCGATGATTGGGACGAACAAGCCGTCGGCGTTGTCGTCTCGGGAGTCGGTCGCGACATGGCGTACCTCACGTGTATCATCGATCTCCATCCCGAACCAAGATGCGAGTGTTTGAATCGTCAATTGTTCCATAACCATTTCCTCCTGTGACAAAGGAAAAGAGAGCCGAGGCCCTCTTCATCCCTTTGCGTTAGTTCGACGGTGACTGGAGTTTCACTTTTAACGTTGCTCCGGTCTTGACAGGCTTGTCTTTCCCGATTGACTGGGACGTGACGAAGCCGGTACCGTCTATTTCTAAATTCAATTGGTAAAGCGTCGCTAACCGTTTCACATCACGGAGCGACCAGCCTTTTAACACCGGCATCTTGAACGACTCATCCGTCTTCAACAGCAACCGCTCGCCGACGACGTACGGTTGACCCTCGACCGGACTTTGCGCGATGACCGTTTCACCACTGCCGAGTGATACCGGCGTGAATGCTGCCGCTTTAGCTGCCTTCACGGCCTCGGCGCGACCTTGGTCGACGAACGATGCCGTCGTTTTGGTCGAGGCATCAATCGATTTCGCTTGCTTGTCTGGCTCGACGCTCCGATAACGGAGCGCGACGTCCATCACATCTTTGAATAACGGTGCCATGATTCGAGGTCCCGTTGTCGACGAGTCACTGTTCGGCCGGTCGACGGCGATATACATGACGAGTTCCGGGTCGTCCTCCGGCGCCATACCGACGAACGAATGAATATATTGTCCGCTCAAGTACTTCCCGTTTTCCGCGATTTGCGCGGTCCCGGTTTTCCCGATGACACGGTAGTTGTCGAGGGCATACAATTGCCCCGTCCCGACGTCGCTGTTGACGACACCGTCGAGCGCTTCCCGCGTTTGTTTTGCCGCCTCGGCCGTAATCGGTTGTCCGACGACTTTCGGATTCGTCGTCCGAATCGTCTCGCCTGTCTCACGATTGACGACTTTTTTAATGACGTGAGGTTGCTTCATCGTCCCATCCGTCGCGATGGCCGACGTCGCTTGCAAGATTTGCATCGGTGTGACGGCTGTCGATTGGCCCCATGCCGTAATCAAAACGTTAAGCGGACTTTCGAAATCAAATTGGCTGTTGACCTCGCCTGGTAAGTCCACGCCTGTACGCTGATCGAACTTGAACGCTTTGAAATAATCCTCGTAGCGACTAAGCCCGAGCCGTTCGTTCGCCAGAATCGAGAACGCGACGTTCGACGAATGCCAGACGCCTTCTACCATAGGAATCGTACCCCATCCGGTAATGTTGTAATCATTGAACACGGTCTTGCCATACTTATATGAACCCGACTTGTACAGCTCGTTTGGGTTATAGACACCTTCATTGATGGCGGCAGCCAACGTGAAAATTTTCATCGTCGACCCCGGCTCGAAGCGGGACGATACCGAAAAGTTGCTGTACGAGCTGATTTCGCGCGTGTTCGGATCGAACGACGGGCGGTCCGACAAGGCGATGATTTCGCCGGTCTTCGGATCCATAATGATTGCCGTCGCATTCTTCGGCTTATACTCTTTATACAGTTCTTCCATCTTCGTATCGAGTAGCTGTTGAATGCGGTGATCGATTGTCAGTTGGACGTCCGCACCGTCTTCCGGATCGACTTTTAATTGCTCATCACTTGAGACGAGTTGACGGCCGGCCAAGTCTTTTTCGAATCGGTACAGCCCGTACGACTCGCTCAAGACGTCATTGAGTGATTTTTCAATCCCAAGTTCCCCGACAAGTTCGATTCGTCCGTTCTGGTCAATCTTTTGAGCATAGCCGACGACGCTCGATGCGAACACTTTGTTCGGATAGTAGCGCTTCGGCTCTTCGACGAACGTGATTCCGGGAATCTCGAACGCTTCAATCTCTTCTTTTTGTTCGACTGTCAAATCACGACCCGGCACGCCGAACTCGATTTGCCCGCGATCTTTGTTTTGCTCGAGCCGCTTCAAAATATCAGCCTCGGTCATCGGGAGGACGGTCGCAAGTTGTTTCGCGGCCTCAGGAAACGCTTCGGGCATGAGCGTCTTGTTCTTGACCCGCTCGCCGCCGAGCTTCAACACAGCCACGACTCGATACGACGGAATGTTGATGGCGATCGGCTGTCCGAACCGGTCATAAATCTCGCCCCGTTCCGCTTTTAACGTACTAACCGCCTTCCAGCGCTCTTCCTCAGCGAAAGCGAGCATGTTCTCGCCTTTGTACGTCTGAAAGACGGACAAATAAAGGAACCATCCGACAAAAAATAAAAAGAGTGGTGTGAAGCAAACGATCGCCACCCACGCCACTCTTTTTTTACTCTGTTGTAGAGAATTCATCAGTCAATCACCTTGACGTTGTTCTCATTGAATTGCATTCCGAGCTTTTCAGCAATCGCATAGATTCTCTCAGGTGAGCTTAGTTGGGCGATCTCATACTTCAATTCTTCGTTCTCTTTCGCGATCGTATTCGTCTCTTGTGTGATCAGAGACGTGTCGCGCATGATGTTATACGCTTCATTATGTTTCGATACCGTGATGCCACCGAACAAGACAACTGAACAAATCATGGTCGGGTACAAGATGGATTCGAACAAGGTCAACGTACGTCGTTTTGGAGCCGGTATTGGTCGTTCTTGCGGAATCGGATTGCGATTCGGCGAAATTTGAGGCTGCAGAGCCTTGCGAGCAGCTTCTGGCATCAGGTATCCCTCCTACGTACAGTTTATTTTTGTTTTTCTGCGACCCGAAGCTTGGCTGAACGGGCCCGGCGGTTATCTTCGAGTTCGACGTCCCCGGCCGTGATCGGCTTGCGCGTGATTAGTTTCAGCTCAGGTTCGAACTCTTTCGGGATGACCGGCAATCCTGGTGGTAACGGAGGATGTTGGCTTCTCTCTTTGAAGACTTGTTTACAAATCCGATCTTCTAACGAGTGGAATGTGATGACACAAATCCGTCCGCCGATGGCGAGTAGATCGATCGCGTCTTGGACGGCGCGGTCGAACACGTTCAATTCATCGTTGACGGCGATTCGGATCGCCTGGAACGTTCGTTTCGCAGGGTGGCCGCCCTTGCGTCGTGCCGGTGCCGGGATTGCGTCTTTGATCAACTCGACGAGTTCAAACGTCGTCTCGATCGGCTTGACGGCACGGGCCTGTTCAATCTTGCGAGCAATCTGTTTCGAGAATTTTTCTTCCCCGTATGTAAAGAAGATGCGGGCAAGGTCCCCGAACGGCCATTCGTTGACGACATGATAAGCCGATAGCTCACGCGAACGGTCCATACGCATGTCTAATGGTGCGTCGTAATTGTAGCTAAAGCCACGTTCGGCCTCATCGAGCTGCGGCGAAGACACGCCGAGATCAAACAATACCCCATCGACTTGAGTGATTCCGCGTTCCAACAGTTCATCTTTCAAGTGGACGAAGTTGCTTTTAATGAACGTAACCCGGTCCTCATATGGAGCCAACCGCTCACTCGCGTGCTTGAGCGCGACGTCGTCTTGGTCGAAGGCGTACAGATGGCCTGTCGTCAACCGCTTGACGATTTCTTCGCTGTGACCGGCTCCTCCTAACGTACAATCGACATAAATCCCGTCTGGCTTAATATTCAATCCTTCAATGGACTCCATTTTTAAAACCGTTTCATGCTCAAACATACAACAACCCTCTCAACCTACATTTTTCAACTATTTTATTACGTTTACTTTATCATAAAAATGTCAAGCGCCGCATAGGTTTTTAGCGAAAAGAGGAAACAAAAAGGTAACAAACAAAAAAGATTCCCTGATTGATCAGGGAACCATCAAAAAACAGTAGGGATTATTTTACAATTTAACGAGACATCGCTCTGATTCGGTCTGTTCGTAGGCGTCACATAGCCGTTTAAACACATCGAGGCCATGACGATTCAAGAGCGGTACCATCGACCAGATTCGCTCTTGCGGCGCATCCATCGGTAAGAGCCGTGTCGATAGATGAATTCGACGACTGTTCATCCGATATTGATCCCGTTTTGCTTCGGCCCGCATCTCGTCGGCGAGCCGATCCAGCACATGTCGCGCCTTGATATCAAATCGATGTC
Source organism: Exiguobacterium sp. SL-9 (assembly GCF_004336985.1). Classification (GTDB taxonomy): domain Bacteria; phylum Bacillota; class Bacilli; order Exiguobacteriales; family Exiguobacteriaceae; genus Exiguobacterium. The sequence continues at coordinate 467,074 of NZ_SJUO01000001.1, forward strand.
CTCGCTTCCCGGCCTCGCGACCGAGCGCTTCCGTGAGTGTTCGATAAGCGTAAAGGCTCTGGTCAAACGCCTCATCATCGAACGTATGGTCTGGCAACGGGTTCGTCAAGTAATCGTCAAGAGTCACATCTTCTTGGGCGAGTTTCTTCTCATCGTTCGCCGAAACAAGGACAGCCCCGAGGCGTGGGATGAGGAGCGGCATTTTCCAGTCAAAGATGTGGAACAGGGGGCGCAACTGAAGCCAATACGCGATTTCCCCAGGCCCGGCGATATAAGCGAGCGTCGGGAACAAGTAATCTTGCATGAGCGGACGCGATACGACGTTGTTCGAGAACCGCTCTGGGTGCTCCTCGACTTGTTGGATCAACTCGGTCTCGGTGAACCGGTGACCCCGCTTCGTCGTGAACACGCCATTTTGTTTCGTCAACAGCTCACGCGTCCCGTCATGGTAGAACAGATGAGCCGCCTCACGGTTCAATTCGACATGTGGCATGCCTTCCTCGTATGCCTCGTGTAATGCAGCGTTCAGGCGATCGTGTTCACGAATCAACCGCTTAAATGCCTCACGCTCAAGCGCCCGTACTTCTGGTTGATGCGGGTCGAACAAAATAAAATCTTCCCCGACGAACCGACGCATCATCTGTCCGAAAAACGCAGCGAACGAGTGGCTCGTTTGGAGCACGGCGACAAGTTCATGATAGAGCGTCGTCGTGTACGGCGTCTCCGTCTCTGATAATAAGAGACGTTGCAACATTTGCACGAGTTCGATTTTCAGGCGATCAAACTCCAACTCCCCGACCGACGCCTTCCCGGCGAGCGGGACCGTCGATAGCGCTTCTTTACGTAATTGACGCGACAAAGGTTGGCTCACGAACACGTGGTTGATTTCCGCATAGTCGTGGTCCTCGGTCGCCATCCAAAAGATCGGAATGACCGGTTTGTTCAGTTTCACTTCTGCTTGTTTGGCTTTTTTGATCACGGTCAACAGTTTATACACCGCGAACAACGGGCCTCCGAACACGCCGACTTGCTGTCCGGTCACCATCGTCAACGCCTCACCCCGTGCCAACGCATCGAGTTTTGATTCAAGCGCGGGAGACACAGGACCGTGGACGGCTTGTTGGTCTCGCAATAGATTCACGAGTTCGGGCAAATGCGTGAACGAACGTCCCTTCAGTTCGTCAGCCCTCGCCTCGAGTTCGTCCATCCCTTTATAGTCCAGCCATTTCGAATAGCCCGTCTCCACCTGTATCATCGGAGACGACGAGGCGTACATGGCATCTAGCGACTCTATCCTCACGTATAACGACTTCCTTTCAAACGATTAATACATCATCTCGCGTACGATGCCGATGGTGAACAACACGAAGTGGGCCGGGACGAGCAACAAAAATAATAGGCGCCACCCGTGTACGAACATCTTCGAATAGACGACATCCTCATGACGAATCCGTTGCCAAATGGCGTTGGCGGGAAAGATGGCGGCACAGACCGCGAGGAGCAGCCAGAACACATCGACCCCGAAAATCGCTTCGAGCAACACGCCACATGCATAGAACCATAGGATCACGCCGGCATCACAGACGAGTTTGAACGTATTAACCGATTTCGGCATAATTTTTCTAAGTATCATATACACCATAAACCAAATGACGAGTGGAAATGAAACGATATACACTAGCACGATACGCTCGCTCCTAAAATTAATTTTTGTAGGACGGGAATGACTTCCAATGCGATACCTCGTTCGTCGGCCCGTTTCAACAGCGGCGTCAAGATGGCGTCGACCTCGGTCTGGCGTCCTGCTTCGATGTCACGCAACATCGAAGAACGGTTATGGCCCGTCTTTTCAATGATGGTCTCGACATATGTATAAGGGACGTGACGATCAAACAATGTGGATAATTCCGCATAGACGGCTTCCGCGATGTCACGGCAAGGAGGCAAAGCGACCGCACCGTTTTCGACACGACAGAGCGCCGTGATCGGATTGATAATTGCGTTCGCGAACAGTTTTTCGGTAACGACCTGTTCGATATCCGTTTCCCAGACGATATCGAGCGGTGAAGCGATGAACGACATCGCCTCGACCGCATCAAGGCTACCAATCCGGATGCGTCCGAGTCCGGTATGATGAAGCTGATTGCCATCGCGGCTCACGCCGTGTTCGACGACGCCGAGATGGAATCCTCGGGTACGTGCATAGTCGAGGTGGGCAATCCCGTTCGAACAGATGAATACGGGTACGTCCCCTGACAATCGCCTCGTCGCCGCCTCGACCTGGTGTGCTTTCGTCGTCACAAAAAACACGTCTTGCTCCGTCTCGACGAGTGTCGTGACCGGCTCAAGGCGCACCTGGGCTGTTCCGTTCGTTGCACCGGTACGTTCAATCGTCACGTTTGATCCGTTGTCGACACGGCCATACAACGTCACCGCATAGTCCGGCTCGAACAGCGAAGCCATCAGCATGCCGACGGCGCCGTTCCCGATAATCCCAATTCGTTTAATCGGCTTCATTGCCATCCCTCCACGTCTAGTCTGCACTCAAAAGTTTACCACAATCTGTTTCCACGACCCAAAAATAAAAAAAGAAGCGACCTCCGAGGAGACCGCTTCTTTTCGCATTATTTGCTTGTTACTTCTTTACCGTTGTAATGTCCGCAAGATTTGCAAACACGGTGTGAAAGTTTCATGTCGCCACAGTTCGGGCACTCGTTCATACCAGGTACGTTGAGTTTGAAGTGAGTACGACGAAGACGTTTGCGAGTTTTCGACGTTCTACGGAATGGTACTGCCATCGTTGTCCACCTCCTTGAAAAGTTAGCCGTCCTTATCCTCTTTTTTAGAGAACAAGTCAGCGAGTCCCGCGAGGCGCGGGTCAATTTTTGGTTGGTCGTCCGGCTGTTCGTCAATGACGGACCAGCCTTCCCCTTCAACCTGAGTTTTGTCTGTTTCGTTCCCGAAGATTTGCATCGGGACGTCTAACATGATGAGCTCTCTTACGATCGGTCGCAGATCAATCGTATTTCCTTCTGGCAAATTGACATCATCGAATTGCTCCGTATAACGCCCATTCTCCAAAAAGAAAGGCTCGAGCGATTCAATATCAAATTCATAGATGACATCGTCTAACGTACGCGCATCTGGCAACGTCAGGTCACCTTGAACCTTCAAATTGAATGTAACTTGATTAGATGTGAACGACGCATCCCCGTGCACATGCACCGGGCGAATCGAACGGATATCCGGATGGAGCTGAGTAAGCTCTGGTAGTTCGACCATCTCATCGATGGCAAAACTGTCACCCTGGTTTCGTAGCTTAAGTAGCTGTGCAATAGACCACTTCATCCGAATCACCTCAATTGCAACAATATGAATTATAGATAGGCCAACTTGTTTTGTCAATGTTTTTTCTTTACACTAAAATCAGTTGACGACGGCGCTTTGCCAAAGCGTACTTATCCATCTTACACCAATCCAATCGACAATGCAAAGGAGTAATTTTATGCGAAAAACGGCCATCATCGCTGAGTACAATCCGTTCCATAACGGACATCTCCATCAGGCGGAACGAGCCCGGATTGAAACGGGCGCCGACGCCGTTATCGCCGTCATGAGCGCCCAGTTCACCCAACGCGGGGAACCGGCGGCGTTCGATAAATGGAGCCGTGCCAAAGCGGCTGTCGCGACGGGCGCAATCGACCTCGTCGTTGAACTTCCGACCCGTTACGGGGTCCAACGTGCCGACCGATTCGCGAGCGCGGCGGTCGCCATCGCCGAACGTATGCAGTGCCAAACGCTCTCATTCGGAAGCGAGAGCGGCGACATCAGCGCAGTGACCCAGGCCGCGGCGGCCAATATCGAAGCGACACCGGCCTATCAGACGGCGTTAAAACTCGCGTTAGACAATGGACGTTCATCGGCCAAGGCATCGAGTGAGGCATTCGGTGCGCTCTATCCCGATTTTGATTTGACACTCCCAAACAATATCCTCGCCTATCACTATGCGAAAGCGGCGAAGACGATCGAACTCCATACGATTCGTCGCCTCGGTGCGGGCTATCACGACCCGAGCGTCTCAGACGTCATGTCGGCCACAGGCGTGCGGGCCCACTACTTGGAGACAGGCATGGTCCGGTCCGTCCCTGACGCCACGAGAGCGCTGTTTCAGGACGTGTCGATGGCACACTGGTCACTTTATTGGCCCGTCTTGCAATACAAGTTGCGGACGACCCCAAAAGAGGTCCTCGAACAACTCGTCGGCATCGACAGTTCACTATCGCCGCGCTTGATTCACGCCGGGCTCGAACCGACGTTCGAACAGGCGCTCGCCCGACTGTTGACGAGACGCTACACCCGGACAGCCGTCCAACGCGCTCTCGTCTCCGTCCTCATCCATTGGCGACGTGACGAGTTACCGGAGCGGTTCGATGAGGTTCCTTACGTCCGCCCGCTCGCGTTCAACACGGTCGGGCGCACCGTCTTGAAAAACATAAAAAAAGACGTACCGCTCATGAGCAAGTACCATCCCGATCTTTCGTTCGAGGCTCGAGTGACCGAGGCGTATCGCCTTCCTCTCGGAAATCGGTCACTCGTCGAACATAGGCAAACCCCTCAATTCATCGACTCTAAATAATCGATGGCTTCCTCGACCGTCTTGACCGGAACAACTTCAATGTCACTGTCGAGTCGGTCGAGTGACTCCATCGCTTCGTCGTAGTTCGAACCGGCTGGTACGAAGAATACCGATGCTCCGGCCTCGTCTGCGGCGACGATTTTTTGCCACGCCCCACCGATCGGTCCGACGTTCCCCATCTCATCGACCGTTCCCGTTCCGGCAATGACAGCTCCACCCGTCAAATCGCCCGGAGTCAACTGATCAAAAATTTCGAGCGTGAACATGAGGCCGGCCGATGGTCCCCCGACGTTTGTCAGCTCGAACGAGACGTCCGGGTCCGTACGCACGTCCTGGACTGGAAGCGGCTCATAAATCCCGAGTCCGACCCGGTCCCCGCTCCGGTCAAGCGGTTGAATCAGCGTGTCGACCTCTCGCTCGCGCCCGTCCCGTTCGAGCGTGACGGACACTTCGTCGCCCGCTTCAAACGATGTGACGCGCTCCATGAAGTCGAGACGCGACGCGAACGACTGACCATCGAGCGCGGTGATGACGTCGCCCGGTTTCAAGACGTTCGCCGCAAGCGAACCGGTAATTGGGGCGGAGACGTACATTCCGTCGAATGTCACCGACACGTCGGCATCTGCCAACTCGTAGGCGTACTGAATCGCCGCCTGTTGCGACGACGACATCAACAGCTCTTGTCTGCGTTCGTAATCCGTTTCGCTTTCCCCATCATATAAATAGCGGCTGGCCGGACTCGCCTCAGTGAATGGTGTGAACCAACTGCCGACGAGCCAAAGCGGTGTCGCCCGCCGTTGCGAGATGGTCACCATCTTCAGTTCACCCGGGTCTTTCTCCCCACCCTCGACCGTCATGAACTTCTCGATTGTCGTCGCCTCTCCCGGGTAGGTAATGTAATACGGAAGCGGCACAAACAAGAAAATCAAGATGGCCACAAGCAGACCGAAGCCGATTTTGAGCGACTTCATTGCCCCTGACTCACTTTATACTTTTGTCGCAAGGCGTGCTCGACTTGTTCCGGGACAAGCTCGGCGACCGACGCCCCGTATTTGGCGACTTCTTTTACGATCGAGGAGCTAAGAAACGAATATTGACTGTTCGTCATCATAAAGAGCGTCTCCACGTTTTCATTCAACTTTTTATTAATCGATGCGATTTGAAGTTCATATTCAAAATCAGAGACGGCCCGTAAACCACGGACAATGGTTGCCGCCTCTCGTTTGGCCGCGTATTCGACGAGTAATCCGCCGAACGCGTCGGCGGTGACGTTCGGTAAATGCGTCGTCACATCACGGATGAGCGACAGTCGCTCTTCTACATTAAACAATGGTGCCTTGCTCGAATTTTCGAGCACGGCGACGATGACTTCGTCGAAGATGGCTGCCGCCCGCTCGATGATATCTAAATGGCCGTTCGTAATCGGGTCAAAGCTCCCCGGGCAAATCGCGATACGTTTTGACATGTTCTCACTCCTCGGTCGCCGCATACTCGTAGAAGCTGATCGTGATCACGTCCGAGTAGCGCTGCACCTTGATTTTTTCCAACTGCCCGACCTGATCCGGTAACGTCACATCGCTGCCATGTTCGCAGACGACGACCCCGTTGTCCGTCAATAGTCGGTTCGACTCTATGATGTGTAAAAACGGCACATGTTCTTCCGCATGATACGGCGGATCCATAAAAATCAATTTAAACGGCTGTCCTTTTAAGACGAGTTGGTCGAGGACCAATCGGGCGTCTTGTTGCAATACCGTCGCTTTCGACTCGTAACGTGTCGTCTTCAAATTGTCCATGACCGTCTGGATCGCCTTCCGTTGCTTGTCGACGAATACCGCATGGTCACACCCACGCGACAACGCCTCGATCCCTAGCCCACCGCTACCGGCGTATAGGTCAAGCGCATCACCACCCGCGAAGTAAGGCCCGATGATGTTGAATAACGATTCTTTTACTTTATCTGTCGTCGGACGCGTCGCCGACCCCGGGACCGCTCTTAGCCGTGTCCCTTTCCGTTCTCCTGAAATGACTCGCATATCCGTTCTCCTTCACCACAAAAGATGAAGGCGGTACCGCCTTCATCTTTTGTGTTATTTCTGCTTCGGTTCGTACGTCTCGGCGACGAAAGGTCGTTCACTGCGGACGACCGCATCGACGAATGGCAAGGCGCTCACTTGTTCAAGGATGGCCTCATGTCCATCGAGGTCTGTATAGAGAAAGGCGTACTTCTCACGTTTCGATACGTAATACAAGTTCGCATAGCGACGCAACGCCTTCACTTGTTTCAGCGATTGGACGTAGACGACGAATCCGATTCGACCATTCAACTCAAACGACTCAGATGGCACATCCACAGCTTCCGCCTCCTCCTCCACAGCTTCCTCCACCTGAACAACCACCTTCGTCGAAGAACGGGTTTCCGGTCGGGACTTTGATTTTCGGAGAAACCGAGAAGGCCAAGAGCTCACTCACTTCCCCGAGCAATTTATCCAAACTGCGTTCTGCTTTTTTAAACGCGGCCACTTCTGGTTGGACATCGAGACGACGTTTGACGAGGTGCATCTCTTTTTTAATGCGATCGTGGTCCGGATGGTGCTTCCCGAACCGTTGTACGTACTCGTAATCTTCTTTCATCCGCAAGAACTCACGTTCCACGAGGCGCGCTTCTTCTGACTGGGCGCGTGCTTGTTTCGTGGCGATATATGTTTGGAACGACTCGCTCGCTTCAATCAAATCGGCTAACGATTCCGTTTGATCGAGCAGGGCGATCGTCTGTTCAGTAATAATCATGGCTTTCACCCTTTCTGCCATGATTTTAACACATTTGATTCCCTCTGTAAGCAATCGGCTTTATAATTGAACGTGACTGTCAAGCGTCCAACTAGAAAGGAAGTGAACAGGTGCACATCTGCACCTCACTATGAAAAAAGTCTCATTCAATATGATTCGTTCGGCCGGCATCAAGACCGACTACGCGAAACCCGAATATTATTACGACCAACTCGACAAAGTCCGGGAGGCCGAACTCGTCTTGTTTCCCGAATACTGGATGATCAACTCGATCATCTACGGCCTGAACAAACCGATTTTCCCATCACCGGCCACCTATCACCTCGGGCACGACAAAATCGAGATGACACGCGCCTTCAAGGCGACGTTCCCGCACCGCATCCCGAAGACGCTCATCTACGGCAAGAACCCATACACGATTGAGCGTGTCCTCGAGGAATTTGAATATCCGTTCGTCGCCAAGACAGCAAAATCATCGATGGGGCAAGGTGTTTGGCTCATTAAAAATGACCAAGACTGGCTCGAGTACGTCGACAAGCACGACACGTTTTACGTCCAACAGTTCATCCCGAACGACCGTGACTTGCGCATCATCGTCATCGGTGAAGAAGTCGTCGGCTCGTACTGGCGCGTCAGCGAGGCGTTCTTGAACAATGTTGCCCAAGGCGCCCACTTCTCGTATGAGGATATTCCGGAAGACGTCGTCGCGGAAGTGCTCGACATCGCGAAGACACTTCACATCAATCACGCCGCTTTTGACGTCATCGTCGTGGACGATGAATTTTACATTCTAGAGTTCAACGTCTTCTTCGGTTCAGAGGGTCTCATGCCACTCGGCGTGAAGCTGTCCGAGAAAATCGCCCATTACCTCGACAACCGCGCTTGAAGCGTTCATCTTTTTTTCACAATTTGAACACACGTTATTCCAAGAACGTTTTCGAATATGATATGATGACATATGAGGTTTATTAGGGAAAAGGGGGATTATGATGAAATTTGAGCAGTTCCACATCGAGGGAAAAGAGATCCGCTTCGGTTTGCTCGAGACGATCATGGATCATCATCATTTCATCCGTGAAGGCGCTTGGGACTATGAGCGTGCAACGTATGACATGAAGTACGAGAAACAATCGACAGGCGAGACGTTCTATCTACGCCTACCGGTATATGCGATTGAAGGCCAAATCGAGGACCGTCACGCGGTCGTCAAAATGTTGACACCGATTCTCGGAAAACATTACTACCCGCACGGCGTCGAGTACGACGAAGAGTTCCCAGACGAAATCGTCCGTGATTGCGAGCGTCGTCTAGCCGCACTCGCTGAGACACTCGAAGTAAAACCCCTTGCATGAGCGAAGGGGTTTTTCTTATGCCTGCTCAACAAAAATGGAGAACCCGAGCCGGGTTCTCCATTTTTTATACTCCGATGACGTTGAGCGTCACATCGACTTGTCCGAGCAACAAGTCGAACTGATCGCGCACGTACCGATATAGGCGTTCAGCCTCGACGAGCGAGACAGGTGCGATGATTTGATAGTCGTATCGCTCTTTCGAAAGCGACACGACTTTCACTTCACGCAATCCGAACTCGATTGCGCTGCAGGCGATCAAGTCCTCAATCGCCCGTTCGGCAATCGTCACATCGCCGTAGGAATAATCATTTCCGATGACTGCCATCGTATCATTCATCTTCTTCACTCCTTTTCTGCCGCGAGTACTAACACGTCTTCCATAATGGTTTCGATATCGACAGGTTTTTCTCCTGCCGTCGCCATTTGGGCGACCGCTCGAACATCATGGTCACGATCGATGATATACATCGTTGTCGCATGCGTGACGAGTCCGCTGTTCGCTTTCGAATAATAGAACTGAAGCTGACGCGTGATGCGGTCGATATCGGCCTGGTCACCGGTCAACATCTTCCAGCCCGTCGGTTCGGCTTGGAACGCCTCCCCGTAATTCTCGAGGACCGGCACCGTATCGACGTCAGGGTCGACCGTGATAGCGACGAGCTCAACATCCGTCCCGTACAGGTCGTTCGCTTTCAATTCTTGCTCGAGCTTCATGAAGTCACGTAACGTGAGCGGGCAGATGTCCGGACAGTTCGTATAGAAGAACGTGACGATTTTAACTTTGCCGTTGTCCGAGTTGTACGACTGACCGTCGAGCGCGTTCGTCAACGTGAACGGGGTCGGCTCTTGGATGACGGGCAAGTCCTCTTCTTTAAAAAATAAGAAGTACGAGGTCACGCCGATTGCCACCAAAATGGCGACCGTCAAGCCGACCGTCATATAGCTATTCCGTTTCATCCTCATCCCCCTCTCTCGATTCACCCACCGATAATGGCACGGAAGACGTTCGTCGTCTCACCCGGGTCATAGGCGACATAAAGAAGGACGTATACCGTCACACCTGTGATCGCTGTGAAGAACCAGACGACCGAGGCTTTCGGTCCGATTTTCCGGTGTTTCTCGACTTTATTTTTATAGCCGAGATAAAGCGTGATCAAGCCGAGAACCCCACCTGTCGTCGCGAGCAAAATATGGAAGATCATGAACGCCAAATAGTAGGGCTTCACTGAATCAGGGCCTCCAAAGGCGGTATTTCCAACAAAGATTGTACGCGAGACATAAAGAATGAAGAATGTTGTCGCGGCGATTGCCGCAGCCGTCATGACTTTTTTGTGTTTGTCGACGTTGCGGCGATCACGCGCGATGATCGTCCATCCGATTGCGACTAAAATAGCACTAATGACAATGAATGTCACACTGATCAAGGCAAGATAGTTCATCGTAGTTTCCCCTTTGACTTAGTTCATTTTTTCTCTTTTGGTTCATTCGGTGTGAATGACATACCTTCGTCAATCGCAAGCGATTTCGTCCGGCGCACCCAGCCGAAGAACGTCCATCCGAAGAAGAAACCGTAGACGATTTCTTGACCGAGCTTCATCAACACCCCACCGAAGCGTTGGTCTTCTAGGGCACTGTTCGTCGCACCCATGAGCGCATTTAAATCAAGGCCGGATACGTCCCCGTTCGGCATACAGTAACCGAGCACGGTCGCGAACGTTTCGGCATCCGTGTAGGCATCATACAAAATACCTTGGCTGAAGATGATAAACGCACATGCCGGTGTCAACAATACCCCGTTCGCGATGATATACACCATTCGCTTCAAATCCGACATGCCTTCCTCTTCTTCCGAGAGGAACGGTGCGATGACCGGGTACCACATCGTCAAACTGAAAACGACGAGAGCGCCGTGAAAGATGCGATGCACCCCATAGTTCGTCAACACGTAGTCAAAAATAAATGGCATATGATAGAACGTGAATAATGCATTGAACAAAACGAGTGCGATCAAAGGTTTTGTCATGAACTTGAGCGTCGGTCCAATCACCTTATAGCTAAATAATTTTTCGAATACCCAATACGGCATCCCGTACACGACGAGCGCCGGTGCGAGCACATAGACGAGCACCATCTGGAGCATATGCACCGAGAAGATGATATGCGCGAGCACATCGACCGGACTTCCGAAGCCGATGTAATACAATAAAATAGCGGATAACATGCTGAACTTTTGCAGCAATGTGGTCGACTCGTACCCTCGCTTCGCCATGTTCTCTGTGACGACTGCATAGAGGACGTACAACCCTACCATCAACAATCCGAACCATGGACTCCAAAGTGTCATCCAATCGAACTGTTTGAGTAGCTCTGATGTGTTCCAGAGCATCCCTTCACCCCTTTTCTTTCTCTCCCAAACCGATGAAACCGTTCACTTCAAGATTACTATTCCTTTATTTTTGAAGTAAAGCAAAAAGGACTGAATCATCTATGTTTCCACAGATGTTCAATCCTTTGTCACATTTACCAAATGAGCAAGCGAAGCGCAGCGACTGTAATGATGGCGACAAAGATGCCGAGCCACATCATTCCGACGATCCACGTGTTGCCACGGTTGTTCATATGCATGAAGATATACAGTTGCAAGAACACTTGGATGATGGCGAGGATGATCAAGAAACCACCTGCCGCCCACACTGGCATGAGTTCAGCGTATACAGCGCCGAACGCGACGAATGTGAGCAAAATCATCATCGCGAAGCTGATCAACTGAAGTTGATACTCGCGTCGTGACTCGGCTTTTACTTCGAGCTCTAACTGCTTATGCGATTCGTTCATTGGTTGTTTTTCCATATTAGCTCACCATCCCTAAGAGGTAGACGATTGAGAAGATGAAAACCCATACGACGTCGATAAAGTGCCAGTATAGGCTCGACACGTAAAACTTTGGTGCGTTGTACACATCGATTGGACGGTTCCAGTTACGAATCAACAACGTCGTGATCCAAAGGAGACCGAACGTGACGTGTGCACCGTGGAATCCGACGAGCGTGTAGAACGCCGATCCGAACGCGCTCGATGTGAACGTGTGACCGATGTGATAGTAGTGGATGAACTCATAAATCTCTGCTCCGAGGAATCCAGCCCCAAGGAGAAGCGTGACGATCAACCAAAACTTCATACGGCCTGGATTGTTCGCTTTCATGTTCATCATAGCGAGAACACTTGTGAGCGAACTTGTGAGGAGGAGCATCGTCATCAAGAAGACGAGCCCCATCTCAAAAATGTTGTACGAACGAAGTTCCTCTGGCGCACCAGAGTTCAGTAGACCGACATACGTTCCGAACAGCGAGGCGAAGAGAACCGTCTCTCCACCGAGGAAGAACCAGAAGGCCACATATTTATTTTTCCCTTCCAGCGTAGCTTTCTCTGGGTTGGCCGGAATTCCGGTCACCGGGTGTTTTTCGACTGCATGTGCCATTTATTGGTCTCCTTTCTCACGAATCGCTTTCAAATCCGCTTCAATCTGTGATTTTGGAATGTAGAAGCCGTGGTCATCAATCCATGAACGGAGGAACATCGATACGAACGTGATGAGCAATCCAATTACGATGAGTGACCAACCGACAACCGCGTTATCCATTTGGAAGATTGCCCCAAGTCCGGCGATGAATAAACCGAGTGACATGAAGAACGGGATGAGCGAATTGTTCGGCATGTGGATGTCTGCTACTGGTTCAGCAACAGAAACCCGTTTGTTGCCCGCCATTTTCTCGAGCCAGAACGTATCGAGACCTTTGACGAGTGGTGTTTGTGCAAAGTTGTACTCTGGTGTCGGTACAGGAAGCGTCCACTCGAGTGTACGTCCATCTTCCCAATGGTCAGGTTTGACAACTTGTTTCGACAAGAACGCCTTGACAACGGCGATCAGCAAGATAATTGTCGACACACCCATGAAGAAGGCACCGACCGTCGACAGCAAGTTCATCGTCTCAAACCCTTGGTTCGGAAGGTATGTGAAGACGCGGCGTGGCATCCCGAACAATCCGAGGAAGTGTTGCGGGAAGAACGTCAAGTGGAACCCGATGAAGAACAACCAGAACTGCCAGTAGCCAAGCTTCTCAGAGAGTGCTTTGCCGAACATAAGCGGGAACCAGTAGTAAAGTCCTGCGAATAGACCGTAGACGACACCACCTACGATAACGTAGTGGAAGTGAGCGACGACGAAGTAACTATCGTGATACTGATAATCGGCCGGTGCGACCGAAAGCATGACCCCTGTCATCCCCCCGACGAGGAACGATGGAATGAATGCGACCGAGTAGAGCATCGCGACGTTGAACTTGATTTGTCCGCCCCATAGCGTGAACAACCAGTTGAAGATCTTGACCCCTGTCGGTACGGCGATAGCCATTGTCGCGACAGCGAAGATCGAGTTGGCAACTGGTCCGAGACCGACCGTGAACATGTGGTGGACCCAAACCATGAATCCAAGGAAACCGATGAGCATCGTTGCGAAGACCATCGTTGTGTAACCGAACAGGCGTTTACGAGCAAATGTCGGAATGATTTCCGAGAAAATACCGAACGCAGGGAGGATCAAGATGTATACTTCCGGGTGTCCGAAGATCCAGAAGAGGTGTTCCCAGATGATGACGTTACCACCCATTGCTGGGTCGAAGTAGACGGCACCGAACAAGCGCTCGAACATCAACATGAACAAGCCGACTGTAAGCGGCGGGAACGCGAAGACGATCAACGCCGAAGCGACGAACGTCGTCCATGTGAAGAGCGGCATCCGCATGAGTTTCATGCCTGGTGCACGCATGTTTAAAATCGTGACGAGGAAGTTAATCCCGGCCATGAGTGAACCAAAACCTGAAATTTGAAGGCCAAGGGCGTAGAAGTCGACCCCTGACGCATCCGGTTGTGTCGAGAGCGGCGCATAAGCCGTCCACCCTGCGTTCGGTGCAGCGCCGAAGAACCAGCTAAGGTTCAGCATGACACCACCGAAGAAGAACAACCAGAAACCGAGTGAGTTAATGAACGGGAACGCGACGTCGCGTGCCCCGATTTGTAGCGGCACGACGGCGTTCATAAATCCGAATAGCATCGGCATGGCCGCCAGGAAGATCATCGTCGTCCCGTGCATCGTGATCAATTGGTTGAACGTTTCGCCGCTGACGAAGTCGTTCAACGGACGAACGAGCTGCCACCGAATAAGTAAAGCTTCAATTCCACCGAGAAGGAGGAAGAAGATTCCTGAGAACAAATACAAAATACCGATTTTTTTGTGGTCAACCGTCGTAACCCAATCCATGATGCCATTGTATTTACGCGGTTGCTGCATAGCAGTGGTCTGTGCCACGTGAAATCCCCCTTTTCCCGTTAGTCAATCTTCTGATCGTACAAGAAGTCAACGAGTGCATCTAACTCTTCATCACTGATTTGGCCTTCACCGAAGCCAGGCATGAGCGCGCCTTGTTTCAATTCTTGTGGATCGCGAATCCATTCTTTCAACTTCTCTTCGTTGTTTTCGAGGTAACCCGCCAACCATTCGCGATCACCAAAGTTTGTTAAGCTCGGCGCGACTTTCCCGCCACCGTGACAGCTCAAGCAGCTCTCGACGTACACGGCCTCACCTGTCGTCAAGTTTTCGTTATCTGCAACGAGGTTTTCTGTATTCGCGTCTTGCTGTGCTTTCATGTCTTCGAGCCATTGGTCGTAATCTTCTTGCTCGAGCGCGATGACTTTGAAGTCCATGAGTGCGTGTGAAGGTCCGCAAAGCTCGGCACATTTCCCGTAGAACGTACCTGGTTCATTTGCATGCAACCACATTTCGTTATCGAGGCCTGGGTTCGTATCCGTCTTACCTGACAAGGCCGGTACCCAGAACGAGTGAATAACGTCTTTCGATGTCAAGTTGATACCGACACGCTTACCGACCGGGATGACGAGTTCTTGACCCGTGACCACGCCTGCGTTCGGATATTCAAATTCCCACCAGTACAAGTTGGCCGTGACATTGATTTCTTCTTCTTTTTTCGCTTCTTTCGCTTTCGCGAGCTCGACTGTCGTCGTAATCGTCGGAACAGCGAGAATGATGAGCAAGATGATTGGAACGACTGTCCAAATCATCTCGAGCGTGCTACTTCCTTCGACTTGCTTCGGAATCGATTCATCTTTCCGACGGAATTTCATGAGCACGTACACGTAAATAATCGTTACGATGACAAGTACAAAGAGCATGATTGCCAAACTGATGAGAATGATGCGAAGCTGAATCTCAGCTCCCTCTCCCATCGGCTTCAATGCAGACAATCCCTCTACGCCGCACCCTGATAACAGTAGTGCGAACATCATCATCGGGACGATGCCAAACAGAAGCTTCTTAAATGATTTCACAACAATCCCCACTTTCTCCCAAAATGATGTGCAATGGTTTCTATATAGTGAGTGCGACTATCAAAGTGCCGTCAATACCAGCGTGACAATCCACACGACTAAATAAATCAATGAATAAAAGAACATTTTGTTTGCCCACTTGATCTCATCTTCGGCTTTGAAACCTTTCAAGCCGAGATATAACCAGTAGCCCCCAAGACCGGCCGCGACGATCACGTAGATCAAACCGTAATGCAAGAACAAGAGCGACGCTGGAATGAGTGTCGCGATCCACCAAATGATTTGGCGCTTGGTGATCGCAAAGCCGTTGACGACCGGTAGCATCGGAATGCCAGCCGCTCGATACTCCTCGACACGCCGCATGGCGAGCGCGAGGAAGTGTGGCGGTTGCCACAAGAACATGACGAGGAACATGAGCCACGCGTCAATATGAAGCGCGGGATCGATGGCTGCCCAACCGATGAGCGGCGGTACCGCTCCGGAGATGCTGCCGACGACCGTGTTCAACGTGTGTGTCCGTTTCAGCCACATCGTATAAATGACGACATAAAAAAATGCCCCGATTAAACCGAAGACTGCTGCCACGTAAGACACGATCAATAAGAGCAATGTCCCGACCGCAAGTTGCGTTAATCCAAGGAGCAAAATTCGTTCTCCCGAAATTTTACCGGTGACACTCGGTCGATTGTCTGTACGTCCCATCAAATAATCGATATCACGGTCCACGAAGTTGTTTAGGTAACAACTCCCGGAGATGACGAGCGCGCTTCCTAACATCGTTAATAAGAGTTGCGGCCAAACTTCAAACAAATAAAGTACTGGCGTATCACTCTGATATGTTGCTGCTACAAAGAAACCGGCGAACACCAACAATAGATTGGCGCGGACGATTCCCATTTTTGCCAGAGCAACATAGTCGCGGAACGAGGCGGATTCTGTATATTCTACTTCTGCCATTGTCCCTGGGTTGACTTTTGTCATACTGACCCCCCTACTAATCACGAAATCCTCGTATTCTTTTCACAGAAAAAACACAATATGAACAAAGTTCACTTAACTCATAACAAAGATACCATATTTTCAAAAAGAATACGTCGTTTATGCTTGTAAAATAGCTAGTTTTTTGTGACAGACGTGTGATAATTGTCACAGTAAAAACGCTACGCTAATACTAGAATAACGATTTTGATAGCGATTGCAAGCTTTTCCGTTTCGTTTTTACGACATAAAGCCGTATAATAAGTATGGCGAAAAAAATATAAACTGACAAGGCACAATTCTAGTGATTTTCTCAAAAGCAGGTGGAAACGAATGCATAAAAAACTCGCACTATTTTCAGCACTCGTCACGCTCGGGATGATGCTCGTTCTCATCATGGGTGGAACCGTGACGAAGACCGACTCCGGCGACGGGTGCGGTACAGATTGGCCGCTCTGTCACGGGAAACTGATTCCGACGAATCCGAGCGTCGAGACGATGATTGAGTACAGTCACCGTGTCGTCTCTGGCGTCGAAGGACTTCTGATCATCGCATTGACAGTTTGGACGTTCGCGGTCGTCAAAAACCGCTATGACGTCAAAGTGTTCGCGTTCCTCGCGTTCATTTTTATGCTCATCCAGTCCATCATCGGTGCCGGGGCTGTCATCTGGCAACAGTCGGACGCGATTCTCGCGCTCCACTTCGGCATCTCGCTCGTCTCGTTCGCATCGCTGCTCATCTTGACGATTCTCCTGTTCGAAGGGGAACGCGTACATCGGGCCGTCTCCGAGCGATTGAAGATTCATCTTTACGGGTTGACGATTTATACGATGGTCGTCGTCTACACGGGGGCTTATGTCCGTCACCTCGGCGCGACGTATGCGTGCGTCGGCTGGCCGATTTGTGACCAGAATGTGTGGACGTTCGAGTCGTACGTCCAGATGGGGCACCGCATCATGGCGGGACTGCTCGTCTTCTATACACTGTACGTATTGTATTTGGCACGTCGGGAGACGAATCGGCTCGTCGAGAAGGGCATGTGGGCCTCACTGTTCTTCATCTTGCTCCAAGTCGGCACGGGGGCGTGGATCGTCCTCGGGGGACATGCCACGTACGTCCCGCTCCTCCATGCATTCTTGATCACGTGCTATTTCGGGATTATCTCGTATTTGGCGTATCACGCATATCGGAGCCAAAAACGGTCGATCGATGCCGTTCGACAAAAATCAGTCTAATCAAGCATATGAAAAGGAGCGACACGTATCGCTCCTTTTTTTGTGTATGGTGTTATTGGGCTTGCTTGAATCGCTCGAGCGCTCGGGCCCGGGCTTCCTTATGGTCAACGATTGGGTCCACATATCCGTCACGCTCGGCAAGGCCAGGGAAATGGATCGCCTTCTTATCGAGATCGGCGAGTTCAGGTACATACTTCCGGATGAACGTCCCGTCCCGATCAAACTTCTCGGACTGCGTCGTCGGATTAAAGATGCGGAAGTACGGCACCGCATCTGTGCCGACCGAGGCGGCCCATTGCCAGCCCCCGATATTTGAGGCCGCCTCATAGTCGATCAGCTTCTGCTCGAAATAGCGCTCCCCTTTCCGCCAGTCAATCATCAGATGCTTCGACAAGAACGAGGCGACGATCATGCGAAGCCGGTTATGCATCCAGCCCGTCTCGTTCAGTTGCCGCATCGCCGCGTCGACGATTGGGTACCCCGTCTTCCCATCACACCACGCTTTGAAGTTCTCCTCATCGTTTTCCCAATCCAAATGCTTATACTTGTCGTTGAACGGACGATCTTTCAACCCTGGGAATTGAACCATGATCATATAGTAAAACTCACGCCATAACAGCTCATCGTAATACGTGTCTCGCCCGCTCGACTTCGGTGCCGACCGCACCGCTTCCGCCACGGTGCGGATTGACAGCACCCCGGTCCGGAGATACGGCGAGAGCCGGCTCGTGCCGGCGATGGCTGGGATGTCGCGGTCCACATCGTATGCGTCGATCCGATTGTTGACGAAGTCATGCAAGCGTCGTTTCGCGGCCGCTTCGCCGAGCGCTTTCCACGAACGCTCGCACCGGTCGAACTGATGCTGCAATTCAATCGGTACGACATTGTCGGTCGTGACGAGCTGCTTCAGCATCTCGATATCGACTTCATACGGTGCGGGCGGGGCCTCGGCATAGGCCGCTTTTTTGAACGGTGTGTAGACTTTGTACGGATCGCCATCTTTTTTCGTGAACGCGTTCGGGGCGAACAAATGCCGATCGAGCAAACGGATGACTTTGACGTCTTGCCCGAGCGCCTCGATGACGGCATCGTCGCGCTGCTTGAACGGTTCGACATACTCGGCGTTGAAATATAAGGCGTCGAGCTCACCGAGTGATTCGACAAACTGTTCAGCCGTGTCGGCAACGAGCACACGCAGACCAAGTCCGTTCTCCTTGAGTTCATCCATGAATTGTCGCATCGTCGCGAAAAAGTAATCGTGCCGCGTCTCGAACGGCTCGCAATACTTGGGATTGAGCCAAAAGACAAATTCCACGTCATCACTTGAATCTGCATCTTTCAATACCCGGTGTAACATATGATGATCAGTCAATCGAAAATCTGATCGAAACCAACAGACTCGTCTCATCTCTCCCACTCCTATCTAAAAAAGAAGCATAGCCGCGCTATGCTTCTTTCCATTATACAAATTCAATCAATAAGTCGTCACTTTGGATTGTGTCGCCCTCTTTAATATGGACCGCTTTGACTTCACCGTCTTGGGCGGCTTGGACCGTCGTCTCCATCTTCATCGCTTCTGTGACGAGGAGCTGTTCCCCGCGGTGGACACGGCTACCCGGTTCGACGAGCACTTTCAATACCGAACCTGGCATCGAAGCACCGACTTGTTTCGGGTTCGACCGATCGACTTTCGGACGGCTCGTCGTCGCCGACTTCACGTTCACGTCCTTGATTTCGATTTCGCGCGGTACCCCGTTCATCTCGTAAGAGACGAGACGGATGCCGTCCTCGTTCGCCGCACTAATTTGAACGAGTTTGATGATGAGCGTCTTCCCGGTCTCGATTTCGACTTGGATCGTCTCTCCGACGTTCAATCCGTAGAAGAACGTCAACGTGTCGAGCACCGATACATCACCGTACGTCGTCGAATGCGTGATGTAGTCCTCGAACACTTTCGGATACAACGCGTTCGAGAGTAGTTCAAAGTCCGTCACCGGACGATCAAGTTTCTCGAACAACTTCGTCTGTGCCGCCTTGAAGTCGTACGGTTCGATCAGTTTACCCGGACGTACGTCGAGCGGCTTGTCACCTTTCAAGATGGCTTGCTGCACGTCAGTCGGGAATCCTCCAGGAGGCGTGCCGAGCTCCCCGCGCATCATCTCGACGACCGAATCTGGGAAGTCAAGTTGGTAACCACGTTCAACGACATCTTGTTCGCTCAAGTTGTGTTGGACCATGAACAGCGCCATGTCTCCGACGACTTTCGAAGATGGTGTTACTTTGACGATATCGCCGAACAACATGTTGACACGGGCGTACATCGCCTTTACTTCGCTCCAACGGTCGCCTAAACCGACCGCCTTCGCTTGTTGTTGCAAGTTCGAATACTGTCCACCTGGCATCTCGTGCTCATATACCGACGGGTTCGAAGCGCGCATGTCACTTTCGAACGGCTCATAGTTATGACGCACGTCTTGCCAGTAATCGCTGATGACTTCGTAATGTTTCGCATCGATTTTCGGTTGACGCTTGTGATGGTCAAGCGCGTAAATCAAGCTGCCGCCTGAAGGTTGTGATGTCATACCCGACATCGAGCTCGCAGCGACGTCGACGATGTCGACGCCCGCATCTGTCGCCCGCGCATATGTGAAGATCCCGTTGCCGGAAGCGTCGTGCGTATGCAAGTGAATCGGCAAGTCGACGGCATCTTTCAAGGCCGAGACGAGCGCGTACGCCGATTCCGGTTTGAGCAGACCGGCCATATCTTTGATGGCAAGGATGTGGGCCCCGCTCGCTTCGAGTTTCTTCGCCAAGTCAACGTAATACGGCAAGTGATATTTCGGACGGCTGCCATCGTATAGGTCACCCGTATAACAAACCGCTGCCTCGGCGACTTTTCCGGTCGGTAACGTCGCGTCAATCGCAAGTTGGATTGACTCGAGGTTGTTCAAGCTGTCGAAGATTCGGAACACGTCGACGCCGGCATAGGCCGCCTCATGGACGAACTGCTCGATGACGTTGTCGGCATAGTTTTTATAACCGACGGCGTTAGCGCCGCGAAGCAACATTTGAATCAAGACGTTCGGCATTTTCTCACGAAGACGCATGAGACGAACCCATGGGTCTTCCGAGAGGAAGCGATAGGCAACGTCGAACGTAGCACCACCCCACGCCTCGACCGAGAACAACTCTGGCATGAGCTTGCTCGTCGGTTCGGCGATATTGATGATGTCTTGCGTCCGCACCCGTGTTGCGAGGAGCGACTGGTGCGCGTCGCGCATCGTCGTATCCGTCAACAACAGTTCAGGCTGGCGCTTGATCCAATCGGCGAGGCCGTCCGGACCGAGCTCCGTCAAAATCTGTTTCGTCCCTGGTTTGGCTTCAGCAGGCAGGTTTTGCGGGATCCGGACCGATCGGCTGATCGGCTTATCTTTCAATCCGACACCTGGGAACCCGTTCACCGTGACGTCACCGATATAGTTAAGGAGCTTCGTCCCGCGGTCTTTCCGTTTCGGGAAGACAAACAGTTCCGGCGTCTCGTCGATGAACGACGTGTTATAGTCGCCGCTGATGAAGTTTTGATGTTTCATCACATTAATCAAGAACGGAATGTTCGTCTTGATGCCGCGAATCCGGAACTCGTTCAAGTTACGGACCATTTTCGAAGCGGCTTGCTCGAACGTCATGCCGTGTGTCGACAGCTTCACGAGGAGTGAGTCGTAATACGGCGAGATTTCGGCCCCGACGTAGGCGTTGCCCCCATCGAGTCGGACCCCAAAGCCGCCCGGAGAGCGGTACGCCATAATTTTGCCCGTGTCCGGCATAAAGTTGTTGCCCGGATCTTCTGACGTGACGCGGGACTGGATCGCGTAACCGAGCAATTTGATGTCCTCTTGTTTCGGCATATGAATGACGTCGCCGTGGAGCGACTCTCCTTGCGCGATCATGAGCTGAGTCTGCACGATATCGAAGCCGGTCACCATCTCTGTGATTGTGTGCTCGACTTGAATGCGCGGGTTGACCTCGATGAAGTAGAACGACTCGTCTTCCGTGACGAGGAATTCGACCGTCCCGGCGTTAATATAGCCGACATGGCGCATCAGTTTTACGGCCGCGTCACAGATGGCTTGACGTGATGCTTCCGATAATGTCACACAAGGTGCGACCTCGACGACTTTTTGATGTCGACGTTGGACCGAGCAGTCGCGTTCGAACAAGTGAATGATGTTCCCGTGATCGTCCCCGAGAATCTGAACCTCGATATGCTTTGGACGTTCCACTAATTTTTCTATGTACACTTCGTCTGAACCGAACGCTTGCTTCGCTTCTGACTTGGCACGTTCAATCAAATCTTTCATCTCGGCTTCCGTGCGGATGACACGCATCCCTCGTCCACCTCCGCCCATCGCCGCTTTGACCATGAGTGGGAACCCGTGCTCGTTCGCAAAGTCGAGCGCGTCTTCGTATGATGTGAGCGGTCCGTTTGAACCTGGAATGACCGGCAGACCGGCTGCGATCGCACTTTGGCGAGCTCGAACTTTATCCCCGAACGCGTGAAGATGCGATTCGTTCGGACCGACGAAGATGATGCCTTCTTCGCGGCAACGACGTGCGAGCTCGATATTCTCGGATAAGAAACCGTACCCCGGGTGAATCGCGTCAGCCCCCGACTGTTTCGCGATCCGGATCACGTCCTCGATGTCGAGATAGGCGTCAATCGGCTTTTTATCGAGACCGATCAAATACGCCTCATCCGCTTTGAAGCGGTGCAATGAGCCGCTGTCTTCTTGTGAATAGACGGCGACCGTGCGCATCCCTAATTCAGTGGCGGCCCTAAAGACACGAATGGCGATTTCTCCACGGTTGGCTACAAGTAATTTGCTAATTGGTTTCAACATAAATCCCCCCATTTAAGTAGTTCAATCCTTTTTACCTTACAACATGCAGCGAAGAACTTTGAACATTTTCTGCCGACTTTTCACGGATTTCCGCTCGCTTCGTCGCTTCCCGATGCCGATTTCGCATCGAGATGCTACTGAGCACACCGAGAATTCCCATCGTCATGATGAGTGACGTCCCGCCGTAACTGACGAGCGGGAGCGTGACACCTGTACCTGGGAACCAGCCGGACATGGCACCGATATTGATTCCGGTCTGGACCATGATTTGAGCAGCGATACCGAACGAGACGAACATCGCGAAGTGACTATCGCTATGATTGGCGATATTGACGGCTCGAAATGCGATGAAAAAGAGCAAGACGAGGACGACGACGACACCAACAAAACCGAGTTCCTCGGCAATGATTGACATGATATAGTCCGTCTCCGGTTCGGGCAGGTACCCGTATTTCTGATAACTGTTCCCGAGACCGACACCCGTCAAGCCCCCATGTACGATTGAGATGATCGACATGAGTAATTGATGACCATAGCCTTCAGGGTCCATGAACGGATTGAAGACGACTTCGATCCGACTGCGTTGATTTTCCGAGAAAATCGTCGTGAACATCAAATAGACGACTCCGATGCCGGCGAGGACAGATGGGATAATGATTCGGAGCGGCGCCCCGACGGCGAGCCACATGAGGAACATGATGGCGCCGAGGACGAACAGTCCCCCCATATCCGGTTGCCCGTTGATGGCGATCGCATACGGCAAAAAGAAGTAGATGACCGGAATCACGAAGAAGGCACCGGCTTGGGCCCGGATTCCTTTCTTCATGACCGCAGCTCGCCCGAGTCGACCTGGCAGCCCTTTCAATTCGTTGTTCCACAATTGGTGATAATAGTTCGCGAGCAATAAAATCAATACAAACTTGGCAATCTCGACTGGTTGAATCGTAAACCCACCAATGATGAGCCACGCCCGCGCCCCGTTGAGCGGTGGCATCGCCCACGTGACGAACAACAGAACGACCGATAAGAGATAGAGGCCGTACAAAATATTTGGTTTTCTAAAGTTCTCATAGCGAAACATCGTTGCGATGAAATAGACGATGATGCCGAGTCCGGCATAAACAAGTTGCCGATAGAACAAACCGCTGTTCGCGTAATCCCCGCGATTCCATACACTCGCACTGTAAATCATGATCGAGCTGATTCCGACGAGCATGAGCACCGCAATGAACAGTGAGAAATCAAAGTACCGAAACCGAGTTTTCATGTTTTCACTTCCTTATGTACAACAATCCTTGACCCATTATAAAAAAATACTCAAACAGCGCCGCTTGCACAGTTTGAGTATAAGGTTCATAAATCTGAAGCTTCCGCGAGGGCGGACAGCTTTTGTTCCAATGAATCGAGCAGTCCTTTACCTTCAATGTCTGAAATGAGTCCAAGACGGACCGCAAAATCAATTTGGCGTGATAGACCGAACATATGTGTATCAAGCACCTCTTCATAAAGCGGGCACTTCGGCATTTTTAGGTTTTCTAACTGCACTTCAATCAAACAACGGATTTTTTCAGCGTCGGCCTCTAATAGTTGAAGCGCTTGCTCCCGTTGGACTGCAGCCAAATTTGTCGCCACTACGACCCCTCCTCCGTACAATGACAGACTGTTTGTCATAACTCAACTGTACATTATATTTCATCATAATTCAATGAACAGTCTGGAATCACTACGAGTTTCTCGCAGTTTCCCTTTTTCTGAGAAAGAGCTGTATAATGTACAGTGTATCGTGATTAAAGGGGGCGTATCAATGATTTTTCCACTAGACGGAGCGGTTCGTCACGCGTTGACGATCGACCCGACCGTATGGATTTTTGATGACCGCAAGCGAAATGTCGAAAACCTCGACCGCGCGGTAGAAAGTGACAATGACGCATACTATGCCAAGATGGGGAAGGCATGGGACGACGGCTTGACGCAAGGGACACGTATCGACCACAACAAACCGATGACTCGGGCCGATAAGGATGCGGCGCTGCGCGACTCGTTCGCGATGCCGTTCGCCCCGTTCCTGCAAAACGCTGAACCGACCGCTACGGCGACGCACGTCAGCTTTTATGGGGAGACGGTGCTCACGCTGCCAATCGATGAGGCGCGTACCGTCTATCTTCAGTTCTCGAAAGACGGGAAAGTGCTCGTGGACGGTCCAGTCTACGTCTTGCATCATCAGCACATTTTGCGAGGGGTTCATCACATCGCGGTGCGAACAGAAGCATAATCGAGAAGGCCATTGCGCCTTCTCATTTTTTTGGACTTTTTAGTTCACAAAGTGTAACATATACGTTATGGAAAAACTTCAAGCTTGAAAGGTCGTGACGCTTACGTACCCTTTATGGAAGAAAAATTTAATCATCGTCTGGATCGGTAGTTTTTTGACGGCGGCCTCGATGAGCCTCGTCCTGCCGTTCCTCCCCTTGTTCATCGAAGAGCTCGGAGTCACGGATCCCGATCACGTTGTCACGTGGTCAGCCGTCGCTTTCGGGGCCACGTTCCTCGTGGCCGCCATCGTCTCCCCGCTTTGGGGACGGCTCGCCGACCAAAAAGGGCGCAAGTTAATGCTCATTCGTGCGAGCCTCGGCATGGCGATCGTGATGACACTCATCAGCTTCGTGCAAGACGTGTATCAACTCGTGGGGCTTCGGCTGCTCATGGGCGCCGTGTCCGGATTTATATCGGCGGGGATCACCCTCGTCGCTTCACAAACGCCAAAAGAGAAAAGTGGCTGGGCGCTCGGTACGTTGTCGACCGGTGGCATCACCGGCGGACTCCTCGGTCCATTGATCGGAGGACTCCTCGCCGACTGGATTGGGCTTCGACCCGTTTTTCTCTTGACCGGCAGTGCACTATTCATCACGTTTCTCATCACACTCGTGTTCGTCAAAGAGGACTTTGTCCCGGTGGCGCGCGAGCGACTTGATTCGACGAGATCGATTATCGCCTCACTTCGTCATCCACAACTCATCTTTAGTCTATTTTTGACGACGTTTTTAATCACCTTCTCGACGCAGTCGGTCGGTCCTCTGTTGACGTTGTACGTCCGTGAACTAAACCCATATACGACGTCGCTCGCCTTTATCGCTGGCATCGTCGCTTCAGCACCAGGTGTAGCCGCCCTCATTTCCGCACAGCGGCTCGGTCGGCTCTCCGATCGATATGGCGCCGAACGTATTTTATTTTGGGCGCTCATCGTCTATAGCGCCTTCTTGATTCCGCAGGCGTTCGTGACGTCGACGACGCAACTCGTCGTGTTACGGTTCGGGCTCGGTTTCGCCACCGCGGCACTCATGCCGTCCGTGCAGTCGCTCCTCCGGCAACATACGCCGAGCCGGGCGGCCGGGCGCATCTTCTCCTATAATCAGTCAGCCCAGTTTATGGGTAACTTGCTCGGACCGTTGTTCGGGTCCCAAGTCGTCGCCCATTTCGGCTTCTCCGCCCTATTCATCGTAACCGGCCTGATCATGTTGACGAACGCCCTGCTCGAAAAATCGAACGTGCAAGTCGCACTCCATCCAAACACGAAATAAACGCCGAGCGGCCGCTCGGCGCTTTTTGTTATAGTAAATCGGCGGCCAACCGGGCGAGCGAAGAGCGCTCCCCTTTGATGAGTTGGACGTGCCCGAACACGTTTTGTCCTTTGAACCGTTCGACGGCGTACGTGAGACCGTTCGAATATTCATCCAAATACGGATGGTCGATTTGATACGGGTCGCCGACGAGAACGATTTTCGAGTTTTCTCCGACCCGAGTCAGAATCGTCTTAATCTCATGTTTCGTCAAGTTTTGAGCCTCATCGATGATGATGAACTGATCCGGCATGCTGCGGCCACGGATATACGTGAGCGCCTCGAGCTGAATCGATTTGATACCGGCCAAGATGTTACCGAGCTCATCTTTTGAATTAGCGTTAAACAAAAACTCCAAGTTGTCGTAAATCGGTTGCATCCAAGGCCGAAGTTTTTCTTCCATCTCCCCCGGTAAATAGCCGATATCATTCCCCATCGGGACGACCGGGCGGGCGACGACGAGCTTGTTGAACCGACGTTCGTCTTCAACGAGTGACAATCCGGCCGCGAGCGCGAGAAGCGTCTTCCCGGTCCCCGCTTTGCCGAGCAACGTCACGAATGGGATATCGTCCCGAAGCAACAAGTCAAGCGCCATCCGCTGTTGGACGTTGCGGGGATGGATGCCCCAGACGTGTTCGACGTCTAGGGAGAGCGGACGAAGGATTGGTTGCAGCGCATCGACGACCGCGACCGCGCTCGCTTTCGAGACGTTACTTTTCAAAACGACGAATGAATTCGGATACAGCTGATTTTTCGTCAAAGCGGACAGTGGGAGCTGCCGGACTTTGTAAAATTCATCGATGACGGCTTGATCGACTTCAATCTCTAGGTAGCCAGCATATCGATCTGTCGTGTCGACGATATGGTCGGTCAAATAGTCTTCGGCTTCGATGCCGATTGCATCCGCTTTGACGCGGACGAGTATATCTTTCGAGACGACCACGACTTTACGGGTGCGGTCATGCTCGTATTGTTTCATCAGGCCGAGCGCCACGGTCAAGATGCGGTTGTCGTTCGTCATGACGTCGAACGGGAAATCGACAGTATGTTCGTGACCGATCTCGACGAACAAGTGCCCGCCGTTTTCGAGCGGTACCCCGTCGTGCAGTTTACCGGTCGTGCGGAGTTGGTCAAGTACACGCGCCGTCTCACGGGCGTTGCGACCGACTTCATCCATATTGCGTTTTTTGCCGTCAAGCTCTTCTAATACGATGGCGGGAATGACGACATCGTGCTCATCGAATTGGAACAAAGAGAGTGGATCGTGTAAGAGTACGTTCGTATCGAGCACATACGTTTTTTTCATAGACTTTGCCGCCCCTCGAAAATAGGATGGTGATCAAGAATTCAAACTCTCCTTGACTTCACGGTCCAGCTTTTCTGCTGCTTCGACATCGTACGTCTTGACGATGTCCGGTTGCCCATACTCCGCTCCATAAAAGGAGACGTTACGGACTTCCTCGACGTGCCCTTCAAAAAAGCGAAGGTGCAATCCCGGCTTCACACTCGGCTCGAATTCGGCCACATGTGATAAGGCCACACTGTAGGCCTGGCCCCCTTCTATAAAAATGAGACTTGCGGTTCGCTCGTTTGCGAGCAACGTGATTAAATGCGAATTCTTCGTCAAGGTAAAGCGAATCGTCATTTCATTCGGCGCTTGCACCCAGCTGATGGCATGGGTGGTCGGCCACCGTTTCGGTTCATCAAATGCGATTAAAAACGTCAATGGCATATCGTTTAACGTGGCTTGTTGTGACGTTGAAAGTTCGAACGCGGTTTTACTCGCCATATACTCCCCTCCTCCCGAACGGGTATACGAAATGGATTCGCCCTTACAAACCTCTTTCCCTGCTTTTCTCTCCTGAAATCATGCTATAATCAACGAAGAGGAAGGTGAGACCATGCGCGTAAAGTGCTCTCTTTGTGACAAAATCGAAACGATTGATTCGTGGTCGTTCGAAGCGAAACGACTTCGTAATAAACCTGCTAAAACGTACATGTGCCAAGCGTGCCAAGAACGCATCACCGCGCGAACCGCTGAGCGTGCCGCGACCGGCCAATTCCACCTATATCCATCATTCCGACAAAAACGGAGATGGTAATCAAAAATGGACGTCTCGCCCGAGGGCGAAACGTCCATTTTTTAGTGTGATTCGATGCCTTGACGTCGGTTCCACCAGAGTCGGCCCCGGTAAATCGCCAAGACGACAGCCATGACCAGGAGAACTTCTGGAATCGGCCATGTGAAGAAGACGAGCGCCATCGTGCCTGCACCAAGGGCGAGCAGCATATAGACGACGAGTGACTTCCACCACGTCAATTGTTTGGCAAAACCTAGTTTGAACACGAGTATCGTCAATAAGATGACCGTGATGATTAACGCGTTGAACCCGACCGAGAAGTCGTTCGCATCACTGCCGACGCCAAGTAGCGAGGCAATCCACGGCACATCGATTTGTGTGATGTCCATCGTTTGAGAAGCTTTCAAGCTGATAATCCCCCTTCATTTCCTACACAACCATTCTACACTATCCAAAACAAAAGGGAACGCCTAGGCGCTCCCTTTTTTCCGACTTATTCTTTACCAAGTTTACGACGCTTGTCAGCTTTCTCGCGCTCGTTCTTGTTCAAGACTTTTTTACGGAGACGGATCGACTCCGGTGTGATTTCACAGTACTCGTCATCGTTCAAGAACGTGAGCGATTCTTCGAGTGAGAAGACGCGTGGACGTTTCAAGACTTGTGTCGAGTCTTTTGCTGAAGCACGCATGTTCGTCAACTGTTTGCCTTTGACAGCGTTGATCGCGAGGTCGACGTCACGGTTACATTCACCGATGATCATTCCCTCGTATACTTCTACACCTGGCTCGATGAAGATCGTTCCACGGTCTTCAAGGGCACCGATCGAGTAAGCCGTCGACTTACCAGGTTCGATACAAACCATGACACCACTGCGGCGTCCGCCGATGTCAGCAGAGATAAACGGACGGTACTCTTCGAACGTGTGGTTCAAGATCCCGTATCCGCGTGTTGCTGACAAGAACTCGTTACGATAGCCGATGAGACCACGTGACGGAACGATGAATTCCATACGTGTTTGACCGTTGTCGTTCGTGTTCATGTTCGCGAGTTCCCCTTTACGGAGACCGATCGATTCCATGACTGAACCCGTGTACTCTTCTGGGACGTCAACGATGACGCGCTCGAACGGCTCAATTTTCGTACCATCTTCGTCTTCACGGATGATAACTTGTGGTTTCGACACTTGAAGTTCGTAGCCTTCACGACGCATGTTCTCAATCAAGATCCCGAGGTGAAGCTCACCGCGTCCTGATACGACCCATTGGTCAGGCGAATCTGTGTTTTCGACACGGAGTGAAACGTCCGTCTCGAGTTGTTTCATCAAACGCTCTTCGATTTTACGTGCTGTCACGAAATCGCCTTCGCGTCCTGCGAACGGTGAGTTGTTTGTCATGAAACGCATTTGAAGCGTCGGCTCATCGATGCGAAGGAGCGGAAGTGGCTCTTCTTGACCGACTGGCGTGACCGTCTCACCGACGTTGATGTCTTCCATCCCGGCGATGGCGATCAAGTCACCAGCTTTGGCTTCTTCGATTTCAACACGTTTGAGGCCGAAGTAACCGAACAATTTAGTGACGCGCAATTGTTTGATTGATCCGTCTGTTTTGCAAAGTGACACTGATTCGCCGACTTTGATTTTCCCACGGAAGACGCGACCTACGCCGATCCGGCCGAGGTAGTTGTCGTAGTCGAGCATCGTGACTTGGAACTGAAGCGGCTCATCCGAGTTATCGATTGGTGCCGGTGTGTTCTCAAGAATCGTGTCGAGCACGTACGTGATTGTATCTTCTTGCTTCTCTGGATCAGGATCGAACGAACTTGAACCGCTGACTGCAGACGTATAGACGACAGGGAATTCAAGTTGATCTTCATCTGCTCCAAGGTCGATCAACAAGTCGACAACTTCATCGACAACGTCGAGTGGGCGTACCATCGGCTTGTCAATTTTGTTGACGACAACGATTGGACGGAGACCTTGGTCGAGTGCTTTCTTCAATACGAAACGCGTTTGTGGCATACAGCCTTCACGTGCATCGACGACGAGGATAACGCCGTCAACCATACGCATGATCCGCTCAACTTCACCACCGAAGTCGGCGTGACCCGGTGTATCAACGATGTTGATGCGTGTGTCTTTATAATCGATTGCCGTGTTTTTCGCGAGAATTGTGATTCCGCGCTCACGTTCGATATCGTTCGAGTCCATGGCGCGTTCTGCGACCATTTCGTTTGTCCGGAAAGTACCAGACTGTTTCAATAATTCATCGACAAGCGTTGTTTTACCATGGTCAACGTGGGCGATGATGGCTACGTTCCGAAGGTTAGTTCTTACATTCATGTAGTTAGTCCTCTCTTATTTAAAAAAGTTTCATCTTTTATTCAACTTTAAGAGTATAGCACACGTCCTACCACCTTTGTCGAGTGTTATCAACTGTTAACGTTTCCAAACGCATCATTTTTGACTACAATAAAGAAGACTAGAGAAAAAAGGGGGAATCTCCATGCAACTCATGTTCGTTTTAATCGCGACCGCGGTCGTCGCTGGTTTCGTCGGTATCGGAATCGGGGTCGCCGAAGGAAGTGCCGCCATCATCATCGGTAGTCTCGCCTTGAGCGGCATCGCCACATTCTTTGGAATCAACTTGCGCCGTCGGGTCCTCTCGAATCGACGTCCATAA
The DNA here is from genome assembly GCF_004336985.1 of Exiguobacterium sp. SL-9. GTDB lineage: Bacteria > Bacillota > Bacilli > Exiguobacteriales > Exiguobacteriaceae > Exiguobacterium. Next base: position 497,742 of record NZ_SJUO01000001.1, read on the forward strand.
CAGAAGGCCCGGGCGATTTGCCCGGGCCTTGTTTATGGTGTTATTCTTCTGGCGCCAACACTTATAGGTCGCGTGTCAGACAGATGCGGTCACGCAAGGCGAGACCGTCCTCTTCGATTGACGGATAACCGTGGTCCGGGAAATAGTCCCGCTCGACTGATTCAAAGCGGAAACCGGCTTGTTGATAAAAGCGCAACTGGACGATGCTCGAGTTACCCGTACAGACGAGCATCTGCCTCGCACCGCTCTGCTCGGCGCGACGAATCGCGTCTTGGAGCAAACGTTGACCAATTGTCTGGTTTTGCCGATCCGGCTTGACGGCGATGTTGACGAGTTCGATCATCGTCTCACTGCGCCGCACCAACATATACGCACCGACACGTTCCCCACCGAGTGTCGCTTCATACGTCTCGCCCGCAACGTATTGTTCACGCACCATCGCCTCATTCGGGTTGGCCAAGACGAGCAAGTCACGGACGCGGTCGTAGGTGCCGTTGACCCCAATCTGAAGGTCAGGTCTCACTTCCGGAGTCGCCCCTTTGGCGATGACGTAGTGTTTGACGACATCTTTGACGAACGTCTCGCTCCCAGCAAGGACCGATGTCTTCCCGTCATAGCAGACCGGTTCCCCATAAATCGAGACGACCCTGCCTCCAACTTCCTCGACGAGCAGTTTACCGGCGGCATAGTCCCACGGCATATTCCGCATCGTGATATACCCGTCGACCCGTCCCGCTGCGAGCCACGCGAGTTCGAGCGAGGCGGCCCCATGCGCCCGTGTGCCGACCGAGTCTCGAACAATCGGGGCGAGCACTTCCGGGGCGATCTGCTGGTTCGGTGTCACCCATGTCGCGTTCATGCTAAGGAAAGCATCACGGACATGATGTTCTTGGATTGATGGGAGCTTCCGACCGTTCAACGTCGTCCCGACACCGCGGCGCGCCACGAACAGTTCATCCGCCATCACGTCATACACAAAGCCGTACTCGATGATCCCGTCAATCATGACGGCCACCGAGATGGCAAACATACGCTTCTGGTGAATGAAATTCAACGTTCCGTCGATCGGGTCGACGAACCAGACCGTTCCAGACAGGTCGTCCGGCCCTGTGGAGATCCCTTCTTCCCCGATGATATGATGCTCGGGATACGTCTCGCGGATGCGGTCGACAATCAACTGTTCAACGGCCCGATCAATTTCCGTGACCAAATCTCCTTTCCCCGTCTTTCGCTCGATGCGATAACTCTCATCGATTTGCTGTCGAATATATTCCCCTGCCTGCTTAATCAAATCAATCGCGAACCATTCCAACATGTTTATCACCTCTAATATGTATTGTACCAAACAAAAACCAGTATCCGCATGGAATACTGGTTGAATGAGTGGTTGTGGGTCAGGCTTCGAGACGCAAAAGTTCTTGGCGATATTTCTCTAACCGATGCTTGCTAGCCTGGACAGTGGCATCGTCTTGTGACGCCATTGCATCGAAGAGAGTTGCCAATTCATAATCAATCTCTAAGCGCAGCACCGGAATCCGTTTTTCTGCGTCTTTTCTTTTGAATGCCTCGATCACTTGTTTCATGAGATGCCACACTCCTTTAGTTGGGCTACAAGTTACGGTTTAGTGAGTTGAATTGAGTATATCAGATGAGATTCAAAAAAGAAAGAGAATTGTCTGACTATTTTGAATTTTTTATCTTAGTGAGTATATTCCCATTTCAACTAACGCTAAACCTGAAATAACTGTTAGTGATATGTACCCCATTTAGAAGACAAATAACAAAAAAAGCATGAGAAAACTGTTCTGTTTTCCCATGCTTTCCAGCAGTTACAACTTTATAATCTTTGAATTTGATTTTAGGGCCGCTTGGACCGTACGATAGGTAGAGTAACCGGTCTGTTCGTCGTGGACGGCACTTAGTTGTTTTTCTTCTGATTTCGATGTCACGATTTGTTTGAACGACCGATACGCATCCAAAAACGACTCACGGTCGACGCCGCCTTCATTGGCCAAGGCGACTTGATTATAGAACTCGACGACTTCGATGAGTTCGTCGGTCGTCCAGTCCGGATTGATCGGATAGTTGATTTGCATATTCTTCACCTCGACAACCATTGTATCAACAAAAAAAACTATTGCAAGTTGGTATAGAAATCACTATAGTTTTTTTGTTGCATTGTTTTTGAAACGAAATGTTCTGATTGACCACAGCTTGAACCTAAACCAAAAACCCATATACACACTGCTATCAAGGAGGACTTACTATTGAAACTTAAAGGTGCTACACAGCTCGAGACACCGCTCTTTGACACGTTGCTCACGCACGTGGACACGAACCCGATCGCGTTCCACATCCCTGGCCATAAAGGCGGGAAAGGAATGGACCCTGAATTCCGCGACTTCATCGGCGAGAACGCCTTGAAGATCGATTTGATCAACATCGCCCCGCTCGATGATCTCCATCATCCGAAAGCGTCGATTGCCGAGGCCGAGCGCCTCGCTGCCGAGGCGTTCCGTGCCGACGAGACGTTTTTCTCGGTCCAAGGGACATCGAGCGCCATCATGGCGATGATCATGGGCGTCGTTGGACCGAACGAGAAGATCATCGTACCGCGGAACGTGCATAAATCTGTCATGTCTGCACTCGTCTTGACCGGGGCTCACCCCGTCTTCATTCACCCTGAATATGATGAGACATATGGGATCGCCCACGGAATCACGGCAAGTGCCGTCGAACGCGCTCTCGAGATGCACCCTGACACGAAAGCCGTCCTCGTCATCAATCCAACGTACTTCGGGATTGCTGGTGATTTGGAACGGATCGTCGCAGTCGCTCACGCTCAAGACGTACCGGTCCTCGTTGATGAGGCACACGGTGTCCACTTGCCGTTCCACGACGAGCTCCCTCTCTCGGCGATGCAGGCCGGAGCGGACGTCGCGGCCACGAGCGTACACAAGCTCGGCGGCTCGATGACGGGAAGTTCGATTTTAAATGTCCGTCGCGGACTCGTCTCGCCGGAACGGATTCACGCGATGTTGTCGATGATTACGACGACGTCGACGTCTTACCTCCTCCTCGCGTCGCTCGACGCGGCCCGCCGCCAGTTGGCGACAAAAGGAGAAATGATGAACGAACGTGCCCTCACGCTATCACGAATGGCTCGTACAGCTATCAACAATATGCCGCACTTGTCGGTATACGGTCACGCCGAACTTCATTCAGAGTCGACGTACGCGCTCGACGAGACGAAAATCCTCGTCTCGGTCCGCGAGCTCGGGATCACTGGCTTTGAAGTCGAGAAATATTTGCGGGAGACCCATCGGATCGAAGTTGAAATGTCCGATTTGTTGAACGTCTTGTTCATCGTGACGAGTGCCGACGACGAGTCGACGATTCAAGCGTTGATAGACGGGATGCGTGACGTAGTATCGGTCTACGACCAGTCTGGGAACGATTCGCTATCAATCATGCTCCCAGAGATTCCACCGCTAGCGCTCAGCCCGCGTGACGCGTTCTACGAGGAAACGGAGACGATCCCCCTCGAGAACGCCGTTGGACGCATCTCAGCCGAGTTCATTATGGTATATCCGCCAGGAATCCCAATCATCATTCCGGGAGAACTGATTACGACATCGACACTCGAATACATCATGGCCAACATCGAGGCCGGTCTACCGGTCCAAGGCCTTGAAGACGAGTCGCTCCAAATGATTAAAGTGATTCAACAAACGAAAGCAATCCGTTAAAACGAAAGCGAGCCGGTCCAATGGACCGGCTCGCTTTGTGTCATCAAAAGAAAAGGTGGCTTATGATGATCGAATTGCTTCCCCTACGTTCTATTATAAGAAAACGCTTACATTTTTTCAAGGGGTGAATTTCCTGTTTGATTGGACTCAATCTCATTTTCAGTTAGACAGAGGCGTAAAAACTCGGCAACATGACCAGTATCGCGCAGGGCGATCCCAAGCATCGGATACAGCTGTCTCGGTTCTTCGAGCGCACGGACGTCGAGAAGGGCAGATTGTCCGGTCTGCATACAGACGACGAGCACTTTTCCCATGAATTGATGTGTATACACAAAACCGAAATCATAACGTGACGTCTCTGTCTCGATTCCCGTGAAACGGACACGGCTCGTCTCAGAGACGGTATATAACAATTCTTCATCGAACGCCATCATCGTTCCCTCCTTTCTGACTTCACTCCTTATTTTCCTTTATACTGAACGTACGAAACATAAGGAGGACGACTGATGAAGATACGAAAAGCGAACGAACAAGATTGCGCCGAACTCGTTGCTCTCATGCGACAACTATGGCCAGACGCACCCGTTGCTGAACTCAAGCCTGAGGTCCGGCTCGGTCTCCGCTCGGGCAAGATGCACTACTTCATCGCGGAAACGGACGTACCGATCGGCTTTTGTCAGCTCAGTTTCCGTCATGACTACGTCCCTGGCACCTCCAGTTCCCCGACCGCGTTTATAGAAGGAATTTACGTCATCGAAGCCGCACGGCAGCAAGACGTGGCGACAAGGCTCGTCGAAGCGGCCTCCTCGTTCGCCCAGTCGCAAGGATGCGCCGAACTCGCCTCCGACACGGAAGTCGAGAACGACGGCAGTCAACGGTTCCATGAACGCATCGGCTTTCAAGAAGTCGAACGGACCGTCCATTACGTAAAAAAGCTCTCTCGCGAGTAAGCGAGAGAGCTTTTGACTTATTTAACGACGTGGATTGGCATACCCATTGCGATTTCTGCCGCTTCCATTGCCATCTCACCGAGTGATGGGTGAGCGTGGATTGTAAGCGCGATATCTTCTGCAGTCATGCCTGCTTCGATTGCGAGACCAAGCTCGGCGATCATATCTGAAGCGCCAGTTCCCGCGATTTGAGCACCGATCAAGAGACCGTCCTCTTTACGCGTGATGAGCTTCATGAAGCCGTCTGGCTCGTCGAGAGCGAGGGCACGGCCGTTCGCTGCGAATGGGAATTTCGATACAGTGATCTCAAGTCCTTCTTCTTTTGCGAGTGGCTCTGTGTAACCGACTGTTGCAAGTTCAGGGTCAGTGAAGACGACCGCTGGGATTGCTGAGTAGTCGAGGTAAGCTGGCTTACCGGCAGCTGCCTCCGCTGCGACTTTCGCTTCATAAGAAGCTTTGTGCGCGAGCGGTGGTCCTGGTACGATGTCGCCGATGGCGTAGATGTTTTCGTTCGATGTCTTGCACTGGTCGTCGATTTCGATGATGCCGCGGTCGCTGATTTTTACTTCCGCGTTCTCAAGACCGATGTCGCCAGTGTTTGGACGACGGCCGACTGTGACGAGGACGTAGTCCGCTTCCACAGACTGCTCTTCGCCGTTCACTTCAAACTTAACCGTTACGCCGTCTTCTGTTTCCTCGACGCCTTTTGCAAGCGCGTTCGTGTGAATCGTGACGTTGCCTTTTTGTTTGAGTTTCTTCTTGACGATTTGCGTCATTTGCGGCTCGAAGCCAGACAAGATGTCGCTTGCGCCTTCAACGACGACGACTTCTGTATCGAAGTTCGCGTACGCTGTGCCGAGCTCCATACCGATGTACCCGCCGCCGATGACGACAAGTTTCTTCGGTACTTCAGGAAGAGCCAATGCGCCAGTTGAAGAAAGGACGCGTTTTGACCATTTGAACGATGGGATCTCGATTGGTGTCGAACCAGTCGCGATAATCGCTTTTTTGAACTTGTAAGGAGTCGAGCTATCTTCTGTGATAACACGAACTGTATCTTCAGAGGCGAAGAAAGCTTCACCTTGAACGATGTCAATCTTGTTACCTTTCAAAAGACCTTTGACGCCGCCAGTCAATTTGTTGACGACCGACTGTTTCCAGTCTTGGACTTTTGTGAAGTCGACTGATACGTTGTCAGACGTGATTCCCATTGACGAGTGACCTTTTGCATGCTGGAAGTTGTGACCAGCCGTGATCAACGCTTTTGATGGGATACAACCGACGTTCAAGCAGACGCCACCAAAGTTACCTTTTTCGACGATCGTGACTTTAAGGCCAAGTTGTGCGCCACGGATGGCTGCGACGTATCCACCAGGACCGGCGCCGATGACAAGCAAATCAGTTTCTTGTGCGAATTCTCCTACTACCATGTTCTTATCCCTCCATCATTAGAAGTGCTGGATCTTGAAGCAAGCGTTTCACCATGTTGAGTGCGTTTTGAGCAGTCGCACCGTCGATGAGGCGGTGGTCAAAGCTGAATGAAAGCGCGAGGACAGGTGCCGCGACGATTTCGCCGTCTTTCACGACAGCTTTTTCAGCGATGCGGCCGATACCGAGAATTGCAACTTCTGGGTGGTTGATAACAGGTGTGAACCATTGTCCACCAGCTGAACCGATGTTCGTGATTGTGATCGATCCGCCTTTCATGTCGTCCCCAGCAAGTTTGCCTTCACGTGCTTTACCGGCAAGCTCATTGATATTTGTAGCGAGTGCGTAAATTGACTTACGGTCCGCTTCTTTGACGACAGGAACAACGAGACCGTTGTCCGTATCAGCAGCGATACCGATGTTGTAGTAGTTTTTGTAGACGATCTCTTCGTTGACATCATCGATCGATGCGTTGATGGCTGGGTAAGCTTTTGCTGCAGCAGTCAATGCTTTTACGACGAACGGCAAGTACGTGAGTTTCACGCCTTGGTCAGCAGCAACTTGTTTGAACTCTTTACGGAGTGCAACGAGTTTCGTGACGTCGACTTCGTCCATGAGTGTAACGTGTGGCGCTGTGTGTTTCGAGTTGACCATTGCTTTCGAGATTGCTTTACGGATACCACGGATTTTCTCGCGCGTTTCGAGTTCAGGCGTTGCTGACTCGTAAGGCTTGATTTCCGTTTTCGCAGCCGCTGCTGGAGCTACAGATTCTGTTTTCTCTGTTGTAGCTTCTGCTGCTGGCGCTTCTCCGTTTGCGAATGCATCGATGTCTTCTTTCAAGACGCGACCGTTGTCTCCAGAACCTTGGACTTCACGGATGTCGACGCCTTTTTCACGAGCATATTTGCGGATTGAAGGCATCGCGATGACGCGCTCCGATTTGTGAAGTTGAACTTCACGCGGGCCGTCTTCTTTCACGTCTTCTTTCACATCTTCAGTCTTCTCTTCAGCTTTAGGCTGTTCAGGAGCTGCTTCTTCTTCACCGGCTGGTGCGTCACCTTCGATATCGAACGTGATGAGGACATCGCCGACGACCGCAACTGTACCTTCAGAGACTTTGACTTCTTTAACTGTCCCATCAACTGGAGCAGGAATCTCAACGACGGCTTTGTCGTTTTGAACTTCAAGAAGAATGTCATCTTCTTTTACTGTATCCCCTGCTTTTACGAACCACTTGACGATTTCACCTTCGTGAATTCCTTCACCGATGTCTGGTAATTTAAATTCAAATACTGCCACTGGTTTTTCCTCCCATCAATTCATCATGTAAACACAACGAGGGAGACAATTCTCCCTCATCGTTACTTGAACACGATCAGAAGTTAATAACTTCCTTAACTTTTGCAACGACATCTTTATGGTCAGGTAACCATGCATCTTCACCTTGTGCGAAAGCGAAGACTGTGTCTGGTGCAGTTACCCGAAGCACTGGTGCCTCGAGGTGAAGAATTGCGCGTTCTTGAATTTCAGTTACGACGTTAGCCGCAATCCCTGCTTGACGTTGTGCTTCTTGAACAACGATCGCACGGCCAGTCTTTTTAACAGACTCGACGATTGTTTCGATATCAAGTGGGCTTACTGTCATGAGGTCGATGACTTCGACGTTGATGTTTTCTTTTTCGAGCTCTTCTGCCGCTTTGAGTGACGTGTGGACCATTGCACCGTAAGTGATGATCGAAACGTCAGTTCCTTCGCGTTTCACGTCTGCTTTTCCAAGCTCGATCGTGTATTCGCCTTCTGGAACTTCGCCACGGAATGAACGATAAAGTTTCATGTGCTCGAGGAATACGACTGGGTCGTTGTCACGGATTGCAGAGATCAAAAGACCTTTTGCATCGTATGGCGTTGACGGAATGACGACTTTAAGACCAGGTGTCTGAGCCATCAAGCCTTCAAGGCTATCCGCGTGAAGTTCTGGTGTTTTAACACCGCCACCGAATGGTGAACGGATTGTAATCGGCTGGCTGTAAGCGCCGCCTGAACGGTAACGCATACGCGCCATTTGAGCTGCGATCGAGTCGAACACTTCGAATACGAATCCGAAGAATTGAACTTCCATGATTGGACGGAAGCCTGTAAGACCGAGACCGATAGCAAGACCACCGATACCAGACTCAGCAAGCGGTGTGTCGAAGACGCGGTCTTCGCCGAGCTCGTCTTGGAGACCTTCCGTTGCACGGAAAACCCCACCGTTTTTACCAACGTCTTCTCCGAAAAGAAGTACTTTCTCGTCGCGCTTCATTTCAACGCGCATCGCATCAGTAATCGCTTGGATCATTGTCATTTGAGCCATAACTTACTTCGACTCCTTTGCTGTATATTCTTCAAGCTGCTCTTTCAAGTTTGAAGGAAGTGTTTCGAACATGTTGTTGATGAAGTCCGAAACTTTTTGTTTTGGTTCTTTGTCAGCGAGGCTGATCGCTTCTTTGACGTCTGCTTTCGCTTGTTCGATGACTTCGTTTTCCATGTCTTCGCTCCATAGCTTTTTGCCTTCGAGGAAAAGACGGAAACGAACGAGTGGATCTTTCTCTTGGTACTCTGTATCTAGTTCTTTTGTACGGTAACGCGTTGGGTCATCCCCTGCGAGCGTATGTGGTCCGTAACGGTATGTGAGTGCTTCGATGAGCGTCGGAGTTCCGTCAAGTGCATCTTTACGCGCTTGTTGTGTTGCGGCGAGGACAGCAAGAACGTCCATTCCGTCAACTTGGATTCCGTTGATACCCGCTGCGACAGCTTTTTGCGCGATCGTTTTAGCTGCAGTTTGTTTCTCAACTGGCGTCGAGATCGCAAAGCGGTTGTTTTGAACGACGAAGATGGCTGGTGATTTGAATGCACCTGCGAAGTTCAATCCTTCGTAGAAGTCACCTTGTGATGAACCACCGTCACCCGTGTAAGTAATGGCGACGTTTGTGTTGCCGTTGCGTTTGAGGCCCATTGCCACACCCGCAGCTTGGATGATTTGTGCGCCGATGATGATTTGCGGCATCAATACGTTGACGTCTTCAGGAATACGGTTACCTGCGACGTGACCACGTGAGAACAAGAACGCTTGATAAAGCGGAAGTCCGTGGAATACGAGTTGCGGGATATCACGGTAGCCTGGAAGAATCCAGTCTTGTTTGTCGAGCGCATATTGCGTCCCGATCATCGTTGCTTCTTGACCAGCCACTGGCGCATAGAAACCTAAGCGTCCTTGACGGTTGAGCGAGATGGCACGTTGGTCCCAGATTCGTGTATAGACCATGCGGCGCATAAGCTCCTGAAGTTGCTCGTCCGTTACATCTGGCATTGCGTCTTGGTTGACGACCTCGCCCTTCTCGTCGAGAATACGGAACGTTTGGAAGTTTTCTTCCACGTTTTGAAGTACCTGAACGTTGTTCATTCGTTTCACCTCATCCTTTCAACTATGAGACAATTGTCTTTTTTGTGATCAAACACTACCTCAAATCTTAAGTGTATCTGTCCAAAAAAGCAATCTGTATTAACGTGATTCAGGAAAGTTGCACTTATCCTGCCGTTTCCTAGTCAGTATAAAACGGGTTGTTATAATAACGCAAAAAATATGCTCACCCCATAAAAACGCTTACATGACCACATCTTTCTCTTCATTTCGGCTCTGTATCATTTTCATTTCACCTTCTGTACCATCTAGGCGAAACGACTAATAAATATGATATAATTAGTCATATCGCCATTGGAAAGGAAGTTTTGCATGTTAACGATGAAAGATGTGATTCGTGAAGGAGACGAGCGGCTCCGTACCCGTTCAATCGAGGTCCCGGTCCCACCGACGGCAGAAGACGTTGCGCTACTCGACGAGATGGAGACGTTCCTCGTCAACAGCCAAGACCCAGAGATGAGCGCGAAGTATGAACTTCGCGGCGGTGTCGGCATCGCTGCACCACAGCTCGGTGTCAATCGTCGTTTCTTCACGGTCCTACTCCATGAGGAAGAAGAGACGTTCAAACTATCGATCTTCAATCCGAAAATCACGAGCCATTCGGTGGAGCAGACATATTTAAACGGCGGTGAGGGCTGTCTCTCCGTCGACCGTGTCGTCAAAGGGAACGTCCCGCGCCATCGCCGTATCACGATTGAAGGGGTTGACCGTGATGGTGCCCCGGTCAAATTGCGGCTCCGTGGAATGCGCGCCATCGTCTGTCAGCATGAGCTCGATCATTTAGATGGGGTCTTGTTCTACGACCGCATCAATCCGACCAACCCGTTAGACACTTACGGTGAGCCGATTTGAGGTGACGAGTTTGAAAAAAAAGGCGCTGTTGTTCTTATTCCCATTTTTATTTCTTTTAATCGGCGGATGTGTTCGTATCGAATATGATGCGACCGTCCATTACGACCAATCGGTCACGTTAGAGACGACGTACGCGTTCCGCGACCATCCGGTCATGAAGCTGCTCAATTTGCGGCTCGATTGGGATACATGGAAACAACAAGCGAATGCGAACGGCTATGCGACACGAGATTATTTTAGTGAAGACGATTACGAGGGCATGGTGCTGAAGAAGACGTTTGACAATGTCGATGACCTGCAGAACATTAAAGAAGAATGGAAAACCGGTCCGGCCGGCATTCTCGTCCCGCCCGACATGAAGTTTGACGTCGAGAAAGAAGACGGGATTTGGTTCGACTCTTATGTGCTCAATACGAATCTCGATCTTCGGCTCGACCGCATCAATCTGCCCGGCGTGAACTTAAGCGGCTCACCAAAACAATTGGCCGAGCGCTATGTCCGTCAAGCCGATATCCGCTTCAATCTGACCGTACCGACCGGCGTGTTCGTCGAAGACGGCACCGGCCTCGATGTACGTTCGATGAAACAGGTCGAATGGCAAGTTTACGGCGGCCGTCAGAACAACATGACCCTCGTCGCCCACGTACCGAACGTCAAGGCATGGATCCTCACGATCGTCGTCGCAGTCTTCCTCGCCCTCGTCGGTTTCTTCGTCTGGCAGAAGTACCGCAAAAACGTCGGCAATCCGGACAAGACATCCATCCGCTCCCGTATCCTTGGTGGATTGATCCTCGTCTTGACACTCGCTCTGATTATCGTGACAATCCGTGAAGAGTTGACGACCGAAAGGCAGACCGAAGCAATCCGTCAAGCTGCCCAGACGGACGAGTTCATCCCGACGTTCGCCGTGCACGGGTTACTTGGGACAGATCGGACGTTTCTCCGTTTCTCACAATATATGGAGCAACGCGGATTGGCCAAAGATGGAGCCCTCTGTACCGTGACGGCGAAAGGCGCGGTCGACTGCGTGATCAATGATTATAATTCGATGAGACCGATTGTCCGCATCGAATATGAGGATTCCGAGGCGTCGCTCAACAATCAGACAAAATGGCTGAACGCCGCAATCGAACGCTATAAAGATGAACGGAATCGTTCATTTGACCGTATGTACTTGGTCGGTCACAGCATGGGCGGGGTCGCGGCGGCAAACTATATCTTGAATCAGGATGAATATATCGTCGATAAGTTCGTGACGTATGACAGCCCGTTCGCCGGTACGCGTCTCGCTAACTTCGGTTTATCCGCCAGCAACTTCGGGATCAATACGGGTAGTCCTGCTATTCGTGACCTGTCCCCGACTTCTGACGGACTGCAAGCGTTCCAATCTAAGCTGGAGACGTGGCCGCGGTCTGTGCAGGTGTTCTCCTTCTCAGGCCGAGGTGGCGAATTCAACTTGATTGAGCCAGCGAGTTCGCTCTTGCTTGAGACGTATACGAATAACATCGAGACGGAAACCGTACCGTACGATCACTTCTCGCTCCATCGGAAGACAGACGTCCTCCGGGACAGCGGTCAGTTCTTGTATGAGTATTCAAACGAATTCAATCCAGTCGAAACGAATTGAACAAAGCCCGCCTTCTCAAAGGAAGCGGGCTTTTCCGTGGACATCGTCAGCCCATAGTCAAGCCCGCCTTCACGTAAAGGCGGGCTTTGTTTTAATACGTCATCGTCCAAGTGAGCTTTTGGAGCCAATAAATCAAATACTTCCCGATTGGTAAATCGGTCTGAATCTCATCGTAAGCGAGCGTATATGTCCTTTGCTCGTTGTTCCAAAGTCGTTTGAAGTAGCCATCGACTTCGCGGATGAATTCTGTCTCCGTCGTCGTGACAACTTCAACGTCCGCTTCGAGGTTATAGTCGTTCATGTTACGGGTCGTATAGTTCCCTGACCCCATGACGACGACGCGACGGTCTCCTTCCACATAGAGCATCTTCGGATGGTACTGTTCTTTGCCGACTTCGTACCAACGAATCTCGATTTGCTCGGGATTCACCGTGTTCAACTCCGCCGCGACCGGCAAGTTCGGCAAGCCCGACTTATCACGCCCGAATGCGTTCGTGTTCGGGTCGAGAATCAGCTTGACGAATACACCACGCTCAGCAGTCTCATGGATTGCTTGAATGATATTACGGTCGGCCAAGTAAAACATGCCAATCCAAATCGTTTCACCGGGTTTCGCTTCTTCCATCGCCCCGACAACCGCTTCTTGAATCTTGGATTCCGTCACGTAGCGAATTTGCATCGGACCGGATGATGGCTCCTCCCGTAAACTCTCGAGCTTCTCCTCGTTCGGGAAGCGTTTGGCGTCCCCTTTCGAGAACGTGGCGATGGCTTCCTCCCCTTCAAGGATGTCAGCTAGAATCGGTCCATTCAGCCGGACACCGACGTTCGAATGGTAGCCACTCGCATCGTGTGGATTGGCCGATAAGACGAACCCTTCATTCTCGGTCACCATCACTTTACGGTGGTTCGCTTTCACGTTCAAGAGCCGTAAATACGATCGAATCGTGATCTCTGGGGCCGACTTAGCCATCGGGTTCGGCAACCAACCGTTCTGGCTGTCCCCGAACCATTGGAAACCGATGCGATACAACGTCGAGTACAAGATATTCGGGTCCCGCAGCGCATCGAGGTTCGTGTAGACAATCTCGGCGCCCGCTTCTTTTAATACGTCCAAATGATCGGACGCGTGACCGTTATACGTCGTATTGATTTCATCGGTGATCAAGACGACGTCCAAGTCCGGATAGGCCTCCATCTGTTCTAGCAAGGCCGACGACAGACGGGACGTGATGTCGGGATACTGACGGTCTTCGTTCGAATACGGATTAAATAAGAAAAAGTCCATGACGATATATTCCCGAGCCTCACGGATTGACCGCTCGACATCTTGAAAAATCTCTTGCTCATTGATTTCGGTATCTTCGCCTTGATACGTCAAATCAGATAAAAAATCGATTTGGTCGTCTGAAATCGCGACCGGGTCCGACGCGCGTGATACACCTTCCGGTAGCGGCTTGACTTGATGGTAAATCATCGTGATGAGGAAAAGTAAGGCAAACGCGGCAAGACCCCACTTCAGCCATCCCTTCTTTCGTTTCGGTCGTTCCATTCGGCACCATCTCCTTATAGTATAGCCCTCTAAAAAAACGGACTGTAGTCACCTACAGCCCGCTCGTTCATACTTCCATGATAATCGGAAGAACCATTGGGTGTCTTCGTGTTTTTTGTGCCAAGTATGGCGTGAGCGTGTCCGAGACGAGTTGTTTCATCTCCGACCACTTCATCTGCTTGTTCGACAATCCTTGTTCGACCGTCTTCTTGAGCAACCGCTCACCGTCACGAATCAAGCTGCCCGATTCACGCATGTAGACGAAACCGCGTGAAATGATATCAGGACCTGAGACGAGCTTGCGCGTCTTGCCGTCGATGCTGATGACGACGACGACGAGTCCATCTTCAGAAAGGATTCGGCGATCGCGCAAGACGATATTGCCGATGTCCCCGATGCCGTTCCCGTCCACATATACTGCATTGGCTGAGATTTTGCCAGTGATGGCCGCCGAATCGGCGTCAACCGCGAGCACTTCCCCGTTATCCATGATGAAACTGTTCTCTTTCGGGATACCGACCGATTCTGCGAGTTCGGCATGTTTCACTAACATACGATATTCACCGTGAATCGGCATGAAGAATTTCGGATTGAGTAAACGAATCATGAGCAATTGCTCTTGTTGCGAACCGTGACCTGACGTATGGATATTCGACAATTTACCATAGACGACGTCAGCGCCGGCTTTATACAGTTGATCGATTGTCTTCCCGACCGAGATGGCGTTCCCCGGAATCGGTGACGACGAGAAGATGACCGTATCGCCGGGAATAATCGACACTTGGCGATGCGTCCCGTTGGCGATGCGGCTAAGCGCTGCCATCGGCTCCCCTTGCGAACCGGTACAAAGGATGGCTACTTCGTGCGGCTCATAGTTGCGCATTTGATTCGCTTCGATGATCATCCCTTTTGGCACGTTGATGAAACCGAGTTCTTGCCCGATCGTCATGACCTTGTCCATCGAGCGACCGAAGATGGCCAAATGGCGACCCGTCTCGGCACATGCATCGACGACTTGTTGCAGACGATAAATGTTCGAGGCGAACGTGGCGAAGATGATGCGGCCTTCTGATTTCCGGAACGTCTCGCTGATCGTCCCGCCTACGACCTTCTCACTCATCGTGAAACCTTCGACCTCTGCGTTCGTCGAGTCGGACAAGAGGCAAAGCACGCCTTCTTTTCCGATGTCTGCCATCTTCGCGATGTCAGCTGGTTCGCCGACCGGTGTGAAATCGAATTTGAAATCGCCCGTGTGGACGATGTTTCCTTGCGGCGTCTTGACGACGACGCCGAGTGAGTTCGGGATCGAGTGAGTCGTCCGGAAGAACGAGATGCTCGTCTTACGGAATTTGACAATCGTGTCCTCGTCGATTTCATGGAGTTCCGCTTCTCGGAGCAATCCATGCTCTTCTAGCTTCACTTTAATCAAACCGAGCGCGAGTTTCGTCGCGTAAATCGGCAATTTCACTTGTTTCAACAAGAACGGGATGCCCCCGATATGGTCTTCGTGGCCGTGGGTGATGAACACCCCTTTGACTTTATCCTTGTTTTTGATCAAGTATGAGTAATCAGGGATCACGTAATCGATTCCAAGCAAGTCATCCTCCGGGAACATGACGCCCGCATCGATGACAATAATCTCATCTTGGAATTGAACGACGTACGTGTTCTTTCCGATTTCTCCGAGTCCGCCTAGTGCGAACACAGCTGTTTGGTGGTTCTTTACAAACTTCATTTAATCTCTCCTTACTACAAGTAGTTGATGTTCATCTATGTGATACATAAGTGATTCTCGCCATAAAAATTATGTCTCCGTAAGATTCTTTCTTCATTATAGCTTATATTGTGACAATATTTCACTAATGACGTTAGATTGAGGGCGGTTTCTCGATTTCATGTTATGCTTTTTAGTATATAACTGACTTCATAAAAGACAGAGAAAGCATGGTGACGAACAATGGAAGATCAGAAAGTAGTGTTTTTTGATATCGATGGGACATTGCTCCACGAAGGGTCATACATCCCCCCTTCGACAATCAAAGCGATTGAACAACTTCGCGCGAACGGCGTCGAGACGTTTATCGCGACCGGACGAGGTCCGGCGATGTTGTCGGATATCCCAGCGCAAGTCGGGATTGAGAGCTTTGTTTGTTACAACGGACAAATCGTCGTCCATCAGGGCGAGGTCGTCTACCGGAACGCCTTACCGACAGATGCCCTTCATCGCCTGACCACGCACGCCGGCTCGAATGACCATACGCTCGTTTATCTCGGTCAAGACCGAGGTGGTGCGACGAAAGTGAACGATCCGATTGTCGAGCAGTCGCTCGGTGAGCTCGAGATGCCAATCCCGACCTATGAACCGAACTTCCATATCGAACAAGCCGTCTATCAGACGTTACTGTACTGTACACCAGAAGAAGAGCATCACTATTTGAACGCTTACGGAGAATTTGATTTCATCCGTTGGCACCCGCACGCCATGGACGTCATCAATCGTGGTGCGAGCAAGGCCGACGGCATCCGCCACTTCATCGAGGCGAACGGCTATCGGCTCGAAAACACGTATGCGTTCGGTGACGCATTAAATGACTTGGCGATGCTCGAATACGTCGGGACCGGTATCGCGATGGGTAACGCCCGGGCCGAAGCGAAAGAAGTCGCCGACTTCGTGACGAAGTCGATTCTCGAGGATGGCATCGAGTATGGCTTAAAACAAATGAAGCTCATCTAATCAAAAACGAGAGGCGTGCGCCTCTCGTTTTTATCTGGACCGAAGTGTACGTTCGAGTCGATCCAAGTCAGTATCTTTCCCAATGATGATCAAAATATCTTCTGGCAAAATCATCTCGTCGGCTTGAGGAGAGATGATGACGTCGTCATCGCGACGTACGGCAACGATGTTGACACCATATTTAGCACGAAGGTCCAAGTCGATGAGCGACTTGTTCGACAGCTTATCCGACGCTTTGATTTCAACGATCGAGTGCTCGTTCGAGAGTTCGAGGTAGTCGAGGATGCTTTGACTCATCAACCCGTTCGCAATCCGGACACCCATGTCACGTTCCGGGTGGACGATGTTATCGGCTCCGATACGACGCAACACTTTCTCGTGATAATCGTTCGTCGCCTTGACGGTAATGATTTGAACACCGAGCTCTTTCAAAATGAGCGTCGTCAAAATCGAGGCTTGAATATTCTCCCCAATCGCTACGATGACGTGCTCGAAGTTACGAATTCCGAGACTCTTCAACACGTTCTCATCTGTCGTATCCGCAATGACCGCGTGCGTGGCCAGTCCCATAAACTCGTTAACACGTTCTTCATCGGCATCGATGGCCAACACGTCATACCCGTTCGAAGACAGTTCACGTACGATCGAACCGCCAAACCGTCCTAATCCGATGACTGCAAATTCACCTGTCATAATTTCATACATCCCTTTCCTACGCTGTTTCTGTTCCCGATTCTTCGTACAGTGTAACCGATTCCCTTCAAAAAAACTATACAAAAAAAGACCGGAATCATCCGGTCTTACGCTTTACCACTCGAACGCTTTCCGCGTACATAGTCATTGTCGAACAAGAACAGGCGAAGCAAGAGATACAGCGCCGGTACGAGAAGGAGCAATCCGAGGATGAAGACGACGACGAGTGCGACCGCCATCGATTCGTTGACGACGCTTCCGTTGATGTCGATGTACGGATAGAGGATATACGGCAAGTGCGTATAGCCATATCCGAACCAGGCCATAAAGAATTGACCCATGACCATCAAGAACGCGAGGCCGTAGTTCCGCTTCAAGTAGACGAATGAGACCGCTACAATGAAGAAGATGAAACTTGCGGCGAACCACCACCAGTTGCCTGCCAAAATACTCTCATAATGCCAAGCCGCCTGCGATTTCAACCCGAAGAAGACGAGGCCCGACGCGATAATCGTCGGCACGCTCCAGAACAAGGCCCATTTCCGAACGAGCGGAACCGCTTGAACATCACGCGCCTTGTCCGCGTAAAACAACAGGAACATGGCACTGATGTAGAGTACCGACACGATTGCCAAGAAGACTACGGTCCATGAGTAGAAGTTGGTGAACAACTTCATGCCATCAAAGAAGACGCCCGACTCGGTCTCGTTGATGAACCCGCCTTGACTGACCGTGAGCACGGTCGACATCGAGGCCGGAATCAATAAGCCGGTCGCCCCATACAAGAACATGTAAAGCGTGCTCTCTTTTGAACCGTAGTTGGCGAATGCGTAGAAACTTCCGCGAATCGCCAACAAAATCAATACGACCGAAGCCGGCACGAGAAGTGCTGTCCCGTAATAGTAAGCCGTATCCGGGAAGAACCCGACAATCCCGACGAAGAAGAAGACGAAGAAGACGTTCGTCACTTCCCATGTCGGCGACAAATACCGTGCAATCAGACGGTTGATCATGTGGTCCCGCTTCGTGTACTTACTATAGAAAGCGAAGAAGCCGGCACCGAAATCAATCGATGCGACGATAAGATAGCCGTATAGAAACGTCCATAATACGGCAATCCCTAGTTCTTGAATCTGCATATCATACCCTCCGATCACACTTCATCCGCGAACATCGCTTCACCGCGATGCTCCGATTGTTTTAGTTCTTTCCCTACTGGGTTGTCCTTGAACAGACGAGTCAAGACGAGTACCGTGACCACGCCAAGAACTGCATACAGGATCGCAAAGGCGATAAGCATCCAACCGACGTTCGCTGATGTCGTCGCCGCCTCACTCGTGCGCATCAAATCGTAAAGCGCCCAAGGCTGGCGACCGAACTCAGCGAAGAACCAACCGAACTCGATGGCCATCATCGCCAGCGGGCCACCCGCTGCGATGGCGATAAGCATCGGTTTACTGAATTGAGGCAGTCGCTTGATATAGCGTCCGAGAACGAACAAGAACGAAATCAGTGCGAGGAGCATCCCAATTCCGACCATCGCATCAAACAGATAGTGGATGAATAGAGGTGGCTGATCTTCTTTCGCGAATTCATCAAGACCTGTCACCTCGTAGTTCGGTACACCGCCCGCTAAGATGGACAATGCATACGGGATCTTCAAGGCGCCACGTACTTCGTAACCGCCTTCCCCATCTTCCTCGAGCCAACCGCCCAAGATGAGCTCGGCTTCTGAGGAGGTCTCAAAGTGCCATTCCGCAGCCGCCAATTTGTCCGGCTGATACTTCGCCAAGTATTTACCTGAGAAGTCCCCGACGAGAGCAGTCGCAATCGCAAAGATGAGTGCGACGGTCATCGTCAAGCGAAGACCTTTTTTATGATACTCAATCGACAGCTTGTCGAGTTGATTCCGACGTTGACGGAGCAACTGGACGGCCGCGATCGCTGCTAGAATGAACGCTGACGTCAAGATCGCCGACGTCAAAACGTGTGCCATCTTCGTTGGCATCGCCGGACTGAACATCGCCTCGAGCGGGCTCACGTTGGCAAGCTGTCCGTCAACGATATCAAACCCGACCGGCTGGTTCATGAAACTGTTCACAGTCGTAATAAAGAAACCTGAGAACAAGGCACCGACCGCGACCGGAATTCCGACGAGCATATGGTGCCACGGATTTTTGAAACGATCCCACGTGTACAAATAAATCCCGAGGAAGATTGCTTCAAAGAAGAAAGCGAACGTTTCCATGAACAATGGAAGGGCGATCGTTTGACCGGCGACCCGCATCAGGTTCGGCCAAAGCAAGGACAGCTGGAGCCCGATTGCCGTACCTGTCACGACACCGACCGCTACGGTGACAACATAACCCCGTGACCACCGACGGGCCATCAAGGTATATTTCGGATCTTTCTTTTTAATACCTAAAAACTCTGCCAATAAAATGAGTAATGGAACCCCGACGCCGATTGTGGCAAAAATCACGTGGAAACCCAACGTGAGTGCCGTTAACGCCCGGCTCATCAGGACAGGATCTTGAAACATCTATTGATTACCTCCTATCTCTCTCTAGCGCTTTAAAACCAATGTCTATTGCGCAACATCACAGATGATTTCCCTTGGATACCCTTATCATAATGATTTTATATAGCGCTGTAATGTCTCAATGCTTGAGTTCGCAAAATGTTCACATTTGAGCATGCTTAACAATATCGACGCTTTACAAGTCTTATTTATTTCCCGAATCCTTAACCGTTTATGCACAATCCGACACATTCCGCACAAAAAAGCGGACACCGTTGTGCCCGCCCACTTCATTTAATGATTGCCGTTCTAAAGAACTGGTCGAACAGCTCGATCGCAACATCAATTGCCCGCTCATCCGGGTTGAGCGTCGACTGATGGAGCCCTGAGCCCATATCGTTCACGCCGAGCCAGACCATAAACCCCGGTACTTGTTTCAACATGTAGCCAAAATCTTCCCCAGTCATGGCCGGAACACACGTCTTGTATGAATACCCGACTTCTTCGACCACTTCTTCAAACTGGAATAAATAGCGTTCATCATTGACGACCTCATGATAGCGATTGCCGAACTCGAGGTCGATTTGAACGTTATACGTCATTTCCACCCCAGCGATGATTTGGCGGATGCGTCCCTCGAGCACGACCATTTCCTTATCCGATAACGCGCGAATCGTCCCGTCAAGTTTCGCCGTATCCGCGATGATGTTCTCTTTCGTTCCGGCCGTGACCTTGCCGATCGAGATGACTGCACTGCCCATCGGATCGATGTTACGCGAGACGATCGTCTGAAGTTGCATGATCAATGCAGCTTGGACGATCACGGCGTCAATCCCGGCATGTGGGAAAGCTCCGTGCCCGCCTTTTCCGTGAATCGTTAGATGCAACTCCCGCGCACTCGCGAATAACACACCTGGACGTGACGCAATCGTGCCGACCGGGTATTCCGGAGCGACATGAAGGCCGAACATCGCGTCGGGACGGAAATGATAGAACAGTTCCGACATGGCCATCGGCTCGGCGCCACCCGGACCCTCTTCGGCCGGTTGGAAAAAGATGACGAGGTCATGATCGAGTGGCTCTTCGACGGCACGTTTAATCAAACCGAGGGCGATCGCCATGTGAACGTCGTGACCACAGGCGTGCATCATTCCCTCATGGACGGAGGCGAACTCGAGGCCCGTCTCTTCCATGATTGGCAAACCATCCATGTCGGCTCGGTATCCAATCGTCTTCTCACCCACAAGACCGTCGATGCGGACGAACAGTCCGGTGCGCCAGTGCGAAATGTGAACCCGAGGCGAGTTCAAAGAACGAATCAGCTCCTCAAGCGTCGCTTGTGTTTTAAACTCTTCGTAACCTCGTTCAGGAATCAAATGTAACTGACGTCTTGCTTCAATTGCCCAACTCATTCCACACTCTCCTTTGTCACTTCATCCACGATTTCCCAAAACGCCTTCACTTGCGCCAACTCAAGCATCGATTCGGTCGACAACATCCACGTATCTCGGACGAGCGGCGTGCCGTTCGACGAGGTGAGCGGAATCTTATTGATCGCCTCAACATCGCGAATCGTCGACTCCGGCAAAATCGCAAAACCGATTCCATGGAGTGCCATCTGTTTGCACGTCTCAATTTGGTCGACGACGAGCGTCGTGAGCGGCGGGCTCGAGAAACGCTCTTGCCACCACTCGAGAATCTCTTGATAATATGTCGAGTCGCTCTTGAATTGAATGAACGAACGTTCGTTATTTTTTAATTGCTTTAAATCGGTCATCCGCAAGTCGACCAAGTGGAGCGAATCTGAGAACAGTTTCATCTTCTCGCCTCGCCAGTCAGGGTTTCCCCGGATAATACCGATATGAAAATTTTCTTCTAGCATATAGCGCATCATCTCGCTAGACCAGCCCGTCACGAGCTTGACCCGGACCGACGGATAGCGCTCGACGAATCGTTTCAACACGCGCGGTAGCCAGTATTGTCCCATAATCGACGCAACGGCAATTTTAAGCGTACCGTACACCTCGCCTTGTTGCGCCGTCAACTCGCCTCGAAGTTCTTGTTCTTCACTGTACATCTTCTTCGCAAAATCGATGATTTTTTCACCGTCTGGCGTGAGCGCGAGCCCGCGCGTCGAGCGGACGAATATTTTTTTACCCCATTGGTGCTCAATCGTGACAAGACGTTGGCTGAGCGCGGGCTGGGAGACGAATAACCGCTCCGCTGCTTTACGCATGTTCAACTCTTCGGCGAGCACGATCAACACTTCCACTTCTGATACTTGCATGACGTCACCTGTTTCTCTATCGTTTCAAAGACTGTATACTAGATACGTTATTGCTTCACTGTATCATATCACGTTTGTCGATTAGTTTTGAATCGTCAGGAGGAAATCCCATGCAACGTCATCATTTTGCCTTTATTGTCGCCACCGTCGCGACACTCGGCAGTCTTTATTTCTCAGAAATCATGCTGTACGTGCCATGTAAGTTATGTTGGTTCCAACGCATATTTATGTATCCGCTCGCCATCTATTACTTGACCGTGCTCCTTTCGAACCGGTCCGTGAACAAACTGTTCGTCGGTCTCATGGCCGGGGCGGGTTGGGCCATCGCACTCTATCACGTCATTCTCGAACGGATCCCGAACGGCGACGCGTTCTGTAGCAACGACTGCTTGATTCGTTGGGTAAACTACTTCGGGTTCCTCACGATCCCGCTGCTCAGCTTGATCGCGTTCACCCTCATTTTGCTCATCCAATTTGTACCGACACGCTCGAAGCGATAATCCATGATACACAAAAGAACCGGTCTAATGAACTGCCCCATAAAAGTTGGACATGAAAATCCAACTTTTATGGGGTGTTTTTTATGGCCATGCCTTTATACTACGAATGCCTCCGCGATCCGTCGCGCGGCTCCCGAATTCGTGCGTGAAAGCATGGACGACATCTCGGAAGGTACCCATAAAAAAAGAACCAGTGCCTTGACTGGTTCTCAGACTGTAAACGAGCGCTGACTCTTTTTTTTAGGTTTCTTAAAGAATCATATGATTTACTCTCAGCAAAGTTGCCTTCCCTCCAACTTTTACTTGAGTGATATCCTCTCCCATTGCGGTCAGTTCCACTACGACTTCTGACTGAAGTTCCATTACATACCCTTGCTCCATGACAAATCGAAGCGTATTCCTAGGAACAATATTTTGTTGAAAAAGATAACACGCTAACGCCCCGTTAGACGTTCCTGTGGCAGACTCTTCATCAATTCCATATAACGGCGCAAAATTGCGAGTGTGAGCAGTAGCATCTCCCAGCGTTTCAAGTGTGAAGAGGTGATAACCAACCACATCATATCGTTGACTAACTTCTCGCACTTTTTGAAAATCCGCTCGAATTGATAATAATTCAGTTAGCGATTTGATGGGAATCAATACGTCTCGCAGTCCAGTGAAACCGATCTGAATGGGGAGGCGGTCATCCAATGATTCAAGTGGGACTTTTAGCGAGTCAGCAATTTCTTGCTGGTCTGTCACAGGGAAGAATTCCGGAAGTCGTTGTTGCATCATGATTGTCAAATCATCTCGTATCTCAACTTCTAGCACGCCCGCTTTCGTTTCTTGCGTAAATCGTCCGCTCCCGAGAAGATCTCGTTCCTTCAACACATGAAACGCAGCGATTGTCGCATGACCACAGAGATCGACTTCCTCTTCAGGCGTGAAAAAACGTATACGGACATCCGCACAGTTCGAATGACTTACAAATGCGGTCTCACTGAAGCCGACATCTTTAGCAATCCGTTTCATTTCTGATTCGGTCAGTACGTCTGCGTCTAGTACGACCCCGGCAGCATTTCCTCCTACCCCGTCTTTTGAAAAGGCATGGACGACATATACATCAATAGACATCATTCCCTCTCCTTAATCATACATAATGATCAAATCATTGCCACCACTCATCATAGAGCGAGGCCGGCATATGGTGTTTATGGCGCGACCGCTTGAAAATCGTCTCGATCCGTTCGGCGATGGCCGGGTCTACCGATTTCCCTTCTAAGTAATCATCGAGCTGATCATACGTCATCCCGAGGGCGACCTCGTCCGGGAGTCCTGGCTTGTCATCTTCCAAGTCGGCCGTCGGCACTTTATAAATCAAGCTCTCATGGGCTTCGAGTTCATGGAGCAACGCTTTGCCTTGGCGCTTGTTCAGTCCAGTGAGCGGCGTCAAGTCGGCAGCCCCGTCCCCGTGTTTCGTGTAAAAACCGGTCACATATTCGGCAGCGTGGTCCGTGCCGACGACGAGGGCGCCGAACGTGGCCGCGATGTCGTATTGGACTTTCATCCGCTCGCGCGCTTTCGTGTTCCCTTTATGGAAGTCTCCGAGCTCAAGTCCAGTCGCTTGTTTGAACGCTTCACCCGAGGCGTCGACCGCCGGCTTCACGTTGACCGTGAACGTCTTGTCCGGGCGGATGAACTCGAGGGCGCGTTTGGCATCATCTTCGTCATGCTGCTCGCCATAAGGAAGACGAACGGCGTAGAACGTATAGTCGGCGCCCGTCTCTTCACGTAATTCTTCTATCGCTTGCTGACAGAGTTTACCCGCAAGTGACGAATCCTGTCCGCCAGAGATTCCGAGGACGAGCCCCTTCGAGCCTGCCCGTTTGACATAAGCCTTCAAAAAGTCGATTCGGCGACGAATCTCCTCGGCTGGATTGATGGATGGTTTGACGTGTGTCGAATCGATAATATGTTGTTGCATTCTCAACTTCCTCCCTATCAAGTATCAGTTTGCCTAATTGTCTGACAATCTGTGAATGCCGTCAACTTGTTTCATTCACGAAACAAAACGACGGAAACCTCAGTTTCCGCCGTTCGATTATTGGATGCGGAACGAAGAGACGTCTCCGCCGATCGGTGTCATCTCCAAGAACAGTGACTTCCCAGCAGGTGGCTCTTCGTCCAATAGGACGCCAAACGTAAAGCCGCCGCTCGTCACTTCTGCCGCTCCCTGGGCATAAAGGTTATGACCGTCAGACACGCTCCACTCAAACTCTTCGACATCCGTGTAGCCAGACACATCAATCGTGTTACCGTTTACTTTGATGGCAACATCGCGGAACGCACCGTTCGATTGTGCAGGTTGGTCACTCGGTTGGTCACTCGGTTCCTCACCCGGTTCTTCGGTCGGTTCTTCTTCCGTCGGTGTCTCGACCGCTTCGACCGTCAATGTCTGTTGATCCGTGACCGCCATTTCAGGCGCCCCGTCAACTTGGGCCAGTCCGACGAAATCGACTGTATAGTCCCCGGCTTCGAGCGTGAGTGGGAATACTTCATCGAACACTTTCTTCTCTCCTGGTGCCCACGTCTCTTCGATAATTGATTCCGTGAACATATATTCGCTGCCGTAATCAAAGACGGTCGTCTCATCATTCATCACCGTCATTTGGAAACGTTGTGACGAGTTGAACGTTACTTTGACGGGCTCTTCGTTCGGATTTGTCATTGCTACCGTCGCAGACAATTGTTTCGAATCGGCGTCATAGCTTACGTCCGTATCGAGCGTCAATAAAGCAGGCGGTGTCGACGCTGTGTCGTCCACATCGCTCGGTTTTGCTTCTTCTTTGCTGCACGCCGCCACAATCAACATCATTGCTGTGACGAGGGCCAATAACCAAGTTTTCTTCACGTATCCCACTCTCCTCTGAAAAATAAAAAAACGTCTATAGCACTAGTGTAAACGTTCGTGCAGACGTTTGTAATGGGTTTACGTATATTATTCACCTTTATTATGAAACTTGGACGTTTTCGACGTATTGCTGCCAACCGGTCATGAACAATGTATCAGCGACGTCGATGTCGGAACGAACTTGTGCAGAGATTGAGAACGTCTCGCTGTGAATCGACTCAAAGATGACCGTGATCATACCATCGACGACTTCCTTATAGGCTACGAGTTCTGGTGTTTCTGCAAAAAGCATCATGAGTATGGCTCCTTTGTTGGTATAAGATATGTATAGTGTATCAACGTTTCTCAAGGAAAAACGTCACATCGTTCGACAGGCCAAAAGGCCCACTTACCCAACTGTCGAATAACTGGTATCGATTGTTAGTCATTTGGATGAATTATCAAATTGTATACGAGAAAAGAGAGACGAATCACGTGCTGATTCGTCTCTCTTCCTGTAACTGTAAAAAAGATAAATATTGATTTGTCGAATGATTGTTACTTCGTCCGATTCGAAATTTGTTGCCACACCGTCCCGAGCGCCGTTTCCCCGCTCGTGATCCGTTCTTTCGCGAGACGAGCTTGAAGGGAAACTTCGAACTCACGGTCGTCTTCGGCGATTTTTAGTGCGGGCACCGCCTGCTCATCCCCACAATCGAACAAGAACCGGGCGGCCCGCCACCGGACGAGCTTGCTCTTATCTTTGAGCGCCTCAATCATCGACGGCTGAGACTGCGGCAACGCCCAGTCCGATACCGTATCGCCGGCCGTACGACGGACGATTGGTGACGAGTCCACGAGTGCCTGTTCGATATACGTGACGTACTCTTCCCGGTTCTCTTCGAACATGCCAATCATAACGACCGCTTGTCGACGGATCGCCATCACCTTATCCTCGAGCGCTCGACGGAAATATACCATGTTGTCCGGAATGACCTCGAGTTCATCTAGGAACGCCAGTCGCGCTTTCCAATCGTCTGATTGCAGCTGGTTCGCATTCGCCTCATAGTCGGCTTCCCGCCCGAATGCACGGGCGACGATGCGCGCGACTCGTTCTTCGGGATAAGCTGCCTCGAGTTCTTCTTGCGCGACAACGCTCACGTCCTCGAGTTCCCCGTAACGCGGGGCTTGTTCGACCCAACGCCGGTCTTGAATGACGTTTTTCACTTGGGCTTGCACGTCGAGTGCGGCGTCGACGAACCGTTTCGACAGACCGACACGTTTTTCTATGTCGCCTTTGACGAGTTTCAACTGCATCGGCACATCGAGTACGAACTGGACCGATACATGTACCGGTTCATAGTCTGCTGCCATCTGGCTTGCCTCGACTTCCGCCACGTCTTCCCCGAACGCGCGACGAATCTCGTTCATGACGTCGTGCCAATCGTGTTTTGGATGGCGTTCGACGGCGAGAAAGTCAGAGACCGCGTAGACCGACTTGACCCCACGCAACCCGACGATATCCTCGATGATTGGAGGCATGTCGCGGCTCGCCTTGTCATACGTGACACCCCGACCTGTGAACGCCGGTTCCACGATAATCTTCAAGTTATTTGGACTTGGAGTTGGTTCAATAGCTACTAGTTTCATTCTCATCACCTCATCTTCAATCGTGACGAAAACAACAAAAAAACGCAAGCGAGTCGCTTGCGTCGTGAACATCAAAATAGGGCGATGAACTGTTGGAGCGAATAACGGTCTCCTTCGACGATGAACGTATCGTCCCCGGCGACCGGCTCGAGGAAGAATCGTTTCTCTCCATCGGCTTTCACGTATCCGAAAATATGGCCCGTCTGATAGAATAATTCCACAATCGTGACCCGGCCGAACGTCATCCCGTCATTGATGACTGCCCGGTCCTCTAACTCGCCGCCATTGTACAGTTCAATATACGTTTCCATTTTTGCTGTCGCTCCCTTTGTGTGTGTTTTCACAATTCATTTCTATCAAACATTCAGGGCGACTTCAAGTTATTTTTTTGCGTGACGCTTCCAAAAATCAATCCAATTATAATACTCCAATAATACTCGGTCGATTTGTTGACGCGACTTCTCATCATGCAATCCGCTCTCATCAATCTTTTCTTTGCAATGACTAATAAAAATTTCATTTCCTGGTAAAACGTTCGCACGATTTGTGGCAAATACTTGACGGAGATGGATTTGACAACGCGCCGTCCCGAGCATCCCCGGAGATGCACCGGCAATCATGACCGGCTTGTCTCTGAGCGGTGTCCCTGGTTCGAGTGACAGCCAATCGATTGCGTTCTTCAAGACACCGGGAATGCTGTGATTATACTCGGGTGTCACGACGAGCAGACCATCCGCCTCGCGTACCACTTGTTTGAACGCGAGTACGACGTCAGGTTCGTTCGGATCAATCAAGTCATCATTATAGAGCGGCATCTCAATCGAAGCGATGTCGACATCAAATCGGTCTCGACCGAGCTCGATGATTGAGTGGAGCAACGCCGTGTTGAACGACGCTTTTCGAAGACTTCCTGATACGGCAACAAGCTTGAATTTAGACATGTCGCACCTCCTTAAGCCAATTGTTGATGAGTCGTGCTTCTAATTCAGGCTGCTCCATCATTCCCATATGGCTGCCTGGGACAGTTTGTTTCGTATGATGTTCTGCGCCGAGGAAAGCACGGTCAGCGTCCATGTTCGGATCTTTGTCCCCGTAGAGGAATAGACCGGGCAAGCTCGTTTCGCGCACGGTCTCCGTTTCGTCGGCCCGGTCGCGAATGGCCCGTTGCGCAGAAATAATTCCTTCTTTCGACATCGCATACCCGATTTGTTTCGCGCGCTCGATTAAGGTGTGGGCTGAGTCAGCCGCAAACACCCCCGGAATCATCGTATCGATGAACGGATGGACCCCTTCTGCCATCACTCGCTCGATCGCTTGATTCCGTTTGGCTTTTGCTTCTTCCGGGTCAGCCGCCGCCGTCGAATGAATCAAGCCGAATCCCGACAGCTCGGTCGGATAACGGCGGACGAGATTTGTCGTGACATAGCCCCCGAATGAGTGCCCGAATACGATTGGCCGTTCGAGTTCTCGGAGACGTATCTCAGCGAGCACCCAATCTGCGAACTGGTCCATCGTCTCTGGTCCAGCTTCGGTCCCATCATGTCCCGGTAACGTCAGCGCATACACATCCGCATCGAGCGTCGGGATGAGTTCCTCAAAATAGTCAGGTGAGCCACATAAGCCGTGTAACAGTACAAGTTGTCTCATCGTCTTTCCTCCCTTTCATTCCATTCCTCTTTCAAGAGACGATACATCGTCAAGTCCATAAAACGGCCATGACTATAAGCGTAATCGTGGAGCAGCCCCTCTTCCGTGAATCCAAGCTTCTGTACTAACCGGTTCGATCCTTCATTTTCTGGGGCGACGAGCGCCGAGATACGATGAAATTTGAACTCATCGAATCCGTGCCGAATGACAGCCGATGCCGCCTCATGGGCGACACCCCGACGCCAATGGTTCGGTGCGACTTCAAAGCCGATTTCGGCCCTGAAGTATTGGGGCGTCCAGTTATGAAAGCCAATCGTCCCGACCAGTTCGTTCGTCTCGCGATCACAGATCGCCCAGCGAATCGCTTTGCCTTGTTGGAACTGGTCTTTGAAATAAGCGATGACGTTCTTCGCCTCGTAGACGGCCAGCAAAGGATCGGACCCGTAATAGCGCATCACTTCCTCGGTCGAGAGAATCACATAGAGCGCCCTCGCGTCACGGGGTTCGAGTTCTCTTAAAATGAACCGACTCGTTATGAGTTCAGGAAAACTTTTTTTCAACCCCCACATATGGAATCCGCCTTTCTGCTTCTTTTCCTCAATTATAACCATTTTCTCAAAAAAACCATCATCTCAATCTTCCAGAACCGCTCAAACATGGCGCTCTTGAGAGGGATTTGCTAAAATCAAACTGTAGTGACTTTGAACTGAGGGGATAAACATGTCAAAACAGTTGTTCTATATTAAACAAGACCGAGAACTGCAACGTTTTACACTTCACGGCGTGACGCTGAGCGATGTCACCGAAGCGCTATCACTCGCCCGCCCGATGATTATCTGTCGTACGGACATAAAAGGGATGAGGCAGTCTTCCCGGACCCGGTTCCGCTATATCGAGGCGCATGAACTGTCGACGTTCTCGACGAAATACTTAAACAATCAAACAAGTTTCACCGCCATCGATTTTCCCGACTACCATCTGCTCGAATCGTTGTCGGACCATGAGATTGCCGAGATTTTGTTCCTCAGCCACATGGAGCGTGGCTTAAAGGGACCGTTCCTCAATTCGATTCAAAATGAGATCGCTTTTTTCAACGAATCGAATGACCGTCACAGCAGCCTCTACATCAGAGACTGGTCGACGATCTCGCACTTCCTGCAGAGCGTGTTGCAAAGCAAGCTCGACCGGGACATCCGTAACATCAGTTTCGTTCCGATTCCCTTACCAGTCATCGATGAGATTTTAGCGTTGTCGCCGCAAGGGTTGATCATCGACTTCGACCATACGAAACGGAGCCTGTTCAATCGCCAAGTATCAATCTCCTTCTATGTCGCAGGACGTTACGAGGACATGTCCGTCCTCGAGGAAGATTTCGACGCGAAGAAAGAATCGATCGCATTGAAGGGGCAATTGACGTATCGCCGGCGCACGTGGGAGATCGAACGTTTTTGAGTTCATCCATGCACGAATCTTTGTCGAACCTGATCCAATCAGGTTCTTTTTTGTTATCCCGCCCATAAGAATTACGTCCTAAATCCCTCAGCGACGCGCCTGTGACACTATTTTTAAAAATTGATAACAAATTGTCTTAATTTTTCGTTAAATTAAGTCTTTTCTTTTATCGCGAGGGCGGTATACTAGGAATAACCTTCTGGAGGAATGGAAGGCAATATAGAGAAAGCGAGGTGAAAATCTATTCATCACGCGGATGGATAGATACATGAGATGGAACAACTGAAAGTACAGGGAATGTCTTCGTTCACCAAGTTTGCGACGAATGGAAAAATGCTGAAACTAAAAGATGCAGTAGCCGGCGAGCAACGGATTTCGCTTCAAGAAGCGACCGATATTCAAGTCTCGATGCTCGACGAGGACCATTCGCGCTTCACTATATTCGGTCAGTCACACCCGCTCGTTGAACTGACCCTACCTCACCATTCTTGTGAAGTGTTACATGCCTGGTTATTACACAAGTTAAAACGCCAAAAAATCAAATTGGCTTCAAACGCCTAAACCAACAATAAGACCACGCCCATGCGGACGTGGTCTTTCGTTTGGATTCAGCTTCATGTGAACAAGGAGACGAACCAGCTGATGAGGATCCCGACGAGCGCAAAGTCTGAATCGCCGAACGTCGTACTCTCAAAGCCAAGGTTCCCGAGTAGCGGCAACAACATGGCCGGCAAGAAGCTAATGAGGAGACCGTTGGCGAAGGCACCTAAAATCGCACCGCGTCGCCCTCCTGTCGCGTTCCCGAACACGCCAGCCGTCGCTCCCGTGAAGAAGTGAGGGACTAACCCTGGAACGATGATCGCGAGCCCGAACAGCGGGAGGAAGAACATCGAAATCAATCCTGCCGCAAAACTGACCAAGAAGCCGATGATGACCGCGTTCGGAGCGAACGGGAACACGGTCGGACAATCCAGTGCCGGTTTCGCGTTCGGGACCATCTTGTCAGCGATCCCTTTGAACGCCGGTACGATCTCGGCAATCAACATCCGTACCCCGGCGAGAACGATATACACACCAGCCGCGAACGTGATCGCTTGAATAATCGAGAAGACGATATAGTTCGAACCGCCTGATAGCTCACTCTCGACAAAGCCTGGCCCGGCGAAGATGGCGACGACCACAAACAAGAGCGTCATCGTCAACGAGACAGCGACCGATGTGTCACGCAGGAAGCCGAGCTGCTTCGGAACTTGGATCTGCTCGGTCGAATGTTCTTTGTTGCCAGCATACTTGCCGATCGTACCCGAGACGAAATACCCGAGTGAACCGAAGTGGCCGATCGCAAAGTCGTCTGAACCCGTGATTTGACGGACGAACGGTTGCAAGAGCGCCGGGAAGAGCACCATACATAACCCGAGCAACACCGAACCGACCGCGACGAGGACGACTCCTTCAAGGCCAGACACCGAAAGAATCGCGGCAAGCAGACTTGCCATGAACAGCGTATGGTGACCCGTCAAAAAAATATATTTGAACGGTGTGAACCGGGCGAGTACGATGTTCATGACCATCCCGAACACCATGATCATCGCCGTCTCGACGCCGAACGCGTCTTGGGCGACCGCGACGATTGCTTCGTTGTTCGGGATGACCCCGCGAATACTAAACGCTTCGTCGAACATCTGTCCGAATATATCAAGCGCCGCGATGATGACCCCAGCTCCGGCCCCAATAATGACGAA
The DNA here is from genome assembly GCF_004336985.1 of Exiguobacterium sp. SL-9. Taxonomy (GTDB): domain Bacteria; phylum Bacillota; class Bacilli; order Exiguobacteriales; family Exiguobacteriaceae; genus Exiguobacterium. Next base: position 529,455 of record NZ_SJUO01000001.1, read on the forward strand.
TCCCATGATTGTCTTCAACGTGCCCGAGACGACCGATGCCACATCTTTCTTTTGAAGCATAAGACCGATCAAAGCGAATAAACCGACCAAGATGGCAGGTGTTCCTAATATGTCCCGCATAATTAAATCAAGCATTCATTGTTCCCCCTTCCAACCCCCGAAGTCGTTTACAGTTTACCTTCTAGTTGCGCCTTGATCCCTTCGATGTCCATGACATTCTCAAGAGCGACAATTTCCCGCGTCCCGTCATCGAGCGTGCCGATGATGTCTTTGGCCCCTACATAAATGTCGGCCGGTTCCGTACGTGCCGTCGCGATATCCGTGTGCGACACTTCTGCCTCGGCACCCATTTGATCAAGCGCCTTCTTCACATTCAACTCCATGATGAAACTTGAACCGAGCCCGTTCCCGCATACTACTAAAATCTTTTTCATTATTCATTCCTCCTCAGAATATTTGTTGATAACCGGTAACATGTCGTCACTCGCCTGAGCGGACAACAATATCGCTAAATCTTCCTCGTTACCGAGTAATTCCGTCAGTTGGGCGAGCGCCTTCAAATGTGTCGTCTGGTCGATGGCCGCAAGCACAAAGAAGAGTCGCACCGATTTATTTTCGGGAAAGACGACCGGGTCCCCCACTTTCAATACGCTCATGCCGAGCTTTCGGACCCCATCCTCGGGCCGGGCATGCGGAATGGCCACGTCCGGCATGAGGACGATATACGGACCATGTTCTGTGACGTTGTCAATCATCGTGTCGATATAACTCGTGACAATCGATTCATTCGTTTCGAGCGGCTTGGCTGCGAGTCGGATGGCCGTTTGCCAATCGTCGACTTTGTCCAACACTTGGATATTTTCTCGTGTGATCAGTTCATTTAGCACCGGCTGTCCCCCCTGGTGTACAGTTTGAGTCGTGTCAGCGTACAACAACGCCCGCAAATCTTGGCGCAATTGTCGTTCATTGGTGACGGTCGCATGTTTTTTCACGACTTGCAACACGTCCTCGATTTGAATCGCAATGGGCTCGCCCCGTTTCAAAAACCGTTGCTCGATTTGACGTTTCAACTGGATTTGTTCAAGCCGTGTCGGCAAGGCCGGGACGAGTGTGACATTCGCCAACTCATGAATCGTTCGCGGCAACGGGACGGTCGTGAAAATCAAGTCGACGAGCGGCGCATACTGCTCGACGTCCCGCTGAGAGATCGGCGGCAAAAAGACGATCTCCGGGAATTGATTCTTTAAAATATGATCGAGCATATGCGAGACGCTAATCCCGCTCGGACAGACGACGATGGCTTTCATCTGGTCATCGAGATGCTGTCCTTGTTGATGGAGATGCGCCGCAAAATGGAGCGTATAATACATGACTTCTGTCGCCGGTACGTCCTTGCCGAGACGTTGCCGGAACGGCTCGAGCGACCGCTCCACGAGCACGTTTAGCACTTGGTGTTCTTTCATGACATAACGTTCGAGCTCTTCGGGTGCCTCGAGTCCTGTATAGACGCGTTGCATCGTCGCTTTCGAATGAAGCACGAGTTTTTCGCACAACGCTTCTCGCTCGATGATGAACGTACAACTGAGCAATTCGAACCGTTCGATTACATCCATCATGACGCTAGCTAATTCATGTTGCGTCGCCTCATCCATCTCTTCCTCGACTTTGGGTCCGCTCTTGATCAACATATCGAGCGTCACCCAAAGATGAGGCATTTGACTGAAGTGATGCCGAAGCACGTCATCCGTATTTTCCGCCATGACGAGGTCCTCTGTGTCAGTCGATGTAGGTAACGTCATTCGGCTTCCAAACAATAGGAAGTAGGCGAGCTTTTCACGATGGATCTCGACCAATTTGAACTGCCTCACCGTCTCATACGTTTCCAGTTGGTGAAGTAGCTGTTCATACTCGATCTCCCAATCCACGAGCACGGCACTGACGAGACGTTCCTTCGTCGAACGCGTGACGAGACGTTCAATCGTCCGATATAAATACAAGGCGATCGTTTGCGGATGTCCGTTCACGTGATACCCTGATTTTCGGGTATAGGCGAAATCGAGACCGAAATGCGCCGCGCTTCGTTTCACGCTATTCAAACTTTCCTGCACCGTGTATTTGGAGACATCGAGTAGCTGTTGGAAATGAAACGCCGATAAAAATTCACGGTTTACTAATGTGAAGAACACGATTAACAACTCGCGCTCTTCCTCGGCCCAAATCAATCCAGCCTGTTCAAATCGTTCCATCAGCTCGGGGGTGACCGTCAACTGAATCGTCGCCCCGTCCGTTTTCATGTCGGACAGTCCACAATCAAGCAACCATTCTTGAATCCGCTCCAGCTCATACTCGATGGCCCGTCGTGAATACGGGAGCATCAGCTCGAGCGATTCAATCGTTACTCGTTGTTCGTGCATGATGACACTCAAAATCCGCTTGCTCTTTTCATTTAGTAACATGGTAGTGGCCTCCTACACGTTTAGTATAAGTGAGTTTCACCCGAAATTTGTAAGCGTTTACGACAGGGTTTTCGGGACGTGTTTCCCAAACTTCTGTCTCTCCTCATGCGTCCAGAAAAAAGAGGCGCAGGGTCACATGTGTCCCTCGCCTCTTCCTTATCTAAAATCAATCATTCTATCGAACCTGTTTCGTTCTTCCGATAAATGGTGACGCCTCCGTGTTTCGCTTCGCCAACGACTTCAAACATCCAGCCCTTGTCGATCAATAGCGAACGGACCGTTAAAAACTCGTCTTTTGGCACGAGCACCTCTTCGACCGAACCGTCGAGAAGTTCTTGAATCTTTTGTTCCCATTCATTCATTATGCGTCACCTCTCTCCGTTTGTTCTCGGTTCGCCCAGCCAAACAGTTGTTCACTCGTCTGCATCACGTTTCCTGGTACGAACAGATTTTCTGGGACACGGGTATGCGACGCGACCGGTTCATCGATGGCGAGTATGACCGGTTCACCGAGTTCCCGTTCAAGGTAATCCGCTGCGAACGCAATCCGCTCGCGGTCTGTCGTGACGCCTGCGTCTTGAAGCGCGCTGTCATAGGCCTCGTCCCGCTCATTATCCTTCATCAATACGCCCCCCGATTCAAGGATGGCGAACGGGGGCTTCGCATCGACATGAAACACTTCATAGGCGCGATACGACGCCTCACCGCACGACAAAAACGGCACGAAACGGTGTTGCCCTGTCCATTTCTTCAGTTGGAACAGCGTCCGCATCGTGGTGAACGATTTGGCTCCGGACGCGTCCTTTTCGACCAGGATTGTCGGCATTTCCGCCGCATCCGCTCGATCTCGGTCCATAAACAACCATGTTTCGACTTGTGTTATGAGAATCAAATTTGTTTCCTCCTTACCATTTCTGACCCCGCCACGATGACAAGGGCGACGAGCCAGCCTCCGATGACGTCACTAAAATAATGGACGTTCAAGATGACCCGACTGAACGAGACGGCTAACGTCAGGGTGACGAGCAGCATCAAGCCGGCGACGGTCTTATTGCGACGATATACCAACACGGCGACCAGTCCGTACAACGCGAGTGACCCTGAGGCGTGACCGCTCGGGAAACTGTACGTCGTCGCGTCGAGCGCCGCATCGATCGACGGCCGGTCGATACCATAGATGAGTTTCAGCCCTTGCGTCACAAGTAGCGTCGTGATGACGACAATCGGTAAGCGGAACGCCTCGAACCTGTTACCCCGCCACAAAAAATAAAGCATGCCGATCAACGACAGGCCGATCAATACTTTTACGCTGCCGAGCTCGGTCACATAGACGAACAGCGGACCGGCGAGCGGGTCAAGCGTAGACGTGACGAACCGATCAACCGGCACCACCCAACCTAAAACAACGACCACCGAGAAGAGCACGAAACTGATCGCCCCGGTGATCGCCAACATGTTTGAGCGCGGTGTCATTAATATAAGCCTTTCCGTTCCCGCATCTCGTCTTCGCCAAAGTCGGTCATATCACGCAAACGGTGCGCCAAGCGACCTGATGCGTTCGCCGCAATCGCGCCGACAAGATCATCCATGAACGTATGGACTTGCCCGTCTTCCATTTTCGTATCGAGCTGTTTGATGATACCGATCTTCGCTTTGTCTAAGTATCCGAACGTCGTGACGGCGATGGAACCATATGTGTTGACAGCCCCGATGGCAATCGTCTCATCGACACCGAACAAGCCTTCGTCCGACGCCACAATCGATAGAAGTGGCTCGGACAACTGTCCGCGCTCGGCCAGCATGTCGAGTTCTGACCCGACGAGAATCGCATGTTGGAGCTCGCGTTTATCTAACACGGCTTCGACCGATTCCGTGCATTCTTTCAATGACAAATGTGGCGAATACGGCGCCTGCATTTGATAGACGATCTCGGCAATCGATTCAATCGATACGCCCCGTTCAATCAAGCGAGCCCGTGCGGCCTCGCGTACGTCTCTTGAGTGTGGTACATGTTTCATCATATAGGCGGGAATCCTCCCGCTACACATCCTTTCATCTCGAGAAGATTGCTTCTCGAAGTACTCAATCTCTATTATACTGAAAACTCGAAAAAAAGACTAAGCCCGCTTTGACTTCATTCATTAAATCGGTCATCATAAAAAAGTAGACCACTTTATAAAGGGGGAACTGGAATGAAGATTGGGGTAGTCTTATTTCCATCAAAACAAGTTCAAGATTTCGCCAACTCGTACCGGAAGCGGTATGACACGAAGTACGCCTTGATTTCACCACACGTGACGATCAAGGAGCGCACCGAGATTGACGAAGCCGATTTACCGAAAGTGCTCGAGTATTTGCAACAAGTCGCCGACACGACCAAACCGATTCAACTAAAAATCGATGGGGTTCGCTCGTTCGCACCGACGAACAACGTCCTCTACTTAAAAGTGTTGCCGACGCGCGAACTGTCAGCGCTACAGGACAAGCTCCACGAGGGGCTCCTCAACCAGCCTCCAAAATATGAATTTCTTCCGCACATCACCATCGGGCAAGATTTGACCGATGCCGAACTGTTCGACGTACTCGAACGGATGCGCATGGAGCAAGTTCATTTCGAGGAGACGGTCAACCGTATGGCCGTCATGTATGAGCTCGAAAACGAAACATGGAACGTCTATGAGACGTTCCGGTTCCGCGGATAAGATTATACGCTCCGGTCGACAAATCGACCGGGGCTGTTTTGTTGTTCGGCTTCTAACCATTCTTCTTGGCGCGGGCGGATTCGTTGGACGCGTTGAATCCGTGTGACCGGCTCGATATTCGCCCGTTCTGTCGGTTGAACTTGGCGATTTCCATATTGGACGACCGTAAAATCAATCTGATAAGGACCCATGATCCAACCTCCTTTTCAGGTCCTTACCCGAAATACGGTCCGGATAATACAAAAAAGAGCGCATCGCTGCGCCCTTCCCTTAGATTCACAAAATATGATAACCGCTGTCGACGTGGATGATTTCTCCCGTCACACCGCTGCCCATGCTCGACAACAAGAACAAGCCCGTCGAGGCCACTTCTTCTGCCGAGACGTTGCGTCGTAGCGGCGCCTTCTGCTCGAGTTCAGACAAGATGCTGTTAAAGTCGCCGACACCTTTGGCCGACAACGTACGAATCGGTCCTGCCGAGATCGCGTTGACGCGGACGCCGTGCGGTCCGTACTCGTTCGCCAAGTATTTGACGCTCGAGTCGAGAGCTGCTTTTGCGACACCCATCAAGTTATAGTTCGGGACGACGCGCTCACCGCCAAGGTACGTGAGTGTGATGACCGATGCGTCTTCTGCGAAATACGGTTTGGCCGCTTTGACGACTGCTGTCAAACTGTACGCCGAAATGTCGAGCGCTTGTGCGAACTGACCGCGCGTCATCTCTGAGAATTCGCCGCGAAGCGCTTCTTTGTCCGCAAAGGCGATTGAATGAGCAATCCCTTGAATCGGGCCCGCTTGTTCGTGAATCGTGCGGAACGTCGTATCGATTGCTTCGTCGTTCGTGACGTCACATTCTAAAAGTAGCGCTTCGCCATTCAAATCGGCCGCAAGCGATTCAAGACCTGACTTGAAGCGTTCGGCTGCATACGTGAGGACGAGCTTCGCACCTGCCGCGTCAAGCGTCTTCGCGATCGCCCATGCGATCGAGCGTTTATTGGCAATTCCCATGACGACATACGTCTTATTCGTTAACGTTGGATAGATTGACATCGTAAACTCCCCTTTTTAGTACCTGGTTATAACATCTGTTATCAGATTACAGAATGGTGTCTGTTTTGTCAACTAGCGCGTAACGTATTGCGATTTTTTTAACTTACGGTAAGATAAAATACGTATAGAAAGGGTGAGACGATTTCATCATGAACCGCATTCAATCTTATTTAAGAAGTTTAGACACAACACTTTTGACCATCGTCTTTTTCTTGATGATCATCAGTCTAGGTGCCATTTACACGGCACAACCGATGTTGCCGACACGATTACAACATATCAACTTCGCATTCGATCAAGGAATCCGTTACATTCTCGGGTTCGTGGCCATGTTCGCCATCATGACGATCGAATACGAACAGTTGCGAAAAATTCACTGGTACCTCTATTCCTTCGGGCTCTTGCTACTAGTTGGGTTGATTCCGCTCCGGGATACGACGCTCGTTCCAAACATTAACGGGGCGTACGGCTGGTATAACGTGCCTGGTTTCAGTTTCCAACCGGCCGAATTCATGAAGTTGTTTTTACTCATCTCCATGGCCACGATCGTCTACGACCATAATAAACGTTACGGCTCGTCCCAACAGGATACGTGGCTGTTAATGAAACTTGTATTACTCGCCATTCCGCCGCTCGGACTGATTGTCACCCAGCCAGACTTAGGGACCGGGCTTGTTCTCATCACGATGCTCGGCGCCATCATCATCGTCTCCGGGATCGGCTGGAAGTGGCTGCTCGGTCTGTTCAGCGCTGCTGCCGTGACGATTGGCGGTTTCATGTACTTGTTCTTCTCCCACTTTGAGGTGTTGCAAAGCTTTGTGCCAGGCCACGCCTTGAACCGATTCCAAGCGTGGATTTACCCGTATGAGTATTCCGACGACTTGGCGTTTCAGTTGATCAAATCGCTTCAGGCGATCGGGTCTGGTCAAATGTTCGGGGCCGGCTACGGCCAAGGTTTGGTCTATCTGCCAGAATCACAGACCGACTTCATTTTCGCCGTCATCGCTGAACATTATGGGTTTATCGGGGCCGCCATCGTGATTATCGTCTTCTTCCTGTTCTTATACCGGATGATTCATATCGCGCTTGAAGCGAGCAGTCCGTTCGGTAGTTACATCGTGACCGCCGTCATCGCCATGTTCACGTTCCAGATTTTCCAAAACATCGGGATGACGATCGGTGTCCTTCCAATCACCGGTCTGACTTTACCGTTCATCAGTTACGGGGGGACCGGGATTATCATGAACATGATTGCCATCGGCCTCGTCATGAACGTCGCTTCGAAATCAAAATCGTATATGTTTGATGACGATTAAACAATAGTCCCGCACTCAGCTGAGTGCGGGACTATTTGTATTACGCTTCTAGTCGAAAGTCATGCGGGTATGCCGCCTCAATCACGAGTCTCTCCCCTGTCATCGGGTGGCAAAACGTCGCCGAGGCGCTATGGAGCGCGTGACGGTCGATCACAGGCTTGCCGCCATACATCGTATCCCCAAGGAGTGGATGTCCAATATGGCGCAGGTGGACGCGAATTTGATGTGTCCGCCCGGTCTCGAGGACAATCGTCAATGCCGTATATGCACCGTGCGCCTCCGCCTCAAGAACGTGGGTCACGGCTCGCTGTCCGTCCGCTGTCACGACCCGCTCCATAATCGAGTCTGGGGCACGGCCGATCGGAGCGTCGATTGTCTGCGGGAAAACTGATCCTTCGACAAGAGCAAGATACGTCCGTGACAAGCCACCGGTCTGTTGCAGTTCACTGAACCGATGGTGCACGTAAGCATATTTAGCGAACAAGACGACACCGCTCGTGTCACGGTCGAGCCGGTTGATGACGTGAATCGCCGACTGCAACCCGATTCGTTCGTAATATCCGAGCACCGCATTGGCGAGCGTGTCGTCCGGATGGAGCCGGGACGGGATCGTCGCGATTCCAGCCGGTTTGTCGACGGCGAGCAAATAGTCGTCCTCAAACAGGATCGTAAGCGGGCGTGACGAGCGGACCATCGCCGCCGCCGGCTGTTCGACCGGGAAATGGACAGTCACTTCTTCACCTTCTTGAATATCATAGCGAACGGTACGTGGCTCACCGTTGACGAGGATGAGACCGCCTTGTTTGATTTGAGTCAACATTTTGCGCGAGATGCCGCAGTCTGTCATTAAAAAATCGCGCAGCGGGACGGTTGTCTCCGCGACGCGATGCAATGTGAATCCGTACATCGGTTACTTCCCTTCCTCGATGAACGATTCCCGGACTCGTCGCCAAAATGGGAACGGGCGAAACCGGGCAAACGTCACTTTTTCTTTCGCGACTGCACAGCGAATCGAGCGCACGTTCGACCAAGATAACGCTTCTTGGTGGTCGAACGCAAGTTCGAATTCGGTTTTCGTGTGCGGCTCGATCTTCACTTGATGATGTTTCGGTAACAAGAGCGGTGAACCGATCGTCCGGTACACCAAGTTATTGATCGATGCCATTTCTGTCACTTGTATCGCTTCAATCGACGGATGGACGATGGCCCCACCGAGTGCTTTGTTATAGGCCGTCGAGCCGGACGGTGTCGAGATGCACAACCCGTCACCTCGAAACGTCTCGAAGTAATCATCACGAATCGACAAGTCACAGACGAGCGTGCGTTTATAGTTTTTAATCGTACACTCGTTCATGGCGAGTTGTCGTTCGGTCGTCCCGTCCTCGTAATCGATGAGCACCTCGACGAGCGGATAAGATACCGGTTCGAACGACTCGCTCGTGATCATCTCCGTCAACTCGTCGAGCTCGTCTGGTTGCCAGTCGGCGTAAAACCCGAGATGGCCCGTATGAATCCCAACGAGCAACGTGTCATCAAGCCGGTCGATATATTCATGAAACGCTTGGAGCATCGTCCCATCCCCACCGACCGAGACGACGATTCGCGGCTCTTTCGAAACCGAGTGACCCGCCTCGGTCAATTTATTCGTCAATTCGCGCGCAATGTCGGCCGAACGCGCGTCTCCCCGTGCTACAATCGCAAACTGCATGCCTTGGCCCCCTAGTCTTGGTCCGTTTGGACGTTCATTTCTTTATCCCGGAACACTTGCTGTGCATCTTGAATTTCGACGCGGAGCTGGCTCATCTCGGCATCGAGCAAAAATGCCGCCTCAGCCGCCCTACGTAAGCGCTCTTGCACCTCGATCGGCATATCTCCATCGTATTTATAGTTGAGCGAGTGCTCAATCGTCGCCCAAAAGTTCATCGCAAGCGTCCTCACTTGAACTTCGACGAGTGTCGGGAATTCGCCGTGGATTGTCTGGGCCGGGTATTCAAGAATCAAATGGTAAGAGCGATAGCCCGATTCCTTTTGGTTCGTGATGTAGTTGCGTTCCTCGACAATCTTGAAGTCGGTCCGGTGATGGAGCAGTTCGAGGACGTGGACGATATCGTCCACGAATTGGCACATGATGCGAAGTCCAGCGATATCTTGCATCTCTGTCGACAACTTGTCGTTAGGAATTTGCTTTCGCTTCGCCTTCTCGAGAATGCTACCGACCGGTTTAACCCGGCCTGTCACAAACTCGATCGGGGAGTGGTCGTTTTGAGATTTAAATTGTTTCCGAATCGCCTTGAATTTAACTTTCAGTTCATCGACCGCGATTTGATACGGCACTAAAAATTGATCCCAATCCATTGATTGCATATGCTGTCACCACTTTCGTTCATTTCGGAAAAACCCTGCTTTTTCCGTATGTATCCGATAGTATGGTATCATAAACGAACAATTGTTCATAGAATGGAGCGATGATTTATGACCCAAGAAGTGGAAATTGAATTTAAATCGATGTTGACGAAAGACGAATATGAGACGTTGCTCGCCGCCTACGATTTAACGGACAAAGTGAAATGGCAAGCGAACGATTACTTCGACACGCCGACGTTCGAATTGAAGAGCCATGGGGCTGCCCTCCGGATTCGGGAGAAAAAACACGGCCAAGTGTTGACACTCAAACAACCGCATGACGTCGGACTGCTCGAGACGCACGCCCCAATCAATGAAACAGAAGCCGAGAACTTGTTCAAATACGGCATCATCCATGACGATCAAATGAAAGAGGCGCTTGCTTCGTTTGATTTGACCGGACCGCTCGACCACCTCGGTCGCCTTGAGACGAAACGCGCGGAAATCGAGACGCCAGACGGTCTGCTCGTCCTCGACGAAAGTCATTATTTGGAGATTCACGACTATGAAATAGAATTTGAAGTGACCGATGAAGCGAAAGGCAAAATTGCGTTTGAACAGCTTCTCCATCGCCATGACATCCCCCTCCGGCCCGCCAAAAATAAAATCGTTCGATTCATGGAAGAAAAGATGCGTCGAAACCAAGGTTGAGCAGATACGTTGCCAACCTTTTTTTTTCGTTGCTACAATGAGCATACAATCTATTTGATTTTGTTTACGAGAGGAGGCGACACAATGGAACTTGAACAATGTAATGAGTCATCCTGTTCATTGGAAGAATCTTCTATCCAAGTAACATATAAGCCATTAGAGTTATTCTATTTCATGGACATCTCAGATCCTGACGGGCTTCACGTGATGACACTCATTAAAAAACTCGAACTTGAATACGGGCACTTGATTCGTTTCCGTATGGTTTCGACGGTTCCTAGTTGTGTTGGCGGATGTCAAGAAGAGGTTCGCCTTCTCACGATGATCAAGGCTATGGAGTTACAAGGGAAACGTCATGCGATGCGCTTCATGCGCCACTTGCATATTAACGATATCTTTTTGAAGGATAGCTCTAACGACAACGACTTATGGGAGATTGCCCGCTCGTTCGTCGGCTATGGACTCGACATCGATGAGTTGGCCGCTGATATCCAATCCAATCAACTGCTGAGCGCACTCGCGGTCGATCACGAGATTTTGAAAGACTGGGAGATTGAATCGCTTCCCGCCTTGACGTTCGTCACCCGTGACGAGGCGCTCAAGATTGAAGGACTCTACCCGTATGACGTCTATCAGGCCGTCATGGCCGAACTGCTCGGCTATGTGCCAACACGCGAGACTGGTTGGGACGTCGAGAAAGTGTTAAGACGTTATGATGCCTCGACAATCACCGAGCTCGCTTTCATTTTAGAGCTCGACAAGCCTGTCATCGAAAGAGAATTAAAAAAATTGTCACTCCAACAACGTTGCCGGCCTGTACCGGGCTGTAGCGGCCAAGCTTGGGCGACGAATAAATGACAAAAAACCCACGGCCGGGGAGCCGTGGGTTTTTCAATGTTCCCCGCGGGGACGGAGAACACTGTTACCCGAGTATCTATACAGATCACAGGTTGGGAGAAAGTTTACGGTCAATAAAGGGGTTTGTGATTGATTTCACACTTATAATATACCGAGACGAGCGCGACCTGACAAGCACTTTGTTCATATTGTCACATAATGTTCACGCCCCGCTTCTCTTATTGGAAGAGTAACGCTTCCATCTCGTCGAGCACAGACTCGAACTGATCGAGTGCCGCGAGTACTGGTGCTTTCGTCGTCATATCGACGCCAGCCGCTTTTAACACTTCAATCGGGTAATCGCTCGACCCGGCTTTCAAGAATTTGTCGATGTATCGACGGACGGCCGGCTCCCCTTCGTCCATGATCTGTTGCGACAACGCGGCTGACGCCGAGATGCCTGTCGCATACTGATAGACGTAGTAGTTGTAATAGAAGTGCGGGATTCGTGCCCATTCGAAGGCAATCTCGCCATCGATGACGAGCTCGTCCCCGAAGTAGCGTTTGTTCAGTTCGAGGTACGTCTCGTTCAAATACTCAGGCGTAAGCGAGACACCGTCTTGTGCCGCTTTATGAATCATATGCTCGAACTCGGCGAACATCGTCTGACGGAACAACGTGCCACGGAACGTCTCAAGTTGGTTGTTCAAGAGATAGAGCCGCTCTTGACGGTCGGTGCGCGTCTTCAATAAATAATCGTTCAAGAGCGCCTCGTTCGTCGTCGATGCCACTTCCGCCACGAAGATCGAATAGTCTCCGTACGGATACGGTTGCGACGCCCGTGTATAATGGCTATGGACCGAATGGCCGAACTCATGGGCGAGTGTGAACAAGTTGTTGACGTTGTCTTGCCAGTTCATCAAGATGAACGGTTGCGTGTCATACGCACCTGAAGAATAGGCCCCGCTCCGTTTGCCACGCGTCTCACGGACGTCGACCCAACGTGAATCAAGACCGTCCTTGACGATTTGGACGTACTCGTCCCCGAGTGGTGCGAGCCCCTCGACCATCAAGTCTTTCGCTTCGTCATATGGGATTTTCATGTCCACGTCTTTTACGAGCGGCGTATACAAGTCATACATATGGAGCTCGTCCACACCGAGTGCCCGTTTCCGAAGCGCGACGTAACGATGCAACAAGTCGAGGCGCTCGTTCACCGCTTCGACGAGACCGTCGTATACCGCTTCCGGGATGGCGTTATGATGGAGCGCCGCTTGACGGGCACTCTCGAACTTACGGACCGTCGCATAGAAGTTATCCTTCTTCACGCTGCCTGACAATGTCGAGGCGAACGTGTTCAAATATTGCTCGTACGTGCCGTACATCGCCTTGAACGCCCCTTCGCGGACGCTACGGTCGCTCGACTCGAGGAATGTGATGTAACGGCCGTGCGTCAATTCGACATCTTCACCTTTCTCGTTCTTCACTTTCGGGAATTTCAAATCGGCGTTGTTGAGCATGCCGAACGTCGAACTCGACTGGCCGAGCACGTCACCAGCTTGAGCGAGAATCGCCTCTTCGGCCTCCGTCAACACGTGCGGACGCTCTTGCGCCAACTCGTCGAACGCATGGCGATAGACGTTGAGCGATTCGTGTTCCGCCATGAACGCCTCGATTTGACTCTCATCGATGGCGAGCAATTCCGGCGTCATGAATGCGAGCTGAGCCGAAATTTGGGCCGCGAGCGAGCCCGCCCGGTCGTTCAACGCTTGGTAATGACTGTTCGACGTATCTTCGTCATAACGCATATGGGCGTATGTATACAGTTTATGCAATTGACGCGAGATGTCGTCGCGAAGTTGCAGGCCTTCAAACAAAGTAGAGGCTGATTCCCCGAGTTTACCTTTAAACGCGACCAAGGCCGGCACGTTTGCTTTCAATGCCTCAAAATCGTGTTCCCACGCCTGATCGTCCGCATAAATCGTCTCCAAGTTCCACGTCTCCTCGACGGGTACTTGTTTTCGTGTAAGTACTTCTGACATATGTCCACTTCCTTTTCCTAGTTTGTATACGATTTCGCCATGAATCGCTGAAACCCTTGAAATAATCGAAGATCGTGGAGAAGGGCCGTCTCTAGCGTCTTTGGGACGTGCCAATCCCGCACCGACTCCGTCACATCAAACACGTTCAAGAGTTGTCTCCATTGTACTTCAAACGCTTGGAGAAAGTCGCTTGTCGGGGTCACACCAAACTGGCGGCACGTCTTCTCGATGCTCCACGCAACGGAGTCGGTAGGACGCTCACGCCGATTTAAATAAAGCACCGTCTGAAACGTGAACGGATGGACATGAACGCCCCAAAGCGAGGGCAACGGCAAATAACAGTAACTCGGCAGGAGGGACGGTAACATCCCAATCGGATACAGTCGGTTCAAGACGAGTCGGCGGTACTGTTGCGTCGGGTAAGGCGGGGTCATCCGGCGGCGCCGGACGAGTTGAGCCCATTGCTGGGCGTCGAAACGATAATAGCATTCGAACGGCGAACTAGTGAATGACGATATGCTCTGCCAATGACCAACGCCGCGTCGAACCGATATCGGGAACCCGGTGAAACGATAAAGTGCTTGCTTGCAAGGAACAAGGAGGCCATGCCGTCTAAACAGTTCGTGACGCATCCACGGCTGCAATGAAGGCCAAGCGCTAGGTTCTAATCCACTCGCCAACCAGACGACGTCTAGTCCACGTTCCGTATAATACCGTGTCCGCTCGCCATACGACTCGACCGGGAGTGAGGACGCCTGAATCTCAACGACGATTCGTTCCTTGTCCCGTGTCGCAATCAAGTCGGCACGGCGTGAACCGAGGATGACTTCTTGCTCGACAGCATAGCCTTGCGTTTGAAGCCATTGCCGGACGCCCCATTTGTCTTCGTGGTGTCCTGTCGATTCGCCACGACCGCACGGATGAACATGGGCGAAATGGAGACGCCGTTTCGCGCCTTGCTTGACGATGACCCGCTCCCTACATTCAGGACACACGAAAGGGGCAAACGGTTCGATTCGCTCCCGACTCAACGTAAGGGCATCCACATACCCTCCTGTCCGATCGATAGCAAATCGCATTCCGCTCCCCCCTCATAGTAGTGGTGAAAACATTCGAGCCAATGATTCGACGAGTTTGATGAAGTACGATCGTTCCGAAAACGCCCGAATCTCCAACTCGTGTGATCCTTCAAAGTCGTTATAGAGATCTTGCTTGAGCTGATGGACGGAGTTCGTGTTATACAAGAGGGCGTTCACCTCAAAATTGAGGTGGAAGCTTCTGAAGTCCATGTTTGCCGTCCCAATCGTGGCCAACCCGTCGTCGACGACGATGACTTTCGAGTGCATGAACCCCTTCTCGTACAAATAGATTTTCACTCCGGCGCTCAGCAGCTCTTCAAAATACGACCGGCTCGCATAAAACACAATCTTATGGTCCGGATAGCTCGGAAGCACAATCCTGACATCGATTCCGGAGAGGGAGGCGGTCTTGAGCGCACTCATGATGTCTTCATCAGGAATCAAGTACGGGGACGAGATGTAGACCGACTTTTTCGCAGCGTTGATGAGCGCGAAATAAATCGACTTCATCGTCTCATACGGTTCATCCGGCCCACTCGCCACGATTTGAACGCCCCCACTCGCACTTCGTACCGTCTCGAGCGGTTCGAGATAGAACGGGGTGAACAGGCGCTCACCCGTCATGTAGTACCAGTCCTGTAGGAAAATCAGTTGTAGCTCTGACACCCCTTCCCCTCTGACGTACAAATGCGTGTCGCGCCAAAAGCCGAACTTCGAGTGTTCGCCTAAATACTCGTCGCCGACATTTAAGCCGCCGGTGAACGCCTCTGTCCCATCGATGACGACGATTTTCCGATGGTTCCGGTAGTTCGTCTTACTTGAGACGAGCGGTAAAACGACAGGAAAGAAAGCTTTCACGTGGACGCCCGCTTGACGCATCTCGTCGAAAAATGTCCCGCTCGTATGAATCGATCCAACGGCGTCGTACAAAAAGCGGACCTCGACTCCCGCTCTCGCCTTATCGATCAAAATACGTTGAATTTCCCGAGAAATACGATCTTCCCGGAAAATATAATATTCGAGATGGATGTGACGAGTCGCTCCTTTCAAGGCTGGCAACAGTTTCGAAAACTTTTCTTGTCCGTTCGTCAGCACTTGCGTATACGTATTCGACGAGACGGGTAATTGATTAAGTGACGACGTCAAATGAAGCAGTTTCTCATAATCGTCGTGGGAGAACATGAGTGACGGTGACAGCGTCATCGCCTTCTGACGATACGCGAGGTACGTCTCTTCATCGAGCATCGCTTTTTCTTTGAACATCCGCTTTCGACGGTAGTTCTGTCCGAACACGAAATAAGCGAACAGACCGACGACCGGGAATCCGAGCATGACGATCGCCCAAATGAGCGTCCGTTGCGGATTGCGGTTCTCGAGCAAGATGACGAGCAAAATGCTGAACGTCGTCAAAAATACGAGCACTGAAAACAAGCCGATCACTTGAGAGCTCCAGTAATATGATAATACGGCAATGAGACCTGCGAGCAAAATCAGGGATAAAAGGACTTGTATGCGTCGCAACATATTATAAACTGACCCCGTTTCTATCTTGTATTATCATAATTATACAACTTAACACTATCTTTTGAGGGGAGCGAACGAAATATGGGCACATTTTTGATTACAGGAGCGACGAGCGGGATTGGACGGGCCGTCGCCTTACGGTTAGCAGAAGCAGGACATGACGTCATCGGCGTCGGTCGGGATGAGGCACGAGGCGAAGAAATCGAGGCGGCATCAGCTCGCATCACGTTCGTGGCATGCGATTTGTCTCAACCTGACGGGATCGAGGCGATGATGGACGAACTCAAGAACCAGGGCATCACGTTAGATGGACTATTCAATAACGCAGCGACATTTGGACGCCCTGGGACACCGGAACGCTTGCCGACGTCCGCGTTCGATGACGTATTCGAACTGAACGTGCTCGCGACGAACCGACTCATCCAACGCGCCATCCCGCTCCTTGCCAATGGAGCGAGCGTCGTCAATAACGCCGCAATCGTCGGTCACGTTAAATTCCCGCCGATGCTCGGGCCGTATGCTGCATCCAAAGCGGCCGTCATCGCCTTGACGAAGACGTTCGCCCATCGAATGAAAGGGAAAGTCCGCTTCAATGCGGTCTGCTTTGGGCCGGTCGACACCCCACTCAGTCACAAGTTGTACAGTGGTGAGGCCAAGTTTCAAGAGGCGATGGCGCATCATTTCCGGGGACATGCCGCCAAACCGGATGAAGTGGCGCCGGTCGTGACGTTTTTATTGAGCGAGGCGTCAAGCTACATCAATGGCCAAGCCATCACCGTCGATGGGGGTTACACCCTCTCATGACGTAAAAAAGGAAGGGGTCCTCTCGGGCCCCTTCCTTTTTCGTCAATCTTGTATTTTCCGTGCTTGTGTCATTTGATTCGTCAAGAACGCTTTCTCTCTTGGATGAAACTCATCTAGGTCGAGTGCCTCCTCAAAGTAATCGATGAAGTCTTCGAACGTCTCATCGAGCGACGGATGTGCTTGGAGTCGGGCAATCCGAATCGCCTCGAAGACGGAAGCCATCACAAAGATATCATGGCTCGCGTACGTCTTGACCGGGGCAAACGCCTCAAATAGCGTCGCTTCCATCGTTTTACGTTTCGCATGCCAGTTACTCTTGTCATTTGAGAATAAAAAGTCACCTGCAGGCAATCGGCTCAGTTCACGTAAAATATCCCCGATGTAGTGGATCGCGTGAATCGCCGTATTCGGATCATTGATACCTGGTGAAACGCCTTTCAATGCAATCTCACTCAACTTTTCGATGACGAACGCCGGGTCTTGAATCGAGGAGCGGACTTCGCCGATTTGAAAAACGTCGAGATCAGGTGCTTCTTCCGCGAGCCAATAGCCGAGAATATCTCCTTTCGCCACGAAGTCCCCAACGGCGACGACCGATTCGAAGTCGATGTCGTGGTTTTCCTGCTTCTCGCTGGAGAACAGTTGGACATAGCCCGTCCGAGAAGCGTAGACCGCCTGACCCTCGAACATGTGAATCGCACGTTTCGGGACGATGTACATATCTTCCTCTTCGATCGCACGTCTTTGGTTTTCGATGACAGATAATGCCTCACGATGCAACGATGATAACAGGCGTTCAGCTTGAATCGAGACGCTGATTGTTTGAATGAATTTAACGAACGCCCAAATCGAGCTGACCACGAGCAGGACGCTGATGCCTGACGCGAGCACGGCATCCTCTTCCGACGTCCGGATGAGGAATAAGTTCGTAATGCCGTATACGGTCGTCATAATGAACAAGCCGAGCGTATGCTTCGACGCCGAGTTTGTCAAAAAGTTATTGATTGTCCGGGGCGAGAATTGCGACGAATACGTTGTCAAGACGACGAGAATCGTCGAAAAGCTGAACGTCATCATCGTCATGAGGCTAGTGAATGACGATGATAGAACGGAAGCCGCTGAATCCTTGTCTAAATAAATGATTTCCGGTAACAGTTCTCGAAAAAAACTTCCAAAATATTGGGTAAGGAACGTCAACGCGATTCCTCCCACCCCGTACAAGAATGGGACGAACCAGGCACTATCGGCTAACATCAGTTGTAAACGCTTGAGCATCAAGACACCTCTTCGTATGTATAAGTTGGTAAAAAAATCGCCTGTCCATATGAACAGGCGATTGGGGTTTTAGAAATAGTGACGGACTTTCGAGAAGACATCCCCGTCGAGAATGAGTTTACCGTATTCTTCAAGCATCGCTAACGTCTGCGTGCTGAACGTCAAATACTCGGCCAAGAGACTCAATACGTTCTCTTCTTCTTCCGGTTCCATCTCGTCTGGGAAGTCAATCCACAAGTAATACCGATTTTCGTAATGGAATAACTTGAGGTTGACGTTATTCAACGCCTCGCCTGCGCGTTTACTAAGCGAGATGATCGCCTCAAAGTCATCCGTCTCCATAGCGAGCGGAGCCCACGCCTCCGGTTCGGCTTCGATTTCATCAAGTTCACTCAATTGATCAAGTACCGATTGCTGATCGCGTGCCTCATCGATTGCCGAGCGCAGTAGTGAACCGAGCTCAGAGTCGTCTTCAGAGTCAATCACATTCTTCGCGATTGTCACGGTCACTTCAAGTCCTTTTTCAAACGCTTGTACTTGTATCCATAGTGGACCATCAAACGAGATATCTTCTCGTTCGTGCGCTTCGTCCATCATCTGCCAGAACAGCTGCTCACCACGTTCTCGGTTATACCAGATTTCATCACGAGCGAAACCGCGTTTCTCGATATCGACATACGTAATGAAAAATTTGACGGTGTTGTCGTTGATGCGCTCAATTTTCACGATTGTCCACTCCCTTCTCACCTCACTCCTACTTCAACAATTAAGGAGGAGAGGGGAAATTGTCTTGTTATCATAGTACCCTTTTTTTAACGTGTCAATCTATTGATGATGGGGTTGATACTATTATTTTATCGGAAAAACGGAATAATAAAAAGCACACTGCTTAGACAGTATGCTTCCTCACTCGTTGACGAGTCGTTGCGCTTCTTGAAGTTGGAACGTCCGGACCTTGCGCGGCAAGAATCGACGAATCTCATCTTCGTTGTACCCGACTTGAAGACGTTTATCATCAATCAAAATCGGACGGCGGAGCAGTCCAGGATATTCTTGAATCAAATCGTATAGTTGTTGGAGTGAAAGCGCATCGACCGATACGTCGATTTTCGAGAAAACTTTAGATCGAGTCGAGATGATTTCATCCGTCCCATCTTCTGTCATACGCAAGATTTGTTTGATCTCATTGAGTGAGAGTGGTTCTGAAAATATGTTCCGTTCCGTGAATGGGATATCATGCTCCTCGAGCCATGCGCGTGCTTTTCGGCACGATGTGCAGCTCGGAGACGTGTACAGTGTGACCATTTTCGTTCCTCCCTGATCAAGTGTTCGTTCATCTTTTTCAAGTGACTCTATTTGTATACCCAAAAAATCGTTCACTTAATTATAATAATTCTTAATTATTGAAACTTCAATGATAACTTTTCTCATTCAAGTAAGAAAAGAGGACGCATTCAGGAGAATGCGACCCTTGATCGACCGTTTTAGGACGCCGGCATCCGAGAAACCGGTTGGGACACCGTCTCTTTGCCAGGCTTCACTTGTAAGTCTTTCAATTTCTTCTTCAGGACTTCCTTTAGAAGTTTCTTTTTCTTTTGCAATACTTTGTCACGCTCTTTCATGGTCTCTCACCCCCAACGTCATAAGGACTCGACCGACCGTTACTGAATCTGAAAATCTTGAACTTGCACTAATCTACAATTAAATTATAGCACATTCTTATGAAAATGGTTGAACAATCTTACTGTTTTTCATCATTTCACATGTTCCAAATTTGCTTTTCTTATTCAATTCCCGTATAGTTAATAGAAATAACCTTTGAAATCACCAAGGAGGAGAGCGAATATGAGAATTACGTTAGAGACGATTATGCAACACCCGGTCACCCAGAAATACTTGACCCGTTCCGGTCTAAAACACGCCGTCGATGTGTGTGAACGCGCTCTCGAATTGGCGACGCGACGAGGACTCGATACGGATTTAGCAACGAAAGCCGCCCTACTCCATGACATCGGTCATTACGAATGGTATACCGAAGGAAAATGGAACTACGACTTGTATCGCCAAAACGATATCCACGCCATTAAAGGAGCCGAACGCGCTCATAAACTATTGATTCGACTCGGAGAAGATCCGGCACGTGCAAAAGAGGTCTCGGTCATGATTTTACTTCATACCGATTCTTATTTACCGCCTAGCCGAATTCAACGGACACCGCTCCAACAACTCGTCCATGATGCCGATACGTACGTCGAACAACCAGGCGGTCTCCACCACTACGAGACGATGGACATCGAAGACGCCTTGGCCCGTGTCCGTTTGATTGACGCGGTCGTCGAACGGCTCTCGAACTTGCCACGCATCTCCAACGCCTGACACCGTCTGATTGACGGTGTTTTTATTTGCCTTCAAAAAAGTCCCGAATCCTTTTGGATTCGGGACTTTCTGGTTATACGAGTTGCGCTTTATACGCTTCGTACTCTTCGTCTGTCAACGAGACGTAATGACCTGGCTCGACTTCGCGGAGCGGCGGGATGCTTGAATCTTCATCCGAACGTCCGACGGCACCGAGTGATTTTGACTCATATACGATCCGCTTACGTGTGCGCTCATGCTCTGGATCCGGAAGCGGGATCGCCGAGAGAAGCGACTTCGTGTAAGCGTGGATTGGGTTCTCATACAAACGCGCTGCAGGAGCGAGTTCGACGAGGTGACCTTGATACATAACACCGATCCGGTCTGAGATATACTTGACCATCGACAAATCGTGAGCGATGAACAAGTACGTCAAGTCACGGTCGCGTTGCAATTCTTTCATCAAGTTGACGACCTGGGCTTGAATCGATACGTCGAGAGCCGAGATTGGCTCATCGGCGATGATGAAGTCTGGTTCGACTGCGAGAGCGCGGGCAATCCCGATCCGCTGACGCTGTCCACCCGAGAATTCGTGTGGGTAACGGCTCGCGTGCTCTTTCGTAAGACCAACTGTTTCAAGGAGGTCATAGACACGATTCATCCGGTCTTCTTTCGTCTTAGCGAGGCCGTGGATATCAATACCTTCAGCAATGATATCAGCGACTGTCATCCGTGGGTTGAGCGATGCGTATGGATCTTGGAAAATCATTTGCATAGCCCGGTTGAACTTCAGCTTTTCAGCTTTATTCTTTTTCCCGTGGACGTTCTCGCCTTTGAAGATGACGTCTCCATCGGTCGCGTCATACAGTCCGATGATGGTACGACCTGTCGTCGATTTCCCACAACCTGATTCGCCAACGAGACCGAGTACTTCGCCTTTATAAATATCGAACGAGATACCGTCGACCGCTTTGACGACGCGACCTCGGCCAATTTTAAAGTGCTGCTTCAGGTCTTTTACTTCGAGTAATTTCTCGCGTTCCATTATTCAGCACCACCTTTCAAAATCGATTTCGCGAACGCGCTGTCCGGACGGTACTTGAGAGCAAGGTCACGGATGGCTCGTGGCGGCGTCACTTGCGGTGCTTGTGGGTGCAGTAACCAGCTCGCCGCATAGTGCGTGTCACTAATTTGGAACATCGGTGGTTCTTTTTCAAAGTCGATTTTCATCGCATACGGATTACGTGGTGCGAAAGCATCGCCTTTAGGCGGGTTGAGCAAGTTTGGCGGTGTTCCCGGGATCGCCGGAAGCGCCTCATTCGGGTCGTCGGTCGGACGTGGCATCGATCCGAGCAAGCCCCATGCGTATGGGTGACGTGGCTCGTAGAAGATCTCATCGACCGTCCCTTTCTCAACAATCTTTCCGGCGTACATGACGGCAACACGGTCTGCCATGTTCGCCACGACACCAAGGTCGTGCGTAATGAAAATGATCGCTGTGCCCGTCTTTTGTTGAATATCTTTCAAGAGCTCCAAAATTTGAGCTTGAATCGTTACATCGAGGGCCGTCGTCGGCTCATCGGCAATCAACACTTTCGGGTTACATGCGAGTGCGATCGCGATAACGATCCGTTGACGCATACCACCTGAAAGTTGGTGCGGATATTGCTTGAGACGTGCCTCTGGGTTCGGGATCCCAACGAGTGTGAGCAATTCGAGCGTACGCTTCTTCGCATCCTCACCCGTGAGACCTTGGTGCTGCTTCAATCCTTCAGCAATCTGTTTAAAGATCGTCATCGTCGGGTTGAGTGATGTCATTGGGTCTTGGAAAATCATGGCGATATCACGGCCACGAATTTTCAACATTTCTTTTTCCGACAACTTCGCCAAATCTTTACCTTCGAACAAGATCTCTCCGTTCGTAATTTCACCTGGCGGGTTTGGGATCAGACGCATAATCGCTTTCGATGTGACGGATTTACCAGAACCCGATTCACCAACGATGGCGAGCGTCTCGCCTTTTTTCAAATCAAACGATACGTTGCGAACGGCTTGTACCGTTCCAGCATACGTATGGAACGAGACCGCTAAGTCTCGGACAGATAAAATCGTTTCCATTCACGAGTCCCCCTGTTTCTATAATTATTTACGCATTTTCGGGTCGAACGCATCACGCAAGCCATCGGCAAGCAAGTTGAAGCTGACCATGAGCAAGACGATGATGACTGACGGGATGACGAGCAAGTACGGGAACGTCCGTAGCTCTTTGTATCCGTCGTTGATCAACGTACCGAGTGACGCTTGCGGCGGTTGAAGCCCGATCCCGATGAAACTGAGGAACGCCTCGAAGAAGATGGCAGATGGAATCGTGAACATGAGCGTGATAATGATGGCGCCGAGCGTGTTCGGAATCAAGTGTTTGAAAATCAAACGGTTGCTTGACGCACCGAGTGTACGAGCGGCCAACACGAACTCTTGGTTCTTAAGTTTTAAGATCTGACCACGGACGAGTCGACTCATTCCGATCCAACCGGTAATCGTCATCGCGAGGATGATGGTGAATACCCCTGGATCAAAGATCAGAATGAACAAGATAATCAAAATCAAGTTCGGAACACCTGTCAAAATTTCAACGATCCGTTGCATGATGTTATCTGTGCGTCCACCGAAGTAAGCCGAGATTCCACCGTAAGCGACACCGATGACCGTATCGATGATGGCGGCCATCAAACCGATGAAGAGTGAGATGCGCGTCCCTTCCCAAACACGGGACCAAAGGTCACGGCCAAGGTAGTCCGTACCGAACCAGAAGTTCTCTTCGACATTCTTCTGTTCATAGAAGTCGATATCACGGCCACCAAGGTTGGCCATGCCATCAAATCCTGCCCATTCGAGTCCAGTGACTTTAGGCGGGAGTTTTGCTTGAGAGATATTTTGTTCGTAAGCATCGCGGCCTGAGAGCATCGGACCGAACAATGCGAGTAATACGAGAATGACAATGATCGACAACGAGAAAATCGCCGCTTTGTTTTTCTTTAAGCGCATCCACGCGTCTTGCCAGAAGTTCAGACTTTTACCGGCGATTCGTTCACCGAGCTGTTCATTCATCTCGACACGTTGGAACATGTCTTGGTCGAACTGCTCGAAATTCTTTTTATTTTCAATCATCAGTTATCCCCCCCAAGACGAATACGTGGGTCAACGACTCCGTAGAGCAAGTCGACAAGTAGAATGATAATAATGAACAAGGCCGAGAAGAAGAGCGTTGTGCCCATGATGACCGAGTAATCATTCAATGTAATAGACGTGACGAACAACTCACCAAGTCCAGGAACCGCAAAGATTTTTTCGATAACGAACGTCCCTGTCAATAGGCCTGCCGTCATCGGTCCAAGAATCGTGATCGCAGGAATCATCGCGTTACGCACCATGTGTTTCCAAACAATGGCATTCCCGGTCAATCCTTTCGCCTTCGCGAGCGTGACATAATCTTGTCCGGTCACTTCTAGCATCTCGGTACGAACGAAACGAGCAATCGCCGCCGTGACACCGAGCGAGAGCGAGATGGTCGGCAAAATCGTATGCGCCGGTGAATCCCAAAACGCGACAGGGAGGATTTGCAACTTAACCCCTACATAGTACTGAAGGAGGGCGGCAAATACGAATGATGGGACAGAAATCCCGATAACCGATATGAACATTGAACCATAGTCGATGTACGTGTTATGACGGATGGCTGCTACGATTCCGAGCAACAACCCAACAAAAGTACCAAGGACTAATGCTTGAATACCTAATTGTGCCGAAGGTCCAATTCGTTCCATAATCAACTCCGTCACTGGCCGGTTGGCCGTACGGAATGACACGCCGAGGTCACCTTGCACAAGGTTCCCTAAGTACGTCGCATAACGAACTGGAAGCGGATCATTGAGTCCGTAACGATCGTTCAAGAGCTGAATTTGTGTCTCCGTCAATTTCTCCTGGTTTTGGTAAGGCGAACCTGGAAGCAGGTCCATCAGGAAAAACGTGAACGTCGCAATCAAGAAGAACGTGATGAGGCCGTAAGTCAGCCGTTGCAGAATATAACGTCCCATAAATAAATACCCCCTGTTTTTCTAATGTGTCTATGCTTGCACCAACAGCGTCATTATGACATATTGCCCTTTTCTTGAATTCACAAAATGAAAGGAATTTTCTGAAAGAATAGGTCAAACGTCATCTCAAGGCTCTTAGCACAGCACATGAAAATTAAAGAATCCTTAGTTTGTAAAGTATTCTGAATTTTCACTGTTACTACATTATACTTTACCAACAAAACATTTGAATAGTATTTTCTCTCATTTCCGGTTTTTTTTTAGAAAAGGGGGGACATGCATGATGCATGCCCCCTTCTCTTTTAGTTGATGTCGACGTATTTATACTGGTAATCAGCACCAAATAGTTGACGGTTGAAGTTTTCGACGTTTGGACGGAGCAAGTAAGCCACACCAGCTTGATAAATCGGCATGATGGCTTGATCTTGTTCGATCAAGAGCGTCTCAGCTTCTTTAAATTTGTCATAACGAGCATCGATTGCAGTTTCAGCAGATGCCTCATCAATCAACTTGTCATAGGCAGCAGACTTGTAGTTGATGTCGTTTTGACCGTTGTCAGACGTGAAGATGCCAAGGTTAGTGAGCGGATCTTGATAGTCAGGTCCCCAAAGGGCGAATGACATTTGGTACTCTCCGTTCGCTTCGAGTTCGAGCTTATTGTTGAACGGTTGTTGTGAGATGTTCACAGTCACGTTCGGTAAGTTCGATTCGATTTGGCCTTTCATATACTCTGAGATTTGTTTCGATACTTCGCTGTCGAATGAGAGAAGTTCGATTGTAGCAGCTTCGCCGCCAGTCGCTTCTTCCCAAAGTGATGCCGCTTCATCAGCGTTCGTCTCAAAGTGTGTCACGCCTTCTGTGTAATCCGTGCCGTCTTCATACTTGATGAAGTCTTTCGGGATAAATGAAGTCGTGGCGATTGAACCGTTGTTCAAGAGTTGGTCGATAATCCCGGCTGGGTCGACTGCACGAGCGATCGCTTTACGAGCGTTGACGTCAGCGAAGACTTCATCTTCATGGTTGAATTTGAAGTAACCGACGCTTGAACGAAGGCCTGTGTTATAGTCATCGTTCTCTTGGAAAGCAGCAACTTGTTCAGATGAGAGGCCAGCGTAGTCGACTTCTCCTGCTTCATACAAGTTGACGACAGTCGACGTGTCTTTGACGACACGAACGTCGACTTTCTCAAGTGATACATTTTCAGCATCCCAATACGCGTCGTTTTTCGTCAACACGTACCCTTGCTCACGATCCCACTCCGACCATGTGAATGGACCGTTGTAAATGTGGTTCTCTGGAGTCGTCGAGAAATCCGCACCTTTTTCAGTGGCGAACGCTTCGTTGATCGGTGTGAACGTACCGAACGACGTGAGTGAGATGAATGATGGGTCTGGACGTTCGAGTGTGACTTCAAGCGTCTTCTCATCGATTGCTTTCACACCAAGGTCTTCTTTTGGAAGATCTCCTGTGTTGATCGCTTCAGCATTTTTAACTGTGTTCATGATGTACGCGTATTGTGAACCTGTTTCAGGATCCACGGCGCGTTGCCAAGCGTAGACGAAGTCGTTCGCTGTGACAGGTTCGCCGTTTGACCATTCCGCGTCACGAAGTGTGAACGTATACACCGTTTCGTCTTCGTTCACTTCTGGTTCTCCTTCGGCGATGGCTGGAACGGCATTCCCGTCTTGATCTAGACGGTAAAGTCCTTCCATCGTGTTGGCGATCAAGTTGAACGCGACTGCGTCCGTCGCGAGCGCCGGGTCAGCCGTTGTAATATCAGACGTGTCCGTCAAGCGGAGAACTTTTTCTCCGTTCGAAGACGAACCGCCGTCAGAGTCTCCGCCAGTCGAGCAAGCGGCGAGCACTGAACCGAGTGCCAAGATGAGTGTCATCATGAGCAAAATCGATTTTTTCTTCATTGCGATGTCCCCTTTCTGAATCGTGAAGCATGGCGTTTCGTCGGACGATAACATCTTACTTTTTCTTTAATTTTCTGAATATTTCATTTTGTATCCGACGAAAGAACGTTAGGGCTATTGTAAAAAATTTTTAATGAAACTGTCAACTCCCTCTTAAACCGCTGTCATTTTCAACACGAACTTCTCGCCTTCTTCACTAATCAACAGGTATCATAGAGCCATAAGGCGGATGACTCGCTGGAGTCCATCCACACTGAAAGGAGTTTGTCACATTGAAAAATTTTAGAAGTATATTAATCGTTTGGGGAATTGTCACAATTGCCTATACGGTCTGGTCGAGCGTATCTTATTACAAAGATGAAACGTTATTGTTTCATTTGAGTGGCGGTTTGTTCGTCGCTGGGATGCTCGTCTTTGCGATCGGTATGTTCTCTCAAATGAGCGCGTCTGGACTTTTTGACGGCATCATGTACGGGTTTAAACGGAACCGACGCGCCAAATTGAAAGAAATTGACCCGGATTACGAAGAAGACGAAGAAGCGACACCAGAAGAACGCGCATCTCAAAAACAATCGGCTTGGCGTTGGGTATATGTAGGTGTCGGTAGCATCATTCTCTCCTACGTGATCACCTTCGTTTGACCTTCCGATTTCATGGGCGATATGCTACACTATGGCTAGAACAATAGGAAACACAGAGAAGAAGACAAGTACCTCGAATCCCCTTTCCCCCAGAGAGTCTACGTTGCTGCGAGTAGATGGAAAGCGTCGAGCGAATGGACTTCGGAGTGGCTCGCCTGAACGGTAGTACGGCGAGACGGGTACGCCCGTTAACGCGATCAAGTGGCATGAACTTCATGCAAATTTGGGTGGCACCGCGGTTATTCGTCCCGATTTATCGGGCGGGGAACCGCGGTTTTTTATATTCTCTGGAGGTGCAATCATGGCAAAAATCTTTTCTGGCATTAAACCGACCGGCGTCGTGACGCTCGGTAACTACTTAGGCGCGATGAAACAATTCGTCGAGCTCCAAGAAGAACATGAAGCGTTCTACTGCGTTGTCGATCTCCATTCGATCACGGTCCAGCTCGACCGGGTCGAGTTGATGGACAATACGCGCAAACTTGCGGCACTCTATCTCGCCTGCGGTCTCGACCCTGAAAAGTCGACGATTTTCGTCCAATCTGAAGTGAAGGCGCATGCCCAACTCGGATGGATGTTGACATGTATTGCGGGAATGGGTGAACTGGGCCGGATGACGCAATATAAAGACAAATCACAAAACAGTGAAAACATCGGCGCCGGACTGTTCGTCTATCCGACGCTCATGGCAGCCGATATCCTCTTGTACGGGACAGAGCTCGTCCCGGTCGGAGATGACCAAAAACAACACGTCGAATTGACGCGTGACTTGGCTGAACGCTTCAACAAACGATATTATGAGACGTTCACGATTCCTGAGCCGCTCATTCAAAAAGAAGGCGCTCGCATCATGAGTTTGACGAACCCTGTCAAAAAGATGTCGAAATCGGACACGAACGCGAAAGGCTTCATCTCGATGCTCGATGAACCGAACATCATCCGCAAGAAAATCAAGAGTGCGGTCACGGACTCGAGCGGAATCATCAGCTTCGATCGGGAGAACAAACCGGGCATCTCGAACTTACTTGAGATTTACTCGCTCTCGACCGATACGCCGATTGATGAACTTGTCGAGCGTTACAAAGATTCGAACTATGGGACGTTCAAGCAAGATGTCGCCGAAGCCGTCGTCGCTTTGCTCGAGCCAATCCAGAATCGCTATCATGAACTCGTCGATTCGCCTGAGCTCGACGCCATCCTCGATGCAGGTCGTGAAAAAGCAGAAGCTGTCGCCAATAAAAATCTCGCCAAAATCGAGAAAGCGATGGGCCTCAACCGAAAACGTGCCAAAGTGAAAAAATAAGATGAAACCGCCCTTTGCGTTCAAAGGGCGGCTTTTTTGTGTAGTGTGTTAGCTTAATTTGATGACACAAAAAAAGAGACAGGCGTCCCCGTCTCTTTTTTGTATACGTGTTGTTTCTTATTGCTCTTTGCCTTCGATGTAAGCCCACTTGTATGAGTAGTCAGCGCCGAACGCGTGTTCAACGATGTCCTTAACATACGGCTTCGTGAGGCGAGCCGATCCACGTTGGTAAACTGGCGAGATCGCGTTCTCTTCAAGAACGATTTTCTCTGCAGCTTGAAGGTCAGCCCAACGCTGTTCAGCATCTGTGCTTGATTTCGCAGACTCGATGAGTTTGTCGAATTCTTCGTTCGACCACTTACCACGGTTGTATGGTCCGTCAGTGACGAAGAGGTCAACGAATGTCATTGGATCCTGGTAGTCAGGGCCCCATCCAGCGAATGTCAACTCGAACTCACCTTTGTTCTCAAGGTCAAGTTTGTTGTTGAACGGTTGTTGCTTGATTGTAAGCGTGATACCTGGAAGGTTCTTCTCAAGTTCACCTTTGATGAACTCACCGATTTGCTTCGCAGATTCTGAGTCGTAGTTGAGGAGCTCGATTTCGACAGAGTCTTGACCGATTTCTTCAAGTCCTTTTTCCCATAGATCTTTCGCTTTGTCCACGTCGTAGCCGCCGATGTCGCCGTTCGCTTCACGGAAGTCCGCGCCGTCTGGTCCAGTTACGAAGTCTTTTGGTACAAGGTAGTTGGCAGGGATTGAACCGTTCGCAAGGAGCGTTTCAGAGATCGCTGCTTTATCGTATGCCGCGTCAATCGCGTTACGGATGTTTTGGTTGTCGAGTGCTTCAACCGCAGTATTGAACTGGAGGTAGAAGAGTGTTGGCTCGACGACAGTAGAGAAGTCTTCGTTGTCTTGATATTGCGCAACGAGTTCAGAAGTCAAACCAGTGCGGTCAACGTCGCCGTTTTCGTACAAGTTGACGCCTGTTGAAACTTCTTTAACGACTTTGACGTTGATTTCGTCAAGTTTGACGGCTTCAGCATCCCAGTAGTCGTCGTTTTTGACCATTTTCCAGCCTTGCTCGCGCTCCCAGCTTTCGAGTTTGAACGGTCCGTTGTAGAGCGTTGTCTCTGCAGACGTACCGAAGTTCTCGCCTTGCTCTTTGTCGAACGATTCAAGTTTAGGCATGAATACGCCGAAGCTTGTGAGGCCGAGGAAGTAGTCTGCTGGTGCAGTCAATTTAACTTCAAGTGTCTGCTCATCAAGTGCTTTGACGCCGACAGCGTCGCGCTCGCCTTCACCAGTGTTGTAGGCTTCAGCACCTTCGATGATTGACATGACGTAAGCATATTGTGAAGCGTTGTCCGGGTTAAGGACTTCTTTCCAAGCGTATTCGAAGTCGTTCGCTGTTACAGGCTCACCGTTAGACCAAGTTGCGCCTTCACGGATTTTGAACGTGTACGTTTTCCCGTCTTCAGAGACGTCATGATCTTCCGCGATCCCTGGTGTCGGGTTATCTTCGTCGTTCATACGATAAAGACCTTCGTTAACGTTGTTCAACACGTTGAACGATACCGCGTCAGTCGCGAGTGTTGGGTTAAGTGAAGGGATGTCCGAGCTATCGAGCAAGTTGAGGACTTGCGCTTCATCAGCTGAACCTTCTGAACCTTCTCCGTTTGATGGTGTCTCTTCTTCCCCACCCGAGCAAGCTGCTAGGAATGCGCTAGATAGAAGCGTTACCGACGTTGCTAAAGCAAAACCTTTTTTCTTATTCATTGCGATGACCCCCTGATTTTTTTCGGTTTAACGAAATGAACGATGGTAGAAAATTCTGATATTTCACTTTACAAATTTTGCTACCACAATCCCGTTGATGCAATAATACAATATTCTGATAATTTTGCAAAGTGTTTATTTTGATTTTTCTAAAAAATTTTTATTATAGGCTAAAAGCCCGCCTAGGGAGACGGGCTTTTAGCTCATTTTTCAAAAACTTTAGAAAAATTTAGGACGTACGAAGGACCGATGACCGGAAACCCGATTTCCGCATATCTGGAATCGACGGCGTAAGATCTTCCAGCTTGATAGATTGGGATAACGACAGCTTCTTCCAACAATCGTTTTTCCGCTTGTCGATACGTCTCATTCCGGTCTGCAAGTGCTTCTGTCGACCGAGCTTCATTCATCAGCCGGTCAAACGTTTCGTCGGTGTACCCGCTCGAGTTCAAATAGTTATTTGTCTCGAATTGGGTCAAATAAGCACTGAAGGTTGGATAATCTGGCTGCCATCCTGAAAGCGACAGCGCATAGTCGCCTGCGACTTCTTTCCTAACTTTGTCTCCGAGCGGTAACTCGACGACGTTCACTTGAAGACCGGGAAGTTGTTCGAGTTCGGTTTCAATCGTCCGGGCAATCTGTCTCGCCTCTTCATCAACAAAACTGAGCAACTCAATCTCGATTTCCTCTTCCTCGAGCCGATCAAGCACGTCTTTGAATAGTGTCGCCGCTTCACCTTCAAGCGTCGTTTCCATCTTCGTTTGATCGGTGACGAGCAATCGTTCGGTCGTCCGTTCGGCCCGTGCGAGCGATTCTTCTACTGCTTCACGGTCTAAGGTGAGCGCGAGCGCACGCCGGAAATCGGCATCATCGAACGGATACTCGTCGACGTTCGGTTTTAAGTAGAAGACACCGCTCCGCGGGATATCAACGAGCTTGCCTTCGAGTGACTCCAGCGTCCCTTCATCCGTACCATAAGGAATCGGATGAATACCGTCGGGCTCTGAACTTAACCCCTCATCCGTCCAGATGACAACCTTCTCAAGCGTGACTCGATCCGCGTCATAGTATGTTTCATTTTTTATTAACGTCGTCTGGGCCGCGTCGATTGATTCGACTTGAAACGGTCCGTTCACATCGAGATTTCGCCACTCCCCAATCATCGTCTGAGGCAAAAAAGCTGGCATCGCCAAGATTTGCTCAAACCCTTCCATCGGCCGCTCGAGCGTGAGTTCAAGCGTCTGTTCGTCGATTGCTTTCACACCGAGCATCTCGGGTTCTTTCGTCCCGAGACTGATCGCTTTCGCGTTCAATATGTCACCGAGGAGGAAACTGAACGGGGAATTCGTATCGTCATCGGCGAGCATCCGAAAATGGTCGACGAACGTTTCAGCCGTGATCGCGTTCCCGTTCACGGTTTGACTTGCTTTCAAATTAAATGTGTACGTCGCTCCGTCCTCGGAACGTGTCATCGTCTCGACGAGTCCCGGTTCAATCTCACCGTTTGCTCCAAAGCGATATAATCCTTCATAAATATGCGACAACACGGTTTGTGAACTCGGATCAATTGCGAGCAACGTGTTCGGCTGCTCCGGCAACGTTTCCCCATGGATCGTCACGATCTGTTCTTCTGGTGGTAGTAATTCTCGTGCCTGCTCTCGTTGTCCGTACCAAATAACGAAAAAAAGGATAAGGACTGAACCCAACAAGGCGGCACCGATGAAAAATCGTTTCATCTTGCATTCTCCTCTCTGTTAGACCAACCCTTATACCCTACCCGTTTTTATCACTTTTTTCTACTATTAGTCGTTCACTTTCGCGAAGGCGAGCGTCGCATTGTGGCCCCCGAAGCCAAGCGAGTTGCTCAGTGCGTACTGGATATCAAGTTCCCGATTTCCGTCACGGACATAGTCTAAATCACAATCGTCTGCCGGTGTCTCACAGTTGATTGTCGGATGAATCCGCCCCTCGTGAATCGATAGCGCCGTGATGACGGCCTCGACTCCGCCGGCTGCACCGAGCAAGTGCCCGATCATCGATTTCGACGAGTTGACGGCCAAGTTGTGCGCATGGTCCCCGAAGACGTTGTGGATGGCTTTCGTCTCGAGCATATCGTTGAGTGGTGTGCTCGTCCCGTGTGCGTTGATGTACTGGACGTCTTCCGGACGAATCCCCGCGTCACGAAGTGCCTCGTTCATCGCTTTCGAACCGCCTTCCGCTTCTGGTGACGGTGCCGTGATATGGTAAGCGTCCGAGCTCATGCCGTACCCGACGACTTCCGCATACATTTTGGCTCCTCGCGCTTTCGCATGCTCATATTCCTCGAGGACGAGCACGCCAGCACCTTCACCCATGATGAAACCGTCACGGTTCGCATCGAACGGGCGGCATGCCGTGTTCGGATCCGGATTCGTCGATAGCGCCTTGTTGGCACAAAATCCTGAGAACGAGAGCGGTGTGATCGGCGCTTCGGCCCCACCCGCGAACATGGCAAGCGCGTCACCGCGTTGAATGACTTTGAACGCTTCCCCGATTGAGTTCGTTCCAGATGCACAAGCTGTGACCGAGCAGTTGCTCGGCCCTTTCGCCCCGAGGTAAATCGAGACTTGACCGCTCGCCATGTTCGGAATCATCATCGGGATGAAGAATGGGCTGATGCGGCGTGGTCCCCGTTCATGCAAGATGCTCGCTTGTTTGTCGATGGTCTCGACACCACCGATTCCGCTTCCGATCCAAATCCCGACATCGTCCGCGATCGCTTTCACATCTAGACCACTATCCCGATGTGCGGCGTCAGCAGCTAAAATCGAGTATTGGATGAACGAATCCATCTTGCGTGCTTCCTTTGGCTCGACCAAGTGATCGATGTTCCACTCTTTGACTTCCGCCCCGACTTTCGCCGGATACTGGCTAATATCAATCTTTGTTAACGTATCGACTGCATTTTCCCCGTTCAACAGTCGCTCCCACATTGCCGTAACGTCGTTCCCGAGTGGGGAAACGACTCCTAATCCTGTGATGACTACTCGTTTCATGCGTTAATCTCCTCCGTGATGTTAGCGTTATTCCATGTTAGACAGCTCGCTCCCCATGTGAGCCCGGCACCGAAACCGGCGACGACAATCGTTTGCCCGTTTGAAATTTTCCCTTGCTTGATCGCTTCAGCCAAAGCGAGCGGGATTGAAGCGGCTGACGTGTTCGCATGGTCTTGGATTGTGACGACAACTTTCTCTTCGTCAATGCCTAACCGTTCAATCGCTGCGTCGATGATGCGTCGATTCGCCTGGTGCGGCACGAGCACATCGAGGTCCTCAATCGTCTTCCCGGCCCCTTGTAGCGCTTCTAGCACGATATCAGGCATCTTACGGACCGCGAATTTGAACACTTCCCGTCCGTTCATGACAATTTTACCTTCTTCGTTCTCATATAAGAACTTTCCGCCGGTTCCGTCACTTCCGAGTACGACCGACTCGATGGCGGCGACGTCGTCTTCGCCGAGCACAACGGCACCTGCCCCGTCACCGAATAGAACAGCGGTCGAACGGTCGTCCCAATCGATCAAGTTGCCCATCTTCTCTGCTCCGATGACAAGTGTGCGCTTCAACCCTTTCGCGAGCATCATGCTCTTCGCCGTATCCATCGCGAAGATGAAGCCGCTACACGCGGCGCTGACGTCGAAGGCGACCGCTTGCTTGGCGCCGAGGTTGGCTTGGACGAGACACGCTGTCGCCGGGAATGATGGCGCCGTCGCCGTCGCGCAGATGATCGCGTCAATCTCTTCAATCGACACCCCTGCGCTTTGAAGCGCTCGCTCAGCAGCCTGCGTCGCCATATCGGCAACACTCAAGTCAGCGTCGGCCAAATGGCGCGCCTCGATTCCGGTCCGGGTCCGAATCCATTCGTCGCTCGTATCCATTCGTTTTTCCAAATCGATGTTCGTGACCCGGTTGTCCGGAAGGAACGAACCGATGCCAATGATTCCAATGTTCATATTGATGACCCCTATTCTTAGTATCTGGTACTAATATAAGGGAATAAAAAAGGGATGTCAACGCATCCCTCTCGATTATTCACTTTGACCGAGTCGTTTCGTGACGGCCATGACCATTTTCGCCGAGTTAATCGATGCCGTCTCCAAAAATTCGTCGAACGATAAGTTCGCTTCTTCATCGGCACTGTCCGAGATCGAACGGGTCACGACGAACGGTACCCCAAATTGATAACATGTCTGCGCGATCGGTGCAGCTTCCATCTCAACGGCGGCAACGCCATCAAAATGTCCGAGAATGTCGGCCACTCGCTTCGAGTCGTTGATAAATGAGTCGCCCGTCACGATGAGACCGGTATGGACGTTCACATCATGAAGGCTCTCAATGACTTCTTTACAGACGTCCATCAAGTGCGCGTCAGCCTGATAAGCCGCCGGCATCCCTGGAACTTGACCATACTCGTAGCCGAATACCGTCACGTCGACGTCGTGGTGTCGAACTTCGGTCGATACGACGACGTCGCCGACTTTCATTCCTTTTTTGAAGCCACCGGCTGAACCGGTGTTGATGACGACGTCCGGTTTAAACTTGTCGATCAAGAGCGTCGTCCCGATGGCAGCGTTCACTTTACCGATGCCTGATTTCAAAATGACGACTTCGACGTTGCCGAGGTATCCTTCATAGAAGTGATAATTGGCAATCTCTGTGTCAGTCCGCTCCGTCAATTCGTTGCGGAGCAAGTTCACTTCTTCTTCCATCGCGCCGATGATTCCGATTTTCATTGTATATGCCTCCTCAGAAAGAGAGCGACCTCCAGATGGATGTCGCTCATTTGTGTTACTTGATTTCTTTAATTTCGACGACCATGTCGCCGCCTGGTGTTTGAACGTTGACCACGTCCCCGACCGTACGGCCGAGAAGTGCTTTAGCAATCGGTGATTCGTTCGAGATTTTCCCTGTGAACGGATCTGCCTCGGCGCCACCAACGATTGTGTACGTCTCATCTTCGTTATCTTCTTGGATGAAGAACGTTACCGTTTTTCCGATAGCGACCATCGAGTTGTCGGCCACGTCATCTTGGATGATGACTGCGTTGCGAAGCATCTCTTCCAATTGAGCGATGCGTCCTTCGACCATTGCTTGCTCTTCTTTCGCTGCATCATATTCAGCGTTCTCAGACAAGTCTCCGAAATCGCGGGCAATCTTAATATTCTCAACGACTTCTTTACGGCGCACCGTCTTCAGTTCGTTCAATTCATTTTCGATCTTCGCTTTTCCGTCTAACGTCATGTAATGTTGTTTTTCAGCCATTTCTGTCACTCCTTCATTGTCTCCTAGTATATTACAGCCAGGTTAAATTGAAAACGTTTATTTCCCTTACGCCCGGTTGCGTTCGGTGAGCACCCAGCGAATCTTCGTCACGAGCAAATCGATGGCGACAAAGTTCTCTCCGCCTTCAGGCACGATGATGTCCGCATAGCGTTTCGTCGGCTCACAAAATTGAAGATGCATCGGCCGGACGACGTTCGTATATTGGGCGACGACCGAGTCGATCGAGCGGCCCCGCTCATTGAGATCACGTTGCATCCGGCGCAAAATCCGGACGTCCGCATCCGTGTCAACGAACACTTTAATATCCATCAAATCCCGAAGACGGTCGTCCTCGAGCGCCAAAATGCCTTCGACGATGACGACGTCGACCGGCTCGATCAAAATCGTCTTGTCCGAGCGCGTATGCGCCGCATAGTCATACACTGGTTTCTCGATGGCCTGATGCTCTTGTAACTGTTTGATATGCTCGATCAATAGATCGTTGTCGAATGCGAACGGATGGTCATAGTTCGTCTTATATCGTTCTTCCATCGTCATCTCTGACTGGTCTTTATAATACGCGTCTTGCTCGATCATGACGACCGATTGTCCTTTGAACGCATCCACGAGCGCGCGGGCCACGGTCGTCTTTCCTGATCCGGTCCCCCCGGCCACGCCGATAATGACGGGTTTATGTTGCATCAAAGTTAAATCCTCCTCATCGTAATTTACGACTGATTGCTAGGCCATCACCAAGGGGCAAAATTGCAGTATGATAATCGGTCCGTGCCATCAATTGTTCAGTAAACTCTTTTACGAGACGAACGAGCCGGCGGCGTCGACGGTCAAGCACTGACACATCCTCGAGCAGGACGTCCCCTCGTAAAAATAAATTATCGCTGTAAATCGTACCACCAATTGGTACTAAAGCGCCATACCCATCAAAGAATTTTTGATACTGACCTTTGGCCGCGTCGATAAAGACCGCATCGAATTCTCCTTCAATCGTCCCAATCAATTCAACCGCATCACCATGAATGACAGTGATCCGGTCCGATACGTTCGAGCGTCCGATAAAGCCGAGTGCCTCTTCGTGACGTCGGGCGTTTCGTTCGATCGTGACGATTTCCGCGTCCGGCAACAGTTCAGCCATTCGAATCGCACTGTATCCGATTGCCGTACCGACCTCAAGAATACGTTTCGGACGTTGCATCGCGAGAAGCGACAGCAACACTTCTGATCCGGTCAAGTCCATGATCGGCACGTGATGTTCTCGGGCGAACGCCTCCATCTCCGCCAATAGCGGCGACCGGGGCGTGACCAAGTTCTCCACGTAACCTTCATAGGATGAATGTTCCACGTCGTACACCTCAACCTCTCTAATCATTCAAACGACCGGAAGCCAAGGCTTCCGGTCGCATATCCGTCAATTGTTGTTTGCTTCTTCGAACGCTTCCCATTCTGAACGATACTTGTTAACGTTCTGTTGGTGCGCCTCGTACTCCACTTCGAACAAGACTTCCCCGTTCGGGAATCCTTCCCGCGGTGGTCGGGCGTAGAAATAAACGTTATCCGTATCGTTCGGATTGAGTGTGGCGACGAGCGCGTCACGACTGACCGAAGCGATCGGTCCGATCGGGATGCCCTCGTAGCGGTACGTGTTATAGAGCGAGTCGTTTTCAAGGTCGTTGAACGATGTGAAAATCGATGTCTCCCCGGTACCATACCAGACGGTCGGGTCGGACTGCAACTTCATGCCATCGGCCAGACGATTTTCAAACACACCCGCGATCTCTTGACGGTCTTCCGTCGAGACCGCCTCTTTCTCGACGACCGAGGCGAGCGAGAGCGTCTCATGGAACGTGCGTCCCGACGCTTTGACCGCATCCCCGTACTCGAGATAGAGTTGTTCGGTCGGCTTGAGCATCTCATCGATAATCTGAGTGAGCGTCACACCTTTGTCGAACTCATACGTTGCCGGGAACAAATACCCTTCGAGCGGGTGATAAATCCCGTCGGCAAGCACTTCGTCCGTCAACATCTCATGCTCATTGACGAGCGAGCGGATATACTCCTCGTCGCTCAGTTGGTCCGAGATTTCTTCTTTCGGAATATCAGCCTGTTTAGCGAGACGCGCGATGACTTGGTCGATCGTAAAGCCTTCCGGGATCACCAATTTGATATCCGGGACGACGATGACTTTCCCCGTCTTCAACGTGGCGATCAACTCGTCAAGTGATTGTGACGGAGACAACGTATACGTCCCCGCTTGGAACGATGATTCATTTTTAAACCGTGTGTAAAAACGGAAAATCGTGCTATTCCTCACGAGCCCATTCTCTTCGAGTAGTTCACCAATGTACCCAGAACCTGCACCGAGCGGAACCTCGACCTCGACCGTTTCGGTCGAAGACGGGTCGACGGGTTCGAGCGATCGTTTCACGAACGCATACGACACCGCGGCACCTGTGGCGATCACTAGAAGAAAGACAGCAAGGATGATGACCGTAATTCGCCGAACGATCCGGTTACGTGCACGCTTCTCATCAAACATCGATGGATGGTTCATGCGCATTTCTCCCCTGTTCTTCTGTTATGAAGATGGGCGACGAGGGTTTCCCCTAGCCGCCCGTCCACGTATTAGTCTAATCCAACTTCGTCATTGACGATATCGAACGCTTCCATGACTTCTTCGAAGTCAGCGTCGTCTTCAACGATCTTCAAGACGAACTCTTCATCTTCAAGTTCTTCGATTTCGAACGCGTATACTTCGATTGTGTCTTCGTCTTCCGTCTCTGGGTTACCGACCGGCTCAAGAACGACAAACGTCTTGTTCGTGCGGTCACTCGTCATACGGAAAATTTCTGCGAATAAATGCTCGTCTCCATTTTCATCTGGAATTCGGTACATTTCTTCTTCGTTACGGCTAAGTTCTGCCATACGTAATTCCTCCTTTATTTGCCTGCGCGATCCAGGTAGTTTTGTAAAATCATGACGGCTGCCATCTTATCGATGACGGCCTTTCTCTTTTTTCGGCTGACGTCTGCTGAAATGAGCATCCGCTCCGCTTGCATCGTCGTCAAACGCTCGTCGACGAGAACCGTCGGCAAACCGGTCGCCTCGGTTAGGGCCGCGGCAAACGCCTGTGACGCCTCGCCCCGAGGTCCGATTGTCGCGTTCATGTTCTTCGGGAGACCGACAACGACTTCTTTCACATCGTACTGCTCAATAATCGGTTGAAGCAGACGGACGGCTTCGTCAAAGTCTGGCTCAGTCCAGTAGACCGTCTCCACACCTTGCGCCGTCCATCCCATGAGGTCGCTCACGGCGACCCCAATCGTCTTCGAACCGACATCGAGCCCCATGACTCGCTTCATATTAATCCTCTCTACGATCGTTCAAATACGATTTGACCAGCTCTTCGAGCAGTTCATCTCGTTCGATTTTGCGAATCAAGTTTCGCGCATCGTTATGACGCGGGATGTAGGCAGGGTCACCTGACAACAAGTATCCGACGATTTGATTGATCGGTTGGTAGCCTTTCTCCTCGAGTGCTTGATACACCGTGATCAGCGTTTCCCGAGTGTTGGCTCGATTATCATCTTCTGGAAAATTGAATTGCATCGTGCGATCCATTTGGCTCACAAGAATCCACCTCTTTCCGTTTGCACTTCACATTCTATTATGCCAGTGATTGAACGTAATGTGAAGCAAACTTCAATGCTTCGTCCAGTTTTGTCGCATCACGGCCACCGGCTTGCGCCATGTCAGGACGGCCACCGCCGCCTCCGCCACAACGTGTTGCCACTTCTTTAATCAATTTTCCGGCATGGAAGCCGCGGTCGTTCAAGTCTTTCGTCACTCCTGCGACGAGGTTAACCTTGTCGCCGTTCGCCGAACCGAGCAAGATGACGGCTGAACCGAGCTTGCCTTTCAAGTCGTCGACCATGCCACGGAGCGCGTCCATGTCTTGTCCGTCGACGCGTTTGGCGATCAATTGGACATCTCCGAACGTCTCGATGGCGTCTGTGAGTGACGACGCTTCGATGTTCGCAAGCTTCGCTTTGAGCGACTCGCTCGCGCGTTCGAGTTCTTTCATTTCAGCTTGAAGCGCTTGGACACGCGTCGGCACCTCGAGCGGTTTTGTCTTGAGCAGTTTTGCTGCCGTCTCGAGCGTCTCGATGTGCTGATTCATTACTTCGTAAGCCCCAGCGCCCGTGACCGCCTCGATGCGACGTGTGCCGGCTCCGATGCCTGACTCCGACAAGATTTTAAAGAGTCCGATTTCAGCCGTGTTGCCGACGTGGCAACCACCGCAAAGCTCGACCGAGTCACCGGCCGCGACGACGCGGACAACGTCCCCGTACTTCTCACCGAAGAGCGCCATCGCACCTTTCGCTTTCGCGTCGGCGATGTTCATCTCTTCGATATCGACAGCAATCGACGCCCAAATGCGTTCGTTCACTTGACGCTCGATCGACTGAAGCTCTTCAGCCATCACTTGACCGAAGTGCGAGAAGTCGAAGCGAAGACGATCTGGTGTCACGAGTGAACCCGCTTGGTTGACGTGCTCTCCGAGCGTGTCTTTCAACGCGCGATGCAACAAGTGCGTCGCTGTGTGGTTTTTAATGATCGCTTGACGTGAGTCGAAGTCGACCGTCGCCGTTACCGCGACTTCTGCCTTGGCGACACCTGACGTGACCGTGACCGTATGCAAGTTTTGGCCGTTCGGTGCTTTCGAGACGTCTTTTACGTGAAGGACGAAGTCCGACCCGACGATTTGACCTTTGTCACCGATTTGTCCGCCGCTCTCTGCATAGAATGGAGTCTGGTCGAGGATGACTTGCGCCTCTTCGCCGGCTGCAACGACGTCGACGAGCTCACCGTCGTGAATCAAGCTGATGATTTTTGCTTCCGTGCCGAGGTTCGTGTACCCGACGAATGATGACGGGAGTGTGATTTCCGCAAGAACATCTGACTGGATTTGCATCGACTCGACGTCGGCACGGGCCGTCCGAGCGCGTTCACGCTGAGCGTTCATCGCTTGTTTGAAGCCGTCCTCGTCGACTGAGAGGTTATGGTCTTCCGCATACTCAATCGTCAACTCGAGCGGGAAACCGTACGTATCGTAAAGACGGAACGCATCTTCTCCGCTAATGACGTTCGAACCGGCCGCTTTTTGTGCTTTCGCGACTTCGTTCAAGATGGCAAGACCGTCATGGAGCGTCTCGTGGAAACGTTCTTCCTCGTTCTTGACGACTTTCTTGATGAAGTCTTTCTTCTCCCGAACTTCTGGATAGAAGTCGACCATGATGTCACCGACGACGTCAACGAGCTCATACATGAACGGACGCTCGATGCCTAACATCTTCGCATAGCGAACGGCACGGCGGAGCAGACGACGAAGGACGTAGCCACGGCCTTCATTCGACGGGAGCGCCCCGTCACCAATCGCGAACGACACGGTCCGAATGTGATCAGCGATGACTTTGAACGCCACATCTTTGCTGTTGTCGGTGCGATACGTCTCGCCACTGATTTTCTCCGTCTCACGGATAATCGGCATGAACAAGTCCGTATCGAAGTTCGTCGGCACGTCTTGCATAACGCTCGCCATCCGCTCGAGACCCATCCCTGTATCAATGTTTTTCCGTGGGAGCTCGGTATAATTCCCGTGCCCGTCATGGTTGAACTGACTGAAGACGATGTTCCAGATTTCAAGGTAACGCTCGTTCTCGCCGCCCGGGTATAATTCTGGGTCGGTCGGGTCGTCGCCGAACGCAGGTCCACGATCGAAGAAGATTTCTGTGTTCGGGCCAGACGGGCCTTCACCGATTTCCCAGAAGTTCTCTTCGAGCGGGATGATTCGGTCAGCCGGAACGCCTAGTGCGAGCCAGATTTGTTTCGCTTCTTCATCTTCCGGGTGAATCGTCACCGACAGACGGTCCGGATCGAGTCCGTACCACTCATCGCTCGTGAGAAGTTCCCAGCCCCATTTGATCGCATCTTCGCGGAAATAGTCGCCGACCGAGAAGTTTCCGAGCATCTCGAAGAACGTATGGTGACGAGCCGTCTTCCCGACGTTCTCGATGTCGTTCGTCCGAATCGACTTCTGCGCGTTGACGATGCGCGGGTTGGCTGGAATGACGCGGCCATCAAAGTATTTTTTAAGCGTCGCGACACCTGAGTTAATCCAAAGAAGCGTCGGATCCTCGACCGGTACGAGCGAGGCACTCGGCTCGACACTGTGTCCTTTCGATTTGAAGAAATCTAAATACATTTGGCGAATCTGTGCGCCAGTTAATGGTTTGAGCGGTTTCATCAACAATTCCTCCTTCAGTTTAAACGAAACGAAAAAAAGCGATGCTCATCCCTGTGGAAAGGGACGAAAGCATCGCTTCGTGGTACCACCCTCGTTCGCACGGCAAAGCCGTGCCTCGAACATCCGATAACGCGGATGAGGCGCCCAGGGTGAGTGGGGACTCCAGACTAGCTTCGGTCGACCGGACCCCCATCTTCTCACAGCCTAGGAAGATGTCTCTGGTGAGGCGGTTACGACGTACTCATTTCCTTCATCGTCTTTAATCGTTTCAGTTTTCTATTGGTCATTATCACACGTCAATCGGGAGACGTCAAGACTTGCCGCCTAGCCGTTCGACGAGTTTTGTCCGGCGCACCGGTTCCTCTTCGCGTGTCGCCGCCTCGAGCGCACGCACGTCCCCAAACAAGAGCAAACTCTTTTTCGCTCGCGTGACGGCCGTATAAATCAAGTTGCGCGACGAGCGGAAGCCGCCGTTGAAGAAGACGGGCATGAGCACGATCGGGAACTCGGACCCTTGCGACTTATGGATGGTGATGGCATAGGCATGCGTGAACTGGTCCCATTCGCTCCGATTATACTCGACCTCGGTCTGATCGAAGCGGATATAGATTTTATCAACCTTGTCGACGTTTTCTTTCGCATAGAAAATGTTCGTGATTTCACCGATGTCACCGTTATAGACGTTCTCCTCGGCGTTATTGACGAGCTGCAGCACCTTGTCCCCGTTCCGATACGTTCGGTTACCGTGTTTCACTTCCCGGGCCGCCGATTTCGGGTTGAACACGTTTTGAAGCGCCTCGTTCAACCCGTCGATGCCGCAAACCCCGCGGTACGTCGGGGCGAGCACTTGAATATCGAAC
This sequence comes from Exiguobacterium sp. SL-9, assembly GCF_004336985.1. Taxonomy (GTDB): domain Bacteria; phylum Bacillota; class Bacilli; order Exiguobacteriales; family Exiguobacteriaceae; genus Exiguobacterium. Next base: position 572,164 of record NZ_SJUO01000001.1, read on the forward strand.
GGTGAGTAGCCTTTCCGTAGTGCGGCACCCGCCATCTGACAGATCGCCTGAAGTGCCGTCTCTTGGTTGGCCGTATAGAAGCGGCGGTCCGGAAGCGCCGCCAGTAAATCGTCCGGCATCTGTTTTGCGTTAAGCGCATGCGCCAGACGCAGAATACTCGACTCGGACGCCTGTCGATGGACGACGTCAAGACGGACGACGGGGATGCCGTCGGTCGCCATCAAATCGGCGAGCACTTGGCCCGGTCCGACCGAAGGCAGTTGATCCCGGTCCCCGACGAACAGGATTTTCATCCCGTTCGGCACGGCCCGGAGCAGACTGCGGAACAAGAAGATATCGATCATCGACGCCTCGTCGACGATGAGCACTTTTCCGACGAGCGGATTCGTGTCATCGACTTGGAACGAGCTACCATCAAACTTTAAGAGACGGTGAATCGTCGAGGCCGGCAAGCCCGTCGACTCACTGAGCCGTTTCGCGGCCCGGCCGGTCGGTGCGGCGAGCACGAACGGGAACGGTTGGTTCTGGACCGGTTCGAGCTTCCAGTCGAACACGTCGCTGAGCGCGTGGATGATTCCTCTGACGACGGTCGTCTTGCCGGTCCCGGGTCCACCTGTCAGCACCATAAGCGGGGACTTCAAGGCAAGCTCGATCGCTTCCCGTTGTTGTTTCGCATACTCGATCGAGAACATCTCTTCGACGCGTCCGACCGCATCAAAGATCGTCGTCATATCGACGTCTTCTGTCGTCGAGGTCGACATGATGCGCGCGAGTTCCTCTGCCGCTTTTTGTTCGGCCCGGTACACACGCGGATGATAGACGACCCCGTCCTCGACGATGACACGTTCATCGGTCGCGAGCGTCTCGAGTGCCGAGACGAGTGCCTCGCCCGGATCGCCGCCGATGATGCGCGGCATCTCGTTCGCGAGTTGGTCGGCCGTGACGAACAAGTGGCCGTTCCCTTGCTCGAGCTCGAGCACGTATAACACGGCCGCTGCGATCCGTTCTGGATGAATCCCTTGGATGCCAAAGTGGGCGGCGATGGCGTCGGCCGTCTTGAAGCCGATGCCTTGCACGTCATACATGAGGGCGTATGGATTTTTCTCAATCGTCTCCATCGCCCGCCCTTCGTATTCTTTATGAATCTTCGAGGCGAGACGCGGCGTCACGTCGAACGGCGCCAAAAACAATAGCAATTGGTCGACCCCATACAAGATGTTCAACCGTTCGGTGATGACGCGGGCCTGTTTCTCTTTCAACCCGTCGACGTTCGACAGAAGGCTCGGATGTTTGACGATTTGGTCGATACAGTCATCTCCAAGTGCGTCGGCAATCTTCTGGGCCGTCTTTTGTCCGATTCCAGGGAACGAACCGTTCGTCAAAAAGCGGACGGCCGCGCGCTTCGTCATCGGGACGACGCGGCGAATCCATTCGGCCTTCATTTGTTTTCCGAACCGGGGATGATCGACGAGTCGACCGTGCGCCTTATACGTTTCTCCTTTCTCGATGCCGACACCGACGCCAGCGATGACCATCTCGGTCTCGTCTGTCTCAAAATTCTTTTCTTTTATACGTACGAGCGCGATCGTGTGCGCTTCTTCTTCCGATTGAAACAGGACGCGGATGACTTTTCCTGTCAACTCGTAAGGTGCTGCCATCATTCGAGCCACCTCCAGCTAGTTTTCCATCCCCCATTATAGCCCGAGTTGAAACGATAGGACAAATCGCCTAACTGAACAGGTTGAGGATGCGCTCAAGCTGGTCGAGATCGACCCGTTCGAGAATCCGAATCAATTGATCGACATCAATCCGGTTCAAGATTCGTTCGAGTTGTTCCACATCAATGGTTTCAAGTAACCGCTCGAACCGTTCCAACTCTCCCGAGTTGACGTATCCTTCGAGCCGTTCAAACAGCTCAGTCTGCTCGATGCGAAACAATTGCTCGATCGATGACCATTGGACGAATAGGACGATGGCTGTGGCCACGACATGGACGCCCCAGTTGAGCAGGACATGGCCGAGCCGTACCGTCTGTCCGATGAACGGGATGAGCGGGATGAACGTCAGTTGTAATAGGACCATCACGAGCTGGACGTACGGGTTCGGGATGAACCAAGCTACAAGTGCGAGCAGGGACGGGACGACCCAGGCAACACCGACCGTACCAAACGTCACAGACCAGGACTTGTTCGCCGACAATACCCAATGCATGATGATGCTGAGCACGAAAAACGTCGCGAACAAGAGAAACAAGACGGTCATCGCCCGCTCCGACTCGACGACGACTTGGAACAAGAGATTGTTTGTCCATTCGCCCGTCGCTAAACGTTCGTCGATGGCCGCGAACAGACGACCGAGCATGAACCATTCGATGATGAAAAAGATAACGACACTGATCAAACTAAACATCCGCATAAATCTTCTCCCCTCTCACATTGCTAATCCATTTCCCGAACATTCGGACGGCTATGCACGTTTTTCGTCGAATCAAAGCGGGAACTGTTCGAGTGAACCTATGAAGGAGGGACTATGTATGACGAAACGTATTCCAATCAGTGGCTTATGTGAACTTGTATTAGAAGTGACCGACATGACGGAGGCCGTCGACTTTTGGCACGGCAAACTCGGACTACCCGTCGTCGAGCAATGGGTCGGTGATGATGCCGAGCCAAGCGCGGCACAGGAGCACGCGGACGAACCTTGGGCGACGTGGCTCTATGTCGGCGGGAACACGCGCCTCGGCCTTTGGCTTAAACGAGATTTCACGTCAGAAGAAGAATCGAATCGCCAAGAGGACGTGACCGAGTGGGATACGCTCTATGACGAGGGTGGCGCCCATGTCCACTGCGCATTTTTCGTTCCGATGGAGTCGTTCGACCAAGCGCTCGAAGTGTTAGAGGCATCGAATATCCCGACAAAACTACGGACGTGGGACGAGGACGAGACGGCCAACGGTAAAGAGCGCTCGGCTTACTTCAAAGACCCAAACAAGAACGTCATCGAACTGTATACGAAAAACATGGACGAAGCGTACGGCGAATTTGCTGGCGAGCCGGTAAAAATCACAACGAAGCAACTTTGATTCACATGTACGCTCGACAATCCACATGATAAGATGAGAGAAAATGGAAAAGGTTGTGCTTTATGCGTTTCTTCCCACTTCTAATCATGATTGGGTTAATCTTGCTTACGCTCGGACTCTATTTCGTCATCGATGCGTTTCCTACGCTCGACCGCCCCACTTCGTTTGCAGCGTTGACGCTCGTCTCATTCGGCACGAGTTTCCTAATCTTGATCGATGGTGTACGACAAACTAAATCCGGAAAAGGTGTTTTGTGGAACTACATCGCGCTCGCCGGCACACTGGTATTGATGACTTTTAATTTTTTGATTTGGGTCATCGGGGAGGTGTCGACATGACGCTCACTCTCCCGGAATGTATCACCGGCTTTTCATACGGCGACTGTTCCGCCCCAGGGTCGGATTGGAAGACGTTCAAATCGATTTGTTTTGAGTTCACTCGAATGAAACGAGGAATCTGTTCCTTTACTATTGGGGACGAAATCACTCCGAATTATCACCAGGCGACGATCACCTGGAGTGAGCAAACTATGTATGTGCTTCTCAGCAGAAACTATCCTGTCATCGGCATCTCCAAACTCGAACCATTTGAGTACGAGTACATCGATGTACCCGAACTGACCGACATGTTTCCTGACACCTATCAGATTCCGTCAGCGGCGGAGTTGAATGAGCGGTTCGATTTGTCGCTACAGCCGTTTCTGAACAAAGCGGAGCGCGGAGAAATCAAATATTGGAAACCAGAGACGGTCGGTAACGTCATTTTTCATTATTGGGACTAACAAAAAGCGCCTCTCGCAAAAACTGCGAGAAGCGCTTTATTCATTTAGTTACCGAGCAATTCATCCATTTTCGCTTTCGCGTCATACGCGAGCGCATGGTCCGGTTGCAACTCGAGCACACGCTCAAGCTCGGCGTACGTCTTGTCTTGTTCACCGAGGAACGCGTAGGCAATCGCCAAGTTGTAGCGGGCGTCCGTATGGCTCGCGTCGAGGTCGAGCGTATGCTCGAGCGCTTCGACGGCCAAGTCGAGCTGTTCGTTCTGTGCGAGCGCGAGCCCGTGCTGGAATGAAATCTCGACGTCTTCCGGTGCCTGCTTCATCGCTTCACGGAGACGTGGCAACGCCCGGACGAAGTCGCCCATCGCCTTGTACGTCAAACCGAGCATGAAATGCAGGTCGGCGTCATCCATCCCGGCAAGGAGCGCCTGACGAAGCGATGCCTCGGCCAAGTCGAGCTGTTCGAGCTCATAGGCGAGCGCACCTTTCGCATAATGGGCCGCGCCGAACGCGTTGTCGAGTTCGAGTGCTTTGTCGTAAAAGACGACAGCCCGTTCATGGTCACCGATTGCTTGCAAGAGCGTGCCCATATTGACGTAACCGGTCGGGTCCGTCGGGTTCGCCTCGATGGCAGCGTTGAACTGCTTGGCAGCTTGTTCGAACTCACCTTCTTGCATCGCTTGGATGCCTAATTCGTTTGCGTTCAAAATCATCACCTCATCCGATATAGTCGAGTCGTTTTCCGTTTCGATACGCTTCGTCAATCGTCGCACCGCCGAGGCAGATGTCGCCGTCATAGAAGACGACCGCCTGGCCTGGCGTGATTGCACGTTGTGGCTCATCAAATTTGACGAGCACTTCGCCATTTTCAAGTGGTGCGATCGTCACAGGCACGTCTTGTTGACGGTAGCGGAATTTCGCCGTCGCCCGGAACTCCCCTGTTGGGACGGCGCCTGTCCATGACAGTTTCGATGCGAGCAACGCGTCCGAATAGAGCGCGTCGTGATGGAACCCTTGGCCGACGTACAAAATATTTTCTTCGACGTTTTTGCCGACGACGAACCATGGGTCCCCGTCGCCGCCGATGCCGAGGCCGTGGCGTTGACCGAGCGTGTAATACATGAGCCCGTCATGGTTTCCTTTTTGTTCTCCATCGAGCGTCTGCATGATGCCTGGTTGTGACGGCAAATACTCCGAGAGGAACTCTTTGAAGTTGCGCTCTCCGATGAAGCAGATGCCCGTCGAATCTTTTTTCTTCGCTGTCGCGAGTCCCGCTTCTTCAGCGATGACACGGACGTCTTTTTTGTCCATGTGTCCGATTGGGAACATCGTCCGCGCGAGTTGATCTTGTGACAATTGGTTCAAGAAGTACGTTTGGTCTTTATTGTCATCTTTCCCACGCAAGAGTCGATGCTCACCGTCGACGTACTCGACCCGTGCATAATGTCCGGTCGCAACGAAGTCGGCCCCGAGGCGTAGTGCGTGATCAAGGAACGCTTTGAATTTGATTTCCTTGTTACACATGACGTCCGGATTCGGCGTCCGTCCGAGGCGGTACTCGGCCAAGAAATATTCGAAGACGCGATCCCAATATTCTTTCTCGAAGTTGACCGCGTAATAAGGAATCCCGATTTGGTTGGCGACCGCAATGACGTCTTCATAGTCTTCCGTCGCCGTACAGACGCCATTTTCGTCCGTATCGTCCCAGTTTTTCATAAAAATCCCGATGACGTTATAGCCTTGCTCTTTCAGCAGATGGGCCGTCACCGATGAATCGACGCCGCCTGACATCCCGACGACGACCGTCGTCTCGGCAGGGGCTTTTGTGCGTAAGTTCATCTTTTATCTCACTCCGTTCGTGAATGTCGAGACGACTTCAGAAAGTCGTTCGGCGAGCCGCTCCACGTCTTCGACCGAGTTACCGTGTCCAAAGCTGATGCGGACGGACTGTTTCGTCCGGTCCGACGTCCCAAACATCGCCGTCAATACGTGTGACGGCTCAATCGACCCGGCCGTACAGGCACTGCCGCTCGAGATGGCGAAGCCACGCATGTCCATCATGATGAGGAACGGTTCGAGCTCGATGCCCGGGAGATACAAGTTGACGATGTGCGGCAAGCGGTTCGCCCCGTTCACGTCATACTCGACTCCGAGTTCATCGAGTCGCCCGAAGAGCGCCTCAGCCATCTGTTGGTAGACGTTCACCCGTTCGGCCCGTTCGATTTTGGCCAGTTCGGCTGCTTGTTGGAACCCGACGGCACCCGGAACATTTTCCGTGCCGGCTCGACGTTTCCGTTCTTGTTGTCCTCCAAAAGAACGCGTCGCTAATTTTACACCTGTTTTTATAAAAAGAAAACCGATACCTTTCGGGCCATTGATTTTATGGGCCGAGGCCGACAATAAATCGATACCGAGCACCTTGACGTCAATCGTTTCCGTACCGAGCGCTTGGACAGCGTCCGTATGGAAATAAGCCTGATGGTCGGCGAGAAGCGCTCCGATTTGTTCAATCGGCTGAATCGTGCCGACCTCATTGTTTCCGTACATGACCGAGACGAGGATCGTGTCGTCTCGAAGCGCATCGCGGACGGACTCAAGCGTCACCGCACCCGTCTCATCGACATCGAGATACGTCACGTCGAAACCTTCCCGTTCGAGTTGCTCCATCGCGTGCAAGACGGCGTGATGCTCGATTTTCGTCGTGATCACATGTTTGCCTTTATGTTGATTCGCGTACACCGTACCAAACAATGCGTAATTGTCCGACTCGGTCCCACCCGACGTGAAGACGATCTCGTTCGGGGTCGCCCCGATCCACGTGGCAAGTGTCCGGCGCGAAGCGTCTAACGCGGCGCGAGCCGTCCGGCCGATGCCGTGGATGCTTGACGGGTTCCCGTATTGCTCGAGCAAATAGGGTGTCATCGCTTCGAGCACTTCGGCGCGCATCGGCGTCGTTGCGGCATGATCAAAGTAATTCATGTTCATTCACCTCACCTTTAAATATAGAACATATAGCCGTCTGAATCTTCTTCAGCGAGATCGGCAAGTGTCGTCTCTTCGAGCACTTTCTCGATCGCGGCTTTGATTTTATCCCAAAGCTTCCGTTTCACGGCATCGTCCGCTTCCGAGTCTTCGACGATCATGAGCGGCCCTTCGAGCAGGCGGATGATTTCCCCTGCCGTGATGTCTGTCGCCGGTTTGACGAGCTGATAACCGCCGTACGCCCCACGGACGCTCTTGACGAGTCCGCCATTGCGGAGTGGACCGATCAACTGTTCTAAGTAATGTTCCGGCAAGTCGTGACGGGCCGCGATCTTTTTCAAGCTGAGCGGTTTATTGTCCGTTTCCCGGGCCAATGCGATCATGATCGTCAATCCATAACGACCTTTTGTAGATATTTTCATCTTCATGTCTCCTTCTGCTATACTAATCGAACAAACGTTTGTCGAAAGGAATGTGTACGTATGAGTGATTTATTTCAGCAATCGAATAGCGGCCCGCTCGCCAACCGGATGCGGCCTGAAACGTTAGACGAAGTCATCGGTCAACGCCACATCATCGGCGAAGGCAAGTTGTTGCGCCGGGCCATCGAGGCCGACCGCCTCGGCACGATTATCTTGTACGGACCGCCGGGAACGGGCAAGACGACGCTCGCCCGTGTCATTTCGAATTATACGAAAGCGACGTTCGTTCAATTGAACGCCGTCACGGCCAAACTCGATGAGCTCAGAAGCGTCATCCGTGAGGCCGAGTCCCGGTTCGACTTTGAACAAGAACGAACGATTTTATTTTTAGACGAGATTCATCGTTTCAATAAACTGCAACAAGACGCGTTGCTCCCGGCACTCGAGGCCGGCAAGCTCATCTTGATCGGGGCGACGACCGAAAACCCGAGTTTTGAGGTCAACGCGGCGTTACTATCGCGCGCGACCGTGTTTCGGCTCGAACCGCCTGGACCAGACGAACTGCGCGTCGTCTTGGAGCGAGCCTTGTCCGACAAGAAAGGACTCGGCAATTATCCGGTCAAGATTGAAGAAGCCGCCGTGGACCATTATATCAAAATGGCGGACGGTGACTACCGTGTATTGTTGAACGCGCTCGAACTGGCCGTGTTGACGACACCTGAAGTCGACGGGGCAATCGAGATCACGCTCGAAGTCGCCGAAGAGTCGATTCAACAAAAGGCGATCAAATACGACAAGACGGGTGATCGACATTACGACGTCATCTCGGCGTTCATCAAGTCGATCCGTGGTTCTGACCCGGATGCGGCCCTATACTGGCTCGCGGTCATGATTGAGGCCGGCGAATCGCCGCGCTTTATCATGCGCCGTCTCTACGTGCATGCGGCCGAGGATATCGGTCTTAGCGACCCGAACGCGCTCGTCATCGTCGATGCCGCCGCTCGCGCGAGCGAACATGTGGGCTTCCCAGAAGCACGCATCCCGATGGCCCAGGCCGTCCTTTATCTCGCGACGGCACCGAAGTCGAATGCGGTCATCACCGCCATCGACAAGGCGATGCATCACGTCCGCACGGTCGAAGGCGGTCCGGTCCCGGTCCATCTCCGCGATGCGCACAGCCCAGGTGCCCGCGAGCTCGGCAACGGCGCCGGTTACAAATATCCGCACGACGAGAAAGACGGGTACGTCCCGCAAAACTATTGGCCGGAGAACTTGGCCCGGAAACGTCCTAAATATTATACGCCGACGAGCCGTGGCTTCGAGCAACAGCTCCAAAAACGGCTCGACTATTGGGAAAAACGACGCTGACTCTTTTGAGCCGGCGTCGTTTTTTCATTTCTGGATGCGGTTGATCTCGACACCCGCTGTCTCGAGCATTTGATTGATGACATAGCCGGCAGCGACGAGCCCTGCGACCGACGGGACGAACGCGTTCGAGCTCGGTGGCATCTTCGCTTTACGGATCGGGGCGTCTTTTTTGCCGACGACCTCGTTCACATCTTCGCGTGTCACGATCGGTGACTCGTCGGAGAAGACGACCGGAACGCCTTTATGGATGCGCTCTTTGCGGAGACGCGTACGGACCATCTTCGCGATCGGGTCATACGTCGTGTCCTTGATGTCGACGACTTTGATACGCGTCGGGTCCATCTTGTTGGCCATACCCATGCTTGAGATGACCGGGATGCCCCGGCGTTTGCACTCGACAATCAAATGAATCTTATAGATGATCGTATCCGAGGCGTCGATGACGAAATCAAGGTCTTGGGCGAAGAACTCTTCAAACGTCTCTTCTGTATAAAACATTTTTAGTTTGACGAGTTCGAGCTCTGGGTTGATATCGAGGAGACGCGTTCCCATCGCCTCGACTTTCGGTTGCCCGACCGTCGACAAGAGCGCATGGATTTGGCGGTTGACGTTCGTGATGTCGATGTCGTCCTTATCGACGAGGACGATGCGTCCGACACCGCTCCGGGCGAGTGCTTCGGCCGCGAACGAACCGACACCGCCGACACCGAGGATGGCGACCGTCTTTCCTTTTAATGCTTCTAAACCTTCTTGACCGATGGCTAACTCATTACGTGAAAACTGGTGTAACATACTCTTCCTCCAAATTAATTCTATTTTCTCACACTATTTTACTCGGAATTATAATCAAAAAAAAGACGTCTAGCGACGTTTTACAAATAAAATCGATGGGGCCCGGAGTGCCGTGACGATGCCCTGCTTTTGAACCTGCTTAAGCAGGTGGGTGACCTAGCGTCCCCTTCACAAGTCCTCCTGCACGTGATGAGGCAGTTGATCTGGATGGCAGTTCGGTCTCCCGTATTCAAAGTGTTGGCTCAAAATAACGAAGGCGGCTCTCGTACACCTCAGGTATCCCATCTGTTGACCTTACTATAGCACTGTCTGTAAAAAGAAGTCAATCAGAAACGCTGACTTTGCATGACAGTTTCGTCACAACCAGCTGTTACGAAACGCACCGGTCGGGTCGTACGTATCTTGTTGTCGCGCGATGTTGAAACGGCGATCTCGTGAGTCGTTGCCGACGCCTGCCTGGTACGCCCAATTACCGGTATTGCTCGCCACGTCATAGTCGATGAGCATCGATTCGAAATAGGACGCACCGATGCGCCAATCTTGCCCGAGTTCTTTTGCGAAGTAACTCGCGACAATTTGACGGCCCCGGTTTGACATCCACCCCGTCTCATTTAATTCACGCATGAACGCATCGACGAAATCAACGCCCGTCTCACCCGCTTGCCAACGTGCGATGACGTCCTCATCGACGCGCCATGTCTTCGGTTTCGAACGGATGCCTTGGGCGCGGAACAGTCGTTTGCCTTGCTCGAGTGCGACCCATTGAAAGAACTCGCGCCAGAGCAGTTCAAAATAGAGCCAATACGTCGACTCGTTCGCCCCGTTCTCCCGCTCATGCGCCTCTAGGTCAGACAGGATACGGCGCGGTGACAATGAGCCGTTGGCGAGGTAAGCCGACAGCTTTGACGAGTCGTCGACCCCGAAGCCGTTCCGTGTCTCTTTATACGTCCGGACCGGGCCTGCCAAATACGCGGCGAGACGCTCCCGCCCGGCCAGTTCCCCTCCTTTGAACGGGAACGCGGACCGTTCGTCCAATTGCTTGCGCTCATAGGCGACCGGAAAATTGACAGGACACGGAAGGCCTTCACTCGACCGCTCAATCAATCGTTCTGGACGCGCCTTTTGTTCCATCGCCTTGCGGAACTCGGTAAACAGAAATGGCAGTTTCTCGAACGGAACCTCTTCCCGTGGATAGAGCGTGAATCCGTCGAACGCCTGACGTTCGCCTTGCCACGCGGACACGACCTCTTGTTCGCGCAGCCGTTCGTTATAACCGATCGACCGTTGGAACAACAGCCGGTCGGTCAAGTCGAGTACGTCGAGCGGATGGCCGACATGGACGAACAGTGGAATACCGAGCGCTGTGAGCGAACCGGCCAAGTCGTCGAGTGACTCGTTCAAAAATCGGAGCCGCCGTGGTCCTAGCGAGGTATGTCCGAATCGGTTCTCCGAGAGCTCATCTTCGCGGATGAAGTAATGCCCTTCAATCGTATCCTCGTGCCGGAGCGCCTCCTCGAGCGGACGATGGTCGTCGACCCGTAAATCGTTTTGATACCAGATAATCGTCTTCATTGATTTCGCCTCCTGACCTCATTATGGGTCATAGATGCTGGTCTTACATAAGATGAAGCTGTCCAAAATATGTTTTCAATTCCGCAACGGGTGGAATATACATCATTAGAAACAGAAAGGGGTGCAGCAACATGGCTAGAAAAGGTAAATTCGGTACACTCATTAAAGTCGCGACGGCGGTCGCACCGTTCGTCTACGATTACTATAAAAAGAACAAAGCAAAAAAAGCATCGACACCTAAAAAGTGAGCAAAGCGCTTCGGACTTCGTCCGAGGCGTTTTTTTCTTGCGTTGAAACCAGATATGATATGATGATGGAACATTTTAGGGAATCGAGGCGACCATCATGCACGCGGTATGGGTACAATCTTTACGAATCAGTTTGAAGTGGGCGTTATTCATGAGTGGTCTGTTCCTGCTCGCCCTCGGGTCGTCGATGATGATCACGGCCGACCTCGGCGTCTCGACGTGGGACGTGCTCCATCTCGGCCTCGCCCGCCATACTCCGATCTCCGTTGGGACGATCATTTTGCTCGTCGGTCTTTTGCTCGTCCTCTGCAAGTACATACTGGACCGGATTCGGCCCCAGTTCGGGACGCTTGTCAACGCCGTCTTCGTCGGGGTGTTCATGAACTTGATCCTCGACCACCATTGGTTGCCGCAGCTTGACGGCATCGCGCTCAATATCGCCTGGCTCATTCTTGGCATCTTCGTCATCGGCATGGGTGCCGGTCTGTACGTCGCCATCGGTTACGGGGCCGGACCACGGGACGGATTAACACTCGCCTTGGCCGACCGCTTCAACACGTCGGTCCGCATGATGCGGACGTGGATGGAACTGACGGCTTGCTTGATCGGCTGGATACTTGGTGGACCGGTCTTCTTCGGAACGGTACTGTCGATCTTTTTGATCGGCCCGTTCTTCCAGTTTTGGCTCGAACAGTTCCGGCGCCTCGTCTCGGTCATCGACCGGGCAAAGGTCGTGGCATAAAAAAAGAGGAAATCGGACAAAGTCCGGTCTCCTCTCTTTTCGTTATGGGACGAGGACGATTTTTCCGAACTTGCCCCGTTGCTTGAAGTATGTCTGCGCGTCCCGCGCCTCAGCGAGCGGGAACGTCCGATCGACGATGGGCCGGACCTTCCCGGCTTCAATCGCCGCGAGCATCGCTTGAAACTCGGCCCGTGTGCCGAGCACGGAACCGTACATGGTGATATGTTTCAAATACATCGTCCGGAAGTCGAGGTTCGTCTGTTGTCCCCCGGCCGAACCAGAGATGCAGAACTTGCCCCCGTTCTTTAGCACCTCGAGCGATGTTGCGAACAAGGCGTCACCGACGACATCAAGTACGGCATCGACCGGTCCTCCGTTCGTCTCCAGTATCTCGTCGGCGAGCGTCTCGGACCGGTATGAAAAGACATGACTCGCCCCGAGCTCTTTCAGCTTCGCTTCATCTTTCAAGTCACCGACGATGGCAAATACGTTCGCGCCATGCACATTCGCCGCGATTTGGACGTTGAACGACCCGACCCCGCCGCTCGCACCGGTGACGACGATCGTCTGCCCCGGCTGAATCTCAATCTGTTCGTTCATATGCCACGCCGTCAACCCGCTCACCGTGAAGACGGCGCTATCGACAAAGCTGTCGAGCGGCATGTCGTAGCAGAGCGTGGCCGGCCAAGCGACGTATTCGGCATAGCCGCCGTCGTATTCGGAGCCGATGAACGACATATCGTCAGCGATATGCTCTTCTCCGCCCGCTCCGCTCGACGTGAACGGGAACAAAATGACACGACGGCCCACCATCGTCTCCTCGACCCCACTGCCGACCTCCACGATTTCGCCCGTGATATCGGAACCCGGGATCCGTGGGAACTGGACCCCTTCCGGTCGCCAACCGGACTCTTTGTCCGTCCCATACGCGCCTTCTCGCATCCATATCTCTGTATTGTTAATCCCGCACGCCTTCACGCGCACGAGCACTTCTCCTTGTTTCGGGCTCGGAATCGGAACATCGACGACTTGTAATTGATCGACGTCACCATAACCGATGACCTGTACAGCTTTCATCAATTGTTTTCCTCCTCATTACAATCATTCCTTGTCTATACCCCACTCACGCACAACAGCCACCAAAAATCTGGTGGCTGTTCGACGTTTATAGTTGTTGGCGTCTGAGCAATCCGGCGAACACGCCGCCTTTTGTGCTCAATTCATCGTGCGTCCCGTCCTCAACGATGCCGTCAGCGGTGACGACGAGGATACGGTCGGCATTTTTCACCGTCGCCAAGCGGTGCGCGATAATGAGCGTCGTCCGGTCGGCCGCGAGCTCATTGAGCGAGTCTTGAATGATCGCTTCCGTCTCCGTATCGAGCGCGGACGTCGCCTCATCTAAAATCAAAATCGGTGGGTTCTTCAAGAACATCCGGGCGATGGCGATCCGTTGTTTCTGTCCGCCCGACAGTTTCAAGCCGCGCTCCCCGATTTGTGTATCGAGACCGTACTGCAATTCGTCGACGAGCGAGTTCAAATGCGCCTTCTCGACCGCATGAAGGATTTCTTCGTCCGTCGCGTCCAATTTCCCGTAAGCGATATTCTCACGGAGCGTTCCCGCGAACAAGAACACATCCTGTTGCACGATACCGATTTGACGGCGCAGGCTCTCTTTCGTCATATTGCGGATGTCCATGCCGTCAATCGTGATGGCACCGCTCGTCACGTCATAGAAACGCGGGATGAGCGAACAAATCGTCGTCTTCCCGGCTCCGCTCGTCCCGACGAGGGCGACCGTCGTACCCGACTTGATGTCGAGGTCGATGTCGGTCAACACTTGCCGATAGTCCGAGTAGCCGAACGAGACGTTTTGGAAGGCGATATCACCTTTCAGCGTCGTGACGTCGACGGCGTCCGGACGGTTCTCGATGTCCGGTGCCTCGTCAAGCAGTTGCGTGAATCGTTTAAAGCCGGCCATCCCTTTCGGGTACATCTCGAGAAGCGCCGTGATTTTCTCGATCGGCTTGATCAGCAAGTTCATATAGAGGATGAACCCGACGAGCTGCCCGTAAGACAGTTGCCCTTGATACGTCAAATAGGCGCCATAGACAAGGACGAGCAACGTCATGAGCCGCGTCGTGATGTAAATCCCGGCGAGCGACTTACTCATGACCCGGTACGCCTCGATTTTCGAACCACGGTAGAAGTTGTTATCTTTCTGGAAGCGGTTGATTTCGAACGTCTCGTTCGTGAACGACTGGACGACACGCGCTCCAGAGACGCTGTCCTCGACGCGGGCGTTCACTTCGCCGATGTTTGTGTACATTTTTTGCCACGCCTTATTCATGTTTTTGTTGGCATACGTGATCATGATGACGAGGAACGGGACGGCGACGACCGTCACGAGCGCGAGTTGCGGGTCGATCGAGAACATGATCCCGAACGCACCGAGGAGCGTCATGATGGCGATGAAGAAATCTTCAGGCCCGTGGTGCGCCACTTCGCCGATATCGAACAAGTCGTTCGTCACCCGACTCATCAAATGGCCGGTCTTATGGTTGTCAAAGAAACGGAACGACTGTTTGTGGATATGGGTGAACAGCTCTTCGCGCATATCGGTCTCGATATTGATTCCGAGCTTATGTCCCCAATAGTTGACGACGTACTGCATCATCATGGCAAGTATGTAAAGGATGAGCAAGCCGATGCTGATAATGATAATCCAGTTCCATTCCCCACCCGGCAACAGATCGTCGATGAACCATTGCACGGCGAGCGGAAAGCCGAGCTCGAGCAGGCCGACGAGGATGGCGAACGAGAAATCGAGGATGAATAATTTCTTGTGTGGACGGTAATAACTAAAAAAACGTGAGATCATATCGTTTCCCCCTTCTAAACAAATAGTTTACGCCTTTTTGCAGGAAGTGGAAAACGGGAAGCACTTCTTTTTCAATCTTTTTTCAAGCGCGGTATAATGGAAGTAAGGAGTGATACCTATGAACGTACACATTACAGAACACGCTAAAGAGCGGATCGATGCTTTAAAAGGCGACCTTGACGGACAGATGCACTTGTTTTATGAGACGGAAGGTTGCGGCTGTGGCAATAGCGGTATCTTCGAAATTCGCTACGTGACCGAGACGACACCGGAAGACGTCGAGATTGATTCGAACGTCGGCCCGATCCTCATCAAAAACTGGACAAAAATCTTTTTGGACGAGGAGATGATCATCGACTATCGTGACGATAAACGGACGCTCGTCTTAAAGAGTAACGGCCAAGTGTTTAACTCGAACTTGCTCGTGACCGATGGGACCGGTTGCCAGTTGAATGTCCCGAGCCGATGAAACAGGCACTGAAAGATCATCCGAGCCTTTGGATTTGGTTTTTCCTCAGCTTTGGGCTCGGCCTGTTCGGCATCTATCTTGCTTTTGCGGACTCCGTCTATACGATGACGGCCGTGATCGCGTCGCTGTTCGCGTTCGGGTTCGCGCTTCAACGGACGGCGAAAAAGATGGAACAACAAAATCACTAAAAAAAGAGGTTCGCCGCGGCGAACCTCCTTTTGATTGCTTATTTTTTCTCTTTCACCGCTGTCCGAATCGACAACTCTTGAAGTTGCGCGTCCGCGACCGGGCTTGGTGCTTGCGTGAGCAAATCGCTCGCCGACGCCGTTTTCGGGAAGGCGATCGTGTCACGAAGGTTCGAACGACCCGCGAGGATCATGACGAGACGGTCGAGACCGAGTGCGATACCCGCATGCGGCGGTGTGCCATATTCGAACGCTTCGAGCAAGAAGCCGAACTGGTCGACTGCTTCTTGTTCTGTGAAGCCGAGCAATTTGAACATGCGCTCTTGAATGTCACGCTCATAAATCCGTTGCGATCCGCCGCCGAGCTCATAACCGTTCAAGACGAGGTCATAGGCGAGGGCGCGTACGCTCGCCGGGTCCGTCTCAAGCAAGTGGAGGTCGTCACGGTTTGGCATCGTGAACGGGTGGTGGTTGGCGTAGAAACGGCCGTCTTCTTCTTCGAACGTGACGAGCGGGAAGTCGGTCACCCAAAGGAAGTTGAACTTCGACTCGTCGATGAGTCCGAGCTCATGACCAAGTTTGACGCGAAGTGCGCCGAGGCTGTCGGCGACGACAGTCGGTTTTGACGCCACGAAGAGGAGCAGGTCGCCCGCTTCTGCGTTCGTCGCGTCCATCAACTTCTGCGCATACGTCTCGTCGAAGAACTTGGCGATCGGTCCGTTCAAGCCTTCTGGCGTCACTTTGAGCCAAGCGAGACCTTTCGCACCGTATACGGCTGTGAATTCTTGAAGCTTGTCGATGTCTTTACGCGAGAACTTGTCCGCCTCGCCTTTGACGTTGATCGCTTTCACTTGTCCGTTTGACTCGAGGGCCATGTCGAACACTTTGAAGCCGGCACCTGTGACAGCGTCCGCGACGTCGATGAGTTCGAGACCGAAACGTGTGTCCGGTTTGTCTGAACCGAAACGACGCATCGCTTCCGCGTGTGTCATCCGCTCGAACTTGGCCGGCGTGTCGGTGCGACCGAGCGTCGCTTCCATCACTTGCGCCATCATCGATTCCATCATCGCCATCAAGTCTTCGACGTCCATGAAGCTCGTCTCGATGTCGACTTGTGTGAATTCCGGTTGACGGTCGGCCCGAAGGTCTTCGTCACGGAAGCAGCGTGCGATTTGGAAGTAACGATCGAATCCGGCCACCATGAGGAGTTGTTTGAACAACTGCGGTGATTGCGGAAGCGCATAGAATTCGCCGCCGTGGACACGGCTCGGGACGAGATAGTCACGCGCGCCTTCTGGTGTCGACTTCGTCAAAATCGGTGTCTCGACTTCGAGGAACTCCTCTTCCGTCAAGAAGTTACGGATCGTGTTCGATGCCTTCGAACGGAGACGGAACGTCTCTTGGAGCGCCGGACGACGGAGGTCGAGGTAACGGTATTTGAGACGGAGGTCTTCTGATACGTTCTCGGCCTCGTCGCCGATTGGAATCGGTGTCATCTTCGCCGCGTTCAAGATGTTGATTTCAGAGGCGATGACTTCGATGTTTCCGGTCGGCATGTTCGGGTTCTTATTCTCACGCTCGAGGACGGTCCCTTTAATATCGAGTACGTATTCGCTGCGGATCGACTCGGCGAGCTTGTGCACCGCTTCGTTTTCCGGGCGAACGACGACTTGGACGATACCTGTGCGGTCACGAAGGTCGATGAAGATGAGGCCTCCGAGGTCGCGACGTTTTTGGACCCATCCTTTCAATTGTACGTCTTGACCGATCAGTGATTCTGTCACGCGGCCATTCATATGTGTGCGTCCGATCATTGTCCTGCTCCTTCCGATAGTTCACGAATTTTGTCTGCGACGGCCGAGAGTGGCACGTCGACTTGTTCCCCGGTCGCCATGACCTTAAGGGATGCCGAGCCGCGTTCGACTTCATCGTCTCCGAGGATGACGGTGAACTTCGCGTTCAAACGGTCGGCTTGTTTGAATTGTCCTTTGAACTTGCGGCCGAGATAGTCACGGTCCGCCTTGAAGCCTTCGATGCGAAGCAGTTGCAACAAGCGTGTCGCCGTCACTTCGACTTCCGTCCCGCCTTGGGCGACGACGAAGACGTCAAGTCCCGTCTCGAGTGATGGGAGCACCCCTTCGTTCTCGAGAGCGAGGATGAGACGCTCGAGCCCGATCCCGAAACCGATGCCCGGCATGTCCGGTCCACCGATGTCTTGGACGAGACCGTTATAGCGTCCACCGCCGCATAGTGTCGTGATGGCGCCGAAGCCTTCTGCTTCCGACATGATCTCGAACGCCGTGTGCGTGTAGTAGTCGAGACCACGGACGAGCGTCGGGTCGACCACGTAGGCGACGCCGAGCGCATCCAAGTGCGCGAGTACTTTTTCGAAGTACGTCTTCGACTCTTCGTTCAAGAAGTCGAGAATCGAAGGTGCCGATTTCATCGACGGGTGGTCGCGATCGACTTTGCAATCGAGGACGCGAAGCGGGTTCTGATGAAGCCGCGTCTGGCAATCTTGGCAAAGTTCGTGTTGGACCGGCTCAAAGTGGCGGATGAGCGCTTCGCGGTGAGCGTTGCGGCTCTCGGCGTCACCGAGCGAGTTGACGACGACTTTGATTTTTTTGAGGCCGAACGATTTGTAAATCGTGTAGGCGAGGCTGATCACTTCCGCGTCGACGGCCGGGTCGCTGCTGCCGATCGCCTCGACACCGTATTGGTGCAATTGGCGGAAGCGTCCTTTTTGTGGACGCTCGTAGCGGAACATCGGTCCCATGTAATACAATTTCGTCGGCTGGTCGGGGCTACCGAACAGCTTGTTCGTGACGAAAGCGCGGACGACCGAGGCCGTTCCTTCTGGACGGAGCGTATACTCGTCCTTGCCTTTCTTGACGAGCGTGAACATCTCTTTTTGGACGATGTCCGTCGTCTCGCCGACGCTGCGTGTGAACAGGTCGGTCGTTTCAAAAATCGGGGTACGAATCTCTTTATAGTTGTAACGGGCGCTAATGTCGCGTAGTTTCTCTTCGACATACTGCCACGTCTCGACCGTGCCCGGAAGCAGGTCTTGTGTGCCGCGTGGTGCTTTCATCCAATTTCCCTCCTTAGAATACAAAAAGGCCCTCGTCCGCAAAGGGACGAGAGCCTGTTAAAGTTTCCCGTGGTACCACCCTCGTTGCAGAGCCAATACTTGAAACTCTGCCACTCGAAATCGGTTAACGCCCGATGAAACGGCTCCCCCTACTAAAAGTTCAAGGAAGCACCTCCAAAGTGTCGTTCGGGTCATCATCCAGTCGATGCTTTCAGCCTCGGCATCGCTCTCTTTGCTGGTGGGGTGACCGTACTCTTCTTTATCGTAGGTGTTAGGTTATATGATTCATGATGCCGAATTTCGCCCGCTTCTGTCAAGCGTTTTTTTCGAGCATGAGCGTGACCGGTCCATCATTGACGAGCGCGACATCCATCATCGCCCCAAACTTCCCGGTCTCGACGACGAGACCGTGCGTCCGTAAACGATCGTTGAACTTCTCATAAAGTCGTTCCGCGATGTCCGGCTTCGCCGCTTGCGTGAATGCGGGACGGCGGCCTTTTTGCGTGTCCCCGTAAAGCGTGAACTGCGACACGGACAACACTTTGCCGTCGACGTCTTGAATCGATAAGTTCATCTTCTCGTCCGCGTCCTCGAAGACACGAAGTCCGGCCACCTTATCGGCGAGCCAGTTCACTTCCGTCTCGGTGTCCTCGTGGGTCACCCCGACGAGGAGCAGATAGCCGGCCTCGATTTGACCGATCGTCTCCTCATCGACGGTAACGGACGCTTCTTTCACTCGTTGCAACAATACACGCACTGATATCTTCCTTTCGTCACGTCATCATGACTCGGCTGACCGAGTACACGTCCGAGATTTGCTTAATCCGGTCGACGACTTTTTGCAGATGGTTCACGTTCGGAATCGAGATCGTCATCGAGATACGAGCTTGTTTGTTCTGGTCCCCGCGTCCGCTGACGGCAACGATGTTCGTGTTCGTCGCCGAGACGGCTTGGAGCACGTCGTTCAAGAGCCCTGAACGGTCGTATCCGGTGATCTCGATATCGACGTTATAGTTCTTCTCTTTCGCCTGACCGACTTCCCACTCGACCGTGAGGAGCCGCTCCGGATGCTGCTCATTGATGATGTTCAAGCAGTCCTTCCGGTGAATCGACACGCCGCGTCCGCGCGTGATATACCCGACGATTTCGTCGCCCGGTACTGGATTACAGCAACGGCTCATGCGGATGAGCATGTTGTCGATCCCTTTCACCGAGACGCCGGCCTCTGCCGTCTTCTTCTTCGGTGACTGACTGACTTTCAATTCGTTGATCGCATCCGACAGCTCGAGTTTCGGCTCTTTGCGCTGCTTCTCCGTCAACTTATGGGCGACTTGGGCGGCCGTGATGCCATGATAGCCGACCGCGGCGTACATCTCTTCCTCGTTCCCGAAGTTGAACTTCTCGACGACGACGGCGAGCGACTGGTCGTCAATCACTTCTTTCGGCTCAAAGCCAAGCTTCTTGATTTCGACATCGACGAGTTCTTTGCCTTTCTCGACGTTCTCTTCACGCTGTTGGCGCTTGAACCATTGGCGAATCTTGTTCTTCGCCTGACTCGAGACGGCGAGTTTGAGCCAGTCCTTGCTCGGTCCATAGCTATGTTTCGACGTGATGATTTCGATGATGTCACCTGTCTCGAGTTTATGGTCGAGCGGCACCATCCGTCCGTTCACTTTTGCGCCCGTCATCCGGTGACCGATCTCGGTATGGATGCGGTAGGCGTAATCGATCGGGACCGAGCCTTTCGGCAACTCGAAAACGTCCCCTTTCGGTGTGAAGACGTAGAGCATGTCGCTAAAGAAATCGACTTTGAGCGACTCCATGAACTCCTCGGCGTCAGTCGTATCTTTTTGCAACTCTAAAATTTCGCGAAGGTGGGCGATCTTCTCATCGAATCCGTTCGTCGCGACGTTCTTTCCTTCTTTATACGCCCAGTGCGCGGCAATCCCGAACTCGGCGATGAAGTGCATGTCCTTCGTCCGGATTTGTACTTCGAGCGGCTCACCCTTCGGTCCGATCACCGTCGTGTGGAGCGATTGATACATGTTCGGTTTCGGCATGGCGATATAATCTTTGAATCGGCCTGGCATCGGCTTGTATTGCGTGTGGATAATGCCGAGGACCGCGTAGCAGTCACGAATCGAATCAACGATGATCCGGACCGCCATCAAGTCATAAATTTCATTGAACTCTTTCTTATGCTTCACCATCTTGTTGTAAATCGAGTAAATATGCTTCGGGCGGCCGTTGACGTCGGCTTCAATGCTCACATCCTCAAGGACGGCGTTCACTTCTGTGATGACCGATGTGACGAGCGCTTCCCGTTCGGTGCGTTTCTGTTTCATCATCGAGACGATCTTGTAGTATTGCTGCGGGTTGATATAACGTAACGAGATATCCTCGAGCTCCCATTTGATCGTCGAAATCCCCATCCGATGGGCAAGCGGTGCGAAGATCTCGAGCGTTTCTTCCGCCTTTTGAACTTGTTTCTCTTTTGGCATGTGTTGAAGCGTCCGCATATTATGCAGACGGTCGGCGAGTTTGATCAAAATGACACGCACATCTTCTGCCATCGCGATAATCATCTTGCGGTGATTTTCAGCGAGTTCTTCTTTTTTCGATTTATATTTGATTTTACCGAGCTTCGTCACCCCATCGACGAGCATAGCCACCTCGACTCCAAACTCGTCAGCGAGCTGTTTGAGCGTGATGTCCGTGTCTTCAACGACATCGTGAAGAAGCGCACCGATAATCGTCGTCGCGTCTAACCCGATATCAACGAGAATACCGGCCACTTGGACCGGATGCAGAATGTAGGGTTCGCCGGAACGTCGGAACTGACCGGTATGATGCAGTTTGGCGTATTCGTAAGCGCGTCTTACTTCGGCAATCTCGTCTTCACCCATATACTCCCCGAGCGCGTCGAGAAGGTCCTCAATACTTACGATTTGTTTTTTGGTCATAACATTCGACACCCTTTTTCTTACCGCTCCAATCGACTCGGACAAGTCGAAGCATGGTAGTAGTTAACGTACATGTATATATTCTAATTTTACTTTCTATTATCGAAAAAATCTGACGACCTGTCAAAGGTTGCGGGTTATTTTCCTCAAAAACTATTCAAAAAAGGGAAGCCATCGCTTCCCTTTGATTAATCTTCGTAACGGATGAGTGAGAACACATCGTATCCTTCGAGTCGCTCACGTCCACCGAGTCCATCAAGTTCGATTAAGAATCCGATTCCGGCGACGACGCCACCGAGCTGTTCAATCATTTTGATCGTCGCTTCAATCGTGCCGCCTGTTGCGAGCAAGTCATCCAAGATGACGACTTGTTGCCCAGGTTTGATTGAGTCTTTGTGCATCGTCAAAATGTCTGTACCGTATTCAAGTCCGTAAGAGACGCGAACCGTCTCACGTGGCAACTTGCCTTCTTTACGGACCGGGACGAACCCGAGTTCGAGTGCATACGCTGCCGGGCAACCGACGACGAAACCGCGTGCCTCTGGACCCGCGATGAGTTCCGCACCGCGCTCTTGTGCGTAAGCGATGAGCTCATCGACCGCTTTTTTATAAGCCGGGCCGTCTTGCATGAGTGACGTGATGTCCTTGAAGCTGATTCCTTCTTTCGGGTAATCCGCTACTTCTTTAATATGCTGTTTGAAATCCATTTTATGTGTAAGCCTCCTGCATCTTGTTCGATCGCAATGATTGTAACCGCTCTTTCAGTTCTGCCAACGACGCATAGGTGAAACGCTCCTCGAGTTGGACTCGTCCGACCCGGCGCTTGTAACACGGCGCTTCGGTCAAATCACGTTTCGGCGCTTCTGGATTCACTCCAGGCAGTCCGTCTTCCATTGTAACAAGAAATTCGAGTTCAGAGAATACTTGATGCATAAATTGAATCGTATTTTTTGACCATTTTCGCTCAATTGACAAACGAATCAAGTTTTCACGCAAGTGTTTCCGTTCGCACGTCGCCATATGGACGTAATATGTTCGGAAATCTTCTCGCGTCGGCAACTTCTCAAAAAACGATCCGCCTTGTCCGAACGCACAGTACACACGCTCGACATCCTCGGTCAACAAGTCCGCAAGCACCTCTTCCTCGTCCGGTAAATCAAGCAAGACGACGAACGGCTTGAGCGGCGTATCAAGGTCGTGGAGCGGGAAGTCGTCCCGCCCTTGGAACGACACGAACGACGTCGTGTCGCCCGGGAGCTGTTTCAATTCGTCGAGCGAATTTTTCTTGCCGCGGTAGTCGAACACTTGAAACCCGTCGACACGGATGTCTTGAATCATGAGCTGCGGTTTGCGCATCCCGTTCCATTCATTGACCTGCAGACTGCCCATGACCGAAACGTTGGCCATCTTCGAAATCTCGGACACGACGTGACCGAAGCCGAAGCCGATGCCGTCGAGTTCTCGCTTGTCCCCGGCGAGTTGAACTTTCAAATGGGTGTTGTCACGTCCGATTTGACGGATATCACGAAGTCTTGCGTCCGCCACGACGACGCGCGGTGACGGATTGCCCATCCCGAACGGGGCGAGCTTCCCGATCTCTGCAATCAAATCGAGCGATACGTCGTTCACGTTGAGCTTCAAGTCGACATTGACACGAGCGACGAACGTCTCGTCTGGAATCGATTCGGCTTGTTCGTTCAGACGTCGGCGCAGTTCGGCGACGTTCTCCGATAACAGTGTCATTCCGGCTGCGGCCGGGTGTCCACCGAAGTGCGGCAAGATGTCTTCATTTTGTGATAGTTCTTTGAACAAGTCGAACCCGTCGATCGAACGGCCAGAACCTTTCGCCTTCCCCGTTTTCGGGTCATGGCACAACAGGATGACCGGACGATAGTACGCCTCGACGAGTCGTGATGCGACAATTCCGACAACGCCCGGATTCCAGTGTTCGCTGGCGACGACAAGGACACGGTCGTCCGTCATCGAGGCCTCGACAAGTTCTGTCGCTTCTTTCGCGATCGTTTTGACGATGTCTTGGCGTTCTTTATTCTGTTTGTCGAGCTTCTGGGCCAATTCGAGTGCCTCCTCGACACTCTCAGCGAGCAACATCTGGAGTGCTGGCATCGCCGAATCAAGACGACCGGCGGCGTTGATCCGTGGTCCGAACGCAAAACCGACCGACTCCTCGTTCAACGTCCCGTCCGTCAACGCACACACTTCTCGAAGCGCGAGGATTCCAGGACGTTTCGAATCATCGAGCGCCTTCAGACCAAGCTTCGCGAGTAAGCGATTCTCCCCGTCAAGCGGGACGAGGTCGGCGATCGTACCGAGCACGGCCAAGTCGAGCAACTCTTCCGGCATCCGACCGAGCACGGCATGGGCCACTTTGAGCGCGACGCCTGCCCCGGCGAGTTTGTCGTACGGATACGACGGATCGATGTGAGGATGGATGATGGCGAACGCGTCTGGAAGTGTCTCTTTCGGCTCGTGGTGGTCGGTGATGATCAAATCGACACCGAGCTCTTTTAAGAGCGCTGCTTCTTCGATCCCTGAGATCCCACAGTCGACCGTGATGATGAGCGTGAACCCTTCACCCGCCGCCCAGCTGAACGCCTCTTTGTTTGGACCGTATCCTTCCGTGAAACGGTTCGGGATGTAACATTCTGCCATGACACCGATTTCGGTCAAAGCGTGCCACATGACCGCCGAAGCGCTGACACCATCGACGTCATAGTCGCCGTAGATGAGCACCATCTCGCCGTCATCGGCCGCGCGTTTCAAACGATCAACGACTTTGTTCATCTGTTCAAATAAGTACGGGTCGTGGAACTCAAGCTCATCCTCGACGTGCAGGAACGCCTTCGCCGCCTCGACGTCGCGGTGCCCCCGTTGCATGAGGAGCGTCGCGAGTTGCTCCGATATATTCAGTTCTGTCTGTAGCTGTTCAACCGCGGTCGTATCCGTCTCCGGATACACCCATCGTTTCTTTGCATGATACATAGTCCTTCACTCCAATCAATTGTTGATTATATCAGAACGAGCGAGTGAAGTGCCGTCTTGACATTCAAAAAAGGTCCCCCGAACGATGCGGGAGACCTGCTGTTACGCCTCTGGGGCGGTTTCTTTCTTTTTGTTGAGCGACATGCCTTTGAGGAGCATCCACAAGTACGAGGCGATGAAAATCGATGAGTACATCCCCATGACGAGACCGATGAGCAATGCGATCGAGAAACCGCGAATCGACTCGGCACCGAACACGTACAAGGCGATGACCGTCAAGAGCACAGTGATGACCGTGTTGACCGAGCGGACGATCGTCTCTTGAATCGACGTGTTGACGATGTCACGGTACACGTCCATCGATTTGATTTTCCGTTCCTTCTCATACGCCTGAATGTTCTCGCGGACGCGGTCGAACGTCACAATCGTATCGTTGACCGAATAACCGATAATCGTCAAGACGGCGGCGACGAAGTACAAGTTGACCTCGATACCGAAAATGGAGAATGCCACGATCATGAAGAACGCATCGTGAAGCATGGCGACGACCGTTGCGACCGCATACGAGAATTGGAAGCGGAACGTGATATAGAGGATGATCCCGAGCGACGCGAGTGCGACCGCATAGATGGCATTCCGAGCGATATCACGACCGACCTCGGCCGATACGGTGCTGATGTTCGGATCGTTCCCGAACGTTTCCGTGAACACGGTCTTCACCGAGGCGACTTCGTCTTGAGCGAGCTGGCCGACGAACGTCACGTTGGCGAGCGTTCCGCCTTCCGCGTATTGGACCGACGAGATGTCTTCATCGACACCGGCTTCTTCAAACGCTGACGCCAATTCTTCTTGCGACACTTGTGAATCGGTCGAGACTTCGACCCGTGTCCCGGATGCGAAGTCGATTCCGAGGTTCAAGCCGCGGAAGAACAAGATGCCGAGACCGATGATGACGATGGCACACGAGACGATGAACATCGTGCGCATATGTTTCACATAGTTTAATTCAGTGAGCTTAAAGTTCACGGATTTCACTCTCCTTCACACCAAACCAGCCTTTTCGTTTGTCGAATAGACGACTCGAGACGAGGAGGTGCATCAAATAACGCGAGATGAAGACGTTCGAGATGAACGTCATCGCAATCGAGATCATGAGCATGATGGCGAACCCACGGACCGAGCTCGTCCCGAAATAGAACAAGACCGCTGCCGAGATGAGGGTCGTCAAGTTAGCATCGATGATCGTACTGAGCGAGCGTCGGTTCCCGGCACGGAATGCTGAGAGGACCGACTTTCCTGACCGGAGTTCATCCTTGATGCGCTCGGCCGTGATGATGTTCGCATCGACCGCCATCCCGACACCGAGGACGAGAGCGGCAATCCCAGGAAGCGTCAAGACGGCGTTAATCCCGTTAAAGAACAACATGATCAAATTGATATACAAAATGAGCGTGATGATCGAGACGAGACCAGGTAAACGATAGAAGAACAACATGAACAAGAAGATGGCCGCGATCCCGATGAGAGACGCGAACACGGTCTTGTCGAGCGCGTCTTGACCGAACTGGGCTGAGACCGACGTCGAATAGATTTCTTCAAGTTTGACCGGGAGCGCACCGGCGTTCAAGATGTCAGCCAGACGTTGACCACTCTCGGCATCGATGCCGCCACCTGAGATGATGGCTTTATCCGATAGAATCGGGGACGTGACAGATGCATCCGACACAATCTTCGAGTTCTCTTTTTGAATCTCTTCGGCGTACGTATCGCCTTCTTCATAATCAAGCCAGATGACAAGACGGTTTTCCGGTGCCGGACGCTGGGCAATTTGCGACGTGACTTCACCGAACTGGTCCGCCGATTGCAACGTCAGTTCAACGACCGGGTTGCCTTGTGGGTCATAGCTGAGTGCTGCGCCACGCGGAGCGAGGTCTTTCCCGTCGAGGAGGACGTTATCATCCACATCACGGAACGTGAGCTGGGCTGTCGACGAGAGCACTTCGCGGGCATCGTTTTGGTTCTCTACGCCTGCGAGTTGGACGCGGATGCGATTCTCGTCTTCAATCCGGATGTCCGGTTCCGAGACGCCGAGGACGTTGACCCGGTTGTTGATGGCGCGAACGGTTGCATTCATCGCTGATTGATCGATGACATCGCCGTCTTCGAGCGGCTGGACTTCGTACAACACTTCAAATCCGCCTTTGAGGTCGAGGCCGAGGTTCGTGTTTTTCACGACCCATGGCGTCGTCAAGGCGGCGAGCAAGATCGTTGCGATCATGATGACCGCAAAGATCGCAATATTCCCTTTTTTGTACATACGACTATTTCCTTTCTAAACACCTGTTCTGTTAAAAAACTTCTCTCGTTAACATTACAAATATTCTAAACATTTATCAATCGTTTTCCTAAAATTGTAACACCCACACGTTGATTTCCCACGTTTTTTTGCGCTTGCGACTAAAAGTTGCATTAGGGCAAAACTTGAGCTATGATGTGGTTATCAACTTACACACTACAAGTAAAGGAGTCCTTTCCAATGGATAGTACGATACTCTATGCCTTTTTACTGACGCTGTTCGCTGGACTCGCGACGGGGATCGGAAGTATGATCGCCTTCTTCGCCAAACGGACCAATACGGCATTCTTGTCGGTGTCCCTTGGCTTCTCAGGTGGGGTCATGATTTACGTATCCTTTATCGAGATTTTCCCGAAAGCGCTCGATGAACTCGTCGGGGCCCATGGCGAGCAGGCTGGGACACTCTACACCGTCCTCGCGTTCTTCGGCGGGATGTTGTTGATCGCCTTGATCGACAAGTTCATCCCGTCGCCAGAAAACCCGCACGAAGTCAAATTTGTCGAGACGATGCAAAACGACCCATCATCACAAGAACTTGCGACGACGGCGACCGATCGCGTCCCGTTGAATCAAGAGACGAAGCAGCGACTTCATAAAATGGGATTGTTCATGGCGCTCGCCATCACGATTCATAACTTCCCTGAAGGTTTGGCCACGTTCATCTCCGCTCTCGACGACCCGGCCGTCGGACTCGCCATCGCCATCGCCATCGCACTCCACAACATCCCGGAAGGCATCGCCGTCTCGGTCCCAATCTACTATGCGACCGGATCGCGGAAGAAAGCATTGAAGTTGTCGTTCTTGTCGGGACTTGCGGAACCGCTCGGAGCGGTCGTCGGTTTCCTTCTCTTGATGCCGTTCTTGAGTGACACAGTGTTCGGCCTCTTGTTCGCGGCCGTCGGTGGCATCATGGTATTCATCTCGCTCGACGAGTTACTCCCAGCCGCCCGTGAATACGGTCGGGCCCACCACGCGGTGTACGGAATGGTCGCCGGTATGATGGTCATGGCAGCGAGTCTGATTTTGTTAATGTGATGAACCGAACGCTCAAAAAATCGTAAATAGGAAGAGGCCGTAGGAACAATTCGTTTCTACGGCCTCTTTTTGGGTTTGAACGAACGATATGGAGCCGTTGCCTACTCTAGCATATCCTCCAAGTTTTCCTTTTTGATTACCGACATTGCTTCATCCCTAGCGATTCCAGTCAGTAGCGCTAACTTTTCATGGCTTACCTGGTTTTGCACAATCCAGATTTGGGCCAACGATTCTCCGCAACTCGCTCGAATCATCTCATCCGTCTTTTCGTCTTGGACAACGGTCAACAAGGCGGCTTCCACAGCCTCATCTTCTGAGATATAACCCAAATCGATAGCAGCGTCGTCCCTTTCTGCATCACTCGCCATTTGATCGAGTAATATCTCAATCCATGCAAGTGTATGGTTCACCTTTCAGACCTCTTGAGATGGAGTAGTCGACGTCTTAAACAAATGCACGAGGTCTTTCAATTCGACCGACATATGGCTCATCGTCTCGGCGATGCCGTTGATTTCTTGGATGGCGGCAAGTTGCTCTTCGACGTTCGCACCCGCCTCTTCCACGCTTCGTTGCGTCGACACGGCATTCGTCGACATATCTTCGACCGAGACCGCGACCTCGGTCGTGTTCGCGCTCACTTCTTCTGTTGCCGCCGCGATCTCACTCATTTGACGGGACGTCTCTTGAATGACGGAGACGATTTCACGGAACGCACCGGCGACTTCTCCCATTTGGGTGACGCCGCTCGTCACGTGTTGACTCGTGACGTCAAACGCGGACTCAACTTCTGACGTATCACGCTGGATATCGACGACGACCGCTTGGATTTGTTTTGCCGACTGTTTCGACTCTTCGGCGAGCTTTCGGACCTCGGCCGCGACGACAGCAAACCCTTTCCCGTGTTCACCAGCCCGTGCCGCTTCGATGGCGGCGTTTAAGGCAAGTAGGTTCGTCTGTTCCGTGATGGCGGTGATCGAACGCGTGATTTTCTCGATTTCAAGCGACTGGTTCGACAAACGCTTGACCATCTGTTGCGTCAAGTCGTTCGCTTGTTGAATCTCACGCATTTGTCGTTCGGCCAACTGGATTGTCTCAAGTCCCCCACTCGCCGCTTCGAGCGTATGGATCGTCTGTTCGTTCACGCCTTGCGAGGCCGCGGCGATCTGGTTCAAGCCGACGACGGCTTGGTTGACGCCGGACGTCCCTTCTTCAGCCCGTTTTGCCGAGACTTGAGCGTTGACGTTCATCTGTTCGAACAGCCCGGCCACGCCTTGCGTCGTCGTGGCGACGTGGTCCGTGCTGGCGTAAAGCTCTTCTGAGTAGGCCGTCACTTTATCCGAGGCCGCTCCGACTTGGCGAATCAGTCCGACGAGGTTGCGTTTCATATCGTTGAACGCCGTGACGAGGTCACCGAGTTCATCGTTCGAACCGACCTCGATATCGCCTCCGGTCAAATCCCCTTCCGCGACGACTCGGGCTTCACGGACGAGACGATTGATCGGCTTCAAGAACAGTTTTTGAAGCGCCACTAGCGAAAGTAAACCGACAGCGACACCGATGACGCTGATGACGATCATCCAAATGATTGATTGCCCGGCACTCGCCTGGACCGCTTCCGACTCAGCGGCGAGGGCTTCACCTTGATACGTGACGAGATCGGTCACCGTCATCCGGACACGGTCCGTCGTCGGCGTCACGCTCGTATTGAGCACCGTCTTATAACCAATTTCGTCTTGCTGCTGACGCAGGTCGATCACACGCGCCATTTCCGTGTCGAGATGTTGATTGAACTTCTCGAGATCATCAAGCGACGCGAGCACTTTCGGGTCTTCCGTCGACTGTTGGAGCGTAGTCATCAACTCATCGCGTTTCGTCTGGGAAGCCTCAAGGCTGATCAATGTCTTCGAATTCGAGACGAGCAAGTAGTAGTTCAAGTAGCGCTCGGCATCCGTTACGGTCAGCGCTAAGTCTTCAGCGACGAGCATGTCTTGGAGCCGTTCGTTCAACACCCGGTCATACTCTGACGTCGCGTTCTGTAATTGGTACGAGCCGAGCGCCCCGACGATCAATAAAGCGATCAACGTCGGTACGAGCGCCATCGCCATCTTGCGCCGCATCGACGAGCGTCCTGTCACGCGGTCAGGGCGACGCCGGACCTTCCATTTATATAGCGGGCGTAGCAATCGTTTCACATCCATGTCTTCTTCTCCTTCTTTCCAATTCTTCTCAACTTGACAATAATGCAAACGTTTTCACGATTCAATTTGATTTTTAGAAAACAGGTGGATGATTCGTCGTATTGACACAGTTTGACAAAAAGACGTCATTTCCGCTATGATACAAATCGTAATGATTACTACTTATGAGGTGGAACAATGATTTCTTCACATACAAAAATTTTGATAGTCGGCGGCGGCATTCATGGCATGACGATCGCCGTCTCCTACTTAGAACAAGGTGGAGCACTCGACGACTTGATGATGATCGACGCGAACGAGTCCCCGCTCAGCAATTGGAAAACACAAACCGGACGCATCTCGATGTCACATTTACGCTCGACGCGTGTTCATCATCTCTCGTCCAACCCGCACGCGCTGAAGCAGTTTGCCGCCAATTATGATTACGGTTCCCATCACTTTAAAGACACGTTCGGACGTCCTTCGCTCGCCTTGTTCAACGATCACTGTGACCAGATGATTGACGACTGGCAGCTAACGTCCCGCTTCATCGGGAACGCCCCTGTTGAACGGGTGTCGCGCCTCGATGACGTCTACATCATTGAGACGAAAAATCGCCGGATCACAGCCGACGTAGTCATCGTCGCGACAGGACAGTCGAACGTCGTCCGTCTTCCAGAATGGGCCGGAGTTCCGGGTTGCCGACATATTTTTTCAGCTGATGAACCACTAGAGCAAGAAGAAGTGACGATTGTCGGTGGTGGGATTACAGCGCTCCATTACGCCTTGGCTCGGCATCACAAAGGACATCGCGTCACGATCGTCACGAAACGACCGCTCGAGGTGAGTCAGTTCGACGCAGACCGTAGCTTTATGGGACCGAAAGGCTTGCGTGCGTTCCATCAACTTGATGACGATTGGGTCGGGAAACGCTCCTTCGTCAAAGCCGAGCGTCGCCCCGGTACGTCTCCGAACGACCTCGTCCTCAAAGTGAAACGACTCATCCGCCAAGGCCTGATCAATCATGTGATCGGAGAAGCGGTCCGGCGTGACGACCAGCTAGTTGTCGACGGACGTGCTCTCCCGTCGTCTGAGATCGTTTGTTGCACCGGCATTCGCCCGCTCGATGTCAACCAGTCGTTTCTCCGCCCGCTCCTCGAGCAACTCGACTTGCCGCTCACCCCATGCGGGACTCCGGTACTCGATGAGACACTCGCTTGGACCGATCATTTTTATATGACCGGTGCCTATGCCGATTTAATCGTCGGACCGTTCGCCCGTGCCATCTATGGCGGACAAGAGGCGGCCCGACGGATCATCCCCCAACTATTTTCTGCACAAAAATACGCCTGACCAGTGATGGTCAGGCGTTGTTTGGTTACTCGGCGAATGAAGAGTTGCCTTTTTTCGTCACTTCAGCAATCGCACTGCGATTGAACTTGAGGAGTGACTGGTCACATTTCAATGTGACTTGTGTGTCTTCGATTTGGTGGACGACGCCGTGAAGGCCGCCGATTGTTACGACGTGATCCCCACGCTCAAGCGCGTTTTGCATCGATTGTACTTCCTTCTGACGTTTCGTCTGCGGACGGATCAACAAGAAGTAGAACACGACGAAAATAAGGATCATCGGTAATAGTGCTACGAGAGTTTCCATGCGTAAAATTCACCCTTTCCTTCAATATCAGGTTCATTATACCGTGAAACTGAAACGTTGTCACATAATCGCTGTCAGAACAATTAGAAATTCTTGGCGTTCGGTTTGTTATACCCATATTCTTCTAAAA
Source organism: Exiguobacterium sp. SL-9 (assembly GCF_004336985.1). GTDB lineage: Bacteria > Bacillota > Bacilli > Exiguobacteriales > Exiguobacteriaceae > Exiguobacterium. Next base: position 604,091 of record NZ_SJUO01000001.1, read on the forward strand.
ACTCTTCCTTGAAGTCCAAGAGACGGTCTTCGCGGATGGCTTGACGTACTTGACTCATCAAGTTCACGAGGAAGTGAAGGTTGTGTGTGGAGCAGAGGTGAAGTCCGAACATCTCGTCGGCACGAATCAAGTGGTGGACGTACGCGCGTGAATAGTTCTTACACGTGTAGCAATCGCACTTCTCGTCGATTGGGCCGAAGTCCGTCTTATGTTTCGCATGTTTGATCGTGACACGGCCTTTCGATGTCATGAGCGTCCCGTTGCGGGCGATCCGTGTCGGCAAGACGCAGTCGAACATGTCGATACCGCGAATCGAACCTTCGATCAACGCGTCCGGTGAACCGACGCCCATCAAGTAGCGCGGCTTGTTCTCCGGCATGAACGGTGTCGTGAACTCGAGAGCGCGGTACATGACGTCCTTCGGTTCGCCGACTGATAATCCACCGACGGCATAACCTGGGAAATCGAGCGAGACGAGATCAGCCGCACTTTGACGACGGAGATCTTCGTACTCTCCACCTTGAATGATGCCGAACAACGCCTGATCTTGTGGACGCTCGTGTGCAGCGAGGCAACGCTCTGCCCAACGGCTCGTCCGTTCAACCGATTTCTTCATGTATTCGTGTGTCGCCGGGAACGGCGGGCACTCGTCGAACGCCATCATGATATCCGAACCGAGCGCGTTTTGAATCTCCATCGCTTTCTCCGGTGACAAGAACAACTTGTCGCCGTTCAAGTGGTTGCGGAAATGGACGCCTTCTTCTTGGATGTTGCGAAGGTCGGCGAGCGAGAAGACTTGGAAGCCGCCCGAGTCCGTCAAAATCGCACCGTCCCAGTTCATGAACTTATGAAGGCCGCCGGCTTGTTTGACGACTTCGTGTCCTGGACGGATCCAAAGGTGGTACGTGTTCGACAGGATGATGTTCGCTCCCATCGCCTTGACTTGTTCCGGTCCCATCGTCTTGACGGTCGCCTGTGTGCCGACCGGCATAAAGACAGGTGTCTCGAACGACCCGTGCGGCGTATGGACGATTCCGTGCCGCGCTCCCGTCTGTTTACATGTGTGGATATGTTCATATGTGACTGCGTGTTTGGTCATTTGTTCTCTTCCTTCCTCGTGATGAGCATCGCGTCCCCAAAGCTGAAGAAGCGGTAACGTTCTTGTACCGCCGTGCGGTACGCGTTCAAGATGATGTCGCGCGACGCGAACGCCGAGACGAGCATGACAAGTGTCGACTTCGGCAGATGGAAGTTCGTGATCAGTCCATCGATCGCCTTCAACTCGACGCCTGGGTAGATAAAGATGTCCGTCCAGCCCGATGACTCGACGAAATCCCCATGGTCGCGCACGATCGTCTCGAGCGTCCGGGTCGATGTCGTCCCGACCGCGAAGACGCGTCCGTGATTTGCACGGACGTCGCGGAGCGCTTTAGCCGACTTGGCTGATAGCTCGAAATACTCGCTATGCATCGTGTGCTCTTCAATCGTATCGGCCGTGACGGGACGGAACGTGCCGAGCCCGACATGGAGCGTGAGCGGGATCAACTTGACACCTTTCGCCTCCGCCGCCGCGAGCAGTTCTTCCGTAAAGTGAAGGCCTGCCGTCGGTGCGGCCGCACTCCCGCGTTCACGGGCGTACACCGTCTGATAACGGTCCTGGTCGTCGAGCTGTTCACGGATGTATGGCGGGAGCGGCATCGTACCGAGCTCATCTAAAATCTCATAAAAGATGCCGTCGTAATCAAATTTGAAGCGGCGACCGCCTTCCGGGAGCTCTTCGACACATTCGGCCCGGAGCAATCCGTTGCCGAACTCGACGATGGCGCCGACGCGGACTTTCTTCGCGGGTTTGACGAGCGCTTCCCACACATCATCTTCCGTCTGTTTCAAGAGAAGGAGTTCGACTTTCCCGCCTGTCTCTTGCTTCGCCCCGAACAGTCGGGCCGGGAGCACGCGTGAGTCATTGACGACGAGCGCGTCGCCTGCCTGTAAATAGTCGAGCACGTCGCGGAAATGACGATGCTCGATGTCGCCCGTTTTGCGGTCGAGGACGAGCAGTCGTGAGCTTGTCCGATCGAGAAGCGGTACTTGGGCGATCAGTTCTTCTGGTAAGTCAAAATCATAATCGTTTACGTTCAATTGAATGTCTTGCATATCGTTTACTCCTCTTCATAGCCAAAATGCGTCTTTGCGTACTGGGTAATCATCCGGCCGCGTGGCGTCCGTTGCAGGAAACCTTGCTGCAACAAGTACGGCTCATACACGTCCTCAATCGTCTGGGCGTCTTCCCCGATTGTTGCGGCGAGCGTCTCGAGTCCTACCGGGCCACCGCCGAACCGTTCGACCATCGCCCGTAACAGCCGGTGGTCGACCTCGTCGAGCCCGAGGGCGTCGACGTGCAACCGGTCGAGCGCACTTGAAGCGAGCTCTGGGTCGATTTCTTTCGTACCTGCCACTTGGGCAAAATCACGGACCCGGCGTAACAGCCGGTTGGCGATCCGCGGCGTGCCACGTGAACGTTTCGCGATGGCACCGCTCGCCTCTGGTGAGATTGACAGGCGGAACAGTTGGGCCGTCCGGCTGACGATGGCGGCGAGCTCATGCGTCTCGTAGTATTCAAGTTTCAACGTCACACCGAAGCGGTCACGGAGCGGCGCCGACAACATGCCGGCCCGCGTCGTCGCGCCGACGAGCGTGAACGGCGGCAAGTCGATGCGGACGCTTCGCGCCATCTCGCCTTGTCCGTAGACGATGTCGAGACAGTAATCTTCCATTGCCGGATAGAGAATCTCTTCGATCGTGCGGCTCAAGCGATGAATCTCATCGATGAACAGGACGTCGCCCGGTTCGAGCGTCGACAGGATCGCGGCGAGGTCACCCGGTCGTTCGATGGCCGGACCGGCTGTCGTCTTGATGCCGACGCCCATCTCGTTAGCGATGATTTGGGCGAGGGTCGTCTTTCCGAGTCCCGGGGGACCGTAAAGGAGGACGTGGTCGAGCGTCTCGCTTCGTAGCTTCGCGGCTTGGATGAAGATTGACAAGTTGCCTTTCGCCTTCTCCTGCCCGATATATTGCTCGAACCTTTGCGGACGCAAGCTCCACTCTTCTGAGTCTTCATATTGTTGATGGGATTGTGACAACAATCGTTCGTCCATGGTCTCCTCCTTATTTCAATAGCAATTGCAGGGCGCGCTTTATGTAAGCGTCTGTCGTCAATATTTCTGAATTCAATTCCTTGCGGACACGGGTAATCTCACGCTCCGAGTATCCGAGTGCGACGAGCGCCTCGCACGCCTCGTCGAGTTCGGACGCGCCTTGGGCAAATAAGCCGGTGTTCGGCACATAGTCCGGGGCGAGCTCGGACAGCTTGCCTTTCAAGTCGAGCGCCATCTGTTTGGCCGTCTTCTTGCCGACACCCGGGAACTTCATCAAGTACTTCTCGTTCTCGGTCTCGATCGCGTCGATGAGGGCATCCATATCGCCCGAGGCGACGATGGCGAGCGCGCCTTTCGGTCCAATACCGTTGACGCCGAGCAGTTTATTGAACAGTTCGCGTTCCCGGCGTGAGCGGAAACCGTACAATGTCTGTTGATCTTCACGCACATAATGATGCGTAAACACGATTACATGTTCGTCTTGTTCACGATAAAAAAACGGGTTAGGCACATGTACTTTGTAGCCGACGCCCGAAACATCCAACGTTATATATTCCGCGCACACATAGGCGACGGAGCCTTTTACGAATTCAATCACGGTCATATCTCCTCTTCATAGGAAAACTGCATTCATTGTACCATAACCGCCGCCACGAAAAAAGGACAGGCGATTGCCTGTCCTTAGCGTGCGAGCATCCGTTCAAGGGCGAGTGTCGCCCACTTTGTCGTCTCTTCATCGACGCGGATGATATTGACGGGATCGGTCTCAAGCGACTCGAGCGCCCAAAGCAGATGCGGCAAATCGATGCGGTTCATCGTCAAGCACGGACACATGTACGGGTTGAGCGAGACGATATCTTGCTCCTGGTGCGTCGCCGCAAGTCGGTTGACCAAGTTCATCTCGGTGCCGACTGCCCACTTCGTCCCCGGCGCGCTCGCCTCGATTTGGTCGATGATGTATGACGTCGACCCGGCCTCGTCCGCCGCCTGCACGACATCGAACGTACATTCCGGATGGACGATGATGCGTCGTTCGGGGTCGTTCTTCCGAAGTGCCTCGATTTGGGCGACGTTGAACTTCTCGTGGACCGAACAGTGCCCTTTCCACAGAATGACCCGCACGTCCTCGATGTCCCCTTCGTAGACGAGCCGTTCCCGAAGCGGGTCCCAGACGGCCATCGCTGCGAGCGGCACACCTAAGTCAAACGCCGTGTTCCGTCCGAGATGCTGGTCCGGCAAGAACAGAACCCGCTCTCCCGCCTCGAGCGCCCAATGCACGATGTCATGCGCGTTTGACGACGTGACCGTCGCGCCGCCGTTCTTTCCGACGAACGCCTTGATGGCTGCCGTCGAGTTGACGTACGTGATCGGGATGATACCGTCGCCGAACGTAACCGTCAGTTCTTCCCACGCGATCTCCGTCTGATCGATATCGGCCATGTCTGCCATCGAGCATCCGGCCCGCATGTCCGGCAAGATGACGACCTGGTCATCGCGTGTCAGCATGTCCGCCGTCTCGGCCATGAAATGGACGCCACAGAAGACGATAAATTCAGCGTCACTCATCTGTTCGGCGAGCCGTGCGAGTTGGAGCGAATCTCCGGTCGCATCTGCGAATTGGACGACCTCGTCCTTTTGATAGTGATGGGCCGGCAAAAATAAGCTTCTGCCCAGCCGTGCTTTGATGGCTTCAATCCGTGATTCCATCTGTTCAATCGTCAAGTCAGCGTATTGTGCTGGCATCGTTCCGAGTAATTGCATGTTTGATTCCCCCTACAAGATTTAGACTACAATCGAGCACCGTCACTGAATGGGTCAACTGCCCGATCGAGATGACGTCGACGCCCGAACCGCGATACTGGGCGATCGTCTCGACGGTGATGCCGCCTGACGCCTCCGTTTTGATATGTGGCGGGACGAGCGCGCGCCACGACTTCAACTCTTCCGGCGTCCGGTTGTCGAACATGATGATGTCCGCGTTCGCCGCAATCGCCTCATGCAATTGTTCGAGCGTCTCGACCTCGACTTCGACAGGCGTCGTATGACCGGCCAGCGTCCGTGCGCGCTCAACCGCGTTCGTGATGCCGCCGAGTGCCGTGATGTGGTTGTCTTTGATCATGATGGCATCATCGAGCCGGAGCCGATGGTTCTTTCCCCCACCCGAACGGACGGCATGCTTCTCGAGCATGCGGAGCCCCGGCGTCGTCTTCCGCGTGTCCGTGACGGCGATCGTCGGGTCATCGAGGCGTTCGACACAGCGCCGGGTCATCGTCGCAATCCCGCTCAAATGCTGGACGAGGTTCAACAGCACACGCTCCGTCTCAAGGAGCGTCCGCGTCTTGCCGCGCAAAACAAAAAGCGCGTCACCGGCCACAACGTCCGTACCGTCCGGCTGACATGACTCGACGACGAAACGCTGTAACTGCGCTAGTTCAAGGACGACGTCCATGCCGCAGAAGACCCCGTCTGCTTTGGCGCTGATCGTGGCGAGGGACGTCTCGCGGTGGTCAATCAATGCACTCGAGGCGTCCCCGAAACCGATGTCTTCATGTAAAAATGCTATCAACTGTTCGCGTAATGCGATTTTGTTCATTAGAAGCCTCCGTTCTCATGACGGCATGGGCCAAAAGGCGTGCCGCTTTCAGACTCAACGTCTGTTCACTTAATTGTCTTGACACGTGTTTCGTCTGTGGCAGTTCATGGGTATTTTCTAAGAAACTTGTGATGTCGCCAATCTGGGGCGAGATGGTCAACCATTTCCCAATCTGTTGCCGATAGCGGCTGAACAGATCAACCGATATCTCGTATACGGTCGTCTCGTCTACCGTGAACGGCTTCTCCTTCTCCTCTACCGTCACCGCTGCCGCCACCCGCTTCCCGAACACCCAGCATTCGAGTAACGAATTTGACGCGAGTCGATTCATCCCATGGACACCCGAATCGGCGACCTCACCGACCGCATACAACCCAGCGACGGACGTACGACCGTCGGCATCGACGTCGACACCACCCATATGGAAATGGAGTCCGGGCCGTACCGGGATGCGGCGGATGTCGATTCCGTGCATGTCACATGTCGCCACCAGTTTCGGGAACCGTTCCTTGATCCGCTCGACGCGGCTCGTGTCCAAGTAGACGGGACCGTCATGACGCGTGAGTGTCCGAGCGACCTCGTCTCTCGGGGCGAGGCTTCCGAGCGGATGGTGGGCCATCACAGGACGTCCTGACGAATCGACGAGCATCGCTCCAGCTCCGCGCAGCGCTTCCGTCACGAGATGAGGCGAATCGACCGCGAGCAGCGTCGGATGGAACTGAATCCGCGACAAGTTTGTCAGTCGGGCCCCGACCTCTTCCGCTAAGACGAGCCCGTCCCCTGTGACCGAGCGACAATTCGACGTCCAGTCGATGAGTCCACCGATGCCCCCAGTCGCCAAGACGACGGCGCCGGCCTGGACGTGAAGGCGCGTCTCACCGTTGTAACCGGTCGCGCCACTGACGCAGCCATCTGTCTTCACCAACGTATCAATCAAGACGTGTTCCATGACGGTCACATTGTCTGGCAATTGTCGACGAAGCGTCGCCATCACGTGACGCCCGGTCTCGTCCCCACCGACGTGAAAGATTCGGTTCATCCCATGTGCCCCTTCACGGCCGACGGCATATGCAGCACCGTCCCGATCAAAGACGACTCCGAAGCGCTCCAAATCGCCAATCGCGCTCCGTCCTTCTTCGACGAGCATATACACTCGTTCAGGAATGGCTGCCATCTTCGAGGCGACGAGCGTATCCCGCTCATGATCGACGCTCGACGGCTCCAAATACGAGCTCGCAATCCCGCCTTGGGCCATGTCCGAGTTCGCCCTTGTTACTTCGCGCTTGGAGACGAGCAAGACGTTCAACGTTTGAGGCAAATGGAGCGCGACTGTCACCGCGGCCAAGCCGGCCCCGATAATCAACACATCGACCCTTTCTAACTGTAAAGACATCTGTATATCACCTGTTTTTCATATGTAATGTTGACTTGTAAACTAGTTTCGCATAATTTTGTGAAGAAGACAACATGAGAAAAGGGGAACTTACGATGAACCGTTACTTTGATTATGCGGCGACGCACCCGATGACAAAATCCGCTCTCGACCATTACGTGGCGATGGCACGAAACGTATACGGTAACCCGTCTTCCCTCCACACACACGGCTATATGGCTGAGGATTACTTGACCGAGTCCCGACGGTTGTTGAAGCAGGCGCTCGGACTCGACATGCTCCGCGGCAAGCTCCTCTTCACCGGGAGTGGCTCCGAGAGCAACTATATCGCCCTCACGAGTCTCCGGAAACGTATGAAAGGACGTGAAGTCATCACATCGTGGCAAGAGCACGACTCGGTCGCCCTCCTCCTCGACGAGTGGGAAGCCGAAGGCGTAACCGTCCACCGCCTGAAACTGAAGAACGGGCGGTTCGACCACGAGACGTTCACGCATCTGCTCGATCGGGATATCGGGCTCGTCACGTTTCAACACGTCAACTCGGACACCGGTTGGACACTACCGCTCCACAAGATCCTGTGCCAATTGAAATATAAGAAAGTGCTGTTCCACGTCGACGGCGTCCAGGCGCTCGGCAAGATTCCGGTTTCCGTCGACGGCATCGACGCCTACTCGTTCAGCGCCCATAAAGTCGGGGGACCGAAAGGCGTCGGGGGACTCTATATGGAACGGCTGTTACCCCCACCTTATTATCCGGGACATCATCAGTACGGCATCCGACCCGGGACGGTCGACGTGCCCGGCATCTGCGCTTTTGTCAAAGCGTTCACTGACCGTCATGAACAACGGACACGTCATGAAAGAAATTTCTTAGCGTTTCGTGCTATCTTGAAAGAGAAGACATCGTCTTACGTAAAATGGCTCGAGTTCGACCAGCAGAGCCCTGCCATCTTCTCGTTCGTCTCGAACAAGCGGGACGGACAATGGTGGATGACCGAACTAGACGGACTCGGGTTCCAAGTTTCAGCGGGGTCAGCTTGTCGGGCCGGCCAAAACGGACCGAACCGGATGCTCGAGTCGCTCGGCTATGAAACGAGCGCCTGCCACGGACTCGTCCGCATTTCTTTCGGCGAAGATACGACCGTCGAGGCTACGACGGCACTCGCCGAAGCCATCGTCACTTTAGCAAGGAGAGTTGGATCTTATGAACAAACGCTTAGCCGGTGAAGAACGCCGGCGCACGTTACTGGAAATGATTGAACAGAGTTCCGAGCCGATCACCGGCTCCGAGCTCGCCCGCCGTGTCGCCGTCAGTCGACAAGTCGTCGTCCAAGACTTGTCGCTCTTGAAGGCGAAGGGTCATCAAATCGTCGCGACCGCCCGCGGGTACGTCTATTTACCGGGTGAGGCGTCACCGTCCTCCTACACCCGTAAAATCGTCTGTCGTCACGAGGCCGAGGCCATGGAGACCGAAATGAACGCCATCGTCGACGAAGGTGTCACCATTCGCGACGTCATCATCGATCATCCGGTCTACGGGTCATTGACGGGCCAACTGATGGTGAAGAGCCGCCGCGACGTCCGTGCTTTCCTCGAACGGGTCGAGGCGAACCAGGCCGCCCCGCTGTCGCATTTGACGGGTGGGTTGCATATCCATACGCTCGAGGCCGATAGTGAAGACGCCATCGATGCCGCCGTCTCGGAACTCGAGCGGCTCGGTGTCCTCGTCTCCGAGCTCGACTAAGATGTCACAAATACGTGACATCTTTTCTTTTGCTTTCGCCTCATGTTCGTTATACTGATGGATGGAATGCATCCTGTACAAAATTTGGAAAGGGGGGAAACGGTCATGTGGCACTTTCTCGAGCAACTGTTGCTCGGGTGCGGCGTCTTCAGCGTCCCGCTCGGCATCTTCATCCAACTCATCCCGAACGAGCTCGTGCTCGCTTACGGGGGCTACTTGACCGGTTCCCTCGACGTCTCGTTCCTGTTCGTCTTCCTGCTTGCCTGGTCGGCGTTCGTCATCAGTCAAATCGTCCTGTATGGGATCGGCCGCTACGGGGGACGCCCTGTCGCGCTCCGTCTCTATCGGTCGTTCCGCATCAGCGAGGCGAAACAACGCCGCGCCGAGACTTGGTTCGAGACGTACGGTGCCTGGATTGTCTGTCTGAGCGTCATTTGGCGTCAGCTGTTCGCCGTCAGCGCCGGCGTCATGCGGTTATCGTTCCGTAAGTTTTTGACGGTGACCGTCGTCATCTTCGCCGTCTGGTCGTTCCTCTTCGTCAAACTCGGGATGATGCTCGGCAGTAATTGGCGTCAAATCGGCGAGGTCACCCACGGGTTCTTGCCGTATGTTGGGATCGGGATCGGGCTGTTCTTCCTCGTCCGCTACGTCCGCACGAATCCACGGCTATTTAAAAAGTCAGCTTGAGCAGATGCGCTCGAGCTGACTTTTTTTGAATAGAGGGAAAAACGGATACGGTACCGAATAGAGAGTAGTGAGGAAAGCGTTTTTTTCTCGGAATAGAGATACCACCTTCAAAGGAGGAATTACCATGTTCCATCGTCGAAAAACGTACACCATCCGTCCTGAACGCTTAGATGAATTCACCGAGTTTTTCCATACATACCTGTATCCGATTCAGGTATCGCACGGCGCCCGTCTCGTCGGTCGTTGGGTGACCGACGACAAGAGCGAGGTCATGGCCCTATGGGAATACCGTGACCGCGAGCACTATGAACAAGTCGAACGCGATTATCGCTCGAGCGGCTTGCGCCGTGAGGCGATGAAGAAGCGAGCCCGTCTCGGAAAAGATTTATATATTAAGTCGAGCGAAGAATTCATGATGCCGACCGGTCACTATACGCCACCGCGTACAATCGTCTCCGTGACCGCCTACGTCACGAACGAGGCCGGTGAAGTATTGCTCGTCCAGAACACGCACCGGAGCGACACGTACGAGATGCCGGGTGGTCAAGTCGAAGAGCATGAGTCGATTGTCGAGGCCGTGCACCGCGAAGTGAAAGAAGAGACCGGGGTCGACATCGAAGTCGAGGGCATCACCGGTATCTACCAAAACGTCTCCTCGCGCGTCCTCTGCGTCACATTCCGCGCCCGCTATGTCTCCGGCGACTTGCAACCACAAGCAGGCGAGACACAAGAAGTCGGCTTCTTCAAAGTCGATGCGTCGAACGTCGGTGACTATATCAAACGGGATCACTTCCAGATGCGTCTCGTCGATGCAATCGACCCGACGTATATGCCGCACGCCATCTACAAAGTCCGGCCATACGAACTGCTCGAACGTGTCGAGCGCCATCATACCGTCTAAACAAAAGGAGGGACCGCCGGTTGGCGGTCCCTCCTTTTGTTCGTTTACGCTTGTTCGACCGGTTCGGATTGCCCCGTCTCGACGAGCAATTTGCGAATCCGACGCTTTTCGACGTGGAGAACGGTGAACGTCATGTCATCATACGTGACACGCGCACCTTTCTCTGGAATGTCACCTAACAGTTCGACGATCCAACCACCCATCGTGTTGGCATCTACTTCAGGTTCTTTAATTCCCATCTCATCAGCAAACTCATCGACATCCATGTCGGCCATACACTCGTAGACGCCGTCACGAAGTCGTCTTAAATAGACGATCGATTCGTCGTGCTCGTCCCAAATATCTCCGACGAGCTCCTCGAGCATATCTTCGAGTGTGATCAGGCCGGCCGTCCCGCCGAATTCGTCGAGGACGACAGCCATGTGCGATTGTTTTTGCTGGAGCACAGGAAGCAGCTCAATCAATTTTGTCTGCGGCGATACATACGTGAGCGGACGAATGAGTGAACGCACGTCCGTCACTTCATCACGCATCATCGAACGAAGGAAATCACGTTCTGACAACACCCCGATGACGTTGTCAATCGAGTCTTTATACACCGGTAGACGCGAATGTCCACCGCTAAAGATCGTGTCTTTGATCTCTTCGAGCGTATCGTCGATGTCGACGGCGAGGATATCGATCCGCGGCGTCAACACGTCGTCGACGGTGATGTCGTTGAAGGCAAAGGCGCTATGCACGAGTTCCGCTTCGGTCTCGCCGAGCACCCCTTCTTCTTCTCCCATATCGACGAGCACTTTCAACTCTTCTTCCGTCACTGACGGCTCTTTATCGTTCATCCCGATCATACGGAGCACCAACTTCTTCAACCCGGTAAAGATCATCGTCACCGGTTTCAAGACTTTGACGAGGAAGATGAGAATACCACTGATGAGAAGTGAGTACTTCTCCGCAAACTCTTTCGCAAGCGACTTCGGTAAAATCTCACCGAAAATCAAGATGACGATGGTCGTCGCGAACGTCGAGATGACGAGCCCGGTACCGCCCGAGTAGATGCTCGTGGCGATCGCCGTCGACACTGTCGCGGCACCGATGTTGACGATGTTGTTCCCGACGAGGATCGTCGAGAGCGTGTCGTCGAACCGGTCGACGAGGTGGAGGACGCGCTTGGCGCCCTTGTCCCCGTCCTCACTCATGCGAATCATTCGAACACGGTTCACACTCGAGAGCGCGGTCTCGGCAGAAGAGAAGAAAGCTGACAACATAACTAAAACTGCATAAAGAATTAAACTAGACGAGGGCACAGGGTCCACGTTTACTTCACACTCCATTTCATTAATAAAAGATTATTCGACAAATTCGAATTCAAAGTCTAAGATGGCGACGACGCTACCGTCTTCGGCACCCAACTTGCGAAGGTCGTCATCGACGCCCATTTGACGCATTTGACGCGCGAAGCGTTTAATCGATTCGTCGTGATCGAAGTTCGTCATCTTGAAGAGCTTCTCGATGCGAGGCCCCGTGATCACGAAGCGTTCGTATTCATCGACATGAATCTGATACCCTTTCTCTTCCTTCTCGTAACGATAAACGACACGTGGTGTGGCCGTTTTCTCTTCGAGCTCTTCGAGTGGGAACTCAGGTGTCGAGTCCACGAGATTAGCTACTTCGATGAGTAGGTTGCGGAGTCCTTCTTTGGCGAGTGCCGAAATCGGGAAGACTTTGACGTCATCTCCGATTTTCTTTTGGAACTCTTCCAATAATTCCGGCGCATCCGGCATGTCCATCTTGTTGGCGACAACAATTTGCGGACGCTCGAGGAGGCGCAAGTTGTACGACTCGAGCTCGCGGTTGATCGTCGTATAGTCTTCGAACGGGTCGCGTCCTTCCATGCCGCTCATATCGATCATGTGGACGATGACTTTCGTCCGCTCGATGTGACGCAAGAATTGGTGACCAAGACCGACGCCTTGGCTCGCCCCTTCGATGAGTCCAGGAAGATCCGCCATGACAAAGTCACGGTCGTCCGCTGTCTTGACGACACCGAGGTTCGGTGTGATCGTCGTGAAGTGGTACGCGCCGATTTTTGGGCGTGCCGACGAAACGACTGACAAGAGCGTCGATTTCCCGACTGACGGGAATCCGACGAGACCGACGTCAGCAAGCAATTTCAACTCAAGACGCAATTCGCGTTCTTGACCTGGCTCGCCGTTCTCGGCGATCTCTGGTGCCGGGTTGGCTGGCGTCGCGAAACGACAGTTCCCGCGACCACCGCGGCCGCCTTTGGCGATCGTGGCCCGTTGGCCGTGCTCGGTAAGGTCGGCGATGACCGTATCCGTCGATGCATCGAACACGATTGTGCCTGGTGGGACTTTGACGACGAGCGGCTTCGCTTTTCGTCCGTGCATGCCTTTCGACATCCCTTTTTCACCATCGTGGGCGATAAATTTTTTCGAGAAGCGGAAATCTACGAGCGTGCGCAATCCTTCTTCTACTTCGAATACGACGTCACCACCGTGACCGCCGTCTCCTCCTGCTGGTCCACCGTCTGGAACATACTTCTCGCGGCGGAACGCAACCATCCCTTTACCGCCGTCTCCAGCTTTTACAAAAATATTAACCTGATCGACAAACATTTAATTCCCCTCCTTTATAACGAACGTAGAACACTCTACTGTCTGCTCGTACACTTCGTCTGACGTGAACACGCCATCCGGCACATGACCGAAGACGCGGACCATCAGTCCGTCCGTGAACGTCACATGAATCGGTCCATCCGTTCCTGACAGAAGACGGACAAGCTTGTCCGCCACGCGCGCGTCGTCGAGCGACACGCGGTCGGCCGACACCTTGTAGGTCAACCGTCCTTCCCAATTCGCTTGCATGAGGACGAGACTCGTCGTCGGCAAATCCAAGCGAATAAGCGCACTCTCCTCGTCGGCGTGCTGACGATATCGCTCGTACAGCTCCTCGAGTCTATCAGGCTCGAGCGCCGCATACAAGGAGATCATCTGAAGCCGATTCATCCATTCGTGACGGACGGTCGATAATAGTTTCAGTGCTGCCTGTGAGTTCATGCAATCCTCTCCTAGGTAAAACTAGTAAAAAAGACTCTAACCAAATAAGTGGCTAGAGTCTTTTGCGTGGTTCTACTTACGCAACTGGGTAAACGCTCACTTGTTTCTTGTCGCGACCAAGACGCTCGAAGCGTACTACGCCGTCAACTTTTGCAAACAATGTGTCGTCGCCACCACGGCCGACGTTTTCACCTGGGTGAATTTTCGTACCGCGTTGACGGTAGAGAATCGATCCAGCTGAAACAGTCTGTCCGTCAGCGCGTTTAGCGCCGAGGCGTTTCGAAATCGAGTCACGACCGTTTTTAGTCGATCCTACTCCCTTTTTCGATGCGAAGAACTGAAGGTTCAATTGTAACATGAGGTCCACCTCCTATTGTTCAATTTGGATATAATCACCGTAACTATGGGCGATCGTGTCTAGTTGCACGAGCATCCCTTCTAATAACAATTGGGTGCGAGTCATATCCTCCGGTGATACGTCAGGATACGTCTCGACATAAAAGTAGCCACCCTCTGTTTTGTCTGCCATTTCTACAAGAAGCGACTGACCGGCGAGTACCTCGACAGCGTTGTATGCCCCAAAGATGATGGCAGAAACGCCGGCACATACCAAGTCAGAACCGGGTTCAGCAAAGTTGGCGTGACCTGTCACTTCGACGGAACGAATCGACTTCGTCTCGTCTCGTCTGACCATTACTCGAATCATAGCTTACGCTTCGATTTTCTCGATGCGAACTTTCGTGTAAGGCTGACGGTGACCTTGCTTACGACGGTAGTTTTTCTTAGCTTTCATTTTGAAGACAGTGATCTTCTTAGCGCGGCCGTGTTTTACCACAGTACCGACAACTTTAGCGCCCTCTACGAGTGGAGCTCCGACTTTAACATCGTCACCACCAACGAAAAGAACTTCACCGAATTCTACAGTACCCTCGACATCAGCATCGAGTTTTTCGATGTAGATCTCTTGACCTGCTTCAACTTTGATTTGCTTACCACCAGTTTTGATGATTGCGTACATATACGTGCACCTCCTTATTAAACTCAGACTCGCCATCCAGGGCAGGGCGAAACCGTTTCAACCCGTTCTGTGCGGTTGTAGCCATTTGGGTGCTTCCAAACGAACTAACGTTATAGATAATACCACTCTCGTTCAATCGTTGTCAATGACGAGATACGAAATTCTGACATTCCTCGAGCGTCCCGTAGAACGCCACGTCCGCTTCCCCTTCGACGAGGAGGACCGCACAGTCAAACCCGTCCCATGACGTGTCGTGCCACTTGTTCGGAAGGCTTACGACGACCGCTTCGACTTCCGGCACGAGCTCCATCAAGGCGCGCTCGATCCGAGAGAAGACGGCGAGCTTCGACGGCTTCCCGTCGTGCGTCATCCGGTCTTGCATCGAACGTCCCGTGCGCTCCCGCGATAGCTCGAACAAGCCCATGCGCGTGAAGCCATATACTTCGACGCGGCGTGGGTCGCGGGCCCCGAGCTCTTTCATCTTCTTCAAGAGCCGGGCCTGTCCATCTTTTGAACCGCGTAAGAAGTCGATGACGACCATACCGCCGATGTTGCGCAACCGAAGTTGCTCCATGACCGCATAGAGTGCGGCCTCGTTAATCGTGTCGGCCGCCCGTCCCTTGTCCTTGACGGCGACGTTCTTGCCGCTGTTGACGTCGATGACGGTCATCGTTTCGACTTGTTCGACCAAGACGTACGAGCCGCCTTCGAGCCAGACGACGCGCTGTCCGAGCTTCTCGATCGCCCCGTCGAGCCGGGCCGCTTCCTTCATCCGGCCTTTACCGACATGGCGTTCGACGTCGACCTCGAGCCGCGTCAATCGCTCTTGTGCTTCCTTGTCGTTCAATATGACCGAATCGACCGCATGACGGCGCACGAACTGTTCACATAGCAGCTCATCCTGTCCGCGACGTGCCGTGATGACGTCGCTCGCACGCGCCCGTAGCAAGGCGAGTTCTTCTTGAAGCGTGTCCGGGCTCGCTTGCCCCGACTCTGTGCGGAACAAGACGCCTTCCGCTTCTTCGAGCTCAAACACCTTCGACAAGCGGTCCTGGGCGACGAGGTCGAGCTTGCGGCTATACAGGTTGCGCCGGCCGTATGGGAAGTAGACGATGTAACGTCCGCCGAAGCGGATGTTTTCCGTCACTTTATGGTGTTTGCCGTTGATACCTTCTTTCGTCACTTGGACGAGGCGTTTGTCACCGACGACGGCCGCTTGGCCGATGCCCGGCACGTTCGGATATGCCTCGAGCGCTTTGAGCGTCTCGGCAATCGGCAGGAAGAACGTCGTCTCGCCGGTCGTCAAAAACGCGGCGCCGAGCGACGGGTGAATCCGTTCGATCGCGGCCTCGAGAATCGTCCCGACTGAAAGTTGGTCGATGAAACGTTCCTCGACCTCAAGGAGGCGTTCCCCATCGACGAGCATGGCCCGCTCAATGGACGGGGTCCGTTCATAAATCAATCGCACACAGATCTCTCCTTTCGACACAAAAAGGCAACTTGCGTTGCCTTAGGCTTTTTTCATTCCAAATTTCATCATGAGCCGTGCCCAGAAGCCGACCGGTTTTTGTTCGGTCTGGATGGACATGAGCGGCACCGACTCACCGAGAATGCGGCGTGTGATGTTGCGGTACGCTTGTCCGGCGTGATTGTCCGGATTCATCGTGACCGGCACCCCGCGGTTCGCGGCGGCGATGACTTCTTCATCGTCCACGACGACGCCGAGCAGGTCGATCGACAAGATGCGCATGATGTCATCGATGTCGAGCATGTCGCCTGATTCGACGAGGTGATTCTTGACACGGTTCACGATCAGTTTCGGTGCAGCGACGTGTTCCGCTTGCTCGAGCATCCCGATGATGCGGTCCGCGTCTTGGACAGCCGCCTTCTCAGGCGTCGTCACGACGACAGCCTCGTCGGCACCGGCAATCGCATTCATGAAACCTTGCTCGATACCGGCCGGGCAGTCGATCAAGACGAAGTCGTATTCCGTCTTCAACTGGTCGATGATTTCTTTCACTTGCTCCGGTTGGACCGACGTCTTATCTTTCGACTGGGCCGCAGGCAAGAGATACATCTCTTCGAACCGCTTATCACGGACGAGCGCCTGATGCAGCTTGCACTGGCCGTTGATGACGTCAACGAGGTTATAGATGCTCCGGTTGTCGAGTCCTAAGATGATATCCAAGTTCCGCAGACCGATATCCGTATCGACGAGACAGACCGAGTGGCCAGACAATGCGAGACCCGTCCCGAGGTTCGCGGTCGTAGTCGTCTTCCCGACGCCACCTTTCCCCGACGTCACGACGATGGCCCGACCTTTCTTCACTTCTTTCGCTGTATGTACAGGCTCTACTACTTGCTCCATCAAACTCACCCTCTCTGTAATTCCATTGCATATGCGTCTTTAAGCCCTGTCATGATTTGACGGAGACGCGTCATTTCAATGCCCTGATTCGTCTGATACGCGCATCCCATCTCGATCTCCGGAAGCTCTTCGTCGTCGTCTGACGTGAGCACGTGTTCACCAATTGCTAAAAACTTCGGATGGAGCAGACTGGCGGTGATGACCGCTTCTTCCCATCCTTCGACACCGGCACGCACATTTCCTCGTATCGTCCCTAAACAATATATACTGCCCGTCGCCCGAACTTCGGACCCCGGGTTGATGTCCCCGATAATGAGTACCGAACCATCGAAGTCGAGCACTTGTCCGCTTCGAATCGTCCCGCTATGGTAGTGGAACGTCTTTTTGCCGTAAGTCGCTTTCGCCTCTTCGGTCAACATGACCTCGCTCGAGAGCTCCTCGATATAAAAAACGCCATGACGAGCGACGACTTCACGAATTTGACGTGACAGCTCCTCGTCGATGTAACGAGTACCCGCGTGCAATTTGAGTGCAATCTGCCCAGAGGGGGGCTCCATCTCTTGTAACGTGGCCTCAAGCTCTCCGAGCACCTCATCGATGCCACTCCGTGGATTGAAGTGGATTGCAATCCCGTTGCGATGTCCTTTTATCGTAATATGTCGTTTACGCTCCATCATGGCTACCCTCTTTTCGCTACAGGCCGCGGCGCCACATACTTCGTCATCGGCACATATAACAGTGCGATGGCGACAGCGTTGGCGGCGAGCGTCCCTGGAATCTGTTCAACTAATAGTGTTTGAATGGTCATGGTTGTCCCACCGACCGCCGTCATGACACTGAAAATCCCGAAGGAAAACACGAGAATCATGAACGTGAACGTGATGACGACCGAGAAGAAATTCTCACCTATATATTTTAACACGAAGCTGACTATGAGAGGAATGAGTGAAAAAGTAAATAAGTAAATTCCGAGCAAGTCGGTGTAGACGATGTCATACAACAGCCCGAAAACGAGACCGAATCCGAGCGCCGACTCCCAACGGCCATACAAACTGACGTACATCAAGCCGATCAACGTCAAATACAAGAACGGCGTCACATAGTGCCATGAGAAGATGGCGGCCCATGTCCCTTCAATAAGAAAGAGGAGGAACAGGGCGATGAACACTTTCATGTTACTCACCCGCTGCTCCTCCTTCCTCGGGACCCGTCAAAAACGGTTCTTCGAGCGTTCGATCGATGACAAACATTTGCGAGAACTCGTTGAAGTCCGCTTCGGGTTTGATGCGAGCGACTTGAGACACGCCGTATTCGTCGGTTTCAATCGACTCGACCGTACCGATGACGAGGCCTGCCGGATAACGTCCGCCGAGACCTGACGTCGACACGATCTCGCCTTCTTTCAACTTGACGCTGTTCGACACCTTCGTGAAGAAGAGCTCGTTCGTCTCGCTGTCGAAGCCGTCAATCGTCCCATACGTTGCCTTGCCGTCAGCGTCTTTGACGACAGCCGAGACGTTGTTCGTCCGGTTGTTGTCAGACAGGAGCTGCACTTGCGACGTATAGGCACTCGTCTGAATGACGCGACCGACCATTCCGCCGGCGGCCGTGACGGCCATGCCTTTCTCGACGCCGCGCTCTTCCCCGACGTTCACCGTCACGTAGCGTTGCCAGTCGTTCGGCGTACGCCCGATCACTTCAGCGGGAATCAAGTCAAAGTCACGGAGCGACGTGTCGGACGCCTCGACCATTTGCCGTAATTCTTCGTTCTCACGGCGCAGGTCATCGGCCTCGACCGACACTTCCGCGTATTTCGTCAAATGTTGTTTCAACTGACGGTTCTCTTCATAAATATCTCGTACGTTCGAAATCGAGGACACGGTACTGTCCATCCAGCCGATCGGCACCGTGAACACCCGTTGGAACGTTCCGACCACATCACGCGTGACGTCTTGGTACCAGGCGGATTCCGACCGTCCTCGAATCGAAACCCCTAAAATCACAACGAATAAGATGATACCGATCAGCGTGATGATGAGCTTTTTATTGCGTACGAACCGGCTCATCGTGTGTCACCACTCATCGACGCGACGAGATGCCTGATTTTGAACGGAGGACGTCCATCATTTCAAGAGATTTGCCTGTCCCGATGGCGACGCAATCGAGCGGCTCATCCGCGACGAGTGTCGGGATGTGTGTCTCGTCCGAGATGACGTCATCCAAGTTTTTAAGGAGTGCTCCACCGCCTGTGAGGACAATGCCGCGGTCCATGACGTCAGCCGCAAGTTCCGGCGGCGTCTGCTCGAGCGTTTGTTTCACGCCTGCGAGAATCGCTTCGACCGTATCCGAAAGTGCTTCGCACACTTCAGCTGCCGAGACTTCAATTTGTTTTGGAAGACCCGTCACGAGGTCGCGACCGCGAATCTCCATTTTCTCATTCTCGTTCGAAGCATCGATGCGAGCCGAACCGACTTCCATCTTGAGCGTCTCTGACGTCCGCTCCCCGATCATGAGGTTGTATTTGTTTTTGATGTAACGAATAATGGCGTCATCCATTTCGTCACCGCCGACACGAATCGATTGGCTCGTCACGATGCCGCCGAGTGAAATCACTGCGACTTCGGTCGTACCGCCACCGATATCGACGACCATCGAGCCTGTCGGTTCCCAAACCGGGAGACCGGCGCCGATTGCTGCCGCGAACGGTTCTTCGATCGTGTACGCTTCACGCGCGCCCGCTTGCTTGGCTGCGTCTTCGACGGCACGTTTTTCGACTGACGTGATGCCGCTTGGCACACAAATCATGACGTTCGTCTTCGATGAGAACAAACCGCTCTTTGATTTCTGTGCTTGCTCCATGAAGTATTTGATCATCGTCGCTGTCGTTTCGAAATCAGCGATTACCCCATCTTTCATCGGACGGCGTGCCGTGACGTTGCCCGGCGTACGTCCAATCATATCTTTGGCCTGGTTACCCACGGCCTCAATTCTACCTGTATCTGTGCGGAACGCCACGACGGACGGTTCACGAACAACGATGCCTTGACCTTTTACATAAACGAGCGTATTTGCCGTTCCAAGGTCGATTCCGATTTCTCGGTTAAAACTACGAAACATACGTGCTGCTCCTCTCTTGGTTACACTATTTTTTATTATAACGGAAAAATCATGTTTGAAAACGTTCATTCGATTACAGGTTATTTACAATAACGTTCATCTCAGTCCTGTCTCACCGTATATTAGTGTGCCTTCTTTTCGACAAAAAGGCAAATCAAAAAAGCAAGCACGTGAAAGCGCCTGCCTAGATTTTTATGGGTTCTCGTCAAATCTGCTTTAACGTCTCGAATACGGCGGTTTGAAGCATCGGTCGGTTTACATCGTACAATTTCACGAAGAAACTCTTTAGAAACGTTTTCAGGTTGTGGACGACGTGCCAATACTGTTCGGGCTCAAGTTGTTGTTTTTGGACGCTCAATCGGGCAGGTAAGCCTTCTAACAGAACGATGATCTCATGTTCGTCCATCCCACGACCGAGCAAGGCGAAGATGGGATTCAGCAAGCGCTCATCCTCGTCGTGTAAGTAAACGGACGGAAACATCACCTTGTCCCACAACGCCTCGAGGATCTCACCGAACTCCGTCTCGTCAAGGGATGGATGCAAGACGAGCTCGTCAAAGGTATCGGCCACATGGGCAATCGCATGGGCCCAACCTTTTGTGGGCACGTACCCTCTCGTATCGATTTCACAATCGAGATACGCCAGGAGCTTTGCCTTCAACATCTCGAGATCCGGTTCCGATAAAAATCCTTGTTGGCGGTCTTGATGCACGATCAAGGCGATCAATAACGTCGAGAACGATCGCGTGAAGACGGTATCTGATGCCGCTTCTCCGATGCCGTGAAACAAGTGGTATTTGAGCGTCGTATTGAATAGATCAGTCAGTTGTTCGTTCGTCAGTTGCTCGTCTTCGATGATGAACCGGTAAAAGAGCGTATAAATCAACTGATCTCGAAGTTCAGGGTCCGTCGAGCCGATGTGATGGAGCATCGATCGAATGACCCGCTCCTCGTCTAATTCTTGTAATCGAACCGTCCTGTCCTTGATGTCCGTCAACATCAACTTCAACTCTTGTTCTTGATAAAGGATTTCCTCTTTCATATCTGATCACCTTCCTTCTTCGTAGGTCGTATGCCAACGTCTACTCTCGGTGTTCGACGCAGCCGTTGATGACTCCTTCCAACACAAAAAAGCAGGAGCGGATGCGCCTGCTTCGTTCGCATAATATTTAGAGGCCCGGTTGGAGCGGGATCAAGAGCATCGCCCCGTAAAAAAATACAGTAAAGATCAATACCGGTCGAAAGAACCGCGACGGTTGTTGTCGGGTCGCACCTGCCAAAAAGCTCGACGTCGTCACGACGAACAGATAAACCCCGATATACATGAAAATGAGTTGTGGGATGACCTGCCACGCCTGTAAATCAAGCGAGGAATTGAACCAGGCGACAAACAGAGCCGCATATGCGATCCATGCAGCAATCCCGATGCCGACACCGACGAGCGGCGAGACGTGGTCGAGCCAATGGCCTTCTCGTTGGAACCGTTGAAACAGTGCCACACTAATGAAGACGAACAACGCAAACACGACGAGTGATAATACAAGTGGTTCGAGCGGGACGAAACTCGCGACAATCGCGACAACAAGCATTAATAACCAAATCAGTTTTTCCATATGAACACCTCGTCTATTAGTATAGCAAACGGATATCTCATTTGGAAAATAAATTCCAGTCTCAACCGTTCATGTAGCCCCGCTGCTTCATACTGACGTAGTGGTCTTCCCCGATAATCACGTGATCGAGACACGCGATACCGACGATATGGCCCGCCTCGACGAGCCGTTCTGACACCTCGATATCTTCCCGGCTCGGAGTCGCGTCGCCACTCGGGTGATTATGGACGGCGATGAAACAAGCGGCCGACAGTTTGAGCGCTTCGCGGAACACATCGCGTGGGTGAACAATCGATGAGTTGAGCCCGCCGACAAACAGCGTCTTTCGCGCGATGAGCTGATTTTTCGTGTTGAGATATAGACAGATGAAATGCTCCTGGTTCAACAGCCGGAGTTCGTCACGGAGCAGTTCATAGGCGTCCTGTGGCGAACGGATTGTCGGCGTCTCCACTTTCGGTTCCTCGACGTAACGGAGACCGATCGCAAACGCTGCGAGCAACTGCTCGGCTTTCTTTTTCGTCATGCCCTCGATTTGACAGAGGTCGCTCACGGACGCCTGCGACAGCGCCCGAAGCGAAGGATACACATCGGACAGCCGTCGGGCCGTTTCGTGCGGGTCGCCACCCCTGCCCCCGATTTGGAGTAGCCGGGCGATCGCGGATTCAACACTTCGGTCGAGCACCATGGTCATTCCTTCACCAACTTTCGCTTCATTCACAGAAAGCGCGGCGCTACCCCGTGTCGCTCGAGCGTCTCGACGAGCGGACGAATTGGCAGACCGACGACGTTATAAAAGTCGCCTTCGAGCCGTTCGACGAACAGACCGCCCGACCCTTGGATGCCATAGGCGCCAGCTTTATCGTACGGCTCCGTCGAATCGAGGTAGCCGTCGAGCCACGCGTCCGGGATATCGATGAAGGTGACGTGCGTCGTCGTGACGAACAAGTCTTGCCGCTCGGGCCCGATGATGCTGACGCCGGTGAGTACTTCATGCGTCGCTCCCGAAAGCCGTTGCAGCATGTCTCTTGCGTCGTCCCGGTCTTTCGGCTTCTCTAAAATCGCACCGTCTAAGACGACGACCGTATCTGAGCCGACGACGACGGCGTCACGGTTGTTTCGAGCGACGTCCATCGCTTTCTCGCGGGCGAGGCGTCCGACATATTCGTCCGGATGTTCCCGTCCGTTCGTTCCTTCGATGACGTTTGACGGAATGACTTCATGCAAAATACCGGCCTGGGTCAACAGCTCGGTCCGACGCGGCGACATCGAGGCGAGGATGACACGTTTCTGTGTTGGTTTCATTGTAACGACTCCTTCCATATGTGCGTAACGGCCTTCTTTCCCGTATCACACTTCACTGTCGATTGTAGGCAAACGGGCAGGCGTTTACAATGCGCGACGCCTCAAAAAAACGCCCCTTCTTTTGAAGGGACGTTCGAATCATGGCGTCGTATAGTCGTACACCGGGATGTCTTTCGGGGTGAACGTCTGCGCCGGCACGTAGCGGTCCTCAACGAGTTGATCGAGGTCCGGGCGATAGAACGCATCAAGTTCGACCGTGAAGTCGAGCGGTTCGGCCGTCTCGGTCGTGTTCGGGCCCGTCTCGGTCGGTCCGGTGAACTGGACCGTGCGCAAAATGTGGATTCGGTTCATCGACTCGACCGACTCAAGGAACAAGACGAGCGACTCGTACGTGTCCGCTTGGAGCGACACCGTCGAGCGGACCGACGAGGCGTTGACCGGCGTGATTGCGACCGGTTCTGCCGGTTCTGCTGTCGCGCTCGCGTCGTTCGGTTCTGGCTCATCGATGTCTTCCGGCACTTCCGATTCGGCGATGATGCCGTCAGCGAAAGCGATGCTCGTCACGCGGACGTCCGACAATTGGCTCGCCTGGGACAGCGTTTCGACGACCGTGTCGAGTGCTGCTTCGGTCGGGACGCGCGTCTGGAGCCGCTGCGAGTCGGCGACGTCGACGACTTCCCCTTCTTGACGCAACAGTTCGAGTTTCGTCTGCTCGAGCGACAGTTCCCGCTCCAGCGCCTTGACGTTGCCTTGATGGATGAAGTACTGGTAGCCGAAATAAGACGGCACGGCGATGGCCGCGAACAAACAGATTGTAAAGATCAAATAAATCGTCGAGCGTTTCATTCGCTCACCACCTCCTCATCGGTCGTCTCTTCGGTCTCGCCTTCAGGTGTCTCCCCTTCCGGCGTCTCCGGTTCGACATCGGTGAATGTGAAGGTGAACTCGCCGATGTAGCGCGGGAGCGGTTCGTTCGTCGAATCAAGTACGTCCGGACTGAGCGGCTCGTCGGTATCGGTCTCTTCCTGCTCCGTCTCCGCTTTCGTCTCGGTCGTCACGCCGAGCAGTTTGACGTTCTCAAAGCGCACGTCGTTCAAGAGCGACCGTTGGAACGCGTTCAATTCAGCGAGCGTCTCGAACTGGGTACGGACGCTCATGAGCGATCCGTCGGCGTAGTTATACGTCAACACATAACCCGTCGGCGGCAATTGTTCGGTCAACGCCCGGAGTGCCGGCACGGCCCACCGTTCCTCAGCCGTGAGCGCGGTCACCGTCTGGTCGAGCGACAACACTTGCTGACCTTTCGAGTTCACTTGCTCGGTCTGGTAGATGCGGACGAGCTGCAACTGCTCCTCGACCTGCGCCTCGTTCCGTTTCAACTCGTTCACTTCATAGAACAAGTAGCCGGTCGCACCGCCGCCAATCAAGAGCGCGAGCAGGCTTGCGATGATCGGCCAGCGGAGCGTCACATCGGTCGAGTTGATGAAGTTGGCGTCGTGCTCCTTATCGAGCGTCGCCATGCCGAGAAGCGGCAACATCTGATGGGAGAGCGGCGTCGCGTGTGACAATGGAAGCGGGTCGGCAATCCGTTTGACCGGCACCAGCGCCTCACTTTCAATCGTCTGGACGAGATCGTCGAGGTTCGGAACCGTCCCCGAGACGAGCAACTCGTCGATCGGACGGCCGTCCGTCCGGAGCGAGTAACGATAGAAGTCGAGGAAACGGGCCAGCTCGTTCAGCCACTCGTCCGTCTGATTGGCGAACGTCTCCTCGGAGCCGCCATATGTATACGTGACAAGCCCGTCCGTCGTCTCAGCACGATACGGGAGGTCGGTCTCGATGGCACGGATGAAGCGGACTTGGCCTTCTTCCAGGACGAGCAACTGGTGCGCGAACGGCGTCACGTGCCAAAGAAGCGTCGACTTGAGCGGGTCGATCGTCTCAATCCGGGAAACCCCGTTCGTGATCGCGACTGGACGCGGAACGATTTTCCTTAATTGGAACCCGCGTTTTTTCATATAGGCGCGAATCGCGTTCGTCAACTCGACCGAGACGGCGTGAAGCATGACTTCGGTTTTCATCTCGGTTTCGCCGAGCACTTCATAGTCGAAGGCGACATCGTCGAACGGCAAGATGATTGAGCTGCCGATCTCCATGAACAGATAACCCCGAATCTCATCTTTCGGGATCGTCGACGGGATCTCGACTTTACGGGACAACACCTCGGTCTCGGCCATATCGACGGCACAGACCATCCCTTTTCGGACTTTCAGTTTGCGGCACAACTCATCGAAAGCGAGACCGAATGCGTTCTCGTCTTCAATTCGTCCGCCTATGTATGCCCCTTTCGCCAATTGGACGGAAGCGCTGCGCTTGAACACGCCTTGTTTGATCACGGCCCCGTGGATGCTGAGTGCATCGAACGAAAAGTAAGCGACCGTTCCTTTCTCTATAGACCGGCTCATGCTGGTTTCCCCCTACATCAAATCAAAATACCATTCAAAAAAGCGTTCGCTGAACCAAAACGTCAGCATCGTGCCGAGTGCGATCGACGGCACGAACGGGATCGGCTGTTTGCGATCCATCCGTTTCAAACCGATCAACGTCAGTCCAACGATCGCGCCAATCAAGCTCGATAAAAACAAGGCGACGAGGACGTCGCGCGGCCCGAGAACGAGCCCGATTACTGTAAATAGTTTGACATCGCCGGCCCCAAGTCCCCCTTTGGAGACGAAAAAAACGGTGGCGAGAACAGAAAAGCCGAGTGCCGCTCCAGCGATCGGCGTCCACCATGCCGCACCCGCACTATAGGCGAGCAATAGGAGGACCGGTGCTGAGAACAGGAGGATGACGTTCGGCACAAGCATCGTCGACAAATCCGACATCGCCAAGGCGAGGAGCGTCGATAAGAAGACGAACGCAAGGAGCGTCGTAAGACTGAAGCCGTATAGCCAGAAGCTATAGGCGTAACCGACCGCCCCGAGTAATTCAAACAGCGGGTACGTCGGCGCGATCCGCCCGCCACAGCCGCGGCATTTCCCGCGCAGGAACACGTACCCGAAGACCGGAATCAGTTCCCAAGCGGATAAGACATGTCCGCATGACGGACAGTGGGAGCGCGGCGTGACAATGGACTGTTTGCGTGGCACGCGGAGCCCGACGACGTTCGTGAATGACGTGATAACGGCCCCGAGGACGAGGCTATAAATGAGTCCAATAAGTTCAACCAATCAAGGTCACTTCCTTACTTGTAAGTATATGCCATAAACAGAAAACCGGCTAGGCTGAGCGAGTGCCCAGCGCCAGCCGGAGAGAAAAAATTATAAGTTACCTCTACCTGTTTAAAGCGTAGGTGTACCAGTTTAAGGCGTAGGTGCTGTTTTAGTTTTTTCTAACTCATCTTTATTTAACACTGATTCTCCACTTTCAACAAAACTATACTTTGTTTCATCACTAGTAAGGTTGACTTTATAAGTGTATTTTCCATTAGTATTTTCGATGTCAACTGAAGCTTCTGAATATGCTGTAGAGTTATCATCGTCAAAAGGATCCTTGAGCGCAGAAATATAATTCAATCCATCACCCGACCCAGTAAAATCTAAAGTTTCCGTATCAGCTACAGGATTCGACGCCGTATGTAATTTCGCCGCACTCACCATCTGCTTCGCATCGGCAACCATCGCATCTTTCTTCGAGTTCTCAATAATCCCACCAATCGCGACAACGGCGATGGCTGCGATAATCCCTAAAATTACGACGACGACGAGCAATTCGACGAGTGTGAGTCCGCGCTCATCTTTCAATTGTTTGGCATCTTGCCAAATCATTTTCATTTTCTCTAACATGACTGATTCTCCCCTTTTGTGTGTTTTGCTGCGTAGTGTGCTGCATGCATTACCTTTGACCTAAGTATAAGTAGAACAATTTTACTATACCTTCAATAAATAGGATTGAACAGATAGAAATCTGCAAATAAATAAAAAATTCTACTGATTTTGGATATCTCCATAAATTTGGAACATCGGCACGACAATCGCGATGACGATGACACCGACGATGCTTGCCAATACGACAATCAACAACGGTTCGATAATCGATTTCAGACGGTCCGTCGTCGTCTCGACCTCGGTCTCATAAAACTCCGCGACCTCATTCAACATCGAGTCCAAATCCCCACTCTCCTCGCCGACCGCGATCATCTGTGTCATGAGCGGCGGGAAGCTGTCGTTTCGTTCGAGCGGCTCATGGAGCGGGATTCCTTGCGCCATCATCTTACGCGCCTGTCCAAGCCCTTTGCGGATGACCCGGTTCGAGACGATTTTCTCGGTAATCTCGATGGCCGACAAAATCGGAACGGCCGCTTGAAGCAAGACGGCCAAACTCCGCGTCAACAACGCGATTTGTGACTTCAGGACAATCGGTCCGAAGATTGGCAGCTTTAACAACAACCCGTCAATCACGTACCGTTCCTTGTCCCGTTTGAGCATCCAGGTGAAGATGAGCAGCGCGAGGAATGCCCCACCAAAGATAAGCCACCAATAGGCGGCGACGAAGTCAGACACGGCGACGACGATGCGCGTGATGAGCGGAAGTTCCCCACCGAGCTGTCCGAAAATACTCGCGAACGTCGGGACGACGTTCACCATGAGGAACGCGACGACGCCAATGGCGACGATCGACACGACGAGCGGGTACGTCAACGCCGAGATGACTTTCCGTTTGACATCATACTGTTTTTGGAGTTGGAGCCCGATCTGGTCGAGCGCCTCCTCCAAGTTTCCGCTCGCCTCGCCTGCGAGTGCCATCGAGCTGAAAAAGTTTGAGAACACGCGCGGGTGTTTCTTGATCGCCTCCGAGAAGGCTATCCCTTCCCGTAAATCGTCCTCGACTTGGCTGAGTGTTCTCTTCAACACTTTTGATTCGGTTTGGACGCGCAAGATGGATGTCGCCCGGACAATCGGCACACCGGCCCGGATGAGCGTCGCGAACTGGCGCACGTACATAATCAAATGTTCGATTTTGACCCGCTCAGGGAGCAGATTGACTTCTTTATTTAAGCCAGTCGATTCGAGTTCAGCGAGTTCGGTGACGAGAATTGATTCTTGACGCAATTTCTCTTTCGCCTCGCGGAGCGAGACGGCGGTGATTCGTCCTTTTTTACGCTTTCCGTTCAGCAATTTGCCTTCGTATTGGAAGATGGCCATCTAGTCACCTCTCTTCATTTGGTGTGGCATTCGGGTTGATGACACCTTGACGAACGAGCTGTTCGATTGCCATGTCCATCGTCTGCATCCCGTTCTGCCGGTTCGTCTGGATGACGGTCGGGAGTTGAAACTCCTTCTCGTTCCGAATCAAGTTGGCGACGGCCGGATTGCCGATCATAATCTCCATCGCGGCGACACGCCCTTTCGGCACGTCGACGCGCGGGAATAAGCGCTGACTGACGACACCGAGCAGGACGTTGGCGAGCTGGGTCCGAATCTGGTCCTGTTGCTCGGCCGGGAAGGCGTCGATGACACGGCTGACGGTCGACATCGCACTTGATGTGTGAAGTGTCGCCATGACGAGGTGCCCCGTCTCGGCAGCCGTCATCGCCGTCGAGATCGTTTCAAGGTCACGCATCTCCCCGAGCAAGATGACGTCCGGGTCTTGCCGGAGCGCGGCGCGAAGACCGTCGACGAACTTCATGACGTCCGAGCCGATCTCACGTTGATCGACGATGCTCTGGTCGTGCGAATGGAGATATTCAATCGGATCCTCGAGCGTGATGATCCGTTTCCGCTGTGTCCGGTTGATCTCGTGAATCATCGCGGCGAGCGTCGTCGATTTCCCAGACCCCGTCGGTCCGGTGACGAGGATGAGGCCGTACGGCTTCTCAATCAACCGCTTTAACACTTGCGGCAAATCGAGCTCGTTCATCGTCGGGATTTCCCCGGAAATGGAACGGAACGCGATGGCGACCGTGCCCCGTTGGTAATAGGCGTTGACGCGGAACCGCGACACGCGCGGGACACCGAACGAGAAGTCGAGATCGCGCTGCATGTCGAGCCGACCGCGCATCTCGTCGGTCATAATCTCTTTCAAATAGCTTTCGATATGGAGCGGCAACACTTTCTCGTCACCCATCGTGATGAGGCTCCCGTCGACCCGGATGATCGGCGGTGAGCCGGCGGTCAAGTGGATGTCCGAGGCGCGTTGTTCGACCGCTTTCGTTAAAATCACTTCAATCGACTGATGGACCATAAACTCACTCCGTTATCACTGTTCTCAATATTTCCTCGGTGTTCGTCAATCCGAGCGCGACTTTCTCAAGCCCGTCGGCGAGGAGGAAACGGACGCCTTGTGCTTTCGCATAGGCGACCATCTCGGCCTCCGTCGCCTGGTTCATGATCAGGCGGCGCAGCCCTTCATCGATCGGTACGACCTCATGGATGGCGAGCCGTCCACGATAGCCCGTGAAGTTACACGACGCGCAGCCGTTGCCGCGCATGATCCGCTCGACCGGGACGCCTTCAGCACTAAACAGTTCCTGCTCCCGTTTCGAG
This sequence comes from Exiguobacterium sp. SL-9, assembly GCF_004336985.1. Classification (GTDB taxonomy): domain Bacteria; phylum Bacillota; class Bacilli; order Exiguobacteriales; family Exiguobacteriaceae; genus Exiguobacterium. The sequence continues at coordinate 633,603 of NZ_SJUO01000001.1, forward strand.
ACCGGCTGTTCGTGCCCGCAGTCACGACAGACGCGGCGGACGAGCCGCTGGGCGACAAGCCCTGACGTCGAGGCAGCGACGAGGAACGGTTCGACCCCCATGTCAATCAAGCGGGTGATCGAGCTGATAGCCGAGTTCGTATGCAGTGTCGAGAGAACCAAGTGACCCGTCAACGACGCCCGGATCGCAATCTCGGCCGTCTCGGTGTCCCGAATCTCCCCGACCATGACGATGTTCGGGTCTTGTCGCAAAATCGACCGAAGACCGGACGCGAACGTCAAACCGACTTTGGCGTTGACTTGGACTTGGTTGATGCCATCGAGCTGGTACTCGACCGGATCTTCGACCGTAATGATATTTTTCGATTCTTCGTTCAGTTCTCGCAACGACGCATAGAGCGTCGACGATTTCCCTGATCCTGTCGGCCCGGTGATGAGGATAATCCCGTTCGGCCGTTTCAACATGTCGCGATATACGACCTCGTTCTCCTCGCCGAAGTCGAGTTTCGTCAAATCCGTCAACCCTTCCGACGAGTCGAGCACCCGGATGACGATTTTCTCCCCATACATCGTCGGGAGCGTCGAGACGCGGAAGTCGTACGGGCGGCCCCGGAGCGTATATTTGATACGTCCGTCCTGTGGCAAGCGACTCTCCGTGATGTCGAGGTTACTCATGACCTTGAGGCGCGTCAGCATGACGCTTTGGATTTTCTTCGGATAGACGGTCTCGGTCCGAAGATCACCGTCGACCCGGAAACGGACGTGCAGCTGTTTCTCGTGCGGGTCGAAGTGGATATCCGAGGCGCGCTGGTCGATCGCGCTCAAGAACAACTGATTGACGAGCCGGATGACCGGAGCGTCATCACGCGACGCCGTCTCTTCCCGTTCAAGTTCAGGTGCTTCTTCTTTTAAAATCTCGATAAGCGACGCGTCCATCTCGTAAAAGCGGCTAATCGTCTTACGAATCTGTTCACGCGTAGCGATGCCGACCTCGATGTTCATTCCCGTCTGGAGACGCACGTCATCGATGGCAATCAAATCGAGCGGGTCCGCCGTCGCGATGAACAACGTGTTGCCTTGCAACGAAATCGGCATAATGTCATGTTTTTGGGCGATGACTTTCGGGACAAGCTTCGTCACGGTCACGTTGATGTCTTGCGCATATATTGAAATGATCGGCACGTTCAACTGCTCGTGTAGCACTTGAATCAATTGCGTCTCAGTCAAATAGTTCAATCGCATGAGTGCGTCCCCGAGTTTCTCTCCGGTCCGCTTTTGAGTAAGTGCTTCGTCTAACTGGTTATGCGTGATCATCCCCGCCTCAACGAGCATCTCGCCAAGCCGTTTTTTCGTTCTTCTCAACTTACTTCACCATCCTCTGTGGTACCTCCTGTTCGACGTTTCGCTGTTCGATGAACGTACTGAGTGCCGCACCACCGGCCAAGCCGACGGCGAGGAGGGCCCACGCCCACCACACCCGTTCAAGCCCTTCAACGTACAGGCTATACACGCCGAGCGAGAGCACGGCGACGAGCAACGAGATGACCCCTTTCGTCTCACGCTTCCGAATGTACGGAATCGACAAGGCGAACACGGTCAATGTGGCGAGTACCCAAAAGGCGATCAAAATCAAATATCCGATCATCCGACTGCCCCCTCACTTGGCACCGGGTCATCTTCATACACCGGTGGCTGTTCTTCAAACTCATTCAATCCGTCATCCTCTACATCGTCATCGAACGGGTCATCTTCCAGTGATTCGTCCGGAAAAGTTGGAATCACCGGCTCGATCGGTTCAGGAGGCGGGAGCGGGACGGAACTTTTCGTCACGATTTCCGGGATCGGCTCGTAAAAATCAAATCCGAGCAGCTCAAGTGATTCGCCGGTGTCCGTGATACGGACGCGATACAGTTTACCTGATTCCCCGGTCTGCCCGGACTGGGTCACAGATGAACTGCCTGCCGTGAGCGAAGGCGAGAAGCGGACGATGTTTTGATAGGGGACAGTCGTCACGTCTTCGACGCGCGATTCATAAGCGCCGACGAACGGCTTACCGAGTAACTGCACCGTCACGGCGTTCCCTTCCTCTAACACGATGAGCGCGTATGGTGTCTGTTCCGTGTTCTGCACGGCGAAGTTCGAGCGTTCATCAACTTTGACATCATAGCCGAGCTCGATATCAGTCGGCAGCGTCTCATGTTGCACGCGTTCCAAAATTTGAAACGGTGTCGCCGCGAACAATTGATACATGGAGGATCCGAGTGTGCTGAGCGCCTCAAAATCTTCCCCGAACGCTTTTAAGCTGAAGATGTCACCGGCTTCCATCTCGAAGCCGTTCATCCGGTCGATCGCTGAACGCATCGCTGGCGTCGGGCTGACCGTGATCGAGGCGACGACGTCGCTCTCCGTTGCCGTCATCTCGAGCATCACGTCTGAATTTAAGTTCGAGGCCGCTTCGATGAGCAGCGGTGTCACCATCGAAAGCGTCACCGGTTGGTTAGTTAAGTATGGCGTCAACCGTTCTTCGTCGACCGTCGTGATGAGCGGATATGTATCCGATTCAGTGACCGCCTCGAGTGTCGCGTCGACGTTGAACGAGACGACGTCTTTTCCGACTTCGAGTGCCGTCCCATCGACGAGCGTCACCGTGAACGGCGCGTTGTTGAAGTCTTTGATGGCGTTATCGAGCCGAACGACCGCTTCTTCTTTCGTCATCCCCGATACATTGATTCCAGCCACTATTGTTTCTTTATATGTAGTACTCGTCTTTGCTGAGGCGTCGAGATAGTTCACGAGCCCAATCGTCGGCAATGACACGAGTAGGACTAACCCGGCTAGGATGAACAAGTGCATCCCATATCGCTTCATTCCATTTCCCCCTCTATTTCAAGTCAAATGAGACTTCTGAATGACTATCCGTTCCCACTGTAACTTTAGTATAATATGCATTGTACAGAAAATAACAATTATTTCAGGTTAAAAGTCTCTTTTTTCCTATCCTTAAATTATTTTTGAAAAGGAGGTCAACGCGGTGAACCGTTCCGAACAAGGTTTCACGCTCGTCGAAGTGCTCGTCTCGATTGTCATTCTATCTATCGTCTCCTTTTCCTTATTGAACATTTTTAGTCAAAGTTTGAAAACCACAAACGATAGTATGAATCGAACCATTGCCAACCAAGTCGCACAAAACACGTTACATACACTTGATCGGCGAGCTTCAACGCTACAAGACGAGTTGTCCCTATCAAAACTTGTCCCGAGTGGGGCATCTTGTCCATTTTGTACAGAGATTAACGGACAAACGTTCCAAGTTGACGTAAACGAAACGCAATCGATTCAACTCGCCAATACGCTTGAAATTGAAGTGTCCGTCATGACGGACACGATGACCACACCTGTAAGTCTGAAAGGAGTGATATCAAATGCCACGTTACGTGAACCGTTCCCCGAAACAGCTGTTCCAGAAAGTGAAGACGTTCAGTAAAAAATCAGATGGTTTTACATTAGTTGAACTGCTTGTGACAGTAGTCGTGGCATCAATTTTGAGCGGGGCAATTATTACAGCTTTTCTATCAGGCACTCTAGGGTTTAGATTGACAAACGAGACTAGTGAACTGCGAAGTGAAGCCGACTATTTAGTCTCTTCCATCTTATCAGAAGTGAACCGCAGTGAATTCGACGCGGTCACAGTGATCGATGACACTTATCAGTTTCACCGACTTTCCGAACCACAGATTTCATCGGCCGGCATGATTTATCGCCAAGCCGGCTATGAATCGATTGAACTGAACTTATCTGATTCGTCTTATACACCAAGTAATCCAAACGTAGTGCTCGAGCGAATCTCGATTCAACTACTTGATCCCGTTTATGACACGCGTCGTCCACGCTATATGACCAGTGGACTGTTTGAAATCGAGCTCGTATTGTCTTTAGCCAAGAACCCTGATTCAACCAGAACGTTTAAAAGTACTATCCCATTTTAAAAGAAGGAGGTTCTCATTATGCATAAGCGAGAAGAAGGATACGTCCTCGTCCTCGTCCTTGTGACGATGGCTGCACTCGCTGTGTTATCACTCGCCGCCATGCAAGTCAACCTTGTGACAAATAAATTGACGAGCATCCGGACCGAAGATACACAGCTAAACGAAGACGCAAGAAGTGCGCTTAACTTAATTGCAGCAGACGTGCGTAATCGTTTTCCGCTTCATGATACAAATCGCGTACCGGATCATATGACTTCTGAGACCGTATTTAATGACGCGATTCAAGAGACACTTGCTTCCGACGAACCGTTTGTGCAATTTAACGAGACGAGCGACAGTACCATCACGTACTCAATCCGATTAAAAGAGGATGACGAAGCAAACACCCTAAACACCGCACCATTCACAAAAGTTTTACAAGTAAACGTCGTGGCTAGCCGCCAAACGAACCCTGAACAGCCACGTTTAAAGGTCGAATACACTCAAGATTTATATTTAACGGCGTTACCATCATTTTTATATTACGTACTTGGTTCAGACCAACAGCTGTCGGTAAATGGGATGCCGACTGTGAAAGGAAATATTTACTCGGGAGGTCCGTTCACGTCGTTGCGCTCTGCCAATTACCAATTGGATGGTGAAGCGAAACAGCTCCAAAACCTTCCCACGAGCCGCTTTTATTTAGATGGACGAATCGACGTACCGGACCTTGCCTCTTGTAATGTATGTCGTCAGCCAAACTATTTCACAGCTGGAAATAACGGCGCGAACGAGTTTCCAGATGCCGGACCTGTCACTAGCCAGTTCTCACCATTCCAGTTTGACTATTCCATCATCGAGTTCGTGAACCGACGATTGGCTCAAAAATTGCCTTACACGAAAACGGTCGAAGCTACCCTCTTCAAAGAATCAATCATCCCTCGGACAAACCAAGTGTTCGAGACGGAACGTGTCATTAGTGACGATGGCTCGACTATTATCGAACGTCCGAGTCCCTATTTAACAAAACGGCTATATGACCGGTTAACGGATACGTCCATCGTGACACTACCGCCCTCTTTAGCGGGGAGACCGATGGTGATTACGGAATCAATTGCAAAAAATGAGAATCCACTCTTGTTTGACGGTGACCTTACAATTGATTCGCTTGATCATATTTCGATTGATCGGCCGTTGCTGGTAAACGGCGATTTGACAATTCAAGGAAACGTCTCATTTGAGTCCACGGTATACGTGCTCGGTGACAGCGTGATTGATCGCGCCAACATTCGACCACTTGATGAAGACGGTCTCAATTCGCTCATCCTTCTTTCGAAAGGCAAAATCTTATTGAACCGGATTAACGAATTCGAAACCGGCTCGACATCACTCCAAGCCTTTTTGTATAGTGACTCTTTAGAAAAGACACAAGTGTACGCGGTCGGGTCGGAGCTCCAAATCAAAGGGGGGTTATATAGCAGAGGCCCGCTCGACGTAAACGTCTTCCGTGGTCGTTACCCAGAGGCGGACGGACTGTCGGCCGCTCAGTACTTTGAGCGTAACGTACCCGAGCAAGCGCCCGAGTATTCGCGTCTTCAGCTGACGTATAACGATGCGGTGTTCAATCAATTGGATACGTTACCTGTCACCAATCAGCTTCAATTTTTTGTGAGCCAACCGATTCAACTTCAATAAGTGACAGCAAAGACCCGCGCTCCAGTGAAGGAGCGCGGGTCTTTTTAACGTTGATTCATCCACTTCAATACAGCGTCGGAACGGAACTCACGAGCCAACTGTTCGTGCGTAGACGTCCATAACGCTCCGTTCGCAATCAACCGTTCGATGAGCATCACATGATTATGGCGGACCGGTTGATATAAAATTGATTCTTTCGCTTGCACCGGAATCGTTGCACCACCATCAAGCAGTGAAGTGACGGCGTTCATATCGAGCGCATCAGTGGCGAGGACAAGGAGCCGATCATCATCAACTTCTTGGTTCACAACTTTCCATTTTTCTGCATCCGCGTTTTCACCATACACTCTCGCCATGAGTGGCTCTCCGTTCACTTCCGCGAACGGATCAGCCCCATGTTGCAAATAGGTGCGAATCACTTCACTCGTTCCGAGTTGAAGGGCTTCTAAAAATAAGTCGGGTGTCGGCTTTACTTTTTCAGATGCAATTGCGAGTTCGACCGCTTCCCATTCACCACGTCGTTGAAGCTCATGAACGTCTTCCACAGTCAAATCACGTTTTGCCGAGACGGCTTTTTGCAGTTCCTCTCCTTGAAGGGACGCAAGGTCGACTGTCGCTTTGCTCCAAACGAATAGTCCGAGTGATACGAGCAGCACCATGGCATATAACATCCATTTTCGTTTCAATTGACTTCCAACTTTCTTGGATTAATACCGATCGTCTTTACTCTCTCCCGATGTTTCAATGACACGGACATAGAACGTGTCTATAACAGGTACGAACGTTCGACCGTTAGGAAGCGTCGTGTATACTTTCACTTTTGCGATACCTGGTTTGACGGGAATCAATTGCTTGCCAGAACTATTCACCTTCACAAACGCTTCACCTGCCAACACTTCTAAACGGTAATCTCGCCATGTCGCTGTGACCGGCCAGAATTGAAGTGACGGACTTCTCGGTGCCGCATCTTCTCCAATATTGATGGTCATGTCTTGCGCCAACACTTGATTCGGATACTCGTTTACGCGAATCACAGTAGGATTAGATACGACATTTTTAAGTGCAGTCTCGACGAAGGCGGTCTGTAACGAGATAGACGTCACGTTCCCGTTTGACCCATGGCCATGATTGGCGCGTAGCGTATAACCAGACGCGATAGGTGTAACCGTCAACGCAGCGGGTATCGTTCCAATCAACGTCGTCTCTTTTCCGACTTCTGGGTTGGACAAAATGCGAATCGAAGCCGTATCGTTCACACGCTTCTCTTCATCAAGGCTATCCCATACCCATAGATCGAGTTGTTCCGGCGTTTGCGTCAACGTAGGCGCTACTACACTCACAGTGAACGTCGTAGACGGCATACGAATGTTCAAATTAGTGAACTCGTCCCCTGCGATTACCGTCGCTTTAATGACCGTTTCACCTGGCTTGAGGCCGCTAATTTCCAGTGCCAAGCCTTTTTGAACGAACGAGACACTGTCACCCGACACGGTCTCATAGCGCACTGTCTCGAATTGAGCCGTACTCGGTAGGATGCTTGGAGTCACCGTCACCTTTTGCCCGACGTATAACGATTGAGCGTTGATTTGGATTTGCTCAGGTGGACTGATGACTTTGATGGTCGATTCAGCTGTAATGGCCGGTCTTCCTTCTCCTGGTTCAACCGTTAAACGTAGTTTCGCTTGTCCAGTTTTGATTCCTTTAATGACGGCGTTATTGCCTAAGCCACTTAATTGAACGATGCCGTCATTGTCCACGACTTCCCATTTTAAGTTTTTCCAGTTCGGGTTCGTGAACACATTCCCTTTTGCATCAGTGATGACCGGACTGACGACTTGATCAGCTCCGATTTGTAGTGTCACATCTGGAATCGTCGCTTTATAGGCGAACGGGGACCCGATGTTGATGAAGAGATCCGGGAACGTTGAGGTGATGGTCGTCTCCTTATCCCAGTCGTTATGTTTATCTAATATATGATCTTGCTTCTTCGAATAATCGATGTCCGTCTTGAGGGCGTTGTCGGCTTGTTTCAACTGGAGAATCGAAGCAGAAGGTTGAACAGCTCGGACGACGACGTCAAACGTGAGACGACGAGCCCCGCTCTCCTCTGGTAAAAAGACGTTGACAGACCCATTTCGTAAATAATAGAGCTCTAACGGGAATGCGACATCAATTTTTTGAGTATTTGAGACTGGCAACTCGTTTCCTGCCGCATCGCGGATGGCCACGACTTCAAGTTCTTTTGGCAACTGTTCAGTGAATGTCGCCAACTTGATGCGAATAAACTTGTCTCCTAACTGGTTCGGTAGTCGATCAAATTGCTCAGGATACTCGACTTGATAATTGATTGTCCCTGTCTCATACAAGGAGATGGTCGACGGATTAATCGAACGTGTCACTTTAATTAAATCCGAGACCGATTCCGGTTGTTTCACATTGATGGTTAACGTATCGGTCACTTTGGCGTTTCGCTTGTCCGTAGTCTCGATGGATACTACTAAAGGTGTCCCTTCGATGACATCGGCGGCCGGTATGACGAATTCTCTTACCTCATAGTTTCGTAAATTTTCAAACGTACTCGTCTTACCGTTGTACGTGAACGTCGAAGTGAGCGATTGATCTTGGAAGTCATAGTCGCTTGGACGCCACATGATGCGTACATCACGTCCAGCCGTCACTTCAAGCGTCTTTGTTTTAATGTCTTCTTTCAAATAGGCATTCACTTGATCGCTAATCGATTCAATGATGTTATAAGGTTTATGGTTTGCCCCGATGAAAGCACGATACATCGTATTGATAAAGATTTTTTTCTCATCAAGCTGTGTGAAGCTGTTCGTGTGTCCTGCTCCTGAATACGTAAAGTTGTTTTTTGTGTAAGTGTAATAATGGTTATTCGCATCTCCATAGACGCGGTTTCCGCTTGTAGAGTACAAATTATACCAAGGCGTCACTTCAGGATCATTTAAATCGAGCGTGAAATATTGATTATGGGTACTTGAAATACTTTTCGGTGCTGCATCTAACTTGAACGGATAGTTGGTGAAAATCCCATCTTGAACTTTGATGGCCTGCGACGTTCGTTCAGGTGCACCGAACCCCATGTTCGTATACGTCCGTTGCCCAGAAATGTTCGATGCGGCATCTTGGTGGACAAACTGCCGTTCCCATTCTGAAGTCGGCGTATCCGCGCTATTCGTGCGGAAAATCGTGTCGTGCGTCAACATGACCCCTTGGCCAGTCTCGCTGAAGCGTTTGACTTTTCTCGTCGCGGTCTCACTCATGCTTCCTGACACGTTGTATGAGTCTTGAAAGCCGAAGATCAACATATCATATTCGTTTGCCGCTAATGACGCATCATATGCGCCTTTATCGAAACTGTCCGTGTTTCCGTTCGTCAGCTTGAACGCATAGTTTCCGGCCGGGTCGACAAGCATATCTGATAAATCTCTAGAGATTTGTCCGTTCGTGCTCGTTCCTGCCGTCAGTTGTAAAATATTTGCTTGCACTTGTTGATCCACGTAGACAAAGCTTCCTTTTTTAAAGTCGGCTCGTCCAGTAATCGTATCTTTCACTACAAGCATCCAGTTTTTCGGACCACTGAACGTCGGACGTGACAATGTAAAGTCAATCGTTGCCGAAAGCTTGGCAGCTTGCTCGACCACTTTTTCTTGAGGCTGGAACCGGTCATTGTGATCGAAGTCGATGTATAGCTCGACAATCGTGGCAGCACTTGGAGACATCGCCAAATTGTACGCGAAATTAATCGGAGCTCGGACATCCTGTTGAACAGTGATGGTGTTATTCGTGATAGGTTGCTGATTGTAGGTGACGTTCGTACTCGTCAATCGAGGACGGATTCCCGTAGATTTATTGAGTTGTTGAATCATCTGCTGATCGATATTTTTCTCGCCTTCTTTCGGGAAGACCGAGACATTCGAGTACGTCGCAAATGAAGCGAGTCGTTTCAATTGGGGACCTCCATTTGCCGCATCTTCGTGCACATAAAGCGGTAAGCCGACACGCACGATTGAGTTGAACAATTCATCTACTTTGAGGGCAGTTAAATCGTTGAATTGAAGCGTCGTGTCATGGTTCGCGCTTCGTCCGATAGTTCCCGTCTGGTATTTGACAGACAACGGACTGCTGCCGATCATGACCGCGTCATACGCTCCCGCCATCGGAAAACGAGAAGCGTTAAATTCTTTAATCGTCATGAACTGTACGTTTAACTTCGCTCTGTCTATATTCAATGAGGCGCGATATGTATCAATTGCTGCCTTATATTGATCGACGGTGAGCGTTTTCGATGAGCTAAATGCATCTCGTAAAATGAGAATATTCAATGGGGGCTGATTAGTATTGGCAGATCCGGTTGGTGGCACAACCGAACCTAGTAAAATAAAAATGATGAGTACATGCAGAAACTTACGCAATGCGAGTTCCTCCCCGAATTTGATGGTTATGCTTTATTATCACACCACTTTGCCAGAACTTACATAGATTTCTTTAAGCATTGGTAAATGTTTCTTTTAAATATGTTCTCACTTCGCTAATAAAATAAAGCGACCCCGTCACGACGAGCGTTTCGGATTTTGGTGCTTCGAGCCATGCGGCCAACCACTCCTGCCAGTCCACGTACCGGGCCCCGTCGGCAATCAGACTGGCTTTCGTCCGAGTGCGCGGGAAATCGAACGTCGTCTCATAGACGTCCGCGACTGTCTGGAGTGACGTGATCATCGCTTCCCGGTCCTTATCAGCAAGGATGGCTGCGAGGACGGTCACGTCAGGCTCAAGTTTCAGCTGCTCGATGAGCGCGGCGACACCTTCCGCGTTATGTGCCCCGTCAAGCACGATGCGCGGCTGTCTCGAGACGAGCTCATAGCGGCCCGGATGTTGTGCCGACTCGAGCCCTATCCGAATCGCTTCCGTTTTCCAACCAAGATGACGTGCCACGGCGACGGCACATGCTCCGTTATACGCTTGATGGTGTCCCGTCAACCCGAGCGTCACCGTCGACAACCCATCATAGGTCACCACTGTCTGCGCCCCGTCCTCGATGGAAGCGACGAACGATGTGACGTCGTGAACCCACGCGTCCATATCGTTCCCTTGTTCTTCGAGCAACGCAATCAACCGTTTTTCGGTCAAACTATGGAACATCGGCACGCCCGACTTCATGATGCCGAACTTCTCGAGCGCGATCTCTTCGAGCGTGTCCCCGAGAATCCCTTGATGGTCGTGTCCAATCGACGTCACGACCGTCGCGAGCGGTCGCGTCAACACGTTCGTCGAGTCAAGCCGGCCGCCAAGTCCGACTTCCCAGATGACGAGGTCAGGCTGTCGTTCATGGAAATAGAGCCACGCCATGACCGTCAACAGTTCGAACTCTGTCAACGTCTCCGGTGATGCGCTCGCACAGTCACGGACCCGGTTGGCGATCCGGACAAGGTCGGCTTCTCGGATCGGTTCCCCGTTTAACATGATCCGCTCCTCGAACTGGATGATGTACGGCGAAATGAACGTCCCGACGTTCAATCCTTCCGCAAGCGCCATCGCCCGCAAGAAAGCGACCGTCGACCCTTTCCCGTTCGTCCCCGCCACGTGAATCGACGGCAACTCCTCGATTTGTAGCGCGTTTAACATCCACTCCATGCGTTCCAGTCCGGGCTTGATCCCGAACCGTAGCTGCCCGTTCAGCCATTTCAATACGTCTAGTCTCGTCTCCATCTTCCATCACTCCTGTTTTCACACTTCCCTCTCATCTTACCAAAATTCCTGAAGCCCGACGCAAGGAATCGGCTGTGCTATACTCGAGGCGAAGAAGGGGGAATTACTATGACCAACAGTTGGAACTTCGAGGCGACCTACCTCGATCTCCGTGACATCTTTTACGACCGGGGACCCGTCCATCCGGTCGACAAACCGGTGCTCGTCCTTTGGAACGAAGCTCTCGCCGAGACGCTCGGACTCGACGCCGAGGCGCGCCAAGACGTTGCACTCTTCGCTGGGAATCGCCAGACCGATACATCATTCTCACAAGCATATGCCGGCCACCAGTTCGGGCACTTCACGATGCTCGGGGACGGACGCGCGCTCATGCTCGGGGAACACGTCGCCCCGAACGGGAAACGAGTCGACGTCCAATTGAAAGGCTCAGGTCCGACCGAGTACTCGCGTGGCGGCGATGGACGGGCCGCCGTCGGCCCGATGGTGCGGGAATTCCTCATCAGTGAAGCGATGCACGCCCTCGGCATCCCGACAAACCGGGCGCTTGCCGTCGTCACGACGGGTGAGCCGATTATGCGCCAAGGACCGAAGCATGGGGCCATCTTGACACGCGTGGCCTCGAGCCATTTACGTGTTGGTACGTTCCAATACGCCGCTGCAGCTGGCTCGATCGACGACGTCATCGCGCTCGCCGATTACGCGATACATCGCCACGATCCGGACCTCGAAGGAAAACCGGACCGCTATGAACAGTTCCTTGGCCGCGTCATCACCCGCCAGGCGAAACTGATCGCGGAGTGGCAGCTCGTCGGGTTCATCCATGGTGTCATGAACACGGATAACACGTTCATCAGCGGCGAAGGACTCGACTATGGTCCGTGTGCGTTCATGGACACATATCACCCGAACACGGTCTTCAGCTCGATCGACCGCGAGGGCCGCTACGCCTATGCGAACCAGCCGTATATCGAATCGTGGAACTTGGCCCGCTTGGCCGAGACGCTCTTGCCGCTCCTCGCCGACACGCAGGAAGCGGCCGTCGACATTGCCAACAAACTGTTGAACGACTACACGGAAACGTATAAAGACGCGTACTTCACCGGTCTGGCCCATAAAATCGGGCTCTACGTCCGTAAAGACGGGGATGATGCACTGACGGACGAGCTGCTGCGGCTCATGATGGAGTCCGAGGCCGACTTCACGAACACGTTCCGCGCGCTCACGCTCGGCGACACGGACGCGCTCGTTTTTGCTAAACAGGACGACGGCAAGGCGTGGCTCGCCGCTTGGCGGAAACGACTCGGGGAACAAGGTCTCCCGGACGAAGACGTCACCCGGCTCATGCGTCAACATAACCCGGCCGTCATCCCGCGCAATCATCACGTCGAAGCGGCGATTCAAGCGGCCGAACGTGGTGACTTCGATCCGACCCACGCACTGCTCGACGTCTTGCGAAATCCGTATGATTACGAAGCTGACTGTGGACGCTACGTCTCTCCCGGACCGCCGCGGACGTATCCGTATCAGACATTCTGTGGCACATGATCCATCTCGCTTTCGCGGGATGGTTTTTTTGTAGGAACCTTTTGGCTAGTCGCCACGTAGAATAAACAAAGTCCGTTTGGAGGTTTTATAATGCGCTTACTCGCTTCACTCATTTCGTTAGGTTTCGCCTGCATGATTTCGCTCGAGCTTTGGCAAGGACCCTTTCTCAGCAATTGGGTCTGGACGATGCCAGCCTTCTTCCTAGGTGTGTCGTTCGTCCAATTCATGAAGCATTTGAACGAGCTTGAATGGAGTGACTCAAAATGAAGATGACCGTCTTATTGATGGCGATGATTGTCGTGTCCACGTCCTACCTCGTCTATAGTTTTTATTTGTCGTTGACGGGTCAGCCGATTCAGCCGCAAGTGACCGGCTTGGCGATTGGCGTCCTGCTCACTTCCTCTTATTTCGTGACAACCGGCCGTCTTCCGTTTTGGAGTGAGAAAGAAGACGGATGAAAGTCATCTATTCCATATTGCTGTTGTTTAGCGGGATGCTCTATCTTGTTTATGTCGTTCATCTATTCCGTATCAGACATCCTCAGCCGCTCCTCTTGCATGCTTTGATTGTTATTGTTTTATTTGGCATCATCTACGTTGGACGCAAAAGAAACCCCGAACATCGATGAAGATGCACGGGGGTTCTTGCTGCTCATTTAAATACCAAAATGAACCAAGTCCTTGCCTTCACGTTCAGCTTGAATGATGAGACGAGCTAAATCGCTCAACTCTTCTGAACGAGGAAACGCACGTGATTGCGTGACAATCTCATAAAACATCGACAACGATTCGTTTGGGATGATGGTAATTCCGTAATAATCCAGCCCGAGCTCAGGACGATGATACGATTGGAAATAGGTACGCATAATCGAACACGCCTCCATAAGCTCTTGGATAAAATCATCATCAACCTCAGTGTATCCATCATAATCTGGATTACGTATAGGTGTTTTCAATTTTCGATCCCATAAATCAAATTCGTGCACTGGCAAACGAGAACCCATCCTTTCTCCTGATTCAATTTATTCTTTGATTGGAAAATCCACCACCGACGCCTCCGGCAACGAGTCTGAGAGGTTGAGCAATACTTCTTCTGACACATCACCCGTCAAAACGATGAGCTTGCCTTGATTCAGATAAAACAAGCCCCTCCCTTCCGGTTGATCCAAGCGATACCGCGCATTTGAATCGTCTCGCCGCTCAATCAATTCTCCGTCCGCCACACTGAACGCATCGGTCGTTAAAATCGTGATGTGCTGTGTCTCATCATACAACGTCCACATCTCTACCGGTCGCTCCAGCTGATCCATGTTGAGGTGGGCGACAAAGAGCTCCTCTTCGGACAAATCCAACCCGTGCCGGACTTTTTCGGCCGTCTCGGGAATCGTAACGTTTTGGATGCCATGCAACACCCATTCCTCGCCCCGTGAATAGTTGAACACACCGAACGCATCGTCGCGGTTTGGTAACTGGATGGCGATGAGCCCGAGGTCATCGATGACCATTTCATAGAAGACGCCGTCTCTCGACGGTCGTTCGGACGTGCCATCCGTATATTGAAGCGTGTATTGGGCCGTGACCGCATCGAGTAGTCGAACGGTCCCTTTCGGCACGTCCTCGATGATCGAGCCGAACACTTCTTTCGCCGTCGTTTCCTCAACATCGGAAACGGATGAATCAATTTCTTCTTTGTTTACGCTAACCGTGATTTTTGATTCCATCGGTTCGATGGGTGCAGCTCGTTCCGCCACACACCCACTCAATCCCATCACAGCCAGACCTAACATCATGCTGATTCGTCTCATGTCACTCCACCTTTGTATCATCTCCTCTCCTAAATTCCACCAAACGACAAAAAAACCTTCTTCGGAGAACTTTTCTCCAAAGAAGGTCCAACTTTTACTTACGCAACTCTTCCAAACGCGCACGAACCGCGTCACGCTTGTCGAGGTAGTCTTTCTCTTTCGCCTTCTCTTCGTCGATGACGTGAGCCGGTGCCTTGCCGGTGAAGCCTGGGTTGCCGAGTTTCTTCTGAACGCGCTCGACTTCCTTCTCGTACTTCGCCACTTCTTTTTCAAGACGGGCGATCTCTTCTTCAAAGTTGATGAGGTCAGCGAGCGGGATGAATAGTTCCGCACCCGTCATGATAGCTGACATCGACTTATCAGGAGCTGTCAAGCCACGTCCGATTTCGAGCTCGGTCGCGTTCGTGAACTTGCCGATCGTCGCTTCGTTTTCGCTCAAGTAACCTTGTGTCGTGTCGTCACTCGTCGCGATGAAGAGCTGAATCGGTTTCGACATCGGGGCGTTCACTTCCGAACGGATGTTACGGACCGAACGGATGACGTTCATGACCGCTTCAAACGCTGGTACCGAGTCCGCGAAGTGGAGCTCGTCGCGGCGTGTCGGGTAGCTCGCACGGACGATCGAGTCGCCTTCGTGCGGCAAGTGCTGCCAGATTTCCTCTGTGAGGAACGGCATGAACGGGTGCATGAGACGCATGATCGAGTCGAGCGTGTACGCGAGCACTGAACGTGTCGTCGCTTTCGCCGCCTCGTCCTCACCGTAGAGCGTGAGTTTCGCCATCTCGATGTACCAGTTACAGAACTCTTCCCAGATGAAGTTGTACAAGTAACGGCCAGCTTCGCCGAACTCGTACTTGTCGACGAGACGCGTCACTTGGTCGATCGTGTCGTTCAAGCGTGTGAGAATCCACTTGTCAGCGAGCGTCTTTTCACCTGACAAATCGATATCCTCATACTTCATGCCGTCCATGTTCATAAGGGCGAAACGGCTCGCGTTCCAAATCTTGTTCGCGAAGTTCCATGTCGATTCAATCTTCTCCCAATAGAAACGAAGGTCGTTCCCTGGTGTCGATCCCGTGAGGAGGAACCAGCGGAGCGAGTCCGCGCCGTATTGGTCGATGACTTCCATCGGGTCGACGCCGTTTCCGAGCGATTTCGACATTTTGCGGCCTTCCGAGTCGCGGATGAGACCGTGGATGAGCACGTCGTTGAACGGCTGCTTCCCAGTGAACTCGAGCGATTGGAAAATCATGCGCGATACCCAGAAGAAGATGATGTCGTAACCCGTGACGAGCGCGCTCGTCGGGAAGTAACGTTTGAAGTCTGCTGAGTCCGTGTCCGGCCAGCCCATCGTCGAGAACGGCCAGAGCGCTGACGAGAACCATGTGTCGAGCACGTCTTCGTCTTGGTGCCAGTTCTTACTGTCAGCCGGTGCTTCTTTGCCTACATAGATTTCACCTGTCTCGTTATGGTACCAAGCCGGGATACGGTGGCCCCACCAGAGTTGACGGCTGATACACCAGTCGCGGATGTTCTCCATCCAGCGGAGGTACGTGCCTTCGAACCGCTCTGGGACGAAGTTGACTTTCGTGTCGTCATGTCCTTGCGCTTCGAGCGCTGCTTTCGCGAGCGGCTCCATGTCGACGAACCACTGTTTCGAAAGATACGGCTCGATGACCGCGCCTGAACGTTCCGAGTGACCGACCGAGTGCGTGTGCGGCTCGATCTTCACGAGCGTGCCGTCCGCTTCTAGGTCTTTGACGAGTTGCTTGCGGCATTCGAAGCGGTCGAGCCCTTCGTACTTGCCGGCGTTCTCGTTCATCTTGCCGCCTTCGTCCATGACGAGGATGCGCGGGAGCTCGTGGCGGTTCCCGATCTCGAAGTCGTTCGGGTCATGCGCCGGCGTGATCTTCACGCAACCTGTACCGAACTCCATGTCGACGTAGTCGTCGGCAACGATCGGAATCTCACGGTTCATGACCGGAAGCATGATCGTCTTGCCGACGAGGTGCGCGTAACGCTCGTCTTTCGGGTTGACGGCAACGGCTGTATCGCCGAGCATCGTCTCCGGACGTGTCGTCGCGATCTCGATGTGGCCTGAGCCGTCAGCGAGCGGATACTTCATGTGGTAGAACGCGCCTTCGACTTCTTGGTAGATGACCTCGATGTCCGAGACGGCCGTCTTTTGCGCCGGATCCCAGTTGACGATATATTCGCCGCGGTAAATCAAGCCTTTCTCATAGAGACGGACGAACACTTCCTGGACCGCTTTCGAGAGTCCTTCGTCGAGCGTGAAGCGCTCACGTGAGTAGTCGAGACCGAGGCCAAGTTTTGACCACTGGGCACGGATCGTGTCGGCGTACTCGTCTTTCCATTCCCACGTCTTCTCGAGGAACTTCTCGCGTCCGAGGTCGTAACGCATGATGCCGTCCTCACGGAGCTTCTGTTCGACTTTCGCTTGCGTCGCGATTCCGGCGTGGTCCATCCCTGGGAGCCAGAGGACGTCATACCCTTGCATGCGCTTCAAGCGCGTCAACAAATCTTGGAGCGTCGTGTCCCACGCGTGTCCGAGGTGAAGTTTCCCTGTTACGTTCGGTGGCGGGATGACGATCGTGTACGGCTGTTTTGAATCGTCCTCGTCTGCTTTGAATACGTCGTTCTCTAACCAGTAGTCATACCATTTCGCTTCCGTCGCACTTGGATCGTACTTCGTCGGCATGGTGATTTCGTTTGTCTCGTTGGCCATATGCGCAACCTCCTCTAATCATGTGGACAAAAAAACGGCTACTCTCGTCCTTAACGCTAAGGACGAAAGAAGCCGTATCTTCCGCGGTACCACCTTAGTTCGCCAATATGTGGCGCCCTCAAAATCGAATAACGGTCGATGGACCGGACCTCCCTACTTCGTTCAAAAGGTCAGCTCCGAGGCGACTTCGGCCCCATCCCTCGCGGCCTCGCACCAAGCGGCCGCGTCTCTGAAAAAGGATGTTGTTGGCGTACTATTCCTCATCGTAGCTTTTAATCGTATCTGTTAAACAATTGTAGCGACAGAAGATGGTTCCGTCAAGATTACAGTGAAAACTCTTGTTGCAACTCTTTGAACGTCGCGTCGACCGCTGCGAGCGTCTGGTCGATATCTTCATCCGTATGCACGGTCGAGAGGAACAAGCCTTCGAACTGTGACGGTGGCAAGAAAACGCCGCGCGCCGCCATCTTCTGATAGTAAGCGCGGAACAAGTCGAGGTTCGCCGTCTTCGCTTTCTCGAAGTTCGTCACTTTCTCGTTCGTGAAGAAGAAACCGAACATCGAGCCGGCACGGTTCGTGTCGTGCGGGATGTTATATTTCTCGGCCGCTTTCGTGTAGCCTTCAGCGAGACGGTCCGCTTTTCGTTCGAACTCGGCGTAATGCTCAGGCTTGAGTTGCGACAACGTCGTATAGCCGGCGATCATCGCAAGTGGGTTGCCTGAGAGCGTCCCGGCCTGGTAAATCGGTCCTTGCGGCGCGATTTGTTCCATAATCTCGCGTTTTCCGCCATAGGCACCGACCGGAAGGCCGCCGCCGATGACTTTCCCGAGGCACGTCAAGTCCGGCGTCACGCCGAAGTAGCCTTGGGCACAGTTGTAGCCGACCCGGAAGCCGGTCATGACCTCATCAAAGATGAGAAGCGAACCGTACTGTTCCGTAATCTCGCGAAGTCCTTCAAGGAAGCCAGGCTGTGGGGGCACGAAGCCCATATTGCCGGCCGCCGGTTCAACGATGACACCCGCGATATCGTCGCCGAATTTTTCGAAGGCGACGCGGAGGGCATCCAAATCGTTATACGGCACTGTGAGCGTCTGGCTCGCCAAATCTTTCGGCACGCCCGGTGAGTCCGGGAGACCGAGTGTCGCGACACCCGAACCGGCCTTGATGAGGAGCGAGTCGCCGTGACCGTGGTAGCAGCCTTCGAACTTCAAGATTTTCGTCTTGCCCGTGTAGCCGCGTGCGAGGCGGAGTGCCGCCATCGTCGCTTCCGTACCCGAGTTGACCATGCGCACCATCTCGATCGATGGGACGCGCTCGATGACGAGCTCGGCCATTTTCGTTTCAAGCTCGGTCGGTGTCCCGAACGTCCAGCCTTTTTCGGCTTGCTCTTGAATCGCCTTCGTCACGACAGGGTCACGGTGGCCGAGGATGAGTGGTCCCCATGAGAGGACGTAGTCGATATATTCGTTGCCATCGATGTCGTAGACGCGCGAGCCTTCGCCACGTTCAGCAAAGATTGGCGTCATACCGACTGATTTATAGGCACGGACCGGGCTGTTTACCCCGCCCGGCATGAGCGGACGTGCTTGTTCGAACGCCGCTTCTGAGCGTGTTTGTTTGTAGGTCATGCGTAGTCTCCTTCCAAATAGCGACAGACGTCTTTAGCGAAATATGTGACGATGAGGTCCGCACCGGCCCGCTTGAAGCCGACCATCGTCTCCATGACGATGCGTTGCTCATCGACCCAGTCGTTCAAAGCAGCCGCTTTGACCATGGCATACTCTCCGCTCACGTTATACGCCACGATCGGCATATCGAGCGAGTCGCGCATGTCACGGATGATGTCCATGAACGCGAGCGCCGGTTTGACGATCATGAAGTCAGCGCCTTGCTCGACGTCCGATTGTGATTCCCGGAATGCTTCGCGGCGGTTGGCCGGATCCATCTGATAGCCTTTGCGGTCGCCTTCACCAGGTGCCGATTGGGCCGCATCACGGAACGGTCCGTAGTACGCCGATGCGTATTTGACGCCGTAGCTCATGATTGGGATATGGTTGAATCCGTTTTGGTCGAGTCCTTCACGGATGGCGGCGACGAAGCCGTCCATCATCGAGCTCGGTGCGATGATGTCAGCACCGGCTTGCGCTTGTGTGATCGCCGTCTGCACGTGAAGCGGTAGTGACGCGTCGTTATCGACATCACCGTTCTTCACGATGCCGCAGTGGCCCGTCGACGTGTATTCACAGAGGCACGTGTCGGCGATGACTGTGAGCTGTGGCGCCCACTCTTTTACTTTGCGGATCGCTTCTTGGACGATGCCGTGGTCATGGTACGCCTCGCTGCCTTCCGGGTCTTTATGTTCCGGCACACCGAACAAGAGCACCGATTGAATGCCGAGGTCGACAATCTCGTTGATCTCGTCCTCGAGACGGTCGAGTGAGAAGTTGAAGACGCCCGGCATCGAGCTGACCTCACGTTTAATGTCTGTCCCTTCGATGATGAAGAGCGGGTAAATCAAATCTTCTTTCCGAACATGATTTTCACGTACGAGTGCACGCATCGACTTCGAGGAACGAAGGCGACGGTGACGGTCAAACTGGTTCATGAAAAATCCTCCCCTATACACTGTATTAATGCATCCATAGTATAACACTCAGGCACTCGGACCGGTAACGTCGACACTTCCCGGACGGCGCGCTCGGTCACTTCACCGATGGCGTACCACGTCCCATGGAAATGCTCGAGGTACGGCGTGAGCGCTCGCACGGCGGATGGGCTGAGGACGAGGAGCGCCTCGATTCCTTCGAGCGCCTCGACTTCCGTCCCCGTCAGTTCACGGCCGATCGTCTCATAGACGACCCAGTCGTGAACGTTTGCGAGTTGCTGCATATGATCCGTGTTCGCCAAATCGCCTCGGGCGAACAAGACGATATCACCCTCATCGACGACACTCGCCAAATCGCGGAATAACGCCTCGCCCGTAAATGTATCCGGCATGAGCGCGACGCTGAAGCCGACGGCCTCGAGTGCTTGTTTCGTCTTCTCCCCGACGGCCGCGACTTTGACGTCGCGCGGGACGTCACGGAGCGCCGGCACCGCCGTCTGGCTCGTCACGACGAGCCAATCGAACCGGTGAATCGGGATCTCTCGATGTGTCAGTCTCGTCTCGATGAGCGGGACGTGATGAACGGAAAGACCGCTCGCGGTGAGCCGGGCTCGTTGCGTAGCGGTCAGTCGTTTTGTCCCTGTGTACCAGACGTCACGCATTGACCGAGGCGAGAATTTCACGCCCGCCGCGTCCAAGCAAATCGTCTGCCACGTCGTTGCCGAGTGCGATCACGTCAGATGACGTCTTCGTCACGCGAAGCACTTCTTTGCCGTCGACTGAAGCGATGAGCCCAGTGAGCGTCACGTCGTCCCCGTCGACCGTCGCGTAACCGCCGACCGGAACGTGGCAGCTGCCTTCGATCGCTTTGAGGAACGTCCGCTCCGCCGTCGCGGCTTTCGCCGTCACGTCATCGTGGAGCAATTGTAGAATCGCCGTCACTTCAGCATCCTCTTTCCGGCTCTCGATGGCGAGCACACCTTGTCCGACGGCCGGGACCATCATGTCGGCGTCAAGCGCCTCGAAGTCGACACGGTCCGTCCACCCCATCCGTTCGAGCCCGGCTTTGGCGAGCAAGATGGCGTTGAAGTTTTCCGTCTCGAGTTTTTTGAGACGTGTGTCGATGTTGCCGCGGATCCATTGAATCTCGAAGTCCGGGCGGGCGGCGAGCATTTGGGCGCCGCGACGGAGTGAGCTCGTCCCGATGACGGCACCTTCCGGGAGCGTCTCGAACGTATAGCCGTTCTCGCAGATGAGCACGTCACGAGCGTCGACCCGCTTCGGCATACAGCTGATATAGAGTTCTTCCGGCAACTCGGCCGGGACGTCTTTCATGCTGTGGACGGCGAAGTCAATGTCCCCGGCAATCATCTGTTGTTGGATTTCTTTGACGAACAATCCTTTGCCGCCGACTTTTGACAACTGGACATTGACGATTTGGTCGCCTTTCGTCACGATCTCTTTGATTTCGAACTCGTTTTGCGCCCCAGCTTTCTTCAATTGGTCGATGACCCATTTCGTCTGTGTCATCGCAAGTTGTGAACGGCGTGAGCCGACGATAATTTTACGCATAGTCCATATCCCCTTCATAGAAAAAGGCGACGAGATCCGCCGCCTTTTTTGTTTTGTATTAGCGCATCAAGGCGCGGAGTGGTGCTTTCGCTGACATCGCTTCCGCTTCTTCCATCTCCGGTTCGGCGTCTGGGACGTCGACATCAAGGCCGAACGTCTCGACGAACTGGTTGATGCGTGTGTTCGCATCCGGTTGTGCGGCGGCGTCTTTGATGTAGTCGATCGGTTCACGAAGCATCTGGTTGATGATCGACTTCATATGTTTGCCGATGACTTTCTTGTCGCGGTCCGACAGATGGTCGAGCTTGCGTTCGAGGCTTTCCATCGTCTCTTCTTGAACAGTGAGGGCGCGGGAGCGCAACTCATTCATGATCGGGACGACACCAAGCGTGATGAGCCATGTTTGAAACTCTTGGATCGCCTCATCGATTTTAATTTCAATCTTTTCGGCTTCGACGAGACGGGCCGCCAAGTTTTTGTTGACGATACCGTTCAAGTCATCCACATCGAACAAGTGGACGCCCGGAAGCGCCCGGACCGCTGGATCGATATCTCGCGGCACGGCAATGTCAATTAACAAAAGTGGACGTTCCCGGCGGAGCAATTGCGCCGCGGCGACGTCATCATAGGCGATGACTGCGTCTTTGGCACCGGTCGAGCTGATCAAAATATCGGCGTCGAGTAAGCCGCAGGCGATCTCACGAATCGAATGGGCCCGCCCTTCGAACTTATCGGCAACTGCTTTCGCTTTGCTCTCGGTCCGGTTGAAGACGGCAATCTGTTTCGCACCGGCCTCGAACAAGTTGAGCGTTGTCAACTCGCCTGTCTCACCGGCACCGACGACGACGACTTGTTTGTCGTCGAGCGACGCGTACATCTCTTGGGCGAGCGCGACCGCCGCCGAGCTGACCGATACCGACATTTCCCCAATTTGTGTGTCGGTATGGGCGCGTTTGGCGAGCGTCACGGCCTCTTTGAACAGTTTGTTGAACACCGTTCCCGTCGTCCCGTTCTCTTGGGCGCGGAAGAAGCTCGATTTCACTTGACCTAAAATCTGTGTTTCCCCAATAATCATCGAATCGAGTCCAGACGTGACACGGAACAAGTGGCGAATCGCCTCTTCTCCTTCACGAATCGACAAATACGGTGTGAATTGGTCCATCTCTAAATCGAACCAGTTCGCTAAAAAGCGTTTAGTATAATAACGTCCGGTGTGGAGCTGGTCTGTGACGACGTATAGCTCCGTCCGGTTACAAGTCGACAAAATAACCGATTCAAATATGCTCTTCTCTTCGCGAAGCGCAATCATCGCGTCCACGATTTCTTGCTCCCCAAACGAGAACTGCTCCCGAATCGCGACAGGGGCTGTCTTGTTATTTAGTCCAACGACGACAATATGCATGTACCTCTTCCCCTCATCCAAAATCCACCGACGGTTGTCTCTTCTTTTTCACATCTCTACCGTACATTATAACAATTTTTATTTAGGAACTATAATCTTCTGTTCGATTTTTGTGAAATAATTTAAGAACTTTTTGTGACAAAAAAAAGTAGAAACGGACATGAAGACCATTTCTACTTGATTCCTCATTTTAAAGAGGATGGATCGGTAATGATTTGACTCTCTGGTTTCTCATCTTCCTCTTCCGCTTCAAGGTAATGCTTTCGTTCCCTCAGCTTGTAAATCCGGACGATGTTTTGAACGACGACTTTTGCCACCGCATAGAACGGAACGGCGATCAGCATCCCGATAATCCCGGCCAAGTTTCCGGCGACGAGCAAGACGATGATGATCGTCAGCGGGTGTACCTTGAGCGACTTGCCTTGGATGAGCGGCGAGATGACGTTCGATTCGATCTGTTGGACGATGATGATGACGACGATGACCCAGAGCACTTTAATCGGGTCTTGGATGAAGGCGACGACGACAGCCGGTGCCGCACCGAGGAACGGTCCGACGTACGGGATGATGTTCGTCACCATCATGAAGAGCGCGAGCAAGATGGCGTAGTCGAGTCCGATAATCCATAATCCGATGAGCGACGTGATCCCGACGAAGAACGCCACGATCAACTGGGCATGGACGTAGTTTTTAACCGTCGTATGCATGTCATGCAGGATGTTACGCGTCTCCTTCTCATAGCTCGACGGCAACAGCTTGACGATTGAGTCCGGAAGACGTTTTCCATCGAGAAGCATGTATAGAAGCATGAACGGAATGACGACAATCGTGATGACGGCCGACGTGATGAAGCCGACGAATTGGCCGAGAGATGAGGCGATGTTCCCGAAGATGTCACCAAGGTACGTCGTGACGTTGTTCGTGAAGTCGGTGAACATATCATCATTCTCGGCGATGAAGCGTGATAAGAACTCGTTTTGCATGAGTGAGTCACGGACGGCGAATGCCTGTACTTGCAACTCTTTGGCGATACTCGGCATCGCATTGACGAGCGATGTGACCTGCTCCCCGAGCACCGGTCCGAGGATGCTGAAGACGAGCGTAAAGATGAGCACGAGCCCCCCGAGCGTGATGCCGACGGCGAGCGGACGTTTACCTTCCATCCGTTTCTCTAAGAAGTCGACGATCCCGACTAAGAAATAATAGAAAAGTCCAGCAATGATGAGCGGTACCGTGACGAGCGCCAAAATAACTTGAATCGGTTCGAACACGAAAGAAATTTCCGTCCCGACCCAGATGACCAAGAAAATCGTCAGCGTCCAAAATAAGAAGCGGTACCATTTGTTTTGAAACATGATTTGCATCTTTCCACCTCGTTCTGTATTCTCTTGTCTTATGTAATTAGGACAATTATACGATACTTACCCGCTCGCGTAACCCTGAAAACAAAAAAGACGAGGGGATTCCTCGTCTTCGATCAATCCTCTTCGCGTGTCAGTAAATCGTAAATCGCTTTCCACGCCTCGTCTTTCCCTTCGGCCGTCTCCGCCGAGAACGCGACGAATCGGTCCGTCGATTCAAACTGAAGCTTCCGCTTGACGGCCGCCTCATGTTTTTGACGCTGCGCTTTCTTGATTTTATCGAGCTTCGTCGCCACGACGATGACCGGGATCTCGTAATGCTTCAAGAAGTTGTACATCGTCACGTCATCGCCTGATGGCTCATGACGGATATCGACTAACAGGACGACGCCGCGAAGCGCGCTCTGTGACGTCAAATATTGCTCCATCATGACGCCCCACTTCTCCCGCTCCGTCTTCGAGACTTTCGCGTAACCGTAGCCCGGGACGTCGACGAACATGATCTCATCGTTGATGTTGAAGAAGTTCAGCGTCTGCGTCTTCCCTGGTTTTGAAGACGTCCGCGCAAGTGCTTTGCGCTGACAAATCTTGTTGATGAACGATGACTTCCCGACGTTCGAACGTCCGGCGAGTGCGACTTCCGGCAACTCGTGAATCGGGTAATGGTCCGGTGCGACGGCACTCGTGACAAATTCTGCTTTAGTGATTTTCATTTAATTTCCTCCAAATGCTACTTCTAATACTTGATCGAGCGTCGTGACCGGGACGAACGTCAGTTTCTCACGGACGGTGTCTTGAATGTCATCGATGTCCCGCTCATTGTCTTTCGGAATGACGATCGTCGTCAAGCCAGCCCGGTGTGCGGCGAGCGCTTTCTCTTTCAATCCACCGATTGGCAGGACACGGCCACGGAGGGTGATCTCTCCGGTCATGCCGATGTCACGGCGGACTTTCTTCCCGGTCAAGGCCGAGATGAGCGCCGTCGCGATGGTGATCCCGGCCGATGGACCGTCTTTCGGGACGGCACCTTCCGGGACGTGGATATGCACGTCTTGACGCTCGTAGAACGTCGGGTCAATCCCGAACCGTTCCGCGTTTGAACGGACGTAGCTGTACGCCGTCTGCGCCGATTCTTGCATGACGTCACCGAGTTTCCCCGTCAACTGCAACTTGCCCTTGCCTGGCGCGAGCGCGACTTCAATCGTGAGCGTGTCGCCTCCGAACGCCGTATAGGCGAGTCCAGTGACGGCTCCGATTGAATCTTCCGTCTCACCCTTCCCGTAGCGGTACTTCGGTTTCCCGAGGTAATCGCCGAGGCTCTTCAACGAGACGGTGACGCGCTTCTTCTCGCCAATCGCAATTTGTTTCGCCGCTTTCCGGCAAAGCGAACCGATGACCCGTTCCAAGTTCCGGACGCCGGCCTCGCGCGTATAACGGCGGACGACCTCATACAGTGCGTCCTCTTTGATCGTAAGCTGGCTCTTCTTCAAGCCGTGCTCTTTATATTGCTTCGGTACCAAGTGGCGCTTGGCGATCTCGACTTTCTCAAGTTCCGTGTAGCCGCCAATCTGGATGAGTTCCATCCGGTCGAGGAGCGGTGCCGGAATTTGCGAGACATCGTTCGCCGTCGCGATGAAGAGCACGTTCGACAAGTCAAACGGTTCTTCGATGTAGTGGTCCGAGAACGAGACGTTCTGTTCCGGGTCGAGCACTTCGAGCATGGCCGACGCCGGGTCGCCCCGGAAGTCTGACGCCATCTTATCGATCTCATCGAGCAAGAACACCGGGTTTTTGCTTTCAGCCTGTTTCAAGCCACGGATCACGCGGCCTGGCATCGCCCCGATGTACGTGCGGCGGTGACCCCGAATCTCGGCCTCATCACGTACCCCGCCGAGGGAGACACGGACGAAGTGACGTTCGAGCGCCGACGCGATCGACCGAGCGAGCGACGTCTTCCCGACCCCTGGAGGTCCGGCGAGACAAAGAATCGGACCACGTAGCGAGTTCGTCAACTGACGGACCGCCAAGTACTCGAGGATTCGGTCTTTCACCGACTCGAGCCCGTAATGGTCGTCATCCAACACGTCGGCCGCATGTTTGACGTCGAGTTTATCTTCCGTCTCGATGCCCCATGGGAGCGAGGCGATCCAGTCGAGGTAGTTGCGGATGACCGCATATTCGGGTGACGTCGCCGGGACGACATTCAACCGCTCGGCTTCACGCATGACGTTCTTCCGTGTCGTCTCCGGCAAATCGAGCGCCTCGAGTTTCTCACGGAGACGGTTCGGCTCAGACTCTTGCGACTGGTCGCCGAGCTCTTGCTGAATCGTCTTCATCTGTTCACGCAAATAATATTCTTTCTGCGCTTGCTCGATCGTCTTCTTCGTCCGTTCGCGCAACTCTTGCTCGAGCTCGATGATTTCGACTTCATGCGTCATGATCTCAAGCAGCTCCAAGCCACGTTTGACCGCATCTGCTTCTTCGAGCATCGCTTGGCGGATGTCGACATCGACGTCGAGTTTGGAAGCGATATAATCGGTCAATGACTCGAGCCGTTCATACATCTCAAAACGGCGCCGTTCGTCCGGTGACAACCCTTTGATCGTCCCGACGAGCTTACCGAACTGTTCTTTCAACAGGCGCACGAGTGCCGTCCGTTCAACTTCTTCTCCTTCAACGACTTCGATCGTGTCGACGTCAGCGAACCAGCCTTCTTTCGTCTCTTCAATCGAGTTGATTTTGACGCGCTCTTTTCCGACAAGACGCACGCGGACCGTCTCATTCGACAACTCGCTCATCTTGGCGATATGGACGCGCGTCCCGATCGCATACAAGTCTTCTGGGTCAGGTGATTCTTTGCCTGTCTCTTTTTGGGTCACGACAATCAAATCTGTCTCGTGTTCCTTTGCGGCAAGGAGTGCCCGCAGCGAAAGCGGACGCCCCACGTCGATCGTCACGCCGATGAGCGGATACACGACGACTCCACGCAAAGGAAGAATTGGTAACTGTTCCATTACAACGCCTCCTGTGCAAAAAGGCCCAAAACTCGGATGTGCCGAGTGTTTGAGCCTTTTTCGTTAAAAATTATGCTGTCTCTTTATTGTCGCCTGTCTGTTCGACAGTGCCATCGCGAAGCACGTATTTCGGACCGGCAAGACCCGTAATCGTTTCATCCGTGATGATGACTTTCTCGATATCGTCGCGCGATGGGACAGTGAACATCACATCGAGCATCATTTCTTCGATAATCGAGCGGAGACCGCGTGCGCCTGTCTTACGTTTGATCGCAAGCTTGGCGATTTCAACCAACGCCTCGTCTGTGAACGTGAGTTCGACATCGTCGAGTTCGAGCATTTTCTCGTACTGACGAACGAGGGCGTTCTTCGGCTTCGTCAAGATCTCGACGAGTGCTTCCTCGTCAAGTGTCGTGAGCGTCGCCATGACCGGGAGACGACCGATGAATTCAGGAATCAATCCGAATTTCTGAAGGTCTTCCGGAAGGGCGCGGGCGAGCAAGTCTTCTTGCGTCAACTCGCGGTTTTCTTGGTCGTTCCCAAATCCGATGACTTTCTTCCCAATCCGGCGTTTGACGACCGATTCGATGCCAGCGAATGCGCCGCCGACGATGAAGAGAATGTTCGTCGTATCGATTTGGATGAACTCTTGATGCGGATGCTTCCGTCCACCTTGCGGCGGTACGCTCGCGACCGTACCTTCAAGGATTTTGAGAAGGGCTTGCTGGACACCTTCACCTGACACGTCACGCGTGATCGATGGGTTTTCCGACTTACGGGCAATCTTATCGATTTCATCGATATAGATGATCCCTTTTTCAGCCTTCTCGACATCGTAGTCTGCTGACTGGATCAGCTTGAGCAAGATGTTCTCGACGTCTTCCCCGACGTAACCGGCTTCCGTCAAGCTCGTCGCGTCCGCGATTGCGAACGGGACGTTCAAGACGCGAGCCATCGTTTGAGCGAGAAGCGTCTTACCGCTACCAGTTGGTCCGATCATCACGATGTTCGACTTCGAAAGTTCGACATCATCAGAACGGCCACCGGCGTTAATGCGTTTATAGTGGTTGTAAACGGCTACCGAAAGCGCACGTTTCGCGCGGTCTTGACCGATGACGTACTCGTCTAGAGTGTTGCGGATCTCTTGTGGTTTTGGAATGTCTTTGAATTCGACTTCTTCTTCGACACCGAGCTCTTCCTCAACGATTTCATTGCAAAGTTCAATACATTCGTCACAAATGTATACGCCAGGACCGGCGACTAGTTTACGGACTTGTTCTTGCGATTTCCCGCAAAACGAGCATTTAAGTTGTCCCTTTTCCTCGTTAAATTTGAACATTCGGTACACCCCTTCTGAATGAAAATGGATGTAAGTGCGATAAATCGCCTATTTGTATTTTCAGGTGCAAAGCACTCTCGAAAAAACATTTACATCTCTGCGTTGCAATAATTGTAGCATGAACAAATCACTTCATCAAAGATAAACACATGCAAAGTGTCGTGACGCAAAAAAGGACGACTGCTGAGCAGCCGTCCTTCTGTCATCCGATTACTTCGCTTTCCCGTTTTCAACGAGAACGTCGATCGCTTTACGGAATTTGAGGTCACCTTTAAGTGTCTCGATTCCGCCTTGTGGCGCGAGCATCGTGCGGAGTTGATCCGGTGCGATGTTGTAAAGTTTAGACATTTCTTCGAGTTCTTTCTCAGCATCTTCGTCAGACACTTCGATCGCTTCTTTCTCAGCGATTGCTTTCAAGACGAGACGAGCTTTAACGCGCTCTTCAGCTTGCTCTTTCATCTCTTCGCGCATCGCTTCTTCAGAAGTACCAGTGAGTTCGAAGTACATGTTGAGGTCGATTCCTTGTGAAGAAACACGTGTGCCGAACTCTTGAACCATACGGTCTACTTCTTGGTCAACGAGTACTGCAGGTACGTCGATTGTTGCGTTAGCTGTTGCTTGCTCGACGAGTTGGTCGCGCATTGTGCCTTCCGCTTCTTGTTTCTTCGCAGTTTCTAAACGCTCACGGATTTTCGCTTTCAACTCGTCGAGTGATGAAACTGACTCGTCGATGTCTTTTGCGAACTCGTCGTCGAGCTCAGGAACTTGCTTCGCTTTGACTTCGTGAAGTTTGACTTTGAATGTCGCTGGTTTACCCGCCAAGTTGTCAGCGTGGTACTCTTCAGGGAATGTTACTTCAACGTCTTTTTCTTCGCCAGCCGTCAAGCCGACCATTTGCTCTTCGAATCCAGGGATGAATTGACCTGAACCGATTTCGAGCGTGTAGTTTTCAGCCGTGCCGCCTTCGAATTGCTCTCCGTCAGCGAAACCTGCGAAATCAAAGACAGCTGTATCGCCGTTTTCGATTGCGCCTTCTTTGACAGCAAGCTCTGCGCCTTGCTGTTGAAGCGCGTCAAGTTCAGCTGCAACTTCTTCGTCAGTGACTGTTGTTTCAACAGCTTCGTACTCGAGACCTTTGTATTCGCCAAGCTCAGCTTCTGGCTCAACAACGAACGTTACTTTGAACGTTACAGGTTGGCCTTTTTCGAGCGTGCCGTCTACATCGATGTTTTCGAGAGCGATTGGTTCGAAACCAGCTTCTTCGACCGCACCTTGAACTGTGTCACGGTAGAGGATATCGAGCGCATCTTGATAGAGTGCTTCTTCTCCGTACATTTTGTTGAACATTGGGCGTGGCAATTTCCCTTTACGGAAGCCAGGCACGTTCAAAGTTTTGACGACATCTTTGAATGCGGCGTCAACTGCTTTATCAAAAGCTTCTGCAGGTGCTTCGTACGTGAGTACGCCTTGGCTACCTGATGTTTTTTCCCATTTTGCTGTCATGCTAAGTCCCTCCAACAATTCGTTTATACGTACAAAAATGTACAACAATCCGTATTATAGCATAAATCCGACGACTGCACACAAGGATTTAGTCTAGAAACGCCTCGGTGAAACGCATGTCCGCCTCAAGAATTTCAGCAGCAAGGCCGTCTGTTTCTTCATGTTGTAAGATGGCCGTTTTCGCTTGAGCGATCGCTGTCTCCACCTCAGACGCCTCCCTTGGCGTGAACGGATAGTGCGTATACATGTAGTTCATGAGTAGCTGCGTCGCGATCTCGTCACCATATACGGCCCGCTGCAACCCGTTGACCATCGTCTCCCACGCTTCCGTGTGGATTTTCGCCTCGTCATGCGTCAATCGGTGACGCGTCCCGAGGTCGGTCCATTCGATGACCGGCAGCTCGTCGAACGCTTTTTGGAGCACAATCAACTTCATCAACTTCGGTCGTTCCGCGACGAGAAGCTCTCTCAAGACGTTGTCGAGGACGTCATCGATATTGAAGTGGACATGTTCGAGCGTCTCGATCTGTTCTCCGATCCCGCCTCGGTTTAGGATGCGCTTCACTTTGGCGATCGCGGCCGGGAACTCGGTCAATTTCAACACTTGGAGCACTTGATGCGCTTGCGTGTTGACGTGATCGGTCTTTTCTTGCCACTCGAGATACAGGTTGATCCAATGGGCCGCCTCGAACGGTTGGTCACGCATGATGAAGTACTGGGCGATTTGAAGCCCGCCGGCTGCAGGTTCTTCTGCTACCGTCATCTGTGTCGTGACGAGCTCTTCGAGTTTCTCGAGCGTCTCCGGTTCTTCCGGTCGTTCCATCAGACATTGGAATATTTCCATGAAAATAAATGGATCGCCGGGCACTGCCTCGTACCAATCCCATAGAATCGGTTCGACCCGTTGCCGCTCCCCGGACGTGTCAGCCTCTTGAATCATCTTCTGAAGCCGCGACCAGTTCCCTGGAAACGGATACGCTTGCTCTTTTGCCATCTCCCCACACCCTTTCCATTCATCTCCATCTTCCTTTAGGAATCGATTCGTTGTCAATCAATACCCCGAAAAACGAAAAAAGAGACAACCTCCGTGGAGGCTATCTCTATTTTAAATGGAAGTGTCCCAAGAGGGATTCGAACCCCCGACCGACGCCTTAGCTTACCACCATGGCTTTCGCCACCAACTCATGTTGTTTGTAGTCTGGACTATATCTTCACCATTTCAGGTGCGACACGTGTAGTCTCTACGGAACCTCACGAGCAAATTGCTCCTTCAACGGCTCTACCTCTAAAGAATGACCTTTAGTCCTTCGAACCATCTTGTCCCCGAAAGGAAATAAGTTTCCTCGGTATTACCATCAGCATCATCTGTTAAGGCTTCACCGATATAGTGTCGTCCACTCTATAGGTTTCTGTTTCCCTATAAAGGCTCCTATTTGTCTTGAAGGGCGTTGCTCTATCCAGCTGAGCTATTGGGACATTGACAAGAAAACTATAATAGAAAAATGGTTTGCTGTCAATTCCTTCTTTTCATTCCGTTAAAGCTTTCCGCTCACATCGAGATCTTCGACGGCCGAACCGTCCTCCGACCGATAAAAGCGGACGGTTGCCTGCCCGTTCTCAAGATCGATCAGCGCATACGTCTTGTCACTCCGTCCGCGCGGCATCCGAATCGAGCCCGGGTTCACGTAGAGCACCCCGCCCTCGATCACGGCTCCGGCGACATGCGAGTGGCCGAACAAGACGACGTTCGCCCCGATTTCTTCGGCCCGGTAACGCAATCGGTTCAAGTCGTACTTCACATCGTGGTGATGACCGTGAACGATCAGAATCGTCCCTTCAGCCGTCTCCTCGACCCGCTCGAGCGGAAGGTCACCACCAAAGTCGCAATTACCGCGTACCGTTCGATATGGGAGCAAGTGCTCGTCGACGAGCGCGAGCTGGGAATCCCCACAATGAAACGCGTCGTCGATGTCTTGTTCGTGCCGATTGAAGATGATCGATAGTTCTTCTGTCAATCCGTGACTGTCACTGACTACGAGAAAACGCATACAGGTCACCCCTCCATAAACGGAATAATTTCTGCCTCTAACTTTCGTAATGCTTGGCCGCGGTGACTGACCGCCGCCTTTTCGTCGCGCTCAAGTTCTGCTGCTGTTTTGTGAAGTGACGGAACGATGAAGAGCGGGTCGTAACCGAAACCGTTCTCCCCGTGCGGCGCGTAGCCGATTGTCCCTTCGATTGTGCCGCGAACCGTCAACGTCTCTCCTGATGGTTTGGCGAGACAGAGGGCACAAACGAAACGGGCCGTCCGATCTGTAGCTCCGTTCAACTTCTCGAGAAGAAGCGCGTTGTTCGCCTCGTCCGACTTCTCCGGTCCGGCGAAACGGGCCGAATAGACACCAGGTGCCCCGTCGAGCGCATCGACTTCGAGCCCTGAATCATCGGCGAGGACGGCGTGGCCGAAATAGCGAGCCGCCTCCGTCGCCTTCAGCTCGGCGTTCGCTTCGAACGTCGTGCCCGTCTCGTCCGTCTCAGGTGCGTCCGGATAATCTAACAGTGATTCGACGTCAAAACCGAGCGGTGTGAGCATCCCTTCGATTTCTGCGACTTTTCCTTTGTTGCGTGTTGCGACAATGAGTTTCATGTTGTTTCCTCCAATTGTTCCCCGACATACCACCACGAGGCACCGAGCGCGTCTTCTGCTGCTTTGAACAGCGTCTCGATCCCGCTTTGGGCCATGTGGAGCATCTCGTTCATCTCGAGCAACGTGAACGTCGCTTCTTCCCCTGTCCCTTGCACTTCGACGAAGCGACCGCTCGCCGTCATGACGACGTTCATGTCGACCTCGGCCGCCGCATCTTCTTCGTAGTTCAAGTCGAGGAGCAGTTCGTCGGTCCGTCCGACCGAGATGGCGGCGATGCCCTCTTTGATCGGCGTGTCGTCGAGCTTACCTTGACGGATGAGCGCATCGACCGCGAGGACGAGGGCGCAGAAACCACCCGTGATGGAAGCCGTACGCGTCCCGCCATCGGCTTGGATGACATCACAGTCGATCCAAATCGTGCGCTCACCAAGACGTTCTAAGTCAACGACCGAGCGGAGCGCGCGCGAGATCAACCGTTGAATTTCCATCGTCCGGCCCGACTGTTTGCCGCGGACCGATTCGCGGACCGTACGGTTGCCGGTCGCGCGTGGAAGCATGGAATACTCGGCGTTGATCCAGCCTTGTTTCTTGCCGCGCAAGAAGTTCGGGACCCGTTCTTCGACGGTCGCCGTACAGATGACTTTCGTATCACCGATCGAGATGAGGACCGACCCTTCCGCATGTTTGTTCACATGGGGGACGATCTCGACGGGCCGGAGCTCGTCATGTTTTCGTTCGTTACGCATCGACACCGGACACCTCTACTTTCTCCGCTTTCACGGGCTGACCGAGCCATTCTGTCGCGAGACGGTCAAAGATGACGACATCCCCCGTCGCATAAAACTGATGCGCCGGGACCGTGTCGAGGTCGTTCTCAAGCTCTTTAAAGTCAAGGATGGCCGCCACTTCGAGCGCTGTCTCATCACCGGACGAGATCAAGTGGACGTCTGGTCCGACGACGTCTTGAATGACCGGCGCGAGTAGCGGATAGTGGGTGCACCCAAGGATGAGTGTGTCCATCTCGGACGACTGGAGCGGACGAATCGTCTCAGCGACGATGTCGCGGACACGTTCTCCGTCTAGTTCGCCGGCCTCGACGAGCGGAACGAACGGCGGACAGGCGAGCGAATACACATCGATTTCGCCGGCCACGTGCCGGAGTGCCGTCTCGTACGAGTTACTCTCGATCGTCATCTTCGTGCCGATGACGCCGATATGTTTATTGCGCGTCCCTTTGACGGCCGCCCGGGCTCCCGGGTCGATGACCCCGATGACCGGGATGTTGAGGCGTTTGCGCGCCTCTTTCAAGACGACCGCTGTCGCCGTGTTACAGGCGATGACGATCATCTTCACGTTTTTACTTAACAGGAACTCGATCAGTTCCCATGTATAGGCTTCAATCTCATCGTGCGGGCGCGGGCCGTACGGGCACCGTTCCGTGTCGCCGATATAGATGATTTCTTCTTTCGGTAGTTGGCGCATCAGTTCTTTGACCACCGTCAAGCCGCCAACTCCTGAATCGAGTACTCCAATCGCTCGTTTCATGATCATCACTTCCATTCCCATCTATCTTACCAAAAAAGCCGATTGTGAAAAAGAAACGGTCTCGTGACAAACAAAAAAGACGAGGTAGCCGATTGGCCGCCTCGTCCATTGCTCAATTACTGAGCAAGACCTTCGCTTGTGAGCATGTCAGAAAGCGTGTTAATCGCTTCTTCTGCATCGTCACCAGCTGCAGTGATTTTGATTGTAGAATCTTTTGCGATTCCGAGTGAAAGTACACCCATGATCGACTTGAGGTTTACTGTCTTACCGTTGTACTCAAGGTTAATATCTGATTGGAATTTAGAAGCTGTGTTTACCAACTGTGTAGCTGGACGAGCGTGAATTCCTGAATCTGCAACGACTGTGAACGTTTTTTCCATGACGTGATGGTCTCCCTTCAAATTTCAATTCTACAGGTGAACCCGCAGAATAATTGTTTGTGAACTCATTATCAAATGATAGCGGATTCGCAAAAATTCTGCAAGCGATTTTTATATTCTGGAGTCCATTCGATCGGACGCCCGGATTTCGACAAGTGTACGAGGCTCGTACGTCCCGCGAACATGAGTTGGTCTCCATCATATGCCCCGTAATGAATATCACATGAAGTGTTTCCGACCGTCAAGACATTGGCATACACCTTGATCGACTGGCGCGGCATCACTTGGCGAACATAGTCGCACTGGGCATCCGCCACGACGACGAACCCGTCTTGCAACGAAAATCCTGTCTCCTCTAGCAACTCAATTCGTGCATCTTCGAAATAGATGAACGGAATTGTGTTATTCATGTGACCGTACGGGTCGCACTCCGAGAATCGGACTTTGACATCTAGCGCGACCCCTGCTCTGACACGTGTTTCCCAATCGGCTTCCCGGAAGTACTTCGTCATCCGTAGCCCTTACGCCTCGACCGCAGAACCGGTGCGGCCTTTATCGCTACCGAAGAACGACTTGAACGAATGAAGCGTCGTCTGACGGTTCATCGCAGCGATCGACGTTGTGAGCGGGATGCCTTTCGGACAAACTTCGACACAGTTTTGTGCGTTTCCGCACTGCATGATGCCGCCGTCTTCCATGAGCGCTTCGAGACGGTCCTCCGCGTGGAAGGCGCCGGTCGGATGCGAGTTGAAGAGACGGACTTGCGAGATCGCGGCCGGTCCGATGAAGTTCGACTTGTCATTGACGTTCGGGCATGCCTCGAGACAGACACCGCACGTCATACATTTCGATAGTTCATACGCCCATTGACGTTTGTTCTCTGGCATCCGCGGTCCTGGTCCGAGGTCGTACGTCCCATCGATCGGAACCCATGCCTTCACTTTTTTCAGCGCGTCGAACATGCGCTGACGGTCGACTTGAAGGTCACGGACGACCGGGAACGTCTTCATCGGTGCAAGACGGATCGGCTGCTCGAGCTTATCGACGAGTGCCGTACACGATTGGCGCGGCTTGCCGTTGATGATCATCGAGCAGGCACCGCACACTTCTTCGAGACAGTTCATGTCCCAGTTGATCGGTGTCGTCTTGTCCCCGTTCGCATTGACCGGGTTCCGGCGGATTTCCATCAACGCCGAGATGACGTTCATGTTCGGACGGTAAGGAACGGTGAACTCTTCCGTATAAGCGGCTTGGTCCGGTCCGTCCTGGCGTTCAATGATAAAACGAATGTCTTTTTGCTCTGCTTGCATCGGCGTCGTCATTTCGTCTTCGCCCCTTTCTTCGAGTAATCCCGTTTACGTGGCGGGATTAACGAAACGTCGATTTCTTCGAACGAGATATCGACTTCCCCTTCGTTGTAACGTGCCATCGTCGTCTTCATGAAGCGCTCGTCATCACGTTCCGGGAAGTCCGGTTTGTAATGGGCACCACGGCTCTCGTCGCGTTTCAAAGCGCCAAGCGTGATGACACGCGCGAGGTCGAGCATGTGGTCGAGCTGTCGGATGAACGATGCCCCTTGGTTGCTCCAGCGGGCCGTATCGGTCGCGGAGATGTTGTTAAAGCGTTCACGAAGCTCACGGAGTTTAAGGTCCGTCGCCTCGAGCTTGTCGTTGTAACGAACGACCGTGACGTTATCGGTCATGAGTTCGCCGAGCTCACGGTGGATTTGGTAGGCGTTTTCCGTACCCTCCATCGCGAGGATGTCGTTGAACCGCTCGATTTCTTCACGTTCGTTGAAGTTGAAGAGCGCTTCTGGCACGCTCTCCGTCGCTTGGTCGAGACCGCGCATATAGTTGACCGCCGCAGGACCGGCTTCCATTCCGCCGTATACGGCAGACAAGAGCGAGTTCGCACCGAGACGGTTCGCACCATGCATCGAGTAATCGCATTCGCCGGCTGCGAATAGCCCTGGGATGTTCGTCATTTGATCATAGTCGACCCAGAGTCCGCCCATTGAATAGTGAACGGCCGGGAAGATTTTCATCGGAACTTTCCGTGGATCATCGCCGACGAACTTCTCGTAAATCTCAAGGATCCCGCCGAGCTTGATGTCGAGCTCTTTCGAATCTTTATGCGAAAGATCGAGGTAGACCATGTTCTCGCCGTTGACGCCGAGTTTCTGGTTGACACAGACGTCGAAAATTTCACGCGTCGCGATATCACGCGGCACGAGGTTTCCGTAAGCCGGATACTTCTCTTCAAGGAAGTACCATGGCTTGCCGTCTTTATACGTCCAGACACGTCCACCCTCTCCACGTGCCGACTCACTCATGAGACGAAGTTTGTCGTCCCCTGGGATTGCCGTCGGGTGAATTTGGATGAACTCGCCGTTCGCGTATACCGCACCTTGACGGTAGACCGCTCCAGCCGCTTGACCGGTATTGATGACCGAGTTCGTCGATTTACCGAAGATGACACCCGGGCCGCCTGTCGCGAGGATGACCGCATCCGATGGGAACGCTTTAATTTCCATCGAGCGTAAATCCTGACAGACCGCGCCACGGCAGATGCCTTCTTCGTCGATGATGGCCCGGAGGAACTCCCAGCCCTCATACTTCTCGACGAG
This sequence comes from Exiguobacterium sp. SL-9, assembly GCF_004336985.1. Lineage (GTDB taxonomy): Bacteria > Bacillota > Bacilli > Exiguobacteriales > Exiguobacteriaceae > Exiguobacterium. The sequence continues at coordinate 671,075 of NZ_SJUO01000001.1, forward strand.
ACCTTGTGCCTCATAGCGACGGACCTGCTCGTCTAGCGCGTAGAGGAGCTGTTGTCCGGTCGTCGCGCCGGCATAAGCCGTGCGGTGATGGAGCGTGCCGCCGAAACGACGGAAGTCAAGGAGACCTTCAGGCGTCCGGTTGAACATGACACCCATCCGGTCGAACATGTGAATGATTTTCGGTGCCGCTTCCGCCATCTTTTGGACCGGCGGTTGGTTGGCGAGGAAGTCGCCCCCATAAACCGTGTCATCAAAGTGTTGCCAAGGAGAATCCCCTTCCCCTTTCGTGTTGACGGCACCGTTGATGCCGCCTTGTGCACAAACTGAATGTGAACGCTTGACCGGTACAAGCGAGAATAGTTTTACCGGAACACCCATCTCAGCCGACTTGATTGTCGCCATGAGTCCAGCCAGACCGCCACCGATGACGATCAAACTTTGATTTGCCATGAACTTTTCCCCCTAATTACAAGATGCCCGCGAACGTCAAGATTGAACGGATGCCGACAAAAGATAGTGCCAAGAAGACGGCGCCTGAGACATAGCTCATGAAGCGCTGTGAACGAGGCGACTGTGTGATGCCCCACGTGATGGCAAACGACCAAAGACCGTTCGCGAAGTGGAACGTAGCCGAGAGGATCCCGACTATGTAGAAGATGAGCATGAGCGGATTGTCGACGATGTTTTGCATCATCTCCGCGTTCACCTCGACGCCACGCAACTTCGCCAAGCGCGTTTCCCAAACGTGCCATGCGATGAAGATGACGAGGAAGACGCCCGTGAAGCGTTGGAGCATGTACATCCAGTTGCGGGCGTATGAGTAACGGTTCGTGTTAATCGAACCGAGAAACGCGTAATACACGCCATACACACCGTGGAAAATCATCGGCAAAGCGATGATGGTTACTTCAAGGAAGTACAAGTACGGTAAGCTCTCCATAAATTTTGCTGCCTTGTTGAACGATTCCACCCCATCGACGATATAGTAGTTGACCGACAAGTGAACGATCAAAAACAGGCCGATTGGAATGACCCCAAGTAGCGAATGGACTTTACGACTGAAGTAGTCACGACGCGTTGCCATTCTAGTTCCCCCTTTGTACGAGCCCTTGGCTCGTTTTGTAAATAAAAGCGTTTTCAAATGTAAATATAGCTTTCTGTCTCCTATTCTACTCTTGTGAATTTTGTATGACAAGACAACCCGACCGATTTGTGACACATTCTTTTGCAAAATACCCGGTGACCAAAAGGCGATTCGTCGTTATAATAGTATAGAGAGAATGGAGTGATGGAAGAAGATGGAAACGATGAGCCAACCCACTTTCGCGATCGAACTGCTTCGCGATTATGTGTTGACGGATTTGCTCGGGGACGACTACGCCCAAGTCATCTATTGGTCGGGCAAACGGGTCGCACGCAAGTTCCCGGTCATGACGAACGATGAACTGAGCGCCTTCTTTACCGAGGCAGGCTGGGGGCAATTGACGCTCTTGAAAGAAAAAGGAAATAAGTTCTTGTTCGAACTCATTCCCCCACCCGCGACCCAAGAAAAGGCAACCGGCTACTTCCAGCTTGAAGCTGGCTTTTTAGCCGAGCAGATTGCCGGTCGTTTCCAATGCGTCGCCGAGGGCTACGCCGATGTGGCGCGCAAGGCCGTCCAAATCACCGTCCAACTAGACCGAAAAGATACGTATGAATGACGAAGAGCCGATGCGATTGACCGCACCGGCTCTTCTTTTTTTACTCGTCCGTCTCTTCATGGACGTATTGGATCACGGTCTCCGCCAGTTTTTCAGGCAGGCCCGCTTCCTTCAACTGTTCGAGCGAGGCGAGCCGGATCTGTTTCATCGACCCGAAATGGCGGATCAACTGTTGACGCCGCTTCGGCCCGACGCCCGGGATATCGTCGAGCACCGACTTCGTCATCTTCTTCGTCCGCAAACTGCGGTGGAACGTGATGGCGAAGCGGTGGACCTCGTCTTGCATACGTTGGAGCAAATAGAACGCGCTCGAACGCGAGTTCAGTTCGATGACGCCGCCGCCTTCCCCGAACAAGAGCTGGCTCGTCCGGTGACGATCATCTTTCTTGAGCGAGCCGACCGGTACGTCGAGTCCGAACTCGTTTTGCAGGACGTCGAGGGCGGCATTCAACTGTCCAATCCCGCCATCGATCAACAGCAGGTCCGGCAGACGCTTCTCTTCTGTCAACAGGCGACGGAAACGACGCCGGACGACTTCGCGCATCGTCTCATAGTCATCCGGCCCTTGGACGGTCCGAATCTTATACTTGCGATACTCTTTTTTGAGCGGTTTGCCATCCTCGAAGACGACGAGCGCTGAGACGGCGTCAGCCCCTTGGATGTTGGCGTTATCGATGATGTCGACGCGTGACAAGTTCGGGATCCCGATCGCCTCACCGAGCTCACGCATGGCGAGGAGCGTCCGTTCTTCATCTCGGGCGAGCAACTCGAACTTCTCGTTCAAGGCGATGCTGGCGTTTTTCGTCGCCAGGTCGAGCAGCTGCCGCTTCGCGCCACGCTTCGGTTGCATCACTTTCGTCCCGATCGCCTCGTTCAACAGTTCGATGCGAACGATCTCAGGGACGAGCACTTCTTTCGGCAATACGTTCTGCTCGTAAAACTGAACGATGAAACTTTCGAGCTCCTCAGACGGTTCGCCATGGAGCGGAAACAGGGACACGTCGCGCTCAATCATCTTACCGCCCCGCATATAGAACACTTGAACGCACATCCAACCACGGTCGAGCGTATAGCCGAAGACGTCGCGTGCTGTCGGGTCGGCCGTGATCATATTTTGTTTGTTCATGATCGACTCGACGGCTCGGATTTGGTCACGGAGCTCGGCGGCGCGTTCGAACTGCATGTCTTCGGCCGCTCGTCCCATATCGACTTGGAGCTTGGCGAGCGTCTCACTCGTCTCCCCGTTCAGGAAGCGGCGAATCTCCTGGACGATGTCTTTTTGCTCGTCCGTGTCGACGGCGAGCTCGCACGGTCCGAGACACTGCCCGATATGGTAATACAGACAGAGCTTGCGCGGCATCGGTTGGCATTTCCGGAGCGGATACAGTTTATCAAGTAACCGTTTCGTCTCATTGGCGGCATAGGCGTTCGGATACGGACCGAAATAGAAGCCGCCGTCCCGCTTCAGCTTGCGTGTCGTGAGCAAACGTGGATAAGGCTCGTTCGTAATTTTGATGTACGGGTACGACTTGTCATCCTTCAAGCGGATGTTGTATTTCGGGTCATGCTTTTTGATGAGCGTCATCTCGAGAAGGAGCGCCTCGAGCTCGCTCGCCGTGACGATATATTCGAAGTCACGAATCTCGGCGACGAGCCGCATCGTCTTGATGTCATGCGCCCCGGTAAAATACGACCGGACCCGGTTCTTCAGATTTTTTGCTTTCCCGACGTAGATGATCTCGCCGTACTCGTTCTTATGCAAGTAACAGCCTGGTTCATCCGGGAGGAGCGCCAATTTATGTTTAATGTGGTCAGAATGACTCAAATTCAATCACCTCAGTTTAGGTTCCTTCCAGACGGGAAAAAGTTGATGAAGTCTCAGAGGGAGGTTTAGTTATGAAACGGTACGATGTCATCATCATCGGCAGCGGTTCGGCTGCGAGCCAAGCCGCTAACGTATTATGCGACGCCGGTAAACAAATTGCCATCGTCGAGAACCGGACGTTCGGCGGGACGTGTCCGCAACGCGGATGTGACCCGAAAAAGATGCTCGCGGAAGGTGCCGAGCTCATCGCCCGTGCGGAACGAATGCAACCGCTCGGGGTCCACGGCGAGCTCACACTCGATTGGCACGCCTTCAAGCGGCGCATCGACGAATATCGCTTCGCCGTCCCGACGACGAAAATGCATCATTGGAAAGAGCTCGACATCGACTTGTTCGAAGGCGAACCCCATTTCATCGATGAAGACTCGATTGTCATCGATGGACATGAAATCTCGGCGCATCAGTTTTTGGTCGCTTCTGGCCTCATTCCGCGTCCGCTCGACATTCCAGGTGGCGACGGGGCCATCACGAGCGACGACGTCTTCGACCTCGATGACTTGCCAAAACACGTCATCATCATCGGGGCTGGCTATATCGCGTTCGAGTTCGCCCATATCCTCCGCCGCTTCGGGTGCGAGGTGACCCTCCTCATCCGGTCGCGGGCATTGAAGCAATTCGATCGCAAAGTCGTCAAACGACTCGTCGATGAGACGAGCCGGATCGGCATCGATGTCCGTTACGGAATCGAGCCCGTCCGACTAGATGGGAACGTGCTGACGTTATCAGATGACTCTACCCTAGAAGGCGTCGTCCTTAACGCCACCGGGCGGATTCCGAGCATCGAACGACTCCGCTTGGACGCGGCCGGTGTCGAGTCCGATCATGGGGGCGTCCTCGTCAACGAGTACTTGCAGACGACGAACGCGAACGTCTATGCGGCCGGGGACGTCGCCAAGAGCCGCAACCCGGCCCTCACCCCGTTCTCTGGGCAGGAAGGACGCATCGCCGCGCTCAACCTGTTGCGGAACAACACCCGTCCTTTGCCTGAGCGTCCTGCTCCGACGGTCGTCTTCACGACACCACCGATCGCCAAAGTTGGGCTGACGGTCGATGAGGCGAAAGCGAGCGGCATCGACTTTGAGTGTAAGGACAATGACTTGTCCCACTTCCTGACGTATGAGCGGATTAACGACACCACCGCGTTCTCCCGCATCTTACTCAGCAAGGACGGGCACGTGCTCGGCGCCCACTTGATCGGACAGCACGCACCGGAACTGATTAACTTGTTCTCGTTCATTATACAAAACAATATCACCCATCAACACGTCAAACACTTAGAGTTCGCCTATCCGACGTCGGCCTCTGACGTGACGTATCTGATTTGACACAAAAAAAGGCTCTTCCAATTTGACTTGGAGGAGCCTTTCGTCATTCAATCCCTTTATCTTTATCTTCTCGAAGCGCGTCTTGGAGCGACTTCTTCCAAAGCGGGACACCTTGGGCGTGGGCTGCACGGGCGACCAAGTGACTGCCGACCGGTGCCGTCAACAAGACGAAGAACAGTCCGAGCAGGAGTCGTGCGTCAAAGATGCGCTGGTCGACCCAGACGTGCAGGAGCGCCGCGAATAGGACGAACATGACACCGAGCGTCGCACTCTTCGAAGCGGCATGGGCGCGGGAATAAATGTCCGGGAGCCGGATCAGACCGATGGCCGCGACGACGGTGAAGAATACACCGATGATCGTGAAGACACCGGTCAAGATGTCATAAATCATTGTTGCGGTCATGTTGGATGATCTCTCCCTTCTCGAGGAATTTCGAGAACGCTACCGTTCCGATAAAGGCTAAAATCCCGAGCAAGAGGATGACCTCGAAGAACATCGTCGTATCGAGCAAAATCGATAACAACGATACGACCGAGATCAAGCCGATGCCGATCGAGTCGAGCGCGATGACACGGTCTGCTGTCGTCGGCCCTTTGACGACCCGATACAGCATACCGAGCATGGCGAGCACGAGGATGGCGAGCGCCACGTAAATAATAATATCTAACATTAGCTGGTCGCCTCCTTAATATTCGACTCAAAGTTATCGTAAATGTCTCGTTTGAGCGACTCTTTATCCGGCATATGCAATGCGTGGATATAGAGCGTCTTGTTGTCGTCTGACACTTGAACGACAAGCGTACCCGGTGTCAGCGTGATGAGCATCGACAACCAACTCACTTTCCAACCGGCATCGAGTTCGGTGTGATACCGAAAGATGCCCGGTTGGATTTTAAGTTTCGGGCTCAAGACGAGCCGGAGCACTTCAATGTTGGCCACGACAAGCTCACGACAGAAAATCAAGAACAGTTTAAACAGTTTCAAGACGCGGGTGAAATAAAAATCCGTGTTCTTGAAGAAGCGGCGCATCATGAAGATGACGAGTAATCCGAGCAAGTAACCGATGATGAATCCGCTCGTCGTGAACGTACCCGTGAAGAACATCCAAATGAACGCCAGGAAAAAGTTGATGAGTAGTTGGTAAGCCATCTCTAAATCACTCCTTAATCACGGCATCGATATAGATTTCGGGTTGCACGAGCGGTTCGATTGCCTGGGTAATGAACGGATGCATCGCCTCGGCGCCGAACCCGTAGGCGACGGCGACAGCGACGAGCAAGAACGTCGGCACGATAAGGCGGTTCATATACGGTACGAGCGGACCGTCATAGACTCGTTTCTCTTCTCCCCAAAATCCGTACAAGAAGATTTTGATGACCGAGAAGAGGACGAACAAACTCGACAGCAAGATGAGGAGCGGTCCAAACAGGCTGCCTTCCCCGACCCCACCTTGAACGATCAACAGTTTCCCGAAGAATCCGCTGAGCGGCGGAATCCCGGCGAGTGACAACGCTGCGATGAAGAACGTCCATCCGAACAGCGGGAAGCGGGTGATCAAGCCACCCATGTCGCGTAATTGACCGGATTTGGTGATGCCAATCATCATCCCGACGAGCATGAACAAGGCAGCCTTGATCAACATGTCATGAATCAAATAGTAGAGCGCCCCTTCGAGCGACGTCTGTGTGTTGAGCGCAATCCCGTACAGGATGACACCAACAGCGATCATGATGTTGTAGATGATGATCAGTTTGACGTCGTTGTAGGCGATCGCCCCGGTCATGCCGATGACGATCGTCAACACGGCGAGGATGATCAAGAAGTTCTGCATGAACGCACTGCCGCCATCAAATAGGAGCGTATACGTCCGTAAAATCGAGTAGACGCCGACTTTCGTCAACAACGCCCCGAACATGGCAAGAATCGGCGTCGGTGCCACGACGTACGAGCCCGGGAGCCAGTAGTGCAGTGGCACGAGTGCCCCTTTCAAGCCGAAGACGATGACGAAGAACACACCGATGACGGTGATAACACTTTGATTCTCCACGAGTGGGATCTTTTGCGCGAGGTCCGCCAAGCTGAGCGTGCCGACCGTCCCGTAAAGGAGCGCGACCGCCATGACAAACAACGCCGAGGCGATGACGTTCACGAGCAAGTATTTGATCGACTCGCGTAACTGAACGCCTTTCCCGCCGAGTACGATTAACACGTACGACGAGATGAGGAAGACTTCAAAGAAGACGAACAAGTTGAAAATATCGCCTGTCGTGAAGGCTCCGTTCACCCCGACGAGGAGGAACAGCATCGCGACGTAGACGTAGTTCGATTCATAAGCGTCCGAGAAGTAATACGTCGCAAACCAGACGATGAAGAAGACGAGCAACGTCGACGTGGCGACGAGCAGTGCCGACAGCATGTCCGAGACGAGCGTGATCCCGAACGGCGCCGGCCAGTTCCCTAGGTTGACGGTCATGATGCCGTCTTGAGATACGGTGAAAATGAGCAGCACCGTCACTGCAAACGTTACAAGTAAAGCCCCGAGTGCCACTCCGCGTTGCAGGCGAACCTGCTTCGGTGCGAAGAGGAGGAAGATAGCCGCAAGCGCCGGGATGACAATCGGAAAGATCGGTAAGTTAATCATTCGATTCCGTTCCTTTCATTTCCTCAATATTATCCGTGTTCAGTTCCTGGTAAGCCCGATACGCGAGCACGAGGAAGAACGCGGTCACCCCGAAGCTGATGACGATCGCCGTCAAGACGAGCGCTTGCGGGAGCGGGTCGGTATATTCCGTGACGCCGTCAACGAGGACAGGCGCCGCTCCGGTCTTCAGTCCACCCATCGTCAAAACGAGCAAGTGGGCCGCGTGGCTGAGTAGCCCGGTGCCGATGATGATGCGCAACAAACTCTTTGAGAGAATCATATAGACCGCGCTCATCGTCAGGACACCGATGATGATGCTAACGAAGATTTCCATTATTCACTCTCTCCAATCGTTTGAATGATCGTCATCGTCACACCGATGACCACAAGGTAGACGCCGAGGTCAAAAGCGATTGCCGTGTGAAGCGTCTGTTCGCCTAGAAGCGGCAAATCGAATTTATCATAGGCGTGCGTCAAGAACGGACGGCCCCAAAAGATGCTATGGAGCGATGTGAGCATCGCGATGACGAGACCGAGCGCCGTCATCTTCCGATAGTCAAACGGGAGCACGGCAGCGAGCGTCTTCGAGTCAAAGGCGAGCAGCAAGAGTACGAGTGCCGCCGCCGTCATCAAACCACCGATGAAACCTCCGCCCGGCGAGTAGTGCCCGGCGAAGAACAAGTTGATCGAGAACACGATGATGATGAAGAAGATGATCACCGCGGCCGTCTGTAAGATGACGTCATTGACTTGATCATTTTTTCGGTTCATGTTCACGTGCTCCTTTCGTACGTTCTGTCGTTCTAAATTTGATCATCGTGTAGATCCCGATGGCCGCGATGGCAAGGACGACGATCTCAAACAACGTATCAAAGCCACGGAAGTCGACAAGGACGACGTTGACCATGTTCTTCCCGGCTGCTAGATCATAGACGTTTTCTTTATAGTATTCAGAGATTGACGACAGCGAACGGTTCGACAGCGCCATGAAGCTAAGGAGCATGACCGTCACCCCGACGAAAATCGAGACGATCGCATTTTCAACCTTGAATTTGACGCGCACTTCTTTCTTGCTGATCTCCGGCATATGGTAGAAGACGAGCAAGAACAAGGCGACCGATACCGTCTCGATGACAAGCTGCGTCAAAGCGAGGTCCGGTGCATTGAAGAAGACGAAGAACAACGCGACCGAGTACCCGACAACACCGAGCAAGATGATCGACGGCAGACGCGAACGCATGAACAGAATCGCGAGCGACGCCAAAATGATGACGGCCCCGAGGACGTATTCATACGGTGCGACGGCTTCCATCTCGCCGAACGAGAAGTCGAACAAATCGAAGCGGTACATCGAGAACAAAATCATGCCTGACAAGAACAAGAAGATGTACACCAAGTACGAGCGGATGAAGCCCGTCATATAGTTATCTTTGAAGCGGTACGCCGCCTTGTTCGACCAGACGAGCGTCCCATCATACATGCCGTTGAGCGTCAAACGATGCGGGATGTGGTTGTAAATCCCCATCCACTTGTTGATTGTGAAGAACATGAGCGTCCCGAGCAGGATGACCCCGATCGTCATATAAAGTTCAGGTGTCAATCCGTGCCAGAAGTAGATGTCGACTTTCACGTCTTGTCCGCTCGCGACGAGCGTCGGATAAATCGATTCGACGGCCGGCTTGATGAGCGAGTTCGATAATACGTTCGGCACGAAACCGAGCACGACGACGAGGATCGCGAGAATCGCTGGCGGGATGAGCATCCCGATCGGTGCCTCGTGCGGCTGTTTTGGCAATTGGTCGAACTGGGCTTTGCCCATGAACGTCCGCATGAAGATGATCAAGCTATAGATGAACGTGAACACGCTCGCGATGAATGCGACGACCGGAATCAAGATGCCAATCGTATCAAGCGCGAAGAAGTCCATCGAGAACACCTTTGTCGTCGCCTTCAAGAACATCTCTTTACTGAGGAAGCCATTGAATGGCGGTAGACCTGCCATCGACAATGAGCCGATGACGGCGATCGTGAACGTGATCGGCATGACGGTCATCAGTCCACCGAGTTTGCGGATGTCACGTGTCCCCGTCTCGTGGTCGACAATCCCGACCATCATGAACAGCGATCCTTTGAACGTCGCATGGTTGATCAAGTGGAAGATCGCCGCAATCGTCGCGACCATATAGATGTTGTCATCCATGCCGTCATAATGAAGCGCCGCGGCACCGAGGCCGAGCAGGGACATGATGAGACCGAGCTGACTGACCGTCGAGAATGCGAGGATTCCTTTCAAATCGGTCTGTTTGACTGCATTGAACGAACCCCAGAACAAAGTGAACGTCCCGACCGAGGCAATGATCCATAGCCAGAGTGACGACTCTTGGAATACCGGGCTCATCCGTGCGACGAGATAGAGACCGGCCTTGACCATCGTCGCCGAGTGGAGGTACGCACTGACCGGGGTCGGTGCTTCCATCGCATCCGGCAACCAGATGTGGAACGGGAATTGCGCCGACTTCGTGAAGGCGCCGAGCAAGATGAGAATCATCGCCGCGATAAAGAACGGGCTGTCCGCGATGAGTGCCTGATTGGCGACCATGTCACGGATGCTGAACGAGCCGACGATCGACTCAAGGATCACAATCCCCCCGAGCATCGACAAACCACCGAACACGGTGATCAGCATCGACTTACGCGCCCCATAGCGTGAACGCTCTTTCTCATACCAATACCCGATCAACAGGAACGACGAAATCGATGTGAGTTCCCAGAACATGTACATGACGACCATGTTGTCCGAGAGGACGACACCGAGCATCGCACCCATGAACAGGAGCAGGTACACATAGAAATGACCGAGCGACTCTTTGTCTTTATTCAAGTAGTAAATCGAATACAGGACGACGAGCGCCCCGATCCCTGTAATCAGGAGGGCAAACAATAGTCCGAGCCCGTCCACGTAGGCCGTGAAGTTGATGCCAAGCGAAGGCATCCATTCGACCGTTTCCGTCACGACGTCCCCCGCGCTCGTGATTCCGATGAAGCGGAAGAAGTAAACGAACAGGACGACCGGAACGATTAAAACGAACCAACCCGTATGGATTCGCTTCAGTGCCCGGAACAAGAACGGGATGAACGGTGCCGCGAGAAGCGGCAATAAGATAGCTAAATGTAACACCGACAAGAAAATTCCTCCTTCGAACAGAGTCTTACAAACGATGGGCCAATTATTAAGGTCACTTGACGCCATCACGTCTTCTTCATGAGTATAGCGTAAATTTTCAGTCTGTTTCCATGATAAAACCTTCCCACTTTTTAGAGGCTCGTCAAAAAATCCCGAACTATTAAATATGAAGGGAGTCGACAAAAATCCACGAAAAAAAATTGAATCAAGCAATGTATGTATCCGTTTTCAAATGGAGTTTTTTCTGAATTCTCCGCTACATCCAGACCGAACCTTAACCGTTGTTATTCCATGCGAAGCGACTAAACTCCTTCTTCCCGATTGCGCCTAAGAAAAAACAGCCGACCAGTTCCCCGGTCGGCTGTACGCATTATTGTGCTGTCGCGATAAACTCTTTGAGTGCTTCTTTTGGTTGGAAGCCCATTGTTTTCGAGACAGGTTGTCCGTCTTTGAACATCATGAGTGTCGGGATACTTTGGATTTGGAAAGCGCCCGCTACTTCTGGGTTCTCGTCAACGTCGAGTTTCACGATTTGGACTTGGTCGCCCATCTCTTGATCGAGTTCTTCAAGAACCGGTGCAATCATGCGGCACGGTCCACACCATGCTGCCCAAAAATCAACGAGGACGACGCCCTCTTTTACTTCTTGTTCAAATGTTTGAGTCGTTGCGTGTTTAATAGCCATTTGGTAAATACCTCCCCAATAAGATGTGAGAGCCGATTAGGAACTCTCATGCATTTCATGTTCAGAGTATACCACGGAGGGTACGTTTCCCCAAACGTTCTGCATATCAGCTATTGACGAGGTGTTTGCGGAACTCTTCTGTCAAGAGTGGGACGACGTCGAACAAGTCACCGACGATGCCGTAATCGGCCACGGTAAAGATGTTCGCTTCCGGGTCTTTATTGATGGCGACGATGACTTTGGCGTTGCTCATCCCAGCCAAGTGTTGAATCGCGCCTGAGATGCCGCACGCGATATACAGGTCCGGCGTGACGACTTTCCCGGTCTGACCGATTTGAAGGGCATAGTCGCAATAGTCGGCGTCACATGCTCCACGTGAAGCACCGACGGCTCCGCCGAGCAGTTCGGCGAGCTCTTCGAGCGGCTTGAAGCCGTCCTCGCTCTTGACACCGCGCCCACCGGCGACGATGACTTTCGCTTCCGTCAAATCGACTTTCCCTGTCGCCTTGCGGACGACTTCTTTAACGATCATGGCGAGGTCTTTCAGTTCCACGCTCGGTGTCTCAACCGATACGCTCGCCCCTGCCGTACGTGGCAGCGCGTCGATGTTGTTCGGACGGATCGTGAAGAACATGACCGAGTCTTTGAATTTCACTTTTTCGAACGCCTTCCCTGAATAGATCGGGCGGACGAACTCGGCGTCTTTGCCTGACCCTTCGATCGAGACGACGTCACTGATGAGTCCTGCGTCAAGTCGTGCCGCGAGTTTCGGGGCGATGTCTTTCCCGAGCGCCGTATGACCGAGCACGATCATGTCCGGCGACTCTTGGTCGATGACTTGGCGGAGCACTTGCCCGTAGCCGTCCGGCGTGTAGTGCTTGAGACGCTCGTCCTCAATGACGAGGACGCGTCCCGCGCCGTACTCCCCGAGTTCATTGGCGAGTGCTTTGACGTCATCCCCGATGACGACCGCCGTCACGTCGTCCGTCAATTGCTTCGCCGCGGCGATCGCTTCAAATGATACGTTCCGTAACGCGCCTTCGCGCGCTTCTGCGAGTACTAAAGCTTTCATCTATGTGTCCCCCTTAAATGACTTTGGCTTCCGTGCGAAGTAATTGAACGAGCTCGTTCACTTGTGACGACGTATCCCCTTCAAGGATGCGTCCTGCTTTCTTCTCTTCCGGCAAGAACCGTTCAATCGTCTCGATCTTCGCTTCGATCTCGTCTTCATCGAGGTCGATGTCCGACAGTTCGAGTTCTTCAAGCGGCTTCTTCTTCGCCTTCATGATGCCTGGGAGGCTCGGATAACGCGGTTCGTTCAATCCTTGCTGTGCCGTCACGAGAAGCGGGAGCGGCACTTCGATCACTTCGGTGTCCCCTTCGACGTCACGTGTGACCGTCGCCGTCGTGCCATCGATGTCGAGCTTCGTGATTGTCGTCACGTAGTTCATGTCTAACAGTTCGGCGACGCGTGGTGCGACTTGACCGCTGCCGCCATCGATGGCGACGTTCCCCGCGAAGACGAGGTCAGGTGCTTGTTCTTTCAAGTACGTGGCGAGTACTTTTGAAATCGTCACGTGGTCGGCGTCCTCGACGTCATCCTCGATCGAGATTCGGACCGCTTTGTCCGCACCCATCGCGAGCGCCGTACGGAGTTCTTTGTCCGCGTCTTCCGGTCCGACCGTCACGACCGTGACTTCTCCCCCGAGATCGTCACGCTTGCGAATGGCCTCCTCGACCGCATACTCGTCGTACGGGTTGATGATGAACTCAGCGCCGTCTTCTTGAATTTCCCCATTCTCGAGCTGAATCGCTTCTTCTGTATCGAACGTACGCTTCAGCAATACAAAAATATTCATCGTAGTTCCCCCTTATAAGTTGTTCGCACCATCATTCATGAATCAGCGTTCATTTTTTGAGCTAGCGAGAGGGCTTACGGTTAAGCAAGCCCTTTTTTTAACATATGGTGTACTTTCGGTAGCGTCGACATCAAATCATATTTGAAGCCGCTCGCCATCCAACTCGTGACCACTTCATCGATCGTGCCGAAAATCATTTGCCGAGCCAGGCGATAGTCGAGCTCGCGATCGAATTCGCCGGTATCGACCCCGTGTTGCACGACCGCGTCAATCAAGTTCAAATACGGTTTCAACACTTCGCTGATTTTTTGACGGAGTGCCAAGTTCGACTGCCGGAGCTCGATTTGTGTCACGACGGCGAGGTCGTAATCGGCCGACAGTTGTTTGAGATGCGACTCGATCAACTGATACAGTTTGTCGCCGGCCGTCGTCTCCTGCTCGATTTGTTGCTTCGAGTAGTCGATGAACAAGCCCATCTTCGTCTGGAACAATTCAATCAACAGATGCTCCTTGTTTTTGAAGTACAAATAAATCGTTCCGTCGGCGACGCCCGCCTCTTTGGCGATGGCCGTCACCTTTGCACCGTGATAGCCATGATTCGCAATCACTTTCACTGCCGCATCGATAATGCGGTCACTTTTTGATCCATTCTTTGTCATAAACACCCAAGCTCCTTACCGCTGCATAAAAATGAATGATGGTTCATTCATTTATTATTCTATCATGTGACACGGTTGTGTCAACTGCTTTGTTTCACTTGTTTCGCCTTCTCTTCGTCGACGAGGACGCGACGTAAAATCTTACCGACGAACGTCTTCGGCAACTCGTCACGGAACTCGTACAACTTCGGCACTTTATACGCCGCGAGCTTCTCACGACAATGCTTGTCGAGCTCCTCTTCCGTCACGCTGACGCCATCACGCATGACGATGAACGCCTTGACCGTCTCCCCGCGATACGGGTCCGGGACGCCGATACAGACCGCTTCCTTGACGGCCGGATGTTCGTATAACACTTCTTCGATCTCGCGCGGATAGACGTTGAAGCCCCCGGCGATGATCATGTCTTTCTTCCGGTCGACAATATAGAAGAAACCATCCTCGCCCATATAGCCGAGGTCACCGGTCGCGAGCCATCCATCTTTCAAGACGGCGGCCGTCTCTTCCGGCTTCTGCCAATACCCTTTCATCACTTGCGGGCCGTAGAGCATGACTTCCCCGATTTCACCGACATCGGCTGGTGTCTCCCCGTCTGCTTTTACAATCTTAGCAGAAGTGTCCGACAACGGCACGCCGATCGAGCCGACAATCCGTTTATCCCATAGGAAATTCGCGTGCGTGACCGGTGACGTCTCTGATAACCCGTACCCTTCGACGATACGACCGCCCGTGATGCTTTCGAACTGTTCCTGCACTTCGACTGGGAGTGGCGCCGATCCGGAAATACACGCCTCAATCGATGACAGGTCATATTTTTTCAATTTCGGGTCGTTGAGGATACCTACATACATCGTCGGTGCACCTGGGAAGAAGTGTGGCTTCTTCTTGTGGATCGTCTTCAGGACGTCGGTGACGTCGAAACGCGGGACGAGGACAAGCTCATATCCGTTCGCCATCCCAAAGTTCAGACAGCACGTCATGCCGTAGACGTGGAAGAACGGGACGACACTCAAGACACGCTTTAAGTCTCCTCGATTATATTTATAGAAGAAGTTCGAAATTTGATCGACGTTCGCCGTCAAGTTGAAGTGGGTCAGCATGACGCCTTTCGGCAGCCCTGTCGTCCCGCCGGTATATTGCAAGACAGCGACATCCTCTTTCGGCTCGATTGAGACCGGTGTGATCGGTCCGAAGTTTTTATAGTCTTTGAACGCGACCGAACCCGTCGTGTCGATGACGATGTTGTTCTCACGTTTCACTTTGATCGGGTACAGCTTGTTCTTTGGGAATGGCAGATAGTCGGCGATACTTGTCGTGATAATCGTCTTGATGTCCGTCTTCTGTTTCACACGGAGCGACTTCGGATAGAGCAGGTCGAGGGTGATGAGGATGTTCGCACCTGAGTCGGTAATCAAGTTCTCGAGCTCATGCTCGGTATAGAGCGGGTTCGTCTGGACGACCGTCCCACCGGCGTACAGGACGGCGTAGAACGAAATGACGTATTGTGGACAGTTCGGGAGCATCAGGCTGACGCGGTCTCCTTTTTGCAGCCCTTTCGATTGGAGCATCGTCGCGAGCCGTTTTGCCGCATCGTCGACCTCGGCGAACGTCAACGCTTTGCCGATGAAGGAGACGGCGGTCCGGTCCGGATAGTCTGTAGCGGCCCGGGAGAGCGCCTCATAGAGCGGCTTCACCTCATAATCAATCGTTTCTGGCATGTCAGCTGGATAATCTTGCAACCACGGTTTGTTCATCGATTCTCCTCCTTGAAATGAATAGTCATTCAGTTACCTCTATTATAATGCCAAGAAAACGCTTTCATCTACCCTTTACCCAATAATTTTCAGAAAATATCGAAAAAACGTGTGCGGATGAAAGTTTCCGCACACGTTCAGATTCTCTTGAAATAGGCTTCAGTCTGCTCTTTGTTGCTAATTTTCTCGTCCAAGTGCTCATTTAAATCTTTTTCCCACTTGATCGTCGAGAAATCGATGTCGAGCCACGCCTCCATCTCTGGGCGCGAGAACGAATACGTCCGGTTCGGGAAAGCGAAGCGGACGATCTCCGTGTTTTGCACGAGCGTGAAGTACGTCGCCGCGTTCCGAATCGCGAGCCGCTCCTGCTCGATTCGCTCGAGTTCAGGATCATCGTATCGAACGGTCAAGCCGTATGGACGTTTTTTCGTCTGGAGCTCGATCGACTTGTAACAGTCATGCATCGGCAACGTCTGGGCAATGCCGGCAACAGCGCTGTTGTCACCGACATAAGACCCTTTGTATTGGAACGCTCTCGGTTGTTGGGTATCCCCGCATCCTGCGAGAACGATGAGCATGACAATGAGCAAACTGAGTCGTTTCATGAGAATTCTCCTTTTACACTTTTAGTCTCAAGTTGAAGCGATAGAGCAGACGTTTCGCGAGCAAATGCGCGAGGAAGCCACCGATTGCAAATCCAACAAAATAGAGGATGCTATTCGTCGGGTAGGAGAGATTAGCCAGAACGATCCCACCGAGCATGGCGAAACAGATGACCATGATGACATGGACGAGCCAAAGCCAGTTCGTGAACATGAAGAAGCGGCCGTTGTTTTCTTGTGGGACCCGGTTGAACGTCCATAAGCCGATACCGAACGAGAGGACGATGAATCCGAGGGAGCTAATAATCGCTACCGTCATAAAGTTTTCCCACACTGTATCGTCCGTGAACATGTTGAACGTATCGACATTTAACAAGTTCGCGAGCGGAGAAATCAATCGTAAAAACACACTTTCCATGGCACGTTCGAATAAATCGTAGACTCCTGCTGTATTTTGAGTGATCGAATAAATTGATCCTTGAATCAACAGTAAGATGCCGACAGGGAATAACAGGGCGACGACCGACCAGAGCACTTGCGAGACGGCCTCCCCACCGAATGAACCCATCCATAACGCCAGCGAGAAGACGGCAATGCCAGTCAACAACATAAAGCCGGCTAGCCCTGCGACTTGCAACGCATGTCCTTCCATCAAAAACGAATAGCGAGATGTCTGGATGACCCAAAGCATGAGCGGGCTGCCGAGGAGCGACGAGACGACAATCCCGCTCACTCCGATCAACCACTTCGATATGTATAGCTGATTGCGGTTGAACGGGAGAGACATCGCAAAGTCAGACATTTGGCTATTGCGTTCACTTCCAATCAAGACGGACGCCATCAAGAAACCGAAGATGATATAGAGGAAAATGACGCCACCATACGGGATGAGTGTCTGTAAGTCACCAATAAAATAGCTATACTCAGGGCTAAATAGCTCTTCAAGCGACGGATTCGTCACGTTGTCGCCATACCATTCGGCATAATCCGCCGGATTTTCTTGGATTTCCCGAACTTGTTCGTCGAACGATTGAATCTGTGTCCATACCGGAAGCGTATGGGCGACGATTCCGAGGAAGACGAGCAACATCCATAACAACGACACTTGTTTCCAATCTTTCTTTAGCAGCACCTTAAAAGACACTTGCCTCACCTCCTAATTGGACCCGGAAGATGTCTTCGAGCGACATCGGGATTTCTTCGACGAGCATCGGGTCATGCGCGTCGACGAACGTATCGAGTTCTTTCGTCCGTTCTTTTGCCATAAACAAGGCGACCCGACCTGTGACGTTGATAATGTCGATATCTTTTCGTTCGAGCAGTTCGACCGGAACTTGGTCGTTGAACACGACTTGCAGTTTGACGCTCGTCTCGCGCGCCTCTTCGAGAGACATGATCGCTTTGACGCGACCCTTCTCGATCATGATGATGCGGTCGGCGATCCGCTCGAGCTCATGCAACTGGTGGCTCGAGACGATAATCGAGCAGTTGCGTACCTCGACTTGGGCGATCATCAGTTTCAAGACGTCGGATTTTGCGACGACGTCAAGTCCGTCGGTCGGCTCATCGAGCAAATAGTATTTCGCTTGGACGGCGAAGGCGAGCGACAATGTCACCATCGCCTTCTGTCCTTTCGAGAGCTGGCGAATCTTCTTGTTATCGATGTTGTAACGCGTGAGCGTCTCTCTGAACGTTGACCGGTTGAACGTCGGATAGATCGATTCATAGAGCGCGGCCGCCTCGTTGACTGTGTAATGTTTGAGCGCGTCGGCCGAATCCGGGACAAAAATGACGTCGCGTTTCAACTCTGCTTTTTCAAAGATGCTCGATGGACCGTAGCGGACGTCGCCCGTGTCCGGTCGGATGATGCCGACCATCGTCCGGAGCAGCGTTGTCTTACCAGCGCCGTTCCGTCCGACGAGGGCGATGATCTCCCCGGCGCCGACGGTGAAATCGATATCATCTAGGACTTGCTGTCGATCGATTTTCTTACTCAGTTGCTGGACTGTCAGCATGGTTCTCCCCTACTTTCTTATATTCTATCTCAAATAGCGTCAGCGCTTCGGTGAGCGCGATGTTCGCATAATGGCAATCGATGGCGAGCTTCTTGATCGCCTCTAGGATCGGTGCGCGCGGCGAGTCCTGGTCGATCCAGTCCTCGGAGACGAACGTCCCCCGACCGCGGTGCATCTCGAGCAAGCCGAGTCGTTCGAGCTCCTGATACGCCTTACTGACCGTATTCGGATTGATGACGAGGTCGGTCGCGAGTTCGCGCACGGACATCACCTTATCGCCTGGCCGTAAAATCCCACGGATGACGAGTGCCTTCGTCTGATTGACGATTTGTTCATACAAAGGTTCCGCGCTTTTCATATCAATCTTATATAACATGGGTCACACCCTCTCTTGTGTACGTAGTATAAGTGTATTATATGTATTAGTACACGTAAAGACAATAGTTCTTAAAGGGCACTTTCAGTTTACAGGGAATTGGGAATAAATTGAATACGACTTTGGACCGAGGTGGACGACTCCCATTTCGGGTAAATTGGGATAGAGGTGATTGAACATGAAGAGACGATGGCTATTAGCAGGTTTAGGTACGATGACAGTAATCGGGGTCGTCTGGTCGACAGGCGCCAAACAAGAAGAAGAGACACGGTATGAAACATACGTCGAAGATACATATGGAGAAAACGTAGATGTCACACTAAGGCGTGATTGGAAGATGGGCGGGTATGCGGCCGAGTTTACGTTGACGAGCCCAGAGCTCGCTGGTGACTATTGGGCCGAGACGTATGGAAGCGACGAGTCGATCCATGATGACGTGCTCGAACACGTCTGGCAACAAGAGGCTGAAGACACGGTCAAAGAGCGGCTCAAACAGCTCGACTTGTTAACCGAGGCGGAGACGGTCCGCGCAAGTATCGCCTCAGGGGTCGATGAAGAGTATGAGACAACGCTTACCCCTACCCCGACGTCCGTCTTCGACGTCGAGTCGAAAGAGTTCTTGGACGTGTCGATCATGTTCCATGAGAAGTGGTCCAACACGGACGCCCAGAAAGAGCGGATGCTCGGCGTGATACGCGCTTTGGAAGATGACGTCTACTCGATTCACTTCTCATTCGACGGCACACCGAACGAAGACGACGATTTCACCGAGCGATATATGAACGTCTCTCACGACTCGTTCCCCGGCGAACCGGCGATGCATGAGCTGCAGACGATTGACGACTTGAATCGCCACGATCGACTGTACGGATTCGATGAGGCGACGTTCATCCATGACTATCACTTTGATGGCACGAAATATGAAGAGTAAATTCCATTCGCCAAAGCGGATGGTTTTTTTGTGAGCATTCTTCTTTACAACGCGTCATGAATGTTTTACATTTGACGAGTCAACAATTGACTTATCAAATGAGAGGGGTGAAACATCACAGATGGAATTACGAGATATCAGCCGACTGCTGTACCAAATCAAACTGGCGGACCAACGCGTCGCAACCTCGTTCGAAAAAGAGACGGGCTTCAGCCTGACCCGCTACGAGATGCTCATGATCGTGCATGACAAAGGCGTCTGTCCGCAAAGTGAGATTCAGCAGACGATGAAAATCGATCATGCGGCCATCACCCGCCATTTGAAGATCCTTGAAGAAAAAGGCTACGTCCGACGGGAGCGGAACACGGCGAACCATCGCGAAGTGTTCGTCCACTTGACCGACGAAGCCAAGCACGACTTGACGAGCTGTGAACAAGACCATGACCGCAGCAAGCACTTGATCACGAAGGTGCTGTCCGAGTCAGAAATCAATCAGCTATCGAGTCTGCTACAAAAGTTGAACCAACTATAACAAGAGAGAAAGAGGTAATAACCATGGCAACTACATTCGAAAACAACACATTCACTGACGTGATGCTCGGTCGTAAATCGATCCGTGTCTACGACGAGAACGTCAAAATCTCACAACTTGAAATGCTTCAAATGATTGAGGAAGCGACAACGGCTCCTTCTTCAGTGAACATGCAACCGTGGCGCTTCGTCGTCGTCGAGAGCCCTGAGGCGAAAGAAACGCTCAAGCCGCTCATCCGCTTCAACGTCCGTCAAAACGACACGTCGGCCGCGATGGTCCTCATCTTCGGCGATATGGAATGCTACGAGCTCGGTGAAGACATCTACGACCAAGCCGTCGCAGAAGGCAAGATGCCGCAAGAAGTACGCGATCAACAGCTCGCGGCCATTCTCCCGTACTACCAAAACTTGTCGACACAAGAGATGAACGACATCGTCAAAATCGACTCGAGCCTCGCTGCGATGCAATTTATGCTCGTCGCCCGTGCCCACGGTTATGACACAAACCCAATCGGCGGTTTCGAGAAAGATCAACTCGCGGAAGCGTTCGGCTTAGACAAAGACCGTTACGTGCCGGTCATGATTCTCTCGGTCGGTAAAGCTGCAGAAGAAGGCTACCAATCGGTACGTCTCGACGCTGAAAAAATCACATCATTCAAATAATCGGAGGACACCTACATGATCTTAATCAATGCTATTTTCGAAGTAAAAGAAACGGAATTTGACAACTTTTTGGCAGACATCAACAAGCTCATCGACTCATCAAAACAAGAAGCGGGTTGCTTGAGCTATGAGCTCTTCCAATCAACGACGGCGGAGAACCGCTTCGTTATGATCGAGAATTGGGCCGACCAAGCGGCCGTCGAGCAACACAACCAAAACCCGGATCTCATCGCGTTCGCTCAAAGCGTAGGCAACTACGTGACGGCGAAGCCGGTCATCCATGTGACGGAAGTCGCAACGGCAAACTAACATGTCCGGGCTCACCCTCGTCCTCGGAACGCTCGTCGCACTCGAGTTCTTCTACATCATGTATCTCGAGACGTTCGCCACTCGTTCGAAAACGACGGCCCGTGTCTTCAATATGACGGAACAAGAGCTCGCGCGCGACTCCGTGTCGGTGCTATTCAAGAACCAAGGCGTCTATAACGGATTGATTGGCGTCGGGTTGTTGTATGGTCTGTTCGTCAGCCAATCGACGGAGATTGTCACGATGCTCCTCGTTTATATCGTCCTCGTCGCGTTGTACGGCAGCATCACGAGTAATAAAAAGATTATCCTCACGCAAGGTGGATTGGCGATTTTAACGCTGTTGTCCATGTTGGTGTGAAACCAAAAAGTTCTCCCTCCAAGGAATTGGAAGGAGAACTTTTTTAATGGTGCGGTTCCGTCACAGCTTCGACTGGTGCAGCCCCGTCATATAAAGCGGCCCATTCATCGTCAGTCAATTCACCGACGATAAACTGTTTTGCCGGAAAGATGGTCGAGCCGTTCGCCTGCGCATGGACCCGGGCGATATATAATCCGTCCTGTTTGACACTTGTCGTCAGTTCATACGTACCGTCAGCGGTTCGCGTCGCTTCCTGCATGCCGTAGGAAATTGTCCCGTCTGCCTTTTGTAACTCCAAATGTACGAAGTCAGGTTCGACATCGCCTTCTATCCGCAAGTCGATTTCGAACGTGATCGGCTCTCCCGCCTCCACGACTCCCGGAATATCGAGCGTCGCTTGGAGCGGCGTCTCTTGTTTGTATCGCTCAGCCGCATCCGGGTTGACCGTACAGGCGGATAGTGCCACGACGGCAGTGAGGCTGATTGCTAGTATGATTCGTTTCATCGTCATTCCCCCTCACCCTGCGTTCAAAAAGCGTGTCAATTTCGTCGAACGACGAACAATCAACCAATCGAGCAGCGCGACGACAAGCAGCGACAGCCCGACGAGTGGAAAGATGATTCCGAAGCCGACGAGCAAGACGATCAATACGTTTCGTCTCGTCCGACTCGGAGCCGATGGTGCCCCACTTTTCGCGACAGGTTTACGCGAGTACCAGAGATACACCCCGCTCACGACGACAAGGATGACACCGAGACAAATCGCGAGACTGATCAATTGGTTCGGCAGCCCGAACTGTGTCCCCTTGTGTAGCGTGATTCCGAGCGCGACGGCTTTCCCGACAATGCCGTAATTGTCGTAACGATAGTCGGCGAGGACGGCACCGGAATATTGGTCGACGTGCATCGTCGCCTCGTCCTGGGCCCGGTCCGGATACGCGGATAACGTATAGACGCCATCTGGTGTACTCGGTAAGCTGATCGTGTAACTCGGGTCCATCCCGACCGTTATGGCGATCGTGTCGACTTGATCGAGCGACAGCGGTACGTACCCGGCGACTTCCGAGTTCGGCACCGGCAATGTCTCGGCCGCCCACGGGACGTCGGCGACATCCTCAGTCTTCACGGTTGAAGTCGGAGCCTCTCCACCCCAAATCGACGGTGGATAGCCGACGCCTGCATTCGTCGCAATCGCTTGGAAGTTCGCTCCCCAAAAACCGGACCATGGCAGACCAGTCAAGACGAGAAACAACAGTCCTGCCGTCACCCAAAAACCAGGGACGACATGCAGGTCACGGCGCAAAATCCGTTTCCCCTTCCGAAGTCGCGGATACACCGTCCCAGACGCCTGTAGCCCGTTTCGTGGCCAAAATAGATATAATCCGGTCGCCATCAGAACAATCGTCCAGCAGGCGACGAGTTCGACGATGCGGTCTCCGAGCGGACCAATCATCAATTCACCATGAATCCGTTCGACTTGGCTCATGAATCGGTCAGCATTCAATTGACTCCCGATGACCTCTCCGTTGTAGGGATCGACGAACACCGTCGTTGCTCCCTCTTCTGTCATGACACGGAATTCGGTCGAGCGATTCGCACTCTCTCCGGGCCGATAGCGCGTGATGGGTGTGTCCGGATATTCGGCTTGGACCTGATTATACAACTCGGTCGCACTCAAGCGATCCCCGGCCGGTTCGACTTGATAGTAATCGGAATAAATGACTTGCTCAATCTGTGGCTTGAATAAATAGACGGCTCCCGTCACCGCGAGCACTAATAGGAATGGTGCGATGATGAGTCCTGCGTAGAGATGCCAGCGCCAGACGGCACGGTACCAATCGCGACTCGCTGAAGATGATGTCATAAACGTTCCCCCGATTATGTAATGTGTCCATTATGTGAACAGACTAATTGTACTCACTCACACTTATTGCGACCGCTTTCTTTGTGTCTGTTCGTTGTCAATCCGGCGAAATAAACGTGAAGTCCGATTCATCAAAATCACACAACTAGACGTGAGTGATTGTAAGATGAACCTAATGAAACAGCATGAGCACTTTGTTTCGCACTTTAATAATGATGAGGTGAGGTTCGATGACATACACATGTCCTTGCTGCGGGTACAAGACGCTTAACGAAGAACCACCCGGCACGTATGATATTTGCGGCATCTGTTTTTGGGAAGACGACGGCGTTCAGTTCAGCGACCCGGATTATGAGGGTGGTGCCAATACGGTGTCGCTCCGGCAAGCGCAACAGAATTACATCCGCTTCGGAGTAAGTGAGCTCCTCTTTAGCGATTCTGTCCGTCAACCAGCTGACCACGATGTCAAAGACCCGAAGTGGCGACCGTTCGCAGAAAAATAAGCACACAAAAACCGCTTCTACACATTGGTAGAAGCGGCTGTTTGTTATACGCCGAGAATCGCGAACGATACGCCGACGACACCGATGAGCGCCATCGCGTAAACCGGTACGCGTGGCATTTCACCGTTGTTATCGAGCGCCTTCCCGAACATGTAGAACACGATCGGGTGAACGAGGAACGGCATCGAGAAGATGAGTGGGATGAGAAGCGACGCTTCTGTCCCGAACATGCCACCTTGGACGGCTGCGAAGAGACCAAAGTGCGAGATGGCTGATGATTGAGCCATCGTCGTGTAATCGAACGCGATTGTGCTGAAGCTGAGGATGACGAGTCCACCAAAGACCGCCATCATCTGCCAACCGAACGAGAACTGCATGAGCGCCTTCACTTCTTTGAAGTCTTCTCCGTTGGCACCGCGCAAGTTTTTGAGCGAGAGCGCCGTGAGCACAAGACCGACCAAGACGATGATTGCTGTCGGCCAAATCCAGAGCGCCCCGTTATCGGCACTGACTGCCAAAATCGAGAACACGAAGATGTGACCGAAGAACGGGATGTTGATCATGATTGGGGCACGTTTCGCTGCCACTTGACCGAAGTCACCAGCTGTACATGCGCCTGTGAGACCACTGTGCGAGAGCGAGCCGGCCATACCTGGTGCGAGGTTGCGGATGTGTCCTGTGCGGGCGAACCACATAAGGAGCGCAATCCCACCGAACATCCAGAACAATTGACCGAAGAAACCGTACACGAGAATCGAGTTCATGCCTTCGATGGCGAACGCATCACCGATTCGTGAACCACCGACCATGAAGTTGGCGGCCAAGACGACCGGGATCCCGGCGAATAGAAGCGCGCGGACGGTCGGTCCATACGTCCAGTTGTGGAAGATGGCACCGAGTGCTGACGAGAGCAACATGGCGAAGAAAATCTGCGGCAATGCGATGACCGGTTGAACAGCCATAGCGATTGCGTACGAGATGAACAAGATGACGAGCATCAATACCGTCTCGATGACGCCTTTACGCATATATACCTTCTTGTCGTCGATTTGTGCCTTGTGGTCGATTAAGAGGAACGACGCCGCGAGACCGATCAACGCGAGGATCGGGTAGTAGAGCATGATGCCCTCTGCCGCGCCCGGTTGAATCATCATGCGGAAGAACCCTTCGAGACCGACGAGCAAGAAGAATGAACGGAGGATGAAGATGAACTGTGTCCGTCCTGTCCCGAGAAACATCTCTTCTGTAGATGGTACGACGATGTCTTTCATATCGAGCTCTTGTTTGCTCAAAATCTTGCGGAGCTCTTGGCCACCGACGAAGAATGAGACAACGAGTGCGATGATGGTCGTCCGTGATAGGAAGTCGACGAGCGGGAACTCAGGGAGACCCGGTGTCGCGATGCCCATCTCGACCATGGCGAAGCCAAGTCCAAGACCGAAGATGACGATGACGAGGATTGGTGAGAACCGTGAACCAGCCACGACCATCCGCGATAAAATGACCATCGGGATGACGAAGGCCATGAGCAACCAGAATTGGTTGAGTAATTGTACTTGTGATAACTGCTGAACGATTTCCATGGATAAACCCCTTATACATTTTTTTCACACTGTTTCGAAGTTTACAGGATTGAACATTCTGTGACAAGGGGGTGTGACGGATTGTAAACATTGAAAGCGGAACCAACTGAAATGGTTCCGCTTTCGCTTAATTATTGAATTGGCGAAGGCCCCAAACGCCTTTATTTCCCGTGGAATAGAACAAGTCCTCTTTCCCCGCGAAGCTGGCCGAATCACTCGAATGGGCCCGAATCTGTTTATTGACGTGAGCCTTCCAATCTTTATAGCGATCGAGTTCGAGTTGATAGTACGACCGTTCGATATATGCGTTGATTTCTTTCAATGACGCCGTGCCGCCATGATGCTGGAGGGCGAATTGGATTTTGCGAAGTAGTGCGCGTTTCAAGTTAAAGACTCCTTTCCCAATCATTCTGAAGCTTTACGACTAAAGTAGTGATGTAGTCGCACTTCAACGATTTGACTGACCCATTCGTAAACCAAAGGATGAGCATACGCTTCATTATGCTCGATGTGTAATGACTCCTCTGATACGAAGAACGGTCCTTTAGCTATTTTATCAAATGGCATCCGCAACAGTAACTTTTCAATCTTTTGTTGATGGAACGGGGATTGGAAGTCTTTCGTCTGTCCGTCAATCTGCTGACGATATGGGAATTCATTGATGAACTCATAGAATGGACGAGCCGCCTCGCTAGCTGAGAGTGGTTGAAGCCATCCCGCGACCCCACGACTTAACATGATGGATAACACAATCATCTTATAGCTCTTCGTCATGTCTGTGTATTCTACTTCAAGCAACAGCGACTTCGCCTCTTCAAACAGGTGACTCTCTTCATCATCCAGCTCCTCCACCCGATTTAGGAATCCGTAATACCCTCCGTCTTTCTTCCATTCAGAACGATAGGCATCTATTGAGTATTCACCTCGCTGGATCAACTCTAGGTAACTCGGACGTCTTCCAAGTTCTTCTTTCACCATGAAGTAGTTACGCTCCAACTGTTGTCGCCGTGTCGAAGAACGGGTGACCATTTGCTTCAATAAATCGATTGCATGTAAATCAAATTCGATGGTACATTCGCCTGGTAAATCCACATCTGTAGGAAGTGCTTTGACAATCGGCTGCCGCTTCGTCGTCAACAGCGCCAACTTCTTATCGATGTTCTTATAGTTCCCAATCAAATCGATGATGGTGCAATGCGTCTTACCGCTCAATAGACGTAATCCACGACCAATCTGTTGGGTGAACACCGTCAACGATTCGGTCGGGCGGCAGAACAATAACGTATCAATCTCCGGGATATCGACACCTTCATTGAATAAGTTGACCGCGAAGATGATATCGAGATGGCCCTGCTTCAATTGACGCATCACATCGGCGCGGTTATATTCGGTCTGGCTATGTAACGCGACGGCTTGAACACCTTGCAGGCGGAAATAGTCGGCCAAGTATTCAGACTGAGTGACCGACGAGCAAAAGCCAAGCGCTCGCGTCTGGTGATGCATCCGCCAGGCTTCAAAGATTTTTTGAGCGACACTTTCCTTCAACTGTTCAGCCAACAGTTCGTCCTGATCATAGCGACGGCCGTTGATCAGTCGAATCTGCGAATAGTCAATCTCATCATAAATCCCAACGTAATGGAATGGTGTCAAAAACGACTCTTCAATCGCTTCGGTAAAGTGCATCTGATACGCAACGTTGTCATCACATAAAGCATAGACGTCTCCCCCATCTAGTCGGTCCGGCGTCGCAGTCAATCCGAGCAAAAACTTCGGCTCGAAGTAGTCCAGGACGCGGCGATAAGATGGTGCAGCCGAATGATGGAACTCATCGACAATAATCAAGTCGAATTGGTCAGGCGCAAGCTGTTGCATTCGATGTTTGGATGCCAATGTTTGAATTGAAGCGAATAGCACGTCGGCTGACTGCTCATCTCTCGAGTCACCACCGAGTAACAGACCTGTCTTCCAGTCACTCGATACTCTTTTGTATGAAGCTTCCGCTTGGAGCAAGATTTCTTTCTGATGCGCGATAAAGAGCACCCGCTTGAACTGACGGGCGAAGAAGGCACTCAAGTACGTCTTCCCTAGTCCAGTGGCGAGCACGAGCATCGCTTTGCGTCTACCCTCGTTCATCGTCTCGCGTAACGCCTTTAAGGCAGCGTCTTGCACAGTGTTCGGCGTAATCGTATCGTCCTCGATATAAACCGGTGGTGGTTCTGCAATCAGCTCCGCTTCCTTCATCCGCTCTTGGCGGGCCATATACTCTTCCTGATAAGGCTGTAAAGAGACGGCGTTCATGATTTGGGCATAGTCACTATAAAACAGGTCATGAAACGCGTCGACGGATTGTTCAAACACGTCCTCCGAGATGCTCGCCGGTATCTCGACGTTCCATTCAACACCTCGATTCAAGGCGCTATGTGATAGATTGGACGAGCCGACAAAGAACGTCCCGCCATCCTGGGTACGGAACAAATAGGCTTTTGGATGGAACGACTGGCCCTTCGAACGATACAGTCGCAGTTCAACGCCATCAATCTTCATGAGCATCTCGAGTGCATCCGGATTCGTCAAATAGAGGTAATCCCCAATCAAAATCCGAACTTGTGCCCCTCGTTCAACTGCGCTTTTTAGTGCCTCAGCGATTTCTTGAACACCTGATACTTGCGCAAACGCGACGACCATATATATTTCAGTCGCCGCGTCGATTTGGTGTTGTAATGGAATTCGTAAATGACTAGTATGCAGACGTAACTCACTCATGATCAAGGACCTCTTCTAAGAAGAGACCTTTTTCAAAACCGCCCCGCTTCTCTCGCTTCTCCTCACGGATGCGATTCAATTCTTCAAAGCTCGCACCGTGCATCTTTCCGAGCGTATAGACGAGCTCCAGAATGTCAGCAAGTTCTTCAAGCGATTCTTCATCGATGTTCGTCTCTTCGTACTCTTTGATTTCTTCATAGAGTTTCAAGCGTGCCTGTTCGAAATGCTCGGCTTGATTGAGATGTTTGACAACAGGAATCTGCCCTGCTTCATGGATGATTTCAGGAATACGGTCGCGGATTAGTTTATTGTATTGAGTCATTGAACTCTCTCCTCTCATATTCGTATATGTATTAGTTATATAATATACAGAATGATTAGTACTGGGGAGTCAAATAAACCCTTTACTTCGTAACTCATCAATTTTTTTCAAGTCTTCTGCTGTCGGCATCGGTTTTGAGTCATCTTGAATTGAAAATTGTAATTGATTTAGTCCCCACTCGTTAAAAATAATCAACAATTCGTCAGAAATACGAATGTCTCTCTCTCGAATTTCATCTAAACCCCAATCGCTATGTTGATTTGATAAATTTAACAATGCGATAACTTTAGATTTTTTATAACTTTCTTGTTTCTTTTTAAAATAACCATTGCTAGCAACGATATTCAATTTTTTTTCAAATGGTATTTTATTTCCGATATGTTCTACAATCTTTTTAACTTCTTCCTCGGAACTAGAAGGGAAATAGCTCGATTGCCACTTCTGCGGAAGTATATGTTCAATTTCCCATCTATCGGGCAATAGTTCTTGCTGCTTTTCATACGCTAGAACTTTTAATAACATTCGAACAGTATTTCGATGAGCAACTTTTACTTTGTCTTTAAATTCTTTTTCATCTACATTAGGGAAATCAAACTTAGGAGTAGGTGAATTAACAACTTCAGCATTTAAATTGAGTATCCCTCTCTTTACAGCATTTATTGTAGGAGTTACAACGTACCTAGCTGCAAGAGTTGCCAATAATTTTTTTAGAAATTGTAAAAACATCTCATCAAATTTTTGGGATTCCTTATGCTTTAGATAGTAAATAACAACAGGATATTTCCAAAATTCATTAGGATAAGAGGTTAAACTATCCAGTATCTGTTTTACCTTAACATTCTTTGACCAATCTTCTTCAATCTCAACATTATTATTAATAACTATCCACAAGTTCAGTATTGATGTTAGATTTTTAATAACATCATCTTTGTATAGTTGCTCAAAGTTATTTCTTGAATAATACTTTCTAACACCAGGGGTAGTCGTATTTCTGTCATTTTCTAATGCTCTTAAATAAAACATATAATAATAAAATAACTTTTGAATACTCTCGTTTGCATCTTGGGCATCCTCGTCCAATTGTTGCCATTGTTCAATAAAATCTGCTTTCTCCATCAAATCTAATCGATTATAAATTTTTGCTTTAAAAATATCTGCATCCGATAATGCTAGACCTCGATCATTTAAAGTCGAAAAAATAGTAAGGGCTGTGTCTTGTGAATCTGCGGTAATTGGCAACAAGATTGCTTTATTTAATAAGTTCCGTGTAAACCAAAAGAATAACTCTGGTTCGTTTGTTGCAAACTTCTCAATCAACTCTTGAAAAAGTTTATAGTTCAATGAATAATTATCTTTTGCCCCTATTTCGTACGTGCCTTGTTTTAAAATATTCGAGAACGTTATATTGCCTTTGTCTCTCATCACTCTAGATTCAATGAGGGTTTTATCAAAATCAACTTCCGCAGTCAGTTCATCTTGCTGCCATAACGCAGATTCAATCTGTCTTTTAAAATTTCGCACTTCTTTTGTTTCTGTCATCGAATCTAATTTTGTATATATTGCCCGCAATAATAGAAATAAAGAAGTAAGTCTTTGTTGTCCATCGATAATCTCTTGTTCCCTATTCTCATTTTCATAGGAAACGATTGTACCAAGAAAATAAGTGCTTTCGTTATTATTTCCCGTATACTCTACTAAGTCGTCGAATAGTGTCTGAATTTGTTCATCCGTCCATGCATACGGTCGCTGATATTCAGGAATAACAAATTTATGCTCTTTTCCAGTCTCTAAAAGTTGCTTTACACTTTGCTTATTTACTTCAATCGCTGTCGCCATTATACAATCATCCTCCACAAAACTTTTAGTAACATAGAATTAATTTTAAATAAGTAAATTATTATTATACCAATGAAATTATATCAAATAATTGGATATGATTTATATAATTTTGAATCCGAATAAATTGAACATATTTTAAATTCTTAACCTAGTTATTTGTTAATTAAATTGAGTTGTCTCTCAACTTTCTTGGTAGCTAATGGCTTTTTGAAAATTGAAATTTACTCCACAATCTCAAACGCCTTCACGTACACGACATGGTCGAGGAAGATGATCCACTCATCCTCAAACTGGACGAACCCGTCCGTCGCATGACGGAACGATTGATAAATCGACTCCAGCGCCGCATAACGACTCTCCGCCTCCACCACTTGCGTCAACACCTCATCATTGATCATATGGAACTCAATCTCGAACTGTTTCATTGTTCCCACTCCCTTTCATTCAATTCCGAATTCTATTAACCCTTTTCCCCATTCCGACCCAGACTCCTCTCGAAACCAAGACGAAAATTTTCTCGGCTACCCACAGGAAAGTTTTTCCTATACACTATGATAAATAGTCAGAAAATTACGTGTTCTTACATATTTAATAATGGCTATTGTATTCCAACTTAGAGAGGAGCATTCCTATGGCCTATGACTTTGAATGCAAACACTTGACGAAACGCTTTGATAACGGCGACGTCGCGACGCTCGCGCTCGACGATGTGAACCTCCACTTCGCCCACGGCGACTTCATCTCGATTATCGGTCCATCCGGTTCAGGGAAATCGACGCTACTCAGCTTGATCGGCACGCTCGATCGTCCGACCGATGGCACGCTCTTATTCAGCGGCGAACCGATCTCGACCTTGTCCGCGAAACAGCTCGCCGACTTCCGCTTCGACAACATCGGCTTCATCTTCCAACAGTTCCATTTGATCCCGACGTTGACCGCGCTCGAGAACGTCATGGCATCGCTGTTCGGACGCAAAGTCGACTATGACGGGGAAGAACGTGCCCTTGAACTCTTAAAAGAAGTCGGCTTGAGTGACAAGGCGAACTCGCTGCCGTCGCAACTGTCCGGCGGTCAGCAACAACGCGTCGCCGTCGCCCGCGCTCTCATCCACCGTCCGAAGTGGCTGCTCGCGGATGAGCCGACCGGGAACCTCGACACGCATACGGGTGATATCATCTTCGACCTGTTGACGCGTCTGAATCGGGACAACGGCTGTGGCGTCTTGTTCGTCACGCACGACCCGGAGCTCGCCGACCGGGCGAACCGAAAAATCGAGATGCGCGACGGGCAGGTCGTCGCCATGAGCGACGTCCATCATGCTTAAGTTCATCTGGAACTCATGGTGGCGGAATAAGGAACGGTTCATTCTGCTCATGGTCGGGATGCTCATCGTCAGTACCGGGCTCAGTTATCTACTCGGGGTGACCCAGGCGAACAACGGGACGGTCGTCAACGAGCTCCAGAAACGTTGGGATTCGTCATACCATATCGTCGTCCGGCCAGAAGGCAGCCGCAGTGTGACCGAGGATTTGAACCTGCTCGAACCAAACTATATGAGCGGGCTCGAGGGCGGCATCACGCGCGAACAGTACGAGACGGTTCAACAGATTGCCGACGTCGATGTCGCGGCCCCGATCGCGATGATTGGGTCGACTTATTCTAGTTCATTCACTCAAACGTATACGTTTGATAAAGCGGGTCTTTATCGCCTCAAGATGAACACACTTATCGATACGGGCATTGAAAAAATCAATGACTTCCAAGATCTGAAAGCCTACTTTTGGGTCGGCTGGATGCCGAACGGTGATTCGACCCACATCGGAATCGGTCCGACCGCCCTGTACGAAGAGTTTCCCCTCTCTTACGGGAGCGATGTCATGTTGGCTGGGATTGACCCGGTTGCCGAAGCGAAACTTGTTGGCTTAGACGATGCCGTACAAGCGACAGAGTTCAGTCGTTATTTCAATGATGAGGATGTTCCAGAGCCTTACGATGAGGACATCACGACCATTCCGATTTTGATGAGTTCAAAAGACTACGTCGATGCATCAATCAACTACACGATTGAAGAAGTAGATGTCGATACAACTGATCAAGAGGCGTTCATCAAAACCTATCTCGATCAAGGGAAAGATGAATACCTCGATAGCTTGAAAGGGACGGAAGTCGCCTCATACGACTTTACAGCGCAACAAATGCACGACAATATCACGAAACACATTTTAGAAGGGACACCACAACCGCAAGACCCTCGTGTCACAGTTGACTATACTTGGCTTGCCGAGAAAGCTTCACCTCTCGTATACGAAGGCGTGACGAGCCCGTTCCCGAAACGTTGGCCGTACTCGTATCAAATCAAACCGTTCCTCGCTGAGGGTGAAGTGACTTATGGACAAGAAAGCATGTATCGCAAGTCAAATAAATACGCGGAAGACCTCAACGATGCGCCGAAGGTAAAATATAACTACATCGGCTTGTTCGACCCGTCGAAACTGAAATTGTCGAAAGACCCGCTGACGGAACTACCGATGGAGACGTATTTCCCGGCCAGCGCCGATTGGGTCATGAGCTCGAAGGATGAACCGGTTAACCCACCGACGACCGTCAAGCCGACGAACAACCCGTACAGCTTCCTCACGAAACCACCTTCGATGTTGACGACGCTCGATGCCGCTTTCGCCATCGCCGGTGACAAAGCCATCTCGGCGATTCGCGTCAACGTGAAAGGCGTTGACGTCTTAAACGAAGAGAGTGAAGCGAAACTCCAAGCGGTCGCCAAAGAGATTGAGGATCAGACCGGTCTCATCACGGACGTCACGCTCGGCTCATCTCCGCAATATGCCGTCACCTATTTGCCAGGACTCAAAGGCGAGAGCGCCCTCGGCTGGATTCAACAGCCGTGGATCAAGCTCGGCTCGTCGATCACGATTTTCCAAGAAGCGAAACTCGGCTTCTCCGGCGTCGTCGTGAGCGTCATCCTCGTCGCGATGCTGTACGTGTTCAGCTCGAACATCATCATGCTGTACGCCCGGAAGAAAGAGTTCGCCATTCTGCTATCGCTCGGATGGCGTCCGAGCCAACTATCGAAACTCTTATTCCTAGAAGCGACGATTCTCGGCTCGATGGTCGCGCTCATCTCATGGATGATTCTCGGCACATTCCTTTGGACGGCAGCCGGCTCGACGTCGATCACGCGCATCCTGTTGATCGGCTTGGCCGGTCTCTTAATTTATTGGCTCGGGACGCTCATCCCGATTCGACTCGTTCGACGCATCAAACCGTATGAGACGATGCAGTCTGGCGAAGTGTCGAAAGGACGCCGACTGCTCCGCTCCCGCTCGAGCGTCGGCATGAGCTTGAACCAGCTCGTGACGTATTGGCCGCGGACGACGTTGTCGATTCTCGCCATCGCCTTACCGACGAGCCTGTTCGGCTTCTTCCTGTTCGTCACCTTCCGCCTTCAAGGCGTCTTGTATACGACATGGATTGGCGAGTTCGTCGCCCTTGAAGTTGGCACGATGCATTACGTCGCCATGGGTGTCGCCTTGCTCATCGCGATGCTGACGACGACCGAGATCATGTGGCAAAACGTCTCGGAGCGTAAGCCGCAGCTCGCCGTCTTGAAAGCGCTCGGTTGGCAGAACACGTCCATCCGTCGTCTCGTCTTGACGGAAGGCGCGTTGACCGGGTTCTTCGCCGGACTGCTCGGCGTGACGGTCACCATCATCATCGTCACCATCATGTATCAGAAGTTCCCGACGTCCGAGTTGCCGTTCCTGTTCGCGACCATCCTCATCCCGGTCGTGACCGGTGTCCTCGGGGCGCTCCTCCCGGCAGAGCGGGCGGTCCGCATCACACCGGCTGAGGCCATCGGCGGACACGTCGTCAACCAGAAGAAAGTCGAAAAACGGTTCCGACTCGTGCTCGGGACGACCGCGACCGCTCTCGTCGTCGGTATCATCAGCTTGTTCGTCTTCACGTCACCAGAAGTCAAACCGGTCACGGAAGAGGCGAAGCCGACACCAGCCCCGACCGCACAGACAACGGGTGCGAAACAGGCTGATTTAAAAGCGGATAAACCGAAAGAAGCCAAAGCTACCACACCAAAAGAAGATAACCTTCAAAAAATCATGAACCTCGGTACGTTCCAAACGTTTATCGGGGATCCACAAATGAAGAAACGTGAATTCCAAGTCGGGGAACCGGTCTACGCTTCACCGGATGGAACCGAACCGGAAGCTGGGAAACGATTCGTCAGTCTGCCCCTCTCTCTCTTTCATGAGGATGATGAATATGGTGGCACTATGGACTATCGACCGAACGGGTTCCGCATGTACACGTCAGACGGGAAAAAATATAGTCCAGTCGATATGGTCAACCACAATAAAAAAGCGTTCAAAAACGGTTTTCGTTATTTCGCAGGCGAGAAATCTGAAATTGATTTAGTCTTCCTCGTTCCAGAGAAAGAGAAAACGCTCGTCTTGTATGCTTCAAGCGGCGCCATGCCGAAAGTGTATACAGTTAAAATTGAAGTGCCATAAACCAAAAAAAATGGAGCGTCGTCCCTTCCTGGGATGACGCTCCGTTGCGTTTACATCATTTTGGCTCATATCGAAATTCTGACACTTTTGCATTTGTTCGCGAGTAGAGCGTGTCCATCGAGAATCGGTTAGGGAGACTTATGCTTCCCGCGTACACGTTCTCGATGGTTTGATCAATATACACGTTTTCCGCTTCTAGATATTCGACGATGAGGTCTTTATATTCATCGGCCGAGGAATCTTCATGACGCATGTCCTTCAGTTCGGCCAAATACGTGTCGTTGTCTGCTCGCATGGCCTGCAACTCTTCAATCGCACCCGGAACATTCACGTCATCTCTCGGAATGCTCGATAACGTGAGCATTTTGAGATAATGGTCGCGGGCTGCCGAAATGATGGAAGCCGCATCAAAATGAATGATAGGTCTGTCGTCAACCGGTTCAACCGTGCCCACTCCTCCGCAAGCGGATAACGGCATCATGGTTCCTGCGAACAGAGAGACGGATAAAAGCAACTTTTTCATCATCGATTCTCCTTCGCATCTGTTAGATTTTCTTACGAGATTTCATCTATGGTCTCGACCACAACCCCTGTATCCCCGACTTTCCCTAAATCGATCACAGTCGGATCTTCGTATGCCAAGACGTGAAACTCTTGCTCGAACGTCCGAATCACATAATGCGATAGTTCGCCTCGATACGTGTTGACTCGCTCAGTACCCATGTTCTCTGCGGCGAATCGGGTAAATCGGGACGTCTTCAGTTTCACGATTGGGTAAGCATTTCGTAGTCCTTCTTCATGCATACTATGGTCCTCGATCGTCCCGAGAAACACCGCATATTGCTCAAAACGAATCAGGATTCGGTCGCGTTCCGTGTCCCACGTCAGCAACATCGTCGGGTCACTTGCCCCGAAAAACGTCCACTCAAGTGGATAATAGGTGACACCTTTCATCTGAAACGATTCCGTCTCGAGCACATAGTCTTCCGTCGTCATCAAAAAATTCAAATCGATTGCCACACTTGTCTCCTCCTTTCAAAAAAAGCGACGTTCGAGAACGTCGCTTTCCCTCAATAAAAGATAAACCATAGTGCCGCTGCCACTAAAAACAGGCCGGCCCCGATGAAGAGAATCTTCGCTAGTCTCTCATATACCATGTCTTCACCTCACCAACGCCGCGCCGACGACGAGCGAGACCCCAATCGAGAGCAGGAACGCCATCAATCCGACGGCGATGTTCCCTTTCCCAATCTCCTCGTTCACTTTGAGCGACGGCGTCAAAAATTCGAATAACCAATACGTCACCAACAAGAGCACGAAACCGAAGCTCCCTCCGACCAACACGTCCATCGTCTGGTCGTGATGGCTCTCGACGACACGGAAGATGTTGGCGAGACCGACGATTTTCCCACCGGTCGCGAGCGCGACGGCGATATTTCCTTTTTGAATCTCGCGCCAATTGCTGTACGGGGTCGTCACCTCAAAGATGGCGAGACCGACGACAATCATGAGTCCGGCGATGGAATACAAGCCGAGCGACTCAAGCAATACGTTCACGTTCACATGCCCCATTCGTCTGTTCCCCTCACTTCAATTCGACGACCGTGACACCGAGTCCGCCTTCCCCCATCCCACCGGGGCGCTGACTCTTCACGTGACGATGTCCTTTCAGATACTCCTGCGTCGCTTGGCGCATCGCCCCGGTCCCGAGACCGTGGATGATGCGGACGTTGTCGTACCCGGAGACGAGTGCCTCGTCGATATATTTGTCGAGGCGGGAAAGCCCTTCTTCGACCCGGACGCCGCGCAAGTCGAGCTCCGACTTCGTCGAGCTCTGACGCTTGAGCGAGCTACCTTTTGATTGGAGCGACTGCTCTTTCGATGGGCCGATTTTCTGAAGGTCGTCCGCTTTGACGTTCACTTTCATGATTCCGACTTGGACGTTATATTCGTTGTCGTTCAATTGCTTCACGATATAGCCCTTTTGGTTGAACGTCGTCACTTTCACTTCTTCGCCTTTACTGAACGTACGTTTCTGTTGCGCTTTTTGTTTCACTTTTTGGATCTTTTTATCTTGGAGCGTCGGTTTGGCCGATTCGAGCTGTTTCTTCGCAGCGATAATCTCGTGCTCTTTGACGATCCCTTCCTCACGAAGCTTCTTCAAGCGGTCGATGACTTCGTTCGCCTGGCGCTTCGCCTGTTCGACGGCCTTCTCGGCACGGGCCTCGGCTTCACCATACATCGTGTCGCGCTCGCGCTCGAAATCGGTCAGCTTCGCCTCGAACGCCGCCTGTTCGGCCTCGAGGTCATGGCGTTTGACGATGAGTTCTTTCTCGAGCTGCTCGGCGCGATGCTTGGCCGCCTCGAGCTCATTGATCATCGATTCGACCGACTCGGCGTCGGTGCCGACGTGGCTCCGTGCCTTGTCGATGACTTGTTCCGATAAGCCGAGACGTCGACTGATCTCGAACGCGTTCGAACGGCCCGGTACGCCAATCAACAGGCGATACGTCGGGCTGAGCGATTCGATATCGAACTCCATCGAGGCGTTCATGACGCCTTCACGGTTATAAGCGTACGCTTTCAGTTCCGAATAGTGCGTCGTCGCCGCCACGCGGGCGCCACGACGTTTCACTTCATCGAGGATGGCGATGGCAAGGGCCGCCCCTTCTTGCGGGTCTGTCCCGGCACCGAGCTCATCGAACAGGACGAGCGACATGAAGTCGATCTTGTCGAGCATGCTGACGATGTTCGTCATGTGCGAGCTGAACGTCGACAAGCTCTGCTCGATCGACTGCTCATCGCCGATGTCGGCATAGATAGCGTCAAAGACGGACAGCTCCGTCCCGAACTCGGCCGGCACGTACAGACCTGACTGCACCATCAGTTGGAGCAGTCCGAGCGTCTTGAGCGTCACCGTCTTCCCGCCGGTGTTCGGTCCAGTGATGACGAGCGATGTGAACGCCTCACCGAGTTCGACGGTGATCGGCACGACCTCATCTTGTGGAATGAACGGGTGACGCGCTTGTTTCAACTTGATCTCGCGTTCGTCGTTCAGTTTCGGTTCCGTCGCTTTGAGCTGATGGCCGTAGGCGACTTTCGCGAACACGAAGTCGAGCGTGGCGAGGACGTCGAGATTGATCACGACCGAATCGGCGACACCGCCGACCAGGTTCGACAGTTCGCTCAAGATGCGGTCGATTTCGGCGCGCTCTTTCAAACGAACTTCTTGAATCTCGTTATTGATTGACACGATCGCCTGCGGCTCGATGAAGAGCGTCTGACCCGATGCCGATTGGTCATGGACGATCCCGCCGAACGCTTGGCGGTACTCCATCTTGACCGGGACGACGTAACGGTCGTTCCGAATCGTGACGATGGCGTCTGACAGCATCTTCGCGTTGTTGCGAAGGATGTTGTCGATCCGTGAGCGGACACTGCCTTCAAAGCTGCGCAGCTGGGTCCGGAGACCACGGAGCCGGTCGCTCGCCGAGTCTTGGACCGTGCCTTGGTCGTCGATGGCGTGACGGATCGACTGTTCGACCTCGATCAATTTCGTCAAACGCTCGGCGTATTCGTCAAGGCGCGGGATGCGGAGGTCTTCATTGTCCTCATGCAGCTTCTCGAAGAAGTTCTTCACTTGGCGGCCGCTGTACATGACGGCGGCGACGGCGAGCAGTTCACTCGTCGACAGGACCGAGCCGATGGCGGCCCGTTTCACTTCACTGCGGACGTCGGTCAATCCGCCGAGCGGCAACCGATCACGGAGACGGACGACCTCGGTCGCCTCGCGGGTGACGTTCAAGTTCGACAATACCCGGTCGTACGTATAGTCGGGTTGCATGTTGAGTGCCCGTTCTTTCCCGAGCGAGCTCGCGGCGTGGGCGGCGAGCTGCTGGCGGAGTTTTTCATATTCTAAAACGCGTAACGCGTGATCCATCTAGCATGTTCCTTTCTGTCGCTTCGCGTCGATGAACGCCTTGGCGTCCTCGAACGAGAGGCAGTTGATGATGTCTGACGGTTCGAGATAGGCTTTCCGGGCATGCAGGACGCCGAGTGCCATATCTTCCATCATATCAGGGTGGTGCGTGTCGGTGTTGATCATCAGTTTGACGCCGGCCGCCTTCGCCTTCTTCAGCGTCGAGGCCGTCAAATCGAGTCGGTTCGGGTTCGCGTTCAACTCGAGCGCCGTCCCCGTCTCTTTGGCGAGGGCGATCAAACGCTCCTCGTCAATCGGATAGCCGTCACGGCGCCCGATGAGGCGACCGGTCGGATGAGCGATGACGTTGACGTACGGCGAGCGGCAGGCGTTCTCGAGCCGGGCCATAATCTCGTCGACGGATTGGTCCATCTTCGAGTGAATCGAGGCGACGACGTAATCGAGCGTCGCCAAGAACTCGGGCTCATAGTCGAGCGTCCCGTCCGGACGGATGTCCATCTCGACACCGCGCAGGACGTGCATGTCGTGTTTCTTCGCGGCAGCGAGAATCTCTTCCCCTTGCGCTTCGAGTCGTTCCTCGGTCAAGCCGTTGACGAACGACATGTATTTACCGTGGTCGGTGATGGCGATCCATTCATAGCCGCGTGCTTTCATCGCTGCGACAAGCTCGTCGACCGTCAGCTTCCCGTCCGACCAGAGCGTGTGCATATGCGCGTCGGCCTTGATGTCGTCGAGTGTGACGAGCTTCGAGATGTCATGCTCGAACTCGAGGTTGCCTGCTCGGAGCTCCGGCGGGATGAACGGCAAGCCGTAACGTTCGAACAGCTCGGCTTCCGTCTCCGGTTGCCAGAGGCCGTCCGCCGTCTCGACACCGTATTCAGAAATCGACTCACCTTTTGCTTTGGCGAGCTGGCGCATGCGCACGTTATGGTCTTTCGAGCCGGTGAAGTGGTGGAGCGTCGCGGCGAAGGCGCCCGGTTCGACCATGCGGAAGTCGATCGACACCATCTCCTCACGTTCGAGGACGAGCGACACTTTCGTCTCGCCGGCCGCGATCACCTCGTTGATGAACGGGAGGGCGAGCAGTTTGTCACGGAGGGCGACAGGCTCTTCGGTCGCGATGATGAAGTCGAGGTCTTTACACGTCTCCTCGGCCCGGCGGAAACTGCCGCCGACCGAATGACGCAAGACGAGCGGTTCCGCTTCGAGTACCGCCTCAATCTCTTCGACGACCGGACGCATCATGGCGTACGCCAGGCGTTCCGGACGTGACTCGAGGTTCCGTGCCGCTGCGAGCAACTTCTCGACACTCTTGGCTCCGAAGCCCGGGAGACTCGCGGCCGTACCGTCCTCTAATACCGTGATCAGCGTCTCGAGGTCGACGACGCCGACTTCGCGGAGCTTGGCGAGCTTCTTGCCGCCGAGCCCTTGGATTTTGAGCAGTTTCATGAGACCGTACGGAATCTCTTCTTGGAGTGACTCGAGCACCTCGCTCCGCCCCGTGTCCCGCCACTCTTCGAGGACGGCGGCCGTCCCTTTGCCGATGCCAGAGATCGTCGTCAAGTCCTCGATGTCCTCGAGTTCGAGCTCCGTGTTCTCGAGTGCCGTCGCGGCTTTGCGGAAGGCGTTGATTTTAAACGGGTTCTCCCCTTTAATCTCCATGTATTGCGCGATTTTTTCTAACAGCATCATTGCTTCGACTTTATTCATCATGCTTCCCCCTTTTCCATACAGAAAAGGCCGAGATACAAGCACTAGCTTGCATTCCGGCCTGTCGTGTTACAACATCTTATTCGAGAACCATTCAGAGAGATATGGCGTGTCTTGAATGATGTACGTGGCGAGTGACGAGTTGTCGACCGCACTTTGGACGCTGGCCATCGGTACGAAGGCAATGACCCACAAAATGAAGAACGTGATCACGTACGCCTCGAAGAACCCGAGGACGGCACCGATGATGCCTTTCAATTGGCGCAAGATCGGCAAGTCCGTCAAGAAATCGAGCATCGACAAAATGAGATGCAGGACGAGTTTCGTGATGACAAACAAGACGACGAACCAAAAGACGTTATAAAACGTCATCTCGAGACCTGTGAGCGCATTTAAATCGATGACACCTTTCGGAAGCGTCCCATCGAGTTGCGACGGATATGGAATCCAAAGCTTGAACGCTTCGGCAAGATCACGATAGTATGCATTGGCGACGAGGAAACTGATGATGAGCGCGACCCAATGGCCGAGCTGCAAAATCGCCCCGCGACGGAATCCGTTGACGATCCCGATGAACAAGAAAAACAGTATAAGTAGAGTAACCATAGAGTGATTTATTCTCCCGTATTTCGTTTAGTTTTGACGTGATCGCTCGCAATTTGGATAGCGGCGAGCACCGCCGCCTGACGAGCGTCTAGATGAGGGGACTGTTCACGAATCTCGCGGATCTTGCTATCGACCAGAAAGCCCACTTCCCTCACATGATCGGCTGGCTCTTCGCTAACGATCGTATAGTCTTGACCCGCGATATGAATTGTTGTTCGTTGTACCTGCACGCGTCACCCCTCCTTTCCGTCTATTCAAAATTAATCATAACATCGTTTGTATATTAGGAAAAGAAGAAGGTCCCTCCCTTTTCCACTCCAACATTTTGTGATACCCTATTTCAAAGTTGTCAAACGTCAATCTTCATTGAAAAATGAAAGATAGGGTGGCAACCTCGCATGAAATGTGCGAAAATAGCAACAATTCAAACATTAAGAAAGGATGATTTTTTTGAAATTACGCATTGGCCTTCTAGGTCGCATCATCATTGCTATCGCATTCGGGATTTTACTCGGTAGCATCGTACCAGAAAGCCAGAACTGGATTGTCCGGACATTCGTCACGTTCAATACGGTCTTTGGACAGTTCCTAGGCTTCGCCATCCCACTCATCATTCTCGCCTTCATCATTCCAGGAATCGGGGAACTTGGAAAAGGCGCCGGGAAATTAGTCGGTTTGACGGCCGCCATCGCTTATGTATCAACAATCGTCGCCGGGACGCTCGCCTACTTCGCGACGAGCAACCTGTTTCCACAAATTTTGACACGCACGAACGCGTCAGCCGAAAGTCCGGAAGAGGCTCTCTTGAAAGGTTTCTTGGGATTCGAGATTCCACCGGTATTCGGCGTCATGACGGCACTCGTGCTCGCATTCGTCATCGGCATCGGGATTGCCGCCACCGAAAGCAAGCGCTCGCTCGACCTAGCTATGGATTTCCGCGATATCATTGAACTACTCATCAGCAAAGTCATCATTCCACTATTACCGATTCACATCGCCGGAATTTTCATGAACATGACGTACGCCGGACAAGTCGCTGAGATTCTCTCCGTGTTCTCGCTCGTCTTCGTCACAATCATCGTCCTTCATTTGACGATGCTCTTGATTCAATATTCGATCGCAGGGGGCCTCAACAAAGAGAACCCGCTTAAACTGCTCAAGACAATGATGCCGGCTTACTTCACAGCCATCGGCACACAGTCGTCAGCGGCGACAATCCCAGTCACGCTTCGTCAAGCGAAAGCGAACAACACGGACGAGGGCGTCGCGAACTTCGTCGTCCCGCTCTGTGCGACGATCCACTTGTCAGGCTCGACGATCACACTCACATCGGTCGGTGTCGCTCTCATGTACTTGAACGGCATGCCGATGTCTTACGCGATCGTGCTCCCGTTCATCCTCGCCCTCGGCGTCACGATGATCGCGGCACCAGGCGTACCAGGTGGAGCCGTTATGGCCTCACTCGGTTTGTTCGGTTCGATCCTTGGGTTCGACGCGACGATGCAAAGTCTCGTCATCGCCCTCTACTTGGCACAAGATAGCTTCGGTACGGCGACGAACGTCACGGGAGACGGGGCCATCGCCAAGATCGTTCATTACTTCAAACGCAACACGAAACTCCTCGACGACGCGAAAGCGCGCGAAGAAATCGCATAATTCGCTCCAAAATTTGATAGAATGAGGAAAACGGGCAGGCCATACGGTTTGCCCGTTTTGCATACATACGCTGAAAGGGTGTTTACATGGAACTGATTTCTTGGAACGACTTACCCGGATTTGAAGAACGTGTCATGCCCCACCTACTCGAACATGAGGCCGAGAACAGCTTGATGATTGGCGTGCTCGATGCCATCAAGCAAGGTCGATACGAGACGTATCATCAACTGACCGTCGAAGATAACGGTGATGTGCTCGCAATCCTGCAAGTGACTCCGCCTCATCCGCTCAACTATGTGCTCCTGAAGCCTGAGCGAGAGGATGACGTCCTTCGTCTGCTCGTGCCTGAACTATTAAATGGTGATATCCCATTCACCGAGGTCGTCTCGCAAGCTGATCTAGCGATGAATTTCTACACACTCTGGTACATCCTGACGGCGAGAGAGCCGAAAGTCTTCATGGAGCAAGGGCTGTATCGTCTCGATCACGTCAACGACATCCCGCTGTCGGAAGGGTCGATGCGACTTGCGACCGAGGACGATGAGACGTTCCTCGTCAAGGCGTATAACGCGTTTGAAAAGGAAACCGGTCTTCCGGCCTCCTCGAAAGACGAGGCGCGGCACAAAATCGCCGTAATGCTCGACAAGAATGAAGTGTACGTCTGGGAAGTCGACGGCAAGGTCGTCTCGTGTGCGAAGAAGTCGCGTGAGACCGCGAACGGCGTCACCGTCTCGTTCGTCTACACCCCGAAAGCGTTGCGGAAGCGCGGCTATGCCCGCTCCCTCGTCGCCGAGCTGAGCCGGGAGCTCTTGACGTCGAAACAGTATTGTACGCTCTATACGGATTTGAGTAACCCGACATCGAACAAGATTTACAAAGAAGTAGGTTATCAAAAAATCTTCACTTCGGCATGGATTCGATTGCCTAGCTGATTCGTTTCGCCTCCCCTATACTATAGATGGAGGCGATTTTTGATGAACAGATTATTCGGTTGGTGGCTCCGCATCCCGCGCCGGGTCCGGGTGACCGCCTTGACGCTCGTCACGCTCGCCGTACTCGGCTATATGGTGTTCCTCGGAGGGCGGAGCATGCTCGACGACCCGAACTGGGACACGCTCTGGTTGAGCGTGATCGGCGCCGCCCTCTTGACCTTTATCGCGTACAGGGCAACAAAAAAGTGATCGACGCGTTCGTCGATCACTTTTTGTATACGTTTATTAGAAGAATGAAGCTGGGTTAACCGTGTTGCCCGCGCTCGAAGATGAGTACGAGTAACCGCCACGGTGAATCTCGAAGTGCAAGTGTGAGCCAGTCGAGTTGCCTGTGCTACCCATGCCGCCGATGTGTTGACCTTGTGTCACGCGTTGGCCAGCTGATACCGATACCGAGCTCAAATGCGCGTATACAGTCGTCCATACTTGACCGTTCAAGACGTGCGTGATGATGACGTGGTTCCCGTAGGCACCGCCCCATCCAGCACGTGTGACCGTACCGGTTTGCGCTGCGTTGATCGGCGTACCGACTGGAGCTGCCAAGTCAATCCCGTTGTGGAACGTATAGCCGTTCACACCGCTCGCCGGTCCCCATCCTTGCGTGAGACGACCGCCTGACGGACGTTGGAACATGCCGCCGCTTGCAGGTACTGAAGTTGTTGGCGCTGCTGTCGGCGTGCTGACCGCGTTCGCAGACGAGTTCGAGCTC
Organism: Exiguobacterium sp. SL-9; assembly: GCF_004336985.1. Lineage (GTDB taxonomy): Bacteria > Bacillota > Bacilli > Exiguobacteriales > Exiguobacteriaceae > Exiguobacterium. The sequence goes on from NZ_SJUO01000001.1 coordinate 715,581, forward strand.
TGTTGTTTCTTCGCAGCCGCTGCTGCCGCTGCCGCACGTTTCGCTTCTTCGGCCGCACGACGTTGTGCTTCCATTTCAGCTTTGATCGCTTTTTCTTGTGACTTGAGTGTTGACTCCATTTCTTGGAGGCTCACCAATTTCGATTCGAACTTCACTTTTTCAGCGTTGAGTTTCTTGATCTTCGCTGCGCGCTCTTTCATTTTCTTGTTGAGCGTCTTTTGACGTTGTTCAAGTTCTTCTTTTTGTTTCACGAGAGCGTCGCGCTCAGCTTTCAATTCAGCTTGCGCTTTCGCCAATTTTTCTTTTGTCGCTTGGTACTCTTCAAAGATCTGCTTGTCGTTCTCTTGGATTGTACCCGCAGTGATCATGCGTGTGAGCAAGTCAGCGAAATCTTTCGATCCGAAGATGAACTCTGCCCAGTCGATCGAGCCGCCGCCATTTTTTTGCATCGTAGCCATGCGCTCTTTCATGAGTTCTTCTTGTGCCTTCATCTTCGCTTCATATTGTTTGATTTGCTTTTGAAGGGCTGCGATTTTTTCTTGTGTCGCACGAATCTCAGCTTTCTTTTGCGCGACGTCGTTGATGACGTCTTGGAGTTCAGCATCTAACTTGTTGATTTCTTGCTGTTCTTTGCTAATCGCTTGATCACGGTTTTTGATCGAAGCGTTCGCTTTGCTCTGTTCACTGCTATTCTTTTGTTGTTGCTGCTGCACCTTTTTCTGTTTGTCTGTCAATGACGCTGCATAGCCAGGTGTCGTGCCGCTAATGAGAAGAGCTCCTAAAGTGACGGTTGCTGCAAGTTTCTTCAAGTTAACCAATGTGCTTCCCTCCGCTGAGTTCTTTGAATTTCTATATCATATAGATCGAATAATTTCTAAAGTTAGAAGGCGAATTTCGATATCGCTCTGTGACTCATTATAGCAATCTAAACCTAAAGTTATTTTACACTTATATTTCATTCGCGTTACATTGACCTGATTTAGGTTTTATACGTTTAAAAACGGGGGTATAAAGGGATTTTCCATTTACCTCAGTCACAAATACGTAATAAATAAAAAGAAAAGCACTTCTCGAAAGTGCTTTTCACATAACTACCTCTATCATTTGTTTACCATCTCGGGGAGACGTAGCCCGACCGTGATCGTTTCGTCCGACCGTGTTTCCACATATAATAACCGCCGATGAGAAGGACGCCACAAGCCGCCCCAAAACTATCGAGCAGGATGTCCTGGATGAGCGGTGTCCGCTCAGGTGTCAGACTTTGATGGAACTCATCGAAGATGGCGACCGTATTCGCGAGCGCCCATGCAAACAATAAGGTCAGTCCGACATGAAGTCGCGTCCGTGACACCGCTTTGACGAGAAGTGCCCCGAGGACGAAGAAGACGGTGAAGTGCGCCGCTTTCCGGATCAAGAATTCAATCAATCCGACGCTCCCTTTCGCATCGAGCGACACCGCTCCCCCGGCGTACTCGAAGTCTACGGTCGACAGCACCGGTTCGGCCCACGTCCAGTCAAACCGTTCGAGCGGTGAGACGATACTCTGGTCCGAGTATGGGGTCGCACTTGAGAAGAATAAGCCAATCAGGATCAAACCGATCCATATAAATTCATTTTTCAGTATGTACATAACACCTTTCCTTTCTACAACGAGTCTCATTATACGCCGTCCAACATATTTCATTGTAACAACGACTTCATCGTTTCGTGACAATTTGATTGCGGACGACTGGTTCAAAGTCGTGTCTGCAAAGCTTGCTTGGTATAATACATACAAAAAGGGGGAATCAGCATGATCTATCAATATGAAGCGGCCGACATGAGCGGCAAGCTCCAACCGCTATCAAAATATGAAGGGGACGTCCTATTGATCGTCAACACGGCGAGCAAGTGCGGCTTCACACCACAGCTCGACGGGCTCGAAAAATTATATGAACGTTACCAGGGGCAAGGCTTCCATATCCTCGGCTTCCCGTGTAACCAGTTCGGCAATCAGGATCCGGGCTCGAACGAGGAAATCAGCGAGTTCTGTCAATTGAACTATGGCGTGACGTTCCCGATGTTCGCCAAAGTCGACGTGAACGGGAAAGACGCCCACCCGCTCTTCCAATACTTATCAAAAGAAGCACCGGGTCTCCTCGGTTCGAAGACGATCAAATGGAACTTCACGAAGTTCCTCGTCGACCGGAACGGTAACGTCATCGAACGGTTCTCGCCACAGACGACACCGGATGAGATCGAGACGGCGGTCAAACGCCTGTTATAAGGGAAAAGGATGGTCCGCCAAAATCCGGCGGGCCATCCTTTTTTAACGTGGCGTGATGAAGTTGATCGTGTAGAACGGACTCGACTCTTCGTTGTAAACGAGGCCGACCGACACATGTGTGAACCCGTCTTTCAAAATATTCTCCCGATGACCGAGCGAATTCATGAGTCCCCAGTGGGCGTGGAAGACGCTCATCTGCCCCATCGCCAAGTTTTCCCCGGCGAGCGAGTAAGCGATTCCGGCCTCGTCCATCCGCTCGAACGGGTCACGGCCCTCGGGATCGGTATGGCTGAAGAAGTTGTTTCGTGCCATATTCTCGCTATGGGCGCGCACGACCGGGAGCAGTGGTTCATAGTCGGCGAGCGCCGACAAACCGAACTTCTGACGGTCCCAGTTCATGAGCATCCGCATCAACTGCTCGTTCGCGACGAGGTTGTCTTCCGACACGTCGCCGTAGTAGCCATCACTCGACTCCTCGACGTCACGGTCGACGGTGAGCACGGCCTTGAGCTTGTCCTCATCGTGCTGATCGAAGAAGAACGTCACGTAATCGTCGTCAATCGCATAGACGTTGAAGGACGGGTCATCCGGGATCAAATAGCGTTTGAGTCCCTTATTGTACGACTTGACCTCGTCGAAACCGATCTGCTCGACTTGTTGCCGTGTCGTCTCACCGACGACGAGTCCTTCATAGACGCTTCCCGTCTCGAACTGATAGTAGCCTTGCTTTGAACCATCTTCATCGATCAACTCGAGGCTACGGTCCCCGTTCTTCTCGAGCAAGTACCAGTCATGCCCGGCATATTGGCTCGTGAAGCGTGGCGCGTCGGTCGAACGTTCCTGCTGTTCTTCTGCCACTTCTGTCGACTTCACTTGAATGCTCGTCGGCGCCGACACGTTCGGCACTTCAAATTTCCAGGCCGCGTACATGCCGATCGCGAGCAATAGAATCACTAGTTTACGAAACATCGCGTCTCCTTTCGAGAAACCTACTCCTGTCGCTCACCGAAGTCACGCAGTCGCGCCTTTATATCGATGAGCATCTCCATATAAGCGATATACGTCGCTTCGTCTATATTCAGCATACCACTCACTTTGACCGGTACGTCCTCGGCCTGCTCACGCAGTGCGCTACCGGACGGTGTGAGCGATAAGAGGACGCGACGCTCGTCATCGGTCGCTCGGACCTTCTCCACGTAATCGAGTTGCATCAATCGCTTGACGAGCGGTGACAGCGTGCCCGAATCAAGCGTTAGTCGGTCGCCGAGTTGCTTCATGTCGATCCCGTCTTCTTCCCACAAGACGAGCATGACCAAGTATTGGCTGTATGTCAGGTTTAACGGTGCTAAGATTGGGCGATATAATCGTGTAAGCTCTTTTGAAGCGGTATAGAGCTGAAAACAGATTTGATGCTCTAATGTTAACGAACTTTTCATGTCATTTCCTCCGGCTATAGTCTTAGGACAAGCATATCATTTGCTTATCTGTTTGACTGCCCTATAATTGAATTGTGCACAACTTAATTGCCTAAAAACGAAATGGAGGAATTGAATCATGAAATCATTATTCACAGCTTCTGCAACTGCAATCGGTGGCCGCGAAGGTCGCGTCACATCTACGGACGGCGTGATCGACTTGAACGTCTCTATGCCTGGTTCTAAAAACGCTGACGAAGCGACGAACCCGGAGCAACTCTTCGCAGCAGGTTACGCGGCATGTTTCGGTAGCGCCTTGAACCTCGTCATCGGCAAAGAACGCGTCAAGACAGACGGCACGAGCGTAACCGGTCACGTCACGCTCAACCAAAACGATGAAGGTTTCTTCATCTCGGTCGAACTCGAAGTCGAGATCAAAGGTGTCGATCAAGCGACAGCGGATCGCCTCGTCGAAGCGGCACACCAAGTTTGCCCGTACTCGAAAGCGACACGCGGCAACGTCGACGTCAAGTTGACAGCAAAAGCAGCATAATTCGATGGCCCGCTTCCGAGCGGGCTTTTTTTTGCGTCCGGAGCATCAACAGAGTAAACTGAAGAAACGAACGACAGCAATGAGAGGAGGCGGACGATGTTCAAAGGAAAACGTAAATATGTGACGTTCGGCCTCGGGGTGGCGTTTCTCCTCGCCGCTTTCTATAACGGTCTGACCGTCCGCAATTATGCGGTCGAGTCCGACAAGCTCGAGACGGGTCAATCGTTCCGGGTCGTCCTGTTGTCGGACTTACACGGGTACTCGTATGGGGACGACCAGCGCGTCTTGATCGACAAAGTACGGGAACAAGAACCGGATTTGATTGCCCTGCCCGGCGATATCCTCGACCGCTTCCGCTCACCCGACGCCTCGTTCGAATTGATCGAGGGACTGCAAGGGATTGCGCCGATGTATTTCGTGACCGGGAACCACGAGATTGACGGCTCGGACGATTTCGTGCGCCACGACGTCAAAGACGTGTTTCGCTCCTATGGCGTGACCGTGCTCGAGAACGAGATGGCCTCAGTGAACGTCAACGGCGTCGACGTCCTCGTCGGCGGGCTCGAAGACCCACTCCGGACATACACCGAAAATATTCATGCGAGCTGGGAAGAGACGGCCATGACCTCGCTCGGTGATGTCGACACCGAATCGGCGTTCAGCCTGCTCTTGTCACATCGGGCCGAACAGGTCGACACATATGCCGCCTTACCGTTCGACCTCGTCCTCTCGGGCCACGCCCACGGCGGGCAAGTCCGAATCCCTTATCTATTGAACGGACTGTACGCGCCGGATCAGGGTTTCTTCCCGAAGTACGCCGGCGGGCTGTATGAACATGAGACGTTCACCCACGTCATCGGGCGCGGCTTCAACTACAGCGTCAGCGTACCGCGTGTGTTCAATCCACCGGAGATCGTCGTCATCGACGTCGCTGGGACCGGGGCTCCTCAGTGAGCCCCTTTTCCTATTTTCCCCAAAAATCGGATTCGCATGCACGGCGTGCGGGTACAGTACTCATGTTGTGACTTACCTGTTTTTGAAAAAAGGAGGAAGTGGACATATGCGTGCTGTCACCTATCAAGGAACGAAGAACATCGAGGTCAAGGATGTAAAAGATCCGGAGATCGAGAACCGGGAAGAGATTATCGTCAAAATCACGTCGACGGCCATTTGCGGCTCGGATTTGCACATCTATCAAGGCAACATGCCGGCCCGACATGGATTCATCATCGGCCACGAGCCGATGGGCATCGTCGAAGAAGTGGGGTCCGACGTGACGAAAGTGAAAAAAGGCGACCGGGTCGTCTTGCCGTTCAACGTCTCGTGCGGTCATTGCTTCTATTGTGAGAACGACATGGAGAGCCAGTGCGACAACTCGAACCATGCCCCGCATACAGACGCAGGTGGCTTATTCGGTTACACCGAGCAGTTCGGGAACCATCCTGGGGGCCAAGCCGAATATTTAAAAGTGCCATATGGAAACTTCATGCCGCTCGTCATCCCCGAGTCGTGTGAGCTCGATGATGAGGCGCTCCTGTTCTTATCGGACGTCATCCCGACCGCGTGGTGGAGTCTCGACAACGCGGGTATGAAGGCCGGCGACACCGTCGTCGTTCTCGGATCGGGGCCGGTCGGTCTGATGACGCAAAAGCTCGCCTGGGTGCGCGGTGCGAAACGTGTCATCGCCGTCGATCCAGAGATTTATCGTTTGAATCGGGCCAAGCTGTCGAACAACGTCGAGACCGTCCTGTTGAAAGACCCGGTCGAGACCGGCAAATACATCCGCGAGATTACAGGTGGCGGGGCCGATATCGTCGTCGACTGTGTCGGGATTGACGGGAAGAAATCACCGATCGAGAAAGTCGAGCAGAAACTCATGGTCCAAGGCGGCACGCTCAGCGCCATCAAAGTCGCCAAGGAAGCCGTCCGCAAGTTCGGGACCGTGCAATTGACCGGCGTCTATCCGATGAACTATAACCAGTTCCCGATGGGTGACTTCTTCACACGTAACGTCACTTTGAAGACCGGACAAGCCCCGGTCATTCACTATATGCCCGAACTGTTCCAAATGATCGTAGACAAAAAGTTCGATCCGACCGACATCATCACGCACCGCTTGCCGCTCGAACAAGCGGCCGACGCGTACAAAATCTTTAACGATCATTTGGACGACTGTGTCAAAGTCGTCTTGAAGCCATAACAACAAGCGGTCCCCGACAACTGTCAGGGACCGCTTGTTTGTTTACCAGATCGTTCGTTCCTCACAACACTGCGCTTCCCGCTCAATTTGAACGGTCGAGCGATTGAACGTGGCGAACTGACGAATCCGTTTCGTCACCTCACGCAAGACGCGTTGGTCGTCCGTGTCCGCTTCAATCAAGACGTGACACGTGACGGCGAGTTCATTTGACGAGATTGACCAGACGTGTAGGTCGTGGACTTCCTTGACGCCGTCAACACCACCGAGTTCTCGCTGCATCGCCACGACGTCGATTTGGTCAGGCGTCCCTTCCATCAAGATGTGAATCGCCTCTCGCGTCACGCGATAACCGCTCAACAAAATCAAAACGGCGACGAACAGGCTTGCGATCGGATCGGCGAGCGTCCAGCCGAACGCCATGATCAACACGGCCGCCGTGATGGCACCGACCGAGCCGAGTAAATCACCGAACACGTGCAACAACGCACTGCGAACGTTCAAGTTGTCGCGTTCTCCCCGCATGAGCAGCCAAGCCGCGAGCACGTTGACGAGCAGCCCGATGACGGCGACCGTTAGCATACCGCCGCTTAAAATCTCAGGAGGTGCGAATAACCGCTGATATGCTTCGATGATGATGTAAATGGAAATGGCGAGTAGCGTCAACCCGTTGACGAACGCCGCCAAAATCTCGAACCGCCGATAGCCGAACGTCCGCTCCGGTGTCGCCTGCCGTGACCCGAACCGGACGGCGAGGAAACTGAGTCCGAGCGCGGCCGCGTCACTGAGCATATGGCCCGCGTCCGATAACAATGCCAAACTGTTCGTCCACAATCCGCCGATGACCTCGACGACCATGAACGTCGCAATCAGCAAAAAGGACCAGAATAATGCCCGTTGATTCGTCGAATGATGATGATGGTCATGTCCGTGGTGGTCGTGATGTGCACCCATACCATCCCCTCCTCTCCCTTTCATTCTATACCTTTCCCCTCTAACATTCAAACGTTCGTTTGAATGAAGAACTAAAACAATCGCCGAAAGGAACACCCTCTCGACGATTCACCTCATTTTTGTTCAACCCGGACCCGCATGACCCCGTCATAAGGGAACAATTTCAATTGACGTGTCTCCCCTTCATACCAACTGCCGGCGTTTTGACCGCTCGTCGCCGTCATATCCGGCGTCGCGACCACTTGGCGGTCCCAGTCGATCGCCTTCACCTGCTGGTCACGCACCATCAGGAAGAAACCGTCATAGAAATGATATTCGTTCACTTGGTCGCGCTGGACCGCTTTCGGGGCACCGAGCGTGGCGCGAACGCTCGCGATGTCTTGGCCGAGCCATTCAAGCGTCGTAGGATCGGCCGACGGGACGACCGCTTTCCACGCCTCCGCCAGGTCCTCATCCGAGACGCTCGTCGCTTCACCCGTCACTTGTTCTTCCGTCACCCAGCCGGTCGTCTGCTCGTTCAGTTGGAGTTTAACGAAACCGCTGACGGCCTCGAGTTGCTCGAAACGGTCGCCGAGGTCAGCCTCATAGATGACCGTCACGCGGTCATCGGCGAACACTTTTGTGTATGGTGCCATGATATAGACGTACGTCCCATCTTTCTCGTCAGCCTCTGCTTCATCCTCGGTCTCATCCGTCGATTCCGTGTCACTGTTGACCGATTCGGTCGCGATGTCGTCCGTCTCCGGCAGCGCCGACTTCTTCGAGTCCATGAGCGCCGCGAAAGCGATGACGCCGACGAGCGAGGCGATCAATAACACCACCGTCACCGATTGCCAAAACCGTTTCCGTTTTCGTGATGCCGCCCGTGATACCCGTATTTCTTCTTTCATGATCTTCCACCCCTATTTGTTTCGTCCCTTCTCGGATTCGGCAAGGGGGATCCCGTTTCCTGCCTCGTCGAAGAAAATTTGCGGCTCGCTCGTCAGCGTCTCGAGCGTCCGGAGCGTCGCATCGACGTCGACCGGCGGCATACCCTCTCCCGCTTCAAAGACACGTACCGTCTCCCCGAGCTCGATCGTCCGATTCGTCAAGCGGTGGAACGTCCGGTCATGCGAGATGAGAATCAACCCGCCCCGGTACACATCGAGTGCGGCTTCGATTTGCTCGCGTGTGGCCACGTCCAAATAGTTCGTCGGCTCATCGAGCGCGAGCAGATCCGCATCCGAAAAGTAGAGGATGAGGAAGGCGATGCGGCATTTTTCCCCCATGCTCGCGTCATGGATCGGCTTATATACCTCGTCACGACGGAACAAGAAGTGCGCCAAAAGTGTCCGTGCCTCCGTCTCCGTAATCTCACTGCCCGCGAGGAGTGCGTCGAGCAATGTCCCGTCTTTTGGCAATCGGGCGAGCGTTTGCGAGAAATAGCCGATTTTCAGTTTTGGGTGACGCTGAATCTTCCCTGATGTCGGGACGAGCTCACCGATCAATAGTTTCAAGAGCGTCGTCTTCCCGCTCCCGTTCGGTCCGACGATGGAGATACGGTCACTCCGGTTCACCGTGAACGAGAGTCGCTCCAAAAGAAGGTCCTCGTAACCGAACGAGACGTCGTCGACCGAGATCCATGTTTTCGCCTCGAGCGGGTCGGCTTGAAAGCGGACCGATATGGATTCCTTGTCTTTCGGCCGATCCGGTCGCGCCCCTTCGAGCTGTTCAAGTTTACGTTCCCTGGCCTTCATCTTGATGGCGAGGTTTGCCGCTCCTTTTTGGGCGCCGGGACTCCGTACGCTCGCCGTCGCTTTCGCTTTCAAATGCCAGCCTTTATATTGGGCGATCATGTCGAGCAGTTCCGACTTCCGAGCCACATAGCGGGCATGGGCCCGCTCGTCGCGCACTCGTTCCTCGGCCTTCTGGTGTTTATAGGCCGTATAATTACCCGGATAACGGACGACTTTCCCTTCATCTAGTTCAAGGATGACCGTCGCGACATCGTCGATGAACTGGCGGTCGTGGGAAATGGCGAGCACCGTCCCCGGATACTCATTCACCCAGCGCGTCAGCCACTTAATGGAGTCGACGTCGAGATGGTTCGTCGGTTCGTCGAGCAGGACGATGTCGACTGGTCGCATCGTCAGCCGGGCAAGTTGGGCCCGCGTCTGTTCACCGCCGCTCAACTCTCGGAGTCGTGTCAAATCGTGTGCGTCAAGGCCGAGCCGTTTGAGTGCTTGTTTCGCTTCAAGTTCGAGTCCGAAGGCGTCGGATACGAGCGCCTTATCATACGCCTCGAGCACCCGCGCCGTGTCACCCGATGTGACGTCCATGTAGAGCGGATAGCGCTGTGGGTCGCCTTGCATGACGTAGTCAAGAACAGTCTCTTCTCCGTCAAACACCGTCTGTTCGACGACACCGACCGTACCGAAGACGTCGATGATGCCTGCCTGCGGGGTCAGAACGCCTTCGAGCAGTTTGAACAACGTCGTCTTGCCGGACCCGTTTTGGCCGAACAAGACAGCCCGTTCCCCCGCCGCCACCTCGAATGAGACGTCATTCAATAATGGTTGCCGGTCGTGATCGAACCGGACTTGTTGGATTGATAACATATTGTTTCACCTCGCTGATTGTTCCGATACGCGATGAAACAAAAAACACCATCCGCCCAAAAGCGATGGTGTGAAGAGTTCCGGTCAAGCAGAAAGAAGGGTTACCCCTTAGCCTGAAATTGGACACACTTCACCCGTGACTGTTCGTGCGAACAGTGATGATTCGTTTCATCAGTTGAGTGCGTGTGACTTTTTCATGGCACCGTGTACCTTCCTTTCCTAAGTTACTGCCACCGTACCAAATTGTAAGCGGATTCGCAAGTGATGCCCCACAATCTCCCATTTTTTCTACACCTTCCGGCGGATGTAACCTCCTCCCGTGAGCGTTATGATGAAAGTATCTTAGATGATGAGGTGACTACTATGCGATTACGAAACCTACTCGTCCCGAGCGCTGTCCTAGCGAGCGTCGGTACGTTCCTATACACACGATTCAAACGAAGACTGCCTCGCCCCGCCTTCAAAGTCCCGACGGTCAAACCGGACCTCGCCTCGTTCGATGAGACGATGGTCGGTGCCATCTGGGTCGGCCATTCGACCGTGCTCATCCATTGGTACGGGTTAAAGATTTTGACCGACCCGGTGTTCTCGAACCGGATCGGGGTCCATGTCGGGCCCGTCACGTTCGGGATGAAACGCCACACCGCCCCCGCCCTCTCGATCGAGGAGATTGGACACGTCGACGTCATCTTGCTCAGTCACGCCCATATGGACCATTTCGACCATAAGAGCTTGAAACGGCTCATCACTCGCGACACGGTCGTCATCTCGGCCCCCGGCACGAGCAAGCTATTACGCAAGTATCCGAGCCTGCAGACACTCGAGATGCATCCGCACGATAAATTGACGCTCGCGAACGGGCTCCACGTCCAAGCCATCCCCGTCGCCCACTGGGGCAATCGCTTCCCATGGGACAAACATATGGGCTACAACGGTTACGTCTTGAAATATAAAGGGGTCCGCATGTTGTTCGCCGGGGATACGGCGTATACCGATTCGTTCAACGGGCTCGCGAACAAAGAACCGATCGACCTCGCCTTCTTCCCGATCGGCGCCTATCAACCGGAGTCGTTCGAGGAAGCGCACTGCACGCCGGAACAGGCGTGGACGATGTTCAAGCAGAGCGGCGCGAAGCGTTTCTTCCCGATGCATTGGGACACGTTCGTCTTATCGTACGAACCGGTCGAAGAGCCGTATGAGCGACTCGTTGCCGCGGCCAAGCTCGAACGTGACCAAATCGTGATCAAAGCCCACGGCGAAAGCATTCGACTGTAGCTTTCGCTTTCACTTCCGGACGATTTTCTGTAACGTAAGAGGTGAGAGGGAGGGAATCAATTTATGGAATGGACAACACTCAACAATGATGTGAAACTGCCGATGCTCGGGCTCGGCGTGTACAAAGTGGAGGACGGTGCGGTGACGGTCGACACGGTCAAAGCGGCGCTTGACGCCGGCTACCGGTTGATCGATACGGCTGCTGTCTATCAAAACGAGGAAAGTGTCGGGCAAGCGATTCGCGAGTCAAACGTGCCGCGGGAAGACATCTTCGTAACGACGAAGCTATGGAACGAGTTCCACGGCTATGACGAGGCGCTCCAAGCGTTCCAAGACAGCCTCGATCGGCTCGGTCTCGAGTATGTCGACCTGTTCTTGATTCACTGGCCGATGCCGCGCTTCGGCAAGTTCGTCGAGACGTATAAAGCGCTCGAGCAGTTGTATGAGGAAGGCAAGGTCCGGGCCATCGGCGTCTCAAACTTCGAGATTAGCCACCTTGAGCAGATCATCCAGTCGTGCTCGATCGTCCCGGCGGTGAACCAAGTCGAGATCCACCCATACTTGTCCCAAAAAGAGTTGATCACATTCTGCCAGCGCTACGATATTCAAATCCAGGCGTGGAGTCCGCTCATGAAAGGACGCGAGGCTCTTGAGGATCCGGTCATCACTGAGATCGGGGCCAAGCACGGGAAGTCGCCAGCTCAAGTCATCTTGCGTTGGCACTTGCAGAACGGTGTCGCCGTCATCCCGAAATCGGTCACGCCGAGTCGAATTCGTGAGAATATAGAGGTGTTCGACTTCACGTTGACGAAAGAAGAGATGCACGCGATCGACGGACTCAACCGAAACGAGCGGACCGGGTCTGACCCGAACGAGATGCACAAAATCCACTACTGAGGAGAGATTGTACATGTTCAAAAAACTAGCTTCTGATTTGACGGGCTTCAGCGATATCGGTGAAGTCATCGATCCGAAAGATTTTGATAAAGCGGATTCGGATGATTACGTCCTGCATGAGGACAACGAGAAGATTTATTTTTTGATCAAATCGAAATCGGACGAGTACTGCTTCACGAACTTGGCGATGATTCACCTCGACGGGACGAGCGCGATGAGTTCTAAACGCGTCTTGTACCGGTATCCGTATGCCCACTTCCCATTAAATAACGTCATGTTCGAGACGGCTGGCACGGTCGATATGGACGTCGAGATCAAATTCACGATTGGCGACAAGCCGTATTCGATTGACGTGAACAAGAAACAAATCGAGCATGTGAAAGACTTGTACAAATCGCTCCTCGCCATCGCCGAGAAACAACGTGAAGGCCGAAAGATGATGGAGTACGCCAACGCCTCACTCACGCATTCGGTATCGATTTTGAGCGGGCTGCGCCAAGGTGATATGAACGTCGCCTCGACGTTCAAGGAATTGAACGAGCAGAGCTTCGACTGGCTCAAAGGCCACTATCACGAGTGGAACCGGAAAGACTTCGGTGACGTGTTCGAGAAGTACATCAACAACTAATTAGGTGATGACGTATGGACTACATGTGGCTGTTGATTGCGTTCGGCTTGTTCATGCTCGTGATTTTGACTGTATTCATCAGCAGTGTGCTCAACGCCTTGCTCCGGCACCTCCACCCGGTAATTCATATCGCTGTCATCTTGTTGTTGTCGTTTGCGTATGAACGCCTCATGTTGGATTATAATCTCTTCTGGACGCTACTCGTTCTTGTGACCATCAGTTACGTAGCACCACTTCTCGTTATCAAACTGTACAATAAAGGTGAACGCTTCGAACGCGAACGTCTGAAATGAAATGTCCCCTAGACTCCAATCGGATTCTAGGGGACATTTTCATTTACCTTCATCAATCAACTGTTCGGCGAGCCGTTGAAACAAGTGGCTCATATGGACGGCCGAGGCGATGGCGAGCGACTGTTGGCTGCCGTTCGTCTCGTTCGTGCGAACGTTGGCGAGGAGCGTCTCGGCTTGCGCCTCGAACGCCTGCATGTTCTGCTCCTTCTGGACCTGATACGCGTCATAGAAGTCTTCGAGCGAGAACCCTTCATCCGACTCGTTTAGCGGCCGGAGCGTTTCTTTGATGTCATTGATCGAGAGTAATCCTTTCATCTCATAAATCAGGCTGAGCAGCATCAAGTGCTCGTTCGTATACTTCTTATTTTTGACAGGATGGAACAGCTTGCCTTTGGCATAGTTGTTGATCATCGTCTTCGTCAAAATCGTCTCGTCGTCAGTCCGCTTCATCTTGCCGTAATGTTGCTCGAACAGCTGGATGACTTGGTCCATATATAAGTCGATTGTCGGGAGCACCTGCTTCGGGAGCGTCCCTTCCGTCTCTACAATCTCGTGCGGTTTCATTGAATCACCTCCCCTTCAGTATACGGACAAACCGGATTTGTCGAAACAAAAACCTTGTTGTTTCCCCCTATACAGTTTACCATGTAGTTATGGATACTACATGACGTAATAAGGAGTGTTTTATATGAATTCGATTTTTCGGGAACCGATTAACGCACTGACCCATTTGGCCGGGGCCGTGCTCGCGTTCATCGCGTTGATTGCGATGACGGTGAAAGCGTCAATGCTCGGCGAACCGCTCGCCATCATGGCTGCGATTTTGTTCGGCATTAGCCTCGTCTTCCTTTACTTGTCGTCCGGCCTGTACCACAGCATCATCGCCTCACCGAACGTCATCGCCTTCTTCCGAAGAATCGATCATGCGATGATTTACGCCTTGATCGCCGGGACGTATGCCCCGCTCACGTTGCTCGCACTAGAAGGACCGACGCGTTGGGTATTGTTCGGCACCGTCCACGCACTCGCCTTGTTCGGGATTATCTTCAAACTCGTCTGGTTCCACGCCCCGCGCTTCTTGTCCACGGCGCTCTATATCGGCATGGGTTGGTTATCGGTCTTCTTCATCGGACCGCTTCATGACGTGATTGGCAACGCCGGCATCTTCTGGCTCATCCTCGGTGGCGTCATGTACACGATTGGCGGACTCATCTACGGTTTCAAGCCGAAGTTCGTCAACTGGCGCGGTTGGGGCTTCCACGAGGTGTTCCACTTATTCATTTTGTTCGGCAGCTTCGCCCACTTCGTCTGCGTGTTCTGGTATGTCTTCTAAGTCCTCCTCATGAGGGCTTTTTTTGTTGAGCACATTCATTTACTTCGAATTAAAGACATCCTACACTGACTGTAGGAGGGATTTATGATGAAAATTGAAGTTTGGTCAGACTACGTCTGCCCGTTCTGTTATATTGGCAAGCGTCGTCTAGAAGAAGCACTCGAACAGTTCCCGCATGCGGATAACGTCGAGGTGGAGTTCAAGAGCTTCGAGCTCGATCCGAACGCCCCGACGACGGACTCGCGTTCGATTTACGAAGCGCTCGCGAAGAAATACAGCATGCCGCTCGAGCAGGCGAAAGGCACGACGGCACAAGTCGCTGCCCAGGCCCGCACCGTCGGACTCGAGTACGATTTCGACAACATGGTCGTCACGGGCACACTCGACTCGCACCGATTGACGCACTATGCGAAGACGGTCGGCAAAGAGAAAGCCTTGTCGGAAGCGCTCCTTAAGGCGTACTTCGTCGACGCGAAACATATCGGCGACCACGACGTCCTCGTCGAGATTGCAACAAGTGTCGGACTCGATGCTGACGCCGTGAAAGACGTGCTCGCTTCAGACGTGTACACAGAAGACGTTCGCGCTGAAGAGAAGCGTGCGAGCGACCTCGGCATCACCGGCGTCCCGTTCTTCGTCTTTGACGGAAAATATGGCGTCTCTGGCGCGCAACCGACCGAGGCGTTCACACAAGTGCTTGAGAAGACGTGGGCCGAATCGGCACCGACGCTTCAAGTGCTCTCAGGCGGTGCGACGTACACGGACGACAACTGCGATATCTGACGTTACACGAATAAAAGCAAAGCATTCGCCCATATATGGACGAATGCTTTTTAGATTCAATTTACTTGTCTAAGTCCTTGACCATGGTTTCAAATGAAACTGCCTCGGAATGCTTCTGGTGCACGCTTATCGCTTCATTATAAAGTTTTAAGTCGTGCTCATCCTCGATTCGTTTCAAGACAGCATCGCGAACGAGAGTCGAGAGGGACAGGTTGTTAGACCTCGCATACGCTCTAATGAGGCGTTCATCCTCCTCATTGAGTCGTACAGATATCATTCCCACACGATTAGCCTCCTTTATACACATTGTATTACGAAATGAAATGCTCATACAGTCAGTTCGAAATCTTGGCTCCTTTTTGTAGCTTTCTAAATCGTTCTGAAGGATAATTATTATTACCTAATAAGAATCGAGGACTTAACCATATGTGGAAAAATCGCAACGTCTGGATCATCTTGACCGGGGAGTTCGTGGCCGGTCTCGGGCTTTGGCTTGGCATCATCGGCAACTTGGAGTTCATGCAGGAGAAAGTGCCGTCTGACTTCGTCAAGGCGCTCATCCTCGCTGGCGGGTTGCTCGCCGGGGTCGCCATCGGGCCGCTCGCGGGACGCCTCACCGATCAAGGCTCGAAAAAGAAAATCATGCTCATCTCGAGCGTCGTCCGGGCGCTAAGCGTCCTGTTCATGTTCGTCGCCATCGAGACAGGAAGCGTGCTGTGGATGGTCGTCTTCCTCGTCTTTTTGCAAGGGTCGGCCGCGTTCTATTTCCCGGCGCTCCAAGCGGCCATCCCGCTCATCGTCAAAGAACGAGAGTTACTCGCCTTGAACGGGGTGCATATGAACGTGTCGACACTGTCCCGGGTCATCGGGACGGCCATCGCCGGCATCTTACTCACGCTTATCTCGCTCCGTGACGTCTATGCACTCTCCCTCGTCGCCTATCTGCTCCTCGCCGTCGCGACGTGGTTCTTGAAAATCGACGAGACGACCGTCCCCTCTGCGAAGAAAGTGGACGCGAAGTCGTCCGGCGGGTTCAAGGACGTCTTCCCGATCATCAAATCGATTCCGGTCATCTTTATGACGCTCGTCATGACGCTCATCCCACTCCTCTTTATCGGCGGGTTCAACTTGCTCGTCATCAACATTAGCGAGCTACAGGACTCGACGGCGATCAAAGGATGGATTTATACGGCCGAAGGAATTGCCTTCATGGTCGGTGCGTTCCTCATCAAACGGATCGGTGAGAAGTTCTCCGTGTTCTCGATCTTGTTCACGTTCTCGTTTTTGATTGGGGTCGCCCAGCTCATGCTCTACTTCGCGGACATCCCGGCCGTCTCGATCGCGGCGTTCGTCTTGTTCGGCTTCTCGGTCGGCTGCTTCTTCCCGACGGCGGTGACGATTTTCCAGACACGGATGCCGAAAGACTATCACGGTCGCTTCTTCTCGTTCCGGAACATGCTCGACCGCATCGTCTTCCAAGTCGTGTTGCTCGTCACCGGCTTCTTCCTCGACTTGATCGGCTTACAGCTCATGGTCGTCTTGTTCGGCGTCAGCTCAATCGCGATGACCGCTTCATTCCTCATCTATACGCGAAAACACAAATTGCATATTGAAACGGACGAGACCGAACGAATCTCGTCGTAAAACAAGCGCTGACCGGACTCGGTCAGCGCTTGTTCATGTCTTCGATGTCACGCCACCACGCACGCGTGTCGTTGCGTCCGTCGAGCGTGATCCGTTCACCGATTCGCGGCGTGAGCACGTCCTCGCGTGGCAACAGCCCCACCATCTGCTCAGCTGGGTCGAACCAGGCATGGAACGATAACGTGAACGCGCCCCAATGAATCGGGAGCATCTTGTCGGCCCGCACGTCACGGAACGCCTGTGCCGTCTCAGTCGGTTGCATATGCACGTCCGGCCAACGCTCGTCGTATTGCCCGCACTCGAGCGCCGCGAAGTCGAATGGTCCGTATTCGTCCCCGATTTCTTTAAAGTGCGGTCCGTATCCACCGTCCCCACTGAAGAACAGACGGTCCGTCTCACCGAGGACGACCCAAGACGCCCAGAGCGTCGCGTTGCGGTCCGTGAGCGATCGGCCCGAGAAGTGCCGGGCCGGCGTGCAGACGAACGTCCATGGACCGAAGTTGTACGTCTCACCCCAATCGCGTTCGACGATTCGTTCCGCCCCGACGCCCCATCGTTTCAAATGGCTACCGACACCGAGCGGGACGATGAAGACGGCAACTTTGTCTTTAATCGCTTGAATCGTCGCATAGTCCAAATGGTCGTAATGATCGTGCGTGAGTAGCACGACATCAATGTCCGGTAAGTCGTTGAGCTCGAATGGCAAGTCTTCACTGAACCGCTCGTTCTTCGCGAACGGGAGCGGTGACGGGCTTCGCCCGAACATCGGGTCGACGAGCATCGTTTTGCCGTCCATTTGGACGAGCAACGCCGAATGGCCGAGCCAATAGACACGCGTGAAGCTCGATCCGAGTTTCTCGCTAAAGTCGATCGGGACGACCGGTAACACAACGCTCGGTTTCCGGAGCGAGTCCGGGTTCAAATATTCCTTCGACATCGAAATCATATCGTCCGATGAGAACCGCATCGGTGTATCGAGCTGATTCCGGAACTTGCCGTTCACGAGGTTCGGCGACCGGAGCGCTTTCGGCTTTTTACCAAGCGGTTTATATTGGGTGAGCACAGTCCCCGTCACGGCAGCCATGCCCATCAGTGAAAATAATAACGTCTTCTTCAAGTTCATCCACTCCTCTACGTTTTCATTATACTCCACTCGCACCGATTCCCCTGTTTTTGAATATGAAAAAGACGGCACGTGGCCGTCTTAAGACTTCTGTAAAATCTTGATATCGCTGACGATGTCCTCGATCGGCACGTCTTGGAATCCTTGATACGCTTTCATGATTTTCCCGTTCTGGTCGACGAGATAGAACCACGTCGCATGGTCGACTTGTGTGCCTTCATCAGGCTTTCGAACGAGCGCCTTGAAGTTCTGTTGCGCGAACGCTTCAATTTCGTCTTGCGAGTAGCCCGTCAAGAACTGCCAGTCGGCTTGTGCCAAATCATAATCAGACATGAAATCTTTAATCTTGTCCGGCGTGTCGACGGTCGGGTCGACGCTAAACGACACGAACTGGACGTCCTCGACGCCTTCCTCGACGAGCGTTTCATTGAGTTTCGTCATGTTGTACGTCATCGGTGGGCAGACCGTCTCACAGCTTGTGAACACGAAGTCGGCCATCCATACCTTCCCTTTCAAATCATCGAGACTGACCATCTCTTCATTTTGATTCATATAATTGAACGACTCGATCTCCCAGTTGAGCGGGTCTTCAATCTCTTGGCCGCATGCAGCGAGCACCGCCATGAGGCTGATCAATCCGATGAGCATCCATTTCTTCACACGTTCCATCTCCTTCGTTGTCAGTTGCGTCTCACGCGCCAAACGAGGAGCGTGATTAAAGTAAATGCCGTCAAGGCAAGGAACGGGATCGTCACGAACCCGAACCAATTGATGTACTGCACGTTGCACGGTACCCCTTGCACGCACGGCTTAATGTCAGCGAAACCAGGGACTTTTTGAACTAAGTAATGGTAAAGAGATACTAGACCGCCGATCATCGACAGCGGCAATACATACTTCTTCACCGCCCGGTCGTCCGTGAACACGGCGACCCCGAGCAAGATGACGAGTGGATACATAAAGATGCGTTGAATCCAACAGAGCTCACATGGCACGAACTCACGAATCTCACTGAAATAAAGACTGCCGAGCGTCGCCGTGAGAGCGACGAGCCAAGCGAGATACAAGCCATAGCGGGTCAGGAACGACTGCTTCATGGCGTACCTTGCTCAATCAACCGCTCAATCGTCTCATAGTCGAACGGGTCTTCGAGCATGACGCCGTTAATCATGATTGATGGCGTGAACTGGACCCCGTGCTCTTTGACGAGCCCGTCATCGAGACTCACCTCGTCGAGCACCGTCGAGTTCTCACTCAAATCGTCCTCGAGCTTCGCTACGTCGACCGATGTCGTCTCGCTCGCGATTTCTGTCAAGCGCTCGACCGTGACCCAGGCCTCGTCGTGTTGCTGACTCGCCGGTTGCGCGTCGTAGAGCGCCTTATGGAAATCCCAGAACGCGTCCGGGTCTTGTTTATACACCGATTCTGACGCGAGCGATGCCAAAATCGACTCTTGTCCATGGAACAGGACGTTGATGTAGCTGAAACTGATTTTGCCTGTGTCGATATAATCTTCCTTCAACTTCGGATAAACCGTCTCGCCCCATTGTTTACAAGACGGGCACTTATAATCCCCAAACTCGACGACCGAGACCGGTGCGTCCGCATCGCCGAGCGTCGGTTGGCCTTCGGTTGATACATGCTCTGCCTTAGCCGGTGCAGCCGTCTCGGCTTGTTCGGCCGGCCGATTCAAGAGAACGACCACGACAGCAATGAGCGCAACCGCAAGGAGCGTCGCGACGACCAAAAGTTTATTCTGTTTCATCTGTCTCACCTCTATTTGTATCGATTCGTCTTTCATTATAACGAAAGCGTTATCTGTTTCCACGAAATCGACCTTGTTTTTCACAACTTTGCTTCATGTCATGGAAAAGATGACGATGAACAGAGTGGAGATTGTCACTGTAGGAGGAAATTTGTTCATGAAATCATTTTCGATGCGCCTCGGCCTAATCTTGGCGCTCAGCATCGCCACACTTGTCTTTTTGCTCACCATCACGCTAACGTATATGACCAGCCAACGCTCCGCCGCTTCACTCGAAGCGGAAATCGGGGAACGGCTATCGATGACATCGCACCAGCTCGTCGATAAGCTCGACTTCTATATGTGGTCGCGCTATCAAGAGATCCAATTACTCCAAGGACTCGAAGCTTTGAACGACCCAGCCTCGAGCCGGCCCTTGCTCGACCAAGTCCAGACGAACATCCCCGCTTTCTCGTGGATGGGCGTGACCGACGCATCAGGAAACGTCGTCGCTTCGACAAGCGGGATTTTAGAAGGCGCTTCGATCAGTGAGCGTCCTGTCTTTTTAGAAGCCCAGGATGAACCCTTTATTGGGGACGTCCATGAGGCCGTATTGCTCGCGGAACTGTTACCGAACCCAAATGGCGAAGTCCTCCAGTTCGTCGACATCAGTGTCCCGCTGTTCCGTGACGGTGCGTTCCAAGGTGTGCTCGCGACTCACCTCAGTTGGGAATGGGGCAAGGAAGTGCTCCGCCACTTCAACCGGACACTTCACCACCAGTCTGAGTACACCGATTTGTTCGTCGTCAGTGGACGCGACAACACGGTACTGCTCGGTCCGGACCATCTCGTCGGCAAACCGCTCCCGACGAAACTGGACGACGGATGGCACGTCGACACGTGGGCGGACGGGAAATCCTATTTGACCGGTGTCGCCACAGGTGAAGGTTATGAGAATTACGCCGGGCTCGGTTGGAGCGTCGTCGTCCGCCAGCCGACAGAGGTCGCGTTCGCCCCGGTCGTCTCACTCGAACGCAACATTTTGTCGATCGGACTCATCGCCTCGGTCGTGACAGCCATCCTCGGTTGGTTGCTCGCCGCGTTCATCACTCGCCCGCTCCAACGCATCACGGAGACCGCGACGCTCATGGAGCAAGGCAAAGCGAAGACGTTCCCGCATCAGTCGGGCATCCATGAGATCGAGTCGCTCGCCTTCGCCCTCGAGTCACTCGTCACGTCGCTCACCGAATCCGAGACGGAAAGGGTCCGCTACGAGTCACTCGCCCATCGCGATGTCTTGACCGGTCTCGCCAATCGAACGGCGCTTCGGCACTATTTGAACGAATCGCAGGCGACGAAGAACGAATACGTCTGTTTCTATATCGATCTTGATGGCTTCAAAGCAATCAATGATACATACGGGCATGCCGCCGGGGATAACGTCTTGATTGAGGTCGCCAAACGACTGAAACAAGTGACACTTGAAGGGTCCTATCCGGTCCGCTTGAGCGGTGACGAGTTCTTCCTCATGTTCGAACGGAATGGAAAGAGCGATCGATTGATCACTCAAATCGGGGAAGAGATCATCACGTCCCTATCCGAGCCGATCGCCATCGAAAGTGGGACGACAAGCGTCGGGGTGAGTATCGGTGCTTCACTTTGGCAGACGGAGACGGTGCCGCACGCTGCCATCGAGCGGGCGGACCAGGCACTCTACCGCTCGAAAGCGAACGGGAAACATCAAATCACGCTCGATGAATCGCTTACATAAAAAATCCATGTCGCATCGGCGACATGGATTTTTGGCTTATGCTTCGAACAACAATTGTTCTGGATCTTCAATCATGTCTTTGATGTGCTTGAGGAACGTCACAGCCTCACGACCATCAACGATACGGTGGTCATACGAGAGGGCCACGTACATCATCGGACGGTTTTCCATCGTTTCCGCGTCGATGGCGATTGGGCGGAGTTGGATCGAGTGCATCCCGAGGATGGCGACTTGTGGTCCGTTCAAGATCGGTGTCGACAAGAGTGAGCCGAAGACGCCACCGTTCGTGATTGTGAACGTGCCACCTGTGAGGTCGCTTAACCCAAGCTTGTTGTTGCGGGCTTTATCAGCGAGGTGCAAGATGTCTTTCTCGATCTCACCGAAGTTTTTGCGATCCGCTTCGCGGACGACCGGGACGACGAGGCCGTCCGGAGCCGACACAGCGATGCCGATGTCATAGTATTTTTTCAAGACGATTTCGTTGCCTTGAATCTCAGCGTTCAAGTAAGGCATCCGTTTGAGTGCCGCGACGGCCGCTTTCGTGAAGAATGACATGAAACCGAGTTTGACGTCGTTGTCTTTGATGAATTTTTCTTGGCGACGTTTGCGGAGCGCCATGACAGCTGACATATCGATTTCGTTGAACGTCGTCAGCATCGCTGCCGTCTGTTGTACTTCGACGAGGCGATTGGCGATTGTTTGACGACGGCGCGTCATCTTGATGCGTTCTTCGTCTTTACCGCTTGCTGTCGTTTGCGATGCCGCTGCCGGGGCTTTCGGCGCCTGTTGCTGTTGCGCTTGCGCCGGAGCTGGTTTGGATTCGTGGTTCGTCACATCGTGGACGTTGATGCGGCCGATCGGGTCGTTCGTTTGAATCGCTGACAAGTCGATGCCTTTCTCACGGGCCAATTTACGGGCCGCCGGTGTCGCGATCGGTCCTTTGCCTGGGCTCGCGACGTGTTCTTCACGGCGCTCGACTTTTTTCGCTTCACCGACTTCCTCGACTTTCGTCTCGGCTGGTGCCGGAGCAGCTTCTGTGGCTGTTTCCGTTTTCGTCTTCGTCGCGACGGCCGTGCCACCACCTGAACCTGAACTGAGGCGGGCGATCACTTGTCCGACTTGAACCGTGTCCCCTTCAGCCGCCAATTGCTCGTCGAGCGTGCCCGACTCATCCGCCGGCACTTCGATATTGACTTTGTCCGTCTCAAGTTCGACGATGGCTTCCCCTTTTTCAACGTGGTCACCTGGCTGTTTGAGCCATGATGCGACCGTTCCTTCCGTAATGGACTCTGCTAATTCCGGTACTTTAATTTCGATCACAATGAGTTCCCCCTTAACTTATTTACGATCTTTTTGGTATGTGCTCGTGCCGGCAGCAGCCGAGACGGCGTCACGTGAGATGGCTTCACGGATGATGCGTGCTTGTTCTTGTTTATGGGCCGTCGGATTTCCTTCGGCCGGGCTCGAACGGCGGCGGCGTCCCACGTAACGGACGTTCAACCGGTTCGACGTGACCGCTTCGAGACGCGGTTCGATATATGTCCAAGCTCCCATATTTTTTGGCTCTTCTTGGACCCAAACGATCTCTTTCGCGTTCGGATAGCGGCTGATCACGTCACGGATTTCACGGACCGGGAACGGGTAAATCTCTTCAACGCGGATGATGTGCAAGAAGTCGAGTGACTCCTCTGACTTCATCGTTGCTTCTTGAAGGTCGATCGCCATCTTCCCTGAACAGAAGACGAGACGTTCGACTTTGTCCGGATTCTCGCCGAGACCGGTTTGCTCGATGATCGGGCGGAAGTTGTTGTCGGACAATTCCTCGACCGATGAGGCTGCAAGCGGATGACGAAGCAGGCTCTTCGGTGTCATGATGATCATCGGACGAACTTGTTCCGTACCGAGCATCTTCGCCTGACGACGCAAGATGTGGAAGTACTGCGCGGCCGTCGACAAGTTGGCGACCGTCCAGTTTTTCTCTCCGGCGAGCGTCAAGTAACGTTCCATCCGGGCGCTCGAGTGCTCTGGTCCTTGACCTTCATAGCCGTGCGGCAACAGCATGACAAGGCCCGATTTTTGACCCCATTTGGCGCGACCGGCCGAGATGAACTGGTCGAACATGACTTGGGCCGAGTTGGCGAAGTCGCCATACTGAGCTTCCCACAAGACGAGCGTGTCTTGCGCGAACACGTTATAGCCGTATTCGAAACCGAGCACCGACCCTTCTGAGAGCGGGCTGTTGTGGACCGAGAACGAGGCGTTCGCTGTCGACAACTGATGGAGCGGCGAGAACTTCTTGCCTGTCTCGACATCGTTCAACATGATGTTACGTTGCGCGAACGTCCCGCGCTCCGAATCTTGGCCGCTCAAGCGGATTGGCGTGCCGTCCGAGATGATTGACGCATAGGCAAGCGTCTCGGCATGACCCCAGTCGACTTTTCCGTTGTCCGCGAACGCGTCACGACGACGGTCGAGCACTTTTTGCAGCTTATGGAACACGCCAAAGCCTTCCGGCCAGACGAGCAGTTCGTCATTCAATTGCTGGAGTACGTCACGTTCAACACCTGTCTCGACGAACGGGAAGCCTTTATGGACCGCTTCCGGCAAGATGATATCGGCATCTTCTTCTTCGGCCGGGACGAGGTCACGGGCCGACTTGAGACGGTCCTCGATTGATTGCTCAATCGTCGCCTTGTCTTCTTTCGTCATGACGCCTTCCGCTTCGAGTACGTCCGCATAGACGTGACGGACCGATTTGTGTTCTTTGATGGCCTTATAGAGCACCGGGTTCGTGTTCATCGGCTCATCCATCTCGTTATGACCGTAGCGGCGGTAGCCGACCAAGTCGACGAGGATGTCTTTATGAAACTTGGCGCGATACTCGCTGCACAGTTTGGCGACAGCGACACACGCTTCCGGGTCGTCTGCGTTGACGTGGAACACCGGAATCTCATACCCTTTGGCGATATCGCTCGCATAACGCGTTGAACGCGAGTCGCTCGGGTCGGTCGTGAAGCCGATCGTGTTGTTGGCGATGACGTGGACCGTCCCCGCCGTACGATACCCTTGCAAGTTCGTCATGTTGAGCGTCTCGGCGACGATTCCTTGACCTGGGAACGCGGCGTCCCCATGAATCAAGATCGATGCGGCCTTATCGTCATGTTGGACGGCCATCCCTTTTTCCGAACGATCGTCTTGCGCGGCGCGCGTATATCCTTCGACGACCGAACCGACAAACTCGAGGTGACTCGGGTTATTGGCTAGATTCAAACGGACTTCTTTCTTCTCTTCTAACACTCTGCGGTCGAGACCGAGGTGGTATTTGACGTCGCCAGACCAACCGAAGTTAATCCCGATCGATCCTTCCGACGGAATCAATTCTTTGTTCGGGGCGTGTTGGAACTCAGCAAAGATCATCTCGTATGGTTTACCGAGCACGTGTGCGAGCACGTTCAAGCGTCCACGGTGGGCCATCCCGATGTTGATATGTTCTGACCCGCTCGAGATGAGACCCCCGACCATGGCGTCAAGGAGCGGCACCATCGCGTCGAGTCCTTCAATCGAGAAGCGTTTTTGTCCGACGTATGTCTTATGAAGGAACGATTCGAACAATTCTGTCTCGGCTAGACGCTCGAAAAGCTCGATTTTCTCGTTCTTCGAGTATTTCGTTTGGAGTGCGCCTTGCTCGATGCGTCGACGAATCCAACGTTTTTCTTCCATGTCGTCTAAGTGACGGAGCTCGATGGCGACCGTGCCCGTATAGACGTCAAGCAAGTGACGGACGAGTTCGAGCGCGTTCGCGCCCTGTTTCGGTACATCTTCTGATAACAAGTGGGCCGGTACTTGCTCGAGGTCGGCTTCACTCAATCCGTAGCGGTCAAACGCAAACAAGCCGTGTTCGCGCGGATGGTCTTTGAGCGGGTAAATATCGGCCGCTTTATGACCGAGTGCCCGAATGTCATTGACCAAACGTGTCGCTGCCACGACTTTTTCTAAATCAAACGAAGCGGCCGGCGCAACAGGTGCGCTCGTTTCAGGTGCTCCGTGTTCGTCAAAATATTGACGCGTCTCCGCGTCGACTGATTCTGGGTCTTCCACATATTGTTCGTACAATTCAACGATGTAGCCTAAGTTTGGACCATAAAATGCTTGTACTGCTTCGCGACCGTTCGACGACTCTCCCATTGAATAAATCCCCCTATCCGTTCCTGCGCGTCCGATGTGTGAACGCTTTCATTTTAACATTAAGGACGAAACAGTTCATCCATCTGATTCGACCTGCAAAAAGAGCCAATTCTTGCCTCTTTCTCTCCTCTTCATACTACACCTTTCGCTATGGAAAGACCCTTTCAAATTCACAATTCGTCCATACTATTTCAATAAGTTTTCCTTATCAACACATTGTGAAATCGACACTTTGTTTCATCAGTTTCAAAAAAAGGTGAAACCTTGTTTCAACCAAGCCCGTATATATGGGTGTCCAGGTGGAAAAAACTCTCAACGAAAGCAAGGTGACCTTATGTTATCCGTACAGAACGTACACAAAAAAATGGGCCAGACGAACGTCCTGACGAATGTCAGTTTTGACGTCACGCCCGGAGAAATCTTTGGCTTCCTCGGCCCGAACGGCGCCGGGAAGACGACGACGATCCGCATCATCACAGGCCTCATGCCAGCAACGCACGGCAAAGTGACCGTCGACGGATTCGACGTCTCGACAGAACGCCAACAAGCGCTCAGTCGCATCGGTGCCATCGTCGAAAATCCGGCCTTCTATCCGTATTTGACGGGCCGCGAGAATTTGATTCATGCGATGAACTTGATTCCTGGCTTAAAGAAAGTCGACTTGAATGCCCTCGGTGCTCTCGTCGGACTTGAGACAAAGCTCGATATGAAAGTGAAGCAGTACTCACTTGGGATGAAACAGCGGCTTGGCATCGCCCGTGCCTTGCTCCATAACCCGAAAGTCTTGATTCTCGACGAGCCGACGAACGGTCTCGACCCGGCCGGTATCGCTGATCTCCGTAACTACTTGCGCCACTTGGCCGACCACCGCGGCATCGCCATTTTAATCTCGAGTCACCTTCTCAGCGAGATGGAGTTGATTACGGACCGGTTCGCCATCATCGACCAAGGTCAAATCAAGTCGGTCCAAGGCGGCGAGGCTAAAACGGAGAGTGTCATCCTCTGTAAAGTCAATCGCGAACAGATGAACGAGGCGCTCGATGTGGCGGCGCTCACTTTTGATGATGTGAAAATCATTCAACAATCAGCTGAGACGTTCATTGTCCCGCGTCCGGAATCCGATATCCCGCATTTGTTGAACCATCTCGTCGAACGTGGCATCGCCGTCTATCAGATTGGGATGAAGCATGAGACCCTCGAAGAGCAGTTCTTGAAATTGACGAAAAAAGAAGGAGGCACGAACAATGCGTTCATTACTAGCCAATGAGTTCATGAAATGGCGACGCACGATCAAACCGCTCGTCGCGCTCGGCATGTATACCGGGATTATCGTCTTGACGTACTTCATCGTCCGTAGCGGCAACAACCCAGGTGACGCGGAAACGTTCGTCAACTATGCGACGATGGCGGCGATGACATTCCTCGGTATCTTCACGATCGTCTTCACGGCCGAGATGATTGGGAACGAGTTGAAGTTTGATACGTTGAAACATTTACTCATGAGCCCGTACTCGCGTGACCGGATTTTACTATCGAAACTCGTGGCCGCACTTCTCATCATGCTCGCCCAGTTCGTGTTCATCCTTGCCGTCACATACGGCTTCGCCTTGACGCTCGACGGGGAGTTGACGCTCGAGCAGTTCCGCAACATCTTACTTAGCGTGTCGAGTGGTGTGTTCGTCATCTTCTTGACGCTCATGTTCTCGGTCGTCTTTAAATCAGTCGGCGTCGTGATCGGCTTCACCGTGCTCGCGAACTTCGTCTCGACGATGATCGGCGGTCTTCTCATCACATGGAAACCGGCCATCGCCAAATGGATTGTCTTCTTGCACACAGACTTGTCGATTTATTATCAAAGCCCAGGTTTCATGGAGACGATGGATGTGACGATTTGGTTCTCGGCGTTCTACGTCTTGATCCACATCATTGCCTTCTACATCATCACGGCGTTCATGTTCCGCAGTAAAACGTTCGCCGAATGACGCTTCATGTCTGAATGAGTGTGGGATTTGCTAGACACCGACACGTATATAACAAACACCAGGGTGTGATAAAAGCCGCTGACTGTTGGACACATAATCCCAACATTTCAGAGGCTTTTTCATCTTATATTCAGCTATGCTTGATATGAAGAAATCATGAAGGATGTGACAACATGTATCTCACAATTGGATTATCGCTACTCGTTTGCTTGATCGCCCTCGTCTTCACCATCATGGTCGGACTCGGGAAAGACAAATCAGACTATAGTCAAAAGAAAAGTTGGTCGATGGTGTCTTGGACGTATATCGTCTTGTTCCCGGTCTCATTTTTGGCGCTCGGCCTCTTATACTATTTCATTACCCGATGACCTCGTTCATCGGGGTTTTTTATGTCATCACGAGCGGACGAGTGTCGGCTTCACTGCCAAAGCAGCAGCTACGATACCAATGAGCGGAAAGACGAGCGAGTACCAAATAATCATCTCATAGTTCCCGAACAAGTCGTAGGCGATCCCGAATGGAAGCGGGCCGACCGCAGAACCAAGCACCATGACAGACGTCGCCAGCCCGCTGATACTGCCGAGCGCGGCGCGACCGAAGTAATACGGCCACACATAATTCAAGGCGATGCGTTCAAAACCGTTGCTGATCCCCCAAATGACCCCGAAGAGAATGGCGAGCGAGAACGTCGTCGTATACTGCAAAATAACCATGAAAACGATTTCTGTGACGAAAATCCCGATGAGCACGTAATTGATTTTCACGACATCGATGATCCTTCCGGCGATGAACGTCACCGGAAACCCGAGGATCGCCATCAAACTTAAGACAAGTGCCGCCGTGACAGGAGGCAGACTTTGCTCTTCAAAAATCGAAATCAGATGAAACGTGATGGCCGTGTTGACGAGTGCCGGGATTCCGATACACGAGAGAATCAGCCAAAACGCCCGTGTCTTAAGCGCTTCTTTGAACGTGAAGTCGACGTCGACGTGAATCGGTGCACCTGTCGTCTTTGGGCTCGGATGTGGGTTTGTCTCACCGTCCGGCAACAACCCCATATCCTCCGGTCGATTACGGACGAAGCGGTAAGCGAGCGGCGTGAACAAGACGAGCACGAGGAGTCCCCACACTTGCCACGTCGTCTGCCAGCCAATTAAACCGACGAGCCAGACGTTGAGCGGAGGAAAGACAGCCGAACTCAAGAAGCCGCCGATTGCCATATAGCTGAGCGCTTGTCCCCGCTTCGTGATGAACCATTGCGGGACGAGCGTGTTCGGGATGAGCGACATCGAACCTTGCCCGAACAAGCGAAGCATCCAAATGCCGAAGAAGAGCATCGTCAAGTTCGTCACATAACTATTGAACAAACAAGCGACGGCTAGAAGGATCGACGCGAGCACCATCATGATGCGTTGCCCGAACCGATCAATCAATCGTCCGACGAAGAATAGACACGCTGCCGAAGCGAGCGTTGCCGCCGAATAGATACTCGACACTTCTGAACGCGACCAACCGAAGTCGGTTATGTATTGATCGATAAACACCGAGATAAAATACGTCTGGCCCGGACCCGAGAAAAAGACGCCGAGCCCTGCAATCATGACCATGTACCATCCATAATAGGATGGTTTTTTGATTTTCCCCATATTGATTTCCTTTCCTGCTCTATGATTTCACAGCAACCACGATACCAATCGGATAATGGCGCGTACCCCGCTTCGGTTCGACGAGCACACCACGCTGGTAATAGAACTCGGTCGATGTGAACGGGGTGAACAGCGCTTCGAACTCGGCCTCCGTGAACTGGTGCGTGTGGAACGGCTCATTCGTCGGTTGCCCGACCCCTTGGCCGAATGGCGTCGATAACACCAAGATGCCGCCTGGCTTCAATAAGTCCCACACGTTCGCCATGAACGCCTCATATTCGGTCACATGTTCGATCGTCTCGAAGCTGACGATGCAATCAAACATCCCGAGTTTGTCCGGCAATGTCCGGTCGACGACATCGCCGACGATATAGTTGACGTTCGGATGATGATAACGGCCTTTCGCATAGCGCGTCGCCTCTTCCGACAAGTCGAGCGCGACGACTTCGGTCACGGTCCCTTTCAAGTTTTTCGCGATCAATTGACTGCCATACCCGCTCCCGCTCGCAAAATCGAGGACGCGCCCGTTCATGTATAACAGAGCGAAATGATAGCGGGCGATATGTTCGAGCAATAAACCGTTCAATGGGTCCATGCGATCTGGGATGACCCGTTCTCCCGTATAGTCTAATGTCATAAGTTCTCCTTTTCTGATGTGCACTTCTTTCATCTTAGTCTTCCTAAGGCGCGACGACCACAAAAAAAGAGAAAAGATTGTCTCCAACCTTTTCTCTCCTCGTTATTGGTCTTGCTTGAAGCGGAGTAAATCTGAATAGATGAGTTGATCGTTCATCTCAAGGATTTTGTTCGCTTCTTCTTCAAGTGGCGTACATGCTGCACCATCTTCAGCGACTTCACCCGTCTCGGCGTCGTAACACATCGACTGCGTGAACAGATGGTCTTGTGTCACGACCGTCCCGTCGCGGAAAATGGCGCGGTCATAATGCTCTTTCGAGAACAAATCGTTCCCGAATCCGACCTGTTCAGACGTATCGATTCCGAGCAAGTGCTGAATCGTCGGGTTCATATCGACATGACTTCCGATCGTCTCGTGCACTTCACCTTTCTCTTGTCCCGGCAAATGGATTGCGAACGGGACCGCTTGAAGCTTGGCGACGTCATACGGCGTCAACTCGTCTTTCCCGAGCAGATCAGCCATGGCGGCGTTATGGTTCGTCGAGATGCCATAATGGTCACCGTAGACGACGAAGATCGTGTCTTCCCACATCCCGTTCGCCTTCAAGTCTTCGATGAACAAGCCGAGAGCGTAATCTTGATACGCGAGCGCTTGCGGGAAGTTGTTGAGCGTCGTCGAGTTCGTCTCAAATTTCGGGACGAGCTCATGCTTTTCACTCGGCATCGTGTAAGGGAAATGGTTCGTGAGCGTGATGAACTTCGCATAGAACGGTTCCGGGAGCTCCTCGAGCATCGGTACCGACTGGCGGAAGAACTCATCATCGAGCAGTCCCCACTCTGTCATGTCCTCTGGATTTCCGAGATCATAGCTCGCTTCGTCAAAGAACTTGTCGACGCCGATGTTTTGATACATCTGGTCACGGTTCCAAAACGATTTGTTGTTGGCGTGGAACACGGCCGAGTAGTAGTTGTCTTCTTTAATGACTTCAGGTAATGCGTTGTATTCATTATCGGCGTTCGTGAAGTAGACTCCTCCACGCGAGAGGCCATACAGCGAGTTATCGAGGGCGAACTCGGCATCTGACGTTTTCCCTTGGCCGGTCGTATGGTAATAGTTCGGCCAGTAGTGGGACTCTTCAATCAGTTTGTTCAAGTTCGGCGTGATGTATTCACCGTTCGAAGCTTTCATGTTGTGCGTGAAGTTTTGGGCCGACTCGAATGAGACGACGACAACGTTCTTGCCTTTATACTTCCCGAACATCTCCGGGTCTGGAGCCGCATAGTTCTGACGCGTGAAGTTCTCGACTTCATCTAGTTCAGAACCGTCTGCGAGCGCTTTTTGGGCCGATGTCTTCGTTTGAAGCATGGCATCGTAGACATGGAAGTTGAACGTTCCTAAGTTTTTGACCAACAGCTCCCGGTCAAACGAACGCGTGAGTAACTCTGGACGCTCCGTCTCGGCAAGGACGAGGTTGAATCCGAACATAGCTGCTGCTGCCGTGAATGTGATCAAGACACGGCGCTGTGACGCCTGACTCGTCTCGTTCATTTTCCATAACAGAAACGGAAGCACGACGAGATCGCCTAACAAGAGCAAGTCTTTCCATTCGAGAAGCGACAGGAATGACGACGACAGCGTCTCCATGTTCGACGATTGGAACAAGACCGGTACGGTCAAGAAGTCCGTGAACTCACGGTAATACGTCGTATCCGCGAACAAGATGAGCGAAGAGACGAGATATAGGCTGTACAGTGCCCACTTCCGCTTATTCCCCCCGAAGAAGAAGCTGAAAGCGAACAAGAACAACGTGAAGCTGAGCGGGTTGATGATGAGAATGAATGCCTGGATCGCGTTCTCAGCCGGCATATTGAAGAAGAACTGATACGCGATCAGCGACTTCGTCCAAAGCAGGATCGTAAATATCCAGAACAGACGATGAGTCTTGAACGAGTCGAGCGTCGCCTGGCGGAAGCGGTCCATTTTTCCTTTCGGTTGATTCGTGTGATTCATGTAAACACTCCTTATATGAAATTCAAGTTGAAGGTTCGTTTTCTTTTTAGACGTATAACCTATATTTTAACGTTCCTGTGACCTCAATTCAACTAATTGACGTTTACAATTATACATAAACTTAACAATTTTATTGCGGGCTTTACACAAAAATGACCACCAAGTCGCCTCGGTAGCCATTTAACGTCGATTCGATTAACCGATGATGTCCATCCAAATTTTAACGGTGCTCGCTAAAATGAGGAGCGCCAAAATCATTTGAAGCGACTTCGTCTTCATGTTTTTACCTATATTCGCGCCAAGTGGTGCCGCAATCAAACTGGCGATGATCATGATGACGGCGGGTTCCCATACGATTTGGTCGGTGATGATTTTACCGGCTGTCGAGCCGATTGACGAGATGAACGTGATGGCGAGCGAACTCGCGATTGCCATTTTCGTCGGAATCCGGAGCACGACGAGCATGATCGGCATCAAGATGAACGCGCCCGCTGCACCAACGATCCCTGCGGCCACCCCGACGACAAACGCCGAGCTCGCCGCAATCAGTTTATTGAAAGTGACTTGGTCGAGCGGAACATCCTCGACATTCTTTTTCGGTAAGAACATCATGACCGTCGCAATGGTCGCGAGCACGGCATAGACGACGTTAATCAAGTTCTCCGACAAGAGCGTCGAACCATAACCGCCGATGAAACTCCCGATCAAGACGGCGACACCCATATACAAGATGAGCTGTTTGTTTAAGTAGCCGCCCTTCCGATACGCATAAATCCCACCGATCGTCGCGAAGAAGACTTGAATCGCGCTGATTCCCGATACTTCATGGGCGCTGAACGCCGCGAAGCCAAGGAGCGGTGGAATGTACAACAGCATCGGATATTTAATAATCGATCCGCCAATCCCGACCATCCCTGAAATGAACGACCCGATGAAGCCGATCAAAAAAATGGTGATGATAAATCCTAGTTCCATGCTAACTCCTCCAATTCCCTACCCTCTATATAAGTAAGTTTTAGTTTTGTTCCCAGGCGATCATACCGCCCGAGACATCGTAAATTTCTGTGTACCCACGTTGTTTCAACAGTTGGGCCGCTTGGGCACTTCGATTCCCGCTTCGACAGATGACGTAAATCGGCTCGTCTTTCGAATAGGGCAATTCGATCTCATCTAATGAAGAAAGTGGTGCGTTCACCGCTCCTTCGATATGCCCCCCCTCGTATTCAGCCGCTTCTCGGACATCTAATAAGGATATTTCTTCGTTTTCCAATCTGTTTTGTAGTGTTTCGACGTCGATTTGAGTGATTCCACTCTCATTTGACGTAAAAAGAACGATTCCGATTGTCCCCAACACTAAAATGGATAAAAAAATGACGATTTTCTTCAATTTTCGACCTCCGATTCTTTTTCTTGCATTTAGTATACCTCAGGGGGTATATTAAAAACAACGAAAGAAACTCATTTCAAAAATTCGACAATCACAAAGGAGATTTCAAGCTTATGAAAACCATTTCGACAACTGAACTAGAAACGTTGCTTCAATCTGATGAGACGCTCAACTTGATTGACGTTCGGGAGACAGACGAATTTGCAGGTGGGCACATCAAGCAAGCGAAAAACGTTCCCCTCTCTGAATTCGGTGCGAAAGTCGATGAGCTCGATCGTTCGAAACCGATTCACGTCATCTGTGCAGCAGGGGGACGAAGCATGAACGCTTCGGCTTACCTCGATTCACTCGGCTTCGATGTCATCAACGTCGATGGCGGCATGATGAGCTGGACGGGCGAAACCGTCTAACAATCTTCTATATATACATCTCAACAACCATAATCGTTTACAGTCAATTAATCTTAGGGGGTACTTTACATGTTATTACGTTATTTCTATGATCAAAAATTAGCACAAGCATCTTATATGGTCGGTTGCCAAATGACCGGCGAAGCCGTCGTCATCGACCCGGCCCGCAACATCACACCGTATCTTCAAGAAGCTGAAAAAGAAGGCATGAAGATTGTCGCCACGGCTGAGACGCACATCCATGCCGACTTCGTCTCAGGTTCACTCGAGCTTGCGAAACGTACCGGTTCAACGGCTTACCTATCAGACGAAGGCGACGCGTCATGGAAATATGCGTTCGCAAAAGACATCGACTCAAAACTCGTCAAAGATGGCGACACGTTCAAAGTCGGTAACGTCACACTCGAAGTCATGCATACACCAGGTCACACGCCAGAACATATCTCGTTCTTGCTTTACGACCGGAACCAGACACAACCGATGGGGATCTTCACAGGTGACTTCGTCTTCGTCGGTGATATCGGTCGTCCTGACTTGCTCGAAGAAGCAGCCGGTGTAAAAGGAACGACAGCCATCGGTGCCGAGCAAATGTTTGACTCACTCAAGAAATTCAAAGCTCTTCCTGACTTCGTTCAAGTCTGGCCGGGCCACGGTGCCGGAAGTGCTTGCGGTAAAGCGCTCGGCGCCATCCCGACATCGACGGTCGGTTACGAGAAAGCGACGAACTGGGCGCTTCAAATGACAGACAAAGACGCGTTCATCAAAGAGTTGACGACGGACCAGCCAGAACCGCCGAACTACTTCGCGATGATGAAGAAAGTGAACAAAGAAGGCATCCAAGTCACGAACGAAATCGCTCGTCCGGAAGTCGTCGGCACGGACCGCCTCGATACGCTCGTCGACGAGACACAAGTCGTCGATACACGTAAAGGGGAAGACTTCGCCAAAGGTCACGTCCCGGGCACAATCAACATCCCGTATAACACGAAGTTCGTCTCATGGGCCGGCTGGCTCGTCAACTTTGACAAAGACATCACGCTCATCGCAAGCGCGGAAGACGTCGATCAAGTGCAGACGGACCTCCAATCGATCGGTCTCGACCGTCTCCGCTTCGTCGTCCCAGTCGAAGAGCTCGGTCAAGAGTTGTTGACGGAAACGTACACGGACGTGACAGCGGAACAAGCGATTGAATCAGCTGAAAAAGGTGACGTCTTCATTCTCGACGTCCGGAATGCGACGGAATGGAACGCGAGCCACTACGAGAAAGCCGAACGTATCCTACTCGGTAAATTGGCACGCGACCACGAAGGTCTTCCAACCGACCAAACGATTGCCGTTCACTGTGCGTCAGGCGTCCGTTCACGGATGGCCGCGAGCGTACTTCAATCACTCGGCTACAAGGATATCCAAAACATCCTAGGTGGCTACGGTGCGATGAAGACCGTCCTCAATGCAACACAAATCGGCTAATGCTATACTACAAACAAAGAAAGCGCCCACTCGACTGGGCGCTTTTTCTCTAGGAGGGATTGTGTGATTGCGATCGGTCCATTGAACGTTCGACTCGATTTACTAGCCATGATGGTCAGCCTGCTCATTCTCTATATCGGTTTTAAGAAAATCGGCTTGTCGGAAAAAGACCGCGACGCTGTCCTCGGCACCTGGTTCGCCGGTTTTCTCGCATGGAAAGGAAGCGCGATCGTCCTCGGTCTCGCCTCGACGGGGAGTTTGGCCTTATCCCTTTATGCGACCGGAGGCACGTGGTCGCTTCTCATCGCCGCCGGTGTGATCGCATTCTTCGTCTACCGGCTCGATGCTCACCTTCGCGGCTATTGGTTATTCTCGGCCTTGTTCCTTTGGCTGGCGATGACGCTCGTCGTCCCGAAATATGGGGTGCTCCCATTGCTTTCATCGCCACAACCGCTCCACATCTATATGGCCGTCCTCATCGCCTCGCTGCTCGTCATGACGTGGCGCTGGATGCGGACACCGACGCTCGGGGCGCTGCTTTGGACCGTGGTCGGTGCCATGGCGATTTGGTTGATCGGATCGACCGTCACCGGTACGTTCGAGTTGTGGTGGCTCATTCCGTTCTCCCTTCTCATCGCCGTCGCCATATATGCAGCGCGGCCATCTCAAAAGGCGGTCCAATATGGACTCGGGATTGTCGTCGTGCTCGCCGTCATCAACGCGAGCTTGCCTGACGAGACACTACGCCTCGAGGCCGACTCGTCTCAAACCGGGTTGAACATCGGTCAAGTGCCCCCGAACTTCGAACTGAAGCGGACCGACGGGACGACGTTCAACTTGAAAGATTTACGCGGTGAGCGGGTCGTCGTCAACTTCTGGGCATCATGGTGCCCACCGTGTCGGGCCGAGATGCCAGACATGGCCAAGTTTGCCCGTGAACAAGACGATGTGACCATCGTCGCCGTCAATACGACGACGAGCGAACGGGATGTCGAGGATGCGCGGACGTTCGTCGCCCCATATGAAGATGCGTTCAAGGTCGTCTATGACGAGGAAGGAATCGTCGGAAACGCCTACCGCATCCAGGCGATGCCAACGACGTACGTCCTCGATGAAAATGGAATTATCGTCGCCAAGCAGTTCGGCGCGATCGACCATGCCTGGCTTGATGCTCATACAAATTGAAAATAAAGGAGCGACTTTCTCTCGATCGAGAATAGCCGCTCCTTATTTGTTTCGCCGGTCATTCAACTCATCTTTTTTCGTAAGCTTCAAATTCTTTCGACCCTCGTTTTGGAGGATGTGAATCTTGTTGGATGGATAACCATCCTACGAGACCGGTGACAAGCGAGAACAGAAGGATTCCCAGTTGAGAAATCGACACAGACGTCATCAAACTATCAATGATGTTCAATACGATGAAAGGACTCGCAATGTGAAAGAACAAGGCTAGCAGCCCTGTATGTGATTGGATGAGATCGAGAGTCGTCAACGCCTTCAAGCATGCCGACAGAAATAAGTTGGTCGGAATCTCTGACATCCCATATACGAGGAAGAAGAGGAGG
This sequence comes from Exiguobacterium sp. SL-9, assembly GCF_004336985.1. Taxonomy (GTDB): domain Bacteria; phylum Bacillota; class Bacilli; order Exiguobacteriales; family Exiguobacteriaceae; genus Exiguobacterium. The sequence goes on from NZ_SJUO01000001.1 coordinate 752,346, forward strand.
AGACTCCACAACGATTCATACTGTAAACCAAGTATCTTCAAAATTAGAAATTCAAGTGAGGTAAACACAATCAATATGATTGAAACGATCAACGTACAGATCAATATAGTTTTGCTTCCTTTTATTGTGATAGCCCCCTCCTGCTTAGACAGCGTGTCAAAACTAAAAACCGCCTGGGCGGTTCTTAGTTTTGCTTTAAATAACCTTGCGTCTTCAAGAAGTCTTTCACATCGAGCCGTGTCGGTTTCGACAACATCCGTCCCATCTGCCCGGTCCATGTGTCGTTTCGTTGGTTCGAGCCGCGTGCCGCGTAGTAGTCATGAATCGTCGCATCATACGCATCGAGCTCTTGTTTGAGCTGCTCAGGACTCGCGGCGTATGTGTTCTCATGATAAATATGTTCGAACGGGAGGCGCGGTTTCTGACCTTCGACGTGTTCCGGTACACCGACGGCAAGTCCGAACAGCGGCAATACCCGCTCCGGTAAACCGAGTACTTCCTTCACGGCGAACATGTCGTTACGAATCCCACCGATATAGCAAATACCTAATCCCATCGATTCGGCGGCCACGACAGCGTTTTGGGACGCGAGCGCAGCGTCGATGACCGCGACGAGCAGCTTCTCATCCGTCTCAAGCGTCGCATTCACTTCAGCCTCACGCAGTTCCCCAATCAACTCGTGACGATACAGGTCAGCACAGAAGACGAAGAAGTGACCGTTATCGATGACGTACTGCTGGTTGCCAGCGATCTCGGCTAACCGTGCTTTCTTCTCCGGGTCGGTCACGCCGATGATTGAATAGGCTTGAATGAAGCTCGACGTCGAAGCGCGCTGGGCACTCTCGACGATGAGTCGGATTTGTTCGTCGGTCAACGCCTCATCCGTGAACGAGCGGACGGAGCGGTGATTTAGTAGTGTTTCGATGACTTGGTTCATGTAGCATCCCCCTTTTTTTCTTATCTTGGCATATGGAAGGGCTCGGGACAATTTTGAAAGCTTCTAGTCAGACCTTCCCCTCAAAAATTGCCCACGGTAGCCAAAGGACAGATTCTGTCTCAACGTCTTCTTGATTGCTGTATGTACAATAGCGTCCCGCTTCTTCAAGCGTCGAGACGAACCCATGTTTATTCAACTTGAAGGAGAATTGCTCGGCAAAGTCTTTTTCTAATCCATTACATAAATACGAATGAAACATGCCGTTCTCATACCCGAGCACCTCGTAACCGAGAAATTGTCCCGTCGGCTCGTCCCGTTCGTGCCCCAAAATGAATCGTTCGACACCGTAACGCTCGGGACTCTCTCCTTCGTCCCCTTGTGCTAAAAAGTCAGCAACATAAGACTCAGGTAGCCCGAGCTCAAGGATATCGAGTTCGATATGAGAGAGGAAACTGTCTCGAAATCTCTTTGCGAGTTCAACCGTCTGAAACGTTTGAGGATACCCGAGTTCCCCACTCTCCTGATGGACTTCCACCCATTCCGTGAGCTTGAGGAAATCTTCTTCGCTAAGTCGCAGTCGTTCTCGATACGTATTCTTACGATCTTTTGACGTCCCCCAAAGCACATCGAGCGTCGGATGTTGCTCACAAATACATTCACTCGCTGATCGGACGAGCTCCGGAAGTCGTTGCGCGTCCATATATTCGGCTCGTTTTGTACGTTCGATCAGCAAGTAGCCGCCACTTCGCACAGTCATCTCATCACCCCCACTTTCTAGTATACGCAAAAAAGCAGAGTGGCGTTTCCCACTCTGCTTACGTACTTATTCTGTAACTTGACTCAAAAACGGTGTGATATCGACATTCAGCGCTTCCGAGAGACGCGCGCCGAGGTCGCGATCGGCCCGGTAGAAGTTGCAAATCAAGAGGAGCACCGTGTTCTCGTGGCGGACTTCTTTAATATGCGCCACCAAGTTGTTCACGAGCGCCGTCTTCTCTTCTTCCGAGTAGCGACGGTACACTTCACCTGCTTGACCGAAGTCGTTCGTCTTCTCGATTTTTTGACGACCGGCTACGCCTGTGAGCGGTTGTTCCGTCTCGATATAAGCCGCATCCGGTTTCGGTGCGTCCTCATAACGGTTCGGTTCATAGTTGACCGGGCTCGTCTGTTGTTTGAACGGCATCGCCCCATCACGCTGATTGTTCGATACTTGTGCGAACGGGCAGTTGATTGGGAGCTGCAAATAGTTCGCCCCGATGCGGTAACGTTGCGTGTCCGAATATGAGAACAAGCGGCCTTGGAGCATCTTGTCTTCAGACGGTTGGATCCCAGGTACGAGCACGCCCGGGTTGAAGCCGACCGATTCCGTCTCGGCGAAGTAGTTGTCGACGTTTTTGTTGAGCGTCATCGTACCGACGAGCTGATACGGGATGACATCTTCGAACCAGTCTTTTGTCGCGTCAAGCGGATCGAAATCGAAGTTGTCCATATCAGCCGGATCGAGAATTTGGACGTAAAGATCCCACTCCGGGAAGTCGCCTTCTTCGATGGCGTTAAACAAGTCACGTGTCGCATGGTTGAAGTCTTCGGCCTGTACTTTCGCCGCTTCTTCCATCGACAAGTTTTTAACACCTTGTTTCGGGACCCAACGGAGTTTTATGTACACCGTGTTTCCGTATTCGTTGACCCATTTGAATGAGTGGACTGAAGAACCGCGCATATGACGGTAGGACGCTGGAATTCCTTCATCGCTGAACAAGTGGATGAGCATGCTCGTCGATTCCGGCGTGAGCGACATGAAGTCGAAGAAACGGTCCGGGTCTTGCAGGTTCGTCCGTGGGTCCGGTTTGAGCGAGTGGATCACGTCCGGGAACTTGATCGCGTCACGGATGAAGAAGACGGGCAAGTTATTTCCGACGAAGTCGTAGTTTCCTTCTTCTGTATAAAATTTGACCGAGAATCCACGTGGGTCACGAAGTGTCTCTGGTGAACCGAGACCATGGATGACGGTTGAGAAGCGAGCGAAGATTGGTGTCTCTTGTCCCTCTTCCTGCAAAAATTTGGCTTTTGTATATCGTTTCATGCTATTTTTAACTTTGAAGACACCGTGTGCTCCGGCACCACGGGCATGAACGACCCGTTCCGGCACGCGCTCACGGTCAAAGTGGGCGAGTTTCTCAATTAGCTGATAATCTTCGAGAAGCGTCGGGCCGCGGCGACCCGCTGTGATGGAATTGGCATTGTCCCCGATGGGAACGCCTTGGTTAGTAGTTAGATGACGGTGTTGATCCATTAATATAGCCTCCTCTTAATAATCATTATTACAAGATTAATAATATTAAAAGATAATAATTATTACAAATAAAACGCTCGAGACGAACTCGAGCATTTTTGAAATCGTTCTCATTTTTTGCGTTTCTTATGTTGTTCTTTCCGATGAAGCTCCGTCACGAGGAGAGCTGCGATGATGCCGCCGAGTGATCCGGCGACGATATCGACCATCGTGTCATCATTTCCGTTCCCTTGCATCGTCGTGCTCAACACCAAATCCGACGTGAACTCATACATCTCCCAAAGTGCCGCCCCGGCCATCGAGAAGACGACGATATAGACGAAGACGAACCGCTTCGGCATCTCAAGCCGGATGTCCTCATCGAGCCTCGTCAAAAAGTCAAAGCCGAGAAATGCCAGAAAGACACCGCTCAACACGTGCAGAAACGTGTCCCACCAGCCATTACTGTATAGCCCGACAATCGAGCCCAAATACTGTGATGCGAACAAAAACAAGATATAGGCGACTTTCATCTTGGCGTCGAACTCGGTCTTAAACGTCTTCTCGAGGATGAATGGAATCAATCCCGATACGATCCCTGCCCCAGCGACGCTCGCGTCAAACCACTCTCCTTCGATAATCGACGTGACGAGAATAATCGCCATGAACAACACGAACCCGAATTCCAGTACACGTCCCCGTGTCAGTTTCAATGTAACGCGCCTTCTTTCGTTAGATTGTCTCCCCTTTCTCATTCCCGTTTCAGCTTCTTATTCAACAACCCCGTCCGAAAATTCGTGATTTTGTCGGATTCTTCTAACGTGCATATGTTCCATACTGAAAAAAACGATTCGAGGAGGAACTTATATGCCGCTCCAAGAAACGTTTTGGAGCAAGGCGTATGGCATGGTCGAAGACCGTTTCGGTGTCCAATGGCAATTCAGTCACGAGCCGTGACCATGATAAAGACCCCATCGCAAGTTGCGATGGGGTCTCGTTTATTTCTGGGCGACAAAAAAGATTCGTTCTGCGTTCGGGCCCGGAGCTTGGTCCGAGAAGTCAGCGGTGACCGATTTCACATGGAAGCCTGCTCCGATGAGCCATTGCATATACTGCCCCGGCTCATACGTCCGTTGCTCATGCGTCTCTTCGACACGCTCATACGTGCCATCCTCAAGAGCGACAAAGAACGTCAAATCGTGAACGACCGAGAGCGGTGCTTCGCCCGGGTCGGCGAACCAGATGTACGAGCAACCTTCTCCGTTCGAGGCATACGTCTTCTGATTGAAGAGCGTCTGCATCTTGTTCGGCGAATGCACATCAAAGATGAACATGCCGCCCGGTTTCAATTGTTCGTACACCGCCTCGAACGTGTCGATGACATCCGCCTCTTCCTCGAGATAGCAAAGCGAGTCACAGAGAATCGTGACGGCGTCGACCGGGTGTGGCAATTCAAGCTCCCGCATATCCTGTTGCCAAAGCGGTAGCGTGATGCCTGCCTCGAGCGCTTTCTCTTGGGCGACTTCGAGCATCGACTCGGATAAGTCGAGCCCGATCGTCTCGTAATGCTCCGCCAAGCGAATCGTCGCCGAGCCCGTCCCGCATCCGACGTCAGCAAGCGATGCACCGTCTTGGACGTGGCGGCGCACGAAGGCGACCCAGTCCTCATACGGGGCATCTTTCATTAACTCATCGTAGACGTAGGCGAACCCTTCGTACGCCATTAGCCGACTTCTACTTCCACTTGTGGCGCATCTGCCCACAATTTTTCAAGGTTGTAGTAGTCACGGTCGTCGCGATGGAAGATGTGGACGACGACGTTTTCGAGGTCAGCGAGTACCCAACGTGCCGAGTCCATGCCTTCGAATTTGTGGAGCGGTAGCTCATGCTCGCCGGCCACGTCTTTGATTTCGCGTGCGATCGCTTGGACTTGCTTCTCTGAGTTACCGTGGCAGATGACGAAATAATCTGCGACCGGTGAGATGCCTTCCATGTCGAGGACGACGATATCTTCGGCACGCTTATCGTCAGCGGCCTTCACGATCAATTCTAATTCTTCTTTTACAGTCATACTGTACCTCCTAGGGTGTTTTCACAAAATGGTTATACGTCTCAATTGTCAGCGGGAAAATCCGCACCGACTTGGTCAATAAATAAGAGATTGTCTGCCGTAGTGTCGCGACGACAGCCGCTTCGAGCGAATGGTCAGCAAGGTGACGCAACTCGTCGACGCCCGGATACGACCGATTCGGTTCGATCGCATCCGCAACGAATAAAATTTGGTCGAGCCGGGACATGCCCGGTTCTCCGGTCGTATGGTTTTTGATGGCCGATACGACGGCCGGGTCAAGGTCGTACGCCCGGTCTAACAGGATGGCCCCGACCGGTGCATGTAACAGTTCGTCGTCGAACACAAGCAAGGTCGGATCGAGGTTCTCTTCGACCACGACTTGCCGCATCATGTCGGCATCCAAATACTTCGCATAGTCGTGCAACATCGCCGCCAGTCGCGCCTGCTCCACATCAGCCCCGTATAAACGGGCCAATCGGTCGGCCGTCTCAACGACACCGAGCGTGTGGATATAGCGTTTCTCCGGTAACGTCGCCTCAATCAATGATTGTGCTTCCTCATACGTCATATAAGTCGCGCTCCTTGATATAAGTTTCGACATCGCGTGGGACAAGATATTTGATGGACTTCTCTCGCATCGCCCGCTCCCGGATATCGGTCGATGAGATTTCGAGTTGCGGCATGTCGATCGTGCGCACATCTGCCTGTCTCGGGATACGGTACCGGCTTCCCGGACGCGCGACGGCCCCGAACGTGACGAGGGTGACGAGCGTGTCGTAGTCGTACCACTTCTCGAGCGACTCGAGCGAATCCGCCCCGATCAAAAAGAAGAACGTATCGTCCGGGTACATATCTCGCAACCGTCTCATCGTCTCGACCGTATAGGAAGGTTCGTCGCGTTCAAACTCGATCAAGCTCAGCTTGAAATCGGCTTGGTCCGCAATCGCCCGTTGTGTCATCTCGATCCGGTCTTCAGCCGGGCTGAAACCCGCCTTGTGGGGCGGGATCGCGGCCGGCAAAAACCAGACCTCATCGAGCTCGAGCTGTTCGCGCGCCTGCTCGGCAATCAACAAGTGACCGAGGTGAGGCGGATCGAACGTGCCCCCCATCAGACCGATGCGACTCATGGGAGTTTGATATGGCGATTTTCTTTCTCGTTCGCCTGTTTGTACAAGACGATGACTTTTCCGATGACTTGAACGACTTCGGCTTTCGTGCCCTCAGCCAATTCTCCGGCTACGTCTTTCGGCGTATCGAGACAGTTTTGGAGCACTTGAACTTTCAAAAGCTCACGTTTTTCGAGCGCGTCGCCGATGTCTTTGCACATCGCTTCGCTGACTCCATTTTTCCCGACTTGATAGATCGGTGAAAGGTGGTGTGCTTCAGCACGTAAAAAGCGTTTTTGTTTACCTGATAACATACTATTTATTCCTCCAATAAGCTTTCAATTAACTTCATTCCGACAAGTTGATCCGGTCTCACACCTGTCCAATATTCAAACGCCAAAGCGCCTTGTCCGACGAACATGGCAGTTCCGTAGACGATTTTCGCGTCTGTTTTGGCGGCTTCTTTTAAAAACGGTGTGACGAGTGGACGATATATGATATCACAAACGACGGTGTTTTGTCGTAAACCTTTTAACGATATCGGGGAATCGACCCCGTTCATGCCAACTGATGTTGTCTGGATGATGACGTCATACCGTGACAGATCGACATCGGTGAGTGCCAACGCTTCGATCCCGAACGCGGCCGCGAGTCGTTCCGCTCGCTCCATCGTCCGGTTCGTGACCGTGACAGAACGAGTCGGCAAGGCACTGATGATGCCGCGTGCTGCCCCGCCAGCTCCGATGACGAGCACACGGCCCGTCCAATCGGTATGACGGTCGAGCGCGGCGACAAGGCCCGCACCGTCCGTGTTCGTCCCGATTAGCTTCCCATCTCGCCTATACACCGTGTTGACGGCACCGGCAGCTTCAGCCGCATGATCGAGCGCATCAAGGTACGGGATGACCGCCTCTTTATACGGGATCGTGACGTTGAAACCGTCCCAGTTGCCGTCACGCATCGTTTGAAACAAGTCCGCGAGTTCGTCCGGGGCGACGTCAAGTGCCTCATAGCGCCCGAAAAGCCCAGACGCTCTCAGCCACTGCTCATGCAGGACGGGAGAGAGCGAATGAGCAATCGGGTGACCGATGACGGCCAGTCTCATACGAGCGCCTCACGCAAAGTGACGGCAACTCCTTTTGGAGCCCACGCGGCGATGCGTCCACCTTTTCCGTGAATCGCGACCCAACCGAGTCCGCTAAAGACGATGTCGGTCTTGACGCCGTCACGGAGACTGAACTCGTGACGCACGAGTGGAGGCAATAGTTGCAATGTCTTCTCGTTCGGCGGGTTGAGCATCTTACCGATATGGTTCTCATATAGTTCATCTGCTTTGTCGAGTTTCGTCCGGTGTGTCTTCAACTCATTCGACATGTAGACAACGAACGAGCGCTTGTTGCCTTCCATGTAGTCGAGACGAGCGAGTCCACCGAAGAAGAGCGTCTGCTGCGGGTTCAACTGGAACACGTGTGGCTTAATCTCTTTTTTCGGCGTAATCGTCTTCAAATCTTTCGCATCAACATAATGCGCCATTTGATGACGGTTGATAATCCCCGGTGTGTCGTACAAGTTCGCATCATCGTCGAGCGGGATGTCAATCAAATCGAGCGTCGTTCCCGGGAAATGACTGACCGTGATGATGGCTTCGTCCTCTGCCCCGAAACGCTTGATCACTTGGTTGATGAGCGTCGACTTTCCGACGTTCGTACAACCGACGACATAGACGTCCTTGCCTTTCCGGTAATATTCAATCTTTTCAGCGAGCTCATCGATGCCGTGACCTTTTTTCGCACTGATCAAATGGACATCGATCGGGTTCAAGCCGAGCTCTTTCGCTTCAGCCTTCATCCAGTTGGCCATCCGGTTCGGGTTGACCGACTTCGGCAGCAAGTCGACTTTGTTCCCGACCAAGAGGACAGGGTTTGTGCCGACCGAGCGTTGAAGCCCTGGCAACCAGCTGCCGTTGAAGTCGAAGATATCGACGATTTTGATGACGAGCGCTTCTTTCGCGCTGATGCCGTTCAAAATGCGCAAGAAATCGTCATCTGTCAGTTCGACGTCTTGGATCTGGTTGTAGTGCTTCAATTTGAAGCAACGTTGGCAAATGACGATCTCGCGATCGAGTGCTGATTTTGGTGCATAACCGACACCGGTCGGGTCTTCCGTTTGAATGGCGACACCGCAACCGGCGCAATAACGTTTTGTTTCTTCCATAGTGTTGTCTGCTGTCATTTAAGTTGCCTCTTCTTCATTCACCGTAGCGCCTCGCCGCTACTCCTGAAGCGTTAATTCCGACGCCTTACGCGCCGTACATGGACAGCCTCCTTCTTCCTGTGCGTTCGAGGTCCTTATTCATCTTTTTTATGTGAATCTTCGGAACGCGAGTGCATCGCCTCACCGATTTTCTCAGCGACCGCCACTTTGGCGCGCTTCGCATCGACGGCGATTTCCTCAACTTTTTTCGTGATCAACACGTACTTCCCGCGACGTTTCATATGGGCGAACACGACTTTTTCAAGCATGCGATTGAACTTCGTGACGAGTCCGTCCGTCTTGACGACCGGTTGCACGTGGATGACGTGAATCCCGGCCATATTGGCACCGAGTACGTCCGTGAACAATTGATCGCCTAAAAAGATGGCTTCTTTCGTCGAATAGCCATATTTCGCGAGCGCCTGTTTGAATCCAGACGGCAACGGCTTTTTCGCACGCGCCACATAGTGAAGGCCGAGCGGTTCCGTGAACGTACGTACGCGGTTCTCGTTGTTATTCGAGACGACGATGACATCGAGTCCGTGTGATTTCACTTTTTCAAGCCATAGCAAAAGAAGCTCAGGTGCGTGCGGGACGTCCCAGGCCACGAGTGTATTATCAAGGTCCGTCAAAATGACGCGAACCCCACGGTCTTTCAATTCTTCAAGGTCGATGTCAAAAACTGACGCGACGAACTGTTTCGGATAAAGTCGATTAAACACGTTTAAATTCCTCCAATTAGCTAAAGCGATTCAACTACTATACATGTAGTGATATCCCTTCTATGGTAAACGAAAACCGACCAAACGACTAGTGTATCGTTCGGTCGGCCTGAAAAAGTTTTTATAATCAATCGTTTTGCATCGTTCCGATGACTTCTCCGAGTCGAACCGGACCGATTTTTGTCGGGTCAATCGTGACGCGATCTTTCTCAAAACAGAGGATGACGGTCGAGCCGAACGAGAAGTATCCGACCTCTTCGCCTTTGGCAGCGCGATCGCCATCGAGCGTCCATTCAATCGTGTTGACGTTCAACGCACCGACCATGATGTGCTCGTAAAGACCGGCCGCCGTCTCAAAACGTGTAACGCGACGATAGTTGCGCGAGAGCGGACGAACCGTCTCCGTCAAGCCGATGTCATTGACCGGGGCCGAACGGTCCCCGAGCTCGTAATGGCTGAGCACCCGTCCAGTAAGTGGGACGTGGACACGATGATAGTCACGTGGGCTCAAATAAAGGACACAGACCGTGCCGCCCGCGTAGCGTCTCGCTTCTTGTTGTGACCCGAGCAGCTCGGCGAGTGTGTACGATTGTCCCTTCACCTCGAAGCGGCTGTCGTCCGTGATATCGGCCACAATCGATAGTTTGCCGTCACATGGCGAGACGACTGAGTCCGGACTTGCATCAATCGGCCGGACCCCTTCTTTCAAGTGACGTGTGAAAAAGGCGTGCAGGCTCGGATAAGCCTCAATCGGCTCCGCCGCTTCATCAAGATTGATTTGATACGTTTTCGCAAACGAAGGGATGAAGGACCGGCTCGCTGACGATTCAGCGAAGGCACGGAGTCGTTTGGCAATGACCGGGGTCGCGTTCAACTCAAACAAAGTCTGATACAAGCGGCTTTTGATCACTGTGCGCCCTCCTCGTTTTTAAAGAACGTTTCGTATTGTTGCTCCGACACGGCGCCTTCGACACGACCGACTTCTTTTCCGTCTTGGAAACGAATCATTGTCGGAGTCCCGTTGATGCCGTAAGTCGTCCAGACGTTATGGTCGGCCAAGTTGATCGAGACGGCGTCATTTTCTTCGATGAGCGGCTCAACGTAAGGTTTGACTTGCTCACAGTATTCGCAGCCAGTCTGCCAGAAATAGACGACGACTTCTTCCTCTTCGGAGATTTTCGTCTCCAATTCATCTGCTGTGACGGCGTTGACGCCCGTCTCTTCGTTCGCATTGTTCAAGAAGAACAATAGAGCGATTCCGACGACAATGATGACACCGATGATGGCGAACGTAATGAAGTTGGCTCGTTTGGCACTGTTTTTCATATTCGATTCCTCCTAAACATATAAAAAGAACTGACTCGGATATGAGCCAGCTTGGTTGTAGACGTCTTACTTCTCTTGTGCGACGTCGCTAATTCCCATATCTTGGTTAAGCGTGTCCAAGAGTACAATAAAGATCGTGATGACGACGCCAAAGAATGTCGCGAGCATCGCGTTGAACGTCACGCCATCGACAGCAGAAATGATAAAGATCGCTGTATTCGAAAGCAAGATCGCCCAGAACAATGTGACTAAGTAACGCATCGATAGTCCCCTCCATCTCACAGATGATTCATGAAAAATTCATACGACCTTAGTATAGCATTGTTACCGTAAAATGTGCGACCTCGATTGTATATTCTTTCCGTCGAAACGGGAAATATGGTACGGTTTGAGAAATAAGCATCTCGTAGAAAAGAGGAACCCTTTATGTCACGGTATTTAATCGCAGTCGATTTGGATGGAACATTGTTGCGCGACGACAAGACGATCAGTGAGCGCAACGTGCGCGCGCTTCAGGCAGCCCGTGAGGCCGGTCATGAAGTGATGATCGCGACCGGACGCCCACAACGTCATTCGATCATGTATTACGAACAGCTCGGGTTGACGACACCACTGATCAACTTCAACGGGGCGCTCGTCCATCACCCGAAAGATCCGTCATACGAAGTGACGCACCGGCCAATCCCCCTCAAAACGGCGCACGAGATTATCGAAGAAGTCTCGGACACGAAAGCGCATAACATTGTGGTCGAAGTGACCGACCACGTCTACTTCCATAAAGACCCGCAAGAGTTTTATAGCCCCTACGCCGAGCGCGCGCTCAGCGTCACATCAGGCAACTTGCTCAAACATTTGCAGGATGAGCCGACATCACTCCTCATCCATGCGACGAAAGAGCACGTCGACAACGTTCGCGCTCGATTGAATAAAGTCCACGCCGAGGCCGTCTTGAACCGTCAATGGCGCATGCCGGAACACATGATCGAAGTCATGAGCCAGAACACGTCGAAAGCGCTCGGGTTGCGCGAAGTATCGAAACATCTCGGCATCAACCGTAAAAACATCATCGCGTTCGGTGACGAGGAAAACGACCTCGAGATGCTCGACTACGTCGGCACCGGCGTCGCGATGGGCAACGCCATCAGCCAGTTGAAAGCCGTCGCGGATGAAGTGACCGCGTCGAACATGGAAGACGGCATCGCCATCTACCTCGAAGAAAAACTCGGCATCAAAGCATAAGTAAACTCCTGCTGAGCGTTCAGCGGGAGTTTTTTGCTCTGACCTACAATTAAACAAAACGCATGAGATAGTCATCAAAAATCTTGGTCATCACTTTTGGGGTGTTCGCCACGTACACATTGATTTGCTCCGCGTTCGATTCGACTGGATTCGCGCCGCGCTCATCCGTCGGGAAGTCGGATATCCCCTTGATGATGATACACTCGATGGCATTCTTCTTGCAGATATACGCGATGGCGCCTGCTTCTGTATCCGCGACGGTGATGTCGTGTTTCTTTAATTCCAAATAGTCGTTCCACATCACGACCGCTCGATCGGCTGTCGCGATGGTACCGGTCAAAAAATCGTCCCCGTAGTTCGCTAATTCAATGTCAACGATAAACGATGACTTGATGAGCGGCTCTACTTCTTTGACCGTACAATCGTATTGAACGGCACGACGAGGGATGACAATGTCCAACAGGTTGAACGTATCGTCGATTCCAGCACACGTTCCAGCCACAATCACTTTCGTTAAATTGAAGCGAGATAGCATATATTGATTGGCGCCCACCCCGTTCGCTTTCCGCACACCCGTACTGTAGAAAACGAGCTCGGCATCATCAAGCGTCGTCATGAAATACTCACCATACGGATAGCTGCACCGCTCGTGGTCTTTCACATCATAGTAGTCCAATGTCGCTTCATATTCCCATTTCGTCGCAATGCTGACTCCAATCATTACGTATCCCCCTCACACTCGTTTTATCTCTACTTATACAATAACCCCCGCTGAGCGTTCAGCGGGGGTTTATTTTAGCGTCGGAACGCACCTTCGACATCTTCAGTTGGGACCATATTGATAAAGACGGTCGGGTCGGCATCTTTACAGATGCGCGTGATTTCTCGCACCTCGTGGCGTTGGGCGACCATCATGAGCGTCGCTTTCTCTACTTTCGAATACGTACCGATTGCCGGCATGAGCGTGATGCCACGGAAGACGTGCTGATGCAGTTCTTTCGTCACTTCGTCCGGGTGGCTCGTGACGATGAAGAGCGTCTGGCGCTGCGTATTCGTATAAATCTCATCGATGACTTTTGACGTCACATATAAGAAGACGATCGTGTAGAGCGCGGTCTGCCAACCGAACAACGCACCGGCCCAAAGCGCGATCATCATGTTCATCAGGAACAAATAGACGCCGACCGAGTTGTTCGTGAATTTCGCCAAGATGAGGGCGACGATATCGAATCCGCCGGTTGAGGCACCGAAGCGAATCGTGATACCCGAACCAATGGCGAGCAAAACCCCGCCGAACACGGCGTTCAACAGCGGGTCGTCCGAAATGATGGACGACTGCGGAAGCACGCGAATGAACACGGTGACTGCCGCGACACTAATCAACGTATGAATCATCATGTTCTTGCCGAGCATGAAGTAGCTGACAATCAAGAGCGGTATGTTTAAGACGAAGAACCAAATTCCTTCCCCTAGCTCAAACGGCGTCCCCGCAAACAGTTTCGTAAAGATTTGGGCAAGCCCTGTAAATCCGGTCGAGTATACCCCAGCCGGGATTAAAAATAATGTCATGGATAATGCTACGAACACTCCCCCGATAATCGAAACGATCCCGATGCGTGCGTGTTCTTTAACGGCTTCCGTCAAGTTTTGTCTCCCCTTTCAAAAATAGCTAAGAATCAAGATAACATAGTTTTCTAGCGCTGCATACCACAAAAATAGTGAGATGTGCCCACACTCTTCATAAAAAAACAAGCCGACCGAAGCCGACTTGTTGAACTGATGCGTTTGATCACGCTTTCACTGTCTCGATGGTCACCGCATCGTTTGCCGGGACCGTGACGACGTTTCCGTAAACGCGGATGGAGACGTCCGTGCCACCTGTCTGTTTGATTGTCACTTGTTCACGCGTCGATGTGACCGTCAAGTGATGGCCACGCCAGAGCATGTTGAACGAGTAGCCATTCCAACCTTTCGGGATCATCGGGCTAAACGTGAGTTCCGTCTCAAGGGCGCGCATGCCTGCGAAACCGTGAACAATTGACATCCATGAACCGACCATTGACGTGATGTGAAGCCCGTCTTCTGTGTCATTGTTATAGTTGTCGAGATCTAGGCGCGCCGAACGTTGATACAATTCGACAGCCTTGTCTTCGTAGCCGACTTCGGCCGCAATGATTGAGTAAACGCAAGGTGACAAGCTCGACTCATGGACCGTACGCGGCTCATAAAAATCGAAGTTGGCACGTTTCTGTTCGACTGTGAAGCGGTCACTGAACGTATAGAGTCCTTGGAGCACGTCCGCTTGCTTGATGAAGTTCGAGCGGAGGATGCGGTCCCACGACCAGTTTTGGTTGAGCGGCAAGTGTTTCGGATCGAGGTCTTTCACCAAGATCTGTTCTTTATCCATGAAGCCGTCCTGCTGCATGAACACGTCTGGGACGAGGTCATCTTTCGGATAATACATCTTCGTTTGGATATCGTTCCACTTCGCGAGTTCTTCGTCTGAAAGACCGAGCGTCGCGACGAGTTCTTCAAGGCGCGCCGGCTCTGCTTCTTTCAAGTAGTTGTACACTTCTTGCGTATACTCGAGCGTCCAAGCGGCAATCAAGTTCGTGTACCAGTTATTGTTGACGTTGTTGTCGTATTCGTTCGGACCTGTGACGCCTAGGATCATATACACGTCTTTGTGCGGGACAAAGTTGACGCGGCTTGCCCAGTAACGCGAGATCTCGACCAATACTTCAAGTCCGTATTGACCTAAGTACGACTTGTCGCCTGTGAAGTTCGTATAGTTGAAGATGGCGTGGGCGATGGCACCGTTCCGGTGAATCTCTTCATGCGTGATTTCCCACTCGTTGTGGCACTCTTCCCCGTTCATCGTCACCATCGGATAGAGGGCGCCTTCCATGCCGACGTTCTTGACCGAATTCTCTTTTGCTTGCGGCAATTGGTTGTGACGATATTTGAGCAAGTTCCACGAGACTTCAGGTTTCGTCGTCGCCAAGTAGAAGTGGAGGCAATATGCTTCCGTATCCCAGTACGTGGCGCCGCCGTATTTCTCGCCGGTGAATCCTTTCGGTCCGATGTTGAGACGCGAATCTTCGCCTGTGTACGTCTGATACATGTTGAAGATGTTGAAGCGGATGCCTTGCTGGGCCTCGGCGTCACCGTCGATGCGGACGTCAGCGTCTTCCCAACGAGCGAGCCAGGCTTCTGTCTGCTCAGCGAGAAGTGTTTCAAACCCTTTTTCGAACGCCATCTCGACGCGCTGCATACCCATCGATTGTAATTCCTCGACCTCGTAGTCACGGTTCGTGACGACCGAGACATATTTGTACGCCGTCGCCGTCTCACCGGCTGCCGCTGTGACCGTGAACTTGTTGGCGACAAAAAGGTCCGTCGCTTCGAGCACTTCACAACGTGCCCCTTCGACGTCCGCGATCATCGATGCCGTGACATGCCAGTCGAGCTTTTTCGTTTTCGTTGTCACGAACCCGAAACGTTCTTCGACGCCATGCTCGACCGGCAACCAGAACTTCTCGTCATAGTTCGAGTCTTCGTTGACGACATCCCCGTCCAAGTAAGGCGTGAATTCGACTTTCGCTTCATAGTTCACCGGAGTGACATTGTAACGGATCGCTAAAATCTCTTTATCGACGATTGAGAAGAAGCGGACGACTTCAACGTTCGTCTCTTCCGTTCCGTTCATGAGTGTAAACGTACGTGTGAGAACGCCACGTTGCATATCGAGCTCACGCGTGAAGTCTTTCACTTCCCACTTCGCCAAATCAACCGGTGTCCCGTTGATGACGACACGAAGACCGACGACGTTCGTCGCGTTCAATACTTTTGCGAAGTACTCCGGATATCCGTTTTTCCACCAACCGACACGTGTCTTATCCGGATAATAGACACCGGCCACGTAGAAACCTTGGTGCGTATCGTTTGAATAATCTTCTTCAAAGTTACCGCGCATCCCCATATGACCGTTACCGAGCGAGGTAATCGATTCTGCGAGGCGGTTTTCTTTCGGATGTAGGCTCTTTTCCGTTACTTTCCATTCATCGACTGCAAACAATCGTTTCATCTGTCTGCCACTCCTTTTTCTCTACAAGGCTACTCGTCATCAGACAATCGATTCATGCAACCGTTTGTCTATGAAAGCGCTGTATTACAATCTCACCTCTCATTTTACACGACTCACCCGATAATGCAATCGTTTGCATAAACTTTTTTCTTTGTTTTTTTCGTGACGTTTAAAAACAAAAACCTGCCAAGCCACTAAAGGGCCAAGCAGGTCAAACTCTAGTCACTTCTTCTGATCGTTCCCGAACGCTGCGTTCGCTTCGTGCCCTTCGAACGCGGGGTTGTTCCCGTCATTGAATCCCGTATCTGGTTCGTCGAGGATGAGGGCATAACCTCCGTTTAAAATATCGCCGTACGCCCGATTGACGTCGTCGTCAGCGAGACCGAGGTCGAGCAAGGCTCGTTTCACTTCTTCTTCACCTTCCGCGACGCCGCTGAACTTCTGCATCCAGTTCGCGCTCGCTTCTTCCACTTTTGCATCGGTATTCCGTTTGACGAGCGAGACATCGTCTTGATCTTTCGCAACGACGAATACATCACTTTCGTCGTAACCCTCTTCGGTCAATTGATCGATTTTGGCGACGAGTGCCGCCTCCTCTTGATACGTGTCTACAAATCGACGTTTACTCATTGTGTCTCATCCTTTCGCGTTGTATGGTCTTCGACCGTGAGATTGGGTTGCCCGACCTCGGTCACTTCGATTTCTTCTTTGCGGAGCGTTTCTGTCATCGTTTTGACGTCTTCGGTCACTTGTTTCCGGACGATGATCTCTTCGACGACGACAGGACGCTTCACGATGAAGGCCCGTTCCTCGATGACTTGGATTCGTAAATGGTCCCCTTCATCAATTGTTCGAATACCCGGTTGATCGAAGTCGTAATCTTCGACCACATCCTCCGACCCGTTCACCCGCTCCACATGAACCTGTTCCCTCCGAACGGGGACTTCAATCGCTTGTTCGGTCTCCGATATGTGACGATTGATGACGACTTCTCCCGATTGGACTGGTTGTTTCTCGATTATCAAGCGTTCCTCGTGCAAGGCGAGCGTCTGTTCCTCGGTCTGTGGCGTAGGTTTTACCTTCCGATTCGTAGCGTCAATCTGTTGTTCGTTTCGGTCCGCATCGACGTAAAGAAAGAGCCTACCGTGTTCGACTTCCTTCTCAAAACGATTTTGTTGCTCTGACGTCAAGCGCATACTTTTGAGCCAGCGCTCAATCGGCCGTTCACTCGACGTGACGAGTGAGGCGACCGTTCCCGGTTCATCGGTGACGAGGACGTAGAGGTTCGAGTGACGACGGATGACGTCCGCCACATCGGCCTGTTTGACGAGAACGTACATGTCTTCTTCTTCATACCCTTCTCGTTTTAAATCGATTGTTCGATCGAGCAACGCTTCAGGTTGGTCAAATACTTCTGAGATGATCGCATGTTTCATGGCGTTCGTTCCTCCTTTGCTCAATTGGCGAAAAAAAGGATGGTCCCTCAGAGAGAGCCATCCTTGTCGAGGTACTTGTTCAATCGATTAGAGACGATCGCGCTCATCACGACGTGTGTGGTCACGGTCATGATCACGATGGCGAAGGTCATCTTCCCCTTCGATGTGTGCCTCTTCTTTCCGCAACGTCTCACGTACTGTTTCCGTATCTTTCACTTTATCTTTGCCGACGACGATTTCTTCAGCCACGACATCCTTCTTCGTCACGTCGACACGTTCTTCTGTGACCGGTACGCGAATCTCATCGCGGTCTGTCGTCGCGTCAAATGAGTGACCTGTCGCTGATCGGTCTTCGTCTACACGACGTCGCTCCACGTACACTTCGTCACGTTCTACTTCAACGTCGACGCGCTCTTCGTGTTCGACGACATCTTTCTCGACGTGAACTTCTCCGGTTTGCACGCGCTCTTTGTTCACTTGAAGACGCTCTTCGTGCAATTCGAGTTTTTGTTCATCTGTCAAATCGGTACGGTTACGAATATCTTGATCCATATCGTTTGATCGGTCCGTCGGAATACCAGAGCTTGAAGCTCCTGTCATCCCGACCTCACGCGCGGTCATATTCCCCGCCTCATTACCTTCTGAACCGTAACCGGCTGATGTGCGACCACCTTCAAACGTGTCGTTCCGACCATCATCTAAAATGCCGTCGTTCGAATCCAATAGGAGGACGAACCCACCGTTTTCAATATCTTGATGGTGACGTGCTGTCTCTTCTTCCGAGAAGCCGAGTTTATCGAACGTGCGACGTACTTCATCTTCGCCGTCCGCGACTCCAAAGAAGCGGTCAAGCCATGACGCTTTCGTTTCTTTTACTTCCGCATCCGTTTCGCCGCGAACCATCGAAAGGTTTGATTTATCTTTCACAACGACGTACAGATCATCTTCGCGATGCCCCTCGGCGCGAAGCTCATCAATTTTTGACACGAGCTCTGATTCCTGATAGTAAGTGCCTACATAACGTTTGTTATCCATGATTGTATCTCCCTTTCAACTTTTATATTTTTTGGTCATAAGCTGGACGAATACGTAATGATCTGCCATTCGGCCGGTAATGTAGATGTTCCCTTGCAATTCCGTTTCATGCATTTCTTTCACGATTGTCATCTGTTTGTAACGTCACGACTTTTGGCTGATTGATTCTTCCTTCAATATATGCATACGAATTACACATAAAAAAACCTTCCGCATGATACGGAAGGTTTACACTCATTCAACGATTTCCATTTTCTTTTTTTGACCGCACGACTGACGCACGACCAAATAATGAGGGACGATGACGCGTTTTCCATAAGGCGGCGCGCTATCACCAATCTGTTCAATCAGACAGTTCGTCGCCTCAAAACCGAGCCCAAAGATATTGATTTCGACCGAAGTGAGCGGCGGATTCGAGTGCTCGGCGATATAGACGTTATTAAAACTGACGACAGCCACATCCTCTGGAATCTTAAGACCCATCTCACTGAGCGTACTGATGACACCGAGCGCCATCATGTCGTCACTGACGACGACGGCCGTTGGCGGTTCTTCTAATTGAAGCAATTCGCGTACGGCTTTGGCGCCGCCTTTCGTCATGAACTCGGCTCGCGCAATATAGTCTTCGCGAATCGGAATGCCCGCTTCCATGAGCGCCGTGGCGTAACCGTTGCGACGGTCTTGTGTGACAGCGAGCTTATCCGATCCCCCGATGAAGGCGATACAGCGGTGACCAAGGTTGTATAAATGTTTCGTCACTTCGCGACCGGCCAAATAGTTGTCCGTGTCAACGTACGTAATGGACGAGGCATCCCCGAACGGCTTCCCGACGACGACGAACGGGAATTTCGTCTGACGCAAATATTGAACGACTTTGTCATCCTCACGTGAATACAAGACAATCACCCCGTCGACGCGGCGTCCTTGGACCATCTCGATCACGCCAGATAATACTTCTTCTTCGGTGACACCCGTCGTCATGTAGAGCGAGTAGCCGTTTTGATGGGCTTTCGTACTGATTCCACGCAACACTTCTGGGAAAAATGGATTTTGTAGCGTCTTTGTCGCTGCGCTCGGCATGACGAGACCAATCGATTGCGTCGAGCGGTTGGCGAGGCTTCTGGCGTGAATGTTCGGATGGTACCCGAGTTCTTCCATCGAACTACGCACACGTTCTTTTGTTTTCTGACTGATTCGCGGACTGTTGGCGATGACGCGAGACACGGTCGACGGTGCGACGTTGGCGTGTTTGGCGACATCTTTAATCGTGATTTGCATAATGCTCCCCCTTGCTTCCGTTAGTTCAAAGTTCCCTATGAAAGGGTATCGTCAGCTTGCGCTCTTGCGACGCTTCCACATGACCAATCCAGTCAAGAAAATCGGGATGGCGACGACGAGTAGACCAATCGTCCACATGTTCACTTCCGATTTTTCGACGATGTAGGCGTTTGCACTTTCTCCTGCGAGCTTGACAGTGAACGTGCCACGGCTGTCCGTGACAAGTTGTGAGAACAAGAGACCACGAAGGCGAGTGTCTTCCCCGACTTCGCTTACCTCGAATTCAATCTCTCGGTCCTCGGCGTTCATATTGATGGCGTACAAGGCGACATCGTCGCCGTCACGACGCTCGAACACGGCCATGCCGTCTTTCGAGGCAATCATCCGTTGTTCGCCGGTCGCAAACACCGGGTATTCGGCCCGCATCCGGTTCATCGTCGCGACATATTCGTGGAGCTCTTCATTTCCAGGGAAATCGGTCATGACCCGGTTCGCCGGATCGGCCCCGCCCTTTTGTGCATTCTCCGTGCCTTGGAAGACGATTGGCATCCCTGGTGATGCATAAAGTGCAAATAATCCAAGTCGTAAACGACGCTCGGCCGACTCGGCACCCCCTAGTTCCGCGACATGCATGAAGCGTTCGACGTCGTGGTTATCTAAGAAAGTCGCCATTTGATTCGGATCATTAAAGAACGTCTCGGCGTAGCTCGCGGCCACGTCGATTTCGTCGACGTTCGCCGTCTTTTGCGTCATCGTTTTCGAGACGCGGTCATAAAACGTGAAGTTCGTGATGCTGTTGAAACCTAAGTCATCATACTCCGCGACGTACTGTGGGTCTGGGTCGAACACTTCGGCCAAGAGATAAAAGTCAGGATCGACTTCACGGACCGCTGTGACGAAGTCTTCCCAAAACGGCTTGTCCACATGTCGTACCGTATCAAGGCGATAGCCATCAATTCCGGTCTCTTCGATCCAATACGTGGCCGCTTCGAGTAAGTAATCTTTTACTTCTGGGTCCTCGGTCTTAAAGTCGGGCAAGTCGAACAACCAGTGCGTCTCGACTTGTTCTTGATCGTTCCATAGCACGATCGGCAACTCGTCATGGAACCAGTCCGGTCGTTCCTCGACCCACGGATGGTTCGGCCCGACGTGGTTGACGACAAAGTCGAGGATGACTTTCATATCCCGTTTGTGCGCCTCGTCGACGAGTTCCTGTAAATCTTCTTTCGTCCCGAATTGGGGATCGATATTGTAAAAATCTTTGATCCAGTAGCCATGGTAACCGTCCGGCATGTTTTCAAACACCGGTGTCAACCAGACGGACGTGAATCCGAGCGACTCGATGTAATCGAGCTTTTCAATCACGCCGCGGATATCGCCCCCGTGAAAGGCTTTCGGGTCATTTTTATCGACCTGGTCATTGTTATCGGGATTCCCGTCAACGAACCGGTCGACCATGATAAAGTACATGCGTTCTTGTTCCCATGATGCTGCTTCTTTCGCTCCGACGACTGTTGGAAACAAAAGAAGCGACAGAAGAACGAGCACGACGCCTCGCCTCATATCGCTTCCCCCTTAAGTGAGTATTATCCTTTCGTACCACCGGCAGTGAGACCCGAGACGAAGTAACGTTGGAACACGAAGAACAAGAGAACGATTGGAAGGGCCGAAAGGACGGCGCCTGCCGCGAACAACGTGAAGTTGTTGTCGAACTGTCGAGAGATCATGTTGTAAAGACCAACCGCGAGCGTCTGTTTCTCTGGTGAACGAAGGACGAGCGATGCCAAGATGAAGTCGTTGAACGGGCCCATGAAGTTAAACAAGGCGATCGTTGCGACAATTGGCTTCGCGAGCGGCAAAATGATTTGCCAGAAGATACGGAGGTGACCGGCACCATCCATCCGAGCGGCTTCATCGAGCTCTTTCGGAATCGTATCGAAGTAACCTTTTGCGAGATACGTGTTCATCGGAATCGCGCCACCGGCATACAGCAGAATGAGCGCTGTGTGCGTGTCGAGGAGACCGAGCATATTAAGAAGCACGAAAATCGCGATGATGGCGACGAATTGCGGCACCATTTGTAAGACGAGGAACAAGATGAGCGAGTTCTTCCGTCCGACAAAGCGGTAACGCGAGAAGACATAGCCAGTAATCGTAACGAGAATGACTGAGAGCGCCATCGTGATGAAAGCGATTTTCAGTGTATTCACATACCATAAACTATAATCTGAAATCGTCAAATCAAACAAGTTTTTATAGTGAATAAACGTTGGATTTGCAGGGATAATGGTCGAAGTGATCGTACGTCCCGGGTTAAAGGACGTCCCGACCACCCAAAGCATTGGATAGAGAATGATGATCGACGCAAGCGTCAAGATGACATAAGAGATTGCCAAATTGATTCGTTTTTGTTTTTTCATATCAGATCATATCCTCGTCTTTGAAAGATTTTGTCCGACGGAACTGGATGACGGCAAGTGTCATGATGAAGAATGACAAGATGAGCGTGATCGCAGCCGCAAGTCCGTATTGCGGGTTGGCTCCGAGAGACAATTTGTAAATCCATGAAATCAAGATATCGGTACCGCCGGCAGTTTGTCCCGGTACAGCCGGTCCACCGCCGTTAAAGAGATAGATGATGTTGAAGTTGTTGAAGTTAAATGTGAACTGCGTGATCAAAATCGGTGCTGTTGCGAACAAGAGCATCGGCAACGTGATCAAACGGAACTTGTCAAAGATGGTCGCGCCGTCAATCGTCGCCGCTTCATATAAGTCGCCAGGGATCGATTGCAAGACCCCAGTCATGAGCGTCATGATGAACGGGAAACCGAGCCACCATTGAATCAAGATGAGCGCGCTTCGTGTCGCCGTCGGATCGGTCATCCAGTTGATCGGATCAAGTCCGAACGCCGGAAGGATCGTCGTGTTGAACACACCGAACGATTCATTGAACATCGAACGGAAGATCAAGATCGTGATGAACGCTGGAACGGCCCATGACAAAATCAAAATCGAGCGGAACAAGCGACGGAAACGAAGACCTTCTTGGTTCAAGAGAACCGCGAGGAAAATCCCGATCGCGATGACACCGACCGTCGAAGCGACCGTCCAGACGAGTGTCCAGCCGAGAACGCCGACGAACGTGTCGCGCCAGATATCGATTTCAAAAATACGTGTGAAGTTTTCAAATCCGATCCACTCGACGAGTTTCGCCGGTGGCGCGTTGTTGTAACGATAGTTCGTGAATGCGATTAAGAAAGTGAAGATAAGCGGTAATACGACTGTGAAAACGAGCAAGATGAGCGACGGGATTAACATCAAGTATGGGAATCCATGGTCGCGCAAGTTGCGGAGCTGCACTTGGAACGTTGGGACGTTTAGGTGCTGATCACGAATGCGACCGACTCGGTAGGCGTCACGAATGTTCCAGATGTAGAACGCGATTCCGAAGAAAAGTAAGATTAATGCGACAATCCCTTCTACCATCAAGAAGATGGAGTGGTCGTTACGAGGTCCTGCCACTTCGCCAAGCGTGATCAATCCCCAAAGGCCACCACGGTCGCCAGGTCCTGCGCCCGCTCCTTTGAAAAAGAGATCGTAGTTAACTGCAAAATAAGACATGATGACGATAAAGAAAGCGATCGCTTTCGCTTTTTGATTGTTATAGAATTGACCGGCTCCCGGAATGATCGAAAGCAATGCGGCGTTCCGAGCGTGATTGGTCGGTTTTTCCGGACGTTGTTCCGGCGTTTTAGGGTTCGCAATTGAAGCCATCCTCAATATCTCCTTTCAATTTGAGCAAATCAATCGAGCAAGCGTTTGCTCAATTTCAGAAAATGAGGGGGAACGCCATGTGGCGTACCCCGTCATTTCACATCCTTATTGGTTGTTCGCTTGGATTTGTTGCTCGATGACTTTAACAGCATCGTCAGCTGATTTTTGTGCATCTTGCTTGCCAGTTGCTACGAGCTGAAGCGCTTGAGCCATTGGCTCCCAAACTTGTCCCATTTCAGGAATGTTAGGCATTGGGATTGCGTTCGTTGCTTGATCGAATACCGCCTTCGCAACTTCGTTCGACGTGATTGTCTCGTTCGATTCGAGGGCTGCTACTGGTGGGATCTCGTTGTAAGCTTCAAACATCTTCAATGCGTTCTCTTCGTTCGTGAGTTCTGCGAGGAACATTTCAGCCCACTCTTGGTTCTCCGTGTAAGCAGAAAGTGCATATGTCTTCACGCCCATGAACGTCTTGATTGGCTCACCGTTTGGAAGTGTCGGCATTGCAGACGCTCCGAGGTTGATGCCAGCGTCTGTGTAACCAGCTACTGCCCACGGTCCGTTCATGACTGTGTGTGCTTTCTTCTCAGTGAAGAGTTGGTCCATCGCCTGGCCGCCAGACTCGCCAATCAACCCTTTAGGGAAGAGGCCTTCTTCGTACCATTTGCCGATATAGTCAAAGCCTTCGACTGCGCCTTCGTTGTTCAAGCCGATGTCAGTTGGGTCGAGCGCGCCGCCGTCTTCTTTGAAGACGTAACCGCCGAAGCCAGCCACGACACCGTGTGCGAAGTAGAAGTTATCCCAAAGACCGAGGAAGCCGTACTCGCCTTTGTCTTTAAGATCTGTAGACAACTTGTACAAGTCATCCATTGAAGCAGGAGCTTCTGATACCAAATCCTTGTTGTACATGAGGACTGGCGTTTCAACTGATTTCGGGTAGCCGTAAGCTTGTCCGTCGAACATGACAGCCGACTGCGAAGCGTCTGTGAACGCATCGAGCGCACCTTCATCAGTGAGCGGTGCCAAGTGACCTTGGTCAGCGATCGTTCCGATTTGGTCATGTGGTACGAGAACGATATCAGGACCTTTTCCAGCTGGGCCGTCAAGCGCCAACTTGTCCTTTTGATCCGTCATTTGGACTTCAACGACTTCAACTGCGACGCCGTGTTCTTCTTCAAACGCCTTCGCAACTTCTTTCGTCGTTTCCGACTTTTCAATATCTTCCCAAATTACGATTTTTTCTGGCTTGTTCTCGCTAGTAGAACCGCCTTCGTTAGTAGAACCATTGTCCGTACCGCCACCACATGCAGCAAGTGCACCGAAAGCGAATACTGCCGTTGAAAGTCCTGCTACCATTTTTTTCATCTTCATGATGAAAAACCTCCCCAAGGAAATAGTATGGTCAGATTTGCGCAATCGCACTGGCCTACTGATTGAATCAACTCCGCTACAGAATCAGTAGGTTAGTGAAAACGTTTGCATCCTCACCTCAATTTTTATTATACAGTTGTGTAAGCGTTTTACAAGTCTTTTTTTTCGCTTTTTTTATTGCCGTTGTCCCATTTATCTCTTTTTGAATTTTTTATGGCCCTATTTCGCAAAAAAATGATGAATCGGACGATTGACAAAATGTAAACGCTTTATTACCCTTTGCTTGAGCAAACGTTTTCACAACTGTTGTTTCTTTTCTGGATAGACAGTGTAAAATGGTTATAACCCTCACTAAAGAAAGGAATGCAAACCCATGATCAAAGAAGCTATTTACCATCGCGCCATGTCCCCTTTCGTGTACAAGTACGACCGAGAAACGATACATATTCGCTTCCATACGAAAAGAAATGATATCCAATCTGTTGACTTAATTTGGAATGATCCGTACGACTGGCATTCTGAAGATCCAGCCATGTGGAACTTCGATCCCGACAAGCCGAGTTTCTGGCGTACGTTCGAGACACCAATGGAAAAGATCGGTCACGACGATCAGTACGACTACTGGTTCATCGCCATTAAACCGCCATTCCGTCGCCTTCGGTACGGCTTCCGTCTCCATGATGGAAATGAAACGGCCGTCTATACGGAAAAAGGCTGGTTCGAAGACAAACCGCTTGATGATACAGGCTATTACTTCTGTATCCCGTTCATTAACCCGGTCGATATCTTCCACGCCCCGGCATGGGTGAAAGACACGGTCTGGTATCAAATCTTCCCAGACCGGTTCGCGAACGGTGATCCTTCCAACGATCCGGCAGGCACGCTTCCATGGAATAGTACGGAACCGACGATCACGAACTTCTTCGGCGGCGATTTCCAAGGGATCATCGACCATATCGACCATATCGTCGACCTCGGGATCACCGGGATTTACTTCTGCCCAATCTTTAAAGCGACGACGAACCATAAATACGACACGCTCGATTATATGGAGATCGATCCACAATTCGGCACGAAAGAGCAGTTCAAGCAACTCGTCGACTTGCTTCATGAGAACGGCATCAAAGTCATGCTCGACGCCGTGTTCAACCATGTCGGTTACAACCACCCATGGTTCTTGGACGTCGTCGAGAACGGACCACAGTCGGAATATCGTGACTGGTTCTATCTTCGCGACTTCCCGATCGAGACGACGCCGAAGCCGAACTACGACACGTTCGCTTTCGAGAAGAACATGCCGAAGATCAACACGGAGCATCCGGCGTTAAAAGCTTATCTATTAGAAGTGGCCCGCTATTGGGTCGAAGAGTTCGGCATCGATGGCTGGCGGTTAGATGTGGCGAACGAAGTCGATCACGCCTTCTGGCGCGACTTCCGTAAAACCGTGAAGCAAGCGAACCCGGATGCATACATCCTCGGCGAGATTTGGCATGATGCCCAACCATGGCTCAAGGGCGATCAGTTCGACGCGGTCATGAACTATCCGTTCACGAACGCGAGCCTCAACTATTTCGCGCTCGACCGGACGTCCGCTTCCGAGTTCCGCAATGAATTGACGCGCGTCGAGATGATGAACACGAAGAACGTGAACGAAGTGACGTTCAACTTGATTGACTCGCACGACACGCCGCGTGCCCTCACCCGGACGAAAGGACATAAAGGGAAGTTCAAACTACTCATGATGTCGATGCTCACGTATACAGGCAGCCCATGTATCTATTACGGGGACGAGATTGGCCTCGAAGGTGAACAAGACCCGGGTTGCCGTCGCTGCATGCCATGGGACGAAGCCGAAGAAGATCGCGAGTTGTTCCGCTACGTGCAGAAGTTGATTCGACTCCGCAAAGAGCACCCGGTGCTCGCCAACGCCGGCTCGTATCGCTTCAATCTCGTCGACGATGAAGACAACGCCCTCATCATCGAGCGTTGCACGAAAGATGAGACGTATTTGATTTATTTCAACAACTCAGACTCTGTCTCGAAGCTCAACCCGCTCGGCCATACCGGAAGTGCTTACGACTTGCTTCACGACCGTGATGTAGACTCTCTTGAAATCGAGCTCGCACCTTATAGCGCCACGATTTTAAAAATGAAATAAATTCCGTTTTACACCCGTTTCGGCGGGTGTTTTTTTTGTTGAAAATAATTTACCAAATCCCTTTCTTTTTCATTTCAAAAGGAGTAACATGACCCTTGTGATTTTGACAACGTAAATATTTCATATAAAGAATTGTAGAAACAAGGGAGAATACACCATGCCGACAAAAGACACCGAACAGCTCAGTTTATTTAAAATCTCGTGGCCGATTTTCATCGAACTCGCGCTCCATATGGGGACCGGGATTATCGCCACGCTCATGCTCGCCCATTACTCCGATGCCGCCGCTTCCGCGGTCGGCGTCGCCAACCAAATTTTGAACGTTTTCTTAATCGTCTTCAGCGTCACCTCGGTCGGTGCGACCATCTTGATCGGTCAAGCGATCGGCGCCAATCGGATGAAGAAGAGCCGCGACTTCGCCCGTTCTGCCGTCAGCCTGAACATGTGGCTCGGTGTGCTCATGGTCGCTGTCGTGTTCTTGTTCGGTGAGACGTTCCTGCGCCTGTTCGGTTTATCGGATGAGCTGTTCGCCCACGGGTTGTTGTTCTTGCAAATCGTCGGGTTGTCGCTGTTCACCGAAGCGCTCATCATGGCGCTCAGTTCCGTCCTCCGGAGCCATGGGATGACGAAGCATGCGATGCTCGCCACACTCTTAATCGATATCATCACAGCCATCGGAGCGATGCTCGCCGTCATGGGCTGGTTCGGTCTCCCTGTGACAGGTGTCGCCGGTGTCGCCTGGGCTATCGTCATCGCCCGTTTCTCGGCAATGGTGCTCTTGTTCTGGATCGTCAAGAAGCGGCTCATGCTCCGCTTCCCGCTCAAGGAATTGATGAAGCCGCAACGCGACGATATTCGCGCTTTGCTCCAAATCGGGGTCCCGTCGGCTGGAGAAAACTTATCGTATCAGTTCTCACAAATTATCATCACCGGCTTTATCGCCACGATGGGCGAGGCTTCCCTCGCCGCTCGGGTGTACGTCATGAACTTGTCGATGCTCGCCTTCTTGTTCACGGTCGCCGTCGCGCAAGGGACGCAGCTGTTGATTGCTCGAGATATCGGCGGGAAACGGTTCAAAGAAGCGTATACCCGCGCCGTCAAAACGTTGAAGATTGCCATGTTCGCTTCACTCGTGGCGTCGCTCGGACTCGCGGTGTTCGGCAAGTCGTTACTCGGCCTGTTCACATCGAATCCGGACATCATCGCCGTCGGCGTACCGATTTTATGGGCGACGCTCATCCTGGAGCCGGGTCGCGCTATGAACATCGTCCTGATGGGTTCACTCAAGTCGGTCGGCGATGTTCGCTTCCCGGTCATGATTGGAATTGCCTCGATGTGGGGCGTGGCCGTCGTCTTCAGTTATTTGTTCGGACTCCAGATGGGACTCGGCGTCCTCGGCATTTGGCTCGCCTTCTCACTCGACGAGTGGTTCCGCGGTTTCTTCGCTTTCCGTCGTTGGAAGTACGGCACGTGGCAACAAAAAGGCTTCCAATTCGAACCGAAGCCAACTTCATAATTAACCAAAAAGAAGCGGTCGCTGTGACCGCTTCTTTTTTCATCGATTGAGGAACGCCTGCATCGCCTGGCGATGAACGTCCGTCTGACCACATTTCCGTTGCCAGATGATCTCTTGCTCGAGACCGTCCTCGAACGAGTCGGCCCCGAATAACGCCTTCATGCCTTGCACCGCTGTCGGTGATTTGGCCGCGAGCGTCTCGGCATAGGTCGTCAACCGCTCCAAGTACGCCTCATCTTCGACGAGCTCGGTGACGAGACCGAACGTTTCGGCCTGTTCGGCGTCGATTGTGCTGCCGCTCCACATCCAAGCGAGCGCGAGATCTGGCCGCATCAAGCGTCGTAAATGGTACGGTCCCCCGGCGTCGGCGACAAGGCCAATTTTGATGAAGGCGGAACTAAATTTCGTCGACCTTGCGACGAGGCGAACGTCCGCCGCAAGCGCCAGACTCAAGCCCGCCCCCGCGACGACCCCGTGAATGCCGGCGATGATTGGTTTCGGACAGTCAGCGAGCACCCGCACGAGTGGATGATACACCTCTTCTAAATAGAGACCATAGTCGGCGTCACTCTCAATCGTCAAGTCTTGGCCGGACGAGAAGGCACGCCCTTGCCCGACGAGCACGATGACGTGGACAGTTTCATCCGCCACGATCTCTTCGATGGCTTCCCTCGCCTCGCGTAGCAACGTCTCATTCAGCGCGTTTAGTTTTTCCGGTCGGTTCCACTTGAGCCAGCCGACCCCGTTCCGCCGTTCTAGTTGAATCGTTTCCATCCTATCTCCCCCTTTATTAAAATGAATCACTATTCATTTCTATATCGTGGATTCTGTTTCCTTCTTGTCATAGAAACTTTCCGAGTTCGATTGCCCGACGCTACCACTATTTGCTATTCTTAAAAGAGTCGTTCAACGAAAGGGTGGGACTGATGCAACTGACGAATGCCGCAAGACAATTGAAACAACGGAACATCCCGTTCACGTACCACTCCTATGAGGTGGACACGTCCGATGTCTCCGCCAAACATGTCGCCGCGGCACTCGGTAAACCGCTCGACCAGCTCTATAAAACGATTTGTCTCGAGAATGAGCAGCGGCGCTACGCCTTTTTCCTCATCTCAGGAGAGTTAGATATCGATTTGAAAGCGGCCGCGAAAGCTTGGGGCACCAAAAAAGTCTCGCCCGTCCCCATGAAAGAGCTTGAGGCGCTGACCGGCTATATCCGCGGCGGTGTCTCACCAATTGGAGCGAAGAAACGGTTTCCTGTCTACTTGCATGACAGCGCTAAACAAAAAGACACGATCATCATCTCGGCCGGCAAGCGCGGCTATCAACTCGAACTCACACCGGCCGATTTGCTCCGGTTCACGGACGGTCACTGGTTCACTCAATGACAAAGATGGAGGCAATACCTATGTGGAAAGAACGAATCCGGTCATGGATTCCTAACTCGTTTACGTTCGGCAACTTGTTCTGCGGCGTCTTGGCGATCGTCTATGCGGCGCGCGGCGACTTCTCGAACGCGACGCTGCTCATCATCATCGCCATGATGCTCGACAGTTTGGATGGACGGCTGGCCCGTATGCTCGGGGTGGCCGGTGATTTTGGAAAAGAACTCGACTCGCTCGCCGATGTCGTCACGTTCGGGGTCGCCCCGGCGTTACTCGCTTACTATACATTCTTTATCGATTACGGCAATTACGGCCTCTTTTTCGCCGCCTTATTCCCGTTGTTCGGCGCCTACCGCTTGGCCCGCTTCAACTTGTCGGCGACGAACGTCACGGCCAGTTACTTCTCGGGTGTGCCGATCACTGCGGCCGGCGGCTTGCTCGCCGTCGTGACGACGTTTGGAGACCAAATCAGCGAATTACTCACCCCAATCTTTTTCACGGGGCTCGCCCTGCTCATGGTCAGCCGCGTGCGTATCCCGAGTTTCAAAGATGTGCCGCTCCCGCGCCACTCGTTCATTATCACGGTTAGCCTCGTCTACTTGACGTACATGATTCTGGCCCGCTGGAAAGAATGGCCGTCGTTTTGGTTCATCGCCGTCACGTTTTATGTCTTATTTATCGCCTTCTCATTCGTCAAGAAGCGAAAACAGATGGCGAATTGATGAGTCCCTCTCGAGGGGCTCTTTTTTTTGCATGCATTTATTAGACGGATTTCAAAAACCTCTCTAGAATGAAAGGTGAGGTGATGAAATGAAAGTGTATCCATGGATTTGGAAATGGTTTTTAGTTTGGTATGTCATCGGGGTCGTCCTCGTTGGCTTTGACTTGTTGCCGAGTTGGCTCGAATGGGCGAACCCGGTGTTCTTATGGCTCGCTGGGGCCATCGGCGGTTGGGTCATTGCGGACGGCGTCCGCCACGCCCGTTTGATCGTCCCGTTCATCTTCTTCGGCTCGATTGCCGTCGAGACGCTCGGTGTCAAAACCGGGTTCCCGTTCAGCGAGTATATCTATGCCGAGGCGTTCGGTCCGACCGTGTTCGGCGTGCCGGTCACGATTGGCGCGGCATGGCTCGCCGTCATCGGCTCGAGTTTTGCCGTCGCCCGCTTGTTCTCGTTCAAGAACCGCACGCTCTGGCTCGTCCCGTTCCTCGCTGTTTGGCTCGACATGGCGATTGATCCGGTCGCAGCGAACGTGAAAGGCTATTGGGAATGGGCCAATGACGGTCTGTATTATGACATCCCGACGCAAAACTTCGTCGGCTGGTTCGGACTGTCGCTCATTTTCTCGTGGTTACTCGACCGGTTTGAAGTCGAGGCGGAGCCGATGTTGCTCGGGCACGGCCGTTATTTGTTCGTCATGCTTCACGCCTTGTTCGGTGTCACGGCAGTCAACGCCGGTCTCTATGGGATCGGTGTACTCAGCGTCGTGACAGCCGCAGGCCTCATCTTGATAGAACGGAGGAGCCGACATGATCGAAGCGAGCAAAAAGAAATGGTTCAATAATCTGTTCTCGACGTTCGTCAAAGAACGTCAAATCCGTCCGTTTTTCCATACCATTCACGTCCGGACCGATGACGTGCCGACACCAGGGTTGTTTTTAAGCACACATAGTTCTTGGTGGGATGGGATGATTTTACTCATGTTGAACGAATATTATTTGCGCCACGATGTCCACGTCTTGATGGATGAGGATGGGTTGCGCCGCTTCCCGTTCTTCCGTCACTTGGGCGCATTCTCCATCCAGAAAGGAAAGTTGTCCGACGTGCGTGCCTCGCTCGACTATGCCAATCGTCTCTTGTCTGAAGGCAAGTCCGTCTGGGTGTTCCCGCAAGGACGTGAATATCCGCAAGAACAACGTCCGCTTGAGATTGGCACAGGTGCGACGATGCTACTTCAAAAATCAGAAGTCCGTTTATGCGCCATCTATTATACGTTCGCATCGCACGCGGCCCCACTCGTCTATGTGCGCTTCCGCAACCATACGGTCATGTCTGAGACGAGGCGGCTTCAAAAGCAAGAGCTCGCCGAAGCACTCGAACGTCTGTATGACGATACGCGCGACGACGTGATCAATCAATCCGACCGCTATATCGCCTTGTTCCCTCCGAAACGCAGCCTCGCGGATTGGACGGAACACTTGCTCCAAATCGGGAGAGGCCGCTGATGGTGATTCTCGCGCTCACGTTCTTGATGTTTGTCTTCACGTTGGTGAACTTACTATTCCTGCGCCCACTCACTGCGCCCATCTCTGCCCCTCCGACTGCGGTATGTATTCCGCTACGGAACGAAGAGCGGAACGTGCCGAAACTCATCACCAGTTTGAAGCACGCCTTGACGGATGGATGCCATGTCTATTTATATGAGGACCGGTCCGAGGATGATACATACGAAGCACTCGTCCGGGCAATCGAAGACGATGCCCGCTTCACCATTTTCCGTGGCGTGCCGCTTCCTGAAGGTTGGGCCGGCAAAGTTCATGCGTGTCATCAGTTGGCGACCCAAACGACCGAGCCGTACGTGTTGTTCCTCGATGCCGACGTCACGGTCGACCCGACGTTCATCGGGCGATTACATGGCACACTCGCACGCGAAAGAGCGGTCTTCTTGTCCGGCTTCCCTCGTTTTCCGACACCGACATGGCTCGGGAAACTGTTGATTCCGATGCAGCACGTCTTGATTGCCCAGCATTTGCCGTTGTTTTGGCGAAAAGTGCGCCATCCCGCTTTCGCCGCCGCCAACGGGATGAACGTGCTCGTCGAGCGTGAAAGTTATGACGACGTCGGTGGACACGCCTCGATTCACGATTCGTTGATTGATGATATCGACCTATGCCGTGAGTTCAAGCGACGCAAAAAAGTCACCTCGCTCGTCAACGTCTCCCCCTATATTACGTGTGACATGTATGCGACGAACGAAGAAGTCTGGAACGGGTTTTCAAAGAACGTATTCAAGGGAATGAATGAAGCAGTGGGCATCGCCCTTTATTTCTTCTTATACTACGGTATCCAGCTATCTGCTTTCATCGCATTCCTCGTATATATGGATTGGACTTCGTTTTTGGCGTGCGTGTTCGTCTTACTCGCTCGGTTGGCGATTGACATCAAGTCGGGAGGACACCACTTTTGGCTCCATCCGTTCAGTCTCATCGCCTATTTGTTGCTCTTGTCGAGCGCGGTCGTACGCAAATGGCGACGAAAGCCGATTTCATGGAAAGGCCGTACGTATCAATAATCTTGCTAGGAGGCACAACATGAAACATATCGCTATTATCGGGGCCGGACTCGGCGGCTTGAGTGCCGCCGTCACCCTTGCCGCTCGCGGTTACGATGTGACCGTCATTGAAAAGAATGAACACGTCGGCGGAAAGCTCATGCCGATCATCACCGATGGACACCGTTTCGATTTTGGACCAAATACGATCACGATGCCGGACGTGTTCCGTTCTGTCATCCGTAACAGTGGCGCCAACCCGGACGACTATTTCGATCTCGTCAAACTTGATTCGCACACGGTGAATCACTTCTCGGACGGTTCGACGTTCACGTTCCATTCAGACCGTGAAAAAATGGAAGCTGAGGTACGCCGGCTGACGGGCGACAAGGCCAACAAAAATCAATTGACCGACTACTTGGACGAGGCGGAAAAACTGTTCGAGATCGCCAACAACCGTTTCTTCACACGGATGGACTCTAAAATCGATACTGGACTTTGGGCCGATATGATGAAAGTACATCCGCTTAAGAGCCTTCATGCGCTCCATAAGAAATACTTTAAAGATCCGCGCATCATTCAGGCGCTTGATCGATATGCGACGTATATCGGTAGCAGCCCGTATGTCACACCGGGCACGTTCGCATTGATCTCGCATTTGGAACTCAATGACGGCGTCTATTTCGCGAAAGGCGGGAATTGGACGATTGCGAAAGGTTTCGCCAAACGTGCCAGTGAACTTGGCGTCGAGTTCCGTCTCGGCCATGAGGTCACGAAAATCGAAGTGACGAACGGGAAAGCGCACGCGGTCGTCATCGACCATGAAGAAGTCATGTCTTGTGATGCCGTCTTATTGAACGGAGAATTGCTGACGCAATATCCACGGCTCGTCGATGCTATCGACCGCCCTTCGTTCCCTGTACCGACGCGCGATACAATCGAACCATCCGTGTCCGCTTTCGTCATCATGGTCGGCTTGAACAAGCGATTGAACTTGGCACATCATAACGTCTATTTCTCAGACGACTACGAAGCGGAGTTCCGAGCACTGTTTGACGAAGAACGGTATGCGGATGAGCCGACAATCTACATCTCGAACTCGGCCCATACGGACGCATCGATGGGAGAAGCTGGTGACAACTTGTTCATTCTCGTCAACGCACCGGCCCATATGACCGAAATCGATGCCGAGACGTATGAACATTTGATTCGTCGACGCCTCCGGAAGTTTGGCGTCGATTGGGAAGACCGCGACGTCCTATTCCACCGTCGTGTCACCCCGCTTGACTTGACGCGTGATTTTTATGCGTATTACGGATCGTTGTACGGCACGTCAGCCAACTCGAAAAAGGGAGCGTTCTTCCGCCCATCCGCTCGCTCAGAAGATGTGTCGAACATTTGGTTTGCGGGTGGTTCGACCCACCCGGGCGGTGGTAGCCCGATGGTGACGCTTTCAGGACAGTTTGCGGCCCGTTCGATGTTAGAGGACATACCTCTGACAATTTGAACATTTTGTGAACAGAAGATTCGACACTTGTCGACACCGGATAGACGTGATAATATCATATTCGAGTTCAAGCAGTTTTGTAACGTTTGTTACACCTGTAGCGATCGAACGGCTTCCCCGAGCCTATCGCGTTTTGAACTTGTCACACCCGAGAAAAAAGTGATGAGCGAGTTTCCCCACTCGTATCCCGTGGCTGGAACAGCATGCATTATGATGTTCCCCCTTAGTCCATCAAGCATCCTGCTTCAGCGAAGATGCCCCATCGTTTCATTCCCCATGAGACGAGGCACATCTTTAGGGTTCATCACGTCCGATTCGTTCGTTTCCCCGATGAACGAATCACACAACGCTTACACCACTTTTGGTCCCCCGCCAAAAGTGGTTTTTTTGTGCGCAAAAAAGACAGCCGTCTCGTGACGGCTGCCTTCTCTTATAGTTTGGCCAACAGTTTTCCTTTTTGAATCGTCGAGACATACGCTCGCTTCGTGAAGACGTCGTGTCCGTTCTGCCGGGCCGCGTCCAAAATCCCTTCATAGAGCAGCCCCGCCGCACTGACTGGCTTCCGGCTCGTCACAGGGTACAAGTGATGTGTCTCCCGGGCTCTGGTATATAGTTGTTCGGCCCGGCGCGCCATCGTCTCCCAGACGTTCACAAACGCCGGTGTCACTTGTCGCGCGAACAAGACTTCTTCTGAGATACCAAACTCCGTCAGTAACGATTGTGGCACATAAATCCGATCACGGTCGAGGTCTTCGCCGACGTCACGCAAAATGTTCGTCAACTGCATCGCGATCCCTAAGTCGATGGCGCCTTGTTTCAACTGGTCCCGCTCTGTCGCATCCACGTCCGGCGCGAGGATCGGCAACAACATCAAGCCGACGGTACTGGCCGCATAGTAACTATATTGTTCCGTCTCCTCAAGCGTCGCATAACGCGTCTTATGTAAGTCCCATTTCATACCTTCCGCCAATTCGAAGAACGGATCGACGTCCATATCGTACCGTCCCCAGACGTCACGTAACGCCACCCAGAGAGCATCCGGCAAGGGTTCACCTGCCAAGAAGCGATCGAATTCAGCCAAAAATTGAGTCAAGCTCTCTTCGGGCCGGTCCGATTCATCGACCGCGTCATCGAGCGTCCGACAAAACGTATAGACCGCGGCCACGGCCTGACGGTCTGGTTTGGAGAGCAAGGAAAAGGCCCGATAAAACGTGAGCGAGCCTTTTTTCATTACGTCTTCACAGTGACGATACGCTTCTTGTGTCGTCATGGTACAATGCCCCCATTTCTTCTTCCATTCTTTTCACTAACAGCTGCGAGCCGATCATGACGATTGGGACTCCTCCACACGGATGCACCGATGCGCCGACGGCGTAAAGGCGGTCGATATGCGCGTACGGGCGAGCCTGCGGTTTGAACGCGGCCGACTGGGCCAATTTCGGGGCAATGCCGAAACTACCACCTTCGAATAAACCAAACCGTTCTGCATCCATCGGCGTCCGTACTTTCATCTCGAGGACACGGTCCCTGAAGTCGGGGACCATCTGTTCGATCCGACCAATCAAATGCTCGATTGCTCCGCTCGCTTCAAAGTCCTCACGTTCCAATTTGCGTGGGACCGGAACGAGAACATAGAGGACGCTCGTCCCGTCCGGCGCCAATGAGTCGTCAATCAAAGATGGATTGAACGTATACATCGCCGGATACTTGCTTAGTTTACCATCTTCGAAGATGGTCCGCATCGACCCGGCAAAATCATTCGGTAAATCGAATTGGTGGACCGGTAACTCGATCTCCCCAGTGACGGTGAAGTAAAGCAAGAGCGTTCCGCTCGACGGTTCATATGATTTCGGTTTGACGCCATCAATCAACCGTTCCATGAGCGGGAAGTCTCCGTTGACGACGACCGCATCATACGCATGAACGACACCGTCCACGATGACCGCGTTCGCCTGACCTTGCTCGACTCGGACCCTTTCCACGTTCGCATTCAACTCGAATTTGACGCCGCGTCGTCTCAACTCTTGTTCTACTTTCGTCGCCAGTGAGAAATATCCTCCCTTGACGTACCAGATTCCCTCCTCTTGTTCGCGATACGGAATCAAACCATAGAGGGATGGAGTATCATACGGGTTCCCACCGATATAGAGCGTTTGGAGGCTGTAGGCGACGCGCAGGCGTTCGTCTTTGAAGAAGCGTTTCATGTTCTCATGGGCCGTCTCATACGCCTTCAAGCGCATGAGGAGCATCAATAGTTTCGGTTCGAACAAATCGGTCTTGCCTTTATAACCGCGATCTAAGAACGCATCGAACCCAAGGCGGTACTCTTCCCGTTTTTGGGTCATATACTTTCTAAATCCGTCGCCCTCATTGAACAGACGGTCAATTTCGGCCGCCTGGCGCTCGATGTCACGATATTTGTGGAACGTCGTACCGTCCTCGTAACGAAGGCGATAAAGCGGGTCGACCTCGATCAACTCGAGCTCTCGTTCCGGAAAGCCGGCCTCTAGGAGCTGACTTTTCAGTTTCTTAGGCAATAAGACGATGGTCGGTCCTTCATCAACCCGGGCCCCGTTCGCGAACTCGACATAATTGAGCCGACCGCCGACGCGTTGTTCTTTCTCGTAGATCGTCACGTTTAACGACGGATATTTATGGGTCAACAGGAGCGCCGCATAGAGCGATCCGATGCCGGCACCGACGAAACTGATGTTCATTGGCCGACACCTGCCCGGTCACGCAACAAGTTGGCGGTGATCCGCGCCGACTCAAAAATCGTCGGCAGTCCACTGCCTGGATGTGTCCCACCACCGACGAGCCAGACGTGGTCGAGCTCTTCGAATTGGTTATGGGGACGGAAATACATCATCTGTGACAAGTTATGTCCTAAGTTGAACGTCGCACCTTCATAGACACCGAACGCCTCCCAATCGTTTGGCGTGAGCGGCTGCATCACTTCGATATGGTTACGGATCTCACGATACGGTGAACGCGTCTCGAGGGCATCGAGGACGCGCTCGGTCATCGTCGCCTCGAGCGTCTCCCACGGTAAATTCGACAAGTTGTTCGGCACCGGAACGAGTACGTAAAGTGATGATTTCCCTGCCGGTGCGAGCGTCGGGTCAATCCGTGACGCATTTTGGACATAGAACGAGAAATCCTCGCTCAATTTCAACTCTTGCGTCATCTCCTTCACGTTCCGCTCATAATCGTCGGCAAAATGAATCGAGTGATGCGCGACATCGTCATAGACGCGGTCGAGCCCAAGATAGAGCATGAACGTCGAGCATGAATAGCGCTTCTTCTTCAGCTGCTTCGGACTCCAACGTGTCAGTGCGTCGCTCGGGACGAGCGTTGTCATCGAGTGCGCGAAGTCCGCGCCGACAATCACTTCGTCAAAGGCATAGTGGACGTTGTTTGCCACGAGCCCGTTGACGCGTTTTCCGTCGAGCAAGAGACGGTCGACGCCTTCTCCGAGACGAATTTCTCCGCCTTCTTCTTCGATGACGCGCGCCATTGCTGTACATAGTTGGTTCACGCCGCCAATCGGATGATGGACGCCGTAGGCATGCTCCATATACGACAAAATCGAGAAGCCGCCGGGACAATCCCAAGCCGACATCCCTAAATATTTGGCTTGGAACGTGAACGCGTATTTCAGCTCCTCGCTCGTGAAGTATTCCGATAACACGTCATATAACGATTTACCGATCGACAAGAACGGGAGCGCCTTCAAGACGCGCGTGGCCACGTAATCCGTCAACTTGTCGTGCGCCGTCTGTAGGACCGGCATCAACTTCGAAAGCTTGATGGCTTGTTCGGCCATGAAGCGTTCGTATCCTTCCCCGTTGCCCGGGAACTGTTCTTCGATCGCCTGATGCATTTGATCGCGGTCGGTCGTCATCGATAGAACGCGATTCCCTTTATCGAAATAAAGGTCGTACATCGGTTCGAGTTGCTTCATCTCGACGTAGTCATGTAAATCTCGACCTGTCTCTTCGAATATTTCTTCTAAAATATACGGCATATTTAAAAAAGTCGGGCCACGATCAAACGCGAATTCTCCGACTTGAAGACGCGACGTCCGTCCACCGACGAATGCCTGCTTCTCAAACACTGTTACCTTCACACCACGACTTGCGAGCAGCATAGCGGCCGCAAGTCCTCCTGGTCCGGCACCGATTACGGCGACTCTTTTTTCCGACACGTTGAACAACTCCCTATGTGAAAAGTCTCTTATGCTTCTATCCTATTATAGAAATGACTGGAGACAAGTTCAAATCTGAATCGGCTCGTCGTGTGTCCGTGATGTGTCAATTGTCGCGTTTCGCGATGACAATGTACCACGACCCTTCTGGGATGAACGGGATGAAACGGACGTTATCAAAGCCGACCTTGTGCATTTGACGACGTAACTCACGAATCGTCGGGAGCGGATAGAGATTATCATGCAACGTCATGAACGCATTGAACGCTGAGGCAAATCGAGACCCGAGCGGCGTCTCCGCGAGCGGAGTGACGAGGACGGCGACACCTGCTTCGTCTAAGTTTTCAAGCATCCGTCCGAGCAGCTCGATTCGTTGTTCCGGGGAGAAGTAGTAGAGCATATTATTCATCATGACGGCATCAAACCGTTCGTCATGGTCCCATTCCATGAAGTCAGCCACTTCGTAATGGATGTCGCCCGACTCGTCCTGATCCCTAGCTTCGGCAATGACATCTTCCTCGAGATCGATGCCGGTCAGTTGCCAATCAGGTTCGAGCCCGTGTAGTTTCCGTAAATAGCCGCCGTGCCCGCATCCGATATCGAGCATCGTCTTGACGTCGGCCTGACGCAACAGCTGTTGCACGACCGGGAACGCGACCGTCTCGACGAGCGTCGACGTCTGTGCGACGACTTGGCCATGCGTCGCACCGTCGAACGTCTTCTGTGTACCCGACTCTAAAAAGTCAGGGTATGCGATGAGTGCCGGAATATGAAGTTCCATCATCTCTTGGAGCATGAAACCGATACTACGCTCATCTTCGTGCGACAACTGATATTTCAAACTACGTGTCGGGAAATAGCGCCAGCCTTTCTTCTTCAAATGGCGTACGGCGACCCCGACTTCGAGCCAACGTTCAAGCGCTAGTTTCGTCAATGGCTGTTTCAAGCGAAGCGTCATCTCCGCAAAACTTGCCCCGCCTTGGAGCGCGTCGAACAATCCATATTTATACCCGATATACCCGTGCCAGAGCGGCAGGAACGATTCGGTTTGTTTCATCCATCTGCGTGCGTGCAAAACGCGTGACCATTCATTCATCTGTTGTTCCATCGTTTCACCTCATCATCGTTATCACTGATTTTTTTATTTTCCCCTAATAATTTACGGACAAACAAAAAAATCCCACTTCGATGTGCGAAGTGGGAACCAAATTAAATGAAATTGCTGAAGAACGACTGACCGTAAGGCAACGCATAGCCGATGAAAATCGTCACAAGTGCGAGAATAGCAAAACCGCCGAACATTGCGTTCGCTGGTTTTTTCTTCTTCACGCGGATGAGCGTCATCTCACCGAAGATGAGTGTGAGCAGTCCGACCGTGATTTTCACGTGATAGAACATGCCGCCACCGTTCAATTGTAAATACAAATAAAGTCCTGTGCCGAACGCGACGAGCAACATGAGTCGAAACACCATGTGGGCAATCTTCCCGCTCTTGTTCGCGTTCTTATAGCCGACGTAAGCGACGGCGAACAAGACGAGTAACAAGATCCAGCTCGTGACGTGCGTGTGTAGGAATGCAGTTAATGGCATTCAAAGTCCCCCTTTCCATTATGTACAATCTCTATTGTACACGAGTCGCTCGGATTGCGGTCAAGCGGGTAATTGAAAAACCTTCGCTTGCACCAAAAAGGCGCCTCATCGATGATCGATAGGCGCCTTGGCGTGTTGACGTGATTAAGCTGTCGTCGTTTCTTGTTCACGGACGGCGTATTCATAACTTGGAATGACGACCGTGAACGTCGAACCTTGATGTTGGACCGACTCGACATGAATCTGACCCGCGTGCCCACGGACGATTTCCTGACAAATCGGGAGGCCTAGTCCGGTTCCACCGATTTCACGGCTATCCGAATTGTCGACCCGATAAAATTTGTCGAAGAGACGGTCGAGCGCATCGCTTGGAATACCGATGCCTTGATCCTTCACTTTAATCGACACCGATTGGTCGTGATGACCCAGTTCGACGGTGATTTTCCCGCCACGCGGAGAATATTTCACAGCGTTCGAGAGCAAGTTGCTCATCAACTGCTTAAACTTCTGACAATCCGCGAACAGTTCATACGGACGGTCATCGGTCGCAATCACTTCGAATTGATGTTTCAATGACGACGCTTCATAGAACGTCATCATGTCACGCACAATCGGTTCAATATCAAGCTGTTCCCGATCATACATTTGACTACCAGCTTCCATGCGCTGCACGTCGAGGAAGTCGTTGACGAGATGTGTAAGTCGTTCCGTCTCGGCGTGGATCGTCTGTAGATACTTCGCTTGCTTCTCGTTCGGCAATTGCTTCTTGACCATGAGTTCGGTGAACCCGTAAATCGACGAGAGCGGTGTCCGCAATTCATGAGAAATCGTCGAGATGAATTCGCTCTTCAAGCGTTCTGCCTCGGTCTCGCTCGTGATGTCACGGAAGACGAGCAATGTCCCTTTCGATAACCCACCGACGACGATCCGTTCTGCATACATCTGCAAGTTCATCTCGCCTTTACGGATCGAGAAGCTGACGCTGTCGTGTGGGAAATCGTCAGTGAAAAGACGATCCGTATACTTCATGAAATCATCTTCTTGGTCGACCGTTGTCGAAATCGTCTCGCGCCATTCGTTCCATGACAGTTCTGCAAGTTCTCTCGATGTGATTTCATCGAGTTCAGGGAACATTTCATAGAGTGGTCGGTTGACGAAGACATCATCGGTCGAATGCTCGACGTAAATGACCGCCTCACGAATCGAGTCCAGAATTCGTTCTGTCTTCCCTTTCTCACGAGTCATCTCTTCAAATAAACGCATCCGGAGAAGCGAGAGCGACAACTGGCGAGCGAACGACATGATATCACCCATCTGTGTTTGTGTGAAACGGTCCTTATAGCGGACGAGATAGATGAACGCGATAATCGAATCATCCGTCGGGTCATGGACCGGCACAGCCGTCTCATACATGTAGTATGGATACGGGAGTGGGTGGTCGCTCGCGACTTGTTTCGACGAGTGCACGGTCGTGCGCAGCGTCATCGCACGCGTCAAGACGGAATTCTCGCTATCGAGCAATTGACGCGTGAGCGTCTCGTTCAAGCCGTGGCTTGTAATCGAGAACGAGCCCGTTGCATCGACAAAAACGAGGGCGCCGACTTCGGAGTCGGTGATGGCGACTAGTTTCTCGATAATCTCTGGATAAGCGGTCAACGAGTCTCGTGCCGCGAGTGTCTCGGTCAACTCGTTGCGATAAGCCAAGTGCTGCTCATTCTGTTGCGTTTGCTCCAAGATTTCTTCGAGTTCTTGTTGCTGGGCCTGGAGTTCTTCTTGTTGCGCGATCAATTCTTCTTGTTGCGCCTGCAATTCGTGGTTCTTCTCAATCAAGTGACGTTCGTTATCACGAAGCGTCTCAGCCATCTTGTTGAAGGACCGCGACATCGTCCCGATTTCGTCTTCACGATCCATCTGATCACTCATGTCGACGATCTCACCTTTCAACAAGCGGTCAGATGCGACTGACAAGCGGGAAATCAACTGTGTTTGACGGCGCAAAAACGGTTGGATGACTAATAGAATCAATGCGGCGAACGACAAGATGCTCGCAATCCACAAGAATTGTAAAATGTCATTGTTCAATTTCCAAGAGTCATATACTTTTTGTTTTTCACTGTCCATCAACGTTTTATAATCAGCTAACGCCGTCTCGATTTGTTGAATCGGTCCCAGTGTATCGATGCCTCGTTCAGAATCGTATGGAACGGCGCCCTGTGCAATCAATCGTTCTGCTGTCGATAACGTCAATATCGTTTCCGGGTTGATCGTTGTCTCGGTAATTTCACCTTCAGCGCGCAATTGTCCGTATTCTGTCGTCACCGGAAGGATGACGCCGAAATAGAAGTCATGAAATTGTTGCAAGTCTTCTGCGAAAATCTCACCTTGTTTCGTTTGGACGACGCTCTTGAACCAGTTGATTTCTTGCTGGAACTCATTCTCTTTCGTACGAGCCAAATCAAGTAATTCTGGATCGCCAAAGAGAAGATAACCGCGTGCGTCGTATTGAGCACCTTGCCATTCGTCCCATAGCGTGTTCAACCGTTCAATCCGTTCATCAACGTCTTCTAGCCGTTGTTCATTTTCGGCAACTCGCTCTTGCATGTACGTGTACATGATCATCGATCCCACGAGTGCGAGCGCGAGGAATGAATAGAGGACGACCATAAGGTCGCGACCGAGTTTTTGTTTAAACCATCTGTTCAATTCACAATGCCTCCTATAATCTTCACCAACTCAAGTGGACTGAACGGCTTGGAAATAAAATAGTCGACGCCAATCTCGTTCGCGCAATCACGATCAGATTGTTGGCTCTTCGCCGTGAGCATCATCACTTTTGTATGTTGACGTCCCGGTAGTTTCCGTACTTTCTCGATGACCTCAAGACCGGTCATGCCTGGCATCATATGGTCGACAATCACGAGATCATACTCGTTCTGTTCGATCAGCCGATAGGCTTCAAGGCCGTCTGGCGCTTCATCAATGTCATATCCTTCATCTTCTAATGTATCTAAAACAAGCATCCGTAATACTTCTTCATCTTCTGCTAGTAAAATTTTCACCATGACGATTCCTCCATTTTTTATCCCATTCCATTATTTTAACGGATTCAGTTCGTAATCACAAAAAATAAGGGTGTACGGTGTATAACCGTACCCCTTTTTCTTCACAACGTCTACATTATAATACAACAATTTCCTGCAATTCGAGCGAATAAATGAGCATCTGGCCAACCGTGATTCCCCAGATCGCCTCGATTGCCTCGCGGTAGAGCGATAATTGGACGTGATAGCGGTCGCGCAGCATTTGTTTCGCCGCTTCACGGGAATCGCTCGAAAAGAGCACAGAGTCCGATTTATAGTCGAGGAGCACGTATGTCTCGCCATCATAAAACAGACAATCGATAATCCCTTGAATGAGTACATGCTCATCCGTGAACGTCCCGCTCGGATTGACCCGCTCGGCTGGAACCGTGTATGTGAATGGCAACTCGCGCCAGCCCTGTCCAGCTTGGAGCGCTGACGTTAAGGCACGCCCGGTTTCCGAAGCGAAGAACGCCTCGATTTCAGGAGTCGCGAGCCTTGCCGTCTCGGCCTCGACCGGACTGAGCATACCATCGATTTCCCAGCGATCGATTTGGACATCGAGCGGCTCGGACGGGTCAATCAATTGGAAGACGAGATGTAATGTCGTCCCCCGCTCGGCCCCTGTCTGCTTCGACTGCTTCCATTTCGGTTCGCGGTATGGCGTGTCACTCGCCCGGTACGTCTCTTCAAACGCAGCCTGCTCGAGCTGGAGCGCGCGTTTCAGTTCGGTGACCGTTTGTTTCGCTGCCGTCTCGGTCGCAGATTGAGCCGCATATGCATACGTGAACGCCCGGTGGACGAAATCCGCGACGTTCGCTTCGTCTTTGACCGGGAAGTCAATCGCCTCGAACTGTTTGACATGATGGAGCTGTGCCATCATCTCTTGCAGTGTAGCGACTTCCGCCAAGTCTTCCTCCCCGATGATGCGGTACGTCCATGACGTCGCTTCCGGCTGTGGCGCGATGACCGGTAGCCCTTGCTGTTCCAAGAACGGGGCGGCCCCTTCGAGTTTCAGGAGTGCCGGGGCGACCCAATCGAGATACGTCTTCGCCTCGCGACGCGCATCGGCCGATAACGTCACCCCGGTCTGCTCG
Source organism: Exiguobacterium sp. SL-9 (assembly GCF_004336985.1). Lineage (GTDB taxonomy): Bacteria > Bacillota > Bacilli > Exiguobacteriales > Exiguobacteriaceae > Exiguobacterium. The sequence goes on from NZ_SJUO01000001.1 coordinate 797,066, forward strand.
ACATGCAACCATTGTCCGATTTGTTTCCCGGGCTCTTTGATTGTCCCGACCAAAATCAATTTTTCTTTCGCACGGGTGAGTGCGACATACAAGACGCGCATCTCCTCTGCCTTCATGGTGGCATCGAGATCGCGACGAATCATCTCTTTGACGAACGTCTCCGTCTTCGTCCGGGTGACGACGTCAATCGCGTCGAGCGAGATGCCATAACGTTTATGGAAGATGACACGCTGCATTTGGTCGCGCTTGTTGAACTGCTTCCCGAGTTGGGCGACGATCGTGACCGGGAACTCGAGTCCTTTGGATTTATGGACTGTCATAATCCGGACGACGTTCTCTTCTTCACCGAGTGAACGCGCTTCCGATAAATCTTCCCCATTATCCTGAAGCCGGTCCATCACACGGAGGAAACGATACAAGCCGCGGTAACCACTCCGCTCATACGACAGCGCCCGGTCATAGAGCGCCTTCAAATTTTCTTGGCGCCCTTTCCCACCAGGTAAGCCGCCGGCGAAATCGTAAAAGCCGGTATCGTTGAACACTTGTTGAATCAATTCCGACAAACTATGGTTCCGGGCGAACGTGCGCCACGCCGACAATGCGTCGAGTACATCGCCGCACTTCAGACCGAGATCATCTTCATCGTCCGCTTTTGCCTTGAGCGCCTCGAAGAACGAGTCCTCCGATTCAAGACGAATATTGGCCAATTCTCGGTCGCTGAACCCGAACATCGGCGAACGGAGCGCCCCGGCGAGCGGGATGTCTTGAAGCGGGTTGTCAATCAGTTTCAACACCGCGAGCATCATGCGAATCTCGGTCGCTTGGAAATAGCCACCGTCTGAATCGGTATAGGCCGGGATGTTGTACTGTGTCAAAATATCCATCAGCTGTTCGACGCGTTCTTTTTTTGAGCGGACCAAAATGACGATATCGCGATATTCGCACGACCGCAGCAGTCCCGTCGCCTCATCGGTCACTTTGAACGGTTCATCACCCGAGACAAGCTCTAAAATCCGGGTCGCGATGGCCCGGCCTTCTAGCTCTTGTTTCGACAAGTCACGGCTCTCCCCGTTGACGAGGATAAGTTCCGGGCTCGCCTCAAGTTCCTCATACGTTCGTCCCGGCACGAGGCGTGCCGCCTCATCGTATTCGATTTCACTCACTTCTTCGTCCATCAATCGAACGAACAAGTCGTTAATGCCATGGAGCACCTCGGCCCGACTTCTGAAGTTTTGGGATAAATCAATTCGTTGTCCCGCCCCATCCTGTTTAAAGCGCGTCGCCTTCTCGATGAACAAGCGAGGCTCGGCATGACGGAACCGATAAATCGACTGCTTGATATCACCGACCATGAACAAGTTCCCGACGTTCTCGACTTCATGACTGACAAGCCCGATGATTGTCTCTTGAATCTCGTTTGTATCCTGATACTCATCGATCAATACTTCGGCGAAGCGCTGTTTGTAAAGCGAAGCGACCGAAGATGGCGCTTCCCCGTCTCGTAAAATGGCGAGCGCATAATGCTCGAGGTCGCTGAAATCGACGAAGGCACGGTCCCGCTTCGCCTGTTCATAGGCGGCACCGAACGTCCGAACGGTCTTGACGAGCGTCTCGACGAGCGGACGTTGTGTCATCAACACGTCTAAATAATCGGCCCCGCTCGTGCTCGCTTGGGCGATGGCTTCACTTAACTTCTTCTTCGCCTGATCGTACGCCGGCTTCAATACCGTGTGATAAACGTGATGCTCTTCTTTCTTTTGAACGGATTTCATCGTCCCGAACTTGACGGCGCGGGACGCCGTCTCGAGTTCGCTCCACTTGAACGAGTCTGGATCAAGATTCGCAAATGGTAGAATCGCCTGTTGTACGTTCTCGGATTGTGCCTCATAGCCGGCGAGCCGAAGCTCGACGGCCACGCGACGGAGCTGACGCAACGCTTTCTCGATGTCTACCCAGAGCAGACGACCGAACTCGATTAACAATTGCTCCTCATCAGGGTCCCCATCGAACTGGTACAACGACACGAGCTCATCCAAATACGCTTCCGGGTCCGGTAGTGTCCGGGCATAGTGATAGAGGCCTAGAATCAACTCTTCGATCTCGCTGTCGCCTCGGTCCGACGTATAGGCATCGATCAAGGCGAAAAAGGATTGGTCTTGTTGTCCATATGCCTCCTCGAGCACATCTTCGAGCACGTCGTCCTGCAAGAGGACCAAGTCGCGCTCTTCGGCGATTTTGAACGCCGGATCGAGATCGAGCAAATAGTAGTTCTCTCGAATCACTTCGAGACAGAACGAGTGAATCGTCGTAATGAGTGCTCGGTTGAGCATTTGGCGTTGTTTTCGAATATAAGCGTTCTCCGGGTCATCACGAAGCGCTTGATCGAGCGCTTTGGCGATTCGGCGCTTCATCTCGGCCGCCGCCGCGTTCGTGAATGTGACCACGAGCATGCAGTCCGCCGTCAACTCGTCCGTTTCATCTAACAGACGGCTCGCAAGCCGTTCGACGAGGACGGCCGTCTTTCCAGAACCGGCCGCCGCCGAGACGAGGACGTGTGATCCTCTGGCATCGATGGCGGCTTGTTGATCATTCGTCCACTTCATCAGCGTCACCTCCTAATCTTGACAAGACGTCATCTTTTTCTAACTTCTTCAATTGCCGCGCCTCATTGGACAGCGCCTCATCAAAGTGACAGACACTTTGGAACGGGCATGTCTGGCAGGGCCGGCGTTCTTTATACTCATACGGTTCGACGCCAATCTCGCCATCATACATCGCCTCGACACTCGCCTCCGCCAAATCGCGGGCATGGTCCATCAACTGCTCGAGTTGCGGCGGGGAGACGACTTTTTTTGTCGTGTTCGCGTCGAGCGTCCCATCTTTCTTATATTTGACTGGGATGACGATCGATTTTTTCTGATCTTGTTTCGCGGTCCGGTCCATCGCCTCTAGAATCGCCGGGTCATCGACGAGCAGCCCTTGCATCTGATACGATTCGAGCACTTTCCGTTCGGTATCCGTTTCTGTCTCGCCCGGTGCGACGAGCGGTCTATGGACGTGGAAATAGAGCGCCGCTGCTGGTGCGACGTTCTCCTGTGTCCACGCGTTCGCCTGCTCAATCAATACTTTCAAGTAAATGAGCATCTGCATGGCGAGTCCGTAATAGATCTCGGCGAAGTCAATCTCACGTTTGCTCGACTTATAGTCGACGATCCGGACGTACAATTGGTCATGGACCGAAGCCGTGTCGACCCGATCGATTCGTCCGACAAGTTCACACGTCGCACCGTTACTGAGCGTGAACGACACGGGTGGGAAGTTGCCGCTGCCGAAGGCGAGTTCGAACGCGACAGGATCGAACCCGTCCCGTTTCGATTGCTCAATCAACACTTCCGCCGTCTTGCTGACGACGTCGGTCAGTTTTTTCTTCAAATATCCGTATCGGTTCGAGCTCATCAAAATCGCATTTTGAATCTCCGGTGTGACGAGTTCGACGGCCGCCTCAGCGAGTGACGAACATTCGTCTCGGCTCACATCCCGCCACTCTTTCCCGTCCATCTTCACGGTCTGTGACATGTGCTCGATCGTCCGATGATACAAGTTGCCGATGTCCGGCGCCTCTAACCGATACAGGCGACGTTCTTTCAAACGGAGCCCATAACTCGCAAAATGGCGGAACGGACAGGCCTGGAACGTCTCAAGCCGCGAGACACTCGCCCGAATCGAGTTTGTGTACAGCGACTTGGCGACATCTTCCGGCAATGGCTGTGGCACGTTTTGATAGAAGAGCGCGCTCGTCAGTAAGCGAATCCGTTCGCGTCCTTCCGGATGTTTCAACAGCTCGTTATATACCGTGAACCACGTGTCTTGAATCGGATAATGCCGGCTGAGCCGTTGCAGTTCGAGCGCCGTCACGGCTGCCGTCTGGTTCACGTTCGTAATGAACGACAACTGGTCGCTCGGGCGATGTTCTCCGGCTTCCGCGAAGTGGGTCGTCACGACTTTCCCGCCACTGAGGCGAGCTTTCAGGTCAGCGATGAAACTCGCCGGTTGAATCGCCTTGCCGGTCCGGTCGACGAGGGCATAGCTGACGAACAGGCGATGGCTCGGTGCGGTGAGCGCCTTGTACAAATAATACGTCTCGTCGTCGAACAAGTGCTCGGTCGCTTTCCCGGCCCGGACGCCGTTGTCATGCATGAAGTCAAGATCCTGGTCGGTCAACAGCTTCGACTGGGTCGAGACAAGCGGGATTTGATCTTCGTTCGCCCCGAGTAAGAAGACGACCTTTTTATCAATCAAGCGACCCCGGACGTAATCAGTGACCGTCAATTGGTCCAGAGACGGTGGGACGAGCGCGTAGCGCAAACTGTCGAGTCCGGTGTCCATCATCTGCAGGAACAGTTCAGTCGAAAGCGTCTCATCTGGTGCGGCCGCCTCGAGCTGCTCAAGCAAGTGCAACACGGCGTCCCACACTTGCGTATGTTCGCGCGCCTCGAGCAATCGTGATTCCTCGAGCGCCTCGTCGCGCCAATGGGCGAGACAAGACGCCACGTCAACTCGTTCTAAAAAAGCATAGATGGCGTGCGTATACGATTGCATCGTCTTCGCCGCCTTCAAATCGGCCAACAGCGGGTCAAATGTGTCGACGACGGTTTGGCGATAGCGATTGAGTGCCGTCTCCGCGTCGAGCTCTTCCCCGGTCAGCCTTGCCTCTTCCTCGGCCCGGCGTCGTAAATACCAATCCTCGTGCCAGTGGTAATGTTTAATCCCGCGCTCGATGACAAACGCCTCGAGCCGGTCGACCGACGTACGCCGATGTTCCGCATCGAGCAGAATCAATTCGGTCTTGAGCGCCCGGAAGACGGGTTCTTCCCGGTATCCGCGAAGGGCGACCTCAATCGTCGCCTTCAATAATTCGACGACCGGATGATCGAGCATCGGTTGCCGCTCATCGAGAAAGAACGGCAATTCCATTTTCTGAAGCGCTTGCGTCGCCAAGTCGCCGTACTCTTCGAGCGATCGTGACACGAAAGCGATATCGCGATAGCGGAACCCTTCCTCACGAACGAGCCGCACGACCTCACGGACGGCCGCCTCGACTTCTACCGACCGGTCGACGGCCGCATGCAATACTACGTTGGAATCAGGACGCGTGTACGGGGCTGCCGTCACTTGCCCGAACGTTGCCTCGAGATAGGCCAGGCTCGAATGCTGGAAGCGAGGCGAACCTGTATGTTTTTCGTCATTCGAGGCAAGGCCGCGCTCAGACAATAGCTCTTTGAAGCGCATGAGCGTCCGTTGCGTCGGCCCGAACGACGGATGCGGCCGATAGAGCGAATCCGGATCGATCGTCAAGAGCACGTCGAGCGGTGCTTTTTCCGCTAAAGCGACGAGCACAGCCAATTCTTGCTCAGAAAATTCGTTAAATCCGTCCACATAAAACTGCGTCCCGCTCAAGTCGATATCCGGTAATAATTGCATCAACACGTTGAAATAGTCTTCCGCATGGAGCGATTTCCCTTCCGTCATCGTCAAAAAACCTTCGTAAAGAATCGACAAATCTTGGAGTTTCAATGAACGGTGTTGGTCTTGTTCGCTCAAACGGAGCAATTGCTCCGGATCGACCAGGCCACGTTTGAGGAGCGTGATCAATTGGTTCAGCTCCTCGTAAAAGCCGAACTGGTTCATCGTTCGGCGGAACAACGTCAGTCGTTCCTCGTTCATCTCGACGACGCGACGCAACAACAAATGCGTGCCCGTCTGGTCTAAAAACTGTTCGGTCGCGACGCCCCGGTCGCGCATCATCAAAAAGGCGAGTCGACGCATCGACAATACTTGAATCCGTGTCGATCCGTTCAAACCGTCCGTCATCGCCATCTTCCGTTCCATCTCAAACGACATTTGGTCTGGGACGAGCATATAGATGGTCGGTCCGCTCGGGTCACGCTTCAGCTCTTCGATGACACGTTTCGTCATCCATTCGCTTTTTCCGCTCCCAGAACGACCGACATGAAAAGTGACCGTCATTTAGGCGAACACCCCTTCCCTTTTTTCTTTATTATGACCCATTCGCCCTCGTTTGTAGAGGGAAATCCATTGAGACCCCAGCAAGAAAATTGACCAGCCCGCATCCTTCCCAATTTCAGCGAAAATCGATTAGACTGGACGTATGAGGGGGAATAAAACATGAGTGCATATGAACAATTCGGTGGCGAGCGTGGGGTCCAGCAGCTCGTTGACGCCTTTTACGACCTCGTCTACGCCGACCCAGTGTTGTTACCGTTGTTTCCGGACGACAAAGACCGGGTCAAAGCGCATCAATTTGAGTTTTTAACACAGTTGCTCGGAGGACCGAAACTATATACGGACCGTCGTGGTGGCGGCAACCTGGCGATGATTCATCGTGACCACCCGATTTCGGAGACGCATGCCGGACATTGGCTCGGTTGTATGGAGCAAGCGCTCAAAACGGTCGATGCGCCCGAGTCCATCAAACAACAGCTGTTCCATCGCTTGATCATGTCGTCATCGAACGTCGTCCGCGTCTGCTCCCACCATTTTGAGTAGTCAGCCTTTCGAAAAGCGGGTATGATAAGAAAGTAAGTAAAGGAGGTCGTTTTTCATGACAGAAGAAGAGAAAAAAGAGGCCGTTTCCTCTGAAGAAGAAACGGAAGAAGTAGAACCGACGGCAGTCCTCGCCGACGCCCTCGAAGAGGATGAAGAGGAAGAAGACCAACCCGAAGAAAAGAACATGGACCACATTAAAGGTGTGTTCAACTATATGCACGAGAACGGACGAGAGTACCGCGTCGTCTTTTATCAGGACCGCAAAAACCTCGTCTTCCGTGAACTCGGCAACGGGAAAGTCGAATTCGTCGGCCGTTTCACTGACGAGGCATACGATGAAGAGAATGAAGCAGAGATGCGCGAACTCGGCGAGCAACAGCTCGAACGAATTCTTGCGGATCGCCTTAAATAAAAAAATCGCCCGCGGGCGATTTTTTTATTTGTGCTTGTTCTTGTTTTGTTTTTTCTTACGAAGCGCATAAATCGCACCGGCGAGTCCTCCGGCGACAGCAATCCCGGCCATGACCGGCACAAGTACTTTCTTCGTTGGAATCATCTCTTTTACCCGTTCATATGGTGTCGGCACCGACAGCTCAAGTTGGACGGCCGATTCGCCGTGACCGTGCGAACGTGCTTGGCGAGCCGCGTCGGTGATAACGACACGTCCCGTCGTATAACGGCGGTTGCCATGCTCATCCGTATACGGACGACGTACGCGTTTGACACCACGAACTGTCTTCCCACGGGCTGCATCCGGACGGACGACGCGTTCGCTCGTCCACGCTCGGCCTCCTGTCGCACTGTAAGCCGGGCGAATCGTCCGGCGATTTAACCATGTGTATGAATCATTCATCGTTGATTCCCTCCAATATTGTGAAGTCCTTCTCTTATTATACCCATAGAGCATCTCACAAAAACATACCTTCCCTTGGCAACCGAACAGATGACATGAAAAACGACCGGCACGATGGCCGGTCGTTTCCTTACTCTGTGAACGGTTTATCCCGGTGGCGACGTTTCGCCAAAATCAAGTAGTACGCCGGAACGAGCACGAGCGTCAGCACGGTCGAGAAGAGAATTCCCGACACGATGCCGATGGCAAGCGGTCGGAACAATGGGTCTTCTCCGAACGCGACCGGTAAGAGCGCCACGACAGCGGTCAACGCCGTCAACAGAATCGGGCGAATCCGGGCGCGTCCTGCCTCGTAGACGGCGGTCGTGACGGCCATACCGTCTCGAATCCCTTGCTCGATGAACTCGAACAAGACGACGGCGTTCCGAACGACGATCCCGGCAAGCGAGACGATTCCCATCGAAGCCATGAAACTAAATGGCGTCTGGGTGACGAACAATCCGACGACCGCACCGGCAATCGCCAAGTAAATCGTGAACAAGACGAGGAGCGGCAGTGACAGTGAATTGAATTGGAACGCGATAATCAAGAAAATCAAGAACAAGACGACGACGAACAACGTGGCGAGTTCAAGGAAGAACTCGTTTTGTGTGTCGCTCGCGCCTGATTGATCGAACGCGATTCCTTCGTCGGTCAATGACGCCTCGGCATCAGCAAGCACACGGTCGACGTCTTGTTTGAACGCCTCTTCGTCCATGCCTTCGCTCGCATAAATTTGGAGCGTCACGGTCCGTTCCCCGTTCTCACGCGGAATCTGTTGAATCTGTTCCGTCGTCGTCTCCGTGACGAACGTGCTGAGCGGTGCGACCGGTGGGCCCGCTTCCGTTTGAACTGGGACGAGGATATCGTCTAAGGCGAGCGCCTCGCGGTTCGCTTCCGCATCGACGACGATTTTCACGTCGCGCTGTTCGACCCCATCATCGAACGTGCCGATCGGGATGCCGTCCGTGACGAGACGAATCTGGTCACTGATCGACTTCGCGGTGACACCCGCTTCCGCCATCGCGTCACGATCAAGTTCATACGTGAGCGTCTGGAACGGCTCTTTAATGTTGTCGAGCACGAGTGCGCCGTCAATAGCTTCGAGGTCCGCTTTGACAGTATCCCGTGCCGTGACGAGCTGATCGATCGTTTCACCACGCATCGTGAACTCGACAGGCGCTGAAGTCGGCGGTCCTTGTTGTTGCGTATCCAAGAAGATTTCAGCGTCCGGATTATTGTCCCGGATCTGTGTCGTATACTCATCGATCAATTGAATCGCATCGATCGTGTCATTGTCGACACGAACGACGATTTGACCCGTGTTTTCACCGGTCTGATCAAGTCCGCCCGTGAACAGGCTCGGTAGGCCGCTACCTGCAAAGACGGATGTCTCGACAACACCATCGATACTCTGGAACTCTTCTTCGATGGCTCGAAGTCTCCGTTCCGTCTCTTCGAGGTCGGTTTGGACCGGCAACGTGACACTCGTCACGACTTCTGGTCGGTTCGCAGCCGGGAAGAATTCGAACGGTGTCAACAAGATCAAACCGTACAAGGCGGTCGTGATGACGAAACCAACAAGACCGAACGTCCATGGACGCTTCGCGACTTTTGGTAATAACGTATCCGCATAGAAATTACTGAGGCGGTTAAGAGGCCCCCCTAACCAACCAGGCTCTCGTTTCGATACTTTCACTTGCTTACGATTCAGCCAGTACTGGGCAATCGGCACGAGCGTCAAGCTGATGACCATCGAGGCGAGCACCGACAACGCCAATACGGTCGGCAAAGCACGGATAAAGTTTCCATTCGCGCCCGATAAGAGTGTCAACGGCAAGAAAGCGAAGACGACGGCGAGCGTCGACGTGACGATCGAACCCCATACTTCTTTCGTCCCGCGCACGGCACCACCCATCGCCGTGTCACCTTTCCGGTAACGACGCAGGATGTTGTCGTTGACGACAATCGCGTCATCGACGAGGATCCCGAGTGCGATGATGGCCCCGATGATGGAGATTTGGTTCAAGTCGACCCCAGTGAAGCGAAGCGGGATCAACGCGAGCAAGAACGACAATGGAATCGCCAAGCTGACGATCAAGGAACCTGAGAACGTCAGTCCGATTGTCGTGACGACGATGACCGCGATCATGGCGATGATGAATTCACGAGTGAGGGATGAGAAAATATCATCGACCGCTTTCGCCTGCTCATAATAAGGAACGAGCTCGACGCCACTCACGTCACCGACTTCTTCCGCGACGACTGCATCGACGCGTTCTTGAAGGGTCGGAATATCTTGACCCGGTTCAATTGTGACCGTCACGGAGACAGCAGGTTGGCCGTCGAGTGAGACGAGGTCAGTGACCGCTTTCTCGGTCTCTTCGACCGTCCCGACGTCTTCGAGGAGGACAGGCGTCCCGTCCACTGAACCGACGACGACTTGACCCATATCGTTGACGTTCGTCAAACTATCAATCGCCAACTGATAAATCCCGTCTTCAGTCGACTGGCGACCAAGCGGTGTCGTCTTATATTCTTCATTGATGGCCGTCAAAACGTCTGGGAAAGCGAGTTGGCGCTCCCCGAGTTCGGCCGAGTCAAGCGAGACGACAAATTCCGTTTCCGGCAATCCTTTAATCGTCACACCGGTGACCCCATCTGTCCGCAACAGACGTTCTTCCAACCGTTCGACATCTTCACGTACCGTCTGAAGCGTCTCGCGATCGTCTGCCGTCAACAAATAAGAAGCGACCGGCAACTGCCCAATCGAATCATTGACGGTCGGGGCGAGCGCATTTTCAGGTAAGCGCGGCGTCGCATCAGAGATGGCTTGGCGTACGTTCGCCTGTAACTCACTCTTGTCAATCCCGTCTTCATATTCGACCGTAATGTTCGAGAATTCGGATGCCGAGAGAGACGATACATTTTCGACACCCTCGAGCCCTCTCAATTCGGTCTCGAGAATATTCGTTACGTTCCGTTCGACCGTCTCTGCGGTCGCTCCCGGATATGGCGTTTGGACCAAGACGATATTGACACTCGTCTCTGGAATCTCACGTTTCGGAAGCTGGAAGAACGTGAGCACCCCGACTACGATTGCAACGAGTAAAAATACGATGACCAATTTTCCTCGTTCAATCATTTTTTGAAAAAACATGTTGACCCCTCACTTTCAAATGATGTGCAAATACACATATGAACTATTCTTCTTCATCATAGAGGGGTTCGTCATCGATTTCAATCTTTAATCACAGATGAATGTGCTTCAGTGAAAGCGTTTTTGAAACGAATACGATAACTCGATGGAACGTTGCTTCTGCTTATAGACGGTATGATTCGACACCGGGACCTCGACCGATTCACCTGAATGAAAGATAATCCGGCTCCCTTTGCCGCTCTTTTTAGCATCAAAGACTTGAGAAAAATTGATCCAGGCACAGTCCGGGCTCTCTTTCGCAATGGTCGGGAAAAAGATCGCGTCCGCATGCCAATCCATGATGACAGGCGTTTTCCGGTGCGGGCCAAGTACGTTACGGGCCGCCTCAATCCGTCCTTGAATGCTCGAACCATAGTACAGACAGGCCGATTCGAGTAAGTAAAGGGGCGAGCCTTTCAATCGCTCGACACCGCCGGATTGATAGACGAGCGTCTCCGCCTCCCCGTACTCATTGAAAACTGGAATCAAAGCTCTTGTTTCATTCGTCAACTGAGTCATCTGATTTGCCTCCATCATGGATATAGTGAATTACATGTCATTCATAACAAAATATAACGGATCAGACAAATCACATAGGAATATTTCCCACTAAAAAAACCAACCGATTGACGGTTGGTTTTTTAATTTCGATGGTCTATTTTTTGATTTTGTAACGATTTTGAGTGGGGAAAATGAAAATGAACACGCACTCCATCGTTTGTATTTCCCAAGTTAACCGTCCCCTCATGGAGTGTCACGATTCGTTGAACGATGAACAGACCCAGACCGAACTTCCCTTGTTTCCCACGCGAAAATTGATGGAACAAGTCGAGGTTTGCGTCGACCGGAGGACCGTCGTTCTCGATGGTGATGTCGACCCCTGCCTCGGACCGGGCCAATTCAATTCGAATCATCGACTCGGCGTAACGTAAGGCGTTATCGAGTACGTTCTCGAAGGCGACACGGATCTGTTCCCCGTCACCGAGCATCTCGCCGGCATGACCAGTCACCGACCAGTCCAAGCTGCCGCGCAGTTTGAACCGGCTGACGAGCAGTTCCATCAACTTATCGAGATTGATCGGTTCAAGTCGCATCTCTTGTCCTTTGAAGTATTCGAGTTTCGTGACGTATAACAAATCAACGACTTTCTTCTCGAGCCGGGACGCCTCTTCGTCGATGACTTCGGCCGACCCTTTCAAGTCCCCGGTCGGATAAATCCCGTCCCCGATCGATTGGGCGTAGCCGCGGATGACCATAATCGGTGTCTTCAAGTCATGTGAAATGTTTTGGAGCAGCGCCTGTTGGGCCACGTCTTGCTCTTGCAACTCTTGCCGCATCGCGTCAATCGAACGGGCCAACTGTCCGAGCTCATCTTGGCGGGCGAGCGGGAGCACCGTCTCCCATTGCCGGTTCGAGATTTTCTCGACTGCCCGTTCCATCTCGACGATCGGCTTCGTCAACTCACGCGACATCCATAGAGCCGGGATCAACGACAACAGACTGATGACGCCGATTAGAATCGAAATACGCCAGTAGAGCGTCGAGACGAGTTCACGCCGATAGGCATCCCATGCATAGGAAGCTTGGTAGATCAGGGCCCCATCGTACTCATTCTGGCGAATGATATAGTAGACGTCCTCCCCGTCGATCGTCGTCTGGTATTTGGCGACCTCGCTCGACTGCATGAGCGCCTCCTGATACATCCGATTCGTCAACTCGAGCGGGGCCGAACCATAAATGATGCGTCCGTTCGGCAAAAAGATGAGCTGGTTGACCGACCGTGATTCTTGTTGGCGACGATCGTATTCAATCGGGTTTTGCGGAATATTTTCTAGCTCATTCGTATTCCCCAGGTAATAATCCACATCTTGCAACGTCTCATACACTTGTTCATCGATAAATTGCGTGATCGACGAGCGGATCGTCAACAAGATCATCAAGGCAAGCGTCACGATGATCAGAAGGATCAATACCCAAATCTTCCACATGAGCCGTTTCGGTTGGAGTCGATCAAGTTTCATGGCTTAACGAGTCGGTAACCGACGCCATAGAGCGTTTCAAGCTCAAGGCGATGCAGTTTTTTCCGGAGACGACGTACCAAGTCATCGACGACGCGGTCCGAACCGAAATAATCATGACCCCATACCCCTTCTAGAATCTGTTCGCGCGACAAGGCCGAACCTGGATGTTCGAGGAAGAGGAGAAGCAAATCGAACTCTTTTGATGTCAAATCGATCTCGTCTTGTTCATGTTTGATGAGACGTTTCTCGGGATAAATCGTATACTCTCCGTATTCAATATGTTCGTTCGACTTCGAGCCATAGACACGGTCAATCAATTTTTTGACACGGATGACGAGCTCCCGTGGCAGGAAAGGTTTTGCGATGTAATCGTCCGACCCCATCTCGAGTCCGATGATTTTATCGATATCTTCGTCCCGTGCCGAGATGAAAATCGTCGGCGTGAACGCGTTCGTCGCCTTGATTTGTTTCAGCAATTGGAACCCGTCGAGATCCGGGAGCATGATATCGAGCACCCATAAGTCTGGCTCATCTTTGATTGCGGCCTGGGCCGAGGTCCCGTCGGTGAACGAGCGGACCTGATATCCTTCTTGCTCTAGATACGTCACGAGCATCTTATTTAAATTGATTTCATCATCGACTAAGTAGATTGTGTACATTCCAGTCACCTCTGCAACGTTTTTACTTATCATATCAAACAATTATGGACGAATGATGGGAATACGGTCGTTTCTTGAGCGATCAATGTGCTCTTGAAACGCAGAAATGCCGACAAAAAAAAGAAGGGTCTCCCCTTCCTTACCGCGTCGGCCGAGTGCGCATCTGTTGTGCCAGGAATACCGTGCCGCCACTGAGGAGGGCCAGTACACCGCTGATCATCATGAGTTCCATCATGTTCCACCTTCCCATTGATAGCGATTCTCATTATCACCTATAATATAGCATACTTTTCTTAGCATGAACATGACAAAAAAGCTCCCGCCAAGATAGGCGAGAGCTCCGTATTATGCGTTGACGTCGTAGCCTTGTTCCTCGATCGCTTCGATCATCGTTTTCACGGAAATTTGATCGTTGTGGATGACATCGACCCGATGGTCCTGCAACGAGACGATGGCCGACTCGACGCCTTCGAGTTCTGTCAATGCGCCTTCGACCGCCGCTTTGCAGTGATTACATGTCATACCTTCTACTTTTAATGTCGTTTCATTCATTTGGATGTTCCTCCTTGTGTTTTCAATCGTAACGCGTTCAAGACGACCGAGACCGAACTGAACGCCATGGCCGCCCCGGCAATCCATGGGGCGAGCAATCCGGCCGCAGCGACCGGGATACCGAGACTGTTATAGGCAAGGGCCCAGAACAAGTTTTGACGAATGTTACGCATCGTCAATGCGCTCATTTCGATGGCCCTGTTCACGCCTTCGATATCTTGTCCCATCACGGTTACGTCTGCCGCCTCTAAAGCGATATCTGTCCCGCTGCCGAACGCGATGCCGACATCGGCGACAGCAAGTGCCGGGGCATCATTCATGCCGTCCCCGACCATGGCTACACGTCCTTGCCGTTTCAGCGCCTCGACATGATCGGCCTTCTCAACCGGTAACACCTCGGCGATGACATTCGTTTCGGGAATCCCGAGTTGGCGAGCGACATCGAGCGCGACTTCTTTTCGGTCACCGGTCAAGACATAGACTTGTCTTGTCTTGGCAAGTTGTTGGACGACGGCACGACTCTGGTCTTTTAACTTATCTTGCAGACCGAACGCCGCGACGACACCAGACTCGTCGGCCACATAGACAGGCGTCATCGCCTGCATATCCCATTCTGGGAGTACGAATCCTGATTCTTGCATCATCCGGACCGAGCCGATAAGAAGAGGTTTCCCATCTACGATCGCTTTCAATCCTCGACCGGCCAACTCTTCAACACGTTCGACCTGACCGTCTCCTTCGCCCCGGCCAATCGCCTCGGCGAGTGGGTGCGTCGATTGACGTTCGGCCATGACGGCCTGTTTCAAGAACGACGCGTCTCCGAACGTCGCCACGACTTCCGGCGTACCTTTCGTGAGCGTCCCCGTCTTATCGAAGACGACGATATCGACACCATTCAATGATTCGAGCTGACCGCCCCCTTTGAACAAGACACCACGTTCGGCGGCACGACCCGTCCCGACCATAATCGATGTCGGTGTCGCGAGACCGAGCGCACACGGACAAGCGATGACGAGAACGGCAATCGATGCCCGAATCGCCATGTCCAAATCATTGAAACCAAGCGTCCAGACGGCGAACGTCAAGGCGCTGATGGCGACGACGATCGGAACGAACACACCAGAAATCCGGTCCGCTTGCCGTTGAATCGGTGCTTTGTCCGTCTGTGCCTGTTCGACGACACGGACAATTTGAGCGAGCATCGTCTCGCTGCCGACACGTTCAGCGACCATCAAGACCCGATGCGAACGGTTGATCGTTCCGCCGACAACATCGGCGCCGACACTTTTCTCGGAGGGGATCGACTCCCCGGTCAACATCGACTCATCGATGACCGTCTCACCTTCGACGATTTTCCCATCGACCGGCACTTTTTCGCCAGGGCGGACGACGATGACGTCACCGGCTTTGACCAAATCGATCGCGACCGATCTCTCCACACCGTCGACGAGTAAAATCGCTTCTTTCGCCTGTAACGACAAGAGCGATTTTAGCGCGTCCGTCGTTTTTTCTTTCGCTCGGGCCTCTAACCATTTGCCGAGCAATACGAGCGTGATCAAGACGGCACTCGTCTCAAAATAGAGCGACGGGTGCATCGGATGCACGAACATCTCGAAGACGGAATAGAAGTAAGCTGCCGACGTCCCGGTCGCCACGAGCACGTCCATGTTGGCCGCGCCGCTCTTCAGGCTCTTATACGCCCCTTTATAAAACTGGGCCCCAATCCAGAACTGGACCGGTGTGGCGAGCGCGAATTGCCACCACGGATTCATGAGCCAATCGGCATGAAACGTCACACCCGGGATGTGCGTAATCATGACGAGCAGAAGTGGTGCTGACAACAGCGCTGAGATGAGTACTTTTCGTTCGAGCGGACGGAGATCATGTGCCGGGGTCAGTTCCGCTTTCCGTTCTGCACCGTAACCGATTTTCTCGATGCGGGCAATCAGCTCTTCTTCAGTGATGCCATCCTCGACACGAATCGTCGCCGTCTCGAGCGGCAAGTTGACGGTCGCTTCGACGCCGTCCATTTTATTCAATACTTTTTCAATGCGGGCCGAACATGCGGCGCACGTCATCCCTTGAATCGACAGTTCGACGGTTTTCATCGGTCCACCTCCTTACTTCTTGATGCGACTGACGATTGTCATCAATTCGTCAATGTATGGGTCCATGTCTTCTGTTTCACTCGCATGGACTAGACATTTGCGCATGTGACGTTCGAGCAGTTGCATCTCGACTTGTTTGAGTGCCGCTTGGATGGCGGACGTCTGCGTCAAAATATCGACACAGTAGCGATCGCTCTCGACCATCTTTTGAATCCCACGTACTTGTCCTTCAATCCGGCGCAGCCGTTTGCTGAGCGCTTCACGTTCTGCGTCTTCACGCGGGACGATCGGTTGGTCATGCATGAATTCTTCCATGGTTATCACCTCACCTTCAATATACCCCTACCCGGTAATGGTGTCAAACATTTCGAACAAAAAAGGACGACTGATTTCGTCGTCCTTCTCTCCCGTCAATTGCGTTGGAACGCCTCACTCTTCAAGACGGTCCGTAAAATCTTCCCGGTCGTGTTCCGAGGGAGTTCATCAATAATTTCGATGTGTGTCGGTTGTTTGTACTTCGCGAGTTTCGTCGCCGCAAACGACCGAATCTCGTCAAGCGTCACTTGTTCGTCGCGGGTGACGACGAACGCCTTCACGGCTTCCCCTTGTTCAGCATCAGGGACCCCGATGACGGCCGCCTCGACGATGCCCGGATGTTGATAGAGCACTTCTTCGACTTCACGCGGATAAACGTTATAGCCGCCAACGATGACCATATCTTTCTTCCGGTCGACGATGTAGAAGTACCCGTCCTTGTCGCGCTTCGCCAAGTCTCCCGTGTAGAGCCATCCGTCACGAAGTGTCATCGACGTCTCTTCCGGCAGTTTGTAATAGCCTTTCATGACGTTCGGGCCACGGACGATGAGTTCGCCGACTTCGTCGACTCCGACCTCTTCCCCCAGCTCATCGACGACTTTATTCTCGACGTGGACGATTGACGGGCCGATCGAACCTGCCTTCCGCTCCCCATGAAGCGGGTTGAAACAAGTAACAGGTGACGCTTCTGAGAGGCCATACCCTTCAAGAATTTTACACTCGAACTTCTGCTCGAACGATTCAAGCAGCTGCACCGGCAGACTGGCCCCACCGGATACGAAGACGCGGACGTGCTTGAGCGCCGAGGCATAAGCCGGAACTTTCATCGCCGTCTGTAACAGGAAGTTGTACATCGTCGGCACACCGGCGAAAATGCTGACACGATGTCTCGGGATGAGGTCGAACACATCTTGCGGCGAGAATTTCGGTAAGATGACGATTGTGGCGCCGCGCAGGAGCGGTGCGTTCACGATTACGGTCAGACAGAAGACGTGGAACATCGGCAGCGCCGCGAGCGCTTTATCTTCCGGCGTGATCTCCAAATATTCTCCAATCGAATGGGCGTTCGAGAACAAGTTGAGATGCGTCAACAACGCTCCCTTTGGCTTCCCGGTCGTCCCGCTCGTATAGAGGATGACAGCGACGTCTCCTTCATCGACCACAACGAGCTCCCCTTTCGTCATCGCGAACGCCTCTTCGAACGGCAAGAACTCGATGTCCCCGTCTCGTTTCAACGCCGGTACGTCCGCGTACGGGACCGAGATGACGAGTCCGAGTTGCGGTAACTTCGTGAGCGCGGCTTCCGCTTGCGCGACGAGCGGTGACAAGGCGACGATCGCCTTCACATCCCCATCGACCAAAATATAGGCCATCTCATCCGGTGTATATGTAGGGTTGATCGGAATGACGACCCCACCTCGTGCGAGCACCGCAAAATAGGAAATCAAGAATGCCGGGCTATTGCCGAGGACGAGTGCGACGTGGTCCCCTTGACCGATCCCTTTTTGCTCGAGCGTCGCCGCCATCGCCTCGACCTGACCGAAAAACTGTCCGTAGCTGACCGTGTCTTCCCCAAACACATAGGCCGCCTTGTTCGGATGCGCGGCCACAACGCCCTGTAGTGCCGTGACTAAGTTTGCCATGGTAATCCCCCTTTGAAAATGAATGACTATTCACTTTTAAGCCGTAAAAAAGAGCACGGCAGCCGCGCTCTTTTTCAGTTATCTCCATTGTACATGAAACGGCTTAATAAGAAAACGCTTTCAAGTCCATCGTCTTCAAATGATACAAGCCGGTCCGACTCTGTACGTGGACAAGTGCCTGCAGTGTCTCGTCATCCATGAGCAAATCGTCCATCAATTTGTGGAGTGCCGATTTTTTTGATTCGGTCGTCGCCGTGATGAAGAAAATCGCTTCGGTTCGAATCGTGTCTCCCGCAATTGTGTGCATCGCAAACGGATGATTAAGATGAAGCAAGATGATGCCGTCTTGTTTCGAGACGTGGAGCGGTACATCGACGACAGCGACCGGCACGGCAACATCGGTCACACCCGACGGAATCGTTTGCTCTTGCTCGATGACGACGCGCGCGAACCTCTCATCGACAACCCCTCTTCCTTCTAATTCAAGACCGATCGCGCGGACAGCCAGGTCAAACGTCGGTTGCTCCGTCACCCACATCCAATTCGCGTCCATCCACTCTGTAATAAATCGGTGCATATTGTTTCCTCCTGTTGGTTGAATCCTATATAAGAAAGCGCTTGCATTGAATATGATACGCCTCGCTGAAACGACGTGCAACCGTCCACACCAGATGTCACCAAAACGCCAAAAAGAAGGGACCTTGTTAAGAGTCCCTCCTTTTCTCCAACCCGCTTCAGCTAATGAGATCAACGAGTTCTTCGAGCTCGACGTTTCCAAAATAATGTTTGACGTCAAGCTGTGACAATTGTTCCCGAATCGCGCCGCGTTCGAACCGCGTCCCGACGAGTACCTGTTCGACGTCATGGATATCACCGACACCGAAGAAGTCCCCATAGATTTTCGCTTCCGTGATCGTGCCCTTGTTGACGTTTAAACGGACGTCGATCGTGCCAATCGGGAAACGACGTTTCGACTCGACATCAAACTTCGGCGATTTCCCGAAGTTCCAGTCCCAGTTCGCGTAGCGTTCTTTCGAGATGTCCTGAACGATTTCCCAATCCTCATCGCGAAGCACGTAACGTTCTGGTTCCTGTCCGTCATAAATCGAGTGGAGGAGCGCCTCGACGAAGCGTTCCATCTCCATCTCTTCTTCTAAGAATTCCGTAATGTTGGCGACGCGGCTGCGGACCGATTTTATTCCTTTCGAGCGCATCTTCTCTTCTGAGACGTTGAGCGAATTGACGACTTCCTCGATGTTCGAGTTAAACATGAGCGTCCCGTGGCTGAACATGCGGCCGCGTGTCGTGAACTGTGCGTTACCGCTGATCTTGCGTTCGCCGACTTGGATGTCGTTACGTCCCGTCAATTCCGCCTCGACCCCGAGCTGTTTCAAGGCGTCGACGATCGGCTGCGTGAACTTTTTATAGTTGTTGAACGAGTTGCCATCATCTTTTGTGATAAAGCTGAAGTTCAAGTTCCCTTCGTCATGATAGACGGCACCGCCACCTGAGAGACGACGAACGACGTCAATCCCGTTCTCTTCGATATACTTCAAGTTGACTTCTTCTGATGTGTTTTGGTTCTTACCGATGATGATCGACGGGCCGTTAATATAGAACAAGAAATAATCCTCATGCTCGACGTTCAAATGTTTGAGGATATACTCCTCGACCGCCAAGTTGAGTTTTGGGTCCCGAATGTCCGGGTTGAAAATAAATTTCACAGTAAGTTCCTCCTAAGGATGTTCATTAATTGTATTATACGAGACGTCAGCCCGTCGCTACAACTCGTTTACTTCCATTCCCCTGTCATGACGCGCTTCAATGCGTTCGCGACGCCATATTCGTCGTGACGCTCGGTGACGTGATGACTGATGGCGATCAAGTCTTCGTGACTATTGCCCATCGCGATGGCTTTACCGGCGACCTCGAACATCGGAATGTCGTTCAAATTGTCGCCGATGACGACGACTTCTGATAAATCGACACCGAAATGCTCGGCCAATTTTTTGACGCCGTGCCCTTTATCGGCCCCGTTCGCCATGACCTCGATGTTATCGTTGCCTGAAGACGTGACGTAAACGCCCTCCACACGCTCATCGATTTCCGTCCACAGCGATGACATCTTCTCGAAATGACTCGAGAAGGCGATGAATTTATAGACACGTCCGGCCTCGTTCTTGATGAAGTCTTCGATATCCTCGACGAGACGAACATCTTCGTTGACATAATAACGTTTGCGGAAGAACTCGTACATCTCGAGTGACCGCTCGTCCCCGTTCTGTTTCAAATTCTCCATCGTCGCTTCAATCAAGTCGAGTCGGCTCGCGACGAGCCCCGCCTCCGAATACATTTCATAGAAGACGTCCGAATATTTGTGGTCTTGATGCAACACAGATACGACCTCGAGCGCTTCTTCCGTCGTCAAATCGATTTCATGTAGCACGTCACCCGTTTCCGTCAACACGCGACCGCCGTTCGAAGAGACGATCGGGCACGTGAGGCCGACCTCGTCGAGGATTTCTTTCGCGTTGAAATAATTGCGTCCCGTCGCAATCGCAAAACGAATCCCCTGGGCTTCTGCCGCACGGACGATTTCTGCCGTCTCGGGTGCGATTTTCGTGTGGTTATGCAGGATCGTGCCATCCATATCGGATACGAACAATTTGTACGTTGTCATCAACATCCACTCCCTCTTTTTCTCTTTCGCTTCTAACTATAACAAAAAGAGAGGCCCTCGGAAAAATCCGGCACCTCTCTTCATAAATCTTTAAATATTTTCCGCGAGTGCTTTGATCTGTTCATGGACGCTCTTGATGCAGTCCGGCATGCCAATCCCGTCGTAGGCGATACCTGCGAGCAAAATACCGGGATAGACGCGGCCCATCTCAGCCCGGAGCGCACGGACCCGGTCGGAATGGAAGACAGCATAGGGCGGCAACCCGTCCCGGAGTCTGCTGACGACCGTCTCGAGCGGCGCTGCTTTAATCGTCATCAAGCCGCCGAGGTCACGTAACGCCGTCGTGACAATCTCCTCATCGGACGCATCGACGATGGCATCGGCGCCCGGACGCCCGAGAAAGACGCGCAGGACGTGATACCCTTCCGGCACGGCGTGTGGCCATTTTTGGTCGATGAACGTACATGCGGTAATCGTCACGTCCGCCTCTTGGCTCGTGACGAAACCTGTCCCGACGAACGGCAACTCGATATCTTCTTGTTTAAATACGAGTGAACACGTCGCCGTCGCGTGCGGCTTCATGTCTGCGAGAAAATCGCTGTCGACTTTCGGTAAGAACTGACGGATGAGTCGGGGCGGTACCGTCAAGACGAGATGATCACATTCGATATCTCCACGGTTCGTCAATAGTCGATAGTCCCCATCCATCTCCTCGACCTGTTCGACCGAACAGTTCAAGATGATTTCAGTCCGTTCTAGCCGTTCGGCGAGGCGATCCGTGAGTGACTTCAGCCCACGTTTGAGTGAAGCGAACTGTCCGACTTTCTTCGCTCCGACTTCCGCGACCCGCTGCTCGGGACGAAGGTGGCGCATCCCTTCATACAAGTTGCCGTACTGCTTCTCACCCTCGATGAACTGAGGGAAAGTCGACAACGCGCTCATCTTGTCGATGTCTCCCGCGTAAATCCCGGAAAGAAGCGGTTCGATCAGCCGGTCGACGATTGGGTCTCCGACCCGTTCACGCAAATACAGTCCGAGCGAGACGTCCGTCTCCGGGACCTCGACGTCCGGAGGAGACAGAAGCATCGTCCGAAGCAAAGCGTGTTCTTCCTCAGACAAGAGCGTCGTGTCCTTGAACGCATCGACGTCGAGCGGGATGCCCATGACCGTCTGTTTTGGGATCGGGTGCAATCCGTCATGATGGAGAACGTACGCTTGGCCGACGCCGTTACGGACAATCTCATCGCCGAGCCCGACGTCGTGAATCAAGTCGGTCATCGCCGTCTTGCGGAACACGTATGAATCCGGTCCCCGTTCGACCGCAAATTCCCCGGTCTCGAACGTATCGATTTTTCCACCTAAACGGCCGCTCGCTTCGACGAGCTTGATGGTGACATCTTCCGGCAAATAACGCTCAGCATAAAAAGCGGCGGTGAGACCTGTGATCCCACCACCGACAATCGTTACATTACGCATGATGCACGATCACGCTTTCCATTCGATCGGCGACGGCTTCAATGAAGCTACGCTCCGCGTTTGGCATGTTTGGACGTGCATAGTGAACGCCGAGGCGGTCACAGACGACTTTACATTCCACGTCGTTATCGAAGAGCACCTCGAGGTGATCTGCGACGAATCCGACTGGCGTGTAGACGAACGCCTCATAACCATGCTTTTCATAAAGTTCAGCCGTCAAATCTTGGACGTCCGGTCCGATCCACGGGTCAGGCGTGTTGCCTTCAGACTGCCAACCGACCTCATAGTTCGGTACGCCCGCCGCTTGGGCGATTTTGTCCGCCGTCTCCTTCAATTGATCCGGATACGGGTCGCCACCTGCTAAAATCTTCTCTGGAAGACTGTGTGCCGAGACAATCAAGCAAGCCTTCTCGGCCGGTACCGGCAAGTTCGCGAACGTCGCTTTAATCGCTTCCGCCCACCAATTGATGAATTTCGGCTCATCGTACCACGATTCGACCGAACGGATCTCGATGCCGTATTTCGCGGCCTCTTCATGCGCCCGTCCGTTGTACGATTTGACGCTGTATGACGAATAGTGCGGAGCCAATACGACCGACACTGCTTCTTTAATGCCGTCATTCGCCATTTGCGCGACCGCATCTTCTACGAACGGTTCGATGTGCTTGAGCCCGATGTAGAGTTTGAAGTCGATCTCACCGGCGTGACGCTCGTTCAAGATGTCACGGAGCGTCTCCGCTTGGTCGATGGTGATCTTCGCGAGCGGTGACACGCCACCGATGGCCTCATAGCGCTCCGTCAAGTCTTGGAGTGCTTCCGGTGATGGTTTTCGGCCATAGCGGATGTGCGTATAGTAACGCTCGATATCTTCAGGTTTGTACGGTGTCCCATAAGCCATTACAAGTAATCCGACGGTTTTCATAATGATTTGCCTCCCATTTTTTCACGTGAGTAGTCATGGATAAACGCTGTCAACTTGACGAGCACAGACGGATCGACTTCTGGGAACACCCCATGTCCCAAGTTAAAGACGTATCCTGGCTGTTTCATCCCCTCGTCGAGGATTTCTTTCACTTTCGCTTCGATGACCGGCCACGGGGCCAACAAGAATGACGGGTCAAGGTTGCCTTGGACCGCTTTCGTGATGCCGCGGTCACGCGCCTCTTGCACCGACAAGCGCCAATCGAGGCCGACAACGTCGAGCGGCTGGTCTTGCCACTCTTCGACGAGATGGCTCGCTCCGACACCGTGCATGATGAGCGGGATGTCGAGCTTGCGCAACTCAGTGAAGATTCGCTCTGTCGTCGGTTTGATATAACGGACATAATCCTTGCGGCTGAGCGTCCCGACCCATGAGTCAAACAATTGGAACGCTTGGATACCGGCCTCCGCTTGCGCCGTCGCATATGTGATGACCATGTCACCCAACTTCTCCATGAGCGCGTTCCATACGTCCGGCTCGGCATACATGAGCGCTTTCGTGCGGTGGTAGCTCTTCGATGGACCGCCTTCGATCATATAACTCGCGAGTGTGAACGGTGCACCTGAAAATCCGATGAGCGGGACTTCCAAACGTTCACGGAGCAAGCGAATCGTCTCGAACACGTACGAGATGTCTTCCGGATTGAGCGGCTTCAAGCGCTCCACGTCTTCCATCGTCCGGTACGGGTTATCGATGACTGGACCGATGCCGCTCTTGATTTCCACATCGACGCCCATCGACGGGAGTGGCGTCATGATGTCTTTATACAGAATGGCCGCGTCGACTCCTAGTTGTTTCACCGGGAGCTCTGTTACGTAGGCACACAACTCGGCATCGTGCGTGATTTCGAATAGTGTCCTCGTTTTTTTGATCTCACGATATTCCGGTTGGTAGCGTCCGGCTTGGCGCATGTACCAGACGGGCACATAGTCTGTCGCCTCTCCTTTAAACGCCTTCAAAATAGTATCGTTCATACGTCGCGTCATTCCCCTCTATAATTCTCCTACACTCTTCTTCTATAGGTATGTGAACTCAAAAACATTATACAGAAATTAATTAGAATAATGCTAATGTGAAGCATTTTCATTGTGTTTTCTTTGTGTCATTTCTTTGTCGGATACGTGCGGAAGGCCGAATTGAGCTGACCACGAATCAAATCGTCACGCTGTTTCGACGATAGACGTTTCTCGCGTTCTTTAATGTCTTGAATCCGCCAACCGTCCTCAAGCTTTGACGCCACATCAATCAATCGTTCGACGTCATGGAAAGAATATTTACGTGAACCACCTTTAGTCCGTTCCGGAAAGACGAGCCCTTTCGCTTCATAATAACGGACTTGTCGCTCCGAAAGGCCAGTCAGTTCAGTGATGACGCCCATCCCAATCACTTTCTTCGATTTATAGTCCATCACTCGTCCTCCTCCTCCATAAAAAAACTATGTCAGATAATCTGACAAATTGCAATCCAAGTCAAATCATTCGTCATACACTGAAAACAACTTTTGAATCATCAATCGCGAAAAAGGAGGAATCGCAACATGGAAGACATCTTATATTATATGGACACGCTGTTCGTACTCATCGCTGCACTGCTCGTCTTGACGATGCAACTTGGTTTTGGTTTGCTCGAAACGGGGACGCTCCGGGCTAAAAACGCCGGGCACGTGGCAGTCAAACAAATCATCAGCCTCTCTGTGGCGGCACTCGCCTTTTGGGCCGTCGGCTTCGGCCTCTCATTCGGGGACGGGACCCGCTGGTTCGGGACGGAAGGATTCTTCATGAACGGATCGTTCTCAAGTCTTGATTGGGCCAACGTCTCAATCGATATAAAATTCTTGTTCCAGTTGTCATTCGTCGCCGTCGCGCTCGCCATCGCCTGGGGCGGGTTCGCAGAGCGGGCTAAACTTTCCGCTTACGTTTTGTTCGGTATCTTCTTCGTCGCCATCCTCTATCCGATCGTCGCCCGCTCCGTATGGGCCGGTGGACTCCTCGGGACGATGGGCATGCAAGACTTCGCCGGTTCGGCCGTCGTCCACCTTCAAGGCGGGATGGCCGCCCTTATGGCCACGATTATCTTGAAACCGCGTCGTAAGACGGAATCGCTCGCTGGTCACAACCACGTCTTAACGGTCGTCGGCGGACTCGTGCTCTGGCTCTGCTGGTTCGGCTTCAATGCCGGTTCGACGATGTCGGTCGCGGACGGATTCTTCGGATACGTCGCCCTCACGACGATGCTTGCCACGGCAGCCGGTGCCCTCGGCGCTCTCGCCATCGTCATGCTTCATAAGAAGACGGCAGACATCCCTACAATCGTCAACGGTGTCCTCGGGGCGCTCGTCGCCATCACGGCCGCCTGTGCTTTCGTCGAACCTTGGGCCGCAGTCGTCATCGGCGCCGTCGCTTCAATCGCCACGTATGGGACGAGTATCCTCATGGCGAAATATGTCGATGATCCGCTCTGTGCCTTCTCGGTACACGGTGTCGCTGGAATCATCGGCACACTCGCACTCGGGTTCTTCGCCTCGCCGCGCTTGGTTGAGATCACAGGCATCGGTTCGGCAGGCCTCTTCTACGGCGGCGGCTTGGGCCAACTCGGTGTTCAAGCTCTCGGTGTTTTGATCGCGATGGTCATCGCCGGTGGCGGTAGCTACGCCTTCTTGAAATTGCTTGACGTCACAATCGGTCTTCGCGTCACGGAAGAACAAGAAGACATCGGTCTCGATATCGCGGAACACGGTGTATCGGCATATGGCGAAGTCGAGCCAGAAGCAGAGACACCAGCACGCCTCCCGAAAATTCTCGGGTCAAGCGTCTCGGTCATGTCACCGAAGAAATAACGACAACAGTCAGGGACACCCAAAGCGGGTGTCCCTGTTTCATGTCAATCGGTTCAAATAGTAACGGACGACCAGATACGCAAGTGCTAGACCAACTAGTGCGTCCCACGTCGCTCCGAACAAGAACGAAGCCACGCCTAGTCCGAGCATTTGCGCGAACAACAACCGCGTCGCCCACCATTTATAGGCAGAGAGCCGCTCTGAGCGTGTGATCGGCAACCATGACGCCATCGACACCGTGTCGAGCCGCTTGAACAACGGGACGAGTTGCAAGGCGGTCAATCCGACGAAAAGCGGGACGACCAGTCCGACGTACCACCCGCCCGAGAGCCACATGACGACGAGCGCGACGGCAGAGAGTCGCAACACGAGATCGAGCGAATCGTTCGAACGCATGATGCGGAGACCATAGACGTAACGGGCGGCATCGGCTCGTCTCAAGACCGAACGTTCGAGCAGGCTCACGATGAACGACCGCTCCCGTACGTCTTCCCGCATCGCCGGGACATCGACGAACCAGCTGACGACCCGATTGAACTGGGCTTTGCTCTTCTCTTCAAGCAAGAGCCAGTCGAGTAACGGGATACGGCGGTTGCGGCGTACGTGGAGCAAGATGAACGGGATGAGTGCCGGTACCGGTGTTAAGAGCGGCACACCGAACAGGATGAGAAGGCCACTGGCGAGCGCGCTAGGCACTACCACATATTTAACCCCCTCCAACTTGGCGAGACGACCCGCGGCCGAAATGAGCACACTCGTCGCGAGGATGGCGCCGACTTCAATCGAGCTGAGTGTTTGCGTCCGGACGAGCAACGGCAACACGACAAGCATGACGAGGATGGCACGGATGGTGGCGAAGACGACATTGAACAGGCGAACGCCGCTCAGGTACGCTTGCATCTCACCGAGGCGCGGCAATAAGAAGACTTGGTCCGCTTCTTGAATCAACGTCCGGGGACGATGCCCGAGCGGCAAGAGCAACCAAATCAACGCCACAATCCATTCACTCGGAAATGCCGGATCCAAGTCCGTCAAGAACTGGTTGTAGACGAACGCCCCATAAATGAGCGTAAAGTATAGCGTGAACAATAAACCGCCGTTTGCCACATAACGGCTGTATTTCACGACGTCTTCTACCCAAACGCCAAATCGTTGTTTGAATACGTTCATTGTTTCCGCTCCTCGGCCTCGATCGCCTCAACGTAGATGTCATCGAGCGTGGCGTCCGGAAGAAGACCATATATCTCGCGTAACTGCGCGGCCGTACCGGTCGCGATGACCGAACCTTGGTGCAAGAAGACGAAACGATCACAGTGGCGCTCGGCCGTCTCCAAAATATGCGTCGACATCAAGATGGCGCAGTCTTCCTTATACTCGTCAAACAATCGGAGCAGCTGACGGATCGCGAGCGGATCGAGCCCAACGAACGGCTCGTCGACAATCAGGAGCGGCGTCTTCGTCACGAGCGCACAGAGAATCATCGCTTTTTGCCGCATCCCTTTCGAGAAGACGGACGGGAACCAGTCTAGTTGCTTCTCCATCCGCATATCCCTGGCCAAGCGCTCGGTCCGGCTCGTTAAATCCGATGCCTCAATGTCGTACGCTTTGCCGATCAATGTCAAATGTTCACGCAAGGTCAACGTGTCATATAAAATAGGGGTCTCAGGTATATAACTTATTTTCTTACGATAATTATTTTCTGATGAGGTGAGTGTCTCACTATCGACTTCGACCGATCCCGAAATTGGATCAAGCAATCCTAAAATATGTTTAATCGTTGTCGATTTTCCCGCTCCATTTAGCCCTATCAGCCCAACGAGCTCACCTTTTTTCACTTCGAACGAAATGTCGTGCAAGACTTGTTTACCTATATAACCGCCGTTCAAATGTTCGACCTGCAACATGAAAACTCCACCCCTCATTTTCAACTTTTTTTTGTGATATATGTTTTGAAATTTGTCACATGGGAATATTCTCTACTGTAAGGCATTTTAAAAAACTTATTCATCAATTCCATTGTTCCATAAAATTGTTAAGAAGAACAATGGACAAAGCAGAGAGGAGAATGTTTTTATGGGTTGGATTATTACTTTAATTGTCGGGGGTATCATCGGTTGGTTAGCAGGTCTTATTTTAGGTAAAGACGTACCAGGTGGCGTGATCGGGAACATCATCGCCGGGATCATCGGAGCTTGGCTCGGTGGCCTCATCTTCGGAGACTTCGGTCCTGCCGTTGGTGGCATCGCGATTGTCCCAGCACTTCTCGGTGCGATTATCTTAATCTTGATCGTATCGTTCGTCATGAAATCAATGAACAAAAAGCGCTAATCTAGTGCTAAACAAACGGGACCCTCGCTGAGGGTCCCATTTTTTCGTTATGTCAGGATTAAATAGATGGCCCCGTCCCGCTCGATGAACCGTTTCTCGCTCTGTAGGCGCAAAAAGGTGAAAATCGACTCGAGCAACGTCTGATCATAGCGCCATTCGACGCCGAGATCGGTCTCGATTTTCTCATTCGGTTCCCCGATCAAGGCGATGATGTCGTCCGGCCGCTTCTCGAGATTGATATCGATGCGGTCGACGCGACCGTCAACAAATCGAAGCTCCATCCCATCATAGCGCCAGACGTCACCTCGTTCTATCGGTTCACCGATCTCGTCGCTGACCGTCTGTTCCCGTTTATTCATCAACGCCTCGATCGTCTCGATCGAGTGCCCTGTTTGCGCCTCGACTTCGATTTCAATCAGCTCGGCCCGTTCGAGGTCGAATTGTCCGGCGACCGTCTTATCTTGTTCCGGCAACAGCCCAAATGCCAAGCGATCGTCTTCAATCAGCGTCACGTCGTCACTCTCAGTCACCGTCGACCCATCGACGACAGCGACGGCTTTGACGTCGTAACGGCCTGGCATGCGCTCGAACGTCACGTCACCGCCCGCCTCATCAATTCTTCCGACTTGTGTACCGTCCACCCACACGTTCGTCAATGGCACATCCGACGTCACAACGAGCGACTTCGGCAACAATTCGATCCGATAGTCGGAAAAGCCGAACCGCCCTGCCCCCGTATCGACGAGCCGGAATAATCCGTCCGTCGCCATACCTTGCGTCCGGTCGGCACGGTCTTGCGCCACTTCCGAGATAGCCTCGCCCCGAATCGTCTTCTCTTCATTCAACCACCCCATGAAACGGAGTGCCTCGGCTCGCGTGAGCGGCTCCGATTCATACTCGACAGTCTGTTGGAAAAAGCGGACGTCCTCGTTCAAGAGCGCCTCTTTGAACCGGACATGAATCTTGTCGTTGGCGGCAGCCGGTTTATACCCCCATTGATAGAATGCACTGACCGCTAGGCCAATACCGAGCATCATGAGGAGCCCGAGATAGATGCTTCTTCGTCGTGACGGTTTTTTCGATCGTACATACGCCATCCGTTTTCTTCCTCTCTCTACTTGCTATTGTTTTTAGTGTAGGGGGAATCGACCGTCTGGACAATCGTTCTTCCGCCTGAATTTCCATGTTATGATGAGATGGATTAGTCATTTATGAATGGAGGAGTCAGCATGCACACTGAGGACAACTGTATTTTTTGTAAAATCGTCAAGGATGAGATTCCGTCGTACAAGGTATACGAAGACGACGCCGTCGTCGCCTTCCTCGACATCTCTCAAGTCACGAAAGGACATACTCTCGTCATCCCGAAACATCATGCCCGAAACATTTACGAATTGCCAGCCGACGTCGCCCGTGACGTCTTCGGAGCCGTTCCCGCCATCGCGAACGCCATTCAACGTGAGACGGGTGCGATCGGGATGAACATCTTATCGAACGCCGAAGCGATCGCCGGACAGACGGTCTACCATTTCCATATGCATCTGTTGCCACGCTATGGCGAGACGGACGGGTTTGACGCAAAATGGGAGACGCATCAAGGCGATTACTCATCTGACGACATGCAGACCATCGCTGCCGGCATCAAAGCAAACCTTTAATGAACAAATGGACCGTCGCTTGTTGAGCGATCGGTCCATTTTTGTCTCGCACCTCATGACGAGTTGATTGAATTGAGATGGCGTTTCCGCTCCTCTTCGATTTGGGCACGCTCGACTTGTAATTTAATCGCCTGCTCGTATAACTGTTGCCGCGATTTGACAGATTCCGCTTGTTCGAACTCTTTTCTTAACAAATTTAGACGGGCGTCTATTTCAACGAGTCGCTTTTCAAGCAAAGTTTGTTTCCGCGTCTGTTCGTTCTGTTCCGACGCTTCATATCCCGCCTCGAGTGCTTCCATGATTGTGTGTGCCCAAGGGTCATCTCCCAGTCGCTTGGCCGCGTTATACAGGTCTAACATGTCATCAACCCAACGCTTTTGCATATTCACTGGAGGTCACCTTCCTTTACCCATAGTTTAAAATAAAATGATTTTTCGGTCAAAATTGAATGTTCTGAAAAATTTTATTTAAGATATAGGTTTTTAATCACTCTTTTTTGGTAAAATAATATGAAAAGAATGTATTGTAGCATCAGTGTGCTTGAGGAGGGGAATGTATTGTCGAGTCACAATCGTCGAGAGTGGGTTGCTTTTGGCTTTGTCGTCGCGTTTTTAGGAGTTGCGACCATTAAAAAAATCGCCCGTGGAACGGCAAACGACGCCGCGGCTAATCAACACCGAGCGTCCACAATCACTACGTTGAAAGAACAATTCCAAAAAGTTACGAAGGACGCGTCGCAAGTAGCGGCAGCCGGTAAATTGCAAGGGAAAGAATTGACGGATCAAGTGAAAGCCGAAGTCGAACGCTATCAACAAGACATTCAGCCTTCAATCGAGCGGATTCAAGGAAACTTAAACGAGCTTTCGAACGTACAGTCAGATATGACCGAAGCGAAAACAGGAAAGACCGACTGAACCGTCTGTCGTCATCGCCCGTCATCTTAGTCACATTGTATCGGAAAGGATGGATCGACATGGAACACGAAAAAGAATTCACTGGCCCTGAGGCCATGCTCTATAGTCATAAAATCATTCAGCTTAGTAAGGCATTGTGGAAGACGGTCGAGAAAGACTGGCAGAATTGGATCAAGCCATTCGATTTGAACATTAACGAACATCATATTTTATGGATCGCACACGCCCTCGGCGGCGCCTCGATCTCAGAGATTGCCAAATACGGGGTCATGCACGTGTCGACGGCGTTCAACTTCTCGAAGAAGCTCGAAGACCGCGGTTTGCTTACGTTCTCGAAAAAAGAGACGGACAAACGAAATACGTACGTCCAATTGACGCCTGAAGGTGAGGCGCTCTTGCTTGAGACGATTCACGCCTTCGACCCGGAAGAGAACGGTGTCTTCCGCGCTTCACTCCCGCTTCAAGAGTTGTACGGGAAATTCCCTGATTTGACGGACATCACGGCTATCGTCCGTCGTCTCTACGGGGATAACTTCATGGACATCTTCGCGGAAACGTCGAAAATGATTACGGAAGAAGCCGGACGTCGCCCGGAAGACGACGAGGTCAGTAAAGAAGCTTGACTTGCCGATACAACGGTTCCGTGACGTCAAGCGCCATCCCTTGGCGCACACACGCCGCGAGAATCGTTTCGGCTTCTAACTTCGGGTGCAGCATCCCGACGAAATGAACGAGCAAAGGCTCCACGGACGACAGACCGTAGCGCATTTGCTCGTTTTGTCGTTCCCGGATATCATCGAGGAGTGCGAAAAATGCCACGACCTCTTGTCTCGTCAAATTGGCTTTCAACACCTCATGCTCGAACGGACGATTTGACCAATCGACTGCGCCGAGCAACAGTTCCATCTGGAACGATAATTGATTGATTTTCTCTTCTAACGACACGTTCTCCACCCCATCATTTCACATTCTCTTTCATCATTATACGATACGTTTCTGTGCTATGATACTACACAGGCAAGAGAACAGCTGTTATCGTTAACAAAATGTGGTATAGTCGGATTTAGAAACTTATAGATTTTTAGGGGTGGAATATATGTCAAACGGAATGACGAATGAACCGAACAAACAAAACAAGAAGTTTTCAACAGGCGCCCTCGTCGGCGCATCAGCAATCGCACTTCTGATCGGTGTCGGCGGCACGTATGCGGCGACAAGCGGCGGGTCTTCGGACAACTCAGCAGTTGTTTCCTTTGAAGGCGGCGAAGTGACACGCGGTGAGATCGCGGACATGAGCTACGACCGCATGGTCCCACAACTAGCTTTCCAAGAAACGATGAATGAATTGCTTGAAAAAGAATATGGCGACAAGGTCGAGCAAGATAAAGTCGATGAAGAGTTCAGCAAGACGGAAGAGCAGTTCAACTCAAAAGAAGAGTTCGAACAAGCGATTCAACAAGCTGGCATGACCGACACGGACGAGTTCAAAGAAGCGCTCCGCGGACAAATGCTCGTCGATGCGGCGAAGTCAGAACTCGTCGAAGTGACGGACGAAGACATCGAGGCCCAATTCGCGAAAGAGAACGTCGAAGTCAAAGCGAGCCATATCCTCGTCGAGACTGAAGAAGAAGCCCAAGCGATCATCAAAGAATTGAACGATGGCGCAGACTTCGCAGACGTTGCGAAAGAAAAATCGACAGACACAGGTTCTGGTGAAAAAGGCGGCGACCTCGGTTACTTCTCAGCCGGTGCCATGGTCCCTGAGTTTGAAGAATATGCGTTCCAAGAAGACGTGGTCGGCAAAGTCTCTGAGCCTGTCCAATCACAATTCGGTTTCCACGTCATCAAAGTCATGGACCGTAAAGAAAAAGACCTTAAACTCGAAGACGAGAAAGATCGTATCCGTGAAGAATTGGCAACTGAAAAAGCGGCCTCTGTCGACGCGAACAAGATCTACGCCGAGTTGATCGAGAAATATAACGTCGACGTGAAAGATGCGAAAGCGTCAACACAGTTCGACGCTGTGAAAGACGCCATCAAAGCGTCAGAAGAAGGTTCAGAAGAAGCTCCAGCCGAAGAATCGACCGAGCAATAAGCAAAAGACGTCCCGCGGGACGTCTTTTTGTATGCCTTCATAACTTCGGTTTATAAAACGCACGGTTATCGAGCGCCATGACGCGTTCCGTGAACGCTCCGGGTTCGACGCCTTCGAACGCCTTCTCAAACATATTCATCCGGGCATCGATGTTGTCGATGAAGAACAACATCTCGGCTTCCGGGAGTTGCGGCGCGTTCGCCGATCCCCACTCCGGTTTCCCGTGATGACTGAGGACGAGATGTTGGAGCAACGTCACGACTTCGCGGTCGGTCGCGAGCTCCCGGGCCACGACTTCGATTTCAGATGCCATGAGCGACAAGTGGCCGAGTAATTTTCCTTCGAGCGTATACTCCGGCGTGATCGCATCCGACAACTCGATCACTTTCGCCAAATCGTGCAGCACGACACCCGATACGAGCAAATCACGATTCAATTGCGGATACAGGTCACACATCGTTCCGGCGAGTTTAAGCATCGACAAGACGTGGAACGCAAGTCCCGAATAGACCGCATGGTGATGGCGCACCGCTGCCGGGTACGTGAAGTACGCCTCCGCGTTCCGGTCGACGAGCGCTGTCACGAGCTCACGCATACCCGTGTGTCCGATCGCCTCGATATGGCTGCGGATTCCCGTCTCGAGCTCTGATTTCGGTACCGGTGCCGATCTTACATACGGCGCGATATCCGTCTCCCCTTCGATAATGGAGATTTGTTTGAGCTTCAGTTGAGTCCGCCCGCGATAATCCATCACTTCTCCGGAAGCGTGGACAATTTTCTTCGTCGCATATTTATCTGTATCGGCGCTATCCCATACTTTCGTCTCAATCTCTCCGCTCTCATCGCAAAGAATGAGCGTCAAATATGGTTTGCCGTTCCCAGCGAGTCCTCGATAGGATTGTTTGATCATGACATATTGATTTAACGTGTCGCCCACTTTGAGCTGACCGATTTTAGTAGTCGTCAAAAAAAGCACCTCTCTTCTTGTCAGTACTTTCATCTTAACGAAAGTTCGCATGAGATGCCAACTTTCTTAGGAAAGCGGGAATACTTGAGGGAGAAGGAAATTGGGGGAATGGAAGATGAATTGGAAATGGTATACACGGCCAGAAGAAATCGTACATGTCGACAACCATTATGAAGAGGCGTACACGTACTGGCTCGAGCAGTTGACGACGGCCAAGGTGACGAAAATCATTGTCGAGCAAGATTACATGTATGGCTCGCTCACGCTCGACTATGAACAGCTCGAGCGCGAACCGCAAAAAATCGGTCACTACTTCGTGACCCAGGATTTCTTATGGACCATCGGGTTTGATGACATCTATTGCGAGACGGTGGCATCCAAACAATACGATACACCGATCGAGGCGTTTTATGACCTGCTCGCTGAAAAGATGGACTATTACTTTCACGGCATCGATGAATATGAGGAACGATTGATGGTCGCCCAGCGCGAGATGAGTGGACAAGTGCCTCCTCAGTTTATGAATGAGATTTTCGGGTTACGCAGCGAGATTGAACGATGGTCCGATACCGTCGTCCCGTATCGCGAATTACTCATGGCCGGACGAGAGGCGTTCCTCGACATGGATTTGGATCAATTGAACGCGTATCGTCTCGCCACGTATCGCGTCAATCGACTCCTGACGTTGATCGAACATTACCAAGAAGACGTCATCGCGATGACCGACCTAGCTGCGACGCTGTCTAACTTCCGTGGCAACGAGATCATGAAGGCGCTCACCGTCTTCACGGCCTTGACGACCCCCGTCGTCGCGTTCGGTGCGGTCTGGGGCATGAACTTCAAACAAATGCCCGAGCTCGAATGGCCGCTCGGCTATTTGTTCGCCTGGATTATGATTATCGGCTTCACGGTTTTGATTTATTTTTGGTTGAAGCAAAAGAATTGGATTGGATCGCTTCTGCAATTCCCGAATCAAATCCGTAGCCAAGAGAAGTTAGATAAACAGCGCAGCCATCGAAATAAGCAAAAGTAGTAAAAAACGAACAAAAGTTCGGTATACTGAAAGGAGCAGATGATACAGAAAGGTGATGTTCATGGAACGATTGATTATCCATGTCGATATGGACGCGTTTTACGCCTCGGTCGAACAACGTGACCGCCCTGACTTACGCGATAAACCGGTCATCGTCGG
This sequence comes from Exiguobacterium sp. SL-9, assembly GCF_004336985.1. Lineage (GTDB taxonomy): Bacteria > Bacillota > Bacilli > Exiguobacteriales > Exiguobacteriaceae > Exiguobacterium. Next base: position 832,150 of record NZ_SJUO01000001.1, read on the forward strand.
TGGCGCCCCTCACAGTCGTGGAGTGGTCGCCACTTGTTCGTACGAGGCGCGAAAATACGGTGTGCACAGCGCCATGTCATCACGAAGGGCGTTTGCACTCTGTCCACAGGCGACGTTCGTCAAGCCGCGCTTTCACGTCTATAGACACGTCAGTCAGCAAGTGATGGCCATTTTCAAATCGATTACGCCGCTCGTCGAACCGCTCTCGCTCGACGAAGCGTACTTGGACGTAACGGAGAATACACTCATGAGCACGTCCGGCCCTTACATCGCCCGCTACATCCTCGGGGAAATCAAACGCCGGACCGGACTGACCGCTTCGGCCGGGGTCGCCCCGTCGAAGTTCGTCGCCAAAATCGCTTCCGGCTTCAACAAGCCGAACGGACTGACGGTCGTCGAGGCGGTTGACGTCGAAACATTCCTCGCCCCGCTCCCGATCACGACAATGCACGGAGTTGGCAAAGTGACCGCCCAGACGCTGTTCAAGCACCATTATCATACAATCGCTGATTTGCAAAACACCCGACCCGAACAGTTGAAGGCCATCTTCGGACACGACCGCGGGAATCAGTTATATGAGCTCGCCCACGGCCGGGACAGCCGTCCCGTCGTTCCGACCCGGGAACGAAAGTCGATCGGCTCAGAGACGACGTTCGCGTTCGACCTCGATGACCCAGAAGAAGTATACGAACGCGTCGTCCCGGAAATCGAAGATGTGTTGCTTCAGCTCGACCGCCGCGAGCTCAGTTGTCAAACGGTGACGATCAAAATCAAGACGAGCGAGTTCCAGGCCCGGAGCCATCAAATCAAACTGAACCATCCGACGCACGATCACGATGAGATTAAACGGCTCGCCCGCCGTCTGTTCGACGAGATGGCAATCACCGAGCCGGTCCGCTTGATCGGGATGACCGTTTCAGAATTGATCCCGCGTACCGAAACGGCCCGTCAGCTCACGTTCGAGGAGCTGACAAAACCTTCACTTGAAGAATGAATGACCATTCAGTACAATGAAAGCAAAGGGGGCGAACGGATGGAACAGTATACGATCACAGCATTCGAGAACGACGGCACGACCGTCTTGAACGATTCATTTACCGCGGCAAACGATGATGAGGCGAAAACGAAAGGGCTCGCGATGCTCGAGGAAGCCGGGCATCTTCATAAAGGGGCCCGCATCGCACGATGTGGCCAACTCATCTACTTCGAACGCTGCAAACTGCCAGGGAAACTGAAAGGTACGGCCTCCTAACACAAGCGCCTCGGGAATCCCGAGGCGCTTGTTCATTCGTTATATTTGCCTTCCCACCCAACAGTCGCATCACCATTTCCTATTAGAACGGGAAGAGGAGTAAAATCGTGAAGATAGCGACAATCGCTGTCACAACCTGAAGCGGCAAGCCGACTTTGACGAAATCAAAGAAGCGATAACCGCCGATGCCGAACACCATCGCATTCGTCGGTGACCCGAACGGGGTCATGAACGCGAGTGAGGCCGCGATAGCAACAGCGACGACGAGCGGGACAGGGCTGACTTGAAGCGCCGAAGCGAGCGATAGTGCGAGCGGTGCGAACAAGACGGCCGTCGCCGTGTTCGAGATGATTTGACTGAGCACCATCGTCGCGACAAAGAGGGCAACGAGCACCCAGACCGGACCCGCCTGACCGAAGGACGCACTGATCCACGTGACGAGCCACGCCATGATCCCCGCATGATCAAGCGCTTGACCGACCGGAATCATCGCCGCAATCAAAAGAAGCGAGGACCATTGAATCGATTGATAGGCGACGTCCATATGACGGACGGCACCCGTGAGCACCATCGCGAGTGCCGCGAGCCATACCGCTACCGTCGGGTCGACCCATTCGAACACGAGGAGCATGACCATTCCGAGCAGAATCAGCCCCGCTGCTAGTTGATGACGTTCGGACACGGCCCGATTGGCCACATCAGTCACATGCTCATTGGCAAGCAAGAGATGCGTCTCGTTTCCGACCCGCTCTAAATCCTCCCACTCGCCTTGCGCGACGAGCATGTCACCCCGTTCGAGCGGGACGTCTTTCAATCGGGTGATGGCGATCTCCTCGTTCGGGCGTATAATTTGAAGCACGTTCAACCGATACTCATTGCGCAACCCGCTCTCGGATAAACAGTGGCCGACGAGCGGACTGGCGGTCGGAATCGTGAAGACGGCGACGCCATACGCTTTGCCGTAGACATTTTTGACGTTGACCGGTTCGACGACTAGCCCTTCTTGTCGCGCGATACGATGGACATCCGACTCATCACCGCTGACGAGGACACGCCCTTCCGTAAGCACCGTGTCTGCGCGGGCCGTGATGAACCGATGGGCCACCCCTTTTCGGTGTTCTCCGACGACGATTAGACCGTCCCGTGACCATGTGACGTCACGAAGTGTCTGACCGACAAGTCGGTGTCCTTTTGTGATCAAAAGCGCATAGACGGCCACTTGCGGCAACATCAACGGACGGGCCGACGATGAACGGACGTCCCCCGCTCCGAGTAGACGATTGCCGACAGTATAGAAATAGACAAACCCGACCACAGCCACGACGAGACCAATCGGCAACAGCGCGAAAAAACCGAGTGAACTCACACCGGCACTTCGAAGCGTCTCGGCGGCGACAAGGTTCGGCGGTGTCCCGATGAGCGTCATCGTCCCACCGATGCTTGAGAAAAAGGCGAGCGGCATGAGCAATTTCGCCGGGCTCGTCCCCATCTGCCTCGACATGGCAAGGGCGACCGGAATCAATAAAGCAACTGTACCCGTGTTCGACATGAGGCTCGACAAAAACGTCACGGTGACCATCAGGACGAGAAAAAGACGCACTTCACTCCCTTTTGCGTACGGGATGAGCATGGCACCTAACCGTTCGGCGAGACCGGTGTGAAACAACCCAGCGCCGACGATGAACAGTCCGGCAATCATGAGCACGACCGAATTCGAAAAACCGGCCATCGCTTCGACCGGCGTCAATTGATTTGTCAACACGAGTAAGAGAAGACCGATGAGCGCAATAAGATCGGCCCGGAGCCAGCCTCCGATAAACCCGATGATCATAACCGTTAAAATCACTAAGGTGACCATGACGTTCACCCTTCCTTGTGATAGTTTTACAAGTTTATTATACCACCCGTTATGTAAGCGCTATCATAAGTTGAGTGACAATCTGGGCAACAAAAAAACGGATGGCTCGATTGCCATCCGCATCACGATTATTGAACTTCTTGATCATTGACCATCGGAGCGTAAAGCTCTTCAAGCGGCTTCATGATAATTTTCGTCACTTCTGTGACCAGTTGATGCATGCGTTGCTCTTCTTGCATGAGCTCCATGATCAATTCGTTTTGTTGAACGCCCATCATTTTCGTCTGCGCGTCCATCATCTCTTGTTCAGAGATTTCTTCGCCTTGCATTTGCTTCTGTTGAAGCGTCATTTGGATATCACGGAAGTCAGCGAATAACTGGTTCGCTTCTGCATCCGCATTGACACGGTCGTATAGTGAAGAGAGATTTGTGAACTCCTCAGAATCGCGAAGTGCTTTTTCCAATTGGTAAGCATGATCGTACAAGTTTGATTGTGACATGTGACGTCCTCCTAAATACTATTAGGGCGTGCCAATCAAATGATGGCAATCAACCCTTGAATCAACCCAATCATACCACCTAATAAGGCTCCAAGCCATGTTATTGCCCGGAACTCTCGCTTCGAGATCGAAAGGACGATCTCTTCAAGGTATGATGTATCGAGCGAGCTCACTTGTTCTTGGACAATTTGATCGATTTTAAGACGGTCCATAACAGTCTCCATTTGATCTGTGAAACGGGTGATGACGAGTCGGACCCCGTTCGGCACAAGCTCTTCAACGACACGGTCCTCGACGTCTCGTGTATACGAGTGGACAGTCCGGTCGAGCAACTCCCCGACCGGTAAGCGCGACACGACTTCCATCGTCACACCATCAATCAGACGTTCTTCTAAACGTTCATCGAGCAACGTTTCGACCGAGCGTTCACTAAACCGCTCGAATTCGCGCGTGATCATTTCAGCCATCCCAGATCGTGTTGAGCCGCCCCGCAGGATATTAATAATCTCCGGACGAATCATTTCGACGAAATTCAAGTTTTGAACGAACCCGGCGATGAAACCGAGCCGACGTTGGACGAACGAATCGACCATGTGCCGAAGCTGTGCCTCTCCTTCGGCCGAATAAAAATACTCCTCTGACTTGACGAGCAGAGCGTCCACAATTTCAGGGATAATGCCGCGGACACGATCCATCCCATCTTCACCGAGAAGTTCGTATAGTTTACGGGACTTCACATCCGACAGGACGAGTCGGAGCTCTTGCCGGAGCTTCGTATCCGCTTCTGCCAACACACGCGCCTCCGCGTCCGGATAGAGCGGATCGATGAGCGAACGGATCGTTTTGTCCGAACGAAGCATCGTCCGTACCTCACCTTGAACGAAGTGAATGATATGACTACCGACTTGTTCATCGAGCAGTCGTTTACGCATCCCTTCCGGCGTCAACAAGTGCTTAACGACCGTCTTCCCGAGGCTCGTCGCCAATTCGTCGCGACGCTTCGGAATCAACCCTGGTGTAAACGGAACTCTCATCTTTCCGATATATTTAGGATGATGGGGACGAAACAACATTTTAATGGCGAGAAAGTTCGTGATTCCCCCAATTGTCGCACCGATGGCGATCATGATGAATATTTTTAGTAGACTGTCCAAACTGCCTGCCTCCGTTCTGAAATATGATACATTGTTTGAAGAGGTGATTGTATTGACTACGTATGATCGTATTAAATCGATTTTCCCGAACGTTGTCCATCGGGCGGAAGATGCATCCAGTGACGTTCGTTGGTATCAAGCCCCGGACGGCACGATTTTCGGCCTGCCTAAAATGGAGCTGACGGAACGTGAGCGTCAGTTGCTCGAATGGTCCGCCACTCCATTGCTGACGAGACTAGACCCACAACAAGCCAAATGGCAAGATCGTCTACTCACCGACACGTACCGGTTCGACCGACCGTTCCGTCTCATGTCGCTCGTCTTGCATTATCAAGACCATGAGGCGCTCGAACAATTTTTAGACGTGTTAGCTGACTTTATGCCTGAAGCAGAAATTATTCTCATGACCCGATCTCACGTTGAAATCATTGAGACCGATCAGTTCGTCGAGCTGAACGAGTTCGAGGACGTCTTGCGGGCGATTGCGAGCGATTGTTATGTCGAGGCCCACGTCATCTATAGCGAGCGGCCACTCGGCGTGTTAGGGACACTGTATCAACAACATCAAACGCTGTGCCCGTTCGCGAGACTCTCTACTAAAGCTTACCCTGCTAGTCAATTATTATACCATTATTTACTACAACGCCATGAGACTTTTGATGTACGCTCTCATTTGACGGCCGCAATCGTCGAGGCTCTCGATAAGACGACGATTGAGTTATTAGAGGCGCTGTTCGCCAACTCGTTGAACGTATCGCACACGGCAAAGGCGTTATTTATGCATCGAAATACGCTTAACTATCGGCTCGACCGGCTCTACGAAGCGACCGGTTATGACGCTAGGCAGTTCTACGATGCCGGTCTACTCCAATTGATTGTCACGTTGCACAAATCTGAGTAATCGTTTTTGTGCAACGTGTACATATCCAATGCAAGCGGTTTCACCTTATAATCAATCTTGTAAGCGCTATTATACAAGAACAGATTCTCAGGAGGCTAACGACATGGCAGAAATTCAATTGAATCATATCGATAAAATATACGACGGTGGTGACTCGAAGGCAGTCAGCGATTTCAACTTGCATATTAAGGATCGCGAGTTCATCGTCTTCGTCGGACCTTCAGGTTGCGGTAAATCGACAACGCTCCGCATGATCGCAGGACTCGAAGAAATCTCGAGCGGTGACTTCATCATCGACGGCAAGCGCATGAACGATGTCGCACCGAAAGACCGTGATATCGCGATGGTCTTCCAAAACTATGCCCTTTATCCGCACATGAGTGTGTATGACAACATGGCGTTCGGTTTGAAACTTCGCAAGTTCCCGAAAGATGAGATCGATCGTCGCGTGCAAGATGCGGCCCGTATCCTCGGACTTGAAGAATACCTTCAACGTAAGCCAAAAGCACTCTCTGGTGGTCAGCGTCAACGTGTCGCCATCGGCCGTGCCATTGTCCGTGATGCCAAAGTGTTCTTGATGGATGAGCCGCTCTCAAACTTGGATGCCAAGCTTCGCGTTCAAATGCGTAAAGAAATCATCCAATTGCACAACCGTCTCGACACGACGACGATTTACGTTACCCATGACCAAACGGAAGCGATGACACTCGCGACTCGTATCGTTATCATGAAAGACGGAATCATCCAACAAGTCGGTTCGCCGAAAGAAGTATATGAAAACCCGGATAACATCTTCGTAGCAGGCTTCATCGGATCACCTTCGATGAACTTCTTCCGCGGAAAATTGGCTGATGGGAAGTTCCTCGTCGGCGGTGAAGAAATCAACGTCCCTGAAGGCAAAATGAAAGGGCTTCGTGACCGCGGTTACGTCGGTAAAGAACTCGTGCTCGGAATCCGTCCAGAATCGATTCATGATGAGCCGATCTACATCGACTCGCCAACGACGCACACGTTCCGCACGCATATCGATGTCGCCGAGCTCATGGGCGCTGAGTCGTACTTGTACGCTGAACTCGGTGGCCACCAGTTCACAGCTCGCATCGATGGACGTTCAAGCATCCACATGGGTGACGATGTCACACTCGCACTCGATATGACGAAAGCTCACTTCTTCGACACGGAGACAGAACTCGTCATCCGTTAAACATTACGATAAGCTGAAGTGCCCCATATACACAGGGGCACTTCTTTTTTATTTCATACTATTTGATAGGCGCTTACACTGTGTGAATTGTTCATTTATATTCATCATAAGGAGTCTGTATTGCTTAGAAAGGAAACGGTTTATGAATTTTTTAAAGGATCGAGATGTTCTGCTAGTAACAATTCACCAAAAAGAAAAAGTTATAAAACCTCTCCTAGAAGGAGAATTTGGATGCAACATGCATGTAAGCACACTCGACACTGATCAATTCGGAACATTTACACGGGAAATAAGTCGTCAGCAATCTCAATTCGAAACAGCACGAAACAAAGTGACTATGGGTCTAAAACTGACAAGCCATCATGTCGGGGTAGCGAGTGAAGGTACCTTCGGATTTCATCCTCTCGCGCCCATTCCGTGGAATACTGAACTGGTATTACTGAAAGACGATGAATTAGAACTTGAATTACATGGTTATTATGAAGGACTCAACACAAATTTCAGCCAGGCAATTGTCAAAGACTACCCTTCCGCACTCCAGTTTGTTAATAAAGTTGGTTTCCCAGACCATCATGTGATTCTCCGATCAGATGATGAACATTCATCCATCGTGCTAAAAGACATTACCAGTGAACCACTTTTAAAAGAGGCTTTTAATTACTGCTTTAATAAGTCAACAAATCGACAAGTCTTTATCGAGACAGATATGCGGGCATATGCCAACCCAACTCGCATGAAAAACATCGAGCTCGCGACGAGGCAACTAATTGAACAGGCAAATTCTTTATGTCCATCTTGTGGCGCCCCGGGGTTCCGTGTCGTCGGTAAAGTACCTGGTCGATTATGCGAACAATGTCATACCCCTACAAAACAAATAGTGCAGCATGTCTATGCCTGCTCAACTTGTCAGTATCAACAAACAGAACATCTTGGAGACGTATATGTATCTCCGAGATATTGTGATTTGTGTAATCCCTAATATAACAAATAAAAAATAGCTCTGATTTCTCCTTACGGGGAAATCAGAGCTATTTTTTTACTTAACGGATTGCATACCGACGTTCGAGCCGATGCTGCCCTGCTTGGATGAGCGTCGACAAGATCCAATAGATCGAAGCCGAGAACAACAGGAGAGGCATGACGAGATACGTCGTTGCTGCGATTTGGTCGGACACGTACGTCAACTCCTGCACGGCGATGACCGAACCGAGTGACGTCGACTTGATGATGTCGATAACCGAGTTGGATACCGGCGGAATCGCACGCGATAGCGCCTGTGGGAAGATGATATCTTTGAAGCGCTTTGCACGTGGGATGCCGAGGGCGACACTCGCCTCGACTTGTCCTTGATCGACCGAATTGATGGCAGCGCGGAACGCTTCCGAGATATAGGCCGCGAAGTGAAGGCCTAACCCGAAGATGAGCGCCTGCATCCCGCTCAACTGGACGAAACCGGTCAAACCGACGTACAGGATGAGGAGTTGCAAGAGGAGCGGTGTGCCGCGGAAGAACGAGATATACGTACGGGTGAACAAACGAACGACCTTGACAGGGCTGCTGTGCAAGACAGCGATGATCAGACCGAGCACCAAGGCGAGGAGAATCGACAGGATACTGGCGATCAACGTCAATTGTACGGCTTCGATATAGGCCGAACGGTTCTCGATAACGGTCGTGATCAGTTCATTCATTGACTGATGTCCTCACCGAAGTACTTCTCACCGATTTCAGCCATCGTGCCGTCTTCTTGCATCTCAGCAATCGCCTCGTTCAAACCTTCGAGCACGTCTGAGTCTTGACGCGTCATGTAGCCCGCTTCACTCTTGTTGAAGACGTCACCGACCGCTTTCACGTCGTAACCTGTCTTCTCAAGCTCCGTCAAGATGAAGAGACGGTCGTTTAGTGCCGCGTCGAGACGGCCAACTTGAAGGTCTTGGAGCACTTGATTCGCCCCTTTATAGAACTTCACTTCAGCACCGGCTTCTTCAGCGAGCTGAGCATAAACCGAACCTTGTGTCGAACCGACGACTTTGCCGTCGAGGTCATCGATACCTTGAATGTCTTCATTGTCTGAAGCGACGATGACTTGCGCACCTGATACCGCGTACGGAGTTGAGAACGCGTACTTCTCTTCACGTTCTGGCGTGATGCTCATTTGGTTGGCAATCATGTCGATGCGTTCCGCGTCGAGTGCCGGTACGAGTCCTTTGAAGTCCATCGGCTCGTATTCGACCGTGTAGCCGGCACGCTCTGCCGCTTCATTCAATACGTCGATGTCATACCCTGTGATCTCACCTTTGTCTTTATACGTGAATGGTGGGTATGTCGCTTCTGTACCGACCGTGATGACAGTTTCTTCTGACCCGCTGTCTGTCTCTGTGCCGCATGCTGCAAGTACTCCAAACGATGCTCCGATGGCAAGTACTGCTGTTAGTGATTTTTTCATGGTAATTTCCGCCTTCCTGATAATCCGTATATGATTACATGGTTATGAACAATACACTCATCATACTGAGGGGGGCATATCTTGTCAAACAAAAGACACCACCCTCGTCAGGGCGGTGCTTTCGATTAATCGATTGCTTTCGCTTGTTTCATGACATCGCGTTCAATCGCTTCCCGTTTCAATGTCGTCTTCTCCGCGCTATCGGCGTGAACACTGAAATAGAATTTGATTTTCGGCTCCGTCCCCGACGGGCGCAGGCAGAACCATGAACCGTCCTCGAAGATGAATTTGAGCACGTTCGATGACGGCAAGTCGATGGCTTCCGTCTCGCCTTGCTGCAGGTTCTTCGCGACTTGTTGCTTATAGTCTTCAAAGCGCACGACTTCGTACCCTCCGACTTCTTGCGGCGGATTGGCGCGGAACGCCTCCATCATCCGACCGATCTGTTCGAGACCGGCTTTCCCTTTTAGTGTCATCGATTGGAGCGACTCCTCATAGAAGCCATACTTTTCATAGACGGCTTGAAGGGCATCGTATAACGTGCGTCCGTGCTGTTTATGGAAGGCTGCCATCTCGGCGCCGAGCAAGCACGCCTGGACGGCATCCTTGTCACGGCAGAAGTCTCCGATCAAATATCCGTAACTCTCTTCATAGCCGAACAAGAACTGATACTGACCCGACTCTTCATACTGCTTGATTTTTTCGCCGATGAATTTGAAACCGGTGAGCGTGTTCTCAAGGTGGACCCCGTACGCCTTAGCGATGGCCGCACCGAGTTCGGACGTGACAATCGTCTTCGCGACGAAACCGTTCGTCGGAAGCGTGCCCGTCTCCACTTTTTGAGACAAGATGTAGTCCATAAGGAGCGCACCGGTCTGGTTGCCTGTCAAGACGAACCATTCGCCGTTGCGATCACGGACCGTGAAACCGACACGGTCGGCGTCCGGATCCGTCGCCATGAGCAAGTCGGCCCCGACGCGGTCTCCGTACTGCATCGCGAGCTCGAACGCGGCCCGTTCTTCCGGGTTCGGATAACTGACCGTCGGGAACGCCCCATCCGGTTCAGCCTGTTCGTCGACGATGGTGACGTGTTCGAAGCCGTACGCTTTCAACCCTTCCATGACCGGACGGCGCCCTGTCCCATGAAGCGGTGAATAGACGATTTTAAGCGGATCGCCTTGGACGTCTGTATGGATTCGAATCGATTGGAGGGCTTCCATATAAGCCGCATCGACCGAGGCATCGACCGTGACGAGCGTTCCGTCTGCACGGAGTGGCGCTTCGTCTTTGACCTCAATCTTCAATTCATCTTCGATGGCGTTGACGTATGAGACGAGCTCATCGGCCTCGGCCGGTGGCAACTGTCCACCGTCGGCGCCATACACTTTAAATCCGTTATATTCCGGAGGATTATGACTTGCCGTAATGACGATGCCGCCGAAGGCGTTCAAATGACGGACGGCGAATGACAACTCTGGTGTCGCCCGCAAACTCGGGAACAAATACGTTTTAATCCCGTTCGAGGCAAGCGTGCGTGCCGCTTCGAGCGCAAACTCTGGTGAGAAGTGACGTGAGTCGTGAGCGATGACGACACCGTGCCGTTTCGCTTCTTCCCCTGACGCGGCGATAAAGTCGGCAAAGCCTTGCGACGCCTTGCGGATCGTATAGACGTTCATTCGGTTCGCCCCTGGCCCGATTTCCCCGCGCATACCGCCCGTCCCGAATTCGAGCGTCTTATAGAAGGCATCCTCGAGTGATGTCTCGTCTTGCTCCATCTCCTCAAGTTCAGCGCGCAAGTGCGGTTCGAGCGCCTCGTGTTGTTTCCATCGGTCATATGTCTGTTGCCATGTCATGGTCAGTTCCCCTTTCGACATTCAAAAGTTCAATCGAAGTACTCGCCAATTTGTTCCATCTTGTATACGATGGGAGTAACGAAACTTCGAGGTGATACTATGTTTCCAACTATGCGTGCCCAAGAATTGAAACACATCGTCCATACGGACTCGATTCGCTTTATTGATTGTCGTTATTCATTAAACGACGCTTCATACGGAAAGTATGTGTATCGGCAAGGGCATCTCCCGAACGCCGTCTTCCTCGACTTGATGGAAGACCTGTCTGGGCCCGTGTCCGAACATGGTGGGCGTCACCCGCTACCATCAAAAGAAGCATGGACGGAGACGCTTCGCCGCATCGGGATTCAAAAGGATGACTTGATCATCATTTACGATGACGGGTTCCCGTATGCCGCCCGTGCTTGGTGGTTATTTAAGTGGGCCGGCCATGAGCGCGTCATCGTGCTCGAAGGCGGCATCCAATCCGGCATCACCTACTGCGGAGAGACGACGACGGACGTCCCGTCCTATCCCGCTTCCGACTACACACCCGTCTTCCAAGACGAGATGATTGCGACGCTTGCAGACGTACGCGCCGCTACAATCAGCGGTGGGTTATACGATTCACGAACGGCCGACCGTTACGATGGCAGCCACGAACCGATTGACCATAAAGCAGGACATATCCCGAACGCCGTCCTCTGCCCGTACACTGAAGCCGTCACCGACCTTGGCACGCTTCAAGATTTTCATGACTTGAAAGAACTGTATGCCAATGTCCTTGATGTGCCGAATCCCATCTTCTACTGCGGGAGCGGCGTCACCGCCTGCGTCAATATTTTGGCGTTACACGCCCTCGGTAAGGACGATGTGCGTCTATACCCCGGCTCTTACTCCGATTGGATTAGCTATCCAGAAAACACGGTCCACCCATAACGGGTGGATCGCTTTTTTATTTCACGCTCGTCGGTTTGATGTTCCAGACAGCGTTGGCGTATTCGGTAATCGTCCGATCACTCGAGAAGATTCCCGATTTGGCCGTGTTGACGATTGAACTCTCGGCCCAACGTGCCTTGTCGGCGAATACCTCGTCGACGCGACGCTGCGCCTGCATGTACGATGCGAAATCTTTCAAGACGAGGAAGTCATCGTTATAGACGAGTAACGAATCGAAGATGGCTTGGAATTGATATTCTCCGACCTTGTCGAATGACCCGTTGACGAGAGCATCGACGACGTTACGCACTTCTGTGTTCGCATGGTAGATGTCAGCCGCATGATAGCCACCGAACTTCTTATAGTTCATGACTTCTTGCGGTGTCAATCCGAAGATGAAGATATGGTCGTCGCCGACCGCATCGCGAATCTCGATATTGGCCCCGTCGAGCGTCCCAATCGTGAGCGCCCCGTTCATCATGAACTTCATGTTGCCGGTACCTGACGCCTCGTAGCTCGCCGTCGAGATCTGTTCACTCAAATCCGAACCTGGGAAGATTCGCTCCGCCATCGAGACACGGTAGTTTTCGAGGAAGACGACCTTGATAAAGCGGCTTGCCCGCTTATCATTGTTGATCATGGCCGCGAGCGCGTTAATGTAGCGGATGACTTCTTTCGCGTAATAGTAGCCCGGCGCCGCCTTTGCTCCAAAGATGAACGTCCGTGGCACCATCGTGAACGTCGGGTCTGCTTGAATCTTCTGATAAAGCGCGTGAATGTGCATCGCATCCATCAGTTGACGTTTATAGGCGTGGAGTCGCTTGACTTGAACGTCAAAAATCGAATCCGGGTCGACGGCGATTCCCGTCTCGGCTTGAATATAGCCAGCCAGGTCCAGTTTATTTTGTTGCTTCACGTCCATGATCTGTTCCTGGAAGCTCGCATCTTTCGACACGCTCATCAACTTCTCAAGATCGTTCGGATGTTCAATCCATGACGGACCGATTGCATCGGTAATCAAGTTCGAGAGACGTGGGTTTGACTTGAGGAGCCAGCGACGATGCGTGATGCCGTTCGTTTTGTTGTTGAAACGAAGCGGAAACATCTCGTACAAATGACGCATCTCACGTTGTTTCAAGATATCGGTATGAATTCGTGCGACACCGTTCGTCGAATGTGAGCCGACGACTGCGAGGTTCGCCATGTTGATGTGTTCGTTCGACACAATCGCAATCTCACCCATATGTGGTTCAAGATGTGGATAGTTGACGAGTACGTCTTTACAGAAACGACGGTTGATTTCCGTGATGATTTGATAGATACGCGGTAAGAGCCGCTCATACATCTCGACCGGCCACTTCTCAAGCGCCTCGGCGAGGAGTGTATGGTTCGTGAACGACATGACGCTCTTCGTCACGCGCCACGCCTCATCCCAACCGTAACCATGGTCGTCCATCAAGATGCGCATAAGTTCTGGGATGGCCACAACCGGGTGCGTATCATTAATGTGGACGGCGTAATGGTCGCCTAATTGCTTCAGCGATTTATTATGACGTAAGTAAGACGCGATCATTGACTGAACGCCCGCCGAAACGAAGAAATACTGTTGCTTCAAGCGCAACACTTTTCCTTCATATGTCGTGTCGTCCGGATATAGGAACTCAGAGATGGTCGCAATCGATTGTTTGTGTTTGAGCAGGTCTTTGTACGAACCTTTCGTCCGTTCCATGTACTCCTCGTCGTCAAACGGTGACTCGGCGTTCCAAAGACGGAGCGTATTGACGACCTCGTTTTTGTAACCGATGATCGGCATGTCATAAGGTACCGCTCGAACGACTTCATCCGGATGATGAACGACGCGAAGCCGGTCCCCGATTTGCCGCATCTCGATCCAACCACCGAAATTGACGTCGACGGCTCGGTCGGCACGGCGCGTCTCCCACATGTTGCCGTCACGGAGCCAGTTGTCTGGTAACTCGACTTGATAGCCGTCGACGATCTTTTGTTTGAACAAGCCGTAACGGTAACGAATTCCGTTCCCGTGTCCCGGCAGGCTGAGCGCCGCGAGAGAATCGAGGAAGCACGCCGCCAAACGACCGAGCCCCCCGTTCCCAAGCCCCGGTTCCGGTTCGAATTCCGTGATATCTGTGAAGTTAAAGCCAAGTTCCTCTAAGCCCTCTTGTACGACTTCAAGGACGTCCATGCTGAGCAGGTTGTTGTACAGAAAACGGCCGAGCAAAAATTCAAGCGAGAAATAAATGACTTGTTTGCTCTGTTTTTCTTCTTGTTTGTCGCGGGTGTTAATCCATTTCGGGATTGCCTGCTCGCGCACCATCGTTGCCAACGTTTGATACACTTCCTGCTCGGTCCCTTCATCAAACGATTTCCCGTTTAATGCGACGAATCTCTCTTGAAACGAAGTGACGAAGCTCTGTTTATCTGTAAACATATGTGTGTAAAACTCCTTCCAGTCATGCGAATAGGTGATACAACTCACGGTATTGCTTCGCGGATTGTTTCCAGCTGAAGTCCGCGGTCATCGCTTGATGGACGAGGGCATTCCAATTTTGATCGTCGTAGAAGACACGAATCGATTTCTCAATCGTCGCGAGCATCTCATGGGCGTTATAGTTCAAGAAACCAAAGCCCGTTCCCTCTTGTGTGTACTCATTATACGGTTTGACCGTGTCACGCAGTCCGCCTGTTTCCCGAACGATCGGGAGCGTCCCGTAACGCATCGAGATGAGCTGGCTGAGACCGCACGGCTCAAAACGTGACGGCATAAGGAATGCATCCGATCCGGCGTAAATCAAGTGGGCAAGTTCAATGTCAAAGCCGATATACGACCCGACCTTGCCTGGATGCGTCGCCGTCATCTCGTGGACGATGCCCTCATATTCGGGTTGACCCGAGCCGAGGAACACGAACTGGCATTCCAAGTTTCCGAGTTCTTCACTCACCGCCTCAATCAAATCGAGCCCTTTTTGTTCGACGAGTCGACTGACAAAACCGATTAACATGACATCGTCACGCACTTCGAGACCAAAACGTTCTTGCAGGACGCGCTTGTTGACGGGCTTTCCTTCTCGGAACGTGTCGAGGTCGTACGTCTGAGCGATACGCTTGTCCGTGCTCGGGTCGTTCGTCGCCAAGTCTAAGCCGTTTAAGATGCCGCGCACGTCGACTGCTCGATGACGCAACGCACCGTCGAGTCCTTCGCCATAATACGGCTCCATGATTTCATCGCGATACGACGGGCTGACCGTCGTGATTTGATCAGAGTGAACGATTCCGGCCTTCATGTAGTTGACGAGACCGTTATGTTGAATCCCTTCCGCCGTGAAGTGCTCCGGACCGAACTGTAACAGTTCGCCGAGGACCGCTTCCGGGAAGATGCCTTGATATTGCAGGTTATGGATGGTAAAGACGGTCCGGATACGTTGATACGCCTCGAGATGTTGATAATGGATCCGTAAGAAGGCCGGGACGACGCCGGTCTGCCAATCATGGCAATGGAGCACGTCGGGCACGTCTTCCGCTTCGAGTTGCCCAATCATCTCAAGGACGGCTCGAGAGAAGAATGCGAACCGCTCGGCATCATCATAATGGCCGTAGAGCACGCCTTCCCGTTTGAAATAATACTCGTTATCGATAAAGTAGAACGTCACGCCATCATGCACAAGCTTCAAGACGGCGCCGAACTGCTTGCGCCATCCGACCGGTACGATCAAGTCGAATAGATATTCCATTTCATCTACATATTCTTGAGCAATCGTGCCATACTTCGGCATGATGACACTCACGTCTTCACCAAGGCCAGACACCGCTTGAGGGAGCGAGCCGATGACATCGGCAAGCCCCCCCGTTTTCATGAACGGTGCCGCTTCTGAAGCGACATACCATATTTTCATAATATCCCCCTTTAAACCGTTGTCCGTTTTCCGATGACGATTGGTTCATCGACCGTACCTCGAATGACTTGTCCTCGTTTGACGACCACTTCTTTATCTAAAATGGCGTTTTCGACGACAGCGCCCTCTTCGATGATCGACTTGGATAAAATGATTGAGTTTTTGACGCGGGCGTGTTCACTGACGACGACACCGCGGAAGAGAATACTGTTTTGAACTTCTCCGCTGATTTTACAACCGTTTGCGACGAGCGCCTCATTCACTTTCGACCCTTTCAAATAACGGGTCGGCGGCTCATGTTTGATTTTCGTATAGATGTGTGGAAAATCGTAAATGATTCCTTCCTGACGGAGTAAGCGCATACTTTCATTATAGTATGAAAGGACAGAATGAATCACCTGCATTTTGCCAGTATAGTGATATCCGTGTACGTGCAGACGATGAAGTTGCGGACGGATGACGCCGTCGAGCAAATCGTATTCGCCTCTTGATGTCGCTTCGTCGACGAGACGAAGGAACAAGTTTTTTGACATGATGATCGTCTCGGTATACGTATACTCATCGTCCGGGGTATATCCGCGCTCACCGATGCCGACGACGCGGTCGTTTTCACCGAGACGGATCGGGCGACAATAGCCGCATTTTTGTTCGTGTCCGGTGTACGCGAGCGTGATGTCCGCACCCATCGATTTATGATGTTCGAGCATGTCTTGGAAGTCGATTGTCGTCAACACGTTCGATCCCGTGATCACCACATACGGCTGCTTGCTACGTACAAAATGTTCGCGGTGCATCGAGAAGTTGGCCAAGTCGCCGAGGTAGGCTTCCCCGTCAGGCTTGAGCGCCGGCGGGAAAATGTGTAACCCACCTTGCGAGCGGTCCAAATCCCATTCTTTTCCCGAACCTAGGTGGTCCATGAGTGAGCGGTATTTATCGAGCGTGAAAATACCCACTTGGTTGATGCCTTGCGTGATCATATTCGTCAATGTAAAGTCAATTAGGCGATAGCGCCCAGAGAACGGGACAGCCGCTAAATTGCGATGCCCCGTAAATTCTGGAAACAAGCCCTCTTCGGTCCCTAAGTTGATGATTCCTAACAAATCATTCGTCAACAGTAACGCCTCCTTGCGTCGGTCTTTTTTTAAATCAAGCACGTTGTTTGAAGACTGTGCCGCTCTCAATGTTTTCATGTGGTTCAATGACAACAATCTCACCACCCGGCTCACCAACCGTCGCACCATCCTCAATGACGGCACAGCTTGCGACGATGGCTCTGTGAATCGTTACATCTTTTCCGATCCGTGCTCCCGGCATGATGACCGAGTCTTTGACGAGCGACCCTTCACCGACGCGCACATCATAGAACAAAACTGAATGTTGAACTTCGCCCTCAATCCGACAGCCTTCGTTGATGACCGACTGTTCGACGCAGGCATCTTTGCCGATGAACTGAGGTGTCTGGTTCGGGTTGACCGAGTAGATTTTAAAGTCAGGATCGTATAAATCGAACGGTGGATCTTCTTCGAGCAAGTCCATGTTGGCTTCCCAAAGCGATTGAATCGTCCCAACGTCTTTCCAGTAACCTTTGAATTTATACGCGAACACGTCTAAACCGTCGAGGAGCGTGTTCGGAATGATATTTTTGCCGAAGTCGAAACTTGATGTCTCGTCTTCTGCATCTTGAATCAAGTGCTCCCGTAACACTTTCCAGTTGAAGATATAAATCCCCATCGAGGCCAAGTTGCTCTTCGGTTTTTCCGGCTTCTCGTCAAACTCATTAATGCGAAGGTCATCGCTCGTGTTTAAAATTCCGAAGCGTGGTGCTTCGTCCCAAGGAACTTCCATGACCGAAATCGTGACATCCGCTTGTTTCTCTTTATGGAAATCGAGCATCTTCTCGTAATCCATCTTGTAAATGTGGTCCCCCGATAGGATCAACACGTACTCCGGATCATAATCATCGATATAGCTCAAGTTCCGATAAATGGCATTGGCCGTACCTTCATACCAGTTTTTCCCCGACTGCGCTTGGTATGGCGGTAAGATCGCCAAGCCACCATTGCGGCGGTCCAAGTCCCAGGCCGACCCGATGCCTAGGTAACGGTTCAACTCAAGCGGTTCATATTGTGTCAAGACGCCTACCGTCGTGATTCCCGAATTGGTACAGTTCGACAATGGGAAATCGATAATCCGGTACTTCCCTCCAAAGTTAACAGCAGGCTTCGCTGTCTTCCGTGTGAGAGGCCCAAGTCGTTTCCCTTCTCCTCCTGCGAGGAGCATCGCAACCATTTCTTGCTTCATAGTACAGCCTCCTAAATTCATAATATAAACATCTATTACCCTCTTTCTCTATTTCCTAATGTATTCCTGCCCAAATTATTATATGATAACGTTTACATTTTGAATTTTATTGAAAAATTGACGATATAATGAACAGAGAGAGAGGTGAGACGATGCGAGTGTGGATGGGGGCCCTATTTTTTGCCGGTTTGCTCGCCTCCGGTCTGACAATCAGCGGGGCGTTGAAAGAGGAAATCGAACAGACGAAGCAGATTTTGACGTGGGGTGAAAAGACGGTCGATGCGGCTCCGCTTGCTTCGAAACACGCCGTCACGTTGACGTATAAAGGCGGAACAGAACAACTGTATTTGAGCGGCCGACGGGATGATGTCTCTGTCGCCGGGTTGCCGGCACATATCCGCGAGGCAATCATGGTCATCGAAGATCGCAAGTTCAATGCCCACCCGGGATATGACCTTGGCGGGATTGCTCGGGCATTTATTCATAACACCAACGAATCGTCGTTACAGGGCGGAAGTACGATCACTCAACAGCTCGCTCGTAACGTGTATTTGACACATGAACGGACGTATGAGCGAAAAGTGAAAGAATTATTGCTCGCTCGTGCGCTCGAAAAACAATATAGCAAAAAAGAAATTATGACTGCCTATAGCAATGTCATCTTCTTTGGACATAATGTTTACGGGATTCAGGCGGCGGCCGAGACGTACTTCGCCCGTTCGCTTGAAGATTTGAACTGGAATCAAATCGCTTTCCTGTTGACCGTTCCGAATAATCCATCTTTATATGATCCGCTCGACCCATCAGCTTCATTTTACAAGCGAAAGGACCGAATCCTTACCCAGCTACGGGATGCGGATGTGATATCGAAACAAACGTACGAGACGCACCACGGCGTGAAGCTGAAGGCGACCTATCGTCAACACGTTGTACGGTATCCCGATTATATGGATACGGTCTTGAAAGAAGCGGTTCGACTCGTCCGCGCACGTTACGACCTCGATGACGACGCGGCCAGAGACTACTTGGCGACGAATCAAGCGACAATCGACACCTATTTGTCCGTCGCCCGTCAAAAGCAAGCTAAACAAGTGATGACGAAGCTGCCGAGCGGGCTAAACGGCGGATATGCAGAACTGACACCGAACGGTCGAATCGTCGCCCTCGTCGATTCGGAGATGACCCAAAGCGGCGAGTTCAACCGGGCCACACAAGCGTTCCGTCAACCCGGATCGGCCATCAAACCTGTCCTCGTCTTCGCACCATATATTGAAGAGACCGGTGCCAAACTCGATACAATCCTTGACGGCCGGCCGGTCTGTTATGGCACCTATTGTCCGACGAACAGCGGCAATCGTGTGCTCGGCGATGTGTCGTTACGTGACACGGTCGCCTACTCCTACAATACGCCGGCGCTCGCCGCCTTCACCGCGATCGATCAAGAGGCAGCGTATACGACGGCAGACATGATGTTCAGCCAATGGGACGTCGAGACCGACAACAGCCTGGCGAGTGCGCTCGGCGGCTTGACGCAAGGCGTCTCCCCGAAAGAGCTCGCCGCGGCCTATACCCCGTTCTTGAATCAAGGGGTATATACGTCCGGGCAGACGATCAAACAGATTCGTTTCGAATCGGGGGCGCCGACACTCACGCCAAACGTGACGAAACAAGCCGTTTGGTCGAAAGCAACCGTTTCGACGATGCGCGAGGCATTGTCTTCCGTCACGACGTACGGGACCGGACGGTATGCCGGGCAAATCAAACGTCCTTACGTCGGCGGCAAGACCGGCACGACGAACTCGCATAAAGACATGTGGTATGTCGGCTTGACCGACGAAACGATTACGGCGATCTGGCTCGGTGCCGATACGCCGCGTCCGTTCCCGGAGCTCGCCAATCGGGCCTACCCTGCCATCATCTGGACAGAGGCACATCGCTAAAATAAGGTCAGGGACACGTGTCCCTGACCTTATTGCCGTCTTCGATAGGAGTGGCACGTGTAACTTCCCCATGACTCAAACAATTCACTCTCATGAATCAGCTTCCACGGATTGAACATCGTCTGCCCGTTCTTGTTGAAGAAAAGCTGATCTCCAAGATAATACGATGCGTGCTGGACCCGGTCAGCCTCATCGACGAACGTGAGCACGTCGCCTGCCTCCATCACCTCTGTCTCGATTTGTACATACCCCACCTGCACGAGCGTCTGGAGGAACGTACCCGGATGGACCCATTGCGAAGCGATCCATTCCTCTTTCGTCACAGCGAACAGCGTCGCCGCCAGACAGTTACTTCCCGAGTTGACCGGGAACGTGTTGGCAAGGCGTCGTACGTGATCTGGACAGGTTGACGGGACAGGATGTACCGTCCAAGCATCCCAGCCGTTTGCATACGTCAACGTCAGTCGACGACGGGTGGCATCCGTCATCGCTTGCCAGACAGCTTGATGCAACACGAGGTGAGACGTGTCGCCCCACGCCACGATTGAAGACGATAACTGTTCGTCCGACATATCGCTGGTCGCCGGGAAGACAAGCCCCCGTCCAATCATGACTTGATAGACAAGTAGGTCATGTCTCACGTCGCGCGGTAATGTCTCAACCCAACCAGGCGACGCATGCAAGACAAAGGGCGCCGCGCGGTCGATGGTCCAAAACGTATAGGCGTTGGCGACTCGGACGTCCCGGTAAGACGGGTGCACATCAAATTCTGCTCGCGGAATGATCAAGACCGATGCCTGTGTGCCTAGTTGCGTCACGAGATGTTCGTCCGCCACAAACAAGTCCATCGGTGAAAGGAGCGTTGCCTCCCATTCCCGGACCACCTCTTCACACGGAGTGATTTGAACCGTCCCATCCACTCTCATAATATGATGTCTCCGACCGAGTTAAACAAGCGGAGCATGGCCCAAGCGAGACCACTCAAAAGAATCGCCCACATCATCGCTTGAATTAACAATAGACCGATGGCACGAAGCGTCGACATCAACTGGCTGACTTGCCATATGTAATAGAACAAATAAAGAACGAACGTGCCAAGCAATACCGCGACAACTGCGAGAAGCGAATTCAAAAATAAAAAGCTGATTCCCGAACCCACTAAGAAAATCGTCGCCCCTGGTTTCAACCGATGTAACGAGCTACCGTTCGTTTCACGCGCAAAGAAAGCGAATCCGAGTTGGTTGAACGTATCGGCTACGAGCTTGAAGGCGCTGAACAGCATGAAGTAGACGGTAAAAAACACGACGAGGACGAGCACTTTCGACTCTTGAACAGACAACAGGGCAATGATCTCGCTGTACACACCAATACGCGTCAGCCATTGAATCACATACTCACTCGTGGCGATGGCGAGGGACATCGAGAATAAAATGATCCCAATCAACGGGGCATAGCTTAACAAGTATACGTTTGTTTTCATATCGGCTCCAATTTCACAAGAATTTCTCATATTCAGTGCAAATCTATTATCAAGTATATTATAATATTCGTAGTCACGGAGAACAAAAGGGGGATTTTCAGATGGGTTTGTTACTAATGGTCGGAATCAGCGTCGTCTTCCTCGCAGCTATCTTTACAGCTGGATACAACAGAAAACCTGAAGGTAATCAATAAGAGCCGAGATTCTCACGAATCCGGCTCTTTTTTATTTTAATCCAGCATATCCTTGTTGGCGGAGTGCCTCATAGACGATAATGGCTGCCGTATTCGAGACGTTGAGCGATCGAACGAGGTTCGATTGGGGTAAACGGATACAGCGGTCGAGGTTATCTTCGATCACTTCCATCGGCAACCCTTTCGTCTCACGCCCGAAGACGAAGAAATAGTCTTTCTCGATGTCAGATACATCAAGGTCACTCGGGTACTGTTCCCCATACTTGGTAATATAGAAGAACTCTCCGTCCGGGTGCTCGGCCCACAGTTCATCGAGCGAGTCGTGATAACGGACGTCGACGAACTGCCAATAGTCGAGACCTGCCCGTTTGAGCATCTTGTCATCCGTCGAAAAACCTAACGGACGAATCAAATGGAGCACCGAATTCGTCGCGGCACATGTACGCGAGACGTTACCTGTATTCGCCGGGATTTCTGGTTGGAACATTACTACATGAATTGCCATAATACACTCCTCACTTCACTTGTTCGAGATCAAGTAATCGTTGTTTTTGATGTAGACCGCCTGCGAAACCGGTCAGTTGTCCCCCGCTACCGACGACCCGGTGGCACGGAAAAATGATGGGCAACGGATTTCGGTTCAGCGCCTGACCGACCGCGCGCACCGCTTTTGGTCGACCGATCTGTTCGGCGATTTGTTTGTACGTCCTCGTCTCACCGAAAGGAATCGTTAAAAGGGCATCCCATACTTCTTGCTGAAAGACAGTTCCGTTCATCTCGATCCACTCACGGTCAGACAGTTGAAGTCCGTTCCGCTCCACGCGTTCAATCAGATCGGTCAGCCATGCCGGTGCCGAACCATCATCCGCTCCCGTCTCCGCAAAGTCTAACGCACATAGTTTCCCTTGTGCATTCAATTCATAGACTAACGTTCCCCATTTAGATGACACGGTCTTCACGGTCCCACTCCTCTCGGAATAATCGAATCTCTTCATGTACGAGCTCCGACGTCTCTGTCGCTTCGATTCGTTGATAAATCGGCTCGGCCTCAGGTCCGAGGATTGCACCGATCGCCCAGACCGCCGTCGCTCGCATGTCTTCCCGCTCATCTTGTCGGATGAAGTCTTCAAGCACAGGTACGGCCGATGGTTCCTGATAATGGGCCAATGCTAAAATCGCATTCCGCTGAATCGGCTTTTTCCCACGCCACGCGCCAGATAGATGACCAAACTTCGCTTTGAACTCCCGATTGCTCAAATTCAATAACGGGACGAGCAACGGTTTGACGATTTCTGCTTCCGGAAGCAGTTCCTCGTGATGACGCCAGTCTTTTTTCCGATTATACGGACAGACTTGTTGACACGTATCGCATCCATAGAGCCGCCCGCCGAGTTTCGAACGAAACTCGCGCGGCATGAGCGTCTTCATCTGCGTCAAATAAGCGATACAACGTTTGGCATCGAGCACACCTGGTTCGATAAGCGCCGTCGTTGGACAAGCCGTCATGCATTTCGTACACTCGCCACATCCATCCTCAATCATTTCATCGGGAGGCAAATACGTATCGAGAATCATCTCCCCTAAATAGAGATACGACCCTTTCTCCGGCGAGATGATCGAACAGTTTTTGCCGCTGAAGCCGATTCCGGCCCGCTCGGCCACCGCCCGGTCGACGAGTTCGCCCGTGTCGACCATCGAGCGCGTCCGGACGCCCGGGACGAGTTGTTCAATATACACCTGTAATTGCTCGAGCCTCGAGCCGACAGCGCGATGATAGTCGAGTCCCCACGATGCCCGGGCGAACAAACCGCGTCGCTCATCGGCCACACTCCGTGGCGCATCCTTCAATTTGCTCGGATACAAAATGGCGATGGCGATGATCGACTGGGCTTCTTCAAGCAACAGCGTCGGTGTCGTCCGCTTGTCCAAGTCAGGCTCTTCGAACCCCGACGCGAATCCTTTCTCTTGTTGCTTCACAAGGCGTTGCTTCATGACGATAAACGGGTCAGCGGTCGTCACTTTCAACTCGTCAATCCCGATTGTTGTCGCATACGCCACAATCTTTTGTTTAAGTGTCTCCGGATCCATCCCGTTCATCGAATCACCTCTTTCGTGTCTATTTTCGCATACAAAAAATCTCCCCGCCAGTCGGCAGAGAGATGATGAAGCGGGTGAAGAGAATCGAACTCTCGTCATCAGCTTGGAAGGCTGAGGTTTTACCATTAAACTACACCCGCATGGTTCAAATGAGTCAGCTGTAAAAGCGACTACAATCAATATACATCTATACCTTTCAGAAGTCAACACTTTTGAATAAATTTCTTTGATGGCTTATGAAATCTATATTTATCATGTATGAATACCTATAATTCCCTTAATCCTCTTCTTCAAACCATATCTTAATATAAAATAAACGTAGCGATATAAAAATATCCTGCCGACTGTGTCGGCAGGAATATCTATTACATTGACGATGTCTTTGGTTCCCGAAGTAAATGCTTAATATCACGGAACGTGACGAACGTCTTGTTTTTGGCATCGTACAGTTTATAGCGCAACGACTTCAAACTCGACCATAGACCGATTGTCGTCGCTTTTTGGAGCGGCGGTGTCGACGTATGGGCTTGCTCTAGGTTATAGTTCGGTACGCGTGGGCTTAAGTGATGCACGTGGTGGAAGCCAATGTTACCCGTCACCCACTGCAATACTTTCGGCAACTCGTAATACGAGCTCCCTTCAATTGCTGCTTTCACATAATCCCACTCGCTCTCGTCCTCGAAATACGAGTCTTCGAACGTATGCTGGACGTAGAACAACCAAATCCCGAGGACACCTGCCGTGAACATCGTCGTCCCTTGTACGATCAAGAACGCTTTCCAACCGACGAGTGCGATGACGAGCGCATAGAGTACAACGAGCGACAAGTTGATGAGATACGTGTTGTTGCGCTCTTTTTTACGTGCGTCTTTCCGGTTGAAGCGGCTCGTAATAAGAATCAAGAACAACGGACCGAGACCGAACATGACGAGCGGGTTCCGATATAGACGATATTGGAGGCGTGTCCATTTCGAAGCTTCAACATATTCTTCGATTGTCATGACCCAAATATCACCGACTCCCCGTTTATCTAAATTCCCACTCGAAGCGTGGTGAATCGAATGCTCTCGTTTCCACTTCTCATACGGGAATAACGTCAAGATGCCCATGATCGTCCCGACGATGGCGTTCGCTTTCTTATTTTTGAAGAACGAGCCGTGCGTACAGTCGTGGAAAATGATGAACATTCGGACGACGAAGCCTGCTGCCACGATGGCGAGCGGGATGGTCAAGAAGACCGAAATTTGGAGCGCTTGATAAGCAAGGATCCAGGCAGCAAGAAACGGCAAGATCGTGTTGATCATCTGCCGGATGCTCTTCTTCACATCGGCCTTTTCAAACGGCGAGACGTGTTTCCGGAGCTGGGCGATTTTTTCTTTACTCATGTACAACTTCCTCCTCAATTACATACAGCGTTGACGACTACAAAGATGAAATATGAAACCAAATGCATTATGAGATTGACGACGGCATCCGTCATCATAAGAATCAATTTGTCAAAAAATTAATACCAGGTAATTATATCACATCACAGATAATAAATCGTTCATTATAGACGAGTAATTGAAGCAAATATTCATTCCTTTATAATAATTCCCATTAAAATTCCTTATATGGGATTAATGGTATTTGAAGTGTGTTAAAATCCAACTATGTAAAGATAGGAGGAAAAGATATTGTCTCAAAAACTGAAACAAGTATTTACCCCTAAGCGATTGATCATCATGACGAGCGTCCTTATCTTGCTCATCCCGGTCTTCTTTGTCAGCTATACGTTTTATAAAAATTTGAGTCAAGGTGTCGAGAATGAAAACCTTGATGACCACTATGCAAAACGCGTCAAAGAGCTTCAACTAGAAATATCTAAGGAAGACCCCTTGAACTTAAGAGGAAACTCTACCGCCAAAACTCGTGTTGAAGTAGACGTCTCCTTCAATGAGGAGAATCCTAGCCGAACCGAACTGATTAAAAACATGCACTTGATGACACATCAAAAAATATCGGCCCGATCCAAATGGGGAGCGATTCCGATGACCCCAGACAATATTCAACAGTCGGCTGACTATTTGGAGCTCTTAAAAACCAAATTCAAAATCGGAGACAGTATGCATGCGGAATTAAAAACGATGCTCGATCACTGGTCGCAAGGTGATTTTTCTCAAACTGACAAAGAACAGGATCGCTTGTTGCACTTCCTGCAAGCGAGCAGAGGGTTCTCTAACGGATTGGCGACTGAGAACGAAGAAGAACTCTTTATTCTGAATAACTTCGGACCCGATTACTTACATACTTTGGACGAAGCGACGTACACGTCATTTGAAGAATCATCTCCGTGATGGTTCTTTTTCATTGCGGCCAGCAACATTTTCATCTCTGACGGAGTCTTCATATCTTACATAAACACAAAAAAAGACCCTAGCCTCAGCTAGGATCTACGGATACCGGTGGTCGGAGTCGAACCGACACTCCAGAGGAACACGATTTTGAGTCGTGCGCGTCTACCAATTCCGCCACACCGGCATATTATGTTGGAGGCGCCAGTCGGAATCGAACCGACGATAGAGGAGTTGCAGTCCTCTGCCTTACCACTTGGCTATGGCGCCAAATTGAATGGAGCGGAAGACGGGATTCGAACCCGCGACCCCGACCTTGGCAAGGTCGTATTCTACCACTGAACTACTTCCGCATAATGGCTGGGCTGGAAGGGATCGAACCTACGCATGTCGGAATCAAAATCCGATGCCTTACCACTTGGCTACAGCCCAATAAAATGGGGCGACTGAAGGGAATTGAACCCTCGAATGCCGGAATCACAATCCGGTGCGTTAACCACTTCGCCACAATCGCCATAATGATATTAAGAAGCAGGGGCAGCAGGAATCGAACCCGCGCTGACGGTTTTGGAGACCGTAGTTCTACCGCTAAACTATGCCCCTAAGTGGTGGGGGGGGGCGGATTCGAACCGCCGAACCCGAGGGAGCGGATTTACAGTCCGCCGCGTTTAGCCACTTCGCTACCCCCCCACATGGTGGCTTTGGACGGAATCGAACCGCCGACACAAGGATTTTCAGTCCTTTGCTCTACCAACTGAGCTACAAAGCCATGTATGTAGTAATTCAATTAAAAAAATGGCGGTCCTGACGGGATTCGAACCCGCGATCTCCTGCGTGACAGGCAGGCATGTTAACCACTACACCACAGGACCACTGATAATTGCGGGGGCTGGATTTGAACCAACGACCTTCGGGTTATGAGCCCGACGAGCTACCAGACTGCTCCACCCCGCGACGATATAAACTTTAAATGGTGACCCGTACGGGATTCGAACCCGTGTTACCGCCGTGAAAGGGCGGTGTCTTAACCGCTTGACCAACGGGCCATACTTTTGATTGAAAAACTGGCGGAGAGCAAGGGATTCGAACCCTTGAGACGGTTTTGCCGCCTACACGAATTCCAATCGTGCTCCTTCGGCCACTCGGACAGCTCTCCAAAAAGAGAAAAGTGGCTCCGCAAGTAGGATTTGAACCTACGACCTACCGGTTAACAGCCGGTTGCTCTACCACTGAGCTATTGCGGAACGATCTTGCCTGGCAACGTCCTATCCTCACAGGGGGAGACCCCCAACTACTTTCGGCGCTGAAGCGCTTAACTTCCGTGTTCGGCATGGGAACGGGTGTGGCCGCTTCGCTATCGCCACCAGACAAAAGAATATTAACATCGCCCTGAGGGCGTGTCAATTCATTTCAGGGTTGTTCCCTGAAAACTGAAGACTCATCAATTCATACAAACCTTAGACTAGATCAAAGCCTCGACCGATTAGTATCATTCAGCTCCACACGTCGCCGTGCTTCCACCCATGACCTATCTACCTCATCGTCTCTGAGGGGTCTTTCTTGATTGCTCAAAGGGAAATCTCA
>NZ_SJUO01000020.1 GCF_004336985.1 Exiguobacterium sp. SL-9
GTACTCATAGAACGGCTAAGTACTTTGTAATAAAGTCTTTTTGGACAATATTTAGGAAGTGGCGTCTGTAATGCGCGATAAACATCTGCACTATGACTCCAAGTATCTTCATGTTGGTAATCATGTTGATAAAGTGGTTGTGCAAATAAGGTTTCAATAAAACTGCGCATTTTATTGATAGGAATAACTCTGTCTTTCTCACCTAAAGTATCGTGGTAAAAGCCAGGTAAGACATGCTTTTCTTTGATAGATGTGTTTAAACGTTCATAGAAAAGATGTTGAGGCTTAGCGTGGACCACATGATCATTGCCTGAAATAAACAACTGTGTTGGTAAAGTAATTGCACTTGCATCTTCAACAACACGATCAGCCGTTTTATAAAGCTCTAATAAAATATTGACGGCAATAGGACGAGTGATCAGCGAGTCTTGGTT
>NZ_SJUO01000021.1 GCF_004336985.1 Exiguobacterium sp. SL-9
ATGTAGCTATGTTTATGTCTACAACGAAAAGTTCAGGTGATGGAACATATACGAAAAAAGGAAATTATATTTGTAAAGATAGCTTTAAATGTAATCAACAAATGACTACTTTAGATTATCTCCACGATTTCCATCAAACAGTTTCTAAATAACAAAAACACTTAAGGATATAAATTCCTTAAGTGTTTTTACTATTTTGTAAAGTTATCGAAGTATCCTTGAATGAAAACAATCGGTGTTCCTTTGTCTCCACTACCTGATGTTAAGTCTGCTAAAGAACCAATTAAGTCAGTTAACTGACGAGGTGTTGTTCCTTGTGCTTCCATAGAACCAGTTAAATCTTCATCTTTTTCGTTAATATGTTTTTTAATAGCTGCTTCTAAATCTGCTCCACGTAAATCAGAGAAATTATTATCAGCTAAGTATTTTAAT
>NZ_SJUO01000022.1 GCF_004336985.1 Exiguobacterium sp. SL-9
GTTCGTACTGATAATAATAATCGTCTTTGTCCCGATGATCTGCAGTTGAAGATTAACCAACTCAAATCACAAAATATTCATCCCTTTGCCGTTGTCGGTGTTGCAGGTACAACTGAAACGGGAAATGTCGACCCACTAAGAACCATCGGTGAAATTTGCCAAAAAGAGCAATATCATTTTCATGTCGATGCCGCTTGGGGTGGTGCCACCTTAATGTCGAGTACCTATCGCCACTTGTTGGATGGTATTGAACTGGCCGATTCTGTAACCATTGATGCCCATAAGCAAATGTATATCCCAATGGGTGCCGGAATGGTGTTATTTAAAGACCCTCATGCAATGAATGCGATAGAACATCATGCGCAATATATTTTACGCAAAGGTTCTAAAGATTTAGGCAGTCATACCTTAGAAGGATCTCGTTCTGGG
>NZ_SJUO01000023.1 GCF_004336985.1 Exiguobacterium sp. SL-9
CTTTAATAATGCGCCAAGAGAGCGAATAGGAGAATTACGTTTTAATTCTGGATCTGTGAAGATTGTCGGTGTTGGAATGGAAATTCCGGGGTGTGCGACCAAATACCATTGCTCTTTTGGCTCTGCTGGGGTCAAAATTTCACCAACGCCTTCGGCAAACGCGGCATGACCTTTTACAAAAACAGGAACATCTGCACCTAAACTTACCCCTAATTCGGCTAAGGTTTCATCACTTAGACCCGCTTGCCAGTGGTAATTAAGTGCAATTAATGTCGTTGCTGCGTTAGAGGAACCTCCACCTAAGCCACCTCCCATAGGGAGTTTTTTATCAATACTGATATCTGCGCCGTGATACTGCAAAGGAATATTATGTTGGTGGCAATAATCACGAAGTAATTTAGCGGCTTTAATAATTAAATTATCTTTATC
>NZ_SJUO01000024.1 GCF_004336985.1 Exiguobacterium sp. SL-9
ATCATGAGGAGATCGGGTCGAATTCGCGCTCGGGCGCGTGCGGTCCGTTCCTCGCCGACGTCACCGAGCGCATCGTCGCCTCCTTGCTGCCGCAGTCGACGCGCAGCGATTATCTCGCGTCGATGTCCACCTCGGTGTGTGTCTCCTCCGATGCCGGGCATGCTGCCCATCCGAACTATCCGGAACGGCACGATCCGCATGTCCGCCCCCGCCTCGGCGGCGGTCCCCTGCTCAAGCTCAACGCTCAGCAGCGCTACGCCACGGATGCGGTGGGCACCGCCGTGTGGTCACAGGCGTGCGCGGCTGCCGGAGTCGAGTACCAGGATTTCGTGTCGAACAATGCGATGCCCTGCGGGTCGACGATCGGACCGCTGACCGCGACCCGGCTGGGCATGACGACCGTTGATGTGGGCCCGGCCCTGTTC
>NZ_SJUO01000025.1 GCF_004336985.1 Exiguobacterium sp. SL-9
CTCATTGGCAAAACGTGTTTCTGATCAAACCGGTGTACCTTATGTATTAATTGATGGCACATTAAAAGATAGTCCAGCTCAGTTGCGCCAAACAGGTGCTTTATTAGGTGTTACTGAAAGAGCAGAAACATTAGCACTTATTGCAGAGCAATATCTTAGTGATGCTACCTTATTTGCTTCTACACAAAAAACAAGCCCTCGTTTTTACCTTGCGCGTGGTGCAAAAGGGTTACAAACAGGTGCAAGAAACTCTATCCATACCGAAGCGATTGAAGCATTAGGCTTTGAAAATGTAGTAGATATTCCGAATTTCACTGGATTAACGGATGTTTCACCAGAGCAGCTTCTGATGTGGGACCCTGAAATTATCATCACACAAGATGAAAATGCCTATCAGCAAATTATGCAAGACTCTGTATGGAAA
>NZ_SJUO01000026.1 GCF_004336985.1 Exiguobacterium sp. SL-9
GAGCATAATCGGGTGTAAGCGTGTTTCTGGATCTTCAACGATAATCAATGGCCGTGCATGTTTATCTAACTGAATATTACCTTTTGATTGTAATAACGAAGAAAACATTCCTAAGATAATTAAACGAATATTGCGTTGGTTTGGTTTAGCGATTAAACGGCTAATATTATCAAGTGCTTTCCACCCACGCTTGCGCGGTTCTATATTGACAATTGAGTTATCCAGTTTTATAAGATGCGCGCTCTGCCCTGAAAAATAATGACTGAGCAGCTGTTGCATTGCATCAATACCATCACCAAGGTCCTCGTCACTTAAACATTCAGGATTATTGACCAATGCATGGGTTAATTCTTTAATGCGAACGTTGAACAAATCACGTAAATCTTTTTGGCCCGTAACGATAGTTTCAGTGTTAAGTG
>NZ_SJUO01000027.1 GCF_004336985.1 Exiguobacterium sp. SL-9
AGCTTAACCTCTGAAAGAGAAAGCAAAGCTAGACAAGCAGAAATGAAAATCAAGCCAAGAGATACTCGAACTAAAAATAGTCAAACAAGGGTGACCATGACTATGTCAGATATTACTGACGGTCAAGGAAAAGTGATGATTCCTAAAGAAGAATTTGTCTTTAAACAAGCAGGACAGGAAGAAAGTCTTGGGGAGGTTCAATTTCAAGTCAACCAGTCCTACACCTATGATGCTGCCAACGGGTTATTATTACGCTTATCTAATCAAGATCAACCTGGTTTGTGGCAAGGAACTGTTACTTGGAACTTTATAGATGCGCCTTAGAAAGGAACGTCACCAAAACACCTAGAAAGGGGGAATGAGTATGAGATTAACGACCTTTCTAAAGCCATCTAAAAACTGGTTGCGTTGGATGAGTA
>NZ_SJUO01000028.1 GCF_004336985.1 Exiguobacterium sp. SL-9
GTTCATCATTGCGCTTATCATCTTGCTTCATGATGTTGTCGTATTCTTCTTTTGTGAAGCCTTTCTCATCGGGATATTTAGCTTTGAGCATCATCTGAAATTCAGTCATGGTTAATTGTTCAGCCTCCTCTCGATTCATACCAAAATGAGCACGAGCAGAGCTAATGTAATCAATTGCCATAAACTCATCTGAGAATTCGCTTTTGCCTTCGTTACGTTGAAGTTTGCGAATCTTCGCTTTACCGATAATTCCATGAGTGAATAACTCTCTGGCAATGACGATAATGTCAGCGATTGGCATCTTGCCGTTTTTATAGACGATACCGCGTTTACCTGATTTCCATTCGCCAATGATTTCAGAACAATCGTCATCACAGCACGCCTGCATAACCATCATTGCAGACTGTAGAATAT
>NZ_SJUO01000029.1 GCF_004336985.1 Exiguobacterium sp. SL-9
CTACAATATCTATATTCTTGTAATAACAAATACCTTAATTACAATTAGGTTAAAAAGAGAGGATTTACCTAATTTTATTACCCTTAACCTTATAAAGATCACAAATTTCTGGTTATCCCTGATGATTAGGCGTTTCTTATTTATTTTCTAGACTATTTAACCTATCCTAGCTTTTATTTTGAACGTTTTACCTTTTATGGATCTTATCAATATGCCAATGAAACGTACCAAATCGATTAATCGTGATGCTTTCCGTAAAGCATTTCGCCCTTATCGTCTGGCGCCTGTTGCAATCGCCATCACTGCTGTATTCGCGCTTTCAGGATGTGAAGAGAGCGATGAGACAGTTTCACTGTATATGAACGCACAAGAATGTGCTCAAGCAAATCCTTCACAAGCTGCCCAGTGTGAAGA
>NZ_SJUO01000002.1 GCF_004336985.1 Exiguobacterium sp. SL-9
GGTGTGCACCTTAATCATAGGGAGGAAATGTGAAGGATGGCCGGGACTTTGGCATCGCCCGGTAAATTGTTTGTCACTCTTTGGTAAATAAGATTGCAAGACTGGTACATTTCAATGGCCGTAATCAGTTACTAATTAATCTATAAATTAGTAACATATTAATCTAAAAACAAAACGTTTCCTTAAATATCTGTATAGACATTTAAGGAAACGTTTTTTATTTTGGCCATATTAAAATGAACTTTTTATACAATTCTTTTGTCCTATGTTCAATTGCTCTAGAATCCCACGTGGTACGTGTAGCAATTAATTGATTTTCTGGAATTGTGCTCTTTTCATATTCAATTTTCTTTTTTGTGAAATCGCTATTTTTTAATGAAGAGTTTAATGTATGAAATAAAACCGTCAAGTTTCCAATTTTTTTTGCGTAAGAGATTCTTGAATCTTGATCGGGGAAATCTTTTATCCATTGACTATTAGCGCTAGGGTTTTTAGGCAAAATATGTTCTAAATTTACTTCCTTTGAAACGCTGTTTATTTGGATTTCAGGATGATCTTCATTATAAATTGCTTTTAAGATAGCTCGAATAATAGACTCTTCTGATCTTGTTGAAATTAATTTTGCTGTAAAATTATCATGCAATTCGCGATCATCTACAGTTTCCCCACTAATTTGTTGTAAAATTCTATCCGTTGTATTTATCATCCCGTTATAAATATCTCTTGCTAAGCGTGGATAAAACTGTTCAATTGTGTTTGCATTATGCCCACAGACATAAATATTTCTTAATTGTAAGCTGATGATTTTTTTTAATACTTCATTGATATTATGTAATGAAAAGTTTTTGAGGCCTAGAGATATAATGACTGGCTTATACTGATTAGCGTTAAGTGTAGACAGAAAGTTAACATACTTAACGTAATTACTAAGCTCTTCCTTTGTACCGTTAGATTTTTGATTAGGATGTTCAATCTCTAAATACAATCTAGAAGCTACTCGAAGTTCATGAAGAAAAAGATCACCATTATCTTTACTTTGATCAAATTTTTTCACATTTTTAATCCTATAATATAAGTCTTTTGCTGGGGTTTTTCCATTTACAGCATTTATATACAAGTGTAAAAACTTATTCTTATTAAGACGATCTGTGTTTAACTCAATTGAATCCCAAATAGGTTTTACTTTATTCTCATCAAGATTTCTAATTAGAGCATTCTTTAGGACATAAAAATCTTCTAATTGTAAACCAGTACTATTTAATGTCTCAAACATTTCTTTTGCGATAGTATCATATGATGTTTCAATAATAACAATTAGAACTTTATTAACTATTGTTTTTACAAATCCTAAAATCTCTTCTTTTGAAGGGTTTTCACTAAATTTTTCAGAAATCAAAGAATTAATAAATTCAAAATTTTCTTTTAAAGCTTTGTCATAATCATTGAGCTCGAAAGAATCTGGTATAGGACAATTTTTAAAAATATAATTATGCAACATATAATTTGCAGTGTCCTTTTCAAATACAACCTTATACTCAACTTTATCTCCATTAAATAAATCATTTTTGTATAAAAACTCTTGCGTCAGTCCTTCAGCAGATGAAATTGCAGCGCCACCTAATTTGTTTAATTTGTTTATCAAAGCACTTATTATGAGTAACGACGTAACTACTCGTTGCTGACCGTCATATATGAATATTTTTTTTTCGTCGTCGTCTTCTTCAATTTTCAGTGTGATAAAATTTAAGATATGTTGCTCGTTTTGATTCAAATAAACTGAATAAAAATCATTAAAAAGTCTTAATACTTGTTCTTCTTTCCATTCATATGGACGTTGATTATAGGGGATGTTTAATGTTCCAAACGATAAAGATAGCAGGTGTTTTAATTCTTTAGTATTAGCCTCTAGTACTTTCATATTTTTTGTCCTCCTTAGTTTAGATACTCTAATTAAAATACGATGAAGAAAAAAAATCATTTAGAGAAATTCCAAGACCTTTACAAAACTTTTGAATCGTACTCACCTTCGGATGCTTTGTACGTCCATTCATTAACTCTGAAATCGTCGCCTGATTCAAGCCGCCTTTTTGAATGACTTGATGAATCGTCATGTTTCGCTCCGTCGCGAGCTCCTTCATCCGCTCGATGATTGCCTCGTTCAATTCCACTTGCTCACCCCACGATCGTAGTACTCTCTTCATCCTTATTCTTTACGAAACCTTCTATTCCTCTACCCTACCACAATCTCTTAAAATCAAAATACTTGTCATTATTTTCTATACTTAAAGCGTTATTTTTTTACAGTTGTGCGACAAAACCAAAAATATTGAGTTACTGTTGCCTATGAACCCTTATACAGAGCGGACTCGACAGAAATCGTCAATTGTAAAATATCTGACATATCAGAAAACTGATGATTTTTCTACCTATACCTGCTATATTGGAACCAACAAAAGGAAACATCTGTTTGGTCGCCGCTCTGGTTTACAGAAAGGGGAAGGCTTATGTATCGATTCGGGGAGTGGTTGAAGGAGAACCGCCAGCTCTCGGGCTGGTCACAGGTCGAACTATCAGAGAAGACATTCGGAGAGATCTCGCAACCCGCTATTAGCCAGTACGAACAGAATCGCTCGGTGCCGTCGATTGCCGATATTGATCACCTGGCCCGCGCGTTCGGACATACGCTCGCGACGGTCCCATGGGACGCCATCGACTTCGGATACGGAGCGAAGCGTTCCGTCACCAAGCTCGAGCGACGCCGTTTCGACCTCAAGGAGCTGCCGCAGGCCGATTCGGTCCGCACGTTCGATGGGAAGACCTATGAACTGCACGGCTTCATCGGGATCGAAAAGGCGAGCGGCGAGGCGGTCCAGCTGACGCAACTCTACTATCGAATCCGAACGGTCGTCTATGACGCCCACGTGCTCGCCAAGCGCAAGAACCCGGATGACGAGCTCATCCATGTCAAGAAGCGGAAAAGAGTCCGCCAGTAGTCGACATCGACGCAGCAGCACATCCTTAAGGATGGTCTTCTCCAATCACATACCGGCGTGTCCCTCACCAGTGACCGGGTGGGCGGGATCTACGCACAGATGGTTCGGCGAGAGTCGCCTAAAACTCGCCACAAGGTCACCGCATCGTTCCGGGTCATCGAAAAACCCTGTACAGCTCCTTAGATTCATGAGGAGTAGAGTTCGTGGGGGAACGGCTAGAAACCCACCGCACCGAACCCGACTGTCCTTAATGATGTGCTGCTGCACATCACGAGATCAAGGGAAGGAAGTGTGTACTGTGGCATCAAAGGAACAGAAACAGAACCGAAGCTTCGCCGAGAAACTCTTACGCATCCGTGGGAAGGATTACGAGGAGTGGCTCGACGAGCAACATCAACAGGTCATCCAAGACAACCAGGAACTCATCATGGAGGCGCTCGAGGCGAAGCTCAGCTTCAAGTCACCGGCGCACCAGGACTAAGGAGGAAACGACATGGGACTCAATGAGACAGGGCTCAGTTTGCTTCAGTTCTTCCAGGGGCTCGCCGTCATCGCCGCAGCCATCGCCTTCGCCATCGGGGGCTTTTACTTCATCTTCGGTGGGGATCGTGGCCGCTCGAAGGCGGTCGGTTGGCTCGTCGGGGGCGCCGTCGGCCTGATCATCGTCATGGGCGCGTTTACGCTCGCCGAGATGGTCGACCAGAACATCAAATTCTAATGCACACTTACGCAGCATTCCAATCGGAAGGCTTTTTTTGTTGCTTGAAACGAGAGGAGGAACGAGATGCTAGTGTATCCGTCATGC
Source organism: Exiguobacterium sp. SL-9 (assembly GCF_004336985.1). Taxonomy (GTDB): domain Bacteria; phylum Bacillota; class Bacilli; order Exiguobacteriales; family Exiguobacteriaceae; genus Exiguobacterium. The sequence goes on from NZ_SJUO01000002.1 coordinate 3,799, forward strand.
AACAAATTAGCTAGGACTTAATTATAACAATGAAGAAGAATAATTATCTTTGGAAAAAGTGTTTTTTATCTTAATTTGGTATTTGAAATAATAAATACTGTTTCTTTTCCATTAATTAATCTCCTCCATGACTTATAGCATAAATATACTCCAACTCTCCCCCCTTACTTCTCACTTTTCCAATCATTATATATAAAAGGCCGTAGTCCGGTTCGACTAAAAAAGAACCAAGTCGCATCAAGCGACCTGGTCCATCTTTAACGAATTCATTCAGCTCTTCGCAATCCCGAGCATAAACCCGGCCACGACGATGAGCCCGATACCCATGAAGACGAGCACCCGTTCTTTCGTCGTCTTTTCTTCTTTCAACAGATAGATTCCGCCGAGCGTCGCCACGACGACGTTCAATTGGGACAAGGCGAACGACGTCGCGATTCCGACCTCACCGCTCGACACGAACAAACCGAAGTTCCCAATCCCCCAGGCGAGACCGGCCAAGATGTTTTTGAACGTCTTCGGATCGAACTTCTTCACATCTTTCTCTCGCAGGCTGAACAAGAGCGCCGCGATAAACATCCCGACCGATTGCGGCAAGATGGCCGTGATGCCGTCGACTTCGAAATAGTTCGTCAGGACGGCATACGTTACATACCCGATACTCGAGACGAGCAGGACGAGCAAACCTTTTTTCAAGGCACCGCTGCTGTCGCCGTCTTTGTTCTGCTGATACGACGTCAGCGCCGCCCCGATGATAATCAACACGAGCGCAGAAAACCCTAGCCATAACTCGGTCGAAGTCTGCCAATCCCCGAGCACGATGACACCGAACAACGACGTACCGACTAGCTGCATCCCGGTGCTGATCGGCATCGCCTTCGATACGCTTAAAATTTGGAACGATTGGAATTGTAAATACTGACCGAGCGCCCAGAACGCCCCGGAGATGAAGCCGGTCACGATTGCGAGCGTCGTGAACTCCGGATTGAACACGAGCGCGATGATGACCGCCATCACCATCGCTCCCATCGTCGTCCCGATCAACTGTTGAATCGGCTTTCCACCGACCTTCGATACGATGAGCGGGATACTCCCCCACATCAAGGCAGGCAAGAGTGCGAGTAAAATCATTTCCATGGATGACACCTGCTTTCGTAATATAACATCATCTGTGATTTTCCCACGTTCAGCGCTGATTAAACTTTGTTCAACAAATTTAAAAATACCCATTGCCAAATGTTTTACTAGAATGATATAATAATTTTCGAACGGGGCATTAGCTCAGCTGGGAGAGCGCCACGCTGGCAGCGTGGAGGTCAGCGGTTCGAGCCCGCTATGCTCCATTACTTGGTCACTTCACTTTTGTGAAGTGACTTTTTTGTCGTTTTGGCGCGGTTTAAGCGATATGGTATCGGGTAATGATTTGAAGATACATTATTTTATCAAGGGGGACTTATCATGAACCGGGACTCAATTGAAGAGACGATTTCAGCGATTATCGACTGTATGCGGACGAGCAATCATTGTTTTTCAAAAAGTTTACAAGAAGAAGATGTGCTGATGGTAAAAGAGTGCATTCGTCTGACGCGAGAATGCTCCGACATCTGCTCCCTCACCTTGAACGCACTCGAGACCGATTCGGCGTTTACCAAACCGATTGCGGCCCTCTGCGCCCAAGTGTGCGACACGTGCGCCGTCGAATGCGGCCGTCACTTGCATGACCATTGCCAACGTTGTGCCGAAGCGTGTCTCCGCTGTGCCGAGGCGTGTCGCAACCTCGTGGCCGCATAATCGCTTTTTAGTCTAACGATATGTTAGACTTTTTTTATACTTGTTTTATGAAGAAAGGGAACGATTATGTCACATTCAATTCTTGCCATCGACGTCGAGACAGCGAACCGCGATAGCCGGAGCATTTGCTCTGTCGGCTGGAGCTTGCTCGTCGACGGTGAAATCATCGAAACGAACCAACTGTTCGTCAATCCTGAGGAAGACTTCGATACCGGCAATATCCGGGTCCACGGCATCCGGCCGAGCGATGTCTGGGACGCCCCAGCGTTACCTGAGGTGCTTGAACAGCTCTATCCGACGCTACGGGATGTCGACCTCGTCATGGCACACAACGCCTCATTTGATATGGGCGCTTTCAAGAAAGCGATCGCCAAATATGATTTATATACGTTTCCGACAATCGAGTACGGCTGTACTGTCAAATTGTCGAGAAAACTGTATCCAGGTCTGCCGAATCACAAGCTGAACACGATGGCGGAATATTTGAACGTCCCGTTCATCCATCATGATGCGGCTGAAGATGCCCGTGTCTGTGCCCTGCTCATGCGCGACATGATGCAGAAGACCGGGATTCATGATCCGCGTGAACTGCACCGGTACACATCGGTCAAGCTCGGAAAACTCGCTTATTGAACGATATGCATGCCAGACAGGCCAAGACACACGTCTTGGCCTGTTACCGTTTAAAAACCCATTTTTTTTGGACATAATAGCTGACGACGAACAAGAAGCTGTCGACCACCACTTTGATCCATACCTCCCCGTCGCGGATGACATAGAACAACGCATAGACGAGACCAGCCGACAGCGCCATCTGCAATCCGACGAGCCCGAAATATTTGGGCATCGCCCGCTTCGCCTTCGAATGGAATACGATTTTTCGGTTGACGAAATAATTGAACAACGATGACAGGATACGTGCCACGACCGTCGCGATCAAGACGTGCGTCGTCTCGAACCATGGATTCAACAAGTAGACGAACAAGGCATATACGCCGACGTCCAACACGAATGACGCGATCGAAGATAAGGAATAGGCCAAAAACATGCGATAGATTAGAATCGAGTCAATCACCGGGCGGAAATGGGACGAGGCGTTTTCTGCCACATAGACGGTTTGAATCGGAGTCTGATGGATTGGGACTTGCAGTCGTTTCGTGAACGTCAACATGTTCATTTCGAACTCGTAACGGTTCCCTGGCACATCGAGCAATTGTTCCGCATAGCGAAGGGGAATCGCCCGAAGACCGGTCTGCGTGTCCTTTAGACGGAGACCGCTTCCGAGCAGCATAACACCACGCGTCATCTGATTCCCGAATCGGCTCCGGAACGGGATATCAGACCCGGAAAAGTCACGGCAGCCCATAATTAAATGATGGGGCCAACGTACGCCTTCTTCATAAAGTTTTAATACGTCTGCCGGGAGATGTTGCCCATCCGCGTCGACCGTGATGACACCGGTCGATTTCGGAAAATGCTGAACGACATGTCGAATCCCAGTTTTCAACGCCGCTCCCTTGCCTTGATTCCGTTCATGGACGAGGACAGTCGTCACCCACTTCCCGACCTCATCGAACACGTGCCGGGACGTCTCGACACTTCCATCGTTCACGACGATGACATAGACAAATCCCGTCTCTTTTAGCTCACGGACAAGTGTGACGAGCGCTTGATCCGGGTTATATGCTGGAATTAACACAATGTACTCATCTAGCCGTTTCAGAGAATGCATTTGCATCGCCACCCCTCCTTCCCTCCTTCTATACCCAAGACGATGAAAAGTGATTCCTCGAACCGCTTCAAACAAAAAACACGATGTCCGAGGACACCGTGTGAGTGATTAACCGATGAAAATGAAATAAGACGATGCGAAATAGACAAGGATGACGAGCACGGACGGTAAGACGTAGCGGAACTTCGACGTGACATCTTTGCGCAGGACGCTGTACATGACCAAGATCGACAAAATCGTGATTCCAATCGCCGTCACCAAGTGGGACGTTGACACATCTGCTAGAATCGAGCCGCCTCGGTAGAAGACATCCGACAGCGCGATGATGAGCATATTGAAGATGTTACTCCCTAAAATCGAACCGAACGCCAAGTTGACGTTACCAAGCTTCAAGGCGACGAAAACGGCGACCGCTTCTGGGAGCGACGTCGAGGCCGCGATCAAAAAGCTGCCGACAAAGCTCGAACCGAGTCCGGTCACGACGGCGATTTGGTCACCTAACACTGAAAGCGCCGTTCCGGCAGCCATGATGACGAGCGCGGCGATGATGAAGCCTATGACCGCGCGCTTAATTGGAATTGAGTCGGTGACGCTGACACCGACCTCTTGCTCGACTTCCCGTTCTGTCGAAAGTTCTTTTGGACGTTGTCCGATATAGTAAATCCCAATCGCGTACAACCCTGCAATCAATAAGGCATCAATCCCGATCCCAAGAATCGTGAAGTCGATACGGATGACGAGTGCGAGCATCGTCACGAGCGTCAACATCAAACCGAGACTCGCCGTATAGAGGTGATCGCGACTCGCTTCATTAAACAGGCGTTTCTGACGGTAATACAAGTCGAACATCGCCAAAATGAAGATATTGAACAAGTTCGATCCGAGCATGTTCCCGATGGCGATATCCGGGTTGTTGATCATGACGGCCGAGACGCTCGTCGTCACTTCTGGAAGTGACGTTGCTCCGGCCAGCAACACGGTACCGACGAGCATGCCGCTCATCGTCGACTTCTCACTGATGACGTCGGCATACGTCGAGAGTTTGATGGCAGCATACACAGTGATGGCGGCAGCCAAGATAAAATAAATAAATACCATTTTAATAGATCTCCCCTTTTCGTGAATTCAAAAAGACCTTTTTATGGACGCGAAAAAAGCATCCATAAAAAGGTCTTGCGGACTTGGTAAGAAGCTCGGTGGACCGAGTGCATTGCACCGTAATGACGACCCACCGACCACGGTCGTGGTCGCTACTCCCCCTCTTATGTTCACGACGAATATATCACGTTTAAGGTCACATGACAATCATTTCACTCGAGCCACGCGACAAGTTCGTCCGATTTCAATGCCATGCGATACGATAATTCATCGATCGCTTGAAGTGTCGGAAGCGGCAAGCGTTCCCACATACCTGCTTCTCTCAACTGAGCCGACAAGGCGTCTAGCTCCGGTTGATTGACCATGAACCCGTGACGATATCCTTCGCGCATCGTCTCGTTCAGTTCATAGGCAGTTTGACAAAGCGTTGATGTCTCTTGAAACCACTCCTCTTCGTGAAATCCGTATTTGATCACCCCGAACAGTTTTTCTAACTTTTCGCTCCGTTCTTCTTCGACACCATAAAACAGCAGGTTCAATTCTGTCTCGAACGCTTCAATGAGTGTCGTCGTCTGAGCGAACGGCTGAAACGCATGGAGCAATTCGTGATAATACCAGGACTGGTCACGGAGCGGTCGATTGAACCGATCCCATACTTGTTTGCCGGCAGACTCGACGTCGAATCGAATCGAGCGCAGATTATGTAGCTTGTCTGCGACAAGGAGGGCCACTTCATCATATTGGAGTGTCGACACACGTTGAATCGTCATCCGTTTGCGTTCTTCCCAAGAATGATGTTTCTCCGGCTCGGAAACGGCCAGGACTAAACGAGTCACTTCGCTTCCGAAACGCTCCGTCAATTCCTCTGACGTGGTCAACGTATCCTCAAGCAAGTCATGGAGTAGACCGGCCACGATGACCGGGACGGGTTGACGATCTTCGACGAGCAACATCGAGACGCCGACAGGATGGGTCACATAAGGAATGTTCGTTCCTTTTCGAAACTGTCCGTCATGACGAACGGCTGCGAAACGGAGAGCCTGTTCGATGATTTGCTGCACGACGCTTCCTCCTTCACAAGTTTCAATGTACTCCCCATTCTATACCCGCCACTAGGTCTTTACACGCATATCCCTCATTAAAATATAGGGTAATGGTCCTAGTTTTGTGAGTTAAGGTTCGTAAATCATTTTTTTCGTCATCCCTCCGTCGACGACGAGGTTTTGTCCGTTGACGAAATCGTTTCGTTCATCGATCAAATAATCGACGGCCCGAATAATGTCGTCCGGCGTGCCGACCCGCCCTGATGGATGCTGCGCGTGGTCAATGTCACGGAGCGGTTCATCTGAGGTGTGGATCCAGCCAGGACTGACCGCATTTACCGTGATCGGTCGGTTGGCCAAGGAAACCGCCATCGACTGGGTCAGCGAAACGATGCCTCCTTTTGATGCGCCATACGCTTCCCAATCGGCCTCGTTCTGGAGAGCACGCGTTGAGGCCATATTGATGATGCGACCAAAGTCTGCCCCTTCGTTCAACGTCAAGAAAGATTTCGAGCAAGCGAACGTCCCGACGAGGTTGACATCGATCACTTGTTTAAACGTCTCGATGTCGAGCTCTGCCATCGGTTTGACGAGCGATGATACACCGCCGTTATTGATGAGCACATGGGCGGTACCGACTTCTTGCTGAATCTGTTTGAACACACGGGTCACATCTTGATGATCCCCTAGGTCCATCCGGTGGAACGTCACTCCTTCAAGTTGCGGGTCTTGCCCGATATCGAGTCCGACGACACGGTATGTCGTGCTAAAATGACGCGCCAGTTCCAGCCCGATTCCTTGGCTGACCCCGGTGATAATCATCGTTTTTGTCATGTTCATCCCTCCTGGAAAATAAAATACCCTGATTGCGTGGAAACAAGTCCTAGTTGTTCGTCCACAGAGATTGATCCGACGTCGTCACGACCGTCGCCCCGGCCTCAAGGGCAGCCTCGACTTCTTCAGGCGACGAGATCAACCCACCCGCAAAAACGGGAATATCCGTCGCATCCTTAACCGATCGGATATATTTCGGAACAAGGCCAGGCAACACTTCGATGTAATCCGGCTGCGTACGTTTAATCAGGCGATAACTTTTATCGAGCGAGCTCGAATCGATCAAAAACAAACGTTGGACCGTTTTGACTTGCTTTTGTTTCGCCTTTAAGATGACACTGCCTTTCGTCGAGATGATTCCATACGGACGATACGTCTGACAAATATATTCGGTCGCATATTCATCAGCCTTAAGTCCTTGAATCAAATCAAGATGGACGAATACTTTTTTGTCATGGGTCGCCAGCAACTGAAACACGGCATCGAGCCGGGCGACATGTACTTCGAGTAGCACACCGACGTCGAACGGTCCTTTCACAAACGTTTCGAGGTCTCGCATGTCACGAAGAGCGGGTAAAATCGTCTGACCTTCTATCATAGGGACACGTCCTTTTCTGCATATCATGTCTTCATTATCTGAATAACCCGAAGTGGAAATCAAGGTTTACTGATTCAATATAGCGGGAAAATAATTTTAACTTATGGACAGAGAGGGAGTAGCGATATGGTGAATGAAGTAGATGTACGGGTTGAAACACCGACACCGGAGGAGCATCAACGTTTACGTGTCAAAGCAGGTATGCCGAAGCGTTCTGATTCTGGAACGGTAAAAGGACTTGCGAACACGCTGTATGGTGTTTGCTTATATAAAGACGAGACGATGGTCGGCATGGGACGCGTCGTAGGAGACGGCGGCATGGTGTTTCATCTCGTCGACATCGTCGTCGACCCTGAATGTCAAGGTCTCGGACTTGGTAAATTGATCATGGAGCAGTTGATGGATTGGATTTTGCAAGAAGCAGATGAAACTTCAATCATTAGTTTAATCGCCGACATTCCGGCAGACGGTCTGTACCGCCAGTTCGGATTTGACTATTCTCGTCCCGAATCGGTCGGAATGGAATACCAATGGAGTGAAAACTGATGCTGAAGCATTGCTTTGCTTCTTTTGGGGGTGACATATGGACATATTCAATGTAATCGTACTGCTCGGGTTGGCGCTCACCGTGATCTCGGTGCTCAGTTTGATCATCGAGCGGCTATTCTTTCCAAGTATCCTTGCCTTCATTGCAGTCGGTGTCGCGGTCGGCTTCTTTTGGGACGGAAATGAGGTCTTCAAAATCGCCGGGGAAATCGGCATCATCTTGTTATTTTTCCTACTCGGTTTAAAATTTCCACTGAGCGAACTCGCCAAGCGAATGAAGCAAGTGTGGAAAGCAGGTGTCTTAGATATCCTTCTCGCGTTCGGAGTCACGATCGGGATCGCTCTGTTGTTTGGCCTCGACTTCTCACAAGCATTTTTGATCGGTGCCGTCCTTTACGCGACGAGTTCGTCTATTTCGGCGAAACTTCTCGAGCGACATTCGGAAAAACATGAAGATGTGAAAGAGTTTGTACTGGCGCTCCTCATCTTCGAAGACATTTTCGCCCCGCTCATCTTGACCATCGCCCCGTTCATCATCCAGGACGAGCCAATCGCATTTTCTGACATTGGTAAAGTGTTTGCTGGGTTCCTCGTCTTCGGAGTGCTCCTCTTTATCGGGTCTCGTTTCGTTTTGAACCGACAGCGGTTCGTCAAACATTTGTTGCGACAAGATGATGCGAGCATCGGTTTGATTGGATTGATTTTATTCTTTGCGGGAATCGGCATGGTGTTCGGCCTGTCCGAGATTCTCGGGGCGTTTATCGCAGGAATCATGCTTGCAGGTATCCATGACGTGCGGCCGTTGAAGCGATTGACGGTACCTGTTCGTGACTTGTTCTTACCAATCTTTTTCATCTCATTCGGCATTTCAATCAATCTTGATCAAGGTGTCATCGTCAATACGCTCTTCTTCGTCTTGATTGTCTGGGGTGTATTATCGAAGTGGATTGTCGGGCGTGTCGGAGGGCGACTTTATGGATTGTCTCGTGTGCAAGCGAACGAGGCCGGGTTTTCACTCGCCCCTCGCGGCGAGTTCTCGATTTTGTTCACCGCCCTATCGAACGGCGCAATCAATTTATTTGTCGGTCTCTATATTTTCGTATCGGCCATCATCGGCATCGTCTTGTTCCGCTTCTCTGAGATTCTTGCTAACAAGACGGAGGAAAAACTTGAGAAAGTACTTCCCGATGAGACAAAAAATAAAGAGGATCAATGATAGAACACAAAGGAGGACCTTCACGCGAAGGTCCTCCTTTGTTCATCAAAACGATGATGCTTGTTCCGACTGCTTTTTCTTCCGTTTCTTGCGCCAAATAAGAAATACGATAAGGCTGACGGCCAGTAATCCATAAATCACATACGAGTACACATTTAAATAACTTAAAATGGATTCCCAGTTCTCGCCGACACGGATGCCGATATAAATCAGGATCGTGTTCCATATGACCGTCCCGGCCGTACTAAGCAGTAAAAACTTCACGAACGGCATGTTCGACATGCCGGCCGGTAGCGAGATCAAGCTTCGGACGACCGGCATCAATCGGCCAAAGAACACCATCCAGCTCCCATATTTGTCAAACCAGGCATCCGCCCGTCGCACGTCCGCAATATCGAGTCGAATCCATTTCCCATATTTTTTTGTCCATTTCTCGATTTGTTCGACATCTACATATAACCCGATTCCATATAACAATACGGCTCCTAAAATGGCGCCCGCAGTCGCAGAGAAAATGACGAGCGGAACATTTAAATCGGTCTGCACGGCGAAGAATCCACCGAACAAGAGCACGACCTCTGATGGAATCGGCGGAAACACGTTTTCAATAAAAATCATGAACGCGATACCGAAATAACCGAACTGTTCAATGACCTGGATCATCCAATCTCTCATAACGTTCACCCTCCAATATCTCCTATTATACCCGTCACCTCCCATCAAAAACCGTCCTGACATGCTAAACTGAAGTACTTGAATGAAAGCGAGGGAACAATCATGACAGAACCGACACGTTGCCCGTGGTGCGGCACCGACCCGTTGTACGTTCGTTATCACGATGAGGAATGGGGCAAAGCCGTCCATGACGATCAAAAGCACTTTGAATGTTTGACCCTTGAAAGTGCCCAGGCTGGCCTCAGTTGGATCACTATTTTACGAAAGCGCGACAATTACCGGGACGCCTATGCCGACTTCGACGTCGCAGCGGTCGCCTTGTTCGACGAAACGGATATGGAACGGTTGCTGAACAATCCCGGTATCGTCCGGAACCGCCGCAAAATTGAAGCGTCAATCAATAATGCCAAGCGTTTCATCGAGATACAACAAGAATTCGGGACGTTCGATGCCTATATTTGGTCGTTCGTCGACGGTGAGACAATCAATTCTAGCTGGACCTCGGTTGATGAAGTTCCGGCAGCGACCGAACTGTCGCATCAGATCAGCAAGGAGTTGAAACGACGTGGATTCAAATTTTTAGGGCCGACGACCGTTTATGCTCATCTACAGGCGACGGGCCTTGTCAATGATCATCTTGCTTCGTGCTTCGCTAAATAATTTGATTATTTGGTCAATCGTTCAATAAAAATCGTGCACTTGTTTCAGTTTTGTGGCAAAATTTCGTCATGGTGTATTCCATAAACAAAGAGAGCGTTTTCATTATGAATGAGGGGGATTTTTATGAACGGGATATTGATATCCATCACCGTTTACATGGCGCTCATGGTATTACTCGGCGTCATCGCCTATCGGCGGACGGAGAGCATCGGCGACTATATGCTTGGAGGACGAGGTCTTGGTCCGGCCGTCGCCGCCTTGTCGGCAGGTGCTTCCGACATGAGTGGATGGCTGTTGATGGGTCTACCGGGTGCGATGTTCGCAACCGGTCTGTCGAGTGGTTGGATCGTCATCGGGTTGACGATCGGTGCGTACTTGAACTGGTTGCTCGTCGCACCGCGGCTTCGGACGTACTCGTATTTATCCGAAGATGCTATCACGATACCAGACTTTTTTGAGAAACGTTTTAAAGATTCACGCGGTACGTTGCGGACGTTCTCCGCAGCCGTGACGCTCGTATTCTTCACACTCTATGCCACGAGCGGGTTCGTGGCCGGCGGTCGGTTATTCAACGCCGTCTTCGGGATCGAGTTCGGGACGGGCGTCTTGATTTTGGCTTCTATCATTATTATTTATACGTTCATCGGCGGCTTCTTGGCCGTCAGTTGGACCGACTTCGTCCAAGGACTCATCATGTTGTTCGCCCTCATCCTCGTCCCGGCTATCGCCATCACGGCAACCGACGGGGTGAGCGCTGCGTTCCAAACGATTGGTGATATCGATGAGGCGCTCCTTGATCCATTGACAGGACAGTCGCTTATCGGCATCGTGTCCTTGTTCGCTTGGGGTCTCGGTTATTTCGGGCAACCGCACATCATCGTCCGCTTTATGGCCATCGAAAAGTTACAGGATATCAAGAAAGCACGACGCATCGGCATCTCATGGATGCTGTTCACCGTCGTCGGCGCGATGACGACAGGCCTGTTCGGTCTCGCCTATTATACGCAACGCGGTCTTGAGATTGATAATCCTGAAAACATTTTTATCAATCTCTCGGATTTATTATTCGTCGACCTCATCACCGGCGTCTTGCTCGCGGCGTTGCTCGCGGCGATCATGTCGACCATCTCGTCACAGCTCCTCGTCTCATCGAGTGCCGCGACGACAGACTTCTATCAGAAGTTTTTCCGGAAAGATGCCGGCGACCGTGAGCTCGTCATGGTCGGCCGGATTACCGTCATCCTCGTCTCGTTAATCTCGATCTGGCTCGCGTTCGGGGCGGACGATACCATCTTGAACTTGGTCGGTTACGCCTGGGCCGGCTTCGGCTCGTCGTTCGGGCCACTCATCTTGTTCAGCCTGTTCTGGAAACGGACGACGCGTCAAGGGGCGCTCGCTGGTATGCTTGTCGGGGCATTTATCGTCATCGTCTGGAAAAACTTTGCCGCCGACTGGTTCGGGACCGTCGGTGAGCTATACGAGATGATTCCAGCGTTCTTCTTGTCGAGCCTCGCCATTTATGTCGTCAGTTTGATGACACCACCACCGAGCTCGAGGATCACGAACGAGTTCGAAGAAATGGAACACATCTTGAAGACAGAACGCATTTAACAATCAGAGTGCCATGCTACTATAGCCTGGCACTTTTTTCTTGTGCCCTGACAAGGAGATTCTACTTTCATGGCGAATGGATTGTGTAGGACCGCTTGAGCCAGTTTGAACCACATGAAAGGAAGTGACTCGTCCATTGAAACGAGTAATCCCATATAAACAAGTCATGTTGACCTTGCCCCTCCTCTTCTTGTTCGGCTGTACGACCCCTGACGTCGAGACGTCGTCTACGAAGCAAACCGAAACCCCGGCACCAGAGACCGAGGCGGAGGAGCCGGCACCTGTTCCAGAAGAGCCAGAACCAGTCGTGACGACGACGTCGCTCTATGCGATTGGCGATATCTTGTTACACGACAGCGTGTATAATGCCGCCAAGCGCGGAGAGGGCTATGATTTCACCACCGCCTTCGAACCAATCGCTCCGATTTTGACCGAGGCCGATATCGCTATCGCCAATCAAGAAAGCATGATCGGCGGAAGTGAGATCGGGTTGTCGAGTTACCCGGCCTTCAACAGTCCATATGAGGTCGGTGATGCGCTCCAAGCTGCAGGCGTCGACTTGGTGACGACGGCAAACAACCATACGCTCGACCGGGGCATCACGGCCATCGAGAATTCGATTGCCCACTGGAACGAGATTGGCATGCCGTACACGGGTTCGTTCCTATCCGAAGCGGACAAGGCTGAAATTCGGACGTTAACGAAGAACGATATCTCATTCGCGTTTCTCGCCTATACGTATGGGACGAACGGTGTCGTTCCGAAACAACCGTATCACGTCAATTATATTGACCTCGAAGCGATGACCCCTGACATCGAAGCGGCTGAGCAAGCGGCCGATATCACGGTCGTATCGCTTCATTTCGGGAACGAGTACGAGACGGTTCCGAACGAAGCGCAACAGACGCTCGTCCAACAATTGTCTGACCTCGGAGTCGACCTGATCATCGGCCACCATCCTCACGTCCTCCAACCGCTCGCTTGGATAGATGGCGCCGAGGGCAACCGGACGTTCGTCGCGTACTCGCTCGGCAACTTCCTATCCGGTCAACAAGGGGACGACCGGAATACGGGCGGCATCGTCGGCATCGATGTCGTCAAGACGGTCGATGCGGATGAGACGACGTTCGAACTCGCCAACCCGATGTTCTATCCGACGTTCACTCGCCGATCGAGTGCCAACGGTCCGTTTGAGGTCGTCCCGTTACAAACCGCCAAGCCGGAGCTGTTCGAGGCCACGAGCCAACATATGACACAGTGGATGCCCGAGCTCGAAATCGTCCAATGAAGGATCACTTTCACAAGTGATTCTTTTTTTTCGTTAAAAAGGTTGCTTTACTGCGAATCATACGTTAAAGTAAGTCGTATATTTATAAATACAGATGAATAATTATGTATAAGGGGTGTAAGGAAATGAAACAAAAACTCGTATTAGCTTATTCAGGTGGTCTTGACACATCGGTCGCAATTAAATGGTTGGATGAACAAGGATATGATGTCATCGCCTGCTGTTTAAACGTCGGTGAAGGGAAAGACCTAGAGCGCATTCAACAGAAAGCGCTCAAAGTCGGGGCCGTCAAATCGGTCGTTATCGATGCGGTCGATGAGTTCGTCAACGATTTTGCCCGGTATTCGATGCAGGCGCATACGATGTATGAAGGCGTATATCCACTCGTCTCTGCTTTATCGCGCCCGCTCATCTCGAAGAAGCTAGTCGAGGTCGCACAAGCAGAAGGCGCTGTCGCCGTCGCCCACGGATGCACAGGGAAAGGGAATGACCAAGTCCGGTTCGAAGTGTCAATTCACGCGCTCGACCCGTCGCTTGAAATCATCGCACCGGTCCGGGAATGGAAATGGTCACGGGAAGAAGAAATCGCCTATGCGGCCGAACATGGCATCCCAATCCCGATCGTGCAAGAAGAGCCGTTCTCGATCGACCAAAACATTTGGGGGCGTGCCGTCGAATGCGGCATCCTTGAGGATCCTTGGGCCGCTCCACCAGCGAGCGCCTATGAATTGACGGCACAGCTCGAAGACACACCGAATGAACCGACGTATGTCGAAATTGAATTCAACGCCGGGATCCCGGTCGCCATCAACGGACAAGCAGCGACATTCACAGCAATCCTCGAGCAACTTAACATCGTCGCCGGTGCCCATGGCATCGGGAAAATCGACCATATCGAGAACCGGGTCGTCGGCATCAAATCACGGGAAGTATATGAAGCACCTGGCGCGATGACACTTATCACGGCACACCAAGCGCTCGAGGCGCTCACCCTCGTCCGTGAAGTCGCCCATTTCAAACCGATCGTCGAACAGAAGTTGACAGAGACGATCTATAACGGCCTCTGGTACTCACCATTGACGAAAGCACTCCTCGCCTTCATCGATGAGACGCAACAGACGGTGACCGGTACGGTCCGGATGAAACTGTTCAAAGGGCAAGCCATCGTCGACGGACGGAAATCGCCGATCTCGCTCTATGACGAACACCTCGCGACGTACACGTCAGCTGACACGTTCGACCAACAAGCAGCCGTCGGTTTCATCAAACTTTGGGGTCTACCGACAAAAGTTCAAGCGGAAGTGCTCGCGGAGAAAGGAACGATGGTGCATGAGTAAACTATGGGGCGGCCGGTTCGAACAGACGGCAAGTGAATGGGTCGACGAGTTCGGCGCCTCGATTCATTTCGACGCCCAGCTCGTGTTAGAAGATATCGAAGGGAGCATCGCCCACGTGACGATGCTCGGGGAGCAACACATTTTGACGGCTGACGAAGTCACGCAAATCGTTGCCGGCTTGAACACGCTAGCCAATAAGGCGAAAGCGGACGACTTGACGTTCAACGTCTTCCATGAAGACATCCATATGAACCTCGAGGCGCTCCTGCATGAAGAAATCGGACCGGTCGCTGGCAAGATGCATACGGCCCGCAGCCGGAACGACCAAGTCGCGACGGATATGCATCTGTATTTGAAACGCCGCGTCCTCGAGACGATTGACGGAATCGAATCCGTACAGAAAGCACTCTATGACCACGCCGCTCAAAACGTCGAGTCGGTCATGCCGGGCTATACCCACTTGCAACGGGCCCAGCCGGTCTCACTCGCCCATCACTTGCTCGCGTACTTCTGGATGCTCGAGCGTGACAAAGAGCGCTTCAGTGACAGCTTGAAGCGCATCGATATGAGCCCACTCGGAGCGGGTGCCCTCGCCGGGACGACGTTCCCGATCGACCGCCACCGTTCGGCCGAGCTGCTCGGCTTCGACCAAGTCTATCCGAACAGCTTGGACGCCGTCAGCGACCGTGATTTCATCCTAGAGTTTTTGTCGAACGCATCGCTGCTCATGATGCATTTGTCTCGTTTCTGTGAGGAGTTAATTCTGTGGAGTAGCGAAGAGTATCGTTTTATCACGATTTCCGACGTGTTCTCGACCGGTTCGAGCATGATGCCACAGAAGAAAAACCCAGACATGGCCGAACTCGTCCGCGGAAAGTCCGGACGCGTCGTCGGCAATCTGATGGGGCTTTTGACGATTATGAAAGGACTCCCACTCGCTTATAACAAAGATTTGCAAGAAGACAAGGAAGGGATGTTCGATACCGTCAAAACGGTACAGGGTAGCCTCAGCATCATGGCCGGTATGATTCAAGACATAACGTTCCATACGGATACGATGAAGCAAGCAACCGAGCGTGATTTCTCGAACGCCACCGAACTCGCCGACTATTTGACAGCGAAAGGGATGCCGTTCCGTGAGGCACATGAAGTGACAGGGACGCTCGTCCGGTATTGTATCGACCAACGTCTGTATTTATTAGAATTACCGATCGAGATGTACCAAACCCACTCTGAGTTGATTGAAGCGGATGTGTACGAAGCACTCTCGCCGATGACGGCGGTCAAACGTCGCAACAGTTATGGTGGGACAGGCTTTGATGCGGTCCGTACCCAACTGAAGGAAGCAAAAAAGAACCTGCCGACGCATGCATAAACGATGAGGACCCGGTCTTTTTACGACCAGGTCCTCATTTTTGCTTGTCATATAGAATTAATGATGTTAACCTATTATCAGTTAACGTTAACAGAAAAGGGGTTTACATAATGAAAATTCACGATTTAACACAAATCGCCATCGGTGCCGCCCTACTCGCAAGCATCGGCTCCATCGCCATCCCGATCGGTCCCGTTCCGATCACCCTGCAAATGCTCGGCATCATGACGGTCGCTTCCGTCCTCGGAGCCAAAAAAGGTGGGCTCGCCGTCGTCGTTTACTTACTGCTCGGTTTGATCGGTCTACCCGTCTTAAGTGGTTCGGGCGGGCTCGCCCCGTTCGTCGGTCCGACGGTTGGTTACTTGATCGCCTTCCCGATCGCTGCCTTTTTGATCGGTTGGTTGTCGGAACGCCATCGTTCGTTCCCCGCTCTCGTCGCTTATAACATCCTGATCGGCCTCGGCTTCGTCTATGTGGTCGGCAGTCTCGGCCTCCAAGCCGTGTTCGCTATGTCGTTCATTGATGCATTAAAAGTGAATATCCCATTCATCCTCGGCGACCTGATTAAAGCGGTCCTAGCCGCGGCCATCGCCTATAAAGTCTCGACGAACCCGCAAATGCGCAGAACCCTCGCCTCATGAACGTTCAAACGTTTCATCGGAATGGAGAGGTGGAACGTGTATAGTATGGAAGGGGGTGTCCTGATGAGCGATTCAACGTTTAAAAAGCGCTTGATGAAAGCGACCCATATCCATCGCTCCCCGAAAGGACAGCGTCGCGGGAAAGACGAGCCGCAACGTGAAAAACGTGACACTGAGGCGTTTGAACAACGGCTTCGTGAAGCGAAGAGCAAAGTCGGAGAGATTCAAGAGAACATTGACCATATCGCCAGACGTTAAGACCCTGTCCTCGGACAGGTTTTTTTTGCGCGTTTCAGCATGCGTTATACCAATGGTGATGTTTATATGAAGGATATACTCCCCCTATAAGAAAGACCCCCGTCTGTAGACGAGGGTCGATGATCACTTCGAACGCGGTCGGATAAATAGCGCGACGATAAACGAAAGCGCGAGGACGACGAGCAGTCCGAGCGAGATATCGTTGAAGCCGAGCAAGTTAAGTCCTACGCTGATGGCGACCGCAACATAGAAGCCACCGAGCGCCTTTTTGACGAGTTGCGAACTGAACCGTTGCAACTGCTTCGCCCCGATCGGCGAGCCAATCATCGCCCCTGCGATGAGCGCGAGACCATGCCAATAGTTCGCATCGGCCCCGGCGACGGCATAGTTGATCACGCCTGAGACGACGATAAGGAACGCCGCGGCGATACTCGTCCCGACGGCTCGTTTCATCTCGGTGTTGAGCAGTTTGACTTGAAGCGGTGTCAACACGAATCCGCCGCTGACACCCATGAGTGACGAGATGAACCCGCCGAACAACCCGATAAAACCGAGGCGTGGGACCGACTCCGAGCCGACACTTCCTTCTTCATGTTGCTTCGACCGGAAGAACGAGACGGCAAAGTACGTCAGTAGCCCGATGTAGGCGAGCGAGATAACCGGCTTCGCACCGTCGAGCGTCTCAAGGTAGAACACGAGCGGCGTCGCCACCCACGTCCCGACGACCCCGAAGGCGCCGATCAAGAGGGCATGTTTCGGATTGACGTTCTTTAATTTAAGATGGGAGATCGTACCGGCCGTCGTCGACCCGAGTGTGAGCATCAGACTGAGCGCGATGGCCGCACTTGCCTCGTACCCGAAGACGAGCAGGAGCGGCGTGAGTAAAATCCCGCCCCCAATGCCGAAGAACCCGCTCAAAATCCCGATCAGCGTTCCAAGCAACAGAAACGATAGTAATGCTGTGACGTCCATGGACAAACCTTCTTTCTTTCCTTTTCATCACTTATCATAACAAAAAAGGAGCGCATGTTGCGCCCCTTAAAATCAATTTTGTATCCGTCACGGGTACAAGTCTTCCTCCTGCAAGTAACCAATGAAGGAATCTTGCAATTCCCCTTCTGAGTCCACATCATCGAGCAGTAATGTCGCTTCAATGTCCGAATCAATCAGCGACGAACTACCGTCAATCACCCCGAAGACGTGAGAGACCGTATCTACCATCACGACTTCAATGATATGCATCATCAACTTTTGTTGCTCTGCATTCATCTGTTGATACATGTGAATCGCTTGACTGTACAAGTCAACCTCTGAAGATGAGATTTCTTCTTCGTACATTTCCTTATACATGTGAAGACCTTCCTGTACGACAGTCTCGTACACAGCCTTCACGAATTGATCCGCCTTTTCACTCATCTATAAAATCCCCTTTGTTCCATCTTGAATATCGAGGCACGTAGTCCTTTCACAAGTCCATCATGCTTCAGTAATCACTTTTTTAACAAAACCCCTTCGTCCTGCTTACCGTCAATTTCGAACAGACACTGCTGTTACTCGACATCCCAGAAACGTCGCCACAAATCGAACGTGAGTTGAACAAATTCTTTAAAGAGTTTAATATCCTAAAACAACCTTAAAAAGCAGTTAGGTTTCCAATGTATCGAGATTATTTCACCGCAAGTTTAGTATCCTTCTAAACTTATTCACTTCCAGTTCTCTAACGTCCAGCCTTCTGAGACTCGCTCGACTAATAGCGGATAACTCCATATACCCCAAGGAGATAACTGAATTTGTTCTTCTGTTAACTCATAGACTACATCGTTATACCAAGTGACATAATCTACGAGGTGCCAACCAATAAGATTCCCCTCGTCATCTGTTATCTCTGTTCTAAATTTTTGAGGGATTTTAAAATCTGGAGGTATGTCATAGTTCGAAATGGCTTCAATGATTTTGTGTCTTATAGCCGGTTTGAGTGGGCAATGTAATAAATACGCTTCTTTCCCCGCGACTATTTCTTTAAGGTTTTCTGGAGGTTTTCCATATACGCCGGGTAATATTCTTACCAACTCGCCTATCGTTTTATCTTCATGAACATATTGAAGATAAGCCTCTCCGTTAGGTGTGTTAATCTTGAACACATCACCGATTTTTATTCTTGTCATTCTGATCACTTCCTAACTCTCGTATGTACAGTGAATCTTGTCGGAATCAGTTTTATCAAAAAAAATTCAAGATTCAAATCAAGCTCCATCAATGTACCATGAGGATTCCATGTCTCACAGACAAACCGAAAGAGCTGTATCCATTTCTCTCGCTCTTTAAGAAACTGCCGTTTACTCAAGACAATATCGAACCGTGCGCTGCCTGGCAAAATACCGCCTTATAGATTGACTTTTTTTCTTTGTCAATCTGTCCATGAAGCTGTAATCATCGCCCAATCTTTCAAGCCACATCTTACAAAACAAATCTTCTGAGAAAAGTTGATTGATTGGTTAAAAAACTGAGTTTCGAAACCGAAACATCAAACCGTTTCAAACAATCTAAAGAGTCTGTCGCATAATGTCTTTCAGCAATATCAGTCTCAAAAACGAACTTTGAACTAATGGTCTCCATATCGATTACTCCTGTTCACATAGCTGGAAATTCAACACCTTGGAATCAATCAACTGAACTGTCTCATTAATATTGAATATGGATGATTAAGTTGGTTCTTCAAACAAGTGCGCTTTATCGATTCCATTCTCCATGAGCTTGTACAGTAAAACCCAATTCCTCAATCATCTCGCCATCCGTTCAATTATGGCAAAAACGGCGGCGGCAATATTTCAGTCATCTCTTGCTCCAACTGTCTATAGAACTGTTCCATCTCCTCTTTCAAGAAGAAGAATGCGTCCACCCGCTTCGGTCCAGTTCTCGCCCAAAATGTCCATTTATACAATTCGTCCGCCTTCCGTTCAATCCTCAAGACGAAATAAGGTTCAATCGGATCGAGTAAATACTTGTCCGTGGTACCATCTAACAATTTTCTCATATGAAACAAAAGATCTTCGAACTCCGATTTGAGGAGCAACGAACCATAAAATTTGAAGATGAATAGCTGTTCTACCTCGATCGTGAACAAGAAAGCGATAAACACGTCTTCCCCTGTTTCTGAATACTTTCTTGGGAACAGTTCAATCGTTACGTCCTCATGTTTAATCTGCGCCATATGCCTACTCCAATCGGTTGCACTTTACTGATCGTCGCCGAGCCGATGACCCTTCTCACGACAAGAGTCCAGGTTTCCCCAGACTCCTCACTTACAACACACGCTCTAAAAACTCGAATACTTTTTGACGATACTCGGTTTGGAACGAGCGATGCGACTGCACGTGCCCATCATTCTCCGTCACCCACAGTTCGACTTCCTCCCCGGCCTCGGCCAATTGTTCACTCTCGCTCACCGGGATAGCATCATCGCCTTCACTATGAATCAACAACATTGGAGCCTCGATTTGAGCGATATCGTCAATCGGCTTGACCACATCGGCATCGAGACCCGTGAACCACGGCGTCACCGTTAGGATGACCGGTGTGAACGGAAAGTTCGGTAAATCGCTCCATACAGGCAAGTTTGTCTCGAGGTAGCCCCGGAGGTCACTGAACGGACTATCGGCGATCACAGCGGCCACGTCGGTCTCATCCGCCGCGGACAATGCCGTTGCCGCCCCCATCGACACACCATACAAGACAATCGGACCGTCCGTACGCTCTTTCGCGTACGCAATCGCGGCAGCGAGGTCAGTTTGTTCTTTCGCCCCGACCGTCACACGGTCCCCTTCCGAGATACCCGATCCACGAAAATCGAACGTCAGAAACTGATACCCTTGCTCATGGAACTCCGGGATCAATTCTTTCAGCGGCAAATCAGACTGCTCTCTGTTCTTCCCGTACCCATGTGCGAACACGACCGTCGCGCGCGGTGTCGGATGCGGAATCCACCAACCGTATAAATCCTGTCCATCTTCGGCTTCGATTGTGACATTCTCATATTTGACGCCTAACGACTTCGGTGTATACGTCAACGTCTCGCGTTCGGGCGACGTCAATTGATCACCGATGTGGGCTGAGATGCCCACGACGGCGAGAAACGCGACGAGCAGCACTACTCCGACCGCCATCCCTACATATTTGACCCAACGATTCATCGAACTGCCCCTCTCCATTGTTCACTTGCTTTCGGTTGATTCATCGGAGCCAACTCCGTAATGCAATCAACGCGTGTTGCACAGGTTCCCACGTCTTAGACGGAATGACATAACACGTCGCATCCGCAATGTGGAACGTCGTCACATCAGCACGCCTGACGATATTCTCACCGATTGGACCGAACGGGTCACTGTTGACGTCGATATGCTCGAACGTCTTCCACACTCGTCGACCATTCTCCACCAACGCACATTCGAACGGCTTCATCGGTCCGTCGATCCCGTATTCCGCATAATGCCATAACGTCGTCGCATCGAGCGGGGAACCGAGGTGTACAATTTTTGCATCGCGCTCGATCATGCGCTCAATCGGTGACCCTGGCCCGAAACCGGTGTCGATTGTGTGCCCGGCCACGATCTGCTCGGCGTTCCGACCCCAAGCGGCGACCGACCACATCGGGTGATCGCTCCGGAACACGTCCGGATACGTGCGGAACAGTTCTGGCACCCGTCCCATTCCTCGAGTCGCTGTCTTCGTCTTGTCATACGCTGGCATCTCGTCACGGATCGTCTGCCACCATTCACTCGGGACCGGCGGAGCTTCCCATTCAGCGGGATTTGAATTATCTCCGCTCTGGGTCGCCATCATGATGAGCCCGTCCGCTCCGACCGCTTCTTGGAGTGCTTCAATGACCGTCTGGGCACCACCGCACACCCAACCAAGTTTTGAAAGTGACGTGTGGACGAACAGTCCGTCCCCTCGTCGAATGCCCGCCTCTTTCAGGTGGGCCATTAACGTTGTTTTCGTTTCCATATGTTTCATCGGTCTCACTCCACGATGAGCTGGATCGTTGACCCGCTCCTTGATTTCTTGACTTCAATCCGGGCATCGACCCGGTCTTTCAATTCTTGGACGTGACTGATGACCCCGACGAGCCGTCCGCTCGATTGGAGCGACATGAGCAATTCGATCGCTTGATCGAGCGATTCGGCGTCTAACGTCCCGAACCCTTCGTCGATCAGCATCGTCTCGAGGCTGACACCGCCACTTAGTTGTTGAACGACTTCTGCGAGTCCGAGGGCGAGTGACAGGGAGGCCTTGAATCCTTCTCCACCCGACAAGTTTTGGACCCGACGCGATTGACCCGTATAGGCGTCAAAGACTAACAATTCGAGACCAGACTTGGCATTTCCTTTCGCTGTCTCTATTTTTCGTTCCAACTGGAACTGCCCGCTCGTCATTTGATCGAGGTGTATATTGGCCGCATGTAAAATTTGATCGAAAAACGCCGTCTGCACGTACGTCTCGAACGTCAATTTTTGTGGGTTGATCCCCCGTCCGGTGTCGGCAATCAATTTGACCGTCTCTAAATTCCGTTGATCCTTATCCGTTCTCTCCCGGAGCGCGTTCCATTCGGCGACGATGTGACGATGACGCTTCAACTGCCCATCCGCCGTCATGAGTTGTTCGGACAGCGCTTCGAACGAACGGCCCTCCTCGTGCAACCGCTCCTGGAGCCGTTCGAGGTCTGGTCGCGGACGATCCCCGATTTTCTCGTTCAACGCCTTGACGGCGTGTTCGAGACGGACACCTTCCTCAAGCTCTGACGCTTGGCGCTCACGCAGTTCGGGAAGTTGCTCGACGCGCGCACGATACTCCTTGAACACAGTTTCAGTCAATTCAAGCTTCTCGAGAGCCGCATCCAGTTCGGTCGTCGCTTCGGATAGACGAGTCTGCTCGAACTCGAGTTGTTCACCGAGGAGACGGAGCCGTTCCGCTTCCCCCCACTTCAATCGGTTCAATTCTTCGAGCCGGCGTTCATACACGGCCACCTTCTGTTCGATGTGGGCGAGTCGCGTCGTAAGTTGGCTCCGTTCGGTCTGCAACGTCTCTAGCGTCGTCCCATCCGGTTGACGCATCGACTGAAGCTGCTCTTGAACGTGTTGGAGTTGTTCAAACAGTTTCTGCCGCTCATCTGCTTGCGTACGCTTCGCCGTCTCAAGTTTTTTCAATTCGCTCGTGGTCGCGCGTAGGAGACGCTCGTTCCGTTGTCGCGCATCGGCCTCTTGACGCAACTGTCGGACACGGGCGTCTTGGTGTTGCAGCGCAGTGATGGCCTGACCGTCGAGCTTTAACTCGAGCCGCGCGAGATCGCGTTCGCGGGTCAACTCATCGAGTTGACGTTTGAGCGACCGATAATCCGCCCGTGCTTCATGTAGTTCAGCCTCAATCCGTTTCAACGTCTCGACGGCCGAGCGGTGACCGGCTTGGTCGACGGACGTCTCCGTTCGCTCGACGTGTCCATGGGTCAACGAACCGCAAACCGGACAAGGCTCCCCTGTCTCAAGCTGCTCGCGTAGCGTGTCGGCCATGCGCGCATGCTCAGCCTCGACGAATTGTTCGACCCGTTCCGTCTGGGCGGTGAATTGTCGTTGGACTTCCTTCCCGTTGCGTTCACAATCACCGAGCCGTTCCGTGACCTCTTCCACTTTCGCCTCGAGGCGAGCCTGATGCTGGAGCTGACTATAGAGTCGTTCGGCTTCAACGAGTTGTTCTGGTGCCGGTGCTTGCTCGAGCTTAGCCGCGAGTTCAATCTCGGTCGCTTGGAGTTGCTTCAGACGCGCTTCTTCTAAAAACTGGCTGAGCGGTTCTACCTGTCGCTTCAAGTCGTCCCGACGTCTCGTGGCACGGTGCCATTCATCGACGTATGGCAACATTTCGTCAATCGCGTTGACACGACTTGTGGCTTGATCTGCCTCTTGGCGCATGGCCGTGATCGTCTCGGCCTCGGCCTTTAACCCCTCCAACTGTTTCAAGTAACCTTCGTCCCGTTGCTGTGAGGCATCGCGTTCACGGGTCAACCGTTCGATGTCATGACGCACCGTTTCGGTACGTTGAAAGAGCGGATTGACGCTCGACACTTGTTCGAGTCGTTGGATGAGTGCCTGTCGTTCTTTGCGGGCTGTTGCCGCTTCTCGGAACGTCTCGAGTGCTCTGGCGCGCATGTCCCGCTCCTCAATCAACTCGGCGAGCGTGGTCGCCTGATTCACGTCTCGGCGCAACGTCTCGAGTCGTTCCTCTCCAGCCCGACGCTGTTCTTGTAGCGAGTCCCTTGACGCTAAGAGCCTCTCCTCGCGGGCATCGAGCCACGTCACGATTTCAGGCAAGTTACGGGTGGATATGTCCTCAACGGCATCATCTTCAAGTTCCAACAGTTTTAAGCGCGTCGTCTCGACCGCCCATTCGACTTGTTTGCGATATTTGCCGTAGCGTTCGATCCAGTCTTCTTGAAAGGTGCGGTACGCCTCCGTCTTGAAAATCGATTGCAAAATCTGCTGCTTCTTCGTCGAATCGGAATCGAGAAGCTGGCGGAACTGGTTTTGCGGCAGCAACAAGATTTGACTGAACTGTTCATAGCTCAGCTGGAGCAACGATTCAATCGTCTGCTCGACGTCGTTCACTTTCGTCGCCATCGGTTTCCATGCGTCTTTCCATTCATAGAGCACCGCCTCATGCGGAATCGGCGTCTTGTTTTTCGGGTGCGGTTGTTGCGGCTGGCGGACGACTCGATATCGTTCGTCGCGAATCGTGAACGAGAAATCGATCTCGGTCTTTCGATTCGGGTCTGCGTACTGACTTCTGAAATCGCTGGCGTTCCGGAGTGTCCCGCTCGCCCGACCATAGAGCGCGAACGTCATCGCGTCAAAAATCGTCGTCTTGCCGGCGCCGGTCCGGCCGCTGATCACGAACATCGAACGTCCCTCGAGCTGCGTAAAATCGATTTGTTCCGTCTCGGCGTAAGGACCGAAGGCGGTAATGGTCAATTGTTCCGGTCTCAAATCGACTCCTCCCCTTCTAAGAAACGTTGAACCGTCGCATCGGCTTCACGCCCGTGGACGGCTTTAAAAAAGTCCATATATACATCTTCGACCGATTGCCGCTCGAGTTTCTCCCGTTCGAACCGGGACGTCTCGTCTTGACGACGCAACAACTCAAGTTCGAGATGCAAGATATTCGGGTAGACAGTCCGTAATTTCGCCATCGGATCGAACAACGCACGTTCATCGGTCAAGATGATTTTCAAATAGTCGTCTACGGCCTCATCTTGATAAAACAATGGGTCGAGTAGCTCGTTCAGCGTCCCCGTCAAGATGCGCAAGTCTCGTCGCGCTTTTAGCGGGCGCCGACGGCGTATCCATATCCCGTCCCATTCGATGACGTCGACCGATTTCACATGGGTCGCCTCGGAGAACGAATATTTCATGAGCGACCCGCTGTACGCGATGCGGTCGTCGCGGATGGCGTCGCGGTTATGTAGGTGTCCGAGCGCCGTATAGCCGAACGGGTCATACAATCCTTTGGCGACTTGCCCGGCCGTCCCGACGGACAGTTGCCGTTCGGAGTCGGTCTCGAGTCCGCCGGCGACGAAGCTGTGCCCGACGGCAACGGATTTTGGGTCAATCGCCCCGTACGACTCGACGACCGCGGCGAGCGCGTCATGATGAGTACGAATCGACTCGTCGCCGAACGCATAACGGATACGCGCCGGCTCAAGGAACGGCATCAAATAAAATGGGGTGTCGTTTACGATAATCGGCCCTGTGCCCGGGTCAACCTTCCCGACGATATGGAGACCGACTTTCGTCAACAGTTTGGAGCTATATTGGAGACGTTCGGCCGAATCATGATTGCCAGCGATGGCGAGCACGGGGATGCCCCGCTCGAGCACGAGCGCGCGCCACATCTCATCGAGCAGATCGACGGCCTCGACGGGTGGCACGGCCCGGTCATATAAATCACCGGCGACGACGATGGCATCAGGCTTCTCCTCGTCGACGATGTGTAAGAATGACTCAAATAATATATGTTGTTGTTCTTCTGTCATGTGGCGGCCGTGGACGATTTTTCCTAAATGCCAGTCGGCCGTATGTATCCATTTCATGCGACTTCACCTCTGATTCCATTCTATCATTATTCCATGCTACGATTCGACGTCTTGACACTTGTTTTCGAAACAGCGAAAGTTATAAGGAAAGGGGGACGTACGATGGAGTCCACATCCACATGGCAAGCGTTTTTACGTTTGTTTCGTGTCGCTCGACCACCGAAAGGTCTGTTTGTCGGTGCCGTATTGATTTCTTTAATTCAAGCGATGGCATCACTCGCCATCCCGCTCATCTTGCAGCGCGTCGTCGACAATTGGAGCGAAGCCGCGCTCGACGCCCGTCTCGTCACCATCTTCGTCATCGCGTTTCTCATTCAAGTCGTCTCGAGCGCGATTTCGATTTATTGGCTACATATCGTCGGACAACGGGTCGTCGCCAATTTGCGGACAACGCTATGGGAACATCTTGTCGCACTACCGATCCCGTTCTATGACGGCGTCAAATCAGGGGATCTCGTCTCGCGATTAAATAACGACACGACGACGTTGCAACAACTTTTGTCCGAACAGAGCGTCCGTCTATTGACGTCGTTCGTCTCGGTCATCGGCGCCGTCGGCATCTTGTTCACGCTCGATTGGCAGATGACACTCGTCATCTTGTTCTCCGTGCCGACGACGCTTCTCATCGTAATCCCGCTCGGCCGCAAACTTCGGAAAATCGCCAAGGCGACCCAACATGAACTCGGCGATTTGTCAGGTTTTTTCGCCGAACTACTTGGTGAAATTCGGCTCGTCAAATCACAGGCGACCGAATCCGTCGAGGTTGAAGAAGGAAAACGACGCATCGAGCGTTTGTTCGGTCTTGGCGTCCGAGAGGGTCGGATTCAAGCGATTTTGATTCCGCTTCTGAACGTCACGTTGACGGCGATGTTGATTGCCATTCTCGGATTCGGGGCTTATCGCGTCTCGACCGGTGCTTTGTCGACCGGGTCGTTGCTCGCGTTCATGCTGTATTTGTTCCAAATCATCACGCCACTCATCACGATGACGGAATTTATCACCCGGCTCCAAAAAGCACGCGGGGCGACCGAGCGGATTTCAGAACTGCTCGCCATCGAGCCAGAACCGTACACGGGTGAGGCATCGACGATCCAACAGTCATCGCTCTCATTCGAGGGTCTGACGTTCCGGTATGGCGACCAACCCGTGATCGACGACGTGTCCCTCACCATCCCGTTCGGTGCCACGACCGCCATCGTAGGACGCAGCGGTGCCGGCAAGACAACACTGTTCGCCCTCGTCGAGCAGTTCTACCTCCCGTCGAGTGGTCACATCCGTTATGGGGACCGCGATATCACGACATATGGACGAAATGAGTGGCGTCAAGTCATCGGCTATGTCGCCCAAGATTCGCCAGTCTTATCCGGGACGGTGAGGCAAAATATCTTGTATGGCTTGATTCGGACCGCGACCGAGGACGAGATTCGTCACGCTTGTGACATGGCTAACGCCTGGTCGTTCATCGAAGCGATGCCGGACGGACTCGACACGGAAATCGGCGAGCGCGGCGTCCGCTTATCAGGCGGACAGCGGCAACGGCTTGCCATCGCCCGGGCGCTGTTACGTGACCCGCAAATTTTATTACTCGACGAGGCGACGTCAAGTCTTGACTCGGAATCCGAACGCGTCGTTCAGGAAGCACTCGACCGGCTCATGAGAGGACGGACGACGCTCGTCATCGCCCACCGGCTCTCGACCGTCCAACATGCTGACCAAATCGTCGTACTCGAGGACGGTGGAATCAGCGGGCTCGGGACGCATCGAGAATTGCTTCGTGATAACGTGCTCTATGAACGACTCGTGAAACAACAACTTTTAGGAGGCAATCAACTATGAAGACAGTCGGATTTATCGGACTCGGTGTGATGGGTCAATCGATGGTCAGAAACTTAATGAAGGCGGGATTCGAAGTCCAAGCGTATACGCGGACGAAAGAGAAAGCGACTGATTTATTGGCCGAAGGTGTCCGTTGGTGCGATTCGGTCGAAGCCGTCTGTCAAAACGCCGATGCGGTCATCACCATCGTCGGCTACCCGTCAGACGTCGAGAGCCTTTATTTCGGGGACGGGATGATTTTGCAATCGGCCGAGCCGGGAACGCTCGTCATCGATATGACGACGTCTTCACCTTTCCTTGCCGAACGGATCGCAGAGGCCGCAATCGACCAGAGTTTGCTGCCGCTTGATGCACCGGTCACGGGCGGAGATGTCGGCGCGAAGAACGGGACGTTGTCGATTCTCGTCGGTGGCGGCGAATATGCCTTCACGAAGGCTCTACCGCTATTCGAGGCGATGGGCCAATCGATTGAACGAATGGGCTATGCCGGCAGCGGTCAATACGGGAAGCTCGCCAATCAAATCGCCATCGCCGGCATCATGATGGGCAACGCCGAGATGCTCGCGTTCGCCAAGCGGGCCGGGCTAAACCCGGACCAACTCCGCCAGACAATCCGCGGTGGGGCTGCCGGCAGCTGGACGCTCGAGAACCTAGTCCCACGGATGATCATCGAAGACTATTCGCCTGGTTTCTTCATCAAGCACTTCTTGAAAGACATGAACCTCGCCCTCGAGAGCGCTGAACAGTTAAACATTAAACTGCCGAGCCTCGAGTTGGCCCATAAACTGTACACCATCCTCGAAGAGAACGGATATGGGGAGAACGGGACCCAAGCGCTCATCGAGTACTATATGCACCAAGACGTTTGAATCGGCTCGCTTGTGGAATTAGTAGTACAGAAGGGAGCGATGTGAGATGCCATGGAATATGAAAGATTATCCGGAATCACTGAAAAACTTCGACCCGCTCGTTAAAAAGAAAGCCATCGATATCGCCAACGCCTTGCTCGCTCAAGGCTACTCCGATCAAAAGGCAATCCCAATCGCGACGGAGCAGGCAAAAAAGTGGCATGAACATGCCTCACAAGAAGAGAAAACGGAGTTCCGTGACGCACCCGACCCAAAAAAGTCGGATCGGCACGGGACATAAAAAAACAACCGGTCGGCTAATCAGCTGACCGGTTGTTCGTTTGCTTCTGTTTCTGCCTTGATTTCCACATACAGTCCTGCGAGCGCCGTATTGATATACGGCTGCACAAAGATATAGGCCAATCCTCCGGTGAACAAGACGAGGACATACCAACCGATGAAACTCGCATATAGACGAAGCATCGTGCGCTTGTGTCCAAACATGAGACGGCGGCTTTCGCGCATCGCCTGAAACGCTGACAATTCTGGACGGTCCCGAAGGACGAACGGGACGATTCGATACGTCAAGTAAAACCAGACGCCCGGCACAATCAAGAACAGCATGAGCACGTTCAAGCCGAGATAGAACACGGCGTAGTACGTGACAGCGCGCATGTAATCTTTGAGTGATCCGAACGCATCGAACAAGAGACCGAACGACGGTTTCTCAGCTTTTGCGATATCGAGGAACACCCAGTTGCGACCGAGTTCGAGCGGAGCAAGCAAGACGGTCGCACCGTACAACAATCCAATCGAGACGAAGAGGATGCTCGGGTCGGTCGACTCCAAATCAAGCTGGGTCGTGATAACCGCTTGGACGAGCATCGTCGCGACGACCGCGAGGAGTGAGATGCCCCAGTTTCCTGACAGCATCCGGAGTGCAAATTGTTTATAGACTGATGTTTGCATGACTTCACCTACAGTATCATTTTCTTCATTATAGCAAAAAAACAGTCATCCGACTGTTTTTAGCGTGTCATCTGTCGCTTGATCGCGTTGAACTTTTGCTCGTCGAGCTGTCCGTCGGTCCGCACCCCGCTACCGACATGAACGAAATCAACACCTAGTCGTTCGATGAGCTGTGCCACATTGTCGGCCGTGATGCCGGCACCCGGTAGAACATTCATCTCTGCCACTTCTTGCATCGCGCTCAAACGTTCAATTCCGTCTAGCGCCGTTGCTTTTCCGCCGGACGTCAGCACATTGTCGACTTCAGGGAAATCGTTCAAGATCGTGATTGCATCCATCAAATCGACCGCATCATCGATTGCCCGGTGAAACGTCAATGCCATTTCACCTTTATGTTTGATCACTTCCCCGAGTAGCGCCTCGTCGATACGACCGTCATTCGTCAAAGCCCCGAAGACGATGCCCTCGGCCCCGAGCTCACGGCAAAGACCGACGTCTGCCAATATCGTCTCCACATCTTCCTCGTTATAGACAAACGAGTTCGCATGGGGCCGAATCATGACGTGGACGGGAATGGTCGCCTGTTCGAGGACGTTACGAATCGTCCCGAAACTCGGTGTCGTCCCGCCTGCCGGCAAATCGGCAATCAACTCGAGGCGATTAGCTCCGAACCGTTCGGCTGTTTTTGCTTCGGTCAATGTCGTCACAATTACTTCAATCATGTTTTTTCCTCCTCATCATGGTGCGAAACGCCATTCGACCTCGTGCTCTGCTAAGGCCCGTTTCCAATCGGTCGGTTCCGGAAAATCCGAAATGATGGTCGTTACTTTAGAAAAATCAGAGACGCGATATCGCTTCTGTTGATTGAACTGGGTGTGGTCGGCCAATAAGTAACATTGACGTGTTTGATCGAGAACCGCCTGTGTCACGGTCGAGAGACCGTGAGCCTCACACGTCAAACCGAGCGAGGCGTCGACACCTTCAACGGAAAGAATCGCCATATCGAACACGTACGCCTTTAGTTGTTGCAAAACATGCTCACCGACAGTGACAAGATGCTTCGGGTCGATCGTCCCGCCGAGCAGTTGAATGTCTCCTGTGAACACGCCTTTGGCCCGTTGCTCGAATAGTGCCTTGGCAACCATGAGCGACGGCGTGACGACCGTCAAGTTACGGCCACGGAGCCTTGCTGCAACTTGTTCCGAGGCGACGCCGTGTCCGATATAGAGCAACATGTCATCTTCGACGAGCTGAAACGCCGTATAGGCGATACGACGAATCCCATCCATGTTCGAGATCATCATCGGTTGAAACGAGACGCTCTGATGGAGCACCGCCCCTCCATACACCCGTTTAATACGATGTTCTTTTTCAAGTTCTTCTAAGTAGCGGCGAATCGACTCCCCCGAGACGTTCAACCGTTCAATCAATTCGCTCGTCTTCACTTTGCCTTCCCGTTCAATCCACTCCACAATCTTCTGTTTACGTTCTTCTCCAATTAAAGACACTTCCCTGCCTCCTCCGCAAATATCGCTTCCTTTCTCAGTGTAGCGAACGGATGTAAATTTAACGTAAACAGAAAGTAAAGAACGGGCAAATCCAACAGTTTTTTCGAACTTTTCGGCAAAAATCAACGGAAATCCACAAAAAGACAGTCAGCAGATCCTAGATTTTTTTCTGTATGCAATTTACCTCATCAAAAAATGACCTTCCTGCATTCTGTGTAAACAGAGCGCCTGTCGGTCATCATTTTTTTATTTCCGCTTTTGAAACAGCGGTACTTTCGGTTCTGTGCCCGCACGGATTCGTTGCCAGTTCGTACGGTGCTTGATGATGATGAACAAGGCGAGCGGGACGATGACGATGAGCGGTAACCAGTCCTTCGCGATGACGCCATAGGCGACGACGGTCACGAGCCCTACGGCTGCGGCAGCCATCGATGAGAGTGATACCATCCTCGAGACGAGCAGCGTCACGATGAACGTTCCGACGACGACAGCGAAAAACCATGGAAATGCCGCGAGCAACACGCCCGCGCTTGTCGCTACCGATTTCCCGCCTTTGAACTTGGCGAACACCGGATACGAATGACCGATAATAGCCGGGATCCCGGCGAGGAGCAGGCTCATCTCACTCCCGAATAGGAGCGGCAATAACGCCGCGACCAAGCCTTTCCCCATATCGCCTAGCAGGACGATTGTACCTGCCTTCTTCCCGAGCACACGAAACGTGTTCGTCGTACCCAAGTTCCCACTCCCATGCTCGCGGACATCGACCTTGTAGCCGAGCTTTCCGACAAGGAGTGCGAATGGAATCGAACCGAGTAAATAGCTGATTAAAATGATGAAGATTTCTGTCATGTAAGGCATCGCAATTCCCCTTAATCCATTAATTGCTCGAGATAACGCTCAAGCGGGACGTTCGTCTTGTGAACGTTCGTCGCGTGCTCTACCCCGATATAACGTAAATGCCACGGTTCAAACATATACCCGGTTTCGGCCTCATAGGCGCGTTGATAGCGGACGATGAAACCGTACGTATGGGCATTGTCGGCCAACCACTTGCCTTCTTTCGTCTGCTCGAGGCTTTGTGTCAACTGATAGCCGACGGAAGCGCTTGAGACATCGATGGCGAGACCGGTCTGATGTTCCGAATGACCGGGCGGTGCTGAATATTTCATCGCTTGTGCTTTTCCATCCCGGGCGACATAATTATTGAACAGTTGCACTTGATAATCGTAAGAACGGAACGCACTCGTCCCTTTCAACTCGATATTGGCCGCTTTCGCTCCCGTCATGAGTTTCTCGATGGCCCGTGCCGCTTCTTGGCGGAGCATCTTTCGTTCCCCCGTCGCGGTGTCGACAAAGTCGATGTTCGCCGTCACGAGATCTTTCGGTTTATAACCGGCAGGCAAAGCGATTTGTTTGTTGACGAGGATGAGTGTATCGAGTTTCACGTTCGCGGTCCCGTTTTGTTCAAGCGGCTCGCTCGGCGTTTGGGCCGGTTCTTCTACAGGTGGCGCTTCAGCAACAGGTGCTTCTTCGGTCTCAGGTTCGTCTGCTGCCGGTTCTTCTGCAGGCTCATCTTCTTTCGGTGGCTCGGCTTCAGACGTCGGAGCGTCTTCAACCACTTCGTCTTCTGTATCCTTCGGCGTTTCGGCCGGAGCTTCTGTTCGTTGTTCGGTCTCAGCCGGTTTATTCTCAGCTTCTTCCGTTTCGTTTTGGTTGCTTGTGGTACAGCCCACCAACGTGAGCGTCAAGGCGCAGCATACCATCAACAGAGATGGTTTTCGCATGCGATCTTCCCCTTTCTTTGTACAAAAAATACCGTCAAGATATGATACCATACTGACGGTACAAAAGAACCACTGTTATAAGACGGGACTCATGACGCGCATGTACATGTCATGCCACTCAGGAAACTCGCGGTCGAGTCGGACCGGTTTAAAGTCGCCTCGCTTGACGACGACGTGTGTCGTTTTCGCCGAACCGACGAGGTGACCATGTTGGTCGGTCAACTCATAGCCATAG
The DNA here is from genome assembly GCF_004336985.1 of Exiguobacterium sp. SL-9. GTDB lineage: Bacteria > Bacillota > Bacilli > Exiguobacteriales > Exiguobacteriaceae > Exiguobacterium. The sequence goes on from NZ_SJUO01000002.1 coordinate 36,818, forward strand.
ACGGTCCGGATCTTTGAATAACTGTCGACCCAAACCCGAACGTGAACCGTGTCGCCGAACGTGACGCTCCTCTTATAGTCGACCGAGACGTTCGTCACCGGAGAGACGAATCCTGCTTCCTCCATGTCCTTATATTCAACCCCGAGCTGTCGCAACAACTCGGTACGCGCCATCTCAAGATATACTAAATAGTTTGCATGATAGACGATGCCCATCATGTCGGTCTCCTGATAGCGGACCGGAATCTGAATTGTATGCATTGAATCGTCCTCACTTTCAACCCGATTATATTATAACTTAGTCTTAATATCTACTACTAAAATATGATTCAAATCATCGTCTTGTGACGACGCTTCGATTAAGCGATATGATTGTCTCGCGATTGCTTCATCGATCAATGATAGGGCCGTCCGTGCATTCGGACGGTCGATTTCCTTCAGGCGATCGAGGAGCGCTTGACCGACAGCTTCATCACACGTATAGCCGAATTTTGCGGCGTACTTCTTGGCGATATCGACAAGCTGCTCATTCGAGTAGTCCTCAAAGTGGATTGTCCGTTTGATTCGGCTATTGAGCCCCGGGTTTGAGTCGATCAAGCGACGCATCGGTGCCTCATAGCCCGCCATGACGACGACGAGGTTGTCCCCGTGCTTCGGCATCTCGTCGACGAGTGTATCGATTGCCTCTCGTCCGTAATCGTTCGGACCTCCGTTCAGGCTGTATGCCTCGTCAATCAACAGCACGCCGCCGAGTGCATCGCGGATCGCCGCCTTCGTCTTTTGTGCCGTCTGACCGACATATCCGCTGACGAGATCGGCCCGACTGACGACTTTCAAGTGCCCCCGTTTCAAATATCCCGTTTTCTTCAAGAGCTGGGCGTATAGGTGTGCGAACGTCGTCTTGCCGGTCCCACTGTTGCCAACGAGAGCGGCATGGAGTTGGACCGGGGCCGTCTTCAACCCGAGCTCACGTCGCCGCTTTTGAATCGTGACGAGCGCCTCGATTTCGCGCAGTTGACGTTTCGCCTCCTCCATCCCGACCAAATCGTCGAGTGTCGGACCGGACGCATCCTCGGTGGCATCCATATCAAAATCGACTTCTGTCAGGAGCGCCATCTCGTCAAGCGGGGCGTCGGCACCAAATCGCGACCCTTTCTTGAACATGGCGTCGAGCAAAATGTTATGAACCGTCCGCGCGTTTCCGAACGTCGCGTCGACCCGTTCCCGGTCGATGCGCGCAATTAAGGCGCGCTTCGCTTCTACCGTCAGGACATAGTTGTTCTCCGCGGCCACTTTTTCACCGATTGCGACGAGTTCGTCGTCACTATAGTTCGGGAGTTCGTAATGGTTCGATTCCGGGAAGCGGGAACGAAGTCCCGGGTTCGCGAGCAGAAAATGTCGCATCTCTTCCGGATAACCAGCGAGAATCACGACGAACTTGCCGGCATATTCGCCGCTCGTCATCGCGGCGACGAGCGTGTCGATGGCCGCTTGTCCATAGTCACTCCCACTCGCATCTTGTCGTTTCAAGGCATACGCCTCATCGATGAATAAGACACCGCCCTCGGCTTCCTTCACCTTGTTCATGACCTGTTCTTCCGTTTGACCGACGAACGCACCGACGAGACTCGACCGATCCGCCTCGACGACGTCGGGACGGGCGAGCAGACCGAGCTCGAAATAAATCTCGGCCATGAGACGGGCGAGCGTCGTCTTGCCGGTTCCGGGATTGCCGGTGAACACGAGATGGAGTGATGGTTGGTGTTTGGAAGAGAACCCAGCCTTCTCACGCTCTTTCTGGAACAGCAGGAACCGATACCACGCTTTGACACGTTGTTTCACGTCAGACAAACCAATCATCGACTCCAGCGATTCGATCGCACTCGACCGCGTCGTTTCGGTTTGTTCCGGCAACAACTCGATGATTCCGTCGAGTCGTTCCTTGACGAGACCGACCCGTTCGCCGAAGCGATGAAACGCCTCGCGGCTAAAATAGTTTCCTTGCATCGATGCCAAGAGCGAGGCGGTGTCGTCTTCGAGCGCGGCCACTTCTTGCATCGCCTCGATGACGACGATGAACAGGCGTTCGAGTTGGCCTTTGAACTCCGAGTCACGTAAATCGGATTTAGCGCGGTCGATTTCATCATGGAGTTGTTCGAGATGTTCGAGCAATTCGGATGTCTTCGCCTCATATTCGGTCAAAATTTGAACTTTCATCGATGCGTAATCCGTCTCACGCAACTTCGGCCATTCGACATGTAGCTGTTGCTTGTGGCGCCGCAAAAGATCATATAATTGGCTGACACGGAGGGCTGGCGGTAAAGCACCTAGCGACTCTAATTCTTTCACCCAACGATTTAACAGCGGATCGATCGACTGACGGTGTTGTAACCGTCTCGTCGCTAACAGCGTCAATGTGCGTATTAATTCTTGACGATGCCCGGTCGCACGTGACCAGTGGGCGTAAGACAAAAGAGCCGCTTCGTCGACGCGTCCGCCTTCTTCCCAAGCCGTCAAGTCGGTTTGAACTTGCTCCAAGGTGATCTGTTTCATAAAATTCTCCTTTTTAGACGACAAAGGAGCCGACGTCTCAGTCTGCTCCTCGCCGGATTATCGTGATTCAAAAGAAGTCATGCGAATCGAATGGAACAACTTGCCGTTGTTACGCGACTCGGCGGCGAGCAAAATGCGCTCGTTCGCATCGACGTAGTACGTCACCGCTTCTTCATTTTCGTCTTCGCTGAAAATCGTTGGATACTTCTCGACCCACTCCGCTGGGACGGCTTCCGGTGATTCTTTCTTGACGAACGCTTGTGCTGTCCGCCCGATGACATCGACATCACCTTCGCTCGAGCCGAGCGTTCCGTCGTCTAGCCATTTGCGGATCTGTTCGTTCGTCGCACGCGACAAGAACGGGTGCGGGGCGACCGCGCCTGAGCTCGTCTCTTGACTGTTCGTCTCCTCACCTTCGGGATTGAACTCGCGATAGACGGTCCCGTCCCACTCGGCCCGGGCGCCGACGTTCGGCCCGGCCACGACCTCGGACACGAAATGTCCGTCTTCGTCATATGTCACTTTATATTCACGAACTTCTAACGTCTCTCCATCTTCCGGCAACTTTTTCTCTTCATAGCCGATGACCACAGACGTATAGAACGGCTCGGCCCGATTGGTGCGGCCCTCGTCGTCATTCAAATTGGTGACCAAATAAAAGTTATAGGCGAGCAGGGCGCCGACAATGAGGATCCCGGCAAAAATCACCCAACTCAATCGCTTTTTCACTTGTTGTTTCATAGAATGCCCTCCCAATCTTCTTCACTTACTATCCTACACTAGCGAGAGGGTCCTGCAAAACATTAACCACTAAAAAGAGGCCTCCGTATGGAGACCCCTTCGACTTATCCGAGTTTATCTTCTTCGTCTTTATATGCTTCAATCCATTTGTCCCGCTCGTCCGGTTCGTCGGCCAAATCCTTGAACAAGGCGACGATCATCAGAATCAAGACAAAGATGAATGGGAAGGCAACGAGGATGGCGACCGCTTGCAGTGCCCCAAGTCCTCCTGCATACAACAAGACGGCTGCGATTGAAGATTGGATGAAGCCCCAAATCAACTTGATGCGCATTGGCGGGATTAGCTTCCCGTTCGTCGTCAGCATGCCGAGCACGTAAGTGGCCGAATCTGCCGACGTGATGAAGAACGTCGAGATCAAGAAGATGGCGACGATACTGAGCACCGTCCCGAATCCACCGAACGTCTCGAACAAGGCGAACAATCCGACTTCTGTCCCAATCTCGTTGACCTGGTCAATCAATGATGCACCTCCGAACAAGTCAGCCCAGATGGCCGATCCGCCGAAGACAGAGAACCAAAGCAGACCGAATGACGTCGGTACGAGCAGGATCCCGATGATGAACTCACGAATCGTACGTCCTTTTGAGACGCGGGCGATGAACGTCCCGACGAATGGTGACCATGAGATCCACCATGCCCAATAGAAGATCGTCCAACCGTTGATCCATTCCCGTTCGACCGGCTCAAGGGCAGCGGTACGGAAACTCATCGAAGGCAACTGTTGCAAGTATGTTCCGATCGTCTGTGTGAACAAATCGAGAATGAACGCGCTCGGCCCAGCAATGAGCGTCGCCACGAGCAGCACGATAGCGAGGAAGATGTTCGTGTTGCTCAAGATCCGAATCCCTTTCTCGAGACCCGTCGAGGCGCTAATCATATAGAGCACCGTCACGACGGCGATAATGATAAATTGCGTCGAGAACGCGTTCGGAACGCCTGGAATTAAATAATGCAATCCGCCCGCGATTTGTTGGGCCCCGAAGCCGAGCGAGGTCGCAACACCGAAAGCGGTCGCGATGACTGCTAAAATATCGACCGTCTGTTTGACAGGGCGTTCGTAGCGGTCATTGACAATCGACCCGATCGTCTCACCGATTGTCGCCGGACGACCTTTTCGGAACGTCGAATAGGCAATGGCGAGCGCGATCATCGCATAAATCGCCCACGGGTGGAAGCCCCAATGGAAGAATGAGTAACGCATCGCGGTGCGCGCATCGCCTTCTGCCGTCGGCGATTCGAATGGCGGCGCATGGAAGTGCGACAATGGTTCTGCTGCCCCCCAGAAGATGAGGCCGATGCCCATTCCGGCACTGAACAACATGGCGAACCATGTCAAATAGCTGAATTCTGGTCGGTCCGTATCTTTCCCGAGTCGAATCGAGCCGAATCTTGAAAAAATTAAAAAGACGGCGACGAGTAATATTCCGGTCGCACTGAGCAAATAGAACCAACCCATCCCGTTCGAGAGCCACCCTTGTAACTTCGTCGTCACGTTCAAGAGGCTCGCATTGCCAAGGAGGCTCTCAGGGAAGACACCCCAAATTGTGAACAAGACCGTGATAATGGCTGAAACGAGGAAAACGGTCGTCACTTGGCTTTTTCTTTCCATAATCTCACTCCTATTTAATTTTCTATTTTCATATACGTTTTCCACCGTAACATAGTTTATAAACCCGACTCAACCCCTTGGCGTGCAAACTAGGCGATGACAAAAAGAGTGACGGTCCGGTTTCGTCACTCTTGCGGCTTCGGTTCTAACGAGACGATCAACGTCTCGTCCACGACGTAATACGGCCGTTTCGGCAATACTTTTAAATAGCCGCCCTCGCGTAATCGTGTCAAATCAAGCTGTAGCGTCTGTTGGAATTTACGGAGCGGTAATTTTTTTTCTTGCTCAAAATATAAATCGAGCGCCCGTTGGACTTGATCCATCTCATAGACGACTTCCCGTTCAGCCTCAGGGACGATATGAAACGTCTCTTTCGACATATAAAATCGTTGCCTCGGCTTACCGGGTAAATGCTTCTTCAATCGAACAAGGTCGATTTCCTGGGCCTCATCGAGGAGTACCGTCCGATTGACCCCTTTCGGTAACGTCTGTTCATACTCATGAATCGCTTCCCGTAACTGAGGAAGCGTGAGATCGATGTCTTCTTCCGGCACTTCCTCTTTTTGCGTCAACCGTTGCCACCAATTCTTGCCTGATTTCGTTTGTCGCTCCATACACTCCCCCCTCTCCCCATTCTCTTCCCGATATTATGCACCGTCTCACCTTATATTCGCACATTCACAAAAAAACCTTCCTTTTTTCAAAGGAAGGTCAGTCGGTTTACTTCAATTTGTTACGGAGGACCATCTGCAAGATTCCACCATGACGGTAGTAATCGATCTCGACTTCTGAATCGAAGCGAGCGACGACCTTGAACTCGGTCACCGTACCGTTCTCATGAGTCGCTTTGACGTTCAGGATATCACGTGGGCGGACTGACTCGTCGACTTGGATATCGATTGCTTCTTCGCCTGTGAGCCCGAGTGAGTCGGCTGACTCCCCGTCCATGAACTGGAGTGGCAAGACGCCCATCATGACGAGGTTCGAGCGGTGAATCCGTTCGAAGCTCTGTGCGATGACGGCACGGATGCCGAGCAAGTTCGTTCCTTTGGCTGCCCAGTCACGTGACGAGCCCATGCCGTAGTCGTTTCCAGCGAAGACGACGAGGCCTGTGCCTTGCTCTTTGTACTTCATGGCCGCATCGTACATCGGCATGATCTCGCCCGTCGGCCAGTACGTCGTGAAGCCGCCTTCAGTACCTGGCGCGACTTGGTTACGGATCCGGATGTTCGCGAACGTACCACGCATCATGACTTCGTGGTTCCCACGGCGTGAGCCATACGAGTTGAAGTCGAGCGGTGCGACACCTTTCGATTGAAGATATTGGCCGGCTGGTGTCGTTTTCGAGAACGCTCCGGCTGGTGAGATGTGATCGGTCGTGACCGAATCAGCAAATTTCCCGATGACGCGGAGTCCGTTCAACGCATGCACTTCTCCTGCTTCCGGCTCGAGGTTTTCGAAGAACGGCGGGTTTTGGATATACGTCGAGTCGTCCGAGAAGTCATACAAGTTGCCTTCTGGGACGTCAAGCGCGTTCCAACGTTCATTGCCCGTGAACACCGTATCGTACTCTTTGCGGAATGCTTCCGGTGAGACGACGTCTTGAACGACCATCTTGATCTCATCGTTTGATGGCCAGATGTCTTTGAAGAAGACTTCGTTGCCATCTTTGTCAGTTCCGAACGACTCGTTCATGATGTCGAAGTTGACCGATCCGGCGAGCGCGTACGCGACGACGAGTGGCGGTGAAGCCAAGAAGTTCGCTTTGACGAGCGGGTGAACGCGACCTTCGAAGTTACGGTTCCCCGAGAGGACCGATGAGACGAGCAAATCGTTCGATGTGATCGCTTCTTCGACTTCGCGGTCGAGTGGACCCGAGTTTCCGATACATGTCGTACATCCGTAACCGACGGTGTTGAAACCGAGTTGGTCGAGGTACGGCGTGAGACCGGCTTTGTCGAGGTAGTCGGTTACGACTTTCGAGCCCGGTGCGAGCGACGTCTTCACGAATTTTGGAACCGTGAGACCGCGCTCGACGGCTTTCTTCGCTACGAGACCTGCTCCGACCATGACGTACGGGTTCGATGTGTTCGTACAGCTTGTGATGGCTGCAATCGCCACGTCACCCGTGCGCATGTCGACAGCGCCGTCTGTGTAGTTGATAGCTGCCTTCTTCTCAAACTCGGCACGATCGAGACCGAAGCCGCTGTGTCCGGCTGGTGCCGTCACGCTATCGACGAAAGCTGACTGAAGATCTGATAAGTTGATTCGGTCTTGTGGACGTTTCGGTCCAGCAAGCGACGGTTGTACTTTCGACAAGTCGAGCGTGAGCGTCTTCGTGAACGACGGGTCCGCTTGATCCGGTGTATAGAACAAGTCGTTCGCTTTCGAATACGCTTCGACGAGGTCGATCAATTCTTCTGGGCGACCTGTCGTGCGCATGTAGTTGAGCGTTTCCGTATCGACTGGGAAGAAACCGCACGTCGCGCCATATTCCGGCGCCATGTTGGCAATCGTTGCCCGGTCCGAGAGCGGCATCGTGTGAAGCGATGGACCGAAGAACTCGACGAACTTGCCGACGACTTTCTCGTTACGAAGCATCTCTGTGACGACGAGCGCGACGTCTGTCGCCGTGACACCCGGATTGACTTCACCGATGATTTTGACGCCGACGACGTCTGGTACCGGGAAGTAAGACGGTTGTCCGAGCATGCTCGCCTCGGCTTCGATTCCACCGACACCCCATCCGAGGACGCCGAGACCGTTGATCATCGTCGTGTGCGAGTCCGTTCCGACGAGTGAATCCGGATACACAATGTTGCCCGTTCCATCATTTTTTTCGAGTACGACTGACGCCAAGTACTCCAAGTTGACTTGGTGGACGATCCCTGTCGCTGGCGGTACGGCACGATAGTTATCGAACGCCGTCTGCGCCCAGCGTAAGAACTTGTAACGCTCTTCGTTGCGCTCGAACTCGATGTCCATGTTTTTCATGAGTGCGCCGGCAAAACCGTATGCATCGACTTGGACCGAGTGGTCGACGACGAGGTCAACCGGGATTTCCGGGTTGATCTTGTTCGGGTCTCCACCAAGGTCAGCCATCGCCTTGCGAAGTGAGGCGAGGTCAACGACCGTCGGCACACCCGTAAAGTCCTGAAGGACGACACGAGCCGGTTTGAACGGAACATCGATGTCTTTCGAGACTTCGGCAGTACCCCATTTAGCCAAGTTCTCGACGTGTTCTTTCGTGATGGCGCGGCCATCCTGTTGGCGAAGCACCGATTCGAGCAATACGCGAATCGAGTACGGAAGTCGACTAAGTTCCGTCACCCCTTCTTCTTCAAGCTTTTTAAGCCGGTAATAATCGTACGCTTGTCCATTGACCTCGAACTGCGTCCGAGATTTGAAAGCGTCTAATACGTTCGTCTGTTCCATACGATATCCCCCTTTTTGAAAGCGGCGACTTCAGCACGTGCCGTAATCGCTTACTTATCACATGTTTATCATAATACAACTATAGCGTGACGTAAAATACATTCCGTCACAAATTAGTCATAAGTAAAACTTATCAAATACAACCAAGTCACCGAAATTAAAAAAGACGACTCTATGAAAGAGCCGTCCATTTATTATTCTGCGCCAATCTCGACGTTGACGTCGAGGGCGTCGACGAGTGTGAGCTCATCTTCATACCGTTCTTTGAAGCGGTCGAACGTGAACTCGTTGGCGAACAAGAACACGGGGCGCTCCCAACGATCCGTCACGAGCATGTTGCGTGAGTCCTGGAACGGTTTGAGCGCCTTCAGTTCTTTGTCCTTCACCCAGCGTGCGACGCTGTACGAGACCGGCTCCATGCGGATGTCAACGCCGTATTCGTTGTTCAAGCGATACTCGAACACTTCGAATTGGAGTTGACCGACCGCACCGAGATAAATCTCGTTGTATTCGTTGCGATATACTTGAATCGCTCCCTCTTGGGCGAGCTGCTCCACACCTTTGTGGAAATGCTTCGACTTGAGCGAGTTGATCGGCGAGACGCGCATGAACAGCTCCGGCGGGAACGTCGGCAACGCCTCGAACGCGATTTTCTGTTTCGAAGTTGTGATCGTGTCGCCGATTTGGTACGTCCCCGAATCGTAAATTCCGATCACGTCCCCAGCGAACGCCTGATCGACCGTCTCCCGGTCGTTGGCCATGAGTTGCGTCGATTGACTCAACTTGATTTTTTTCCCTGTCCGCGTGAGCGTGACATCCATACCGCGCTCGAACACGCCCGAACAGATGCGGACGAAGGCGATACGGTCACGGTGGGCCGGGTTCATGTTCGCTTGAATCTTGAAGACGAAACCGCTGAACTCTTCTGACGTCGGGTCGATCGGACCGACGTTCGACTTACGGGCCTCAGGGGCCGGTGACATGGCGAGATAGTGATTCAAGAACGATGTCACACCGAAGTCGACGAGGGCTGTCCCGAAAAAGACCGGTGTCAATTTCCCGTGCTGAATCGCATCGACTTCGATTTCATTGCCGGCACCATCGAGCAAATCGATTTCATCTCGAAGGTTCGTCAAGTTCTCTTCCGTCAAATAGTCGGCGAGAATCGGGTCATTGACGCCGTCCTCGTTCAACGTGAGCGTCGATTTCTCGCCGCGGAACAAGTGAACTTCGTTCTTCAGGCGGTCGTACACCCCTTCGAACTGCATCCCGCTCCCGATCGGCCATGTGACGGCGACCGAAGGCATACCGAGCACTTCTTCGAGCTCTTCCATGAGTTCGAGCGGGTCTCTCGCTTGGCGGTCCAGTTTGTTCATGAACGTGAAGATTGGAATCCCCCGCATCCGACAGACTTGGAACAATTTCTTCGTCTGCGTCTCAATCCCTTTGGCCGCATCGATGACCATGACGGCACTATCGACCGACGTCAAGACGCGGTACGTGTCTTCCCCGAAATCGTTGTGTCCTGGTGTATCCATGATTGAGACGACTTTGTCTTGATAGACGAATTGCATGACCGACGAGGTGACCGAGATTCCACGCTGTTTCTCGATCTCCATCCAGTCTGACTTGGCATGCTTGGAATTTTTGCGGGCTTTGACCGTCCCCGCCTCACGGATGGCGCCCCCGTGAAGGAGCAACTTCTCCGTCAGCGTCGTCTTACCGGCATCCGGGTGCGAGATGATGCCGAATATCCGACGCTTCTCAACTTCTTGTTTTAATTGATTCATGTATGGCTCTTTCCTTTCTGAACATTACGATTTACACTGGCTCTTGCTCATTGCAACGCTATCTATTCTAACGAAGCCAGCCCGTTTCGTCCATCTTTATAGTAAGGGATGAATAGCTGTAGCTTTTGTATCGCTCATCTTTTTTGTATACTTAGCTTGAATGATCGTGAAATGACAGAACGGGGGAAAGACGATGCCAGAAAACTTGGTGATGTATTTCATTGTCTTCTGGGGATTCGTAATGATCGGGTTGATGTCGATCGGCGGCTACTTCATGTTCCGCAAATTTCTAAAACGAATGCCGAAAGAAGACGGGCGCTCACTCCTTGATATCGAGGATGATTACATCGACAAGACACGCCACTTATGGACACCGGAGACGCGTACGTTGCTCGATCGTCTCGTCACACCGGTACCGGAGCTGTTCCGCGACGTCGCCATTCGAAAGATTGCGGGCAAAATCGGACAGTTCGCCCTCGAAACGCGGGCCCGTGAAATGACGACCGAGCTCGTCGTCAAAGGCTATATCGCCGCGACACCGAAGCGAGACCATAAGTTTTTAAAAAAGGCGCTTGAAGAAGAACAGATTGACTGGAAAGTGTATCAACATTATTTTCAACAATGATGAAGCGAGATGTCGGCCTAGGGCTAGGCATCTTTTTTCGATTTCAAACAAACCAATTAAGTCATACGAATCGGAAATTGTGACATATGACTAATAGGTCTAAAGAACCTTTTTTTCACTCTTTTACTATCTTGAAATACAGTTCACAATATAGACAATATTGAAAACGCTTACAATAAATTGGTATGACCAATATTAGTATAATGCTTTTGTATTTCCGTAATAAAAATGGATAGCTTTTCCTTAATTTACATTTCTATAATATACCTATCTTGATTCCCAAGGAGGTTTTCCGATGCATGATGTCACGCACGTCACGCGCACTGACAGCACTCGCTCCGCCGAAACAATCGTTGAGAGCCCATCGTTCCACAAGTTGATGCAAGAAAAGAATCGGTTCATTGTTCCATCCATCATTTTCTCCCTCATTTTCTATTTTACGTTACCGATTTCTACGAGCTATTTCACGTTCTTGAACATTCCAGTCGCCGGGGATATCACATGGGCTTGGGTACTCGCCTTCGCCCAATTCTTCATGACTTGGACGTTTTGTGTCATGTATAGTCGCCGGGCACGCCGGTTCGATGAACTTGTCACAGCAATCAAACAAGAGGAGGACGGACGATGAACTGGACCGCCATCCTTCTATTTCTCGCAATTGTCGGACTGACGCTCGTCATCACATTTTTCGCCGCCCGCAAGACAAAAACCGCAAGCGATTTTTATACGGCTGATGGGGGCTTGACCGGATTCCAAAATGGTCTTGCCATCGCCGGAGATTACATGTCGGCCGCTTCATTTCTCGGAATCGCCGGAATGATCGCCCTCGCCGGATTCGATGGTTTTTTCTACTCGATCGGTTTCCTCGTAGCTTATCTCGTCGTGCTTTACCTTGTCGCTGAACCGCTCCGAAACCTCGGCAAGTATACGATGGCCGATATGATCGCGGCACGTTTTAATAAACCACGTGTCCGCGGTGTCGCGGCTATGAACGCAATCGTTATCTCAATCTTTTATATGATCGCCCAGCTCGTCGGTGCGGGTGCGCTCATCGAGCTATTGCTAGGTATCCCATACACGACGAGTGTCATCGTCGTTGGCATCTTGATGACCGTGTACGTCGTTTTCGGTGGGATGACCGCGACGTCATGGGTCCAAATCACAAAAGCTGTCTTATTGATGATCGGGACTGCCATCATCTCATTCCTCGTGTTCGCCCGCTTTGACTTCTCCGTCTTCACCATGTTTTCCGAGGTCAGCAAGGCGACTCCGCTCGGGGAAAGCTTCTTGAACCCGGGCAACAAGTTCAAGCTGCCGCTCGATACGATCTCGCTCAATTTGGCGCTCGTCCTCGGGACAGCCGGTCTGCCTCACATCCTCATCCGTTTCTTCACCGTCAAAGATGCGCCGACGGCACGTCAATCCGTCGTCTATGCGACATGGGTCATCGGTGCGTTCTACATCTTGACGATTTTCCTTGGTTTCGGAGCGGCCGCATTCGTCGGCTCGGACGCCATCATCGCGGCTAACCCGGCCGGAAACATGGCCGCACCACTCTTGGCCCAAGTGCTCGGCGGTGACTTGTTGTTCGCCTTTGTCGCGGCCATCGCGTTCGCCACGATCCTTGCCGTCGTCGCCGGGCTCGTCCTATCGGCTGCCTCTGCGTTCGCCCATGATTTTTATGGCCACATCGTCCGTAAAGGAGAAGCGACAGAGACAGAACAGGTCACGGCGGCCCGGATCGCTTCGATCGCTGTCGCCCTCGTTTCGATGGGACTCGCCTTCTTCGCTCAATCGATGAACGTCGCTTTCCTCGTCTCGCTCGCTTTCGCCGTGGCCGCCAGTGCCAACTTGCCGGTCATCTTGTTCACGATTTATTGGAGACGGTTCAACACCGGAGGAGCCGTGTTCGGCATGATTGTCGGCTTGTTCTCGTCACTCTTCCTCGTCGCCATCAGTCCGAACGTGTGGGCACCAGACGGTTCGGCCATCTTCATCGGCGAGGCGCTATTCCCGCTCACGAACCCGGGTATCGTCTCAATCCCGCTCGGTTTCCTGGCTGCCATCGTCGGGACATATATGACAAAGTCGGACGAGGTCGCTGGAAACTTCGAACGGATCCTCGTCAAAGCGAACACTGGAATCGATGCGAAGACTGAAGCTGCGATGACGAAAAAAACTTCGTAATCGATAAAACGGCGTCCCTCGTGAGGGACGCCGTTCATGTTGAAGCAATCTGTTTATACTTTTGGTACATGGCGATCCGCCAAGGGACGATCATTCCCCAAGCAATCAAATAGAACAACCCGCCTGTCGCAAAGATATTGACCTCGTCCCCGATAAACGCCTTCATGACCGTCCGGATCGCCAACAAGACGAAGACGACGATAAAGAACGCTTTCGAACGGGATAAGTATACCTCACCATCACGTTTCTCGAAATTCGATGTCTTAATAAGAAAGACGCTGAAAATCAATCCGACGATGAGCGCCTCTCCGACCTCGAGCCAAGTCAGTCGAAACGCCGGGACGAGAAATTGCAACATTCCGGTCGACATCGCTAAAGGCGGAATCAAAATCTTTTTCGCATTCGTCGGTCGTGCTGACGCTTTGACGCGAACGAAGCTCGCAATCAGCCCCATCATCAGTGCGACGAGGGTCGATCCCCAAAATATCGACATGTGGTCAACCCCTTTTAAAATCCGGTGAATCCTACTAATTCGCTCATCCAAGCAGCGAAACGATTCATGCCATCAAAATATAATACGACGCCGAAGGCCATCATCAAATAACCTCCGAATTTTGCCACCTTGGCACTGTTGCGCGCCAAATACTTAATCTTCCCGACAAAGCTCGCCATGATGAGGAACGGGATGGCGAAGCCGATGACGTACGCCAACATATAGCCCATTCCCTGACTCGGGTTTGATGCCGCGAGCGCGATGACACCGGCAAGAATCGGTCCGGTACACGGGGTCCAACCCGCCGCGAATCCAATTCCGATCAATACCGTTCCAAAGTAGCCGCTTTTACGCTCCCCTAAAGCGAGCTTCTTCTCACGCATCATGAAACTTGGTTGCCAAAGTCCCGCTAAAAAGACACCAAACACGAAGATGAGAATCGCGCCGAACATGCGCAAACTATCCTTGTATTGAATGAACACATCGGCGATTAGCGAGGTCGACAGACCAAGCACAAGAAAGACGATTGAGAAACCAAAAAGGAATGAGAACGTGTGAAACCATGCCGTGCGCTGCCGCAGTCCCTCACTCTTCAAATCAGAGACTGAGACTCCAGTAATATACGATAAAAAGACAGGATATAACGGTAGCGTGCACGGGGATAAAAATGATAAGACGCCCGCCCCAAATGCGAGCCAGAGTGTGACTTCCATGCGATCTTCCACCTTTCAGCCCCATTATAGCGAAAACCTTTTCAAAATGCTCGCATCTTTTTCTTCGTCTCTCCCGTAATCGAATTTGTAATCTTTGAAATGGAAATGAAACTTGTAAACAGTAGTGCTAGATGCTAAGATTTGGATATTCTTATTAGTCAGTATTGATCTTACAATGATGGGGGAAACACCGTGGCGGTCATCACAGCTGAAAACTTACATTATGCCATTGAACAAAAACGCGATGAACTGTATGAAATCGCCTCACAGCACAGTTGGACGTCTCCCGAAGTGATTCATGTCAGCCAAGAGTTAGATAAGCTGATCACATGTCACGTCCTGGCTATCCACGCTTCAGACCACTTAAATTAATGACATCGAACAGCTCGCCCTTCTTTGAAGTGGCGGGCTTTTTCCATGGAAAAAAGACACCTTGACGGTGTCTTTTTTGTAATTTATGACATCAGACGTTGACCAGATTGAAGTTCGTACATCTTTTTGTACAGCCCATCCTGTTTTAAAAGCGTCTGATGGTTACCTCGTTCGACGATTTCACCCCGATGGAGGACGAGAATCAAGTCGGCATCTTGAATCGTCGACAGACGGTGCGCGATGGCAATCGTCGTCCGTCCCCGTCTCATCCGATCAAGGGCGAGCTGGACGCGCTCCTCGGTCTCGGTATCAATCGAACTCGTCGCCTCATCCAAAATCAAAATCTTTGGATCACGGGCGACCGTCCGGGCGAAGGCGAGAAGTTGCCGTTCTCCACTCGAGAATGTCGCGCCGCGCTCACCGACCGTATGTCCGTAACCTGCCTCAAGCTTCTCGACGAACGTATGGGCCTGCACGAACTCAGCCGCTTCCCGGACTTTGTCCGAGTCAATCGTCGGGTTGAACAGTTTCAGGTTGTCCTCGATCGTCCCTGTGAACAAAAATGGATCTTGGAGCACAAGCCCGACTTTAGCTCGGAGTTCGGCTTCTTCAAACTGTTCGATCGGATACCCGTCAATCGTGATTTGGCCTGATTGATACGGATAGAACCGGGTCAACAGGTTGATGATCGAACTCTTTCCGCTACCCGTGTGACCGACGAGGGCAACCGTCTCACCTGGTTTGGCGACGAATGAGATCCGTTTCAATACATCGACTTCCCCATCGTAGCTGAACGTGACGTTCTCGAACCGGACTTCCCCGGAGCCAATCTTAGCCGTTCCATCGAGACTTTTCCCTGGGGCCGGTTCGTCCGTGTCCAAAATTTTGAAGACACGGTCCGCAGAAACGACCGCCTGTTGAAACTCGCTCAAGCGTTGCATGATGTCGAGTACCGGACGGAAGATGCGCTCGATGTAGCTGATGAAGGCATAGACGACCCCGACCTGCACTTGCTCGGTCGTCGACAGGACACCGTAATAGCCGAGCAGCCCGATGATGGAGAAGGCGAGTAACAGCTCGATGATGGGCCGAAGCAACATACTGTCAAGCTTCAAGTTCCGATATCGGGCCTCTTGGTGGGCCTCATTCATCTTCTCGAACTGGCGAACGAGCCGTTCTTCTTGTCGAAACTGTTGAACGATTCCCATCCCGTTAATCGACTCGTTCAATTGGCCGTTCAATTGTGACAACAGATCACGCACTTGAGCGAAATATTTCGTCGAATAGCGGCGATACGCCCAAATGATGAGCCAGAACAGTGGGACGAGGACGAGTCCCATCGTCGCGAGCGTCGGTTCGAGAATGTAGAGGAAAACATACGTGCCAAGCAGTTGGACGGCAGACTGGACGAACGTACTCATCACCCCGACGTACAGTTCCTTAACGGCCTCGGTATCGTTCGTGATCCGAGAGACGAGCACGCCCGCCGGAGTCCGGTCGAAGTAGGCGAGCCGCATCCCCATGACGTGGCGGAAAATATCCATCCGGATGTTTTGCACGATTTTCAAGGCAATCTTTTGAAATGAGATCGACTGCAAGTAGTCGAAGATGATCGCCGAGACATGGAGAACGAGATAAACGACGAGCAGCGTGACAACCCAGTTCGTCGGATAGACGCCAGGCGTCACGAACTCATCGATGAACACTTTAATTAAAAATGGTCCGGCGAGCTTTGCGCCGGTGGCGAGCAACAAGAACACGAACGCGACACCGAGCGGACGTGCATAGCGATTCGTGTATGCCAACAAGCGTTTGATGACCGCCCATTCCTGAACATCATGCTTCATGGTGGCCACCTCCTTCTACAATCGCCTCAAGCTGCTGGCGATCATACGTGTCTTTGTACCAACCGGGCTTGCGAATCAAGTCCTGATGACGTCCGCGTTGGATAATTCGACCGTCCTCAAGGACGAGAATCTCATCGGCATGCTCGACGGCGGACAGCCGGTGCGCCACGATCAAGCGAGACTGGTCAGGATTACCGGTCCGGAAATGCTCGATGATCGCCTCCTCCGTCTTCGCATCGACGGCCGAGAGGGCGTCGTCTAGAATCAATACATCCGCTTCAATCATGAGGGCACGCGCAATCGAGATCCGTTGCTTCTGACCACCTGACAGCGTCACACCTCGTTCCCCGACGAGTGTGGCATACCCTTCCGGTAGCCTCATGATGTCATCATGAACCTCGGCGATTTTCGCCGCTTCCATCACCTCATCAAGTTTAGCTTCTGGTTTGCCGAACGCGATATTGTTCGCGATCGAATCGCTAAACAAAAAGTGATCTTGAGGGACGACGGCAACCTTATCGAGCAAGAGTGATTTTTTCACTTGGCGAATGTTGACGCCGCCGATTTTGATTGTGCCATCATGGACGTCATACTCTCGTGTCAACAAGCGTACAATCGTCGTTTTACCGGAACCGGTACGGCCGACGAGACCGAGTGTACGGCCGCGTTCAAGGCGGAACGAGACGTCTTGTAGGACAGGCATCTCGTCATAGCGGAACGCACGGATATCCGCTTCGATTTCTGAATGTGCGAGCTTCGTCGCTGCCATCGGGTCATCTTGAATCTCGGGCTTGACGGCGAGCATCCGCTCGATGCGGTCATAAGACGCCCGGCCCCGTTCGACGATATTGAACAACCAGCCGAAAGCGAGCATCGGCCATGTGAGCAGACCGAGATAGGCAGTGAAACTGACGATTTGTCCGATGGTCAGCTCCCCTTGTTCAATCAAATACGCACCGTAGCCAATCGACAAGATATACGAGAGGCCGACAATCCCGAAGATGGTCGGGTCGTACAAAGCGTCGATTTTTGCGACACGGACGTTTTTCGCCATGACTTCGTCGGATAGCTTTTCGAACGAGTCGACGTCGCGGCCGACTTCCCCGGTCGACTTCAATACCCGAACACCGCTGACGCTCTCTTGAACTTTGTCGTTCAGTTCGGAGAACGCCGCCTGAGCGACTCCGAACCGACTATGTAACAGTTTTCCGTATCGCGTTGTCAACGCGACCATGATCGGGAGGGGCAATAATGCGACGACCGTCAACTTCCAACTGATTGTCGTCACCATCGTGATGATAACGAACGTCCCCATGGTGATGCTGTCGACGAGTGTCAAAATCCCAGCCCCTGCCGTCGTCGAGACGGCCTGGACATCATTCGTCGCGTGTGCCATCAAATCTCCAACGCGCGACCTCTTATAAAAACGTTGGTCTAAGTCGGTGAAATGTCGATAAAGCTGACTCCGTAACATCCGACCGAGCCGAATCGAAGCCCCGAAGATGAAGTATCGCCAGAAGAAACGGGCCACGTAGTTCCCGATCCCCACGGCCGCGAGCCCGCCGAGCAACATCCATAATAAATCGGTTCCAAGCGTTCCCCGGTTGATCTCATCGACGATTCGGCCGATGATGCGCGGCGGTATGAGTTCGAGCGCCGCAACGAACATGAGCAAGACGATGCCGAGCGCATACGTCCTCCACTCGAGCTTGAAGAACCAAGCCAGTTGTTTGAATACACGAATTGGAAACACCCCCTATGTTGTCTTGAATTCAGACTATTCTATTAGAGTAGCGAAAGTTTGTTCGATTGTCTAACAAAAATTGGATACAAAAAGCACTTTGCGGGCGCAAAGTGCTTCGGTCGATCATGTTTATTTCTTTTCGTTCTTCATTTGAACGTTCATGGCACGCATCACTTGGTTGACTTTCTTCTGTGACGGCTTTTGACCCATTTGCATCATCAATGTACGAATCATGTCTTCGTTGATCGGTGGGTTCTCTTCGAGGTAGTTCATCATGTATTTACGAGCGATAAAGAAACCGATCGCGATACCCCCGATTAGTGCTGCCACGATAAGAAGAATCCAGAATAATGTACTCAAGGCTTAACCTCCTCTACCATATGAAACATCGTTTTTTACTATACACTATATTACGCTAATTCGCTAGTCGTCTGAAAAAAAAGTGGTGACCCAAAACCTCCGGGCCACCACTGACAACATGCGATTAAAGTGATTTGACAGCTGCGACGACGTTGTCGACCGACATGCCGTATTCTTTCATGAGGAGATCCCCAGGAGCAGAGGCGCCGAACTTATCGATGCCGAGTACTTTTCCGCCGAAACCGACGTACTTGTACCAGCCGAGCGTCGCGCCCGCTTCGAGCGACACACGTTTCGTGATCGACGACGGAAGGACTGATTCTTTATACTCTGCCGATTGCGCTTCGAACAATTCCCACGAAGGCATCGAGACGACAGCCGCGTTCACGCCTTCAGCCGCGAGTGCTTCGCGAGCTTCGACGAGGACGTGGACTTCAGAACCTGTACCGAGAAGAAGGACGTCTGCCTCGCTCGAGTTACCCGCGACGACATAGCCACCTTTAGCTGCGTCTTCAATCGACGTACCAACGAGTTCTGGCAACGCTTGACGAGTCAAGACGAGAAGTGATGGTGACGATTTCGTCGTGATGGCTTGCTTCCAAGCCGCGATCGTCTCTTTTCCGTCAGCTGGACGGAGAACAGACAAGTTTGGCATTGCACGGAAGCTCATCAAGTGCTCGACCGGTTCGTGTGTCGGGCCGTCTTCGCCGACCGCGATTGAATCGTGCGTCAAGACGAACGTTGACGGGATACCCATGAGCGCAGCAAGTCGAACCGCTGGGCGAAGGTAATCCGAGAATACGAAGAACGTCGCGCCATATGGGAGGACCCCACCGTGGAGCGCCATCCCGTTGACGGCTGCTGCCATCGCGAATTCACGGACCCCGAACCAGATGTTGCGGCCGGCTGGATCTTCATCGAAGTCCGCAGCACCTTTAATCATTGTGTTGTTCGAACCAGCGAGGTCAGCCGATCCACCGAAGAGCGTCGGGACCGTTTTGGCAATCGCGTTCAATACTTCACCGCTCGTTTGACGAGTCGCTTTTTTCGAACCGATTTCGAACGTTGGCAACTCGCTGTCCCAACCTTCTGGGAGCTCATTGTTCATCGCACGTTCGAATTGGGCACCAAGTTCAGGATGTGCTGACTTGTATGCTTCGACGAGTTCATTCCAGTCCGCTTCATGTTTCGCACCCGGCTCAACGACTTTATCATTGAACAAGTCGTACACTTCGGTCGGTACGTAGAAGTTCTCGCCTTCCCATTTGTAGAACTGCTTCGTGAGTTCGATTTCCGCTTCACCGAGTGGTGCACCGTGCGATGCCGATTTTCCTGATTTGTTCGGTGAACCGAAACCAATCACCGTTTTAACTTCGATAAGTGTTGGTTTCGACGTTTCCGCTTTCGCTTCGTCGATTGCTTTCGCGATTGTATCGATATCCGTACCGTCCTCGACACGAATGACTTGCCAGCCATAGGCGTTGAAACGATCTTCGACACTTTCCGAGAACGACTTGTGAAGATCACCATCAAGTGAGATGTCGTTTGAATCATAAAGGACGACGAGCTTTCCGAGTTTCAAGTGACCAGCGAGTGAGGCAGCTTCTGCCGACACGCCTTCCATCAAGTCACCGTCTCCACAAATCCCGTATGTGAAGTGGTCAACCACTTTAAACTCATCGCGGTTGTATGTCGCTTCCAAATGCTTTTCAGCCATTGCCATCCCGACAGCCATGGCAATCCCTTGTCCGAGCGGTCCAGTCGTCGCGTCGACACCAGCTGTGTGACGATACTCTGGATGCCCAGGCGTCTTCGAATCCATTTGACGGAACGATTTGAGATCGTCCATTGAAAGGTCGTAACCAGATAAGTGAAGAAGCGAGTACAAGAGCATCGAACCGTGTCCCGCTGAAAGCACGAACCGGTCACGGTTGAACCAGTTCGGATTTTTCGGGTTGTGACGCATCTTATCCGTCCAAAGTGTGAACGCCATCGGAGCCGCACCCATCGGCATCCCCGGGTGACCAGAGTTCGCTTTTTGGACCGCATCGATTGAGAGCGTCCGAATCGAGTTAATCGCTAATAGTTCTTTAGTAGTTGTTTCCACTAATTTCATCCTCTCTGTTGTTACAAAGTTTCTACCCGTCATATTTTAGCACACTCATTCGTGTGTCACAACTAATTAATTAGT
This sequence comes from Exiguobacterium sp. SL-9, assembly GCF_004336985.1. Classification (GTDB taxonomy): domain Bacteria; phylum Bacillota; class Bacilli; order Exiguobacteriales; family Exiguobacteriaceae; genus Exiguobacterium. Next base: position 57,538 of record NZ_SJUO01000002.1, read on the forward strand.
ATAACACATTAAATGGAATCGTTTACTTCCTTTCGCTTGAAAACGCATCAATAAGCCCCCCTGATCAGCGTTCGCGTATAACAAACATGCACACCCTATATGAAATAGGATGTGCATTCATGGTCATTCCGAGCGGTGACGTTTCTGCTCGTCTTTTAGTTTTTCTGGCGTCACGTCGTTCCCGTCCGGATCGACGACCTTCATTCCCATCATCTGTGATTTGAATGATTGGCGGAACGCTTGCAAATATTGTTGACGTAGTACTTGTTGCTCGTCCATCTCTTGAGTTGATAGACCATCTGTTTTCGCTTTGTTGGCGAGGAAATTGATTCGCTCCAACTGTTCAGGTGCTAGCATCAGGCTCGCCCCCTCTCTACTGAATTTGTTCTTCTACTGTACAAAATCAGCGAGCAGGAATCAAGTTTCTGGTACCGATACATGCTCCAAATAGCGTCGATTCACGGTCGCTTTCGATACCTCATAACCAAAACCCCGAAGCGTGGCCGCAATTTCAGCGAACGTGAGCCCACGCTCGCGCAGTTGGACGATTTCCTCAATCGGGACCTCGATTCGGCTCCGACCACCTTGGTCGTGGTGCTGAATATTTCGATGCGGATTGAAGCCATTTGCGACCGCCCGGCGCATTCCACGCGATATTTTAGCGTTATGAATCTTACGTTGATACTCTTCGACGACACTCACGATTTCGAGCACCATTTTCTCGGCATCAGAGACGACGTATTCATCGGACGACTGCATCGTCAACAAGCGGACGTTATGCTTCATGAGTGTATGCAAGATGGCAATTTTCGCGTTTCCCCGCCCCAGACGACTGTCATCGCTAACGAGCACAGCATCGAGGTGGGACGTCGAAACGTGCTCCAACAAATCAAGTAATCCAGTCCGATTGACCTCATACCCGCTCTCTTGCTCGCTGATCACATCAACGATTTCGGCGTCAAGACGTTTCGCCATCTGCGTCAATTCGTCCGCCTGACGACTGAGCGATGTCTCTTGGGTGGACTTGTTCGTCGATACGCGACAATAAATGACGACCCTCATCGCGTCACTTCCTTTCTCTCCATTCGCCCTCTACGATACACAGGTTTAGGGGCTGTTCGCAATCAGAAAAGATTATTCGGCGGCGAACCACGTCGTCTCGTCGTTCTCTTCCTCGTCTCGTTCAGCGAGAATGTGCGCTTCGAGCGTCTCCGCCTCGGTCAAGGCGACTTCTTCTTCAATGCTGTGTTCGACTTTTTGTTCGGTCACGGCGACCTCATTGTTACGCAGCTCACCGACTGCAAAAAATGCGAACATACCAAGTGCCAACATGCCGACTAAAATGATTCCATTAATAGTATCTCTCATGATGATTACCTCCTGGGAATAAGAATGCACGTTCTCGGGAACGTTTGTTCGTTTATCTGTTCTCATCATAAAACAAGAACTTCTGTTCGGTCAAGTAGAAAAAAACGAACGAATGTTTGTGCGCTCATGTGTTCTTGTGTTAAACTAAATCCATAAAGAATAGGATGCGTTCGCAGGTTATTCGACATAATCGAGGTGAAATCCATTGAAAAAAATGTCAGCAAGACAACAACAGATTCTTGATTTTATAAAAGCTGAGGTCCGAGCAAAAGGGTATCCCCCTTCAGTCCGCGAAATCGGCGAAGCTGTCGGGCTCGCATCGAGCTCGACCGTCCACGGCCACTTGGACCGTCTTGAAAAACGTGGATTGATTCGACGTGACAAAACGAAGCCACGTGCCATCGAGATTTTGGATGAAGAGATGTCAGTCGTCGAAGACCATGATGCCGTCATGTATGTGCCGGTCATCGGGAAAGTCACAGCCGGTACGCCGATCACAGCGATCGAGAACGTGGAAGAACACTTCCCGCTCCCGGCTCACGTCGTCGGATCCGACAACGTCTACATGCTTTCGGTCTCCGGAGACTCAATGATTAACGCAGGAATTTTGGATGGGGACCGCGTCCTCGTTCGTCAACAGAACACGGCCGACAATGGAGAGATTGTCGTCGCTATGACCGATGAAGGCGAAGCGACCGTGAAACGGATTTATAAAGAGGCTTCGAAAGTTCGCCTCCAACCGGAGAACGACGAGCTTGAAGCGATGTATTTCGATAACGTGTCAATTTTAGGGAAGGTCATCGGTGTATACCGCACGATTCACTAATGGCGAGTGGCAAGACACATACCCGTACAAATCTCGTGGCAATCGGTGCTCTTGCGATTGCCACGCCTTTTATTGACATCGATGTGCCGACGGTTTTCCTGCTCGGCGCTCTCATCGGGACGTTCTGGCTCTCCCCGGACCTCGATTTGAAGTCTGACGCCTACTACCGATGGGGGCCGCTCCGGGGCTTTTGGCTCCCTTACGTGAAGCTCATGCCTCACCGATCGCTGTTTTCACATCTGCCGCTGTTGAGCGATCTCATCCGGGTCATCTATCTCGGCTTCCCGCTCACGCTTGTTCTCACGCTCACACCGTATGAGGAAGCTGTCAGCTCTTGGCTCGACCTGAACGGAGTGGCATGCTTCTTCGGACTCGTCTTCGCGACGACGCTACATACCGCGCTCGACTACGCGTCTACGTTCCTGAAGCGTGCGTTTTAAACAGATAGTTATGCTATACACCTAAAAGGGCAACCCGTCTAGTAGACTGGGCTGCCCTTTTTTAAGCGTCTGAAGATATTAACGGATTAATCATACTCGACAATTCGGATTCCTTCCGACTCAGAAGGTGCTTCAAAAAATGAAGTGACATAATCGAACACTTCTTTTGTGTCAAATACTGCTCGCTCAGGCATTTCTGTCCGCCTGTTAGCAATTTGTCTCATACACTGCTTGTCGCTAAGGTTCAGATAAATCAATTGATGGTCTGCACCAACCTCAGTCGCCATGGCAAGAAACCATTGACGTAGACCGATTGTGTTGGCCGGGAAGTCCATCACGACATCCACCCCTACTTCAAGCATGCGCTTGACAGTTGTTTCTACGATTGGTTTGAGAAGTTCAGCGTGTCGTCTGTAATCTTCGAACGTATGAATCTGATTAGGATAAAGTGCCTGTAACCACTCATCTTCAGACAACCGTACCGCATGCTTTTCGAGCTCGATTCGCTTGGATGTCGTTGATTTCCCTGCCCCCATCTTCCCACAAAGAAAAAATAATGTCCCTTTTTCCATCGTGATCATCTCTCCTGTCCACACAGATTTGGGTGCTGGCATCATATTGTATCGCAAAGTATGAATCAATCATTACGTTGATGCAACATGATGTGATTCTCAGCGACTTCGCGACCATTTACCAACAAGACGATTCGATGCTCACCCGGATAATGCCTACGGGTCGTCAAATCAGACCAGTTATGAACTCTATTCGCTGCAAGTCGCGCACCCCCGGCGACGATTTTATTCGCTAACAGGAAGGCTTTACGACTCGCTTTCCCGTTCGCTTTTATGAAATCGATGGCGTATTCGACACGAATATAGGCGGCATCTCCTGGACGAATCGACATCTCATACTGAATCTCGCACGCCTCACCTATGCTGATCACATTCGGATGTATCGTAATCGATGCGTTGACGGTTAAATCTGTTTCTTGCGTATAACCAAACAATGTTAACGCGTCCGGGTGTGCAGATTTAATTAACGTTCGGCACGCATGTCTGATGACCCAGTCGGTATGAGGATGTTCGCCTTGCCATCGACGCGAGACTTCGAGCACGGCTTCAGGGTGATCTTTCGAGATATCGTTGAGGTTGTTGGCGACACTTTTTCTTACATATAATGAGGGGTCTCGTTTTAATAACTCTAAAACTGCCAACACTGGAGCCGGGTCTTCTTTGAACATCGGTAACGATTCCGCCCACGGAAGACGCGGGCGACAGCCTTCACTTGCCAACCTTCGTACATGCTCATCCGGATGCTCGGCCCATGCCATCATGCGATCCATCACTCGCGTCGAATCACGAAGCAGAAAAGATCGGATCGCGAATTCAGAAGACGATTTCTGGGTGAAGAGTTCGAGCGCTGACATCGAACGTTCCCAATGTTCTTCAGCCTGTCCATGGACTGCGACGAAATCGGGAAAGAATAAGTATGGAAAGCCGACACAATCGTCTGCAATTTTAACCAATACGTCCAAAGCGGACTCGTAATCTTCAGGTAAAAACTGGCCGAGCTTTGTCGAAATCCGGCGCATCCGTCCTTTGAGCGCTAACGCTTCCCATGACTCATCTACAATCGATGCGACAAATGCCTGTATGTCAAATGACGGGTAAACGGATTGAATCCGTCGCCCAAATTCTAATAAAAACTTCTCATCATACACGTCTTTTAACGGCGTTGCCATTGTTAAGCCCCCTCGATCCGCTTCGATTACGCTTATATTTCGAGTAACCGCTTCTCATTATATTGATTAATGAGAATGAATGACACAAAAAGAGCTCTGAATGAGCACTCCTTGCGAAGACTCATTCAGAGCTCTAGTTTTTAATGGGAATATCCCTTTTTAGGAGACTTAGTAGAGCGTCATGTACTGATCGCGTTCCCACTCTGTTACTTGCGTACGGAACATATCCCACTCGATTTCTTTCAACTCGAGGAAGTGTTCACCGATGTGGTCACCGAGAGCATCCATCACGACTTTGTCGGCACGAAGGACTTCGAGTGCGTCGAAGAGTGTAGCCGGAAGATCGTCAATCCCGTTCGCAACACGCTCTGGCTTGTCCATCACGTAGATGTTGCTGTCGATCGGCTTCGGAGCCGTCATGTCTTTCTCGATTCCGTCAAGGCCAGATGCCAAGAGAGTCGACAAGGCGAGGTACGGGTTCGCCGCTGGGTCAACCGAACGTACTTCGATACGCGTCGAGAGGCCACGGGCCGCAGGTACACGAACGAGTGGTGAACGGTTGCGCGCGCTCCATGCTACATAGCAAGGTGCTTCGTAACCAGGTACGAGGCGCTTGTATGAGTTGACCGTCGGGTTACAGACGGCCGTGAACGCACGAGCGTGCTCGAGAATCCCTGCCGTGAAGGCGCGGGCTGTATCTGACAATTCCATTTCGCCGTTCGGGTCGTAGAAGACGTTCGTGTCGCCTTTGAAGAGCGACATGTTGGCATGCATCCCAGAACCGTTGACACCGAAGAGCGGTTTCGGCATGAACGTCGCATGAAGGCCATATTTCGCCGCGATTGTCTTGACGACGAGTTTGAACGTTTGGATGTTGTCAGCCGTTGTGACTGCATCCGCGTATTTGAAGTCGATTTCGTGCTGTCCTGGAGCGACTTCGTGGTGTGACGCTTCGATTTCGAAGCCCATGTTTTCGAGCTCGATGACGATCTCTTTACGGCAGTTCTCGCCGAGATCGACCGGTGCCAAGTCGAAGTATCCGCCTTGGTCGTTGAGTTCGAGTGTTGGTTGCCCGTTCAAGTCTTTCTTAAAGAGGAAGAACTCAGGCTCTGGTCCGACGTTGAACGCTGTGAAGCCAAGCTTTTGCATGTGCTCAAGGTTACGCTTCAAGCTACCGCGCGGGTCCCCGCTGAACGGTGTACCGTCTGGATTATAAATATCACAAATCAAGCGAGCGACTTTTCCGCTGCCATCTGTCCACGGGAAGACAACCCATGTGTTGAGGTCTGGATAGAGGTACATGTCTGATTCCTCGATGCGTACGAAACCTTCGATTGAAGAGCCGTCGAACATCATCTTGTTATCAAGTGCTTTGTCCAATTGGCTGATTGGCACCTCGACGTTTTTAATCGTACCGAGGATGTCCGTGAATTGAAGACGAATAAAGCGTACGTCCTCTTCTTGTGCGATCCGTTTGATGTCTTCTTTCGTGAACGTTTTTCTGGCCATGGTAAAATGTCCCCTCTCACATTGTGTAATGGTTAATGTACTGGCGTCATCGATAAAAACGTGACAACTCACCTTGAATGAGCGACGTCTTATTGAAACGGCCAGCTTCTTGAAGCTGTGTTTTCAATAATTGATGTAACTCTTTTTCAGAGATCTTCGGCGCTTCATTGATCGGAGCTTTTGCGGTTTGTTCCGCTTCTTTGGCAGCCTCGTTGTCGAGCATATGACGAATTGCCGCTAAGTTGAACCCTTGGTCGATGAAATCCTTGATCGCGAGTAGACGTTCGACATCATTAAAGGAATAGAGCCGTCGTTTCGATTCCGTCCGACTAGGCGAAACCAGACCCTGTTCTTCATAGTACCGAATCTGTCTACCTGTCAGCTGTGTCAAATCTTGAACGATTCCAATCGGAAACAACGGGTTGGAGCGACGAAATTGATCGGCCATCTCATACCCCTCCTTTTCTGTCTCACACTGTGAGAATAATACATGACAACTTACCTGTCAATAGATGTTAAGAAAGTTAACATGACATTTCGGTTACAACTTTTGTGAGATTTTGTCACGGTCAAATGTGACGAGATCTTTCGTCCGCAATTGGCTCAAGGCGAGCATGAGCGCGACCTTAACGTGGGCGTATGTCAAGCCGCCTTGAACGTACGCCGTGTAAGGGGCACGGAGCGGACCATCGGCCGACAGTTCGATTGATGACCCTTGAATAAACGTCCCAGCCGCCATAATGACGTCATCCTCGTAGCCAGGCATATAGGCTGGTACCGGCAACGCATGGGCATTGACCGGTGACGCCATTTGGATACTTTGGCAAAACGCGATCATCTTGTCGCGATCGCGGAACGTCACCGACTGAATCAAGTCGGTACGGGGTGTCGTGTAATGCGGGTCGGTCTCAAAACCGAGCAATCCGAGTAGGCTCGCCGTCAAGTGTGCCCCCTTCAACGCTTGGGCGACCGTGTGCGGCGCCATATAAAAGCCTTGATACATTTCTTGGAGCGAATAGAGCGACGGACCGGCCTCGCTTCCGATGCCTGGCGTCGTCATCCGGAACGAGCAACGTTCGACGAGTTCTTTCGTTCCAGCGATATAGCCGCCCGTCTTCGCCAAACCACCACCCGGGTTCTTGATGAGCGAGCCGGCCATGAGGTCGGCCCCGACATGGGTCGGTTCAATCGTCTCGACGAATTCGCCATAGCAGTTGTCGACGAAGATGAAGACGTGCGGATGCGCCGCTTTGATTTTCGTAATCGCCTCTCCAATCTCTTGGACCGGGATGCTGCGACGGTTGGCGTAACCTTTCGAGCGCTGGATGCCGACGAGCTTCGTCTCGGGGCGAATCCGTCCGATGACGGTTTCGACGTCGATTCGGTCCTCTTTCAACTCGATCGTGTCGTAGCCGACTCCGAGTTCTTTGAGCGAGCCACGGCCGTCTCCGCGAATCCCGACGATTTCTTCAAGTGTATCGTACGGCTTGCCGGTAATGTAGAGCAGTTCATCCCCAGGCAACAACACACCGAACAAGGCGATCCCGATGGCGTGCGTCCCGGAGATGATTTGCGGGCGACAGAGTGCGAGGTCGGTGCCGAACACGTCGGCATAAATCGATTCGAGCGTGTCGCGCCCGATATCGTCATAGCCGTACCCCGTCGTCGGATTGAAATGAAAGTCCGACACTTTGTGCTTCTTGAACGATTCGAGGACGCGGAACTGATTGAATTCCGCCGTCTCCTCGATCTCTTCAAAATAGGGTTTTACCCGTTCTTCCGCTTGTTTTACGAACGGGGCCAATTCATCATAATACGCAATCTTTTCTTGCCACATCATTGTTTCACACCTCAAATTGTTTCAGCGTCGCATATAGACGCGTGTCTTCTCTCATATAACCAACGAGTTCGACCGAACCGTCATCGAGGAAATTCTCCTCGAGCCGGTACATCGACTCTTTCGCCGGATGGTAATGCTCGAACGAACGAACTGGCAAGACGACGTGGACCCGCGTCAAGATGTCGCAGATTTTATCCTCGATTGAGCCGATGAGCCCATCGACGTCAGCCGGGTCGAGCGCCGACATAAGAAGCGGTCCACCGATGAAGTCTTCCGTCAAACGGTCTTTCTTATTGTATACCTCGAGTTGCGGCACCTCACTCGCCCCAAGCTCCGTCAAGACTGAGTTGGTCGTGTCGATTTGGTTCAAGTAGTGCGGGTTCGACGCATCGATGATATGAAGCACGAGGTCGGCCCCGACGACTTCTTCAAGTGTCGAGCGGAACGCAGCGACGAGTTTCGTCGGCAAGTCCCGGATGAAACCGACCGTATCGGTGATGAGTACCTTGCCGCCACGCGGCAGTTCGAGTTCACGGGTGAGCGGATCAAGCGTCGCGAACAGTTCGTCCTGTTCGTACGTATCGGCGTCCGTCAAGCGGTTAAAAATCGTCGACTTCCCGGCGTTCGTGTACCCGACAAGGGCAACTTGGAACACGCGGTTCTCTTTCCGGCGTTCACGGTAACGGTCACGGTGGGCGACCGTCCCTTCGAGCTGTTTCGTGATTTCGTCGATGCGGCGCTTGATGTGTCGGCGGTCGGACTCAAGTTTCGTCTCACCCGGTCCTCGTGTCCCGATTCCGCCACCGAGACGTGATAGTTGCGTGCCTTGCCCGATTAATCGCGGGAGCAGGTAGTTCATCTGGGCGAGCTCGACTTGGAGCTTCCCTTCTTTCGATTGGGCCCGGCCGGCAAAGATATCTAGAATCAATTGCGTCCGGTCAATCAGTTTCATCTCGTCCGGATCGTTCAGCGAGATGCGAATGTTCTTCGACTGGGCTGGCGACAGCTCGGCGTTGAAGATGACGATATCCGGCTCGAAATGTTCGATGAGCACCGCGAGCTCCTCGACCTTCCCTTTTCCGATGAACGTGCGGCGGTCGACTTGTTGCCGTTTCTGATCGAGACGGGCGACGACCTCACCTCGTGCCGTATCGACCAATTCGACGAGTTCCCCCATCGATTGTTCATATGTCCAATCGTCGACGGTCGGTAATTGACATCCGACGATAATGACTTTCTCTCGTTGCATAAAAATCCCTCATTCCTATAAGTCTCATCCTCCATCTTACCACGAAACGACGAATGGAGAACGTCCGTTTGTGGTACGATATGGAGAGAAGGAGGAACGTCCATGACGAAACGTAGAAAAGAGTATCCATTGCCTGAATATATCGAGGCGTACTTGTTCCATCTCGGCGCGAGCGGCCGCCAACCGTCGACGCTGAAACGCTATCGGTACGATTTGATCGATGTGCACAAGTACTTTCATGACCATAACGTCGAGCTCGATGCCCCGGAGGCGTGGCTCGCCGTCCCGCTCGAATCGTGGAAGACGTTCGTCAACGACTTCCTCATCGAGGAGAAGCAATACCAACAGGCGACGGTCGCCCGGATCGTCACCGTCATCAATAGCCTGACCGTCTTTATGAACCCGCTCCGGAAGAAGATGCTCGCCTATGCGCAACCGGCCCACACGCTTACCGTCGACCAGATCGCCTTGCCTGCTGAGTTCAATAAGCTCGTCCGGACGATCCGTTCGACAAGCGGTTTGAGTGAGAATCAACTCCAGGCGCACCCATACCTCGTCAACCGGAACGAACTGATCGTGACGCTTTTCTATAAATATGGACTCCGGGTCCACCACATCATCCGTCTCCGGATGAATGACCTGCATCTCGCGAGCCAAGAGTTCGACGTCTATGACCGGCTCGGCAACCGCTTCTCATTAAAGCTCAGTCAAGAAGACCAGACGCTTCTCATGAACTATTTGGCCGACATCCCGACGCCCGTCCGTCCGCGTTGGTATTCGGACGATCCCGTCTTCGTCTCGTTCGACTTCTCGCGGATGACGTTCCGCTGGGTGTATGCGAAAAACCAGCCGAAACAATTGACGATTGTCATGATCACGAAGATGATGCGCCAATTGAACGAACGGAGCGGTCTCACCCGCTCGGTCACACCGTCGATGCTCCGGAACGCCCACGTCTTGAAGACGTATGCGACCGACATGACGTCACTCGAGCGGATGAACGTGACGTGTATGCATAAAGAGTCATCGCTCCGGCGCTATGAGCAGGCGTATGCGGAGTTCGGCGCGACGCTCTATGAATCAGGGGGAGTTACCCCGTAACCAGTCGTCATCTTTGAAGGTGACGGCTTTTCTACTTGATGATCAGAAAGGTGGGTGTCCCATGTTTTATCAGAAAATCCAGTCCGCCCTCATCAGTTTATTCATCATCCCTTTCGTGTTGCCATTCCTATTTCCCGATGCCCTCGAGTTGTCGTATGGGCCAAGTGTGGCGATCTATTTGCTTTATGCCATTCCGATAGTGTTCACCTACGGGACGTTCATGTCTCTAATTTCTGAGTATAACAGCCAAAAGACGCCATTCCGTTCAAAACGGATGACGTCTTTGGTGTTTCACCTTATAGCTGGTTGGTTGTTCGTGATTCCATATGGACTGTTATTCGACCTATCCATCTTCGAGACAGGCTTCTTTAATTTCGCATCGTTACTCGGAGTATCGAGTGCCCTCGTCTTCTATATGGTCGACCAACTGCTTGGTCATCATTTCAGAACGCTTTAGTCAGTGGGCCCACTCATCTCGCAACAAGCCGTACACGACATGGTCGACATAACGGTCATAGAGCCACTCCGCGTTCCGGAGCACCCCTTCTTCGAGAAAACCGAACCGTTCCGGCAAGGCCCGACTCTTCACATTTCCAGTCGCGACCCGAATCTCGATTTTATCAAGTTTCAAGTCACGGAACCCGTAGTCGATGACCGTCTCGAGTGCTTGGCTCATGATGCCCTTGCCTTGAAAGTCTTGGCCGAGCCAATAGCCGACCGTGCCGCACTTGATGCCCCGGTCGATGTCGTTGAAACCAATCGTCCCAGCGAGCTCGCCCTGATACACAATCGCGAACGATTTCGGATAGCCGCCGGTCTCCATCAACCCTTTAATCCGCCCTTCGATATTTTTTCGCGAATCGTCGACCGTCTCAGTGTAATCGAGCCAACCGAGCCACTCCCGCAAATACGGCTTCGACGCCATCGTCAACTGGAACAACGCCTCCGCGTCATTGATGGTGAACATTCGTAGTTGAAGCTGGTCGTTGATGTCATAGCGTAACATGTCGTTTCCCCCGTTTACTTTCCAATTATTGTGCTCTTCATCATTTTATCGTAAACTATTTGTAAATAATTTGAAAGCGGTGAAAGTATGTAATTCGACATCATGTCATCCACCCAAAATTGAATAGTTCTGGAGGAGAGTCATGATGAAGTCGTTTTATCTGCTGTTGGTCAGTCAATGGCTGGCCAATATCGGCGACGTGCTCTATATCGTCGCCTTGATCGCTTTGTTCTATCAACAGACCGGTTCTGCCCTCGCAGCGGCCAGTTTCCCGATTGCCGTAACGATCGGCATGACCGTGAGCGGTTTGTTCTTCGCCCGCGTCCTAGCTCGGTTCACGCTTGGTCAGACGTTGCTTGTCACACAACTGTTGAAAACAGTCTTGCTCGGGGGCGTCATCTGGTCGGAGTCGATTCTCGTCCTCGGACTCGTCGTGCTCATCGCCTTCTTGGACGGATTCGCCCGACCGGTCCAGGCGTCGTTCATCCCACGGTTGACGACGAATCGCCAACAAGCGAACAGTCTCGTCCAAGGGTCGAACCAGTTCATCCAGTTGGCGATGTGGCCGCTCGGCACGATAGTCGTCGCTTCTTTCTCAAGCGCGATTGCCTTGACCGTAACGTTGATGTTATTCATGCTCTCGACGCTCGTCACGTATCAATTCGTCCGTTCCCTCGAGCGCGACGTGACGGTAGAAGATGGCGAATCAGACATATCGCTTAAGGACAGCCTCGCCTTCGTGCGCACGGCTCCTTTCGCCAGGTTAATCACGGTGTTCGTCACGTTCGAGTCGTTTGTCAGTACGCTCTGGATCTCGGCGCTCCTGCTCGTCTATCTGGAACGCCACCTCCACATCGATACCGGCTGGTGGGGCACAATGAACGCGAGCTTCTTGGTCAGCATGATTCTGGCCAGCGCTTACCTGTATCGCGCAAAGCGCAACAGCTCGTTCGCCGTCAGCTCCATCTTGTCTGTCGGTGCGGCCCTATTGTTCGGCATGACATCTCATATCGCGTTCGCGCTCATCGCGCTCGCGGTTCAGGGATACGCCACCCAGCTCCGCATCATCCAGACGAACACGGTGCTCCAAGGAACGACACCACCCTCGCAACTTCCTTACGTATATAGCGTCCAACAGACGGCCTACACCTTCGCCTTCAGTATCGGCAGCCTGACGTTCGGAATGCTCGCGGACGGATTGCCGATTACGGTCGTCTATTTGATCGGCGCAGGTTTGACCGTTCCGCTCGTCTGGCTCGGTCGACAAATCGATCAGACAGAAAATTTGATTCAATCTGCATAATTAGAAGGCGCCTTCTCGATGTGAGAAGGCGTTTGTTTGCTATGATACGTACTTCTTACGATTGCTCGTAGTAATGATTCCCGCCAAAATAGATGGTCGGGCTCCCGCGACGGATGCATTTCAACCCGATCGCCGCCTCGACAGTCGGATTCGACATCGTGATGATCTCGAGGACCGTATCCAAACCATAAATCCGATAGTGGCAAAATGTAACGACGTCCGGTTTGATGTCTTCCCACAATTGGAAACGTGTTTTTTGGAGTTGCTCGAGATAGCCTGACCTTGTGTAACGAACGATTTGATTTCCTTCCCATTGGTCGTGAGGCGTCATCACCACCCCATCGGCATACGATTCATCGATGATTTCTATGTAGATGACGTCTTCGAAGCAAAGCTTCACGTTCACCATTTCGCTTTGCGGATGAATCCCATTCGCCTCGATCCACTTGCGGAACGAGGTGTTCTGTTTCTTGCGGTGGTCGAGAAGTTGCAGCTGAAACGTCAGAGTTTTGAGTCCGATGTCATAATCAAAAGCAAACACGCGCATCATCCCGTCATACAGGAACAAATCTTCAAATCTCATTGGAAATCACCTCTCCAGGATGTTCATATTGAAATATTCCGAACCCATATCCTTCTGTCAAATCACCTCCGAAGAACAATGAGACGGTTCCGGTCTCGTTCGGGATTAGGAATCGAACACCTTCCCACTCTTCATAGTGTTCCAGAATTGACACAAGTTGATAAATCACTTGTTGCGGTTGTTTAGAGACATCATAGCTCACCTTATACGTCTTCGACCACACCCATTTCCCTCTAGATTCAACTGTATAACCGCTTCTCATCCGCTTCGCCCATGACTCAAGATCTGATAAAAATTTATTCTTGGGTAGGACGACTTGGAATGACGTAACACCGAGTGTGATTAATAAGTCCGCAATGAATGCCGCAGGGCGCTTCACTTTCGGTAAACTGAACTCTCTCCATTCACTGTCTAATGACAAACCATAGGCATCTTCCATTTTCAGAGAATACGAATCCGGATCATGAAACGGCTGGCTATGCGTCAATATAAAATCGAGAAAAGAAACATCATGTCCCACTAGCTCAACGGACACAACTTTTTCTGTATATAATTTACGATGATACGGGTCATACCAAAACACTAGCTGTTCATTCGAATAGATGCCGAACGGTAATGTCAAATCGATCCATCGAAGCTGAAGCAATTCTGGCTTCGTTACATGTAAGTCCAGCTCTGAAAAGTCTATCACTCGGTAAGCATCATGAACCAAGGTTTGTGACCAGATTGTACTGAGTTGAAACAAATCAATCGTTTGAAACGTTTGCGCGTGTAGATGCTGAACATCTAATGCATCGAAATTCAAAATGTATTCCCCTTTCCATGAACGGTATGCTGAATCGATCACAAGTGATGTCGTATACTGAAAGAAACCTTGGAATGGAGTGATAAATGATGTCCATCCTTTCACACGAAGAAACAACCGAATTATTGAACACTCTTGAAGCGCGCTTTATCGCCCATCCGGAACGACATGCCGATACCGCTTGGCCTGACGTAATGACGCGTCTCCAAGCTGACGAGCGGAAACTCTCTGTGCTTGCCGAGATGGAGCGAACCGGTGGCGAACCTGATGTGATTCAATTTCCAGACGGTGACCTCGCTTTTTGCGACTGCTCACCAGAAAGCCCGAGCGGACGACGGAGCCTTTGTTACGATGAACAGGCGTTAGCAGCGCGAAAGAAGAATAAGCCGGACGGGAGTGCCGTCGCGTTGGCTGAAGAGATCGGCATCGAGCTACTCGACGAAACGACGTATCGTCATTTACAGACGCTCGGCACGTTCGACTTAAAGACGTCGAGCTGGATTATAACGCCAGAGACGATTCGTCAAAAAGGCGGCGCATTGTTCTGCGACCGCCGCTATAACCAAACCTTTGTTTATCACAACGGCGCCGATTCGTATTACGCGGCCCGTGGATTCCGCGGGATGTTAAAGATTTGAGCAAGGCCAAGTGCCTTGCTTTTTTACGTGAAGAGCCATTGGAAGACGACCGGAATGTATTTGATAAAGAAGAGGCTTACGAAAAAGAGCGAGGGTCCTTTTAGCAACCACATATACCAGGCATTGTCTTTACGCATCCAGAACAAAAAAATAGCATGAAGCAACGCATTCTGTGTGACGTTTGAACCATGCACCATTTGTCTGAGGAATGCTCCCCATCCAGGAAATGAATCGATACCAAACGATGCCGTGAAATCTGGTGATGTATCATATTTGATGCGTACGTACCACGCCATGGCATAGAGCGAAACAAAGAACGAAGCGACAATCGTCATCACTAAAAACGTAAAAAACTCTTTCCATGACTCCACATCGAGATAAAACACAACGAGCAAAGTTCCAATTGCAAAAATAACCTGAATGATAAAAGCTGGAGAAATCGTCAGGACAGAAAACTCTTCTGCTGTCATGAACGATCCAACTACTAAATTTGAAAGTTGGCCCATCATCGCATCCTCATCGCTTGTATGTGTGGGAGCAATGTGTCATATAATCCGACGTACATGACAACGCCTAGCCCGATGCCGGCGAGTAGCAAGATTGCGCCGAGATGTTTTGTCGTCATGAATACAAGTACAACATGAATCACAATCGTAGCGATGATGCTATCTGTGTTCCCAGAATGATCCGAGATTGCTTTTCCCGGTTTAATTAATAGATAAATGCCCAATGTCGAAACAAATATACTCATGCTTGCGATTAAAATATAATCAATCATCCTTACATTTCTCCAAACGTTTAAATTTTTATTCGGTATTTGAAATAAAAATAACTTTTAAATTATCCCTTTTCAAATTTTAGAGTCTCTCCTTTTAAATGTCTACCAAATTTTTCAAGCCTAAACGGTCTACCTTGTTCAAAACTGTCATCGCCACTCCTCGGTCGATTCGGCTGACACGATTGACTGATAGATTGAGAACAATCAAACACCTGTTTCAACAAAAAAACTGCAGACGCTTTTGTCTGCAGTTTCAAACTCACGCGTGAAGCGTGACGTTCAGTTCTTCCGCGACCGCCTTGAAGGCAGCGAGCGCACGTTCGAGGTCGTCACGGGTATGTTCCGCCGTCACGATCGTCCGAATCCGGGCCTTGCCTTTCTCGACCGTCGGGAAAGCGATGCTCTGTGCGAACACGCCATGGTCTTTCAACTTATCCGAGAATGTGTGCGCTAGCGTCTCTTCCCCGAGCATGACCGGCGTGATCGGCGTCGTCGCATGCCCGATATCGAAGCCGAGGTCACGCAGTCCTGTCTTGAAGAACTCGGTGTTCGCCCAAAGTTTATCGAACAATTCTTCTTCTTCCTTCATGACACGGATCGCCTCACGATTCGCCGCGACGACCGCTGGCGGATGTGACGTCGAGAACAAGAACGGACGTCCTTTTTGAATCAAGAAGTCACGGATATCGTTCGAGCAGGCGACGTAGCCGCCGAGGACACCGATTGCTTTCGAGAGCGTCCCGACTTGAAGCGCGACCCGTCCGTCGAGCCCGAAGTGGTTGACCGTGCCGCGACCGTTCTGCCCGAGCACGCCCGAGGCGTGCGCATCATCGACCATGACGGCCGCGTCATACTTCTCGGCGAGCTCGACGATTTCTGGGAGCGGCGCGATATTGCCGTCCATCGAGAAGACGCCGTCCGTGACGATCAGGCGCGTCCGGTAGTCTTGCGTCTCTTTCAACGCCGCCTCTAAATCGGCGAGGTCGACGTGCTTATAGATGCGGCGGGCCGCTTTCGTCAACCGGATGCCGTCGATGATCGAGGCGTGGTTGAGTGCGTCACTGATGACGACGTCTTCTGGGCCAAGGAGGGCCGACAAGACGCCGAGGTTTGTCGCGAAGCCCGATTGGAACACGAGCGCCGCTTCCGTATGTTTGAATTCGGCGAGCTCGCGTTCGAACGCCTCATGCATCTCGAACGTCCCGGCGATCGTTCGGACCGAGCCTGTGCCGGCCCCGTACTGTTCGACCGCTTCAATCGCCGCTTGTTTCAAGCGCGGATGGTTGGCAAGTCCGAGATAGTTGTTCGATGAGAGCTGGACGAGCGACTTGCCGTCGATCGTGACCTCGTTCGCTTGCGCCGACTCGAGCGGTACGAGTGAGCGGAACGTGCCCGCTTGTTTCATTTCATTGATTGCTTCTGTAATATGTTCAAATGCCATATTGATTCCCCCTGTTTATGGTATTAAGACGACCTTTCCACATTTCCCGGCCCGCATGAGCTCAAAACCTTGCTCGAACTCCTCGAGCTTGAACACGTGCGTGATAATCGGTTCAACGTTCAGCTGACCTGTCGCGAGTAACGTCGACACTTGGCCCCATGTCTCATACATCTTACGACCGGTGATGCCTTGGACGCGTACCCCTTTGAAGACGACGTCGCGCGTCAAGTCGATGGCGACTGGTTTGGCCGGGAGTGACAACACATTGACGTCCCCGCCAGCCGTGACCATCTTGAACGCCTGGTCGATGGCGACCGGATGCCCGCTCATCTCACAGACGACGTCGATGCCGTCCCCGTCCGTCTGATCCATAATCAACGCGAGCGGATTTTCGTCCATGCTATTGATGACGACGTCCGCCCCCATCTCCGCAGCGAGCTTCAACCGATACGGGTTGACGTCGATCGCATAGACACGACTCGCACCGGCCGCCTTGGCGACACCGACGGCCATGAGACCGATCGGTCCACAACCGACGATGGCGACTGACTTGGCCGACACGTCACTCGCGAGCACCGTATGGACGGCGTTACCGAGCGGTTCTTGAATCGAGGCGAGCTTCGATGGCATCGACTCAGGGTTGACCCACAAGTTCTCCTCCGGCATGACGACGTACTCGGCGAAACAGCCTTGCGTGTCGACGCCGATGATTTTTGTGTTCTTGCAGATATGATACTGTCCGCGTAGACACTGCTTGCACTGATGACAGACGATATGCGTCTCGGCCGATACCGTTTGTCCGACTTGGATGCGTTTCGTCCCTTCCCCGAGCGCCACGACTTCCCCCGCGAACTCGTGACCGAACACGTATGGCGGTTTGACCCGGCTCTTCGCCCAGTCGTCCCACTCATAAATGTGGACATCGGTCCCGCAAATCGATGTCGCCTTCACTTTGATTAACACTTGTCCAGCGCCTGGTGTTGGAATTGGCACTTCAACCAACTCCGCCCCGAATCCGGCCGTATGTTTTTGAATCGCTTTCATCACAGGTGTCGTTGCTTCCTTCTCTGTCATAGACACGAGCTGTTCCATTGAAAACGTCCCCCTCTTCATCTCTTGATCGAACTTCACGTTCTCTTTCATCTTGTCATAAAATGACGAACCTGAGAAGATAGAACGTCATATTTTCAGACAAAAAAGAGAAGCCATCCGCGCCGATGGCTTCTCTTACAAGAATAGGACCTATGTCCCGAGCGCAAGCTCATCGTGGTTCGATGATGAGCTTGATTGCCGTTCGTTCTTCTCCGTCAATCATAATATCAGTGAACGCCGGAATGCAAATCAAATCCAGCCCGCTCGGCGCGACGAAACCACGCGCAATCGCGACCGCCTTGATGGATTGATTGAGCGCACCGGCGCCGATTGCTTGAATCTCACACGTTCCTTTTTCACGAAGTACGCCAGCGAGTGCACCCGCCACGGAGTTAGGATTCGATTTTGCCGAAACTTTGAGTACGTCCATTCTTGTTTCCCCCTCGGGTAGGTTGTTCAATCAAACCATACGGTTTGATCATCTAGGTGTATGCGTTCGATTTTTGTGGCTCGTTTCGATTGGTCATCGATTGTGATTAAAACTCCATTTAATTGTTCCCGTCCCTCGGCAACTTCAAACCGGACCGGGAGTTGTGTCATGAATTTTCTCAAAACGACCTCGGCATCCATGCCGAGCACACCGTCAAGCGGACCCGTCATCCCGACGTCGGTGATGTAAGCCGTGCCGTTATTCAGAATTCGGTTGTCCGCCGTCTGGACGTGCGTATGGGTTCCGACGACAGCCTGGACGCGTCCGTCGAGATGATACCCCATCGCAATCTTCTCGCTCGTCGCCTCGGCGTGCATGTCGACAAAAATCGCGTCGACCTCGCCGCGAATGTCTTCGACGAGTGCATCGACCGTGCGGAACGGACAGTCGAGCGACGGCAGGAACACAGTCCCCATCACATTGATGACCGCGAGCTTCTTGCCGCCTTGTTTCAACACCATCATCCCGACACCCGGCGTGCCGGCAGGGTAGTTGGCCGGGCGGACGATGCGGTCGGCATCATCGATCCAATCAAAGATGTCACGGTTATCCCAAGTATGATTCCCCATTGTCACGCCATGGAATCCAAGCTCAAGAAATTGTTGATAGATTTTTTTTGTGATACCGCGCCCGTTGGCTGCGTTTTCACCGTTGACGAGCATGAACGTCGGGCTGTATTTGCTCTTCAGCCGTCCGATTTGGGCGCTCAAGATGTCGCGACCTGGCTTCCCGACCACATCGCCGATAAATAAGATTTTCATAGTTTTGTCCTCCCACAATAGAAAAAGCGGAGAATGTCTCCGCTCTTGTTACTTCGCATAATCGACAGCACGCGTTTCGCGAATGACCGTCACTTTAATTTGGCCTGGATAATCAAGCTCATCTTCGATCCGTTTACAGATGTCACGGGCCATCTTGTTCGCCACGACGTCATCGACGACGTCTGGGCGGACGATAATCCGGACTTCACGTCCCGCTTGGATGGCATATGATTTCTCGACTCCTTCGAACGACTCACAAATCGCTTCGAGGCGCTCAAGGCGTCGAATATAGCTTTCGAGCGTCTCTTGACGGGCTCCCGGACGCGCTGCTGACAAGGCGTCAGCCGCTGCGACGAGAACCGCGATCGTCGACGTCGCTTCGACGTCCCCGTGGTGAGAGGCAATCGAGTTGATGACGACCGGATGCTCTTTGTACTTCGTGGCAAGCTCGACACCGATCTCGACGTGGCTACCTTCGACTTCATGGTCGATGGCTTTCCCGATATCGTGGAGGAGACCCGCTCGCTTGGCGAGCGTGACGTCTTCCCCGAGCTCGGCGGCCATCATGCCGGCGAGATGGGCCACTTCGACCGAATGGGCGAGCACGTTTTGACCGTAACTCGTCCGGTAGCGCATGCGACCGAGCGTCTTGACGAGGTCCGGATGGACACCGTGGATGCCGGCTGAGAATGTCGCTTCTTCCCCGTATTCACGGATGCGCTCATCGACTTCACGACGCGATTTTTCGACCATCTCTTCGATTCGGGCCGGATGAATCCGACCGTCTTGAACGAGTTTCTCGAGCGTCATCTTGGCGATTTCACGACGGACCGGGTCGAATCCAGATAGGATGACCGCTTCCGGCGTGTCATCGATGATCAAATCGATTCCAGTAAGTGTCTCGAGCGTGCGGATGTTACGTCCTTCACGTCCGATAATACGACCTTTCATCTCATCACTCGGTAAATTGACGACAGATACAGTCGTCTCGGCGACGTGTTCGGCCGCGTACCGTTGCATCGTGAGAGACAAGAGGTGTTTCGCTTTTTTATCAGCTTCTAATTTTGCTTTTTGCTCGATTTCTTTTTGAAGGAGAGCAGCATCGTGAAGCGCTTCCTGCTTCGCTTCGTCCATGATGATGGTCCGTGCTTCTTCTTTCGACAAGGCTGCCACACGTACAAGTTCTTGGCGCGCCTCCTCATATAATTCCTCCACTTTGCTTTCGAGCGTTTCCGCTTCACGCTTCCGTTTCGCGAGGGCAGCCTCACGTTCATCCAAAGCATCTTCTTTCCGTTCGAGCATGTCTGCTTTCCGGTCGAGAAGCTCTTCTTTTTGGACGAAACGATTTTCTTTCACTTTCTGCTCTTCACGTCGTTCGCGCAATTCTTGTTCGGTCTCATTGCGAAGTTGAATCATCTCTTCTTTTACTTCAAGCCGTGCTTCTTTTTGCATCGCTTCCGATTGTTGTCGCGCTTGCTCTACAATCTTGGTCGCTTCCGTCTCGGCACCTTGAATCTTCGCTTCGGCGATCGATTTACGCACAAAAAAACCTGCAACAAAAGCTATCGGCAAAAGGAGGATCAGAATAAGCTCTAATAGCCATTCCATCATGTTCACCTCCCTTTCGCAAGGTTATTTTATTTTTTCATGAATGTAAACGCGAGCGAGCCCGCGTATAGCTTCATTGTACTTATTTACCTGTTAGAATGCAATGCACGGACAGGATAGAACTACCAATTCACGAAAAAAATTATACTAAAAAAATCTCGCCTGAACCGTGTCAGGCGAGAAATGTTACTTACTCTTCGTCTAAAAGCGAGAGGACGTCATCATTGTCAGCTTCGACCGTGATTGTCTTTTCACCGTTGAGGCCGTAATGGTCGCGGATCCGTTCTTCGACCGAAGCGGCTACCGACGGGTTCTCTTTCATGTACTGCTTCGCGTTCTCGCGGCCTTGACCGAGACGTTCTTCGTTGTACGAGTACCACGCACCACTCTTTTGAACGATGTCGAGGTCGGCCCCGATGTCGATGAGCTCCCCTTCACGTGAGATCCCTTCGCCGTACATGATATCGACTTCCGCTGTCTTGAACGGTGGCGCAATCTTGTTTTTGACGACTTTGATTTTCGTCCGGTTTCCAACCATGTCTTGTCCTTGTTTGAGCGTTTCCGCACGACGGACTTCGAGACGAACCGAAGAATAGAACTTGAGGGCACGACCACCAGGAGTCGTTTCCGGGTTCCCGAACATGATTCCGATTTTCTCACGGATTTGGTTGATGAAGATAACGATTGTCTTCGACTTGTTCGTCGCACCAGACAATTTACGGAGCGCTTGGCTCATCAGGCGGGCTTGAAGACCGACGTGCGAGTCGCCCATCTCCCCTTCAATCTCGGCTTTCGGAACGAGTGCCGCAACCGAGTCGACGACGAGAATATCGACCGCACCAGAGCGGACGAGTGCTTCTGCGATCTCAAGGGCTTGTTCCCCTGTATCTGGTTGTGATAAGAGCAACTCATCGATATTGACGCCCAAGTTTTGTGCGTATTTCGGGTCGAGCGCGTGCTCGGCGTCGACGAAGGCAGCTTGACCGCCACGTTTTTGGACTTCAGCGATGGCGTGAAGCGCCACCGTCGTCTTACCTGACGATTCAGGTCCGTACACTTCGATGACACGACCACGTGGATATCCACCGGCACCGAGCGCGATGTCGAGGGCGATTGAGCCGGACGGGGTCACCGAAACTTGCTGATCTGTATTTTCACCGAGGCGCATGATTGAGCCTTTACCGAATTGTTTCTCAATTTGGCGTAATGCCATTTCTAACGCTTGTTTACGATCACTCATAGATTAATGAGCCTCCTTTGATTGATACTTTCATTATAAGCGAAGCGAAGACGATACACAAGTTTTTTGCGAACGTTTATTCGCCTTTTTTCATTTGTTGCAGGAGCGCCCATATGCCGTCTTTCGTAGCACGTGCTTGAATGACATGCCGCTCTTGATGTGGGTAATCGCGTTCGATCACGTCAATCCCCGCCGGCGATCGGATGCCGATGAACACTTTCCCGACCGGCTGACCCGAACTTGACGTCGGCCCGGCCTCGCCGGTAAACGCCAGCCCATAATCCGTTCCGGTCTGACGGGTCAGACCGAGGATCATTTCAAAGGCGACTTCTTTTGAGACGACCGAGTGTGACTCAATTGTATCAAGGGATACCCCTAAAAACCTATTTTTTAGCTCGTCAGAATAGGTGACGACACCGCCCTTGAACACCGAGGACGCCCCCGGCACGGCCGTCACCATCGCTTGGGCTTGACCACCGGTGAGCGACTCGGCAATCGACAACGTCGCCTTCTGCGCTTGCAGTTCGTGAATCAGACGTGCGGCGAGCGTATCGTCGTCCGATCCGAAGTAATAACGGCCAACTCGTGCCAAAATATCCTGTTTGACCCGATGGATCATCTGTCGTGCCACGGCTTCCGTATCCGCCCGGGCGCTGATGCGCAGTCGTGCCTCGCCCGACTCGGCGTACGGAGCGACCGTCGGGTTCGATCCGCTCATCAAATCGGAGACCGCCGCGTCGAGCGCCGACTCGCCGATTTCATAAAAGCGCAGTGATTCAGAGACGATGGTCATTCCACCGAATTTTTCAGGGAACGTAGCGTCGACGATCGCCTTCATCTCCCACGGGACACCCGGTAACAACAGCCATGTCGGTTCATCCTCGATCCACATCCCGGGCGCGAGACCGACCGGGTTATCGAGCACCTCCGCCCCGGTCAAGACATCGGCTTGCCGCGCGTCGCCTTCGTTCATCGTCCTGCCTCGCGATGCGACGAAGCGAGTGATCGTCTCGAGCGCCGCTTGATCGCGCACGAGCGGGCGTCCAAGGACATCGGCGAGCGTCGTCTTCGTGATATCGTCTGCCGTCGGGCCGAGCCCGCCCGTGACGATGACGAGCTCGCTCCGCGCCTGTGCTTGTTCGAACGTCGCTCTCAATCGCTCCCCGTTATCCCCGACGACTACATGATACAGGACGGACAAACCGTATTTCGACAGCTGTTCTGACAAATAACGGGCGTTCGTGTTCGTGATTTCCCCTAAGAGCAGTTCAGAGCCTACCGCAATGATTTCGGTCCGTTTCATCCAAATTCCTCCCCAATAAAAAACGAGCTGTTCGGCCAAGCTGAACAACTCGTCTGTGCCGACGGTTACATCGACTTTACAATGATCTTGTAGTTTTGTGCGAAATATTCGGCCCCTGAGTAAATCGTCAAGACGAGCGCGAGCCACATCGCCCATTCGCCGAACGGGATACCGATATAGCTGAAAATCGGGTTGCCGAATAACAAGAAGATGATGGCAAAGAGTTGGACCCATGTCTTCGCTTTGCCCGACTTCCCAGCCGCGACGACGATTCCTTCATCGGCCGCCACGAGACGAAGTCCCGTCACAGCAAATTCACGCGATAGGATGACAACGACGACCCACGCCGCGACGAGATCCATCTCGACGAGCAGGACGAGCGCTGCCGTGACAAGTAGTTTGTCAGCGAGCGGATCCATGAACTTCCCGAAGTTGGTGACCAAGTTGTGCTTACGGGCGAGATGTCCATCCAGCCAGTCAGTGATAGCGGCGATCGTGAATACGACGCCGGCGATGAATTGATGGAGCGGAACGTCCGCCCCGAGGAAAGCGATGTCTCCCCAATCAAAATCTACGGCGAGCAAGACGACGAACACGGGAATCAGTAACACCCGCAACATCGTCAAGCGGTTAGGTAGGTTCATCGAGAACTCCTCCTCTAGAAGGAGAGTCAACTTATTCTGCGTCGACTCTCTTTACAAATATATTTTGTGTGACCGGCGAGTCAGCAAGTTCCAGCTCGCGGCCATTGACAACAATTTTCTCGACCCCACCAATCAAACCGATGCGGATGCGGAGCGTATCCGTCTCTGCGTCCTCGATGACAATCGGATTCTGCTTCGATTGGTTCGGATATTCCGGCGCGAGGAACGGGCCCTCAAGGGAAGTATCTCGGACGCCGACATACGTTGCCGGCGACTCTTTTACATGAATCTCCGTCGTCAATTTATCAGCTGTTGCAATCTCATATGTGAGATCTGCTCCGCTCGTCGTCGCGACCGCGATCGGCCCCGTCTCTTCAGCTGTCTCTTCTTCAGCTGGTTCTTCCTCGACAGGCTCTTCTTCGACAGGCTCCTCTTTCGGGACGTCCTTGTTTTGATCAATCGTCACACCCGAGTTCGATGGCTCGGCCGGCGACGCGTTTTGATCCCCAAAATCAAGGTTCCGGACGACGTAATAGACGGCCGTCATCAAGAGGAAAGCGACGAGCACAAGCATGACTTTCGGTACCCAACGCGAGACACGGCTCGACGTTTCCGAGGCTTTCGAGTAGGTTTGTTTTCGCGACAATTGAACGGTCGGCTGCGGCTCGATTTTCGGCAAGTCTTTCGCATACGTCTCGTACAGTTCATCGACATCAAGACCTAACGATTCTGCGTACGTTTTGATGAACGCCCGTGCATAGAACGAGCCAGGGAGATTTTTGTAATCACCTTCCTCGATCGCGATGATATAGCGTTTTTGAATCTTCGTCGTCTGCTGGATTTGGTCGAGCGTCAAACCGCTCGCCTCACGCCTTTGTTTCAAAAAAGTCCCTAGTTCTGTCACAGGGGTCCACACCTTCCATTCAAGTAGTTATTCAAACCATTCTGCCTCACGATGTGTCTCTTGAGGAATGATAATCTCCTCATCTTGTGAATTCCGCAGTTCGATGATGTAATCAAAGTCCTCGAACACACAGTCGGTGTTGCGAACGTAAAGATCAGGGTGCTCGATGACTTTGACAGACGGAAGTCGCATCACTTCACGAATCAATTGCCGATGGCGCTCATCCATCGTCCGCGTCGAGACGGCACCGTCGATGATATAGACATGGTCCCCTTCGCGTTCTTCTTCGAATAGTGACGTCCGCACCGTCTGTTTCATGAGCGTCGAGGATAAGAACAGCCAGCGCTTGTTCGCACAGACACTCGCCGCTACAATCGACTCGGTTTTTCCGACACGAGGGTTGCCGCGCACGCCAATCAGCAAGTGTCGTTCTTCTTTCATCAGTTCTGCGACAAAATCGACGAGGACACCCAAGTCCTCGCGCACGAAACGAAACGTCTTCTTGTCGTCGTTGTCATGCTCGATGTAGCGCCCGTGTCGAATCGCGATCCGGTCCCGAAGTTTCGGGCGTCGAAGCTTGATGACGACGATGGCTTCCATCTTACGTAAAATATGTTCCAGACGATGAACGTGATCGGCCGCCGGTGCCTTTAACAGCATGCCGCGGCGCTGAAGATCGACGCCGTTGATCGTCACGATTGAGATTTGAAGCATCCCCATCAGTGAGGCGATATCCCCCAGGATACCAGGCCGATTTTGGCAAAGTTCATATTCGAGATACCATTCTTCGAACTTATGATCCATCTCGTCCACCCTTTCTGATGTGTGCTCGCTACCTTGTTCATTCTAAATTATTTTAGAAGAATTGAAAAGAACTCGTTTCAGTCGAGGCAACAAAGTTTCAAACCCAACCGCCATCGATGCGAAGCGCGGTGCCAGTTATGTAAGAAGCAGCCGGGGAGCAGAGGAAACGAATCGTCTCTGCCACTTCCCCAGGGCCTCCCAACCGCCCGAGCGGAATCTCATCACGGACCGATTGTTTCGTCTCTTCTACCGTATCATTCATCGGGGTGTCAATCCACCCCGGCGTGACCGCGTTGATACGGACGTGAAACGGACCGGCCTCACGCGCGAACGCTTTGACGAATCCGAGCTGAGCGGCTTTGACCGTCGAATACAATACTTCCCCGGCAGCACCGACCTCGCCCCACACGCTCGAGACGATGACGATATCGAGCGGACGGTCATACGGTTTCTGCTCGACGACATGTTGAACGAGCCGGACCATCGAGCGGACGTGGATGCGATACAGACGGTCGAGCTCGAGGAGCAACTGATCGACGAGCAGACCATGGGCATGATTGCCGGCGACGTGGATGATGCGGTCGATCGGTCCGAGCGTCTCGAGCCAGGCTTCGAGTCCGGCCTCATCGTCGAGGTCACACGTGACGACGTCGGCCTTCAGCTGTTCGTTTGATACGAACGCACGAAGCGCCTCCGCCTGAGTGTGGGCCTGCAAGATGAGCGTGTCGTCTCGAAACGACAGCGCGACGGCACGTCCGATCGCCCCGCTCGCCCCGGTGATGAGCGTCGTCACGGTTTCTTGACGATGCAGACCGTCCGTTTATCGGCTTGGAACAGACGGTCGTATGTCGCATACAAGTCGTCGAGTGTGATCGCATCGAGCAAGTCCGGGATGTCGAACATATTGCCACCGCTGAGCGCATAGCGTGAGAATTGGTTGGCGATGAACTCTGGTGAGTTGAGCGCCTTTAAGAACTGCCCTTTCATCATGCGCTTCTTGCGGTCGAGCGTATCACCCTCGAGCTCGAGCGGACGATCAAGGGCGGACGTGATGCGTTTGACGAACGCATCGACATGCGGCGTCTCCATCGAGAGGACGGCGAAGGCAAACGTCTCTTCCGACGTGTAGTCAAACGAGAACGCGTCATCAATCAATCCTTCGGCGTACAGTTCCGCATAGAGTGGTGCTGTCGTATCGAACAAGGCGTGCATGAGGAGCTCGACGACGAGTTCTTGCTTCATGCCGGCCTTACCGGCACTCGGTGTATCTTTATAGCCGATCATCACTTTCGGGACCGAGACGTCCATCTCGATGACCCGTTCCGACATATGGACCGCATCGGGTTCCTCGATTGCTTCACGCGCCGTCAACAGCGGCGCTTCAAACGACTTCGCTGCCTGATTCGCAGTAATCTCGGCTAGCACGACGTCCGGTTCAATATTGCCGACGACGAACAGCACCATGTTACTCGGATGATAGAACGCATGATGGCAACGATACAAATCATCGGCCGTGATGGCACTGATTGATTCGATTGTACCGGCGATATCGATTTTGACCGGATGCTCGGCGTACATCGCCTCAATCAAACCGAAGTAGAGACGCCAGCCCGGATTATCTTGATACATTTGAATCTCTTGTCCGATAATGCCTTTTTCTTTCTCGACCGATGCTTCCGTGAAGTACGGTGCTTGAACGAAATCGATTAACGTCTTCAAGTTCTCGCTGACGTTCGACGTCGCTCCAAACAAGTAAGCCGTCCGAGTGAACGACGTGAACGCGTTCGCCGACGCGCCGAGGCGTCCAAACTGTTGAAACACGTCGCCGTCTTCTTTCTCAAACATCTTATGCTCGAGGAAATGGGCAATCCCGTCTGGTACGTCGACCCAATCTTCTGTTTTAAAACGCCGGTCGATCGATCCGTATTTCGTCGTGAACGTGGCGTACGTCTTCTCGTATCCGGTTTTCTTCAATAAATAGACCGTCAATCCGTTTTCAAGGACGGTGTGATGGAGTGTTTCTCCTACGTTTGGAAAATCGAGTTTCATACGGTTCCCCCCTTTAAGCAGTAGACAGCCTGTAAGTCCAGGCGGTTGGCGAGCGCGGCCACGTCTTCCCGTGACGTCTGTTCGATAATCGCCATCTCTTCCTCAAGCGAGAACGGACGAATGTCCGAGCCGCTCATCCAGGCAATCAATTGACGCGGGTTATCTCCGAGTTGACGGCGTTGATGGTATAGCATTGCTTTCGTCTGTTCAAGTGTTTCATCCTCGAACGTACCAGCCTGGAGGTCAGCGAGCTGATCGGCGATAATCGCCTCGGTCTTCGCCTGGTTCGAGGCATCGATTCCGGCGTAGACGAATAGCATCCGGCTGAGCGAGCTGTACTGCGAGGCGGCATAATAGGCCAGGCTCTCTTTTTCGCGGACGTTCATAAACAATTTCGAGTGCGGGAAGCCACCAAACAGACCGTTGACGACTTGCATCCGTACAGCGTCCTCACTTCGCGGGTCGACGTCGACTTGATAGGCGAGGTGCAATTTGCTCTGATTGATGTCTTGATGTTCCTCGAGGCGTTGGAACTCACGGACGTGAGGCTGAGGGTACTCACGCACGAGCCGTTTCCCGAGCCCTTCGAGCGGAGCGAACGCTTCCGTCACTTGCTCACGCGTCACGTCGCCGACGACGTAGACATCGACACGGTCGTGACGAATCATCGACTCGTATGCGTCAAAGAGCGTCTTTGGCGTCACATGCTTCAATTGATCGAGCGTGCCGAGCGATGGGATGGCGAGTTCGCCGCCGAGCAATTCTTGAAGCCGTTGCTGGGCGAAACGCATTTTGTCATCATATACCGATTCAATCCGTTGGCGTTGCAGACGTGCCTCCTGTTCGACGATGAGCGGTTGAAATGCCCCGTCATAGGCGTTCGGACGAAGCAGCACCTCTTCGAGCAGCTTGATCGCTTCAGCGAGTACCGATTCGCCGACGAGCGCATCGCTCACAACTTCAAGTTGAAACTGGATGACGTGCTCTTTGCCGACTTTCGATGCCCCTGCGTATAGGCTCGCGTCATACAGTTGTTCTAACGGTGTGTGAAACAGCTCAATTGACGGATAAGCTTCGGTCGCTTTCTCCATCACATACGGCAATAAGGCGCGGTCAGCAATCGTATCAGCCGATAGCGGGGCCGCGAATGAGACGAGACATGTCGTCGTCTTGAATTTTTGGGTCGGGTAGACCGAATAATGCAATCGTTGTTGGAATTGTTCGATTCCTTTCATAAGCTGATCTACTCCTTTTTCTTTTTCTTTTTCGTTTTGAATACATCCGCACCGCGGGCGTACTCTTGATCGGGCACCCCGGCCACGACGTTCGCGTAACGGGCCGCGGTGAATAAGTAGTCGCTCAATCGATTATAGTACGGGAGCTGACGGACGGCGGCGTCCACATTGACGAGTTCCCGTTCGACACGACGACAGACGGTCCTTGCCACGTGAAGGCTCGCCGCACTGACACTGCCGCCCGGCAAGATGAAGCGGACGAGCTCTGGACATTTCGGTTCAAGTTCGTCGATCCACGTCTCGAGCTCGGTGACGATGTTCAAATCGACTTGTTGCGGTGGCGTCTCGGTATACATGAGTTCAGACCCAAGGTCGAACAGATCATGTTGAATCTTCGTCAGCTGGGTCCGGAGCGTCTCATCCGTCTGATAGGCGAGCGCAAGACCGATTTGACTGTTCAACTCATCTAACAGCCCCATCGCTTGGATATGTGGGTGGATTTTCAGGACACGCCCGCCGATGAGCGACGTCTCGCCTTTGTCTCCGCCTCGAGTGTACAGTTTCATGTCATTTCCTCCTCTATGCCACAAATGGTGACCCACAGGAGTCACCATTGTCGTTATGCGTGCGGTTGTGTATACGGAAGGCGAATCGTGAACGTCGTTCCTTCCCCGAGCGCGCTCGAGACGTCGACCGTGCCGTGATGGGCGTCGATGACGTTCTTGACGATAGCGAGACCGATACCGGTACCCGTCTTGCCGCCGCTCGTCCGCGCTTTATCCGCTTTGTAAAACCGTTCGAACACGAACGGTAAATCTTCTTTCGGAATACCACTCCCCGTGTCGGTCAAGCGAATCACGAATCCGCTCACATCTTCACTCGCCTCAAGCCGAATCGTTCCCGACTCGGTGTGGGCGATGGCGTTGCCAATCAAGTTCGTAAATACTTGCTCCAAACGATCACCGTCGGCCTCGATGGCATGACGCGGAGCCTCTGTCGCGAGCGTGATGCCTTTCTCGTTCGCCATCTGGTTAAATTTGCGCATGACGCGCGGAAGAAATTCACCGAGGTCGAACGTCGTAAATTGCATCGTCTCTTTTCCTGATTCAATCCGTGCCAGGTCGAGCAAGTCGTTGACAAGACGGGCCAACCGGAGCGACTCATCGTAAATGATCGAAGCGAACTCTTTCGTCGCGTCGTCACTTTCAGTCATGCCGTCGATAATCGCCTCGGAATAACCTTGCAGCGTCACGAGCGGCGTCCGCAACTCATGGCTGACGTTGGCGACGAAATCGGTTCGCATCTTGTCAAGACGATGGCTCTCGGTCGTGTCACGGATGACGACGACCGCACCTTCGAAATCGTCTTCACCGAGAAGCGGTGTCACCGTCAACGTATAATAGTGATCGTCTTGCTTCACTTCGATCGTCTTCTCCGGAGCACCGGCGACGACGTCCTCATAAAGAGACAGGACGACTTCATGCGGCTGTTCGTTAATGAGAAGGGGCTGGGCTTGTGGATTCGTCACGATGACGTTCGCATGGCGATCGAGCGTGATGACCCCATCGGCCATCGACCGCAAAATCGAGGCGAGTTGGAGCCGTTCCCGATCGAGCGCGTTCACGTACGTCGACAGTTGGCTGCTCATCGCGTTGAACGATCCGGCCAACTCCCCGATCTCATCGTTCGACTTCTGCACGAGTCGCAGGTCAAACTGACCTTCGCCCGTCTTGTTGACCGCGTCACGCATCTCACGGAGCGGTGCCGTGATCCGGGTCGATAGGAAGAAGGCAAACACGGTCGTGACGATGATGGCCGAGGCTACTGTCCAAAAGATGATCGTCCGAGCCCCTTCATTCGCGCTCGAGATTGCGTCGAGCGGTTCGATCAAGTAAAGCGTGTATTCGCCCGTCTCGAGTGAGAACTTCGTCCGGTATGCAAGTGCCGCCTGATCGTCGAATGACGAAAAGTTTCCAATCGCCGTCTCTCCGACCGCCTGATACGTTTCCCAATCTTGACGGCCGAGTTCGGTCATGAGCCCATCGACTTCCGTCCCGAAGTTCGAGCGGACCGTCCCGTTCTCTAATATATAGTTCGCACCGTACACTTCAATGATTTGGTCGACTGTCCGTGACGCGTCCCCTTCTTGAAGCAACACCGACTGGACCTGTCCGCCGAGCTTGGCCAAGTGACCACGCTCTTGGTCGATATGGAACGAGTTGAAAAACTCGAGCATCAATACAGAGACGATGAACAAGATGAGACTGACCAATACGAGGATCGTCAACCATAGTTTTGTGACGATGCTATTTCGGCGAATCATCACTCACTGACGACTTCGAACTTATAACCGACACCCCATACCGTCGTAATCATATGCGCGGCTTCTGGAGAGACCCGGTTCAACTTCTCCCGGAGTCGTTTCACGTGTGTGTCGACCGTTCGAAGGTCTCCAAAAAATTCGTAGTTCCATACTTCTTTCAACAACTGTTCCCGTGAGAACACTTTGTCGACTTGTTTGGCCAAGAAGAACAATAGTTCATACTCTTTCGGCGTGAGCGCGATCTCTTCTCCGTCGACCGTGACGCGGTGAGCGTCATTGTCGATTGTCAAATGTGGGAAGACAATCAAATCTTTTGATTTTTCGGCCGTCCGCAAATATTTCGTCGAGCCCGAACGGCGGAGGAGCGCTTTGACGCGCAAGACGACCTCACGCGGACTGAACGGTTTGACGATATAATCGTCCGCTCCGACCTCGAATCCTTGGACACGATCGACTTCTTCACCTTTTGCCGTCAACATGATGACAGGCGTTGCCTTTGATTTTCGAAGTTCGGTACATACGGCAACCCCGTCCATTTTCGGCATCATCAAATCAAGCAGGATGACATCAAAGTCGTGCTCGAGGGCAAGTTGAAGCGCCTCTTCCCCGTTCGTCGCTTCGACAATCACATACTGTTCCCGCTCCAAATACATTTTTAATAGGCGGCGAATTCTTTCCTCGTCGTCGACCACTAAAATTTTTGTTTTATTAGCCATCCACTAAACCTCCTAATCGAACCATTACAAGATGTAGCGAATGTTGCACAATTGTGAACATTCCGCTCTCTTTCATAACTATACCACTCTATTATTTGGCTTCACAACGGTCAGTTGACAGCGGCATGAAAAAAGAAGCCACCGAAGTGACTTCTTTGTTTACGCATACGAATGCAAACCGGCGATGACGAGGTTGACGAACACCAGGTTGAACATGATGACGGCAAAGCCGCCGACACATAACCAAGCGGCTTTCGTCCCCGTCCAACCGCGCTGGATGCGCATATGCAAGTAGTAGATATAGATGAGCATTGTGATGAGCGCCCACACTTCTTTCGGGTCCCATCCCCAGAAACGGTTCCAAGCGATTTGTGCCCAAATCATCGCGAAGATGAGACCTCCGAGAATAAACACTGGCAAGCCGATCGCGATTGAACGGTAGCTGATTTCGTCGGCTAGATCAAGATCGACTTTTTTCGCGAGCGGTTGAAGCGCCTCGGCGACCCGTTTCCGTAAGATGACGAAACGGAGCAAGACATAAATCACGACGCCGGCGATGACCGACCAAACGAGCGTGTTCAATTTCAACGTATTGATGAACGTCGGCAACTCGAGCGATAACCCGCTCGCACCAGAGAGAAGCTGTGCCCCTTCCGGCACGAACAACATCGGCATGAAGTATTCATACGACTCTTGCGTTCCGCGGTCGTTCGTGAACTCGACGACACCACCGGCACCGATCGCCTTGAAGAGCATCGAGACGAGAATGAAACCGAGCGTACACATAAGGACGAACATCGTGACTTCAAGCCACGTCCGCGACTTCGATTGTTCCCGCATCGACGTCTCATTCAACAAGAAGATGAGACCCGATGCGAAGCTGATCGCCAGAATGCCTTGCCCGAGCGCTGCGGTCGTGACGTGAATCTTCAACCAGACGCTGTTCAAGGCCGGGATGAGCGGCGCCACTTCGCTCGAGAACATCGAGGCGAAGGCGATGACGAGAAGCGCCACCGGCATGGCGAACAACCCGAGCACATCATTTTTATAAATCCCGTACACGACGAGGAAGCCAAGCACCATCATCATGCCAAAGAACGTCGTGTATTCGTACAGGTTCGATACCGGCGCATAGCCGACCCCGACCCAACGTAAAATAAAATATCCCGTTTGGGCGACAAAACCGATGACCGCCAAAATGAACGCATACTTGCCGTAGGCGACGCGGTTGACGTTGCGGTCTTTGCGCATCCCGCTGACCGCAATCGTGAACAACACGGTTGCGACAGCGTACAGGATGAACGCGATGAAGAGCAAACGACTGCTCCATTGAATCCACTCCATTATGATTCCCCTCTTTCATTGGTTGAGTTGTCGTCTGTCTTTTTTTCAAACCGTGCCTGATCTTCCCAGATCGGCAGGCCATGTTTCTCTAAGAGCGGTGTGATTTCGCGGTTAAGCGAAGATGGGTTCTTGTTCGTGAAACCGGCAACGAGCACATCCGTCTCGCCGTGACGACGAATCCAGATGCGACGATGCGGCCAATACATGCCCATCACAATCCCGACCATAAAGATGATTCCACCGACGATCAGCACCGGATACGTCGAGTCACTCTTGACGCGCAGACCGCTCGTACTCGCCATTTCCGTCCCGGCGAATTGAATCACGTAGCGGTTATCCTCGTCGGCGACGTTCAATCGAATGCCAATCAAGTTCGATTCAGTCGTACCGTCCGGTGTGTCGATTGCCATAAAGAAGGCAGGGTTGAGCGCCCGTGGCGATTTCGTGTTCGGCTGACCGTCCTTGACCTCAAAGTCCGGATACAAGTCGTTCAGTTTGACTGTGACGCCATCAAGATCATACGTCGTCTCCGGATTCGTCAAATCGACCGTAAACGGTCCATACACATCACCTGTCTCTTTATCGGCGACGTTGAATGACATCGACAAGAACTCCGGTCGACTCGAATACTGTTCTTGATATACCTCATATTTTTCAAATTTGAACGGGTGATTTACTTTCGTCGAACCGGTATCGACTTCCTCGAGTTGCGGCGATCCGTCCTCGTTCGTCCCGGTCTTCTTGAACAGTGTCAATTCTGTCTCATAGTTTTTCGGGACTGCGCCCGCTTTCTCGATCGCCTCGGCAAACTTCGCATCTTCGGCGTTGTTTTCCGGATCATACATCTCTAAGATGAATTGGTCATTACGTAAATAATATTCGTCATCCGTCGCCTCAAGCGGAACCGTATCGCCTTCACGCACCCATTCGAGCGTATCCGTATGGAATGCCGGGAAGACGCGAAGCATCGCCCCGATGAAGAAGATGACGAGCCCGATATGGTTGACGTATGGGCCCCAACGACCGAAGCGGTATTTCTCGGCGAGCAAGGCATCCCCGTCACGCTTCACTTGATAGCGCTTCGCTTTTAAAGCGTCGCCGAACGCATCAATTTGTTCGTCCGAGCCTTTACCTTCTCCAATCAGGCGTTGGCCGCGCATGAAGCGATCGGTACGTCGGACCGGCTGGTATTTTAATGCTTTATACAACGGGAAAAACCGATCGATCGATACGACGATGAGCGATAACGTCAGCATGACGATCAACGTGATATACCACCACGATGTATAGAGGTTATGAAAGCCCAACGTGTAATAAATCGTCCCCGGTGTCCCATACTCGTCCGTGTAATACTGGCTTGCCGGCAATTGTTGCGGAATATACATCTCTTGCGGGAAAATCGTTCCGATCGCCGACCCGACGATGATGAGTCCGATGAGCCAAAGACCGACCTTGACTGATGCGAAAAAGCTCCACACCCGGTCAATCCATGACCGTGGACGACGCTTCGATCGTAAATCGGCGCCGTCGTATTTCATATCTAGCATATGTGCGCCCCCCCGTTCGCTTACAATGACTTCTCGGCCAACTCCATCAGTTTCTCTTTCGTGAGTTCACCTTCGTACTTTTCAATCACTTTTCCGTCGGCATCGATGACGAACGTGACCGGCAAGTTATAAATCCCGTACGCCTTCTCGACTTCGCTGCGCGTGTCCATCAAAATCGGATAATCGAGCTTGACGCCGAGGTCATTCACGAAGTTATCGACTCGAAGCGGCGTTTCACCGACGTTGACCGCCCAAAAATCGACACCCATGTCTTGAAGGGCCGCATAGTTGTCCTGGACGACCGGCATCTCTTTCTCACACGGTTCACAGAACGTGCCCCAGAAGTTGAGAAGAAGCCCTTCTCCTTCATACGTGTCACGCTCGACCATCGTCGTCCCGTCTAAACTGACGAGCTTGAAGTTCGGCGCATCGTCGCCGGCCTCAACACGTCCGTCGTTGCCGGCCTGTTCAAACAATTGCATGATGACGACCGCTCCTGCGAACAGGACCATCGTCATGATCATGAGTCGCCAAAATGACCGTTTTTTCTTATGGGCCATCGCCTGATTCATGCGATCACCCGACTTTGTTTCTTTCGTCATGAGTTCACACCATCCTTCAGTTGTTATTGTACTGAAAAAACACCAAAAACGCACATTAACAGACTTTTTTCATCTTTTTGTCACACAATCTCCACAAACTAAAAAATCATCCTATCTCAGGACGATTTTTTAGTTGTTATTTTTTCTTTTTCTTGCCTCGTTGTACAGGTGGTACGGTCGGGTTGGCAAGTTCACGCAACTTGGATACTTCTTTGCGTGACAGTTCACGCCATTCGCCCGTCGTGAGACCGTCGAGCGTCAAGAAACCGAACTGTTCGCGCTTCAATTTGATGACTTCCGAACCGACCGCTTCGAGCATGCGGCGGATTTGACGGTTATGGCCTTCCGAGATGACGATTTCTAGAATGGCCGAGTTTTTCTTATGGTCGACCGTCTTCATCTTCACTTGGGCACTACCCGTCTTATATCCGTCATCGAGCTCGACGCCCGACTCCAGTTGTTTAATCGCGATGTACGAAGGAATGTTCTTCACTTTCGCCACATAGCGTTTCGGGATTTTGAACTTCGGATGGGTCATCATGTTCGAGAACTCTCCATCGTTCGTCAAGATGATGAGTCCCGTCGTATTATAGTCGAGACGTCCGACCGGGAAGACACGTGATCCAGGAGGGACGAGGTCAGTGATGACTTTCCGTCCTTTATCGTCTTCGACCGTCGAGACGTAACCGCTCGGTTTATAGAGCACATAATAGACGTGCTCTTCTTGTTCAATTTTTACACCGTCGACTTCGACTTCAGACTTTGGTCCGACTTTCGTCCCGAGTTCGCGAACGACTTTCCCGTTGACGCGTACTCGACCGTCTAAAATCATTTCTTCAGCTTTACGCCGTGAGGCGACACCTGCTTGGGCAATCACTTTTTGTAAACGTTCCATTTATTCATTCTCCAATCTATCTTGCGTAATCGCAGACGGCTGGCCGAAGAACAGATCGCCTTCGTCCGATAGCTCGTCTTCAAACGTTAATGGGGGCAATTCATCGAGTGAATTGAATCCAAAATGGTCTAGGAAATGCTCGGTCGTCCGGTACAACTTGGCCCGGCCAATCGTCTTGGCTCGGCCGGCTGACTCAATCAACCCTTTTGATAACAGCGTATGGATGACGCGTTCGACTTTGACGCCCCGAACCTCCTCGATATCGGCCCGGGTGACCGGTTGCTTATAGGCGATGATGACAAGCGTCTCCATCGCGGCTCGTGACAACGCTTGTTCGGCCATCGTCCCGACGTAGCGTTGGATGTACTCCGATACCTCAGGAATCGTCACGAGCTTATACACGCCCGCCGATTCAATCAATTGGAACGGACGACCGGAGTCTTTGAACGATACTTCTAGCTTGCTCAACTGTTCGCGAGCGGCGGCTTCAGAAATGTCGAGCGTGTCCGCGAGGGCCCGCACTTCCATCCCTTCTTCGCCGACGACGAACAATAGACTCTCAATAATCGTTTCATAAGACAACAACGGCTTCATTCCTTTCCTTTGACGATTCGACGAACGAGATTTGAATGTCCCGTTCTTCTTGTTTAGTCGTGACGACGCGCAACTTAATCAGCTCGAGCAGTGCCATGAACGTCACGACGAGGTCCGACACGTCCGGGCGCTCCTCGAAAAATGAGAAGAACGAGGTCGTCCCTTCCGCTGAAACGTGTTCGTGCAACCGCGTCATCTGCTCTTCTAGCGTCCGCTCTTCGCGTTTGATTGTCTTTTTGCGGCGTTCTTTCCACCGCTTGCGTTCGACCATCTTCGAATAGGCGTGCAACAAGTCCGCGAAATTGAGCGGTCCGTCATACGGCTGGACGAGATCGGACATATACCGGGTCAAATCCTCACCAGGACGGCTATATAGCTCGAGTCGAGACTCTTCTTGCTCGCGCATGAACACGACAGCCTCTTTATATGCCTTATATTCAATCAACTGCCGAATCAACCCTTCCCGGGTCGGTTCTTCCCCAAAGTCGGGAATGTCATCCTCTTCGACCGGAACCGGTGGCAACAGCTGCTTGCTCTTCAATTGGAGCAACGTCGCCGCCATGACCAAATATTCACTGGCCACATCGAGCTCAAATTTTTGCATCGTCCGGATAAAGGCGACATACTGGTCCGTGACCTCGGAGACAGAGATGTCCGCAATGTCGAGCTCCATCTTTCCGATCAAGTGGAGCAACAAGTCGAGCGGGCCTTCGAACGTATCGATTTTGACGTTGTACGCTTCCATAGAGACACCTGCCATTTACATTTTTGCGCTTTAGTATAACATGTTTTGTAGTACCGTGACCACGAAAGGAGATATTTGATGTCGACGCCTTTTATCCAGTATACGTTATTGTTTGAATGCCATGCCGATTATTTTGAATGCCATGAAGTGCTAGAGGAAGCATGGCAAGACGGGGGCCGAAGCAATTTGGGCTACGCCGTCTTGATTCAATATGCCGTCGCCCACTATCATGCCCGCCGTGGCAATACGTCCGGGGCGAAAAAAAGCATCATGGCGTTGCGACAAAAGCTCAGTCTGGCTGTGACCGACCTTGAAACAGTCGGAATCGATGTCGGAGCGTTCGCTCGTGACTTGGAACGTTGGCCGCTCCCGGAGGTGCTCCCGCTCGACGACACGACACGACAACGCATCGAGCGCTTGAAACCGACCTTCGAACCGACTACGCTCACGTTTGACGAGCTCGTCCATAAACATATGTATCGAGACCGAACACCGGTCGTCACCGAGCGGCTCCGGGCGCTCGAGGCACGCAAAAAAGCTAGGCGCTGAGCCTAGCTTTTTTTAAATGACGACTTGGTTCCATTTATCGAGCAGGTCCCCGGTTTTGCCTTGACCGACGAGCGTCAAGTCGAGCGGCAATAAGTTGCGGGTCTCATCGAGTAATTCGTAAGAACGCTTCTCGCCGCGGAATGACGGAGACAGCGCGATATGATGGATGAACATCGTCGTCTCTTGTTGCTCCATTCCGATGATCCCGACGAAGTCTTCCCCGACTCTCCAAAGATAAAGGAATTTGGCAGGGTCTTCTTCGTAGGACCGAACGAGTTCGAGCAAGGCGAGCGGAGATTTGTCGCTACATGAGAACGCGAGCAAGCCCATCGCCGTCTTTTCGTACGATTGTTTGTATTTCACCAGCATTGCTGGTTTCACCACCTTTAGTCATTCATGTTTCACTAAGTGAACACGTGAGAGACATGGCTCATTGTGCCATAACGTTTAGGCAGAAATCAATTCTCGTCCCAAACTTTAACTTCGGCCATCTTCGTACCTTGACGAAGTTTGACCGCGTGCTCAAGGCCAGATGTCACTTTTCCGAAGACCGTGTGGACACCATCGAGGTGCGGTTGTGGCTCATGGACGATGAAGAACTGTGACGAGCCTGTGTTGCGTCCAGCGTGCGCCATCGAAAGTGAACCTGCTTCATGCTTGTACGGGAACGATGTCGACGTCTCACATGGGATCGTCTTACCTGAACCGCCCATGCCTGTTCCATCTGGGCAGCCGCCTTGGCTGACGAAGCCTGGGATGACCCGGTGGAATGTCAAACCGTTATAGAAGCCGCTGTTGGCGAGTTCCTCAAAGTTGTCGACCGTGATTGGTGCCGCATCGTGGAACAAATCGAATTCAATCATTTCACCGTTCTCTAATTTCATAGATCCTTTTTTCATGAAAAGTTACCCCTTTATGTTCATATAGTCATTCTCACTCACACATTGCCCATTCTATCAAAAAAAACCGTCTGTCTCCACTATTTTGTGGAAACAGACGTTCTGACTTGCTACTTACTGGATGACCGCATGCACGAGTGGACGCGCCGTCGGCTCTGTCGCACCGATCGTATACGCATGGTCCATCCGCTCGAGCGCGGACACCATGTCTTCTTTGTTCGAACGGAGCACGGCAATCACGTCACCGGCCTCGACCTTGTCGCCGACCTTCTTCTCGAGCGTGATACCGGCTGCGAAGTCAAGCTGATCATCTTTTGTCGCACGACCTGCTCCGAGGAGCATCGCCGCTACGCCAACTTCGTCGGCAATAATTGACTCGACATAACCCGCTTGTTTCGCGACGAACGTCGTCTCATACTTCGCTTGTGGAAGTTTTGACAAGTCATCGACGAGTGACGCATCGCCACCTTGCGCCGCTACGAACTGACGGAACACCTCGAGGGCATGACCGTCCGCCATCCGTTTCTCAAGGTCAGCGTACGCCTCCTCGAACGTCGAATAGAACTCGCCGAGCACCGCCATGTGGCCGGCGATCGTGAGGGCAATCGTCTTCAAGTCGTTCACGTCTTTGCCCGACAACACTTCGATCGCTTCTTTTACTTCG
Organism: Exiguobacterium sp. SL-9; assembly: GCF_004336985.1. Lineage (GTDB taxonomy): Bacteria > Bacillota > Bacilli > Exiguobacteriales > Exiguobacteriaceae > Exiguobacterium. The sequence goes on from NZ_SJUO01000002.1 coordinate 97,174, forward strand.
TTGGCGTTCCCGATCTCGAAACCGAGCGGTTGGTCCATGTCTGTGATGACGGCGACCGTTTTACGACCGACGTTCTTCCCGATGGCGACCATCTCTTCGGCGAGCGCTTTCGCGTCGTCGAACGACTTCATGAACGCGCCTGAACCTGTCTTGACATCAAGGACGATGCTATCGGCACCGGCCGCGATTTTCTTCGACATGATCGAGCTCGCGATAAGCGGGATCGAATCGACCGTCGCCGTTACGTCACGGAGTGCGTAAAGACGTTTGTCGGCAGGCGTCAAGTTACCTGTCTGACCGATGATTGACATCTTGATATCGTTTACTTGCTTCGTGAACTGTTCTTCCGTCAACTCGACGTTGAAGCCAGGGAACGATTCAAGCTTATCGATCGTCCCGCCTGTATGGCCGAGACCGCGACCGCTCATCTTCGCGACTGGGATGCCGATTGACGCGACAAGTGGAGCGACGATTAAGCTAATTTTGTCACCGACACCTCCGGTCGAGTGTTTATCAACTTTTTTACCTTGGATGTTCGACAAATCGATGACGTCACCAGACTTGACCATCTCCATCGTCAAGGCCGCCGTCTCTTTCTCAGTCATGCCGTTAAAGAAAATCGCCATCGAGAGTGCCGACATTTGATAATCAGGAATCGTCTCGTTCGTGAAGCCTTCGACGACGAAGCGAATCTCCTCTTCGTTCAATTCGCCACCGTTACGTTTTTTCAAAATCAAATCGACCATGCGCATAAGTTTCGTCCTCCTAGTTGGGTAATGGTTACATGCTTTGAATCGTGCCGCGTACGAGTGAAAGGAAGTCTTGACGGACGCGTTCTGTCGTCTCGATCACTTCTTCGTGGTTGAGTGGTTGATCTAAAATCCCGGCTGCCATGTTCGACACGCACGAGATGCCGAGCACACGCATATCCGAATGACGGGCCACGATGACTTCAGGCACTGTCGACATGCCGACGACATCGCCGCCGAGAAGACGTGCCATCTTGACTTCAGCCGGTGTCTCATATGTCGGACCTGTGTTCCCGAAATAGACGCCTTTTTGAATCGAGAGGCCGAGTTTTGCAGCGACACCTTCTGTCAATGTGACGAGCTCTTTATCATACGCTTCTGACATATCTGGGAAACGCGTCCCGAAGTCGCTCGCGTTCTTGCCGATGAGCGGGCTCGTGCCGAAGAAGTTAATGTGATCCGTGATGATCATCAAGTCACCCGGGTTGAACGACTCGTTGCAAGCACCAGCCGCGTTCGTGACGATGAGCGTCTCGACACCGATCAATTTGAGGACGCGTACCGGGAACGTGACTTGTTCCATCGAGTAGCCTTCATAGAAGTGGAATCGTCCTTGCATTGCGACGACGCGTTTTCCTTCGAGGTCACCGAAGACGAGTTGTCCAGCGTGTCCTTCGACGGTCGATACCGGGAAGTGCGGGATGTCCTCGTAAGGGATTTTGACCGCGTTCTCGATCTCGTCAGCGAGGACGCCGAGTCCTGAGCCGAGGATCAGTCCGATTTCTGGTGTTCCGTTCATGCGTTCCTGTAAAAATGCCTTTGTTTCGTTCCAATTTACCATGAGTAGTACCTCCTTAAATTTCGTTTAAGAAACTGTTTCCATGTGCTGGTGCGTCGACGCCGAAGTTATCCGCCACTGTGGCGCCGATATCGGCGAACGTTCCTCGAATCCCGAGGTCGACCGCTGTCGAGCCGTGATGATGGACGATGAGCGGCACGTATTCACGCGTATGGTCCGTCCCTGGTGCCGTCGGGTCGTTCCCGTGGTCGGCCGTGATGATAAGCAAGTCATCTTCACGCAATTTCTCCATCACTTCCGGTAGACGGGCGTCGTACTCTTCAAGCGCGATCGCATAGCCTTCTGGGTCACGGCGGTGACCGAAGAGTGCGTCAAAGTCAACGAGGTTCAAGAAGCAAAGTCCTTCGAAGTCTTCATCGAGCGATTCGACAAGCTTGTCCATCCCGTCCATGTTCGACTTCGTCCGAATCGCTTTTGTGACGCCTTCGCCGTCATAAATGTCGCTGATTTTCCCGAGGGCGATGACATCTTTCCCAGCTGTTTCAAGCGTGTTCATGACCGTCTGACCAAACGGCTTGAGCGCGTAGTCGTGGCGGTTCGATGTGCGGACCCAAGCGCCAGGTGTTCCGAGGAACGGGCGGGCGATGATGCGACCGAGCATGTACGGATCTTCGCGCGTGATTTCACGGGCATATTCGCAGATGCGATACAACTCGTCGAGCGGGACGATTTCTTCGTGCGCCGCGATTTGAAGCACCGAGTCAGCCGATGTGTAGACGATCAAGGCACCTGTCTTGACGTGCTCTTCACCGAGCTCGTCCAAAATTTCTGTGCCCGAAGCCGGCTTGTTACCGATGATGTCTCGTCCGCTGAACTCTTTGAGACGATTGATCAAGTCATCCGGGAACTCCTCAAACACGCGGAACGGCGTATCGATATGAAGACCCATGATCTCCCAATGACCGGTCATCGTGTCTTTCCCAGCTGAGATTTCTTCCATGCGTCCGTAGGCGCTCGGTGTCGTCGACGCTTCGATGCCTTCAATCGGCTTGATGTTCGCCAGACCGAGGCGGCCCATGTGCGGCATGTTCAAGCCACCGTGTTCACGGGCGATGTGCCCGAGCGTGTCTGAACCAACGTCACCGAACTGGTCGGCATCTGGGGATTCCCCAATTCCGACCGAGTCCATGACGACCAAGAAAATACGTTTAAATTTCTTCACAAAAAGTTCCTCCTTTAGTGTCGTTACGCACGCGGGTGATGTTTTCGATAGACATCGTGGAGTCGTGCCTTATTGACATGTGTGTAGATTTGAGTCGTGGAGAGGTCTGCATGTCCGAGCATCTGTTGAATGGCCCGAAGGTCGGCACCGTTCTCGAGCAAGTGTGTCGCAAACGAATGACGGAGCACGTGTGGCGTGATCTCTTTTTGGATGCCGGCCTCTTTGGCCCGTCGTTTGATCATCTTCCAGAATCCTTGACGACTGAGCCGACCACCACGCCCGTTCAAGAACAACGCCTCGGTCTCCCGACCACCGAGCCCGTTACGCGCCTGCTGGATATAGCGTTCGACAAAACTTTGGGCGACCGATGACACCGGGATGATCCGGGCACTCTCGCCTTTGCCTTCACACTGTAGATACCCCAATTCGAACTGTAAATCATCCAAATCGAGCCCAAGAAGTTCACTGACGCGCATGCCTGTACCGTAAAGCAGTTCGAGCATGGCCCGATCGCGGAGCGCAAGCGGGTCTGACGTCGGCACGCTGTCGAGCAACCGCTCGACTTCGTCTTGTGACCACGTGTCCGGCAAATGCCGTTCCGCTTTCGGCGTCTCCAAATAGAGCGCCGGGTCAGTCGTTGCCCCGCCTGTCATCTTCAAATGATGATGAAACGTTCGAATTGAACTGACGGCCCGTCGGAGTGATGAAGCAGCCCGACCGGCTTGCGATAACTCTTCCATATGTTTGACGATGTGTGCCCGCGTGACTTCATTCCATTCTGTCACCCCGAGTTGGGTCAGTGTCGATAAGTACTGGGTCAAATCGCTCGCATAGGCTTGTCTCGTGTTCGTGGACATTCGTTTTTCAACCGTCATGTACTGCAAAAATGACTCGACTTGCGAACGCATGACATCCCCCTCCTTCCTCGTTACACCTGAATACGCTTTCATCATATCACTTATGTAAACCGTTGTGAAGACGTCTGACCTCATTTTTTTTAAGCTTTTTTGTGATAGATTTTGGTGAGGTTTTTACGCTCATTTTCTCATGCCAAGCTTACCGTTCATATCCATATTTGATCCATTCAACACGACGAATACTCGACTTCGAACAATGAGAATGGCATCGCCGCCGTCTTGTCTTGTTACTTGACGATACACAAACAGGCAGCCCCTATTAAGAGGCTGCCTGTCTTGCTTTATCCGTTGATGACTGCTTTATGACCCTCGAGCGTGACGCCTTTGGCTTGGCACACTTTACAGATGCCGTGAAACGTCAAGCGATGGTCTTTGATTAAAAATTCGTATTTGCTTTCGACTTTTTTCTCGACGTCGACGAGCAAGTCTTCCATGATTTCTTCGACCGAACCGCACTCGACACAAACGAGATGGTGGTGCGAATGGTTCGCGCCTTCTGGTCTGAGGTCGAAGCGGGCGACGCCGTCACCGAAGTTGACTTTGTCGACGACACCGAGCTCGGTCAATAGTTCGAGTGTCCGATAAACCGTCGCGAGCCCGATTTCCGGAGCGATGCCTTTGACGAGCATGAACACGTTCTCCGCACTCAAATGATCCGTCTCATTCTCAAGTAGAATCCGGACGGTTGATTCTCGTTGCGGTGTCAATTTATATCCTTTGGCGCTCAATTGCTGTTTGATCCGTTCAATTCGCGTTTCCATAAGGCGCCCCCTCTTTGCATAATTCACTATTCAAAGCATACCGAAGTTTGTTCGGTTTTTCAAATTAAAATGATTCCTATGTAAGTGTAACATATGTCACTCCAGTTTAGAATCATTTCAATTTAGATAATTGCCACCATTGAATCGCCATAATCGTCTTCGCGTCGGTGATCCGCCCGTTCGCAAGTAACGCCACCGCTTCCTCAAACGTGAAACGTTGGACTTGTAGAAACTCGTCTTCGTCCAGGTTCATCGCCCCGGCCGTCAAGCCATGCGCGACGAAGACGTCGACCCGTTCGCTACAAAAACCAGGTGCCCCATAAAATGAGAAGATTTTTTCGAGTGTCTCGGCCGTATAGCCGGTCTCTTCTTCAAGTTCTCGCTTTGCGCTCGCGAGCGGCTCCTCCCCAACTTCGAGTTTTCCGGCCGGGATTTCAAGCGACATCGATTCGAACGCTTTCCGATACTGTTCGACGAGAACGATCCGGTCGTTTTCATCCACTACGAGTACGGCCACGGCCCCGTTGTGATAGACGAGTTCGCGGACCGACGTCCCTCCATTCGGTAGTGACACGACGTGTTTCTCCACGTTAAAAATCTTTCCTTCGTAAATGACTTCCCGTTCAATCGTTTTCTCTTCCATTGTATGTACCCCTCACCTTTTCCTATATACTGTAATTATGATTCATATCGTCAGACGGAACAAGGAGGAATTATCAATGACAGAGTTAGGACTAGGAACAATGTCAATTTTGAAACATGGCGAGGCAGTAGGTCGTCGGATTCTAGAGGCCGCCTACGACGCTGGAATTCGGCATTTCGATACGGCCGACGTATACGATCACTTTGAAGTGGAACGTCTTGTCGGTTCGACGTTCGCCGGACGCCGGGACGACTTATTTTTGACGAGTAAAGGCGGGAATGAATGGACAGGAGACGGAATGCGTTGGAATCCAGCCCCATCCTATTTAGAACAAGCACTACACGATTCTCTCGAACGCTTACAGACGGATCACTTGGACTTATATTACGTTCATGGTGGCACGATGGACGACGATCTGGACGCGACAATCGATTTCATGCGTCGGCAAAAACAAGCTGGCATCATCCGCCAAATCGGGTTATCCTCGATTCGACCGAATGTGATCCGCTATTGGCTCGAGCACGGTGAACTTGACGTTTTGATGACGCCATACTCGTTGCTCGACCGTCGCATCGAAACGCTCGAGCTCGACATCCCGATCGTCGGGCGCGGTCCGCTCGCCAAAGGCTTACTTACAGACGAATGGTCTGACCGTTTGGCGGAGAAAGGCTTTGAATCTTGGACTGAAGCGGAGTTGCGCGCCTTGTTACCGACCATTCCAGACCCGATTCAAGCGTACGCTCTCGCTGCCTCGAAGCGGACGTGTGCCGTCGTCCTACCGGGCGCGTCTTCAGTCGATCAATTGAACGACTTGATCGCCGCAAACGATTACGGGGTCGATTCGCACAAACTCGACGACCTGCTAGCGCGGCTACCGATCCATCCGTACACAAAACATGCGACCTGAACGTCAGGTCGCATGTTTGTCTCGCTGTTTCATCTGCTCGATGGCCCAATCGGCCCATCCGGCGTAATTTTCCATCATTCGGATGGCGTACTCGCTCGTCAATAAATAACCGAGCGTGTCCGCCTCAGACTGGTGCACTGCTTGAAACGCCCGAATCTGATGAGCGACTTGTTCATGATGCGCTTTCGTCTCCTCGACGTAACGGATCGCCTCGTCGAGCGGGAGTAATTGCAGGAGGCTGACCCGTAGCAAGTTCTCATCTTTCATCTTCGGTTGGTACGAGGTCGGTTGCCGGAGCCAGTCAATCAGCTCTTGACGCCCCGCCTCGGTAATCGAATAAATCTTTTTATCGGGTAAGTCATGTTGAGCGACGTGTTCAGAGGAGACGAGTGACTCGTCTTCCATCTTTAACAGTTCGCGATAAATCTGTGTATGATGGGCGTGCCAAAAATGAATCATTTGTGCTTTGAACGTCGCGTTCAAGGCATAGCCGGTAGCGGGTTGATGGGTCAATAACCCGAGTAGTGCATGACGTAACGCCATAACCATCACCTATCCCTTGCGGTTCTATTTTTATAAGTGTATCACATATTGACGTGCGACCGAGAATGCCAATCGGTTGACGCTCATCGCGAATACACAGACAATACATATGAAGGGAGAGATTTTATGAAACCGATTCAATCTGATCAACAATTCCAAGACGCCATCCAAGATAAAGGCATGGTCGTCTTCACGACATCATGGTGTCCGGACTGCCGTCGTCTCGATATGTACGTCGACGAACTTGTCAAAGATTACCCACAGTTCAACTGGTACGTTGTCGACCGCGACGAGTTGCCTGAACTGTCGGACACGCAAGAAGTACGAGGCATCCCCTCACTTCTGTTCTATCAAGAAGGCGTGAAACAAGAACACCTCCACTCGGCAAATGCCAAGACGGAGATGCAAATCCGCTCGTTCCTCGATACATTGAACGCTTAAACAAAAAGACGACCGTCGTGGTCGTCTTTTTTTAGTTGAATCGTTCGACGTGACGGCGGTCGATTTTACGCTTTAGCCAATACGGCAGACGCCCGTGCCATGTCAGCTTCCCGAATGTCAAGAGCGCTCGTCCTGGGGTCGTCAACAAGATGTTGAGCGACGTCCGTGACTTGAACGGGCGTGATGTACCGAGCAGTTGACGGGCGACGTGCCGCCCCGAACGGACGGCATCGACACCGCCGTTCAATCGGGCCGCCATGTCCCCGGTGATGTAAATCTCGCGATAGACGCGGTGTCGTAAATCAGCTGTCGTCTCGATGAACGCATCATGGTCCGCAAGTCCAGCCGCCGCCCACCAGTCATCGGGTCCGACACCGGTAGCATCCAAGACGAGTCCTTCTGCCTTCGTCCCTGGTTGGAACGACGACAGCATGAGCGTCACACCACTTTGTACGAGACGCCGCGCCGTCTGTCGACCGACGTGATGAGGCAGATCAGGTAAGATATCACGGGCATAAAGCGTCACGTGTCGCTTCCGTCTGATGCATGCGAAGGCAAGCTCGACACCGGCTTTGCCCCCGCCGACGATCGTGATTGCATCACTCTGGACAATCTCGTCCAACATATTTCTCGTCATCGGTTTGAGCCCTGTCCCAATCCCACGACTTTTCGCCCCGGTCGCGAGCACGAGGATGTCATATGCGATGTTGCCGTGATCGGTCTCGACGAGTCGTGCGTCTGGGTCCAGTGCGATGAGCCGTTCGGCGACGGGAGCGATGTCACGACGCAACCGCGTCGTCGCCGACGCCATCTCGCCGGCGATCACTTGGGGGAACGCACCCGTATAAATCGCCTCACGACCGCCGATATAAGACACTTCATAGCATTCACGAAGCCGATCGAGATGCTCGAGAATTTCGAACTGACCATGACCCAGCCCGACTAGGACGAGACGCGGTTTCATCGTAATATCCGCCTTGCTTCCATCAATCGTTGGAGGATCGTGAACACTTCAAGGATGAGGAAACTCGTCGCGATGACGCCGATCCACGTCGGGAAAAGAATCATGAGTGTGAACAAGATGAAGCATTCGGTCCGTTCCAAGATGCCAGGCTGATAATAAAATGATTTCTCTGAACGACGTGAGCTACTCGCCCCGACCGCGAGGAACAACGTCATCGCCACGACGAACGAGCCAAGCAAAAGAAGAAAAATCGGCATATGTTCCGGATGTCGTAAAGCGAGCGCGATGACGACAGCAATCTCGACGATGCGGTCGAAGACGAGGTCGAGCACCGTGCCGAACCCGGTCTTTTGAGAACGGCGGGCCATCGTCCCATCTAGGACGTCGAAGAGACCCGAAATCCATAACAGCAACACGGCCGTCCATAACATATCATTATAAATGAACAGACCGACCGAGACACCGATGATGCCCCCAAGCACCGTCACCTCATTCGGGGTGAATTTCCATTTCAAAAGCCGATCGGCCAAACGCTCGATGACGGGGCGGACGATGCGGCTACCGTAAGTGTCTAACATCAAATTCCTCCTTGTTTCTGTCGCAAATAATACGTCTTACCCACTTCAAACGATTCGTTCCGCGGCAAGATGACGTATTCTCCGGTAGAGCGACGATACTCGCCAAAATGGTGTCCGAAGCGAATAAACGGGCGGACGAGCACAAGCGAATCAGACGTCGGCTCTGTCGACACGTCAATCTCGGTCGACGGGTAGAATGCACCACCCAATTCGACGAAGTCACCGAACGTCGATTCCGTCTCGGACAATAATACCGGGGTACCGGTCACGCGAACGTGACCCGTCTCGAGCAACGTCACGCGGTCGGCGACGAGCATCGCTTCTTCTCGATCGTGGGTGACGAGAAGCGCCGTCAACTCGAGTTCACGGACGAGGTCACGAATCAGTCGCTGCAACTCGGACTTGAGGCCCGGGTCGAGGTTGGTGAACGGCTCATCGAGCAGAATGAGCCGCGGCGCAGCCGCGAGCGCTCGGGCAAAGCTCACGCGTTGTTGTTCTCCTCCGGACAGTTCGTGAACCTCAGCGTCGTATCGGCCGGGAAGCTTGACTCTTGTGAGCCACACTTCCGCTTCTTCTCGTGACCGGTTCGGAGTTGCAAGCGTCACGTTCTCCCCAACTGTTAGATGAGGGAACAAGAGCGGAGATTGAGACAACATCGTAATCCGGCGCAAGTGAGGCGGAACCCCATGAAGGGGCAGCTCCTCCCACGTCACTGTCCCGGCATCTAGCGTCTCGAGCCCGGCGATGATGCGGAGCAGAGTCGACTTCCCGGAGCCACTCACTCCGACAAGAGCATGGATTTCCCCATTCGGAATGGTAAGATCGATCCCGCTTAATACATCGCGGTCTTTAAAACGTTTTCGTATTCCTGACAATACTAAGCTCATTGCAAACGCCCCTTCACCAATCTAATCCAGATGCTAAATATCCCGCCGAGTCCGATATAAAATAGGACCGGCAACGAGACGAGCACCCACGTATTCTGTAACGCCTGTGAGACGTCATTGCCTGCGTAGGCCTGATAGAGCCGTGTCGTGACCGTCGGAATGAGTCCGGCTCCAATCAATTGGACGAGCACGAACTGGCTCAAGACGATGACCGTGGAGAATAAGACAATCGTCCGGACCGACTCTTTCAAGAGCGGCAACAGCACGAACCCGATTCGAGCGAGCGGCGCAAACGTCAATGCCTGTTCGAGGAGCGGCCTCCCAATCACGTACATCGCGTTATATGCCAGTCGAATCGAATACGGTAACGTCGTGACGAGCAGGACGAGCCCGACCCCTGTATACGTTCCGATGAGCCCGACTTGGGCAAGGGCGATATACATACCGAACATGCTCGCCAAAACCGGGATGAACAATGGGAGGAATGTCAACCACTCGACCCATGACTTCCACCTCGACTCAGTAAACAGGAGCCACCAGGCCGTTCCCACCCCGAGCCAGACGTTGACAAGCGCAATACTGATTACATACGCGATCGTATTCAAAATCGCTTCGTCCCAAGAAAACGACGTGGGGAATGTCAAAAACAATCCAATAAATGGAAATACAATCAAAAAAGCGACGAGAATACGACTCATCGTCGCATCCCCCGCTCAATTCGCCGTCGCTGTTTAGCCGTCAAGGCGTAGGATGCGACGACGCCGGTAAAGATGAACAACGTCCAAATGAGTGCGACCGCATACGACTCGAACGCATTGAGAAACAGACCGGTCGTCAATCGTTCATAAGCGAGTACCCCGAGCAGCTCCGGGAAGGTGACCCCTAACAGGGCCGGCACTTCATAGGCGAACGAGATGAACGCCACGAGCACCCAGAACGAGTCGAGGAGCGGTTTGACGAGGAATGGCCATTCGGCCACTCTGAATTGTTCGAGCGGCTTGAGCTGGAGTGTCTTGGCCATATCTAAGTACCCGTGATTCAGTTGACCGTATGTGCCGACCACCATCAAAAAGACGAATGGAACTTCTTTCCAGACGTATGTCAAGATGACGACGAGATGATTCCGTTCGTTCGCCTCAAATAGGCCATATACCGGAAAGCCACCCGAGAACAACAAATAAAACAAATAGGCCGCAGCGACGTGCGGGACAAACATCGGCCATTTGAGAAGCGAAGCGAGCCACGACGAACGCTTCATATAGATGGTCCGGGCGAGCCATGTCCCGATCATGAGTGAGAGGAGCGTCGACGTGAGTGTCACGTACAACGTCACCGCCAGGCTCGCACGCCACGCCTCGTCATTCAACTCAGACCAGTTGAAGCCGACGGTCTCGTAAATCAGAAAGGTGACACCTGTGAACGGTAGTGCCAAAACGACCAGACTCAGCCATAGACTACTTCGCGACACGGTCCCACTCCTCACGAATCAGATCGATCACGGCCGGCCCATAGTCGGGGATCGAACGTTCAGCGAGACGCTGCGGATCAGGATAGGTCACCCCTTCATCGAGTTTCAAGAATGCGTCACGGTCGGTCGCATCGAGTTTCGTCAAATCGAGCGACGTCCCGTCCCCCCAATACGTCGCGTCTTGTTTGGCGAGCTGGGCTTCCGGTGACAGTAGCTCATTGATGACGACAATCGCCCCGTTCGGATTTTTCGCATTGAACGGCACGGCGAGAAAATGCGTCGATGCGATCGAGTGTTCGAGCGTAAGCGCACGCGTCCCGTCCGGAAATACTCCGGCGTTGCGCTCGGCCTCGGCTCGGCGTTCATTGAAGCCCATCGTCATCCAGACCTCACCCGAAGCGTACAGCTGGTCGAGTTGGGCGAGGGACTTCGGATACGTCGTCCCTTGTTTCCAAAGGTTGGGTGACCAGGTCGAAAGTTCTTCCCAAAACGCGTCTGGGATCTCACCGTCACGGACCGTGTCCGCATATTCGGCATAGAGCAGATGGCGCACGAACGCGTTGCCCGTGAAGTCTGTTACTTCAGGATACGTGAAACGACCCGGATTTTCTTCGGTCCATCGATGTAATTCGTCAAACGTCGTCGGCGGATTATTCACTTTGTCCGCATCATAGTGCAAGACGAACTGCACATTCCCCCAGGCGACCTCGAGCCCGTTCGTCGGGGTGCCCGCATCAGTGGCCTGGGCTTCCTCGTTCAACAGCGCGGCGTTTGGGATTTTGTCGAGCAGGTCGCCTTGGAGCAACTCTGCCTCGGCGGCGTTACGGAAATTGTCCCCATTGATCCACATCAGATCGATTGTCCCTTCCTCACGGTTCGCACGTTTATCGAGTGACAATTGACGCACAAACTCGGCCGTGTCCATCGGGACGCGGTTCAAGTCAAGGTCATACGTTTCTTTCAGACGAGGCGCGACATACTCATCGATGTAGCGATTGATGCCGTCATCGCCTCCCCACATATAAAAGTTGACCGTCGATTGCTTCGCTTCTTCGGCTGCCTCTTCAAATGTCGGTGCGATCTCAGCTCGCGTCGTTCCGCAGGCAGCGAGAAACACGAGCGAAACGAGCAGGCCCAATTGTTTTAAACGGTGCATCGTCTTTCCCCCTCTTCTCTCTTTTACTTTTTGTCAAATCCCCGTTTTGCGACCCGTTCGAACATAACCGGGCACATTGCGTACAGTTTCGCTCCGATTTCCATCCACCACGGGGCGTTCACTTCGCGTTTCGACGACTCACACGCCGCAACGACACGTTTCGCGAGGCGATCGGGGTCAAGCATAATCGCCTTTACGCTCGCCTCGTAACGTCCACTCTTATCAGCCCGAAGAAAGAACGGGGTCGCGATTGGTCCCGGATTGACGGTCAACACGTGTACCCCATCCGGTTTCAGTTCTAATCGTAAAGCGTTCGAGAACTGGAGTAACGCCGCCTTCGATCCGGCATAAACGGCCGACTTCGGGGTCGGTACTTTTGCTGCTTGTGAACAGACGTTGATAATCGTACTGCCACGTCGCATCGTTCGTGCACAATCACGGGCCATCAGCATCGGGGCGGTCGCGTTCAAACGCATCGTCTCCTCGATGACGTCGGTCGTTTGGTCGACGACCCGGTCGAACTCGCCGATTCCGGCATTGTTCACCCAGATGTCGATTGCTCCATATGTACGTTCGACTTGCGCCACGAGCGTGTCATATTCGGTACAGACGTCGGCGACGAGCCAATCGGCCGATAACTTTAACCCTAGTTCACGTAACCGCTCCTCGTTCCGTGCAATCAACGTCAAGCGGGCACCCGATTCATAAAAAGAATGCGCCAGCGCAGCCCCTAAGCCGCTCGACGCACCCGTAATCACAACATGTCTCATTCCACAAATTCCTCCGCTCTCATATAAATCCATTTCCCGTCCGTCAATCGTTTGACGACACGGCCACGCTCCTCGAGCAACGTCAAGCGTGCGAACACTTCACTGAAGACGAGCGGCATCGCTCGACGCATCTTCCGTCCATACAGACGCATCGACCAATCGAACACACTCAACCCGTCGACCCAATCGACGAGAAGCAACTCACTCCGTTCATAACGCTGGGCAATGCGCGTCTCAATCAACGGTCGCGGTTTTTGAATAGGTTCTCCGTGCCCACTTACGACGAGTTTCAAGTCGACATCTCTCAGTTTCCGGAGCGAGTCGAGATACAGGACGACTGGCGAGGCGAAGCCTTCCTCCTCGTACGGTTGTTCAATGAGCGGGTTCGGTTCGACCGTATCGATCAAATGGTCGCCTGCAATCAACACACCGCCAGGGCCGAGCAGTCCGAGCTGGTCACTCGCATGGCCAGGCAAATGAATCGTCTTCCACGCCCCGTCACTCGTAACGTCCTGCCCGTCAGCGAACGTCATCGTGACAGTCGTTGGGCCGATCCAACGCAGTGCCTCCCGATAATCGGGTAATTTGTTCACAATCGTTTCCGGCGTGCCGAACCAGTGCGCCAAGTCATGTAAGAACTGGTTGCCCCGTTTGATGAAGTTCGGCGTCTGTTCCAAATAGCGAACGAGCTTCTCATGTCCGTATACGGGAATCGCAGCGTCACGCAAACGCCACGCCTGCCCCGCGTGGTCGGCATGGTGATGTGTCAGAAATAAAAAGTCAATGTCCGCGAGCGTCAGTTCGAGCTCGGCCAATTGCGTCGTCAAAGAAACCCACGCTTCTTCCGTATCCGGTCCGCAATCGACCATGAAAAAACGGTTCATATGCTCAACGACATAGACATTCACGTTGCCGACCTCGAACGGCGTCGGTATATCGAGTCTTGCCAGTTGGCTTGAAATCCAGTTCGCCACGTCCCCACAACCCCTTCCACCTATCTTCACTCATTATACCTGTCGATTCGAAAGGATTTCAATCACACAAAAAAAGGAGAGGATTTCTCCTCTCCAAGCACTTATAAGTTGATGACGGTGACTTTGTCACGTGTCATCGTCTCGAGGCTGCGTCCAATCCCTTGAACACCGAGGCCTGACTGCTTCACACCGATGAACGGGAAGTGATCAGGGCCACGTTCCGTACGACCGTTCACTTGAACCGTACCGACTTCGAGCTTGTCGGCGACCGTGAAGGCGCTGTTTACGTTTTGCGTGAATACGCTCGCTTGCAGACCGAACTCCGATTCGTTCGTAAGTTCAATCATTTCGTCGAGTGACTTGACGCGGATGACTGGCAAGACCGGTCCGAACGGCTCTTCCCAAGCGACGCGCATCTCACGCGTGACATGGTCGAGGAGCGTCGGATGAAGGAGGTTGCCGTCGCGTTTGTTTCCATGGACGACCGTCGCTTGTTTGTTGACGGCGTCATCGATCAAGCCTTGGACATAGTCCGCTGATTTTTTGTCGATGAGTGGGACGATGAAGCTATTATCGACCGGTGAACCGACCGTAAGCTTCTCGACACGTTCTTTCAACATACCAACGAGTTCGTCTGCTTGATGCTCGAGCACGAACACACGCTTGATGGCCGTACAGCGTTGTCCCGAATACGAGAACGCCCCGCTGATGATTTGATCGGCCGCGAGTGTAAGGTCCGCGTCTTCGAGTACGAGCGCCGGGTCTTTCCCGCCAAGTTCGAGCACGACTGGAACCATCGATGCCTGTTGTGACAAGTGTTGTCCCGTACCAGTACCGCCGGTGAATGTAATCATGTCGATGCCAGGGTGTGATGTCAAATAGTCGCCGATGACCGATCCGCGACCAGTGACGAGGTTCAAGAGACCGCTCGGAAGACCAGCGTCTTGAAGCGCCTCCACCATTTTCACACCACTGATGGCGCCTTGGGTCGCCGGTTTAAACACGACCGCGTTCCCGGTAATGAGCGCCGGAGCGATTTTGGCTGCCGCCAAGTTGACCGGGTAGTTGAACGGTGAAATCGCGAGGACGACACCGAGCGCTTCTTTCTTGATGATCGCCATCTTGTTCTTCGAGCCGCCAGGGAATGAGTCGCCTTGCATGAAACCGCCCGTGAAGCGAAGTCCTTCTTCTGCCGTATAGCGAATGATTTCCGCTGTCCGGACGACTTCTTTTTTCGCGTCGCTCAAGTTTTTCCCGACTTCACGCATGATGATTTGACCGATCTCATCAACGCGCTCTTCGAGTTTGTCTGCCCAAGCGTACAACAGTTCGGCACGCTTGTTGACCGGAAGCGCAGCCCATTCCTGTTGTGCGCTTTTCGCGCCGTGAATTGCCTCATCGACTTCGTCGCGAGACATCGCCTGGACGTGCCCGACGATTTCATCTGTATAAGGTGAAACGAGTTCGATTGTTTCGTTCGATGTCGATTCCTGCCATTGTCCATTGATTAAATATGGATACGTGTTCATACTCATAATCTCTATCTGCCTCCTGAGTAAGCTTTGATATCTCGTTGCCACCCCCATTGTATGCAAAATCAAATCGGTTGAACAACTATAAAGATTCAGTTTGTGTAATGTAAACGGTTACTCGTCAATTTTTTGTCAATTCCGCCTCAACTTTGCCACTTTCAGCTGAAGATATTCTTCCATTCGACCGATAGTAAGGAAGAGAGTACGTGAACTAGGAGGGACCACCAGTGAGCATGGATCATAATATTTTACTTGAGGCAGGTACGAACGAGTTAGAAATCGTCATTTTCCAATCAGGCCCATTCATTTTCGGGATCAACGTCATGAAAGTACGGGAGATTATCACGATGCTTCCGCTCACCCCGCTACCGGGCACCCCGGAAGCCATTATGGGGCTCATTGAACTTCGCGGTGAAGTCATGACCGTCATCGATTTACCGATGGTCATCAATCATCCGCGTGAAGTTGGAGACAATGACCGCTTGATCGTCTGTGAATTCAACGGAGAGAAATCAGTACTCCGCGTCGACCAAGTGACAGAAATCAAACGAATCTCATGGGAACAGATCGACACGCCGTCCGATCTCGCGCGTGGCATGCAAGGCATTACGAACGGGGTCGTCAAAACAGGAGACCAGATGATTATCCTTCTCGACTACGAGCGAATCGCTCTCGAGCTTTCCCGTAAAGACATCATGGCCCGTGAATCGGTCAAACGGCTCGGTGCCCGGGAACGGTCGAACAAACACGTATGGATTGCGGAAGACTCAGAGATGTTGCGGACACTCATCATCGACACGCTCGACGAAGCAGGCTACTTCAACACGACCATCTTCAACAACGGGAAAGAAGCGCTCGATGCTTTCGAACAGAGCGACGTCCATTGCGACCTGCTCATCACCGACATCGAGATGCCGCAAATGGACGGCTTGCATTTGACGAGACGGCTCCGTGAGATGGATCAATTCGCCGATCTACCAATCGTCATCTTCTCGTCACTCATCTCGGATGATTTGAAACATAAAGGCGATGCAGTCGGTGCGAACGCCCAAATCACGAAGCCAGAAATCGGCATGTTAATCTCCACACTCGACGAATTTTTAGCTTGAATTGAAAAATGGGACTTCGCATCGTGGCGAAATCCCGTTTTTTTATGGTAACTCGTTCAGATGGGCGTCCCATTCATCATCGAAGCGACGCATATCCGCTTCAATCTCATCGAGAATCGGTTCGAGGTTCGAGGTCTCGTTCGTCTCCCCAGCCATTTCAAGCTGATGGAACCGAGAGGCCATCTCGTCGAGCCCAACCGAATAGGAAGCTCCTTTCAACAAGTGGGCCAGTTGTTCGATTTTTTCGTGATTTTGTTCACGCACCATCTGTTTCAATTCAGGGAATTTCGCCTCGAATTGGCGCACATACGTATCGGCAATCTTTTTCAAGAATTCTTTATTTCCGCTAGCAATTTGATGGAGCTCCGCCAACTTATCTTCGTTAAACAGAGCATTTTGGGGCGTTTGTGACAACTCCATCCCTCCTTTGACTCAATCCTACTACCATTCTTTCCCACTGTAGCATGTTTTCGAGAAAAAACAAAAAAACTCCTCCTTTTCCGATTGCACTCTCTCAATCGCCTACCTATAATTAGGTTGAGCTAAGGTAGGAGGAACATTATGCTAACGATTTACCGTACCGATGCATCTGGGCGTGTCGACGAAATCGACGACTTTGACAAAGGAAGCTGGATTCAACTCGTCAATCCGACGAAAGATGAGGCCGATCAAGTCATCGCCGCCTCCGGCATTCCTGAAGACTTCGTCTACGACCCGCTTGATATTGAAGAAAAACCACGTTTTGAAAAAGATGATGAGGGACTCCTTATGATCATCGACGTCCCGTACGTCGAAGAAGATGACACAGGACGTGCCTATAACACGATTCCACTCGGTATTATCGTCACCGGACGACATTTCATCACTGTCTGTTCACGTGACCTCGACGTGCTCAACTTGTTCGCCAACGGAAAAGCCCGTTTGTTCCGGACAAACTATCGGAGCCGGTTCGTCTTCCAGATTTTGCACCGAGTCAGCATGACGTACTTGCGTTTTCTTCGCCAAATCGATCGACGCATGGACGAGCTCGAACAAGAGTTGCAACGTTCGATGCGAAATCAGGAAATCTTTCAATTGATGAACTTACAGAAGTCGCTCGTTTATTTCATGACCTCACTTAAAGCGAACGATAGCGTCCTCGATCGGATCGTCAAGACACCGAGTCTCGAGAAGCACGAAGAAGATGAAGAGTTGCTCGAAGATGTTTTTGTCGAGCATCGCCAGGCGATGGAGATGGCGTCGATTTATAACGATATCATCAGCATCAAGATGGACGCCTTCGGTTCGATCATCTCGAACAACGTCAACTTCGTCATGAAATTTTTGGCCTCAATCACAATCGTGCTCAGTATCCCGACGATGATTTCCGGGATATTCGGGATGAACGTCCAAGTCCCTTGGGAAGGCCAGTCGATCGGATTCGTGATCGCGCTCGCGATGATGGTCGGATTCTCAAGCCTCGCCTTTTATATCTTATGGCGTAAGCGTTATTTTTAAAAAAAGATGGTGTCGCCACAACGGGCGACACCATCTTTTTCACATCAATTTTACCGTGACGAGACAGAGGTCATCGTCAATCTCGATTTTCGGGACGAGTTGTTCCGCGACGTGACGCGCGTAGTCAAGGCCATAGGACGCGATGTCCTTCTCAAGCCAACGAATACCGTCATCGATATCTTTGCTATAACATTCCATCAATCCGTCCGTATACATATGCATCGTCATGCCCGGTTCGATATCCACCACGTTCGACTCATAGTTCGGCTCTTCAAACATACCGACCGGTACCCCGGTCGTCTCGAGGCGGGTTACACCTGTTTTAGACGTCACGATGACAGGCGGATGCCCGGCGTTGACGAACTCGATTTGACGCTTTGTCGTATCGATATAGCAGTATACGGCCGTGAAGTAGCTCTGCATGTCGTCGCCTGAGAACAAGAACGTCATCTGGCGATTCAGCTCCGTCATGACATCGACCGGATATTGCACATTGCCGACGAGACCCGGTAAAATCGAACGGATTCCCATCGTAATCAACGCCGACGACACGCCGTGCCCCATCACATCAAAGATGATGACGCCGTAGCGGTCAGGCGCGACCTGGAACCAGGCATACATATCCCCGGCCAGTTTTTTAGACGGCAAATATAAAGCACGGACGTCTATCTCATCATTGCTGATTGGTGGAGTCAATGCGCTTTGTTGAATTTTTTGCGCGAGGTCAAGGTCATATTGAAGCCGTGCCTCATATTTTTTCCGTTCATCAACGGCTGCTTTGTAACGAAGCGCCGAACGGATTCGCGCGAGCAGTTCCGTGATTTTAATCGGTTTCGTCGTATAGTCAGACGCCTCGGCGTCGAGTCCTTCTGCAATCTGTTTTTCTTCGGTCCGACCAGACACCATGATCACGGGCAATTCCTCGTAACCTGTCATTTGACGAATTCGTTTGCACGTCTCGATTCCAGAGATTCCTGGCATCTCGACATCAAGCAGGACGAGATCATATAGCGACGGGGCTTGTGGATCCATCAGAAGTGCGAGCGCATCCTCACCACTCGAGACAGAAATCGTCTCATAATCATGTTGATGCAGTAATTGTTCGAGAACCATCGTGTTCACCGGTTCGTCGTCCACAATCAGAATCGCCATAGTCATCCCTACCTTCTCTGTCAGTGTTTTTCTATATATTATTGTATCATATCTAATCGCATCATTAAGTATTTCAAAGCTGTGACAGTTCGAAGTACCCGAAAGATGGAGAATCCCTTCCGTTTTTGGCATACTAGAAATAAGAAAGTGAGGAATGCAACATGGGATGGATATTCGCTGTGAGTGGTTTGATCATCTTGCTCGTCTTGATCGCCTCAATCGTCGTCATTCAAAAGGGCTATGCCTATAAAGACAACAAAGACGACATCGTGCTCGATTACGAGGAGATTAACCGACGCATCACCGAAGATGAACAGCAGAAAAAATAAGAGCCATCCCCGACGGATGGCTCTTATTTTTATATAAATTCGAACCGGAGCGCTCCTTTCTCAAGATAGAGCTTGGCGTCGAACGTCTTGTCCCCTTTTTTGAACGTATGCACGTTTGACTGACCACCGTTAATCATCTGTTTCAGTTCATCTTTCGCGATTCCGACACCAAGCACTTGTTTCGACATCGTGAACTTGCAGCCTTCGCGGTAGCCGCTACAGCCGATGAACTTCGGATGTTCGACGAGTCCCTTGCCGCAACTCGGACAGACGCCGAACGAGGCGGCCTTTGGCCTTGCCGCTGACTTCTTGCCAAAACGTCTCGCTTCGATCGTATAGCCCTCGGGGTTCGCCGCTTCAACTCGTGCCTTCGCTTCCTCGACGAGATGGATCGACATCTTCTTCGCCTGTTCGATAAACTCGGCGGCGGACGCCGATGCCTGTCCAATCTCGTGGAGCCGCTTCTCCCACTTCGCCGTCATGGCCGGAGAGGCGAGAATGCTGTCACCGAGCACATCAATCAACAGACGGCCCTTGTCGGTCGGGACGAGCTCTTTCTTTTGAAGGTCGACATAACCTCGTTTCTTCAATCCGTCGATAATATTGGCCCGCGTCGCCTCGGTGCCGAGCCCTTCGACTTCTTTCATAATATGAATCAGTTCCTCATCGTCAAGCTGCTTGCCGGCGACTTTCATCGCCATGATGAGTGCCCCTTCCGTATATCGTTTCGGCGGCTCCGTCTGTTTCGATAACACTTCGACTTTCTTTTCGGTCAACGCCTCACCGACCGTGAGTACCGGGAGCTCGACATCTTTGGACTTCATCTCGACAACTTGTCGGTACCCTGGGCTGACGACGACCGTCCCTTTCGCCCGATATAGGTCGTCTCCGTCCATGAGGTCGATTGTCGTCTTCTCAAGCTTTGCCGGCGGGGCGAACGCCGCGAGAAAGCGTCGGTTAATCAAATCGTACAGCTTCGCTTCGTCCCCGCTGAGCCGGGTCACATCGCCACACGCCTCGGTCGGAATGATCGCGTAGTGATCACTGACCTTTTTCGCGTTCACATAGCGGCTGTTTCGGGACGGGTTTTCAGTCAACACGTCTTTCAATCCGGCGTAGGCCGCGGACTTCAACAGGCGCGCTTTCGTCTGTGGGAACAGCGTTGCCTCGTCTGGTGTGACGAAACTAGAATCCGTCCGTGGATAACTGATCCACCCTTTCGTGTACAGCTTCTGGGCAATATCGAGTGTCTTCTTCGCCCCGAACCCGAACCGTTTGCCGGCCTCGGCCTGCAAACCGGATAGACTGAACCAAAACGGCGGTTGCTCCGTCTTATCTTCCTTATCGATCGAACGGACAGTCGCTGTCCCGGTCGCTCGGCTGACGACCACATCGGCTTGTTCACGCGTCTTCAGTTTCGTCGTCTTGCCGAGTGTGTATTTCGCCTTGAACGTGCCCCGCCCTTTTTGGAGCGTCGCTTCGACCTCGAAAAACGGTTCCGGGACGAACTGTTTGATCTCACGTTCGCGATTGACGATCAAGGCGAGCGTCGGAGTCTGGACACGTCCTAGCGAGAACACGTCCTCGATGCCGATCGTCTTCAACAATGTCGTATATGCTCTTGAGGCGTTCATACCGACGAGCCAGTCGGCGCAGGCACGACTCATTGCCTCATGATAATACGGGACGGTCTGATCGCCCGGTAGCAGTTCGGCGAAACCACGGTCGACCGCTTGTTCCGTCAAACTCGAGATCCATAAACGTGACAACGGTTTCTGATTACCAGCGAGCCGTAAAATGAGACGGACGATGGCTTCCCCTTCTCGCTCCGCATCGGACGCGATGATGATATCGGTAATCGAACGATCGTGCAGCCACTTCTTGATTGTCTGGAACGGCTTCGATTTGCCTTTCGAGATGCGATAGTCGAATCGGTCCGGGACAATCGGAAGCGACTCATATTTCCACGATTTCCATTCCGATTTATAATGAGACGGTTCTTGAAGCTCGCATAAATGTCCGACCGCCCAGACGACGATGGCACCTTCTGGGAAACGGGCACAAGAAGATATTTCAATCTCGTCTTTTTTCTTTTTTGATGGATACGGCGCAGCCAGCTTTTGTGCCTGCGACGGTTTCTCCGCAATGATTAATCTCATAAGATCCCTACTTTCACAGTCATCCGAAATATCTCGTCGGAACGACACTTTCGAGAAAGAATGTATTTTTCTATCTCTTCTATAATATCATTAGAAGAGTATGTACAACACAAAGGGGGATGTCTCTTGTCTTATCTTATCTTATTCGCTGCCGTCTTTTTCTTATCGACGAGCGTCTTGTTCGTCAAATGGACGTCCGCACCGGCCGAAACGGCCGCATTTTACCGGATGCTGATCACGTGTCTGATGTTGTTGCCGTTCGTCGATTTCAAGTCACTCATCCGGACACGCCTCATGACGCGGTATGCCTTACTACTCAGCGGGACGCTGCTTGCGTTTCACTTTTGGCTTTGGTTTTTATCGCTCGATTATACGACGGTCGCGAGTTCGACGCTGTTCGTGACATCGAGCCCGATTTTTGTCTTGATCGGGAACGCCATCATCTTTAAAAAGAATCCGACCCGGAAAGGTTTAGCGTTCGCGCTCATCGCTGTCTTAGGAGGTATGCTTGTCGCGGCCGGTGATATTCAACTTGGACGTGAAGCGCTGTTCGGGGACTTGCTCGCTTTAATCGCCGCTCTGCTCATCGCCGGCTATTGGCTCGTCGGTCAACATGTGCGGACCGAGATGAACACGAATACATACTCGTTCAGCGTCTATCTCGTCGCGACTTTCGTTCTCTGCTTCATGCTCCTTATACGTGGGACGACGTTCACCGACTTCGAGTCAGTCAACTGGTGGTACTTCCTCGCCCTCGCCTTCTTCCCGACGATTTTAGGGCATAACTTGTTTAACTATGCGCTCGCTCGCGTCAGCGCCACTGTCGTCAGCATCACCATTCTTGGCGAGGCGCTGTGGGGCATGCTGTTCGGATTCGCCTTTTTCGAGGAGCGTCTCGGTGTGATGCAATGGGTCGGCGCGGCCGTCTTGCTCGGCGGGATTTACTTGTTCCTAAAAGAAGACGCCCGTTCCACCAGAACGGACGTCAGTTCATAAATTTGTCGCTCTCGCTTCAACTTCTTCCTCAGCAGGTCGGAACAATAGCTTCCGATCCCAAATCGCCATCCCGACCGCCGTCAGGAAAGTCATCGCATCAGCGATTGGGAACGCGAGCCAGACACCGAACACGCCGAAGAAATTCGGTAAGATGAAGACGAGCGGGATCGTATATAGTGTCTGCCGCGACAGCGACAAGAACATCGCGACGCGGGCTTTCCCAAGCGATTGATAAATGCCGTTGACGAGCATTTGGACGCTCGGGAGGAACGAGACGGCAAACAACACATGGATTGCCGTTACCCCTCCCGTAATCAAGTTCGCATCAGACGTGAACATGCGCATCAGTTGTTCCGGAATCAACTGGAGCGTCAACCAGATGATGACGGCGATGGCAATTCCAGCCCGCATTGCCGTCCAAATCGTCTCCCGCATCCGGTCGAATTGTTTGGCCCCGAAGTTATACCCAACGATTGGCTGCATGCCCTGGACGATGCCCATAATCGGCATCCCGACAAGCGCCATGAATTTATTGATAATCGCAAAGATGGCAAGTTCCTCGGTCCCACCGTATGTCCCGAGCATGACGTTGACGCCGACGAATAAAATCGATTGCGACACCATCATGATAAATGAGGACGACCCAATCGCCATAATCTCTTTTAACTCGCCGAACCGTAGTCGAAACTTCCGCCATTGGAAGTCGAGCTCGGTCCGGCGATTTTTTTTCGCGAAGAAGAACCGAAGCATGAGGACCGACCCGACGACTTGGGCGAGCGCTGTCGACCAGGCCGCCCCGTAAATGCCCCAATCGAACGTGAAGATGAATAGCGGTGTCGTCACCAAGTTGACGACGACGGTCGTGAGCATCACTTTCATCTGATAAGGCGCTTGTCCTTCGGCCCGTACCATCGCGCTCGCCGCGAGTGTGAACATGAAGAACGGTGAGCTGATGAGGACAACGGATAAGTATTGACTGCTCAGTTCCATAATCGCCGACGTCGCCCCGAACACGGTCAAAATTTCATCCAACATAAAAAACGCGGAACTGACCGCGAAGGCGGCGAACACCCCGACGAGGACGAGAACGTTCAAGAATGTGACAGCGGCACCCGCATCGTCACCTTTGCCAAGTTTACGTGAACTAATCGAGGCCCCGCCTAGTCCGACCGCACTCGAGACGGCCATCAGAATCATTTGAATCGGAAAGGCAATCCCAATGGCGGCCACGGCGGACGCCCCGATGCCGCGGGCGACGAAAATCGTGTCGATGATATTATAGAGCGCCGTCACCAACATGCCGATCATCGCTGGTAACGACAGCTTGAACAGCAAACGTCCGATTGGATCGGTTCGAAGTTGCTCTGTATTTTGATTCATGCTTCCATCCCCTTTGTCGTCTATGTTAACAGGGTAGCAAGATTGGATGGAACGGTCGACTATGTTGTCTTGCCGGATGTGTCAGACCGGGCTCGGCACCGGGGTACTCACAACGCCGGCTTTTCGCTTGCGCATGATGAAATCGGTCGCGACCGGTTGCTCGACTTTGACGCGCACCGTCATCATCGCCTGGTTCGCCGTCTCGAGTCTTTCTCCCGATTCATCGTACAACTCATCCATCCGCTGCGAGAACCGGACGAAGCCAGGACCGAAGAACTCAACTTCTTCCCCGCGTCGGAAATGGTTCCGCTGCTCGAGTGTCGCCATCTGTGTCGATGGCTCATACGAGATGACGCGTGCCGCAAACGCATATTGCGGGATGGCGCGCGGCTTGCCGAACAGTTGCTCGTTCTCGGTCGGGACGCCGTAATAAAATCCGGTCGCGAGCTCTCGCTGCGCCGCTTTCCAAATCTCTTCTTCCCAAGCCGGATTAAACGCGAAGCCCTCGGGGTCGTCACAGTAGGCATCGATGACTTGACGATAGACATTACAGACGGTGGCCACATAGTGAATCGATTTCATCCGTCCCTCGATTTTCAAGCTATCGACGCCAGCATCGACCAAGTCTGGGATGTGGCGTACCATCGCCAAATCGACCGAGCTCATCGAGAACGGTTCCTCGTCTCGTACCACCATTTTTTCTGTTAACAGTTCGTCCGCCTCGAAGAACCCATACTTCCAACGACATGACTGGGCACACCCACCACGGTTCGCATCGCGGAGCGCCATATGGTTCGATAGCGTGCAACGTCCCGAATAGGAGATACACATCGCCCCGTGGACGAACGTCTCGATTTCGACATCGACTTGCCGTTTCATCTCTTTGATTTCTTCCATCGACACTTCCCGTGCGAGGACAATCCGCTCCAACCCTTCCTCTTGCCAAAAGCGAAGCGTCTCATAGTTTGTCGCCGACGCCTGCGTCGACAAGTGGACCGGAAGACCCGGTGCATCCGTGAGACATACCTCGATCATGGCCGGATCGGACACGATGACGGCATCGATACCGATGTCACTAAGCGTACAAAAGAACTCGCCCGCACCATCGATGTCTCCTTCATGCGTCACCATGTTCGCCGCGACGTACACTTTTGCGCCGTGCGCATGGGCGAACGCGACGCCTTCGGCCATCTCGTCGTACCCGAAATTACCGGCCCGGGAGCGGAGCCCGAACTGTTGTCCTCCGATAAAGACCGCGTCGGCCCCATAAAGAATCGCCATCTTCAATTTTTCCAAGTTACCGGCTGGTGCTAATAATTCTGGACGTTTTTTCATCTTTGATCCCTCACTTGATCTCTTCTGGATTTCGTAACAGCAGTCCGGTCCCGAGCCGGAACTGTTCAGGTTGGAGCTCAGCTAGACATCGTTCCATGACGGGGCGCTCGAACCGACCGTTCAATAAATCTGAGCGGGCCTTGTCGAACAGGCGGACGATGTCGACGAACGCATCTCCCGCGTGCCACCCTTCGAGTTTCCAAGTGTGCAATCCGCCCTTCAAAAGCGTAGGAAGTTGACCCATGAGCGTCAAATCTTCAGAAAACACGTGCGTGCCGTTCTCATCTTCATAAACTGGATAGCGGCTGTCCGCATCCGACGGTTCACTGACGTAATACTCGCGGTTTTCCGACTGATCATTCGATCGACCGATTTCATTGAAATAGTTCGTCAAGAGTGGCCGCTTCGAATGATGGATGCACGTCGGGCCGTACACTTGCACCTCGACCGGCAACCCGATCTGCTGTTGAATCATTCCGAGTTCGGTCAGCGTCACTTCACGGGCCGCAATTGCCCCGATGGCATCACGCTTCCCCCAAAACTGAATGTGGCGTGCCGACGTGACGAGCGTTTGAGCATCATACCAATAGGGGATATTGGCATTACGGATTAAGCGGATGGCACCTGGATCACCGGCCGTCACACTGTCGACCCCGATTGCTTTGAGTGCCTGTAAATATTCAGGGAGCGTCTCGATTTGCTCATTATGCATCAAATTATTGACGGCGACCGTCACTTCTTTGCCGTATCGATGGGCGACGGCTGTGACTTCTCGCACAGCCGTGAGCGACCAGTCACCTTTGTGGCGTAGCCCGTATTTTGAATCTCCGATATAGATGCGGTCGGAGCCCGCCATGATTAGCGCCTCTGCTTGCTCGACGCTTTGTGCCGTTGTCACTAGCTGAATCATCATCTCGTTTTTTCTCCTCACTTTGTGAGTCTAATCACATATTCTTGCTATACTCTAGCACACGTTTTGATGTGGTGGCCGGGCAGGAATTTAACAACTCGTGAAGAAATCAGTAACAATGTATGACTTTTTATATCGAAGGAGTGGACGATTTTGACAAAAACCGCATTAATTACAGGAGCCTCGACTGGGATCGGCCTCGACCTGGCCGTCTTGGCGGCTCGTGACGGATTTGACTGTATTCTTGTTTCTCGAAATGAACCCCGTCTGCACGAATTGAAAAAAGTACTCGAAAAACGGTACCGTGTCCATGTGCACGTATTCGCGCTTGACTTATCTGAACATGAGGCCACAAAACGGTTGACGAGCGCGATTGAAGACGCCGGACTGACGGTCGACTTTTTAATCAATAATGCAGGTTTCGGGACAGCCGGTGAGTTCATCGACCTCGACGCCGAGACCGAGGCAGAAGAGGTCCGCTTGAACGTCAACACCTTGACTGAGCTGACGAAAGCCTATTTACCAGGCATGGTCGAACGGAATCACGGTTACGTCTTGAACGTCGCCTCAGTCGCCGCATTCCAGCCCGGTCCTTACATGGCTGTTTATTACGCGACGAAAGCGTACGTATTATCGCTAACGGAGGCACTCCATGCCGAAATGAAAGGGACAGGCGTGAACGTGAGTGTCCTTTGCCCTGGTCCAACCGATACCGGCTTCTTCAATCGGGCCGGAAGTGAAATGATGGTGTCGAAAATGCCGTCTCACCTTGTCGCCTACTTCGGATACAAGGGCGTCATGAACAACAAGCGCGTGATCGTTCCTGGTGTTTCCAATCAGTTGCTCGTCGCTGCGGCCAAACTCATGCCACGGGCGGTCAGCTTAGAAATTTTACGACGGTTCCAAAAACCGTCGGACGCCGGAACGGAAGATGTACCGACGGCCTGACGACCAGATTCTACAAGAAAGGAGGAGGTTCCCGATGTGGGACCTCCTCCTTTCACATGTATTGAAATCTCAATTCCTGGCCAACCCAACCATTCGTCGAATCAGCGAAACAGCTGGGATACACACCATCAGAACCGTCGCCACGACGACCGCCCAAGACAACACGCTCTCGAGCGTGACCGCTTGTTCGGTCAGTCCGTCTAGGACGCGTCCCCCTTGGACGGACAGGACAATCATCAGCGCAGGCCATACACTCGCTCCGAGAATGCTCAGCATCCCGTAGCGCGTTCGAATGAGACGACGGGACATCAACAATAAATTGAGTCCCATAAACAACAGTCCAATGAAAAGGAACCAACCGATTTCAACTAGATTGACGTATCCGCTCATGCACGCGTCACCTCACTCGGTGTGATACCTATTAATTACCCGTCTTCTCGTACAAATATGCGGATGAACAGGTCATGCAACAAGACAAGAAAGACGGCATTTCCGATGCCATGAGCCGTATCGAACGGCAAACTGAGTACGAGCAATTTGACGAAGTCGACCCCGATCACTTCGGCGAAGGACAAGTTTGCCGTCCAACCGAACAAATAACCAGCCCCGAGACCAACTGCGGCAAGAAACAACCTGGAGCGACTTAGCAGCGGCTTCAGGAACGTGACGACGGCCACGACGATCAGCCATCCTAAAAATTGAAAGAGGACGAACGGACCGATCCCAAGCAATAGACCGGATAAAATCGGGACGAACAATGCCAACATCGCCGCACTCGTAAATCCAAAATAAAGGGCCGTCAGCATGAGCAGTGCCGTAGACGGTTGCACATTCGGTATGGCCACGAACAGCCAGCGACCGATGACCGCGAGGGCGAGAATTTGCGTCAAGACGGCAATTGGGACGTCAATTCGTTCGAACCTCGACATCACTCCCGCTGCAATCATGAGGACGATGACATATGTGACCATAACGCACTCCGTTTCATATAGTCGCTGCGATTTCCATCGAAGACGAGTGCCCCGTTCGACAGGCAAAGGATTCGGTCTGCCGCCCGAATCAGTTGCTCATCATGTGTCGCACACAAAACATGAGCCGTCACAGCTTTCTCGATTAACGCTCGTTCAAACTGAGAGCGCTCTTGCTCGGTCAAGCCCACGCTTGGCTCATCCAACAAGAACAGCGAAGCTTCGGAGTCGAAGACGGCCTGCAGTTGAGCGACGCGACGATTCGCCGCATGCGGGAACGGACCGTACTCTTTCTCGGCCGGTAAATAAACAGGCCGCTCGGCCCATTTGACCTTCCCATACAAGGGACGCACGCTTTTGGCAATCAATTCGAGCAACGTCGATTTCCCGCTCCCGTTCGTTCCGATACAGATGGTCAGTCCCGCCTGCTTCGCCTCGTAGGATACATGCTCGACCGCATAGGAAGCCTGCAACGGATGGCGATAGGACACGTCCGTCACGACAAGTTGGGGCTGACTCATGGTCGGATTGACGTGAAACGCGTCGGACGGGGTATGTTCGCGCGCCCTGTCCGTGTATGCAATTCGAACGCCGAGCCCGGTCAACCTGTTGAGCAACATCTTCAAATGCTCGACCCGAAACCGATCCAAATGTCGAAACGGTTCAATCAAGACGAGCGACTCGGATGAATCGGCGAGTGCGTGAGCGATTCGGACGAGTTGCCGTTCCCCACTTGAGCACTCGTCGAATCGCTTATGAAACAGATGATCGATTTGGAGAAGAGCAGCCAGTTCGGCTCCTCGCAGGGCGTCACTCCCAGAAATGAGCGATGCGACTTTTCCGGCAAGCGGGGTGTCGAGACGAACGACTCGCGCTTGTTCTTCTCTCACCCACTCCTCGAATTCATCATGTCCGTCTGCCAAGGATAACCAACGCATCGCGTACCCCTCCCTTCGTCAAATATGGATATAGTAACCAAACGACCGGTGTGACCATAACCGCAGTCGCCCCGAAACCAGTGAGGACGAGGCATTGGACCCAGTCATGTCGTTCGAAGTGTCTCATCCGATTCGTCACATATACCGGCTCGAGGCGTTGGCTGTCGATGCCGACGACGACGGCCTCTTGCCAGTCACGTCGCGGATGACTGGCCAACGATAAACGGACCGCCCGTTCCATCGTCGGGACGAGCGCCCATCCTCCATAGAGCAATCGTGTCGAGCGCGGCCATTTGTTCAAAAACGGCAATAAGCGCTCGAGGCGCATGAACCGGTTCACCCAGATCATGCCGAACAAAAATGCGGATAATGGAATCAATTGATTCGTGATCCCCTTTAGAGAAACGTTCCACCCGAAAACAATCGGTGCTAACGAGATTAGCACGAACGCAGCCAATACACCGAGCATCGCCAGCGGAAACCGCCGTTCGAGGAGCAACAAGACGACAAGTCCAAACAGGAACCAGGACGAGTCATTCAAGTATGTCAAAATATACAGATGGGTCACTAAGAAAAAAAGGAGCGTGACCGGATGTCTGCGCTCCCAATCTGCCTCATTCGAAGAAAGAAATCGCATCTTCTTCGAAACGCCATTGAATGATATCGGTCGATTCGACTTCTTTGGCCCCGGCGCCTTCGTCGCCCGGGCTTCCATTAAAGGCGTAAACCCAGCCTGACGCTTGACCGGCCGACTTCTCTTCGATACCGTCGATTCCCGTCACATATGTCATTTCCCCGCTGCCGACCGATTCGATGTCGAGTTCGGTCGCTTCGAGGGCATCGAGTACCGTCGCCCCGTCCTCTAAACAGACGCTCTTCTCATTGAATAACGTCTCCTCGGTCGAAGCATCATATACGGAAATCGTCGGTTCGACGTCACAAGCTGCATTTCCGTTTGTCGATTGTTCCCCGCCGCATGCGGTCAAAAGTGGGACGAGTAAACTCATCAGGAATAGTTTTTTCATTGGTCGGTCAAATCCTCTCGTTGATGGATAGAATAATTGTAAAGAATCGTATATTTTTCACCCGTCGTTCGGCCCTCTCGTGTCAGTCCCGATAATTGGATGCTGTTCGCGAGCACAGGTTCGCGTTGCAACCAGAACTTGACGAGCCTGCGGTCTCGATTGATCATCAGCATCGACTCGTTCTCGAACGTGTACATGTCGTAGAGACCGTCAAACGAGAATTGGAGAAGCGGTGCATCGACTCGGTCCGCAAATTCTGACCAAGGCGTTTCACGTACGGCATCAAGCATGTGTTCAAAGTCGACCAGCTTCTCGAAAAACGCTCCACCAGAATCCGTATTCAGCTCGTCGACTTGGCGATACGTCAGCTCTCCAGACTCGTCATAGTTGATTCGAATCTGTTGAAACGAGTTCGCGCGCTCGACCATGAGTAAATACTCGAGAGAGCGCAAATCACCGGACTCAGTAAACACGATTTTGCTCCGATCGAGCTTGATTGAATCGCTATTGATGCGGCGCAAAATATTGTCCGTCATCCGGTCAAACGTCTCGTCTTGAATCGACACCGCCCCGATTTGTTGCGACTCCGCCCGAAACTCAGATTGATCAAACAATGGGACGAACAAAAGAACAATGAAGAAAAAGAAACCGACGAGGGCGCCATACCATTTATAGCGACTGTTCCGTTTCGGGAAAAATAAGAATGACATGAGAAAACCGATTGGGATGTGGAACCCTCCAATCGGAAACGACACGATTCCGAGTAAAGAGAAAAATAAAAATTTAAAGAAAAAGTTCGGTTCGGGTTCTTTCAGTTGATTCAAGCGTAAACCTAGCAACGTACTAATGACAAAAAAACCAAGCCATACGTATAGTTGTATCGTCACGTTAATCCCCCACTGTATACTCGAAGAAGTCATTGGCGACTAAGCAATGTTCGAACACGGTCCGGACTTCATCTAAAAATTCATCATCCCGCCCTTGATAGCGGGCCGAGATATGGGTGACGATCAAGCAGTCGGCTTGAACCGTCTTCGCGAGCGTCGCCGCCTCGACCGTCGTGGAGTGACCGTATTGACGGGCGAGCTTTGCCTCTCCGTGCATGAACGTCGCTTCGTGGACGAGCACATCAACCCCTTCGGCGAGGGAGACGGCGTTCGGACATGGGACAGTGTCCCCAAGAATCGCCACGATTGGTCCACGGACCGCTTCTGTGACGTATTCTTTAGACAGATAGGTTTTCCCTTCAAACTCGAACGTCTCTTCCTGCTTAATTGTCCGATAAATCGGACCGCTCGGAATCCCGAGCGCCTTCACTTTATCGACGAGAAGCGCTCCCGGCCGTTCAGGTGCCTCGATCCGAAAGCCGTACGACGGGAAACGATGTTCCAGTTTTTTAACCGTGACAAGATGACCGTCCTGTTCGAACGTATCGCCGTCCTCATACTCCACAATCGTCAAGTCATAACCGAGATACGACCCGGTCACTTTCATCGTCAACTCGAGCCACTTCTTGATGCCTTTCGGTCCGTAAAGCGTGAGCGGGCTTGACCCATCGAGCGCTGAACGCGTCGACAAGAAACCGGGCAGGCCGAACACATGGTCACCGTGGAGGTGGGTCACCCAAACGGCTGAGACTTTGCGCGGTTTGACTTTCGTGTGGAGCATTTGGTGCTGAGTCGCTTCCCCGCAATCGATGAGCCACGTCTGTTTCGAAAGCGTGAGCGCCAGACCAGAAACGTTCCGCTGTTTCGAGGGCATGCCAGATCCGGTTCCTAAAAATTGTAACTTCATCTTTAATCGGCAAGGATACCCCTACTTCAATCGTGTCCCGGGCACAGCCCGACGATAAGTGGGGGGAGGAATTGCCGCCGGGGTCGAATCGGGCACGTCCCCGACCCCATGAACGGCACCGCCATCGATCCCCGGCTCCTACCTTGCCTCCTCCCTCCTACAACTTAGTTTTTAAACCATTCATGACGGGAAAATAATACTACTCCCATTGAAAGGTGGTGAACACGTTGTCCACTATCACTGCAAAAATACAAATCTACATCCAAGACTCTCAAGCCGCTACTCTGAGGGCAACGATGGACGCGTACCGGTCGGCCTGTGACTGGCTGTCGGGACACGTCTTCGAGACGAGGGACCTGGATCAGGCGAGCCTCAACGACTCGCACTATGCCGAGCTCCGCCAACGCTTCGGCCTGAAGAGCCAGATGGCCCAGTCGGTCATGAAGACGGTGGTCGCCCGGTACAAGTCGGCGAGGTCGAACGGGCACGCGTGGTCCCGGGTCGAGTTCAAGCGCCCCGAGTACGACCTCGTCTGGAACCGCGACTACTCGCTCACCGGGGACCGGTTCAGCGTGAACACGCTGGACGGCCGGATCAAGCTGGACTATGCACGCAAGGGCATGAGGCGATACTTCAACGGGACGTGGCGGTTCGGCACGGCCAAACTGGTGCACAAACACGGGAAATGGTTCCTGCACATCCCCGTGACGAAGACGTTCCCCGAACTCGACGACGCCCGTGTCACCAACGTCGTCGGCGCGATGAACCTGTACCGGAAAGGCATCGAACACATCGGTGCAGGTGCCACGGGAGCATGACTCCCGTGGCAGGGGCGAGGTCGACCGTCCCGATGTTCCGCCACGCGAAGGTAGGAGGTGCACGAGCGCCGTCCGCACTACCGGGCAGGAACGAGCGTAACCGTACTCTACGAGGGTAGAGGCGCCGTCGAGGACTCGACGGACGCAAGCCCCCGCTTCAAACGGACCGTCAGTTCGTTAAGTGGTGGGTTGTTGACAAATAATATTGTCCTTTCTACTAGTCCATTACATGCTATACTGTAGGCAATCATTGATAAAGGATGTGATCCGTGATGAATAAAGTTGAACATTCCGATTCGATCTATGAACTGATCCGGGAACGGGCGACTTCAATGAATCGCAAACACCAACAAGAACTAGGCACCTCAATCCACATTCACGACATAGCGATGGAACTTCACTGTTCAGACGAACTCGTCTTGGAATCGTTGGAGTTCGCCGCATAATCACGCGAACACATAGGAAGAGCCGACATCACGTCGGCTCTTTTTCATTTCGTTTTCGATGCCGCGACGTGCTCGACAATTTGAACGACATATTCAACCAACTTGTATAGCTCGACAAGAGGCATCCGCTCGTTCGTCGTATGAATCTCTTCATAACCGACAGCGAGGTTGACGGTCGGAATCCCGCCCCCAGCGATGACGTTCGCGTCTGAACCACCGCCTGAATGTAAAATACGGGTCGGACGTCCGATAGCCGCAGCCGCCGCTTTCGCGACTTCGACGACTTCGTCCCCTTCTTCAAACTTGAAGCCTGGATACATGATGTCGATGTCGACTTCGGCCCGGCCACCATGTGTAGCTGCCGCCTCCATGTAAGCTTGTTTCATCGACTCGGCTTGGGCTTCCATTTTCTCGTGGATGAGCGATCGCGCTTCAGCAAGCACCTCGACGTAATCACAGACGATGTTCGTGGCACGACCGCCCTCGAATCGACCGATGTTTGCCGTCGTCTCGTCATCGATCCGTCCGAGCTTCATCTTCGCAATCGCCTTCGCAGCAATTTGAATGGCCGAGACCCCTTTTTCAGGAGCGACACCGGCGTGTGCCGTCTTACCGTAAATTCTAGCGTTCACTTTCGCCTGAGTCGGAGCTGCGACGATAATGTCGCCGACCGGACCGTCCGAATCGAGCGCGAACCCGAACTTCGCGTCAATTTTCGAGAGGTCGAGTACTTTCGCCCCGACGAGACCTGATTCTTCGCCGACCGTGATGACGAACTGGATTTGACCGTGCGGAATCGCTTGTTCCGTCAGTACGCGAACGAGTTCGACCATCGCCGTCAATCCGGTTTTATCATCCGCCCCGAGAATGGTCGTCCCATCCGTCACGACGTAACCGTCTTGAATACTCGTCTTGATCGCTTTACCTGGTGTGACCGTATCCATATGCGCCGTGAAATAAATCGGGTCGACGCCTTGTTTTGTCGCCGGTAGCGTGATGATCAAGTTGTTACCTGAATGAGCCGTTTTCGTCGACGCATCGTCTTCATAGACGTCGCATCCGAGCTCTGTGAAGACCGCCTTTAAATGCTCACAGATGACTGCTTCTTCTTTCGTCTCTGAATCGATCCCGACCAGTTGTAAAAATGTGTCAAGCACTCGTTTCTCGTTTACCATGAAAACATCCCTCCATCCAAACATTTCTAGGTTATTATAACAAACTCGTGCCGTTTGCACGAACCTTTTCCATTCTGTACAATGAGGACAAACACATTTGGAGGAACGTCATGAGTAAGAAACAGAAAAAGCGCCAACGCATCATTCAAATCGGTGTCGTCGTCATCGTATCCATCTTTTTATTGAGCACGTTTTTGTCCGGGGTGGCCATGTTCCTGTAACAACAGGATATACCGCTCTTTCAAAATCAAGTAGCTCTTCACGTCCGACAAAATATTTAGTAGCGACGAACGTACCTCAAATTCCTCACGTGACGTGGGGAGAGGTACGTTTTTTCGATAATGGTCGATGGTCTCCTCAAGCTCCCTCAAGAACGTCGAAGCATCGGCCCGTGGATTGACATTATCCCCGACACGTCGGAGGAACGTCGCCACCGGTTTGGCCTCATTGACGACCATCGTGATCTCACGGGAGTTCTCGGCGATGCGCTTCAAGATGTCATACTGCCGTTCCCGCATCCGGAAATACAAGTAGTCCATGTCTTCGTTCCGCTTCCCAATCGAGTTCCCCATCCGACGGAGCGCGAGGTCTTTCCCTTGTTTCAAATAATCCCGCGTCTTCAACAGCATCATCGAATGGTCGTTATAGACGCCCGTCTCGACACAGGCCGCCACGTCATAAAAATGGACAGCGAGGGCGCGGTCGATGTTGTCCTTGATGCGTTCGATTTCTTTATCGAGTGTCGGCATATACATGTTGACGACGAGCCCGACCCCGACGCCGATAGCGATCAATAACAGCTCGTTCACGAACAAATCGAACGAGAACCGTCCTTCCGTATACAAATGAGTCAAGATGACGACACTCGTGATCATGCCGTCCTGCAGTTTGAGTTGTTGAACAAGCGGGATGAACATGACAAAATAAAGTGTGAGCGTCGCCGGTGAATAACCGAGCAAGGTGAACATCAATGCCCCCATGCCGATCGCAATCAGGCTGGCCATGACCCGCTCATAGGAAGCCCGAAACGACTTTTTCCGTGTCTCCTGAATACTGAGGATGGCGATGATGGCTGCGAAGACGTAGTAATCGAGATGAATCGTCTCCGAGATGAGCATGGCGATTCCAGCTGCTGCTGCCGTCTTGAGCGTACGTGATCCGATTTTCATAAAATCTCCTCCTCTCTCACAAAATTGTTCACTAGTTTCTTCCGTTTGGCAATCCATATGTTTGGAAGTGATCGTATTGAAAAGAAAAAAACGTGGCGTGATTCCCACGCTGCTCACGCTCGCCCTCGCCGTTTTAGGTTTCCTATGGCTCCAAGACCGTCCGAGCGGGTCGTATACCGTTCAGACCTATGACAGCGGGGACGTCTCGACTAGGACGTTCGAGTCGCTCGACGAGGCGCGGGCCTATATGGAACGTGGGGGCAATAGGGCCCTGCTCGATGCGTCAGGAGACGTCATCGATTTCACGGGCACCGGCATCGCCGTCACCCCGACCGACCGAATCACGAACCTATACCAAGACGCCGAGTTTAAGAAACGGCAGTCGTATGTCGCCGGCGGGACCCGCCTCCGTCTCGTGCAGATGGCCGACAAGCATTTGTTGGTGAACATTTCCGGCGCCGACGTCTATGTGAAGCCGGCCGACATGACGCTTTATCCCGACGCCGTCGTCGAGCGGCGCGGCTTCTATCAGATGCAGGACGGACAAGTGTTCCATACCGTCGAGGCGAACGGCAATTTGGCCGGGACGTTTCTCGTCGGACCGGCGCCGCAACAGTCGTCCGACCGCTATTACACGGAAGACGTACGCGACGTGTTCGATTCGCCGTATCAATTCGCTTCAATCGCGTCGAAGGCACCGTATTCGGCTCGCGAGCTCGACGAGTTCCTCGAATCACTCGACGATAGCCCGCTTGCTGGGAAAGGCGACGCCTTCAAGGACGCCGAGGCCGAATTCGGCATCAACGCCTTGTTCCTCATGGCGGTAGCCGGACACGAGTCCGGTTTCGGTACGTCTGCCATCGCCCGGGAAAAAAATAACTTGTTCGGCTTCCAGGCGACCGATAACGACCCGAGTGGAAATGCGGCGGCTTACCCGTCCGTCGAGGCGAGCATCGATGCGGCGGCGCGACTATTCGCCGAAAAGTACGTAACAGGCGCCTATGAGCGGGGACCGTTCCCTGGCAATAAACAAGAAGGCGTCAACGTCTTTTACGCCTCGGACCCGTACTGGGGTGAGAAAGTCGCCGGGACGATGTATCGCATCGACCGCGACCTTGGATTGTCTTATTTAAAACAGCTCCAATGACGGCCCAAGCGGCCGTCATTTTTTTGCAGGAATCCCCCCTTCGCTGAGCGAATACCTAAATGAACGACCATTCATTTCAAAGGGGGATATGTATGAAGACAATCTGGATCACGGGCGGCTCATCGGGGATGGGCAAAGCGATGGCGCTAAAATTCAAGACAGAAGGGTGGAACGTCGCCATCAGCGGCCGGAACGAGGAACGGCTGCAAGAAGCGATGGGTGAGCTCGAGGCCATCGGGGCCGGAGCAGCCATCGCCGTCCAGCACGATGTGCGCGACTATGAGGCGTGCACGCAAGCACTCGACCAAATCAGTGAACGGTTCGGATCGGTGCATGCGCTCGTCAACAACGCGGCTGGCAACTTCGTCTGCCCGACGCTCGACTTGACGCCAAACGGCTGGACGAGCGTCATCGATATCGTCTTGAACGGGACGTTCAACTGCACCCATGCGCTCGGCAAGCATTGGGAACGGGAGCAACTGCGTGACGGCTCGATCATCAATATGGTCGCCTCCTACGCCTGGCAAGCGGGGGCCGGTGTGGCACCAAGTGCTGCCGCCAAAGCCGGTGTGCTCAATTTGACGCGCACACTCGCCGTTGAATGGGGGTATCAGTTCGGGGCACGCGTGAACGCGATCAGTCCAGGTCCAATCGAGCGAACAGGTGGAGCCGACAAGCTCGCCGTCCACGTCAAGGAAGTCGAACGCATCCGCCGTAATGTGCCGCTCGGACGGTTCGGGACACCGGAAGAGATTGCCGACCTCGCCTTTTGGATGGCGTCGGACGAGATGCGCTATTTGAACGGAGAATGTATCTCGCTCGACGGCGGCCATTGGCTCAATAAACATCCATTCTAACCAAAAAACGGCCGAGGGATTCCTCGGCCGTTTCATATGTCTTGCCCCGTCCATTCCGCTTCGAACCGGTCCAAAAAAGTAACCATGAACGCGTGGCGGTCCCGGGCGATTCGTCTCGCCCGCTCCGTATGCATTTGATTCGCGAGCCGGAGCAACTTCTCTTCGAAGTGAGCGACCGCGCTTTTCGGGTCATCTTCGCCGTGGAGGCTATTGCCCCGTGCGCCGGCAAATTGGAACGTCCGGGCGATGCCGATTGCCCCGATCGCGTCGAGCCGGTCGGCGTCTTGCAACATCGCGCTCTCGCGTGACGACGGGGATCGTCCTTTTGAAAAGGACGCCTCTTCAATCATCGTCAGAATGTGAGCCCGTTGATTGGGATCGAGTGTCAACGTGTCGAGATGACTTGCGACGAGACCTTTGTCACGACCGAGCTTCTCATCCTCGACATCATGTAAGAGTGCAGCAAGCGTCAAAGCGAGACCGTCGACCGCCTCTCCTTCCGCGAGATGCGTCGTCAAACGGCGGACACGGTCGAGATGGGCCATGTCGTGGCCGGTATGGTCTCCGCCATGCAGCTTCGCCACGTACCGTTCAGTTTCGAGTATTGCTGGATGCAACATCAAATC
Source organism: Exiguobacterium sp. SL-9 (assembly GCF_004336985.1). Classification (GTDB taxonomy): domain Bacteria; phylum Bacillota; class Bacilli; order Exiguobacteriales; family Exiguobacteriaceae; genus Exiguobacterium. Next base: position 135,263 of record NZ_SJUO01000002.1, read on the forward strand.
TCAATCGTCGTATTCGGCTCGATCAAGAGACCGCGTTGATGCAATTGATCGCAGAACGCCCGGGCGTCTTGTTTGATCGGCGGGAACGTATCGAAATGGATTGGGACGACTCGTTTCGCTTGAAGCCAGTGCGCCGCATCGAGCGCGTCGGTCGGCCCCATCGTGAAATTGTCTCCGATCGGAAGGAAGGCGACGTCAATCTCGAAGCGTTCGCCGTATAGTTTCATATCTGAGAATAGTGCCGTGTCCCCGGCGTGATACACCGTGAGCGCATTCGTCTCGATGATGAACCCGCCCGGCATGCCCATATAGACCGGGACGTCTCCCATATCAAGACTCGAGCTGTGGAACGCCTGCGTCATCGTGACACGGCCGAACGGAAACGAATGTCCGCCCCCGATATTCATGCCGTGCACCGAAAAGCCTTTCTTCTCATAGTATGTCGCCAGTTCGTGCGTCGCGACGATCGTTGCACCCGTCTGTTTCGCAATCAATTCGACGTCTTCGATATGATCAAAATGAGCGTGGGTAAGCAGGATATAATCTGCTTTGATGCTCGCCGGATTGACGTCTGTATGCGGGTTGCTCGTCAGGAACGGGTCGATCAAGACGGACGTCCCGTCGAGATCGAGTTGTACGGTCGCGTGGCCATAGTATGTGATCTTCATCGAAATCCTCCCTTTCTGATATCAGATGGAACGTTTCACTTATAAGACTTTTTCTAAGAAGCGTTTCGCACGGTCGGTTTGTGGATTGAGGAGCAGGTCGGCCGGTTTGCCTTCCTCCATCAAGATGCCTTCGTCGAGGAAGAGGACGCGGTCCGCCACTTCGCGGGCAAAGCCCATCTCGTGCGTGACGACGACCATCGTCATCCCAGAATCGGCGAGTCCTTTCATGACGTCGAGCACTTCGTTGACCATTTCCGGGTCGAGCGCTGACGTCGGCTCATCGAACAACATGACGTTCGGCTCCATGGCGAGCGCCCGGGCGATGGCGACACGTTGCTTTTGTCCGCCCGACAATTGACTCGGGTAGGCATCAATCTTCTCTGATAATCCGACGCGTTCGAGGAGCTTTTTCGCCCGTTCGATCGCCTCGGCCTTGCTCACTTTCAACACATTGATTGGTGCGTACGTCAAGTTGTCGAGCACATTCATGTGCGGGAACAAGTTGAACTGTTGAAACACCATCCCGATGTTTTGACGCGCTTTCGAGACGTTGGCGCCTTTCTTCGTCAACTCATAACCATCGACGCTGACCGTACCGCTTGTCGGCACTTCGAGCATGTTCAAACAACGGAGGAATGTCGACTTACCGGAACCAGACGGACCGATGACGGCGACGACTTCCCCTTTCTCAATCGATGTCGTTATGCCTTTGAGTACCTCGAGGTCTCCGAATTGTTTGTATAAATCGTTTACTTGTATCATCTGCCATCACTCTTTCTAAGCCGTTTTTCTAGACGTTGACCAAGATACGTCAACACCATCACTATTGTAAAGTATATCACACCGGCAAACAGGAGCGGTTCAAAGTAGATCGCCTTTTGCCCACCGACGATTTGCGCCCGGCGCATGATGTCGAGTACGCCGACCGTCGAGACGAGCGCTGATTCTTTCGTGAGCGTGATCATCTCATTGACGAGGGCCGGCAAGATGTTTTTGAACGCCTGCGGTAAGATGATTGACCGCAGTTGTTTGACGTACGGAACACCTAGCGCGTCCGATGCTTCCCACTGTCCTTTATCGACTGCTTGAATCCCGGCCCGAATGATTTCCGAGATGTAGGCTGCCGAATTGAGTGAGAAGGCGATGACAGCCGATTGGTACGGTGTCGTGATGAAACCAGTCAACTGTGGCAACCCGAAATGGATGATCGCGAGTTGCAAGATGAGCGGTGTCCCACGGAACACGGCCGTATAGGCGTGCCCGATAAAATTGACGAGACGGTTCGGGACGATTTTGAATGTGGCAACGACGATCCCGAGCGTGACCCCGAACAATGCCGAGACGAGCACGACTTGAAACATGACCGGGATCCCTTCGAGAATATACGGGATAGAATCATAAATCCGACTAAAATCCATTGTGAGTTCCTCCTAAAAAAGGCTGACTGATGTTTTCAGTCAGCCTTCTCCAATCTTTATTCAGCTGGTGCTGCTTCTTGTTCGAACCATTTTTGAGCCAACTTCTCGATTTCTCCTGAGTCGATCATCTTGTTCAATTCTTCGTTGAATTGATCGCGGAGTTCATCGTCCTTACGGAAGGCGGCGGCAGAACCGGCCTCTTCCTCGTCGACGATTTCAAATGTCGTGAGTTCACTGTCTTGATCAAGATATTTCTTCGCGACCGTGTCCTCGATGACCATCGCATCGATCCGACCAGTCTTGATTTCCTGGATGATTTCCGGGATTTTGTTCAAGGCGACAACTTCTGCGCCCGGGATTTGTTCTTTGGCGATCCCTTCTTGGATTGAACCAAGTTGGACCCCGACTTGCTTCCCGTCCAAATCTTCAAGCGTCTGGATGGCATCCCCTTTTGATAAGATCAAGTTTTTCGCCGTAAAGTAGATGTCTGAGAAATCAGCGTTCTCTTTCCGTTCTTCCGTCGGCGTCATACCCGCCATGACGAAGTCAACTCGACCGGCGTTGAGCGCTCCGAGCAGGCTCCCGAAGTCCATATCTTCAATTTTTAATTCATAACCCATGTTTTCAGCCACTTGCTTGGCGATATCGATATCGAAACCGACGATCTCATCGCCGTTTGCCGTATCGACGAACTCATATGGGAAGTAGTCCGCACTCGTGCCCATGACGATGACCTTATCCTCCTCGTCGGTCGACGTCGAACCTCCTTCGTTCACGTCTGCCCCGCAAGCTACCGTAAAAGCGGCGAGACTCGCGATACATAATGCTAGAAAACCTTTTTTCATCTTCATCGTCCCTTTCTTCATATAGGATGAAATTATCAGAACTTTAACAAAATTATGACATATATGTGAATGGTGCTCAACTGTTCTTCGACTCATCATATGTCCGACTTGTTCTTCAACCACTATATACACATAATTATTACTTGTAAAGTATATTCATGCATAAAACATAAAAAAATACGGTCACATTCGCTCGTAAGCAAAATAAGTGACCGTACCGTTGTCGCGAGAGCCATAGGGTTGCACCCGTTTGACCGACGCAATCGGGATGGCGCTATACACGTGGGGGTAGCGTTCCCCGTCCTCCTCAAACTCGTAGTGGAGCAGGCTGCCGAGACGTCCGACATGGAACGAGACGAGCACGACTCGCTGTCCATGATAGTGCCGACGCACGAATTTACCGATTTGTTGCGGGGTGCAACAACGAATATACCCTTCCGTCTGGAGGGTCGGTTCATTGATCTCACCACGCGACAAGGCGATCGTATATTCGGCCTCGCTCATGATTTTGACGACTGGTTCCATCTCATCGTTCCCTTCTTAAGGAAAAGCGCAAAGGCCAGGCCTCTGCGCTCACTTCTTAGGCGTAGTAAATATCGAACAACGTCTGTAACTGCTCGACGAGCTCTTCGGCCGTCGATGACTCGATCGTGCTCCGTTCGACCATCGTGACGATATTGCCGTCTTCTAACAGCGCAATCGATGGTGACGACGGGGCGTAACCTTCGAAGTATTCACGGGCGCGGTCAGTCGCTTCACGGTCTTGACCAGCGAACACAGTCACGAACTGGTCCGGTTTGACGCCTTCCATCTTATTCACGTACGCTGCTGCCGGACGAGCGATGCCACCAGCACAGCCACATACCGAGTTGACGAGCACGAGCGTTTTGCCTTCTTTCTTTAACGCCGCGTCGACTTCTTCCGGTGTCGTGAGTTCTGTGTACCCTGCAGCGCGTACCTCATTGCGAGCTTGTTCGACTACATCTTGAAAGTATAATTGAAAATCCATATTGTTTCCCCTTTCGACTTGCGTCTGTTCTTTCTTATTTTACGTCTAGTGGATCGGTTAGGACAAGTCTATCGCTCAATTGTCCTTCGAGGAACGGTGTCGCGTTCAACAGCGTCTTGAAGGCCACATAGCGGGCCCGCGCTTCAGCGGTCGCTTCCCGGTTCGTCAAATAGGCCCGGATGAGGATGTTCTTCGGCGTGTGCTCCATATCGATGAACTCGAGGAGTTGCGCCTCATAGCCGACGAGTCCAAGTAATTCGGCCCGAATCGAATCGGTGGCGAGCGCCGCGAACCGTTCTTTGACGAGTCCATGCTGCAACATGACGTCAAGGCTCGGTGCCTCAAGTTGACGGTTCAATTCTTTTTGACAACACGGCACGCTCAAGATGACTTTCGCCCCCCAACGCACGGCCCGAGCGAGCGCCATATCCGTTGCGACGTCGCACGCATGGAGCGTGACGACCATATCGACCGCCGTTTCGCCTTCGAACTCGTTGATGTCCCCGACGAGGAACTCGAGACGTTCATACCCGAGGTCGCGCGCAATCCCGGCACATTCCTCGATGACTTCTTTCTTCAAATCGAGTCCGGTGATATGGACGTCATAGCCTTTCATTTCATGCAAGAAGTGATAGAGGGCGAACGTCAAATACGACTTCCCTGAGCCGAAATCGAGAATTCGGATGGTCCGGTCGGTCGGTAAATGTTTGATCGAGTCTTCGATGAATTCAAGGAAGCGGTTGATCTGTTTGAATTTGTCATACTTTTGGCGCTTCACTTTCCCATCCTCGGACTGGACACCGAGTCGGATCAGGAACGGTACCGGCTCGTCGAGCGGTAACACGTACTGCTTCTCGCGGTTATGGCTCAGCTTCACTTGTTTGACGGCCGTCTCGCGCTCTTTGAACGTCACTTTGAACTTTTTAGACAGTTGGAAGTGGAACTCGGACGCCTTCAACTGGAACTGTCCTTGGCGGAACATCTCGAGCAAGTCATCGAGCTCGATGACCGCCTCGTCCGGCGTCAAATTTTTATGTTTCATCACTCGTTCAAATTGGTATTCGAACTGTATATGGTAGTCACTTTTTAGTAAGACCGGCTTCAGCTTGACCCGGCGCAAATCGTTCGATTTTAGACGGGGTTGGCTGATTGTCGCCGTGACGAGCTCGTTCTGGCGAATCACATCAGCCAGCCGTTCGGTTAATGCTGTATATTCCACTGCGTTCATCCTTTTTTTCAATAGTTTCGAAACTTTTAGTCACGTGTATTCGTACATACTATTACACGAACACGTGCAAACGTCAAAGGAGGATCATTGTATGTTCAAAAAGTTATTATCATCGATCGGAATCGGTGCCGCGACGGTGGATACGCGACTCGAAGAGAGTGCTTGTGTGCCAGGCGGAACACTGAATGGTGTCGTCCATATCAAGGGCGGCAGCACCGAGCAATCGGTCGACCGGATTTACATCTTCTTCAACACGCTCTACAAGCATGAGGTGAACGACAAGACGACGTACTCGACGTTCACGATCGAGAAAATCTTGTTGAACGAAGCGCCGTTTATGATCGGTCCCGAAGAAGTGAAGGAAATCCCATTCACAATTGACGTGCCGTTTAACACGCCGATTTCGGTAAGCCAATCGAAGTCGTGGATCGAGACCGGGCTCGATATCGCCCAGGCCGTCGACCCGAAAGACGAGGACTCGATTCTCGTCAAACCAAATCACGCGCAACAAGTCGTCCTCGACGTGCTTGACGATATCGGCTTCCGCTTGAAAAAAGCCGATACGGAGATGCTTCCGGCCCGCCATCGTTCTGGTCGCCTCCCGATCGCCCAAGAACTCGAATATTCACCGAACGGGACGAGCTATGGGCGCAAACTCGATGAGCTTGAAGTCGTCATGCTTCAAACGGAGTCTTCCCTTGACCTATTGATCCAAGTCGACAAGAGCGTCCATAATCTCGGCAGTCTGTTCGCCGACTTGACCGGGACCGATGAGTCGACACACCGCCTCAGCTACACGAACGCCGAGCTCGCCTCGCCCGAGCGCATCCGAAGCGACCTCGAGACGTTGATTGAACGTTCCATCTGAACCATGCAGCCACGGAAACAGATCCGTGGCTTTTTTGATACGAAAAATCCTGCCCTCGGTCGAAGGCAGGACGTGAATCAGTAGAGCGTATACGTGTCCGGGTCGATCGATTCGAGCGACTGCTTAATCGCCTGCAAGAATTGACCGGCGACGAGACCGTCGAGGACGCGGTGGTCGACCGACATACACAAGTTGACCATATCACGCGCCGCGAACATCCCGTTCACCCAAACGGGACGTTTCACGATCGACTCGACCGACAAAATCGCCGCTTGCGGGTAGTTCAAAATCGGCGCAGATTGAATCGAACCGAACGCACCGGTGTTATTGATCGTGAACGTGCCGCCGCGCATCTCGTCCGCTTTCAAACGGTTGCCGCGGGCACGGGCCGCCACGTCTTGAAGGGCGACAGCGAGCCCTTTGATGTTCTTCTCGTCCGCATGTTTGATGACCGGCACGTAGAGGGCATCGTTCGCCGCGACGGCGACCGATAGATGGATGTCTTGGTGGACTTTGATGTGATCGCCCGCCCATTCCGAGTTCATCATCGGGTGTTTTTTCAGCGCCTCGATGGCCGCCTTCATAAAGAACGGCATGAACGTCAATTTGACACCTTCCCGTTTGAAGAATTCGTCTTTCAACTTGGCCCGGGTCGTGACGAGGTTCGTCACATCGACTTCGATCATGAGCCACGCATGCGGGGCCTCATGTTTCGAGCGGACCATGTTGTTGGCGATCGCTTGACGGACACCTGCCGTCGGAATCAACTCGACGCGGTCCGATGAGACGTCAGGAGCTGTCGTTACCGACGCCGTGACAGCCGGTGCGGCGACCGTCTCAGGTACGTCGAGCTTCGTTTGTGTCATCGTCTCTTGGACTGGTGCCTGCGTCGCCGCTTCCGGCTTGACCGGACGGCCTTCTGACAAGTAGCGGAGGACATCTTTGCGCGTGATGCGACCACCGAGGCCACTGCCGTCGAGTTCGTTCAAGTCGATCGCGTTCTCATTGGCGAGTCGGATGACGGCTGGCGAGAAACGGCCGTTATTCTGTTTTCGTGGCGCGGCCGACGCTGCAGTGACCGTTTGCTTCGTCTCGACCGGTGCCGCTTCGACTTGTGCCGGTTCTGCTTCCACTTCTGCTTTCGCCGGCGACGACTCGCCACCTTCGACTTCCATGACGAGGACCGGTGTGCCGACGGCGACCGTGTCCCCTTCACTGATTAAAATCTGTTTCACGATGCCGGCACTTGTCGCCGGAATCTCAGCGGTTACTTTATCGGTCATAACCTCGGCGAGTGGCTCATACTCCTCGACGCGGTCACCTGGTTTGACGAGAAACGTTGTAATCGTCCCCTCCGTGACACTTTCCCCGAGCTGTGGCATGTTAATTGACTGTTCCATATGACCCCTCCTTAAAAGGCGGCGAGCTGACGAGCCCGCTCCGCGATTTTTTCAGGGGATACGATGAAGAACTTTTCCATCGGTGGTGCATACGGCATCGACGGAACGTCAGGTCCCGCCAGACGCTCGATCGGCGCATCGAGTTCGAACAGCGCTTTCTCCGCGATGATGGCCGCAACTTCCCCGATGATGCTGCCTTCTTTATTGTCCTCGGTGACGAGGAGTACTTTCCCGGTCTTTTTGACGGCTTCGACAATCCCCTCTTGGTCGAGCGGATAGATCGTGCGCAAATCGAGGATGTGCGTGCTGATGCCTTCGGCTTCGAGCGTCTTCGCCGCTTCCTGGGCCATATGGACACACAGACCATACGTGATGATCGTGATGTCGTCACCTTCCCGCTTGACGGCGGCCTTGCCGATTTCGACCGTATAGTCGTCGGTCGGAAGGTCGGCTTTCAAGAGGCGGTACGCCCGTTTATGTTCGAAGAAGAGGACCGGGTCGTTCGAGCGGATGGCCGACTTGAGCAATCCTTTCGCATCGACCGGATCAGATGGGATGACGACTTTGAGTCCAGGCGTCGAGTTGAACATCGCCTCGACCGATTGGGAGTGATAGAGCGCGCCATGAATCCCGCCGCCGAACGGTGCTCGGATGACCATCGGGCACGTCCAATCGTTATTTGAACGGTAACGGATTTTTGCCGCTTCGGAGACGATTTGGTTGACCGCCGGCATGATGAAGTCGGCGAATTGCATTTCGGCGATCGGACGCATGCCATACATGGCCGCCCCGATTCCGACACCTGCGATCGCGCTCTCGGCGAGCGGCGCATCGATGACGCGGTCCTCGCCGTACTTCTCAATCAAGCCTTGCGTCGCGCGGAACACACCGCCTCGAACGCCGACATCTTCCCCGAGCACGAAGACGTTCTCATCGCGTTCCATCTCTTCGTGAATCGCTTCGTTGATCGCTTCAATAAACGTTTTCATCACATTTCCCCCTCGTACACATGGTCCATCGTCGATTCAGGAGACGCATATGGTGCCTTATCGGCGTATGCAGTCGCCTCATTGACTTCACGATCGACATTCGCCTCGATTTCTGCGAGTTCTTCCTCGGTCATGACGCCATCTTCAATCAAACGCTTCCGGAACAATTGATTCCCGTCGCGATTCTTAAGGTCAGCCAACTCTTCGACCGAGCGGTACGCTTTGTCATCGTCATCCGACGAGTGCGGTACGAGACGTTCGACTTCGGCTTCGATGAGCGTCGGGCCTTCGCCGCGAAGTGCGCGGGCGCGGGCTTCTTTCACGGCGACATAGACGGCGATCGGATCTGTCCCATCGACCGTGACGCCCGGCATCCCGTAACCTTTGGCGCGGTCAGATACGCGCTCGCAAGCGAGTTGCTTCGAGAGCGGTACCGAGATGGCGTATTTGTTGTTCTCACAGAACAAAATCACAGGCAACTTATGCACGCCCGCGAAGTTTGCACCTTCGTGGAAGTCACCTTGGTTCGATGAGCCTTCTCCGAACGAGACGAACGTGACGAGCTCTTCTTTTTTCAGTTTGGCGGCGAGCGCCACACCGACCGCATGCGGCACTTGTGTCGTCACTGGAGACGAGCCCGTCACGATGCGATGCTGTTTCGAACCGAAATGGCCCGGCATTTGACGGCCACCTGAGTTTGGGTCTTCCGCCTTGGCGAACGCCGACAACATCAAATCGCGAGCCGTCTGTCCAAAGTGGAGGACAACGGCGACATCACGGTAATACGGAAGAATATAGTCCGTCCCTTTTTCGAGCGCGAACGCCGCCCCGACTTGGGCCGCCTCTTGTCCTTGACACGAGACGACGAAAGGGATTTTTCCGGCACGGTTCAATTTCCACATGCGCTCATCGATTTTACGGGCACGGACCATTGTCTCGTACATCGCACCGAGGTCTTGTTTCGTCAATCCTAGTTCCTCATATGAATTCACAGTCATCTGTTCCATTCTGTTTCCTCCTTAGGCGTGAATCGGTAATCCGTCAACGGCCAGTGCCGCTTCTTGGAACGCTTCGCTCAGCGCCGGGTGAGGATGGACGAGTTGGCCCATTTCCCATGCCGTGGCGTTCAAGACGAGAGCGAGTCCGCCTTCTGTGATCAGTTCTGTCGCTTTTGGTCCGACGATATGCACACCGAGCAGGTCGTCCGTTGACTTGTCCGACACGAGTTTGACGAATCCGTCCGCCTGTCCTTCGATGCGGGCCTTGCCGAGGCCGTTGAAGCGATACGTGCCCGTCTTCACTTCATGCCCGGCTGCTTTGGCACCTTCTTCGGTCATGCCGACCGATGCGACTTCCGGCACCCCGTACACGCAACGTGGGATCAACGCATAATCGAGCGGAGTCGGCTCGTGACCGAGAATCGTCTCGACCGCCTTCACACCTTCTGCCGAGGCGACATGGGCGAGCTGGAGCTTGCCGATGCAGTCCCCGATGGCGAAGATGTGACGTTCTTTCGTCCGATACTGTTCATCAACTTGGATGACACCGTTCTCGACGACAATCGATGTGTTCTGTAACCCGAGATGTTCCGTATTGGCGACCCGTCCGACCGAGACGAGCACACACTCGACCGAGATCGTCTCTTCGCCGACCACGAGCGAGACAGCATCGGTTGCTACTTCTGTACGCTCCGGGTCGACGGTGACATTTTTCAACACACGGACGCCCCGTTTTTTCAGGAGTCGCTCGACTTCCCGTGACACCGCCTTGTCTTCGAGCGGCAACAGACGCTCCCCGACTTCAATCAGCGTGACCTCAACATCAAGGTCGATAAGCATCGAGGCCCATTCGACACCGATGACCCCACCGCCGACGATGGCGATGGATTCTGGCAACTGCTCAAACTGAAGCAGGTCGTCCGAGTTCAAGATGCGTGTATGGTCAAACGGCAGGCCTGGCAGTTCGCGCGGAATCGACCCTGTCGCGATGATGAGTTGGTTCGGCAAGATGAGTTCGGACTCCCCGGATTCGTCTTCGACCGCGACCGTTCCCGGCTGCGGCGAGAAGATACTAGGTCCCAAAATCGATGCCTTTCCGCGAAACACCTCGATTTTACCTTGCTTCATCAAGTGCTCAATACCTTTTTCTAGTCCCGCGACCAAGTCGCGTTTGAACGACTGTGCCCGCTCCATGTTGAACGTGACGGCCTCTGTCTCAACACCGTACGTGCTCCCGTGTTTTGCCGTCTGATAGACGTGGGCCGCTTTCAACAACGCTTTCGTCGGGATGCAGCCTTTATGTAGACATGTCCCGCCGAGTTTCTCGGCCTCAACGATTGCGACAGTTTTCCCGGCTTGGGCCGCCTTGATGGCTGCGACATATCCGCCAGGACCGCCGCCGATGACGACGATCTCAAATTCTCGTGCCATGTGTATCCCCCTCATATTCTCGAACTGCTTCTTCATGTCGAATGGCCCGGAGTGCGCCTTCGGCGAGTGCCTTCAGCTCATCTTCGCCCGGATAGATGTGGACCGGCGCCAAATAGCCGACGCGCGCACTGATTTGCTCGGTCAGCCAAGTCGAATAGGCGATGCCACCCGTCAACAGAATCGCGTCGACGTCGCCGCGTAACGTGGCGCCATGTTTGGCGATTTCCTGGGCGACGCGGTATGCCATTGTCTCGTAAAGAAGAGCGGCCTGTTCATCGCCATCTGCCATGCGCTGTTCGATCTCGATCGCGTCGAACGTTCCGAGGTGGGCAAACAGCCCTCCGCGTCCGACGATTTTCTGTTTCATTTCCGACTCTTTATACCTGGTACTATAACATAGTTCTACTACCTGTCCAACAGGAATCGAGCCGGCCCGTTCCGGTGCGAGCGGCCCGTCGCCGTCGAGTCCGTTGTTCACATCGATGACGGCCCCTTTGGCGTGGGCCCCGACTGTGATACCTCCTCCGAGATGGGCGATAATCAAGTTGAGCTGTTTGTAATCGCTTCCATTTTCGGCTGCGAAACGTTTCGCGACCGCCTTTTGATTCAAGGCGTGAAAGATGCTGCGACGATTGATCTCTGGTATTCCCGTCTCACGAGCAAGCGGGCCTAGCTCATCGACGACGACTGGATCGACGATGAAATTCGGTACCTGAAATAATTCACCGAGTTTATAAGCCAGTAATCCACCCAAGTTCGAGGCATGCATTCCGAAGCGACCGCTCGCCAAGTCTTCCCGCATGAGCGAGTTGACGGCGTACGTCCCCGATGTCATCGGGGCGAGCAAGCCGCCGCGACCGACGATCGCGGACAAATCTTCGCCCGCGATGCCCGTCTCAGCCAATAAGTTCCGCACTTCACGTTCACGATGCGGCAGTTGCTCCGGAAGTGACAATCCTGTGACGTCGGCTTCGTGACGGACGGTACGAGATAACATCTCGTCCGCTCCGTCAAACAAGCCGACCTTCGTCGACGTCGAACCCGGGTTGATGGCGAGAATGAGCTGTCGTGTCATCTCAGCGCCCACCGAGCAAACTCTTTTCGACTTTCAAGAACTGGCTGCGCGAGCGCGACATCATCTGAATCCGCTCCTCTGCCATCTTCTCGGCGGCGACATGCGTCGGTACCCCGTCGCGCTCAGCGATCTCGAAGACGCGCTGCATGTTGTCATAGATGAGTTCGACTTTCTTCATCGCCCGCTCACGGTTATAGCCTTCGAGCTCGTCGGCCACGTTGATGACACCGCCCGCGTTGATGACGAAGTCTGGCGCGTAAAGAATGCCGCGCTCCTCGAGCATGTCCCCGTGACGATCCTCGGCGAGTTGGTTGTTCGCAGCACCAGCCACGATTTGGGCTTTAAGCATCGGAATCGTCTTGTCATTGATGACAGCTCCGAGCGCACACGGGGCAAAGATGTCACAATCGACCGCATAAATTTCGTCCGGTTTGACGACCGTCGCTCCGAAGTCCGTCTCAGCACGTTTGAGCGCTTCTTCGTTAATGTCGGTGACGACCAAGTGTGCCCCTTCTTCATGCAGGTGACGGCACAAGTTGTAGGCGACGTTCCCGACCCCTTGGACGGCGACCGTCTTGCCGGCGAGCGAGTCCGAACCAAACTTCCATTTTGCCGCCGCCTTCATGCCACGATAGACACCGTACGCCGTCACTGGAGACGGGTTACCGCTCGAGCCGAACGCAGGGCTGACGCCGGTCACATAATCGGTCTCCATGTGGATGAAGTCCATATCGGCGACCGTCGTGTTGACGTCCTCTGCCGTGATATAACGGCCACTTAGTGATTGCACGTAACGACCGAACGCTCTGAACATCGCCTCTGACTTGTCCGTCTTCGCATTCCCGATAATGACGGCCTTGCCGCCCCCGAGATTGAGCCCAGCCGCCGCATTTTTATACGTCATGCCTTTGGCGAGACGGAGGACGTCCGTGAGCGCCTCTTCTTCCGAGGCATAGTTCCACATGCGCAGCCCCCCGAGTGCAGGTCCAAGCGTCGTGTCATGAATTGCGATAATCGCCTTCAATCCTGATGCCTGGTCTTGACAAAAGACGATTTGCTCATAGTCCTCCGCCTGTAAGACGTCGAAAATACGAAAACGTGGTTCCATGTTTGTTTCCATCATTAATGATTCCTCCATAAGTTTATTTTTTGGCATGTAAGAGCGCGAACGCGAGTGAGTAAAGCTTGGCCTCGGCCGTATCGGCCCGGCTTGTCAAAACGACCGGTGCGGCCGCACCGACGACGATGGCCGCCACGCTCGCTCCGGCAAAATACATCATCGACTTATAAAGGACGTTGCCGACCTCTATGTATGGGACGAGCAATAAATCGGCTTGTCCTGCGACCTCGCTAGCGATGCCTTTTTGTTGGGCCGCGACCATATCGACGGCATTGTCGAGCGCGAGCGGCCCGTCGACGACACAGCCTTTGATCTGGCCGCGCCGGTTCATCTGACTGAGCAGTGCAGCGTCGAGTGTCGCTGTCATCTGCGGGTTAACGACCTCGACCGCCCCAATCGCAGCCACTTTAGGCGACACGTAACCAATGTCATGCATCGCCGCAACAGCGTTGTGAATGATCTCGACTTTTTCATCGAGTGTCGGGGCGATGTGGATCGCGGCATCGGTCACGCCGATCAGCCGTTCTCGATTCGGGATTTGGAACAGAGCGATATGACTGAGTGTTCGGTTCGTCCTCAGTCCCGCCTCGCGGCTGAGCACAGCTTTCATAAACGTCGATGTCGCGACCATTCCTTTCATGAGCACATCGGCTTCCCCTGTCTTGACGGCGAGCGTCGCCCGTTTGGCAATCTCTCTGTCGCCCTTGACGTGGATGATGTCGACTGCATCCTCGTCGATGCCCTGTTCGTCACATAACCGTTTGATTTCTCGGGCATCCCCGATTAGTTTAAATCGAGATAATCCGTGATCGGTCGCGAGCTTGACAGCGCGGATGACTTCTAAGTCGGCCGCCCCAGCAATCGAGACGGTTCGCCCGTGCAGCTGTTTCGCTTGTTCGAGCATCCGTTCAAAATTCATGTATGTCCCCCCTTGCCTGTCTTCTCTTATTACCATGCAAGTTTGATGCCAACTTTGAAAGCGCTTTAATTAGTGGACTACCATGCATTTATTTGCTTAGTATGAAAACATGTGCAGGCAATTTATTGCATACGGTCAAGTTTATTATACAGCGTTCGGATTGAAATGTGTAAGCGACGTGCCGCTTCCGACTTATTTCCGTCGGCCTCTTCGATTGCCCGTTCAATCAAATCCCGTTCATAACGAGCGACGGCGTCGTTAAGAGACAGGGCGTCCACCGGCCGCGTCGAAGTGACACGGGTCGAGAGTTGGAGATGGTGCGGGGTGATCCACTGATCCGCACTCGCCATATAAATCATCGCCCGACCAAGCACGTTCTCGAGTTCACGGACGTTGCCTTTCCAGTGTTGACTCTTCAACAGCTCGGTCGCCTCTAGGTTCACACCGCGCACGCTGCGGCCGTACTCTTGATTCAACTTGCGGACGATACGCTCACAGAGCGGTTCGATTTCCTCGAGCCGGTCCCGGAGCGGCGGGATATGAATCGGCATCCGGTTAATCCGGTAGTATAAATCCTCGCGAAACGTTCCATCGGCCACTTTCAGTTCGAGATCGGCGTTCGTCGCCGCGATGATTCGCACGTCGACCGGGATCGCACTCGTGCCTCCGACTCGGACGATTTCATGCTCCTGTAAGACACGTAGCAATTTGACCTGGACATCGACCGGCAACTCACCAATCTCATCAAGGAAAAGTGATCCACCATCAGCCTCTTCGAAATACCCGACCTTACCGCCTCGTTTCGCCCCGCTAAATGCTCCATCCTCATAACCGAACAATTCGCTCTCGAGGAGCGTCGGCGAGATGGCAGCGCAGTTGACACGGACGAACTTTTTATATTTGCGGGGAGACTCGCCATGGATGGCATGGGCGAACAACTCCTTACCTGTTCCCGACTCACCTCGGATGAGCACGGTGACAGGGGTGACGGCGGCGAGCCTAGCCTGTTCGATGACAAATCGCATCTTCTCGCTCGTCGCGATGATATCGGCGAACTGATATTTCGCCTCAAGGTTTCGGATCCGTGTCTTTGCTTCCTGCAACTCGTTCCGGAGCGCCCGGATTTGGGACACGTCCCGGATGACGCCGACCGAACCGCGCAGTTTTCCTTCGACGATAATCGGTTCGGCATTGACGAGAATATCTCGGCGTGTCGCACCGATTTGCATCCGGATGTCACGGACGCCTTGCCCCGTCGAGAGGACTTTTAAATGGACGCTCTCCTGCATGCCAATGTCCGCTGTCGCCGGCTTGTCGACGACGTCTTCTTTTTTAAATCCCGTCAGCCGTGTATAGGACGGATTGATCAAGATCGTGTTCCCGTTATGGTCGGCGACCGAGATCGCCTCGCTCGTACAGTCGATAATCGCCTCAAGCATCTGTTGGTTCTGCTTCAAGCGTTCGACGACGATCCGAATAAATTCCCCAGGCAAGACGACCGCGTCCACGAAATGTTCTTTCAACTCATCAAACGTCTCAGTGCGGCCCGTCGTCTCAATGACGAAATCGAGGCGCTTATCGGCACACACCCGCCAATCTCCAGCCGTTTTGATGCCGTGGTTACGCGCGAGTTGCACACCTTCGGCCGTTGCTTCCGGGTCGATGACGGCGACGACCGTAACGAGCGGTGAGTCGAGCAACATCTTTAGCACCTCGGTCCCGCCTTTCCCCGCACCGACAATCATCAATCGTTTATTCATTCTCACATCCCCCATCTTACCTTTCTTCATTCATGCTACTGAACCTAAACTGATTTCGCAACCTCCTAAAAAAGGCCGTGTCGACGTATGTATTTTCTGTTAAAATAATGAGTGTTAAGGAGGAGATCCTATGCGCATGATCGCACTGCTGATCTTGATCATCCCTGGCCTGCTCGGTGTCTATGGCATCAAGTTACTTCGCGACAGCTTCTTCCTCAAAACGAGCGTCCCATTCTCTTGGATCGAGTCGGTGGCAGCCGCCTCAATGCTCCAAGGTACGTTCGGGCTGTTAATCGCGATGGGCGGGATTGGTTTTGTCGCAGGTTATATCTTCAATCGTGACAAGAAAACAGGCAAAGTACCGCGAATAGATTCTTGAACACAAAAAAAGGTTCCCAAACTTGACTTCATTTCAAGTGCGGAACCTTTTTATTCATATTGAATTGTGATCACTACGGATGATCTCCTCTCCTACTTGCTACAATCTTGTGACATGAGGTCCAATGGTCTTCTTAATGAAGAAGTTTGAAAGAAATTAGTAACTGCCGTCTTGCGTGAACGGAAATGTACCCATTCTAGTTACTAACGAATATTCATCGGGTCATGTCGAACCATCCATCGTGAAGTCGAACGCTTGCCATAAACTGTTCAACGGTTGACAACACTCCTTTTGGTCAACTGAACGATTCGTTTTCCCCGGACATAGTCCCTAGCTTCGAACTGATGCCGGAATCGCCTCGCAAATGAGCGTGCGTCGCGACCTCTCGTCGGGACGATGACGATTTGAGATGTCGTTCACACCTCTGAGCTATTGACGGATAGCGGTCCGAGATGATTTCTTGCTCTAACCTGTTCCGGAACATGTTAGAAAGCGTTCATCTGACGCTCGTCCAAGTAACTTGGTACACCTTTATTATAACAAGTTCCTCTCGATTTGCAAGCGCTTTCTTTAACAAAGTAAAAGAAAATCAGGAGGAGACCTCCTGATCATTTCATTGCTGTTTAAATGATTGATACGTAACAAAATAAGAAATAAACTCGGAATTTTTCGGACTACGCTCGCGCTCCGGCCGCCCATCGAACATTTCGTGGTCGCGCATCCCGTTCTCCCACGCCGTTTTGATGGCATGGCGCATCGCTCGTTCCACACGGGAAGATGTCGTCTCATGTTCTTTCGCAATCATCGGATACAGTTCCTTCGTAATCAATCCGAGCAGTTCTTGACGCTCCCGGACATAGACGACAGCTTGACGAATGTATTTGAATCCTTTGATACGCGGTGAAATCCCAAGTTGTTGCAACAACAGTGAAATGTCGAGTTCTTCTGGCGACATCGCCTCGAACTCTCGACTCGAACCGGCAGCGAGTTCACGAATTTTCGTGATCAATTGTTGAATGTTGAACGGCTTGACCAAAAAGTAAGATGCGCCGAGTTGAACGGCCTGCTTCGTCACTTCATCTTTGCCGAACGCACTGAGCATGATCACTTCCGGTTTGGCGTTCGCCAATTCCGTCTGTAACCGTTCGAGGACGCCGATGCCGTCCAGATGCGGCATGATGATGTCGAGCAGGAGTACATCCGGTTGGTGTGTCTTGACGACGTCTAAGCATGCCTCGCCGTCGTAGGCGGTCCCGACGACTGTTAAGTCGTCTTCGGACTCGAGTTGGCGGGTCAACAAATCGACGATTTCTCGATTGTCATCCGCGATGCATAATGTGATCAATTAAGACACCCCTTCGATAAACTTCCGTTTTAATTGGAGAGACATAGTGAGTAGCTCCTCCACATGTCGTTTCGTCAAATCCGTCATCTGTGCCCCGGCAATCATCCGTCCGAGCTCATCGACCCGTTCAGCATGCCCGAGCGTCGAGACGTTCGTCTTCGTGCGCTCATCTGTTTCCATTTTCGTGATATACAAATGTTGATCCGCCATAGCGGCCACTTGGGCCAAGTGGGTGATGCAGAGCACTTGTGATCCGACCGATAGACGGAAAATCTTCTCGCCCATCGCTTGCGCGACCCGCCCCGACACGCCTGTATCTACTTCGTCGAAGATGATGGACGCGACACCGACCGTTCGAGAGAAGATTGACTTCAAAGCGAGCATGACCCGGGACAATTCACCGCCCGAGGCAACTTTCGCGAGCGGCTTGAACGGTTCGCCAACGTTCGTCATCATATAAAACTCGACTTGATCGAGTCCGTCCGCTTTGAACGGCCCTTCTTTGAACCGGACTTCGAACTGGGTCTTCTCCATGTACAATTCCTTCAGTTCACGCTGAATCGCTTTCTCGAGCTCGGTCGCTGCTTGTTTGCGGGCCGCCGATAACGCCATTCCTGTCATACGGACCTTCTCTTCGAGACGGGCAAGACGATCTGATAGTTCTTGCAGATGTTCTTCCCGATTCGTCATCGATTTTAACTCGTTAGCGATTTTTTCCCCATACGTGATGACCTCGTCGATTGTGGCCCCGTATTTTCGTTTCAATTGTTGGAACAAGGCGAGCCTCGTCTCAATCTCATCGAGCCGAATCGGGTCGAATTCGAGCGAATCGAGCTGATCTCGCAATTGGAACTTTGCGTCTTCGAGCAAAAAATAGGCGTTTGAGATTGTCTCCGCCATCGGCGCGAGCGATGTCGACAGCGCGGAGGCTTCCTCCATCTCACGCATGGCGATGCCGATTTGGTCGAGTCCTTTCGCCTCATCCGCGACCGCCTCATACGACAAGCGGACGTGTTGATGAATCCGTTCGAAATTGGCGAGCTCGTTCCGTTCCTCGGTGAGCGCTTGCTCTTCACCGACCTTCAGCTCGGCCGCCTCGATCTCATTCGTCTGGAAAGCGAGCAGGTCCATGCGTTGGGCCAACTCTTGCTCGCTTTGACTCAATCGTTTCAACTCATCGGCGACGTTCTTCCAGTCGACGTAAGCGGCGCGATAATGCTCGAGAAGCGGAGCGAGTTCGGTTTCAGCGAAGCTATCCAAAATGCCGAGATGGTATTCGGCATCCATCAAATGTTGGTGCTCATGCTGGCCGTGAATATCGACAAGTAGCCGTCCAAGTTCGCGAAGTGTCGACAACGGCATCATCTTGCCGTTGACACGACAGACGCTTTTCCCGCTGCTATGTAAATCGCGGCGCAAAATGACGGTCCCTTCTTCGATTTCGATGCCGTATTGGGTCGCCGCATCGATGATCGGATGGTCCGGTTCGACGTTGAACAGCCCTTCGATCTCCGCCTTGTCTTGTCCATAGCGGACGAATTCGCTCGAACCACGGCCCCCGACAAGCAAACCGATGGCATCGAGTAAAATTGATTTCCCGGCCCCAGTCTCCCCTGTCAATACGGTCATCCCACGGTTGAACGTGATATTCAGTTCATCGATGATCGCAAATTGTTTGATCGATAGTTCTGCTAACATACGATAATTCACCTCATAACATTCCGAGTAGTCGTTCGATGATTCGTTTCGCCTGGTCTTCGTCACGAGCGATCATCAAGATCGTGTCGTCCCCGCACACCGTTCCGATCAATTCATCCCATGACAAATGGTCGATCAAGACACCGATCGCATCCGCATTACCCGGCAACACTTTCATGACGACCAAGTTTTGAGCCGAGTCGATCGAGACGAAACTGTCCCCGAGGATCCGCTTCATCTTGCCGAACGGGTTGAAGCGCTGATCGGCAGGAAGACTGTACTTATAGCGCCCGTCGTTGAGCGGCACTTTCACGAGATGAAGCTCTTTGATGTCTCGTGACACGGTCGCTTGTGTCACCGGATATCCGGAGCGATGGAGCTCGTCGACGAGCTCATCTTGTGTTTCGATTTCACGATTGGTCACGATTTCTCGAATCTTAATCAAGCGCTGTCCTTTATTCATACTCGCTGACACCTCATTTGTTGTTTCACATACTCAGTATCATTCTAAAGTATTGTCGAAAAAAGGTCTAGCATTCGCAGGATGATTTCCCGAGTCGGTCGCATCCGCGCATAAAAAAGCTACAGACGAAACGTCTGCAGCTCAAGCGTTCTTTTTCAATTGCGCGTGGGCGGCATCGATGACCGCACTCACGTCGAGTCCGGGATCAATTCCGCCGACGCCGGTAAAACGGGCGAACAATAAGAACTCGATGTTCCCGTCCCCACCTGTGATCGGCGAAAAGTCAAGACCTGCCACATGAAACCCTTCCGATGCGAAATGGCGGACCATATCGTCGACGACACGTTCATGGATGGCTCGGTCCCGGACAATGCCTTTTTTACCGACATCGACCTTCCCAGCCTCAAATTGTGGCTTGACGAGCGCCATGACGATCCCGTCCGGCTTCAAAATCGTCTTCAACGGCGGGATCATGAGCCGAAGTGAGATAAACGACACGTCAATCGTCGCAAAGTCTGGCGCTAGCGGGAACTGTTCCGCAGTGGCGTGGCGGAAGTTCATCCGCTCCATGACGATGACGCGGTCGTCGCTCCGTAGCTTCCATGCCAATTGGTTATAGCCGACATCGACGGCGTACATTTGCGTCGCCCCGTTTTGGAGCGCACAATCCGTAAATCCGCCTGTCGATGAGCCGATATCGATGCCGATTTTGCCACCCACGTCGAACGGGAAGACTTGGAGCGCTTTTTCAAGCTTCAGTCCGCCCCGTCCGACATATGGCAACACTTGACCTTTCACTTCGAGCGGGATGTCGTCGAACACCTTGTCCCCCGCCTTATCAAGCCGCTCGGTCCCACTATAAACGAGACCGGCCATGACGGCCCGTTTCGCTTTCTCTCTCGTCTCCGCTAAGCCGCGGTCGACGATGAGCACATCTAGTCTAGTTTTCTTTCGTTTTTCCATAGTTCCTCACACATTCTGTCGATTTGTCACTTGAACGAACTGCTGAACCGAGTCAGCGATTTGCGTCGGACGGAGCCCAATTTCTTCGAGCAACTGATTGACGCCGCCGTGTTCGATATAGCGGTCCGGAATACCAAGTCGGAGCACACGCGGGAACTGTCCGGCATCGCTCGCATGTTCGAGCACACTGCTACCGAATCCACCGGCGAGCGCTGCTTCCTCTAACGTGACGAGCGGGATGCCTTCCGCATATAAAGCGGAGAGCATGGCGTCGTCGAGCGGTTTAATCGTTCGAGCGTTGATGACACGGACACTCACATGCCCTTCGAGGAGAGCACGGACTTCGAGTGCGTCCTGCACTTGTGGGCCGAATGTCAAGATGGCGACATCCGTCCCCTCCGCGACCGTCTCCCAGACGTCGAGCGGCAATTCGCGGAGCGTCTCGCTCATCGGCGTGCCGATCCCTTCGCCACGCGGGAACCGAACGGCAATCGGACCATCATCATATTTCAGCGCTGAATAGACGAGATGCTGCAATTCTTCCTCGTCTTTCGCCATCAAGATGCGAATGTTCGGGACGTGACGCATAAAGGCGATATCGAACACGCCTTGGTGCGTTTCCCCGTCCGCTCCGACGAGACCAGAACGGTCGATCGTGAAGACGACGTTCAAGTTTTGACGGCAAATGTCGTGCACGAGCTGATCATAGGCGCGTTGGAAAAACGTCGAATAAATCGAGACGACTGGTTTCAGCCCTTGTGTCGCTTGTCCGCCGGCCAATGTGACCGCATGCTGTTCGGCGATGCCGACGTCAAACATGCGCTCTGGGAATTGTTTGTTAAAACAATCGAGTTTCGAACCGACGCTCATCGCTGGCGTGATGAGTGTCACCCGCTCGTCCGTCTCAGCGACTTTTGTGATCGTCTCAGCAACGACCTTCGAATAGCTCGGTCCTTTGACTTTCCCTTTGATGACTTCACCCGATTCGATTTTGTATGGCCCGAGGCCGTGCCACGTACCGACACCGTCGAGTTCGGCCGGGCGGTAACCCTTGCCTTTTTTTGTGATGACGTGGACGATGACCGGCCCATCAATTTTCTTGGCATACTCGAGCGTCTCAAGCAGATCGCGTAAATCATGACCGTCCGTCGGCCCGAAGTACGTGAAACCGAGCTCTTCGAAGAACGTCCCTGGGATGAGCGCTGATTTCAGCATATCCTTCACACGTTCTCCGCTCCGTTCGAGCGAATTGCCGACAATCGGGATATGTTTGATGAGCGCCTCGACTTCCTCGCGAGCGTGCTTCAATTTACGTGACGACCGCATCCGGCCGAGCATGTTGTGCATCGCACCTACGTTCGGAGCGATGGACATCTCGTTGTCGTTCAAGATGACCATCACATTTTGTTTCTCGGCGCCGATATGATTGAGCGCTTCGAGCGCCATCCCGCCTGTGAGTGCTCCATCCCCGATGATGGCGATCGCCCGGTCGTTCGAGCGTCCCTTCAATTCGTTCGCGATGGCGATTCCCATCGCGGCCGATAAGGAGGTCGAGCTATGTCCCGTCTCCCAGACGTCGTGATCACTCTCACAACGTTTCGGGAAGCCGCATAGCCCGTTATATTGACGGAGCGTGTCGAACTGACTCGTCCGTCCTGTCAAGATTTTGTGGACGTATGCTTGATGCCCCACGTCCCATACGAGTTGGTCTTTCGGACTGTCAAATACACGGTGCAAGGCGAGCGTCAATTCGACAACCCCTAGGTTTGGCCCCAAATGCCCTCCCGTTTCAGCCAATTTTTCAATCAAAAACCGTCTGATGTCTGCGCCGAGTGCTTCTAACTCGGGTACCGACATCCTTTTTAAAAATGACGGGTCTTGAATGGATGTCAAGTCCATGATGACCATCCTTTCTCCTGTCTTATTACTGATTCGTACCTTATATTTTACAAGAATGTGTCCATAGATGCTATACATTCACAAAAACAAAGGTGACACGATGTGCTCATCGTGTCACCGAGATTAATGATTGCGTCGTACGACGAAGTCGAGGAGCTCCCGTAAACGCGGGGCATCGACCGACAATGCGGCCAAGGCGGCCTCACTTTCCATGACTTCCTGTTCGAGCGCTTTTTTCGCTCCGTCGAGACCGAGCAACTTTGGATACGTCGCTTTGTCGTTGCCTTCGTCCGAGCCGACTCGTTTCCCGATCAGCGCCTCATCCCCTTCGACATCTAAAATATCGTCTTGGATTTGGAAGGCGATCCCGAGATGTTTTCCGAACCGTCCGAGTGCCAGGCGGTCCGTCTCCGAGGCATCCGAAAGAATCGCCCCTGCTTCAAGGGCGTACACGAGAAGCGCCCCGGTCTTTCGTTCATGAATCGATTGAAGGGTCGACAACGTCACGCCAGTACGTTTTTCAGCAAGCATGTCATCCAGCTGACCACCGACCATGCCGGCACTGCCTGCCGCCTCACTGAACCGTTTAACGAGGGCAACGATTTTCGTCGCTTCCAAATCGGCCCGCGCCAAAAGATGAAACGCGTCCGTGAGCAAGGCGTCCCCTGCGAGAATCGCCGTCGCCTCGTCAAATTGACGATGGTTCGTCGGACGGCCTCGGCGGACGTCATCATCATCCATCGCCGGAAGGTCATCATGGATGAGCGAGTACGTGTGAACCATCTCGAGGGCGACAGCCGCTTCATGGCCGAGCGCCCGTGGACGGCCGTATGTATCGAGGACGGCGTAAAGAAGAGCCGGACGAATCCGTTTCCCACCCGCGTCGAGAGAATAGGTCATCGATTGAAATAAACGCTCCGGCATGAAAGACGGGTCGAGCAAACGACGTGTCGCCTGTTCGACCTCTTCTTTCCATGCCTGTAGATGCACTTGCATGCTCATACTGCGCCTCCTTTTTCACGGAGCGTGCCGTCGAGTTCAAGGATTTCGTCCATTTTTTGTTCCGCCGCCGTCAATTTAGTTTGACAGAGGGCCGACAATCGGACACCTTCCTCATACAGCGTCATCGCTTCTTCAAGGGCGACTTCTCCCGTCTCGAGTTGCGTCACGATTTCCTCGAGCCGGGCGAGTGCCGCTTCAAACGTCAGTTCTTCTTGTTTCTTCGTCATCGTGTCTCTCCTTCACTTCCGCGACGGCATGGCCATCCCGAAATCGGATCGTCACCACACCGTCATGTAGTTGTTTGACATCTTTCACGTACGTCCCGTCCTGTTCGACGAACGTATAGCCTCTCGCGAGAACGGCGAGCGGGCTGACAGATTCCAATCGACCTGCCAACCGCGCGAATTGATCCGTCGGTCTCTCGAGCGGTCGAATGCGTTCCAACCGTCCTTCGTATTGACGGAAGCGGTCGTCTTGCGCTCGGAACACTTGCATCAGATTGCGGACATCGAGACGTTGCGCCGATGCTGCGAAACGGTGCCGCGCGTGCGTCACTTGTTTCGTGGCACTTTGTTCGAGTCGAATCTCGGCTTGGGCGAACCGTTCACGTTTTTGCATGATCGTATAACGAGGTGATTTTAAGCCGTAACTGTTTTTCATGCGCTCGACTCGTTCGCGAAGCGAGGCCATTTGAGTCGTCACGACCCGCGTGAGTGCGCGGCTTAATCGTTCCACGTCTTTCCGTTGCGCTTCGATAGTGGCCGTCGCGAGCTCCGCCGCCGCTGTCGGCGTGGCCGCTCGTACGTCGGCGACAAAATCAGCCAGCGTGAAATCAGTCTCATGGCCGACGGCCGAGATGACAGGGATCTCGGAGTGGTAAATCGCCTCGACGACGACGTCCTCGTTGAACGCCCATAACTCCTCGATCGACCCGCCGCCGCGTCCGACGATCAACACGTCGCAGTCGGTACGTTCGTTCATCCAGCGAATCGCACTCGCCACTTGCGGAGCGGATTGATCCCCTTGCACAGCGACGGGCGCGAACGTAATCGCCACGTGCGGTGCCCTCCGTCTAAGCGTCGTGGCGATATCGTGGAGAGCCGCGCCTTTCGGCGAGGTGATGATGCCGATGCGCTCTGGGAAGGCCGGCAGCGGACGTTTCCGTTCCGCTGCGAACCAGCCCTTCGCCTCGAGCTCACGCTTTCTCGCCTCATACCGCTCGAACAACATACCGATGCCGTCTTGCCGCATGAGTTCGACGTACAATTGAACATCACCCGTCGACTCATACATCGTCACCCGGGCGACGACGACCACGTTCATCCCGTCCGTCGGCTCAAAATTGAGCGTTCGGGCGTCACGTGAGAACATGACCGCCTTCATCCGGGACGTTTCGTCTTTGAGGGTGAAGTAGCAGTGCCCCGATGCGTAACGTTTGAAGTTCGAGATCTCGCCGATGACGGCGATTTGTTGCAACACCGGGTCACCGTCGAGTTGACGTTTCACATAACGGACGACTTCGGAGACTTGAATCGGATTAGCCACGTGAGGCGACCTCGACCGTGTTGTGCATGAGCATCGTGATCGTCATCGGACCGACTCCACCCGGAACTGGAGTGATGGCGCTCGCCACGTCACGGACGCCTTCAAAGTCGACATCCCCGACGAGACGGCCGTCGACGCGGTTGACACCGACGTCAATGACGATTGCTCCCGGTTTGACCATATCGGCTGTGACAAGACCGGCCCGACCGACAGCGACAATCAAAATGTCAGCTTGGCGCGTCATCGACCCGAGATCATTCGTCTTCGAATGGCAGTATGTCACGGTGGCCGATTCGTTCAAGAACAACATCCCGACCGGTTTCCCGACGATTTGGCTGCGACCGACGACGACGACGTGTTTGCCGACCAAGTCGGTCTGCGTCTTGACGAGGTGCAGAATCCCGTGAGGTGTACATGGCAATAGCGTCTCGAGACCGAGCATCATCTTCCCGACGTTCGTCGGGTGGAATCCATCCACGTCTTTGTCCGGTGAGATGCGCATGATGACGCGATTCTCATCGATATGCTTCGGCAACGGCAACTGCACGAGAATCCCGTGCAATGCGTCGTCCGCATTCATCGAATCAATGAGTTCGAGCACTTCACGTTCTGAAATCGTGTCATCGAAGCGAATCACTTGTGAATCGATGCCGATGTCAGCCGCCGCCCGTTCTTTCCCCCGGACGTAGCTGTGGCTCGCCGGATCATCCCCGATTAAAATGACTTTCAGTTTTGGCACGATGCCGCGCGCGCGCAGCGCGCTGACTCGTTCCTTTAACGTCTCCCGATATGATACTGCGATTTGTTTCCCGTCGATCACTACTGCCATCTCTCTCATCCCCCGTTGTCTTAGGTTTCTCTGTAGTTGGTGTGGTGTCTTCTCTGTTTGCCTGACGCGTTTTTCTCTTTATTTTACGCTTTGATGATGTTTCCGAGCACGCCGTTGACGAGCTTGGCCGCTTCTTCATCGGCGAACGATTTAGCGAGTTCGACCGCCTCGTTGATCGTCACTTTGTCCGGAATCGTCTCGACGTAGAGCAACTCGTACGTCGCCATGCGGAGAATCGTCCGCTCGACATTTCCGAGACGATCGAGTCTCCAGTTTTTCAAGTTTTCGACGAGCAATTCGTCAATCTCGTCTTTCTTTTCTAACGTCTCCACGACGAGTTGTTCGTAAAATGGATCGGAGTCCATGCCATCGAGGGCAAATTCGATGGCCTCGTCTACCTCAAGTTTTGATACTTCGATTTGAAAAAGCGTTTGAATCGCTTTTTCCCGTGCTTCATGACGTTTCATTCAGATACTCTCCTTTTGCATGCTTTCATTTTGATAGTTTAGCATAACGCCTCCATAAATTCAGTACAAAAAACCAGGAAGCCCAAATAATGTTCGGGCTTCCTGGTCAGGATCATTTCGTGAGCGTCATTTCTTTTTCGACAAATTTCGTGTCGAACGCACCCGCCCGGAAACGTTCGTGGGCCATGACTTGTTGATGGAACGGGATCGTCGTATGGATGCCCGATACCGTGAACTCATCGAGCGCGCGAAGCATCTTCGCGATCGCCTCTTCCCGTGTCGGTGCGTGAACAATCAGTTTCGCGACCATTGAATCATAAAACGGTGGAATGACGGCACCGGCATAGAGACCACTGTCGACCCGGACGCCCATGCCGCCAGGAACGATATACTGATCGATTTTACCAGCCATAGGACGGAAGTCCGCAAACGGGTCTTCTGCGTTGATCCGGCACTCGATCGAGTGCCCGCTGAACGTGATGTCCGACTGGCTGATGGCGAGTGGATGACCGAGCGCGACTTCGAGTTGCGCTTGGACGAGGTCGAAGCCGGTAATCATTTCGGTGACCGGGTGTTCGACTTGAATCCGCGTGTTCATCTCCATGAAATAAAACTCGTTCACTTCCGGGACGTAGATAAACTCGATTGTGCCCGCACCCGAATACTGAATCGCTTTGGCCGCTTTCACGGCCGCGTCGCCCATCGCTTGACGAGTCGTCTCATCAATCGCCGGAGACGGTGCTTCCTCGACCAACTTTTGCATCCGACGCTGAATCGTACAGTCCCGCTCCCCGAGGTGGATGACGTTGCCGTATTGATCCGCAAGCACTTGCACCTCGACATGGCGGAACGACTCGATATATTTCTCCAAATAGACGTCGCCGTTACCGAACGCCTGCTTCGCTTCTTTACGCGTGTCGGCGAGCCCTTTGACGAGCTCTGTCTCGTCATAGGCGACACGGATTCCGCGCCCGCCACCACCGGCCGTTGCTTTGATGATGACCGGATACCCGATTTCACGGGCGAGCTCGACCGCTTCCTCGTCAGTGACGACACCGCTCGATCCCGGGACGACCGGTACGCCCGACTCGATCATCGTCCGCTTCGCTTCGTCTTTTATGCCCATCTTCCGAATCGCATAACTGCTCGGTCCGACAAATTGGATGCCGCACGCCTCGCTCATCTCGGCGAATTCGGCGTTCTCGGCCAAGAAGCCATAACCCGGATGAATCATCGTCGCATCGACCGCGCACGCGACCGACAGGATGTTCGGGATATTCAAATACGAGTCTTTCGACGGGTTCGGTCCGATGCAATACGCCTCGTCAGCCAGACGGACGTGCAACGCCTCGCGGTCTGCTTCCGAGAAGACGGCGACCGTCGGAACATTCAACTCTTTCGCGGCGCGGATGATCCGGACCGCGATTTCTCCACGGTTGGCAATGAGTAGTTTCATAGACACCTCACTTCACGCTGAAGAGCGCTTGACCGTATTCGACTAAATCGCCGTCAGCGACGAGGATCTCGACGATCTCCCCGCTGATTTCCGCTTCGACGTCATTGAACAGTTTCATCGCTTCCAAAATACAGACGATTTGTCCAGCTTCGACGCGATCGCCGACTTGCACATATGCGTCTTTGTCTGGTGCCGGACGCGAATAGAACGTCCCGACCATCGGTGATGTGATTGTGCGCAAGTTGCTCGGCGCAGGTGTTGGGGCCGCTTCTGGTTCGGTCTCAACGCCCGGCGCAGGTGCTGCGACCGGGGCCGCGTGCACGATTGGTGTATGAGTAGCGGCGAATTGTAGGGCCGCTTCTTTTTTCAATGAAAGTTTAAACTCCGACGTCTCGAGTTCCAGCTCGTGGACGGACGTCTGATCGAGCAATGTTATCAGCTCTTTAATCTGTTCGATTTGCATGAAATAACCCCCTATTTATACCTGGTACTAATCTCTACTCTACTATAACTGGTCAGACCAGTGAATGCAACGACAAAAAAAGGGCCCATTCCGAAGAATGGATACCCTTTGTTTTACCCGTTATAGCGCCCTGTG
This sequence comes from Exiguobacterium sp. SL-9, assembly GCF_004336985.1. GTDB lineage: Bacteria > Bacillota > Bacilli > Exiguobacteriales > Exiguobacteriaceae > Exiguobacterium. The sequence goes on from NZ_SJUO01000002.1 coordinate 163,635, forward strand.
AAATCGCCTGTGCGCGTGTCGACTGTTACTTTTTCGCCTGGCTCAATGAAGAGCGGCACTTGGATGATGTGGCCCGTCTCGACTGTCGCGTTTTTCTTCACGTTCGATGCCGTGTCGCCTTTGACGCCTGGATCGGCTTCGACAATCGTCAAGACGACCGTCGTCGGGAGCTCGATGCCGAGAATTTCGCCATCGTAATCTGCGATGCTCACTTCCATGTTTTCAAGCATGTATGGAAGCGCCGCTTTTACTTGCTCGCCCGTGAGTTCGAGTTGCTCATACGACTCTGTGTCCATGAATACGTATGTGTCGCCCATCGGATAAAGGTATTGCATACGCTTACGCTCGATGTGCGCACGTTCGATGCGTTCGCCACCACGGAACGTCGTCTCTTGAATCGCGCCCGTGCGCAAGTTACGCATCTTCGTACGGACGAAGGCTGCGCCTTTACCTGGTTTGACGTGTTGGAACTCGATGACTTGCCAAATCGAACCGTCCGATGTTTTGACCGTTAATCCTGTTTTTAAATCGTTAACTGATACCATGTTGATTTCCTCCTAAGATGAGCTGAGACTCAAGCCTCAATCGTAATTAACTCTTTCGGCGACTGCGTGAGACGGAAGTTTCCAGTCTCGGTGATGACGATATCGTCCTCGATGCGACATCCGCCGATTCCGGCGATATAAATGCCCGGTTCGACCGTCACGACCATACCCGGCTCGAGCACCGTCTCTGAACGGAACGATAGTCCTGGCGCCTCGTGGACTTCCATCCCGAGGCCGTGTCCTGTTGAATGTCCGAAGTATTCACCGTAGCCGGCTTCTTTAATCACGTCACGCGTCAACGCGTCCGCCTCGATTCCCGTCATGCCGGCTTTTGTTCCCTCGACGCCTGCGAGTTGCGCGCGAAGCACCGTATCATAAATGTTGCGCAACTCGTCGGAGATTTCGCCGACAGCGAGCGTACGTGTAATGTCCGAGCAGTAACCTTGATAGTAAGCCCCAAAATCAAGCGTCACGAGCTCGCCTGCTTCGATGACCTTGTCACTGGCCACACCGTGCGGCAATGCCGAACGATGGCCCGAAGCAACGATCATATCAAATGATGACGAGTCGGCACCTTTTGCCCGCATGAACATCTCGAGTTCATTCGCGACTTCTTTTTCAGTCCGGCCCGGGCGGATGAACGACTGGATATGCGTAAACGCCGCATCCGCAATCGCCGCAGCTTCCTTCATTATCTTAATCTCTGACTCATCCTTAATCAAGCGTAGCTTTTCGACGATGCCTGACGTCTCGACGAGCTCGGCATTGACGTCTTTTTCATACGTCCGGAATTGACCGACCGTCATGTCATCTTGCTCGATACCGAGGCGCACGACCGCTTCCTGATCGACGACATCTGCGACTGACTTGATGAGCGACGTCTTATGCTCGATGATGTCGAATCCTTTCACTTGGCTCGCGGCCTGTTCTGTATACCGGAAGTCGGTGATGAAGCTCGCCGTCTTCGCTGTGATCACGAGGACGCCACTCGACCCGGTGAAACCCGACAAATAGCGAATATTCTCCCGTTTCGTCACGAGTAATCCGTCAATTCCGTTCGCTTCTAGCTGAGCTTGCAGTTTGCTGACCCGTTCAATCATGTCGATTCCTCCAATGTTCGATCAATGCCTGCAACGCGAGCGTGTAACTCGTCAACCCAAAGCCGCTGATGACACCGAAACAGACAGCGGCGAGCTTGGATTCATGACGAAACGACTCTCGTGCATGCACGTTCGAGATATGTACTTCGACGACCGGGGCCTTGATGGCGGCGATGGCATCTCGGAGCGCGATCGACGTATGCGTATACGCCCCGGCGTTGAAGATAACCCCTGCATAATCATACGCTTCGTGCAGGGCATCAATCAGTTCGCCTTCATGGTTGGATTGGACGAAAGTCAACTGGACGTCATCTGGCGCGGCGAGTAACAGCTCCGCCGTCAGCCCCTTCAATGAAACGTCACCATATACGTCCGGTTCGCGTCTTCCGAGTAGATTCAAATTCGGCCCATTCAAGACAAGTATATGCACAAGTCTCCCCCCCTGTTCGTCAAGTCGCCTCTATTGTAACAAATTTAACGGTTGTAGCGACAATTGACGTTCATCTGGTTTCGTTTTTCGGACGAATCACGGTATAATTCAACTATATAACTGTAGGAATCGAGGAAATGCCATGAAAACTAAACCACTGATCCCTGTTGGAGGCCAAGCACTTGTGGAAGGCGTCATGTTTCAAGGACGCGCCGAGAGTGCCTCGGCCATCCGCCGGAAGGACGGGTCCGTCGAAACGTTCCAGCAACCCCGCATCCTCGTCCCTTGGGTCCAATCTTTAAAGAAGGTCCCGTTCCTGCGCGGTGTGGTCGCCTTATACGAATCGCTCAAAAACGGTTCCGCCCACATGAATTTCGCCAGTGACCGTTATGATGTCGACCCGAGCGAGGACGAGGCGACGAAGCCGGATGAAAAGAAACAGAATATTTTGATGGTCGTCATGATCGCGATCGTCGGGATTATCTCGTACGTGTTTGGCAAGCTCATTTTCAACGTCACGCCGGCACTCCTCGCCGCCATGTTCCAAAGCGTGCCCGCCTTGTCCGGTCACGTGATTCAAAACCTCCTCGAAGGGGGAATAAAATTAGTATTGCTACTCAGTTACCTCTATTTGATTTCTTTGACGCCACTCATTCGCCGCGTGTTTCAATATCACGGTGCTGAGCACAAAGTTATTAACTGTTATGAGTCCGGACGACCGATCACTGTGGAGAACGTCCGTTCGAGCTCACGTCTCCACTATCGTTGTGGGTCAAGCTTCATTCTATTCACTGTTTTCGTCGGCATCGGTGTCTATATGGTCGTCCCAATCGATCCGCTTTGGGTTCGACTCGTCAGCCGCATCGCCTTGTTACCGGTAGTCATCGGCATCTCGTTTGAGGTGCTTCAATTCACAAACCGTTTTCGTGAACATCGCTTCCTGTCCGTCCTCGGCAAGCCGGGACTATCGTTACAGCTGTTGACGACACGCGAACCGAACGACGATCAAATCCGCGTCGCCATCGAGGCTTTCGAAACATGGGAACGTTCAGAACTTGGTCAACCGGCCGTGCAAAGAGAGGGATAAAGAGGAGGAAAGCACCATGATCAGACAAAGAATCGGAACGACCGCTGCCACGATCGTGTTCATCTTAGGATTCATCGGAGTCGGACATATGCTCGCGACCGACCCCGGTCGATTGTTCAGACAGTTGCTCTTCATCGGTATTTTCGGGTTAATCTTCTACGTGATTTACCGTGTGTTCATGGCGCCTAAAATCTCAGCCGAGGATGTACGGTACCGGAAGACAGCCCAGGCTTCAAAAAAACGGATGCAACGGCCCGGTGCGAACCCTAAAGTGAAGCCATCCGCTACGACGAAAAAGAAAGTAAAACCCGGTTCGAACGTGACGAAGCTCTCGAAGCGCCCTACCCGTTCGACGCATCGCAGTGACGCCCCTCACCTTACCGTCATCGAGGGAAAAAAAGGCAAGAAGAAAAAGAAAGCGAATATGTAAAAACGAACCAGGTCGCCACGGGCGAACTGGTTCGTTTTTTGTCGTGATTCGAAAATCAATCCGTTTCGACGAAGCCGATATACGGAAGGTTACGATATTGTTCGGCATAATCGATCCCGTAACCGATGACGAACTCATCCGGGATCTCGAAACCGACGTAATCAGCGTCGAGCGTGACGAGTCGGCGAGCCGGCTTGTCGAGAAGTGTACAAATCTTCAATTGTCCGGGTTGATGCAACGTCATATGCTGACACAAGAATTTGAGCGTCTGCCCTGTATCGATAATGTCTTCAATGATGACGACGTACTTCCCTTCGACATCGAGATCTAAATCTTTACGGAGTTGGACGTTCCCACTTGAAACCGATTTCTTCCCATAAGAAGACGTCGCGACCGTATCTAATTGGACACTGCCCGTCATCTGCCGCATCAAATCAGCTGCGAAGACGAGCGACCCTTTCAATACCGCCACGAGGACGATCGGTGTCCCGGCCGCATCCCGTTCGATTTGTTCGGCGAGTTCCGCCACGCGTTGTTTGATCTGTGCCTCGTCAAACAGTTTCCCTTTGATTTGAATATCCATCATGTCGGCGATTGTTCGCCGTCACCCCCTTATCAGTCTTAACAGCACCCATTCTATCATAAAACGAGCTAAAAAATAGACTTCACTTCATAATTTAAAAGTGATTGTTCGGTTTTCAGTTACATCCATGTAGAAAAAGACCGCTTCCGATTCAAGTCATCGGAGCGGTCTTTTGGGCTTACTCATTGTCCGTCTGATTCAGTTCTTGGAACGCACGAAACTGAGCCATCAGTTCAGGCTTATCTTCAAAAAATTCGACGAACTGGGTCATGCAGTCGAGCGTATTCGAGCTCAAATGGTGCTCGATCCCTTCGACGTCTTCGTAGACATGGGCCTCGTCGACACCAATCAAGCGCAAAAATGATTCGAGCATCGCATGACGCTCGACGAGTCGTTTCCCGATTTTTTGACCTTTTTTCGTCAACATGAGTCCTCTATATTTCTCATAAATCAAATAGTCTTCCCGGTCGAGCTTTTGCACCATTTTCGTGACAGAGGAGGGATGCACCCCTAAATGTTCAGCGATATCGGACACGCGGGCGTATCCTTTCTCGACCATTAGCAAATAAATTCGTTCTAAGTAATCTTCCATACTCGGTGTCGGCATGGGCGTAGCCTCCCCTTATGTTCCGTTCTGCAACCTCTATTTTAACGTAACCTTCTAGAAACCGAAAGCAGAACGGGTAAATCCATCAGTCAATCATTGTCTCATGACCTTAAATTCTTTATAATGGATGTTGGTGAAACTTAATAGAGAAAGGGAGAACATCAATGGGAATCGAAACCATCCTCGTCATCATCCTATGGGCTGCGCTCATCGCATACATCGTTTGGCGTTTCTTGCCGGCACGCGGTTTGAAGAAAATGAAACAAGAAGAGTTTCGTGCGTCGCTTCGTAAAGGTCAATTGATCGATGTCCGTGAACCGAACGAGTACAAGGGAGGCCACATTGTCGGCGCCCGCAACATCCCGGTCGGACAATTGAAACTCCGCATGAAAGAACTTCGCAAAGATCAACCGATCCTCATGTATTGCCAAGGCAAGTCACGTTCGAACCAGGCGGCCAAGCTGCTTATGAAAAATGGCTATACCGACATCTACATGCTCGACGGTGGCTTCAAGAATTGGAAAGGGAAAGTCAAAAAAGGCTGACCCGGATGCATACGTCCACTCCTCACTCCGAGGAGGGACGTTTTTTAATTTAAGAAAAAAAAAAACCGCTCGCACGGTGCGAGCGGTTTCGATTCAATTGATTGATGAGGGTTGGCGTCGTTCGTATTTGAGCACCGGTTTCCGAGCGGCAAGCGTCTCGTCCAACCGTTTGATGACCGTCGTATGAGGGGCCGTCTGAACGATTTCCGGATTCTCCTCCGCCTCTTTCACGATTTGGAGCATCGCGTCGCAAAACGCATCAAGCGTCTCTTTCGACTCCGTCTCCGTCGGCTCAACCATGATGCACTCCTCGACGTTGAGCGGGAAATAGATCGTCGGTGGGTGGTAGCCGAAATCGAGCAATCGTTTGGCGATGTCGAGCGTACGTACGCCGAGCGCTTTTTGGCGTTTTCCAGACAAGACGAACTCGTGCTTGCAGAACGTATCATACGGGACATCAAACGCGTCCTTCAAACGAGCGAACATATAGTTGGCGTTTAATACCGCTTCACGCGAGACGCGCGTCAACCCTTCCGCGCCCATCGTCTTGATGTAGCTATAGGCCCGGACATTGATGCCGAAGTTCCCGTAGAACGGTTTGATGCGTCCGATTGACTGCGGACGGTCATAGTCGAGCGTGAAACCAGACTCGGTGCGACGTGCGATCGGCGTCGGCAAGTATGGAATCAAGTCGCGTTTCACCCCGACCGGACCAGATCCCGGACCGCCACCGCCGTGCGGGCCTGTGAACGTCTTATGCAGGTTCAAGTGGACGACGTCGAAACCCATATCCCCAGGACGGGCGATACCTAGAATCGCGTTCGAGTTGGCGCCGTCGTAATAGAGTTTACCTCCGGCCTCGTGCACGACTTTGGCAATCTCTAAAATGTCAGCCTCGAACAGGCCGAGCGTGTTCGGATTCGTCAGCATGAGCGCTGCCGTATCGGCGCCGACTTTCGACTTCAAATCATCGAGATAGACAAGGCCACGCGCATCCGACTTCACCGTCACCGTATCGAAACCGGCGACGACGGCCGAGGCCGGATTCGTCCCGTGTGCCGAATCCGGAACGAGCACTTTCGTCCGGTTCATGTCCCCGTTATGATGATGGAACGCCTTGATGAGCATGAGCCCGGTCCATTCCCCATGGGCACCGGCTGCCGGTTGCAGCGTCACTTCATCCATGCCGGTGATCTCAGCAAGTTGTTCTTGCAGGTCGACCATAAGTTCGAGCGCCCCTTGAATCGATTCAACCGGTTGCAACGGGTGGATATGCGCAAATCCAGGCAGACGGGCCATATCCTCATTCACTTTTGGGTTGTATTTCATCGTGCATGACCCGAGCGGATAAAACCCGGAATCGACCCCATGGTTCCGAGTCGATAGCGACGTATAATGACGCACGACATCGAGTTCCGACACTTCCGGCAGTTCCGCCGCTTCTTGACGGATCATTGATGCCGGCAAGAGCGACTCCAAATCGACTTCCGGCACAGTCGGCGTCGGCAAGTTGTAACCTGTTCGTCCTGCACGTGACACTTCGAAAATTAATGTTTGTTCGTGTTGCATCACTTCATCCCCCCAACCACTTCAACAAATTGATCGATTTCTTCTTTCGTCCGAAGCTCCGTCGCACAGAGCAACATTTGCGTTTGGCGCTCTGTTTCATACGAGCCGAGCGGCAAACCGCCGATGATGCCTGCCTCGAGCAGATGACGCGACACGTGCTCCGCATCGACCCCGAAGTCGACGACGAACTCGTTGAACATCGGTCCTTCATCGACAACCGAATAGCCGGCAGTCTTGAGCGCTTCTTTCATATAATGGGCCGTTTGAATGTTGCGTACCGCCATGTCACGAATCCCATATTTCCCGAGGGCGGACATCGTAATCGATGCCGCGAGCGCATTGAGCGCCTGGTTCGAGCAAATGTTCGACGTCGCTTTGTCACGACGGATATGTTGTTCCCGGGCTTGAAGTGTCAGGACGAAGCCGCGCTTGCCGTCCTCATCGACCGTCTGTCCGACGAGACGTCCCGGAAGTTTGCGCATGAGCGCTTTTTTAACGGCAAAGTAACCGCATGATGGGCCGCCGAAGCTTTGCGGAATCCCGAACGGTTGGGCGTCACCGACCGTGATGTCGGCACCGAGTGCGCCTGGCGACTCCAAGACTCCGAGCGCGAGCGGGTTGCTCGACACAACGAACAGGGCACCCGCATCATGGGCCGCTTTCGCAAGGGCCGTCAAATCTTCAACACGTCCATAGAAGTTCGGATATTGGACGACAAGACACGATGCGTCTGTTAAATCCATGCCCAACATGTCGGTCACCCCGTCGCTCACGTCTGTGTATTCGACCGTGAGTCCCGGACCACCAGCATATGTTCGGATGACGTCTTTCGCTTCCGGATGGACTGCGCCCGAGACGATGACACGTTTTTTCTTCGTATGGGCACTTGCCAGATATGTCGCTTCGGCAAGAGCGGTAATGCCGTCGTACATCGACGAGTTCGCAACGTCCATCCCTGTCAGCTCACAAATCATCGTTTGGAATTCAAACATCGCTTGAAGCTCGCCTTGCGAGATTTCCGGTTGATACGGCGTATAGGCTGTATAAAACTCGGAACGGAGAAGCATGTGGTTCATGACGCTCGGTGACAGGTGATCATACATGCCCGCTCCGAGGAAACTCGGGTTCGATTTCGTATGCATGTTCATCTCGGCAAGTTTCGTCATGTGACGGACGAGATCGACTTCTGGAAGTGGGGCCCCGATTGCAGCCAAAGAGGCAGTCTCACGGAGCGATGCCGGAATATCCTCGAGTAAGTTCTCGATCGACTCGACACCGATCGTCTGCAACATGTCACGCTCGTCTTGCTCAGTCATCGGTAAATAGCGAAATTCCATTCTGTTCATTCTGAATCCCCCTGTATCATTTACGTTTATAGAACGGTGTTGGCACACGTTCGGCTTCTATTTTTTTACCCCGAACCTCAACGATAAAGTGTGATGCGTCCGCGAAACGTCGATCAACGCGGGCCCAAGCGATCGATTCATTCACGGTCGGTGGCATCGTACCGGTCGTGACGACGCCAATCGTCTCTCCGTCGACTTCAACCGTCGCGCCTTGACGAGCGATTCCACGGCCTAGCAGACGCAGGCCGATCAAGCGGCGTGGGATGTCTTCTTTCTGATTCACGAGTGCATCTTTGCCAATGAAATCGGTGTCGAGTTTGACGGCAAAGTTCAAGTTCGCCTCGAACGGGGTGACCGTCTCATCGAGCTCGTGACCGTAAAGCGGGAGACACGCCTCAAAACGAAGCGTGTCGCGGGCGCCGAGCCCACACGGCGTCACACCTTCTCGCTCTAACGCCGACCAGATCGCAGCCACGTCTTCGGCTCGGGCGTAGAGTTCAAATCCGTCCTCACCCGTATAGCCACTGCGTGAGACGATCGTCGACACGCCGGCGACGTCACCAGTCATGAAACGGAAAAATTTGATGTCAGATAGCGGCAAGTCCGTCAATCGGCCGAGCACTTGCTCCGCCATAGGTCCTTGAACCGCGATTTGACCATAAGCGTCAGACTCATCACTCACTGTGACGTCACCAACCACATATTGGCGGACGTGCGCAACGTCTTTTTCAATGTTTGAGGCGTTGACGACGAGCCAAAACGCATCTTCATCGAGTCGATAGACGAGCAGGTCATCGACGACACCACCGTCCGGCAAGCAGAACAAGTTGTACTGCGCCTGGCCAATCTGTAATTTCGATACATCATTGGTGACGAGACGTTGCACGTTCTCGAGCGCATCTGGTCCTTCGATGCGAATCTCCCCCATATGCGATACATCGAACATACCGACCTCGTTCCGCACCGCTTGATGCTCTTCTTTAATCGACGAGAACATGATTGGCATCTCGAACCCCGCAAAATCCACCATCTTCGCCTTTACGGAAATCAAATCATACAAAGGCGTACGTTTTAACGATACTTTCTCCATATTATCCCCCAATCCCGAACGTAAATAATGTATTACGCGAAATATTTCGTTTTCTATTCCACTTTATCAATTTTCCATGGCTATGCCTAGCTAAATTGGGCAAAAATAAAGAGGATTGAAAACGAAAACGTTTTCATCCTCATTATTTCATATTTTGCTCTCAGTGGAAACGTCTGGGCTTTCGATTCCCGCCGTCCGTTTGATTTCTTTCGTCAGTCCGACGGTCGCCTGTTTCAGTTCCATCGTCTCGTCTTTTACTTTAACGGAATACGCCTTCATCTGCTTCACCGATGCGTTGACCGTATCAACGTGTTGCTTGATCTCATTGACGAGACCTTGGATGACGTTCGCACGAATCTGGAAGCGCTCCGTCAAACGAGTGAGACGCCGCAAATCTGTTTTCATTTTGTTACGGTACAATAAAAAACCATACAAGCCGAGCCCGACTAGCGCGAGCACGATGATGCCGAGATTGATCCAAATCATGTATTTCCCTCCTTCAATCGATATAACGTATGCGCAATCGCTTCAGTACTAAGCGAGGCGTCGAGCACGTAATCGGCACGCGCATAAAGCGGCCGACGTCGTTCATATAACGCTTCAACGGCCACTTTTCCGTGCCGGACGAGAGGCCGGTCCGAGTCCTTGATTCGGTCCCAACACATCTCGTACGGTAAATCGAGCGCGATGACGACGCCGTGTTCTCGCATCCAATCGAGATTTTCGTCCCGTTCGACGATGCCGCCGCCGGTTACGACATACGCGGCGTCCGCTTGTTGCAAAAGCTTACGTTCTTGCAGGCGAAACGCCTCTTCCCCGTGACGCTCAAAATACGTCGGGATGTCCATCTGTGCCTGCGTTTCGAACAGTTCGTCCAAATCGACGACGTGATTCGATTTTTCAAGATATCGTTTCAAGCTTGATTTACCTGTACCCATAAACCCGATGATATAAAACGGTTTAGTCATCGAAATAAATCACCTCTTTGTGTCGTTCTCCGGTCTCAAGGCGAATATCGACCGCGACCACCCCACTGCCGAGCGGTCGACAGTTAATCGTCCCGGTCGGTTTCGTCACCGTGACGGCGGTCTGTCCGCAGGACCGTTTAGCGACCATGACGTGCGATTCGAAGCGGATCGCCAAAATATCGAGTCCGAGCCGTTCGGTACTCCGTTCCATATCAGTATACCAAAACATCGCCCCACCGAGTAACCACGTCAAAACGATTAGCGTCGACATCACAAAGTATCCGCCCGCATGCACATCACGCTCTTCTCGCGAGGACCTGTCGCGTCGGTCCATTGGATGCGGAACCCCTCTCCTATCGGTTCGACCCGATACGTCTCGATTCCTCTCAAAAATAGTAAATTCCCTCCTTCGTCTCCGACCATGACCAAGTTTTGATTGATCTGCTTGAGCGTCCAGGACCACGTCGTGTCGTCCGGTCGTACATACGTGCCAGCGAGACGTCCCGACACGACGTCGCAATCCCGGCTATCGAAAAGCCTTCGGACAATCAGTTGAGGTGTCGTCGCCACCGCTTCACGCGGTTGCTCGTAAAACGCTTGTCCGAGCGCCAAAAAATGAACCGTCAACCCGACGAATAATGGAATCAAAAGCAACGTGAAGCTCACCTCAAGTAACGTGAATCCCCGCTCAAAGCGTCGGGAGACACAGGTCTTTGTCACATATTTCTTGGCGCCCGCTCGGTTCGATTGCATCGCGCAACACCTCCCCTTGTAACCGTTCGTAGCGCCGAACGGTCGTTTCAAGACGGTCGACCCGTTCCGTCGCGGCCTCGACAAATGGTGCAACGACACCGACCCACGCCAAGAGGAGCGCCAGACTGAGACAGATTTCCCAAAACGTGACACCTTGCTCATTGTCCGTCAACGCGAAGCACCTCCGGTTCATACGTCCCCATTCTAAACTTCAACGTCACCATCGTCGCTCCCGTATAAAACTTCCACTGCCCTGCATACGTCGCCGCTGTACGTGAGAAGACGATTTCACTCGTAGCCGGGAGACTCATCTCGACACCATCCGGCACGACGCGCGATGCGATCGGCGTCATCCCACAAGAGATTTGATAGCGCCGCTCTTTTATATACCATCGTAGACGCGGCACACACGATTCATCGGCGGCGACGTATGGATATTGACCAACCTCGTTAATATCGTTCACAAGCGCATCGGTAAAATCAAACAAGGCCAATCGATCCATCGAGCGGACAATCGGGGTCGTCATCAAAAGCAGGAGCGACAAGATGACGAGGACAGATGCTATCTCGACGCACGTATATCCGTCTCGCCTCATTGTTTCGTCAACGTACCTGTCGTCGGGGCGTACGTGTAGACGATTGATTGGCAGCTATACTCGAGCGGACTCTCCGTCGAGGCACGTTCAAGCACCGCTAACGTCTCCGGATAAGCCTTGTGTTCTGCGTAGTACAAGTTAATCTCTGACTCGACGATGCGGACGCTCCCTTCACAACTGACACTGTCCGCCCGGGATTTCCCGTCTGACATCGAGGGGACGAGCAGCAACAGTAACACCGAGATGATGAGTAAGACGGCAGCCATTTCGACGAGCGTGAACCCTTGTTCTGATTTGAATCGTGTCATGTTGTTGTTCCTCCTTGTTATAGTTGGGCCATGATCAGTTTGACCGGCAAATAAATCGTGTAGAACATCATCGTCACCATCACCGTCAAAAATCCGTATAATACCGGCTCGGCCTTGGTAATCAATTGTTTCCAATACAACTCCATCTCTTCAAATACAAGGTCACGATGCATCGTCATAATCGATCCGAGCTCACCGCTCACCGTACCGACGCCGAACAAACTGACGACCTCATGCTCGAGCAAGCGTTCCTGCCGGGCCGCCTCTTCGAGTTCAAGACCGTCCGACATGCGCTCATGGATTCGTCTCGCAATGGCAGCGACTTCCCCTTCACCCCGAGACAAACGTTCGATGACATGGCGGACCGAACCTTGTCCTTCGCTTAAGAGCGATAGCTCACTGACGAACAAATACGTGATGTACAACCGTCTACCGCGTTCGACGATACGTAACGGTACGAGCCGACCTCGTCTCCCGTTCCAGTAGAGGCCCACCCCGGTCATGAGCAAGCAAACGAATAGTCCCGGGAAAAACCAACGGGACAACAGAATCGCGTTGACCCCATCGAGCGTCTCGACGTCCACCATCGACAACAGTTTCGGGAAAATATAAAGTGCATAGATTGCCCCAAGCCCAAGCAACATCGTTAAAATCACGAGCGGATACCGAGCCAACTGCTTGAGCTCTTGCTGCAAATTTCGGCGCATCGTCGATAAGACGAGCACTTGCTCGAGTCCTTCTAAAAAGTGATGCCCCCGCTCCGCTGTGACTAGCATTTCGCGCATTCTCGGGTCAATGACGAGTTGTGAGAACACTTCGGCAAGCGGACGACCTTGCTCGAGTCGAAGCCGCATGTCGCGAATCACTTGTTTCGCTCTCCCCCGTTCATGGAGTTCGAGTGTTTCGAACGTCTTTTTCAAACCGACGCCGCGTTCCTGTAGCCTCAGAAAGCGGCGAATCGTAAACAAGTCTTTACTCACCTGGTCTCGGACCATGAGCAACTCACCTCCTCTTCCCGGTGCAGAATGCACCAATGACGGGCGACCTCCATCTTTCCAACGAGCTGTTCGAGCCGATGTTCGCCGTCCTCGACACTCGCCGTATGAAACGTCGCAATCGTCAAATGCCCACTGAGCGCCGCGTCGTGAGCCACCCGCAACTCCTCACTCGTCCGGATTTCACCGATGACGATGACATCGGGGTCGGCACGAAGCGTTTCTTTCAATAGGTTGCCGTGGTCAAGTCCCGCTTTCGGGTTGACCTCAAGCTGAATCACTCCCGGCACTTGCTTTTCCGGCGGATTCTCGATTGTCACAATCCGACGTCCGGTCAAACATTGCAAAAAAGCATAGAGCACCGTCGTCTTCCCCGCACCCGTCGCACCGCCAATCAACAACAGCCCTTGCCGGAGCGAAGCCAGTCCCAACAAGCGGTTCACATCCTTGTCGTCTAACAATTCCGATAACTGAAACGAGGCGTTCGGGAGTCGCCACGACATGAGCGTATGGTCGAACGAAGGTAAAAACGTGACCCGAATCGCGTCCTCTGTCCCGACGTACATGCCAGACTGGGGCACGCGATGATCCGTCTCCGTTAACGAGCACCAATATTTCATATGTAATGTCAAGCGTTCATAGTCAACCCGTGTCATCGACTCTAGCCGATGCAAGAACGTCCCGTGACGAACTTGAACCATCACTTCGTCTCCGTACGGCATAAAATGTACATCGCTCGCATTGAAATTCCGCGCCGCTCCCACGACACGCTCGATCACTCGTTTCATCTCCACCACCTCAATAAGAGCATAAAAAAAAGCCCACTCATTGGAAAGTGGACTTGTGTCAGGATACGTTTGCAGTTGTTGATTCGAAACGGCGGGCATACGCTTCGATTGTGGCTTTATCATAGCCGACAATGACTTCGTTGCCATCAGTTAAGATTGGGCGTTTCAATAGTTTCGGATTATCGCTCATCAGTTTGAGCAATTCACTTAATTTCAAGTCTTCGACGTCGATGTCCAACTGTTTGAACGCCTGACTTCTCGTCGCGAGCAGCGAGTCGACACCGTTCTCACTGAGTGCCAAGAGCGTCATCAATTCGTCTACCGTCGGGGCATTCCGGAAAATATGGCGCTCGTTCACCTCGAGGTGTTGCTCTTGTAAAAACGCTTTCGTCTTACGGCATGAGGTACAGCTCGGGTACGTATAGAACATCAATTCATTTGCCATTTCAATACCTCCTTTAGAGTTGAGAAACAAGTCGTTCGTAGTGTGTAAGTTGATTATACAACCTTATACCCGTTTTGTACATAGTTTGTACAAGTTTTTTTATTTTTTTGTACAACTTTGTTCAACGTGATTATTTCACATATTTTTCACGATTATTTTGCTCAATTCACACGTTTTCATAGCATTTTTCTGAATGTGTTGGTAAAATAGTGAATGAGAATGGAATAATGCACGTATGGGGGGATTAACATGGCGAGAATGTTCCGTGTCCTAGGCTTTTGGACTGGGTTGATCGCGGCGCTTGCTTTCGTGGGCGCACTCGGTGGAGATCAAAGCAGTAGCGAACATAGTGGTGACTTCGTCGTAATGGGTCTGGTCTTTTTAGCTCAAACTATTTTCTTCGTCGCACTAGGCTACTTGAAGCTCACTGAAAAAACGTATGTATACGTATTCGGCGCATATTTGACTGTCTTCTTCGTCGTCTTCACGTATTGGAGTAACTTCCAAATGTAAAAAAGATTGTCTCCTCGCGGGACAATCTTTTTTTATTCATCGCTCGAAAAAGGGATTCGTTCGAATCTCGGCCTCGAGCGTCGTCTTCGGACCATGTCCAGAATAGAGGACGGTCTCGCCCGGTAACAGCTGACGCATCCGATCGATCGACCCGAGTAACGTGGCTTGGTCGCCACCGAACAAGTCGGTACGGCCGACCGACTGTTTGAAAATCAAGTCCCCGCAGAAGGCGACACGTTCGGCTGGGAAGTAGAGCGTGACGCTCCCAGGCGAATGGCCTGGCGTGTGGTGTAACTCGATTGTGAACGCGCCGATTTCAAGCGTTTTCCCTTGATAAACCCGTTCAGCCGGGCGCATCGATGAACTCGGGAGGTGAAATTTTGCCGCCCCGTTCTTCTCGTCGTCCATCAACCACGTCCGTTCCGCTTCATGGACGAATACCGGCACGGGATAACGATCACGCAGGGCATCAATGCCACCGATGTGGTCAAAGTGGGCGTGTGTCAATAAAATGGCGTTCAAGCTACCGAAGCGTTCGACCGCTTCAAAGAATTTTGGATCGTCCGTACCCGGGTCGATGATGAGCACCGTTCCGTCTTTCTCGAGCACGTATCCATTTTCCTGGGCCAAGCCCGATGTGATTCTTACTATATTCATTTAGAACACCTCCACACTCATTCTAATCGATATTGTGGCAAAATTGTAGCGGAGGCTTTCTTTGCTCGACAGCGTCTACATTATCGGATAAAATAATAATGATATTTCAGTGAAATTTTTATGAATTTCATGACGTATAATAAAGGGGGAACTCGTCATGCATTTGTATGAACCATTTGGATGGATCTCGCTCATCGTTGCACTCGTTGCAATCTGGGGAATGGCCCGTTCGTTTAAGAAGCGCCAATTCTTTCCACTTGCTTTCGCCGCGATTACTGTACTCGTATTTGGATTCTTCGGCGTCGCGACATTGATTTACGGTGGAATCCCAAGCTAATGACATGTAGCGTGAAGACGACCTCGGTCGTCTTTTTTTGTATAACAAACAGCGCCGTCCCGGCTAATCGGGACGGCGCTGCCGCTTACTCTTCGGTCTGCTCTTTAAAGCGGAGCAAATCCGAATAGATTAAATCATCATTCAGTTGGAGAATCTTTTCTGCTTCTTGACTATCCGGCCCACAGAGCGAGGCGTCCTCGACGGCTTCTCCACTTGATGCGTCATAGCATGTCGATTGTGTCCAGACGTACTCCTCAGTGATAACGGTACCGTCACGGAAGATGGCGCGGCTCGTCCGGTCTTCCGATAACAAGTCGCTTCCGAAGCCGATTGTATCCGACGTATCGATCCCGAGCAAATGAAGGATCGTCGGTTTCATATCGACATGACTTCCAATCGTCTCATGGACTTTGCCCGATGTTTGACCTGGTAAGTGAACCGCAAACGGTACTTGCTGTAGCTTAGCCACATCAAACGGCGTCAACTCGTCTTTTCCAAGCAGGTCGGCCATCGCATCGTTATGGTTCGTTGAGATGCCGTAATGGTCACCATAGACGACGAAAATCGTGTCATCCCACATCCCGTTCGCCTTCAACTCGTCGATGAACAAGCCGAGGGCATAATCTTGGTACGCGAGCGCCTGCGGGAAATTGTTGAGCGTCGTCGAACTCGTCTCAAATTTCGGGACGAGCTCATAGTCTTCGCTCGGCATCGTGTACGGGAAGTGGTTCGTCAGTGTGATGAACTTCGCATAGAACGGTTCCGGCAACTCTTCGAGCATCGGAATCGACTGTTCGAAGAAGCTATCATCGAGAAGTCCCCATTCCGTCATGTCCTCAGGATTACCGAGGTCATAACTCTTCTCATCGAAGAACTGATCGACACCGATATTCTTATACATCAAGTCCCGGTTCCAGAACGATTTGTTGTTGGCGTGGAACACGGCCGAGTAATAGTTATCTTCCTTAATCAGTTCAGGTAGCGCCTGGTACTCGTTGTCGGCGTTCGTGAAGTAGACGGCGCCGCGCGGAAGACCGTAAAGCGAGTTATCAAGGGCGAACTCGGCGTCCGACGTCTTCCCTTGTCCGACCGTATGGTAATAGTTCGGCCAGTAGTGAGATTCTTCAATCAGTTTGTTCAAGTTCGGTGTGATGTACTCACCGTTCGAGGCTTTCATATTGTGTGTAAAGTTCTGGGCCGACTCGAAGGAGACGACAATCACATTTTTACCTTTATATTTCCCAAAGTAATCCGGGTTCGGTGCTGCGTAGTGTTGGCGGGTATACTGTTCAATCTTTGCGAGTTCCGACTCATCAGCCATCGCTTTTTGAGCCGATGTCTTCGTTTGAAGCATCGCATCATAGACGTGGAAGTTGAACGTTCCGATATTTTTGACCAGCAGCTCCCGGTCGAATGAACGTGTCAACAGTTCAGGACGTTCGGTTTCAGCAAGCGACAAATTGAACAAGAACACGACGACCGCCGTCGCGAACGTCACGAGCGCTCTCCGGTGAGAGGCAACCGTCGCAGTCGCGTTGATGCGCCAGAGGATGAATGGTAAAACGAACACGTCCCCAAGGATGATCAAATCTTTCCATTCCAACAACGACGTGAACGACGTTGATAACGTCTCCATGTTCGACGGTTGCAAGATGACAGGCATCGTCAAGTAGTCGGTGAATTCGCGATAATAGACAGCATCTGCGAACAAGATAAACGATGCCGCAGCATACAGCATGTACAGTACCCATTTCTGCTTATTTCCTTTAAAGAAGAAACTGAAAGCGAATAGGAATAAAGTGGAGCTGATCGGGCTGATCAACAAAATAAATGCTTGTGCGGTGTTATCAATCGGAATATTAAAGAAAAATTGGTAAACTACGTACGTCTTCGTCCAAAGTAATAGCGTAAAAATCCAAAATAACCGATATTCTTGAAACGAAGCACGGACCGTGTCATTCAGTCGCATAGTAAGCTTCGAAAACCCCTGAGATGACTTCATCGGACGGCCTCCTCCTCTGTTCAACGGGTGACGAGTTCAACGGACTCGGTGTCCCTATTTTTTTATAAGTCCAAATGGCTTGTTATCCATTTCACGTACGATAACAGTCCAGTATCAAGTCCAAATCTTACCCCTTTTTTAACAAAAAATCAACTGTACCATTACAAATTTTACATTATCCCATACCCGTTCCATATGAAAAACACGCCTGCGTCAAAACGCAGGCGTGCCAGGATAATCCTTATACACGGGTCGGCAAGAAATGCTTACGGGCTAGCCACGCACACCCGATGACACCGGCATCGTTCTCGAGCTCCGCAATTTTGAAAGTGGTCGAGGTGTAGACGCGTTCGAGGGCGAACCGCTTGAACTGCTCATCGAGCGGCTCGAGCAGCGCTTCGCGTGCTTTCGAAACACCACCACCGATGACGATCATTTTCGGGTTCAACGTGTTAGCAATATTTGAGATTGTCAAGCCGAGATATTCGGTCATCTCCTTGACGACTTCAGTCGCGACGGGATCGTTCGACTTGAAGGCTTCAAATACGTCGCGTGCCGTCACTTCTTTCAACTCGTTCAACGATGTCGTCCGATTTTTACGCTTTTGGAGCGCCAATCGAGCGATGCCTGTCGCCGAGGCGATCGTCTCGATACAACCTTTACGTCCGCAACCGCACATGACGGCTTTCGACTCGTCTCGTTCCACAGTGATATGACCAATCTCTCCAGCCATTCCTGACGCACCATGGACGATATTGCCATTCGTGATGACACCTCCACCGACACCTGTGCCGAGCGTGATGGCGAGCAACTCGGATGCACCTTCACCAGCGCCCTTCCACATCTCACCGAGTGCGGCAGCGTTCGCATCGTTCTCTAAGACGGCCGGCAACCCGACCGCTTTCTCGAACTCACTGACGAGCGAGAAGTTTTTCCAACCGATGTTCGGCGAATATTCGACGACTCCTTCTGAGAAGTTGATGAATCCTGGCGCCCCGATTCCTGCCCCCGCAAAGTCATCTTTCGCTTTACCCGATTTTTCTAGATAAGCTTCGAATGAAGCAGCGATATCAGTTGGAATATGTACCCCGTTATCACGTATGTCCGTCGTAATCTCCCACTTGTCGGAAATGATCCCGTTCATATCGAGAACGGCCATTTTCACTGTCGTTCCACCAATGTCGATGCCTAATAACCACTTCATATGTTCCACTCCTCATCTCGATTAAATCGCTTTCATCCCATAGTTTACACTATTAAACCCCTAGTGCAAACCTTTGCACTAGGGGTTTTTCTGTCAATCTATTGAATTTTTCAGTTCATGCGTCAAAATGATTTTGGCTGTATCATACTCCCGTTGTTCAATCATCCCGCCGGCATGCAATTCGTCGAGTTCCATCATCATGAGCCCAATTTCAGCGTCGCGTTCGCCGATATAAATAATCGTTCCGAATGATTTCAAGAATTGTTGAACATCATAAAAATTTCTCATCGTCCGTCCTCCATCGTCGTGAGCACATAACGATAGAGCAGCTCCCGTGTCGCCTCGAGCGATTTTATATGCGTACGCTCATAGCTATGGCTCGACTCAATACCTGGTCCAACGAGTGCGTGGCGTACATCGAAGCCGGCACTGATTGCTGCCGAGGCGTCGGATCCATAATATGGATAAATATCAACTTTATAAGCGATTTCGTGTTCACGACAGAGCGTGATAAACTGGCGACGTAACCCAAGATCATAAGGACCAGACGAATCTTTTGCACAGATTGAAACCGTATATTCGTCCGAGTGCTGTCCGTCACCAAGCGCCCCCATATCGACTGCGATATATTCAATCACAGCCTCCGGAATTCCGGCGTTCCCTCCAAAACCGACTTCTTCATAGTTCGAGATTAAGAAATGAACGGGATGTGGTAGTTCCGCCTCGACAAGGTCTTTCGCCAAATCGAGCAAGATGGCGACCGATGCTTTGTCGTCGAGATGACGTGATTTGATATAGCCCGTGTCCGTTTGACGGAAGCGTGGATCGAAAGAGACAAAGTCACCGACCTCGATGCCAAGGGCACGCACTTCTTCAGCCGAGTGCACATCAGCATCCAATCGAACCTCGATATTCGATGCCGTTCGTTCGGCGCTATTCGTGTCCTTATACACATGGACGCTTGATTGATGAATCAGAATCGTTCCTTCAATCGGCTCGACCGCCTCTGCATGAACTAAGCAGTTTTCCCCTTCGATCGCGGTCCAGGCGTAGCCCCCAACTTGTGTCAAACGTAATCGACCACTCGGCAAAATCTCTTTCACCATCGCCCCGAGCGTGTCGACATGAGCCGTCAATAGACGCGCCTGATCAGACTTCCCGTCAAACGTCGCAAGGAGCGCCCCTTTATTCAAGCGTTTTGTAGCGACGCCAAGATTCGTGAGTTCTTGCTTCACGAAGCCGATCGCCTCATCCGTCATGCCGGATGGACTTGGAATTTCAACCAGTTGCTGCAACGTTTTAATCATATCCTTACTCCTTTGTCATTGATTATAGCCGAACCAAAATAACGCTCCAGATGCCACGAGCACGACCAATGTAAACAACAGGCGGCGTTTTTTCACATGTTCATCCGGCAATCCGACCACTCCCGCCATCAGAAACCCACCGACAAGCCCCCCCGCATGTGCGGAATGGTCCAAGCTTGCACCAAGGACGAAAGCGAGTCCTACGTTTAATCCTAACATAATAAACAGCGGCGGGCCGAGCGTCTTCATAAATAACGAACGGTCTCGGAGACCGAAATACAGGAGTGCCCCGACGAGGCCGAACAGTGCCCCCGATGCGCCGGCCGAGATGGCTTCACTGAACGCGTAGGAGGCGACCGTAGCGATTACACCTGCTAACAAATATATCGTGACGAAGCGGGGCGATCCGTACATCCGTTCGACGAGTGGACCGAGCGACCAGAGCGCGAACATATTGATCGCGAAATGGAACCACCCAATATGAAGAAACATTGGTGTGACCAGGCGCCACCACTCCCCTGCGTCGATGAGCGGATTGACTTTCGCCCCAAAGCGAATGAGCGTATTCGGATCGAGCGTCGAACCAATCGATTCGGCAAACCACATGACTAAGAACGTCACGAGCATAAGGCCATAGACGAACTGTGGTTTCCCAAAGGCGAACCGTTGCTTCAGTTCGTTCTTCCGCTGTTGGTCGAGGGCGACGGCACGTGGTCGATACGATATTTCTGCTTCTGCGCATGGCCTCATCTCGAGTTTCACTTTCGCTGCAATCGGGAACTTGAGCGACGATAGCCGCTCTTCATCGACGAGCGGGTCGCCGTATATGTGGACGTTCAGCTTCTCACGACCGATGCGGGCCAAACGAAACGAGTTCATGGCCGCCTCGATGTCTATGGCGACATGGTTCGCCCACGCCTGATCCGTCCGAATATAGAGGTGATAGACGTCCCCCGCTTTCGTGTCGAACAATAAAAGTGCGCGCGAAGGTTCTAAGACGCCCTCAATTCGGCCTCCTGCTTCGACTTCACGATACACATCCTCCCAAAAACAAGCCGGTTCAGTCATCAATGGTCACCTCCTTCTTTATTTTCATTTTAAAGCAATATACCGTTGCCGACAAAAGAGAGCCTCTATCTAACGTGTCAAGAAAAGCGGGATGACCAAAAAACCGTAGCGGCAAGAGCCGGCTACGGTCATGAGCGAACGACAAGTCGTTCTTATAAGACAGGTTGCATCGTTTTCAACAACACTTCTGCTGAATGATGCATCTTCTGTTTCTCTTCTTCTGACAACTCGATCTCCACGACTTGACGGACACCTTGACGGTTGATAATCGCCGGTACACCGATGTGGATGTCGTTCAAGCCGTATTCACCATCTAAGTGTGCGCCGACCGTCAACAATGTGTTCTCGTTACGGAGCACGGCTTTAACGAGACGGAGCAGACCGAGACCGATGGCGTAGTATGTCGCGCCTTTACGCTCGATGATATGGTAAGCCGCGTCACGGACGTTGACGTAAATATCTTCGAGGTCTTCCCATGTGTACTCGTCGTTCTCTTCAAGCAATTGTTCAACCGATTTCCCGTAAATACGGGCGTTGCTCCAGGCCGCGAACTCGGTGTCACCATGCTCACCCATGATGTAGGCATGGCAGTTACGTGGATCGACGTTAAAGTAATCTCCGAGCATATAACGAAGACGTGACGTATCAAGCACCGTTCCTGAACCGAAGACACGATGTTTCGGTAGACCTGAGTATTTCCAAGCCAAGTGTGTCATGATGTCGACCGGGTTCGATGCGATGATGATGATGCCGTCGAAACCAGACGCCATGATGTCCCCGATCATCGATTTCATGATTTTCGCGTTCTTCTCGACGAGATCAAGCCGTGTTTCACCTGGTTTTTGCGGAGCTCCAGCAGTGATGACGACGATATCTGCTGCACCACAGTCCGTGTACTCCCCTGCCCATACCCGCATCGGTGATGAGGCGAATGAGACCCCATGATTCAAATCCATTGCTTCCCCTTCGGCTTTTGCTTTGTTGATATCGATAATGACGAGTTCCTCACAAAGACTAGCTGTCGTCAACTGGTACGCAAAGCTAGCACCGACCGCTCCGGCCCCGACAAGCGCGACGCGTGTTACTTTTGCATGATTTAATGTTTCCATATTGATTCTCCACCCTTCGAACAATCTGTTTCATGTTTTTGTTTTGTCTGTTACATAAAGATTGTAACATCATTCACAAACACTCACTACTAAGGAAACCGTTTTCACTTTGGCAATATTGTGACAATATTCACATTCATTTGAAACATCTTCACTGACTGTACTACCCTCATCGCAGCAAGAGGAAACTAATCGCCGCGGCCGAGGCAATCGCCAATATATTGACGGCATCATTGCCAAGAAAGCGCCAGCCTGACACGTATGACGTCGGCTCGTGATGATGGACTTTCTTCTCGGTCAGCTTGCCACACACTTGGCATCGAAACTTGCGTTGGACCGTCGCGCCAAGGAGTGTATCGACGACGCTCCCTGTCAGGCCGAGTGCAATCAACAATCCGGCGAACGCCAAGCTGATATCGATGAACGGTAGCGACGCGCCGATGATCAACGTCGCCCCGGCAATCGACATGAACGTCCCAAACAAAGACACCCCACCGCTCGTTCCCGGCTCGACTTCACGGAACGTCAAGACGGAGCGTGGTTTTTGTTTGGCGAGGACTCCAAACTCAGAGCCCCACGTATCGCTCGTCGCTGCCGCAATCGAAGCGATATACGCGAACAGCCAGGCATCGCTCGGAACAAGAATCATACCGAGCGCTGTCGCCATTCCGACGCCACCGTTGGCGAGAACTTGCACAAAGTCACGAGGGCCAGATTTCTCAACAATCTCATCGACCGGTTCTTTGTCGCGAGAACGGTATTTCGAGGCGAGCGATGATGTTGAAAAGAAGACACCGAGTAAATAGAGCCCGAACCAACCAAAGCCGTACCCGATGACCGTACCTGTCACGACCGTCAAGACGGCACCGGAGCGGGTCAAGGAACGCAGACGATAGCCGGCAAAAGCTACCAGGCAAGTTACAAGGAAGATTGCGAGCATAGAATCGTTTCCCTTTCCGTCACGATAAATTCGACAGGAATGTCGTGTGGCTCGATCGGAACCTCATCGAGCAGTTGGACATCATAGGCCAACGAGATGGTGACGCCTTCGTACGACGCTAAAAAACGATCGTAATAGCCACCACCCCAACCAATCCGATACCCGGACCGTTCAAAGACGCGTCCCGGGACAATACATACATCGATTGCCCGCGTCGTCGCGGACGTCGTCGGTTCTAAAATACCCATGACACCCGGCTCAAGGTCTTCGAACGAATGAATTTCATGGAACGTGAGTCCCTGTTTCGTAACTTTCGGCACGAACACCGATTTTCCTGCTTTCCATGCTGAACGGATGAGCGGGACGGTATCGATTTCCAAATCGAGAGCGAGCGTGACGGCCACGGTGTTTGCCTCTCGCCAGACTTCTAGTCCGGTCAATGTATGTATGATGGCACGATCCCGATCCGCCCGATCGCCGAGCCCAAGAATTTTTTGATGAACGCTTTGACGGAGCTGTTGTTTTTCAATCAATGGAATTCCCCCTTGTTCAAAAAAAAGGCCGCCACATGAGTGACGGCCAGTCTCATTATTTCACTTCGCGGTAAAGCGTGTGACGACGGAGACGTGGGTTGTATTTGCGCAATTCGAGGCGCTCTGGGTTGTTACGTTTGTTTTTCTTCGTGATGTACGTGCGATCGCCTGTTTCTGTGCAAGCTAGTGTGATTTTAACGCGCATTTCTTTCACTCCCATCTTACTGATGTTGTATCAAGTGCTTTTGCTTTACAGTCTAAGCATACTCAATTATCCTACCAAGTTTTATTTGAAAAAGCAAGGTTATTTCGTGTTCTTTTTCAAACGTTTCTGCCCGTATGGCGAAGCATCGAGCGGCAGGCAGGTTTTTACGTTATCGCCAATCGGATAGCGCATTCCGACTTCCTCGGTCGACAGTTGTTCGCAAATAAAGACCGTATCGGCTTCAGCGAGGATGCTGCTCTCGATTCGATGGATTGCGTCGAACAGTCCGCCGTGTCCATGCGGATTGCGGGTCGTTTCAAATGACAACATAGTTGAGTATAACGGAACTTGTAGTGCTTTCGCAAGTGAACGTGCCGCTGTAATCGTCATCCAATCAAATTGATGGATCGCTTTGAACACGACTTTCGAGCCAAGTTCATGTACGAGTTTGACATAAGCCACGTTTTGGGCCGCGACTTGGTTCATTACGTGCTCCAAGAACGGGCTTGTAAGGCGCACACGATACACGTGCACGTGGTTATGACGTTCATACTCGGGAAGACCTTCCTTGAACGGTGTCAAGACGTAGACGGTCTCCCCTTCCGCGGCTCGTGCCTCGACTTCGTCGATGACACGGCGACCCAGGTCACCGACGACGTTGCCTGTAAATTCTGGCGTCAAGACGAGAATTGCTTCATCCACTTGACCACGCTCTTCGGTCACATAAAAATCGTGAGGTGACAGGAACGTGTCGATGTCAATGTCCACGTCATCCAGGAACGGATACGCGCGATAATGATCAGCGAGCAACTCGTCTGATAGCTTGTCTTGGTAAAGCGCCGTCTCCAATTCAGCAAACAGGCGCGTATGCTCACGGAAGCGTTCCGCTGCATATTGGGCCGTCGTCTGGCCATCGAGGATGAACGCCCAGTCACTTGACACAGCGAGCACGTAATGGCGAACGAGTTGGATGAGCGCACGGTCGACGAGAGGCGACTTATGACGATAGTCGGCCACGTCTTTAACGAGTTGCGTCTCCATCATGTGTAAATGACGTAACATCCATTCGTTGCGCTCGTTGATCCAAACGTCGCCATAACCTTTACGTCCCCAGGTGTTCATGGATACGTGAACCGTCTCAAGGTCCTGGAAGTGGCGCTCGAGGAACAACGCAGGCGTGATCGTCTCGATTCCAAACTCTTCGAGTCGCTCGGCGACTTTTCCGAGGAACTCAGGACCTTCAAACCACCAGTGCCCGAACAACTCGGCATCGAACGGCGCCGTGACGAGAAACGGCGGGAACATTTGTCCACCGTGTGCCTCGAGGTGCCCTTCGAGCGTTTGCGCGAAATCGAGAGCGTGGTTGTCAATTTGATGCTCGGCCCAGGCACGCACGTAGAAATCTTTTTCGTCCGTGTCACCCGTGATGCGGTGCATCTTCAAACCCGTATCGAAGCGAATTCCTTCCGGGTGCATGAACGCCTGGATGTATTCCCAGTCCCGATCGTAGGCAAGGTCGCGATAGAATTCGCGATAGTCCGGATGACCCGGATAGCCAATCATCGAGCTCCAAATTTTCCCGGAGATAATTTGGTCACGCGGGAACAAGGCGACGCCATGCGGCGAATAGACTGGGGCGCCGATGCCTTTATCCGGTGTTGGATCGGCGTCGAGCAAGGCGTGCTCATCGACGAACGTATAACGAACGCCTTCCTCGTACAAGATGCGGTCGACACCTGGCGTGTAGGCGCACTCCGGCAACCAAATGCCGGTCGGGCGGAACCCGTAATGACGCTCGAAACAGTTCAGTCCTGTCCGAATTTCCGCGCGGGCGGCCTGATCAGTGTACAAGTGCGGGTTGAAGCCGTGCGTCGCCGTACACGTGATCATATCGATGAACCCTTGCTCCCGATATGTACGGAAGGCGTGGTTCAAATTCTTTTCCCAATGGAGGAACGTGTTTTTCAAGTCGAGGTAGCGCTGACGATAAAAATGAAGCGCATCGACTTCTGGCTCGCTCCGACCTTCGGCGAGCTCGATGTCAATCAATTCGAGCATCTCATCCAAGTGTTCGACATAGCGATCTTGCACGAGCGGGTCGGCGAGCATCTCGACGACGGGTGGTGAGATGCTGACCGTCCAATGGAGCGGCTTTTGCAGACGGTCGACTTGCCATAGAATCGGGATATATGTCTCGGAGATGGCTTCATACACCCATCTCTCTTCTAAGCGGTGCTTCTCTTCATGTCTCACGTACGGAAGGTGGGCATGAAGGACGAGTGAAAAATAACCAGGTTTCATTTAAAAAATCCTCCTCAGCGCACGAATCGGTATGCGGAATATTTAGGTAATGTGTCGAGAAGTTCAGGAGACTCGACTTCTCCGTATTGCCAACGCCGCACCGGTTCGGCGAAACGACCGTGTCCAGCCGGCTCCGCACGTGGTGTATCGATTGGTGAGGATGCGAGTAACGGCAGAAACTCCCCTTCCATCGTCCGAATCCCGAACTCGAATACATATGTCGTGTTCGGATCGAGCGGTCGGACGAACCAACTGTTCGTCATCTCTGGCAATTCGAACGTATATGACCGGTTCGCATGTCCGCTCGCGTAATCGAGCAGCGTGATGTCAAGGATACGAAACGCTTTTGGTAAGTCTTCCCAAGGACGCATGAATTGCATCGACAGCGTCTCTTTGACACTGTCCGACACTTCCCAGAAGACGTAGACGGCGTTCGGCGATTGGACGACCGCATGCATCAAGTCTTGATCATAGCGGTCTGGGAGCTTCCAGAACCCTTCTGGACCTTTGTCAAGAAGCGGTGATTGGATTGGGTCCTCATGTTGCAGTGTCGAAGCGACCTGCTTCACAGATGAGGCGGGTACTTGCTTCAAGTTAGATGTCATTGCTTTCTTCCCTTCGGTCTTTCGTTTTGGTGCAGCTACCGGCTTCGCCGGCTCCCCGTGTTGGGATCGCCATTTGCGCCAAGCGTATTGGACTTTCCCGATTGGCATATCTAATTGTTCTGCAATCTGTTTTAGCGTTAGTCCTTGTTGTTTCAAGGAAACGATTTTCTCTTCCATTTTATATGTGGCTCCCTTCTAAAAAAAATCCATGTGTTCTATTATTCGCCTCTAATCCGTGAATTCCTGCACAAAAAAAGTAAAGAACAACTGGTCTGTTGTTCTTTACCACTCTTCTTACTGATTTAAATCATAATGTTTCCCTTTTTCAAGGAAAATGAGGTGTTCACCGAAATTAGTCACGTGATCGCCCATCCGTTCTAAATAGCGGGCAATGTTCGAAAACTCATAAACGTCGTTCGTTCCAACAGTCATCGTTGGCACAGAGCTCATATATTGTTTGATTGTCTGCAAGTTCAACTCATCGATGACTCTGTCCATCTCGTTCAATTCACGTACTCGGCTGACCTCACCTTTTCGGTATGCACGTGTGGCGAGCTCGAGCATGTCGATCAACTGCTCGGCCATCTGCTTGAGCGGTTTGATATCGAGGACGTATGGGACATGCTCGATACGACCGACTGCTTTGGCAATGTTTGTCGCATAGTCTGCAATGCGCTCTAGGTCTGTTGCTGACTTCATTGTTACAATCAAGCGACGAAGATCGGTCGCAACCGGTTGCTGTTTCGCAATGAGTATAATCGCCTCATCGTTAATTTCGAGTTCTAAGTCATCCAGTTCGTTATCGTTGTCGATAACCATTTGGGCTAACTCGAGGTCACGCTTCTCAAGCACCTCGATAGCGGTAGCCGTCTGGCGCATCGTCAAGTTCGCCAGGCGAACGACTTTATCTTCTAGTTCGTTTAACTTCATATCAAAGAATGTGCGATTTTGTGCCATGATTGTCTCCCCTTCTTAACCGAACCGGCCAGAAATATAATCTTCAGTCCGTTTGTCCGTTGGATTCGAGAAGATCTTATCGGTCGCATCGAACTCGACAACTTCTCCGTTCAAGAAGAACGCTGTTTTATCCGATACACGAGCCGCTTGTTGCATGTTGTGTGTGACGATAATGATCGAGTACTGCTCTTTCAACTCCTGGACGAGCTCCTCGACTTTGAGAGTCGAGATTGGATCGAGCGCTGACGTCGGTTCATCCATGAGGATGACGTCTGGCTCGATGGCGAGCGTTCGGGCAATACAAAGTCGTTGCTGTTGACCACCCGAGAGGCCATACGCGTTCTCGTTCAAGCGATCTTTCACTTCGTCCCAGATGGCAGCGCCACGTAACGAGCGTTCGACAATTTCATCGAGCACTTTCTTGTTTTTGATGCCGTGTGTCCGCGGTCCGTAAGCGACATTATCATATACCGATTTCGGGAACGGGTTCGGCTGTTGGAACACCATGCCGACTGACGTACGGAGATCTTCGACTCTATAGTCACGGTTGAAGATGTTGCGTCCATGATACAAGATTTCACCATTCGTACGAACCGATGGCACGAGCTCGACCATCCGGTTCAACGTCTTGATGAACGTCGACTTCCCGCACCCGGACGGACCGATGATGGCCGTCACTTCGTTTTGCTTGATGTCGAGGTTGACGTCGATCAATGCCTGATCGTCGCCATACCATAAGTTCAAGTTGTTCACGACATAGGCACTGTCTTTTTGCATCACGGTCTCGTTCGGTTGGGTCGTCGTTGTATTCACTTCATGATCTCCTTTGAGTTCTTTTTGTTTCATCATCTCGAGAGTCCTCCTCGTTTACTGCTACGACTTAATGTCGATTTGTATATTTATTGCGGATATAGATGGCAGCCGAGTTCATAATAATCAACATCGTCATCAAGACGATGATGCCGGCTGCGGCCAGGTTTTGGAATTCTGCTTGTGGACGGCTCGTCCAGTTATAAATTTGAATCGGGAGCGCCGTGAAGTCTGAGAACACACTGCTCGGCGTCGTTGAAATAAACGTCGCGGCACCGACCATGATCAGCGGAGCCGTCTCACCGATGGCACGTGATACGGCCAAAATAATCCCTGTAATAATCCCTGGAATGGCTGATGGCAAGACGACGTTGAACGTCGTCTGCCACTTCGAGGCACCGAGCGCGAGTGATGCATGGCGCAACTCCATCTTGACAGACCGGAGTGCTTCTTGCGACGCGACGATGACGATTGGCAAACTCATCAGTCCGAGCGTCAGAGCACCCGCCATGATTGAATTCCCGAGTTCCATGACCCGTACAAAAATTGTCAATCCGAGCAATCCGAATACGATGGATGGGACGCCCGCCAAGTTTGAGATGTTCACTTCGATAAATGAAGTGACACGGTTTTTTGGAGCATACTCTTCCAAATAGATGGCGGCACCGACACCGACGATGAACACCATCGGGACGATGAGTAGCATCAACCAAAACGTACCAACTAAGGCAGGATACAACCCGGCCTGTTCAGGACGACGCGACGGGAAGTTACGCAAGAAGTCGAGATTGACCCAACCTCCACCTTTGGAAATGACATCATAAATCAATGTCGATAAGACGAGTAGGGCGAAGACGAGCCCCGCCAAAAAGATGTATTTGAAAATCTCATTCAATTGAAGACGGCGTTTGATTCGTTGTGAAACCGAATCACGATCCATCAAGTTCTTCGTATTCTTGAACTCACTGTTCGGTAATGCCATATTAGTACTCCTCTCTGAAGCGGCGCGTCACCCAGTTGGCGAATAGGTTCATCACGAGAGTGAATACGAACAATAGCGCACCGACCGCATAGATACTGTAATATTCGATTGTCCCGTATCCGGCGTCGCCTTTGGCGATTTGGACAATATACGCCGTCATCGTCTGAATCGCGTTGAGCGGGTTGAACTCGAAGTTCGGCTGTGACCCACCGGCGATTGTCACAATCATCGTCTCACCAATGGCTCGGCTCATCCCGAGGACGATCGACGCGATAATCCCTGAGAGCGCAGCCGGCATAACGACTTTGATGGCAACTTCTAGACGTGTCGCACCAAGACCCAGTGCTCCGTCACGAATTTTCTTCGGCACGGCGCTCATTGAGTCTTCCGAAATGGAGGCGATCATCGGGATAATCATAATCCCGACTACGATTCCTGGGCTAAGGGCGTTGTAGATTTGAAGACCCGGAATCAACGCTTGCAAAATCGGTGTAACGAATGACAAGGCGAAGAATCCAAAGACGATCGTCGGAACGCCCGCAAGCACTTCAAGGATCGGCTTCAAAATTGTACGAGCGCGTTCAGACGCATACTCGCTCAAGTAAATCGCCGATGCCAATCCGAGCGGGACGGCAACAATCATGGCAATCACAGTAATTTGAAGTGTCCCCATGACGAGTGCCCAGACGCCGAAACGTTGATCGGCACTAAGCGGGTACCATTCGGTCGAGCCTAAAAATTCGGCGACCGGCACGCGCTCGAAAAACTTGAACAGTTCAAAACCGAGTGTGAACGCGATTCCGACCGTCGTGACGACCGAAACGAATGCGCTCAAGAATAATAAGAACGGCATGACTTTATCAAACACGTTCGTCGTACTGTATTTCTTTTTCTTATTGGCTTCAATCATCTCTCGAATTGAAGGCCCATTGTTTGGTTGGTTCATCTCGTGTATCGCTCCCTACCTCTTCATACTAGAAAGCACGGCGAGAAGGCGAGAGCGACTCTCACCTTCTGCCTCCTGCGCTATTTACTCGCCAGCGATCTCGTCGATCACGTCAGCGTTCTCATCGTATCGTGCTTGTTCCATTCCGACATAACCGACTTCTTCTGAAAGGGCTGCTGCATTTTCATTCAAGAAGCGTGTGTAGTCAGCGACTTGCGGCTTATCTTTCAACGACGCGTTGTTCACGTATGTGTAAATCTCACGTGAGAGCGGGTATGAAAGGTCGTTGATTGTATCTGTCGTTGGCTCGATGCCTTCGACGTTCAAGGCGCGGAGCGTATCTTTGTTTTCAATATAGTACGCGAAACCGAAGAATCCGATTGCACCTTTCGTGCCGGCAACTCCTGTTACGAGGACGTTGTCGTCTTCTGATAACTGTGCATCTTCACGAATGTCTGTGTCGTCAAGGACCGCTTCGTTGAAGAAGTCATACGTTCCTGAGTCTTTACCAGGTGAGAAGAATGAAATCTCTTCATCCGGCCAGTCTGAACGTACATCTTTCCACGTTTTCACGTTTGAATCCGTCCACATTTTGTTGAGCTCATCGATCGTGATGTCTTGTGCCCAGTCGTTCTCTGGGTTGACGACGAGTGAGAGGCCATCAAGTGCTACTGCAAGTTGTGTGTACTCAACGCCGTTCTTCTCGGCCTCAGCCGCTTCTTCTTCTTTAATTTCACGCGATGCGTTCGAGAAGTCTGTTTCACCAGTTACGAAGCGTTTGAATCCGCCGCCCGTTCCTGAAACACCGACTGTGACTTCAACGTCTGGCTGTTCAGCTGAATACTCTTCAGCCACGGCTTCCATGATTGGGAATACGGTAGACGAACCGTCCATGACGACTTTACCTGAAAGTGCGTCCCCTTCGGCTGCGCCGTTTCCTTCTTCATTGTTTCCACACGCGGCACCGATGATGGCCACCGAAGTGATTGAAGCGACTAAAGCTGATTTTTTCATCCAAGACATTTCTGACGTCCTCCTTGAGTTTGCTTTGATTTGTGTTGTAGCTTGCTTGTTCTGTCCTACAATTAACATCCTAATAAACTACTATTAACGAGAAATAAACGGAACGTAAAAGAATTGTAAAGACGAAAAAAAGAAGTCACCGAAGTGACTTCTTTACTGGAGCTGTGCTTCTACATCTTCTAAATCAAAATACACTTTCATGATATCGTGGGCGACACGGGTATTGACGCCTTCTGCCTCGAGGCCTGGCATGATGATGGCCCAAGCGATCTCCGGGTCATCATACGGCGCCCAGCCGACGTGGTTCGAGTTGAGTGTCTTAATCGGTTCCCCGTTCGCATTGCGTTTTGCCTGGCCGTCCGGTCCTTCCGCGATGGCTTGGGCCGTCCCTGTCTTACCCGCCGCCGTCATTCCCGTCTGTTGCAAGATGCGCGACGTCCCGTCCTCGACCCCTTGACGGAACCCTTGACGAGCGCGTTGAATATATTCATCGCGGATGTCGACTTTGTTCAGTGCATTCGGCTGGAACGTGCTGACGACTTGTTTGTTCGCTTGATCGAGTGATCCCGGTTCGATTATTTCTTTTAATAAATGTGGTTGAATCCGATAACCACCATTCGCAAGTGTTGATGTGTACTGAGCGAGTTGAATCGGCGTATACGAAATATACTGGCCGATCGACATGTCCATGAGGAGTGTGACACGGTCCGGGACACTGCGGAAACCAATCGACTCGTATGGAAGATCAATCCCCGTCTCGATGCCGAGTCCGAACTGTTTGTAATAATGCTCCATCGTATTGAACGCCTCGGTCACGTTATCCCCGACGATTTGCCCGGTCGAATAATAATCAGCGAGCCGAAGGGCGATTTGGAACATGTAAATGTTCGAGGACAAGGCAAGCGCATCAAGGTCGTTGATATTCCCCATATTCCGGTACGACGATTTGAGCGACGATCCGATACGGATCGGCGTGTCGTAAATATATTCACCTGGTTGGATGACTTCCTCTTCCAGGCCAAACGCCACCGTCGCCCCTTTGATTGTCGAACCGATTTGGCTCGCACGAAGCACCGTACCGGTTGATACATCCTTAAATTCGTTTGTCTTCAAATCGAGTTCTTGTCCCGAGAGGGCGAGCAGTTCTCCCGTCTTCGGATTCATGACGACGACGAAGGCACGGTCGAAGTGCGGGCTGCCCGAACGACCGGCACGAATCGCCTTCTTCAAAATCTCATCCACTTCTTTTTGGAATTCGATGTCCGTCGACAAAATGATATCTTTCCCTGGATTACCGCTGACTCGAGTCGGTTCTCCGACCGGCTCTCCTTTATATGTCGTGAACACGTCATAAGCCGGGGTACCGCGAAGGATTTCTTCATATTGTTGTTCGAGATAAGACGTGCCGACCCTGTCGTTCAAGCCGTACCCTTTTGCTTGATACGAGGCACGTTGTTCGGCCGGGATTTGACGATAACTTCCAAGGAAGCTCTGGAACGTCTCTCCGAACGGGTAGTCCCGCTGGTAATAAGGTTCGACGCTGACGCCAGGGAGCAATTCCAAATTTTCTTCGATCAATGCCATCTCTTTCGGAGATGCTCCGATTTTTATGACTTGCGGATCGAGCGCGTAGCCCGACTCCATATTATGCTTGATCGCGATGATTTCTTCGGTCGCATCATCGAACGTGATCTCTGCTTCCGTAATCGAATCAAGCAACAATTGATCGACGTCTTGGTTGGATAGAGCGGCCCGTTCTTCTTCCGGGAGATCGGCCAACAGTTTCTGGACGCGTTCTTGTGAGCGTTCAGGATCGATGGCAATCCAATAATCCTTACGGTCACGTTCCGTCACTTTTCGATCCTTCTCTGGAACGTCGACGATGTCAGCGAGTTTGATGGCGACATCGAGTCGCTCTTCCGTCTTCGTCACTTGAGAGCGACGATACATGACCGAGTAGTTTGAAATCGTGTCGGCGAGCACTTGGCCGTTCCGGTCGTAAATCTTGCCGCGCGGCACCTCATATTTTATTTTACTCGATTCCGTCTTCTGCACTTCCCGGGCAATCAACTCTCCGTTGACGATTTGAACGACACCTAAACGAAAAATGAGCGTCGCAAATAAAATGAAGACGATAAAGAACAGTAAGTTCAATCGTAAAGGCAAGTGGTTGCGCCGTTTCTTCGGCACTTTCACACGGTGTCTGGCCAATTCAGTTGTCTCCTTCCTGATTCGTTTCTTCTATAAGTATAGGTGACATATATGTCGATGATCTTTCTATTTTTAGACTCGATTTTCACTATATCATAATTTGTTTACAAATTAATGAAATGTAGAAAAAATCCCGAGATTCATGAGAATCCCGGGACAGTGTCATTATTTTGCGTCGGCGTAGAGCTTCGCGACGTAATCCCAGTCGATGACATGGAAGAACGCTTGGATATAATCCGGACGACGGTTTTGGTAGTTCAAGTAGTACGCATGCTCCCAAACGTCAAGACCAAGGATTGGCTGAACGCCTTCCATGATCGGTGAATCTTGGTTTGGTGTCGATGTGACTTCGAGCTTACCATTTTTCACGACGAGCCAAGCCCAACCAGAGCCGAAGCGAGTCGTTGCCGCTTTCGTGAACTCGTCTTTGAAGGCATCGAAGCTGCCGAACGCTTCGTCGATGGCAGAAGCGAGTTCGCCTGTCGGTGCGCCGTTCTCATTTTTCTTCAACAATTTCCAGAAGAATGAGTGGTTCCAATGACCGCCACCGTTGTTGCGGACCGCTGTTTGAATGTCAGCAGGAAGTGAATCGAGATTTTGAAGCAACTCTTCGAGTGAAGAGTAGTTCACGTCTTTTCCTTCGAGTGCATTGTTCACGTTCGTGACGTAAGTGTTGTGGTGTTTCGTGTGGTGGATTTCCATCGTGCGTGCGTCAATGTGTGGTTCAAGTGCATCGTATGCGTAATCAAGTTGTGGTAATTCAAATTTAGCCATAACTAAAATCCCCCTTAAAATTGGTTTGAACAACGTTCGTTCTAAATGTAACAGATTTGTGACGGCTGACTCAATTGTAATGCTTCACTCGACGTCTTGTTCTGGCAACGCCCATACCGAAATCGACCCTGCCGCCACTTTAAATACCCCTTTTCCGTCTTTATCAATCTCGACGACCTCATCGACGGTCTGCGTCAAATCGACCCATTTCTCACCGGCTCGATGTTCACCGACGAACATCTGTTTCTCCGCTTCGTCGTTATTCGAGATAATGACGGCACAACCTGAACGCTCGATCTCCTCGCTGCCGTGTCGGACCCAGCCGATGACGTGCTCGTTATCGAAGTAGTCGTCTTGTTGACCGTACGCTTTTTCACGTCGGGCGTAAAGAAGCGGGTCGATGGCCGGCTTTTTCCCTTCGGCCGGGTGTGGACCGTTGATGCCGTAGTAATCCCCATAGAAGACACATGGATAACCGTCTTGGCGGAGCAAGATTAAGCCGTAAGCACTCTGTTTGAACCAATCTTCGACCCATGACTCAAGCGCCTCGGCAGGTTGTGAGTCATGGTTATCAACAAACGTGACTGAGTGAAGCGGGTGGGACTGGACGAGTGTGTCATCGAAAATTGTCCGCAAATCGAACGACGCCCCTTCAATCGAAGCCCGTTGCAAGTTGTAGTGGAGCGGTACGTCGAACAAATCGACGTGGTAGTCAATGTTGTCTAAAAACTCGCGACATGATTCGAGTTCAGACTTCCAAAACTCACCGACCAAGTAGAAGTTCTCGCCTTTTTCGGCTTTCATTGTCTGACTGAATTCTTTGACGAAATCATAGTTGATGTGTTTGATCGCATCGAGACGGAAGCCGTCACACTTCGTCTCCTCGATGAACCATTTGCCCCAGCTGAGCACTTCTTCTCGCACTTCCGGGTGATGATAGTCGATATTGGCGAACATTAAATAGTCATAGACGCCAAACTCATCGTCGACGTTATCGTTCCACTTTTTATTCTCACCTAAGATGAAGAAGATGCCGCTCTTGTCGTTCGCGGCGTCATAATCCGTCCCGTTGAAATGATGGAAGTTCCATTTGAACGATGAATATTTATCATTTCGTTCTTTATAATCAAACTTCGTCCAGCCTTTGATTTCAAACGGTTCTTCCGACAATACGTTCGTCCGGTCTTCCGGGTCGACTTCTAACACGTCGAACTTCTCGGTCGCATCGGCGCCTGCTTTATGGTTTAAAACGACATCCATATAGACTTGCATCCCAAGCTCTTGGGCGTGTTTCGTCGCTTCGAGCAATTCTTGCTTCGTTCCATATTTGGTGGCGACCGTTCCTTTTTGGTCAAACTCGCCTAAATCATACAAATCATAGACACCATATCCCGTATCCTCATCACTTTGACCTTTTGTGACCGGTGGCAACCAAAGTGCGGTGATTCCTGCTTCTTTCAATTCAGAAGCACGTTCTTTCAATCGCTTCCAATGCTTTTGGTCAGCCGGGACATGCCATTCAAAAAATTGCATCATCGTATGATTTCGTTCCATCTCGCTTCGCCTCATTTCATATTTTTCAAAAAACAAAATGCTAACGGATATTTACCCATGACTTCGGATTTGAAAACTAAAAATGAAAACAAAAAAACAGCTTTCATCTGAAAGCTGTTCACAAATGGACCCTGTAGGACTTGAACCTACGACCGGACGGTTATGAGCCGTCTGCTCTAACCAGCTGAGCTAAGGGTCCTAATTGGTAGCGGCGGAGGGAGTCGAACCCACGACCTCACGGGTATGAACCGTACGCTCTAGCCAGCTGAGCTACACCGCCACGTTGTTATACAGTAATAATATACTGAATGCAGGCGTCACTGTCAATCAAAAGTCACATCTAACCAAAAAGTCCCTCTGGCTCGTGTGAACCAGAGGGACCGTTCGATTACACGATTCCTTCGTTTGCATCTTCAAGCGTGATTTCTGTGATGTTCATAGCGTGGTCACCGATCCGCTCCAAGTTTGAAAGCATATCGACGAAGAACATCCCCGCTTGACCGTCACACTCGCCTGTATTCAAGCGGACGACGTGGTTTTTACGGAATTGACGTTCAAGCATATCGAGTTTCGCTTCCATCTCGATGACTTGACGTGCTTCGACCATATCTCCGCTCGCGAGCGTCTGAAGCGATTTCTCGAGCGTGGCACGTGTCAAATCGTACATCTCTGTCAACTCTTTTTGCGCTCCGGCCGAGAGTGTGATGCGCGTTGCTGTCTTATAGTCAATCAACTCGATGATATTTTCAACGTGATCACCGATTCGTTCGATATCGTTGATGGCATGCATGAGTGTCTTGTGTTCTTGTGATTCTTGTTCTGTCAAATCGACAGCGGCAAGTTTCACGAGATAGTCTGTAATTTTAGCATTCAATGAGTTGAGCGCGTCTTCAATGTGCGCCGACTTCTCGGCATGTTTCTTATCGCCCGTCGTCATGTAATTACGCGCCTCATCAAGTCCAAGTTTTGCGAAATCACCCATACGGATCACTTCAAACTTCGCTTGCTCGACGGCAATCGATGGTGACTGTTGAATAAAGATCGGATCCAAGTGTTGTGCTTTCGTGTCGACAATTGAATCTTCACCTGGTACGAACTTCGTCACGATCCATGCGATCGTTCCGATGAACCAGAACTGGATGAACGTGTTGACGACGTTAAACGTCCCGTGGGCGAAGGCGATCTGCATCTTGTCTTCGATTGCTAAGAGATTTGTGATCCAGTAAATGTATTGCGTGAACGGAATCAACAAGATCAAGAAAATCGCTGTCCCAATCAAGTTAAAGATGACGTGGGCTGCTGCCGCACGACGGGCCGCGACCGAGGCACCAATCGAAGCAAGGATCGCCGTGATCGTCGTACCGATATTATCCCCGAACAAGACCGGGAGTGCCGCGTCGAGTTGGATTGATCCACCTGCATATAATTCTTGCAAAATCCCGATCGTCGCAGAAGACGATTGGACGATGACCGTGAACACCGTACCGACGATAACACCTAGGAACGGGTTGTCACTCATCGATTGCGTCAAATCGATGAAGTATTCGCTCGAGCGAAGCGGCTTCATACCACTTCCCATGAGTTCAAGACCGTAGAACAGCATCCCGAAACCGAAGAAGATTTGACCTAAATGTTGCAACTTCTCTTTTTTGAAGAAGAAAAGGAGAACCGCACCGATAGCGATAATCGGCAACGCGTAGGCGCCGACATCGAAACCAATGATAAACGCGGTTACTGTCGTCCCGATGTTCGCCCCCATGATGACCCCGATTGCTTGACGGAGCGTCATGAAGCCGGCGCTGACGAGACCGACCGTGATGACCGTTGTACCTGAGGATGATTGAATCAAGACCGTTACAATGATCCCGGCTAGTACTCCGAGGAACGGATTCGATGTATACTTATCAAGGATGTCGCGCAGGCGGTTACCTGCTGACTTTTGAAGGCCGTCTCCCATCGACTTGATACCGAAGAGGAAGATCCCTAATCCTCCAAAAAACATGAATAACATTTCTTGCAAATTGTATTCCACGATT
Source organism: Exiguobacterium sp. SL-9 (assembly GCF_004336985.1). Classification (GTDB taxonomy): domain Bacteria; phylum Bacillota; class Bacilli; order Exiguobacteriales; family Exiguobacteriaceae; genus Exiguobacterium. Next base: position 201,894 of record NZ_SJUO01000002.1, read on the forward strand.
TTTGTACTCCTTTTGATTGTGAATTAGTTGTGTTTGCTTGGTTTTTTATTGCCCTACTCATTATGCCCGCATCCCCCATTCGATGTAAACAGGTTTAATGTTAAGGTTTTATTAAACCACTGTATGAATTATGTGTGTTTTTCGATTTTTGTACTATAACAGATAGGGGTTTGATTTTATGTTCCAAACGACGTCACAGTTTCTACGCCACACCCTGTACCCGACCAAGCAAGCGTTACGCCTTCGCCTTGCCCCGCTCCACGCCTATATGTTGGCAAGTCTCGTCTTGACGGTTGTGGTCACGTTGCTCGATTACATCGTATTACAGCCCGATTTCTTTTGGCCGATGTGGATGTTTTTACATGGCTTCGCCATCTTCTTCTTCTATATGGTGTTCGTCGCGCTCAGTGCCCTTCTCGTCCAACTCTTCACAAAATGGCGCACGAAGAACAAATGGCCGTATCGACAGGCTTGGCCGTATGCGGTCGCGATGACGATGATCCCAGTCCTCTTCCTCGTCATCTTGTACCATGCTGCTCCTCCATTGACTTGGCTCGGTGTTCTCTTGTCATTCGTTTACTTGATTGTTCCGTTGCGTCACATCCCCATCAAATTGAAGTCATCAAAAAAGCCGGATCACGCGCGCATGCGTTGAACCGGCTTTTTCTTATAGGGTCGGGGCCAAATCAGATAATACGGTTTGAAGCCGTTGACTTTGGTTGCCTAAGTCGACCCCTGCGCCTTGTAACGTCTGTTGCACGTCCGACCAACCCTCGACGCCCTCATATAATTCGTCTAATTTACGTTCGAGTGCCACACCGACTTCTTTTAATTGCTCATTTGCTTCCGCCATATGTAGTAATTGATGTCCCGTGGCGGTCGTTTGCTCGGTGATGGATTGGAACTGCGTCATTTGCCTTCTCACTTCATAATCGATTGTTTCAATCCCGCCTTCAACACGGTGCAACGTCTCACCCAAATAAACGATATCCTCTTCGAAGTGCTTCATCTCATTAAATATCTCGGCACGCTCCAAGCGAATGGCTTCAATCGCAGCTACGGCTGATAGTGTCGACTCATTCGTGATTTTCGCCAACTGTCCGACCTCATGGGCGACGACGGCAAATCCTTTCCCATGTTCCCCAGCTCGCGCCGCTTCAATCGAGGCATTGAGTGCCAACATCTTCGTCGCCGCCGCAACGGACAAAATCTTCTGAAGTGCGTCATCCGCCTGTTCAGACGTTGCTTCACTTTCTAATAACCGGTTTTGAACCGCACTCGCTTTTCTTGCGAATCGCTCGCTTGCACCTTTGACGGTCGAGAATGATTCAATCTCTGTCCTGATCGTCTGTTTCAACGCCTCGGCCCGCTGATCAACCGAACTAATCTCTTGTTCGAGCGAACGGACGTGTTCTGCCAAATCTGTAAAGCGATGCGTCGATTCGTTCGTGAATGACTGATATGACTGACTCGTCGACGCGACCGTTGCGGCAACTTGTTTGAATCCAGTCACTTGCTGTTGATTTGCTTCCAGTTGTCGCATAAATACAGGAAGGCTCGATTCAAAAGCGGTCGACGTCTCGAGCATTGTCATCAACGAACGTTTCCATAGCCCGATAAACGTATTGTATTCTCGTTCCAAACTTCTCATCTCAAATGATTTTGCGTGAAGTTCGACCTCTGAGAACGAACGCGTGGCGACTGACTCGCGAAGCCGTACTACAAATGCCGTCAACGGTTTGAGCTCTCGTCGGATCATGAACGAGAATAAACCGATCATCATGACGAGCATGATGGAGATGGCGACGAGGACGAGTTCTCTCAAATTCCACATCGTGCCGAGCACCGATTGTTTGGTGACGACAATCGCATAATGGGCTTTCAACTCGGGAATCGGTGCCGTTACGATAAACACGTCTTTTTGTTCGCTCACACTCACATCGTTCGATATGATGTCGTCGATACGATTCATGAACCGATCCTCGACTTGTCGACCGCTCAATTGCTCGATTTCTGTGTCGCGCAATAAATATTGACTGGCTTCTAGACCATCCCCTGATAAAATAGAAGCCTGTTGCATATACATCGACTTCAACGCCCGGTTCAACACTTTTTCATTCGCGACGTACGCTCCATATGTCGTCTTGACCGTCTCTCGGACGACGGTTGCTTCACGATGTAGCCGTTTCTCAACTTCGCTCGTCAACAACTGCTCCGCTTTCAAAGCGAACCATCCGAACACAGTTAAAAAAAGGGCGAGCATGACCGGCATCAACGTCCACAGCAAGCGACGGCTCATCGTCCTCTCCTTCTGTTGATTCCTACTCCATATTCGTTTCAATCGTTCAAACATTATACATTCCACCTTTTCAGACGTCATTTCTCTGAATATATCGGTCTTCAGACGGTGGAAAATTATAAAGCATCTGTTAAGATAACGTTAGCGTTTTGTAAGAGCACACCGATCAAGCGCTTGCCGGGTGCTTTTTTACAAACATTTCGTTATGATAATAAGGAAACCACTCATCTTAAATCGATTGGAACCTTTCCAAAAGAAGGAGATTACGTATATGTCAGAAATTTTGCATCGTTCATTAACCCGTCCGATCCGTGTCGGCAACCTCATCATCGGTGGATCCAACGAAGTCGTCATCCAGTCGATGACGACAACGAAAACCCATGACGTTGAAGCGACTGTCGCTGAGATTTTGCGCCTTGAAGAAGCGGGCTGCCAAGTCGTCCGCGTCGCTTGTCCGGATGAGCGCGCGGCTGACGCCCTCGCTGAGATTAAGAGCCGCATCAACATCCCGCTCGTCGTCGATATTCACTTCGACTATAAACTAGCGCTTAAAGCCATCGAGAGCGGTGTCGATAAGATTCGCATCAACCCGGGTAACATCGGTCGTCGTGAGAAAGTCGAAGCGGTCGTCAACGCCGCTAAGGCGAAAGGCATCCCGATTCGCATCGGTGTCAACGCCGGCTCACTCGAAAAGCAATTCCTTGAGAAGTATGGTTATCCGACAGCCCAAGGAATGGTCGAGAGTGCCATGCATCACGTTAAAATCTTAGAAGACCTCGGCTTCTATAATACGATTATCTCGCTCAAGGCGTCTGACGTAAACTTAGCCCTCGAAGCATACACGCTCGCGGCCAAGACGTTCGACTACCCGCTCCACGTCGGGATCACTGAATCAGGCCCGCTCTTCTCAGGGTCACTCAAGTCAGCGGCCGGTCTCGGGGCAATCCTTTCGCTCGGAATCGGTTCGACCGTTCGCGTCTCGCTATCTGACGACCCGGTCGAGGAAATCAAAGTCGCCAAAGAAGTGCTCAAATCGTTCGGTCTCGCGGCCAATGCGGCGACGCTCATCTCGTGCCCGACATGCGGCCGCATCGAAATCGATTTGATTTCGATCGCGAAAGAAGTCGAAGAGTATATCCAAAACATTAACGTCAACATCAAAGTCGCTGTCCTTGGCTGTGCGGTCAACGGACCGGGTGAAGCACGCGAAGCCGATATCGGCATCGCCGGTGCCCGTAACGAAGGCTTACTCTTCCGTCACGGGAAAATCATCCGTAAAGTGCCGGAAGCTACGATGGTCGAAGAGTTGAAAAAAGAAATCGACGCTATCGTAGCCGAAAAATTGGCGGCTCGTGAACTTGAAGAGCAAGAGCTCGCCAACCAATCCAACTAATCCTTCGCCCGCTCGGTTGCAACCGAGCGGGCTTTTGGTACAATAGGGGTTATGAGCAAGGAGGGACGAAGATGCACATTGGAATTGACCTCGACGGAACCGTCACGGATCCGCAAAGTTGTTTTCATTATATGAATGAGGCACTCGGATACGCGATCGACTTTCACCAGGCGACCGAATACGAGTTGCATACGTATACAGATATGACACAAGAAGCGTTTTGGCGTTTCATGATCGAACAAGGGCACGAGGAAGCGATTTATCGTCGCTCACTTCCGCATTCTGAAGTGAACGCCGTCTTATGGAGCATGCGTCAGGACCATCGCATTCATTACGTCACGGCCCGGAGCGAGGCCGTACGCGCCGTTACCGAGGAGTGGATTCGACAGCATGAGCTCCCACTCGACTCCCTCATCATGACAGGGAGCCATGACAAGGTCGGTGTCGTCAAACAACTCGATCTCGATCTGTTCATGGAAGACCGCTACGAGAATGCGATTTCCATCCACGAGCAGACGTCGATCCCGGTGCTGTTGTTCGATGCCCCCTATAATCGGAAACCGCTACCGACCGGTGTCAAGCGAATCTCGTCTTGGAACGAGGCCCAGCATATGGTGCGCCACTTGGCGACGACGAATTCAATCACCATTTAAAAAAGAGGAATCCCGAGTGGATTCCTCTTTTTTAAATGCGTCCGATTGCTTCGATGACATCAGTCGCAAGCACGCTCGCGGGATGCATCTGTTGGCTCGCCTCACGTGCCGCGAGCGCATGCCAAAGCACCGCTTGTTCGTTCGGGCAGGTTTCGGTTTTGATTCGGTCTGTCCTTGCCCAAAGTGCGAGCAACATCCCAGTCAGCACATCGCCGCTCCCACCTTTTGAGAGGGCCGCGGCCTCGACCGTATTGACCGCTCCCGTCCCGTCTGGTTTCACAATAAGCGTATGCGTCCCTTTCAGGATAAGATGAATCCCGTGTTGGCGTGCGAAGTCTGACGCGATACGGAACCGATCTGCTTCAATCTCGGCGACAGATCGCCCCGTCAAACGAGCGAACTCCCCCGGATGCGGCGTCAACGTGAGCGGTCCACTTGCCTCGAGGTGGCTCGTCGTCAAGGCGCCTGCATCGACGATGAGCGGCTTTGATTGACGGTGGACGGTTTGCCATAGTCGGTCCAATCGTTCATCATCGACGAGGCCTGGCCCAATCGCTGTGGCCGAATATTCCTTGTCTGGTACTTCATCCATGCCATAATACATCGCCTCCGGTAAGCTCGAGGCCATGATATTCGCTTCCGGCGGGATGGCCAAATCAAGTAAACCTAGCCCGGTCCGAAGCGCCGATCGAGCCGCCAAGAACGGGGCACCGATCAAATGGCGACTCCCACCAATTAAACGACCGTGTCCATACGTATTTTTATGACTGTACAAATCCCGCTCGAGCAGGACGCGATCAAAATCTGAAGCCGTCAACACGCGCCATGTTGACGTGTGTGGCAGCCCGATATCGACGACCTCGACCGTACCGTAATAGGAAGCGGTCCGTTTTAAAAAAGCGCTCCGTTTATGGCCGTGGAGCGAAAACGTCATGTTCGCCTCAACCGCGTGTCCGTCAAAGTTGATTGCGTCGTCACTCGGAACACCGGACGGGACATCAACGGCCACGATAGGCGCTTGTTGCTCACGCATCCATGAGATGACCTCTCTTGGCGTTCCAGTGACTGGCCCATGAAAGCCTACCCCGAATAAGGCATCGATGACGTGATCGGCATCATGCGGCTCATGAGTGACCGTAACGAACCCTCGCGCGTACGTCGCGTGCTGTTTCGCCTCGTCCGACTTTGGATTGCCGAACGGGGCATAAACGGAGACCGTATAACCTCTCTGCGCCAATTCCCGTGCTATGACCCAACCGTCTCCTCCGTTATTACCAGCACCACAGACGACGAGGACGGACGATTGTGGCGGGAAGATCAGACGCGCCGCTACAGCTGACGCTGCCCGTTCCATCAAGACATCCGCCGGCATCCCTTTCCGGAGCGCCGCCTCATCGGCCTGCTTAATCTCGGTTGCTGTGTAAATCATCTCGACTCCCCTCTCCTGATTCGACAAAAAAGGGATTGTCGACACAATCCCTTTGTCACTTACATTGTTTACAATACCCATAAATCTCAAATTTATGATCGACGACTTCAAAATCAGGATCGAGCGTCTCGACGTAGCGCATCGGACAGAGCTCGAGTAACTTCGTTTTGCCGCAACCGCGACAAATGAGATGGTGATGGTGATGATTAGCGCCGCACGTGACGCGGAACGCCTTCTCTCCGTTCAACTCGGTCGCTTCAAGCAAACCTTCTTCAGCGAACGACTTCAAGTTGCGGTACACCGTGTCAAAACTCATCGTCGGATGTTTCGAGCGCATATAGTCGAGGACATCCTTGGCACTGACGTAACGCTCTTCCGCCGCGAGAAAGGCAAACATCTCGATTCGTTTCGGTGTCACTTTAAGCGACGACGATTGCAGACGGGTCAACTGTTCAGTTTCCTTCATAACGAACCTCCTTTTTTCGAGCGAGTCCAATCCGTTCGGCCAACATGACAATCGCTAAAATCATGACGGCGAGCAAAACGATGACACCACCCGGGGCAACATCGAGCTCGTAGGCGAGCACGAGCCCACCAATCGTCGCGACCTCACCGAACACAATCGACCAAACAATCGTCTGTTTAAAGCTGTTCGTGAACCGGAGTGCGGCCGCGACCGGTAGCGTGATTAGACTCGAGACGAGAAGCGTACCGACGATGCGCATGCTGACAGCGATGACGAGTGCGACGACGAACATAAACAACACATGGAGCATCGTACTAGGCAGGCCTGACACTTTCGCCTGCTCTTCGTCGAACGATAAAAATAAGAGCTGTTTATAAAACACGATGATGACGAGTAACGTAATCCCGGCCACCGATAAAATCAACCAAATATCCGATAGACTGACAGCCGAGATGGAACCGAACAACAATGTCGACAAATCGATGGAAAACCCGCGCGACAGCGAGATAAAGATGGCACTGAGTCCCATTCCAGCAGACATCATGATCGGAATCGATAGTTCTTGGAAGTGCACATACTTTCCGCGGAGCCAATTGAGGCCGAGCGCGGCGAGCACGGATACGAGTGTTCCGAGATAAAGCGGGTTCAAGTCGCTGAACAATAAGATGTATTGTCCGAGAAACAGACTGAACGATATTCCGGCAAGCGTCATGTGTGAGAGCGCGTCGGCAATCAAACTCATTCGTCTGACGACGACGAACGAGCCGATGAGCGGTGCGGTGAATCCGATGACGACGGCTGCGATGAACGCATAACGTAAAAAGCTGTACGTGAAGAGATCGGTGATCATGACGTACCTTCGTGGACGAGCACTTTGACCGGATATGGCTTAATCGCGGTCCACTCCCCGAGCTCACTATACTCTTTCAACCCGCAATTGCATGCCATCCGCCCACGGTCGAGATGGACGACTTTTGTGACGAGGTCCGTGACGACGTTCAAGTCGTGCGTCACGAGAATGAATGTGCACGTCGTATGTTCACGCAACAAATGGAGCACTTCGTAGAAGTCGCGCAAATGTTTTTGGTCGACTCCGACCGTCGGTTCATCCAAAATGAGCAAATCTGGCTGATTGACCATGGCCCGGGCGATAAAGACGCGCTGTTGTTGCCCACCTGACAGACTGCCGATCTTCCGATGCCGAAACTGCCACATATTGACCGTCTCAAGTGCGTTCTGAATGGCGGCTTTGTCTTCGACGTTCAACCGTTTGAACAACCCGAGCCGTCCATAGCGCCCCATGGCTACGACTTCCTCGACTGTCACTGGAAACCCCGAGTTAAACGACGCGGCTTTTTGGGAAACGTAACTGATACGGGACTTGTCTTTAAACTGGCCTTGAGGGCGGCCGAACAGCTCGACCGAACCGGTTTGTGGCGCTAATAGGCCGAGGATGGTCCGGATCAATGTTGATTTACCGGAACCGTTCTCCCCGACGACGGCAACGAAGTCGCCTTGGTGTATGTCGATGGAAACGTCCTGTAGCGCGGCGGTCCCATCGTAATGATAGGAAACATGATCTAGTTTTACGACAGATGTCGTCATAAGCTACCCTTCTCTCATATGATAAATCGTAATCATTTCTACTTGCTTGGCGTCTGTATTATACAGAATATTAGTCGACGCTTCAAGTATGTGGCGATGGGAGGAAGCCGAAGGGCCATCTTTATGAAATCAATATGTCTTTTTAAGATCTTCGTTGTACACTAGAGATAACGCAGAGGGGGTTTTTCCGTGGAGAAAAAGCTAGCAGTCATCGATATCGGATCGAACTCGATTCGGAACGTCATCTTTGAAGTAAACGGATACGGCCAGTATTTCGAGCGGCTGAACGTAAAAGAAGTGGCCCGGTTATCGAGCCACATTACCGAAGACAACGAACTGTCCGATGTCGGCATCGAGGCGCTCATCGAGACGCTCGATCATTTCAACCGTTTGAACGAACATCATGAAGTGAAAGAAGTGCTGCCCGTCGCGACGGCCGCCATTCGTAATGCCAACAATTCCGACGCCATTTTAGAAGAAGTACGACGCGCAACGGGCATGGAGATTCGCCTGTTGAGTGACTATGAAGAAGCGTTTTATGGCTATTCGGCTATCATCAATTCGACGTATATCGAAGATGGATATTCGGTCGACATCGGTGGTGGTTCGATGGAAGTGACATACTTCAAAGACCGTGAACTCGTCTTCTATCACAGCTTTCCATTCGGAGCGGTCACATTGACCGAGGATTTTATGGAAGGCGACGCACTCACGAAAGACGAACGCAAGCACCTCATCTCATTTTTAAAGAAATCGTTCAAAGATGTGGACTGGCTCGTACCACACGGCATCCCACTTGTCGGAGTTGGTGGAACCGCTCGAAACCTCGTCCGAATCGAGCAATCATTATCTATGTTTCCGCTTGAAGGCATCCATCAATATACGATTGGAACCGACCGTCTGCATGATGTCGTCGATGAACTCATTCAAATGTCGAGTAAACAACTCGGTCGACTCGACGGGTTGTCGAAAGACCGCATCGATATCATCGCCCCGGCCGTGACCGCCATCGATGAACTGGCGAAGTATTTGAAAGTACCTGAGTTCATGATGAGCAACAACGGGTTGCGTGAGGGCTTATTCTACGAATATTACTTAAAAGAAAACAATCGTGTCCGCTTCGGCGACGTCAAAGAAGAAAGTTTCCGTCACTTCGAGAAACAGTATGACGTCGATCCGATCCGGCACAAACATTTAATTCATTTGGCCCGCCAAATCTATACAGGTCTAATCGAGACGAAAACGATCAAACCGAAACCGTTCGAACCCGGCCTGTTAGAAGGGGCCTGTCGCCTCGCCTATGTCGGGGAATATATCGACCACAACAATAAAAGTGACCATACGTTCCACTTGATCACGACGAATGACTTCAAAGGGATGAACAACGAGGACCGACTCGCACTCGCCTTAGTGACATCATATAAATCGCGGCGCCTGCTCGAACAACATATTGAGGGCTTCCCCGAATGGTTCGATTCAAAAATGCTGAAGAGCTTAGAGTTGCTCGGCTCGATCGTCAAGCTCGTCGACGCATTCGACTTGACCGAACGACAAGTCGTCGAAAACATCGACGTCGACGCGACAGACGACGGGCTCGTCTTCACGCTTCATACGAACACGTCGCCACGATTTGAACTGCAGCGTGGCATTCGCCATAAAAAACATCTTGAACGTGCCATTGACCAATCCATCGAGTTACGTGTAGAGGAGAGAGATTTATGACCGTCTATTTACCCGAACACTTCAATAACCGTGAACTCAGCTGGCTGAGCTTCAACGAACGTGTCCTACAAGAAGCGATGGACGAACGCAACCCGCTCATGGAACGGTTAAAGTTCCTTGGAATCTTTAGTTCGAACCTTGATGAGTTTTATATGGTCCGTTTTGGCGGATTGAAAGACGAGGTACTCGCCGGGTTCAATCGCCCGGAAGACAAAGCCGGTTTGACACCAAAACAGCAGATTAAAGCGATTTCGATTAAAGCGCAAGAACTCGTCGAAGTTCAATACGCGACGTATAAAAAAATCATCAAACAGCTCGCTTCGGAGAATGTACGCTTTTTACGGCCAAAACATTTGAACAAAGAGCAACTCGACTTCGTCAAGCTATATTTCCGGACTCACGTCTTCCCGGTCTTGACACCAATCGCCGTCGACGCCTACCGTCCATTCCCGATGCTGTTGTCTAAATCACTCAATATCGCCGTTGAGATCTCCTCGACCGATGAAGGCAAGAAACGACTCGCCCTCGTCCAAGTACCGGCCGTATTGCCGCGTTATCTCGAGCTTCCGACCGAGGATGAGGAACATACGGATTTGATGTTGCTCGAGGACGTCATCATCCAGTTCATCGACTCGTTGTTCAAAGGTTTTGAAGTCGAATCGACGATGCCGTTCCGAATCACCCGTAACGCCGATATGCCCTTCCACGAGGAAGGAAGCCGTGACGTGCTTAAACAAATTGAAAAAGAGTTGAAGAAGCGGCGCTATGGTGTCGCGATTCGCCTTGAGGTACAGCAACGGTCGCTCAGTAAGGAGCTATTGTTCATGCTCCAGGACGTGCTTGATTTGCACGACCGTGACATCTTCCTCGTCGACGGTCCGATCGACTTGACGTTCTTATTCGGAGTTTACAATAAAATCGGCATCGAGTATGACGACATGATCAACGAGACGCTCATCCCGTTCGTCCCGGAAGGACTCGAGCCAGGGAAAGACTTGTTCCAAGCATTACTCAAACAAGACTACTTGCTCCACCACCCGTTCCATTCGTTCGATCCGGTCGTCCGTTTTATCGCTCAAGCCGCCAAAGATCCGAACGTGCTCGCAATCAAGCAGACGCTCTATCGTGTCTCAGGCGATTCTCCAATTATCAAGGCGTTGACCGATGCCGCCGAGAGTGGGAAACAAGTGACCGTCCTCGTCGAATTGAAGGCCCGGTTCGACGAGGAGAAGAACATCCAATGGGCGAAACAACTCGAGAAGGCCGGCGCCCACGTCATTTATGGCTATAAAGAGTTGAAGACCCATTCGAAAATCACGCTCGTCGTCCGTATTTTAGAAGGTGGAGTGTTGCAACGGTTTCTCCATCTCGGTACCGGTAACTATAACGACTCGACCGCAAAACTGTACACGGATATCGGCTTGTTGACGACAAATGAAGAGCTCGCCGAGGACGCGACCAATTTCTTTAACTGGCTCTCGGGCTACGGCGAACGGCCATCGTGGCACAAGTTCGAGACGTCACCGGACGACATGCATGATTTCTTCCTTCAAAAGATTGACGAAGAGATTAAATTGCACGAGAAATACGGGAACGGCCGGATTGTCGCCAAGATGAACTCGCTCACCGACAAACCGATTATTACGAAACTGTATGACGCCTCGCAGGCCGGGGTCAAAATCGACTTGATCATCCGTGGCATCTGTTGTCTGCGTCCGGGCATTAAAGGTATCTCAGACAACATCCGTGTCGTCTCCATCATCGACCGGTACTTGGAGCATTCGCGCATCTTCTACTTTTATCAAAACGGAAAAGAAGACTTGTATTGCTCTTCAGCTGACTGGATGACGCGTAACATGCGCAAACGAATCGAAATTTTGTTCCCGATCCTTGACGCGGCACATAAATCGTATATCAAAGACATGCTCGCGCTTCAACTCGTCGATAACGTGAAGGCTAGAATCCAGCGCGCCGACGGCAGCTACGTCTATTTGAAACAAGAGGCCGGACAAGAACGGATTCAATCGCAAATTATCATCCATCAATATACGGGCGGCCGTTGGAACAATATCCCGAGCGTGTTTGAGCGTGAACCGTCGAACTGGGCCGAACGAGAAGTTCTTCGCTTACGGGCTGAAAACGAGAAAATGACAGATGACTGATGTTAGACTTCTCAAATGAGAACGAACATTGTATAATGAGTTCGGTTACCTGTTAGTAAAGCGTTTTCATCTCGATTATGGAGGAATCATTCATGCAAGAAATCTTATTGTCATTGCTCGCTGGTCTCATTTGTGGCATGATTTTCACGGCCTTGAAGTTGCCGCTCCCTGCCCCGCCGGTTCTACCGGGCGTCATCGGCATCTTCGGCGTGTTTCTTGGAATGAAAGTATACCAATTCGCACTTGCGAACTGGCCATTTTAATTCAAAAAAAAGAAGCCCTCGGGCTTCTTTTTTTCTATAGATTGTAATGTCTCGCTTTATGACACGTCGGGCAGAGCCACGTACCGCTCCCTGCCTCGAGATGATACTCCATCAGACGAACCCCGATTTGACCGTAGCGGCTTAAATCATCTCGACAATCCATACAGACAGTCGTCGGGGCAAGCCGATTCGTCGCTTGCTCTTCGGCGAGATGGGTCGCAAACGTTTCTCTCGTCCATTTACGCGAGGGCACCCGGTAACCTTGCTCCCATTTGGTACGGATGACGGCGTCCGTATCTTCCTCATACATACCTGATTGAAGCAACGGATGATGGAAATCAAGGCCGATCACATCGACGAGGCTATACGCCTTCACCACTAGTCCCGCTTCCGTTCGCCAATAACGGTCAGCCGGGCGCTCGGTCATCTCAACGAGCATCACTTCGACTTCGGCCACGATCCCGTATCCAGTGATTTCTATCCAAGCTGTCCCCTCATCGTGCCGACCTTCCACGTAAAAAGGGCTCATTTCTTGATAATATGTCGGAAGCGCGGACCAGACGTCGTAGTCGTTCGGATCGATTCGGATGATGCTCATGTCACTGGTGCGCGAGCATGAACTGTTCACGCCATTCGGCATCGAATCGGTTCGCCCGGAACATCTCGATCTCTTGCTTGTACGGTGCGACTTTTGTCTTCTCACTGATCGGGATATATGGCGTCTCTAAAATCTTCGGCAAGTGGGTGAACGCCTCATGGTGGATGATCCGGTTCAACGTGTCGAAGCCGATCTCCCCGTAGCCGATATTCTCGTGACGGTCTTTCTTCGCACCGCGCACGTTCTTCGAGTCGTTGACGTGGATGACACCGAGACGGTCCAGTCCGACGATTTGGTCGAACTGCTCGATGACACCATCCAAATCGCCGACGAGGTCGTAGCCTGCGTCATGGACGTGACACGTGTCGAAGCAGACCGACAACCTGTCATTATGTGTCACCCCGTCGATAATGGTTGCGAGTTCTTCGAACGTCTTTCCGAGTTCGCTGCCTTTTCCGGCCATCGTCTCGAGTGCGATTTTGACGGTTTCGTCCCCCGTGAGCACTTCATTTAAGCCTTCGATGATGCGAGCGAGTCCAACGTCTTCACCTGCTCCGACATGCGCGCCGGGATGAAGGACGACGTGACGTGCGACTTGCAGCGCCTCGGCCCGTTTAATCTCGGCGGCCAAAAACGAGACGGCGAGTTCGAACGTCTCCGGTTTCGTCGTGTTCCCTAAGTTGATGATATACGGGGCATGGACGACGATCTCGTCGATGTCGTGCGCTGCCATGTGGACAAGCGCCGCCTCAATGTTCAAATCCTCGATCGGTTTGCGCCGCGTGTTTTGAGGCGCACCCGTATACACCATCATCGTGTTGGCGCCGTATGAGACAGCTTCTTCACTGCCTGCGAGCAACATCTTCTTACCGGATACAGAAACGTGGGAACCAATTTTTAACATAGTCATTTCTCCTTCATTCTCATCTGTCCTTAGTGTACACAAAAAGAAGAATCGACTCCACGAAGTCGATTCTTCTTTTATTTAGCGTCGGTTCTTTTTACGAACTTCGCGACGTTCCTTACGTTGGCTCTGCATATGCTCACGTGAGGCCGTCTCTTTCAATTTATACTTGAACTTCTTCTTATAACCAGGTTTGACTTTTTTCTTCGCCTTCTTGATTTCGCCCGCCATCCGGCTGTGCGCCGTTTGCGAAACTTTCATCTTCCGGTCGGTTGTGCGGCGTTTGCGTGTCTTGATCTCTTGAAGCGATCCGTTTTTCAAATCGACATGCTTGAACGTGAAGCCACGCTCTTCGAGTCGATTGATTGGACCGTTCTCGTGATCTTCATACAACGTGTACGCTTCACCAGTCTCCCCAGCGCGGCCCGTACGGCCGACACGGTGCGTATAGAAGTCGAGGTCTTTCGGAATCCCGAAGTTGATGATGTGCGACACACCTTTAATATCGATGCCGCGCGCCGCCAAGTCGGTGGCAATCACGAACTGATATTTCGCGTCGTTGATGTCTTTAATCGCTTGCTTCCGACGACGGGCCTGCATGTCGCCATGAAGCGTGCCGACGTTAAGTCCAGCCTCGCGGAACGACGTCTCCAACTCATCCGCATCTTGTTTCGTGTTCGTGAACACGAGACAGACGAACGGGTTGATCGCTTTTGCGATGTCGACCGTCAATGCCTTACGGTCACGGTGACGGACTGGGATGACGTGGTGTTTGATTTTTGGTACGACACGGTGCTCTTCACTCGCTTCCGCGTAGCGCGGGTCATGCAAATATTTCTTCAAGAACGGCTGTAACTTCTCAGGGATTGTCGCTGAAAAGACCATTGTTTGAAGTTTCTCTGGCAATGCCTGTGCGATGCGGTCGACTTCAGGCAAGAAACCCATGTCGAGCATTTGGTCGGCTTCGTCGACGACGAAGTGTGTGACTTTGTGCGGGAATAACGCTTGGACTTTCATCAAGTCGAGTAGACGACCCGGTGTCCCGATGATCAGTTGTGGTGGGTTTTTCATCTTGTCGATTTGTCGTTCCCGGTCAGTTCCTCCGACAATCAGACTTGTTTTAATGTAGTCCGGCTGTTTGACGAGGAGTGTTTTCAACTCTTCGTGAATCTGCCAAGCGAGTTCGCGCGTCGGTGCGACGACGATGGCTTGGACCGATTCTTCTTTCGGATCGATCGCTTCTAAAATAGGTAAGAGGAACGCAAGCGTCTTCCCCGTCCCGGTTTGTGATTTCCCAATGATATCGCGGCCATTCATCGCAGCCGGAATAATCCGGGCCTGAATGTCCGTCGGTACTGTGATGCGCTTTTCTGTCAAGGCATCGACGATAAACGGTAACAATTTGAACTGTTGGAAGCTGTTCAATCGATACACCTCCTGTTTCTTTCCACTTTTCCTAGCATAGCGGAATCTAATCATTTGTCAATTAATCTTTTGTGAGCCCTTCGTACAAATAGCTCGATGAATAGTAGTGTGACGCAATTTTCTTGCCGTTCAAATGATGTTCGAGCGCCTTGAATCCGACCTCGATCATCTCGTTTGGTGATTGGACAACGGTCGCATCCACTTTCCCACTATGGATGAGCGGATAAATGCCTGTCACACCATCGACCGATACGAGCGTTTTGTCGCTAAGACCATGGCTTTCAAGGGCGCGTACGACACCGAACGTATTGTCATCATTGTGGGAAAAGACGGCATCGAACGGAATCTCCGCATCGAGCCAACGTGACATCTCGATTTCGGCTTGGAACGTATCGTAATTACCGGTAATCGAAGCGACGACTTGCAGGTTGTCATGGGCTTTATCATATTCCGTCAACCCGAGACTCCGGTCAATCGTCGAGCGAACTTTGGCGGTCCCTCTCACTTCGACGACACGAATCGGCCGTTCGAGGCCGGCGTGTTGGGCTGCGATATGGTTCGCTGCCATCCGACCGATCTCGACGTTATCGGACATGACCGATGTCACGACGCTCTCATGGTCGATCATCCGGTCGATGGCGATGATCGGGATCCCTTCCCGTTCGGCTCGTTCGAGTGATGAGCGGATAAACGATTCATCAAGCGTCGTCACGAAAATTGCTTCGACCCCGCGGTCAATCAACGCATCCAATTTTTCTTTCTCGAGGACACGGGAATCCTCACTCGACGTCGGGACAGGGATGAATCCTTTTTGATTCGCTGTCCGAACGAACGCGGCCAACAGTTTATTGGCATGCTCATGTTTTTCACTGACGAACACGAAACCGACCTCATTGTTATCTCTCGTCCGTTCCGGTAATTGAATGGATGTGATCAATAGAATCGACAGCGCCCAGACGATTGGCAGCCAAAGCCAGTAATGTTTGAACCCTTTCGTCATGGATGCGACCGCCTTGGGATTTTAATCATCATGGCCGTACCTTCTCCTTCAACACTTTCAATTTCCATGTGGCCGTTCACGGCTTTCAAATATTCCCGAATCATATAGAGCCCTAAGCCATTGCCGTTCTCTTTCGTTGTATAAAACGCGGATCCGACCGACTTGACTTGGGCGTCTGTCATTCCAACCCCATTGTCTTCAATCAAGAAGCGATAGTCTCGCTCCGTAAATTGAATCGTGACGGTCACACTCCCGTCGACACCTTTCGCATCGACGGCCTCGACCGCGTTTTTAAACAAGTTATAAATGATTTGGACGAGCATGTCGTTCGAACAATAAAACGGCGGCATGTCGTTCGGTACATTCAATTCCCAGTTCGTGACCCGCTTATAACATTCGGCATCGAGCAGGAATTCGAGGCGTTTCGCAAACTCGGACATGTCGAGCCACTCTTCTTGTAACTTCGCCTGGTCGGGCTTCGCGAGCGTGAGCATCGTCGTGATCAAATGATTGGCCCGGTCGAGCTCTGAGAGCGCGAGATCGAGCATGTCACTGCTGCTATGGCCTTCTTTCACCATCTGCAGCGTGATTTGAACCGGGGTGAGCGGATTTCGAATCTCATGGGCAATCCCGGCAGCGAGCTGTCCGAGCGAAGCGAGCTTCTCGTGTTGGAGCAACAGTTGCTGCTGACTGAGCTGTTCGCGTCGGACCGTCTCCATACGGCGCGAGTAATCGTTGTACGTATCGAGCAACGTCTCGACTTCTTTTGAACCGGTCCGTTCGAGTTGAATCGGTTCAAGCGACTGTTGTTGCTTAATGCTATGAACGAGTTCAAGTAGCGGGCTAGTCAGCGTCTTCGACAACAGCAGGCCGACTAGTATACTCAAAAAGAATGTGACGAGCGTGATCATCAAATATTGCCAACGCGTCGCATACACGGCTTCGTAGACGGAATCGGTACTATGCTTCGCGAGGACGCTCCATCCGTTGACACGAGCATCCGGTTCATACATGAGGACATCGTCTTTCGTACTGAACACTGTACGTACATCGTAGTTGTCCGTCGCTTCGATAATAGTCCTTGACAAGCGTCGTTCTGCGTCCGTGACGAGATTGAACGATGTCGACAATACATCGCCCCGTTCATTCAACAAGTAAAGAATCATATCATCATTCGCCGATTCGAGCATCCGACGATATACATCTGAGTTGAGCACGCTGATACTGCCGCCGAACATCCCGATCATCCGGTTGTCTTCTAGCACCGGCACGTATAAATACGTCCCGATATCACCTGAGATCGAGATTGGATGACTCATAAACAAGTCGCTCCTGCCACCGGTTAGCACTTCTTTAAATTTTGGATCGCTCTTGAGTGTCGCTGCTGGTACTTGGCGCTGTGAGTACCATGTGAATCCATCATCTTCTAAATCATAGTAAAAAATCGATGTGAAGCTCGTCCGCTGGTTCAAATACCCGCTGCGAATCCGCTCTTCGATATATGGCTCATTCCCGACGTAAGCACCGAGGTAGACCAAGTCTTCGTATAATTTACCGAGCCGCGTCTCCAGGTTTTCAATACTCCCGTCAATCGCGTAGTCGAATTGTTCTTTCGCCAAATCTTCCGCACGGGACACCGTCACGCGGTCGGCAGAAAAGGCTAATGAAGAGATGACAAGTCCTAATATAATGAAGATAATGAAAGTAATCTGAAAGAAGTACGATTTACGAACTTCAAGCAATGTTCTGAGGCGATCCACGGTGTCCCTCCTTTCTAACCTTAAAATTATAGCATGAATACACGCAATTCTTTTCGTATTTTCGAAACAATGTTAGACTAATACGTATGAAAGCATCGCGAAAGGGGCGTTTCTTACAAAATGAAAGTTAAAAAAATTAGTCCGCGCGGATATTGCTACGGCGTCGTCGATGCCATGAAGCTCGCCAATGAAGCCGTGGCCAACCCAGATTTACCGCGTCCTATCCATATACTCGGCATGATCGTTCATAACCGTCATGTCACGCAAGCGTTTGAAGATCTCGGCGTCAAGACAGTCGACGGCGAGGATCGGATGAAAGCTCTCGAGACAATCGATCGTGGAACGGTCGTCTTTACCGCCCACGGCATCTCACCGCTCGTGCGTAAACGCGCCATCGAGAAAGGTTTGACGATTGTCGACGCCTCGTGCCCAGATGTTTTGGTCACACACGACTTGATTCGCGAAAAGACGGCTGACGGTTATGAAGTCATTTATATCGGGAAACACGGTCACCCAGAACCGGAAGGTGCGATGGGTGTCTCTCCTGGAAAAGTCCATCTCGTCCAATATGAGCGTGATTTTGAAGCACTCCCAGCCCATCTGTATGAGACAAAAATTCTCGTCACGAACCAAACGACGATGAGCCAATGGGACGTCTCTGCCTTGATTGAAATGATTCAAGAGCGTTATCCTCACGTCGAAGTGCACAATGAAATCTGTAACGCGACCCAAGTTCGGCAAGAAGCTGTCGCTGAACAAGCTGGTGACTGTGAACTATTGATCGTTGTAGGTGACCCAAAGTCAAACAACTCGAACCGTTTGGCCCAAGTCTCTAAAGAGATTGCCGGGACGAACGCCTATCGCATCGGTGACTTGAGTGAGCTCGATCTCGCTTGGCTTAAAGACGTTGAAACGGTCGCCGTCACGTCCGGTGCGTCAACGCCAACGCCAATCACAAAGAAAGTCATCGACTTCTTGACACAATATGACCCGCTCGATTTGAGCACGCACGATAAGACGCCATATCTTGAGCTTCGCAGCATTCTGCCGAAAGTGAAGGCGCTCCGTAAATGACATGAACCCCCGTCCTCTCTCATGAAGGCGGGGGTTTTCGTTTAATCAATAGAAACGGAATGGGTTCGTGTCAGCTTCCGACACGAACAATTCGACATCAAGCTTCGCCCGGTCACACTTCTCACGCATCACATCGACGACGCCTTGCTTCATCACGCTCTCCACGTGGTGACCTGGGTCGATGACAGAAAGTCCGAGCGCCATCGCGTCGTGGGCCACATGGAAATACAAGTCGCCCGTCACATAGACATCGGCGCCCTTGAAGTGGGCAGCTGATACATATTTATTCCCGTCCCCGCCGAGGACGGCCACCTTCTCAATCATTCGGTTCGGATCGCCGACGACCCGGACGGCCTCGACGGCAAAGCTTGCCTTGACGTGTTCTGAGAACGCCGCGAGTGTGAGTGGCACCTCGAGACGGCCGATGCGACCGAGACCGAACACTCGTCCCTCGATGTCGTCACGAATCAAATCGTAGGCGACTTCTTCGTATGGATGGGCGTCCGTCATCGCCTTGAGCACGCGTTTCTTTTGGCTCTCCATGACGATCGTCTCGATTTTCACTTCCTCGACCCGTTCCGTCTTACCGTGCTGACCGAGGTATGGGTCAGACCCGGCAAGCGGCGTGAATTGCCCTTCTCCTGAGACGGTGAACTGACAATCCCCATAATCCCCGAGCCGTCCGGCGCCGGCCCGGCCGAGTGCTTCCGAGACGACGGTCCGATGGGTCGTCGGGACGACGACGGACAGTTTATACACCGGCTCTTCATACGTCGGGATGAGCACTGTCGGGTCGACTAACCCAAGCGCCTGACTCATCCAATCGTTGACCCCGCCCTGACAGACGTCAAGGTTCGTATGGGCGACATAGACGGCGATGTCATGCCGGATACATTTCATGACGATTCGGCCAGCGGCACTGCGGTCGTTCACTTGCGCGAGCGCGTTAAAGATGGGAGGGTGGTGGGCGATGATCAAATCGACGTCCCGCTCGATCGCCTCGTCGACGACCGATTCGAGCACGTCGAGCGTCACCATGACCCGATGTACCGGTTTGTTCAACGTCCCGATCTGAAGACCGATCTTATCGCCTTCGACCGCAAGATGTTTCGGGGCAAACTCTTCAAACAATTGAATGACATGGTTTCCGTTCGCCATTAGTTGCTCACCTCTCTCATTTTGTCGCGCAACGTCTTGAACTCCTCCTGTTTGCGGATGAGCGCCTCGGTTTGGGCACCGGCGGCCATCTGACCGAGCACGTAATCGAGCTTGTCCGCTTCTCGGCCCCATTTCAACTTGAACGCCTCTGGACGCGTCTTGAGCAAATACGGTCCGAACATGAGCTGCCATACTCGTTCTGGCTCATCCATGCTGTAGCAGGTTTCCGTACCACGCTCTCCGACGAGAATCTCATATACTTTATCGTTCTCCTCGACAATCGATTCAGCGACTAGGACGAACCCTGCGTCGAGCAACCATTCGCGGACATGCTGACCATCCACGTTCGGCTGGAGCACGAGCCGCTCGACTGCCCCTAATTTGTTACGTCCGCTCTCTAAGATGGAACGAATCAAACTTCCGCCCATCCCACAGATTGAAATGCACGTCGCCTCATCTTCTTCGAGAACGGCGAGCCCATCACCAAGACGGACATCGATGTTTTCGGTCGCCCCAATCAGCTCGACTTGAGCCTTGGCCGCTTCCATCGGTCCACGGTTCACTTCGCCGGCGATGGCCCGATTGACGATGCCTTGTTGTACGAGATAGCACGGCACATAAGCGTGATCGGATCCGATGTCTGCGACTACGCTACCTTTCGGGATGAAATCAACGACTTGTTTCAGTCGGCGGTCTAACGTCACTTGTTCTTGCATAGGGACAACTCCTTTTCTACTTCTTCACTATTAGGGTAACGAATATTTATAGCCAGGACAATAAAAAACGTACCCCAGAAGGAGTACGTTTCACCCTTATTGTTCGAGCAACCAAGTCGCGAGTACGTCTGCTTCTTCGGCAGTCGCGAGACCGGCTGGCATTGAACCTTTACCGTTGACGATGATGTTTGTGATCTCTTCCGCCGATAAACGTTCGCCGACGCCTGTCAATGCAGGACCAACGCCGCCTTCAAGATTTCCACCGTGGCAACCTGTGCAGCCTTTCGCCGCGTACAAGTCTTCCGGGTTCATCTCGGTGACCGCCGGACCTTCAGCAGCCTGTTGCGCTTGGTTCACGCCAAAATACGATAATGAGACCATGGCAATGATTGCGACGATTGCGATCGCTGCAAACGGTAACAATGGATTACGCATTGTATTTCCCCCTCATGTTCATTCCAAATTTCTACCCATCACTATTTTACTCAAAAAATAATAAAGAAGGAAGGAAAATCACTCATTTTCCTTCCTTTCTTCTAAAACTTCACATTTTATTCAAAAACACAATCAATCAAGGAAGTCTTTCAAGCGTTTCGAACGGCTCGGGTGACGGAGTTTCCGAAGCGCTTTCGCCTCGATTTGACGAATCCGTTCACGGGTAACACCGAATACTTTCCCAACCTCTTCGAGTGTGCGCGTCCGTCCGTCATCGAGACCGAAACGAAGACGGAGCACGTTCTCTTCACGATCAGTGAGTGTGTCGAGTACGTCTTCGAGCTGTTCTTTGAGGAGCTCGTAAGCGGCAGCATCTTGTGGTGCCATCGCATCTTGATCTTCGATGAAATCGCCGAGGTGTGAATCATCCTCTTCCCCGATTGGTGTCTCAAGCGACACCGGTTCTTGGGCGATTTTCAAGATTTCACGTACTTTCTCAGGCGTGAGTTCCATCTCTTTGGCAATCTCTTCGGGCGACGGTTCGCGCCCGAGGTCTTGCAACAATTGACGTTGGACACGAATCAACTTGTTGATGGTCTCGACCATATGGACCGGAATCCGAATCGTCCGGGCTTGGTCGGCGATGGCGCGGGTGATTGCTTGACGAATCCACCACGTGGCGTACGTCGAGAACTTGAACCCTTTCATGTAGTCGAACTTCTCGACTGCTTTGATCAGTCCCATGTTTCCTTCCTGAATCAAGTCAAGGAAAAGCATACCACGGCCGACATAACGTTTCGCGATCGAGACGACGAGACGGAGGTTGGCTTCAGCAAGACGTTTTTTCGCCTCTTCGTCCCCTTGCTCAATCCGTTTCGCGAGCTCGGTCTCGTCTTTTGCACTGAGAAGATCGACACGGCCAATCTCTTTCAAGTACATCCGGACCGGGTCGTTGATTTTAATACCTGGTGGGACGGACAAGTCGTTCAAATCGACTTCTTCGTCCTCTTTTTTAGTTGGTGTCTCTTCGGCATCGGCCGCATCCTCTGTGACACGGATATCTTTACCTTCTAAATCCTCAATAAAGTTATCAATAAAGTCTGAGTCTACCTCGAAATGGCTGAGGCGGTCTTGAATCGCTTGCATGGATACGACGCCTTTTTTCTTACCTAATTTCTCAAGTTCGTCTATGGCGTTAAATAAATCCTCTTTTTTCTTCTCTGCCATCTAGCAGTTCAACTCCTTCCAAACTTCCTTCACGTTCATCGTTCACGAAGACGACGACTCCGGGTAATCAATTCTTGTAACTTGGATGCCTGGTCTATTATACTTTCGGCATCTTGTCCGATTTCCCTTTTCGCCCGTTCGATTTGACGCTGTTCCTCATAACTGTTTATGACCTTAATATACTCATCTAAAACCTCTTCGGTCAGTTCGTCCGGTGCGGACATGAGTCGAATCTCGGCATACCGATTCGCATAGTCCGGACGTTGGTCACAGTAACGTTCCATGAACGGTGGGGCGACTTGTTCGAACTCCTCTTGCGTCATGTCCTCGGAGACAATCTCATAGAGCGCCGTCGCTAACATACGATGCACTTCGTCCTGATAGGCCAAACCGAGCCGATCCCGGACGAACCGCACCCGCTCCGGACCGCTCAGCATAGCTCTTAACAATAGTTTTTCGGCCTTGACGTAACGCGGTTCATTGGCCTTCGAAGAACGCCGCCGAACCGGTTCAGCTTCCGGCACTCGTTGAGCTGTGACTACTTTCGGTCCTGTCGAGGGCATCCGTGACAACAACGTCTCGACAGGGATTTCAAATTCATCGGCCAGCTTCTTCACATATAAATCACGGCGAATCGAATTGTCCGTTTTACTGATTTCCACAAGCATAGATTCAATAAATCGAATCCGTTCTCCTTCTCGATTCATGTTTTTCCCGCGCCGTAGCGTCCGGTTCATGAAATCAAGGACGGATAAACGTTCCGATTCGATGAGTTTCTGCCACTGTTCCGCCCCGTTCGTCCGAATATAATCGTCCGGGTCGGTTTTCTCAGGTAACATCAGCACTTGGACATCGAGCGGGTAGCCTTCGAGCAAGCGGACGACTTTCATCGTCGCTTCCTGCCCGGCCGTATCCCCGTCATAACAGATGATGACTTCTTCGACCATGCGTGCCAATGCACGGGCATGTTGCGTCGAAAACGCCGTCCCTAGCGAGGCGACGACTTCCTTCGTCCCGGCCTGGGCGACTTGTAGAACATCGACGTTCCCTTCCACGAGCACGACCCGTTTCTGCTTTCGCATCGTGGCCCGTGCCTGTGAAAAACCGAACAAGAGCTCGCTCTTATTAAACAAGGGTGTATCCGCTGTATTGACGTACTTTGGCTGTCGCTCATCAATCGCCCGTCCGCTAAATCCGACGATGGTGCCGTCTCGATCCGCAATCGGAAAGACGACTCTGCCTTCAAACCGGTCAAAATATTCACCGGCTCTCGACTTAGAAATCAATCCCGCCTCCACCATGACTTCGAGGTCGAACCCTCTTCGTTCCAAGGAATCAACGGTAAACCGACGATGGTCGGGCGCATAACCGATCTTATAGTGACCGATTGTCGTCTCCTGTAAACCGCGCGCTTGCAAATACGTCAATCCGACTTCGCCCGCTTCGGTCTTCATCAATACTTCATGGTACAAGTCCGCCACGACACGGTGGGCGTCGCGCATCTGTTTACGAATGACTTGGTCCCGTGACAACTCCTCGTCGCCAGACACACCACCCTCGATGGCGATGTTCGCCCGTGTGGCGAGACGCTCAATCGTCTCAGGGAACGACAAACCTTCCGTCTCCATGACGAACGTAAATACGTTCCCGCCGGCTCCGCATCCAAAACAATGGTACATCCCTTTTTCTGGGGACACGGAGAACGATGGGCTGTTCTCCGAGTGGAACGGACAGAGACCGACGAGGCGATGGCCTTGCTTCTTCAATTCAACTCGTTCACTGATTAAATCAACGATATCTGTGGCTTGTTTCACTTCCGCAATGACTTCATCCGGTATCCGCGGCAACTCGACCACTCCCTATCCAAACTCGCAACGAAACGGAACGCTCACCACGTTCCGTTTCACTGTAATGTCAGTACTCTATTATACCGTTAACGCAAGGCGATTACTAATCCGAGTACTCAGTCGTCTTTTGATTGCTCGAGCATCCGTAAAATGATACCCGCCGTCTCTTCGACAGCCTTGTTCGTGACGTCGATGACCTCGCAACCGATTCGTTCGTAGATCCCACGGGCATATTCGAGTTCGCGGTTGATGCGTTCGAGTTGAGCGTAGTCGGCCTCAGGCTTCAATCCGAGTGACTTTAACCGCTCCATCCGAATCGAAATCAACTTATCCGGCGAGATAATCAATCCGACGCACTTGTCAGGCGGCAAATCGAACAGTTCTTCCGGTGGGCGTGATTCCGGCACGAGCGGGACGTTGGCGACTTTGTAACGCTTCAACGCCAAATATTGAGAGAGTGGTGTCTTCGACGTCCGTGATACACCGACGAGGACGATGTCAGCTTTTTTCAAACCACGCGGGTCACGTCCGTCATCATACTTGACCGCGAACTCCATCGCTTCGATTTTTCGGAAATAATCTTCATCCAGACGATAGATGAGTCCCGGTTTCTCGCGCGGACTCTCTCCGAGTTGACCGGCGAGGACATCGAGTAAATCGCCGAGTAAATCGACCGTCTTCACACCTTGCTCCCGTCCAAGCTGGACGAGGAGGGCCCGATGCTCTTCGTTGACCAACGTAAAGGCGATGACGGCACCTTGAGCACGGGCTTGCGTCACGACATCGTGAATCGTCTGCTCATCTTCCACGAACGGGATTCTAAGCGTATCGATCGCATTTTCGTGGAATTGGATGCTCGCAGCCCGGACGACGAGCTCACACGTCTCACCGACCGAATCGCTCACGACAAATACGAGTTGTTTTTGTGTCAGTGTCAAACCAGATTCCTCCTCAGAACGACTCATCGTTGGCGAGTGCGATCAATACTTTTGTCATGTTCGTCTTCGTCATGCGACCGAGTACAATCAGCTTGCCGTCTTTCTCTTCGACGACCGGCATAGCATCGATTTGTTTCTCGATCAACTTCATACCAGCTCGAATCAACGTCTCACTCTTTTCGCACACCGTGATGTTCGGCATTCGCGTCATGATGACGTTGACCGGCAATTGATCAAGGTCTTGATTGCCGATGGCGGCGCGAAGTAAATCCTTACGGGACAAGACACCGACGAGTTCGTTATCCTTGCCGACGACGAAAAGCGAACCGACATCTTCTAAAAACAAGGTCACGACGGCATCATACACCGTCATCTCATCACTGACGACTTTCGCGGATGACATGAAGTCACCGACCGTCAATGAATCCAGTTTTTCCCGAAGTAAGGATGAGTTTCGTTTGCCGACGAACGTATAGCCGACACGTGGCCGGGCTTCTAGTATTCCAGTCATTGTCAAGATGGCAAGGTCCGGGCGGAGCGTGGCACGAGTGAGCGACAGTTCTTGCGCAATCTGCTCACCCGTAATCGGTCCGTTGACCCTGACGATCTCAACGATTTTCTGTTGGCGTTCATTCAGCTGCATAGCCAACCCCCTCAAGTTTGGTCAGAGTACGAGCGCGCTAAAGTCAGCGACGCTCTCGATTGTCGTGGCAAGTCGTTTCATCTCGCGCAGACGGTTCTCGCGAATCGCTTCAACGTCGCTCATGACCATTGTATTTTCAAAATAGGAGCTAATCGGTTGTTCAAGTACACGTAATGACGCGATCGCTTGATGGTAATCCCCTGACTCAACCGCTCGCTCCGTCTCCGGCAACGTCGTTTCGATGGCGGCATGGAGCTCTTTCTCTTCTGTGTTTTCGAACAAAGTCGAATCAACAGCTCCGGCCTCGCCTTTCTTGGCGATATTGACGACACGCGTCAACTGCTCGATGAGTAGTTTCGCATCATTCGTGAGCATCGCTTGAACCGCATCCGCCCGAGCATCGAGCCGATCGATGGCGAGTTCCGTCGTCAACACGGCGTCGATGACGTCATAACGGACTTGTCGCTCTTGAAGACGATACTTCAGGCGAAGCATGAAGAAGTCTTTCAGTTGCGCTTTGACTTGTTCTTTATCGGCATCATAAAGTCCTGCCTGAAGTTGCGAATCGACAACTTGTGACAGTAAGTTGTCGAGCGGGAGCACAATCTTCCAGTCTGCAAGAATTTGGACGACTCCTTGGGCTTGACGACGAAGCGCAAACGGGTCTTGTGAACCGCTCGGAATCATGCCGATTCCGAAGAACGCAGCAATCGAATCCAACTTATCAGCGAGTGCGAGCACCGCACCCGTCGGCGTCGCCGGCGAGGCGTCACCAGCAAAGCGCGGCATATAGTGCTCACGGATCGCCGCAGCGACTTCCTTGTCTTCACCTTGTTGGAGCGCATACTTCTCACCCATTACGCCTTGAAGTTCTGTGAACTCGTACACCATTTGACTGACGAGGTCGAACTTATGGATGGCACCGGCACGCGCCACTTTGGCTGCATCCGCATTGAACAATGGCGCAAGCGTACCCGCGAGCTGTTCGACGCGACGGACCTTATCCCCGGTTGTTCCTAACTTCTCGTGGAACACGATGCGATCGAGCCGGACGAGCTGGTCGTCAATCTTTGTCTTTTGATCTTCCTCATAAAAGAAGACAGCGTCTGCCAAGCGGGCCCGGATGACCTTTTCGTTCCCTTTGGCCACGTTTTGAAGGTGTTCGGCATTCCCGTTACGTACCGTCACGAAATAGTTTTTAAGCGTTTCACCGATATAGACCGGGAAATAACGCTGATGCTCTTTCATCGTCGTGATCAACACTTCTTCTGGAAGGTCGAGATAGCTCGCCTCGAATTCCCCGAACAGTGCTGTCGGCCATTCGACGAGGTTCGTCACTTCTTCGAGCAACGAGGCGTCGAGCGGGACCGTCCAGCCTTGTTCCGAAGCCAATTCCGCGATTTGATGTTCGATGCGCCCTTTCCGGTCTTCGTACGAGGCGACGACAAATTCGCGTTCGAGCGTCTCGGCGTAGGTGGTTGCTTCTGTGATGACGACGTCACCCTTACTCAAGAAACGGTGACCACGTGTCACATTCCCCGTCTTCACGCCTTCGATTTCGAAGTCGACTTGCTCTGAACCGAACAACGCGACGAGCCAGCGAATCGGACGCATGTAACGCAGGCTGCTCGTGCCCCACTTCATGTTTTTCGGGAATGTCATCCCGCGGACGACATCTTCAAGTGCTGGGAGCAACGTACTCGTCGGTTGACCTGATTCATGACGGTCTGCGAACACGTACTCGACACCTTTTTCTTCCGCGAAGTACAAGTCGTCGACCGAGAGGCCGCGGCCACGGGCAAAGCCGGCGGCTGCTTTCGACCAGTTTCCTTCAGCGTCTTGAGCGATTTTTTTCGCCGGTCCGCGAAGCGTCTCCGTCAAGTCTTGTTGCTTCTCTTCGACATCTTTGACAAGAACGGCGAGACGGCGCGGTGTTGAGTAGACGGTCACTGTCCCGAACTGGACACGGGCGTCCGTCAAGAAGGCGGTCACACGCTCTGCCAATTGTTTCTCTGAACGAAGGACGTATTGCGCTGGTAATTCTTCAAGTCCGATTTCTAGTAAAAGATCACGCATCAAGGGCACCTGCTTTCTGTTGGTTCAAAAGTGGGAAACCGAGACGTTCCCGCTCTTCGATAAATTTGGCAGCACACGCACGGGACATGTTGCGAACGCGTTGAATGAAACCAGTCCGTTCCGTCACCGAGATGGCGCCTTTCGCATCGAGAAGGTTGAACGTATGCGAACATTTAAGGATATAGTCATACGCCGGGAAGACGAGGTTTTCGTCGAGGGCACGCTTCGCTTCTTTTTCATACGTATCGAACAACGTGAACAGCATGTCGACGTCCGAGAGCTCGAACGTATATTTAGAATGTTCGAATTCCGGCTGATAGAAGATATCGCCATACTTGAATCCGTCAGTCCAGACGAGGTCGAACACGCTCTCGACTTCTTGGATGTATGAGGCGAGACGTTCGAGACCGTACGTGATCTCGACGGCGATCGGGTCACACTCGATCCCGCCGACTTGTTGGAAATACGTGAACTGGGTGATTTCCATCCCGTTCAACCATACTTCCCAGCCAAGACCTGCCGCACCGAACGTCGGGTTTTCCCAGTTGTCTTCGACGAAACGGATGTCGTGTTCGAGCGGGTTGATCCCGATCAACTCTAAACTTTCTAAGTAAAGCTCTTGGATATTGCTCGGTGATGGCTTCATGATGACTTGGAACTGGTGATGCTGATAGAGACGGTTCGGGTTTTCACCGTACCGGCCATCCGCCGGACGACGTGACGGCTCTGTGTAACAGACGTTCCATGGCTCTGGTCCGAGACTCCGTAAGAACGTCATCGGGTTCATCGTACCGGCCCCTTTCTCCACGTCATACGCTTGCATCGTCAAGCAGCCTTTCGACGCCCAAAAGTTTTGCAACGTCAAAATAATTTCTTGCACGGTCATGTGCTTCATATGTGACACCTCCAAAAGTATTGAAACGACAAAAAACGCCCCTATGTGCCATGCACATAGGGACGGGATTACCCGCGGTTCCACCCTACTTGCCTCGAGATGAGGCCACTCTTTGGATTGTGGGCGCTCCGGAATTGCCATTCACTTTCCCCTGGCGTTCGGCTTCCACCTTCCCGAACTCGCTGTACCCATGGCGTAAAAGTTACTCGTTTCCTTCATTGCGCACGCTATTTCATTTGTCTAATCGTAGATTATGGTATCGAATCTTGTCGAAAAAGTCAATCCTCGTTCAAGTAAAGTCGCTGCATTTGGTCGAGGACACGTTTCGTCTTTAGCCGCAAGCCGCTGTACGATTCCATATAAGCATCGAACACCTGTCTGAGCAATATGCGCGTCTCTTTCGTGAGCGGGACGTTACTAAATTCGGACAGTTCGTGCCGGCTCATCAAATAGAGCAGTTTCGCCAGACGTTCGCTCATACGGGCCGACCCTTCTTCATGGTGACGCGAGCACAGGAAGCCGCCGGCCGACACCGAAAAGTACATCGGGTCGGTCACGTCGTTGCAACGGATGCACCCCGTCAAGACGGGAGCGACACCGAGCAGATGTAAAATCCGCAGTTCAAAGTAGTGTGTGATCACATCGGGGTCCATTCCTGCGTTGAGCGCCTGTAAGGCATCATTTAAAATCCGATAGAGCGGCCGGTTCGGCATGCGATCCTCGACGGTGCGGTCAACGAGTTCGAGCCAATACATGGCATACGCCATGCGTTCGACGTCTTTCCGAATTTCAGGATAGGACGTAATCACATCCGACGACTTCAGTTGACCGAGGCCACGGCTCGCCGGGAAAATATAGACCGCCTCGACGAACGGCTGGCTCGAAGCATGTAGGCGGCTGCCCGGCTTTTTCGCCCCACGCGCCATGACGGCGACTTTTCCGAGTTCTTCGGTGAACAACGTGACGACTTTGTTCGACTCCCCGTAATTGACCGTCCGAATGACGATTCCCGTGACCTTCTGCAACATGGCTTAATACTCGTCGTCGCGGAAACCGAGGTCACGAAGTTGACCCATCTTGTTCCGCCAGTCTTTTTGCACTTTCACCCATAGGTTCAAATACACTTTCGTCCCGAGGAGCGCCTCGATATCATGACGTGCCTCGGTCCCAATCTCGCGGAGCATCGCACCTTTCTTGCCGATCACAATCCCTTTTTGTGAATCACGTTCGACCATGATCACGGCCTCAACATCAATCATTTCCGAGTTCTCTCGTTTCTTGATTGACTCGATGGCGACGGCGATCGAGTGTGGCACTTCATCGCGCGTCTTATGAAGCACTTTCTCCCGAATCAATTCAGAGATGATGAAACGTTCCGGGTGATCGGTCACTTGATCGGCCGGATAGTACATCGGTCCTTCCGGAAGCAATTGTTTAATTTCTTTAAGGAGTGGCTCGACATTATTGCCTTGAAGTGCCGAAATCGGGACGTATGCCGCGAAATCGAGTTGGTTCGTGTACTGTTCGATCACAGCCGGAATCTCGTCCGGATGAATCAAGTCGATTTTGTTCATGACGAGAATGATTGGCGTATCGAGCCCTTTCAACTTCTCGATGATGAACTCATCGCCGGCACCGCGGGGTTCCGTAACGTTAACCATGAAGAGGATCGCGTCAACTTCGCGGAGTGCATTCGTCGCGACTTTCATCATGAAATCGCCGAGACGGTGTTTCGGCTTATGAATCCCCGGCGTGTCGATAAAGATGATTTGTGAATCATCAGTCGTATACACACCTTGGACCTTGTTGCGCGTCGTCTGCGGCTTGTCTGACATGATGGCAATCTTTTGTCCGATGACACGATTCAAGAACGTCGATTTCCCGACGTTCGGACGACCGATGATGGACACAAAACCTGATTTAAAATCTTCTTGATACATAGTGCACCTGCTTTCTAAATTTACAATACGTTCAATCATATAACGAATTTGTCGATTATATAAGGGCCAAAAATGAATAGTGCCGTGATGGCGGCCCCGATCGCTGCGACGAGGACCGACCCGGCCGCGACGTCTTTCGCTTGCTTCGCGAGCGGGTGAGTGTCTGTCGTGACGAGGTCGACCGTGCGTTCGACAGCTGTGTTCATCAACTCGAGCGCGATGACGAGCACGACCCAGCCGAACAGAATCAAGTTCTCGAGTTTCGTCGTCGGGAGCCACCAAGCAAACACGACGACGAGTAACGTCGACATGAGATGAATCAGCATGTTGCGTTCGGTTCGGACGGCGTGCACGATGCCGTGCACGGCGAACCAGAACGGTTTCACACTTCGCCTCGCTTCAGCTCGAAATGAGCGAGCACTTGCTCTTGACGTGCCGTCATTTCCGCCTCTTCCTCAGGCGTCATATGGTCGTAGCCGAGGAGGTGCAAAAAGCCATGGATGGCCAAAAAGCCAAGTTCCCGTTCGAACGAGTGACCGTAGTCTGCCGCCTGTTCACGGCAACGTTCGACGGAAATCAGCAAATCGCCGAGGAGACGCGGCTCATCTTCATCGAGCATAAAGTCCATCTCTTCTTCGCCCATCTCATCGAAGGCAAAACTGATCACATCGGTCGGGGCGTCTTTTCCGCGCCATTCTCGGTTGATTTCTTGAATCTCATCGTTTGTCAAAAATGTGACCGATAGCTCGCTCGGTTCTTCAACGTCTTCTTCGAGCGCCGCATGCACTAAAATAGATTCGACGAGTTCGACTTGAGCATCTGTCAACAATCCTTGCTCATCGTTCGAAATGATTTGCATGTAATTCGCCTTCTTTCTTCAATTCTGGGTACTCAATGCGTTCATGGAACAGTCCGGTCAACGTCTCACACGCACTCTCCCCGACGCGCCATACTTCTTTCGTCGTCAAATCACAATCTTCGAATTGTCCATCTTGCAACTTGTCGCGGATGATCGCACTGACGAGCTGACGGATTCGTTCCGGCGTCGGCTGTTTCTGCGACCGCACCGCCGCTTCGATTGAATCGACAATCATGACGACTGCAGCCTCGCGCGTCTGCGGTTTCGGTCCCGGGTAGCGGAAACGCGACTCGGTGACGTCCCGCGACTCCTTCGCTTTCACGTAAAAGAACTTCAGGAGCGATGTTCCGTGATGTTGTTCAGCGATATCGATAATCTCTTTCGGTAACTTGTAGCGGCGCAACAAGTCGGCGCCGTCATACGGGTGCGCCATGATGATGTCGGCCGATTCTTCCGGTGTGAGCCGGTCGTGCGGGTTGATCCCGGTCTGTTGGTTCTCGATGAAATGGAGCGGGCGCTCGGTCTTGCCGAGGTCGTGATAATAACTCGCGACCCGAGCGAGCAGTCCATCGGCCCCGATCGCCTCACACGCCGACTCGGCCAGGTTGGCGACCATCATGCTGTGATGATACGTCCCAGGCGCCTCCATCAACAACTTGCGCAGAAGTGGATGCGTCGGGCTCATCAGTTCAATCAGGCGACCCGAAGACAAGACGCCGAACCAAGGCTCAAGAAACGGCAGGAAGCCGAACGTGAGCACGATCGAGAGCAGGGCGCTCGTGATCGCGAAACCTGACAAATACGCGACCATCTCCCACGTCACTAGCGTGTTGCGCAAGAACAAGAGCGCGAGCACCATGATGATATTAATGATTCCAAGCAGGATCCCCGATAAGAACAGCCGTTTTCGCTGAATCTTCGGTTCGACGAGGAAGACGGCCAAGAAACTACCCGTCGCAAAATAAACGACCGTCATAAAGCTTGTGTTTTGGCCAAAGCTCGCCACGATCGATCCGGCGACCATCGTGATGAGGGCTGAGGCGAGCGCGACCCGTTCATCGACGAGGATGCGGAGCAACAGGACGACGAACGCTGTCGGTGCGAGGACGTAGGCGTACGTCGTGAACTCGATGCCGATATAACCGACACCGAAAAAGATGCCTAGCTGAAGCAATAACAACCCGTACACGGTAATCAATATTTTGGGACGAAGCAATATCTGTTGAATTTTTGACCGGATGAGCATGAAGAGGAATCCGACCGTCAACAGTCCACTCAGTAAGTAGGCCCCGAACAACGGCGCGAACGAACGGTTCGGGTCAATCGCACCGGTCAACTCGAGCTTACGATAAATTTCACGCGTCACGACTTCCCCTTGATTGACGAGCAATTGCCCTTCTTGGATGATGACCGGTTCGACTGCGTCGAGCGCTTCCTGTTCTTTTTCACGCGTCGCCTCTGAGTCGAACACGTAGTTCGGGACAATCAATTGATCGCTCAGACTATTGGCGATAGCACGAAACTCAAGCGAGAGTGGTGATTGATCAACGAGCGTCTCGGCCCGGTCTCTCGCTTCCGAGATCGACTGTGAGCTCGTCTCGATTCGATTGCCCATCACTTCTTGGAGAGCCGTCACGGTGACATCTTCGACCGTCCGACGCGTGTTCTCAGACGCCTCGAGAAGCAAGTTCAACTCATCGTCACCAAGAAATCCGTTCACCTCGGTCGAGTTCAATCGGTTCTTTATATCCGCGAGCTCAGTATCCTCTTCTGTCACTTCGAACGCCGCGAACAGTTGCTCGACTTTGGCGATCTGTTGATCGGCGAACTCGCGCCGGAGTGAAAATTGACTTCCGACGCCATTGACGGCATCTTGCTGCAATCGTTCCGTCGCCGTCCGGTCCTCGATCGTGATGGGCGAGCGAATATCCTGTTCGGCAATCCCGAGCGGTTCGACGCTAATAATCGATGGGCGCACTGTAAAATAGAGAATCGCGCCTAGAATGAGAAAAAAGAGGACGGAGATCGTCGCGACCGTCCAATGACGTGCTTGCTGCATCAGTGCCCCCCCTTTTTGTTATGTGAGTTCAGTACTATAGGCGTTGATGATTTTCTTAACGAGCGGATGTCGAACGACATCCGACGACGTGAAGTGTTCGAAATGAATCCCATCGACTCGTTCGAGTAAATGTAACGCCTCTTGAAGCCCTGACGCCTTTCCTTTCGGTAAATCGACTTGGGTCAAATCGCCGGTGACGACCATTTTCGAGCCGAAGCCGAGTCGCGTCAGAAACATCTTCATCTGCTCTTTCGTCGTGTTTTGCGCCTCGTCTAAGATGACGAACGCATCTTCGAGCGTGCGTCCTCGCATGTAGGCAAGCGGGGCCACTTCGATTGTGCCTCGTTCGAGCAAGCGATTCGTCTGTTCAACGCCATAGACGTCGAACAAGGCGTCGTAGAGCGGACGTAAGTACGGGTCGACTTTCTCTTTCAAGTCCCCTGGCAAGAAACCCAGGTTCTCCCCAGCTTCAACGGCCGGACGTGTCAAGATGATGCGTTTGACTTGTCCTTCCTTCAACGCTCGCGCCGCCAAGACGACGGCCAAATATGTCTTCCCGGTCCCGGCCGGTCCGATTCCGAAGACGAGATCGCGTTTTTCGATGGCACGGACATAGCGGCTCTGTCCGACCGTTTTCGCCCGAATCGGTTTCCCTTTGTTCGTCGTGAAGACGACTCGTTCATAGTGTTCAAGCAATTCATCGCCTTTGCCGACCTTGATATGTTGAATCACGCTGATGGCATCGCTCTCGTTCAAGCGTGCCCCTTTCTTGACGAGCTGCTGTAACGTCTTGATGACGGTCTTTGTCAGTTCGAGTGTGTCGGCGGTATCGGCCTGAATGATCAATTCTTCTCCACGAGGAGTGAGTGCGACCGCGAGTTCTGCTTCGATGGCGTGAAACACTTCGTCCTTCGGTCCGAGGAGCTCCTGCGCTTCGTTCGCATGTTCCATGACGAACGGAATCTTATCAGTCATTATCAATGGTAGTTTCTCCTCCCCATCAGTAGATTGTTCCTTCTTTACTTTAGCACTATCAAGCCGTTCGTGAAAGAAAGACCGTCCGTTTCGACCACAAAAAGAAGCAGTGACTCGATGTCACTGCTTCAAACTTAGCGTCGGCGTTTCGATACCGGCGGTTGTAAAATTTCACTCCACACGACCGCTTGTCGAACTTGCTTCATCGACATGCGTGGTTGTGATTGCGGCCGCGACTCGGCCGCCTCCGAAATCGGTGGGATTTTAACCGTCTGTTCGAACTGCGCGCTCACATGCGGCAACTCTTCACGTCGGCGCGACGGCTGGGATTCCCTTGATTCAGCCGGGGCGGCGACCCGGCGACGCAGTTTTTGCGGTGCCGGTTTTTCCTTGCCGTCTCGCGGCTCATCAAACGTCGCTTCGACTTCTTTCATCATGTCACCGACCGTATCGAGATAGCGCTTCAAATCTGTGCTCGGCGGCCGTTCTCCAGTAGATGATGATTTCTCCATCCGCTTCATGACCGCCGAAGCGATCCCAAAAGCGGCAAGGAGTAGTACCCAAAGTCCATCCATCCCGGTCACTCTTTGTCAGATTCGACTGGGTGACCGATCGCTTTGCGCATTTCTGTATCGGCTTGGACGTTCAAGTAGTTGACGTAGTCCATGACCCCGAGCTTACCGTGTCGAAGGGCATCGGCCATCGCGAGCGGGACTTCCGCCTCGGCCGCGACAACTTTCGCGCGCATCTCTTCGACCGATGATTTCATCTCTTGCTCACGGGCAATCGCCATCGCGCGGCGTTCTTCCGCTTTCGCTTGTGCGATTTTCTTATCAGCCTCGGCTTGGTCGGTCTGAAGGACCGCCCCGATGTTTTTACCGATATCGATGTCTGCGATATCGATCGAGAGAATCTCGAACGCCGTTCCTGAATCGAGACCTTTCGTCAATACGGTACGTGAAATCATATCCGGGTTCTCCAAGACGTGCTTATGGTTGTGCTGCGAACCGATCGTCGAGACGACCCCTTCACCGACACGGGCGATAATCGTCTCTTCCCCAGCACCCCCGACGAGGCGGTCGATGTTGGCACGGACCGTGATCCGGGCTTTCGCTTTCACTTCAATCCCGTCCATGGCCACACCTGCGATGAACGGTGTTTCGATAACTTTCGGGTTGACGGACATTTGCACAGCCTCTAACACGTTACGGCCCGCGAGATCAATCGCTGCAGCCCGTTCGAATGACAACTCGATATCTGCACGATGCGCCGCAATCAAGGCGTTGACGACACGGTCGACATTACCGCCGGCCAAAAAGTGACTTTCGAGTTGGTTCGTGTTCAAGCCGATGCCGGCTTTGACCGCTTTGATGAGCGGGTTCACGATTTTAGACGGGACGACGCGACGGAGTCGCATCCCGACCAATGTGAAAATCGAGACGTGGACGCCAGCTGCGAACGAGCTGATCCACAGCCCGACCGGTACGAATGTGAAGAATACGGCGAGTGCAATCAATCCTCCACCCGAGATGAGTAACGTGGTCAATAGTTCTGGTGTCATTCTGTTACATCCTCCTTCGGCTCTATAAAGCTACGGACGACAACGCGCCCCGAATCGACTTTATACACCTGAATTTTCGTTTGTGAATCGAGATAGCTACCTTCTGTCACGACATCAATCCGTTCTCCATCAATCTCAGCGGTACCCGCTGGGCGAAGCGGCGTCAACGTGACCCCGACTTTCCCGAGTAACTGTTTGCGGTCATCGTGAGACAAATACCCTTTGTCTGTGGACGTCGAATCGGTCAAAATCAACCCTTTATACATGAGCGAACGATTGGACTGTAGGCGACGATATGCCCAAAATCCGAGTCCAGCGACGATGGCCGTAGCTAAGCCGAGTGACAACCATAGTTGCCCGATCGTGGCACCCGCCATGATTAAGCTGGCGACGACCGCCCCAATCCCTAGCACGCCGAACAATCCGAAACCGGCAACGAACACTTCAATTCCTAGAAGGACGATCCCGACAAAAAATACTGTCAGAATCACTCCGAGACCAAATGTCATCGTATTGCAACCCCCTTCCGAGTTCACAAGCTACCTCTTATCTCTAGTGTATACGAAACAAGTTTGCTTGTGGTTTCAGAATACGCAAAAAAAGACAGAAACTTTTGGTTTGACCCAAAAGCTCCTGTCTCTTTCATTAATTCGTCAATTGTTGTTTGACAATGCGGTTCACAAGACCACCGTCTGCCTTGCCTTTAACTTGAGGCATGACGACGCCCATCACCTTACCCATATCTGACGGGCCTGTGGCATTCGTTTGAGCAATAGCTGCTTTCACGATCGCCGTGACTTCATCTTCAGAAAGTTGTTCAGGCATATAGGCCTCTAGTACGACAATCTCGTCAGCTACTTTAGATGCAAGGTCTTCACGACCAGCGCTTTCGAATTCTCGGAGGGAGTCTCTGCGCTGTTTCATCTCTCGGTTGAGCACCGTGAGTTCCTCTTCCTCAGTAAGATCTTGTCGACCAAATTTGATGGCCTCATTTTGGAGCGACGCTTTGACCATTCGGATCGTCGTGAGACGATCTTTCTGTTTTGCGCGCATGGCTTGCTTCATGTCGTCCGTCAAGCGTTCTTGAAGACTCATGAGCTAACACCCTCTCTACAAATGAAACTGAAATTAGAATTTCTTACGCTTACGCGCAGCTTCTGATTTCAATTTGCGTTTTACGCTTGGCTTTTCGTAGTGACGACGTTTGCGAACTTCGGCAAGAGTGCCATCTTTCGAAACACCGCGTTTGAAACGACGAAGAGCGTCTTCAAGCGATTCGTTTTTACGGACACGAGTTTCCACTAGTTTTCCCTCCCTCCGAATTACACGACTAAGGAAACGTGTTTCACACGTCATAACATATTATAGTGAAA
Source organism: Exiguobacterium sp. SL-9 (assembly GCF_004336985.1). GTDB lineage: Bacteria > Bacillota > Bacilli > Exiguobacteriales > Exiguobacteriaceae > Exiguobacterium. Next base: position 239,349 of record NZ_SJUO01000002.1, read on the forward strand.
GTAAGTCGTGCGGTCAACTACTAGTTATTAATAGTCGCTATCTGAGCGTCCGCCAGTGACGATGGCGATTCCAGCTGATGCGCCGATGCGCGTCGCGCCGGCATCAATCATCGCTTGTGCGCCTTCGAAATCACGTACGCCACCTGAAGCTTTGACGCCAAGATCTGGTCCGACCGTCTCACGCATGAGGCGGATATCTTCTACTGTCGCGCCGCCTGTTGAGAAGCCCGTCGACGTTTTCACGAAGTCTGCGCCTGCTTTGACTGAAAGCTCAGCCGCTTTTTTGATTTCTTCTTTTGTGAGCAGGCATGTCTCAAAGATGACTTTGACGAGTGTCCCGTTTGCCGCTTCGACGACAGCGCGGATGTCGCGTTCGACGAGGTCGAAGTCGCCGTCTTTCATGGCGCCGATGTTGATCACCATATCGATTTCGCCTGCACCGTTCGCAATCGCGTCTTTTGTTTCAAACGCCTTTACTTCTGGCGTGTTGGCTCCGAGCGGGAAGCCGATGACCGTACATACTTTGACGTCGTCATCTGATTTGAGTTGTTCCGCCGCGTATTTCACCCAAGTCGGGTTGACACAGACGCTTGCGAATTTATACTCGAGCGCCTCGGCACAAAGTTTTGTAACTTGGTCTTTTGTTGTTTCTGCTTTTAAAGCTGTGTGGTCGATATAGCGTGCTAATTCCATCTTAAAATTCCTCCTTTGATGTATCGGTCTGACATATAGGTCTGACATCTAACATATTATCATGTTTTTTTGAAATGTAACAGCTTTCACTTTAGGCGAGTTGACGCCGTTTTCGTGTCTGGATCCAACTATTCCAACTAAAGAAGAAAATGGCAACCCATATACACGTGAACGCAAAGATGTGATAGCCCGTGAACGGTTCGTTATACAAAACGACCCCGATTGCGAGACTGAGTGTCGGTGCAATGAACTGAAGAAACCCGACGAGCGTGAACGGGATGTGTTGTGCCCCGTATCCAAATAGGAGAAGCGGTAACGCTGTCATCACACCCGTCCCGACCAACGCGACCCAGATGACCGGCTCGGTCGTCATCGTCAATCCGCCTTGCGCCGTCTGCCAGCCCAAGAATAGGATAGCGACCGGCACGACCGCGAGCGTCTCGATGCCGAGGCTGACCGTCGAGGCGAGCGGACGGCGCTTTTTGACCATCCCATAAAATCCAAACGTACTAGCCAAGATGAACGCGATCCACGGGAACGATCCGTACCCGAACGTCAAAACGAGCACGCCAATCGCCGCCACGGTCACCGCGAGCCATTGTACTCGATTTAATGATTCCCGAAAAACAAGCACACCTAACACCATGCTCACGAGTGGGTTGATGTAATAACCGAGTGACGCTTCGATGATATAGCCGTGATTGACCGCCCATATGTACACGAACCAGTTGGCACTGACGATGAAGCCGTTCAACATAAAAGCGTTCCGTGTCGCCCGGTGCCGAAGCGCATAGTTGAACTCGGTCCACTGTTTCGTCCATTTCAAAACAAGTAAGATGAAGAAGAACGACCAGACGATCCGATGGGCCAAGATTTGCCCGCTCGGTATTTCCTGCAAAAACTTCCAATAAATCGGTAGGACGCCCCACATGACGTAGGCTCCGACCGTCGGCATGACACCTTTGTTCACTCCGTTCACCCGCTCTCGTAATCAATTATCGTCAGTGTAGTCGATGCGATTCGCACATTCAAGCGAATTCTTTCACCTCAAACACGACAAAAAGAGGTGCGCTCACGGAGCACACCTCTAAAGAATAGAAATCTTAGTTCGGAATCGCCGCAACAGTAGCGAGCGCATGTTCCAAATCTTCAATCAAATCCTGTACATCTTCGAGGCCGACCGAGATACGGACGAGCCCGTCCGTGATGCCGAGCTCAAGACGACGTTCAGCCGGGATTGACGCATGGGTCATTCGAGCTGGGACACTAATCAAGCTCTCCACCGCACCGAGACTTTCGGCGAGCGTGAAGAACTTCGTCTTCGCGACGACGAGTTCGGCTGCCTCTGCTGAACCGACATCAAAGGCGATCATTCCGCCGAAACCGCGCGCCTGCGACAAGTGGACCCGCTTCGCTTCTTCGCTGCCGACACTCGGATGCAGGACACGGCTGACGGCTTCGTGCTTCGTCAAGTAGTCGACGAGCGCGAGCGCATTTGACTCGATCTCTTCCATACGGACCGCGAGCGTCTTGATCCCACGGACGACAAGGAAACTGTCTTGTGGTCCAAGGACCGCGCCGACAGAGTTTTGAAGGAACGCCAAACGCTCCCCAAGCTCTTCCGTGCGCGCGACGACGAGACCGGCGACGACATCGCTATGACCGCCAAGATATTTCGTGGCGCTATGCAGTACATAATCCGCTCCCAATTCAATCGGGTTTTGGAAATAAGGTGTCATAAACGTGTTGTCGACGACGAACAGGACGTTCGCTTCATCGGCGATAGCGCGGATGAGACGCATGTCTGTGACGTTCAAGAGCGGGTTCGTCGGTGTCTCGACGTAAATCATTTTTGTGTTCGGTTGGAGCGCTTCACGGACCGCTTGCGCATCGGCCGTATCGACAAAAGATGCCTCCAAGCCAAGTGATTGAAATACTCGATTGAATACACGGTACGTTCCTCCATATACATCAGAACCGACGATGACGTGGTCCCCTGATTTCATTAACATCAAGATCGTTGAGATGGCTGCCATTCCAGAGCCGAACGCAAATCCGCGAGCACCGCCCTCGATATCGGCAATCAGTGTTTCGAGTGCCGTACGAGTAGGGTTCGCCGTCCGCGAATATTCATACCCTTCCCGGAGATTACCGATTCCGTCTTGCTTGTACGTGCTCGTCTGATAAATCGGTGGCGTGACGGCTCCCGTTAACGGATCCGTCGTTTTACCGCCATGAATGAGTGCTGTTTTTGTACGCATATTCTGCCTCCTTGACTATTCCTTGACTTAAATACCGTTCGACGCTGTCCGGTAAAATCGTGACGATGACACCTTCCGTCATCTTCGCCGCTTCTTGAACACATGCCGCGATGGCCGCTCCGGATGAACTTCCGACGAGCAAGCCTTCTTGTTTAGCGAGATGGGCGACATAATAGAACGCCTCTTCGTCCGTAATCGTATAGATTCCGTCGACGAGGTCGTGCGGCAAGAATGTCGGCCACGCCTCGACCCCAATTCCTTCTGTCTTATGGGGACCAGGAGCTCCCCCGTTTAAAATCGATCCTTCCGGCTCGACGACGATCGTCTTCGTCCCGTTCGGCCGCAATTTGCTCGCGACACCCGTGAACGTGCCGCCTGATCCAGCCCCGGCGACGAACACATCGATGTGGGGAAGGTCGGCTTGAAGCTCAAGAGCGAGCGTGTCGACGTACGCGTCAGGGTTGTCCGGGTTCGAGAACTGTTCCGGCACATAGGCGTCATGTTCGATGGCGAGTTCTTTCGCCCGTGCGATGGCGCCTTTCATCCCGAGTTCGGTCGGCGTGTTGACGACGGTCGCCCCGAGAAGCGCCATAAGCGCTTGCTTCTCTTGACTGAACTTCTCCGGGGTGACGGTCATCAAATTGATGCCATGACGTTGACAGGCGAGTGCGAGCCCGATTCCCGTATTCCCGGCCGTCGGTTCGACGACCGTTCCGCCTGGTTCGAGTTGTCCGCGTTCAAGCGCCCGTTCAATCAACTGCAAACCGAGACGATCTTTGACGCTACCGCCCGGATTCATCATCTCGAGCTTGCCGTATACTTTGACGCCCGCAGGTACAGGCAACGTCCGTAACTCAAGCAGAGGCGTCTCACCAATCAATTCATAGACGCTTTGGACAATCATTTACGCTTCGTCCTTGAAGATGATGTGCCATTCGTCGCGCTTGGCAAGCATATCGGCCGCAAGCTTCTTCGCGCCCTCGAAATCATGATGGTTCGCGCTTCCGCACTGAATCGGGTTTTGTGCCGGCAATTCCGTCGCGTTTGCTGCGTCACGGAGTGTCGCTTCGACGAGGTCGAGCATCGCTTCGTAATCTCCATCGTTCAACATCGTCCAATAGAAGCCTGTCTGGCAACCCATCGGCGATACGTCGATGATTTGATTCGAGTGGCTGCGGCTGTTCTCGGCAATCAAGTGCTCGAGCGAATGGACGGCGCGCATCGGCATAAGCCCTTCGTTCGGTTGAATGAAGCGAATGTCATATTTATAAATCGTATCGGCTGTCCCTTTCTTCACTCCGGCTAAACGGACGTAAGGCGCTTGTACTTTTGTATGGTCTAAATTAAAGCTTTCGACTTTATAGCTTTTCATGATTGAGTTCCTCCTGATTGTTTTGTGGCCACGACGAGCCAGACGAATTTATTCTTTTGTGTAAGGGTAACGGTATAGCCGTTTGCTTCGAGCATCGCTTGAATCGTTTGAGTATATGGATAAAACTCTCGATTCAAATCCTCTAGTAAGTCGGTATAGCCGTTCGTTTCGGCCCAGTCCAAGATGTCCCGTTTCGCCGATTGCGAGGCGAACATCGTATCAAGCAAGACGAACCGCGGTGCGTCGAGACGTTCGACGTAACTTCGAATCGCCGTTCGTTTCTCATCATCCGTTAAATGGTGGAATGCATAGGACGACACAATCGTATCAATCGATTGATCCGTCGGATAGTTGAGGAAATCACCATCGACGATATCGAGCTGTAATTTCTCGGCTGCGATGGCCCGCATTTCTGGAGACGGTTCGACTGGAATCAATTCGTGACGCTCCAAAATTTTCGCACTCAAGTTTCCCGTTCCACTCCCGAACTCCATGACCCGGCCTTCTAACTGGTCGACGACCTCGCTGAGCATCGTCTCATATCCGGCGAACACTTCGCGATACTGTTCATCGTGTCCGGTCACAGTCGCGTCATAATCCGACGCCCATTCTTTAAATATGTCCATGAATTGTAATCCCATGCTGTCACCTCATCATTTTATTCCGACTATATCGATAAGTTTTATATGATTTATCTACTACAGACTGTATCAACTTCTAGCAAAAATCTCAAGTATATTGTTCGCTTCAATTACCTGATTTATTTTTTCGCCCTGCAAGATCGTAAAAATGAAAAAAGACCTATCCACCAATCTAGGCATATAGGTCCAAAGTAATTGTCAGAATCTTTTAATTTGTGCAAATTCATTACCCTTACGTTTAAAAAATAAAAGGTATTTCCATCGTTTATCCGCTATCATTTTCCACAAATGGATTTATTTTTTTAAAAAACGATTGGAGGATACTAAATTGCCACAACCAAAATTTTATTTGAACGTCTCCCTCGCGACTTGCCTCGCATTGACCCCTGGCTTGCTCGGCCTCAGTGCAGAACCGGTCTTGGCCAAGCCATCCGTCAAACAGAGCGTGAGCTCGACCGACAAGCATGAGAAATTACGTGTCGTCGTTGAACTCGTGGGTGCCCCGGCAATCGAGCAAGCGAAAAAGAAAGGTAAGAAGTTCAATGAGTTGACGAAGACCGAAAAAGACGGTGCTCAAAAACTCGTCAAGGCCGAACAGAAGAAAGCAAAAGCTGCCATCTCGAAAAAGGGAGTCAAGGCCGTGACGCTCGAAGAATTCACGACCGTCTTCAACGGTTTCAGTACGATGCTCACAGCGAACGATGTCAAAAAAGTCGAGGCGTTGCCTGAAGTCGCAAGTGTTCATGTCGTCAACGAATACGAACGTCCAGAAGTGAAACCCGACATGGTGACGAGTAATGGCATGGTTCAATCACAACAGACGTGGGGCGATTACGGTTTCACAGGTGAAGGAACAATCGTCGCTGTCATCGATACAGGTGTCGATGCCGATCACCGCGACTTCCGTCTCACAGATGACTCAAAAGCCGAATTATCTCAAACAGAAGTCGAGACGGCGGTCAGTACGTTCGGCATGCCTGGAGCTTACATAAATGAAAAAGTCCCATACGCGTATAACTATTATGATGAGAACGATGATATCCGTGACGATTCACCTGGTGCCTCGATGCACGGCATGCACGTATCGGGTACGGTCGCTGCCAACGGTGATGAAGCGGCCGGCGGTTTGAAAGGTGTCGCCCCTGAGGCGCAAGTGCTCGGCCTCAAAGTATTCAGTAACGATCCAAACTATGCTTCGACATATGGGGATATCTACATCAAAGCGATTGATGACGCCATTAAGCTCGATGCGGACGTCATCAACATGAGTCTCGGCTCAACGGCCGGATTTGTCGATGCCGACTCACCGGAACAACAAGCCGTCCAACGTGCCGTCGATAACGGTGTTTTCATGTCAATCTCGGCTGGAAACTCGGCTTACTTCGGGAACGGGTATGACCTTCCGTACGCCGATAACCCGGACACAGGCGTCGTCGGTGCCCCAAGTGTCAGCTCAGCGTCGACATCAGTCGCTTCACTTGAAAACGATCAAATCCAATTGGACGCGTTCTCCATCAAGTCAGGTGACGCTACGGACAAAATCGGTTGGAAAAAACAAGACGGTCCGGCCTTCACACAAGGTAACTATGACCTCGTTTACGTCGGCGACGGCCAACCGAGCCAATACGTCGGTAAAGACGTCAAAGGAAAAATCGTCCTCGCGGTCCGTGACGGCAGTTACTTCTACTCGAACATCCAGCAGACGGCCGAAGCGAATGGCGCGGCCGGTGTCATCATTCGCGGCGCCGTCGGGCACGGCGATTATGTGAGCATGGCGCTGTCGAACCCGAAAATCCCGATGGCCTCGCTCAGTATCAAAGACGGGAACACGTTGCAACAACGCCTCCTCGCTGGTGAACAGATGACGATCGGCTTTGCCGGCGATCGCCTCAGCGTCGTCAACGGCGCGGCCGGTCAACTTTCGAACTTCACATCGTGGGGCATGACGCCAAACCTCGACTTCAAGCCGGAAATCTCGGCACCAGGCGGTCAAATCTTCTCGACGTTGAACGATAACCAATACGGCTTGATGAGCGGTACATCGATGGCCGCCCCACACGTTGCCGGCGGAGCCGCCCTCGTCCTCGAGCGCGTTGACCGCGACTTCAATTTGACGGGCACAGCACGTGTCACGATGGCGAAAAACTTGCTCATCAACACGTCAAAAGCTGTCAAGGATATCGGACCGCTCAACAAACAGTTGAAACAGAACTTGCCGTACACGCCACGCCGCGGAGGCGCTGGTTTGATGCAATTGCATGCTGCCGTCTCGACACCGGCGATCGCGTACGAGAAGAAGACGAAAGAAGCGAAAGTCGCGCTCAAGGAATTGAACCGCAGCAAGGCGACGTTCACGCTTGTCGTCGAGAACTTGTCGGATAAAGCCGTGTCGTATAACGTGTCCTCGTCACTCCAGACCGACCTCGCCATCGAAAAGACGGCCGGCCTCGTCCAGAACGCGATGGAAGCACAAGCGCTTGAGAATGCCAAAGTGACGGTCAACGGCAAGAAAGTTCGTACGGTCAAAGTAAAACCGAACGCAAAAGTAGAGCTTAAAGTCGCCCTCGACGTCTCAAAAGCAAAAGTGCTCAATCCAAAAACGCTCGACGGCCTTGTGCCGGCGAAAGACGTCTTTGAGAACGGATACTTCGTCGACGGATTCGTCCGTTTGACGGACGTCAACGGTCCTGAGGGCAACCCGTCACTCGTCGTGCCGTTCGTCGGTTTCGAAGGAGACTGGGGCAAGGCGCCAATCTTCGATGCGTCCATCTATGAAGATGGCTCATTCTACGAAGTGGCAGGTATGGTCGATCAGACAGGGAATTATCTCGGTTCGAACCTCGACCAATCAGTCTCTGCCGATGCCATCGCCTTCTCACCAGACAAAGATGGCTCAAAAGATGTCGCCGTACCGGTGTTCTCGTTGCTCCGTAACGCCAAAGACGTCAAATACCGCATCGTCGACGAGTCGGGCAATGTCGTCCGGACGCTGTTCCAAGACGAAGAGCTCCGTAAAAACTACTTTGACGGCGGTGCCAACACCCCTTACTACTACTCGGCTGCTTACACATGGGATGGCCAGTTGAACGGCAAACCGGCCCCGGCCGGCAAGTACTTCTATGAGATTGAAGGAAGTATCGACTACATGAAGAAACAAGCCCAGACGCTACGTTTCCCGGTCAAAGTCGATTACACGGACCCGACGTTCACGACGAAATGGCAAGGGGACAGCTTGGCGGTCCAAGCGAAAGATGAATTCTCAGGAATCCATTCGGTCGAATATTTCTTGAACGGCAAATCCGTCGCCAAGCAAGCGGACGGCAAGGCCTACACATTCACAGGCGTCAGCGACGCCGATCAAGTCAGCGTTCGTGTCACAGACCACGCCGGTAACAGCACGACGAAGACGGTCGCTTACTCGACAGACGCGGATAAGCCGGGCGTGTTCGTGAACGCCCCACTCGCTTTGACGCCATACGCGACATCGGTCGTCCCGGTCGCTGGAACGATTCAAGACGCCTCGGCGATCCAATCGTTCCAAGTCGACGGTGTTGACGTGCCACTCACATGGGACGATGCGAAGAAAGAACACGTCTTCAACACGACGCGGACGTTCGCGGACGGTGTCCATAAGTTACGGTTTGTCGCCGAGGATGCGGCCGGAAACGTCGCCAACTTCCAACGTGCGATTTTCGTAGATACGACACCAGCCGTGATTGAACTCGGAAAACTACCGAAGAAGATCGGTAAAAAACAAACGTCGGTCGACGTCGCTGTGACGGTGAAAGACAACTTCGACGAAGTGAAGCTCGTCGTCAACGGTGATTTGAAATTCAGCCAAGCGCTGAAAGCACCGTATGAGATGCGTTCATTCGCAAAAACACAGACGGTCACGCTTCCTGTGACGTCAGGTGAGAACACGTTCACGTTCGAGGTGACTGACCTCGCCGGCAACGTGACGACGAAGACGATCACACTCGTCAAATAATGAACCCGACAGGCTCGCGCCCAAATCGCGAGCCTGTTTTTGCTAGATAAAAAAACGGCTCCCGCATCCGCGAGAGCCGTTTGATGTGTTAATTCAATTCGAGCGCATAGGATACGGCTGCGAGCGCATAGAGTGGAGCCGTCTCAGAACGCAAGATGCGTGGTCCGAACGCACAAGGCTTGGCCCCCCGTTCGGTCCACTCGTTCACTTCCTGATCATCAAAGCCGCCTTCTGGCCCGACGATGAGGAGTAATTTGGATCCGGGTTGAAGTGCTTGCAGTACGGTCGCAAACGCGGCCTTCTCCCCTTGTTTCGCTTCTTCCTCATACGCGATGACGACGGCATCGAACGCATCGATCCGGTCCGCCAGTTCCCGAGGTGTGATATGTTGACACATCGGAACGACGGCACGGTAAGACTGTTCAGCCGCTTCCTGCATGATTTTCTGGAGTCGTTCAATTTTTTTCAGTGCTTTTTTGGTGTCCCATTTGGCGACCGAACGCTTCGACTCGAACACCCAAAAGTGATGCATGCCGAGCTCGGTCCCTTTTTGGGCGACGAGTTCGACTTTATCCCCTTTCGGGAGCGCATAGGCGAGCGTCACGTCGATCGGCAGTTCGGTCGTCGCTTGACGACGTTCGAGAACACGAGCCGTCCCCGTCTTCTTCTCGAGCATCATGACCTCGGCCTCATATTCAAGACCGGTCCCGTCTAAGAGCACCATGCGATAACCTGGAGTCTCCCGGAGCACTGTCCCGATATGATGGACGACGTTGGCCGGTAACGTTACCGTGTCATTGACAAAAGATTCACGCGGTAAAAAGTAACGTTGCATGGCTTACCCTTTCTTCGCGATGATCGCGACCCAGTCTTCCATGACCCTTGTCTCTTCAATCGCGAACCCGGACGCCTTGAGCGCTTCCGTCACTTCGGCCCGCTTCTGTCCGATGATGCCCGACGTGATGAAGTACCCGCCTGGCTTGACGCGTGCGTAAGCGTCATCGATGAAGAGCATGATGACGTCGGCCAAAATGTTGGCGACGACGAGATCGTACTCACCCGTCATCCCTTTCAACAAATCTCCCGTCTTCACATCGACGACGTCCTGGACATCGTTCGTCTCGACGTTTTGACGTGCTGATTCGACGGCGACCGCATCTAAATCAAGCGCTTCGATGCGTTTTGCCCCAAGTTTCGCCGCAGCGATAGCGAGCACACCTGACCCGGTACCGACATCAATCAACCGGTCACCCGGCTGAATATAGTTCTCGATTGCTTGGATGCAGAGCATCGTCGTCGGATGCGTCCCTGTGCCGAACGCCATGCCCGGATCGAGCAAGATGACGTTCTCCTCAGGTTGCGGCTCATAATCTTCCCAGAGCGGGACAATCGTGAGATGTTGTGAGATTTTGACGGGCTTGTAGTACTGTTTCCACGAATGGGCCCAGTCCTCTTCATCCATCTCGACGACAGTCACGTCACCGGTGCCGATATCGAGCATATGACGCAACCCTTCCACTTCTTTTTTGAACGCGGCAAGGGTGTCTTGGAAATCACCAGACGCCGGGACGTACGCTTTCACGTAGACGCCTGACGTCGGATACGATTCACGTCCGGAAACGTCCCAAATCTCTCCGAAATGGTCTTCGGCCATCATCTGGTCGTAATCCTCAACATCCTCGATGACGACCCCTTGTGCCCCCACTTCATGTAATAAATTCGATACGGCTTCGACTGCCTGCTGTGTCGTGTGGACACAAATTTCAGACCATTTCATCGTTTGAACACGCTCCTTTTACTGGCTAAAAAACTTCTTCATCTTTTGGAACAGGCCGTGCTGTTCTTCGACGCCTGCTTCTCCGCTGATCTCCTCGAACTCACGGAGCAACTCTTTTTGACGGTCGGTCATGTTCGTCGGTGTCATGACGACGATATTGACGTACTGGTCGCCATTGCCGCCGCCGCGTACGCTCGGCATCCCTTTGCCGCGCAATCGGAATTTCGATCCGGTCTGTGTGCCGGCCGGTACTTTCAAGCTCACCTTGCCATGGACGGTCGGAACCTCTAGCTCGGCACCAAGTGCGGCTTGTGCGTACGTGACCGGCATCTCCATCGTGATGTGCTGGTCGACCCGCTCAAAGATCTCGTGGGCCCGGACGCGGACGACGATATATAGGTCTCCAGCTGGCCCGCCGTTATAACCTGGGCCGCCTTTGCCGGAGAGACGAATCTGTTGGCCGTTGTCAATCCCGGCTGGAATCTTGACTTCGACTTGCTTCTGTTTCTTGACGTGGCCAGAACCATGGCACGTCTCACATTTTTCTTTAATCGTCTTGCCGCTACCGTGACATTGGCTACATGTCCGTTGATTGACCATCCGCCCGAGAATCGTGTTCTGTTCGACCGTCTCGACACCACTGCCACCACAACGGCCGCACGTCTCTGGTTTCGTGCCTGGTTTGGCGCCGTTGCCCATGCACGTGTCACATTCGACTTCGATCTCGAGATCGATCGTTTCCGTCTTACCGGTCACGCTCTCCATGAAATCGAGATCGACGACGTATTGATAATCTTCACCGCGACGTGGGGCGTTCGGGTCTTGACGACGTCCGCCGCCACCGAAGAACATGTCAAAGATGTCACCGAAGCCTCCTTGGAAGTCGCCACCGCCACCGAACTGGCTGGCTCCTTCAAAACCGAAACGGTCATACTGGGCCCGTTTCTGCTCGTCTGACAGCACTTCATACGCTTCTCCGAGCTCTTTGAATTTATCGGCCGCATCCGGCTCTTGGTTAATGTCTGGGTGATATTGTCGTGCGAGCTTCCGATATGCCCGCTTGATATCTTGTGCCGAGGCCGATTTATCTAGGCCAAGCACTTCATAATAATCTCGTTTCGCCACGTTACTCTCTCCTCTACACTGTCTAAACTAAGATTCTACCGAATCTACCTTAACATGGAAAGAGCCAAAGCAGAAACCTGCTTTGGCGCTCTCCCATCTATCGGTTGCCTTATTTACGATCGTCGAGGTCTTCAAACTCCGCGTCGACGACATTGTCGTCTTTCGCTTCCGTCTGTGTCTCGGCACCTTCAGCACCTTGCTCTTCAGCCATGTTCGCATATACTTTTTGCGTCAATTCTTGAACGACGTTTGACAATTCGTCTTTCGCCGTACGGATTGCTTCGAGGTCTGTGCCTTCGAGTGCTGATTTGGCTTTTTCTTTCGCCGCTTCAGCACGCTCTTTGTCCGCCGCGTCGACTTTGTCGCCCAGGTCTTTGATCGCTTTATCTGTCGCGAAGACGAGCTGGTCCGTCTCGTTGCGGAGCTCGGCTTCTTCTTTACGCTGTTTGTCCGCTTCTGCGTTCGCTTCCGCTTCTTTTACCATGCGCTCGATTTCAGACTCATCGATACCTGAAGACGATTGGATCGTGATCGACTGCTCTTTGTTCGTGCCGAGGTCTTTCGCCGATACGTGAACGATACCGTTCGCATCGATATCGAACTTGACTTCGATTTGCGGCACACCGCGTGGTGCCGGCGGGATGTCCGTCAATTGGAAGCGGCCAAGCGTCTTGTTGTCCGGTGCCATTGGACGCTCCCCTTGGAGGACGTGAATGTCTACGGCTGGCTGGTTGTCAGCTGCTGTCGAGAAGACTTGTGATTTCGATGTCGGGATCGTCGTGTTGCGGTCGATCAACTTCGTCATCACACCGCCCATCGTCTCGATACCGAGTGAAAGCGGAGTCACGTCGAGGAGGACGACGTCTTTGACGTCACCAGCAAGGACGCCACCTTGGATGGCTGCACCGAGGGCAACAACTTCATCCGGGTTGACACCTTTAAACGGCTCTTTTTTCGTGAAGTCGTGAATCGCTTTTTGGACCGCAGGGATACGTGTCGAACCACCGACGAGAATGATTTTATCGAGGTCAGATGGTGTAAGACCAGAATCTTTCAAGGCGCGGCGTGTCGGCTCCATCGTGCGCTCGACAAGGTCGGCTGTCAATTCATCAAATTTTGCACGCGTGAGTGTCGTTTCAAGGTGAAGCGGACCAGCAGCTCCGGCCGTGATGAACGGAAGGCTGATGTGTGCGCTTGTCACGCCTGAAAGGTCTTTCTTCGCTTTTTCAGCTGCATCTTTTAGACGTTGGAGCGCCATCTTGTCTTGTCCGAGGTCGATGCCGTTCTCTTTTTTGAATTCAGATACGAGGTAGTCGATGACTTTTTGGTCAAAGTCGTCACCACCGAGACGGTTGTCCCCTGCAGTTGCCACAACTTCGAAGACACCATCGCCAAGTTCGAGGATCGACACGTCGAACGTACCGCCACCAAGGTCATAGATCAAGATGGTGTGGTCTTCACCTTTGTCAAGACCGTAAGCGAGTGCTGCCGCTGTCGGCTCGTTGATGATTCGTTTGACATCAAGTCCAGCGATTTTCCCTGCGTCTTTCGTCGCTTGACGCTCTGCGTCGTTAAAGTAAGCAGGAACGGTGATGACCGCTTCTGTCACTGACTCGCCGAGGTAGTCTTCCGCATCTTTTTTCAATTTCTGTAAGATGATCGCTGAAATCTCTTGTGGTGTGAATTTCTTGTCATCGACTTCTACAGTATGAGCCGTACCCATGTGACGTTTGATCGATTGGATTGTGTTCGGGTTTGTGATCGCTTGACGTTTCGCGACTTCACCAACTTGACGTTCTTCCCCTTTGAAGGCGACGACAGATGGTGTCGTACGGTTCCCTTCCGCGTTCGAGATGACGACCGCTTCGCCACCTTCCATCACTGCCACACATGAGTTCGTTGTACCTAAGTCAATTCCGATAATTTTACCCATTGTCTATTCCTCCATCTAATTAAGTAATGTTATTCTGAGACTTTTACCATGCTCGGACGAATGACACGTCCGTGCATCGTGTACCCTTTTTGAAGCTCCATCGTCACGATTCCCGATTCGAACTCATCACTCGGCTCTTGCATGACCGCTTGATGATAGTTCGGGTCGAACGGCTGTCCGACCGCTTCAATCACTTCGACATTCTCACCGTTCAAGACGTCGAGCAACTGACGGTGAATCATGTCAACGCCGGCTTGAATCTGTTTGGCGTCGTCCGAAGTCGCTTCGACTTGGAGCGCACGCTCAAAGTTATCGATGAGTGGAATCAATTTCTCGACGACCGTCTGTGAAGCGAATTTCACGCGTTTCGCGTTCTCTTCGTTCGTGCGGCGTCGGAAGTTGTCAAAATCCGCACGGATGCGAAGCTCGCTCGCTTTGAGCGCGTCGATTTCTTTTTGTAAATCCGTCCCCTCAGAAGTTTCTTCCACAAACTCAACATTTGAAACCTCTTCAGCTTCGACAGTCTCCGTCTGTTTCGGATCAAAATCTTTTTCTTCGAGCACTTCTTCTGGCTCTGGCCCATTTTGTTTGTCAGTTGTCATAATGAGGCTCCTTTCCATCACTCTTCTAATTTCGTTCGCCTGAGCGCCTCAATGATTTGTCCCATCATCTGAACCCCGTGTCGATAATCCATCCGGGTCGGTCCGATCATCGCAATCGTGCCGAACGTCTGACCGTCGAGTGTATAATCGGACGTGATGACGCTACAATTTTGAAGCGCGACGATGCCATTCTCGCTTCCAATGCTCACATAAATCTCGCGGTTTGGCAACGATTCGAGCCAGTCGGTCAACCGCTCCTGTTCATCAATCCATTCAAGGAACGGACGCAGCGTATCAAGCGTCTGAAACTCAGGTTGGTTGAAGATATTCTTCTTCCCGCCTAGGTAAAGCGAAGCAGGATGTTGGACGCCGACGGTCGATTGAATGAGTTGCATCATGAACTCAAATTGTTCCTGATGCGCGAGTCGAAGGTTGGATACTTCTTCTCCGATCCGGAACTTCAGCTGACCGAGTGGAGTTCCTTTCAGACGGTCATTCAAGAAGCGGATCGTCTGTTCGACCAGGTCCGGCGCCATCGGGGATTCGAACACGACCGTCCGATGTTCGACATGGCCTTGATCGGTCACGATCAAGACGACACCTCGCCGTTCGTCAAGCGGCATCAAATCGATCCGGGCCAGTCGATTCATTTGACTGTTCGGACCGAGTGCCACCGTCGTATAATTGGTCAAATCAGAGAGTAGGTCAGCGGCTTGACGGATGAGCACTTCCGACTCTTGAGCCGAGGCACGCAGTCGTTCGCCGAGGTGATACGTCTCCCGCTCGTCGATGATTTTCGTCTCGACGAGGTGGTCGACATAATAACGATAGCCGATTTCAGACGGGATTCGTCCGGCCGACGTATGCGGCTTCTCAATCAAACCCAAATCTTCTAAATCGGCCATATCGTTTCGAATCGTCGCCGAACTGAATGACAAGTCATCCCGTTTCGATAACGTTCGAGAACCGACGGGTTGGGCCGTTTGGATATAATCATCAATGATCGCTCGTAAAATGAGCAATTGTCTCTCTGTCAGCACAACATCACTCCTCTCTGAAGGATTGGCCTCGCTTTATTAGCACTCATATTTACTGAGTGCTAATCACACTTCAAATATTATCATGTTCTCCATATTTGTCAATTCATTCGCATCATTTTTTCCAGTCACATAGAGCCTTCCAGTATGCATGTTTCTTCAAGTTTCGGTATGATACGAATTGAGGTGATTAGATGTTTACAACACAACAATTTAACGTATTCACGCAAGACGGACTCGATGCCCGCATGACAGGGATTCGCTCTGAGATCCAGCCGCTATTCCATCGCATCTACGACGAGGTCGGTCCTCAGCTTGAAGCCGATGTCGGCGTCCCGCTCTATCTGCACGTCGCCAAGCATGCACGTCGGACGGTCAATCCACCGAAAGATACGTGGATGGCCATCTGCCATGATAAACGTGGCTATAAAAAACATCCCCATTTTCAAGTCGGCCTGTTCGATGATCGCGTCTTTATCTGGCTCGCCTTCATCTATGAGATGCCGAACAAAGAAGCCATCGGCAAACGACTCATGACAATCGACTTCAAATCGGACTTCCCCGACTTCCACGTCGCCGGAGACCATATGAAAAAAGACGCATTCTTAATCGAGGACACGTCGCGTGAGTCAATCGAGACGATAACGGAACGATTCGCGACCGTGAAGAAAGCGGACTTCTTGATTGGCCGTCAACTTCCGGCCGATGCGTCAATCCTCCAAAACGAAGCCGCGTTCCTCGCGCTCGTCGAGGACACGTTCAGCCGGCTCATGCCGATTTACCGCGACTTAGTCTTATAACCAAAACAAGGGCGGACCCATCTCGGGTCCGCCCTTCTGTTTATGACATCGATGCCTGTTCGGATGAGTCGCTCACTCGTGCCTCGCCGATGAAGGCGGCGAACGCCTCGTTGGCGAGCGGTAGCCCTGACTCGGTCAAGCGGACGTGCGTCTCCGTCGTCTCGATCAACCGTTTGGCTTCGAGTTCCGACAAGACGTGCCCGAATACTGAACGCATCGACACACCATACTTCGACTCGAACGTCGCAAACGACACACCTTGACGCATCCGGAGTCCGAGGAACAGTTCCTCTTCCATCTTCTCGAACGTCTCTAGCGTCGTCGTATTGCGCACCGGCAACCCTTCCGCTTTAATATAGTGCGGAATCGGGGCGATATTCGCCCGACGTTCACCGTTCAAATAACTGTGCGCGCCGGCGCCGAAGCCATAATACTCTTCATTGCGCCAGTACACTTGGTTGTGACGGCTCTCCCGTCCTTCGAGGCTATAGTTTGAAATCTCATACTGTTTCAAGCCACGCCGTTCGAGCGTCTCCATCACTTTTAAATACATCGCGACTTCGATGTCTTCACCCGGAAGGCGCAGCTTCCCTTTTCGCTCCTGAATCGCGAACACGGTATGCGGCTCGAGAATGAGCGAATAGGAAGACACGTGTTGAATCGGAAGCTGGAACGCCAAATCGAGGTCGCGCTCGATTTGCTCGAGCGTCTGTTCCGGCAAGCCGAACATCAAGTCGATCGAGATGTTGTCGAATCGCTTCGCGGCCTCCGTCACGGTCGCGAACACGTCATCAGCTCGGTGTGTCCGGCCGATGCGCTCGAGTCCGCCGTCATCGAACGTCTGGACGCCGAAACTGACGCGGTTGACCCCTCCTTGTTTCATCGTGTCGAGTTTTTCCGCACTGACGAAGTTCGGATTCGCCTCGACCGAGTATTCTAAATTCGGGGACGCAAGCGGGAGCAGATGATGCGCGACCATATCCATAAGTCGTTTCATCTGCGCCTCATTGAGCGCCGTCGGTGTCCCGCCGCCGATAAAAATCGTCTCGATCGTATCGGTCGGGTATTGTTCGAGCGAGAGTTTGATTTCCCGTTCAAGTGCATCTAAATAGTCATCAACCGGTTGGTTCTTTAAGAACACCTTGTTGAAATCGCAGTAATAACAAATATGTTCACAAAATGGAATGTGAAGATATACGGCTTTAGCCATGGCGGCCACCCCTTTCTTCTCTTCCATTTATAACGCTTTTCACGCCGTGACGCCACTCTGCACGTTCAATCGAACCGATGAATGAACAGACCGCTCTTCAATTTCGGTTCGAACCATGTCGATTTTGGCGGCATTTGACCGCTCTCATCGGCGACACGCATCAGTTCTTCCATCGCCGTGGCGTGGCACGTCAACACGACGACGTCATCACGTTCAGCCAAGTCGGCGAGGCGCGCCGGGGCATCCTTGCCGCCGATGAAATCGATTCGTTTGTCCGTCCGTACGTCTTTGACATGGAAATACGGCTCGAGCACATCGCGTTGCAACGTCGCGACATCGAGCGCCGCTGTCACTTGCCGTTTTTTGAGCACGTGGTGTTCGCCTCGGTAAGACAAACCGAACGTGCCCCGCTCGTTCGGGACGTGTAAGGCAGGCACCGATTCGATCTCATATGAGAACGTCAAACCGTCAAGCAACGCTCTGACTTCTTCTGGCGCCACATCGTTCAGGATGCGATGGTACGGCAAAATTGTCAGCTCATCGCTCGGGAACAAGACGCCGAGAAAGTGGTCCCGCTCTTGTTTCGATTCCCCTTCATGAATCGGACTCCGGGCGACGACGGCAGCGGCTTTAGCCCGGTGATGCCCGTCGGCGATATAGATGGCCGGAATGCTGGCCCCGATCATGATGACGCGCGCCTGATGCTTGGATGGAACGGCAAAGCCTTCATGAAGCACACCTTGGCTGTCCTTAAAGGCGAACAACGCCTCTCCTGTCGTCGCGTCGTGCAAAATGCGGCGTAACCCTTCGGCCGGGGCGTGACTCATCAAAATGGGACCCGTGTGCGCTTTCGTCGCCGATACGTGCTCGACCCGTTCACGCTCTTTCACCTCACGTGTGTGTTCATGAATTTTGATCCGACCTGCCTCATAATCGGCGACTGAGAACGTCGCGACGAGTCCGGTCTGAACATGTCCGTGATCGGTGAGACGGTACACGTAAAATCCGTGGGTCCGCTCGGTCAACTCGCTCTCATAAAGCCGTTCGAGCTCATGACGGGCCCGGCGTCCCCACGCCTCGAGCGACATATCCGCCGTGAACAGTTCGGGTTTATCGACCGCAAGGAACGAGTCGGGACGCTGTTCGACGTCCTGACGTGCCTGTTCGACACTGACGATATCGTACGGGTCGGCGGCGACCGCCTCAGGGTGTTTTGGCATATATGGGGCAAACGGTTTGAATACGACCATGGTCATTCCTCCTTAAAATTCGCGGACGCGCATGACGCCCTCGATGTCATATAGGGTGTGCACGGATAGTGTCTCATGTTTATGATTATCGATGTCAATCAATGTATAGGCCACATCGTTACGGCTCCGGTTGACCATATTATCGATATTGATGCCGTTCTCGGCGAGCCGGCTCGCGATTTGACCGACCATGTTCGGGACGTTCAAATGGAGTACCGCCAAACGTCGCTTCCCGACAAACGGGAGTTCTGTGTTCGGGAAATTGGCCGAGTTACGAATGTTACCGGTCTCTAAGTACAGTTTGAGCGTATCGACGGCTTGAATCGCACAGTTCACCTCAGACTCGTGCGTCGACGCTCCGAGATGTGGGAAGGCGACGACTTGAGGATGACCGAATAGCGCCTGCTTTGGGAAGTCGGTGATATACGTCGCGACGTTCTCATCGAGCGCCTCGAGCAAATCAGAATCGTTCACCAGTTCACCGCGGGCAAAATTCAAGATGGTGACGCCCGGTTTCATTTGGTTGAACCACGTCGCGTCAATCATGTGGCGCGTATCGTCGGTTAATGGCATATGAATCGACAGGAGATCGACGTCGGCGAGCAATTCGCTCAACTGCTTGGCCCGCTTCACTTGTTGCGAAATATTCCATGCGGCGTCGACCGATAAATGCGGGTCATAGCCGATGACATCGATGCCGAGGTGGAGCAAATCGTTCGCGAGCGACGCGCCGATCGCACCGAGACCGACAATCCCGACTCGTTTGCCCCTTAGCTCAGAACCGACGAAGCGCCGTTTCTCGTCTTCCATCGCCTGCTCGAGCGACGCCTGATCGGAAAATACATGAGTATTGACCCAGTTCGCCCCTTCTAAAATCGGTCGAACCGATAGCAACATGCTGGCGAGCACGAGTTCCTTGACGGCGTTAGCGTTCGCGCCCGGCGTATGGAAGACGACGACCCCCTGACGCGCCAGTCGTTCGAGCGGGATGTTGTTCACGCCGGCGCCGGCCCGGGCGATGGCCAATAAGTAAGGCGGGATGTCCGCGTCGTGAACGTCATGACTCCGAATGACCCAGGCGTCGGCTTGCTCCGCGTCATTGACGGCATATTCGCTTGGTTCGAAACGTCTTAGTCCGTCCTTGGCAATTTGGTTATACGTTTTTATATGAAACATCTTGTCCCTCCTGTTCAAACTCATGCATCATGTCGATGAGACGGTTCACGCCTTCGAGTGGCATGGCGTTATAAAGGCTCGCACGAAGACCTCCGACCGATCGATGTCCCCCGAGTTCAATCAACCCGCGCGTCTCGGCGAACTGTCGGAACGCTTCATCCGTCGTGTCATTCCCGGACGTGAACGGGATGTTCGTCAGCGACCGCTCCTTTCCGGAAACGAGTGCATGAAACAATGATGACGTATCCAATGCGTCATATAACAGCTTGCTCTTCATTTCGTTACGACTTTCCATCTCCTCGACCCCACCTTCGGCCTCGACCCAGGCGAGCACACGCTCGGCGACGTATAGGCTAAACGTCGATGGGGTGTTGAGGAGCGTGTCGACGTGCTTGCTGTAGGCGAGGTATGACGGCAACTCACGGTCGACAATCAAATCGCGGCGGATGATGACGAGCGTCAATCCGGCCGGTCCGATATTTTTTTGGGCACCGGCGTAAAGCAATCCATAGCGCTTGACATCGATCGCTTCCGCCAAAATGTTCGACGAGATGTCAGCGACGAGCGGGACGTCCATGTCTGGGAACTCCGTATAGCGCGTCCCTTCAATCGTGTTATTCAACGTCACATGAAGATAGTCGACGTCTGAAATCGTATCAGGCCATGTGGGAAGTTCACGATAATTGACCGCTGCCGAACTGCCGGCGACGACGACGTCACCGAAGTGCTTCGCATCGGCAATCGCTTTTTTTGACCACGTTCCGCTGTCGAGATAGGCGAAGCGACCCGATTCGCAAAGATTCATCGGTATCATCGAAAATTGAAGCGTCGCTCCCCCTTGCAGAAACAGGACAGCGTAGTCGTCAGAAATATGCATCAATCGCCGCAGTCTCGTCTCGAGCTGCTCGACGATTGTCGCGAACGTATGGGAGCGGTGACTCATCTCAACGATGGACACCCCTTGTTTATAAGACAGAAACTCGGCTTGCACTTCTCGTAAGACAGGTTCCGGCAAGACACCCGGTCCTGCTGAAAAATTATAAATCGGCACCGCCACTTCACTCCTCCTCTGTTTATCTGTAAGTGGGTACTATTCCGTACATGACGTGCCGAATCCTGCCAAATGACAAAAATCGCCCTTATCCGGAGATAAGGGCGACCGTTTATTCTTCGTCCATCGACAAGACGGACATGAACGCTTCTTGCGGCACTTCGACGGAACCGACCATCTTCATGCGTTTTTTACCTTCTTTTTGTTTCTCGAGTAATTTACGTTTCCGTGAGATGTCACCACCGTAACACTTGGCGAGGACATTTTTACGGAGCGCCTTGATTGTCGAGCGGGCCACGATTTTCGTCCCGACCGCTGCTTGGATCGGCACTTCGAACTGCATCCGCGGAATGAGCGCCTTCAATTTCTCGACGATGACTTTCCCACGTTCGTAAGCGAAATCTCGGTGCACGATGAAGCTCAAGGCATCGACAAGTTCGTTGTTGAGGAGAATGTCCATCTTGACGAGGCGTGACGGGCGATACCCAATCAAATCATAATCAAGTGATGCATACCCTTTCGTGCTCGACTTCAACTGATCGAAGAAGTCGTAGACGATTTCACTGAGCGGGATGTCGTACGTGATTTTGACACGCGTCGTATCAATATATTGCATATCGATGAAACTGCCGCGCTTCTTCTGGCAGAGCTCCATGATGGCGCCGACATAGTCGTTCGGTGTCATGATGGCCGCCTTGACGTAAGGCTCTTCAATCGACTCGACTTTTTGTTGTTCCGGCATTTTTGACGGGTTATCAACATGGACGACCTCGCCTGCCGTCGTCGTGACGTGATAGATGACCGATGGCGCCGTCGTGATCAAGTCGATCCCGAACTCACGCTCGATTCGCTCTTGAATGATTTCCATGTGAAGCATACCGAGGAAACCACTGCGGAAGCCAAAGCCGAGTGCTTGTGACGTCTCTGGTTCGAATTCAAGGGCCGCATCCGATAACTGGAGCCGTTCGAGCGCTTCACGCAAATCGTTATATTTGGCGGCGTCGATCGGGTACAGGCCACAGTACACCATCGGGTTCATTTTCCGGTAACCCGGGAGCTGTTCTGTCGACGGGTTTTTCGCGAGCGTGATCGTATCACCGACACGGACGTCACCGACTGTCTTGATCGATGCTGATAGCGTACCGACATCTCCGACGTTCAACTCCTTGACCGAGACCGGTTTCGGTGTCGAGACGCCAAGGTCCGTCACGTCGAATGATTTGCCGGTCGACATCATTTGGACCTTGTCCCCGACTTTGACCGAACCGTTGACGATTCGAATCGAGGCGACGACGCCGCGATACGCGTCATAATACGAGTCGAAGATCAGTGCCTGAAGCGGTGCCGACGGGTCACCTGTCGGCGGTGGAACGAGTTCGACGACTTGCTCGAGGATCTCTTCAATCCCGATCCCTGCCTTGGCAGAAGCCGGTACAGCATCACTCGCGTCAAGCCCGATCACGTCCTCAATTTCTTGACGAACGCGTTCGACGTCAGCCGATGGCAAATCGATCTTATTGATGACCGGAATGATTTCGAGGTCGTTGTCGAGTGCGAGATACACGTTCGCGAGTGTCTGGGCTTCAATCCCTTGAGCCGCATCGACGACGAGGACGGCCCCTTCACATGCTGCGAGCGAACGTGACACTTCGTACGTGAAGTCGACGTGTCCCGGTGTATCGATCAAGTGAAGGATGTACTCTTCGCCATCTTTTGCGGTATAGTTCAATTTAACAGCATTCAACTTGATTGTGATCCCGCGTTCCCGTTCAAGATCCATCGCATCAAGCGTCTGTTCTTTCATTTCACGCGCTGTGAGCGCACCGGTCTTTTCAAGAATCCGATCAGCGAGTGTCGACTTCCCATGGTCGATGTGGGCGATGATGGAAAAGTTCCGTATTCTCTTCTGACGATTCTCTAATTCTTGTTTGTTCATATATGGGTTCACCTATCCTTCTCATGCATACCGTGTCATTATATCAAAATCCTAAGTTAATGTGTACGACCTACTACAACAATACCACATATAGTTTTCAGAATAATCATCAAGTGGTTGCTTTTCGAATAACCGTTTGCTACAATTGTGCTTGTTCTGTTGAATGATTACTTGAAGTAATGAGAACATACACTTTCTTGTTTCAGGAGGTGAAATAACATGGCAAATATCAAATCAGCAATCAAACGTGCAAAAACTTCTGAAAAGCGTCGCGTAGCGAACTCGCAAGAGAAAGCAGCAATGCGTACAGCAGTAAAACGTGTTGATACTCTCGTTGTAGAAGGTAACAAAGAAGCTGCTCAAGAAGCTTTCGTCCTCGCTACGAAGAAAATCGACAAGGCTGCAGCAAAAGGTCTAATCCACCAAAACAAAGCAGGTCGTGACAAATCACGTCTCGCAGCTCGCATCGCAGCTCTCTAATTAGAGACTAAAACGAAACAGCCGCCTCCATTAGGAGCCGGCTGTTTTTTTGGTTCTCATCACATAATGGGGTCCAATCCCCGGAATGTCGAACGCGTCACCAACCGTCACTAGGCCGTTCCGTTCATAAAATCGGACAGCGATGGCTCTGGCGTTGCACCACCACGAATTATTGACCGCTTCATGCAACGCCTGTAAAAAGGACGAGCCAATTCCTCGGCCAGAAAATGCCGGGTCCGTTGCCATCCCTCTTAGCTGATACGGCACCGTCTGACCGTCGAAGTCACGTCCCACTTCCATCACGGTCGCAATCGACACGACACGACCGTCTTCGACCCATGCATAGTGGCGTGTCGTCTCGGCGTCATCCCCTTCAAAATAACATGTCTCGACCGCCTGTCCCGGACGTAGCACTTCATGCCGGAGCGAAATCACGTCAACGAGCCTCACTTCCTGTAATCCCATGTCTTCACCTCACAGTAATGTCAATTGGCAGACGAGCGTATCGAAAACGATTTGCTTGTCGCCCCGTCCTGTCTTCATCGCTTCATCAGCGTCGGCGATCAACGTCAGCGCCCGACCGAGTTGGGCCTCCGAAAAATTCCGGCTCGCTTGTGAGGCCAGTTTCACTGTATATGGGTGTGCGCCGATTTTCGAAGCGATTTGCTTCTCGCCATACCCTTTCTCGGTCAACTGCTTGGCCAGATACATATTCCGATACTGCCGCGCGAGGAGCGACAATAAACCAATTAATTCTTGCCCTTGTTTCTCTAAATCCCGCACCAACCGAAGCGCAGCATCCGCACGTCGGGCAACTAAAAATTCAGACAGCTGGAACACGTTATCCTCGAGCGTGCGTGGAACCAAGTCGTTGACGATTTCAATCGGGATGTCGGCTCCGTCACTCGCATAAAGTTGTAACTTCTCAAGTTCTCGCACGAGTTTGCCCCAATCGTCCTGACAGAGGAACAACAGGCGCTCGACGGTCGCCCGCTCCATCTTTTGGCCGCGACGATTCAATTCGTCGCCGACGTAACGCATCAGTTCGGATTGGCTCGGTTTTTTCGCTTCGAGCACGATGGCCCGTTCTTTCAGTCGTTTGACGACTTTTTTTCGTTCATCGAGTTTTTCCGCTTCGATGACAAAGACGAGCACGGAGTAAGGCGCCGGTTGTAACGCATAATCCGTCAAGCGCTCGACATTTTGTTTCTGCTTTTCTTTCGCCCCCGTCAAGAACTGGGCATGTTTGACGATGACGGTCCGATACTCACTGAAAAACGGTACCGTCTCCGCTTCATCAAGCGCCGTGTCGAGTGACGTCTCGTGCAAGTCGAGCTGCATGACATCAAATTGGTCACCAGACGGGTTGGCGGCTTTGATGATTGCCCGTTCCCACGTCTCTAGTAAATATTTTTCTGTCCCGAATAGGACATATACGTTTGACAACTTTCCGTTATGCAGCCACGGTTCATTCAAAACACACACCACTTTCACAATTTATTCTTATCTAAACATAGATTATCCTCCGGTGATTCGCTATACTTAGGACGGAACCATTTCAAGGAGGGACTCACTATGCATATTAACTCTGTTCGCCCACAAAGCGAAAACCCGTTCGAGAACGACGTGCAATGCAAACGTAACGATGCCATCGATTCAGCAATCGGCTTCATCGTCCCGTTCGGCTTTTTCTTCACCATCTTCGCGATCGGTGTCCTCATCAAGTTCTTGAGCTTATAAGTCAGTCAGAAAGCGATTGCCCCGGGGGAGCAATCGCTTTTTTAGTTTATCATAGATTTCATGGAGTGACCCCTTTCGTTACAATCCCACGACAGCGATTCCCTTCACAAACGACCATCCCGTCTTCGTCCGTCCGCAATAACCGTCTACCCTCGATCCGATTTAGCGTGTCAGGGTGGGGGTGCCCGTATCGATTGTTCGCCCCGACACTGACGACAATCCATTCCGGATCGACTCGCTCAATCAACTCACGACTCGAAGACGATTCCGCCCCGTGATGTCCGAGCTTAAACACATCGACGTCGACAGTCGGAATGCTTCCTTCCCTCGTGTCCGGTAAATCTCCGGTCAATAAATACGATAGCGCCCCGACGTTCATGAACAGCGACACCGAGTTCGCATTCTCATCATCACTCGACTCGTCCGGTGCGACGACCCACATCCATGGATACGGCCGATCTCCGGCTGACAAGAGACGAACCGGTACGTCAAATTCGTCCAGGACGGCCAACAACTCGTCCCGCTTGTCACGGTCAGCCACTTCCGCCGAGAGCCATACTTCCTCGACGGGCATCGCCTCGAGTAACCCGGTCAGTCCCCCAATATGATCATGGTCGGCATGGGTGAGCAGCAAAAAATCGAGACGGCGTTCCCCGCGCTTCCATATATACGGGGCGACGACGTCTGCTCCCGGGTCGTATGTGGAACGTTTTTGTTCATTCGGGTCTTGGTACACCCCACCGACATCGATGACCCCGGTCACCTCGCCATACTCGACGACGATGGCATCGCCTTGTCCCACATCTAAAAATGTGACACGGGGCTGCTCGGTCCATTCTAACGCGATGTGCAGAAGCAAAAGGGAGCCGAGCGCCAACGCCCACCCCGTCCACCGCTTCCATTCGAGTAAAATTAATCCGCCCCATAATACGATAGCGAGCGCCACAGCGTGCCATAACGTGAATTCGTGCAACGGGAACCATGGTTGCCAATCATGATGCAGTTGGAACGTACCATTCAAGCCATCAAGGACCGGATGCATGAGCGGTTCCGCACCTGGAACGATGTATATGAGAAATGCGAGCGGGATGATGACCCAGGCGATCAACAGCCCGACGAGCACGTTATAGACTGGTGCCCATATGGATAGAATCGATTGCACAGGCCATAGGAAAATGAGACCGAACCATTGCGCATAAACGGCCAATCCGAACGGTCCATTCCAAATCGACCGGGTCACGAGCAAGAACAACGTCATCACGATCGTCAATTGGAATCCCAAGTTCCATAACAAGTACGGTTGCATCGCGAGCAACATCGCGCCACACCAGCTAAGTAATCGAATCGGGTCACGGACGTAAATTCCGAACAGCAACAATCCGAGCAACAAATCGGCAACGAGTACGGCTCGTGCGACCGGCGGCGAAAACCCGGTCATCCAGCCGAACAGCGTAATTGCGGTGATGATGAGTTGTATCTTCGTCTCCCGACGAAACGGCAAACCGCGCATCAGCCAACGGAACGCCAAAACGAGGAGCGCGATATGTGACCCGGAGATGACGAGCAGATGGAGCAGACCAGTGACCCGGTAAGAGAATGACGTCTCCTCGTCGAGCAAGCGGCTTTCCCCGAATAGGAGCGCCTCCATATAGAGTGCGACGTCCGCTCTGTATGTTGCCTCGATTCTCGCAAGCTGCCGTTCTTTCCAGCGGAGCATATGCCCGCTCACGTTGTCACTCGGACGACACGCCTCGATGGCGACGTCACTCCCTTTGAAGGTCAGACCGGCTCCTAGCGCCCACGCCGTCTCATTGAATCCGCCCGTATTACGCAGCGGTGCGAACGGGGTATGCGTGAACGTGACGAGGCACGTCTCTCCGGGACGACCGAGCGCGAGGTCACGACCGGTCAACACACCTTTCCTTTCGTCGATTTGTCCATACAGCCGTACCGATTGGCCGTTGTCCCTCCGACTCTCGATGGCGAACGTATATGGTCCGTCCGCCGGCAACGGTTCAGCTTCAGGATGCATGAATCCCCATAGGACGAGTAGGAGGACACCGACATGTGCATAGACGGATTGACCACGCCATGTCAAAGCAATCCCCACGGCGATCAAGATGCACAGGGCGACTGCACCGTTCATCCATGCGATTAGAAGGCTGATGGGCAACAATGGATAGAGTGGCATGTCACGGGACCAATAAATAACCTTTCATGCTCTCTAACGTCTTCTCTCCGAACCCTTTAACGTCACCGATAGCTTCGTATGACTCGAATGGCCCGTTCTGTTTCAAGTGATTGAGGATGGCTTCCGCTTTGGCCGGACCAATCCCCGGTACGGTCATCAGCTCTTCTTTCGTCGCACTGTTGACATGGACTCCGTTCGTCCCACTGGACGTGTCCTCATCCGGTTGACTCACGAGCGTCTCGCCTTTTTTCGGGACCGTCACTTTCGTCCCGTCGACGAGCAATTGAGCCAAGTTCAATTGTTCAGGATCGGCCTCATCCGTCAAGACGGCGAGTGACAATACGTCTCCGACACGGGCCCCTTGCGGCATCGTGTACATATCCGGTACCTCGACCGCACCGGTCACGTAGACGACGATTTCCGTCACAACGTTTGGTTCGACTTCCGCTTCAGGCGTCACGACGAACTGATCGACCATCGGCGTCTCCGGTTCTTTCGAATAAAACATATAGCCCACCCCAATAAACAGTCCGATCAGCAGCACGACGATATACCGTTTCCCCTTTTCCATACGTCCCCTCCTCGAGCGAGTCTTTTCTATAGTATGAAGAAACGTTGGCGCATGTGCCCGAGGCCGAATACGTCATTATACACGCGCCTATCGGACGAAGGCATGCGCTTCCGGTAAACAGTAAGACGACAAAAAAGAGACAAGCCGAAACTTGTCTCAGTGCTCTTCAAAATGTTGAACTTGGCTCGCGAGTGCCGCGGCTTGCCCTTCTAACTCTTGCATCAAGGCGAAAATCTGATCGAAGCTCGCTTGTTGTTCTTTCATCGAGGCTGCGACTTCTTCGTTCCCCGCCGCAAGTTCTTCGGTCACGCCGCTTACTTCCTCGACCCGTTTCAAGACGTTCGTCACTTCCGAACTGGACGCGACCATCTCACGTTCGATCGTGCTGACGAACGAGGCGACGTGGTCCGTACGGTCATGGATCCGGTTGAACGCTTGTTTCGTCATTCCGAATGCCTCGAGCTGTGCCGTCTGTTCTCGACTCGACTCTTCTACCATGTCCGTCAAGCGGACGACCTCGTCCCGAATCGTCTGGACGACACCAAAGATGGAGCGTGTCGCCACGTTACTCTCCTCGGCCAATTTCTTCACTTCACTGGCGACGACTGCAAAACCTCGTCCAGCCTCCCCTGCCCGTGCGGCCTCGATGGCAGCATTCAAGGCGAGCAAGTTCGTCTGGGCGGCGACATCTTCTACGAGTTTCGCCATCTTTTCGATTTCTTCCGTCTTGCGGGCGAAATCATCCATCCGGTTGACGAGCGATGCGTTGCGCTCGCTCGAACGTGCTAAAATCGCTTCTTGGTCCGTCAACGTCTCGATGCCGGCCGCGACTTCGCGTGTCATCTCAGACGTCTGTTCGGTCGTCTGTTTCGTCTGGTTCAAACTCGTTTCGAATGAGGTCGCCATGAGGCCGACCGATTCGAGCGTCTCTTGTAATTCGGTCGCAATCGACTGGGCCCCATTTGCCATCTCATCGACCGCGTTCGTGATGTTTGATGTCGTGCTGACCACGGCCTCGTTCTCTGCGGCGGCCGTCTCTGTCATATCGTTCACTTTCATTGACGTGACACGAATTGAACCGATGACCGTTTGCAGCGACATCGTCATCTCGCGCATCGCTCGTTCTAACCGTCCGATTTCATCACGTCGCGTCGAATCCGGTAACGTGATCAATCGTCCGGCTGCGATTGCTTCCGCCGCCTCGACATTCCGTTCGAGCGGATGGGTAATCGAGCGGGCAAAGAAGAAATTGTATATACTGAGTGCGACGATGACGAAGACCGTCAACAGTACCGATACGAGCAGAAGACGATTCGTCTCGCTCGCCGCCTCGGCTTGTAGCGCCTCGTAGAATGTTCCATTTTTCAAGAGGAGCGTGTTCACATCGTTCAATACCCCTTCAAGCTTCGCCGCTTGAATCCGTGCGCCGATCCCGCCGGCCTCGGCCGTCTCAACCTCGGCTTCGATCCGCTCATACTTCATCGTCGCGCGCTCAAGATGATTGGCAAACTCAGGGATGAGATATGTTTGCTTCAATGTCGTGAACGTTTCCGTATTCGTCGTCCGAATCCGCTCGAGCTGTGTGAGCGTCGATTGGCTCATCTGCTCACCGAGCGATGTCCAAAGCGACTGTTCCTGCAAGAGCGACGTCTCGAGCTGAGACAATTCGATCATTTGCGTGCCGTATTGCTCGTTATATGTCTGCAGACGATTTAACGTCGATAAAACATAACTCATCATCAAGACAATCAACAAGACCGTGAACACGGTCGAAAAGATAAACCGTTTCCGTAAACTCATTTCAGCGTCCCCTCCATCAACTGTTTCTGAAACGCCTCGAATCGATTCGTCTCTTCGTCATCCCACTGGACACGACGAAGAGCGGCTAATCCGACACCGCCTTGATCGATACCGAGTTCGACGTGGGCGTTGAACGCCTTTTCTTCGACCCGGTCCGCAATCTCGACGATCGCCAAATCGACTTGTTTCAACATCGACGTGATGACGGCGTCTGGCGCGATCATCGATTGGTCGCTGTCGACACCGATCGCCTTGACCCCATTCCGTTCAGCCGTCTCTAAGACACCGACACCAGTCAGTCCTGCAGCCGCGTACAAGACGTCCGCTCCGGCTTCAATCTGCTTTTCCGCCAATTCGCGTCCAATTTCAGGTGAAGCGAAGTCATTGGCGTAATCGACGAGCATCGTCACGTCTTCATTTACGCTCTTCGCTCCGAGTTCGAAGCCGGTCTCGAATTTTTGAATCAGTTCGTTGTCGACACCCCCGATAAAACCGATTTTGTCCGATTCCGTCTCAAGACCCGCTACTGCCCCGGCGAGCGCACTGCCTTCCGCCTCTTGGAACGTCACCGACATAACGTTTGGTAACGTCGAGACTGCGTCAATCAATGCGAACTGTTGTTCCGGGTGTTCGGCCGCTACCGCTTCCAAGTCCGTCTGACAGGCGAACCCGAGACCGATGATGACATCATGTCCGTCCGCAACGAGCTGTTCGAACCCCTCTTTATATGTCTCCGTCTCTGCAAGTTCACGATAGTCGACGAACCATTTCCCCGTCTCACGTAGTTGCCCCATACCGCGCATTGCCGCGTCGCTGAATGATTGGTCCCCGAGACCAACATCGGACAAGACGACGCCCATTGATTGGCGTGCTTCAACGGTTTGTTCCGGTTGATCGATGACAGACTGACAACCCGGCAACCAAGTCACACAGGCGGCCAACAAGCCGATGATGAGTGATTTCTTCATAATAGCTACTTCCTCTCTCTAATGGTCTGACATCTCCCTTATCGTCAGAAATCACTCGAGTTTGAAGTCTTTGATTTTAAATTTAGGGGAATCCGTAAGAAACAAAAAAAGCCACAGACGACGATTGTCTGCGGCTCCAAACTTATTCTTCCGTAGCAGCGAACGTCGACTCGCTTAATTCGCGATTCGTATTCGGCTGAGCATTGCCTTTTCCGGCAAAGTTGTCGAGTAAGTCTTTCATGTCGATTCCTGACGACGCTTTGAGCGTCTGTTGGAGTGAAGCCATCAAGTCTGTGGCGTAACCCGTGACTTTGCCGGCTCCACCGTCTTTGCCGCTACCCGTATCGACGACCGTGATCTTGTCGATATTGCCAAGCGGTGCCGCTATCTGCTTCGCGTAATCCGGAAGCATCTTGACGACCATGTCGAGAATGGCGGCTTGACCATACTGCTCGAACGCTTCGGCAATCTTTTGTTTCGCTTCGGCTTCGGCGAGACCCGTTAAGCGGATAATCTCGGCTTCGGCTTCCCCTTTTGCTCGTTCCGAGTCGGCTTCGGCCACACCGGCGAGACGGACGCGTTCGGCGTCGGCTTTTGCTTCCGCTTCGATGCGGTACTTCTCAGCGTCGGCTGAAGCGATTTGACGTGCCTTGTCTGCTTCGGCTGACTGCTCGATCGCATAACGGTCGGCGTCGGCTTTCTTCTTCACTTCAGAATCATACTGTTTCTCACGACGCATAATCTCTTTCTCTTCGAGTTCGATTTGCTTTTGACGCTCGATGATTTGGACTTGCATCTGTTGCTCGGTGACTTCTTGCTTGGCACGGGCTTCTTCAAGTTCATACGCTTGGTCGGCCCGGGCTTTGGCGACGTCTTGCTCGCGACGATAAGCGGCGATGCGGAGCTGGTTCTCTTTCTCGGCTTCTGCGATTTCTGAAGCCCGCTCGAGTTCTGCTTTCTTCGCGTCTTTCATCGCTTCCGCTTGTTTGATCCGTGTTTCTTTGTCCGCTTCAGCCGTCGCGATATCAGCATCCCGTTTCACTTGCGCGATGCGCGGCTTCCCGAGCGATTCGAGGTAGCCGTTTTTGTCGCGAACGTCTTTGATTGTGAATGACACGATGACGAGACCCATCTTGGCCAAGTCTTGCGAAGCGACGCGTTGGACTTCTTGTGAGAACTTGTCGCGGTTCTTATAAATCTCTTCGACCGTCATCGAACCGAGAATCGAACGGAGGTGACCTTCGAGTACTTCCTTCGCCTCGTTCTCGCGTTCGATTTTCGGCTTACCGAGGAACTGCTCGGCCGCCGTGGCGATCTCGCTGATTGAGCCACCGATTTTGATGATGGCCGTCCCGTCTGCCATGACCGGTACACCTTGCTCCGTATACACTTCCGGCGTCGTCACTTCAAGTTTGCTTGAGAGAAGACTGAGCGGTTCCGCTTGCTGGAATACAGGTAAGACGAACGTCCCGCCCCCGCGAATGATTTTTACGCGATTGCCTGATGCATCGCTATGGACGTTCTTTTTACCCAAATAGCTACCTGTGACGATGAGCGCCTCATCCGGGCCGACCGTACGATATTTCAAGACGAACACGAAAATCAAGGCGAGTAAAATCACCCCGACGATAATACTGGCTAAAATGGCTGTGCTCATAAGTTAAAACCCCTTTCGGATTGTCGGCTCGTCATATTCCATGACGACCGCAATGTTTCGTTCGACTTCGATGATGATGACACGTCGATCACTCGGGATCGCCTTGCCGTCCACACTTTGAGCGGTCTTTAAAATCGAACCGATGACCGATTCGACGAGCACTTCGCCGTATCCGCCTTCAGGAACCGGGACGGTCAACCGTCCGACGAGTCCGACGAGCGACTCATCGGTCATGCCGATCGATTCTTCGGCGTTCGATAACGGCAACAGGACGAATAAATACAGGAGCGTCGTGAGTGCGAATGAACCGACAAGGGCGACGGCGAGTCCAATCATCGGGGATACATGGGCGAGCGCGTTCAAAATGAGACCGATACCCGCACCAAGCGCTAAAAATGACAGGATAACGGCGGGATTGAACCACCCGTCGAATAAATCGAATGCATCTGAAAATAACATGTACAAAAATGTACCGAGACCGGCAATGATGAGTACCCACCAATACAGCTGATCTAACGATTCCATTACCACTCCTCCTCGGCGCGACGCTGTCGTTCATAGGAAAGAACACGGCGCAAATGTTCGACTTCGAGTGCGAGTGCTTGCTCGATCGTGTCCCATTCTGACAAAGGCCGGGTCGGTTGCTCGACCGATTGTCGCACACGTCCTAACGTCTGTTCGAGACGTAAGCGATCGTAGCGATCGACCGCTTCCGAACGTTCTTGTCGCAATAGCGATAAATAATGATCGACTTCCGCTTGTAGCGCAATGATTTGTTCGGTCGCCGCGACCGACGATTCTTGCATCAGCAGGCGACGCACCCTGACTTGATGGGCGATCAGCTTAGCAATCCTGGCCTCTAGCTCGAGAATATGTTTATAGAGAGATTCCGCCTCATCTTCATCCGTGTCATCGCGCCACCACATCTCCGACTCACCTCACTTCTTTCTTTACTCACTCCTCTATACGTTTAGAGCGAAACTTTGGTTTCAAAATATCTAAAAAAAATGTAAGATGGATTTGCTAGAGTTAGAAAGGAAGTGCTCACGTTGGGCAATCAAGTCATCAAATTGTCGACCGCGGCCCAAGAACAACTCATTGCGAGTTACCGGGCGCATGCGGTCAATCCTCCGCCACACGCGCGGTTTAGCGCCAAGACACCTCAGTGTGTGATTACGGTCTATAATTCGGGTAAAGTCATGTTCCAAGGTCGCGATGCTGAAAGCGAGGCCGCCAAATGGGGAACGAGTATTAAAAAAGAACCGAGCACGCCAAAAAACGTGTTACCGGACGGTTTCTCGGACTGGTCCGTCATCGGGAGCGATGAAGTCGGAAAAGGGGACTATTTCGGACCGCTCGTCGTCGTTGCCGCATATGTACCAAAAGAAAAAATCGCCCTCGTCAAAGAGCTCGGGGTGAAAGACTCAAAATTGTTATCGGACACAGAAATCGTCCGCATCGCAAAAGATCTGCACGTCACCATCACGTATCAGAAGGCAACGTTACACAATCCGGCGTATAATAAGATGCAACGGACGATGACCCAAGGTAAAATGACAGCGATTGCGCATAACGCCGCCTTATCCGCCTTGTTACAAAAACTTGACGCGACGCCGGACGCGATTTTAATCGATCAATTCGCTGAAAAAAGCGTC
Source organism: Exiguobacterium sp. SL-9 (assembly GCF_004336985.1). Taxonomy (GTDB): domain Bacteria; phylum Bacillota; class Bacilli; order Exiguobacteriales; family Exiguobacteriaceae; genus Exiguobacterium. Next base: position 273,263 of record NZ_SJUO01000002.1, read on the forward strand.
TATTATAACCATTTACGATCTGAAAAGGCGGTCGTCAAAGACGACGTCTATTTCTCGACGAAAGCGGAAGGACTGCATGTCGCCGTGGCCGCCGCCTCGATTCTCGCTCGCGCCTTGTTCTTAAAAGAAATGGACAAGTTAAGCGCAACACTCGGGGTCACGTTACCGAAAGGCGCCGGCGCCAAAGTCGATCAAGTCGCTGCTGAGTTGATTATCCGCCATGGTCAGGAACGTTTGAATGAGGTGGCGAAAGTGCACTTCGCCAATACGAAAAAAGCAATCCGGTTGAGTGAGCTGAAACGATAGTCCTCACTTCGAAGATATGGTATATTATTTTTAGGGTTTAATGAACTTAAAAATTTTTGGGGGATAGCGTTCATGTTGCATTATAAAACGTACACATTAAGCGACGACCACCCTTGGGTCATCTTCATCCATGGCGCAGGTGGCAGTCTGTCGCATTGGTATCGTCAAATTCGGCCGTTCAAAAAAAAATATAACGTGCTCTTGCTCGACCTTCGCGGACACGGCGGCTCATACGACGCCGAACAGTCGTTGAACCAACCGCTGAACGCGTATACGCTCGACGTTGTCGTCGAAGACGTCGTCGAGGTCATGGACCACTTGAACATCGAAAAAGGACATATGGTCGGCTTGTCGCTCGGGACGATCGTCATTCAGGCGATGTTCGAGCATCATCCGGAGCGAATCGCTTCCGTCGTTCTCGGTGGAGCCATCGTCAAATTCAACGTCCGCTCGACGTTGTTGATTCGCCTCGGTAGTCTCGTACAAAGCTTCGTGCCGTACATGTGGCTATATCAGCTGTTCGCATGGATTTTGTTACCGAAGAAGCGTCATAAAAAATCACGTATGATGTTCGTCCGCGACGCGGCCAACCTTTGCCAGCGCGAGTTTATCCGCTGGTTCAAAATGACCGAAAATATGAATCCGTTGCTTCGTCACTTCTCGTCAATTGAGACGAACGTACCGATCCTCTATATTATGGGTGATGAGGACTACATGTTCCTCGAAGCCGTCGAACGGACCGCGAAACATCAACCGACCGCTCGGGTCCAGGTCGTCTCGGACTCAGGTCACGTCGTCAATGTCGACCAACCCGATCACTTCAATTCGATCTCGATGGCGTTCATCGATCAACAAGTCGGCTCGCTCGCGGCCAGCACATCTTAATCGAAGACGTCCCTTTATCGGGCCGTCTTTCTTTTTTTACCGGTTTTCAATTTTTTTCAAATGAATTTTCAGAAAATATTGATTATTGAAAATTATCGTGTTACTCTTAGACAAATCTTAACAAGCGGAGGAGCTGGCACTGATGAAAACCCATGCACAACACGGCCTACTGATTATTATTCGACTGAGGGACTGAAAATCGACTCGATAACCGAGACGAATTTTTGGGCCCTTGTTTCGATGGTTTCGGACGAGGCGCTCATGATTTGACCGACGCGCCTATCCAATCTGGATAGGTTTTTTTATTGGATTGACACACATAGAGGAGATGATGGAAGTGAAACAGTACGCAATGGATCGAATGATCAAAATATCAGCAGGAATGGCAAGCGCCGTCCTCGTCACGCTCGGGGTCGGACTCTTGATTGAAACGATTGGGAAGATGGCCGGGATCGAGACACTCGTCTTGATCGGGCAAGTCGCGAAGTCATTACTCGCCCCGGCACTCGGTGCCGGTGTCGCTTACCAGCTCGGCGGCAATACGCTTATTTTGTTCAGCTCGATGATTGCGGCAACCGTCGGTGGTGCGGCGCTCCAAGCGACCGAGAGCGGACTCGTGCTCGTACCCGGTCAACCGATTAGCGCCTTGATTGCAGCTGCGGCTGCGGTATGGTTAGGCAAACGTGTCCTCGGCAAGACGAAATTTGACATGATGGTCGTCCCGGTCACGGCCGTTCTCGGCGGCGGCATCGTCGGAGTCGGCGCAGCCGCCGTCACGACGCCGCTCATCAACTCGATCAGTGCGAGCATCACCGCCTCGGTCAATACGTCACCGATTGCGACATCACTTGTCATCGCCCTCGTGTTCAGCGTCATGCTCATGTCACCGGCTTCATCGGCCGCACTCGCCATCGCACTTCAGCTCGACCCGGTCGCCAGTGCCGCTGCATTGATCGGATGTACGGCCCAGTTCGTCGGCTTCACACTCATGGCGTATCGTCAAACGGATCCGGGCGGTTTGGTCGCCTCGTTCTTCGTCACACCGAAAGTGCAGTTCCCGAACGTCGTCAAAAACCCTCGAGTCCTTATGCCACCGTTCATCGCGGCGATGGTTAGCGCACCGATTGCAACACTCGTCTTCTCTCTCGAAGTCCCATACGAGATTGCGGGACTCGGGCTCAACTCGTTGATTGCGCCGCTCAACATCCTTGCCGCGCAAGGAATGGACGCGTTCCTCATCTTCGTCGGAACAGGAGTCCTCCTTCCGGCCGTCATCACGCTTGTCTTGTATAAAGTGACTTGCCTTGTCGGTTGGACAAAGTTCGGCGACTTGGCACTCGAAGTCCAGTAATCACAAAAAAGCGGTGTCCACGTAAAAGGGACACCGCTTTTTAAGTTATGCGCGAACTTCCGCACCGTGCGCCGCTTGAACGGCAGTGAGAATCGCTTCATAGGACGCCGTCACTTCTTCATCTTGAAGCGTACGGGTCGGGTCTTGATACTTGAGCGAGAAGGCGATTGACTTTTCATCGTCTCCTACGTTTTCGCCGACATACACATCGAACAAGGCGAGATCGATCAAAAGCGGTCCGGCCGCCTGTTTGATCGTCGCTTCGACTTGACCGGCCGGGATGCCCCGCTTCAACACGAGCGCCAAGTCGCGTGAAATCGACGGGAAACGTGGCACGTCTTCATAGATAAGCTCGGCTGACTGTTGCAACACGTCCAAGTCGAGCTCGAATACGTACACTTCTTTCAAACCGTACGTTTCTTTTGACACGCCCGGATGGACTTGTCCGACGTAACCGATGACACGTCCGTCCACGAGGACGTTCGCAGTCCGGCCCGGATGCATATCCGCAATCGTCGCCGCCTCATACGTCGCTTCGACACGTAGCGCAGACAAGAGCGTCTCAACGGCTCCTTTGGCGACGAAGTAGTCGACCGGGACACGTGTGCCTTGTGAACGATGGTCATACCAAAGCCCCGTCAACACGCCGGCGACACGTTCTGTTTCACGTGGCAACGTCTCTCCTTGCTCCACATAGACGCGTCCTGTCTCATACAATCGCACGTTCGCTTGTTGGCGGGACGTGTTGTATCGTGCCGCTTCTAAGAGACCTGGGACAAGTGACGTTCGGAGCACTGAGCGCTCTTCGCTCATCGGCATCGCTAAGTTGACTCGACCCGAACCTTCTCCACTGAAGCGTGAGGCGTTCCCGACGCTCGTGAGCGAATACGTGATCGCTTGCGACAATCCTGCGCCTTGAAGGACACGACGGACACGACGGCGCAACACGTTTTCTTTCGGGAGGTACCCTTTCGAATATGATGCTGGAAGGCTCGAAGGAAGACTGTCATAGCCATAGAGGCGTGCCACTTCTTCCGTGATATCGGCTGGTAACTCCAAGTCAGGACGGCGTGACGGTACGTGAACCGTCAATGCCTCGTCTCCAGTCACCTCGAGACCGAGACGCTCTAAAATGCGGACAATCGTCTCTTGCTCGAGGTCCATTCCGAGTCGATGGTTGATATAAGCGACCGAGACGTCAATCGTCCGGGCTGCTGACTCTTTGTCCCCAGCGACGACGATGTCGCTAATTGTGCCACCGCTCACTTCGACGATGAGTTCGGCGGCACGGTCGAGGGCCAATTGCAACCGTTCCGGGTCGACCCCTTTTTCAAAGCGGGCACTCGAATCCGAGCGTAAACCGAGCGTACGGCTCGTCTTACGGACCGATGCCGGTGCGAAGTAGGCCGACTCGAGGATGATACTCGACGTCGTCGCATCGACTTCGGTGTTCGCTCCACCCATGACGCCAGCGATGGCGACAGGATGCTCGCCGTCCGTGATGACCATCATCGAGGTATCGAGCGTACGCGTCGCATCGTCGAGCGTAACAATCTCTTCGCCGTCATGTGCTTGACGGACGGCGATTGTCGTCCCGAGTTTCACCGTATCAAACGCGTGGAGCGGCTGGCCGAGCTCGAGCATGACGTAGTTCGTCACGTCGACGACGTTGTTGATTGGACGTACACCTTCAGCAATCAAGACGTTCTTTAACCATTGCGGCGAGTCTTGAATCGTCACATTATCGATGCGCCGTGTCGCATAGTATGGACAGTTGTCTGTCTCGAGACGAACGCTGACCGTGTTCGGTACATCTGTTGTCACATCTGCCGTCGGTAACGTATACGGCCGCTCGAGAATCGCCGCGACTTCATGGATGATTCCATAGAGGCTCAAGCAATCCGAGCGGTTCGGCGTCAATCCGAGCTCGATGACTTCGTCGTCAAGATCGAGTAAGCTGATGACGTCCGCACCGACCTCGACCGATTCGCGGAACGTGTGAATCCCGTCCTGTTCATCTTCACGAATTTGTTTCTTCTCGAAACCAAGTTCTTCGAGGGAACAAATCATCCCTTGCGACTCGACACCACGAAGTTTTGCTTTCTTGATTTTGAGTCCGGGGAGACGAGCACCTACCGTCGCCACGATGACGTGTTGACCGGCAGCGACATTCGGTGCGCCACAAACGATTTGGACTGGACTCTCGGCACCAATATCGACTGTCGTCACGTTTAACTTGTCTGCCTCCGGATGTTTCTCGCACGAGAGGACATGGCCGACGACGAGTCCCGACATCCCTTCGGCGCGGCTGACGACGCTCTCGACTTCGATTCCATTTTTCGTAATCAAGTCACCGAGCACTTGCCCGCTCAAATCCGATACATCAATATATTGATTCAACCATTTTTTCGATAATAACATATGTGATCCCCCTTAGAATTGCTCGATGAAACGTAGATCGTTTGTATAGAAGTGGCGAATATCATCCACCCCATGTTTTAACATCGCCATCCGTTCGACACCAATCCCGAACGCGAAACCAGACATTTTCGTCGAATCATAGCCAGCCATCTCAAGAACACGTGGATGGACCATCCCGCCTCCGAGAATCTCAATCCAGCCCGTCCCTTTACAAACGTTGCAGCCTTTACCGCCGCATTTGAAACAAGAGATATCGACTTCGACGGATGGTTCCGTGAATGGGAAGAAACTCGGACGAAGACGAATTTCGCGCGTCTCACCGAACAATTGTTTAACGAACACTTCGAGCGTACCTTTCAAGTCGGCCATCGAGATATGCTCATCGACGACGAGGCCTTCGATTTGCATGAACTGATGCGAGTGCGTCGCGTCATCCTCGTCGCGGCGGTACACTTTCCCCGGGCAGATGATACGAATCGGCTTACCGTCTGCTTGGAGCATCGTCCGCGCCTGAACCGGCGACGTGTGTGTCCGAAGAAGCGTCTCGTCTGTGATATAGAACGAGTCTTGCATGTCACGTGCCGGATGGTCTTTCGGTAAATTGAGCATCTCAAAATTGTAGAGGTCTGTCTCGACTTCCGGACCTTCAGCAATCGTATAGCCTAGACCGACGAACAAATCTTCCATCTCATCGACGATTTGTTGGAGCAAGTGGGTATGACCTGGCAGTGACGTCCGACCTGGGAGCGTGACATCAATCGTCTCAGCCGCGAGCTTCGCTTCGAGCTCGACTGCCTTCACTTCCTCGATCCGTGCCTCTAACGTGTCTTGGATTGTCGTCCGGACCGTGTTGACGAGTTCACCCACGACTGGTCGTTCTTCAGGAGACAGTTTCCCCATCCCACGAAGCACCTCGGTCATCGGCCCCTTTTTCCCTAAATATTTGATGCGGACATCGTTCAACTCTTTTTGTGACGACGCCGCTTGAATCTCCTGCAGCGCCTCTTGCTGTAATTGTTCTAACTGTTCTTTCATCCTTATTTCCTCCTCTACAAAAAAAGTCCCTCCAGTCGATGACTGAAGGGACGAATAATCGCGGTACCACCCTACTTGGCCGAAATCGGCCCACTTGAGAGCATCGGTATCGGGATGCTACCCCGGTGTTGTCTCCAACACGACTCGAGAGTGAATTCGGCGCCGACCAAGGCATCGGCTCGCAGTCTCGGCCCATGCTCCCTGTACTCGTTCGGTAGTTCGCGTACTATGCTCTTTCAACGTCTATTCGATATGTTGTTCGATGTTATAAACCTATCACGATTCAGCGGGGCTGACAAGATTATTGTAATGCGATCCGATACATGAGGATGCCGGCCGCGACAGCTGCGTTCAACGATTCAGCATCGCCGAGAACCGGGATATGGACACGGGTGTCGCATAGGTCGAGCACGTCGTTGTGGACGCCTTGGGCCTCGTTGCCGATGACGAGCGCGACTTTATCCTTAAAATCGACTTGTTCGTATGACGTCGCTTTTGCGAGCGCGGTTCCATACACATGGAACCCTTCGCTCTTCAATTCCGGCAACGTCTCGAGCAAGTCGACCGCGCGCACGTTCACGTGGAAGAGCGAACCTTGTGTCGCTCGGACGACTTTGGCATTGAACGGGTCGACCGTCCCTTTGCCGAGGAGGACCGTGTCAAATCCGGCCGCGTCCGCCGTGCGAATCATCGTTCCAAGGTTACCCGGGTCTTGAATCCGGTCGAGGACAAGCACATGCTTCATCTTCCGTTCAACGGGAGCCATCTTGACGACCGCGAAGACACCTTGCGTCTTCTCCGTTTCAGATAACAGGTCGGCCACATGGTCCGATAGTTCGAGGACAGGCATCTCATCGAGACGCCACGAACCTTTCGGAGAATACGATTCGCCCATAATCAGCTGAACGAGTCGTCCGGCGCGAATCGCCTCATCGACCAAATGCTCGCCTTCGACTAAAAATTGTCCGGACTCTTGTCTGCCTTTTTTCGTCATCAATCGCTTTAAGCGTTTGATCGTCTCACTTTTCGTAGACGTGATTTTCGTCATATTATCCCTCTTTCAACCATTGAACCGTTTCATGGTCAAGTCGTTTCGTGAGCGCTACGACCAAATCGACGGCTGCTTCATAATCTGCTTTGTGAATGATTGAGACATTCGTATGCAAATAACGGACCGGTACCGTGAGTGCGACGGCCGGCATCCCGACTCCAGACAAATGGAAGCGGCCTGCGTCCGTTCCGCCGCCCGGCGTCAAATCCAATTGGTACTTGATGTCGTTCTCTTTCGCCACTTCGACGATTAAATCGATGAGGCGTGGGTTCGTGATGGTCGTCGCATCGAAGAAGATGACTTGAACGCCTTCCCCGAGTTTCGACAATCCTTCTGCCGGTGTCATCCCTGGTGTATCTCCAGGAATACCTGTATCGACGGCGATGGCGACGTCCGGTTTGATCAAGTTAGCGGCCGTGACGGCACCGCGTAACCCGACTTCCTCTTGAACTGTCGCACCTGTGAAGACGACTCCTGGTGCGGCATCGTCTTTCAAGCGTTTTGCCGCTTCGATGGCTATGGCACAACCGATTCGGTTATCCCACGCTTTCGCCATCAAGAAATCTTCATTTTTCATGATTGTGAATTCACAGTGCGGGACGACCGTATCGCCCGGGCGAATGCCCCACTCCGCGACTTGATCTTTCGACGTCGCACCAATATCGAGGAACATATCTTTAATCTCGACAGGTTTCTTGCGCGCCTCGAGCGGAAGCACGTGCGGCGGTTTCGCTCCGATGACACCAGGGATTTTTTCGCCTGAGCGTGTGACGACGTCCATGCGTTGCGCGAGCAATACTTGGTTCCACCAGCCACCGAGCGCTTGGAAACGTAAGAAGCCACCTTCTTCGATTCGTGTCACCATGAAGCCGACTTCATCCATATGGCCAGCAATCATGACACGTGGGCCGTCTGCCTTGCCCGTCACTCGTCCGAACAGACTGCCTAGTCCGTCTTGTTCGAACGCTTCGACGTGTGGTTCTAAATACTCACGCATGAGTGAGCGGACTTCTCCTTCATTTCCAGGGACACCTGTGGCATCCGTCAAGCGTTTCAACATATGTAATGATTCGTTCATGGGGCATCGCTCCTTCACTTCGATTAGTAACCTTGATTTTGTCGCTCATGGTTCTTTTCATTTTTCGCCATATACGCCATGACCATCAACTCTTCATTGATGCCGAGCGTATAGCCAAGTTCGAGATAAGCCGCCATCAGCGTCTCGTACATCGGTTCCGTCTTCGACAAACCAAAGTTCGTCACTTTGCGGAACACGTCTAAAAAAGCGTCAGTCGCGTCAAGATACGAGCTACCAGCCGGGAACGAATCACGTTCATACCCGAGGGCAAGACCGAGCGACAATAAGAAATGAATGCCGTCGACATACTCTTCTAAGATCACGTCTTGAGGCGACGGGCCCTTCGTTGACCAAAATTTAAAACTACGGGTCTCATTGGCGAGTTCACCAAGCTCGACGAGCAAAGCAAGCAAACGCTCATCAAATTGGTTCCCGGATAGTTGATGTTCTTCTTTGATCCGCTCATCTAATTCACGTTGCCGATCAAACAATGTTGTCCAGTTCACCGGTTGCTCCTCCTATTCTCCATTCAAAGCAGTACTAAAATCATTAAAGACCAGCCGACTGCCAAAATCAATACTTGTATTTGAACACGTTTTGGGGCATGAACCGCCTTTTTACGCGTCAAATGAAGCCCGAACAAAGCACCGATGGCACCGCCGGCATAAGCATACAAGACGTTGAAATCACCTTCTCCGAGCGTGTAGCGTTTCGCCTGCAAATAGGTATAGACGTTCAAGACGATGAGTGCCAGCGCGACAATGGCTAAGACTGATTGATCCATGGGACGTCCTCCTTATCTTAAGTCTAAGGAATTTATCAGAAAAAAGAAAGCGCCGAGATAAGGTCTCGGCGCTGTCGATTGAACGATTACGCGTTCAATTTTGATTTAGCTGTATCAGCAAGTGACGCGAATGCTTGTGCATCTGTCACAGCAAGCTCAGCAAGCATCTTACGGTTGATGTCGATCCCTGCGAGCTTGAGGCCGTGCATCATACGGCTGTATGAAAGACCGTTTGTGCGTGCTGCCGCATTGATACGTGTGATCCAAAGACGACGGAAATCACGTTTCTTTTGACGACGGTCACGGTAAGCGTACATGAGTGACTTCATGACTTGTTGTTTTGCTACTTTAAATAGAATGTGTTTCGAGCCAAAATAACCTTTGGCAAGCTTGATTTGCTTTTTACGACGTTGACGAGTCGTATAACCGCCTTTTACGCGTGGCATATGGTTTCCCTCCTAAATTCTTTCTGTATTACTTCGCGATCATGTTGCGAATGCGTTTGAAGTCTCCAGCTGAGACGATAGCACCTTTACGGAGCTTACGTTTCGCTTTAGTCGATTTGTTACCAAACAAGTGACTTGTGTAAGCGTGTGAACGCTTGAGTTTACCTGATGCAGTACGTTTGAAACGTTTAGAAGCACCACGGTGCGATTTCATTTTCGGCATGAGTATTTCCTCCCCACTATGACTCGATGATTAATCTTCTTTCTTCGGAGCCAGCACTAAGAACATGCTGCGTCCTTCCATCTTCGGCTTTTGCTCAACTGTTGCCAAGTCGGCACATTCCGCCGCCAATTTTTCCATGACGCGTCGGCCGATTTCCGAGTGTGTGATGGCGCGTCCGCGGAAACGGATCGACGCTTTCACTTTGTTACCATTTTCAAGGAATTTGCGAGCGTTACGCAATTTCGTTTGGAAATCGTTTTCCTCGATTGTCGGGCTGAGGCGCACTTCTTTCAATTGGATGACTTTTTGGTTTTTACGCGCTTCTTTCTCCTTTTTCTGGAGTTCGAAACGGTATTTCCCGTAGTCCATGATTTTAGCGACCGGTGGGTTAGCTTTGTCGGCGACCAAGACGAGATCGAGTTCAGCCTCTTCTGCTAAACGTAATGCTTCATTACGCGATTGCACACCGAGTTGTGCACCGTCCGCTCCAATTAAGCGAACTTCACGGGCACGAATGTTTTCGTTGATAAAGAGCTCTTTGCTAATGGTTAGCACCTCCATCGTGCGGTTGCACGAGTTTTAGATTGATAAGACAACATGGCAATAAAAAAAGCGTCGGCAGTTTCCCGCCCACACATCATTTCGGAGACAGCAGAGACCAAGGCTCGACTGCTTCACGTACATGATGGACCTGACCGAATCTGTTCGGACGAGGTGAGAAGCGGGCGCTTCTGCTTTGTTGTATTTAATCACTATGTCATCTTAACACCAATAGGATTAAGATGTCAAGAATTCGCGCATGAATAATTGGTAGCTCACACTTTTATGATGATAACAGTCATTTCGCTGTTTCGCAATACCTTTTCCAAGGGAATAAAATAAAAAAGGAGGGATGGACCGTGTCTTGGAGAAAGCAAGTGAAAGACGACCATGATTATCACGACCAAATCAAACACATCGTTCAAGAGACGATGCGCCACCATGAGGTGAGTGATGCCAAGCTCGAAGCGATTTTGACGGACTTATTAGAAGAAATGAACCGAATCACATTGAAGATTGTCGACGACCATGAGTCCGCTCGCGACTATATCCATAAACGATGGTATTGAAAAAAGGGCGCTCGCCCTTTTTTCAATACCATTTGTCACGTGGTCAACGTCGATCAATTCGTTAATGACTTGAAGAAATTGCTGAGTGCTTCGAACAAGCGGGCGAAGAAGCCTTGGACTTCCTCGGTCTCGAGGAACGCCTGGACGTCTTGTCCGGCCCCTTGTAGCCCGTTGCTGATCGCTCCCCAGTCCAGGTTCGCCTGCTGCATGTTCTCGAACAGCGTCGTCAATTGCGTCAACTGCGAATCAGACAATTGGACGTTGTTTTGATTCAACACTTGGATGACGATGTCGCGAATCTCGATGTTCGTCTCAGGTGCCTGGTTCGCAATCTCGGCTTTGATCTCGTTCATGAGACCGGCCACATCTTCTTGACCGACTGTCTTCCCGATTTCAGACGTGACAGCCAGTTCTTCCTGCGCCAAGTCTTTCCGCTCTTCGGACAATTGGATGCCTGTCTCTTCCGCTGTCTGATCGTACGCTTTCATGATGCCCGTCAACGCCGACGTCCCGGTGACACGAATCGGAGATGTGATGTATATGTCGGCATCGGTGACACCAGCGGTCACGAGCGCATTCGCATACATATCTTCGGTGACCCACGTCACGTTTTCCGTTTTGATATCGAGTCCAGTCCCGTCAGTCAATTTGATGCGGGCTGATGAATACATACCCCCGCCGCGCTGTGCTTGTGGGACGGCATCCCCTAAGTACTTATCTTCATCGGCCGCAGTCGTGATGATCGGTTCAATTCCAGCCGGTGCCTCAACTCGTTCGAGCACCCAATCCCGTTGGCTGGCTGATAATGATTCGCCGAGTGTGACAATCGTATCATCGACGATGGCTTCTGCGTTTACTTTTGGAATCATGCTTGTCGCGACGACCGAACCGATCGTCAACGCCACTAATGGTTTCATATAATTCATAATGAATCACTCCTTTCTTCTACCTTACGTTTCCATCATCCGTTCCGCATCCGTCTTGAGACCGAAAAAAACGACCACCCTTCCGGCGAAGGATGGTCGACATATTAACGTGAACGGTTCGCGATTTCTTCTGTGAGGGATGCCAAGAACGCATCGAGTGTGGCCGATACTTGTTCTTGCTGTCCGTAGCGGCGGATGTTGACCGCACGCTCATCGCGCTCTTTATCACCGAGGACGAGTGTCATCGGGATTTTCTTCATCTGGGCTTCTCGGATCTTATAGCCAAGCTTCTCGTCACGGAGGTCCGTTTCGACACGGACACCGCGCTTGACGAGCTCTGCCTTCACTTCTGCGACATATTCGTCGTGAACGTGCGAGACAGGAATCAATTTGACTTGGACCGGGGCGAGCCATGTCGGGAACGCTCCTTTATACTCTTCGATCAAGTAAGCGACGAAACGCTCCATCGTCGAGACGACACCACGGTGAAGGACGATTGGGCGATGGTCTTTGCCGTCTGGTCCTGTGTACGTCAAGTCGAATCGCTCAGGGAGCAAGAAGTCGAGTTGGACCGTCGACAACGTCTCCTCTTTGCCGAGCGCCGTCCGGACTTGGACGTCGAGTTTCGGTCCGTAGAATGCCGCTTCGCCTTCTGCTTCGAAATACGGGAGACCGAGCTCATCCATCGTTTCTTTCAATTGACGTTGGGCCGTTTCCCAAATCGCATCGTTGTCGAAGTACTTCTCTTTATCGGCCGGGTCACGGTATGACAAGCGGAAACGATAATCCTTGATACCAAAGTCGGCGTACACTTCTTGAATCAAGTGGACGATATCTTTGAACTCTTGCTTCATCTGCTCAGGTGTGACGAACGTATGCCCGTCGTTTAACACCATGTAACGGACGCGTTGGAGGCCTGTGAGCGCCCCTGACATCTCGTAACGGTGCATACCGCCGAGCTCAGCGATGCGAAGCGGGAGTTCGCGGTATGAGCGCGGCTCATGTTTATAGATTGTCATGTGGTGTGGACAGTTCATCGGACGAAGGACGAGTTCTTCGTTGTCCATCTCCATTTTCGGGAACATATCGTCTTGATAGTGATCCCAGTGCCCAGACGTTTTATAAAGATCGACCGAACCGAGGACCGGTGTATAGACGTGCTGATAACCGAGTTCGAGCTCTTTGTCGACGATATAACGTTCGACCGTGCGACGAATCGAGGCACCTTTCGGGAGCCACATCGGCAAACCCTGTCCGACTTCTTGCGACACGAAGAAGAGGTCGAGTTCTTTCCCGAGCTTACGGTGGTCGCGCTCTTTCGCTTCTTCTAACAAGCGCAAGTGTTCTGCGAGCTGTTCTTTTGTCGCGAACGCCGTCCCGTAAATACGCTGAAGCATTTTATTATCTGAGTCACCGCGCCAGTATGCACCGGCCACGCTCATCAATTTGAACACTTTCAACTTCGAAGTCGACGGGACATGCGGCCCACGGCACAAGTCGAAGAATTCGCCTTGATGGTAAATCGTGAGCGTCTCGCTCGCTGGGATGTCTTCAATCAACTCGATTTTAAGCGGGTCCCCGAGCGCTTTATAGCGTTCGAGCGCTTCGTCGCGTGACACGACCTCACGAGTGATGTCCAAGTTTTCGTCGACGATTCGTTTCATCATCTTCTCAATCTCCGGGAGATCTTCTTCGTTGATGCGGCGGTCCATCTCGATATCGTAATAGAAGCCGTTCTCGATCGTCGGTCCAATCCCAAGGTAGATGCTACCTTCTTCGCCGTATAACCGTTTGATGGCTTGGGCCATCAAGTGGGCCGACGAATGGCGCATCAAATCGATGCCTTCTTCCGAATCCGGCATAACGAGCTCGATTTTACCGTCCTGTTCAATCGGACGACGATAATCGATCATCTCGCCATCGATTTTCGCGGCGATTGCTTTTTTACGGAGTCCCGGACTGATCGAACCCGCAACTTCTTCTGCTGTGATGCCGGCCTCAAACTCTTTGACGGCCCCATCTGGAAATGTCAATTGAATCATGTGTCAACTTCCCCTCTCTACGTTTAAAAGAAAATAAAAAAAGCCCATCCCTATGAAAGGGACGAGCTTTGATTCTCGTGGTACCACCCTCGTTCCCAAGCGATCCGCTTGGCTCGAACACACGATAACGAGTGTGAATCGCCGCACGATTGACCCGTACGGTGCTCTGAGGGAGTAAGGCGATCGGCGTGTTTAGGAAGCTCTCACCAGCCTTCCCTCGCTTTGAAACCCGTTACGACGTCTCATGTCCTCTTCGATGCATCGGTTATATGCTTATTAGTATAGTCAACTCGTTCCAGAAATACAATCCCTTTACCGCCGTCGATTCTCACCTTTTAACTCGATTTGCGTCGTCGTCGTCGAGATGCGCTGCATGAGCCGCTGCGCCTTCATTTTGTTCTGTGGCGAACCGTCGATCGAGAAGTGGGTCTCGAGCTCTTCTCCGCTAAAGTTCGAGCTGTAAAGCGTCGGCAAGCGATGCATCATGCGATACTGCAAAATGATCCCGAACAGTTCATCCCGCACCCATGGACTGATCGCCTCGGCCCCGATGTCATCAATCAATAACACCGGCACGTGTTGGAATGACGTCAAAAACGAATCGAACGAGTCGGTCCGGATTTTCCGTTTCGCTTCCGAGACGAATCCCGGGGCATGGACGAGAATCGTCTCGATGTCCGCCACTTTCAGCTCATTGGCGATCGCCGCGAGCAAGTACGTCTTTCCGACGCCGAAGCTACCGTGAAGGTATAAGCCGTTCACTTTTTGACGGGTCTTCATGCCTGAGACGAACCGCATCGATTCACGGAGTGCGATTTTACGGGCGTCATCCGACCAGTCGAACGATTCAAAGCTCGCCTCACGGACCTCTTCCGGTAAGAATAGGCTCTTGAACTTCCGGTCCATCTCTTTTTGCCGGCGTGCTTGACGGTGCTTGACCGTCTCTTCATAGCGGATGGCGATTTGTCCGAGGTCGACATAGAGCATCGGTTGATGACCCGGGATGACAGCTTGCTCGTCGATGAGTTTCTTCCCGTCCATCTGCTCCGCATATTCGCTGAGCTTCGTGAAGCCGGCCTCGATTGCCGTCTCGTCTAACTCCGGATGTGCCTTTAAAAAGGCGACGACTTCTGGATGTTCGAGGGTGCGCCGGCGAATCGATTCGTACGCTTCCCGTACTTCTTTCCGGTTCATCATTTGGGCGAGCGTTTGATTGATGCGTTCCATGTCCCTCATCCTTTCTCTTTCAATTCATTTAACAGCTTGACGAGTTCCGCATCGTCCGGGACCGATGCCTCGAGCTCTTGTTTTCGTTTTTGATCGTATGTGCGCTGTTCTTTCGCCTCGTCCTCGAGCCATTTCGGCATCTCGGTCTTATCTTTGCGTCTCGAGCCGACGGTCGTCCGCTGTTGCACATTCTCCCGCTTCTGCTGTTTCTTCTCGATGAGCGCGTCTTGCGTCGCTTCTTGTTCTAAGGCGTCCTTGGCGTTCAAATAGCCCGCCGTCTTCCAACTCGTCGCGATGCGCATGACGTAGTTCTCACTTAGTCGTGTCTGTTTCTTCACTTCGATACAGTAATAGAACAACGCGTTGATGACGCTAGGCGCGAGACCGAGCGTATCGACGAGGTCGATGATGAGTTGCTCGTCGCTCTTCGACAGTTGCGGCGTCTTCCGTAACGTCGACACGTACTGATGCGGATGCGCCTCTTCCATGACCGTCACATCATGCAAGTCACCGATTTCTGCCTTTACTGTCTCATCCGACTTCACTTTCCGATGCCGTGTCTGTTTCTTCTTCAACTGCAACACCATTTGGCGGCAACCGTCGCGCTTCTCTTGCTCACTGAGCGGAAGATACGCCTCGTGGACGAAATACTCTTTCAACATCTCTGCCATCGTCTCTTCGTCGATTTGTGAGACATAGGCAAGCTTCGTGATCGTCTCATCGAGTTTCTTCGTGAAGAAGCCGACGGGAAAGTTCGTCAATTTTTTGACGATTTCCATGTCGAACGTATAGTTGATTTCAATTTTGGCGCGGTCGGGCTTCTCATAATTTTTTTGCGTGAACGCCATATGATTCACACCTTTGACGTCAAATACTTCATTAAAGTCTTTCGTCACCTCGATAATCCCGGCTGGCAATGGATCGATCGTGAATCGTCCCTGCAACTGTTTGAAGCGGACTTCCCCGACTTTATAGAAGAGGAAACTCGACAACAGCCCGTCATTCAAGAACGTATGGGGCGCGAGTGGGACGCGCAATTGATACACGTACTGCGTCAATCGCTCGTCCTTCGTCTTATACGTCCGGACGAGACCGATCGCCTCGAGCCGGAACAGACAATCTGTCAGCTCGTTGATTGAGTAATCGAGCATCTCACAGAGCGCGCTATGCGACATATAGTTCGATTTCATCTTCCCGGGCTTCAGCTCGCTCCAAAGCGTCTGATACATCGCGAGCGCCTTGACTCCGATGACCGGCTGATATAAATGATACAACGACTGATACGACTCGCGATCGATGAGCCCGGTGCTCATAATCAACAGTTCGTCAGTCCCGTACAGGATTCGTTCTTTTTCCATGGTTGGTCTCCCCTGAAAAAAGGCGACCAGCAGGCCGCCCGTTTAGTTGGTCGATTTTTCTTGCTTCATTAAATCTTCAAGTTCTTTAAAGAATACAGAGATATCTTTGAATTGGCGATAGACGGAGGCGAAACGGACGTATGCTACTTCATCGACCCGGGCGAGCTCATTCATGACGAGCTCACCGACTTGTTCGCTCGGAATCTCCGATTGGCCGAGTGCTCGTAGCTGCTGTTCGACTTTCGTGACCACGCCTTCGAGTTGTTCGAGTGTGACCGGGCGTTTTTCACACGCCCGAATGATCCCACGAAGCACTTTCTCTCGGCTAAACTCTTCACGATTGCCATCTTTCTTGACGATGATGAGCGGCGTCTGTTCAACCGTCTCGAATGTAGTGAATCGATAGCCGCACTCCTCACATTCGCGGCGGCGGCGAATTGAATAGAAATCTTGTACTGGCCGGGAGTCGAGCACTCTCGTTCCGTTATGATCGCATTTAGGACAACGCATGCTCAGCCCTCCTTATCGTTCGACAGATTGATTCCCGATGGCGCGGAGCGGGAACTTCAATTGTAGCGCCTCATAATATGTGGTGACGATTTGACCGAGGTCCGGTCCGAGCATCTGATCACGGTTCAACGTGAAATCGACGGCTGTACGTCCTCCATCCACTTGAATGACGGTCACCAATGCATCCCAACCGGTACCGTTAAATGCCACTTCACCCCGGTCCGGATCGACACGGCGAACTGTTTGGCCTTCTGCCTGAATCCGTTCGCGGAGCCATGTGAGCACGGCACTTGGCGATGCTGCCACGTATCGTGTGCGTAACGCCTCATTTTTATGCGAATCGTCCGTCTGGACATGTGTTTGAAACTTATCCAATAATCCCATTATCCACCTCGACACCTTATTTATATAGGTTAAGCATATCAAAATTAAGCGGTTAACAAAACAATTAAAAGGGCTGACCGAAAATCGGCCAGCCTCAAAAGGTCAATCTGATTATTTGCTGATTGCAACTTGTGCTTCAGGAACACGAATCGGTCCCATTCCACGGTCAAGTTTCACATCTTCACGAACTTTCGCTTCCAAGCCTTCTGCAATGTACTGCGAGGCTGTAGCCGGATCGATTCGGTCCCCACATGTGAACACATCGACTGATGCGTAGCCATGCTCTGGGAAACTGTGAATCGTTAAGTGTGATTCTGAAATGATGACGACTCCACTTACACCGTGCGGCGCAAATTTGTGGAAAGCGACTTCGCGGACTTCAGCGCCCGAACGAAGTGCTGCATCGACGAACAAGCGCTCGATGTAGTCGATATCGTTTAATTTGTCGGGATTGCACTCCCAAAGTTCTGTAATAATGTGACGTCCCATAGTATCCATATTAGTGGATCCCCCTTTACATCAATGGTCTCAAAGTAGTTGATGATCACTCACTTTGTGCCTGAATCGCCCACAACCACGGGGGCAAGTTAGTCCTAAGAGGTCCTAACCCTTTAAGTTGCGTTTGTCAGACCAATTGAAGTTCACGAGTTAGAGTGTATCGCGTTTGGGACATCGTTACAAGACATTTGTTTGAATTCATCAAAAATATTTTTGAGTAAATATATTTTTTTAGACGTGGGTTTCTTGTTGTCCGATTTGCAAGTAGCTCGCGACCATATCCAACAAGTCGACGACACGGCACGAGTAGCCCCATTCGTTGTCGTACCAAGCGAGTACTTTGACGTGATTGCCCCCGAGCACCATCGTCGAATCGGCATCGATGATTGACGAACGCTCATCCCCGTTGAAGTCGATCGAAACGAGCGGTTCATTCGAGACGCCGAGGATGCCTGTCATCTCCCCGTGCGCCGCGCGCTCGAACGCCTGATTGACTTCATCGACCGTCACATCCCGACGCAACTCGACGACGAGGTCAACGAGTGAGACGTTCGGCGTCGGTACCCGCAGTGCCATCCCGTTCAATTTGCCTTGCAGTTCCGGCAAGACGAGCCCGATTGCTTTCGCGGCCCCTGTCGAAGTCGGTATAATGGAACTACCACAAGCACGGGCACGCCGTAGATCTTTATGCGGATTATCGATATTGTTTTGGTCATTCGTGTACGCATGTACCGTTGTCACGAGCCCCGTCTCGATCCCGAACGTCGAATCGAGTACTTTGACGACCGGACCGAGACAGTTCGTCGTACACGAAGCGTTCGAGATGACGTGATCGTGATCCGGTAAATAATCACGATCGTTCACCCCCATGACAATCGTCCGCAGCTCACCTTTCCCTGGCGCTGTTAAAATGACTTTCTTCGCACCGGCCGTCAAATGTTTTTTCGCCCCGATATCAGAATTGAATTTCCCCGTCGCCTCGATGACGATTTCGACCCCGAGCTCCGCCCATGGCAAACGCTCCGGATCGCGCTCGGACACGAGCATGACACGTTTACCATCAACTTCAAGCGCATCCCCATGCGCCCTCACCGTCAGTGCGAACGGCCCGTGGACCGTATCGTGCTTAATCAAGTGGGCGAGCGTCTCTGCCGGATAACTTGCATTGATGGCGACCACGTCGTGACGCCCTTCAAGCATCAATTTTCGAAACACCATTCTGCCGATTCGTCCAAATCCATTGATTGCAACTTTCGTCCCCATGTAAAATCCCCCTTTTTCTACGTTACGACATCATTATAACGGAAAATTGGAAGCGTTTTCACTATGAATCGTCACATTTTTTTCACTTTTTTACAGTTTCAGATTTGAAAAAGAGGGAAATTTGGTGTAGAGCTTGGAAAGGAGCTAATACTACATGTTTGATTGGACCGATATAGACAAATTTATCATTTCGTTTTTCATCATCTTACCGATTGTGACGATTATCCACCAATTCGGTCACTTTTTCTTCGCGAAGCTGTTTGGGGGTTCGCTTGATATGGAGATTGGAACTGGAAAAAAATTGTTTAAAGTCGGACGCCTTCAATTCAATCGCGTCTACTTCTATGACGCCTGGTGTCAATTCAGCGACTTGAAGTACAGCAACCGCCTGACGCGAAGTATCGTCTATGCGGGCGGCTCGCTTTTCAATTTAGCGAGCATCTTAATCGTGAATGGATTCATCTTGACCCGCGAGATTGAACCGACAATTTATACGTATCAGTTCGCCTATTTCTCGTTTTATTACATCTTCTTCTCGCTCTATCCGATTTATTATTCGAACGGCCACCCGAGTGACGGGCGCGCCATCTTCGATACGTGGAAAAAAGGGAAACCTGATTCCGACCCACTCAATTGAACAAAAAAAGAAGGCGTCGTCAGTCGCCTTCTTTTTTCATGTCTTCAAATTGTTCGACGAGGCGGACCACTTGGGTCGTCAAGTCGCCTAACGCACCGTTGTTGTTGATTAAAAAATCAGCCTGTTGCTTCTTCTCCTCGATCGGCATTTGTGCATGGATCCGAGCGAGTGCTTCTTCTTTCGTCAACCCGTTGCGCTCCATGAGGCGCATCAACTGAATCTCTTCCCGGCAATAGACGACGACCGTATAGTCGACGAGGTCCCGCATCGTCCCTTCGAACAAGAGCGGGATGTCGAACATGACGACTGTCTCTCCTGCCGCCGCGTAGCTTCGCATCTCCTCGAGCATCTCTTCCCGGATGGCCGGGTGCATGAGCTGATTGAGCAACTTTCGCTTGGCATCATCATGAAAGATTTCACGACCGAGCGCCTGGCGGTTTAAGTCATCGCCCGTGAAACATTGCGGGAACGCCTCGCGGACGCCCGCGAACGCCTTGCCACCAGGCTCGATGACGATCCGTGCCATCTTGTCGGCATCGATGATCGGGATGCCTTGCTTTCGAAACAGTCTGGATACGGTCGACTTCCCTGTCGCGATTCCACCTGTCAAACCAATCTTCAACATCATGTCCACCTCTTACTGTTGGCAGTGCGGACAGTAATGGGTGCCCCGTCCGCCTAATTTCATCTTCTCAATCGGTCGCCCGCATCGCTTACACGGCTCCCCGGTCTGTCCGTATACGTACAGCGTCTCTTGATACGTCCCGCTCGCCCCGTCCGGATTCGTATAGCTCCGGATCGTGCTCCCGCCTCGTTCGATGGCTTCTGTCAATACGGCTACGGCTTCTTGGTGCACTAAACGCACCTCTTCAAGTGAGAGCGATGCCGCCGGACGAGTCGGATGGACGCCGGCGCGATATAACGTCTCGTCGACATAAATATTGCCGAGCCCGACAAAAATCGATTGGTCGAGCAGCGCCGTCTTGATCGCACGGACGTTCATCCGCTTCAGACGGCTATGAAGCGCTTCCGCTGTCACTTCAGGATCGAACGGCTCGAGCGCGAGCAGCGACAATGGCGGCGTCACATACAAGTCTTCATTCGTCTTCAGTTCCATCGTCCCGAACTTTCTGACATCATTGTAATGAAGCGTCGTGCCGTCCGTGAATGTGAAGACGACATGCGTATGTTTGACCGGACTGACCATTTCGTCATGCGGGAAGAATTTTCCTTCCATCCGCAGATGCGAAACGAGATAGCCGTTCGTCAACTTGAATAAAATAAATTTACCACGTCGCTCGACGTCTTGAATCATCTCGCCGAGCAACTGCTGTTTCCAAATCTCCGGTTCATGGCCCCGAATGATTTTTGCGTCGAGCACTTCGACATTTGCAATCGTTTTTCCTGAGACGAACGGCCGTAATCGGCGACAGACCGTCTCCACTTCTGGTAATTCTGGCATATCAATTTCCTTTCTCGATCTTATTTCGTATCAAACCACGTCTCACCGAACGAACCGTCCGCACGGAGCGGCACGTCCAAAGTGACCGTATGTTCCATCGCTTGTTTCACGATTGTCTCGAGCGCATCCATTTCTTCTTTAGGACCTTCAAAGATGAGTTCATCGTGGACTTGAAGCAATAGTTTTGACTGAAGTCCCGACTCCCGGAGCGCCACGTCGACATCAATCATCGCCTTTTTGATGATGTCAGCGGCTGTCCCTTGAATCGGCGTGTTGATGGCTGTCCGTTCCGCGAATCCGCGTAAGTTGAAGTTACGAGAATGGATGTCCGGGATATTGCGGCGGCGCTTCAACATCGTCTCGACATACCCGTGTTCCCGGGCCCGCTCGATGGCGGCATCCATGAACCGTTTCACACCTGGGAACTGTTCAAAGTACGTATCGATGAACGTCTGCGCTTCTTTTCGGCTAATGCCGAGGTTTTGTGACAACCCGTAATCGCTAATGCCATAAATGATGCCGAAGTTGACCGCTTTTGCTTGACGACGCATGAGCGACGTCACTTCTTCTTTGGCGACTCGGAATACGTTAGCCGCTGTCGACGTATGGATATCCTCGTCATGGAGGAACGCCTCGAGCATCTTCTCATCTTGAGACATATGGGCCATGATACGGAGCTCGATTTGTGAATAGTCGACTGCATACAGCATCCAGTCCGACTCGCTCGCGGTGAACGCCTTGCGAATGCGACGTCCTTCTTCCAAGCGGATCGGGATGTTCTGTAAGTTCGGGTTGACCGAGGACAACCGTCCGGTCTGCGTCAACGTCTGCGTATAGCGGGTGTGGATCTTCCCGTCGTCTTTGATGACTTTTTGCAAGCCTTCGACGTATGTCGATTGCAACTTGCCGAGCTCACGGTAATGCATAATATGTTCGACGATCGGATGGAGCGGCGCGAGTTTCTCGAGCACGTCCGCTGCCGTCGAGTAGCCGGTCTTCGTCTTTTTGACCGGTGGCAACGCCAACTTCTCGAATAGGATGACGCCGAGCTGTTTCGGCGAGTTGATATTGAACGTCTCACCGGCGAGACTGTGAATCTCCGCCTCGAGTTGAAGTAACCGTTCCCGCAAATCGTCTTCCATCACTTTCAGCGTCGCCACGTCGACGTGAATCCCGGCCCACTCCATCTCGGCGAGCACCGAGGCGAGCGGTCGTTCCAAATCTTCGTAGAGCGATGTCTGTTCGTTTTGGTCGAGTTCTTTGCCGACGTTTACGAACAGCGTCAAAATCGCCATCGCCTTCTCGCCGAGATGTTGCTCGAGCACGTCCTGTTCCGGGACGTGCAGCTTCGCACCCTTGCCATAAACCGCCTCGTCTTCCGGTAACGTGTAATCGAAATGAGCAGCAATCGAATCGAGTGTCGTCCCGCCCGACAGGTTCAGCAAATATCCGGCGACGAGCAAATCGTCATAGCCTCGGAGCGTGATGCCGTGGCGTTTCAATTGAACGATTGTCTGCTTCGCATCGAGACAAATCGTGGCATGTTTCTCGTCGGCCAACCAATCTCGTACAGCCGGGACGTCTAAGAGCGACACATCTCCGACCGTCACGCCCACTTTCGAGGCGATGGCCACACCGATGACCGGTTCTTCGAAATAGTCGTCACGGAGTTGCTCGAGGAACAGGACCGCTTCCGTCAAATCTTGCTCGTCGACCCCGATACGATTCACTTCACGCGCTTCGACTGTTTCCTCGCTCGACGCTTCAAGGTTCAGTTTGCTAAGAAGTGATTTGAACTGGAGGCTCATGAATAACGGCTTCACTTTTCCAGCGTCATACGGATGGAACGTCAGCTCGTCCGTGCTAATGTCGATTGGGACGTCCGTATAGATTGTCGCCAATTGTTTCGACATGAGCGCTTCCCGCTCGTTCGCCTCGACTTTCTCTTTTTGTTTCCCTTTCAGTTCGTGCGTATGTTCATACAGGCCTTCAACAGAGCCGTAAGCCGTGAGCAGTTTGAGGGCCGTCTTTTCACCAACGCCAGGAATGCCCGGGATATTATCCGACTTATCCCCCATCAGCCCTTTCAAATCGATCATTTGGAGCGGGGTGAGTCCGTCATAGCGCTCTTTGAACGCCGCTGCGTCCATCGTCTCGACGTCGGTGATCCCACGCTTCGTCAAATAGACGGTGACGCGGTCGTCAATCAGTTGCAGTAAATCTTTATCTCCGGTGACGACCGTCACTTGGTCGAATTCGGTATTTTTTGAAAGTGTCCCGATGATGTCATCGGCCTCATACTGGTCGAGTTCGAGTACCTTGATGCCAAACGCCTCACAAATCTCGCGGACAATCGGGAACTGCTCACGGAGTTCCCCTGGGGTTTTCTGCCGCCCCCCTTTATAGTCGGCGTACGTATCGTGTCGGAACGTCTTTTTCGATGCATCAAATGCGACGGCGAAATGCGTCGGTTGTTCATCTTCCATCAGCTTTAACAGCATCATCGTGAACCCGTACACGGCGTTCGTGTTGCGGCCGCTCGCATCCGTCATCGGAGGTAGCGCGAAAAACGCACGGTAGGTGAGTGAGTTTCCATCAAGAAGTAGTAGTTTATTCATTGGTCAACCTCCATTCTATCTGGTTCCATCATATCATACGGGCACATGCGTTCGAAAAAAAAGACCCTTTTCTAGGTACTAGAAAAGGGTCAATCTTCCTGACCGAGTGGAGATGAGCACCGGCCGGGACACGAGATGATGAAGAGGTCTCGTCTATAGAGTAGCACCGCTTTGTAAAGCCGGTATGAACCCGGCATGAATTCCATGTTAAGCGAGCGGGAACTTGATGGTGAACGTCGTCCCCATTCCCTCCACACTGTCCACTTGAATCGTCGCGTGATGTAAATCGATGATATGCTTGACGATGGCGAGGCCGAGACCGGTCCCTCCCGAGTTCCGGCTTCGTGCTTTATCGACCAGATAGAATCGTTCAAAGATTCGGCTCACTTCTTTCGGCGCGATGCCGATGCCATTATCTTTGACAATCAAGTAAGAACCGTCCCCTCTCTTTTCGACCGCAATCTCGACGCGGCTGCCTTCCGGCGAATAGTTGATCGCGTTGGCAACAAGGTTCAAAATGACTTGCTTGATACGGTTCATGTCCGCTTGCAACACGACTTCACCGTCGTGGCGTGATTCCAATTGAATCGATTTCCCTTCCGCTTTCTGGCTCAACACGAGGCAGACTTCCTCGACGAGCTGATTGAGCTGGACCGGAGTGAAATCCAAATGGAAATCTTCTCGTTCAAGCCGCGACAGCTCGAGCAGGTCCTCAACGAGCATCTGCATACGCGTCGCTTCTTTTTGAATGATATCCAAGAACTGATCGCGCAACTCAGGCACTTCTTTCGCCCCGTCGAGGAGCGTTTCACTGAATCCTCGAATCGACGTGAGCGGTGTCTTCAACTCATGGCTGACGTTGGCGACGAAATCTTTACGCATCTTCTCGAGTCGTTTCAACTCGGAAATATCGTTAAAGAGAAGCGTCGTCCCGCGTAACATGCCCGTGTCGCTGAAAATCGGCGCGGCTGATACCATATACGTCTTTTGGTTAAATCCAGTTCGAATCGATAATTGCCGACGATGAGGTTCTTCTGTCAAATAGACGTCCTCAATCAATGTCTCGACGTCTGGGCTCGGCAAAATACCGTGATAAAATTGGCCGATCATCAAATCGTCGTATTGGAACATGTCGCGATACGATCGGTTGACGAGTGTCACGATGCCACGCTCGTCGACAAGCAGTAACCCTGCTCCCATATACTCGATCAGCGACTCGAGTCTGGCGCGTTGCACGGATTCGCCAAGGGAAATCGTTTCAAGGTTGCGGGCGAGGACGTTAATCGACCCGGCCAAGCTTCCCGTTTCTTCATCGTTACG
Source organism: Exiguobacterium sp. SL-9 (assembly GCF_004336985.1). GTDB lineage: Bacteria > Bacillota > Bacilli > Exiguobacteriales > Exiguobacteriaceae > Exiguobacterium. The sequence continues at coordinate 298,197 of NZ_SJUO01000002.1, forward strand.
CAATTCGTACACACGGGCCCGATAGTTTCCGTCGGCAAGTTCACGTAACACGATCGTCGCCTCATCAATCGGTCGGATGAATTGATTCGTCAAGTTATGCAATACAAAAAGAATCAAAAAGAACGAGAAAATCAAGGCCAACGCAATCGTCAACCAAATCCGGTTATAGACACCCTCTAAATCGGAGACGTAGCGAATGAAACTGAGATACACCGTGTCGCCTGATGACAGTTCAATCGGTTTTGTGAACTGAATCAAATCATCGCGCGTCTCGTTCCCGAACGTCCCGTCATCCGGGATCGTCGACGCATCCATCCGAAAATCGAACGATCCGACTCGAAACGGCGTCCCGGCGATCACTTCCATCCGACGATTCAGGAGCAGAATATCGAAACTGCTCTCGTCGTCGATTTGCCGGACATAGTCTTGAATCGCCTCGAGCTCGCCACCCTCCAAATACAGGGCGGCGAGCTCCGTGTCCTCTTTTAAACGATCGCGTTCAGAGTCCAAGTAGAAGTCTTTGAACAATTGACCAAGCACGATCCCGAGAGTCAGCAAGACGCCCGTCACGAGCAGGATGAGCGTCGTCAAAAAACGCGAGCGGTACGTCTTCATTCGGGCATCGGCTCTTCCATCTTATAGCCAAGGCCACGGATCGTTTTAATATAAGTCGGCTTTTTCGTCACCGGCTCAATCTTTTCCCGAAGGTGGCTGATATGGACGTCGACGATGCGTGTATCGCCAACGAAGTCGTAATTCCAAATGGCGGATAGAAGTTGGTCACGCGTCAAGACACGGCCTTTGTTTTTAGCGAGATAGGCCAACAGTTCGAACTCTTTCGGAGTCAACTCAAGCCGTTCCCCGTTCTTGAACACTTCATAGTTTGAAGCGATGATTTTCACGTCACCAATCTCAATGACGTCCGCGTCCGTCGCGGGTACCTCTTGCGGGGCCGAGCGTCGTAAAATCGCTTTGACCCGAGCCACGACTTCGCGTGGACTGAACGGTTTCGTCAAATAGTCATCGGCACCGAGTTCAAGTCCGAGCACTTTATCGAACTCATCGTCTTTCGCCGTCAACATGAGAATCGGTGTGTTCACTTTCTGTTGGCGGAGTCGCTTGCAGACCTCGAGTCCATCCATCTCAGGCAACATCAAATCGAGGACGATCAACACCGCGTCCTGCTTCTCGGCGAGTTCGAGTCCGGTCTTTCCATCATGCGCCGTCTCGACTTCGAATCCGGCTTGCTCTAAATTAAACTTTAATAACGTCGCAATCGATACCTCGTCATCGACAACAATTACTTTTTCGGCCACGCTTAGTTCCTCCTCTAATCTATCTGTTCAGTCATGTACACTACCTATTCTACAAATCAATGCCACATCCGACCAACCCCAAAGCAAATCTTTACAAAAACAAAACAAATCCACGTTCTACTTTCAGTGTAGCACGCGTCCGTCAAAAACCAAGCCTACAAAAAACCTCGCCTGCTCAAGCAGGCGAGGTGAGGAATCAGTTAAGGACGTTCAAGACGGAGCGTACCGAATCAGCCGAACGCTCGAGCGCGGCCGCTTCTTCTTCCGTCAATTCAAGTTCGAGCACACGTTCAATCCCGTTCGCACCAAGAATCGTCGGCACACCGAGATACAAGTTGTGGAAACCGTACTCACCATCGAGATAGGCGATGGCCGGTAAAATACGTCGTTGATCTTTCAAAATCGCTTCGACCATCTCGACGATGGCCGCTGCCGGCGCATAATACGCAGAACCGTTCCCGAGCAGCTGGACGATCTCACCGCCACCTTTACGGGTCCGATTGACGATCGCTTCGATCCGATCACTCGGTAACAACTTCTCGAGCGGGATACCACCCGCGTACGAGTAGCGAATGAGCGGGACCATGTCATCCCCGTGCCCACCGAGCACGAATCCAGACACGTCTTTCACGGAGATGTTCAATTCCGCTGCAACGAACGTCCGGAAGCGAGCCGTATCGAGGACGCCCGATTGACCGATCACTCGCTCTTTCGGGAAGCCCGATTCTTTGAAAGCCGCATACGTCATCGCATCGACCGGGTTCGTCAAGATGATCAAGATTGCATCGGGTGAATAACGGGCCACTTCTTTCGTGACCGCCCGCATCACCTTGGCGTTCGTCGAGACGAGGTCGTCTCGGCTCATGCCTGGCTTGCGCGCGATTCCCGCTGTGATGACGACGATATCCGAGTCCGCCGTGTCGGCGTAATCCGATGTTCCCGTGATCCACGAGTCAAATCCTTGAATCGGCGCCGCCTCTTGCATATCGAGCGCTTTTCCCTTCGTCGGATTCTCGTTCTCTTTAATATCGAGTAGTACGACGTTACCGAGTTCTTTTTGAGCCAAATACAGTGCCGTCGTGGCCCCTGTGAATCCGCTACCGATCACCGAAATCTTATTGCGACGAATCATTGTGCTCTCCCCCTTGGTTTAACTGATGAATTACATGTTTTTGATTAGTTCATCTGCAAACTCTGAACACTTCACTTCTGTCGCGCCGTCCATGAGGCGGGCGAAATCGTATGTGACGACTTTCGAGGCGATCGTCTTCTCCATCGAGTTGATGATGAGGTCAGCCGCTTCGTTCCAGTTCATATGACGAAGCATCATCTCACCTGACAAGATGACCGATGACGGGTTGACCTTGTCGAGGCCGGCATATTTCGGTGCCGTACCGTGTGTCGCTTCGAAGATGGCATGGCCCGTCACGTAGTTGATGTTTGCTCCTGGCGCAATCCCGATTCCGCCGACTTGGGCAGCGAGCGCATCCGAGATGTAGTCCCCGTTCAAGTTCATCGTGGCCACGACGTCGAACTCACGTGGACGTGTCAAAATCTGTTGCAAGAAGATGTCAGCGATCGAATCTTTTACGATGATTTTGCCTTCCGCTTCCGCTTTCGATTGCGCTTCATTCGCAGCCGCTTCGCCTGACTCTTCTTTGATACGGTCATACTGCGCCCATGTGAAGACTTTGTCGCCGTACTCTTCTTCTGCGAGCTCATAACCCCAGTTTTTGAAGGCGCCTTCTGTGAACTTCATGATGTTCCCTTTGTGGACGAGCGTGAGCGACTTACGGTTGTTCGCGATCGCATATTCGAGAGCCGCACGAACGAGGCGTTTCGTTCCTTCAGACGAGATTGGCTTGATGCCGATTCCAGACGTTTCTGGGAAACGGATTTTGTTGACGTTCATCTCTTCTTTCAAGAACGAGATCAATTTCTTCACTTCGTCGCTACCTGACGCGTACTCGATTCCTGCGTAAATATCTTCTGTGTTCTCGCGGAAGATGACCATGTCTGTATCTTCTGGGCGTTTGACCGGTGAAGGGACGCCTGTGAAGTAACGGACCGGACGTAAGCACGTATACAAGTCAAGTTCTTGACGGAGTGCGACATTGAGTGAACGGATTCCACCGCCGACCGGTGTCGTCAATGGACCTTTGATGGCGATCAAATATTCACGAATTTCATCGAGCGTCTCGTTTGGAAGCCATTCACCTTTTTGGTTGAAGGCTTTCTCCCCAGCGTACACTTCCATCCATTCGATTTTCTTCTCGCCGCCATATGCTTTTTCGACAGCCGCATCAAAGACGCGCACGGAAGCGTTCCAAATATCAGGACCTGTGCCGTCGCCGATGATAAATGGAATCGTCGGTACGTTCGGCACATTTAATACACCGTTCTCAACTGTGATTTTTTCGTTTTGTGTCAACATAATAAATCCCCCTAAGTACATTTATGTAGGCCGACGCGAGCGCCGACCTACGTCAATTGTTAGTTTACCAAAGTTTATGTCTAAATTGTGACTCGATCTTCTCGTATCGCGTCAATTAACGCTCGTTTACCGGGACGTAAGACCGGTTTGTCTCTCCGACATACTCGGCGCGAGGACGAATCAAGCGGTTGTCCGCATATTGTTCAAGGATATGGGCAATCCACCCTGACATGCGCGAGACGGCGAAGATTGGCGTGAACAACTCTTCCTCGAGGCCGAGCGCATAATACGTAGAGGCCGAATAAAAATCGACGTTCGGTTTCAAGCCTTTTTCCGTCTCGACGAGATGATCGATTTTCTCAGACATCTCGTACCATTCCGGTTCGCCGATTTGGGCCGTCAATTGGCGGCTCATCTCTTTCAAGTGTTTCGCGCGCGGGTCGCCGTCCTTATAGACACGGTGACCGAAGCCCATGATTTTCTCACGGCGTTCGAACTTGCCGCGGACGTAGTCTTCGACTTTGTCGACCGATCCGATTTCATGAAGCATCTTCATGACCGCCTCGTTGGCGCCGCCGTGAAGCGGGCCTTTGAGTGCGCCCATCGCTGCCGTCACACCTGAGTAGATATCCGACAATGTGGCGACGCAGACACGGGCCGTGAACGTCGAAGCGTTCAATTCGTGATCCGCATGAAGGATGAGCGCCTTGTCGATCGTCTTCTCGGCGACTTCGCTCGGTTCTTCTCCATTCAACATATATAAGAAATTGGCCGCATACGACAAACCAGGCTTCGGCGCAACCGGTTGTTCACCTTTACGAAGACGAGCAAACGCCGTCACGATCGTGGCGACTTGCGCTTGGAGACGGATCGCCTTGCGCATGTTCGCTTCTGTGCTCATATCTTCAGCCTCTTCATCATAAAGCGCGAGCTGTGAAAGGGCCGTCCGAATCGTCGCCATCGCATTGGCCGACTTCGGCGCCCGCTCAAGCGTCGCGATCACTTCTTCTGGCAATTTGGCTTCTTTCACGAGCGCTTCGGAGAGCTCAGTTAATTCGTCAGCTTTTGGAAGACGGTCGTTCCATAGTAGGAAAACAACCTCCTCAAACGTGGCGTGGTCCGCCAAATCGTCGATTGTGTATCCTCCATAAGTCAATTGTCCGTCAATAATCGAACTGACTTTTGAGGCTGCTGCCACAATTCCTTCTAAACCTTTTGTCGTTGACATCAATAACTCCCCCTCAATCTTTAAAAGTGATTGACCGCATCATACAGTCTCTTGTGTAGGGAATAAGGGCGGGAACTCGAACACTTTCCCCAATCCGTTTCGAGCTCGCTCCACCCTGTCCTTTATCTAGTATAAACAATTTACTGAAAAAAAGAAATGTAAGCGTATCCAGCCGTAAAAAAATGTCAGAACCACTTTTCAATCAGGCTAAATCCACCTAAAATCAAGGCGGCGATACCGGCTCCGACGAGCGGCCCGACCGGAACGCCTTTCATGAAACCGACGGCTAGAATGGTCCCGGCGAGGAGTGCCGTCGTCACGACGGGATCAACCCGCATGAGTTGAACTCCTTGAGCCGCAGCGAGCGCGACGAAGATTCCTGAACTGAAAGCGATGATGCCGACCGGCCCTTTAATACTATTCCACAATTCTCTAAAACCGATGTCTCCGGTCGCAATCGGGACGAGGACGGCAATCGTGATAATCGTCACGCCCCAATGGATGCCTTTTGAAGCGAGCGTCGGGAATAGCTGATCGCCGAACCCGACAGCTTTAATAATCAATAAGACGCTGCTAGCGATGATGACCGATTGATTATGGGAGATCACACCAATCAACACGAGCAGCAATAAGAACAAATATGCACTCATCATACACTCTCTTTCTGAATGGAAAAAGAACCGACTCATAAGAGAGTCGGTTCGATTGACATTCGATTACGCGTTGTAGATTTTACCAGTAAGTGGGTCGATTGAAATCATCTGACCGTCGCGGAACGTTGATGTCGCAGCTTCGACACCGACGATGACCGGTTTACGGAGTGATGGTCCGACGATGCCGGCATGGCTCGTCAATCCACCGTCTTCTGTGATGATTCCAGCCGCTTTTTCAATCGCTGGCATCATTTCTTTATCTGTGAATGGCGCGACGAGGATCATGCCCTCTTTCGCTTTCGCATTCGCTTCGTCTGCATTGTTCGCAACAACGACTTCACCGACGAGACCACGCTCACCGATACCGCGTCCGTTTGCGAGGGCGTGACCAACGATATGAACTTTCATCATGTTCGTCGTACCCGCAGTCGCAGCCGGGATACCAGCCGAGATGACGACGAGGTCACCGTCTGTGACGAATCCAGCGTGACGAGCTGCTTCTGAAGCTTGTACCAACATCTCATCCGTGTTGTTCGGCATCGTGTCAGCCACGATTGGGTACACGCCCCAAACGAGGTTCAATTGACGTGCCACACGCTCTGACTCTGTGACCGCGATGATGTTCGCCTCTGGACGATACTTCGCTGTACGAGCAGCCGTGTAACCTGATTGTGTCGGTGTCAAAATCGCTTTCGCGTTCAAGTTAATTGCCGTGTGGGCAACCGCTTGTGAGATCGCATCCGTTACCGTGTGCTCACTGCGCTTCTGACGATCTTTGAGCAAGTTTTTGTAGTCGAGCATTTGCTCAGTACGAACAGCGATCGCTGCTTGCATTTGAACTGACTCGATTGGGTAGTCCCCTGCTGCCGTCTCACCTGAAAGCATGACCGCATCCGTACCATCGAGGATGGCGTTGGCAACGTCAGATGCTTCCGCACGTGTTGGACGCGGGTTGCGTTGCATTGAATCAAGCATTTGTGTAGCCGTGATGACCGGTTTCCCGAGGTCGTTACACTTCTTGATCAATTCTTTTTGAACTGGCGTGACTTCTTCTGTTGGGATCTCGATTCCGAGGTCACCACGAGCGACCATCAAACCGTCAGAAATCGCCAAGATTTCGTCGATGTTGTCGACACCTTCTTGGTTTTCGATTTTTGGATAGATTTTGATGTGTGACGCGTTGTTGCGCTCAAGAAGTTGACGAATCTCAACGACGTCAGACGCACGACGGACGAACGATGCCGCGATGACATCGATGTCTTGTGAAATACCGAACTCGATGTCGGCGATGTCTTTGTCTGTAAGGGCAGGAAGGTTCACTTTGACGTTAGGCAAGTTGACACCTTTCTTCGTCTTGATGACGCCTTCGTTTTCGATGACGCAGCGAAGGTCACGGTTCGGGAGCTTCTCAACGACAAGGAGACCAATGAGTCCGTCGTCGAGCATGATGCGTGAACCGACTTCAACGTCTTCGTACAAGCCTTCGTACGTGACTGAGAAACGATCTTTCGTTCCGACGATTTCTTCTGTCGAGACGATGATGACTTCTTTACCTTTTTCGAGGAGTGCTTTTCCTTCTTCAAACGTATGTGTACGAATTTCAGGACCTTTCGTATCAAGAAGAACTGTCACAACTTTGCCGGCAGCTTTTGATGCTTCACGGATGTCGCGAATACGCGCGCCGTGCTCTTCATAGTCACCGTGTGAGAAGTTGAGACGTGCGACATTCATTCCGGCTTCAATCATTTCCGGAAGACGTTTCTCTGAAGCTGGTCCAATCGTACATACAATTTTCGTTCTACGCATAAATAAAAACCTCCTAGGGGATGTATTACATTTACACACAGAAAACGGGGGGTCGTCCGACCTGATCCCGTCTCTGTGGAGTTCACTGGTACTCGTTAAATCGAAAGTTGGTTGGAAAGATCGATCAATTGCATATCGATCGTGTGCTTGTTGTTGTCAAGCGCTTCATCGATATCGAGATCCATCATCTTACCGGCACGAATGCCGACGACACGTCCTGCCTTGCCTTCGAGTAAAATCTCGACAGCATAAGCTCCCATACGGCTCGCAAGCACACGGTCAGCAGCAGTTGGGGAACCACCGCGTTGGATGTGTCCAAGAATCGTCACGCGTGTCTCTGAGTTTGTTTTCTCAGCGATCATCTTTCCGACTTCCTCGGCACTACCGGCACCTTCGGCGACGACAACGATCGAGTGTTTCTTACCTCGAGCCACACCATGGTTGATACGTTCCACGATCGCGCTCAAGTCTTCAGGACGTTCTGGGACGAGAATTGACTCAGCACCACCGGCAAGACCGGCATAAAGTGCGATGTCACCTGCATCGCGGCCCATCACTTCAATGACATACGTCCGTTCATGCGAAGACGCTGTGTCACGGATTTTGTCAATCGCATCAAGCGCCGTGTTGAGCGCCGTGTCGAATCCGATTGTCGCATCTGTACCAGGGATATCGTTATCGATCGTTCCTGGGAGACCGATTGTTGGGAAACCAAGTTCCGTCAACTTTTGGGCGCCACGGTATGAACCGTCTCCACCAATTACTACGAGTGCGTCGATGTTGAATTTCTTCAATTGTTCGACCGCTTTCGCACGACCCTCTTCCGTTCTAAACTCAGGGCAACGGGCTGAACGTAAGAATGTTCCTCCACGTTGAATGATGTCGCCGACCGAACCAAGGTTCAACTCCACGAGATCTCCTTCGATTAGACCTTGATAGCCGTTATACACACCGTACACTTCAAGACCTTCGAAAATTGCTTTTCGGGTCACGGCACGGACTGCAGCGTTCATTCCAGGGGCATCTCCCCCACTTGTCAATACCGCAATACGTTTTAAATTCACGTCACTCACCTCTTATGTGTTTTAACGAAATCTGAAAATAAAATACCATGTCTGACCTTTGTTTTACAACACAAGTATGTGAAAAAAAAGCATGGGGTATGCTCCAAAACAGTCAACCCGTGAGTGAATGAACGTGAACGCGAAGCGGTTGTTAACGTTTTCACGAGCCAATTGTGCCAATTTGATGATATTTGGCGGCCCGCCCTTGCAACAACTCATTTTGAGTCCGGCCTCGCAACTCCGTCATGTGTTGTGCTAATACAGGCTTTAAGAGTGATGACTGTAATGACACATCGATATGAGCCCCACCGAACACCTCGGTGACGACCTCATCGACAATCCCTAAATTCAGCAAATCTTGTGCCGTAATCTTCATCGTTTCAGCTGCACGTTCTGCGAGCTTGGCGTCTTTCCACAAGAGCGCTGCTGCGCCTTCCGGTGAAATGACCGAATACGTACTGTTCTCTAACATAAGTAGACGGTCACACACACCAATCCCGAGCGCCCCACCTGAACCACCTTCTCCGATGACGATCGAGATGATTGGTACTTTCAACGTCGCCATCTCGAACAGGTTGCGCGCAATCGCCTCGCTTTGTCCACGCTCTTCAGCCGCTTTCCCAGGGTAAGCGCCTTTCGTATCGATGAACGTGATGACAGGACGATTGAACTTTTCTGCTTGCTTCATAAATCGAAGCGCTTTGCGATAGCCCTCTGGGTGAGGCATACCAAAGTTACGGTGCATGTTCTCTTTCGTGTTCCGACCTCGTTGATGTCCGATAATCGTCACCGGCATCCCGTCAAGTGTCGCCAGTCCCGAAATAATGGCAGCATCATCATAACCATGACGGTCACCATGCAACTCAATGAAATCTGGAAACAGTTGGGCGATATAATCGAGCGTCGTCGGCCGTTTCGGGTTTCGCGCCAATTGTACGCGATCCCACGGTTTCATATTCCCATAAATGTCTTTTTCTAATCGATGAAGCTTCGCTTCGAGATGACGGATTTCCCGAGATAAGTCAATCCCTTTCGTCTCCGCCGTCTCGCGTAACTTCCCGAGCTGTTCGTTTACTTCTTTGATTGGATCAAACATGATGAACCTCCCCGCCGTGTAACTCGATCATCTTCTTCAAGAACGAACGCATCTGTTCACGATGAACGACGGCGTCCAGTTGACCAGCTTCTAACAAGAACTCGGCAGTTTGGAAGTTGTCTGGCAATTTCTCACGAATCGTTTGTTCGATGATGCGCCGTCCGGCAAAGCCGATCAACGCCCCAGGTTCAGCGACGTTCACATCCCCGAGCATCGCAAAACTGGCTGACACCCCGCCTGTCGTCGGGTGCGTCAAATAAGCGACGTACAATAGACCGGCTTCATCGTGTTGTTTTAACGCAATCGACGTATTGGCCATCTGCATCAAGCTGACCATGCCTTCTTGCATGCGGGCACCACCCGAAGCAGTAAACAGGACGACCGGCAAACGTTCTTTCGTCGCGGTCCGGACGGCTGACGCGATCGCTTCTCCGACATACGCCCCCATCGATCCCATGCGGAAGCGGGCGTCCATGACGCATACGACGACAGCGAGTCCGTCAATCTTCGCTCTACCACAGACGATGGCTTCTTCGATTCCAGTTCGTTCCCTGTCTTTTTTCAATTTATCTTCATAATCTGGAAAATCAAGCGGGTTTTCTTTCACGAGCGGTCCCGCAAATTTTTCAAACGATTGACCGTCGACCAACATATGAATCCGCTCATCTGCACTGAGCGGGAAATGATAGCCACAATCACATACTTTATGATTTTCGTTTAACTGTTTCGTATAATGCATATATTTACAGGATGGACATTTTGTCATCAAGCCTTGTGGTGCGTCAATTTTCGGTTCTCGTTGACGCAAAGGCATATATCGTTTCGGTTTCTTGAAAAAAGCAGTCATCGCTTCCCCCTCGTTCATTCCGGCATCCCCGCCCCACGCCACATCTCCAACAATCGTCTACGTTCGTCTTCCGTATACAGGTCGCCCGCTTCCGTCCCATCATAAAACCGGTTCACTTCACTCCAAATGCGAACGAACAGTTCATTCTTCAAACCGAAGATGAGGTGCTGCCGGAAGGCACGGTCCGTCTGTACGTTCGCTTCGAGCAACGCGACGCGTTCCGGCGTCGGTTCGACTTCCGTCAACGCCAAGCGTTCGAGCAGTCGCAACATATCGACGATGTCCGACGCCTTTGTCTGTTTCGTGACGATGAATTCAGACAAAATCTCGATGTATCGATGGCGATCTTGCTCGCATAAAAACGTGCCACCACCGTGTCTCGTCTCAACGATTCCAAGGAAGCTGAGTGCCCGCAACGCTTCACGGACTGAGGCACGGCTGATGGACAGCGTCTCGGCGAGCTCCCGTTCTGACGGGAGACGATCGCCCGGCTCAAGCGCTGCTTGGACGATCAACGTTCTGATTTTAGAAATGTTTTCGTGAAAAGAGGATGCGTGTTTTCCATGCATCTGACCGTTCAACTCCCTTTTTGGATGGCATTTTCTCTAAAGTGGTCAGACCAATTAAACAGATTATACCACTTTTTATGACTTGGTACTAGTTTTCGTACCGGGCAATTTCGAGTCGACCCGTTTCAACACGACATCCGTTTCACCGAACCGTTGTTTCAGTGCCAAGAGCAAGGACTCTGTCGGATTGACCGCATACGCCGAGGCCAGTTGCTTCACTTCTTTTGAGTCTGAGAACCGACAAACGACCGGCACATCCCCTTTAGACGTATGAAGCAGCTCTTCAAGGTCAGCGAACGACTCCAAACGCAGACGGATGAAGAGGGCTAGACCGTGGAGTGGCCGGACCCGCTCGACGACGAGTTGACGCCTTCCGTCCCGCTCATTCGGATGCACTTCAAGCAAGAGGACGTTCCCGACGTAAAGTGAGCGCTTAAATTGTGAAAACACGCGGGGGAAAATGACGACCTCGTCTTGGGAGACACCGTCATCGACCATGACGACACCCATCTCCTCGTTCTTCTTCGTCTTGAACGTACGAATCGCATCCACGTAGACGACGATGAATCCGCGTTCGCCATGCAACACTTCGTCAATCGTCACCGTCTCGATCGAGAGCGGCGCGACCGTCGTCAGTGGCGAATGCACAATCCACGTCCCGAGCGCTTCTCGTTCTTCTTCGGACCAATTCGGCTCGATCGGCGCGGACCGTTTCAATCCGAGCGCGGATAACTCGTCCGGGAGCAGGTGCGTCTCCGTCTCTTCACGAAGCCGTTCGACCGCCTCGAAGGCACGACGGCGATCACCATGGTACATCCGGTCCAACGCTCCCGCCGCGAGTAGACGTCTCAGTTTCATATGGTCTTTCGTTCCCCAGCCCATGAGTTCGAGAAGACGCTTCACGTCGGTGAACTCGGTATGATACTCAATCAACCGCTCAACGTCACGTTTCGTCAAACCTTGGACCGCTTTCAAACCGAGTCTTACACCCGGCCCTTCTAAAAAAGCACCGGCTTGACCGTGCAAGACGTCAGGCGGATAGACCGGAATCTTACCTTTCCGCAACATGCGGACAAGCTCGTTCGTCTTGTCGTACGTCACGAGATAGAAAATCCGTTCAAAGTGTGCTTTCACATAAGCCAAACGATAACTGATCAAACTATAAGCGACGGCGTGCGAACGGTTAAACCCGTAGCCCGCAAACTTTTCGATCCACGAGAACACTTGTCGCATCGAATCATGATCGAACCGGGCCGATGAACGTTCTAAAAACCGAGTCTTCTCGACATCAATCGCCGCGACGTCTTTCTTGGCGATGGCGCGGCGAATCAAGTCGGCCTCGGCATACGAGTAGCCAGCGAGCTCTCGCAACAAACGCATGACTTGTTCTTGATAGACGAGCACCCCGTTCGTCGTCCGCATGATGTCACCGACGACGGGATGAACCGGTTGATACGGCATGCCGTGCTTGCGCTTCGCATACGTGTCGATGAACTGCATCGGCCCCGGCCGATAAAGTGACATCGTCACGACAATATCCTCGAACTCAGTCGGCTTCACTTGCCGAAGCGCTTGTTTCATCCCTTCCGATTCGAATTGAAAGATCCCATCTGTGTCACCCCGGGCAAGCACACGTAACGTCTTAGCGTCATTCAGTGGAATCGTCTTCAACGAGAACAGTTCGTCCGTCTGTCGAATCAGCGCCTCCATCTGCCGGAGCCTCGTCAAGTTGCGCAAACCGAGCAAGTCGATTTTCAACAGGCCGAGCGCTTCGAGATCCTTCATATTATATTGGGTCACTTGCTCCCCTGTCGTCGGTTGCAGCGGTGTGATTGCATCGAGCGCTTCCCGGCTGAGCACGAGTCCGGCCGCATGAACCGAGGCTTGACGCGGTAACCCCTCCAACTCGGTGGCGATTTTCAAGAGTTGCGACCGCTTTTGACTGCCGGCAAACCATTTCACTTTCGATGGGTTGGCCAAAATCCCGGCCAGTCCGTCATCTTTCACTTGCTTGCTCGCCGCCTGTCCCTCTTCAAGCGTCAACCCGAGCGCCCGCGCGACATCTCGCAGCGCTGCTTTCGCACCGAACGTGGCGAGCGTACCGATTTGGGCCGCATGGTTTTGACCATACTTCTCCAACACGTAACGAACGACCTCGTCGCGCCGTTCATCTTCGAAGTCCAAATCGATATCTGGCATCGTGATTCGTTCGGGGTTCAAAAATCGTTCGAACAATAGGCCGAATCGTACCGGATCGACCTCGGTGATGTGAAGCGCGAAACTGACGAGCGACCCTGCCGCCGAACCACGACCTGGTCCAACCTCAATCCCCTGTTCTTTCGCATAGCGAACGATATCCTCGACGATGAGGAAATAAGAAGCGAAACCCGTTCGTGCGATGACGTCAAGTTCATAACGGGCCCGCTCGATATAATCTTCGTGGAACAAATCGAGCGCCTTCAACCGATCGGCGACGAGGCGCTTCAAGCGGTCGACGGCCCCTTCGAACTCCGGGATGGAGGTCGTCGCTTGCGGCAACCGGGTGACGGACACGAGCGTTTCGAATCGGTCGAGCGCCTCGAGTTCGACGGGCTCGAACCAATCGTTCATCTCGCTCGGCAGACGGACGTATCTCCCTTTCTGATGCACGTCCTCTTGGGAGATGAGCTCCCCTTCGCCGATGGCGACGATGGCGCGATACGCCTCGAAATCTTCCGGTCGCATGTAACATGTTTCCGGGGCCGGGACGAGTTTTGTCCCGAGTTCGTCCCGCATCTCGCGGAGTTGTCTGAGCAACAACGCCTGTTCCGTCGTCTGCGGTGCCGGCAATCCGAGCCATAGTCTATCTTCGTTCACGTAACCGAGTAGATGGTTATATAAGCGGCGCCTGTGAACCGGGTCGTTCGTCTTCCAGTTCTCCGGTAAGATGACTACCGCCAGTTCGGTCGCCTCGATCAATCCGTCGGCCTGGACAAGACGATACAACTCCGGTAACTGCTCCTCGGTCAACGCGTAGACGAGGACCGACACGTCAAATCCGTCCATCCGCAATTTTGTCCGCAACCCGATAACGGGTTTAACCGCATAGCGTTCGCATAATCGGACGAACTGCGGCAAACCGTATAACGCGTCGTCGGCAAGCGCGACGGCTCGGCTTCCCCGCTCGGCCATCAGCGCGACGTATTGTTCAAGTCGGACCGTGCTCTGCATCAAACTAAAAGCCGATCGTACATTCAAGTGGATCACAAGACCCCCCCTTTCTTTTTTCACAATTGTCAAACTCATTTTGGTACTTGTCTGATACAATAATTATAGACAAAACTTCTCCTAAAAGGGGGTATAAACAGCATGATTATTAATCGGGGTAAAATCGCACGCGATAAGCTCGAAAATTTACAGAACGGACAGACCGTTTTCGCCGACAGCCCAGAGATTATCGACCGACTCCGCCGCTATATCACCGAGTATCAACTCGACGTCGTCGAGGACGTGACCGACCGTGGCACATGGTTCATCCCACAAGATCAGGATAAAAGCTGAAGAGAGCTGACCAACAGGTCAGCTCTCTTCAGTTTCAAACGTGAACGGTGCCGCGACTTCATCAAGTGCCGCAATCACCTCGTCCATTTCTTCCCATTTATCGATTGTGGCCCCGGCTGCCATCGGATGACCGCCGCCCCGATAGCGCTTCGCCACATCATTAATGACCGGTCCTTTTGAACGGATCCGCACCCGAATCTCTTCTTTGTTCTCGACGAACATGACCCAGCATTTCAGTCCTTCGAGGCCTGAGAAACTGTTGACGAGCAAAGACGCTGCTTCCGGTGTCGCATGGAACGTGCGCAAGACGTCCGCATCGATTTTGACATAGCCGACACCCGCCTCCGTCACGTTAACGTTTTGAAGTACGTAACCTTGGAGCTGCAACGTCGCCAAGTTCGTCTTGTACATTTGACGATACAACCGATTCGTATCGATACCGTATTTAATCAACGCGGCAGCGATTTCAAACGTGCGCGGTGTCGCATTGCGGAACTGGAATCGTCCCGTGTCACCGACGATTCCGGCAAACAATAGGAAAGCGGACGCTTCGTCAAGAGCAAGGCCCCACATCCCCGCAAGTTCGGCGACCATCTCCGACGTTGAACTGACCGTCGTGTCGACGATTTGATGCGCCGCATATGCGTCTTCATCAGGATGGTGGTCGATCTTGACGACCGTCTTGCCCGACAAAGCATGCGGTCCATCAATCCGCTCATGGTTAGCCGTGTCGAGTACGATGACGAGCGCTTCTTTATACATGTCCGGTTCGACGTGCTCCATCTTACCTAAAAACTCTAAGTCACGGACGATACCGCCGACGACGTAAATCCGTTTCTCCGGATAGGCGACCTCTAACATCCGTTTTAATCCGAGCTGACTGCCTAGCGCATCCGGGTCGGGACGGACGTGTCGGTGAATCATAATCGTGTCCGCCGCTTCAATCAATTTCAATATCGTTGTTGCCTCTGGCCAATGTGCCATAGCCATTCCTCGCTTTCTTGAACACTATTCTATGGTATGATGATAACAGATTACACGTCTGAAAGGGGTTTCTTCACTTGGGTCAATTAATTATGATCGGACTCATTTTGTTTTCGTTGGGCGCCTACTTCGTTTCAAAACGACGCGCCTATTTGACGAAGACACCATACCGGAAAGCGCTCTTTAACACCCAAGCGCTCATCTGGCTGAGTTTGTTCCTCGCACTCTTCGCGATCAACCAAATGATTGGCGGACTCGGGCTCGGCTCGACAATCGGCTGGATTGTCAGTATCGCCATGCTCGTCCTAGGGCTCGGCAACGCCGTCGTCGGATTTATCCGGTACCGTAAAATCTATCCGCTCGCTAACGAAGAGCCAATCAAACAATCATAAGAACAGACAGAAACGAGCTGATGATGGCATCAGCTCGTTTTTTTGTTAGCGGTCAATCAATTGCGCCGTGACGAGCGCTTTGGCAACGAGTTGTGTGCCTTGCGTCATCTCGACGTCGACTTTTCCGAACTTCCGGCCGAGATCGAACACGTTGGCGGAAACGCGGATTTGACTCTCGATTTGAATGGGTTTCATGAAATAGACCGTGATATTTTCGACGACGAGGTCGCCTTTTTTCATATGACGCAGACTCCGTGTCGCCCCTTCGACGAGCAGTGTCGTCAAAACACCTGACGACGCCGTCCCCATATGGCTCGTCATTTGCGGCGCGACCTCGACGGTGAACGCCGTCCCGTTCGAGTTCGGATCTTCTTTTAATTGGTTCGTGATCATATTGTCGAACGTCTCGCCGACTTGTGGTTGGCGATTGGCGAGCTGGAGCGCCTTTAGCACGTCTTGACGGCTGATGATCCCGAGCAGACGGCCATAGTTGTCGACAACCGGCAACATCTCGATGCCTTCCCAAACCATTTGGTGGGCCGCATTGGTGACGCTTGTCTGAACGCCTACGGTGATTGGACTTTTCGTCATCACTTTCTCGATTTCGGTGTCATGCGGACGATCGATCAAGTCTTTCGCCGTGATGACCCCGACGACTTTCATCTGCTCATCGATGACAGGATAGCGGTTATGTTTCGTCCGTTCGTTCAGTTCATGCCACCGTTTGACCGTATCATCTACTTTCAAATAAAACGTGTCATGAAGCGGGATGACGATGTCCGATACGAGCAAAATTTCTTTTTTGATCAGACGGTCATAGATGGCCCGGTTGATCATCGTCGCGACGGTAAAACTATCGTATGACGTCGAGATGACAGGCATATGATATTTATCCGCCATCCGTTTCACTTCATCGGTCGTGTCAAACCCCCCCGTGATCAACACGGCACCCCCGGACTGGAGCACGAGCTCATGCGCCTTCTCTCGGTTCCCGATGATGACGAGCGAGTCGACGTCGATGTAACGCATCATCGCTTCGAGCTTCATCGCCCCGATAACGAACTTCGAGAGCGTCTTATGGAGACCGTCTCGGCCGCCGAGTACTTGTCCGTCGACGATATTGACGACTTCGGCGAACGTCAATTTTTCGATATTCTCTTTATGCTTGCGTTTGATCCGGATGGTCCCGACCCGTTCGATCGTCGACACAAATCCTAAATTCTCCGCTTCTTTAATAGCCCGATATGCCGTTCCTTCTGATACCGCCAACTCTTTTGCGATTTGGCGGACCGAAATTTTGGACCCGACATCGAGCGACTCGATATGTGCTATGATCTGTTCATGTTTTGTTGTCATGTCACGAGTCCCTTTCCTTAATACATTTTCTGTCATCCTCAGTATACTGTATCAGTCGTACTTCTTCAAACTGTACTACTGAAATGGTGACATTTCCTTTCCGTTTTGGAAAACGTTATAATGAGATAGAACGCCACTGAACGAGAAGGAAGGGAAACGAGTTGAATCAACGAACCAACCATATTGCACAATCTTTGGCCACGAAAGGGTTAGACGCCGCTTTCGTCACATCAAAAGCATCGGTCTTTTACTTTTCAGGAGTGTATGCCGAAGCGCACGAACGGCTCATCGCAATCCTTGTCTTGAAGAACGGAACGACCGCGATCGTTTGTCCGGCACTTGAAAAAGGAATCGTCGAAGCGAGCGAGTGGAATGGCGACATCGTCACGTATATGGATCATGAAAATCCATGGGACAAAGTCGTCAAACTGTTCCTTGACCAACAGATCATCCCCGAGCGCATCGGGGTAGAAGGTGAGCATTTGACGTACAACCGCGTCGAACAGCTCCGCGCCGGGTTCGCCGGATTGTCAATCATCGATTTGACGGAAGAACTACAAGCACTTCGCATGATCAAGTCTCCAGACGAAGTCCGCTTGATGAAGCGCGCCGCCGAACTCGCTGATATGGCGATTGAAGCGGGGATTCGCGCATTGCGTGAAGGCGTGACCGAACTCGAGGTCATCGCAGAGATTGAATATGCGATGAAGAAACAAGGTGTCCGCGAAATGTCGTTCGACACGCTCGTCTTGTTCGGCGAGAATAGCGCCGACCCACACGGTGTCCCTGGGAACAACCGCTTGAAAAAAGGCGACTTCGCTTTGTTCGACCTCGGTGTCATTTGGCAAGGATATGCCTCGGACATCACCCGCACCGTCGTCTACGGTGAGGCGAGTACGAAACAACGGGAGATTTACGAAACCGTACTCAAAGCCGAGGAAGCTGCGATCGAGATGGCGAACGTCGGGACAACGCTCGGCTCGATCGATATCGCGGCCCGTCAAGTCATCACGACGGCCGGGTACGGGGAATACTTCACGCACCGTGTCGGCCACGGCATCGGCATCGAAGTACACGAGTTCCCGTCGATGGCCGCCAATAACGATATGACAGCCCAAGTCGGGATGACGTTTACCGTCGAACCAGGAATTTATCTTCCTGGCGTCGGTGGTGTCCGCATCGAGGACGATATCGTCATGACCGAGAGCGGTCCGATTCTCTTGACGAGCTTCCCGAAAGACCTGCAAGAAATCAATTGAACCCTATACAAAAGACCAGCCAAAAACGGCTGGTCTTTTGTCATCTCAATAAAACAGACGTAGCATGACGTCTCGTTGTGGCACGTCACGGCGTTCCATCGTTTCAAGGAACGAGCGTTTGTCGTACGACACGGCTTGTGATTGAATCGTCATGCCCGCCTCTCCCCACTCGAGGATACCATAGCGGGCCAAATCGTCCCGGGCGACGCCGAGCGCTCCTGGATTAAAATAATGTTTCGTATCATCCCGGAATATATGCGTTGGATGATGATGTCCGAAACAGATGACGTCCGTCTCATATGTCCCGTATAGCGCCTGCATATTCGGGAGTGTCGCCTCTAGGATGTCGTGGAACGGTTCCTCGGTGATCGGCACGTTTCGCTTCTCGGTCGGGATATGATAATGGATGCCGTACACATGAGTCCCGTCGACAACACGTTCGATTGTGCGCGGCAACTTGAAGAGCGCCTCCGCATAGGCAGATGTCAACGTGCGCGCCACCCACTCGTGATGCGGGCGGGTATGCGCGTAGCTGTCCGGATGGCCCTTCCCAGCCAGGAGCGACAAAACGGCCTCATCATGATTGCCCGTGATCATGTGCACACCTCGGTCGAGGAGGCGCGCCATCACTTCGTTCGAGTCGGGTCCCATCGCAATCATGTCCCCCAAACTCCATATTTGGTCAATCCGTTGGCGGTCCAGTTCGGCAAGTACAGCGTCGAGTGCCTGGACGTTGCCGTGGATATCGGTCAATATGGCTAACTTCATGCAGCCCACTCCTTATTTCCGGTATTGATGAACGACGTTGACACCGCCGGTCACATCGATGACGGCGCCCGTGACCATATCGGAATCGCGCGCGAGCAAGAACAGAATCATTCGTGCGATATCCTCACCCGTCCCGTGACGGCCGACCGGCGTTTGATCATCCGGCTCGGCCGCTTCGATGCGCATCTCTTTTTGTGCGCCGACGATGTTGCCCGGATTGATCATATTGGCCGTAATCCCATGCGCCGCCTCCTCGAGCGCGACCGACTTCGTCAAACTGACAAGTCCCGTTTTCGCTGCCGCGAACGCCGATCGATGAATCCAGCCTGGGGCCGTCGCACTCTCTGGGAAACCGTACGTGATGATGCGGCCGAACTGTTTCGCCCGCATGTTCGGGATCGCCCGGCGCATCAGCCAAAATGAGGCCGACAAGTTACCCGTGATGACCTCGTCCCATTCTTCGTCGGACAAGTCGACGAGACATTTCCGCTCAAAGATATAGGGGCCCGCGTTCAAAATGAGTGCGTCTGGATCTCCGAACTTGGCCACCGCTTCATCATAGGCACTCAGGACGGCCTTGCGGTCCGTCAACGGCGCCTCGATCATATGTAACCGCTCGTGGTCCCAATCAATCGGTTTTCGTTGCAGCACACTGACGTGCCAACCTTCTTCTAACAGTCGTTCTGTCACAATGCGGCCGATCCCTTTTGCACCAGCCGTGATGACTACGTGTTTCATCGTCATCCCTCCTCTGTATCATCTTACCCGTTCCGTCTGCTCATTTCCAAACTTCAACCTGTTGAATGAGAAAGTTGTGAAAAATTCACACGTTTCTGAAAGAACCGGGCGTGAATTCAAGCAGAAGTGGTATACTATACATGTAAGCCGCACGTACATTTCAAGCGAAAGGTTGGGATTTACATGGCAATTGTCTACAAACATATTCTATCTGCCGTCGACGGCTCGAAAGAGGCCGAGCGTGCATTTGAAACAGCAATCGACGTCGCCCTTCGAAACGATGGCAAGCTGTATATCGGTCACGTCATCGATACACGGACGTTCGCCACGGTCGAAGCGTATGACCGGACGATTACCGAGCGTGCTGAGACGTATGCGAAGGAGTTGCTCGAGGATTACGTCAACCGAGCGAAAGAACGTGGTGTCAAAGAAGTCGAGACGGTCATCGAGTATGGCTCTCCTAAAGTGACGATCGCTAAAAAAATCGCACCGAATCATGACATTGACCTCATCATCTGTGGAGCGACCGGTTTGAACGCCGTCGAACGCTTCTTCATCGGTAGCGTCTCTGAAAGCATCGTCCGCTATTCGAAGTGTGACGTCCTCATCGTCCGCCAATAACATGATTAACAAAAAAGGCCATCGCATGTGCGATGGCCCTTCTCGTATGCCCGATTATAAGACTTTGACGGTGACCGTCTTGCGGCCGAAGTTAATGGCCGCACTTTGTGAGTACATCAAAATGTCGATTTTGTTGCCTTTGATGGCGCCGCCTGTATCGGCCGCCGTGTATGTGCCCATCAACTTCCCACCGACGTACACTTGTACTTTCTTACCGAGCGGGATGACGCGCGGATCGACCGCGATAACGTTACGTTTTTGGGCCCGGACGTTCCAGCCTAATGCCGTCACGCCTGAACAGCCTTTGCAATATGGTGTGTAAGCCGAAGCGTTCATCTTGTATGTTTTCACACTAGCCTTCGTCACCGATGCTTTCACGGTACGTAAGTATTTAGTAGCGATCCAACCGGACTTGCCTTTGTAGTTGACCCGAGTCCAAGACCCTTTTGAGCCAGTGCGCTGAAGTTTTTGACCTTTGTTGATTTTACCGATGACTTTTCCGTTCAGTGAAGCTGCCGAGCGGACATTCAATCCGTTGACCTGGCTTTGGGCGTAAACTTTTGAAGACGCCTCTACTTGTTGTTGTTGTGGTAAGAGCATTGCGAGTGTCATGACCGTCAGTAGTAAGACCGTTCCAATTTTTTTGAGCATGTGGTTCGTCCTCTCCTAGTCGGTTTGTGAGTTGTATGTTCATGGTGTCGAATCTGTGGTGCCGTGTTCACTGTCACATATCGCATATATGACTGAATGTTTCGTCCAGATAACTATATGACGAAACATGACAGTGTGCGTTTACAACTAAAATTCATTTGAGTGTCAGGGAAGTTACGGTTATATTACAAAACCGCCATCTTTTAAAGGTAGATGACGGTTTTAACAATAATCTTTCGTTTTTGTCATATTGACTTCCAATTAAAGGGATTCATATATCTAGTTTGTTACGGAAAGCATCTTTTTTTACGCCAAATGTTACAAACGAGATCAATTCATTCAGCCCATTGTCACACGATCATCTTGCTTTATGTGTCAAAAGCACTAAAAAAACATCCGTCCCACAAGAATGCGGGACGGATGTTGTACTAACTTAAACGTGTGACTCAACGAGGTTAGCGATGCGAACAGTATCGCGTGCGATGACCAACTCTTCGTTCGTCGGGATGATGATGACTTTGACCGGTGAGTGCGGGTAGTTGATGAACAACTCTTTGCCGCGCGCTCCGTTGTTGAGTGATGGATCCCAATAGACGCCCATGAACTCAAGGCCACGAAGGATACGCTCACGAATGACGTCCGAGTTTTCCCCGACACCAGCTGTGAAGATGATCGCATCGACACCGTTCATCTCTGCCGCATACTGACCGATATAGCCGTGGATACGGTTCGAGAAGATTTTGAGCGAGACTTCGGCACGGTGGTTGCCTTCAGCCGCCGCTTGCTCGATATCACGCAAGTCACTCGAGATACCCGAGAGACCGTAGACACCTGACTCTTTGTTCATGACGTTCAATACGTCTTCAGCCGACTTGCCTGTCTTCTGCATCAAGAACGGGATGAGGGCTGGGTCAAGTGATCCCGAGCGCGTTCCCATCGTGATTCCTTCAAGCGGTGTAAAGCCCATCGTCGTATCGATCGAACGACCGCCGGCAACCGCTGCGATTGACGCACCGCTACCAAGGTGGCACGAGATCAAGCGAAGGTCTTCAAGCGGACGACCGAGAAGTTCTGCCGCACGTTGTGTGACGTACTTGTGGCTCGTTCCGTGGAAACCGTACTTACGAACGCCATGCTCCGTGTAGTACTCATACGGAAGGCTGTATAAGAAGTTTTCTTCCGGCATTGACTGGTGGAACGCCGTATCGAAGACAGCAACTTGTTGCACGTTCGGCAAAATCGCCTGGAACGCGCGAATCCCTGTCAAGTTCGGTGGGATGTGGAGTGGTCCGAGCTCAACGAACGATTCGATGTTCTTCATAACTTCATCGTCGATGACGACCGAATCCGCATACAATTCTTTCCCGTGAAGAACACGGTGGCCGACTCCTGCGATTTCATCGAACGACTGAATGATATCAAGGTCAATCAATTTCTCGAGCGAGAGCTCGACCGCTTCTTTATGTGAATGAAGCGGTGTGACGATATGGAACTTTTGTCCTTCACCATATTTAATCGTGAAGATCGCATCTTCTTTTCCGACACGCTCGACGAGCCCGACGGCGAGCATTTTCTCAGATGGCATTTCGAGAAGTTGGAACTTTAATGACGAACTACCTGCATTGACTGCCATAATTTTTGTCATGTCATACACCTCTTACCTTTCGATTTAAACACGAGTCTTTATCTGTTCTCTTAAAAACCGATAACTGTATCATAATGAAGATACTTGATATGGCATATGTTTTTCAAGTCTTTTGCCCAATAAAAATTATGTTGTTTTAAACCAATCATCAATCTGTTTCACAATATTGGCAACCGCACGGACGTCCGTGAACGATGGCAACTCGACGAGGAGCGCTTGTTTCGGGCGTTTGACGCCTTCCCCGAGCTTTTGTAACATCAATAGACTCTTCGCATATCGCTCATCTTTGAACATCGTCGTCGGCAATTGCAGAACCCCTTTAACGACGGCCTCACGGTCCATCCACTGTTTTAATTTCCCTTCGTCATCCTGTTCAAACAAATTGTTCGGGATGACGAAAATACCATGCGCGCCCGGTTTCAAATGGCGCATCGCTTGTTCGATCAACAAGAAGTGGGAATACGAGTGACCCTCTTCTCGCTTCAAGGCATAGCCAGAAGCCATCTCATCGTTCGGGTAATATCCGATCGGCAAATCGACGAGCGCTAAATCGCTCGGCTCAACGAACAACGGCGCGAGCGCGTCCTGATGGAAATACGATACCGGTTTTCCGAGCAAGTTGCTGATCGCGTAAGACAGACGAAGCATCGTCTCATCCACTTCGACAGCTTGAGCGGTAGCATCTTTCAATTGTGTCAACACAGCATGGACGAGTGTGCCCGTCCCGCTTCCTAGTTCGAGCACGCTCGCCCCGTCTTTGACGAGCTTCGTCGCCAAGTAGCCGATGAACAGGCTGACAGCGTCCGGTGTCGGTTGGTGGTTCGGCGGGAGCGTCGTCGTCTCCTCGAGGACGAGCAGACTGACCGCTTTACGGACGTCATCCGTCTTCTCTTGTTCCACATCGACCCGTTCAAACACTTCAATCAACGCCTCGAGCGGTAACAAGTCAAGGTCGGTCGTCAGCTTCTTCGCTTCTTTCTTCCAATCACGATACAATTGTTCAAATCGTTCCATCTTCGATCATCCTTTCCATACAAAACCGGCCCTCTGATGGAGAGCCGGTCGGTTCACTTCTATAAGTGTAAGCGATTCGTGGTCATTTCGCCAAGTGAATCAGTTTGCTTTGTCAAACGCTTCGAGCGCCGCATCGAAATCGACCTCATCTGTCATCTCATCCATGTACTGGACGTACTGGACCGTGCCTTCCGAGTCGATGACAAACACCGAGCGCGCGAGGAGACGGAGTTCTTCCATCAATACGCCATACGACTTCGCGAATGACTGGTCGCGGTGGTCCGACAACATGATGACGTTATCGAGGCCCGACGCTGCACACCAACGACGTTGGGCGAACGGCAAATCGTTCGACACGGTCAAGACGGTCCCCCCGAGCGTTGCTGCTTTTTCATTGAACGCACGCGTTTGTGCATCACAGACGCCTGTATCGATCGACGGGACGACACTAATCAATTTTTTCCCTGGGTATGACGCGAGCGTCACCTCTTCAAGTGCCGTCGTGAGTGCTGTAAAGTCTGGTGCGGCATCTCCGACTTTGACCGGATTCCCTTGCAGTGTAACGGTATTGCCTTTAAATGTTGGCATCGTTTCATCCCCTTTGGTTTGATTTATACTACTTCATCATATCGATGGTGCCGTCTCGATGACAAGCTTCCTGCCTCAGACGGCCTGATTGTGATTTTCCCTATATCGAGCGTCTAAAACGCTGTATAATGTAAGAGACTCAATTGACAAAGGGGATGACATGGATGAGAAACAACGTTTATTTGTACCATCGTAACGTCAACGACTTTACGAAAGAGGTAAAGAAACTAATCGAGATCGGTGAGAAACACGGCTTCAACGTCGTGAATCGTCCGGAAGACGCCAACATCATCGTCGCCATCGGGGGAGATGGCGCGTTCCTGCAGGCCGTCCGCTACACCGGCTTCCGTCAAGATGCCATCTACGTCGGGTTCGGGCGCGGCTTGAATGAGTTTTATTGCGACTTCGATATACATAAGCTCGACGAAGTCGATCGCTTGTTCTCGGACAACAGTGCTCGCATCGAAGCCGGCCTTGAAGTGCGGAAATATCCGCTTTTATCGGCGTCGATCAATGAATCGACACCGATGCTTTGTTTGAACGAAGCCTCAATCAAGTCGAGTATTATCAAATCACTCGCCATTGAGGTATATATCGATAACCTTCACTTCGAGACGTTCCGCGGTGACGGCATGGTTGTGTCGACGCCGACCGGATCGACGGCTTACAATAAGTCGCTCGACGGCGCAATCGTCGATCCGCTCATTCCGTGCATGCAAGTGAGCGAGATCGCGTCGGTAAACAACAACCGTTACCGGACACTCGGTTCCTCGTTCATCGTCCATGACTCTCGCAAACTGTCGCTTCGTATCGTCGAGGACGGGAACGACTATCCGATCATCGGGATGGATAACGAGGCGCTCAGCTTGAAGTATACGGATCGCATCGATATCGAGCTCTCTGACAAAGTCGTCAAAACGGTCAAGTTGAAAAACAACTCGTTCTGGCACAAAGTACAACGCTCGTTCTTCTAAACGACGAAAGGCTAGCCGTCCACATGGACGGCTAGCCTTTTTATTACGCGTTGACGACGTCGGCCTCGTATACCGGCGTGCCGTCGACGACTGTCATAACGAGTCGGTTATCGAGGATATCGCGTCCGTGAAGTTCGAAGAAATCTTCTTCCCACACTGTGAACGTTGCGTTATAGCTTTGAATCAATAGACCGTCGCGTCCGTGCGTGCCTGTGGCGACACGCGGTGCGTAGGTGAAGCTACGGAGTGCCTCATACATCGACAAGCGTTCCGGTGGATTGAGCGCGCCCGACCCCTCGAACGATTGTCGGGTCACGGCCCCATACAGGCCTTTCCGCACATCGACCGAAGAAATCGGAGCGTCACTGCCTCCGAGAACGAGCGCTCCCGTATCAAGCATCGATTTGAAGCGATAGGCGTTATCGACACGGTCGTTGCCGAGTCGGTCGAATAACAAGTTCATATCGTCCGATAAGAAGATCGGCTGCGCATCAATCAACACCGGCAGCGTCTGGATTCGCTTCAAAAATGCATCGTTCAAGAGCGAGGCATGGATGATTCGGTCCCGCGTCCCGCGCTTGGCTGGATACTTCTCGAGCAACCCAATAAATTGTTCGGCGGCGGCATCCCCAATGACGTGGGCTGCTACGTTCATGCCATACGAGCGCGCCTTTTTGACGAGCGCCTCAAGGTGGTCCGGACGATGGACCTCGATCCCGCGCTGACCAGGTTCATCCGTATACGGTTCCGATAAAAGTGCCGTCCGTCCCCCGAACGACCCATCGACGAACAGCTTCATCGCCCCAAAATCGAAACGCGGTCGTTTCGCGAGCGCGTCGTGACGAATCAATTGATCGACGACTTGTTCATGAACGAGCAGATGGGCATGGAACGGAAGATCTGCCAACACGTCCTCATACGCTTGAATCGCCTCAACCGGATCACCATGGTAGAACAGGTCTTCCGTATGGGCGCCGACAATCCCGTGGGCGAACAACGAGTCGATGGCCCGGTGGAGCGAGGCGACATTTTTCTCGCGATTCCCGCCGAGTTCTTTATGGAGCAAATCGAGCGCCGCGTCATAGAGTACCCCGTTCAACTTCCCGTCCGCGTCACGTCCGAGCTTCCCGCCTTCAATGACGGTATGATGGATCAGCCCCAGCCGTTCTAACCCTTTCGAGTTAACGACCGCAACGTGGCGACAAACGCGTTTCAAGACGACAGGACGGTCCGGGATGACAGCGTCAATCATCTCACGCGTCGGCATCTCGCCGAGCAGACGATCATTGAACCCCTCCGCGACGAGCCAATCGTCACTTCTGTCACTACCGCCCTTTTGCTTCATCGTTTCGAGTAACACCTGCAAATCCGTCGTTTCGGTCGCATCGATGCGGTCGAGCGCTTCGCCGTAGCCGATTAAGTGGATGTGTGAGTCGGTGAACGCCGGATAGACGCTCTTCCCTTCAAGATTCACAATTTGCTTGATTCTTCCGGCGTATGTACGACGAAGGTGGCCTTCTTCCCCCAGTTTCAATATCCGGCCGTGCTCGACATACATGGCGCGAGCCTGTTCATGCTCTTTGTTCATCGTATAAATCTTTCCGTTAACCCATAGCGTTCCCATCACAAAATTCCTCCTCGATTCAAAAAAGATTGACGTACACGTTAATTCCCGTTTACGTCAATCTTCATGCATCATTATTTTCGTAATAGCTCTTGTTGCTCCAAACCTTTTTCAACACGTTGGCGAATCTCACGGGCCGCACCTTCATCGAAGCGTCCGAGGACGCGTTCGCCGATTTCGACGGCCGTGCCGTACTCACCGTGCAAGAATTTGTTCTCGGCGAGCGTCAAGGCAATATGGACCTCGTTGTCACGCCGGCGATAGCGATTCGCATATTGCAGGAGTTGCTCCGCATACGTGACCTGGCGCAATAACGCTTTGACACGATCGCGGAAGTTGTCCATCGTCTCTTCGACGTCATGACTGAGTCCGACGATATACGTCATATTGAACGGCGCCTTCTCGAACTGTTCGTCTAACGATTGAACGCCTTTTTGCAGTTGCCGCATATCGTTCGTCAAATCTGTCGGGACGACCGGCATGGCACTCTTCGTGAGCAATCGCCGATGAGCCGATAGTTCCTTCTTCCAAGACTCGAGTTTGTTGCGGACCTCGATTTCTTCTTTGCGAAGGGAGTTCGTATTCTCGATAAATCGTTCATGCATGGCGCTAAACTGATCGAGCGACCGTTTTGCTTCTTGTACTTTCGACTTGATCATACTGAATGGGATCATTTGAGCGACAAGCGCTTGTTCGATATCGAGCACGTTCGCGGTGAGCGTCGCCCGTTCGCGTTCGAGCTGTTCAAATTCTTCTCCGACCCTCGCGTTGATTTCATAGTTGCTGACGAGTCGCGTCATCTCTTGATGAAGACGCGCCATAACTTCGCTCGTCTGACGTTCCCGGTCTTTCACGCTCGCAAATTCTTTCTTCACGTATTGGCGCGCGTCGACTTCTGTCCGGAACGCTTCAAACAACTGATCGATGTCCGAGCTGAGTTGCTGCATATCCATCTCAAAATGATCGAAGTCGAGCAGTTCGATGCGGCCCATAAGCGCGGCACGGCGATCTTCCGCTTGCTCAATCTCTTCTATTAAACCGAGCGGCTCAAGCGCGTATCCATCCATCTGCATCTCTTTATGACCCGATCGCAGCTGGTTGAGCTGTTGTTTCAAGTCGACTTGCACTGTGCGCACGAATTGCGGAATGACGCCGACGAGTTCACGAATCTTCGCCACTTTCTCAGATAAGACTTGTCCGGCGATATACGCCTCGGACACTTGGCCTTCTTGCTTCAGCGTGATCATCTCGGTTCGCTTCGCTTCCGCTGCCGCGATTTCGGACTCGACGAGCTCATACGTCGGACCGAACGCACTGTTCTGGGCGACGAGCGTCTTGCGGAATTGATACAGCTCTTTCTCGTCTTTTTTGACGATATCGAGGAGCGAGGAATGGTGTTGATTGAACTCATCCATCTCGTCGAGCATGGCGTGTACCATCGACTCGAGCTCTTCAATCAATTGTTCCGTCGCATTCAAATCCGATTTCACTTTAAGGAAGCGATATTTGTCCAAGTCTTCTTCCGCGTGATAAAGCGCCTCATCGATTTGCCCTGTATGTACGCTGACGAGTTCGTCCCACGACTGATGCCATCGTTCGAATTTTTCTTTCGTCTCGCCTTCCATCGGCCACTGTTTGAACTTCTGCAGTTCGGCCGGCACGCTGGCGCTGAGCACACTTTGTTTA
Organism: Exiguobacterium sp. SL-9; assembly: GCF_004336985.1. Lineage (GTDB taxonomy): Bacteria > Bacillota > Bacilli > Exiguobacteriales > Exiguobacteriaceae > Exiguobacterium. The sequence goes on from NZ_SJUO01000002.1 coordinate 327,050, forward strand.
CGCATGTCTAAATCATCAATTTTCTGGTAAAAATTCCTTCGCACGAGCATGCTTCCAAGCATCGCCCCTAATGCGATGACAATGATTCCAATTAAAATTCCGTAGATTCCGTAATCCATTTCTGTCACAACCTCCAAGCCGCTTTCGTGGACTTATGTATCTGAATGAATAAATGAAGTATTTTATGAGTATAGATAATACTAATCATATTATAGAACCAATGATTTGCATAGGTTTTCCAACGGTTTAGGGAGAGAATGTTATTTTCCGCACGAATCTTTTAGGAAGACAAAACAAAAAAATGCGTGTACCATAATGCTAATCAATCTTGCTTTCATTCATTAGGAGGGAATCACATGTTCCAAACGACTACTTACACTGGCGACTTGGCCGCCGGTTATGACCTACTGAACAAACAACTCGCCGCACTTCTCGAAGGTGAGACGAACCGCGTCGCCAACCTTTCGAACGCGAGCGCATTGCTCAACCAATTCCTTGACCGCATCAACTGGGTCGGCTTCTATTTAACAGAAGGCGAAGACGCACTCATCCTCGGACCGTTTCAAGGCCTTCCGGCTTGCGTCCATATCGCATTCGGCAAAGGGGTATGCGGGACGGCCGCCTCGACACAAGAGACGCAACTGATCGCAGACGTGCACCAATTCCCAGGCCACATCGCTTGTGACGCGGCTTCAAACTCGGAGATCGTCGTCCCGCTCGTGCGTGACGGAAAGACCATCGGCGTCCTCGATATCGACAGCCCAGAGTTCGACCGTTTCTCAGACGTCGACCGTCAAGGGTTGGAGCAATTTTGCCAAACATTACTTCGCTTCATCTGATTGACAAGCGAATCGTTTCATCGTATACTGATTTTTGTGCATGAAATGACGATAGCAGTCATTGACAGACGTATCCACCTTTCGGGCCTCGACTGAGTCGGAGGAGCATCTCGTAGCTTCGCTATCAAGTGAAGGTGCTTGAACCTATGAAAGGGGCGTCACCCGTCTTTGACACCGTTGTTCTTTTGTGCAAAATACATGAACAACAAGGAGGAGTCCAAACATGGCTCGTTACACAGGTCCAGCTTGGAAACTCTCGCGTCGCTTAGGCATCTCGCTTAGCGAAACGGGTAAAGAATTAGCAAAACGTCCTTACGCACCAGGTCAACACGGAAATGGTCGTCGTAAAATCTCTGAATACGGTCTTCAGCTTCAAGCGAAGCAAGCACTCCGTCACATGTACGGAATCAACGAGAAGCAATTCCGTCGCATCTTCAACGATGCAGGGAAAATGCAAGGAATCCACGGTGAGAACTTCATGTTCTTGCTCGAGTCACGCCTTGACAACCTCGTTTACCGTATGGGTCTCGCTCGCACACGTCGTGGAGCGCGCCAACTCGTCAACCACGGTCACATCCAAGTTGACGGTTCACGTGTAGACATCGCGTCTTACCGTGTAAAACCAGGTCAAGTCATCTCAGTTCGCGAGAAGTCTAAAAACTTCAAAGCGATCGCTGAAGCTCTCGAAGTAGCACCAGCTACAAAAGACTACGTAACATTCGACGCTGAGAAGCTCGAAGGTACATTCGTACGTCTTCCTGAGCGTGCTGAATTGAACGACCAAATCAAAGAGCAACTCATCGTTGAGTACTACTCACGTTAATGCTTTTATCCCCTTCCCTGTCTCGGCAGGAAAGGGGATTTTTTTATTTCTTCAAAATTTGTTCGCGGATGCGGCCCATCTGTGTATCGAGCGCATCTGCCATATTCGCCGCCTCGGTCAACTCATGCCGTGACATCTCGGGAACTTGATGCTGGTATTTATATTGAAGCTTATGCTCCGTCGCTGCCCAAAAGTCCATGGCGAGCGTACGGATTTGAATCTCAGCCGGTACCCAGATGACGCGTTCCGCCAAGTAAACTTTCGTCCGGACGATGAGGTGCAGGCTCCGGTAGCCGCTCGGTTTTGGATGTTCGATATAATCTTTGATCTCATCAATCTGTAAATCGTCCCGTTTCTTCAAATGGTCGAGGATGGCGTAGATATCATCACGAAAACTCGTGACGATTCGGACCCCGGCGACGTCATAAATATTGTCCCAGAGCGCTTCCACTTCGAGGGGAAGCCCTTTTTGATTCATTTTTCGTACGATTGACGGCAGCGTCTTCATCCTCGTCTTCACATGTTCAATCGGGGAATAGCCGAGCCGCGTCTGCCAATCGAGGTCGATGATGCCGAGATCACTCTCGAGTTCGGTGATCGCCATCTCATAGTAGCGGAACCGCTCCCGCCATTGGTGGAACTGTTCGCCAAAAAACTCTTCGATATCCATAACAAAGCCTCCTTGTCGTCTATACTTGCCATCGTAGCAGACCAAATCCAGTTTGCGACAATAAAAAAACGTCCATGCTCGCAATTTTTGCGGACATGGACGGATAAATCAGACGTGACGAATCACGAAGTACTTTTTCTTACCACGACGGATGACCGTGAACTCACCGAGCGTATCGGCGTGTGTCACCGTCTTATCGAGCGCCTGTTCCCGCTCACCGTTCAAGTAAATCGCTCCGTTTTGAACATCTTCACGGGCTTGACGTTTCGATGGTGCAATCTTCGCTTCGACGAGAAGATCGACGAGGTTACGTTCGCCGTCAAGTTCGAACTGTGGCATGCCTTTGAAAGCAGCATCCATGTCTTCTGGCTTGAGTGTCTTCAAGTCGCCGCTAAAGAAGGCAGTCGTGATGCGTTGCGCTTGATCGAGACCCGCTTCGCCGTGGACGAGTTTCGTCATCTCTTCAGCGAGACGACGTTGAGCGACACGTCTTTCAGGAGCAGATGCCACTTCACTTTCAAGTGCCAAGATGTCGTCATGCGACATGAACGTGAAGTATTTGATGAACTTGATCACGTCAGCGTCGTCGACGTTAATCCAGAACTGGTAGAACTCGTAAGGTGTCGTCTTATCCGCGTCGAGCCAGACCGCGCCGCCGGCTGTCTTTCCAAATTTCTGTCCGTCCGATTTTGTCACGAGTGGCACCGTCAACCCGAACGCCTTCTCCGAGTGACCGAAGCGGCGGATGAGTTCGAGACCGGCCGTGATGTTGCCCCATTGATCGCTACCCCCGACCTGAAGTCGGCAGTTTTCATTCTCGTATAACTTCAAGAAGTCGAACGATTGCAAGAGCATGTATGAGAATTCCGTGTACGAGATCCCATTCTCCAAACGCGAGTCGACAGAATCCTTGGCGAGCATGTAACTGATCGGGAAGTGCTTCCCGATGTCGCGCAAGAAGTCGATAATCGACAGCTCTTCCGTCCACTCGTAGTTGTTGCGAATTGAAATCGGGTTCTCTCCTTCGAGCGGGAGGAAGCGGCTCAATTGGTCTTTAATCCGATCCGAGAATTCCTTGACCGTGTCGAGCGTATTGAGCGAACGCTCATCCGAACGACCTGACGGGTCACCGATCATGCCAGTCGCTCCACCGACGAGGGCGATGACGTGGTGTCCCGCCTCTTGGAAACGTTTGAGCGTTAAAATCGGGAGCAAGTGCCCGATGTGGAGCGAGTCCGCCGTCGGGTCGAACCCGGTGTAAAGCGTCGTCGGTTTGTTCAACTGTTCTTTCAATCCTGCTTCGTCCGTCATTTGGTTAACGAGACCTCTAAATTCTAAATCCTTCAATAATTCCATCTGTTCCACTCCTTCGATTGACATAAAAAAACGTCCCTTCTCATATGAGAAGGGACGGAGATTCCGCGGTACCACCCTAATTGCCACAGCTGTGGCCACTTGAAGCGAGAGATAACGGTCTCGACCCGGCCGAACGGCACGCTCCAAAAGTGTAATTCATCGGTTGACATTGGCTAGTTCACAGCACCCACTAGCTTTCTGGACAAGCGGTCAATCGACTACTTCGCTTTCTTCATCGCGTCTTTATTTATGGACTATGCTTTACATTTTATAAGTTCCTTTTCCAAATTGTCAACCAAGAAGATGGAAACTTGCATCAGGTAGTCGATTCGGGGTAAGGTCAGGAAAGACTTGTGCTATAATCGTATATAATACTGTCTAAAATAGTTTTACACCATATTAAGGAGGCTGTCATGCTGCAAAAGATTCGAGACATATGGAACCAACCAAAGTCCTTGAAAGCTCGCCGTTATGCCAATGTATTTTATGATGTGTCGTGGAACGTGCTACTCCTCACCATCATTTCTGTCGTCCTCATTGGATTTTTAGGCGCCGGGATTGGAGCGGGGTATTTCGCTTCCCTCGTCAAGGATATGCCGGCACCCGCATATAAGACGATGACATCACAAATCAACACATACTCATCGACTTCTGACATTTATTTTGGAAGCGGTGAACGGATCGGAAACTATACGACGGATGAAGTACGGGTTCCCGTCGCCGTCGAGAAAGTTTCTCCGTTCGTCGTCGACGCGTTACTCGCCACAGAGGACGTCGAGTTTTACGAGCACGACGGTGTCGTGCCGAAAGCGACGCTCCGTGCCATCTTACAAGAAGCGACCGGATCGGAAGACCGGACCGGCGGCTCGACGCTCACTCAACAGCTGATCAAGAATCAAATGTTGACGAACGAAGTATCGTTCGAACGAAAAGCGAAAGAGATTTTACTCGCCCTTCGTCTCGAGAAAGCGATGAACAAAGATGAAATCTTGAACGCGTACTTGAACGTCGTCTCGTTCGGACGGAACTCGATGGGACGCAACATCTCAGGGATTGAAGCAGCCGCTCGCGGCGTGTTCAACACATCGTCTGAGAAATTGACGTTGCCACAAGCCGCTTTCCTCGCGGGGATCCCGAAAAACCCGTTCCTGTACACACCGTATTACCAAGGGGGTGTCATTAAAGAGGACGTGTCACCGGCAATCAACCGGATGAAGACGGTACTCAATCGGATGTACGTCGCCGGCAAGATCAGTAAAAAAGACTATAATGCCGCCTTTAATTACGACATCACGAAAGACTTCATGAAAACACAATCGAAGCCGCGTGACCGATATCCGTACGTCGTCCAATGGGCAGAAGAAGATGCCCTCATCATCGTCCGTGACCACCTTCTTGAACAAGATGGTGTCGACTTGAACGAATTAAGTACGGAAGATCGAAAAGAAATTACGAACACGTATGGACGTCGTGCCCATAACGCACTCCGTCAAGGTGGATATAAGATTCATTTGTCACTTGATAAACAAGTACACGAATCGATGCAACAACCGGCCCGGAACGTCAATAACTTCGGACCAAATAACTCACCGAACATCGACCCCGAACAAGGTCCGGAGCAAACCGCAGCCATTATGCTCGACAACAAGACAGGTCGCATTCTCGGATTCGTCGGCGGTCGTTATGTGAACGGAAAAACGGATGATTTTAACCGTGCCCGTCTAATGGAACGTCAAATCGGGTCGACGGCAAAACCACTTCTCGTTTATGCGAATGCAATCGAGAAAGGTCTCATTACTACCGATACGGTGATCATTGATGAGAAATATAAATATCAAAATGGATCAAACCCAGACACGATTGAAATCAACAATGAAGATTTAACATTCCGAGGGCCGATGACGGCACGTGAGGCATTGAAACAATCTCGAAACGTCCCTGCTGTGAAAATCTACGAAGAGCTAGCGGACTTTAGAAGTGACACAGAGAAGCTGCTTCAAATGGGGATAAACGTCCCAGAGGAAACACGTGATGCGCCATCAATGGCACTCGGTGTCAGTTCAGTCGAACTAGCGGCACTGGCATCAGGTTACGCGATGCTCGCGAACGGCGGCGAACACGTTGAACCGTATATCATCGATCGCGTCGAATATCAAGGCGAGGTCATTTACGAGAAAAATCCGAAGAAAACACGGATTTACTCTGATCGCACCGCGTATCTGATCGTCGATATGCTCCGAGACGTGTACACATCTGGAACAGCGACATACGCCAAATCACTCTTGAACGTTCCTGGCGACTGGATGGGGAAAACAGGTACGACACAAGACCGCCGTGACTCGTATTTGGTCGGCTCGACTCCTGGCGTTACCCTAGCTGTCTGGACAGGTTACGATCAAGAAAATAGTCTAGTCGATGGTCAAGGATATGGGCGTTACTACCAACGGACGCAAGGCATGTGGTCTAAAATTGCCAACAACGTCTATCTCGATAGCCCGAATGTATTCAACTCGAACGCACGTTTTGTGCAGCCGGCTAGTGTAAGAGCAAGCGACTTCGGTGACTCTGGCTCATTCTCTGAGAAGAAGAAAGTCGAAGAGATTAAGAAGGAAGAAGAAGCGAAGAAGAAAGCCGAAGAAGAGGCGAAGAAGAAAGAAGAAGCGGAAGAGAAGAAACAAGAGGCTGAAGAAGAGAAACAAGAAGCTGAGGCTGCTGCGAAAGACAAGGCGGCCGCTGACGCGAAAGCGAAAGCTGAAGCTGACAAGAAGAAAGCTGAAGAAGAAGCGAAGAAAAAAGCTGAAGAAGAAGCCAAGAAGAAAGCCGAGGCCGAGAAAAAGGCTGAGGAAGATAAGAAGAAAGAAGACGCCGAAGAAGCAGACGGCGCCTAACCCGACAAGAAAGGTCGACACATCGCGTGTCGACCTTTTGTCGTTCAATCTTCCATTGTCGATAAGTCACCTGTCTCGAGATTCAATTCCCAAGCCTTCAAGACACGACGCATGATTTTCCCGCTTCGGGTTTTCGGAAGCTTGTCTTTGAACTCGATCTCACGCGGTGCCGCATGGGCCGCAAGACCTTCTTTGACGAACTTTTGAATCTCCGCCTTCAACTCGTCCGATGGCTCGTATCCTTTACGAAGCGCGATGAACGCCTTGATAATTTCCCCACGGACCGGGTCCGGTTTCCCTATGACACCGGCCTCGGCGACAGCCGGGTGCTCGACGAGACGACTCTCGACTTCGAACGGACCAACCCGCTCTCCTGCTGTCATGATGACGTCATCGACGCGACCTTGGAACCAGAAGTAGCCATCCTCATCCATATAGGCCGAGTCGCCTGAGACGTACCAATCGCCCCAGAAATAGCTCTCATACTTCGTATCGTTTTTCCAAATCTTCCGCATCATCGACGGCCACGGCGTCTTGAGTGCCAGGTTACCCATCCGATGCGGTGGGAGCGGTTGACCACGGTCGTCTAAAATTGCTGCCTCACAACCTGGGATAGCCTTGCCCATCGAACCTGGTTTAATATCCATCGTCGGATAGTTACAGATCATCATCGCACCAGTCTCTGTCATCCACCACGTGTCGTGAATCCGTAGTCCGAACGATTCGTTCCCCCAACGAATGACTTCCGGATTGAGTGGTTCACCGACCGAAAGGATATGACGGAGTGATGATAGATCATATTTCTCGAACGCTTCTTCGCCAGCACCCATGAGCATGCGGAACGCTGTTGGCGCGCTGTACCAGACCGTGACCTCGAACCGTTCGATGACCGAATACCAGAACTCAGGATTGAATCGTCCCCCGACGATCACGTTCGTCGCCCCGTTCAAGAACGGTGCGAAAATCCCGTAACTCGTTCCCGTTACCCAGCCCGGGTCAGCCGTGCACCAATATATATCGTCCGGTTGCAAATCGAGCACCCATTTCCCGGTCATCAAGTGTTGCACCATGGCGTTATGAACGTGCAGGACGCCTTTCGGCTTCCCAGTCGAGCCTGACGTATAATGCAAAATCATACCGTCCTCACGGTCAACCCACGTGATGTCGAGGTCGGTCGAGGCGTCACCCGCCAATTTACGGTAGTCGATGATTTTTCCTGACTCCTCCACCACGTCGCCGACGATTAAAATCGTCTCCAAGTGCGGAAGTTGATCGACCGGGACACGTGGCAAGAGCGCCTCGGTCGTCACGATGACTTTCGCTTCCGAATCGAGCAGACGATCGTGGACGGCTTGCTCCATGAACGCCTCAAACAATGGTCCAACAATCGCACCCAGCTTGAGTGTGCCGAGCAAAATAAAATAAAGTTCTGGACTCCGTGGCATGAAGATGAAGACGCGGTCGCCTTTCTCCACTCCAACCGATTTCAGAACGTTTCCGGACCGATTGCTTTCTCGTTTCATATCTTCATACGTGTAGCGCTCTTCTCGTTCCCCATCGAAATAGAGCAATGCCAATTTTGTGGCAAGTTCGCCTTCAGCATGACGGTCAATCGCTTCGTACGCCATGTTGACGTTCCCTGTCAAATTCCATGAACATAACGCTTCTGCTTGTGTCCACTCGAACGACTGACAAGCCTCTTCATACGACGCCAATTGATGTTCCCCTGATAACGCTTTCAATTTTTCCATCGCTAAAGATTCGCCTCCCCTGTAATGAATGGTATAACCACTTTCAGTATAGTGTTAATATTGTGACAAATCAATGAATTTCCAAAATCTCCAAAAGAGCGTGAACGAAGTGGGATGAAAGCGCTATAATAGAAGATGGAAAAGGTGGTGACTCCATGGAAAAACAATATCATTCAAAGGTGTGGGAAACCTCACTCGGAGCCGTAATCATCGATGGACCCATCGAAAGCGATAGACTAGCGACGTATCGCCTCGATGAGGGATTGACCGCATTTCGTGAACCTGAGGACCAACACAAGGCGCTCGTTGAAATCGCTGCCCTAAAAGAAGGCCGAATCATCGTGGCCCGCGTCGATGACCTGGTCATCGGCTACGTGACATATTTATATCCAGATCCGTATGAACGTTGGAGTGAAGGGAACGACCCGTATATTCTCGAGCTCGGCGCCATCGAAGTGAGCCCGCGTTACCGCGGCCAACGGATTGGAAAACAGCTCCTTGAGGTGTCGATGATGGACCCGCATATGGACGATTTCTTGATTTTGACGACGGAATATTATTGGCACTGGGATCTAAAAGGAAGTGGTCTCTCGATTTGGGATTACCGAAAAGTAATGGAGAAGATGATGAATCATGGCGGGCTCATCTTCTTCCCGACCGACGATCCGGAAATCGCTTCGCACCCGGCCAACTGTCTGATGGCAAGAATCGGTAAGAACGTCCGACAAGAGACGATCGACCATTTCGATTCACTCCGGCTGCGACGCCGGTTCATGTATGACTAAGGAGGGATTTGGATGCTGATTGAACAAATGATGAACCGTCATGTCGTGACGATTCAGCCGACCAATACGATCGCCCATGCGGCCAAGCTCATGCGCGATCATAAAGTACGCCATCTCATCGTCACGAATCCGGCCCGTCAAGTCGTCGGCATCGTCGGTCAGTTCGAGATGAGTGGTGCGACGAGCGTTTTCCACCCCGAAAGTGAAAGCGCAGACTTTAAAAACCCTGTCTCGAGCATCATGCGACAAGATGTGACAACGGCGAATCCGTACGATTTCTTCGAAGATGCGGCCGCCTTGTTTTATGAATATCGTTTAACATGTCTACCCATCATCGAACAAGGAAAGCTCGTCGGCGTATTGACTGAGACGGACTTATTGCGCTACTTCGTCCAATTGACCGGCGCACTCGAGCCGAGTTCGCAAATTGAAATCTTAGTCGAAAACACGACCGGTACGCTTGAGAAAGTGACGCGTCTCCTAGCCAAGACGAACGTCAACATCATTAACGTGTTCGTCCACCCGACGCCCGACCCTTACAAACGGATCATCTCGTTCCGCGTCCAGACGATGAATCCGCTGCGTATCATCGAACGGTTGAAGCGTGAAGGTTTCGATGTGCTCGGTCCGGAGATGTCCCAATGAGACCGGCCTACATATTCGGCGAGAACGAAAACTCGTACCGTTTTCACGAGGATCACCCGTTCAATCCGATTCGCCTGGAGCTGACGACGTCCCTCCTGAACGCCTCAGGTAAGCTCCAAGCCTCCGAGTGTATCGCCCCTCCCCTCGCCTCGGTTGAATCGCTCGCGCTCGTCCACGACATCGATTATATCGAGGCGGTCCAAGCAGCGGCCGCAGGTGAGCTGTCGACGTTAAAAGCGAACAAATTCGGTCTCGGGACAGAAGACACTCCAATTTTCCCGACGATTCATGAAGGGGCCGCTCGACTCGTGGGTGGGACGATACACGCCCTCGACTTGGTCGCGAGCGGTAAATTCGAGCGTGCCTTTCACGTCGGGGGCGGCCTGCATCACGGAATGAGACGAAAAGCATCAGGTTTCTGTGTCTATAACGATGCAGCTGTCGCCATTGCCCACGTCCGTCAGACGTACGGGTCGCGTGTGTTGTATGTCGATACGGATGCCCATCATGGTGACGGCGTCCAATGGCTGTTTTATGATGATGCGGATGTGATGACGTTATCGATCCATGAGACCGGTCGCTACTTGTTCCCTGGGACAGGAGCGGTCACGGAGCGTGGCAACGGAAATGGCTACGGATACAGCTGGAATGTCCCAGTCGATGCGTTCACCCAGGATGATTCTTTCCTACACTGTTACGAGACCGTGTTCCGGGAAGCGTGTGAGTGGTTCAAACCGGATATCATCCTGACACAGAATGGAGCCGACGCTCATGCGTTCGACCCGTTGACACACCTTGCCTCCACGATTCGGACGTTCGAACAGATTCCTCAAATCGCCTCTCGACTCGCCGATGAGTATACGGAAGGTCGCCTCGTCGCGCTCGGCGGCGGCGGATATGACTGGTATCGGACGGTGCCGCGCGCCTGGGCCCAAGTGTGGGCCGGCTTGACGCGCGAGGTGCCGTACAGTGGGGACATCCCGATTGAATGGATTGACCAGTGGCAGGCCAAAGCCGATCAACCTTTGCCCACGCGTTGGGATGATCACACGTACACGTTCCAACATATTCCCCGGCGCCAACAGATCGAAGAGAAGAACTGGGAAGTGTCGAAACGCGCATTTTGGCCGTTCATCTCGAACGATCGCAAATCAATATATGTCTAAAAAAATCCCCTCGTCCGCGGAGTGACTCCGACAGGCGAGGGGATTTTTATTCAGTCTTGGCGTACCGAATCGCGACGTTCGATGCGGTGCGGTAAGACGACGTTTTTCTCTTCGATTTCTTCAGCGTTCAAGATTTTCGTCAAGAGACGCATGGCAACGGCACCGATGTCATACATCGGTTGGACGACCGTCGTCAATTTCGGACGAATCATCGTCGCGAGACGCGTGTTATCATGGCCGACGACTTCAAAATCGTTCGGGACCGAGAAACCGGCGTCTTGAATCGCGTGAATGACACCGAGTGCCATCTCATCCGTACCGGCGAAAATCGCTTTCGGGCAATCGTCACGTTCGAGCATCTTCTGCATCGCCTCAAGGCCTGATGCGTACGTGTAATTCCCGAGGACGACGTCACTCTCACGGAACGGGAGTCCGGCGTCGTCAAGGGCACGGCGGTAACCAGAGAATTTCTTCTCGCCATTGATTTGTTGCTCGAGTGGTCCCGTGATGAAGCCCACTTGTTTATGACCGTGGCCAATCAACATTTCGGTCGCATCGTATGCCGCTTGCTCATAATCGATGTTGACCGCAGGGAGATCATACCCTTGGTTGAGTGTCGCCGCAAGGACGATTGGGACCGGTGACTTTTTAAACTCGTTGACGAGGTCTTCGTGCAGACGACCGCCCATGAAAATGATACCGTCGACTTGTTTTCCGAGCAACGTGTTCAACAAATGAATCTCTTTGTCACGGTTCGAGTCTGAGTTCCCGAGGATGATGTTGTACTTGTACATCGTCGCGACGTCCTCGATTCCGCGCGCGAGGTCTGCGAAGAAGATGTTCGAGATATCAGGGACGATGACGCCGACCGTCGTCGTCTTCTTGCTGGCAAGTCCACGGGCGACGGCGTTCGGGCGATAGCCGAGACGGTCAATCGCATCTTGGACTTTCTTGCGGGTCGTCGGTTTGACGTTCGGGTTTCCGTTGACGACGCGTGAAACGGTTGCCATCGACACCCCGGCTTCTCGTGCGACATCATAGATCGTTACATTGTTACTATTCATTAAAACTCCTCCTACAAGCAATGATTTTCAAACGATTTTCAAAAAACGTGTCAAAAAAGGAAGACAGGTATCTGTCATCATTTTACCCTGTCTTCACGCTATATAAAACGTTTCCAATTGGAAAGCTTACTTTTTTACCAAATCAAGTTGAGGGAACTGAGCCGTTAGCCCGTCCACGAATTGATCGAACTGGTCGAAATCGAGTTGTTGCTGGGCATCTGATAAGGCGATGGCCGGGTTCGGGTGTACTTCCACCATAACGCCATCCGCTCCGACCGCAAGCGCTGCTTTCGCTGCCGGAAGTAGCAAGTCGCGTCGTCCTGTCGAGTGCGTGACGTCGACCATGACCGGCAAATGCGTCTCTTGTTTCAAAATAGGGACCGCTGTAATATCGAGCGTGTTGCGCGTCGCCCGTTCATACGTCCGAATCCCTCGCTCGCACAAGATGACTTGGCTGTTGCCGCTTGCCATAATATACTCGGCCGCATAGATGAACTCTTCAATCGTTGCCGACAAACCGCGCTTTAAGAGCACCGGCTTATCCGTCTTCCCGACTTCTTTCAGCAAGTCGAAGTTTTGCATATTGCGTGCGCCGACTTGGATGATGTCCACATAAGGAAGTGCCGACTCGACGGCACCAGGCGTCATGATTTCAGAGATGACCCGCAAGTCATGACGATCTGCCGCTTGCTTCAACAGTTTCAATCCCTCGAAACCGAGCCCTTGGAAGTCGTATGGGGAGGTGCGTGGCTTGTACGCGCCGCCTCGCAAGATTTTCACACCGGACAACGCCAATTTTTCGGCGACGGCATTCACTTGCTCAAATGATTCGACCGCGCATGGACCTGCAATCAATTGCGGGCGTCCATTGCCGATCGTGACATCATCGAGCGTGACGATGGTGTCTTCAGCTTGGCGCTTCCGCGAGACGAGCAACGTCTTATCTCGATCTTCCCCTTGCAGTTCGGCCGAGGCTTTAAACATCTCTTTGAACAGATGCTGCAAGCGCGCCGTTTCGAACGGCCCCGGATTCTCCGCAGCGACGAAATCGAGCATCTCACGTTCACGTACCGGATCGTATCGCTCCACACCTTGCAGACGTTTTACTTTTCCAATCTCAACAGCGAGTGTGCCGCGGCGGCTGAGCAAGTCGAGCATTTCACGATTCAACTCATCCATCTCGCGACGTAATCGATTCAACTGATCTTGTGGACTCATAATTACCCTCTCATTTCTAAGCCGTTCTTTCCAGATTCTTAATTATAACGAACTTTAATCGCTTTGTCATAAGGAAATGGGCTGACGACACAAAATCAACAAAAAAAGCGCCCGGATAGACCGGACGCTCGAGACATTACTTGTTGCCGTTTTTTAAGTCGTTTTTCAAGTCCTTCAATTCTTGTTTCGACTCATCGTCGAGCAAATCTTTGACAGGGGCTTCAAAATCCGATTCGTAGTTCTCTGATTGGTCACGACTGCTCGATGCTTCTTGTTTGTTCGTCGCCGTTTTTTTTGTGTTCGCCTTGTTTTCAGATGCCTTCGATTTTTCAGTAGACGCATCAGATTTGGCGTCTGCTTTCGACGAATCATTCGCATCTTTCGGTTCGCTCGATTGATCTTCTGAAGCGCGATCCAGTTGCTCTTTTACTTCAGCTTCTGCCTCGGCTACGAGTTGATCGGCTTTCTCCATCGCCTCTTCAATTGACAACTCGTCTTCATCGACTTGTTGTTTCAATTCTGCGGCTTCACGCGCTTTATCTTTAACGAGGTTCAAGACCGGCGCTGCTTTATCGCTCGCGACTTTAATCCATTCGCCGACGACTGGCTCCGCTTTTTCGCGTACTTCTTTCGATTTGACCGTCAATCGCTCACGCGACGTCGCCGTCTTCTCATCTAAATACGTACGCACTTCCCGACCGCTCTTCGGTGCTGTGAGGAGCGCCACGGCTGCACCGATTACGCCGCCGAGAACGACACCTGCCAAAAATCCACCGCTCGATTGCTGTTCGTTGTTATATGTTTTGTTCTTGTCGTATGTCATCGTTACTTCCTCCTTTTGCTAGTTATGATTTAATCGTATCGTCTGTCGCAATCAATCCTGGTGAGACCGTTGTCGGTTCTTGTTCTTGCTTCCGGTCCCGACGTCCACGACGACGTGATGGTCGTTCGTCAGAAGACGTTTCAGGTTTATTTTTCTTAAATAATTCTACAGCGACAGATCCCCAACGTACCGCTTGGGCAATCTGGTCTTTATTTTCGTCTGCTGCCACGTGAACAGAAGAAGAAACCGTTCGTACCGATTCTGTCACTTCGTTAAGTGACGTGCCAAGCTCATCAAGGGCGTGAGCCACCGGTGCGAGCAATTCTGTTTTCTCTTCGACGTTATCTACGAGACGGTTCGTCTTATGTAAGAGCGCCGTCACTTCCATTGTGATTCCGTCTAATTGACGTTCTAAGTTTTCGGTCGTGTTGGCGACGCTACCGAGTGTCCGATTGACGTTCGACAAGACGCGAGCCAAGAAAAATACGAGTACGACAAATGCGAGTGCCGCGATGAGCCCTGCAATGCCTCCTAATGTGATTTCCATGCATCCATTCCTCCTGTTCGATAATGTGGTGTTTTCATTATAGCACCATTATGACTGAAAAGATTTGTCACAACCGTTTTCGCCATCCGGTCTGATTATTCCTTTACCCGTTTTTATGTTTTCGATTACACTAAAATAGAAATAAATTTAAAAAAGTTAAAGGGGTGGACGTATGAGAGATCCAAGAATCACGCAACTCGCCGACGGATTAATCAATTATTCAGTCGAATTAAAACAAGGGGAACGCGTTCTAATCGAAAATTTCGGTGTCGAGGAGTCGCTCGTCGAAGCGCTTGTCGAGAAAGCGTACGAAGCCGGGGGGCATCCGTTCGTCTTGTTGAAAGAGAGCCGTATTTTGCGCAAGCTCTACACGGGGGCGAGCCGGGAGCAGCTTGAGCTCATGGCCGACATCGAGCGCAAACAGATGCAGGCGATGGACGCCTACATCGGACTTCGGGCCGGTGATAACATTAACGAGCTATCGGACGTTCCGGCCGAACAACAAAAACTCGTCGGGGCCACGATCGGCAAAATGCATACCGAGGACCGCGTCAAAGGTACGAAATGGGTCGTACTCCGTTACCCGTCGCCATCGATGGCGCAACTCGCTGGTAAATCGACCGAGGCGTTCGAAGATTTCTATTTCAACGTCTGTACACTCGACTATGGGAAGATGGACCGAGCCATGGACGCACTCGTCACGCTCATGAACGAGACGGACCGTGTCACCATTAAAGGGCCGGGAACGGACCTCACCTTCTCAATCAAGGACATCCCGGCCATTAAGTGCTCGGGTCAAATGAACATCCCGGACGGTGAAGTGTTCACAGCGCCGGTTAAAGACTCGATTAACGGCGTCATCACCTATAACACACCGTCTCCGTATCACGGCTTCACGTTCGAGAACGTGTCGTTGACGTTCCAAGATGGAAAAATCGTCGACGCGACGGCGAACGATACAGACCGGATCAATGAAGTGTTCAACACGGATGAAGGCGCACGCTATGTCGGCGAATTCGCCATCGGCGTCAACCCGTACATCCAGCATCCGATGAAAGATATCTTGTTCGACGAGAAAATCGACGGCAGTTTCCACTTCACACCGGGTCAGGCTTACGATGATGCCTATAACGGGAACGACTCTTCAATTCACTGGGATCTCGTCAATATCCAACGTCCTGATTACGGCGGCGGTGAGATTTGGTTCGATGACGTCTTGATTCGCAAAGACGGCCGTTTTGTCGTCGATTCACTCTTGCCACTCAACCCAGAAAACTTAAAATAAAAAAACAAGCGTGCCGATTGCGGCACGCTTGTTTTTTATTACAGTTTGGTCTTTTTGCCGAGCGCTGCCGACATCATCCAAATCTCTTTCTCGAGGCGTTCGATGTGAGACACGAATGTGTCTTCGATCGCTTCATCCCCGTCTTCGAAGTTTTCCATCGCGTCTTGCATCTCTTGACGGATTTGTTTGAAGTCACCGATGACGTCTTTGATCATCTGCTCGGTATCCGCGTGACGATCCCCTTCTTGCAACGTCGAATGTTCGAGATATTCTTTCATCGTCGCATACGGTTCGCCGTCATTCATCAAGAGACGCTCCGCCACGTCGTCGTACAATTCAGCGACGAGGTTATACAGTTCCTCTAACTTTTCGTGATACGTGAAGAAGTGAGGTCCGCTAATGTACCAGTGGTAGTTATGCAGTTTGACGAATAAGAGGCCGTAGTTGGCCACCTCTTTGTTCAATGTGTTCAAAGCACCTTGGCTTGCCATCCTTAACATCTCCTTTTCCAAATTCGGTCGCTAATACTATTACCGTCTTAGCTTGAGATTAAACACAAAAAAAGCGAACAGCTTAAGCCGTTCGCTCTCGATTCACGCTTCAAGTTGGACGTGATTCTCATATTCACGTTGATACGTTTGGATGTCTCCGGCTCCCATGAACAGGAGAACAGCATCTGTATGTTGACTTAAGACGCTGACTCCGCCCCGCTTCAAGACATTCGCGCCTTCGATGCGCGATTGCAAGTCTTCAATCGTGACCGTGCCTTCTTGTTCGCGAGCCGAACCGAAGATGTCACACAAGTATACAGCATCCGCTTCAGCTAATGCCGCAGCGAAATCATCCATGAATGATTTAAGGCGGGTATACGTGTGTGGTTGGAAGATGGCTACAACTTCACGGCCGACATATTTCTTACGCGCCGCTTCGACTGTCGCACTGATTTCCCGTGGATGGTGGGCATAATCATCCACTAACACTTGGTTTCCGAGCGTCGATTCGCTGAAACGACGTTTCACGCCGTTAAACGTCTCAAGACGATCTTTGACCAACTCTTTCGGTAAGTTCTCATAGTCACATGTCGCGATGACGGCAAGGGCGTTCAAGACGCTGTGGTTGCCATATCCCGGAATGCGGAACGTCCCATAGAAGTCGTCACGTAAGTAGACGTCAAACGTCGTCCCGTTGTCCGTCGAGTTCACGTTCTCGGCGCGGAAGTCGTTATGGGCGCCAAAACCGTAGTAGACGATTGGCACGTTCGCTTGAATGTGTTGCAGGTTTTCATCATCGCCACAAGCGATGATGCCTTTTTTCACTTGTTTCGCCATCTCTTGGAACGCATCGATGACGTCATCGAGACCCGAGAAGTAATCCGAGTGATCAAAGTCGATGTTTGTCATGATTGCGTAGTCTGGACGGTAGTATAAGAAGTGACGCTTGTACTCACATGCTTCGAATACGAAGTTTTTCGAGTCTTCGACCCCTTCTCCTGTGCCATCGCCGATCAAGAACGACGTCGGCTCGATGCCGCGCATGACGTGGGCTAAAAGGCCTGTCGTCGATGTCTTACCATGAGATCCCGTAATGGCGACACTCGTGTAGTGGTCGGCCAGTTCGCCGAGAAACTCATAGTATTTGTATATCGTCAATCCGAGCTCGCGCGCCCGAACGACTTCAGGGTGATCGTCAGTGAAGGCGTTGCCCTGTACGACGATTTGCCCTTCGGTAATATTTTCAGGATCAAACGGAAGGATTTCAATTCCTTTGCGATTCAATGCTTCTTCAGTAAAAAATGCTTTGTCAACGTCCGAACCTCGGACCTCATTGTTCATGTCATTTAAAATTTGAGCTAAAGGACTCATGCCCGTTCCTTTAATTCCGACGAAGTGATAACGGTTCATCTGTAAATAGCCCCCCTAATTCATTGCGGTCTGCAGAAAAAATGCGACAAACCTTTGTCATTATAGCAAAACTCCAGGAGTCATGCTATTACAGATTATTGTTTTTTTTCGCCAAACGGCGACTCTTGTACATCGCCATCCGGTCTTGCGGCGTCATCATGACGTTGAGCGGAGGGCCTTCCGCTTTGTATGTGACGCTCATCGCAGGCGTCAACTCCTCTTCATCGGGGACTTCAATCGTGTCTTCGCTCTGTAATGTTTTCGCAACATCTTCGACAATCGGGGCCACCGTCTCGACCGGCGCCTCAAGCGAAACGTCTTCTTCGGTCACGTCCTCTTTTTCTTCCCGGACAGCAAGTTTCGATGATTTTAATTCGGTCGAACCCATGAACACCGAGGCGAACCCGCTCTCTAAAATCGAAACTTCTCCGAGTAACGGTTTGATGTCTTGTTCAGTCGTCTCGGTTTCAGAGACGATTGGATTTTCCTCGGTCGTTTCCGTGGAAATAATCGTTTCTTCGCTCGGCACGTCCGCTTGCTCAGTGACAATTTCCTCAAGTTCTTCCACTGACGGCTCTTCTGCAACCGGTTCTTCTACAGCCGGCTCTTCTGCAACCGGTTCTTCTACCGACAGTTCTTCCACTGACGGCTCTTCTACTGCCAGCTCTTCTGCAACTGGTTCTTCCACCGACAATTCTTCTGCTGATGCCGAATCAAGTTCATCCGTGCGCGCGTCAAAAGATTCCATTGTCGTTTCGTCAACGGTCAGTTTCGGTTCCTCGATAGGTTCCATGTCAAGCTTTGGTTCAACCGGAACAGCTGGCGTTGGGACATCATCAGCTACTCGTTCAACCGGTTGCGCGACCCGTCTTGCCTGCCTGACCGATAAGTCGTCTCTCGTCTCGGGAGAATGCCCGATTGGGAGTTCAATTTTCGGTTTAGGTCGAGCGTAACCGTAAATCGGTGATGGCACATCTGACGGAATGAACTCATCCTTCGGTTCGGGCTTCGGTGCAGGTGCACCTTTCTTCCCTTCTTGGGAAAGTTCACGCCGAATTCGGTCTGCTTGTTGTTTTAATGAACGTTCATAGGCATCCATACTTGATTCCTCGCTTTTTCACTCAATCCTATTTAGCAAAAAATCGGTCGAATTTAGCGACCGATTTCAAATGCTTTCCCTACTTCATATTCGTCATCTAATACGAGAATCCCTTTTTCTTGCGGTGCGTCAGGTAAGTTCAATTCTCGAGCTGAACAGATCATGCCGTGTGAACGTTCGCCCCGTAACTTCGATGGCCGTATGATCAAACCGGACGGCATGACCGCTCCTGGTTTCGCGACGACGACTTTTTGGCCGGCCGCTACGTTCGGCGCGCCACAGACGATTTGGACATCACCTTGATCGGTCTCGACTTGGCAAATCGATAACTTGTCCGCATCAGGGTGCTTCTCGGCTTCCTTGACGTAACCGACGACGAATTTCGGGGTGAAGTCCACGCCCGACAACTCGGCTTCGATATTTTGTTTGCGCAAGATGACGCCGAGCGTCTCAATCAACTCAGCTGTCAACTCGACCGGTCCGTGCCAATCGCTGACGTCAAAATAGTTACTCGCGTTGAACACGTTGTAACCATTGACTTTGCCCGTCGCCGATTTGACGATGGCGACATCATCTTTCCGTTCAACGACTTGGTGGTGGCGATCACCTTCTCTTAACAAGACCATGAGGACATCGCCGATTCCTTCACGGTTATAAAAAGCATTAATTTGCATACGTAAAAACGCCCCTTCTTTCAAACTAGACACAAATAGTTTAGCAGATTATGCGTCCGTTGGTGGGTTCTTTTTTCCGACAATGAAAATTGGTTCGAGAACGCCGTCCTCATAATGGAATGAAAGAGCCGTCACCGGGATCCGCCCATTCGTGAAAAAGTCGAACATGAGCTGTTGCATCGCATCATAACCTTGGTCGTTGCGGATGTCCGCGATAATCATCACGTCCTGATGCGGCACCCCAACAAGCATATCGCCTTCGATGCGACGCTCCATGACCCGCAAAAACTCGTCATTTAAAAGGCGTGACGCTTCATAGCCGTCCCGAGCTGCCAGGAAATAGAACGTATTCCCGGCCACAGTGTCTTCTTTTAAATCGGTCGGCAACTTTTTGACGTTGTCCCGTGCCAATTCGTCGAGACGACTCAAAGGCATCCCGCCCAAGTGCCGCTCTTCGATCAACCGGTAGCCGTTTCCCAAATCGAGCGCGTAAAAGATTGCCGTCTCGGCTGTATGCGGGGTCATCGCGAGTGCTTCCCCACGTTTCGTCTCTGTTGAGAACGAGGCCGAACGGATGACCGGGTAGATGTTCGCTTCATTGCCAGCGATCGTGACCGTATCGTCGGCCGTGAGCGCCGTCTTGATATAGTCGACGACCTCGTCGATCGCGACTTCCCCCCGTACTTTCGTTTTCGCTACGAGCGGAGCGAGACGGATGTTGACACCGAATCGATCCGCTGACCGTTCGATGCGCAACACCTCATTCTCCCTGTCATATGAGGTCCGGTACCCTTCGGTGAACCGGCGTTCGAGATGGCGTCGTAACTCATTTCGTTCCATCTAGATCACCCTAACCCGTGAAGGAAGGCCTCGACTTGCTCAGGCGTCTTCCGCTCACGTCCGACATAACGATCGACTTCCTGACCACCGTTGAAGGCGACGAAACTTGGAATCCCGAAAATATCAAGTTCTTGCGCGAGTTCCATCCATTCGTCACGGTCGACATAGTAGAACGTCCAAGCTTCGAACTTCGCTTCGATTTCTGGCATGAACGGATCGAGGAAACGACAGTCACCGCACCATGTCGCTGAGAACATCAAGATGCTCTTCCCTTGTTTCGCTTCTGTATACTCGTTCATCGTTGTCAATTGTTTCATGTTCACCACTCCTGTTCTTTTTTCCCCATTCATGATAGCATAAGTCCGTTGTCACATTCCGCTCTCATGTTTGATGATCTCGAGAGCGAAGATTACGTGAAAAAGGTGAAGTCATGACAAAATGGACACGTGAACAGTTGAATCCAGAAATGAAACACCCGCTCGAGCAACTCGTCGGCGTCATCGGCATGCTGGCTATTCTGCGCTACGGCTACTTGTTCATCGATACGGACAAGACACGAAGCGAGATATTAGTATGGCTCGTAGTCGGGTTTGCTATGATTTACATACTAGAACGGGTCTTCAAGCGTCTCGTTCGTGCCTTGCCGATTGTTCGCAAACGATTTTTAATCCCCATCTACGCCGTCTTGCTCTTCTTATTTTTGGCGAGCTTCCGCGTTCCCCGCGAAACTGTCGACATCGTCCGACAGCTTTTCGGTTGGTGAACTGAAGAGAGCGTCCCGCTTATACGCCGGGACGCTCTCTTTCGTATGTTCAATATTCGATTTTCATATCGTTCGGGCGAATCCGGTTCATCCGGACCAACACTTGATAGACGGCATAGCTGAGTACAGCCGGGCCGACGATTAAAAAGCCGAGGACGACGAGGAACATATGCCAACTGAAGCCCATCGTCTCGAGCATGACAATCGGACCAACAAGACCGCTCGTCCCCATCCCGGCACCTGCCGCGACGCTTTCGAGCTCAAACAACAGAATCGCGATCGGGGCGAGGACGGCACCGGCAACGGTCGGCGGCAACAAGATCCACGGATTTTTAACGATATTGCCGACTTGGAGCATCGATGTACCAATCCCTTGGGCGATAGCGCCGCCAATACCGTTGTCCCGATAACTCGTAATGGCGAAACCGATCATTTGGGCGGCACATCCTACCGTCGCCGCACCTGCCGCAATCCCACTCAATCCGAGCATGAGGGCGATGGCCGCACTCGAGATTGGTGCCGTGAGCGCGAGCCCCATGAGCGTCGCGACGACGACACCCATGAACAACGGCTGTTGTTCCGTGCCCCACTCAATCCACGTCCCGAGCTGTGTCATGAACAAGCCGACGTACTTACCGATGTAGGTCGCACTCAAATAACCGATGGCAATGGTCGTGAACGGCGTGACCAAAATATCAAGTTTCGTCGATTTCGAGACCAGTTTGGAGACCTCGACAGCGAGCAACGTCGCCACATAACTGCCGGCTGGTCCGAACTCGTAACCGAACGCCCCAACGACGAGCGCCGAGAACAAGATGAGCGGTGGCGCCTGAAGCGCATAGGCGATTGCAATCCCGATGGCAGGACCGGTCAATCCGATGGCCACATCACCAATCTCGATCAGCGTCGTTCCAAATCCGGACAGACTCGTCTCGAGCAGCTGCCCTCCGGCCGTCTTCATGATTAAGCCGATGATGAGGGTGCTGAATAATCCGAGTGCCATATAACTGAGCGCCGTCACGAAATATAGTGACGGACTGAGCGTGATCCCTTTTTTCTTTAACATGGAAGTCCCTCTTTCCTGTCTTGTCAGTCGTAAAGTTTCTGTCTTCACACTTTTATCAGTATAAGTGTTTCTCGGAAAAATTCAACATGAAAAAACGCCACTACACGAGTGACGTTCTTTCAACCATTAGCGTGAAGCCCGAAGCGTCTCCATCGTCGAGCGATCAAGTCGTTTGACGAGCGCCTTCAGGAGCGCTTTCGCCGCATCATAATCGTCCGTATGCAGAATCGAGGCATGCGTATGGATGTAACGTGCCGCAACGCCAATCACTGCTGTCGGGACCCCTTCCCCGCTCATATGAATTCGGCCTGCATCCGTTCCACCTGGTGAGACGAAATATTGTGTTTTGATTTTTTCATCAGACGCCGTGTCGAGTAAGAAGTCACGCATCTCGGGAGACATGACCATGACCCGGTCAAGGATCCGGATTAGCGCCCCTTCCCCTAGTTGACCGAACTCCGTCTTATTGCCAGACGCATCGTTGGCCGGTGACGCGTCGAGTACGAGCGCGACATCCGGACGAATCATCTCGGCTGCCGTTTGCGCTCCCCGGAGACCGACTTCTTCTTGAACGGTCGCCCCAGAGAACAAGATGTTCGGATGATCGGCTTTTGTCGTCTCTTCAAGCAACTCGACCGCAAGACCAACCCCGTAGCGGTTATCCCATGCTTTGGCCATAATCTTTTTCGGATGTTTGAGCGGCGTGAACTCGCTCGTTGGCACTGCGGGAAGACCAGGACGCACGCCCCATGATTCGGCCTCTTCTTTCGTGTCGGCGCCGATGTCGATAAACATCTGTTTCATATCCATCGGTTTACTCATCGCGTCCGGTCCGAGCAAGTGCGGCGGTGTCGATGCGACGACGCCTGGAATCAACCCATCATTCGTCACGATATCAAATCGCTGTGCCATGAGCACTTGGCTCCACCATCCGCCGAGCGGCTGTATGTAAAGCATCCCGTTTTCCGTGATTCGCGTGACCATAAACGCGACTTCATCCATATGTCCGGCGACCATGATACGTGGTCCCGACTCGTCTCCGACCCGTTTCCCAAAGATCGAGCCGATGCCGTCTGTCATGACCTCATCGACGTGCGGTGTGATTCGGTCGCGAACAAACTGACGGACCTGTGATTCAAATCCAGGCGCGCCCGGAAGCTCTGTCAACGTCTTAAATAAATCTCTCGTTTTTTGTTCCATTTTCATCCATCCCTTCAACCGTTCTTGTTTCATTATATACAGAACTTTTCGGCAGATGCGAATGGTTTTCTTTCCAATGGGGTACAGGTTTTGGTACGATGTACATGATAGCCATAGTTCAAGGGGAGGTAGTCATATGAAGAAAAGGTATTGGTTAGTTGGGATCGGGGTTGCCATCGCAGCCGCACTTATGACGAAAAAAGTGTTAGATGAACGAAGCTTATCGGCCGAGGACGCACTCGAGTACACGAAACGGGCATTCTCAGCCAAAGGTCACGTTCAAGGCGCATGGATTTCGGCATCACCCGAGATTTATACGTATGACGGACGTGAGTATGACGTCTTTAAAGGCGGCATTTCGGTTCTCGAGAACGATGAAGAGAAGACGTACCAATTCACGGTCGATTCAGAGACTGGCGCTTTACTTGAATATGCATGAGATGGAGTCGGCGATGACATTCGCCGACTTTTTTGTTTAATTTGGGCAAAAGAGTGGAAAATTGAATATGGTACTTTTTAAACTCAAAAAGGAGTGATCCCACGTGAAGAAACTGATCGGTGAAGCAAACGAACTCGTGTCACAAATGGTCGAAGGAATGGTCCATGCCCATCCTGAACTGTACGGTCGTGTGGAAGGATTCAACGTCATCTGTCGTGCTGACGGGGCTAAGTCTGGAAAAGTCGGACTTGTCTCGGGTGGAGGCAGTGGTCACGAACCAGCCCACGCCGGTTATGTAGGTGACGGAATGCTTGATGCTGCCGTGTGCGGTGAAGTGTTCACGTCCCCGACCCCGGACATGGTGCTCGAAGGCATCAAAGCTGCCGACGGAGGAAACGGGGTGTTACTCGTCGTCAAAAACTATGCGGGTGACGTCATGAACTTTGAACTCGCCGCCGAACTTGCGGACGCTGAAGGAATCAAAGTCGACCATGTCGTCGTCGCCGATGATGTCGCTATTGCGAATAAGGAAGATCGTCGCGGTGTCGCCGGAACCGTGTTCGTGCACAAGATTGCGGGTGCGGCCGCAGCGAGCGGGAAATCACTTCCCGAAGTGAAAGCGCTTGCGGAAAAAGTCGCCGCCAATGTACGCTCGATGGGAATGGCCGTCGAACCGTGTTATATGCCAGTGAGTGGGAAACCAGGTTTCGACTTGAATGAGGAAGAGATGGAAATCGGGATTGGAATCCACGGTGAGCGTGGCGTCGAACGGAAACCGACGACGAACGTCGATGCGATCGTAGATGATTTGCTCGACCACTTGAAAAAAGAAGTGAGTCCTGGCGAAGTCGCTGTCATGGTCAACGGCATGGGCGGTACGCCGTTATCCGAACTGTACGTGACGTACCACTTCGTCGCGAAAAAATTGGAAGCTGCCGGCTACAAATTGAAACGGAAATACGTCGGTAACTATATGACGGCACTCGAGATGCACGGCTTCTCGATCACCCTGCTGCCGCTTGATGAAGAGATGACGGGCTATCTCGATGCACCGTCGTCAGCACTCGGTTTCAAACTCTAATCCATCAAATGAGGTGTTTATGCAATGTTGACAATTGAAGGATTCAAGCAAGCATTACGACAGGCCCAATCAGAGATTGAGGCGAACAAAGATACACTGACTGACCTCGACCGCGCCATCGGCGACGGGGACCATGGAATCAACATGTCGCGAGGTTTTGAAGCAGTTCTGACCGTGCTCGATGACGACTATGTCACACTTGGGGACTTGAGCAAAAAAGTCGGAATGACGCTCATGTCAAAAGTGGGTGGCGCAGCGGGACCGCTGTACGGATCGGCATTTGTCAAGGCAGCGCCTAAATTCGGTGACGCGACCGAAGCTGATTTCACGCTCGTCAAAGAAGCGCTTCTCGAGGCGTCGTCAGCGATCAAAGCTCGCGGAAAATCTGAAGCCGGCCAAAAGACAATGGTCGATGTGTGGGAACCGTTCTTGAGCGACTTGAACGAGTCGGACGACTTTGACACGAAACTCGATCAACTCGTCAGTGCGACCGAGGATATGGTCGCCACGAAAGGACGGGCATCTTATTTCGGTGAGAACTCACGTGGCACGGTCGACCCGGGTGCACTCTCAAGTTCCATCGTGTTGAAAGCGATCATGAAGGAGGTTGAGTGACATCGTAGAACTCATCATCGTCTCCCATAGCGCCAAGATTGCTGAAGGAATCCAAGATTTGATGAAAGAAATGGCTCCGACCGTCCCGATTCATTTAGCGAGCGGGCTCGAGGACGGGAGCATCGGGACCGACGTGACCCGCATCCTCGAGGCAATCGAGGTCGTCGACAAAGAAGCGCTTATCTTGTCCGATATCGGTTCAGCCACGATGAACGCTGAACTCGCCGTCGATATGTATGAAGGCGATAAAACGATTCAGTTCTATGACGGACCAATCGTCGAGAGCGCCTTCGTCGCTTCCGTTTCATCCGGTAATGGAATGGACGTCGCTCAAATCATCGAGCAATTGAAGATGGCATAAAAAAAGAGCCTCGCGGCTCTTTTTTTAACGTGGGTTATCGTTTTTCTCGTAAATCGGGTTCATGTACTCGGTCGTCGAGTAGAAACGTGGCACGACAACAAACAAGATCACGGCCGGCACTGCGATCAACAAAAGCAAGATCAAGACAGGCAACCAGTAGACAACTTTTTGTCCGAGCATGTCGATGTTTGCGTCTGAGAATTCAGTCGCACCTTCCACTTCAGCAAGATCAGCTGTCGCGAGGATTTTGTTGTCCGTCGCGTCGTAGTAATGGAACTCAGTCTTACGCGTGATGAAGATCCCGTCACGAATCGTATCCAATTCTACAACCGCTGCGATGACTTCGTTGCCATTCGAGTGACGGAGCGTCTCCTCTTTTACGATTTCAGCCGTTCCTTCTTTGTAATCATAGTGCGTGGCTTTCAAGTCCTCTTCAAGGGCGTCCAAGAACGCCTCGTTCGCCGAGGTATTAAGTGGTGCGATTGTTAGAATGAAGATTAGTGCAAGCAGGCTTGCCCATGCTTTTTTCAACATCCCCATGTTCCCCCTTCTCTAATTCCAGTTTAGCGTCATTCCTATTGTACCAAGAAGAAAGAAAAAAGTGTGAAGAAAATGCTATTAAAATAAGAAAAAAGCGTGTCAAATTTTCGGGCGGAACGCGGCCTCCATCCGATAAATCGGTTGTCCCATGGCGCTGAAGCGCTCTTCATACTCGGTCCGGACATTATCCGCAGGTTCATTTACATGAAGATCAAGTGAAATATCTGTGAAGTACATGCCGTATTGGCTCATACTTTCGAGCGAATATTCAAATAGCCCCCGGTTATCCGTCTTAAAGTGAATTTCACCTCCGCGCGGCAAGACAGCCTCGTATGTAGCGAGGAACGTTTTATACGTCAATCGACGTTTCGCATGTCGTGTCTTCGGCCATGGGTCTGAGAAGTTCAAATAGACGCGATCGACCTCGCCAGCCTCAAAATAGTCGACGAGTTGCTTCGCGTCAACGGTCAAGACGCGAACGTTTGGCATCGGCGTCTCGACGAGCTTTTGCACGATCGATACGGCGACACTCTCAAATAACTCGATGGCGATAAAATTGACGTCCGGAAATTGTTTGGCCATACCTAAGATGAATTGCCCTTTTCCCGACCCGACTTCGATAAAGAGCGGATGGTCGTTCCCGAATTCTGCTTTCCAGTTCCCTTTCAACGTTTCGGGATGAGTGATAAAGACGTGTTCTTGAGCCTGCATATAATCTTTGGCCCACGGTTTGTGACGTAAACGCATGTTTTTCCTACCTTTCGTTCAAGAAATGTTCAAGTTTCTGCTGACTAGCCGCTTCACGCGAGCAGTCCCCTTGCGATTATACACGAAATCATTGTTTAATGAATGTGAATCATCCCTCACAAGGAGGTTATATCGATGAGCACGTTGGATCAATTTTTAATCTTTTACGCGGCCCCACTCACTTTCTTCGGCGCCGTCATCGCCACGTTCGTTTGGGCGTACTTCATGAAACCTGATGATGTCTAATGCATATGGAAAGGGATGGCTCACCCTCGTGACCCATCCCTTTTTTCATTGTGTCCGCTCATCTGCCTCATCAAGCAGTTCACGGAGCACGGTCAATCCTTCTGCCCGGGCGATGCCGTTCTGTTCTCCATACAAAGTAAGAACCGTCTGGGCGATCGCATACCAATGCATCCGGTAATGGAGCTCGGATGTGTAACGGATGCCGTAATGGCTGAACCACATCTCCCAGTCCGCCTCATCGACATAACTGTAGACGACCATCGCCAAATCAAAGGCGCGATCAGCAATGATCGCATCATCCCAATCGGTCAAATATAACAGGCCCGTCTCGTCCTCAATCCAATTATTATGGTTCAAGTCCGAGTGGCAGACGACCAGTTCACGTTCGTCATCGATTGGTTGATGGGTGGTCAGCCAACGGACCGCCTCATCGATTGTCACGTCCGCCTCGTCTTGCTCATAGGCGGCACATTGCCGAAGCAATAACGTCGACGTGACCGGTGTATGATTCAACTGCTGCAGCATGAATAATAGCTCTTTCGAATGATGAATCTTCCCAAGCTGTGCCGCCACATCAGACCGTTTCATATCAGTTGGTGATAGCTCACGACCTTCGATGAACTGTTGGGCACTGAGGACGTCACCGTTGAACATCCGTTTCGTCCACAGCAATTTAGGGACGATGCCTTCGGCGGAAAGAATGGCTAGAAACGGAGACGAGTTCCGTTTGACAAAAATTTTCTGTTGGCGCGTCGTCGCTACGTACGCTTCGCCTGTAATTCCACCTGCGGAAGCCACCGTCCACTCTTCACCGAGCGCACCGATTATATCTGAATACATATTCATCACGCTCAAATCTCATTAAGAATTACAAAGATACAATCACCATATTAACACGCGATAATCGTCATTGACAACGACTCGACTTGAATCTCGCTCGGATTTCGTGCAATCGGGACAAGGCTCGCCGTTTCCCCTTGCACGAAGACGTTCCAGCCCCCATCGGCGTGAAACGTCACGTCACCGAACGTTCCGTTCAAATAGACACGGACACGTTGCCACGCGTCATAGGAATGACTCGCCGTCAACTCATAAGCAATCACCCCAGGCGGCGACGGAAGAAACTTGAACTGCTCCACGACTTTCTGTCTAGTATCATAGCGGAAACACGTATGACGGCGCCGCAATTTTAACAACGTCTTCACGAATTCGACTTCATGCTGTCGCTCGTCCCGCAAATCCCAATCAAAGTGATTAATTCGGTCTGGTGCGTTGTAACTGTTCTCAACGCCTTGTTTCGTTCGCCCGAACTCTTGACCGGCATGGAGAAACGGAACGCCTTGTGACGTGATGACAATCGCTGTGGCGAACCGCTGCATCCGTAACCTGACCGCCTCGTCCATTTCCTCACACGATAAGAGTAATTTATCGTACGTCGTATAATTGTCATGCGCTTCGACGTAGTTGATTGTGTACTGCGGACTCGGGAAACGACCGACCGTGACGTTCGGGATTTGAACCGCTCCCGTGATGCACTCGCGAAGTTCCCATTCCCGCCATTCGTTACCGGAGACAAACCCGCGCTCGCGGTCATTAAACGTCGACCCCTTTAGCGCATCCCGCATCATGTCATTGAAGTGACCGATTCGGGGCATAAAGGCGGCGTTATGCGACGAGGCTTTTAACGACGGGCTGAGCGGTGTCGCCAAATCCCATCCTTCCCCATAAATCAAAATCGAACGGTCGATTTTATCGAGTGAAGCCCGGACTTGATTCATCGTCTCGACATCATGGATGCCCATCAAATCGAAACGAAAGCCGTCAACGTGATACGTTTCGGCAAAGAACGTCACACAATCGACGATCATCCGCCGCATCATGTACCGTTCCGAGGCCGTGTCATTCCCAACCCCAGTGCCGTTCGCAACCGTGCCGTCATGTTCATAACGGAAATAATAGTATGGGACGAGCGCCTCGAGCGACGATTGTTCACGGATGAAGATATGGTTCATGACGACATCGACGACGACACGCATGCCGTGATGATGCAGTTCATCAACCATATGCGCGTATTCCAAAATCCTTGATAACGGTTCGGCTGGATCCGAGGCATAGCTCCCCTCGAGACCGAACCAATGAATCGGGTCGTACCCCCAATTATACGGCATCCGGGTCGCTTCATCGACGCTGCCGAAATCATGGACCGGCAACAGTTGTACATGGGTGACCCCGAGCTCTTTCAAATAATCGAAGCCGGCACTGTTCTCGCCTCTCGTCTTCACCCCGGTCTCGACGATGCTACCATACAAGCCACGCATTCGACTCAGCGAAGACGGATGGCTCGTGAAGTCCCGAATGTTCAGTTCATAGATGACCGCATCCGTCGCTTTCCGAAGCGGCGGGCGTTCCGTCGGATGGACGTGCAAGGCGACGTGTGCCTCGACATCGATCAATACGCCAAATTCGCCATTCAAGCTGACGGCTTTCGCGTAAGGATCGACGACCTCATTCGTTTCGACCGGCGTCTTGACGTATAGTCGATAGTAATGACCTTCGTAAAACCGTGGCACATCGGCATGCCAGACACCGCGCCCCTCCCGCGACATACGGAAACGCTCGATTTCACGATGTGTGCTCGAATCGTGAATGACGAGCCAAATCGAGAATGCCACTGGTGACCAAACGTACGCCTCAATCGAGTGCTCGGAAAAAGCGAGGCCGAGTGGTCCATCGTAGGCATAACGACGTTCGAACTCGTCCGTATGCACGATTTCGCGAGGCACGACGACAATCGTTTTATAGCCAGGGTGAAATACAGTGTAAACCGCTTCTAGCGTGACTGGTCGCGCCAACTGGATATCTCGCTCAATCGTCCCGGTCTCTGTCGTCCATTCATTGAGCACCACGTAGTCGACCGGTCGACCGTTCTGTTCAATGTGTACGGGAACGGACGCAAATTCAGCGATGACTTCCAGTCGAATCGTCTCGAACGAGAGTAAAGAAGCCCGTTCAATCGTCACATGTGACGTCGTTTGCTGCTCTGGTGTGTGATGCATACGCGTTCCATCCTCTCCTACCTACTGGTCCAAAAATTGTCGAAACGGCATCTGGGCTGTCGCATCTAGTAGTTTCGCCACATCTCGAATTTGTTGGGCTTTCACGATCGGAGCCCTCGTATTTACTTGCTTCATCCACTTCTCGTAATCAGAACGGGAAATGAACTGCGTCGAGCTTGTCTCAGGCACATGATCGAAATAGCCTTCTGGGGCCACCGTCACTTTTTGAATGACACCGGCAAAAGACGGAAGAAACTGTCGAACGATTTCTTCAGTGCGCGTCAAGGCAATGAGCGGATTGACTACACGTTTATTTTCCCCTTTGAGCGGTTGATGAATCCAAGTCTTCTGTTTTGAGACGTGATAGATGCTCCGATCCCCGTCGAGCCATTCGACCAAATACAGATGTGTCGGTCCGATGATGAGATGACTCAGTTCGACTGTCGCCCCGTTCCATTCCACGACCGGACGATACATGAAGAAATGCTGGTCGTTCCATTCGACCATCATCTTACGATAACCATACTCACGCAGAAACGGCAAGAACGGCATATCCGTCTCGGTCGCCCCTTCACATGCGAACTGTAACTTCTGAATGTGACGCCGGTTCGTAAGCAGCGTCTGGAACTGAGACTCCGAGAGCGGGGTCGGTTCGAGCTCGATGCGTTCCGTGCGTCGCCAAAATTTCCACCATGGGTTTTCAAACTCCATGACCTCGGGTGGGTTCAATCGATTGGACTCATGCAGGCGGCGCATACGGGCAACATCAGATTCGACATATTCTTGGAATCGATTGAACTGATCGAGCATGTTTCGTTCATATTTAGATGTCACGTCAAAAATTTTAATCGGGATCGCCATGTGTCCTCCTCTGACCGCTGTAACGGAAATACTTCAACTGCCTCATAGGCAGGGGTGTGGTTCGGATGAATTCGATAAAGGATGACGGCTTCAATCGCTTCTTCGATGTTGAACGCCGGGGGGATGTACGGAATTCTCGTTCCGGTGTCCCACTTCTTCGCAAGCGTGACGTGCGGGACGAACGGTTTCCGATCGAGTGATGCAATCTCCTCCGACAACTTGCGTCGAAGCGTCCCGGTGAGTGTCGTCAAGTCTACGGACGGATTCGGAACGATCGTCAGCACACGAGGACGATCCGGTCTCCCGAAGTGATCAATTTGTGCGAACGTCAGTGAAAATGGAGCTGTCACTTCCGTCACGTCACGAGTGACTTCTTTAACCGCCTCGACTTCATCATCGTCCAACGCACCGAGAAACTGAAGCGTCATATGAAATTCTCCAGGCCGATACGTCCGGCGGTACGAATAAAACGGCAAGATGTCCCGTTGGATGCGCTCGACCTGTGCGTCCTCGATCGGGAGTGCCAAAAAATAGTGCGTCGACATCTACATCATCCTTTCACGCGAAACCGTCTCAGCCCAAAAAAGAGGACCGATCCTATGACACTGACCAATGTGTACATCCAAAATACACCGATGATGCTGTTATATTCAATAATAAATCCACTGAGCAAGTTGAAACCAGCCGTTGCCAGTCCCGAAGTGATGGCCATATAGACACCGATTGCCGTCGAGACAACGTTCCGACTGACGAGACTGCGGACGAACTGAAGCGCGACCGGAATCAATAATCCGACGACGAGCCCTTGGACGATGGCAAGGATCCAGACGACCCAAATCGGTGGCTCGAGCGCCAACCAACCGTTGCGCAGCGCCGAGATCAAAGCTGCACCCGCAAGGACGTTGACCGTTCCGAGACGTGAGACGATTTGATACGCCACTTTCATGAACGGGATCTCGAACAATACAGCGACGAGGAACAACGTCCCGACGAGCGTCGTCGAGCCCCCGATACTCGTCACATAAATCCCGAAGTAATAGTTGTTTGCATAAATCGGTCCGAAGACGAGCATGCCTCCGATTAAAAAGGCGATGAACGGACCGTTCCAGACGGCCGACCATTGGAATGGTGCCGTCGTGTGCACTTGCTTCGGTTCCTGTTCAGAGACGCTCCGCACGAATAACGTACCGATTGCCAATATGACCGCGCTGAGTAAAAACGTACTCGCGAGGCCCCACGTCGTGTCCGAAATCCGACCCATCACGAACACGGCGATGGCAAACCCAGCCGACCCGAACAGACGAATCGCCCCGTAGTCGATTTTGGCCCGGGCTGTATACTCGAGCGTCATCATGTCGACGAGCGGGATATGGGCGCATTGGAAGACGGACCAGACGACCATCAATAAGACGATCCATACATATGATGTCGCGAACAAGAACGTCAGCGACAAAGCGGCGGCCCCGAGCATCGCAACGATGAGCCAAGCTCGAACGCGTCCGGTCCGGTCCGCAAGCATGCCCCACAGCGGCTGCACCCCGATTGAAAGGATTGGCATGATGGCGACAATCGTCCCGACCTGACCCGGGGACAAATCAAAGCGTGCCTGTGAGAAGAAGAGTGCCATGTAAGGAATAAGAGCTCCTTGAGCGAAGAAAATCGCGACGTAAATCGATTGAAACGATACTTTTTGTTGGTTCACAATATACTTCCTTCCTAACAGACAGAGAGCCGACCAAATCAGTCAGCTCTCACAGGTTATTATTTAGCGAGCTCATAAATCGCTTCGGCATAAATCGCTGCAGCGCGAAGCAAATCTTCAATTTCCATGTATTCGTCGACTTGGTGCGCAACATCTTTTGCCCCCGGGAACAATGCCCCGAACGCGACGCCGGCTTCGAGCGAACGGGCATACGTCCCACCACCGATGGCCATCAAGTCTGCCGATTCTCCGGTCTGGCGCTCATAGACATCCGCCAACGTTTTGACGAGTGGATGATCTTCAGCCACGTGGTGCGGCGGCATATGGTGACGTGTCGACAGTTCGAATCCGAACGACAAGGCAATCTCTTTCAAGCTTTGCAATCGCTCTTCAAACTTCGCAGTATACGGGTAACGAATATTGACCGTCGCTGTCCGTTCATCGCCTTCATAGCGGAACACGCCTCCGTTGATCGTCAAGTCCCCGGTTTCATCGGTCGCTTCAATCCCGAGCGAGATCCCTCGTGAATCAGCGAAGACGTGGCGGATGAACTCGATGTAGCGCTCCCCTTGAATGTCGAGCGGAAGCGCGAGTAAGAAACCGGCTAACACGTAGGCGGCGTTCACTCCGTTGTCCGGCTCCATCGCGTGCGCGGCGACCCCTTTCATCGTGAACGTATACGTCCCCGCGTCCCATGTGCAGGTCCCATCCGCTTCATACTTTTCAAGATACGCCTCAAACTTTTCTTCAAGTACGTCGTCTGTCTTGAGCACTGCCGTAGCGAAATCCGGGACCATGTTCGGACGTTCTCCGCTTACGAACGAAACCAAATGATATTTCGCCCCTGGTACACGTTGAATCGGGAGTTGTTTCAAGACACCATCGTATAAGCCCTTTTCCGCATTGATAATCGGGAAATCGGCGTCCGGTGCGAAGCCATAGGTCGGCATCGCTTCTTGTTTAAAGTATTCACGGACACAACGCCACTCGCTCTCCTCGTCGCAACCGGCGATCAGACGGACCCGTTTCGACAACGGCAATCCGAGTTCTTTCACAATACGCAATCCGTAATAAGCGGCCATCGTCGGACCCTTATCGTCATTACTGCCACGGGCGAACAGTTTTCCGTCCGCGATTGTCGGATTGAACGCCCCATACGTCCAACCATCTCCAGCCGGCACCACATCTAGATGACAGAGAATCCCGACAATTTCTTCGCCTGAACCGTACTCTAAATGTCCGGCATAGCCTCTGACGTCTTTCGTCACGAACCCGTCACGCTCTCCTAGTGCGAACATGTAATCGAGGGCACGACGGACTTCAGGACCAAACGGCTCGTTCGGTCCTGCCTTGGCTTCATCAAGGACGCTCGGAATTTGTAACAACCCTTTTAAATCTTCTAAAAACGCATCTGTTCGCGCGTCGACTTCTTGTCTCCAATTCATCTTAATCTCCCCTTTGCGAATGTTCTCTCCCTTATTAGTATATCCAAATGTTAGAAAGACGAACATTCATTTCGAAAATATTTTTTCGTTCGTCTTTTGATCGTTTCGACACTTGTTTACATGATATTCATTCGATATTTACGTTCGTAACATGTTCTTTACATTTTGATTGTTCGTTCTTTTCACTTGCAATTCTATTTGAGAGCGGTATACTAAAGGTGTAATTTTAGAAAATAACAATTTCATATTTTATTTGTCGTCCGTAGGTTTTGTCTTTCATCATTCTACGCATTGGGAGGTCATCCAATGAAAGGTTCAACAGATCGTATGCTAACCCGCATCAAGTCCATTTATTTGTTCATTAACGAAAGGGAATGCGTCACCACTTCAGAACTAGTAGAGGAGTTCGGGATCACGTCACGCACCGTACAGCGTGATTTGAACGTTCTTGAATACAACAATCTGGTTGAAAGTCCGAGTCGGGGCACGTGGACGTCATCGAAACGTTCGCTCAAGACGGCAAATTGAATAACAAGTTACAAAGGGATTCCGTACATGGGTCCCTTTTTTTGCACCCAAAAAGGCACGTGTCGGCTGACACGTGCCTTTGCTTCATGTGAAGAACAAGTCGATTTCCTCTTCGCTCAACTCACGGTATGCACCCGATTCAAGCGTCGGGTCAAGCTCAAGCGCGCCGATTTGAACACGTTCAAGACGTTCGACGTGTTTTCCGACCGCCGCGACCATCCGTTTCACTTGATGGTACTTTCCTTCTGAGAGCGTCAAGCGAATGGTCGAACGACGACCCGATTTGCTGAGCAATTCAAGTCGTGCCGGTTTCGTCGTGTAGCCGTCCTCGAGTTCGACACCTTCGGCGAAATGACGGATATCATCCGCTGTCATCTCACCATCGACTTCGGCGATATATACTTTATCGACATGTTTACGAGGTGACATGAGCGCATGATTGAACGCCCCATCGTTCGTGAGCAGCAACAGTCCGGTCGTATCCTTGTCGAGACGACCGACCGGGAACAAGTCATAATGGGCATACGACGGATCGATCAAGTCGATGACCGTCGATTCGACTTTGTCCTCGGTCGCACTGATGACACCTGCCGGCTTGTTCATCATCAAGTAGACGAACGGTTTATATTCGACGACCTCACCTTGCACGGTCACACGTTCGGTTTCCAAATTGATTTGTCGTTTCGCATCTTTGACGGGCTGATCATCGATACGGACGACCCCTTGTTTTAGTAAAATCTTGACGTCTTTACGCGAACCGTATCCCATGTTCGCCAATAATTTATCAATTCGCATTATGCTTTCCTCCGATAGTGGAATCGTTTCCCTAGTAGTTTTCCGGCCAAATGACTTCTCCAACCGAGATAGCCGTACACAACGAGGCCGATTCCGAAACCGACGATCGTAGCCAATATATCGTTCCCCCAGCTCGGTTCATCTTGGAGCGTGATGAACAATGATCCGTATACCGCGATAAACATCGCTCCACCCATGGCAAACATGAGCATCGTCCGACGCAACAATTGTTTATACGGGAATTGTAGCGTCCGTTGAATTTTCCATACCATGAGAATGATGGCGACGATATAACCGGCAATCGTCGCATATCCGGCGCCGATGCCGCCGAGAGCATACACGAACGGCACGTTGAGCACCGCTTTCGTGATGAGCCCCATCGCCGTCGCAAAGATCGTGAAATATTGACGGTTGATTCCTTGAAGGATGGCCGCTGCCACCGAATAATAGGCGAGGAAGAACGCACTCGGCGCATAGTGGAGCAAGTAGACCCACCCTTCCCGGTCACCCGGGAACAACGTCCCGAACAATGGTTCAGAGAGCGCGACCAAGCCGATGACCGCCGGAATCGTGACAAAGAACGACACTTGGAAAATGTGGTTCACTTGATTCCGGACCTTATTCATATCGCCGTGTGTGAACGACTTCGTCACGAGCGGGATCGTCGCCATCGACACACTTGCCGCGATCGACACCGGAATCAGGACGATCTTATGGGCGTTCCCGGTCAAGAAACCGAACGCGGACGTCGCTTCGGCGACCGACTTGCCAGAATTGAGCAACGTGTTGACCATCGTCAACTGGTCGACGAACTGATAGAGCGGTGTCGACAAGCCGACCATGACAATTGGAATCGAGTAGCTGAGCAACTCGAGCAACAGTGACTTCATCGAACGGACCGGTGTGCCGGCTGGATTGTCCGTTTGACGATGGATATCTTTCCGTTTCCGCCAATACATGGCGAGCACGACGATACTTCCGATCGCACCGATAAAGGCGCTGAATGTCGCAATCGTCACGGCGAGCACTTTCAAACCGTTCAACTCGGTCGTCGCCACGGCAGCAGTCCCACCTAGCGAGTCAGCGAGCGGACGAATGAGTGCAGAGTCGGAGAAGACGAACAAGACGAGCATCGCCCCGCTGAGCAGGAACATGATGCGGACGATCTGTTCGATGACTTGAGAGATGGCCGTCGGAGCCATGTCTTGATGTCCTTGGAAATAGCCGCGCACCATACTCATCGCCGGGATGAGCAGGAGCGCAAAACTGACGCTACGCGTGACGAGCGTCAGCGAGTCGATGTACTGCTGATTGTTCTCCGAGTTGCGGACCATCAGTTCCGATAACCACGGTGCTGAGAAGAAAAGTAATAAAAAAGCGACGACTCCGGTCACGAGCATCAGCTTCATCCCTTGGCGGAACAAGCGCTGACTCGTGCCATATTCGCCGAGCGCGTTATACTTGGCGATGAATTTCGAGACGGCCACGGGAATCCCCGCCGTCGAAATGGCGATCATGAGCGCATAATAGGTGTACGCCGCCTGATAGAGCGTGACACCGGCAATCCCGACCATCGCTTGGAACGGGAACGTATAGAGCAGTCCGAGCGCACGTGAAATCAAATTCCCGGCTGACAGGAGCAGCGTGCCTTTGACGAAGGACTCTCGTCCTGAATCTTGTTTGACGCTTGATGACATGAGATACCTCCATCTATTGTTTCACAACTAATGTACCTAATTTTACAAAACGACCGTTTCTCATTATACTCTTACTGTTGCAGATAATAAAGTTACGAATTTGATTTGACAGAGAAACGAGGGATACCATGATAAAAGATGTAATCGTCATCGGAGGAGGTCCAAGTGGCCTGATGGCGACCTACGCCGCCGCCAAAGCCGGAGCAAACACGCTCCTGATTGATAAAGGTTCGAAGCTCGGGCGCAAGCTCGCCATCTCTGGCGGCGGGCGCTGTAACGTGACGAACCGTAAACCCGTCGACGAGTTGATTCAATTCATTCCGGGGAACGGACGCTTTTTATATAGCGCCCTCGCCCAGTTCGACAACCAGTCGATTATCGACTTGTTCACCGGGTTCGGCATCCCGTTAAAAGAGGAAGACAACGGCCGAATGTTCCCCGTGACGGATAAAGCGCAAGACGTCGTTAACACACTCCTCGGCGCCATCGACCAACTCGGTGTCGAGATTCGCAAAAACGCGAAAGTAAAGACGCTCCATTTTAATGAAGCAAATGAGTTCGAAGCGGTCGAACTCGAGGATGGGGAGCGAATCGAGGCAGGCGCCTGCGTCATCGCCGTCGGCGGCCAATCCGTCCCGCACACCGGCTCGACCGGGGACGGGTATCCGTGGGCCGAGAAAGCCGGACACACGATTACCGAGCTGTTCCCGACCGAGGTGCCGATCTTATTGAACGATGCGTTCATCGGTACGAAACAGCTACAAGGGCTATCGCTCCGTGACGTGGCACTCACCGTTCACGGCAAAAAAGGCAAGCCGATCAAAACACACCGTGGTGATATGATATTCACGCACTACGGCATCTCGGGCCCGATTGCCCTCCGTTGCAGCCAGTATACAATCAAAGAACGCAAACGCAGCAAAGAGCGTGTCGTCGCCCTCTCACTCGACTTGTTCCCGGACATGGCCCGTGACGAGCTGTATCAAGCGCTCTGGAACCAAGTGCAAGACCAACCGAAGCGGGCCGTCAAGAACGTCTGGAAAGGGTTCATCCCGGAACGGATGCTCGACCTGCTGCTGGCCGACCTCGATTTCGGCGAAGAGGATGCGAGCCAACTGAAAAAACAATCGGTCATCGATTTCGCGACACGATTGAAGACGTTCGAGTTGCACGCGACCGGGACGCTCGATTTTGATAAGGCGTTCGTCACGGGCGGTGGCGTCTCCGTCAAAGAGATCGCGCCGCAGACGATGATGTCGAAAAAAGCGGGCGGCCTGTTCTTCGCTGGCGAAGTACTCGACATCCACGGTTATACAGGCGGCTATAACATCACGGCGGCTTTCACGACCGGACACTGTGCCGGGTCGCACGCCGCTGATTTTGCCACACAGTAATCTACCTTCTTGAAATGGTTCTCGAATAACAGGTGAGGCGAAAGGTCGATTCGATTGTTAAATCCGAATCAATCTACAACACCAACAAAAGGCTTGAACCTGAATCATACAGGTTCAAGCCTTTTGTTATCACTTCCTCGTTAATCTGTCTTCTCGATTATCTCTTGATATTTATATCCTTCTAAAATCACTTCGTCTTCTTGGAACGTCCATTCGGGAATCGAGAGGTCTGGATTTGCTTCTAAATACTGCGTGAGAATGTCTCGCCCTAATATATATTTACTCCAACGCGGGATATCTTTATAGTGATTCCCAACCATAAAATCATACAGAGACGTCTCACCGTCGTCCACTCGGCTCGCGATATATTTCATCGTCGACTCATCGGTTTCCACATTCCACGGGGGAGAGACGCCTTTGACGATTCGATCTGCAAACGCGTCGGCTTTCCCTTCGATGATGGCAGCCTCGAGATTCGAATCGAGCCGGTATTTGTTTTGATCACGAAGAATGAGATGATGATACTCATGCGCCACTGTATAAGCTAACACGTCTTTATCGAAATCTGCATCGATAAACAAGATGATGGCGTCTTGATCTATCATGCCGCTCACGCCTTTTAGTGGTACACTATCATGATAAAATTCAGGATTGTACGGTGCAATAAACACCGTACTTTTCTTCTTAGGAAGAATCTGATTTGAATCCGTGTAGGTCGTTGTAATGATTTCTTCAATCTCGTCATAGCGCTCAATTAACTCATCCACTTGCTTCAGCAATTGTTGCTTATGTGGTGTCGGCTGCAGCGGAAAGTACGTTTTGATGAGAGAAGTATCAACATCTGTTTCCGCTCCGATTTCCCCGATGGTATCGAGTACATGTTTCTTGAAGTGTTGATGATTCTCTTCAGCGTCACTCGTCTCAAGCGATGCGTTCAAGTAGCGTTGGTATGCTGTATAGAGCGGGACGATATGTAATTCATTCTCTTCATTGATATTCACTGTTTCGATTGACACTTCAGGCTCTGTTTTTTTCGATCCGGCCACTTTCTCATCATCATTACATGCTGCTAACAACAGGATTGGCATGCAACATAAAAACAAAATTATTGTTTTCAGCTAAATGACCTCCATTTTTAAAGGTTTATATGTAAAATTATACCTTAAATCCTTTTTTTTAGCTCACTTAGCCTTTTCCATTTATATAAAATGTCAGAAAACCTTAAACGGCTTGACCCCTGTCGGATGCAGGAATCAAGCCGTCTTATAATTGTCTTCTTTATTTTGCCGCGATTTGACGACGTACCTCTTTCTCGAGCTCTGGCTCGGGTGGCAACCACCCTTCCGGCTTCATGACTTTATTGTCCGACGCCCGGAGAATCGGCTTGCCGTCCGGACCGAGCTTCGCCATATTGGCGCGCTGTACAATCTCGAACAACGGCACTGGATCGAGCCCGAGCTCGACGAAACTGCCCATCACGAAATAGAGGGCGTCCGTGAGCGCATCACCTTGTCCGACGAGACGCTCGACGTCATTTGTCGGCGGTGCGTCTTGGAGTGATTTTTGAACAGCCTGTTCGAATCCTTGTTGGAACGTCGCGACGGCTTGCAGGAACTCTTCCTCATTCCGGGCCGATTGGTGTAAAAATTCGACGACGGCTTCTTCTGCCGTCCAAACCGAACGTTTGACGGCACGGTCTAATTCGAGCGGCTGTGGTACACTCGCTTCCGGATGTCCGAACGTCTCATGGAACTGGCGAACTTGTTCATAAAAATAGCGTTTGCTCATCTGATCCTCTCCTATCAGTCGACCGAGACGAAATCGTCAAGGTCGAACACATCTGGTCGCACGATGGCGAAAATTTCATTGTCTTGCAAAAACATACCGGTCGACCCATACACACGCGGTGTGACCATTTGCCCGTTCATCGTCCCTTCGTCCGGGTTGATCGTGTAGAGGACGAGCTCTTCTGAATCGAGGACGTAAATGCGTCCTTGACGCTCGACGAGGCCGACCCCACGGAATTTCTCGAACTTCTGTTGAATCGAGGCGCTCATCCCTTCGGTCGTCAGTGCTTTTCTCGACTCAATGGCCCACTCCGTCTCAGGCTCTGGCGCTTCTTCGGTGTCTGAATCCACTTCGGTCGTCACATCCGTCTCGGTCGCATCGGCTGTTTCATCTATCTCGGACTTCGCTTCAGCGTCGTTGGCCGTCTCATCCTCGAGCGTTCGCTCTTGAACATACAACAGCTCCACGTCAGGCGTGTCCGCAATCCGGTTCATGATGATGAGCCGTTTCGTTTCATCGTCATAACCGAGGCCGAACAAGCGGTCTGACGAGGCAAGTCCTATAATCGATTTACGCGGCCGTTCCGTCCAGCGACCATCTTCCCGCTCGATTGTCACTAAAATCCCGTTCGCTGTGACGGCATAAATCTTGTCCTCCGCAATCATGCGCATACCAATAAACTCACCAAGCCGATATGGTTGTTCGTCATTCTCTAACTTAAGCATCGCGTTCACCCGATTGGCGTTCCCGCTCACTTCGAAGAACTCTCGATTCTTCGTTAAGACGAGATAGGCACCAATCGTGTCACTGTAATACACTTCATCAAGTTGTTGAATCTGTTCGAGGGCATCGGTCGTATCGATGTCCTCTTCGTCCTGTGAGGCCTCGACTGGAGGCACAGAAGTCGC
The DNA here is from genome assembly GCF_004336985.1 of Exiguobacterium sp. SL-9. Taxonomy (GTDB): domain Bacteria; phylum Bacillota; class Bacilli; order Exiguobacteriales; family Exiguobacteriaceae; genus Exiguobacterium. The sequence goes on from NZ_SJUO01000002.1 coordinate 368,656, forward strand.
TTGGTGACTCGTTTGAATCTCTATCTTTTCAAACGTCGAGGCGATTTGGTTTTGAATGTCCTCGTCTGAAAAGACGAACACATAGCACAAAATCACACCGACGACGACGGCAAACAGCGTCGTATATAACACGTAAGAACGTTTCATGGACGTTTCGTCCCCTTTATATGCAGTATCGCCCTTTAGTGTAACAAACCCGCCCCGAAAAGAAAACGACATCACACAAAAGAAAGGAACGTGTGACAATGTCACACATTCCTTTACTTATCCAACGACGATATTGACGAGTTTCCCGGGAACGACGATCACTTTACGGACCGTTTTCCCTTCCGTGAACTCTTGGACGCGTTCGTTCGCGAGTGCGTCGGCCTCGAGCACTTCTTTCGAAGCGTCACGGGCCACGTGCATCTTCGCACGAAGCTTTCCGTTCACTTGGATGACGACTTCAATCGTGTCGCTGACGAGTTTCGACTCGTCGAACGTCGGCCATGCAGCGTACGTCAAGTCTTCCGTCATGCCGAGACGCTCCCACAACTCTTCAGCCAAGTGTGGTGCGACCGGAGCAAGCATCTTGATGAAGTTGACCATCTCTTGTTTCGGAAGCGTATCTTGTTTGTATGCCTCGTTGATGAAGACCATGAGTTGCGAGATTGCCGTGTTGAAACGGAGCGCCTCGTAGTCTTCTGTCACTTTCTTCACCGTCTGATGGTACGTCCGTTCGAAGTCAGCTGTCGCGGCGACGTCCTGAAGCTCGGTCTGGTCAAACAAGCGCCAGACGCGATCGAGGAAGCGACGAGCGCCGTCAAGACCGTTCGTCGACCAGGCGATGGCCGCATCGAGTGGTCCCATGAACATCTCGTAAAGACGAAGTGTATCGGCTCCGTGCGATTTGATAATGTCGTCCGGGTTGACGACGTTACCTTTCGATTTCGACATTTTCTCGTTATTCTCACCGAGGATCATCCCTTGGTTGTAAAGCTTTTGGAACGGCTCTTTCGTCGGGACGATGCCGATATCGTAGAGCACTTTATGCCAGAAGCGAGCGTAGAGAAGGTGAAGGACCGCGTGCTCCGTACCGCCGATATACAAGTCGACCGGAAGCCAGCGCTTCAATTTCTCAGGGTCCGCGATCATGTCTTCATTGTGCGGATCAATAAAGCGAATGTAGTACCAGCAGCTGCCGGCCCATTGTGGCATCGTGTTCGTCTCACGACGACCCTTCTCACCGGTCACCGGGTCCGTGTACGTCAACCACTCGTCTGCATTCGCAAGCGGTGATTCTCCCGTACCCGACGGTTTGATCTCATCGATGATCGGAAGTTCGAGCGGAAGGTCTTCGACCGATACGGTCTTGAGCGTGCCATCTTCCATATGAATGATTGGAATCGGTTCGCCCCAATAGCGTTGACGGCTGAACAACCAATCGCGGAGACGATATGTCGTCTTCGCGCGACCAGTGCCGGCGAGTTCGAGTTCTTCGATGATTTTGGCAATCGCATCGGCTTTGTTGAGGCCGTCAAGCGAACCTGAGTTGACGTGGGCGCCATCCTCGACGTACGCCGCCTCATCCAAGTTGCCGCCCGTGACGACTTCACGGATCGGAAGATCGAACGTCTTCGCGAACTCATAATCGCGCTCATCATGTCCAGGTACGGCCATGACCGCCCCAGTCCCGTATGTCGACAATACATAATCAGCGATCCAGATCGGAAGCTTCTCACCATTGACCGGGTTGATGGCGTAAGCGCCGGTAAACACGCCCGTTTTCTCTTTCGCAAGGTCAGTCCGCTCGAGATCTGTCTTTTTCGAGACTTCTTCGACGTATGCCTCGATGGCAACGGCTTGATCCGGTGTCGCGATTGCTTTCACGAACGGATGCTCCGGTGCGAGCGTGACGTATGTCGCGCCGTAAAGTGTGTCCGGACGTGTCGTGAACACCGTAACGACTTTATCGTGGCCGTCGACTTTGAAATCAACTTCGGCTCCGACCGACTTGCCGATCCAGTTGCGCTGCATCTCTTTGACGCTATCTGGCCAGTCAAGCCCTTCTAAATCATCGAGCAACCGTTCAGCGTATTCCGTGATGCGAAGCACCCACTGTTTCATCGGCACACGGTAGACCGGATGGTTCCCCCGCTCCGACAAGCCGTCGATGACTTCCTCGTTGGCGAGTACCGTGCCGAGAGCCGGGCACCAGTTGACGGCGACTTCGTCGACGTAGGCGAGGCCGCGGTCATGGAGCTGTGTGAAGATCCATTGCGTCCACTTATAGTATTTCGGATCGGTCGTGCTGATTTCGCGGTCCCAATCGTATGAGAAACCGAGCTCTTTCAACTGGCGGCGGAATGTGCCGATGTTGCGCTCCGTGAACTCGCGCGGGTCATTCCCTGTGTCGAGGGCATATTGCTCGGCCGGAAGACCGAACGCGTCCCAACCCATTGGATGAAGGACGTTGAAGCCTTGCATCCGTTTCATGCGGGCGATGATGTCCGTCGCCGTGTAACCTTCCGGGTGACCGACGTGAAGGCCGGCTCCTGATGGATATGGGAACATGTCAAGGACGTAGAAACACTCCTTGTCCGGGTCTTCTGTCGTCCGGAACGCATCTTTCTCGTCCCAGCGCTTTTGCCATTTCGGCTCGATGTCTTGATGTTTAAAATAGTCCAACATTCATCCTCCTCTGCATAAATAAAAAGCCTTCCGCCCCGGTAATGGGACGAAAGGCTTGAAAGCTTTCCGCGGTACCACCCATGTTGCATTTCTGCCACTTGAGACGCCGGTAACGAGGCGTAACTCCGGTTCACCCTACTATTCGTTCAGGCGAACTGCTCCAAGGCGAGTTCTCGGGGTCCATATACCGGTTTTCACCAACCACCGGCTCTCTACACATAAGGACGTCACGATACTATTCCTTTTCAACGCAATTTTTATCTCACTTCTATATTCTAGCGCAAGATAAAAATCTACGTCAATGTGAACTTGCTATCACGTCTTAATTTGTTTCAACGTCGAGATCGTTTTGACCGCGAAGAAGGCAATCAACCCGAAGCCGACCTTGTTAATCAAATCAGCGACGTTATAAATCAATTCTCGCACCAACTGCACCTCAACACCGGTCGCAAACAGCGTGACCGCATAACCGATCGGATAAATCGCCCAACCGATTAAAATGAACAAACGCATGTTCAGCAGTGCTTTTCGAATCGGGGCCGGAGATGATTCGGCCGCTTTCGTGACGTTGGTGAACAATAGATAAATAATATAGATCCAGGCCAAACAACCGACGAGATATCCCCAAAGACCAAGTTGTGTGAAGCCGCCATTCAAGTTAATCGAAGACTCTCCAAGATACCCCGCGACGATCATGATGATGTCCGCGACGATCAACTTCGTCAAGAGGCCTGTCTTCATTTTCCCTTTCAGACTGAGCAACAGCGGAAACTTCACGAGCAGGAGGGGTGTCGTCACGAGCCAATCGATATACCGTATCTCTGTCGGGAATCCAGTGATTTCCGACAACAGCCCCGAATCACCGACCGCGTCTTTCATAAAGTAATAATGGATCGCTGCAACGAACGTGACCAAAGCCGCGACGGTGGCGACAGACCGGTATTCTGGATCAAGACTATTCCGTTCGACCAAAAAATAGAGCGTGGCGGCTGCCATTCCGACAAATCCGACCCAGAACATATATTGGGTCGCAAGCACGAGCAAGTTGACCTCTTCGTTCATGGTGTACATCCCCTTCATGTTGAAACAGGAAACGACGGAACGAGTATGTGAAAGGATCCTTTGTCTTCATTTTAGAATGAAAGTCACCGACACGCTCGTTCCGGACGTGCAACCAATGTGCGCACCCGGTCAATTTTGAACATTCAGTGTCCGAATTCTCATGAAGAAGACGAGTGCCGTCAAAATGAGAACGAGTAACAAACCAAATACCGCATTCATACCAAGCAAATCAAACGCAAGACCGGAGAGCGTTGGACCAATCATCCGTCCGACCGAGGCCGCGATATTGACGAGTCCTTGGAACTGTCCGGCTTTCCCAGGAGGGGCGAGCTTCGCGGCAATCGTCGGCACGGCCGGCCAGATGAACATCTCCCCGATCGTCATGACGACCATCGCGACCATAAACATCGTGAAGCCACCCGCGAACGGAACAATAACGAAGGCCGCGAGGAAAATGACGGCTCCGACGACAAGCTGTTTCTTCAAATCATCTTCAAAGTAACGAAGCGCTCGGTTGAGGAGCGGTTGGGCGAACACGATCAACGCCCCGTTCACCGTCCAAAGCAAGGAATATTGGCTAATCGTCACGCCAAGGTCTTGCGAATGGACGGCAATCGTCCCTTGCCATTGCACGTAGACGAACCAAAGGGCTGCATAGCCGATGGCGACGAACCACATCGATTTCATCGTCGCAGCAGAGAGCGTCGTCGCCGCAGCCTCAAGCTGTGACTGGACGACTGGACGCGCCGGGTCTTTCAAATAACGGAGCCCGAACAAGAGGACAAGGACGAATAACACTGATAAGAAGAAGTTCGCGTAAAAGATCCATTCGATGTCGATGCGCGCGATTTGACCGCTCATCGCCGTACCGAGAGCGACCCCGACGTTTTGGGCGACATAAATCGCGTTGAACGAACGGCGACCGCCTTCGGGCCAAATCAAGCCGGCAAACGCGTACACCGTCGGGAAGACAAGACCGCCGGAGAAGCCGATCAAGCCGAGCCAACCCAAGTACCCGAGGAACGTGGCATGGAACAACAAGAACCCGAGCGAGCTCGCGAGCAATAGGCCGACCGAGAGGATGAGTGTGCGTTTCCCACCGATGCGGTCAAACAGCGTGCCCCCGATATAGTTCCCGACGATGGCGAGCGCCGAGTTGACGAGCAGGGCAATCCCTGCGAGCGTCATCGATTCACCTAAATATCCATTAATATAGAGTGTGTTAAATGGCCATAAAAAAGACGCCGCCGTCGTATTGAGCGCCATCGCGATGACCAAAATCCAAACCGAAATCGGCATTTTGTTGTTCATACCAGTTACTCCTTTCCTTCCCAATAAACGATAAAAATTCGGCGCGACGGCCGAATCAAAAATAAGTCCTTCTCCAAGCTAACGGAACGCTCCATAAGTGTCAAGAAAAATTACTTATTATGAAGTAAACACGAGGGAAGCTTGTGATAGCATGAGCAAAGAAGGAGAGGATATGTATGCAAAACCCGTTTGGCAAAGCCAGATATCACAAATTAAATGAAGCGTATCGCCGCGAGTTCGGTGGGAAAGTGTTCAAAGTGCCGCTCGATGGCGGTTTTACTTGTCCGAACCGGGACGGGCTCGTCTCGAAAGGCGGCTGTACGTTCTGTTCGGACGACGGCAGTGGTGATTTTGCCGGTAATGCCTGCGATCCGATCTCGGTCCAATTCGCCGAAGTGAAAGCTCGACTGCACCGGAAGTGGAAACAGGCCCATTACATCGCTTACTTCCAAGCGTTCAGTAACACGTACGCCCCAGTCGAGCGGCTGCGAGAGCTGTTTGAGCCCGCCCTCGCGGAAGAAGGAGTCGTCGGTCTGTCGATTGCGACCCGGCCCGACTGTTTACCGGACGACGTCGTCGACTACCTCGCCGAGTTGAATGAGCGGACGTCACTCACGGTCGAACTCGGCCTACAGACGATTCACGACACGACGGCGAAAAAGATCAACCGGGGCCATGATTATCAAACGTTTCTCGACGGTCTGGCTAAGCTCCGCCGGCGCAATATCCGCGTCGTCGTCCATATCATCAACGGTCTCCCCGGCGAGACGACGGATATGATGCTCGACACGGCGCGAGAAGTTGCTAAAATGGACATACAAGGAATCAAGATCCATCTGCTCCACGTCTTGAAACAGACACCGCTCGCCCGACAGTATGAAAAAGGATTGCTCGAACTTATGGACGAGACGACTTACGTCTCGCTCGTCTGCGACCAGTTGGAGTTGTTACCACCTGAGATCGTCATCCATCGATTGACCGGTGACGGGCCACCGGATCTGTTGATCGGTCCGACGTGGAGCCGGCACAAGATGGCCGTCTTGAACGCCATCGATGCCGAACTGGTGCGTCGTGATTCCTTCCAAGGAAAAAAGAAGGATGAGAGCCATGGGATTAATGAGAGTGTTACCGTTCGCGAAGTACTTACTCCGTGAACACATCACGCCTGGTGCCGTCGCCATCGATATGACGGCCGGCAACGGGCACGATACATTATTTTTAGCCGAGCTCGTCGAGGCGACGGGACATGTCTATGCGTTCGACGTCCAAGCCGCGGCGGTCGAAGCGACACGCACTCGCATCGAGGGAGCTGGACTCGCCGATCGTGTCACCGTGATACACGACAGCCATGACACGGTCCGAGCGGTCGTCGGGGACGAGACACGCCCCATCACCGCAGCCGTGTTCAACCTCGGCTATTTGCCAGGGAGTGACAAGTCGGTCACGACGACGGGCAATACGACCATTGACGCCCTCGAGCAACTGCTCGACGTGATGGCCGTCGGCGGCGTCATCGTCGTCGTCATCTATCACGGTCATGAGAGCGGTAAGGTCGAGCGCGACGAAGTGCTCGCATATGTCGAGTCACTTGATCAAAAACGCGCCGGTGTCCTCCGCTACGGCTTTATCAACCAAATCAATCATCCCCCGTTCATCGTGGCGATTGAAAAACGCACATGAAAAGGCGACTCGCTCGAGTCGCCTTTTTCATTCTCGGATCAATTCATAAAACGTGATAAGCGTCTCCGCGAACTTCGTGTTCAATCGTTCATAGCCGAAATGTGGGAATCCTTCGAGTCGGCGGATGTACACTTGATCGCCCCCGATTTTCCGGCAAACGTTGAGCGTCAGCTTCACATCGGCGAAGCGGTCGTCCGGTGCATAGAAGCAAGCGAGTGGAAGGCGCGGCAAATGTTTCTTCTCTTCTTGATGCTCGACGATTTCCTCCTCGATTTCGCGGTACTGGCCGTACGTGATTTCACCGAAGCGAGATGACTCTTCCCCGGCACCCATGAACGTCATCATGCCGAGCGGTAAGTCCGGACGGAAACGGTCGACTGCACTCGCGACGACTTGTTTCAAGCCACCGATTTGGCGGGATGGATGCCAATCGAACAAAGGCGAGATGTACGTCAAACTGCCGAGTGGCACATCGTATTCCTGGAGCAAACGGTTCGTCAACAGCGCCCCGAGACTGAAAGCGATGACGTGAATCGGAAGCTTGTACTGGCTCGCCTCGCGCAACGTACTCTTGATTAACAGTTTATGGTCTTCCGCGGTCAAGCCGACCGCCTGTCCCGTCACGACGAGGACTTCATATTCATCGCGTAACCGCCCTAGAAACGCCTCACTCAAGCGTGACGTGAACTGGAGCGGGTAGACGATCACGATGACCCCTTTTCGTGATTCTTCTTCATATGTCATGCTGTCACCTCATTTTATTATGTCCATATATCCATACTAACAAAAAACATCAGCCGAGACTGATGTTTGTCCGAAAAATCCGTCTAGGGTCTTAGCTTGGGTCATAGCGTAAGTGAATCAGTTCCATTGGTTGGTCATACACTTCTTCTTGAATCCGATTTAACTCGATGAACGCCTCATGATTTAAAAAAGCGATTGCCTGCTCGTTCGAGCTTTCGACGTACAGTTCGATCGGTTGAACTTTGCGCTCGCGCAAATGAGTCAACAGGACCGTTCCGAGACCTTGTCGGTGATGGGCCGGATGAAGATAGAGTCGCAGTACTTCCCACGTGTCCCCACGGTCGATCGCATGATAAAACCCGATGACGTCGCCTTCGGCTTCACCGACAATGAACAACTGCTCTTTCGCTTCTTCGCTTGAACTGATGGCGCGGACGATCTCTTCCTGCTGATAAGCCCGTTCCATCACTTTTGAACGAACCTCGTCTTGTTCACTGACCGTCGCGAGAGCAATGTCGCGGATGGTGGCGGCATCTTCTGGAACGGCTTCTCGAATCTTCATAACGGCATCCCCCTTTTGGCCAATCTAGTAGTATCATTCCCCATCAGCAAAAAAATATCCTGCCCGCTTATTACTTTTTGATGTCGAAATGAAGGAAGACGTTATTTTCCATTTTGACTCGGGTATAAGAGTATCAATGCCAACTTACAAAAAGGAGTGTTACTATGGAACCGAAACTACAACACGATCCACAAGTAGAACAAGCCAACAATCCAAATCGTCAGTTTGACCAATCAAATGCAGGTGGTCCTAAAATCACCGTCGTGACCGGGATGCTCCTCGGCGCCCTCGTCGGTGGATTGCTCGCCCTACTTAGTACGTCGAACCGCGAGAACACGAAGCAATCGTTCTCGAGCGCGAAATCGTCGGTCGGCGGTCTCGTCGATACGGTCAAACAAGACCCGGCCGGAAAAGCCTCACAAGTCATCGACCAAGTGAAATCGGCTTCTGGTATCATCCAAGAGGTTGCCACTGACGTCCAAAACGTCTATGAAAAAGTCGCTGGTGAAGTCGATACCGTCAAAGAAGACGTGAACAAAGTCGTCGGAACGGCGCAAGAAGCGAAGTCCGATTTACAAGACATCGGTGAGAAAGTCGTCGAAGCGAAAGATACGGCGCTCGGTCAAGAAACCTCGTCAAACAATAGCGAATCATCAAATGACAATAAACCACAAGCATAAAAAAACGACCTTTCGCTGAGAAAGGTCGTTTTTACTGTCTTATGCGAAGCGTTTCGCGCCTTCTTCAAGCACTGCCGCTTTGTCCGTTTGCTCCCATGGGAGTTCAACGTCCGTACGACCGAAGTGGCCGTAAGCTGCTGTTTGCTTGTAGATTGGGCGACGAAGGTCGAGCATCTTGATGATGCCGGCCGGACGAAGGTCGAAGTTCTCGCGAACGAGTTCGACGAGCTCAGTCTCGCTCAATTTGCCTGTGCCGAACGTGTCGACCGCAATCGATACCGGGTGGGCAACGCCGATCGCGTAAGCGAGTTGTACTTCTGCTTTGTCAGCAAGTCCCGCTGCAACGAGGTTTTTGGCTACGTAACGAGCCGCATACGCCGCTGAACGGTCAACTTTGGTTGGATCTTTACCAGAGAACGCACCGCCGCCATGGCGAGCGTAACCACCGTACGTATCGACGATGATTTTACGTCCTGTAAGGCCTGCATCCCCTTGTGGTCCACCGATAACGAAGCGGCCAGTCGGGTTGATGAAGTATTTCGTGTCTGCGTCGATGAGTTCAGCCGGGATGACCGCATCGATGACGTGCTCTTTCAAATCAGCTTGGATTTGCTCGAGCGTGATGTCTTCGGCGTGTTGTGTCGAGATGACGATCGTGTCGATGCGAACCGGGTTGTTCGCTTCGTCGTATTCGACTGTTACTTGTGTCTTCCCATCAGGGCGAAGGTAAGCGAGCGTTCCGTTTTTACGAACTTCTGCCAAACGGCGCGACAATTTGTGAGCGAGTGAAATCGGGAGCGGCATGAGTTCAGGTGTCTCTTTTGTTGCGTAACCGAACATGAGACCTTGATCACCAGCACCGATCGCATCGATTTCTTCTTCAGTCATGTGTCCTTCACGAGCTTCGAGCGCTTGGTCGACACCTTGGGCGATGTCTACTGATTGCTCGTCAATCGATGTGAGGACCGCACAAGTCTCTGCATCGAAACCATATTTCGCACGTGTGTAGCCGATCTCACGAACTGTTTCACGAACAACTTTCGGGATATCCACGTAAGTTGATGTTGTGATCTCACCCGCTACGAGCACGAGACCTGTTGTGACAGATGTCTCAGCCGCAACGCGGGCGTTTGGATCTTCAGCTAAAATTGCATCCAAAATCGCATCTGAGATTTGGTCACAAATTTTATCCGGATGTCCTTCCGTGACGGACTCCGAAGTGAAAAGTCGACGGTTCAAGTTTGCCATTTCGAAAAACCTCCTATAATAAGGGTGATGTGTGGACGGTACTCGTTCCCCTTACGCGTTGCTTTGGGACGGTAATGAAAAAAACCTTTCGCCATGTTCAATGGGAAAGGTTGAATCGTTCTTCCTTACCCTCTTATCGTTCGAAGCTTGCGCTTCGCTTCAGGATAGCACCTTTTCCGAATAACAATGACAAATCGGACGGTTGCTGGGCTTCGTAGGGCCTTGTTCCCTCCACCGCTCAGAATAAGAGTATCCGTTACGAAGACCATCATATAAATGACACCCCGTTCTGTCAAGCGTATCGACCGAATTCGTCAAACTTTTCATGTACGTCCATTAGTTATATTTGTGAAATATCAAACATTTTTTTGACGGTTTTTGTTTTTGTACTATGACCTGGTACAGAATATGTTAGAATGACAATGTAAGAAAGCGCTTACTTTAAGGGGTAAAAAATGCTTGTTTTTGATTAGTATGTCACATATAATAAAAACGTCATACTAATTAAACGCGGAAGTATGCGGATTTCATCCACATCTATTTAGGGGAAAGGTGGGATTCAGGATGGCGACAACGCTCCTGAAAATCGAAGAATTAATTAAAGGTGCCGACATGAAGCGGAACTTAACGGTTCCAGAACTGGTGGAAGAAGCCATTCGCAACGGGGAAGGCGTACTGACGAAAGACGGGGCTTTATCGGTCAGTACAGGTAAATTCACAGGACGGTCACCGAAAGACAAATTCGTCGTGCAAGATGAAGTCAGCAATCATTTAGTGGACTGGGGTCCGGTCAACCAACCGATCGCGGAAGAGAAGTTCACCGCACTACTCGATAAAGTGCTCACACATCTCGAGACGAAAGAAAAACTTTATTATCTCGAAGCGTCTGCCGGTGCAGACGAGCATTACACGCTTCCGGTCCGGGCCATCACGGAATACGCATGGCACAACTTGTTCGCGAAACAATTGTTCTTGCGCGAATGGCCGACACAAGGTGCCTTCGAGCCGTTCACGGTCATCTATGCACCGAGCTATAAGGCCGACCCGGTCGTCGACGGGACGAACTCAGAAACGTTCATTCTCGTCTCATTCGCCAAGCGGACCATTCTGATCGGGGGAACAGAATACGGCGGCGAAATTAAGAAGTCGATTTTCTCGGTCATGAACTTCCTGTTACCAGAGCAGCATGTCTTATCGATGCACTGCTCGGCGAACGTATCGGACGCCGGTGAGACGGCTCTCTTCTTCGGACTATCTGGTACCGGAAAGACGACGTTATCGGCCGATACAGAGCGACATTTGATCGGCGACGACGAACACGGCTGGTCTCCAGACGGCGTCTTCAATATCGAAGGCGGTTGCTACGCGAAGACAATCAACTTGTCGCGTGAGAACGAGCCACAAATCTATGATGCCATCCGATTCGGCTCGTTGATTGAGAACGTCGTTTTAGACGAGTCTCGCGCGCCGGACTACAAGAACATCTCGCTCACCGAAAACACACGGGCCGCCTATCCGATTCAATTCATCGATAATGCGATGCTTCCTTCACGGGCCGGGCATCCGAACACGATCGTCTTCTTGACGGCTGACGCATACGGGGTGTTGCCTCCAATCAGCAAATTGACGAAGGAGCAGGCGATGTATCACTTCTTATCGGGTTATACATCGAAGCTCGCCGGTACGGAGCGCGGTGTCACTGAACCACAAGCGACGTTCTCGACATGCTTCGGTTCACCGTTCTTGCCACTCGCGCCGGAACGATATGCCGATATGCTCGGTACGTTGATCGAGAAACATGACGTCGACGTCTATCTCGTCAATACGGGTTGGACTGGCGGAGCATACGGGGAAGGCTCACGGATGAAACTCGCCTATACACGGGCGATGGTGAACGCTGCCGTCAACGGAAAACTACGTGACGTCGAGACGACGCGCCACGACATCTTCAACGTCGAGATTCCACGCCACATCGACGGAGTGCCAGCGGACGTGCTTGATCCGCGTGGTACATGGAAAGACGGGGCCCGTTATGACGCCGAGGCGGCAGCGCTCGCCCGTAAGTTCCAAGACAACTTTAAGCGATTCACCAAAACGAGTGAGGCGGTCGTTGCGGCCGGTCCAATCATCGTCTAATAAAAAATGACTAGCGCCCGAGTAGGCACTAGTCATTTTTTTGTGCGATGGCTAACATCCAATCCATTGCCTCTTCGGTCGTCTTCCACTTTTCCCAAAACGGGAGTTGATGGGCGAACGGAACGACCCAAAGCTCGGCCCGCTCCCCCATTCGTTCGGCCACGGCTGTCGCATGACGAAGTCGCACTTGCTCGTCGTCTGTCCCGTGAATCAATAACGTCGGGGCCTCCCAGTCTTTGTAGAGAGGCGAACGCTCCACATAAGCCGCACGCGCCGCTTCCGGGTCCCCCCCGGTCATGCGACGGAGCATTTTCCGCATCGAGCGCTGTTCTTCATACGTCCACTCGAGATTGGTGACACCCGCCCATGATGTGACGGACGTGAGCGGCCGTTCCGCAGCGAGCGATAACGCCATCATGCCCCCGCGCGAGAAACCAAGGGCATGAATAAACGTATCCGTTCGACGGACGCGATCGTAGAGAGACAAGACGTCCTCTAAGTCCGCCCCGCCGAAGTCCTCTTTCCCGCTTCCGCCATGGTTACCCCGATAGACGGGAGCCACGACGTGGAAGCCTCTGGCCGCAAACTGCATCAACCGGGGCAAACGCACGTCCCCGATTCGTCCGGTCCCACCACGCAAATAAAACAAGACGTGCCCGTTTGGCCGTTTCGGCGTGATTGTATAGGCAACGACGTCCTCACCGTCGCGCGTCGCATACCAGCCTCGGTGAATCGGATAGCCGGCATACGGCGGCAGGACCTCGACTCGGTCAAACCAAGCGTTTTTCATGGAGCACCTTCATCGTTTCCGGGAGCACCCGGTCCTTCATCATGAAGCTGTACCGGTTGTTCCGGAGCAAATTCGTTGGCAACTCCGCCATCAAGACGGCTCCGTCGGTCTCATCGACTGCCGGATGATCGTCAAAGCGCTCAATCTCAGCAAAATAAATATTTTTAATGACCGTGTCCCCGCGTCCGAGCACGCGGTATTGTCCGAGATAATGCAGCGTCTTCACGACACCGCCCGTCTCTTCATACACTTCCCGAATCGCGGCATCGTCCTCATGCTCGCCAGGCTCAACTTTTCCGCCCGGGAACTCGAGTCCGCGTTGTTTATGCTTCGTCAGCACCCATTGGTTCTCGTAGCGGGCGACGACCCAGACGTGGAGCGGCGTATCCGAAAATGGATAGTGCGCAAAGCTCAACTCGACTTTATTGTGATAGTAGTCTGTGAATGTCAACATAGTCCATCCCTTTCCTTCCCCTGTCTACTCTCACTTTACCTTGTCTTCCTCCAGTTTCAAACAAAAAAATAGGCCCGCCGGAGCGGACCTACTCGAAATTACTGGTTCAAACGCTTTTCAAGCTCAGCTTTTTGCTCTTCGTAACCTGGTTTTCCAAGCAACGCGAACATGTTCGCTTTGTACGCTTCCACACCTGGTTGATTGAACGGGTTCACCCCGAGAATGTATCCGCTCATCGCGCATGCCTTCTCGAAGAAGTAGAACAAGTAACCGAGGTGGTACGGCGTCATCTCCGGTAATTCGACGACGAGGTTCGGGACTTCTCCGTCCGTGTGGGCGAGGAGTGTTCCTTCGGCTGCCTTGTCGTTCACGAATTGAATCGTTTCGCCGGCAAGGAAGTTCAAGCCATCGAGGTCTTGTGCGTCTTCTGGCACGTTCATCGTATGACGGACGTTCGTGACACGGATGACCGTCTCGAACAAGTCACGACGACCTTCCTGGATGTATTGCCCCATCGAGTGGAGGTCGGTCGAGAAGTCGACTGCCGCCGGGAAAATCCCTTTGTTGTCTTTTCCTTCCGACTCGCCGTAAAGCTGTTTCCACCACTCTGACACGTAGTGAAGGGCCGGCTCGTAGTTGACGAGCAACTCGATCGACTTGCCTTTTGCATACAAGGCGTTACGGACGACAGCATATTGGTACGCCTCGTTCTCAGAGAGCTCTGGTGACGAATACGCGTCTTGTGCGTCGCGTGCACCTTCCATGAGAGCGTCAATATCGATGCCTGCCGCCGCAATCGGAAGGAGTCCGACCGGTGTGAGGACCGAGAAACGGCCTCCGACGTCATCCGGGATGACGAACGTTTCGTAACCTTCTGCATCCGCGAGCGTCTTCAAGGCGCCACGAGCACGGTCTGTCGTCGCATAAATGCGCTCACGAGCACCGTCTTGACCATATTTGTCTTCCATGAACTGTTTCAAGACACGGAACGCGATCGCCGGCTCTGTCGTCGTTCCCGATTTCGAGATGACGTTGACCGAGACGTCTTTGCCTTCGAGCACGTGGAGCAACTCTGTCAAATAAGTAGACGAGATGTTGTGACCAGCGAAGAAGACTTGTGGCGCGTTGCGCTCTTCTTTTGACAATACGTTGAAGAATGAATGTTGAAGCATCTCGATTGCCGCGCGTGCGCCGAGGTATGATCCACCGATTCCGACGACGACGAGGACGTCCGAGTTCTCGCGGATTCGTTCCGCGGCCGCTTTGATGCGGGCAAACTCATCCGTATCATAGTTTGTTGGAAGGTCGACCCACCCAAGGAAGTCGCTACCTGCCCCGCTACGGTCATGGATGACCGAATGCATTGCTTTCACGGTTTCTTGCAATTGATCGACTTCATGTTCCCCGACGAAAGACAGGGCGTTTGAATAATCGAAACGTACTGTTGACATGTCATTTCCTCCTTTAAATCGCTCCTTGAAGAGCCATACATGACCCATCATAAACGGAAACGTCGGATTCGTTCAATCATTATTGCAAAATAGGCATCAAATCGCCTTATTTGCTCAACTCAAGAATGGCCGCCACGTCTTCACGTTCGAGCGTACGGAAGCGACCGAACGCACCACGTTTCATAGCAGAATCAAGGATGGCGTCGAATGTCGACTCGTCGATGTCATAGTCACGGAGCGAGCTTGGTGCACCAAGCTCATCGAAGAAGGCGCGCACGGCTGCGATTGTACGCTTCGCCGTCTCCAAATCCGTGTCGGCCGGTTCAACATTGAACACTTCTGTTCCGAGGCGGGCGAAACGTGCCGCATTGTCTTCATCGAGCACATGCTCCATCCAGCGTGGGAACAGAATGGCGAGCCCTCCTGCGTGCGGAATGTCATGGACAGCCGATACCGCATGCTCAATGTTATGTGACGCCCAGTCACCTGAAGCACCCATTTGCAGCACACCGTTTAAGGCGATCGTACCTGAGAACAAGATGATGGCACGCAAGTCGACGTTCTCTAAATCATTGACGAGCTTCGGTGCCGATTCGACGACCGCTTTCAAGACGCCTTCGGTCATGCGCTCTTGGACCGGTGCATGGTTCGGGTGGAAGTATTGTTCGAAACAGTGACTCATCATGTCGACGATACCGTAGATTGTTTGATCTTTTGGTACCGATACCGTGTAACGCGGATCAAGGATTGAGAACGTCGGATAGACGAGCGGATGGCCCCAACCGTACTTCTCTTGTGTCTCCCAGTTCGTGATGACCGATCCTGAGTTCATCTCTGAACCTGTCGCTGCGAGCGTGAGCACTGTACCAAACGGGATCGCTTCTGTCGGAATATGGTCGCGGAGAACGATGTCCCATGCATCCCCTTCGTACGGGATGGCCGCCGAGATGAGTTTCGTGCAATCGATGACCGAACCGCCACCGACCGCGAGCAACGCATCGATGTTTTCTTCGCGTGCTTGCTTGACCGCGCGACGTACTGTCTCGATGCGTGGGTTCGGTTCAACACCTGAGAAGTCGACGAAGTCGATTGAGGCGTTATTCAGTTCCGTCACGACTTCATCGTACGTGCCGTTCTTCTTGATGCTCCCGCCTCCATAGACGAGCATCACTTTCTTGGCGTCGAGCGCCTTCAACTCGCCTGCGAGTTTTTCAATCTGATGCGTCCCGAAAATGAGTTTCGTCGGGTTCTTGTATTCAAAGTTGTGCATAATTCATCCTCCTTCGAAAATATGTAACACCTACACTATATACCCTGTTTTTTATGATTGAAAAGCAATCAGCCCTGAGTGTAGATACGGTCGATGATCGTATGGAGCGTCACCGCCTGTTCTGCTTGCCGGTACGACGGCTCCTGACGGCACGCCTCGAGGAACGTTCGAATCTGTCTCGCATATGGGTCTTCGAGCGCGAGATGGGCCGGTGATTTATCGAACAACGCACCGTGCTCTTCCGTATGGATGACGAGTGGGAACAGCGACGCCCCGCCCTCCGTTCCTCGCAATTCGACCCGCATCGTGTCCGCCGCCTCGACGTTGGCCATGAAACTCGCGTCTAAGAACAAGGATGCCCCGTTGTCGAACGTGACCATCGCCCGGGCCGTGTCTTCGACCGAGAACGCGTCCGCGTCCCAGTCGCCCATCAGCCCGACACCGGGTCGCGTTCCAAGATATTGACCGACGTGACCGACCACGTCGACCGGTTTCGGATAGTCCATCAAATAGAGCGCCAGGTCGAGCATATGTACCCCGATATCGAGCAGTGCACCGCCTCCTTGTAGCTCCTTATCAGTGAATACGCCCCACCCTGGGATGCCGCGACGGCGGAGGGCGAGCGCGGTGGCCGCATAGACGTGCCCGAGTTCACCGTCATCGATCATACGTTTTAATAATTGTGTGTCCGACCGGTGCCGGTAATGAAACCCGTAATGAAGGGTTCGTTCTGCCTTCCGGGCCGCTATGAGCATCTCGTTCGCTTCACGGGCCGAGATGGCCGGTGGCTTCTCACAGAGGACGTGACAGCCTGCCTCGAGCGCGGCGATGACTTGTTCTTTATGGAGCGCGTTCGGCGTACACACACTGACCGCATCGAGTTGTTCTGTGACGAGCATCTCTTCGACCGTCTCGTACACCCGTTCGATTCCAAACTGTTCAGCCACCGCTTCCCCGCGCTCCCGGGTCCGATTCATGACGGCGACGACGTCAGCCCCTGTCGCGATGTATTGCGGGATATGGGCGGTCTTGGCAATCCCGCCTGTACCGATGATTCCGATTCTCATGGTCCTCACTCCTTTTCTGTACAGTTCGAGACCGATGGGGACATCTCCTGTACAAAAAAAAAAGACGACCTGCACAAGGCAGATCGTCTCAATCACTTACTTCTTGAAGTTCGTGTTTTTGATCCAGTCTTCGAGTTTGTCCTTGAGGACAGTGAATCCTGGAGCTTCTTCTTGCTTGAAGTTTGAAGCTTCGTTGCGGCGTGGTGCGCCACGACGAGCTGGCTTAGCCGACTTCTCGCGTTTTGGAGCTTCTTGTGTCGCTTTCATTGAAAGCTTGATTTTCTTAGATGCTTCATCAACATCAAGAATTTTCACTTCAACTTCTTGACCGACTTGAACGTACTCGTTCACGTCTTTCACGTAGTCGTGTGAGATTTCAGAGATGTGGACAAGACCTTGAGTCTCGTCGTCGAGTGCGACGAACGCACCGAAAGGTTGGATTCCTGTTACTTTACCTTTTAAAACTTGATCTTTTTCGTATTTTGCCATTACAAACACTCCTATGCTAAATTCATCAACTTACTATAACATACTTTTTTCGATAAAGTGTACAAATTAGTAAAAAAGATTATTTGGGATTATTTTCGTGTTTCAAAGTCGACCGGTCGGGTAAATACAAATCAAGCAAGACTTCAAGTATTCCCCCCTGATTCCGCTAGGCTTAGGCCTAGCCCTTTTTTTGTTCAAAAACTCGTGAACGGTTGTTGCGCGGCGACATCAAACATCGTTTCTCCCACCATTTCATTCAACATGATCGCGTTCCGATATACCGCCATCCCCAAATTCGTTGCCGCCGGCCCGTGCGAATGTTCTAAGTTTGTGTGGGTGAACAGACTACCGGCCAATGCGGTCTGCGTCGCGATTTGATAGCGATCGTTGACGCGCCACTGATTTTCAGCCTCCCACTCGATCTCAACCCGGTCGACCCATGCCGGGATGCGCGGATGATATCCGGTCGCCGCCACGACGGCATCATACTCGTTCGTAAACGATTCTCCGGTATGCTGGTGAGTCCCTTCGACAAGATAATTCGAAGAATGGGAGACGCGTTCGATTTCAATTTGCGTGTACAAGTTCGTCGCTTGGTCCGATCCGTCCGCCGTCCGATGATATAGCGACCCGTAAATCGCACGGAGCGTCTCCAGGTTGACGCCGTTGCGAAACCGCTCAAAAGCCTTCCCTAGGTGCTCACGTTCCGTATATGGCAGTCGATTGAAATAGTCGACATACGACACACTGAAAATCTCTTCCCCGAGTTTGCCGCTCTCGAGCGATTCAAACACGTCTGCAAGCGGCCGTTCTGTTTCAAGTAGTTCACATAACTGTGAAGGCTTGTCGGGTCAGCGAGCGTCACAAGGTCATATAAATAATGCGTCTGCATCGTGGCTGCTTCGAGCAACATCCCTTCATGCCAATTGAAGTCGGCCCGCTCCTCAAAGCAAACTCCCGTCAATCTCGTCGATTCGCTGAGCGCCATCAACCCGAGATTGTAGGGCCCACATCCGATTGCTATAAAATCTACTCGTTCCAACGGCCTCACCTCGCTCGTCTTTTCCCATCTATTATACCACTAAAACGTAAAACAGACCCTCATCGCTGAGAGTCTGTCATTGTGGTCGTCACTTCGAACTGTTTCATGAACCGATCGATGCGACGAATCGCTTCTTGTAATTGCTCGACCGACGTCGCGTAGCTGGCTCGGACAAACCCTTCACCACTCGCACCGAACGCGTTGCCTGGTACGACCGCGACCCGCTCCTCGAGCAAGAGACGCTCGGCAAACTCTTCGCTCGTCAAGCCCGTGTGACGGATTGATGGGAAGGCATAAAACGCGCCTCCCGGCACGTGCGTCGGTAATCCGGCGTCATTGAGGGCCTGGATGAAGTAGTTACGGCGCTGTCGATAGCTCTTCACCATCTTCGGTACATGTTGATCGCGGCTACGGAGTGCCTCGAGACCGCCGAATTGGACGAGTGTCGGGGCACACATCATGCCGTACTGATGAACTTTGAGCATTTCCCGTGTCACGACTTCCGGCGCACATGTGAAACCGAGCCGCCAGCCTGTCATCGCGAACGCCTTCGAGAACCCGTTGACGACGATCGTCCGCTCGCGCATATCGTGGAGCGTCGCGAAACTCGTGAACGGCTCATCATACGACAGCTCGGCATAAATCTCATCGCTGACGACCCAAAGATCATGTTTCGTCGCGAGTTCCGCGATCTCGGTGAGTTCTTCACCCGTCATCGTCGCTCCGGTCGGGTTTGACGGGAAGCAGAGGAGCATCGCTTTCGTGCGCTCCGTGATTGCCGCTTCGACGTCTTCCCGGTTCAGACGGAACCCGTTCTCCGGACGACAGGCGACCGGGACGACCGTCCCGCCGGCGAGCTCGATGAGCGGCCCGTACGAGACGAAAGCCGGTTCGACGACGATGACTTCGTCACCTGGGTTGAGGAGAGCCCGGAAGGCGATATCGAGCGCCTGCGACGCGCCCGTCGTGACGATCAGTTCCGTCGTCGGGTCATATGTCGCCCCGAACCGGTCCGTCATATAACTAGCGATTTCTTGACGTAACTCGAGGAGACCGGCGTTCGCGCTATAGGCCGTATAGCCTTGCTCGAGCGCCGCATAGCTCGCTTCGCGTACATTCCACGGCGTGATGAAATCCGGCTCTCCCACCCCGAGAGAGACGACGTTTTCCATCGTTTGCGCCAAATCAAAGAAGCGGCGGATGCCGGACGGTTTCATTGAGACGACTTGTTGGGACAGTGACTTCATGGCGTAATATTCAACCGTTTGTCTTCGACTTGTGGGGTGAATAAAATACCATCATGCTTATACGTCTTCAACTTGAAGTGCGTCGTCGTCGAGACGACCGAGTCGAGCGGTGACAACTTGTCCGAGACGAACGATGCGACGTCTTGGAGTGAGTGCGCCCGGATGACGACTTGCAGGTCGTAAGCCCCAGACATCAAATAGAGCGCCGTCACTTCCGGGAAGCGATATATCCGCTCCGCGACCTCATCGAAACCGCGCCCCCGTTTCGGAGTGACTTTGACGTCGATGAACGCCGTGACGTCATGCCGGTTGATTTTTTGCCAGTTGACCATCGCTCGGAAACCGAGCAAAATCCCGTCGGCTTTGAACTTCTCGAGCATCGCCTCGACGGTTGCCTCGTCGGTCGCGAGCAAGTTCGCCAACAGTTTCGTCTCGAGGTAACCTTTCTCTTCGAGCAGCTCGAGCAGTTCTAGTTCTTTTGATGTGTACATAGTTATTCTCCTTCCGTTCTACCGGGGAACGCCCCTGTGAACGTTCTTTCTGTCTGTCTCACATAGTCCCGCCGCTCGGCTTGGACGATATGGAAGTTTTTCATCTCCATATCGACGAGGCCGTGCTTGTGACAGAACCGATCAAAGTAGCGACGACGCGTCTCGTCTTGTTTGGCCGACAGGTTGTCCGTACCGTTGAATGCATAGAGCACCGTCGCACGGGCCGGATGACGAATCGTCCCGACTTCGCTGACGCGTAAAATGAAGTCCCAATCCCAATAGTTATAGACGGCTTCATCGAACGGACCGATGTCGTCGTGAAGCCGTTTTCGATACAGCGTACCGGACGGGATGAACGTCGAGTCTTGGCGAAGTCGCTTCAAATCGAGGTCGTAGGCGAATGCCTCCCAGTCAGTGACGCGACGGCACCCATCTTCCCACGCGAAGCGGAACAGTTCCGCATCCGTGAAGACGAGGTCGGCCGAACGGATGTCCTCGAGCGCTTGTTCGATATGGGTCGGCATGAGCAAATCATCATCGTCGAGCAACAGGATATAGTCGCCTTTCGCTTCCTCTACGCCGCGGTTGCGGGCTTTGACGTGATGATTCTCGCCGAGCTCGATATAGCGAATCGATAATCGATTCAAAAAAGGCGCCAAAAGATGCTGTTTTGGCGGCCCGTCATTATTGATCACAAGTACTTCGAACGACCCGAACGTCTGGACGACCAGACTTTCGAGCAGTTCCGTCAATTCCGTCTCCCGTGAGTAGACCGGAATGACGATCGTAACGAGCGGGTTCATCCGCGGTAAGCTGTTTCGACGTGCGGCAAGATCGCTTCCCAGCTGACGCCGTTCTCTTTTGATACCGTGACGAAATCGCCATAAGCGAACACGCTCTCCACGCCTTCGATGGCGACGAGTTTCGCGAGTAGCGGTTGGTCCGTCTCTTCTCCGGCTTTCACGCTTTGGCTTTTCGCGCCAAAGACGTTCTCAGGAAGTGTGATTTTCATTGCATTTGGATTCGGTGTTGGATCGATACGTAACATCGTGGTTCCCCCTTATAATTGACAAGCTTCTGAAGACGCGAGTAGTCGTTCCGCCATGGCCCGTGTTTCCGATTCACTTGGACAGTCGCCGAACGCGTCTGTCAAAATCCGGCGAACCGCTTCATCCAACTCATCGATTGTGTCGATGTGAATGAGCGCCAAGGCGATATCATCAAACTCTGGTCCATACGACCCAATCCCGTAACCGAGTGGGTCCCATGCTAATAATAAGTCTTCTGCTCTCATTTGTTAAACCCTTCTTTTTACCTTGATTTCAGATCGTACTCCCTCAATCTACATCACTTTTCAGTTCGATGCTAGTGAGCGCTCAAATTTCCTTCCTTTTTAAAAAATAGTCGTCCCTATATATAGTGGTCGACCAGATGATTAATTTCCTGACAGATGCGTCAAAATGTAATGATATTCTCGTTTATTTTAACATCTGGTTCATGATTGACCGCTTACATAAACTTGCATGCCTTTTCATATGAACGTCAATTTAATTTTTTTCTATCTCATATCTCATCTCAAATCGGATGATAGCGCCGTTTTTGAGTAAAAGTAATCTAGGCGTCGACAGTTTGCCGAATGTCAAGATTGCAAAACTAAATATAGGTGATTTATGATTAAAAAGACAAGAAAACGTCAATATATAGTTAACGGATATTTATCACGTTCATCCATCATTGACGTCGAATCGGACAAGTTCCGCTATACCTTTATAATATCTACATCCGAAGAAGGAGTGATCGTTTTGACATCCCCTATCCATCACGAGACGATGTTGGCTGCTACGCCGACACTTACTGACGTCTCGACATTGATCCAATCATTAAAACAACGCTACCCACAGCTTAGTGTCGAACGATACGAAGAACGAGCCGTTCGGGCGCTCGAAGGAAAGACACTGACACAAGATGTAGTATATGAGCTCTTGACGATGCACGCCCTTGACATGTTGAAGGCCGAAGAGCCGGACTGGACGTTCGTCGCCACAGAAATGTACTTAAACCGCCTCTATTTAGAAGCGGCCCGTAACCGTGGCTATGACGCCTCGATGCGTTATGGCGCGCTCTATCCAATGATTGAGATGCTCACGACAAAAGGCATTTTCACATCAGCATTACTCGATACGTACTCGAAAGAAGACATCGCCTACTTGGAGACGTTGATTGACCCGTCACGTGACCGTATGTTCACTTATATCGGTCTGCGGACGTTATCGGACCGTTACCTCGGTCGCGACCACGTCAAAAACTTGTACGAGTTGCCGCAAGAGCGGTTTATGGTCATCGCCATGACGCTCATGCAAAACGAGAAAGCCGATCAACGTGTAAAACTCGTCGAAGAGGCGTACTGGGCACTATCGAACCTCTATATGACAGTGGCAACACCGACACTATCGAACGCCGGGAAATCTTATGGCCAGCTCAGCTCATGTTTCATCGATACGGTCGACGATTCGCTCCGCGGCATCTACGACTCGAACACAGACGTGGCCACGCTCTCGAAAGGCGGCGGCGGAATCGGCGTCTATCTCGGCAAAATTCGTTCACGCGGCAGCGACATCAAAGGCTTTAAAGGCGTCTCGAGCGGTGCGCTTCCTTGGATGAAGCAATTGAACAACACGGCCGTCTCGGTCGACCAGCTCGGTATGCGCCAAGGTTCGATTGCCGTCTACCTCGACATTTGGCATAAGGATATCTTCGAATTCCTCGATGCGAAATTGAACAACGGGGATGAGCGCCTCCGGACCCATGACTTGTTCACGGGCATCTGTTTGCCTGATTTGTTCATGCGTACGGTCGAAGCCCGCGGCGATTGGCATTTGTTCGACCCGCACGAGATTCGTACGGTCATGGGCTTCAGCCTAGAAGACTTCTATGATGAGACGGAAAACGGCGGTTCGTTCACCGAGAAATACATGGCGTGCGTCAATACACCTGAACTCTCGCGCGTAACGGTACCAGCCATCGACCTCGTCAAACGATACATGCGCTCACAGCTCGAGACAGGAACACCATACATGTTCTTCCGTGACGCCGTGAACCGCGCCAACCCAAACAAGCACGCCGGCATGATTTACAGCTCGAACCTCTGTTCAGAGATCGCGCAAAACATGTCACCGACAACCATCGATGAAGAGTACACAGCGGACGGAAAAATCGTGATCACGAAAACGCCTGGCGACTTCGTCGTCTGTAACTTGAGCTCAATCGCCCTCGCCCGGGCCGTGAAGTCAGATGTGCTCGAACGACTCATCCCGATTCAAATGCGGATGCTCGACAACGTCATCGACTTGAACACGATTGAAGTACCGCAAGCGATGATCACGAACCAAAAATACCGTGCCGTCGGACTCGGAACGTTCGGTTGGCATCACTTGCTCGCCCTAGAAGGGATCCGTTGGGAATCGGTCGATGCCGTCCAGTATGCGGAGAAGCTGTATGAGAAGATCGCTTACCTCACGATTCAAGCGTCAATGGAACTAGCCAAAGAAAAAGGCGCGTTCGGCGTGTTCGAAGGATCGGAGTGGCATACCGGTGAGTACTTCAAACGCCGTAACTATCGCTCACACGACGATCTCGATTGGGATGGACTGGCTGCCAAAGTGAATCAGAACGGTGTCCGTAACGCCTACATGATGGCGGTCGCACCGAACTCGTCGACGGCCATTATCGCCGGCAGCACCGCCTCGATTGATCCAATCTATAAGAAGGTCTATTCGGAAGAGAAGAAAAACTATAAGATCCCGGTCACGGTCCCAGACCTCAATCCGGAGACGAATTGGTTCTATAAATCAGCGTTCGAAGTCGACCAGCTCTGGAGCATCCGTCAAAACGCGGCCCGTCAGCGTCACATCGACCAAGCAATCAGCTTCAACCTATACGTCAAAAATGACGTGAAGGCGACCGAAATGTTGGCGATGCACCTTGAGGCGTGGTCACTCGGAATGAAATCCATTTACTACACACGTTCAACGACCGTTGAAGTCGACGAATGTGAATCATGTGCCTCATAACGTCACGTAATAGAAAGGTGGGAACGACCATGAACGTCGCAATCGTCTATAGTTCGATGAGCGGGAATACAGAAGAGGTCGCCGAGTTGATTCAAGCGACCCACGTCAAGCGGAGCGACCGCGTCGTCTTGTATGAAGCGGACCGCATCGGCTATCGCGAAGCCCAATCACTCGCCTCATATGATCTCGTCTATTTCGGGTCATACACGTGGGCAGACGGCGTCTTGCCGGACGAGATGAAAGACACGTTCCGCCTCATCTTAAAAGAGCTCAACGTGCCGCTTCGCCAAGCCGCCGTGTTCGGGACGGGCGACAAGATGTTCGTCCACTTCTGTCGTGCGGTCGATGAGATGGCCTACCACCTTTCAAAATACGGGATTCCCCTCGCCGGTGAGACGTTGAAAATCGAACAGTCGCCGCGCAATCAACCGTACAACGTCCGACATTGGGCCGAGCGGTTGGCAAGAAACACCGAAGAAGGAGTATATGTCCATGACCATTCAAAAGATCAAACTACTGTCGCCCAAACATCCTAACCGGGCGACCGCTATTATCGGGGGCGAGACGAGTTCTATCGTCAATTGGAACGACATCGCCTACCCACAGTTTTATACCATCTATAAACAGTTGCTCTCGAACTTTTGGATTCCGGATGAGATTTCGATGTCCAAAGACATGCAGCAATGGCCACAATTGAGCGAGCGGGAACAAGACGCCTTTAAACGGATCATCGGGTTGTTGTCGATTCTCGACTCGGTGCAGACGCGCTATATCCTTGAGTCATCGATGTTCTCATCGGACTCATCGGTGCATGCCGTGCTTGCTGTCATCGCTCAGCAAGAGGTCGTCCATAACCAATCTTATAGTTACGTCCTTTCAAGTCTTGTGCCGCTGAGCGAACAAAATCGCATCTTCGATATCGCCAAAGACGACGAGATGGTCATGAAACGGAACCAATTCATTTTGGACTTATATGAGGACTTCCGCGCCGACCAGACGGCCGAGACGTTCGCCAAGTCGCTCGTCGCCTCGATTATCCTCGAAGGGATCAACTTCTATTCCGGATTCGCCTACTTCTACAACTTGGCGCGTCACCAGAAGATGGTCGGAACGTCGACGATGATCAGCTATATTCAGCGCGACGAGATGCAACACTCCTATTTCGTCAGCCAGTTGCTCCGGGCCGTGTTGACGGAAAACCCGGAGATTGACGCAGATGGTCGCTTCAGTCAGTTCGTCTATGACACGATGGCGGAAGCCGTCGACCTCGAAGTCGAATGGTGCGAATACGTCCTTCGTGACCTCGACGGGCTCGACGTCAGCGAGATGCGGGACTACGTCAAGTACCTCGCTAACAAACGCCTCCGCGTCATCGGCTTGAACGATCTGTATGAAGGGTTCAATGAAGACGTCATGCCGTGGATCCGTGCCTATTCAGACGATTCATTGAATGCCACAAAATCCGACTTCTTCGAACAAAAATCGCGTTCGTACGCAAAAGTCACCGACGCCAACGGCTTCGACGATCTATAAACGCAAAATGCCCCGACTCTCTTCCCGAGTCGGGGCATTTTCATATCAGATGAGCATTAATGATAAGCACGTACGTATGTTGCGATTCCTTCGGCAACGCCTTCCGCCATCCGTTGACGTGAAGCATTGCTCCGTAAATGCGTAAGGTCTTGAGGCGAGGAAATAAAACCGAGTTCGACGAGAGCCGATGGCATCGTATTATAACGAATGACATAATAGTTTGCCGTCTTGACACCACGGTTCGTCATCCCTGACATCTTACCCATCAAATTGGACTGAATGTTCGTCGCAAGAACACGGCTCTTCGCGCTATGAGCAGATGATGACGAGTAGAACGTCTCAACACCCTTGGCGTACGGCGTCGTCGCAGCGTTCGTATGCAAACTGACGAACAAGTTGCCGCGAAGTGTTTTCGCAGTTTGAACGCGTTGGTCAAGCGTCAAGTAGACGTCCGTCGAGCGCGTCAACCGGACTTGGTAATCATACTTCGAACGGAGGTACGCCTCGACTCGTTTCGTCACGTCGAGGACGATTGTCTTCTCATAGAGCGATCCATTCACCGCTCCCGGGTCACCGCCTCCATGGCCCGCATCGAGGACGATGATGGCGTTGCTCGTCGCGCTAGGCTTGACCGTCATCGCGTAAGCCGTCGAGATATAGCCATCGCGTCCATTGTACTTGATTTTATAGAAGCCGTTCGTAGAACCGTAATGGTCGACTTGGGTGCCATGGGCGAGTCTGCCGAGAACTGTAGAGCTCGCAGAGGCGCTCGCCCGGACGTTCAACACGTCACCTGGCGTGTTCGTATACACTTTTCCTTTTGGCGTGGCCGCAGGGGCGGCCGGAGCCTTCCCGGCCGATAGCCATGAAGTCGGGGTATAGAACGTGTCCGACCCGATATAGACGACTGACCAACTCGAGTTATATTTGCTATACGTCACAGCCGTATACTTCGGTAACACACGGGCGACCGGTGATGATTGAATCGTCTTTTTATAGAGGTTTGCATTCCGGTTCGCATATCCTTGAACTTTTTGAATGACTGGCGGCTTCGTCGCCGGTGGCGGCGTTACTGCCGGAGCGCCTGGACTGATAAAGGCCGTTGGGGCATAATATGTCTTGCTCCCGATATAAACAATCGACCAGCTCGAGTTATATTTGCTCGAGACGACCGCCGATTTCGCAGGTAATACTTTGAGGGCAGTCGATTGTTGACTGCGATAACCATATAATTTTAATTCGCGGTTCGCATGACCGTCCTCTTTCACCACGGTCGGTTTGAACGCACCGGCCGTGATAAAGGCCGTTGGTGCATAATATGTCTTGCTCCCGATATAAACGACCGACCAGCTCGAGTTATATTTACTCGAGACGACCGCCGATTTCGCGGGTAATACTTTGAGGGCAGTCGATTGTTGACTGCGATAACCATATAATTTTAATTCGCGGTTCGCATGACCGTCCTCTTTCACCACGGTCGGTTTAATCGCACCGGCCGTGATAAAGGCCGTTGGGGCATAATATGTCTTGCTCCCGATATAAACGACCGACCAGCTCGAGTTATATTTGCTCGAGACGACCGCCGATTTCGCAGGTAATACTTTAAGGGCAGTCGATCGTTGATTGCGATATCCGTACAACTTTAATTCTCGATTGGCATAACCGTTCTCTTTCACTACACTCGGTGCTGACGTTGTGACTTTCGGGGCAATATACGTTTTAGCGGCGTAGTATGTCTTACCATCCACGTATACTTTCGCCCAAGACGAGTTATGGACGGCGTATTGAACCGTCGTACCTTTTTTTAGCGTCCGATAAATCTTCGCCTTGCTATAGGCCGACATTCGTATATTCAAATTGACCGTTGTCACACCTGTCGACGTCGTCGCTTGCTTCGTCACCGAAGAGGAACTAGCAGAAGTCGGTTTGATATACTGGGCCGCGGCATAGTAAGTTCGATTATCTAAATATATTTTACTCCACGTTTTGTTATAAATTTCATATTTTACTTTAGTTCCTTTTTTTAACGTTTTTATTAATTTTCCGCTCGTACTCGGTGCGGATCTCACGTTCAGGTTTTCCGTCGTTTCGCCCTCTCTCGTAGCTGCTTCTGCAACGTTTATTTGAATAGATGACACCAATATGATCATGATGAGGACAAGTTTAAAAAGCTTCATATTCATCCAAAATATTCCTTTCTTTACACGGACATCGCGACTGACAACACCTTCATAGTAGCATATTGTTTTTATTAAAAAAGTAAATATTTTAAAAAACGATGAATACTTTTTACAAAAAAGGGGAATGATTTTAACCTTTTTTTCGCACAACCCAAAACGTATCGACACCATGCTGCTCAATCTCGACAGCAAAATGGGCCGGAAGTTGCAAGTCCGTCTCGGCTGAGCGTCCAATGTGGAAAGGCGGCTTAGGTTGTCGAATGACAAACCCATCGAGCCCCTCGACTTCGGCGATTTTTAAAAAACGAGTCAAGTGCCCTTCCCGTTCTCTATATCGGCTCACTGCTTCGAAAGGTTTAGCCTCGATTCCACCCCAGTACCGCCCGTCCATGTACATAAGGTACGTGCGAACCGATTCTTCCGTAATCGGGTCCGGGGTATGGTCAAAGCGTCCAAAGTCTCGGGACGATTTGTCTTCAATCAGCGAGAAGATTTCCGCGAACAGGTCAAATCCGTTCATGTCGGCAAGCTCTATTGTTGCGCGTTGGACGGCTTCGATATGTCGTTGCAACGATCCTGGTGTCGCGGACGCCTTCAATTTTTTGTCCCCTTCGTAGGCGTTTAAAATCCGCCCGACCTCCCCCGCTTCGCGCACGAGTCGGTAATAAGTCCGGTCCTCTCGTGACTCCCCACGATCTGTCGTTTGATCCGTGAGGGTGATGGCATATTGGTTTGCCAGACATGTCGATATGACGAAGACGTCCATCAGTTCTTCTCGCAGGGCCACTCGATCGTTCGCATAGAGCGCCCCTCCGACTTCGCCCACTTCTTCCAACAGCCGGGCCAACCCCGACAGTGGCCGCCAATAACCGCCTAAATGAATGATCATCCGATCGATTCGCCGTTGTAATTCCTTCATGTTCCATCACCTATCCATCCTCTATATTTACCAGTCACGTGGTATACTATGCTCAATCCAATCGTTAGGAAAGGGGCTATGTGTTGTGTCGCCAGCCAGACTGTGGCAGTTACTTCGTTTCCTGCTCGTCATTATCGGGCTCGTCTTCGTTATTTGGGGACTGAGCGTCCTCTTTACGTATACGTATCCTTTCGTGTTCGCTTTCTTGTTATCCTTGTTGACGGTCCCGCTCGTCAATTGGTTCGAGCGTCAGACCAAATTACCCCGGGCTCTCGGGACGTTAGCATCCTTATTGATCGTCATGAGTGTCGTCAGCGGTGTGATTGCTATCGTCGTGACTCAACTCATTCGTTACTTGACGATTGCCGCCGAGAAACTTCCAGCCCAAATCGAGACGTTCACCGAATACATACAGCGCATGTTCAACGAGAAAATCGCTCCGTTCGTCAACGATGCGTATGACAGTGTCCAGCGGCTCAATCCGGGTCAGACGAACTCGCTCGAAGGTGGAATTACCGAGATTGGCGTCCAACTTGGGGCTGCGATCGGCGTTTTGTCGCGAGGAATCGCCGGGTTGTTGCAAGACATTCTCAGTGCCTTACCGCTCGTCTTACTCTTATTCATCGTCATCGTACTCGCCTGGTTCTTCATCACGAAAGATTGGAACGTCTACATGCGTTCCATTGCGCGTTTGAACGAACGAAAAGGTTTCAAGGAATTCGAACTCGTCATGACCAATTTGCGCTCGGCGCTGTTCGGCTACGTCCGGGCCCAGTTGACGCTCATCTCCATCACGTTCGGGATCGTTCTGATCGGGATGCTGATTCTACGGGTCGACAACCCGTTCTCATTCGCTCTGCTAGCGGCCATCTTCGACTTGTTGCCGTACCTCGGCGTCGGAACGTTGCTATTGCCATGGGCCGCTTATGCTGCCGTGAACGGTGACTGGTTTCTCGCCATCGGGCTCATCATCTTATATGTCGTCGTCATCGTCCAACGTAACTTGGCCGAGCCGAAAATCGTTGGGTCCCATATCGGGCTCGATCCGCTCGCCGCCCTCATCTCAATTTTTGTAGGGTTACAACTGTTCGGGGTGCTCGGCTTCATCTTAGGACCAGTCTTGGCCGTGTTGCTCAAGGCACTCTATAACGCCCAAGTGTTTCATTATATGTGGAGATTTGTCCTCGGGCCGACGACACCAAAAGAGCGATGACGCGTCATCGCTCTTTTGTCTTCGGTACCGCCACGAACGGCACACCTTCAGTTTGGTCCGGATGCGTCTCCATCCCTGTCGTTCCTGCCTCATAAGCAGCAACGGCCAACATACACGCGTCGATAATATCATCGACTTGTACGTTCGACATCTTCCACTTCCAAGGCGAGCTTTTCGAATAGCGACGCAACAACTCGATCCGTTCGAGCTCTCCTGCTTCGGTCTTCTTGCTGAAACGCGCCTCGTTCCCCGTCATGACAGCGAAGCACACTTCCGGATGCGACTCATAGACGTCCGCCTCCGTGACCGTTTGAAACTCACGAATCCGTGGCACGAGATTCCACGCTTGTTTACTGATCCCTTTTCCGACCAGTTCACGACTCTTCGCGTTCGCCTCGGCATAAGACGCTTCCATGAGCACGTCTTGAATCGGCGGTGTGAAAACGGACGACTTCCGCTCTTTTAGTCTTGACCGCATCCACGCGTCACATGTCCGATCCGGCTTGTCGATCGACCCTAAGTCTTTCGGCATATCGACAAAATGCACAGCACCTTCAATAAATAAATCTTCCAACTTCTCTGAGATGGTCAAACAGAGCGAGATGCTATCGTACGTGATTCGTACCCAGCCCCCGCGCGCGCCATCAATTCCTACTCCGACCACGGCGTCCCTCCTGCATCAAAAACAATACTCCGAGTACCGCGCAAAAGACGGTCACCCCTAACAACCAATGGCTTGGCCAAGCCGTGTATCCGAGACCGGAGACGACGGCCAAACCCATCAATACAAATCCAATTTTCAACGTTTCCATCCTTCAAGCATCGAGGCGAGTGTGCGCACCATGACGCCAGTCGGTCCTTTTGGTCCGAGGTCATTCGCCGCCGAGCGTTCGCTCGTGCCTGCAATGTCAAGATGGAGCCAAGGCGTGTCCCCGACGAACTCACCGACGAACGCACCGCCGAAAATCATATGGCCGTAACGGCCCGGTGAGTTGTTTAAGTCGGCGACTTCCGACTTACGTACTTGGTTGATGAAGACATCGAAGTATGGCATCTGCCAGACGAGTTCGTTCGTGTCACGGCTCGCAGCTTCTAAGGCGCCGTAGAGCGACGCATCGTTCGTCAGGCAACCCGTCACCTCCGTACCGAGTGCGACGAGTACACCACCCGTGAGCGTGGCCACATCGATGATCGCTTGTGGTTCATACGTCTTGGCAAAGGTGACGGCGTCAGCGAGGACGAGACGACCTTCTGCGTCGGTATTGAGCACTTCAATCGTCTTCCCGTTCATCGCCGTGATGACATCGTCCGGCTTGAACGCGTCCCCCGAGATCATGTTGTCCGTCGATGGGATGACCCCGAGGACGTTCACCTTCGGTTTCGTCGTCGCAAGCGTCTCGAATAGACCGAGCACCGTCGCGGCGCCGCCCATATCCCCTTTCATACCGACAATGCCGTCTTTCGGTTTGATTGAGTAACCACCCGTATCAAACGTGATCCCTTTTCCGACGACGGCGACAGGTGCCGCATCGCCTGCCCCACGATATTCGAGTACGATCAACTTCGGCGGAATCGTCGACCCTTGGTTGACGGCGAGGAGTGCGCCCATGCCGAGCCCTTCCATCTCTTCTTTCTCAATGATGCGATAGTCGAAACCATGGCGTTCGGCCAATTCGACGGCATAGTCCGCAAGTGTTTCCGAAGTCAAAATATTGGCCGGCATCATCGTGAGCGTCCGTGCGACATTGACACCGCGTCCGTAAGCGGCACCGGCTAGCGCCTCGTCCTTTGCATCAGCCCCGAGCAACGTAATCGTCACGTCGGGTTTCGCCGGTTTCGGCTCAGATTTGTATGTAGGATGCTCATACGTCGCCATCTCATATGCTTCAGCAAACAGTTTCGCCGTGTTCGGTCCGAACGTGTCGAGTGCGACCGCGACGTCCGTGAAAGCGCGAGCCTTGATTTGCTTAGCGACTTTGCCGAACCAATTCCGCACGTTTTCAACTGTGTTCTCATTCCGTTGCCCGAGACCAACAAATAGGATCCGTTTGACCGTTCCTTCAAACGTCGGGACGATGGAGACTTCACCTGTCTTCGTCGAAATATCCGCCGATTGAATCAGTGCTTTGACACGTCCATTGAATAATGAATCGAGACCTTCCTCAATCGTGTCGGCAGCGCCGATTCCAACGACGATCGTGTCGTATGAACCGTTCCAATCTAAGTCTTTCACTTGATACATGTTTGCCACTTCCCTTCTTTATATATGGTTAGCATAACGAACTTCAGCGAAATAATGAAACAGTATGCGTAAGAGTCATGAATTCTTCGAATTCAGGCGTTAACTCCTCGTTGTGACGATGATTTATTTTATGATAGGATAAGAAAGTACGCAATCAGGCATCCCTCCCTGTTGAGGCGAGGCCATTTTGTTCGGTCGAGGCTTCCCCTAGTAGTAGACCGTTGCTACTTTAATCTTCCATGTTTTCGTTAGTTCCTTTTTCATTTCGGGTAAGAACTAACGAGATAACGTTGGAAACCACTATTTCTTTGAAGAGAGGGACTACGCTTATGTCACACATTAAAGGTATTGGCGCATCTGCAGGAATCGCAGTTGCGAAAGCATTCGTCATGGAGACACCTTCATTTGACATCCCGACAAACAAAATCGAGGACGTAGCAGCTGAGAAGGCCCGTTTCCAAGCGGCAATCGCTCAGTCGAAAACAGAACTCGAAGAAATCCGTCAAATCACGCTTCGTGAACTCGGTGAAGACAAGGCAGAGATTTTCTCGGCCCACTTGCTCATCGTCGAGGATCCTGAGATTGTCTCACAAGTGAACGACAAAATTGAAAGCGAACACATGAACGCTGCGAAGGCGCTTGATGAAGTCGCTCAAACAATGGTCATGATCTTTGAATCGATGGATAACGAGTACATGCGTGAACGCGCTGCCGACGTTCGTGACGTCACGAAACGCGTCATGGCGCATATCCTCGGTGTCACGTTCATGACGCCAGCTTCGATTTCTGAAGAAGTCATCATCATCGCTGAAGATTTGACACCGTCTGACACGGCACAACTCAACCGTAAATACGTCAAAGGTTTCGCGACGAACATCGGTGGACGTACGTCTCACTCGGCGATCATGTCTCGCTCACTCGAAATCCCGGCTGTCGTCGGAACAAAAGTAGCGCTCGAAGAAATCAAGAACGGCGACCTCGTCGTCATCGACGGTACAGAAGGTGACGTCTTCGTCAACCCATCTGATGAACTCGTCAATGAATACATCGAAAAACGCGCTGCATTCGAAGCATATAAAGAAGAGTTGAAACAACTCGTCAACGAAGAGTCGGTCACAGCCGATGGCCACAAAGTCAAACTTGCGGCAAACATCGGAACACCGAACGACCTCGAAGGCGTGTTGAAAAACGGCGCTGACGCCATCGGACTTTACCGGACCGAGTTCCTCTACATGGACTCAGAAACGTTCCCGACGGAAGAAGAGCAATATACAGCCTATAAAGCAGTCATCGAAGGTATGGACGGCAAACAAGTCGTCATCCGTACGCTCGATATCGGTGGAGATAAAGAATTGTCTTACCTCGACCTTCCGAAAGAAATGAACCCGTTCCTCGGCTATCGCGCAATTCGCCTTTGCCTAGAAGAGACGGACTTGTTCCGCACACAGCTTCGCGC
This sequence comes from Exiguobacterium sp. SL-9, assembly GCF_004336985.1. GTDB lineage: Bacteria > Bacillota > Bacilli > Exiguobacteriales > Exiguobacteriaceae > Exiguobacterium. Next base: position 402,663 of record NZ_SJUO01000002.1, read on the forward strand.
TCTTCTCCGTGCCTCAGCGCACGGTGACCTTGCCATCATGTTCCCAATGATCGCGACACTTGAAGAGTTCCGCGCGGCAAAAGCGCTCCTTCTCGAAGAAGAAGCGAAGTTGAAAGAAGAAGGAATCGCTGTCGGTAACTACGAGACAGGGATGATGGTCGAGATTCCATCGACTGCCGTCATGGCAAAACAATTCGCAAAAGAAGTCGACTTCTTCTCAGTCGGCACGAACGACTTGATTCAATACACGATGGCAGCGGACCGTATGAACGAAAAAGTCTCGTACTTGTACCAACCGTTCAACCCGGCCATCTTGAACCTTCTCCACAACGTCATCACAGAAGCACACAAAGCAGGCAAATGGGTCGGCATGTGTGGCGAGATGGCTGGAGAAGAGCTCGCAATCCCGATCCTCCTCGGACTTGGTCTTGACGAGTTCTCGATGTCAGCTTCAAGCGTCCTTCGCGCACGCAGCCTCGTGAAGCGTTTGACGAAGTCAGAAACAGAAGCGATCGTCAACGACGTCCTCAACATGGATACAGCTGAAGAAGTTGTAAACTTCCTCAGTGAAAAATTCGATATTAAGAAGTAACAAAAAAGAAGTTCTCGCAGTTGCGAGAGCTTCTTTTTTCGTTTATTCGGCGCCTTTATCATCCGTTCTAAAATCGAGCGCTTCACCAGCGACGACCGTCTCTCCAAATGGGACAACGACGATCTTGCCGTCTCCGTTCGTCCAGATGATCGGTGTGATGAGCGATGGGACTTTGTCACGAATCAAGTTGAGGTCGACATCGAGTAAGACGTCACCCGCCTCAACGCGGTCGCCTTCCTTCACTTTAGCAACGAAGCCTTCCCCTTTCAGGTTGACCGTGTCGAGACCGACGTGGATCAGGATTTCACGCCCGTCGTCCGCGAGTAGACCGATTGCGTGTTTCGTCGGGAAGAACGTTGTGATTTGTCCTGTGACCGGCGATACGACTTGTCCCGCACTCGGTTCGATGGCGAATCCTTCACCCATCATCCGGCCCGAGAACACTTGATCCGGGACGTCATCGAGTGACAAGATGACACCTGACATCGGGGCAAGGAAACGATGATCGGCGTGTTCGGCCGATTCCGGCGTGATGACGGCTTTTTCTTTCGGTTTATATTCGCCACCTTCAATGATGGAAGCGATTTGAGATTTGAGCGTATCGGATTTCGGCCCGAAGATGGCTTGAATGTTATCTCCGACTTCAAGTACTCCGGCCGCCCCGAGATCTTTGAGCAAGTCTTTATCGACTTGCTTCACATCGTTCACGGTGACGCGAAGACGCGTGATACAAGCATCGAGGTGTTTGATGTTATCCGGTCCGCCGAGACCGACGAGAACTTCATACGGCAGATCGTCCCCGACGACAGCCCGTGCGCCTTTACCTTCGGCGACGACATCACGTCCCGGAACTTTCAAGTCGAACTTCGTAATGGCGAAGCGGAACCCGAAGTAATAGACGACCGCGAAGACGAGACCGACTGGGATGACGAGCCACCAGGCTGTCCGGTTCGGTAACACCCCGAACAACAGATAGTCGATGAGTCCACCAGAGAACGTCATCCCGATTTTAACGTTGAGCAAGTGCATGGTCATAAAGGATAATCCAGCGAACACGGCATGAATACCAAAGAGAAGAGGTGCGACGAAGACGAATGAGAACTCAACTGGTTCAGTGATCCCAGTCAAGAATGAAGTGAGAGCTGCGGAGAAGTATAGTCCTTCGACGTCTTTGCGACGTTCTTTCGGGACCGTGTGGAACATGGCGAGACAGGCGGCAGGCAATCCGAACATCATGAACGGGAATTTCCCGGTCATATATGTCCCAGCCGTAAACTCGACGCCATCACGCAATTGGGCGAAGAAAATCCGTTGGTCCCCTTGGACGAGATCTCCCGCCTGGTTCGTATATTCCCCGAACTGGAACCAAAACGGAGAGTACCAGATGTGGTGCAGACCAAACGGAATCAAGGAACGTTCGACCAAACCGAAGACGAATGCAGAGACGGCGACGTTCGCTTCAATGATCGTGCTCGAGAACGTGTTGATGGCCGTTCCGATCGGCGGCCAAATGTAGGCGAGCGCAATCCCGATCACCAAGCTGAATGCGGCGGTCGCGATTGGCACGAACCGTTTCCCAGCAAAGAACCCTAAGAAATCCGGCAACTTGATGTTGAAGTACTTGTTGTACGCGAAAGCGGCAATGAGACCTGCGATAATACCCCCGAATACTCCCATTTGGAGCGTCGGGATTCCGAGTACCGATGCATAGGCTGGGTCTCCCTGGGCGATTTCCGCGGTAATACCGTTCCACGTGCTGATGACTTTGTTCATAATCAAATAACCAACGATAGCTGCTAACCCGGCAACACCATCCCCGTTGGCTAGCCCGATGGCGACACCGACGGCGAACAACAGACCTAGATTGGCGAACACGATATCCCCGGCATCTGTCATAACTTGCCAAATGAGGACAAGTGAATCGTTTGCCAAGAAAGGAAAAATCGAAACGAGATCAGGGTTTTGGAACGCGGTACCAAACGCGAGTAATAGACCGGCTGCCGGTAAAATCGCAACCGGAAGCATGAGTGCCTTCCCAATTCGTTGCAACACACCAAACACTTTCTTCCACATCATGGTTCCCTCCTTCTGTCAGAATACTTACTTTTCCCCATCTGATACCACACTGAAACCGTTTCCCCCATACAAAAAAAGCCAACCCGTAATGGATTGGCTTATAGCTTCATTCAGTTAGCTTTCTTTTCGTTACCTGAAGCGATGACCGCTTGCATTTCTGATTTCAATGCATCCGAACGCGGTCCGAAGATGGCTTGAATGTTGTTACCAACTTCAAGGACACCAGCTGCCCCGAGACGTTTCAACTCTTCTTTGTTAACTTGGTTCTTATCTTTTACTTCGACGCGGAGACGTGTGATACATGCGTCAAGGTGTTTGATGTTTTGTGAACCACCGAAACCAACGAGGATATCTTGTGCAAGTTCCGAACCTGTAGCAGTTGATTGCTCAACGACTTCATCTTCACGGCCCGGTGTTTTCAAGTTGAACTTACGGATAACGAAGCGGAATCCGAAGTAGTAAACGACTGCGAACACGAGACCGACTGGAATGACGAGCCACCAGTCTGTACGGTTAGGAAGTACACCGAAGAGAAGGTAGTCGATCAATCCGCCCGAGAACGTCATCCCGATTTTGACGTTCAAGATGTGCATGACCATGAATGAAAGGCCAGCGAAGACTGCGTGAACTGCGAACAAGAGTGGAGCAACGAACAAGAATGAGAACTCGATCGGCTCAGTAATACCAGTCAAGAACGATGTAAGTGCTGCCGAAGCCAAGAGACCACCGACGACTGCTTTACGTTCAGGACGTGCTTCGTGGTACATTGCGAGTGCTGCTGCTGGAAGACCGAACATCATGAACGGGTACTTACCAGTCATGAACGTACCGGCTGTCAACTCAGCGCCATCACGAATTTGTGCGAAGAAGATGGCTTGGTCACCACGAACGATGTTACCCGCTGCATCCGTGTACGAGCCGAACTCGAACCAGAATGGTGAGTAGAAGATGTGGTGAAGACCGAATGGAATCAATGAACGTTCGATCAAACCGAAGATGAATGCCGCGAACGTGCGGTTTTCAGTCAACATGAAGTTTGAGAACGTGTTCAAGCCGTGCTGAACTGGTGGCCAGATGAGAAGCATGACGAAACCAGCAACGACAGCTGCAACTGCCGTGACGATTGGAACGAAACGCTTACCAGCAAAGAAGCCGAGGAATTGCGGCAACTCGATGTTGAAGTACTTATTATAGGCCCAGGCGGCAATCAGACCCATAATGATACCCCCGAATACCCCAGTTTGGAGTGTTGGAATCCCGAGTACTGATGCGTAAGCCGGGTCACCTTGTGCGATGACTTCAGGTGTGAGTTCGAGCCAAACACCCATTACTTTGTTCATGATGAGGAATCCGACGATAGCTGCAAGTCCGGCAACGCCGTCCCCTGCTAAACCGATCGCGACACCGACTGCGAATAAGAGTGCTAAGTTCGAGAAGATAATGCCACCCGCTTGCTCCATGAGCTGAGCGAATTTCACAACGCCTTCGTTCGTTAACCAACCAGCGCGTGATGTAAGGGCCGGGTTTTGCATTGCGTTACCGAATGCAAGAAGAAGACCGGCTGCCGGCAAGATCGCAACAGGAAGCATAAGTGCTTTACCGACTTTTTGAAGAACACCAAAGATCTGCTTAAACATGATAAATCCTCCTTTTTGTGATTGTTTCGTGCGGAAAGACGACTGTAGATGTCAGACAACCGACGTATCTAAACGTTTTCATAATAAACGTTTATAAAAACAGAAACAGGCATGAATAAGGTATAGAACGTAGACCTCTCCTAATGGAGACATCGTTGCGTTCCACTCCTTACTCATGCCTGATCGAATCAGTAACACGTAAGATACGTGGTATCAGTTATCTACTTGTTAGGCGCTGGAGATGCATCGTCAAATATGTCGCTTCACCTCGCGGGACCGGACGCTTTAATTCGCGTTCCATGATGCCCATCAGCTCCCAAGCAGTACTATAGCATAGCGGATATTCTTCGCGCAATACCTTTTCAATTTTTTGTGGGGCCTCCACCATCTCACCCGTCGCAACCCGCTCAACGGCGTACCTTAAGTGCCGAAGTAAGCGCTTATAATCGAGTGAACTTCGGTCCATTTTGACGTTCAAACGACTCTCAATTGCTTGTACGATTTGGCCAATGATTTGGTTGTGCCGATTGACCTCGAGTACGTTTTTGAACGTCGTCGCCGAATGGATATGGAGCGCGATGAAACCAATCTCCGCGTCCGGCAACAGGACGTCGAGTCGCTCGTGAATCATATCGACAATCCGTTCAGCCAAAGCGTACTCGTTCGGATAGAGCGATTCAGTTTCAAGTAAGAACGGATTCGTCACTTCCATCCCTTGTTCGATCCGCTTCATTGTGAAAAACAAGTGATCGGTCAAACCAATGTGGATATGTTGATCGACTTTTTTGCCCGTGTTGTTCTCGATAAAGCCGACAATCTCTTGCATGAAGGCAATGAAGTCCTCATCGACATGTTTGACGAGTTCACGATATTGCGATTGTTCTTCCTTATCCGTCAGTTGATACACTTTCTCCGGGACACTGGCTGGGTCGACGAGATCGCCCGCTTTCTTGCCGAAGCCAATCCCCTTCCCGAGTAGAATGACTTCCGGTTCCGGATCATGTTGGCAAATGACAACGCTATTATTCAACACTTTCTTGATCGTATACATCGGTAATGTCATTCTCATCGCATCCCTTACTAATTAAATCGTTATCTTATCTAGTATATCGGTTCGCCCTCTAAAAAAGTAGGCGGAAAACAAAAAAAGACGAACATTTCTGTCGTCTTTAAAACATTGAGTAACCGCTCTTTCGCAAATAGCGAATCGTGACGCCGGCCAATATCGCACCGAGCAACCCGAAACCGAGCATGAACACATCCAAAAACTGAAGTCCGAGCACCCGTTCGTAGACGTTGGCGAGCGCGGTCGATGTTTCTGTGATGTAACTCGAGAGCTTGACGTTATCAATCATCATAATGACGAAAATCGGATAGATGAACACGAGTGTCCATGTTTTTTTAAGTAGCATGTTCAAAATGAAGCCGATGCTGAAGAAGATGACCAAATAAAGAATCGCCCCAATGACAGCCTGGATGATATGCATGCGATTGCCCCCCTTTTCCCGTTGTCTATTATACCGAATCGTCCTCTCTTAGGTCAAAGGTGAACCATAAGGCGTCATCAAAAAAAGTAGCCCGTTCGGATGAGCGGGCTACTTGGTCATATTGCTTAGAATTTACCTTTTTTGAGGACGAGACCGTACTTCTTCAATTCGATGAAGTGTTTGTTGTCGATCACTTTCTTCATGAATGAAGCGTTGCGACCGAAGACCTTTTTGCCCATGACGATGCCGATACCGTCGTTGTGGCCAAGTGATGCGACTGTCCCTTTGCTCTCATACGCGAATTTCGAAGTCGATTTCCCGTTGATGAGCGCCGCGATGTTTTTCGCCACATTGTGCGCTTGTTGTGTCGCGATTTGGGCAGTCGGCGGGTACGGACGGTTTGAGACCGGGTCCATGACAGCCGAGCAGTCACCGATGATGAAGACGTTGTCGTGACCAGGGGCACGGTTGTCCGCCTCGACCATGACACGGTTACGGACCGCTTCGAAGCCAGACTTCTCGATGATTGGGCTACCGCTCACGCCACCTGTCCAAAGGATTGTGTTCGCTGCGATCGTTTCCGTCGTGTCGCCTTGAAGCGGACCGAACGTGACGACACCTGGTTCCACGCCTTTGATGCCGTTACCGAGTTTCATCTCGACGCCGTTACGCTCGAGCCACTTCTGTGCGTACGTCGTGAGTTCTGGATCGAAACCAGGAAGAACGGTCGGAGCCGCTTCGATGTTCACGATACGAACCGCTTCGCGTGGTACGTCATACTGTTTGCAAAGTTCAGGCACACGGTTGACGAGTTCGCCGAGGAATTCAATTCCTGTGAAACCTGCGCCACCGACGACGATTGTCACGTACGAGCGGTCAGCTGAACCGTTCGTTTTATATTGAGCGAACGAGTATTCGATATGTTCTTTAATTTTACGGACGCTGTTCAATGAACTGATTGTCATCGCGTTCTCTTTAAGGCCAGGGATACCGAATGTTTCTGGTACGCCACCGAGTGCGAATACGACATAATCATATTCAACTGCTGAACCGTCTACGAGCAAGACTTGTTTTGCCGTAGTATCGACGCGATCGACGATCCCTTTGACAAATTTCACACGTGATGGGTTCACGACGTCGTTGATATAGATACGAGCTTGCTCCGGTTTCATCGTTCCGGCCGCTGGTTCATGGAGCCACGTCGTCTGGTAATGGTAATCATGCTTGTTGATGAGCGTGATGTTCGCGTCGCCAGCTGAGAGCGTCTTCTGGAGGTTCACCGCTGTGATGAGTCCGCCGAAACCTGCGCCAAGAATAACAATGTTAGGTCGTTTCATGTTCATTTCCACCTTGTTTTGATAGTTTTGTTTTCTCGAACACGTATGTTGTGTGTTTTTTCACATGCGTGTTCACAATAAAGCCTAAACCTTGTTCAACCAATGTTCACAATTGCTTCTCGTCCATTGTACGCTCTTTATTTTGTTTTCTCAATGGAAAAGCATATCTTCTTGAATTTTTTTTGAAAGTATAGGATGTTTGTACAGAATGGATTTAATTCATAATTGTCACTATAATGGATGTATACGTTTTGAGGAGGAATTCGATGAAATCGACGAAAGATGTGATCATCATCGGTGGCGGCCCGGTCGGACTGTTCACCGCATTTTATGCAGGTATGCGCCAACTCGATACGGCGTTGATTGAGAGTTTGCCACAACTTGGCGGACAATTGTCGACACTGTATCCAGAAAAATATATTTACGACATCGCCGGCTTCCCGAAAGTGAAAGCCCAAGATTTGATTGACCAATTGAAAGCCCAAGCCGATCAGTTCGAACAAGACTATCGCCTCGGGGAAACAGTTGAAACGGTCGAGCGTCTCGAAGACGGCACGTTCCAGATTACAACGAATAAAGATGAGTACCATACGAAAGCGATCATCATCACGGCTGGGAACGGGGCATTCGCCGCACGACCACTCGGTCTCGATGGTTGTGAAGACTATGCGAATCTTCATTACTTCGTCGATAACATGGAGAAATTCCGTGATCGTCGCGTCATGATCGCCGGCGGCGGTGACTCGGCTGTTGACTGGGCACTCATGCTCGAAGGAGTTGCGAAGGAAGTCCATATCGTTCACCGCCGTGACCGCTTCCGTGCACACGAGCATACGGTCGAACAGATGAAGGCATCGACAATCAACGTCTGGACGCCATATAACATCGAATCCCTTTCAGGTGAGACACACATCGAGTCGGTCGAGTTGACGGACAAGGATGGCGAATCGAAATTCGTCGAAATCGATGACCTCATCTGTAACTACGGTTTCGTTTCGTCGCTTGGCCCAATCAAGAACTGGGGCATGGAGTTCGAGAAGAACACGATCCGTGTCGACTCGCGCATGGAGACGACGGTCGCCGGCATCTTCGCCTGCGGTGACATCGCCACGTACGAAGGAAAAGTAAAATTGATTGCGACAGGCTTCGGTGAAGCACCAATCGCCATCAACCAAGTGAAGCAGCTCGTCGACCCGACAGCACGCCATCCGCAACATTCAACTTCGGTATTTGCCGGTAAATAAAAGATGTGGCCCTCATCACGATGAGGGCCATTTTCATTTGCGGATTGTCTGCACGATGACCCGGTCGAGCCAATCATCGAGTTGGGTAAAGACGAAGCCGGCCTTTTTCGCCTCGGCAATCGACATATAATAGTCGACGTCCGTATCGTACGGTGATGACTCGCCGTCCTTGATGATTTGGACCGGTTTATTCAAATGATGGCCGATCCGTTCCATGAGCGCACCGAGTGAGATGACTCCTTCACTCGCCGCATTGAACGGTCCGGTCACGTTCGCCCGACCGACCCATTCCAAAAAGGCCGCTGCTTCAAAACTTGAGATAAAACCCATCTTCGCTTCCGGATGATGGAGGACGACCGGCTCTTCCCGACGGACGGCGTCGATATAAAACTTGAGACGATCTGTATAGTCGTCCGGACCGACTACAATCGGCAAGCGAACCGTTGCGACCGGGAACGACGCTCGATGGAAGAAGTAGGACTCGGCCTCTCGCTTCCCTTGTCCATAGTCATGTTCGGATTCGAGATGATAGTCGTAGTGGAGCGGATTAAAATCACTTTCTTTCAAATCGGCACCTGGTGCATAGACGGACATCGTCGACGTGAGTACATATTTACCGACTTGATCCATGAAAGCGTCCGAGGCGATTTTCGCTTGATACGGGTTAAAGCAAATATTGTCATAGACGAGGTCATAATGGTCGCGCGACAAGTCTTTCATCGTCGCCACCGACTGCCGGTCCCCTTTGATTGAACGGATCCCTTCCGCCTCGGGCACTTGCAGTTGTCCGCGCGTCACAATCGTCACCTCGTCGCCAGCCTCCGCCAACCGAAGTGCCAACCGCTTTCCAAAGTAGCGTGAGCCACCGAAAATCAATACTTTTCTCATCGTCCCTACCCCTCCCACATAAAAATGACATCTCTTTTCATTTTCCCTTGCGTCCTCTCGACTAATCTTCCACATCCTTGAATATTTTTGTTATTCTTATATATATAGAAAAGAAAGAGGCGAAGCCCATGCATCAACTTATGTTAGAAAAAGGATGGACGTGTGAGTTACCGAAGCAATACGCCATCTATCAAAGTTTATCGGACTTCAGCCGTTACTCGGTCCTTGACCAAGAGGAAGAGAGCGTCTGTTCGTTCCAAATCACGACCGACACATGCAAAATCACGGCGTTCCGCCCTTGGCAACATCACATCGAATTGGATGCGACGTCAAAAGTGATTCGCTTGATTTTGATGGAAGAAACTGATTGAATCAAAAAAAGGCCAATCGTCCATACGATTGGCCTTTCGTTTAGCAATCTCCCGGTGTCCCGGCGTTCGACGCCGTCCGGAAACTCGAACCGCAACCGCACGTGGCGATGGCGTTCGGGTTCTTAATCGTGAAGCCCCCTCCGAGCATCGACTGCTTATAGTCAATCTCGAGACCGTCGACGACCCCATGATCGGCTTCGGCGACGATAACCCGGACACCGTAGTGGTCAAACTGAACGTCCTTGTCTGTTTTATCTTCATCAAACCCCATCCCGTACGATAGACCGGTACATCCCCCACCTTGGACCTTGATGCGCAAGTACTGATTGTCGGGGTGTTCGGTTTGTTTCATCATATCGATGACTTGTAATGCAGCTGACTCTGTCAAATGAATCATCTGAACTCCTCCTTCATTATCTTAACTTCAAGTCAACTGACTTGAGATTTTGTGAAATATCTTGTATAACTAAACTGTAACAAAAAAAATTAAATCGTTCCATCTTCGGGGCAGGGTGAAATTCCCGACCGGCGGTATTGAAGACATGATCTTCTCAGCCCGTGAGCGAGCAAGGCGTTGCTTGCTGATTTCGTGAGATTCGAAAGCCGACAGTAAAGTCTGGATGGGAGAAGATGGCGGCATCCGACCGATATCCGGATGTTTTCTTTGGTATGGTTTAAACACCGATGAGAACATCTATTTCGTATGCGCGTAAACTCTCCCGATTGTTTCATACAATCGGGTTTTTCTATGCGACGGGTGCCATTCATCAAGGAGCGACAAAAGGAGAGATTTTGATGAAAACAACGCGCAACAAACGATTGACAACACTGGTGACGCTATCGATGCTCGGGGCCATTTCTTTTGTCCTCATGCTCTTTAACTTCCCACTGCCATTCCTACCACCATTCCTAAAAGTGGACTTTAGTGACATTCCCGCGCTCGTCGCCGGGATCGTGTTCTCCCCACTCGCAGGCGTTGTGGTCGTCGCTCTAAAAAACGTCCTCTACTATGTCTTTAACGGTGGCGGCGTTCCGGTCGGTGAAGTCGCAAACTTCTTTGCAGGCGTCGCCTTCATGTATCCGGTCGCATGGTTCTACCATAAACGTAAAACGAATAAAGCGCTCGCTTCAGGCCTCGTGGCCGGTACGATCACGATGGCGCTCAGCTTGGCGATTTTGAACTATTTGCTCATCTTACCAGCCTATGCGTTCTTCTTCGGCATGACCGAGATGGCGCAACCGGCAGTCAAAACGGACCTCGTCCTCTACGGTATCTTGCCGTTCAACTTCATTAAGGCTTTGTTGATCAGCGCCTTGTTCGTCCCACTCTTCCTCAAACTGAAGCCGTGGATCGAACGTCAGCGCATGCAACTTCAAGCGTAAACGAAAAGCACCTGGACACCAGTCTAGGTGCTTTTTTCGGATAAAGATACCGAATGAACAACACGCACGTCACTCGGCGTTACAAGTTCGATTAACGCCACCTCTACAACTTTTCCAGACAACGGTTTTACAGTGTCCGTACAATATTCAAAAGCATCTTTCATCTCTTTTTTAGACAACCTGTTTGCCAGCGTGCAATGCGGAATCCATGACTCCGGCAAATATAGGGACTCAACGTTATCGTTAAACGACCCAAATACACGGTGATGCTCTGAATGGAGGCCCCTCAATCCGGATGAAATTGTAGGTGAAAGAAACAACGCCCCCGATTGAATAAACGTGCCTAACGTGCTAAACGTTAGATGGACAACCTCTTTCGATTGATAGTGGGTGTCCAGAAGTCCGATATACGCCTCGACATCTAAACGGTTATAACTCGCTAACGTGATGTGCGGTTGTCGATCCGAAACTTCAAATGCATAAGAAGTAATTCCTTCTCGTTTTAAGCCTTCCCATACCTCTCTAATTCGTTTCTCTGTTTGTTCATCAAAAAGCGCGATCATTCCATACATTTTAGTCCTCCCACAAAAAAAGAGTGACCACCGAAGTGATCACTCTGAGTATAACGCGTTTGATTAGAGAAGAAGACCAGCAAGTGTCGCTGACATCAAGTTGGCAAGCGTACCTGCGAGAATCGCAAGGACACCCATACGTGCGATGTCGTTACGACGGTTCGGCGCCATACCACCAAGACCACCAAGAAGGATAGCGAGTGATGAGATGTTGGCGAATCCACAGAGCGCGAACGCGATCATTGCTTCTGTACGAGCAGACAATTCACCAGAACCGATGATTGGTGCAAACTCAGAGAAGGCAACAAATTCGTTCAAGACGAGTTTTTGACCGAGGAAGCTACCGAACTGAACAGCATCAGCCCACGGTACACCGATAACGAACGCGAGTGGTGCGAACACGTAACCGAGAATCAATTGGAGTGAAAGGCCGTCGAAACCGAACAAGCCGCCAATCCCACCAAGAATCAAGTTAACGAGTGCAATCAATGATACGAAAGCAAGAAGCATTGCACCGACGTTCAATGCAAGGAAGAGACCGTCAGATGCACCGCGAGCGGCCGCATCAACAAAGTTCGCTGCTTTGTTCTCTTCATCTTCAGCGATTTCGATATCGTCATCCGGCACATCTGTTTCCGGGACGATAATTTTTGCGAACATCAAACCAGCAGGTGCAGCCATGAAGCTCGCTGCGAGCAAGTACTCGAGTGGTACACCAAGAGCAGCGTATCCAGCAAGTACTGAACCGGCAACCGATGCAAGACCACCGACCATGACGGCGAAGAGCTCCGATTGTGTCATCGTCGGAAGGTAAGGCTTGATGACAAGCGGCGCTTCCGTCTGACCGACGAAAATGTTCGCTGTCGCTGAGAGCGACTCTTTACGCGATGTGCCGAGTGCTTTCGCAAGAGCTGTTCCGAGAATACGGATGACCCATTGCATGACACCGATGTAGTAAAGGAAAGCGATTAACGAAGACATAAAGATGATAATCGGTAACACTTGGAACGCGAAGACGAAATTGTCTCCTCCTACAGCTGTACCGAAAACGAAGCCGATTCCGGCGTTCGCCGTGTTCAAGACGTTTTGAACGCCTCCTGAGATAAATTCCAACGCGCTACGTCCTGCTGATGTGAAGAGGACAAGGAATGCGAACGTAAACTGTACCGCGAAAGCGGCAAGAACGGTACGCCATTTGATGGCTTTACGGTTGGTCGAGAAGATGTAAGCGATTCCAATTAGTGCCAAAATACCAACCACGCTCATGATATTCATTGGTGTTGTGCTCCTTTCATATTGGGGAAACCTGATATTGTGATATACCCGAATCGAGATGTGCCCTACCGTTTGAAACGCTTTCTTTTTATGTTGTTAAACGTCAGACAACCTACATTCGAACCTCTTTGAATATAACAGACCCTTTTTAAAAATGCAACGGGTCAAAACAGTCAAAATAAAAAAAGTTTGAAGTTGCTTCAAACTTTTTCACCAAGCCATTTCTTCAATTTTTTCATATACATTCGTCACGAGTTGCTCTGGCGTATCTCCCGTCACGACTTCGCCGTCGACGAGGCAAAACAAGTCGAGTGAACAGACTCCACAGTAGCCCGTACAGCCATATTCAACGACATCGAGGTCTGGATCGGACTCTAACTTTGCCCGGGCGATTTGCGAGCCCATCGCTAAATTCGAGGCACAGAACTCAATGATTGGATTCATCATATCATTCACCCTTTCCCTTTCCTTCAAAGCAGGAAAATGGTTCTTCTACGGCGTATTATAACATGATACAGTTGAAGTGTAACAAAGGGGGATTTTTATGCGCAAATTAGTCGTCTTGGGAGGCGGTTACGGGGGTATGCGTGTAATCGAACGCGTCCTCGGCCATCAGCTGAAGGACGTATCGATCACACTCATCGACCGTCTACCTTACCATGGGTTAAAAACAGAGTATTATGCACTTGCGGCGGGAACCGTGTCGGATCGTGACATCCGCATCGATTTTCCAGAAGAGGTCGATTACATATACGGCCAAGTCACCGATATCGATGCGGGAGACAAAATGGTCCTGCTCGCGAGCGGGGAAAAAGTACCGTATGACGACCTCGTCATCGGTCTCGGTTGCGAGGACAAGTATCACAATGTGCCCGGTGCCGCTGAGTTCACGTACAGCATTCAAACGTTAGAAGAATCACGAAAGACCCAGCAAGCGATCAACGGCCTGTCTCCTGGATCGGTCGTCTCCATCGTTGGTGCCGGCCTGTCAGGCGTCGAGCTCGCCAGCGAACTGCGTGAGAGTCGTCCCGACTTGACAGTCCGTTTATTCGACCGCGGCCCGTCCGTTTTATCATTCCTTTCCAATCGTGTCTCGATGTATGTCCAGTCGTGGTTTGAGGAACATGGCGTCGAGGTCATCAACAACTCGAACATCGTTCGGGTCGACGCCGATGGGTTGTGGAACCATGAGCAGCACTTCGCTTCCGACTTGACGGTATGGACGGCCGGGATTCAACCGGTCGCTGTCGTCCGCAACCAAGGTTGGGAGCTCGACGGAGGTGGACGTGTCAAATTGACGCCGCACCATTACGTCCCGGAACAACCCGATATTTTCGTGGTCGGTGACAACGCCAGCCTGCCATATGCACCTTCCGGGCAACTCGCGGAAGCGCAGGCCGAACAGATTGTCCAAGTGTTGCTCTGTAAATGGAAAGGCGTCAGTTATCCGGATTTACCGGACATCAAACTACGTGGCACACTCGGCTCGCTCGGGAAGAAAGCCGGTTTCGGCGTCTTCATGGGGAAACAGTCACTTACCGGCAAAGTCGCTCGACTGCTCAAATCCGGAATTCTTTGGAAACATAAAGTCATCAAATAATAAGTGAATGAAAAAACGGAGCTAAAGGTGCTCCGTTTTTTCATTATCTTTAAAATCGTTGTGCGGTATCCATTAATTGTGTGGATGACGTTGCGATTTGGGCTGTAGCCCGTTTCAAATCAACAACTGCTTCGACAATATCATGAATGTCTTGCACCAATTGTTCCATTTGACCGGTTGCGAGTTCGGAGGAGTCCGCTATCTCAATAAAAGCACTAGTGATTTGATTCATCCTTGTCATGGTATTTTGCATTTCACGTTCGGTCCATACAACGCGTTTCGATGTCTCTTCCATTTGTTTCGTCAAACGATTGACCAAATCGCCGACCTGCTCTGCCGATTCTTTAGATTGGTTCGCCAATTGCCGTACTTCGGTCGCTACGACATGAAACCCTTTCCCTTGCTCTCCAGCACGTGCTGCCTCAATCGCAGCGTTCAAACTTAGCATGTTCGTTTGATTCGCAACGCGTTTAACAGAATCCGCAATCATCGTAATCTCTTGCGTCAACGTTTCTAGCTCTTTTATTTTTATGGCAGAAACAGATAAGTCACTCGCAATTGTTTCTAACGAATCTGTTTCACTTAAAAGCGAATCCTTTCCTACTACAGCTGAGTCTCTCATCCCTTTTAATTTAGTCTGAGTGAGCCCGCTCGCCAATTTCATTTCATCCGCCCGTTCATTCATCGCTTGATAGCTTGCCATCACTTGTTCTGTCATGGCTGCTAAATCCTCACTCGCTTGCAGTACCGTCTGACTGACCTCTGACTTGATTACTTCTATATCAGCACGAACTTGCTCTGCTTCCCGATCAAACATGTCTAATACAATTTGCTGTTCAAAATTAAATATTTTCGAGACGGCCATCACTAACTTCAGCTTTGCGTCACCTTCTAAGTTTTCTTGTTGGATCGCCCAAACAATATTATCAAAGATTTTTTGAAACGCAGCGATGTACCACTTCCCTTGCAACCCAATTAAATGGTGACGCTTTGCAATCGTCAATCGCTTTTGAATATACACTTCATCGAGCTGACCTTCGAACATTTCAGCAATGTGATTGGACAATGTCAATTTCAACCGATCCGAAGACGAGTGTTGCTGAATGATTGTACGCATTTCATCAATCTTTTCAAGTTCTTCATAAAAAATATGAACAAGCTTCGGGGTCAGCGCCTGAAGCTCATTGCGGTATGTACGTAAAAGTGCTAAATCCTTTTTTTCAAGTTGAATTAATGTCCGCTGTTGCTCCATATCTCCTGTAAGTCGAATCTGAACATTCGACAGTTCAGATTCCGGGTTCAATGAAGCGGCCAATGATTTCTGCTTTTTAAACATAAAATCCCCCCTTTATATACATATCGTACCAACTAATGGAATGTTAAGTATGAAACGTCTATAAATTTAGTAGACACAAATACTTTGTCAAAGGTGAAATTATTGTAGAAAATCCGGCCTGTAGTCACATGGTTGAGTATATAGTCTTGTATCGATATCCCCGATTACTTATCACAATTTTCAGATTATTAATTCAATGGACATATTTTACTTATTTTAAAATTTTGTTACTCTATGGGCACGGCCGAACGACCTCGTGTCACCTCGCCTACATAACCCGAAGGAGGAAACAAGTTGAAGAAAATCTGTAGCACTGTCCTCGCCTCATTGCTCGTCTTGTCAACCGTCCCGGAAGCCGCGGAAGCTGCTCCAAACAAATCGAAAGAACGAGTCATCGTCGTCTTCAAAGAATCGGCGAAGAACATCCCGCTCTCGATCGAAGGGATGGAAGTTCGCCAACAGTACAAAAACATTCCGGCTGCAGCGCTTGAAGTACCGAAGGCTGCCTTGAATGGCTTGAAGAACAATCCAAACGTCGCCCACGTAGAAGTCGACCAAACGGTACAAATCGAGAACCAGACTCAAGACTGGGGCATCCCGAAGTTGAAAGCCCCATCGGCTTGGCAGAGTGGCTACACCGGGAAAGGCGTGAAAGTATCGGTCGTCGATACCGGAATCTCGCCGCACCCTGATTTGACGATTTCCGGTGGCGCTTCGTTCAGTACGGTCACGAGCTCTTACGCGGATGACAACGGTCACGGTACGCACGTCGCCGGGATCATCGGTGCCCGCAACAACAGCATCGGAACGGTCGGGATCGCCCATGAGGCGAGTATTTACGCCGTCAAAGCACTCGAAGCCAACGGTAGTGGTAGCCTCTCGAGTATCATCGCCGGGATTGACTGGTCGATCACGAACGATATGGACGTCATCAACTTAAGCCTCGGGACGACAAGCCCATCGACGACCCTACAACAAGTCGTCGATCGCGCCAATAACGCAGGTATCCTCGTCGTTGCGGCAGCCGGTAACAACGGACGCGCTGACGGTACAGGCGACCTCGTCAACTACCCGGCCCGTTACAGCTCGGCCATCGCCGTCGCGGCGACGGACATCAACAACAACCGCGCCTCATTCTCGGCGACAGGTAGCACGGTCGAAGTCGCAGCACCAGGGGTTGGTATCAACTCGACACTTGCAAATGGCGGCTACGGACAAATGAGTGGGACATCGATGGCGACTCCTTACGTCGCAGGTAACCTCGCCCTCATGATACAAGCATTCCCGACGTTGTCGAGCGCGCAACTCCGCACGAAACTGTCACAAGACTCAATCGATCTCGGAACGGCTGGCCGTGATACATTGTTCGGGAACGGACTCGTCCAAGCACCGACGTCTGGCAGCACATCGCAGCCGGTCCAAGCGCTCACGACGACGGTATCGACATCGAAATCGACTTACTACGCTGGCGAAGTCGTCTCGATCTCTTCAACAGTCCGGAATTCGAACGGCCAAGCGGTCGCGAACGCCGACGTCCGCGTGACGGTGACACAACCTAACGGCACGACCCTTACAGGGACTGGCAAGACAAGTTCGACTGGTGCGATCACGTTCACGCTCTCGACAAGTTCTTCGTCACAGCGCGGCACGTATCAAGTGAAATCTGATGCGACGCTCTCTGGCTACACGGCAGGTTCGGCAACGTCGTCGTTCCAGCTTCTATAACGCAAAAGAGTCGAACGACAATCGTCGCTCGACTCTTTTCATGCTGTCACCTGTTCAATCGCGGAGTAGACTTTTCGTAACTGGACGACCCCTTCATCCACGACTTCCCCATTCAAGAGGACAAGCGGATAGAACCACTCATCTTGCTTGATCGCTTCGGCGATGTCGTCGTCCGTCGTCTCGAAATCGATGTACTCGAATTCGAACGTCTGGTCCGGATATTTCCGGGCGAGCGCACTTTGCAACCATTCATACGTCTCAATCGAGCTCGGTGCCCCAACGCAGCTCGCACATTGTACCTCGGCCCCGTATACCGTGATTTTCATGTCCATTCCCCCTGTTCTTTCCTATTATACAAAAATCAAGAAGCCGTATCGTCATAAAACGCTCAGCGTTAATGATTGAGAAACAATCTCAAACTTGCTAGAATGAAAGAGAACCAGAAAGGGGTAGATACCATGGAAATGTTTGATCAAGTCCAAGAAGTACTCGATAAATTACGCCCGTTCTTGCTTCGCGACGGCGGTGACGTCGAACTCGTAGATGTAGAAGAAGGCATCGTCAAACTTCGTTTGATGGGTGCATGCGGCAGTTGCCCATCTTCAACCATCACATTGAAAGCCGGGATTGAGCGCGCGCTCATCGAAGAAGTACCTGGCATCGTTGAAGTCGAACAAGTATTCTAATACGAAAAGGGAGACAATCATGTCATCCCTTTTTTTCATGCATGCGTCCATTCGTCCAAGCTCTCGACCATATAGGTCGGGAGTTTTTCTTGTTCCTGAATGAAAGCCGGGCCGTGCACGCCCGAATTGACGTGAAGCGTCCGAATCCCACCGTTGATCCCGAACAAGATATCCGTATGGTAGTTATCCCCGACCATAACGACCTCTTCTTTCGTAAGGCCAATCATCTCGAGCGCGATGTCGACCATGACCGGTTCTGGTTTACCGATAAAGAACGGATCTTTTTCCGTCGTCACCGTCAAGACGGACGTGAGTGCCCCATTCCCCGGTAAAAAGCCACGTTCGGTCGGGATGGCGATATCGCCATTCGTTGAGATGAAACGGGCACCGGCACGGATCGCGAGTGCACCTTTCGCTAATTTTTCGTACGTGATGTGACGGTCGAGCCCCACGACGACGTAGTCCGCCTTCGCCTCTTCCGTCACGTGGAAGCCGCGTTCTTCAAGTGCTAAACGCAAGCCATCTTCGCCGATCATGTAAATCGTCGCGCCCGGCGTCATCTTCTCGATGTACCGGGCTGTCGCCATCGCACTCGTCAAGACGTGTTCAGGCGTTACATGGACCCCCATCGAGACGAGTTTATCCGCTACTTGCTCCGGCGTCATCGACGCATTATTCGTGACGAACAAGTACGGGAAGCCCGTCGCCTCAAGTCGATTTACGAAATCGACAGCGGCTTGAATCGGGGCCGTCCCCGCATACATCGTGCCGTCTAAGTCAAATAAGTATCCTTTAATCGGATTCATCCAATCACTCGCTTTCTGGTAAAAATGCTGATACAGGACCGAGCTCTACTTCTACATAGCGTCGGACCTGCTTTGGGAATGCCTCAAACGTCGCTTGATGACGCTCGACCCACGCGTCAAACCGAGTCGAGTCCGCCGTGACAAACTCGCGCACGTAATGGGCACGCAATCCGACGAGCGCTTTCGCGGCTACCGCTGTCTCGGCGTCGAGCACACGCTCATCGAGCAAAATATCGACGATGTCCTCATAGCTACCCGGGTCGCGCATGATGAAGCCATCAATCATCGAGTTGCCGACGTCAATCACGCCTTCCATCAAGTGGACGGCCAAACGTTGTTTCGCCAGTTCGACCGTGAAGGCGTCCCCTTCTAATTGATCGAGTCGATCGAGCATCGTCTCCATATGGGCCAACGTCTCATTAATCTTTTCTCTGTTCACAAAATACATCGGAATCCCCCCCTGCCTCCTATAGTAATCCTTTTTCTCACTCGAGAAAAGAATCTCACCTATTTACATCATTTATCCGATTGTGATACACTAATCCACGGATTAACACTCTAAATAGTATGACACATTAAATAGACATCACGTGGAGGGTACAACACTATGGAACGAGAATTAGCGCTAGAGATCGTACGAGCAACCGAGGCAGCAGCACTCGCCTCATCGAAATGGATCGGTCGTGGTCAAAAGAACGAGGCAGATGACGCAGCGACGTCAGCGATGCGTGAAGTGCTCGGGACAGTCAATATGGACGCCACCGTCGTGATTGGTGAAGGCGAACTCGACGAAGCACCGATGCTCTATATCGGCGAGCGGCTTGGCACGACGTTCGGGCCGAAAGTCGACATCGCGGTCGATCCGCTCGAAGGGACGTCAATCGTCGCCAAAGGGCTCGGAGACGCCATGGTCGTCATCGCCGTTGCCGATAAAGGCGCTCTCCTCCACGCACCAGATATGTATATGGACAAACTCGTCGTCGGACCCAATTTGAAAGGGAAAGTCTCACTCGACGAACCGCTCGAATCGATCATCGAGAAAGCAGCCCTCTATAACGGCAAGCGCATCGAAGAAGTGACCGTCATCATGCAAGACCGTGATCGTCACGAGCACTTGCGTCAAGCAGCGATGAACATGGGTGCTCGCGTCAAGCTGTTCGAAGACGGCGACGTCTCGGCTGGCATCGCGGCAGCCGTCAAATCAAATCCGATTGATATCTTCATCAGCACGGGTGGTGCCCCGGAAGGCGTCATCACGGCGGCGGCCGTCAAGGCGCTCGGAGGCGACATGCAGGCCCGCCTTCACCCGATGAACGAAGAAGAGACGGCTCGCGTCATCTCGATGGGCATCGAAGACCCGCTCCAATTGCTCACGCTTGACGACCTCGTCAAGAGTGACGATTGCATCTTTGCAGCGACCGGTGTCACGTCAGGTGAATTGCTCGACGGCGTCAAATTCTTGACGGACGATATCGTCGAAACGACATCGCTCGTCATGCGCTCCAAAACGAAAACGATTCGGAAAGTCGTCGCCGAGCACACGTTGTCACTCAAACCATACCTTCAAAAACAAGAAATCAACGCATAATAAAAACCTCCGCTCTCGATGAGCGGAGGTTTTCGTTTAGAATCCTTGTTCAAAATCAGTCCCAACATGGTTCGTCTGCGGTTGTTCCGCTTGACGAATCGAGTCGTAGAACGTCGCGTACGTCGTTGTGAAATACGGATAGACGTACAAGAAACCGATACCGAGTGTAATTACCCCGAGAAGGAACCAACCGATGAACGAAAGGACGAGTTTGAACGCGTCCATCTTGTGCCCGTCCATCATCCGACGTGATTCTGTGATCGCCTCGAGAGCCGATAATTCTGGTTGGTCGCGTAAGATGTAATACGTGAGCGAGTACGAGAAACTTTTAATGATTCCCGGAATCACGAGGAGCAGCGACCAAAGGAAGATAAATAATCCCATGAAGAACGGGGCGAGCACGTGCTTGACGTATCCCGTTTTGAACGGGGCGAACAATGTTGAGACACCCGGCTTGTCACCGCGCGATACAGACAGAACGAGCCAAGACCAGCCGATTGCGAGCGGCGCGATCAACAAACTAAGAAGAAGCGACAAGAACGTAAGTCCTGTGTCCATTGCTGTCGGGGCCGCTTCTGGGTCTACAGGAGGCGCGAACGCTTGTGGAATCCCGTTCAAGACAACGAATAAAATCAAAAGGCCGGCGAGTAACCAACGTTTTCCGGTTAACATTTGTTGTGCATGTTGCTTAAGTTGTGCAGTCATTTTTCATCATCCTTTTTGTGAGTTCTCTCCTAAGTGTACGTGATTGCCTCTAGAAAAGTTTCAAAAAAACACGAAAAAAGGGAAAAGGTTTTTCCTTCTCCCCTCAATACATGATATTGCCCATGAAAAATTGCGACATTGATAAGATAAATAAGAGCACACCCGTGGTCACCGCTGCCAATGAAATGAGTTTAAATAAGCGGCTTCTCAGAAATGCCTGACGATATTCAAAGCGGCGGATCAGCAAGACGTGGACAACCTCATAAATCAAGACTGCGGCCGTGAAGTAAAACGTCATAATACTCCCTAACCCGAAGAACAACATCGCAAGTAAGCCCAAACCGAGATTGTGAATTCGGTTATGGACGTCATCGCGGTCACCGACGGTCGCCGTTTGTACGTGTTGCATACTTCCACCTCACTTCCAAAACCCGAACAGAAACAATTGCTATAAATATAAGTTATCACAATTTTCCTGTCCCTAAACCTGTCACACCGTCTTTTCACCTAAAAGAAACATTTGGAAAATAAATGTAACAAAAAAAGCGCTGATGTCATCAGCGCGTCATGTTCCGGTCGAAGGCTCGGCTTCTTCCGACTTATTGAATTTGCGTTTCAATTTGAGTGGTTGTTTCGTTCCGCCGAAGACCGGTCCGTCTTCTGCTTCATCAATTTCCGTCTCTTTTTTAAGCACGAAAAACGGGCAACCAAAGTTACAGTATTCATACACGTAATCCATCACGTGATCGATTCGATTGTCATATGTCGCGAACTTGGACTTTGTTTCATAGAACCCTTTCAACCGAAGTTGTCCGTGGCCCCAGTCCCCGACGATATAATCATATTTATCGAGCACGTCGCTATAGCGTGCGATGAATGCCTCCTCGTCAAAACCGTCACGTTTTTCTTCGATGACGGTATAGCCGTGGCGATTCACTCTAATCATGTTTCACACCTCCACTTTTCTATCATATCATGCCGAACGGTCCCGTCCCTATCCTTTTCGGATGGCATTATGGCGTGTCACAATCGTTTCGCGTAACACGTCACGGAGCAGTTCCGGCATAAAGTAACGCTTCTTCTGGTCGGCCAAATACGGAAGGAGCGGACCGAATGTGAACATGTCGACCGTAGCGACGCGATACGTCTCGTCGAGATCGATTTCCTGACCTTGGATATAATAACGGCCATGCCTCATCTCGAGACCATGGACGATCGGGGCACCGAGCACCGTTCCCCGAAACCCGAGGCCGCGGACGTGCATCGTCGTGAACGCTTCTTCTTGGACATCGTTCAAAAAACGAATCAACGTGGCTCCGTCAAGCGAGAGGAGACAAGGGTTGATCGGGTGCGGGCAGATGCGATGAAGCATATTGAGCGTGACGTGACCAGGCTGCAACCCTTCTAACAAGACACCGGACGGGATCACGCTCACTTCAGCGTCACACCAGTCGGCGAGGCCGCCTGCCAATAAGTCTCCAATGGCAGACGGACCGAACCAGTCACTCGGATAACCCGGCGTGTCGGCAATCGTCACATCGAGCAGCCGTTCGGCTTGGCTATATTCGTCTTGTAAGGTCGAAACTGTCGCTTCATCTGTATCCTGTTCGGTCAAATCGTGCAAACTGGCCCGCTTCTCGACGACTCGGTGCCCGTCGAGCGTAAGTTCCACTTCCCCTACGTATTGCCCGTATTTACCGGCCTGAGCGATCAAGACGCCGTTCGTGACGACACCGTCATCGAGCACGTGATGGGTATGAGCCCCGAGGATGACATCAATCTCCGGAAACGTCTCAGCGAGCCGTTCGTCTGCATAAAAACCGAGATGGCTGAGTGCGATGACGACATCGCAGTCTCGGAGTTTCTCAAGGGCACGACTTGTCGCCACATGCGGTGGTTCAATCGCCCAACCCAGCTCTGGATAAAGTTCTTCATAAGGTGCCGTCACACCGAACAGTCCGATGTGAAGTCCATCGCGTTCGACGATGAGTGTCTCCGTCGCCCAATCGGGTCTCGTACCGTCCGCATAGTAGACGTTCGCGAGCAGTACCGGGAACTCTGCCTCATCATACAAATTGGCGAGCCAGTCGTGCGGGAATGTGATGCCTTCATTATTCCCAATCGTGACTGCCGTCGGTTGGACGCGGTTGAGCAAACGGACGTTCACTTGTCCGCGTGTCACTTCTGTCGCCGGATGGGTCCTGTCGGCATGGTCGCCGAGATCGAAGACGAGCGTCTCTTCCGTCCGGTGCTCGTTCAAAAAAGAGACGAGACGCGGCCAGTTATGAAATTTCGAATGTAAGTCATTATAATGAAACATCGTGATCGTTCTCAAGACGATTCCCCTTCCTAAAACAGGCTGATTTGACTCGGGGCGAGCTCATATTCAGCACCGAGGATCTCGATCAGCCGCTTGGCGTTCGGTACTGCATCTCCGGCCGAATTGTTGTTGAAGTAGACGTATACCGCCTTCGCTTCCTCGTCGACTTGTCGAAGTGCCGTCGCGAGTTCTTGTAGTTCGTCTTCACTGTAACGATACAGACAACGGACATGGCGCCACTCTTTGCTCGTCATGCCTGGTTTCCGGAGCCACCCAGCGGTGTTACGGCCGTGTAAGCGCACGACGGCCACATCCGGGTTGGTTACGATCGGGACGAACGGAATGCTGCTCTCTTTCGTCTGCGGCTCATCACAAATCGTATTGATGAAGCGTTGTTCCGCTAAAAAGGCGAGCGTCCGCTCCCGGAACGCTTCGGAGAACCAGGTCGGGTTCCGGAATTCGATGGCGATGTCGTAATCCTTCAACTCGTCACGAATCGTCCGCAAGTAATCGAGGTGTGGCTTCGAGACGTCAAACCACGGCGGCAGCTGAACGAGGACGGCCCGTAGCTTCCCGACTTGTTTCAACGGCTCGACCGATGTCCGGTACCGTTCGAACAGTTCAGCGAGCGGTAGCTTCGGTTCGCGGTCATGCCCGCTCATTTCCCTGGAAACTTTGACGATGAATTGGAACGTCTCCGGTGTCTCCTGGTTCCATTTCTCGTAATTCTTTACCGGTTGAATCGCGTAAAACGACGAATCGATTTCCACGGTCGGGAAATGCCCCGCGTAGGTCGACAGTTTATGTTTTCGTTCTTCTGGGGTCGTATACAATAAATCATGGTCTCCCCACCCCGTCACACCGACATAAATCATCACATTCCCTCCTTATATCATTGTTCGAACGTGGCCGTCGCGTTCCGTTTCGACCAATTCAACGTCCCTGCGAACGTCACGAGCAACAGGACGAGCCCCATCACGAACGGATAGCGCATATCGATATCAAACGCGATGCCGGCAAGCGTCGGTCCGACGATATTCCCGATGCTCATATAGGCGTTATTCATCCCCATCGCAAATCCTTGTTCTTTATCGGCCATCTTCGATACGAGCGTATTTAATACCGGTCGTAAAATCGACGTGGACAAGAAGATAATCAACGTGACCGCGAAGAAAATCGCGTAAGATCCGGCGAACAGTGAGAATAAAAAGCCGAGCGCCGCGAGCATAATGAAGATGAGCACGACTTTGATCTCCCCGAGTACCGAGACGAGACGATCGACGGCAAACAGTTGCACGATGACGCTGACAATGCCTGTCCCCGTGATCATGACCGCAATTTGTTGCGGCGTCGCGCTGAACGTCTCACTGACGAACAATCCAAGGACAGATTCATACGCCATCAAACCGAATGCCATGACCAAGTTGATGACGAGCACGAAGAAATAGGGTTTCCGTGTCGACGAGACGAGTTGGCGCGGTAACGACTCGCTCTCACTCGTTTGGACGTATGGCTCGCGATCTGGTTCTTTCAACAGAATAATGGACGAGATGACGGCGACGAATGAAACAATCGCTGACAACAAGAGTGGTGCCTTCAATCCAAATTCGGCGAAGAAGCCACCAATTCCTGGTCCGATGACAATCCCGAGCGACATGGCCGCGGAAATATAACTGTTTCCTTTCGCCCGTTGCTTGAGCGTCGTGATATCAGCCACATAAGCAAAGATAGCTGGAATCAAGAGCGCGGCCCCGACGCCGCCGATTGCCCGTGAAATCAACAAAACGGTCAGGTTGTCAGATAAGTAAAAGACCCCCATCGAGACGGTGAAGCCGATCAGACCTAAAATAATCATCAGTCGGCGACCGTAAACGTCCGCCCATTTCCCGGCAATCGGCGACATGAGCAACTGAGCCCCAGCGAAGACAGAGATCATGAGTCCGGCAGCGGTGCCACCCTCTCCAATCATCTTCAAATAATCAGGAATAATCGGAATAATGATCCCGAATCCTGCTACGGCGATGAACATGTTCAACATGAGAATCGCCAATTGTTTCTTTTGTTTAGTCGTCAATGTATGTCACTTCCTTTTCGTCTCTTCATTTTACTTGTTGACGAATGGAATGAGCAAACGATAAGACAGCAAAACACCCATCCTTGACCAGAGGATGGGTGTTCACTCATCTGTTTATGAGATGCGTGATTGAGCGAGTGATTGGTTGGAACGTTGTTTCGGTAAGAAAAGCGTGATCACATATACGATCAACGTTGGAACTGCCCAGGCGAGCCCGATCTCAGCCATCGGCAAGTTCGTGATCCAAGCTGTTGCTGCTGACGGTGCCAAACCGTGTGTCGTCTCGAAAAGCGAGAGCACGAGGGCCGTGTACACCGTCGCTTTCATCGCAACGTGTGGGTTGCGTTGAATCCGTTCCGTGATCGACACGAGAACGAGTGCGATCATGACCGGGTACAAGAGTGTGAGCAATGGTACCGCGATTTGAATCAACGTACCGAGTCCGACGAGTGAGATAAGATAGCCGAACAACGTCGTCGCGATGACGACTTGGTAATACTTGAGCGACTCGAACGTGTTGCTGATGAAGCGTGAGAACTCACTGATGAGTCCGACCGCTGTCGTCAAACAAGCGAGGAAGACCGCAGCCCCGAGCGCGAGCATTCCGACTTGTCCGAACGACGTACCAGCGAACGCTTGAAGCAAGCTAGCTCCGTCTGTCGTGCCCGTTTGACCCGTCATATTCGCCCCGATTGAACCGAGCGAGATATAGACGAGCATCAAACACGTGACAGCGAGCATGCCAGACGTCCGAAGGAGTGAAGATGCTTCTTTCTGGTCTGTCATCCCGTTCGCCTTAAGCGTGACGAGCACGATGGCACCGAAGACGAGAGCGCCAAAGACGTCCATCGTCAAGTAGCCTTGTTTGAAGCCTTCCCCGAGGGCACCAATCCACGTCTCATACCCTTCTGCAGGCGCGCTTGGCTGCCCGAGTGGAGCCACGAGGTTCGTGATTCCGATTGCCGCAAGCAAGAGCAAGAGGATTGGCGTGATGATGCGTCCGATGACTTCAATCAATTTTTGAGCGCGTAACGTCAAGAAGAACGTCAAACCAAAGAAGACAGTTGAACTGATTGCGAGCGTGAGCGTAGATGGCGCACCGAGGAACGGTACGACTCCCATCTCATACGTGACGGCTGCCGTCCGAGGAATCCCGAAGAACGGCCCAATCGCCACGTACATTAATCCCGTCAAAACGAGCGCAAGTCGCTTCGGAATGTACCGAGCGATTTGGTCAGATCCACCGCCGACCCGCGCGACTGCGAATAGCGCGAGTAATGGTAGCCCAACGCCGGTAATGACGAAACCGACTAGGGCTGGGACGAGGTTCTCACCTGCCATCGCACCTAGCATCG
Organism: Exiguobacterium sp. SL-9; assembly: GCF_004336985.1. GTDB lineage: Bacteria > Bacillota > Bacilli > Exiguobacteriales > Exiguobacteriaceae > Exiguobacterium. The sequence goes on from NZ_SJUO01000002.1 coordinate 429,720, forward strand.
GTGGGAACAGCAAGTTCCCGGCCCCGAAGAATAATGCGAAAATCGTGAATGCTAACGGGAATAATGTCGATTTTTTCATACAACTACCTCCACATACATGTAATACCTTCCGTGTTACCCAATGAATCAAATGACTAAATTTTCTGACAATAAACCGCTTGGTCTATTTCATTATACACACTTTCATTTTTTTGACCACCCTATCCTTAAAAAAGATGTTTATTTTTTTGAAATGTGGATTTTCTATATAGAACCGCTCCCTCATTTTACAAATTATCGGTGAGAAAACGAGCGCAGATTGCTCTTTATGAGAAAAATGGTCAATAACGGATATCGAACTTCCGATATGATTCGACCGTCGCGTCTTCTGCATCAATCCGCTCAACCCCGACAAAACGATTGCCGTTATACAACGCCCGTTTATAGGATGCAAGTCTCTCAGCGTCTCCTTCAATCTGAAGTTCGACCGTCCCATCATTCAAGTTCCGGACCCAGCCCGTGACGCCATATTCGAGCGCTGTCGATTGAGCGAAGTATCGGAAACCGACTCCTTGGACGCGACCTGAGATGATGAGATGCTGTGCCTGTTTCATAACTATTTCCCCCTTTAATTTGAATGAATGCGTTTAGCTACTGACTCGTTAGGTAACAGTATATAAGTAAAATACTGGATAGGAGTGGTGATGTGGAACAACTTGTGAATATGGTGACGTCGTTTTCTGATTGGCTTTGGGGAGTGCCAATCATCTCATTACTTGTCTTGTCTGGACTTTATTTGACGATTCGTTTAGGGTTCTTCCAATTCCGATACCCGCTATACATATTGCAACAAACGTTAGGCAGTGTCTTTAAAAAACCAAAAGGCGAAGGCGACATCAGTCCTCGCCAAGCACTCACGTCGGCCTTGTCGTCGACAATCGGTGCCGCTAACATCATCGGGGTACCGGCTGCCATCATGTTCGGTGGTCCCGGTGCCATCTTCTGGATGTGGGTCATCGCCGTCGTTGGGATGGCCATCAAGTTCTCGGAGAGCGTCCTCGCTGTCCGTTACCGCGAGAAAAACGAGGCCGGTGAATTTGTCGGCGGTCCCGTCTACTATATGGCCAAAGGCTTGAAGTTGAAATGGCTCGCCTCTTGGTTCGCCTTCGCCCTGATGATTGAACTCATCCCGAGTATCATGGTGCAAGGGAATGCTGTCAGCTCGGCTGTCCGCGAGACGTTTGACGGGAATACGCTCGTGACCGGGTTGATTGTCGCGGGTCTCGTCGCCCTTGTCGTCTTCGGCGGGGTGAAACGGATCGCCAAAGTGACAGAGGTCATCGTCCCGGCGATGGCGCTCGTCTATGTCGGTGCCGGGTTCATCATCGTCTTGATGAACTTCTCGCAAATCCCGGAAGTGCTCAGTCTCATCTTCACGTACGCGTTCCAACCGATGGCTGCCCTGGGCGGTTTCGCCGGGGCAGCGATTGCCGAGACGATTCGTTGGGGCTTCGCTCGCGGTCTGTACTCGAACGAGGCGGGACTTGGAACGGCACCAATCGCCCATGCGGCCGCACAGACGGATCACCCGGTCCGCCAAGGATTCTGGGCTGTCATCGGCATCGTCATCGATACGCTCATTATCTGTAGCACGACAGCGTTCGTCGTCTTGTCGTCCGGTGTATGGACAGAGGCCGGTGCTATGAACGACCCAGCGGCACTCACGACGATCGCATTCCAAGAGTACTTCGGTTACACGGGCAGTCTGCTCGTCACGATCTCGCTCATCTTCTTCGTCTTATCGACGATTATCGTCATCATCTTTTACGGATCGCGTCAAGCCGAGTACTTGTTCGGTTTGAAGGCCGGCTTCATGATGAAAGTCGTCTATATCGCCTCGATCGTCATCGGAGCGATCGGAGGCGCGCAAATGATTTGGAACTTCCTCGACTTCATGCTCGCGATGATCCTCATCCCGAACATGATTGCCGTCTTGATGTTGAGCGGTGAAGTGAAGCGGTTAACGACCGAGTTTTTCACGTCCGAGAAATATTATAAGAAAGACGTCGCCGAGAAGAAGGCGTCGTAACGACAAACCCGGCTGCAGTCGCAGCCGGGTCTTTTATTATGAGGTCGATTCAATTTTATCGATGGCTTGACGAATCCGACCGACCGAAGCGTCGAACTGTTGTTGTTCTTCGTCCGTCAGTTCGATCTCGATGATTTGGCGGATACCGGTCCGATCGATTAAGGCCGGTACGCCGATATGAAGCTCAGAGGCCCCGTATTCGCCGTCGAGATGGGCACCGATCGTCACGACGGAGTTCTCGTTCCGGACGATGGCGCGAACGATCCGGAGGAGACCGAGCCCAATCGCGTAGTACGCCGCGCTCTTATATTCGATAATTTGATTCGCCGCATCGCGGACGTCTTGATAGATGGCGTCCAAATCTTCTTGGCGGTACGATTCATTCTCCTCAAGTAACTGCTTCATCGACTTCCCATAAATGCGGGCGTTGTCCCAAGCGACGAATCCCCCGGCGCCATGCTCGCCCATGTAATAGACGTGGCAGTTCCGTGATGACAAGTCGAAGTACTCACCGACCTTATAACGAAGACGGGCCGTGTCAAGCACCGTACCCGAACCGATGACGCGGTGCTTTGGCAAGCCGGACGCCTTCCAGGCGACGTGCGCCATGACGTTAACCGGGTTCGTCGCAACGACGATGATGCCGTCGAATCCGCTCGCCATGACTTGTTTCGTGACGTCACGGACGACGACCGCGTTTTGTTCAGCCAGGTCCATCTGGGTCTGACCGAGCTTTTGAGCAGCACCGGCCGTGATGACGACGATATCGGCGTCACGGCAGTCCGCGTACTCCCCCGCCCAAATGCGGACCGGGCTCGGGGCGAACGAGATGCCATGGTTGAGGTCCATCGCCTCCCCTTCGGCCTTGGCGTGGTTCGAGTCGATCAAGACGAGCTCTTCACAGAGCGCCGCCATCGACAGTTGATAGGCGAAACTGATACCGACCCAGCCGGCGCCGACGACGGCGATACGGGTGATGTCTTTTGGATCAATCGTTTCCATATATCGTACCTCCCTAATCTTTATAGTCTTGGATCAACTGGCTCGGCTTCCATCGCAAGTGTCGCCAGAACGCATTCATGATACCTTTCGAGCGATTCTCGCTCCACGAAACGTTTCACACCCTCTATCCCAAGTGCAAATTCACGCAAGGCGAGCTTTTGTTTCTTCGAGACGTTCCGTTTCTTTAATCGCTTCAAGTTGTCAGGTTCTAAATAATCCATTCCATAGATGATGGATAAGTACTTGCGACCACGTACTTTGATCGCAGGTTGAATCAGTTTCCCTTCAACTTGCGTCAAAAACCGCTCTGGTTTGATGACGATCCCCTCGTGACCGTCTTCAGTCATCGCTTTCCACCATTCAATCACATCAGTTTCAGTCTCGGCATCTTCAATGATTCTATAATCGGTCGCTAAAAACAGTTCATCCATTTCTGAAAATCTCTGATTCATGGTCATATGCCATTCATGCGTCTTATCAAAAAACGTTTCTTCGCTATGTGCCAACACATGAAAAGGTGCAATCTTAATCGCGTTAAGATCTTCAACGTCCCAACAATACGTTTGAAACGTCTGTTTAAATGTCTCGGCTTGTTCCAGCTTTTGACTCACTTCTCTATACCATTCACGAATGCCATCCACGCGGTCTACAGCTGACTCGAGCGAACGTTTTAATTGCTCTCGATCGAGTAACGCTTGCTCAGCGACGTGAGCATACTGATGACGAATCAACTCTCTCGCTTTCAAATTCCAAGGCAGGATTTCGGCATCAAGTAAGACAAACTCTGTTTGATGCGACGTGAAGTAATCGTTTGATGTCAACGACTGATGAAGTCGCGTAACGACTTCAAGCTCCTGCTCAGATTCAAAGAACCGTCTACCTGAACGCGTATAAATGATCCCCTTCGTTCGTCGGCCAATCGCTCGCTCTGCAGCATCCTCATTCTTAAATAGAAGTAGAATTGCACGACTCCCCATATGCTTTTTCTCAGCGATCAGTCGCGTAATCCCAAGTTCTCGATAATAGGCAATCGCTTCGTTTGGGTGCTCGAGATAACCCTCCTCAGCAGCTGGCTTCGGTGTCGGGCTCATCGTCGGTGGAATGTAAACCAACTCTTCAAGCGGGACGGTATGATGTGATACGAGATCAATGGACGGTAATGCTGTTTCTTTCGAGACCTTTACTGCACCGATGGCTTCCGTTTCTACCGTATAGCCATTCATAAACTTCCCGATATTTGGTGGGTCTAATCGTTTCGCTTCTAGCATCGCGAGCGGATTGTCATCGACTTGTGCATAATCTTGGTTTGCTTCCACTTGAACGATGGTTTGTTCCGGATAACGAAATGCCGTCAAGCGCCCACCAAAAACCACACCTTGATCGATATTAATGGTTTGATTGAGACGTAGTGGACGTGGACGCGGATCGTGTCCCCAAATGATTAACTTGTTCGAGCGATGATGCACCGTCCAATCTTTTCGAATCGGCTTACCTGCGTCATCAAATCCATCATTGTCACCGTAGCGACAAAAATCACTAATCTCTCGAGAGGACTTACCAATGAACTCGTCTCGAATACCGGCATGGACACAGACCGCTGTCGGAATATCGTGCTTGGTCAGAACATAGTGAGAGGGTGCATGTTTTAGCAGGCGCTTCATTGAAGACTTTAACGCCTCCGTTAATTCTGCGCCATTCTCCTCTTCGAATGCATGGAGTTCTTCCACAAATAACTCATCCCCATGCTTCATCGTAACGTTTCGTCCTTCGAGCCAGCGCAACACTTTCCAGCCATGATTACTATCAATCATTTTCGCAACACCCGCTTCGACGTGCCGGATGAAGAACAAAATGGTGTCAAGTGACTTCGGACCGCGACTCATAATATCTCCAAGTGACAAGAAGGTTCGTCCTTCTGGATGTACGTATAACCCTTCTTCATTTTGGATGTATCCTAAACGTTCGAGCAATTCGATAAACTCGTCGAAGCATCCGTGAATGTCCCCAATCACATCAATTCCATCGTCTGTCGATAGATGCAGCCGGTTGTTCATCTGACGCGTTAGGTCGACTTCATCTACGTTCGCGATGACGTGGACTTGATCGAATCCTTCGCGTTTCATCGAGCGCTTTTCCCGATTGAACACTTGAACTTGTTGTTTTACACGTCGCCCCCCACGAGGGAAATCGCGTTGTTGATCACGCTCAAGTAATGTGTGTTGTTCGACGTCTAAGACTAGCGCGTAGATAGGTTGATGCAACCGTCGTGCCAATTCGATATAAGTTTTACGATCAGACGCATAGAGGTGTGTCGCGTCGATTATCGTCAGTTTATTGAGTCGCGCCCTTGCTTCGATGAGTGAAGTCATCAGCGCAAACGCCTCTGTGGATATGTCTTGATACGCTTCATAAAGCGTGTCAGCTTCGTCCGGCGGATGTCCTTTCCAATCGATATGCTCGACATCCCCGACAAGTTTCCGGTAATCATCCGAACTGACGACTTCGCTCGGACGAATCGTTTCGTCTTCGATTAATTGTTTGAGCCATGTCGACTTTCCGCTATTAGACGGTCCGACCAATAATACAATTCCCGCATAAGGAAGTTGAATCCGCATTAGATCACCTGCTTTCTTGTAAACTCAGCGAGTTGAGTCGGCTCTCCAAACGTCGGATGGTTTTCGCCTATCCCACTGAACGTACACGAGTAACCGAACAGCGCTGCTTGCGTCTCACAAAAAGACATAAACTCTGACCTCGTCCACTCGAAGCGGTGATCCGGGTGTCGATATGACGAATCGAGCCCATACACCTCGTTATACTCTCGATTTGGTGTCGTCACGAAGAGCGACTTCGGTCGGTACGTATCGAGAAGTGTGGCCATCATCTTAGGAATACGATCTTCATCGATATGTTCGATGACCTCACAAAGAATGAAGACGTCCGCTCCGCGTAATCGGTCATCCACATAAAACAGCGAACCGAACATCGACACCGGTTGATTAAATGTTTTATCTTCGGCATTTTTTTCATAACGTTTTAATGCCTTAAGTCGCTCACGCTCAGACGGTTCGACCGCATAAATCAGTTCAATCCCAGGCACAAAACCAAGTTTGCTCGCAAGCTTCCCTTCTCCGGCACCCATATCAATGACGACACGACGCTCTGGTAAGGCGCTCACTTTTCCGATGATTGCCTCATAACGCAGGTCGTTCAACCGCTGGTGATTCGCTTTTTGTACTTTAGCTACCGGCTCCTCTTCTAAGAGACGATATACGTCTTTGAAGCGCAATGCTTGTTTCAAAATATATGTACGTTGTGGATGAGAATCTAACCATCCTTCCCCGTAACGTTTGAGTTTTTCAATTTCTTTTTCATCGATAAAATAATGCTTATAATTGTCCATGACAGGAATCAACACATACAATTGTCGCAATGCCGATTGAAGTGTCGTCATGCCTGACAATTGTAGCATTCGGGCAGCGTGTTTCTTCGTTAAATCTAAATCGTCGGTTGTCTCGCTATAGACGAACTCCACCTGATAACCGAGTGGTTCGAACAACTCACGAATGGCTCCATCACTTAATGCACTCGCAATCGGCCCAACAGAAATGTGTAACGGAAACGAATGATTGACCCATTCCGCATATTCTGGTTTTGGTTTACCGTTGAGCGCCGTGCCGAGGGCCGTTCGTAATAACGAGCAAAAAATACTGCTGACGGCAAATTCTCGGTCATTTATGTATGAAGTAATATCGTATTGGCCAGCATTGTTACGTGAAAGTTCGATTGGGTCGGGCGTTACGAAAAATGTGACGTCTACATGTTCAGCCTCAAAGCGGTTAAAGAACATCCGGACGAGATGACCGTTTTCAGTGCGTTCGTATATATTGTTTGGATTTTTAGCAAGCAAATAGGACAAGACTTCTACGTGTTCGCCTGTAGCTCGGATGGAGAGTTGCATGGCTTCACCTGACTTTCTTTGAATGTATGTGTTCAATTTTATTCAAATATACCATATTTTTGAATCCTCTCGTACTCGCCATATGCTAGAATGCGTTAATCCCAATCACTGATCTCAACCTTCCCGTACTGGTTCATCATTTCTGTAAATTCGTCATTCCGACGCACGCTACCAAAATCGACCACTACTTCCTCCACAATCGGGTTTTCTAAAAGAGGTACATAATCTTTGAATTGCATATGCTTCGCAGAAAAATGGGAAAATTGTCGTAACGAAGGTGCTTCACCTAAGCTTGAAAGATCGATCAGGCCTTGTAAATGTTCGATTTCTATTCTTTTCAAGTGATAAAGTTTACTAACATCAGGTAATTGTTGAACACGACGAAGCGACTGTAAATGAAGTGTTCGCAACTCGAGCAATTCAGAAATGACGGATAAATCTTCTAATCCCCGAATGTGCCGCAACCCCAAATGTTGTAGCGCTTTTAATGCGGAAAGTGCCTTCAAATCGCGTGTCCCGCCTAATAGGATGTTCAGTGTTCTCAGTTTTTCAAGACCGCCTAAACAAGAAAAGTTATGTAATCGTACCGACCGTAACGTCAGCTCTTCTAATTGAGGGAGTCTCCTCAACACATCGATGCCTTTCGTATGTCCTTCTATGCGCAAACGTTTTAGTCTCGAGAATCGACTGATCACCGATAAATCGGGCTTCGTCGACTTCGTCGCCCCAATCGAGAGGTCAATCAGGTGCTCTATCACACCGTCTAAAATGTCTAAACTTTCTAATCGATAGACGTGTAACACGAGTTCAGTTAACGAACGAAGCTGATGAATGACGTTTAAATTCGTTATTCTACGATCAACGTCAACATATAACCTTCTTACTGACGGGACATAAGCAAGATTAGATAAGTCGCACCGTGCAAAATCAAAGCTATGTGCACGCAACACGATGTCATCACGTTTTGAAAAGAGATGCGCTTCTAATAACATAAACGTTTCTTGTGATACAACATCAGAAAATTGAATCGTGTGCAGGGTTTCCAACTGTATGAGTTCAAGTACTTCTGACTCCGTTAACCGGTCCGTGATTTCGACTCGTCCGCCACCTATATCTTCATACATGTTTTAATTCTCCCCTCTTTCGAAAATCCCCGTATCTCGAACATAACCAAAAATACAAATAATCTCACCTTCCATTACAAAAGGTATCTTTAGTCTTCTCAATATGTGATGAAATTCATCGGTTACATCATGAATCTCTGGTTCCATGATAGAACCACGAGCTTCTTTGACGATAGGTAGAATCCGCATCCATTCGATTGAAGCGGTCGGATCAGGAAAGCCATCATCCCAATCACTTGAGAGATCAGCCGTCTTCGATAAATATTCAGAATCCGGTGTGTCTTCTAATACATATTTGATTTGATAAGGCGCTTCAGATAAGCATTCAGGTGCCACCGCTCGTCTCAGTTCCTCCCACTTCGTCTTGTTCATCACGGATGTCAATTGTCGCTCCTCGATTACTCGTAACACTTTTTGTCGGTCCACCTTGATTCATCCTTTCTCATATGCGAGTTCGAGGAGCATGATTGCCCGCAACACGTCATCTCGATTGTGCTTTTGCTTCATCCACTTGGGCAAGCGACTCTCCATACTTCGGTTCGCGCCGTCGCTCGTCCGAATATCTGCTTCCACGTACTGTCTCATATACGCGAGGTGCTCCTGGTTATAAGCCCATAGGATATGACCACAGCAGTTCGTCTGTAAATAAAGTGGAAGTCTAAAGAAAGGATCGTAGGCGCCTCTTTCCACCCGTATGCCTTGATCAGAATACATCCGTACGTACCCACAGGCCAGACAACTAAGACGTACCTCTTCATGAACGATTATGTCGGCGCACTGCTCACATCGAGGACACCGCACAAGAATCTGATGCATGAACGCCATTAATGTTTTGCTCTTTAACTAAAATCGCTTCATATGACAGCCCTTTTTATTTGATTATACAAAAAAAACCAGCGAAGCTTGGCTTCGCTGGTTGCATGAATGGATTACCCGATCGATCCTTCCATCTCAAACTTGATGAGACGGTTCATTTCGACGGCATATTCCATTGGCAATTCTTTCGTGAACGGCTCGATGAAGCCCATGACGATCATTTCCGTCGCTTCTTCTTCCGAGATTCCGCGGCTCATGAGGTAGAAGAGTTGCTCTTCTGACACTTTTGAGACTTTCGCTTCGTGCTCGAGCGAGACTTGGTCGTTCAAGATCTCGTTGTACGGGATCGTGTCCGACGTCGACTCGTTGTCCATGATGAGCGTGTCACATTCGATGTTCGAACGTGCGCCTTTCGCTTTACGGCCGAAGTGGACGATACCGCGATACGAGACTTTTCCGCCTTGTTTCGAAATCGACTTCGAGACGATTGACGATGACGTGTTCGGTGCGAGGTGAATCATTTTCGCGCCGGCGTCTTGGTGCTGCCCTTTACCGCCGAGAGCGATCGAGAGCGTCATACCGCGCGAGCCTTCACCTTTTAAGATGACGGCTGGGTATTTCATCGTGAGTTTCGAACCGATGTTACCATCGATCCACTCCATCGATCCACCCGCTTCACAGACGGCACGCTTCGTGACCAAGTTGTAGACGTTGTTCGCCCAGTTTTGGATCGTCGTGTAACGGCAGTATGCGTCTTTGTTGACGAAGATCTCAACGACCGCTGAGTGAAGTGAGTTCGTCGTGTAGACCGGTGCTGTACATCCTTCGACGTAATGGACAGATGCGCCCTCGTCGACGATGATGAGCGTCCGCTCGAACTGACCCATGTTCTCCGAGTTGATACGGAAATAAGCTTGGAGCGGTTGCTCGAGCTTCACGCCTTTTGGTACGTAGATGAACGAGCCACCTGACCAAACAGCCGAGTTGAGTGCCGAGAACTTGTTGTCCGTCGGTGGAATCAATTTCCCGAAATACTCACGGAAGAGGTCTTCGTTTTCTTTGAGCGCCGTGTCTGTATCTTTGAAGACGACACCTTTCGCTTCGAAGTCTTCTTGCATGCTGTGATAGACAACCTCAGACTCATACTGAGCCGAGACGCCTGCCAAGTATTTCTGTTCCGCTTCCGGAATCCCAAGCTTATCAAACGTACGTTTGATTTCTTCAGGAACCTCGTCCCACGAGTGCTCTGTCTTTTCAGACGGTTTGACATAGTACGTGATCTCATCGAAATCGAGTGCCGTGAGATCGCCGCCCCATGTCGGCATCGGCATTTTGCGGAACTGTTCGAGTGATTTCAAACGGAACTCGAGCATCCATGCCGGTTCTTCTTTCATGCGCGAGATCGTTTCTACGATTTCGTTCGTCAAGCCGCGGCCTGAACGGAAAATCGAGATGTCTCGGTCATGGAAGCCATATTTATAATCGCCAATGTCAGGCATATTTTTCGCCATATCGGTCTCCTCCTTCTACTTACGCTTCCTCGTCGACTCCCTTTTCAAGCGCTTTCCACGCGAGCGTGGCGCACTTGATGCGAGCCGGAAACTTTGAGACGCCAGACAACGCTTCGATGTCGCCTAGGTCGAACGTATCTGTATCGTAGTCTTTCCCTTGGACCATCTCCGAGAAGATGTTGGCCAATTGGAGTGCCTCGTCAGCAGACTTGCCCTTCACGATTTGAGTCATCATTGATGCCGACGCGAGACTGATTGAACAGCCTTCGCCTTCGAACTTGGCATCTTTCACGATTCCGTCCTCGACTTGGAGTTGGAGTCGGAGTGAATCCCCGCATGTCGGGTTGTTCAAGTCGATCGTCACGCCATCTTCGATGACGCCACGGTTTCTTGGGTTTTTATAATGATCCATGATGACCTGTCGGTACAACATGTCGAGATTGTTAAAACTCATAATTGAAATACTCCTTCGTTTGACGTAGCCCTTCGATGAAGAGGTCGACTTCTTCTTTCGTGTTGTACAAGTAGAAGCTCGCTCGGGCTGTCGATGATTGCTTCAGGAGACGCATGAGCGGCTGGGCACAATGGTGGCCGGCCCGGACCGCGATGCCTTGCATATCCAAGACGGTCGCTAAGTCGTGGGCGTGCACGTCACCTAAGTTGAACGTGACGAGTCCGACCCGTTCTTCTGGCCCGTAAATCTCAATGCCTTCAATCGTCCGCATCTGTTCGATGGCGTACGTCGCGAGCGCCCGTTCGTGGGCTTCGACGTTCTCGAGACCGAGGTCTTCTAAAAAGTCGATGGCCGCTGCCAAACCGACGGCGCCGGCGATAATCGGCGTCCCTGCTTCGAATCGGTACGGGATATCTTTCCATGTCGACTCATACAAGTCGACGTAATCGATCATCTCGCCACCGAATTCGACCGGCTCCATGTGTTTGAGCAACTGTTTCTTCCCGTATAAGACCCCGATCCCGGTCGGACCGAGCATCTTATGGCCTGAGAAGGCGAGGAAGTCACAGTCGAGTGCTTGCACGTCAAGTTTCCGGTGCGGTGCGCTTTGCGCCGCATCGACGACCATGACCGCACCCTTTTCATGGGCGAGCTTCGCCACATCGGCAATCGGGTTGATCGTGCCGAGCACGTTCGAGACGTGGCTCATGGCGACGATTTTCGTCCGGTCCGACAAGACGGCACGGACCGCGTCGAGCGTGACCCGACCGTCCGGCGTCAATTCGACGTAACGGAGTTTTGCCCCTTTACGTTTGGCGAGCTGTTGCCATGGAATCAAGTTCGCGTGATGCTCCATCGGCGTCAGGACGATTTCGTCCCCCGCTCCGACGTTGGCATCCCCGTAGCTCGACGCGACGAGGTTAATCGCCGTCGTCGTCCCGCGTGTGAAGATAATTTCTTCTGGGACGGCGGCGTTGATGAATGAACGGACGCGCTCCCGCGCCCCTTCATACGCATCCGTCGCGTGCGTCCCGAGCGTATGGACGCCCCGGTGCACGTTCGAGTGGATGCGGCGATAGTAATCCTCGATCGCCTCGATGACAGCAAGCGGTTTTTGGGAGCTCGCCGCGCTGTCGAGATAGACGAGCGGATGACCGTTGATTTCCTGATCTAAAATCGGGAACTGTTTACGAATCGAGGCATCAATCATCTTAACGTACTTTCCCTTCGATGACTTCACGGAGACGGTCTTTGACCGACTCGATCGCGAGTTGCTCGACGACCGGGTTCAAGAATCCGTGAATGATCAACCGTTCGGCTTCTTTACGTGACAGACCGCGGCTCATCAAGTAGTAAAGCTGCACGTCGTCGACGCGTCCGACCGAAGCGGCGTGACCTGCCATGACGTCGTCCTCATCGATAAGGAGAATCGGGTTCGCGTCGCCACGTGCCTTTTCAGACAACATGAGCACACGTTCCGTTTGAACGCCGTTCGATTTCGAAGCGCCATGGTGAATCATCGATGTCCCGCTGAAGATAGCCGTGGCCGAATCTTTTTGGACACCGTGAATCAAGATGAACCCTTCCGATGACTTCCCGAAATGGTCCGTCCGGATGTTGAAGTTTTGTTTCTGCGCGCCACGACCAACCGTGACGGCTTTCGTGTCTGAGAACGTGTTGTCTCCGACGAGGTGCGTCTTCGTCTCGACGAGCGAGTTGCCGTCGTTCATGTGACCGAGCGCCCATTCAAGGCGTGCGTTCTCATAGACGACACCACGGCGGTTCATGAATGAGAGGGCCGACTCAGCGAGCTGGTCGACGCCACCGAAGACGACTTTCGCGTTCGCGGCTGCGAACACTTCTGTCACGGCGTTGACCGTGTGCGGTTCGTTCGTGTTCGAGAGGAAGCTCTCGACGTACGTCACTTCACTGCCTTCGTCTGCGACGATGATCGTGTGGTGATAGAGCGCGCCGTTCGCTTGTTCCATCGTGAAGATGGCTTGGAGCGGGTCTTTCAACTGGACGTTCTTCGGTACGTATAAGAACGCGCCGCCGTTCATGAGGGCAGCGTTCAACGCAGACAAACGTTCTTCGTCCACGCGGACACCTTCCGTCATGAAATACTTCTCGACGAGGTCCGGATGTTGTTCCATCGCTTCGTTGATGCCCATGAAGAGAACACCTTCTGGCGTCGCAAGTTCGTTGTAGACGACATGACCGTTGCGTTCAACGAGCACGTTTGTACGGTGGTCTCCAAGAAGTGCTTCGATTTCAGGCGTCAAGCCGTCGTGCTTCGTGAGCTCGACGTCTCCAGAGACGAAGTCCCATTTATCAATCTTGATCTTTTCAACTTTTGGCAAGGCGAGAGTCGGCGCAAGTTCTGCTGCTTCTTTGCGACGGTTGACCATAAATGCCGGTCCACCGAGCGCCTCTGCACGTGCCGCTACTGCTTGTGCATCCAATTCAAATTGTACGGTCATCGTACAGCCTCCTTACGCTTCTGTGTCTACTGTCATTCCAAGATCTTGCTTCACCCAGTCGTAACCTTCTGCTTCGAGTCGTTGTGCAAGCTCTTTGCCACCTGACATGACGATTTTTCCGTCCATCATGATGTGAACAAAGTCTGGCTCGATATAGTTGAGGAGACGTTGATAGTGCGTGATGATCAAGCAACCGAATTCTTCGTTGCGCATTTCGTTGACGCCTTTAGCGACGACTTTAAGTGCATCGATGTCAAGACCTGAGTCGATTTCATCGAGGATGGCGATGTTCGGTTTAATCATCATCATTTGAAGAATTTCGTTACGTTTTTTCTCTCCGCCTGAGAAGCCTTCGTTCAAATAGCGGTGTGCCATGGCTGAAGGAATTTCAAGGACGTCCATCTTCGCATCGAGTTCACGGATGAACTTCATGAGCGAGATTTCTTGGCCTTCTTCACGGCGCGAGTTGATCGCTGAACGTAAGAAATCGGCATTCGTGACACCACTAATTTCAGCAGGATACTGCATCGCGAGGAACATTCCGGCTTGCGCGCGCTCGTCGACTTCCATCTCGAGTACGTCTTCGCCGTTCAAATCGACGCTTCCGCCTGTTACTTCATACAATGGATGTCCCATAAGTGCCGATGCGAGTGTAGATTTACCCGTCCCGTTAGGACCCATGATGGCGTGAATTTCGCCACCTTTAATTTCAAGATTAAGACCTTTGACGATCTCTTTTCCTTCGATTGAGACGCGGAGGTCATCAATTTTCATGTGTGGTACGTTAGACATTCGGATACCCCTTCCGTTTTCTCGCCATTTTTGGCGTAGATTAGATATATTCTAATCTTAATCTAGGCAATTTTTTATTTCAAGCGACTCACCTTATTATTCATTCTCAATAAAACTTAAATGTTGAGAATGAGAATATCGGGAAATCAAGACTTTATCCAACTTTTTCCTCGGTTAACGCCAAACTTGCTTTCCTTTCTTTCAAGGCGTCGGCGAAGAAGAAGGCCCCACATGCCGTCAACACGGCCAAGCTTCCAAAAACCGGTAGCGCGGCATTGTCGAATCCATCGAGCAGCACGCCGCCGATGACAGGACCGATCGTCTGACCGAGCGCCGTCAACCCCATCGCCCCGAAATACGTCCCGCGCAGGTGAGCCGGTGCCAATTCGTCCGTCAACACGTCCGTCATCGTGAACATGAGCACCTCCCCGATTGTAAAGATGACCATCGCGACGAACAACACCCACGTCTCGGTCGCAAAACCGATGAGCAGAAGGCCAGTCGACAACGTCCCAACGCCGAAAAAGAGCGACTTGATCGGTGACACGCGAATCCCGAAGCGCATGATCGGATACTGGACGACGAGCACGGTGATCGCATTGACCGTCAACAGGTAGGCGAACAAACGTGAGCCGTCACTGAAGCCGTCATGAAACGCGATGAACTGCGGTAACGTCGCATTGAACTGACTATAGCCGATGATGGCAAAGATCATGCCGATGATGACGGAGCGGAACGTTTTATCTTGTTGTAACACACGGAACGTTTCCGTCAAGCGCGGCCGGACTTTGACGCCGTCCCCTTCCTCGAACGGATACTTGCGGAACAATGTCGAGATGACGAGTCCGTATAGGACATAGACACCCGTCACGACGAAGAAGGCGCTCTTCGCTCCGGTCAGCGACAACACGACCGCGAGCAACGGCCCGATCGCCGCCGCGATATTGATTAAAAAGTAGCGGACGTTATAAACGATGACGCGTTGGTCCGGCTGTGTCGTATCGCTGATGAGCGCACGGGACGCCGGTTCGAGGAACGACCGTGACACACCCATGAGCACCGAGAATATGTAAAACCAAAACAATTCCGTCACAAGTGCGAAGCCAGTGAACGTGACCGCATTCAAGGCGATCCCGATCAGCATCAACTGTTTGCGCCCATACCGGTCAGACAACGTCCCCCCGAAAAAGCTCATGAATAACCCCGACAGCGCCGAGATGGCGAATACCGTCCCGATGACGCTAGCCGAGAAGCCGAGCGTCGCGAGATAAATCGCAAAAAATGGCATAACAAAAAATGTCGACAGCCGGGCAAAAAATGTACCGAACAAGACGCCCAGCGTCAGCGGATGAATGTGTCGTATGTTCATCCGGATCCCCCCTTTTTCTACATATATATAGTGTACTTCGAATACTTAGGCAAAACTACTCCAAACAAAAAAGGCCCGGGATGTCCCGAGCCTTGACGAGATTATTGTTTGACCGGTACGACTGCACCTTTGTACTCGTCCAAGATCCATTGTTGTGTCTCTTCTGACGTGAGGACTTCAAGGAGTGCCTTGACGCGCTCGTCTTCTTCGTCGCCTTCACGTGTGACGATCAAGTTGACGTAAGGTGAATCTTCGCCTTCGAGGGCGATTGCGTCTTCGAGTGGGTTGAGGCCTGCGTCGATCGCATAGTTCGTGTTAATGAGGACCGCGTCCCCTTCACCGTTGTTGAACGCTTGCGGGAGAAGTGCCGCTTCGACGTCCGTTTTGAACTCCAAGTTTTTCGGGTTGTCGACGATATCTGCAACCGTCGCATCTGTCGTCTTGCCTTCCGCGAGTGTGAGCAAGCCTTCCGATTGGAGCATCGTGAGGATCCGTCCGTGGTCAGCGACCGACGAGCTCATGATGATTTCAGCACCTTCTGGAAGCTCATCAAGTGATTTGTAATCTTGTGAGTAGACACCGATCGGCTCGATGTGGACACCGCCAGCTGATGCGAATTTGTAGTCTTTGTTTTCAGCCATTTGCGACTCGAGGTACGGCTCGTGTTGGAAGTAGTTCGCGTCGAGCTCCCCGTCCGCGAGCGTCTTGTTCGGGAGAACGTAGTCTTGGAACTTCTTAATTTCAAGCGTATAGCCCTTCTCTTCATATTCGTCTTGAATGTGTTCTAAAATCTCAGCGTGCGGGACGTTCGACGCGCCGACGACGAGCGTCTTGTCATCGCCTGAACCTGATTCTGAATCCCCACCGCCGCAAGCCGCGAGAATAGTGAGTGCTGAAGCTGCTGTCAATCCGAGTACTGTTTTCCATGATTTCATTATAAAACCCCTCCAAATTTTCTATTTCGATCAAGCGGAACGCTTGTCAATTACGGATACGAGTCGATCGCCGATGAACTGGATGACGAAGACGATGACCAAGATTAAGACGGTCGCGACGAACGTGACGTCGCTTTGTGAACGCTGGAATCCTTCGAGGAACGCCAAGTTACCAAGTCCCCCGCCCCCGACGACCCCTGCCATCGCCGTGTAACCGACGATCGCAACGATCGTGACCGTGATGCCTGACACGATGGCCGGCAACGCTTCAGGGAACAATACTTTATAGACAATCTGCCATTTCGTCGCACCCATCGATTCGGCCGCCTCGATGACGCCGCGGTCGACTTCGCGAAGCGCGAGCTCGACCATCCGCGCATAGAACGGAGCCGCACCGATGATCAGTGCCGGCAGTGCTGCCGTCGAGCCGAGCATCGTCCCAACGACGAGTAACGTGAACGGGATGAGCAAGATAATCAAAATGATGAACGGGATTGACCGGAACACGTTGACGATTGCGCTGATGATTGTGTAAATCGGCCGGTTTTTCATCATGAGTGGCTCGTTCGTGACATATAGGAGCATCCCGAGGGCAAGACCGATGACGAATGTCGCGGCTCCGGCGACGAGCGTCATATAGAGCGTCTCCCACGTCTGTTCCAACATAACTTGCCAATCTACATTAGGAAACATCGCTTTCTACCTCCACTTCCACTGCCTGTGACCGGATTGAGGCGATGGCCCGCTCGACTTCAGCCGGCTCTCCGATCAATTGGATGAATAATGTCCCGAGGGCACCGACTTGTGACTGTGTCACGTTCCCGCCGATGATGTTGAAGCCGATATCATGCTGCTTCAACACTTCCGACAAAATCGGTTGTTCGGCCGTCTCGTTCAAGAATTTAAGCTTGACGATTTGACCGCTCGGATAACGGGCTTTCAAATGCTCGAACGTGAGCGACATGTCCTCGACCGCACCAATTTGTTTGACGAACTCTTTTGTGATCGGCTGCTCCGGATGTTGGAACACGTCGGCGACTTGTCCGGTCTCGACGACCTTCCCGGCCTCCATGACGGCGACACGGTGACAAATCTTTTGAATGACATGCATCTCATGGGTGATGAGGACGATTGTCAAACCGAGCTTCTTATTGATACTGACGAGCAGTTCGAGAATCGAATCGGTCGTCTTCGGGTCGAGTGCGCTCGTCGCTTCATCGCAGAGGAGCACTTCTGGATTCGTAGCGAGCGCGCGGGCGATCCCGACTCGCTGCTTTTGGCCACCCGATAGTTGTGACGGATAGCTGTCTTCTCGTCCGGCGAGGCCGACGAGTTCGACGAGTTCTTGGACGCGGCGTTTGCGCTCGCTCGCCGGTACCCCGATGAGCTCGAGCGGGAAGCTGATGTTCTCAGCGACCGTGCGCGACCATAATAAGTTGAAGTGTTGGAACACCATCGATACGTTTTTACGTACCCCGCGTAGTTCCTTCGGCGTGAGCTTCGTCAGCTCGCTGCCGGCGACCACGATTTCACCGCTTGACGGTGCCTCGAGTCGGTTGAGCAACCGGATGAGCGTCGACTTCCCTGCTCCCGAATATCCGATTATTCCAAAAATTTCGCCGCTTTCAATCGTAAGCGACACATCATCGACCGCCTGGACCCGACCGTTTTTCGTATCGAACCATTTGGCCACATTGCGTAGTTGAATCAATCCATTTCCCTCCTGACAACAAAAAAAGTACGCACGTTTGAGCAAACGTGCGTACTTTATCGTACGGACAACGATTGCTCTCATCTTCCAAGGTTTACACCTTGCTGGAATTAGCACCATTTCGGATTGCTCCGCGGTTGCTGGGCGTCATAGGGCCAGTCCCTCAGCCTCTCTTGATAAGAGTGGTTGCGTATTTGATTAGCCTTATCATAGCGACATATTATTTTCATGTCAAACTATTTTATGCAAAAAAATAAAAAAAGGTGCCATCCGAGGATGACACAGAACGTAGCACCTTGAGACACGGGAAGGACAACCCATAGATGAACCTCTTTTGCCCGATCAGAGCATTCATCCTTATATGGGGGATTTTACCCAATCATCACTCGGTCTTCGAACGGACCATGCAATTACGCGACCGGTGCCTCGACGCTTGATTTTTTTGGGGGACAATCGAAGGGACGGTCCACCTGAAATCGCGTAAGCTCATGCAGCGGTTGTTCGAAAACGTCTTGCTGACGGGAAAATCTCGTCCTATGTTGTGTTCAAGTAAGATGTTGTAATGAATATATCATTCGTGAACTTTCTGTGTCAACTGATTATTTAAAATTTTCAGATTATTCTCATCATCCTATCTCATTTAACGAAAGATAGGACGTGCTGAACGTTTTGAAACGCGTACAACCGATCGCGAACTTGGCCATTCTCCAGCTTTAATAGTGCCGGGACGCTCATGACCTGATACGCCTCGAGCTCGTTCGGGATAAAGTTGGCGTCACGCTTTTCAATCCGGATTTCCGGGTCGACCGCCTCGACGACCGAGAGCATTCGCTCCGCCACGGCGCATGTACCGCACATCGGAGCGTATATATATAAGAATCCGTCTGTCATCATTGTTCTCACCTCTTCTTTTAGTATATGAATGCGGACCGCTCTGTTCAAAAGTTGTGCTCAAATGGAAAATTCTGAACATTTCAACATTTCTTGTTGACGCTCGCCAGAAAGAAGCATAGTATGGTCATTAACTTTATTGCTTTTGTACATAACAGCATACCAGTAGAAAAGGACAGGTGAATCCCCAATGACGGAAGAGAAGCTTACCGGAAAACAGTTTTTGATGAACGTATTGAACGGCCTCAGTCTAGCCATTCTCATCGCCCTTATCCCGAGCGCTTTGCTCGGTGAATTAACGAAAGCCATCTTGCCGTATGTTCCGTCCTTGCAGTTCATCTTGGACGCGACGACGATTGCGATGCGCCTCTTACCAGTCATCATCGGTGTCGCCGTCGCCATGCAGTTCGGACGCTCGGCACTCGAGGCCGGGACGATCGGCATCGCCACCCAGGTCGGCAGTGGCGCCATTCGCATCGAGGAAGGCGCATTCCTCATGGCCGGGATCGGTGACGTCATCACGGCCGGCGTGACGGCCGCTCTCGCGACGTTCCTTGTCATGCAGCTGTCGCCACGTTTGAAGACGTACACGGTACTCGTCTTGCCGATGACGGTCATCGTCGTCGCCGGAGGGATCGGGGCGTTCCTGCTCACTTACATCTCACAAATCACGATGTACGTCGGGACGATCATCATGACGATGACGGAACTGCAGCCGATCGTGATGGGCATGTTGATCGCGATGGCGTTCTCGCTCATCATCGTCTCGCCAATCTCGACGGTCGGCATCGCCACGGCCATCAGCCTGTCTGGTGTCGCCGCTGGGGCGGCCAACCTCGGCGTTGTCGCAGCGGGCTTCGGTCTCGCCATCGCCGGCTGGCAGATGAACGCGACGGGAACATCCATCGCCCACTTCCTCGGCTCGCCGAAGATTCAAATGGCGAACTTCGTCCGTCGTCCGATTATGATGCTGCCCGTACTCGCCAATGCGGCCATCCTCGGAGCGCTCGCAGGCATCCTTCGGATCGAAGGTACACCAATCAGTGCCGGTTTCGGTGTGTCTGGTCTCATCGGACCGATCAACGCCTTGCACCTCATGCCCGGCGGTTTCGCGCTTTGGAACGTCATGCTCGTCATCGTCCTGTTCGGGCTCATCCCGGTGACACTCGGGATTGTCTTCTACCGCCTGTTCAACCGGACGTCACTCGTTCAACCGGAACATTACCGCCTCGATTTTGAATAATACAAAACCCGGCTTCTCATGAAGAGAAACCGGGTTTTGTTTAGCCTTGAATCATCGCTTCATATTCTTCGGCTGACATGAGTTTATCGACGTCTGACGCGTCGTTCAACTCGACTTCGATCATCCAAGCGCCTTCGAACGGTGCTTCGTTGACGAGTTCTGGTGAATCGGCGAGTGATTCGTTCACCGCTGTGATTTTCCCAGAGATGGGAGCGTACAATTCTGAAACGGTTTTGACCGACTCGACCGAACCGAATGGCTCATCGAGTAAAATCGTGCCGCCGACTTCAGGAAGTTCGACAAAGACGATATCCCCTAGTTCGCTTTGTGCGAAATCTGTGATCCCGATGCGGGCCACGCTTCCGTTCACTTCAACCCATTCGTGCTCTTTTGAATAACGTAGATTGGCTGGTACTTTGCTCATCTTAACTTCCCCCTCAAATGAATTAGACTCACACGAGTATTATAGCACTTCGCCCCAAACGTCTGTAAACGACTTTTCTGAAAATCCGACAGTTGATTTTTGACCATCTGTCACGATCGGGCGCTTCAAAAGCATACCATTACTCGCTAAAAGCTCGATTTGTTCGTCTTCTGATAGATTTGGCAACTGATCTTTGATGCCTTCGTTTCGATATACCTGTCCGCTCGTATTGAAGAATTTTTTAAGCGGCAGACCCGACTGTTTCCATAGCTCAGCCAACTCGTCTTTTGACGGTGTCGCTTCGACGATATGGACGTATGTATAGTCGATGCCGTTCTCTTTCAACCACTTTTCTGCTTTTTTACACGTACTGCATGGCGGATAGCCATATAGTGTCACCATGTTCATCACCTCTTCTATAAATGTAGCACATTCCGAATCAACCGTTCACGCCTGAAGCAAACGCTCGATTTCTCGCTTCAACACCGCGTTCACCGAATGACGCGCTTCGATATGTTCGAGGAT
Source organism: Exiguobacterium sp. SL-9 (assembly GCF_004336985.1). Classification (GTDB taxonomy): domain Bacteria; phylum Bacillota; class Bacilli; order Exiguobacteriales; family Exiguobacteriaceae; genus Exiguobacterium. The sequence goes on from NZ_SJUO01000002.1 coordinate 451,026, forward strand.
GACCGCAGCCGCCTCGACGGAACGTCCATAACCTAATACCCCTTGTTCGAGGAACGTGATCACATCAGGATGCTTCGCCTCAACCCGACGTGTCGGATTAAACGGGTCGCTCGTCTCCCCATATGCGAGTAACACGTTATTGACGGCCGACACCTGAATGAGTTCGAATCCGGCGAGCTGTTCGCCGCGCCGTTCCCGGAGCAGTCCGACGTATAGGTTCGTCAACGCCTCCTCATAGCGGTGTGCGGCGTCTGAAGGATGCGTGATGACCTTCGGCGTCGCGAATGTATCGAGCGCCTCGTCGCGTTGCCAGACGACACGACCTGGCGTATAGGCGATTCCAGGCATCTCCACCATCTCGAACACGGCGAACTCGGCGTAAATGCCATCCTCATACATGACCTTATGCCCATCTTTCGTATTTTGGAACTGATACGCCAACGGCTCGACGGCGAGCCAATCTAAATTGTCGATGAAGCGTGCCTTATACCCGTCTTCGACAATCAAAAAGAAATCGAGGTCCGAATAGTCGTCAAGCCGATCCGTCTCGAGCCCGATCGAACCGAGCGCGAGTAACATCAATGTCCCTTCCTTTGTCGCGACCAAACGGCCGATTGCGTCCATCCGTTCTAACAAATCATCTCTTCTCATATGTATCCCCTCCTTTTCCCATTGTACGGTGTCGGTAGGATAAAAAGAAAGGGTCGACCGCGTCCGGTCCACCCTTTCTCTTGCTTACACGATAAACTTGTTCGCTTTGATGAGGCTCGCTGCGACTTCGCGCTTCGTGCCGATGACGTTGATCGGCTGATAACGGCTGAACTTCTTCATCGCCGACAAGAGCATGCGCTGCTCGTCGCCCGATGCGGCCGCGTACAACACTTCTTTCGCCATGAGTTCGACTTGCTTGAACACTTGCTCGGCGAAGATCTCAGTATAGCGGACTTTCTGTTGGTTCTTCTCAGCGCCTGTGCGGGCGATGGCTTTCTCCGTCCGCGCGATGGCCGCTTCAAGCGCATAGATAGCGCTGATGATGTCGGCGATCTTCGCGAGGATCTCTTGCTCGTTCTGAAGGTCTTGCTGATATTTCTGGACGGCCGTTCCGGCGATCATCAAGTTGATTTTCTTCATGTTCGACAGAAGCATCTTCTCGCGTGCGAGCGGCGTACCGTCGAGTTCTTGCGGCATGTAGCTCATGAGCTCTTTTTGGAGCTTCTGCGCTTCGGCGAGGAGTGGCAAGTCGCCTTTCATCGCTTTCTTGAGGAGCGTGCCCGGCACGATCAAACGGTTGATCTCGTTCGTTCCTTCGAAGATGCGGTTGATGCGTGAGTCACGGTACAAGTTCTCGACTTCATATTCGGTCATGAAGCCGTAGCCGCCGTGGATTTGGACCGCTTCATCGACGACGTAATCGAACGTCTCTGAGGCGAACACTTTGTTCAATGAACACTCGATCGCATACTCGGCGATGGCTTGGGCAACTTTCGAGCCGTCACGCATATTGTCGTCACCGAGCGCATCGAGGCTGTCTTGGAATAGACCGCCCGTCCGGTAAACCGAGCTCTCCATCGCGTAAATGTTCGCAGCCATCGTCGCCAATTTCTCTTGGATGAGTGGGAAATGGCTGATCGGCGTCTTGAACTGTTTGCGCTCGTTCGCGTATTGGACCGAGAGATCGAAGGCACGTTTCGACGAACCTACTGCACCGACCGCAAGTTTGTAACGACCAACGTTCAAGATGTTGAAGGCGATGACGTGCCCTTTGCCGATCTCTCCGAGGAGGTTGTCGACTGGGACTTCGACGTCTTCTAAGATGAGCGTCCGTGTCGATGAACCTTTAATCCCCATCTTCTGCTCTTCGGCGCCTGTCGAGACACCGTTGAAATCACGCTCGACGATGAAGGCGCTGAACTTGTCGCCGTCGATTTTCGCGTAGACGACGAACACGTTCGCGAAACCGGCGTTCGTGATCCATTGCTTCTCCCCGTTCAACACGTAGTGCGTGCCGGCCTCGTTCAAGACGGCCGTCGCTTTCGCACCGAGCGCGTCCGAGCCTGAGCCTGGCTCTGTAAGGGCGTACGCTGCGATCCATTCGCCCGTTGCGAGCTTCGGCAAGTACTTATGCTTTTGCTCTTCCGTTCCGAAGAAGACGATCGGGAGTGTCCCAATCCCAACGTGGGCGCCGTAGCTGAGGGCGAATGAACGTGCCTTGGCGAACCGCTCCGTGATGATCGATGACGAAATCTTATCAAGCTGATAACCGCCGTACTCTTCTGGCACATCCGCGCCGAGGAGGCCGAGCTCGCCCGCTTCTTTCAACAGTTCGACCGAGAGATCGAACTCATGTTTCTCGATGCGTCCAAGGACAGGCATGACACGGTCGTCGACGAAGCTGGCCGTCGTGTCGCCAATCATCTTGTGCTCATCTGAGAAGTCTTCCGGTGTGAACAAACGATCCGCGTCGAGTGCGTCGATGACGAAGCTACCGCCTTTAATCAATTCGTGTTCTGTACGTTCCATTGTCAATTCCCCCTTATAGTAATTCGAAGACGCCAGCAGCACCCATACCGCCACCGATGCACATCGTCACAACCCCATACTTTTCATTGCGTCGTTTCATCTCATGCAAGATCGAGACCGCGAGTTTCGCGCCCGTGCAACCGAGCGGATGTCCGAGGGCGATCGCGCCGCCGTTGACGTTCACTTTCGACGGGTCGATGCCGAGTTCACGGATGACGCCGAGCGATTGGCTCGCGAACGCCTCGTTCAGTTCGAACAATCCGACTTCTTCCAACTTCACGCCGGCCATCTCGAGCGCTTTTGGGATGGCGACGACCGGGCCGATCCCCATCACTTCCGGACGGACACCGCCGACCGCGAACGAGAGGAATTTTGCCATCGGTTTCAAGCCTTGACGTTCCGCTTCTTCACGCTCCATGACGAGCACGGCCGCTGCACCGTCTGACACTTGTGACGCGTTCCCCGCCGTCACCGAGCCTTTGATTTTGAACGCCGGGCGCAGTTTACCAAGCGCCTCGAGCGTCGAGTCGGCACGGACGCCTTCGTCATGTTTGACGACGAGTTCGCGTTCTGCGACTTTTCCGTCTTCGCCGAGTACGTGCTCGACGACCGTGACCGGGACGATCTCTTCTTCGAACTTACCGCCCGCGATTGCTGCCGCCGCTTTTTGGTGGCTGTCGATCGCGAACAAGTCCTGGTCTTCGCGCGAGATGTTATATTCGGCCGCGACACGTTCTGCCGTGTGGCCCATGCTCATATAGTATTCCGGAGCCGTCTCCATGATTGTCGGGTTCGGACGGATGACGTGTCCGCCCATTGGGACGAGACTCATCGATTCCATACCGCCGGCGATGACCGCCGTCGCTTGGCCGATCATGATTTTCGCTGCTGCGTCGGCGATTGCTTGAAGGCCGGACGAGCAATACCGGTTGATCGTGATGGCCGGTACTTCGTGCGACAAGCCGCCCCGGACAGCCGCGTAGCGGGCGATGTTCATCCCTTGTTCCGCTTCCGGCATGGCGCATCCCATGATGACGTCGTCGATCGGTCCCGTGTAGCCTGACCGTTCGAGCGTCGCTTTAATCGCGTGACCCGCAAGTTCGTCCGAGCGAACGTTTCGGAACGAACCGCGTTTTGCTTTTCCGACCGGCGTCCGTGCGCCGGCCACGATGACTGCTTCTCTCATCTGTTAAGTCCCCCTTTTGTCAGTTCCGAAGTGGCTTGCCTTTGACGAGCATATGTTGCATCCGTTGCTGCGACTTCGGTTCCCCGATGAGGCTTAGGAACGCCTCGCGCTCGATGTCGAGGAAGTACTGCTCGTCGACCATCGTGCCGTATGCCAAATCGCCGCCGCTGATGACGTGGGCAAGTTTTTTCGCGATCTTCAGATCGTGTTCAGAGATATAGCCACCGTAGAACATCTCGTACGCCGCGAGTTCAAGCGTCGCTTTCCCCGTTTGACCGACGACCGGCAACTTCTCACGAACCGGTGCCGTATAGCCGTCAGTGAGACCGAGCACTGTCTGTTTCGCATCGAACGTCAAGTGGTCGCGGTTCATCGAGATGCCGTCGACCGGACGGTGATAGCCGAGCGCTTTCGCGTCATAGGCCGATTTCGATACTTTCGCCATCGCGATGTTCTCGAACGTCTGTTGCGCCGCCTTCTCGATGTTTTGCATCGATTTCGGTGTCTGTTCAAGCAGACGACGGTACGTGTTGACGTTCCCGCCCCCACCTGGGATGAGGCCGACACCGACTTCGACGAGACCCATATACGTCTCGAGCGCCGTCTGCATGCGTGCGGCCGGCAAACTGATCTCGGTTCCGCCGCCGAGCGTCATGCCGTAAGGCGCGACGACGACCGGGCGACCCGCATAGCGAATCTTCTGGACGACTTGTTGGAACTTGTTGATGATCCAATCGAGCTCGTACCAGTTCTCGTCTTCCGCTTCCATGAGCATCATCGCGAGGTTGGCGCCGACACAGAAGTTCTTGCCGTCGTTGGCGAGGACAAGTCCTTTGAAGTCGGTCTCGACGAGGTCGATTGACTGTTCGATCATCTGCATAATGTCGACACCGATTGCATTGTTCGGTGACGTGAACTCGAGGGCGACGACGTCGTCGCCGATATCGATGAGGCGGGCCCCACCGTTCTCGAGCACGATGCCGTTCGACTTGGCGAGCGGTGCGAGTTTCACTTCTTTCGGGTTGACGGTCTTCTCGACATACGTATGTGACGCTTGGTCGTAATACTGGTCTCCCTTATAGAATGTCGTGTGTCCGGCAGCGAGCATCTCGTCAATCCACGCCGGGACGTCATAACCTTCTGACTTCATGCGGGCGACCGATTTCTCGACACCGAGTGCATCCCACGTTTCGAACGGTCCGAATTTCCAGCCGAAGCCCCACTTCATCGCGTCATCGATGGCGACGATCGAGTCACTGATTTCACCTGTGAGGCGAGCCGAGTAGACGAGCGTCTTCGCCGTGACCGGCCAGAGAAGTTGTCCGATGCGTCCTTTGTTCAAAATGGCGCCTTTCAGCTTCGCTTTCGAGCCTGGGAGCGACTTGATTTGGTCGAGTTCTGGACCTGTAATCGCTTTCAATTGTTCGTATTCGAACGTCTCAAGATTCAGCTCCTGGATGACTTTGCCGTCCTTCTTATAGAAGCCTTGTCCAGCCTTTTGACCGATCCAACCCTTCTCGACGAGCGTCTTCATTTCAGCAGGGACGTCGAACGTATCCTTCTCGTCACCGGCGTCGAGCGTCTCATAGACGTTTCCGGCGACGTGGACGAACGTATCGATACCGACGACGTCGAGCGTGCGGAATGTCGCCGATTTTGGCCGGCCGATGAGCGGTCCGGTGATCGAGTCCATCTCGCCGATCGAGGCGTTCTGCTTGAGCATCTCTTCGAACGTGACGAGGAGGCCGTACGTGCCGATGCGGTTGCCGATGAAGTTCGGCGTGTCTTTCGCTTCGACGACGCCTTTCCCGAGACGGTCCTCAGCGAAGCGGGCCATGAAATCGATGACCGGGCGCGCCGTCTTCTCCGTCGGGATGAGTTCGAGCAGTTTCAAATAACGCGGTGGGTTGAAGAAGTGTGTCCCGAGGAAACGGGTCTTCAAGCCTTCTGGCAATACGCTCGCCATCGCCTCGATTGAGATACCGGACGTGTTCGAGCTGAGAATCGCGTCTTCACGGATGTAAGGTGCGATGTTCTCAAACAGCTGTTGTTTCACGTCGAGCCGTTCGACGACAACTTCGATGACCCAGTCCGCTTCCTTCAAACGCTCGAGATCATCTTCTAAGTTCCCCACGTCGATGAAGTTCAAGTGCTCCGCCGTCGCGAGCGGTGCCGGATTTTGTTTCAATAGCTTCTGACGGTTCTCGGAAGCGATGCGGTTCCGCACTTCTGGTGACTCGAGCGTGAGCCCTTTCGCTTCTTCTTTCGCCGTCAATTCACGTGGTACGATGTCGAGCATGAGCGAACGAATCCCCGCGTTCGCCAAGTGTGCTGCAATCCCCGCCCCCATTACTCCTGAACCGATGACGACCGCAAAACGGATATTGCTCGTCAAACGGAGGTCGGCTGATTGTTCGATGTGACTCGTCATATTGTTCCCCCCTCAATGAGAATGAATAGTGATTCATTTCAAGCGTAAAAAAAATCGCAATCACCATCGTGTTTACTCTTCTATCATAAATGAATGACAATTCATTCGCAAGCGTTCATTTTTCAAATTCGTTCCAATTTCACTGAGGACGATTTATTTATCGGTCACTGTGGTATAGACACAAAGAGTCAATTTTAGAAAGGGGAACGTATACATGAGTGAGAATCGTTTAAACACAGTGGGGAACCGACATGATTTTGAATCGTTCAAGAAGGACGGCCAAGAGCAAGCCCATCAACCGGGGATCGACTCGAAGATGGAGCCGTTCCCGATTTATGAGCGTGAAGGGTATAAAGGAAGCGACAAATTAAAAGATAAAGTGGCCATCATCACAGGTGGTGATTCCGGCATCGGAAAATCGGTCGCCATCTTCTTCGCCCATGAAGGCGCGAACACGGTCATCGTCTATAAAGACCAAAACGAGCTCGAGGACGCCGAGGCGACGAAAGAGCGCATCGAAGAGCTCGGCCAAGCGTGTCTGTTGCTGCAAGGGGATATCGGCGACTCAGCCTTCTGCCAAGACGTCGTCAAAGAGGCACTCGAGACGTTCGGACATTTGGATATCCTCGTCAATAACGCCGCCGAGCAGCATCCGCAAGAATCGCTCCTCGATATTTCGGACGAGCAACTCGAGCAGACGTTCCGCACGAACATCTTCAGCATGTTCTATTTGACGAAAGCCGCCCTTCCGTATCTAAACGAAGGTGCGAGCATCATCAATACGACGTCGATCACGGCGTACGAAGGTAACGACCAATTAATCGACTACTCGTCGACGAAAGGCGCGATCACGGCGTTCACGCGTTCGCTCGCCAAGAACTTGGCCGAGAAGAAGATTCGCGTCAATGGCGTCGCCCCAGGTCCGATTTGGACACCGCTCATCCCGGCGACGTTCCCGGCAGAAAAAGTCGCCTCGTTCGGTGACTCGGCCGAGATGAAACGTCCGGGTCAGCCGGCGGAACTTGCCCCGGCTTACGTCTATCTCGCAAGCGACGACTCGACGTACGTCAGCGGACAAGTCATGCACGTCAACGGCGGGACAGTCATTAACGGATAAACTTGTCAACAGGCCCAGTGTTCAGTCACTGGGTCTTTTTGTTGGAAAATTAACCCATCCTATGTTAGCGTTGTTTGCAGACATTAACCCCGTCATTCAGACGGAAGGAAGGAGCCATTGGTGGATGATTCATTACCGATTGACACAAGATGATTTTTTCGCTTTTCAAAAGAATTTCATCGGAACTTCGCCTTACCATAAAAGATTTTCTAGATTTTACACGGCCATACTTTCGCTCCTTGCAGCTTACCTCGGGTTTGCACTCGTCATCATTTTGTTGCCTCGAACGATTTCTTCTGCCCCGCTCATTCTCGCACTCGCCGTCAGTGCTAGTGTATTGTCGGTGCTTCTCCAACTTCGCTTCTCTAAAAAAATGTACCAAAACATGACGCTTTTGCAATTTCGCTATGTGCTGAAACAAAATACGAAATGGCCACGTGACGTCACGTTGTATTTTAATGAGTTCGGACTCGAGGTCAACTCCCTTCATAACCACGTAAATAAACGGATTCAAGTCGCATGGGAAGCAATCGAACGAGTGAGCGAAGACGAGACAAACTATTATTTATACCTTGAAGTAAGGGAAGCGATTATTGTCCCGAAGCAAAACAAAGCGCTCAGTGAGACTGAACAAGCTAAAATCAACGACTTGCTGCAAAAACATTTGAGCATCTCATTCTAATCGCCTATTGCATCAAGAGTTCGACGTGATTCTACGTCTGTATGGAAGGCAATGGATGAGCAAGACTATGATTTAACTCAGAAAGGAGTAGCAAATGGTCACCACATATAAAATGACACTTGAAGACTTTCTATCATTTCATAATGATTTGAGTCACCATTCAAACCTATATCAACGAAATCGTAAACTATGGCTGTTCATTATGATGATCCCTACGTTCGCTCTCGGCTATGTGCTTACGGCCTTTGTCTTACCTCGCCCCGAGTCTCCTGTTTTATTTTATTTACTCCCAGTAGGTGTCGGGATTTTGTTCACGCTGTTACTCAGGCCACTCCTAAAGGATTTGCACGGCCCATTCGTCATTTGGATATCTCGGCAGCAACTAAAAAAACATAACATTTGGCCAAAAGACATCACGCTCCACTTTAATGACACCCATGTCGAGATGCATGTCGTTCGTGGTAAAGTCAGTCGAACGACGCAAGTCCCTTGGACATCTATTTTCAAAGTGAATGAGGATGAGACACATCGTTTCCTGTATTACGAAGAAGATGAAGCCTTGATCATTCCTAAGGCAAGAGACGGAATCACGGAAGTCGAACAAAGTGAAATCGATCGGATACTTGAAAAACATCTAGCGACACCGATAAACGGATGACTTTAGTATATGGAGGGAATTCTATGAATGAGCAGCATTATGACGACGAGTATGAAGAAGAGTACAACGAAGACATTTTAGAGTTCGATCCTCACTTTGACCATGATGCCAAGATGGAAATCAACTTGAACGCAGCTGGCGTCAATTTCATCGGCAACGCGGAAGGCTACCTCGCCCTCGCGCGAATGTTTACGTTTTTAGCGCAAACACATATGTACATTCGGATGGAGAATCCCCCTTCCCCTGACGTAAATACTTCCTACGGATATGGTCCGTACCATATGGCTGATTTCATCCGAAGAGACTTCATTCAAAATAAACAATATCTATTTAATCCAGGCGCGCTGGGTGAAGTGCACCCAGAAGAACACCAAGAGCTTTTCTTTTGGCTATCCGATCAAATCGGTCCAGATTTTTGGGTAGATAAAGATGAAGAAGAATAAAGAATTGAACCATGGCACAGCTTTTTTAACAAACAGACCCGCTGGTTATTAGGCAGAGAAACAAGCATGAGTCCAGAACAACCTATATGGGCGACATCATCAAATAACAGAACATACATCAAAAAAGCACGAACGCCCTCGACGGACGTTCGTGCTTTGCTTATTTCTTGACCATTCCTTTTAAGACGAACGCGACGTTCGCCGGACGTTCCGCGAGGCGGCGCATGAAGTAGCCGTACCAATCACGGCCGTATGGCACGTAGACGCGGACTTTGTAACCTTGGCGGACGAGCTCGAGTTGACGCTCGACCCGGATGCCATATAGCATTTGGAACTCGAACTGGTCGAGTGGGATGTTGTTCAGTTTCACATGCTCGATGACCGCATCGATCATGTGGTCGTCATGTGTTGCGATAGAGGCGTAGTTCCCGTTCGCCAGATGGAGTTTGACGAGCTTCAAGTAGTTGTGGTCGACGTCTTCCTTTTCGGGGAAAGCGACGGTCGCCGGTTCCTTGTAAGCTCCTTTGACGATGCGAAGGTTCGGCTTGAGTGGTGCGAGATGGTTGATATCATCTTCCGAGCGGTACAAATATGACTGGATGACCGTCCCGAGGCCGTCGAAGTCCGCTTTCAACGTTTTGAACAAGTCGAGCGTTTTCTCACAGCGTGCCTCGTCCTCCATATCGATGGCGACGAAGACACCAACTTCTTTCGCCGTCGTCAAGATTTGACGCATATTGTCTTCAATCAACTCGTCCGAGATGTCGAACCCGAGCGACGTCAGCTTGAGCGACATGTAGGCGTCGAGCTGCTCTTCGGCCATAATTTCAATCGCTCGGATGATCTCATCACGGTTCTCGTTCGCTTCCGCGACCGTCGTGATGAACTCCCCTAAATGGTCGACCGTGACCGATAGCCCTTTCGCATTCAATTCGCGAATCGTCGGCACCGACGTCTTGAAGTCTTCCCCCGCCACAAAGCGCGAAGCTCCGAACCGAAGCCCGTATTTTTTAGCCAAACTGTTGAGTGTTTTGTTTTGAGACATGTAGATAAATCCATCGCGCAACACTTTTTCCATCTGATTTTCCCCCTTACGTTTACACCCATCTATCTCTATGACGATGTCTGAAATTATTATGACATACAAACGTCCATTCGTCTGTAATTTTGTAATCGTTTTCAGCATTTCATTTCCTTATCTTTATAAAAAATAGACGCCCCGTCGGACGTCCGTTTCAAAGGCCTGTATTCGGTGCCACATAGAGCAAAATACTGAGGAAAACGAACACGCTCCCCGCTAGGACGAACAGGTGCCAAATCGCATGGTTGAACGGCAGTTTCTGCCATACGTAGAAGATGATCCCGACCGAATAGGCGATCCCGCCGGCGAGGAGCAACATGAAACCATTATGACCGAGCGACTCGTACAATGGACGGATGGCGATTAAACAAATCCAACCGAGACCGAGGTAGGTCACGTTCGACACCCACATGTATTTCCCCGTCGAGAACAACTTCCAGACGATCCCTAGCACAGCAACGCCCCAAACGATACCGAACAACGTCCAACCGAGCGTCCCTTTGAGTGACACGAGCGCGAATGGCGTATAACTCCCGGCAATGAGTAAGTAAATCCCAGCGTGATCGAACACTTGGAGTACGCGTTTCGCGCGTGGATGCGGAATCGCATGCATGAGCGTCGAGAATAGGTACAGTAAAATCATCGATGCCCCGAACACGCTCACCGCGATGACGTTGCCTGTACTGCCCGTCTCCGTTGCCGTCATGACAAGCAAGACGAGCGCGACGATGCTGAAGATGACCCCGAGGCCATGGGTGATGGCACTCGCAATCTCTTCCCCGAGCGTATCGGCATGGAGCATGTCTTTTAGCTTCTCTTGATCCATTCAGGTCCCACCTTTCAAATCTATTCCTCTAGTATGGTCATTTCCCGATTTCAACGCAAACAAAAACATGGGCCGAAACGACCCATGTTTTTGGATTATGCGACTTCCTTCACCGGGACGTCACATTCCATATTTTGTGCCCGCATCGCTTTGGCGCGCATGTGGAACAAGACGAGCAACGTGATTGTCCCGATCGTAGCGATGACGTACGGGATGACCCCATCCATCTTGAAGCCGATCGGTGCCGTCAAAATGTAGAACCAGACGGCATATAACATGAACGTGCCAGGGATGAGCGCAATATAGTGGTTGCGCCCTTTGATGTAGAGGTACATCGCCCCGACGAACAAGGCGATGACCGCCGTCGTCTGGTTGGCCCAGTTGAAGTATTGCCAGAGCATTTGGAAGTCCATGTTCGTGAGCACGTACGAGATCGCGAAGAGCGGAAGCGCGATCCAAAGGCGTGACGAGAACTTCTTCTGTGCGACTTTCATGTAGTCGGCGATAATCATCCGTGCGCTACGGAACGCCGTGTCGCCTGACGTGATCGGTAAGACGATGACGCCGAGGATGGCGAGTGTTCCGCCGATGCTGCCGAGCATGAGTGTCGCCACTTCTTGGACGACGAGTGCCGGCGTACCGGTTTGAATCAATCCGAGCAATTCACCCGGCTCGAAGATGGCCATGGCGGCCCCGGCCCAAATCATGGCGATGACCGCTTCGACGATCATCATGCCGTAGAAGATTTCACGGCCGTTGCTCTCTTTCATCGTCGTCCGCGAGATGATTGGCGACTGCGTGGCGTGGAAGCCTGAGAGCGCCCCACACGAGATCGTGAAGAAGAGGAGCGGCCAAATCGGCAAGCCGTCCGGATGCATGTTCGTGAGTGTCATCTCTGGAATCTTGTAGCCTTGCGCGAACAGGCTGACGGCGATCCCGATGGCGCTAATCATGAGGAGCGCCCCGAAGAACGGGTAGATGCGGCCGATAATCTTATCGACCGGGAGGAGCGTCGCCAAGATGTAGTAGGCGAATACGGCGAAGATGACAATCGTGAGCGTCGTCGCGTTGCCGTCGAACAAGTTGTTGATCATGTTACTCGGTGACGTGACGAACACCGTCCCGACCAAAAGCAAAAGAAGCAGGGCGAAACCGTTGACGACGTGGCGGAGCGAACGGCCGAGGAACTTCTCAGCGAGTTGCGGCAAATGCGCCCCGTTGTTACGGAGCGAGATCATGCCCGTCAAATAGTCGTGCACCGCTCCGGCGAAGATCGATCCGAAGACGATCCACAGGAACGCGACCGGGCCGTAGAGCGCTCCCATGATCGGGCCGAAAATCGGGCCGACGCCGGCGATGTTCAACAGCTGAATCATCGAGTTCCGTTTCTTCCCCATCGGCACGTAGTCGATACCATCCTGTGACGCGTAGGCGGGCGTCATCCGTTCTTCCTTGATGCCGAACGTCTTCTCGACGTAGCTGCCGTACACTTTGTACCCGACGAATAGAATCGCCAAGGCGATAAAGAATGTAATCATGTGTGCTGTCCCCTTTTGTACATATGTAGCCAATCCCCGTCGGTCCCGAAAAATGAATCCCGTTGTTTTACATGTATAATGTAAACGCTTACGCGACTGATTATACAGAAGTTCCCAAAATTTTGTAAGGGGTTTCGTTCACTTTTTTGACACGTTTTCGAGCGTCAAAAAACGGCGCCCTATCGGACGCCGTCTCTATCCAGAACAATTATTTCAGCAATTATTATTCGTGATGTTCGTATTTGGCATTTCTACGACTTTATTCATTAGAAAGGTTGTAGAATTCTCAAGCATCACATTGGACTCAGGCCATTTCTGTTTTGTCCAGACCTTGAGATAAGGGTGTGCCATCACCCCTCCTGAGACAGGTCTAATAGACTCTCAGGCTGATGGACTATTACCATCCACCACAGGTGCCCACCTTATATTCATTGCACCAATCAAATCTCTGTGTTTTTTCAACCCGCACGAACATGAATATACTCGGTCTTTTGCCTTATTTTTTTTACCACAAGAAGGACACATTTGTGATGTATAGGCAGGATTAACATATTCTATCTTAATCCCATCCAACTTTGCTTTGTATTCAATGTACTTCGATAATCGATAAAATGACCAAGTGTGCAGATTTTTTGTGTTTTTACGGCTTGTTCTTGCCGTCTGTCTAAGTTTCGTTAGTTTCTCTAATCGAATGACAGAAACATCATTTACTTTTGCAAATTCAACAATTTTTCTACTTATTTTATGGTCCTTGTCTCTCATCCATCGCTGTTCCTTGTTACCTAGGTTTTTAACAGCTTTAACTTTCTTATTTCTGCTCAATTCTTTTCTTGTAGATTGAAACATCCTCCTCATATATTTATTTTCACGGCCATTCCCGAAAAATTTCGGCTTGCCACAGTCAGTGATAGCTACAGCTGGTACTTTTAATCCTAAGTCAACACCCATAATCTTTCCGTCATTCTTTTCCACAGTTGGAACAGTAATCGCGATTTGGGCAATCCACTTATTAGACTTTTGAGTAATGCGTAATGCACCTAGTTTATGTTTTAACAACGAAAAATTACGATCATCTTTATCGATCATGTGCGCTTGAATTGCTGCTCTTTTGACTTTACCGTCCAATATAATGGGAATATAAATATAATCACAGTCAAAAGTATAACTTTGATTGTTCCAAAAACAGATAGGCTTTTTAAGAATTGAAACATTTTCAAATTTTTTCTTCTTAGCTTTATAGAACAAACTTTGTGCATCACGTATGGCTTGATTTTTTACAACGCTCGGCAATATCACTTTTACATCTTTACTTGTTTTTTTTAAAATTAATTTCACTTCTACCATTTCTGCTACTAGCATATTAACAGTGTCAACATATAAACGACTCATCTCGTTTAAACTAGACTCTTGCTCTTTTGATGGATTTAATTTGATATTTACGGTTAGTTTTTGACTCATTCTTAATCCTCCTTTCTCTTATTTTTATAGAACATTAGTTCTTATATTCCCGTTTTTTCAAATTATTCATTGAAAATTTGATGACTATTATTTATGAAATTTCTCACATTAGAGGATTTTTAATTTTAGACTTAATCATCTTTAATACAATTTCAAATGATTTTATGGCGCTTATTTTAATGTGGTATCCATATAAAAATAAATTTCGCACAAGCATTAAAAACCATCCCCGACGTGTGTCAGGGATGGTCATATCGTCACGAACGGATTCGAATCGAGATCGGTCCGTTGCTCTCGCCTTCCGGCCGCTTAAAGCGGACGTGGAGCGGATAGTCGTGTTTCGGTAAAATCGGCTCGGCGAGCACGGCGTCGGCCCAGCCGACGACCTCGTCCCGTTGCATCAGCTCGAGCGGGAGGCGTGGGATTTGGAGCGCCTGCTCGGCATAACCGTTCCGGACGAGGAGCGAGGCCCCAATCTCCGTGTCGGTCACGTCGAGATGGACGAGCAACAAATCGAACTGGCCTTCGGCGACCGGTCGGCTGAGGATGTTCATCCGTTTCAGGCGATGCCATGCCACGTCCGGGAACGCATCGCGCTCACTGTCCGTCACGTCTTGGAGCGGTGCCGTCGGGTTCATTTGGAAGGCGAGCTGAATCGACTCGGTATCGAGGTCGTCGACATCGGTGAACAGTTCCTCCTCAAAGAAGTCGAGATAGACGGGCTTGCTCGTCATCGCCTCGAACGACGGCAAGTCCATCCGGCTGAGCATCTTCTGGCCGAGCGGTTCGCGGCGTTCGTTCAACAAGAGCACCGGAATCTCGTCGAGCGAGAACTCGGTCGCGACCGTGTTGCGGAACAAGGCGACCACGGACAGACCGCCCGGGTTCTTCGTCGCACTGAGCAGTTCGATCGACAACTGATTATCCGCGAGCGGTGGCAACGTCGTCGCATGATAACGGAACACGTACTCATCTTCTTTCGAAATGTCCATTCCTTCATCGAACACGAGGCGGAGCGTCCGCTCGTCATCTTGACGGATCACCGTCTCAACTTTCTTTCGTTTCAACAGTCCGAACATGTCACAGCCCCTCCTCTTCCCGTTGCGCAAAGTATAGGTCTAACTGGCACAGTTGAATCGTCACGTCGCGGGCGATGTCGAGATACGTCTCTTGGAAAATCTCGAGCCCTTCCTTGCCGAACTGACGGCTCGGGTCTTCCTGGCCGTAGCTGCGGAGCCCGATCCCTTCTTTCAAGGCGTTCATCGTCGTCAAATGGTTCGTCCAGCGGATCATCGAGATGGCTGAGCAACTGTTGACGGGCGAAGGCGATGACTTCCGGGTACCCTTCGATGCGCTCTTGCGCCGTCTCGATGATCCCGTCGATCCATGGTGCGACCTCTTGTTTCAACTCGTCTTTATCTCCGACCGTCTCCGGCCATGGCAGTGTCTGTTGTGTCAAATAGACATAGTCCTCGAGCAAGGCATCTTTCGCCCACTCCTCCGGCACGAGCTCGGCATCGATGTGGCGGTCGAGCGTCTCTTCGAGCGCGAGGCGCATCATCGCGAGCACGTTGTTCAAGATGGCCGTCGCGTTGGCGTCGACCGCCTCGTCACGGATCGTATAGATGATGCGGCGCTGCTCGTTCAAGACGTCGTCGAGTTTGAACATGTAGTCGCGGACCGAGACACCGACGCCTTCAATCGTCGTCTGGGCGTATTCGATGATATCGCCGGCTTCCTTGTGGCGAATCTCCCCGTGCTCGTCCGGCTTCAGTTTGTGTTCGACCCGTTTCAATCGCTCGGCGGCGTACCGTTTGACGAGGTCATCCTCGAGCGAGACGAAGAAACGTGACATGCCCGGGTCGCCTTGGCGCCCCGACCGGCCGCGGAGCTGGTTGTCGACGCGGAGCGACTCGTGACGTTCCGTCCCGATGACGTACAAACCGCCGCGCTCGCGCGCCGTCTCGTCTAAGACGATGTCGGTCCCGCGTCCAGCCATGTTCGTCGCAATCGTCACGTGCCGAGGCGTCCAGCCTCGGCGATGATCTCGGCTTCTTGGGCGACCGTCTTCGCGTTCAACAGCTCATGCTTGATGCCTTGTCGCTCGAGCTGTTCGCTGAAGGCCTCCGACTGGGCAATCGATGTCGTCCCGATTAAGATCGGTTGTCCCGTCGCGTGAATGGCCGCCACTTCTTGTCCGACCGCCGCATATTTATGGGCGATCGTGTCAAAGACGCGGTCCGGCAAGTCTTCACGCAGACGCGGCCGGTTCGTCGGCACTTGGACGACGTCCATCTGATACGTCTTCATGAACTCTTCGCGTGACGTCTGCGCCGTACCCGTCATGCCACCGAGGAGCGGATACATCCGGAAGTAGTGTTGAATCGTGATCTCGGCCGTCGTCTTATTCTCTTCGGTGATGTCGAGCTGTTCTTTCGCCTCGAGCGCCTGATGGAGGCCTTCCGACAGACTGCGTCCTTCCATGACCCGGCCCGTGAACAAATCGATCAACTCGATCTTGCCTTCTTGGACGATATAGTCGACGTCCCGCTCGAACAACACGTTCGCCCGGAGCGCCTGCATCATGTAGTGATAGAGGACGTGGTGCTCGGCGGAGAACAAGTTATCGACCGAGAACAACGCCTCGATTTTCTCGATGCCCTGATCCGAGAACATGACGGCGCGCGCCTCGAGGTCGACCGTATAGTCGTCTTCCGTCAATTGACCGAACACGGCTTGGGCGAGCCGTTTCAAGCGGACGTTTGACTCGTCCTTCTGGGCGATGATGAGCGGCGTCTTCGCCTCGTCGATTAAGACGCTGTCGACTTCATCGAGCAAGGCGAAATGGAACGGACGCTGCACGCGTTCTTCCGGCGAGCCGACCAAATGGTCCCGAAGATAGTCGAACCCGAACTCAGTCCCGACCCCGTATGTAATGTCGGCCGCATATGCCGCTTGTTTGTCAGGAAGCTCCATCTCCGGTACGTTCAGTCCGACCGTGAGGCCGAGGAACGTGTGAATCTTCCCGATCTGTTCGGCGTCACGTTGCGCCAAATAGTCGTTCACCGTGATGACATGGACGCCTTTCCCTTCAAGCGCCTTGACGAACGCAGGCAATGCCGCGACGAGCGTCTTCCCTTCCCCGGTCAGCATCTCCGCAATATTCCCTTCGAGGAGCGCGAGATCTCCGATGAGCTGGACGTCATAGTGACGGAGCCCGATCGTGCGGACCGATGCCTCGCGGACGAGGGCGAACCCTTCCTCCGTGATGGCGCGGACGTCCGCACCGTCCGTGAGCCGCTGTTTCAATTCGAGCGCGTACTGGCGAAGCGCTGCATCGTCCAATGCTTGCATCGTCTCCTCGTACGCGTTGATGCGTTCGACTTGTTTCTTATAGGTTTTCAATCATCGTGCCTGATCATTGGTCAATTGCTTCACAAAATCAATCACAGGATAGCCTCCATCGTCCGAAACCATATTTGTCTAGCTACCCTCCCATTATACCGGATTTTGTTTCTCCCTCGCTTTATTATTTCGGTAAATCCCAAAAAGTTGGAATTTCATCATGCATTTCACCCTTTTTTTTACTTCTTTCAAATTTCTTTTCATTTTTCTATTTGAGACGGCGTGAGACCGTGATACGATGAAAAAAACAGAACGTTTGTTCGCAAAAAAGGAGAGGTGGCTATGCGACGTCGGATTTTTTGTATCGACAGCGTCTCGTTCTACGCCAGTTGCGAGTGCGCCGCCCGCAAGTTGAACCCGTACAAGACGAAGCTCGTCGTCTTATCGAACCTGCAGGACCACGGTGCCCTCGTCCTCGCCGCGACACCGCCGATGAAGCAGCTCGGCATCAAGACCGGGTCCCGGCGCTTCCACATCGACCGCTTGCCGTGGCACGAGCGGCGGCACGTCATCTACGCCGAGGCCCGGATGAGCCACTATTTGAACGTGTCCGTGCAAATCGTCCATATCCTGCATCAGTTCGCACCCCCGGAGGCAATCCGCGTCTACTCGATCGATGAGACGCTCGTCGACTTGACCGGGACGGAGCGCCTGTTCGGGAACGATGCGCACGTCGCCCGCCTCATCCGCTCGACCGTGTTCCGCTATACCGGCATCCCCGTCACGATCGGCATCGGGCCGAACAACGTCCTCGCCAAGCTCGTCCTCGACTTGCATGGGAAGAAGACGGGTGTCGCCAGCTGTTTCCTCCATGACGTCGAACGATTAATCCACCCGGCCCCGATCGGCAAGATGTGGGGCGTCGGCGCGAAGATGGAAGTCCATCTCCATCGGCTCGGCATCGACACGATTGGTGACCTCGCCCGCTATCCGCTCGAGACGCTCCATGAGAAGTTCGGCGTCATCGGCGCCGAGCTGTGGCATCACGCCTGGGGCATCGACGAGTCACCGACGATCCTCCCGCCGAGCTCTTTGTTCGGGGCGAAACGGCAACGCCCTCGGACGATCGGCCACGGTATCACGCTCATGAAGGACTATACGACGTATGTGGCCATTCGGCTCGTCCTGCAGGCCATCGCCGTCGAGGTCGGGATGCGGACGCGGCAGGCCGGACTCGTCGGCGGCAGCATCCATCTCGGTGTCCGTTACACTCGGACGAGCGAGCGGCGCGGCTTCAGCAAACAAAAAAAGCTCGCCCGCTTCACAGCGGACGAGCGCGAGTTCTTGCCGGTGTTGTTGACGCTTTTTCTCGACGCGTGGGACGAGACGGAGGCCGTCCGGTACGTCTCGGTCGCCCTCGGGAAACTCGAGCCAAGGAGCGACCACGTCCAGCTCTCCTTTTTCGAGGATGAGTGGGCCCGGGCGCGCCGGTTCGACTTCCTCGACCTCGTCGATAGCTTGAACGTCCGCTTCGGCCGCGGCACGATCCGCCCGGCATCGAGCCTATTGAAAGACAGTCCGCTCCGTACCCGCCAGCGGTTAATCGGTGGACATAAACAAGGAGGTGAATCGTCATGAGCCAGACCCGCTACAAAGACCGCGGTGAATTGAAATGGAGCCCGTTCCTCATGCCCGAGCACGTGGCGCTCCTGAAGAAATATTACGCCCACGTCCAAAAGATCGAGCTGCCCGACTTGGATGAGCAGTTGCTCTATTTGTGGCAAACCGAGCTCGAACGCGCCATCCGGGAAGGAGACGCCGTCGAGCTAACGCTGTTCGACAACGGCATGACCCATACGGTGCGCGGCTACGTCCACGCCATCTATTACGCCGAGCGTGAAGTCGAGCTGTTCGCCACGGACGTGCGCCGCATCCCGTTCGGTCAGATTCTGTCCGTCCGTTAAGACGCGTCAATCGCTTCCTGTGTCGTCTCGAACGTGTCGACATGATCGAGCACGCCGTAATGCGTGAGCGTCTGCCGCACGGGTGCCGATAAGTGCGCGAAGACGACACGACGGTCGGCCACCTTTAACTCCCGGACGACGCGGCGAATCTCTTCGACGGCCGTCACATCGATGACCGGACAACGGTGGAAGTTGAAGATGAACACGTCAGGCTCGTCATGGATATGATGCAATACGTGCTCGAACATCTCGATTGCCCCGAAGAAGAGCGGACCCTCGACACTGAAGACGACTTGACCGTCGCGCGTCACGTACCGTTCCGTCTGTTCGCGGACGTCAATCGTATCGGCCATCCGTTTCGCGAACAAGGCGAGCGCACAGATGACCCCGACCTCGACGGCGACGACGAGGTCGACGAACACGGTCAGCCCGAGCGTGACGAGCAAAACGAGCGACTCGGCCGACCGATGCTTGAGCATCTCGAAGACGTGGTGCCGCTCCGACATGTTCCAAGCGACGCGCATCAAGATCGGGGCAAGTGCGGCCAGCGGGACGTAGCTCGCGAGCGGTGCCAACACGAGCACGGCGAGGAGCACCGTCAAACCGTGAATAACGCCGGCACGACGACTGACGGCACCAGCTTGGATGTTCGTCGCCGTCCGGGCGATGGCGCCCGTCGCTGGAATCCCGCCGAAGAACGGGACGACGACGTTGGCAAGCCCTTGCCCGAACAGTTCCTTGTCCGGGTTCATCTTCGTGCCAGCCATCCCGTCCGCGACCGCACCCGACAATAGCGATTCGAGCGCCCCGAGGAAGGCGATGGCGAAAGCCGATGGAAGCAACGTCGCAATCAAATCGAGGTCGATGGCGAGCCAGTTGAAGTCAGGCAATCCGCTCGGGATACCGCCATAGGCGCTGCCGATCGTCGCGACTTTCCCGGGAATGACGAGGCTGACGAACGTAGGCACGAGCATCGCCATCAACAGGAGTGGCAACTTGACAGGCAGCTTCGGCACGAGCCAGAGCGTCAAGAAACCGATGGCGGCAATGAAGACGGGCCAAAGACTCGCCTCCGGTAATGACGTCACGAGCTGAAGGAAGTTCTCGTGGAAGTGCGGCGCCTTCTCGAACGTGATGCCGAACAGTTCATCGAGTTGGTCGACGAAGATGACGACGGCAATCCCGGCCGTGAACCCGATCGTGACGGCGCGCGGCATGAAACGGATGAGCCGTCCGACGCGGAGCACGCTCATGAGGAATAACAGGATCCCCGCGAGGAACGTCGTCACGAGCAACCCTTCGTAGCCGTGTGCGAGCATGACGCCCGAGACGATCGGAATAAAGGCGCCGGTCGGTCCGGCGATTTGGAACGTCGAGCCCCCGAACAGGCTGACGATAATCCCGGCGATGATGGCCGTGTACAAGCCGTACACCGGTCCGACGCCCGAGGCGATCGCGAACGCCATCGCGAGCGGCACCGCGACGACCCCGACGGTGATCCCGGCCGAGATGTCTTTTTGCCATCTTTGGCGTGGTGTCATGAAGTTGTCCATTCTTGCATTCCTTCTTTCCATGATGTCGAAAACGAGTTCAGTTTACGCCTGTATGTATTCTTTGTAAACGACTCTGGCGAAACGTTAACATAATGGACAAAACAAAGACGCATCACGATGGATGCGTCGAAGAGTGACCGGGGTACAACAACAAATTCATAGCTCACTCAATCGAGAGGTGGCGAACTGTTTCAGTGCGTGACATAATCCGAACAGCCGGGTTGTGATGGCTTCCTTGCTTCCATAACGAATCGTATCCTCCCGTGCCAATTCTTCTTGACGTAACAGCTGATGGTGAAGGTAAGCCGTCTCGAGTAATTGGAGCAACTGTTCCCCTCTCACTTCTCGAACGATTGACGGATTCCCGTCGCTGTAGCCTGCAAGGAACCCTTCTGCTATTCCTTTTAATTGTGCTTCACACAAATCAAATCGATGCCTCTGATAGCGTTCCGTTTGTGACAGGGCGACAAAAAAGGTCTCGTATAAGTTCATGAAATTGCCAGCCATGCCTCGCGATCGGATAAGGATCAATCAAACAGACGCGATTCTCTTGCAATAAAATATTTTCGGGAGACGCATCTTGATTGACGAGACTCGGGACGCTGATTTGATCGTTGCGAAGTGCTGTCGCCGCGTTGAGCATTTGTTCGACTACATCATCTTTAAACTCGGGATACGCGGCGCTTAACGTTTTGTAGTCTGCCAAGTGCTCCGTACTTTCTTCCCGGATCAACGTGTGAATGTCCCTGTTCAAACTGCCGTGTAATTTCTTCTCGTCCGTCCACATCAAATAACCTAACCCCTCGACATCGTGTCGGACTTGATCGGTTTTTCGATAAATCTCCCCGACCTGAGCCCCCACCTGTGAAGCTTGTTCTTTCGTCATCGTATGTAAAGAAAGAGGGGCACCCCCGAATGACTCTAACGTATACGTGAACTCAGCAGACACGTAGAATTCAAAAAAATTTGGAGCAGCTCCTTGAACCGCGCGATTCACGGACTGATAATACAATTTCGTAGCGGCATACTCTGCCATCAGTGCGTCATAGTCAAATACAACAGGCTTTCCGTAAGCGACTTCTTTCGGAATCCGCAACACCAGTTCGTGACCGTCTTTTGACACTTTCCATGCGTCATGCCACGCACCTTCACCAAGAAAAATGGGTTCGGTGACACCAGCATGTCGGAACGCCTTGATTCGTTTTTCTTGGGTCCTTTGTTGAATCGTCATCGCCATGTTCAATCCTCCATTGTTCCATTCTATTTAGCATATTACCTTGACTCGAACGACCAAAGTAACTTTATTGGAAATTACAGTAAACACTTTGTTATTGTTGCTTTAAAGTGAAACACATAAAAAGAAGTAAGTCGTAATGGCAACAAATCCATTCACTATGTGAATGGTACTAAAAAACGTATACAGCGTTACTTAGAAAATGAGGGATGACACGATGAATACAAAGTATCAACTGACTTTCGAAGATTTTATGGCGTTACAGAAAGACTCGTTAAAGAGAAGCGAGCATCATAAAGCTAGATACAATATTACAACTGTCGCACTCGCCATGATGGTCTTTTTGCTCGGCTTTATCGTTCTTCATATCATATTGCCGATGTCTCTCTATTTTTATACGCTCTATCTGAATTCGGAGAACACATTTAAGCTTATTGTAGTGTGTTTAGCCATCATCCCCGTCATTTTAATGAGATCACTTATAGGAAAGTATTACGATTTCGTCACGCTTCGCAAACTTAAATCGGCTTATAAAAATGATAAGCGATGGCCACGCGATGTGACGTTGCACCTTCATGAAACTGGGATTCACGTAACTTCATCTTATATCAGTGGGATTAAAAAAACCGATGTGGCATGGGAGTCCATTAAGGTTGTTGGCGAAGACGACCATCACTTCTTTTTATACTATGAAACGAACGAAGCCATCATTATCCCAAAAATGATTTCTCCATTAAATGAATCAGAAAATAGAGCGCTTCTTGATTCAATAGTTCAACGTTTAAATCATAGTTCAAAGGTAGATAGTTGAATGTCCCACAGAAATGAGGAATAGATCGATGGGTGTAGAGTATCAAATATCATTTGAAGATTTTATGGCGTTACAAAAAGACTATGTAAAAAGAGGAAAAATTCATCGAATAAAAGCTAACATTCTGTTTGTATTATTAACGGCAATGGTATTTTTATCTGGAATCATAGTTTCCATTCTCGTATTACCTCAATCGGCATACTTGATGTCATTTACTTCGTATCAACTCTTACCAATCTTCATAGGCATCATTCTTGCAGCGCTAATGATACGCCCTGTTAAAAAGTTTTACGCCTTTGCTATAGGGTTACAACTCAAGTTCATGCTGAGGAACGATAAACGGTGGCCACATGATGTCATTTTGCACATACATGAAACGTTTATCGACCTTACCGTCATTCGTGAAAAGATGAATACAACTACACAGATTGCTTGGGAATCGATTAAAATGATGGGTGAAGACGGTAAAAACCTTTACCTATATTATGAAGAAGCCGAAGCGATTATCGTGCCTAAAAGTAACCCTGCACTGAATGAGTCAGAGAACCGAATACTGCATGATTTAATAAATCAGCACTTGAACCGTCACGTAGTAAATGAAAAATGAGAGAAAAGCGGACAGTATTCATTACGTAATAAAAGACAGAGCAATAAGGCGCAACCATCACACAATGGTTGCGCCTTATTTAATTCGTCGGTGCCTCGACGACTTGATCGCCCTCATCCGCATCTTCCCCAAGCAGACGGACGTGACGGCCGAACAGCCACATGACGACAAGGTGGGCTTTCGCCTGCGTCTTCGTATAGAACCACCACGGCAACGCCGGTACGAACTCATGGATGGCGACGAGCCCTTCTTCCGACTCGGGGAGCCGTCTGAACTCGAGCCGGCCTGTCTTGTCGTCCTCACTCAACTTCGCGAACATGCCGCCGTCGATGGAATAGGACGCCATGTCATCCGTCGCCTCATCTTCGAGCGACAGATGGAGTGCGACGAGTGACGGTCGGAGGAGCGCGACCTCCCAGTCATCGTCCTCTTTCGTCGTCTGGATGAGCGGGTACGCGAGCCGGCCGAGCCACTCGAAATACGTGTCGGCCATCCATAGCGCCGACTTGTTCTCCGGCAGACCGAACCGTTGAATCGAGCGGACGGTATACTGTTGCGGTGCTTTTTTCTTCTTGCCGCCTCCTGAGTTCTGTTTCTCCTCTTCTTCGAGTGCGTGCTCGACCGCTTCCTTGAACGGGATCTCTCCTTGCTTGACGCCGGTCGTGTCTTTCGCGACCATGGCGTGGCCCATGCTCTCGACGAGCGGATAGACAGTGTCTTTCGGTTCACCCGTCACAGCCATGACCCAAAGGCGGGACAGCTTGATCGTCGGGAACGGGAAGTCGATCATGACGCGACGTTTGCCCATGACGTCAGCCGTATCTTCAATCATCTTGCGATACGTCATCACTTCCGGACCGCCGATATCGATATGGTGGTCGTACAACGCTTCGGCCCCGACGACCGAGATGAGCGCTTGGACGGCTTCACGCAGGTCGATTGGATGCGTCTCCGTCTTCGTCCAGTTCGGGAGAATCATGACCGGCAACCGTTTGACGAGTTTCGCGAGAATCGGGAACGACGAGCCTTCCGGACCGATGATCAGTCCGGCCCGAATCGTCGTCACCGGTACGCCTTGCCCACCGAGAATCCGTTCTACCTCGAGCCGGCTCTTCAAGTGACGTGACAACGTCTTCGACTCTTTCGGGATGATGCCGCTCAAGTAGACGATTTGTTCGATATCGTTCGCTTTTGTCGCCCGGGCGAAGTTGTCGGCGATGAGCGCGTCCATGTCTTCGAACGTCGCCTGCGTCAATCCTCCGTCCGGAATCATCGAGTGAACGAGGAACATCGCGTAGTCTGCACCTTCGCACGCCTCGCGCGTCTGTTCATACGAGAACAAATCGCACGACCGCCACGTGATGTGGTCCTCGTCTTCTTTGTTTTTCGTCGAGCGGGACAAAGCGATGATGTCATATTCTTCTTTTAAATGGTCCATCACGTTCGAGCCGATATAGCCGCTCGCCCCCGCGATGACGATGGTTTTCCGCATAGTGGTCACTCTCCCCTTCATTTGCACATAAAGATACTGTACCCGTCTTAGGCTGAGATTAAATCAGTCCCGCGCCCTACAGTATGTACTGGAAAATATATGTAAACTAGACTCAACTACAAGCGGAGGAGGAATGGCTATGGGGTTTTGGTATTTCTTGATGCTATTGATTGGTGGAGGGCTCGTGATTCGCGGCCTATTTAGAAAGAACACAAACGGACTGATGCGGTTCGGCACACTCGTCATTGGAGGGCTGTTGATCGCACTCGGCTTGTTCATGTTCCAAGACGGAAGTGATGCGATTGTGGCGGATCTGTTTAACTTGTGGTGAGGATTCAATAACTGAAAACGAGTCGAACCTGATCAGTAAGGTTCGACTCGTTTTATGTCTTTGTAGCCCATTTTGAATTCTAACTTTTTTTCATCAAGTCGAATAAAATGATGATGTCACTTTTTCTTTTAAGTAGCTTCAAATGTTCAAACCATACAGCTACTCTTAAAGTGACGACAAAAGTTTTCCGGGCAACTTAAACTGTTTCTTGTTTTTTAGTATAGAGATAATGCAATAGCCACAAAAATTAGAAAAACTTATTTTTGCTATTTACTACTATATCTGAATCCAAAACTTTGAAACTAGCAATTAACTTTCTCTCAGATAACATATTCATTAAGTTCAATAGCATCTCATTATTTTCAAATACAATATTTCTATTGCGAATAATGGTTAGTTCAGAAAAAGGCTTTGGCATTACTTTTAAAGCTTTTATTAAAGATTCTTTCTCGAAGATATTAGACTCTAATATTGCCATAAATATTAGTGCTCTATCCTCTTGAGATAATTCCGACACAGTAAGAAGATTTTCAATATCGGTATATTGCAAATTGAAATCTTCAAAAGAAAAATCAGTTTTTCTGAATTCATTCAAATACCACAAAATAATAGTAGAGTTCAAAACCCTTCCATTTTCCAAAGAGGTAAATAATAGTTCTAATTTAATCTTTAAATCAATGTCTGAAGATTCAATGATCTTAGCAAATAAATTTAAATCTTCTTCTAATGATATGACTTTATCAACAAAATTGTCATCAACAAAATTAATTAGATATTGTTCTCCTATAGTAGGCTCATCATTTATTTTGAAGAAGTTATAGTAATCCACATTCCAAGGAAGTAAATTACTCTTTACCAACAAATTAAAAGTTGATTTAACTGTTTCATTCTCAAGATTATGCAATAAATCATTAAAAAATGTTGTTAATTGATAAATTGAAAAAATATTAGAGTTAGCAATAGCAACTAACAAATTGTTTAACCCGTTTTCTTCAGAAGGTTTCAATTCCTTTTGTCCTAAGTCTTGAATAAAGACATTAAATGTATCTGAGAGTCTATCTGGATTATCAAGAGAATCGATATACTCATCCATATAATAGTGATATTCATGGTCGCCTACATTCGTATAAAAGTGAAGAAAATTTTCCCATGTGTTCTTAATTCTTTTCAACTCGATTATTTTTAAGTATACCTCTAAATCGACCTCGAGCGA
Source organism: Exiguobacterium sp. SL-9 (assembly GCF_004336985.1). GTDB lineage: Bacteria > Bacillota > Bacilli > Exiguobacteriales > Exiguobacteriaceae > Exiguobacterium. The sequence continues at coordinate 477,516 of NZ_SJUO01000002.1, forward strand.
GTCTAATAGAGTAATCTGTCCGTTCCATTTTTCTAAAATATTAATTTTTAGCCCATTAAATATTTTATCGTTGTTTAGAAGTTTAATGACTTGTTCCTCTTCTTCTACGTACGTTTCATGAATTAAAAGTACATCTTCTACAAATTGATTTATATTTTCTTCAATTCGTTCTCGAAGATTCTCCGAGGGATGAAGAAGTATACTCTTATAATCAATATTTGAACTAGAATTTTCAGCATGGGTGACAAAAGTTTGAATAGTACTATTAGTTATTTCATAGGCATCTGCTTCTATAAGGGACTCAATCAATAATTTAGAATTGTTACGAGAATTAAGCGTCGTAAACTTTACATTTAAACCGCTTAACAGTTCACTCAATTTAATTTTATTTTCATTACTAAAAATTTCAGACCCTTCCCACCAAAATAAAAAGTCTGCATCTTCTTCTATGAAGTTTTTAATATTATCATTATAATCCATCTTAACAATCAAATCGGTAGGAATATTATCAAATAGTTTCAAGAAAAATTGTTTTGTTTTTGTTTTAGATTGTAATTCACTTTCAATTGAAGTCCATAATTTATAGTTTAAAGATGCCAATTCATTTAAAAACATCTTTTCTTCACTTAATAAATCTTCAGTATCACAGTAATCTATGAAACCTATTATAAATTCTCTAACCACTTTATTTGTTATCAAATTATTTGATAAAAACTCTAAAAAGAATTGTTTTTTCATTAACACTTCTTCATTGATATTTCTTTTCAAAAGATAAGAAAGCAAATGGAAATTTAAAATAGCTTCTGTTTCAAAATGCTCTTTTTCTAATTTCTTTTGAACTTCTTTAACATACTTTAACCCGAAATTGAAATTAGCTTTCTGGTTAAGTCTGACTTTCTTTAAAAAATCTAAATCTTCCAGACTCATCGCACCTTCATAAAAATAAGTAACATATTCCTCATAGTTCTCATCAATCCACCCTTGAAGAAGTAATACATTCAGAAGTTCCATATCTTTGAGGATCGTTTCAATTTCTTTTGCTTCATCAATTGGAGTATGTTTTAAAAACTCAGAAAAAGAGTAAGAATAGATTTCTTTCATTTCTCGTTGAAGTTTATCGATAGAGGTATTCAACTCATCAACTACAGAATCATTTTTAGACTTAATAAATTCTATTCTCTTTTGGATACTAATTGCTTTTCCATTTGCAGTTAGGAATTTTTTTAAAGGTAAATTCATACCATTTTGTCTATTTCTTATATTCTGCTCAGAGAGAGGATCTAATTGTTGAACTAAGTTCATAAATTCTATCATTTCACTTTTAGAAGACATTTTAAATATTTTATTATTTAGCTGTATCTCATTAGATGTATTTAAAAATTCTACTTTTCTTAGATAAACCATTGCTAACTCGTCTAATTCATCTAAAAATTCATTTTCAATCTCATAAAGTAATTTAGTTTTCTTTTCTACCTCTGCCTTTTTTATTTCTAAGATTTTTTTTAAAATTATATTTTTGGATTTGAAAACATTTACTAAATTCCCTTTACCATATAGTAATTCGGAGTAATCCTTAGGATAAATATTTTTATATACAATTATGGCAAACAGTTTGTTTTGTACTATACCAGAATTGTTGAGTGCGCTCCTAAATATCAAATATTCGTTACAAATGTTTTTGAGCACTCTCATATCACTTATAAAAAACGAGACATCTGTAATTAGTTTTTTTGAAATTCCATCTGAATCAGATTCTTCGTGTTTAAGAAAATTATCAAGCTTGTTAAGAAGAATACTTTCTGAATTTGATGAATGCATTATTTTCACCATAGGAATTATGAAGTCAAAAAATTTAGTTCTATTTTGAATTTCTTCAATGCGATCGTCTGATGAAAAAATATCATCTTTTAAAGCATATATAAACACTATTGATTTTTCGTTTAATTCTTCCGATTGGTTTAAAAGTTGGTTCAATCCCCTTAGTCTTTCAAAAATATTTAGATTATCAAACCTATCTAAATCTTCAAATACGACAATGCTGTAATCATTTTTTTTGAAAAAATATATTATTTCATCTAAGTATTTATTAAAAACAGTATTGGTCCCTTCAGTGTTCAATTCTATACTTGATTTTCCTACTCCTAACGATTTAATTTTAAAACTCTTTGTAACTGTTATTATTCGATAGATTGTAAACAATGTAAAAAGTAAAAATAGTATTAAATAGACAGTCTGTGTAGTATTCAATCCAAAATTAGTAATATTTTTGTATAAATCAATGTAAAGTTCATATTTAAGAGACAAAAAAATAATAAACAAGGCGATAAATATAATTATAAAATCAATGATAGTTTGAAAGACACTCTTAGACTGTATTCTATTAAATCTAGAATCTGGGATTCTTTGAGGTTTCACTTTATAAAACATCTGCTGCATAATATTGTGTTCCAACATGTTAACTACTTTATTTTGAGTGATGGTATTATTTAGACTACCTTCTTTTAAATCAAGTTCTTCCATATCAATGAATGTCGCAGCTGAAATTTCTAGCACTTTCTTCTTCCCATTGAAATTACTCCAAAAAGACTTTAAAACACTACTTTTACCTGACCCATAAGTTCCTGTTATCGCCAGATTTTTTATATCTTTATTATTCAAAGCCCAATCTAATGTATGCATATAAATTGTATTGTTAGAAGAAGTATCAGGGAGAAGAGTTTCAAAATGAAATAATATTTTTTGATCCTCATCATTAATGTAAAACTTATCCTTAACAGGACTTTCATTTATATTATCTGAATTATTATTTTGATTCCCTATTAATTCACTTTTTTCAAACAATCAATCTCACTCCTTAAAATCTATTAAATTCATATTCATAAAATTTACAATTGTCACCTTTACATTATAGTATGCTTGGTTATTTTCCAATATATAATTAAAAATACTCACCACAAAAAAGAAAGGCTGTATATAAAGGGCTTTCCTTAAAGAATGAAGATGACGAGAGTCGAACCCGCGTCCTAAAGCATCGTTAACGCATGCTTCTTCGTGTGTAGTTTATCGATCAAGTCTAAATATAGTACTGTCGTGGATGACTCGTGATTCGCACAATATAAAAACTATGAGATGAGTCATGCGGTAGAGCACACTCCTCATCGGAGAGGTTATAACCGCACTCAGAATATTCATATTCTAAGACAGAAGTGATTCTATTGGTGCTGATTTGTTTAAGTTTTTGTGAGAATCAAATCGAGTCTGATTAACAAAAGGAAAAACAAGAAGAGGACCACCTATGCATTAACTACGCAAGGATGACCCTCTTCTTTCATTTCAACTTCTTATAATAGAACACCTGAACTCAGCTAAACCGTCTAATCATTCTCCAGATTGTTTCTTGTCTTTTTGCTTCTGCAAATATGCTTCTCGAATCTGATTGATCTTATCTTTTTTATTCGACACAGCTGGTTTTTTACCGTCTTGATACTTAGCAGCGGCCATTTTACTTTTCGTATCCAATTGATATTTTCCCATTTGATTCACCTGCTTTCATTTCATTTTGATTGAGTTGCTCCATAAAATTCAAAAGACCTTCTAATCTCAATGAAATTAGAAGGTCTTCATTAAAAATCATTGATCACAGTCCATGTAGACTGTTTAAAAATGGAGACGGCGGGAGTCGAACCCGCGTCCGAAGGCATCGTAACGCATGCTTCTACGTGTGTAGTTTATCTATTGAATCTCAATGTGACACTGCCGATAAACAGGCGTTGTCGCATCCAGTCTGATTCATCTCTTCTTCGCGCCCTCAGACGGCGAGGTTGAAGCGTAGCTTGCTTAGTTTGAGACCCTGATAATCATCCACACAAGCGATGGATGTCAGGATCCGCAGGGCACTTAGGCTGCTGCGAGTTGTGTGTTAGTTTTGCCAGTTATAGGCGTTTGCGTTTTAACGAGGCCGACCCCTCGACACGCCACATACGACCGACCTACCCCCGTCGAATCCATAACGTCCCCGAGGTGGTAATTGGTACTACAACAACTATACCACAATCAGGTCTCGCTGTCAGTATTTTTGCCGGTCCCGGAGTGCCCGGTCAACGTCGCGCTTCGCATCTTTCTTCTTCAAGTCGTCGCGCTTGTCATACTTCTTCTTCCCGCGCCCGATGCCGAGTAGACATTTGGCGAAGCCGTTCTTGAGATACACTTTGAGCGGAATGATCGTATACCCGTCACGCCCTTGCGCACCGATAAGCTGATTGATTTGTTTCTTATGCAACAATAGCTTTCGGACACGGAGTGGCTCGTGGTTGAACCGGTTCCCTTGCTCGAACGGGCTGATATGACAGTTATGAAGTGTCGCCTCGCCACCGTCAAAGCGGACATACGCGTCGGCAATGTTGATTTTTGACTGGCGCACCGATTTAATCTCGGTCCCCGTCAACACCATGCCGGCTTCAATCGTATCTTCAATCGCATAATCGAAGGACGCTTTTCGGTTTTGCGCGAGCGCGTTCGAATCTTTCTTCTTGGCCATAGACATTCAGTCCTTTACTTCAATATGGAGGAGGGGTCGCCCCCTCCCGTCAACGACGCTTCTTCGCTCCGCGTTTGGCGTCGCCTGTTCGTTTTTGACCGTCTTTCTTTTTCAAGTCGAGTGCCGAGCGTCCTTGCGACGTCTTCGGCTTCTCACCTGGTTTGGACGGTTTGCCGGCTTGACCCGGTTTCCCTGGTTTGCCACGCTTCGGACGTTTGTCATCGCGACCGCGTCCTCCGCGCTTGTCATCTTTCTTCGGACGACCTTCTGTCGCTTTGATCGTCGTCGGTTGGCGACGGCGCGACTGTTCCCGCTTCGGCATGCCGACGACGGTGAAGTCGATCGTACGCTCGTCCAAGTTGACGGCGTCGACCTTGACGCGCACCGCGTCACCGATGCGGAACTGACGTTTCGTCCGCTCGCCGAGCAACATGAGCTGCGACTCGTCGAAGTGATAATAGTCATCCATCGACTGGAGACGAACGAGCCCTTCGATCGTGTTCGGGAGCTCAATGAACATCCCGAAGTTCGTGACGCCGCTGACGACGCCGTCGAACTCTTCACCGAGACGAGATTCCATGTACTCGGCTTTCTTCAAGGCTTGTGTCTCACGTTCGGCATCGACCGAACGGCGTTCGCGTTTCGACGCCTGTTCGGCAATCGAGTCGAGACGTTCCTCGTATTTAGCAATCGTCTTCTCGGACACGTCACCATTGAAGGCGTACGTGCGCATGAGACGGTGGACGATCAAGTCCGGGTATCGACGAATCGGCGACGTGAAGTGCGTATAGAAGTCAGTCGCCAAGCCAAAGTGGCCGAGCGAGACGTCATCGTACTTCGCCTGTTGCATCGAACGGAGCATGATCGTGCTGATGACCGGCTCTTCCGGTTCGCCCGAGATCGCCTTCAAAATCTTCTGCAGTGTCTTCGGTTCGACCTTTTGGCCTTTGAACCGCTCAATGTGCACACCGAAGTTCGCGACGAAGTCGAAGAAGAAGTCGAGCTTGTCCGGTTTCGGATTGTCGTGGACACGATAGATGAACGGTACGTCCATCTTGTGGAAATGTTCGGCGACCGTTTCGTTGGCCGCAAGCATGAACTCTTCAATCAACTTCTCGGCGACCGAGCGCGGACGCAAGACGATGTCAGCCGGTTTGCCTTCTTCGTCGACGACGACTTTCGCCTCGGCGAAGTCGAAGTTGATGGCACCGCGCGAGTTACGGCGCTTACGGAGCACTTCCGCGAGCTCGGCCATGAGGTCGAACAACGGGATGTACGGCTCGTAGCGTTCGAGCGTCGCTTCGTCATCACGTTCGATGATCTCACGGACGTTCGTATACGTCATCCGCTCCGTCGTCTTGATGACACTCGGGAACAGCTCATGATTGACGACCTTCCCGTTTTGCGGGGAAATCTCCATGACGCAGCTGAGCGTCAAACGGTTGACGTGCGGGTTGAGCGAACAGATCCCGTTCGAGAGACGGTGCGGCAACATAGGGATGACGCGGTCGACGAGATATACACTCGTCCCCCGTTCGAACGCCTCGACGTCGAGCGGTGAGCCTTCCGTCACGTAGTGTGACACGTCGGCGATGTGGACGCCGAGCTCATAGTTGCCGTTGTCGAGTTTCTTGACGTGGACGGCATCGTCCAAGTCTTTCGCGTCTTCGCCGTCGATCGTGAAGATCGTCTCGTTGCGAAGATCGACGCGACCCATGAAGTCCTTCTCGTCGGCCTCGTCCGGCACGGCGTTCGCCTGGTCGATGACATCTTCCGGGAACTCCGTCGGGATACCGTGCTTATAGACGATCGACAAGATGTCGACGCCCGGGTCGTTCTTGTGTCCGATGATGCGAACGACATCACACGCTCCGGCAAAGCGTCCGTCCGGATACTTCGTGATGCGGACGACGACTTTGTGGCCATCGACGGCACCGAGCGATTTGTCCGGGTTGACGACCGGCCAGAAGTTGATGCGCTTGTCATCCGGCTCGATGAAGGCGAACTGGTCGAGGCGTCCGCTCGGGAGCGTATACGTCCCGACGAACTCCGACAAGCCGCGCTTCAATACTTTGAGGAGCACGCCTTCGGTCTTGCCGCGGTTGTCCTCGCGTTTTTTGACGAGGATCGTGTCGCCGTGGTAGACGTCTTTCAATTGGTCGGGCGGCAAGAACACGTCTTCCGTCTCCCCTTCGACCGATAGGAAACCGAAGCCGCGTTGGTGAATCGAGATGATTCCCGCTGCTTGGCCGAGCACGGCGAGCGTCCCGTAACGGTTCGTCCGTGTGCGGCCGATTAAGCCCTCTTCTTCAAGGGCGTTCAAGGTGCGGATGAGCTCTTTAAAGGCATCCGTCGACTCGAGCGAAAGACGCTCGGTCAATTGGTCCACTGTCAGTGCTTTATCACTGGCTTGGATGATTTCTAGTAGTTGGTCACGTAAATTCAACGTGACACCTCCTTTTTAGACTGACCAGTCTAACGTTTCGAGAAAATCGAGCACGTCCTGGTGCAGTTTCTCTTTTTCTTTATCGAGCGTGATCACGTGTCCCGACTCCTCATACATGAGCAGTTCTTTTTGGAACGCGTTAATCGCCTCGTAAATCTCGTGTGCAGATTCGGGATCGACCATTTGATCTTTCGCCCCTTGGACGACGAGCGCCGGGACGAAGATGTCTTCTAGTTTTGTCGTTGTATCACGGACGAAGGCACGGAGATCCTTGAGCGTCGGCATCGGTTTGAAGTCTGCCATTTCCTGTTCGATCTGTTCAGGCGATTTATCTTCTCGAGATTTATATTCTCGGGCGTAGGCTTTGACTCCTTTGTATAACCGATCTTCGGCATCAATTCCGGTCGGGGCACACATCGGGATGACGCCTTTGACGTTCTTTTCCGAAGCGAGGCGAAGTGACATGACGCCGCCGAGCGAGAGCCCACAGACGGCAATCTCCTCATAGCCTTTATCTTTCAATGACTGGTAGGCGTTCAAGACGTCTTCCCACCAGTCGGCCGGTCCGTACTGAAGCAATTCTTCCGGCGGGACGGCATGGCCCCGGTACTGGGGACCCATACACGTATAGCCTTCTTTTTGCAGGAAACGACCGAGCATGCGGACATCCGCGCTCGATCCGGTAAAGCCATGTAACATCAACACGGCACGTGGTCCGCCTTCAAAGAAGAACGGTTTCGGTGCTGTAATCTTCATTGCGAACGTCATCTCCTCATACAATCCATTATTCCCAAAAAATAATTGAAAAAAACAAAAGCCGACCGCCTCACGTAAAAATCGAGAACGATCAGCCTTTCATCATAATGATGCGACTAGTAATCCTAAAATGAAAAACAATGTGCCTAGTACAGCTGCAGTTCGGTTCAAAACAGCGTCGAAGCCGCGCGCTTTCTGGCGGCCGAACAACTGCTCCGCGCCACCTGCAATCGCCCCAAGACCTTGCGACCGACCTGACATGAGCAGTACGACGACAATCAATAAAACAGCCACGACGAGTAGGCTGATTGTAGCGATCGTTTGCATAGTAGTCAGTTCCTCCTTCTTTTTACACGCTTCTTATTATATAGAAGTTGGCGTCAAAACACCAGCGTTCAAATTATCGGGACGGGTAGCTAAACCCTTCCCCAATGACCTCTTTCACCTGGTGGATGACGACGAAGGCACGCGGGTCTGTCACTTCGACGATTTTCTTGAGCGGGCCGACTTGGCGCTTGTCGACGATCATATACAACATGTTCTTGTCCTGCTTCGTATAGTAGCCATGACCGTGGATAATCGTCGCCGAGCGGCCGAGCGTCTCCGTCAACACAACGGCGAGTTCTTCTTGCTTGTCGCTGATGATCGTGACAGCCTTGCGGATATTGAGCCCTTCCGCGACGAGGTCGATGACCCACGAGCCGATGATGATGGCGATCAACGTATAGAGCACGACTTGTTCCCCGAGGATGAAGCCTGACGCCCCGACGACGATGGCATCGATGATGAACATCGACACGGCAACGCTCATATGCAAATAGCGCTCCATGAGACGGGCGATGATGACCCCGCCTCCGGTCGTCCCGCCGACGCGGAGCACCATGCCGATGCCGACACCGATCATGATCCCAGCGTACACGGCCGCGAGCAGTTTATCCTCGGCCGGGCTGCCCCAGTCATGGGTCACACTGAGGAAGAACGACGTCGCGATGACGGCGACGACCGAATAGACCATCGTCCGGCGGTCGAGCAGCTTATAGCCGACGATGAATAAAATCCCGTTCCCGATAATCGACGTGACCCCGAGGTCCCAGCCGAACAAGTAGTACAGGATGATGGTGACCCCGAGCAGGCCGCCTTCCGAGAAGTCGTTCGGGACGGTGAAGTAGTTCACCCCGAACGCGAGAATGAATGAGCCGGCGACGATCCAGGCGATATCCTTCAAGGAAATCGATTGGAGCTTCTTCCAGACTTGTTGACGCAATAGATGTTGTTGCTGACGTTTCATCATTTGTCCCCCTTCCATATAAAAAAGACCGCGGCCAAAGCCGCAGTCTAAGTCTTACTGTTGAACTGGCTTTGGCGCACCGTCTTTCATAATCGGCAACTTGCGGTCCACGACGTTCGTGTAGACGTTCAAGAGTGCCTCTTTTTCCAAATCCCAGTTATATTGCTCACGCGCTGTCTTCGTGTTCTCTTTGACACGGGCGTAGAGTGCTTGATCGTCGAGCAGGCGGTTGACGCCCTCGGCGATCGATTGTGGGTCGTGCGAGTCGACGACGACACCGACATCGTTGCCGGCGACGACACGTTCAATTTCCGGGAAGTCACATGAGACGACCGGTACTTCGGCCATCAAATATTCGAACAGCTTGTTCGATGACGCCGAATAGTGGTTGAAGCAGACGTTGTTCAACACTTGGAAACCGAGATACGCGTTCATCGTATAGTACGGTAACGCCTCGACCGGTACTTTGTCAATCATCTTGACGCGGTCGCTGACGCCTTCGTCCTCAATCATCTGTTTGATGACCGGCTTCAGTTTCCCGTCCCCGATCATGACGAGCGTGCCTTCGTTGAAGTCCTTGACGGCGAGGATGAGCTGCTCGAGTCCGCGGCCGGCTTGAATGCCGCCTTGGTACAGGAGGATCTTCTCATCTTTCGGCAAGTCGAGGAGCGCATGCAAGTCTTTGCGGAGCGTGAAGTCGAGCGGACGGTAGAACGGATAGTTGTGGAGCACGTACGGATAGAAGCCGTAAAGCTCTTCGTTGTGTGCCGCGCGCGTATGGTTCTCGACCATCATCGAATCGACGTACGGCAAGAGCCAACCCTCGAGGTTACTTTGGATATAGCCGTAACCGGTCCGGTCCGTCTGGACTTCATGCGAATCGTAGACGATCTTGCCTTTGTTGACGAGTTTTCCGGCGATCAACGCCTGCGGGAGCGTGTTCAAGTCGTTGGCGTGATAGAAGTCATACGACTTCTTTGTCGAAGTGAACACCATCTCGAGCATCGCGCTCGCGTTGACAATCTGTTTCCGTACCGGCGGGAGGAGGATTGCGCCTGCTGCCGCACCGAGTCCGATCATCGTGAGCGGTGCAAGGATGACAAGTCCCGCGCCGACGAGTCCGGCACCGATCTTGCGTGTTTTTTTCGCGAAAATCCACTTTTTCACTTGGCTAGCCATTTTCATGCCGTTCACCAAGATCGGCGGTTGACGTTTGACCCGGATGACGCGGAATCCTTCCGGACGCATCTCTTCTTTCGGGAGCGAAGGATTTTTCGGGTCTTGAAGCGCAATCAAATCGACTTCATAGCCCGCCTCGGCGAGCGCCGAGCATTCGCGCAAGACGCGCGCGTCATTCGTAAAGTGGTTCCATACAAACATACAAACTGATTTCATCGTGTTTCCTCCATTGTTACTTTTTCGATCACGTCTTCGAGGACGTGTATATTGTTTTCCCAGCACAGATTGTCTTTCACATAACGGATCCCGTTCACGCCGTACTTGTCACGCAAATCGGGACGTTCGAGCAGCTTCCGGAGCATGAGCTCGATCTCGTTAATATCACGCTTCCGTGATACGTAACCGACCTCGGCCGCTTCGATGACATTCGCCGCATGGCCTGACACCGCCGCGACAATCGGTTTGCCGACCGCCATATAGTCGATCAATTTGCCCGGGATGACCGTATCGAACACTTCTTGCTCGATCAAGCTGACGAACGCGACGTCCGCGTTTTTGATGGCTTGGAACGCCTCCGTCCGTGGCATCGCTTCGAGGAAGAGGAAGTTCTTAAACCCACGGGCTTTGATCGTTTCTTTCAACTCGTTCTTCCGATACCCGTAGCCGATCAATTTGAAATGGATGCGGGGCTCGTCACGGAACCGCTCCGCAAGCTCGAGTAAAAGCGACACATCTTGGGCGAGGCCCATGTTTCCTGCGTACAAAATCTCCATCCGGTCGTCCTCAGGGACGGTCCGTTCGAGGTTGCGCTCACTCTCGCGAATCGAGTTCGGCATATAGTGAATCATGTCGTTCTCGACGCCGCGTTGGCGCAGATAACTGCGGAACCCTTCCGAGTTGATGATGATTTCATCGGCCGCCTTATACAGCCGCTTCTCAAACCAAAACGCCGGTGCGAGCATCCAATCGTGTTTGAACACGCCGACGCCTTTCACCGACTCCGGCCAAAGGTCACGCACGTCCAGGATGAACGGGACACCGTACTTCCGTTTCGCATACACGCCGACGAACGCCATAAAAAAAGACGGGGTCGTCGCAAAGACGACATCCGGTTTCGAGTCGAGCTTTTGGACGGCGGCGACGCCTTTGATCATCTGTTCCAAAAACAAGGCGAGCCGGCTCACCATGTTCGATGTATGCTTGCGCTTCTTCGTGATGAGACGCTTGATGAACGGTTGGTTGTTGAGCGCCTCATCATTCCAGAAGCGGTCGTCTTTATACAAGTTGAAATTCGGATACGACGGGGCGGCCGTGATGACCTCGACGTCATATCCGCGTTCTTTCATGAGATGCGTAATATTTTGCATCCGGTTACCGGCACTGCCGATCTCCGGATAATAGTTTTGACATACCATTAACATTGTTTTCAAAAATAACACACCTTACTGTTGTTCGAGTTCGTCCACGAAGCGCTTCAAAAGCGTGTGAACGTTGGCTTTTAAATCTGGGTCACTGAGCGCATAGGCGATGGTCGTCTCCACAAAACCAATTGGTTCACCTACGTCGTAGCGACGCCCGTCAAATTCATAGGCGTAGACGGTCTCCACCTCATTCAAGCGGGCGATGGCGTCCGTCAGTTGAATCTCGCCCCCCGTTCCGATTTCTTGCGCTGATAACGCCTCGAAGACGTCCGGCGTCAAAATGTAACGACCGAGGATGGCGAGGTTCGACGGGGCGTTCCCGATGGGCGGTTTTTCAACGAACGTCCGCACCGGAATGAGCTTCCCTTCGACGGCAAGCGGGTCAATTATACCATATCGATTCGTCATTTCATACGGGACGCGCTGGACGCCGATGATTGAACGCCCAACTTGCTCGTACTGGTCGATCAATTGCTTCGTCGCTGGTTCGTCCGCCTCAATGATATCGTCTCCGAGCAGAACAGCAAACGGTTCGTCACCGATGAACTTCCGAGCACACCAGATCGCGTGTCCAAGCCCTTTCGGCTCTTGTTGCCGTATGTAGTGGATGTTGGCGAGGTTCGACGAGTGGCGGACCGACTCAAGGAGCTCCGTCTTACCTTTAGACTCGAGGTTCTGTTCAAGCTCGATGGCCCGGTCAAAATGGTCCTCGATGGCGCGCTTGTTTTTCCCGGTCACGATGATGATGTCCTCGATGCCGGAAGCGACGGCCTCTTCCACGATGAATTGGATCGTCGGTTTGTTGACGATTGGGAGCATCTCTTTTGGCATCGCCTTCGTCGCTGGCAAGAAGCGCGTTCCGAGCCCAGCGGCCGGGATGATGGCTTTCCGTACACGTTTCATGGACATCTCTCCTTTTTATGTGTTGTATCTGATTATACCCAATTTTTCCCGATTCACCCATATAAAAAACGGCCGTGACATACGTCACGACCATTTCCGGTCCTCCATAACCTTGTATAGGAACCAACCACCGATACCGATTGCGATGAGAAGAAGGAGAAAACCGCTGATCATCATGACGAACGCCTCCTTATACCTACACTAGTCTATTCCCGGAATGACTGGTCGACAAGCACCCCTCTGACATTCTATTTCAGAACCACTTCCGTCCATGCCCCTCGATGAACCGGTACTCTTCTTGATAGTGGTCATAGTGCCCTTCATCGATCATGTGTTGGAATGCTGCATCGCCTTCCGTTGCCTTTCGTTTTTATAGACAATCGACACGTTCCCGCCACTCAACTTTTTTTCTTGTTCATTCGATTGGTCCATACGACTCCCCTCCACTTCATCTATATCATGTTCAGTATACAGCAGCACGGGGTGTCGATGACGAGGAGGCTCGACACAGAGCGTCCGCCCCGTCGAAGCGGCACCGTGACTCTTGCAGGAAAGCAATCGCGCGGAGACCCCGCAAGCACGAAGTGCGAGGAGGCTCCGTGGGATTGCCTGCAGAAAGCATCGGTGCCGCCAGGACGGGTTGACGACCAATCAGTCGGCCACCGTCTGATGAACGTCTTATCCAGCCACAAAAAAACAGGCCCACACAAGGCGGACCTGAAAAACATCAATTATTTTTTGAGGTTGTAGAACGACTTGATGCCGTCGTATTTCGCTACATCGCCGAGCATGTCTTCGATGCGGAGAAGTTGGTTGTACTTCGCGATACGGTCTGTACGCGAGAGCGAACCAGTTTTGATTTGACCAGCGTTTGTCGCAACAGCGATGTCCGCGATAGTCGCATCTTCTGTTTCACCAGAACGGTGTGAGATAACAGCTGTGTAACCAGCTTTTTTAGCCATTTCGATCGCGTCGAATGTTTCTGTGAGCGTACCGATTTGGTTAACTTTGATGAGAATCGAGTTCGAAATTCCTTTTTCGATACCTTCAGCCAATTTCTCAGTGTTCGTTACGAAGAGGTCATCCCCAACGAGCTGAACTTTGTCACCGATTTTGTCAGTGAGCAATTTGAAGCCGTCCCAGTCGTTTTCGTCGCAACCGTCTTCGATTGAGATGATTGGGTATTTGCTTACGAGCTCAGCGTAGAAGTCTACGAGCTCAGCAGTTGTCATTGACTTGCCTTCGCCAGCGAGTTCGTACTTGCCAGTCGACTTGTCGTAGAACTCAGAAGACGCAACGTCCATTGCGAGGTAGATGTCTTCGCCAGCTTTGTAACCAGCTTTTTCGATCGCTTCAAGGATAACTGTGATCGCTTCTTCGTTAGACTTAAGGTTTGGTGCGAAACCACCTTCGTCACCGACAGCTGTGTTAAGACCCATACCAGAAAGAACTGATTTGAGGGCGTGGAATACTTCTGCACCCATGCGGAGCGCTTCACGGAACGTTGGCGCGCCAACAGGCATGATCATGAACTCTTGGAAGTCAACGTTGTTGTCAGCGTGTGAACCACCGTTGATGATGTTCATCATTGGAGTTGGAAGCGTCTTCGCGTTGAATCCACCGAGGTACGTGTAAAGTGGAAGGCCGAGCTCGTCTGCTGCTGCGTGTGCTGCTGCCATAGAGACACCAAGGATCGCGTTTGCGCCGAGTTTACCTTTGTTTTTCGTACCGTCGAGCTCGATCATTTTCTTGTCGAGTGCGTTTTGGTCGAATACATCGTAACCGATGAGTTCTGGTGCGATTGTGTCGTTTACGTTAGCAACGGCTTTGAGTACGCCTTTACCAAGGTAACGTGACTTGTCGCCATCACGGAGTTCAACTGCTTCGTGCTCACCAGTTGATGCGCCTGATGGGACGAGGGCACGGCCGAAACCGCCGTCTTCTGTGAAGACTTCTACTTCGATTGTTGGGTTACCGCGTGAATCCAAAATTTCGCGTGCGTAAATTTCTGTAATCATTGACATGAAAATTCGCTCCTTTTTGTTTGGAAAGTTTTTTTGGGTTACTTCGTGACGATTGATGTGCCGGTCATTTCGGCCGGTTGCTCTCCACCGAGAAGGTGAAGGAGCGTCGGGGCGAGGTCGCACAAGGCGCCTTGGAGAACTGGTTTCAGTTCCACCCCTTCTTTCGTGACGATACATGGTACAGGTTCCGTCGTGTGGGCCGTCATCGGTGAGCCGTCCGGGTTCGTGACGAGGTCAGCGTTCCCGTGGTCCGCCGTGATGATCGCCGCGCCGCCTTTGGCAATGAGTGCGTCCACTACTTTACCGAGGCATTCGTCGACGACTTCGACAGCTTTCTTCGTCGGTTCGAGCATACCGGAATGGCCAACCATGTCCGGGTTCGCGTAGTTGATGATATACGCGTCATATTCGTCAGATTCGATGCGCTCCAAAAGTCCTTCTGTGAGCTCATATGCGCTCATTTCAGGCTGCAAGTCGTACGTCGCCACTTTCGGTGACGGCACGAGGAAACGATCTTCCCCTTCGAACGGTGTTTCTTGTTGTCCGTTCAAGAAGAACGTGACGTGTGGGTATTTCTCAGTTTCCGCGGCGCGGAGCTGTTTGTACCCTTGCGCGGCGAGTGTCTCACCGAGCGTGTTTTTCAAATCTTCCGGTGGGAAGACGATGTCCGTGTCGATTTCATCTGAGAACTTCGTCATCGAGACGAGCAAGATGTTCTCTGGATGTGCGTTCGAAAGTTCGAAGCCTTTGAAGCCGGTCTTCTCTTTGAACACTTTCGCGAGCTCGATCGCCCGGTCCGGACGGAAGTTGAAGAACATGATCGCGTCGTTGTCTTTGATCGTCGCGACCGGTTGTCCGTCTTTCTCGATGACCGTCGGTAAGACGAATTCATCCGTCAAGCCGTCTGCGTACGACTGTTTAAGCACGTCGACCGCATTCGTACCAACTTCGCCTTTCGCGTTGACGAGCACGTCGTATACTTTCTCGACGCGTTCCCAACGGTTGTCGCGGTCCATGGCATAGTAGCGTCCAGACACGCTAGCGACTTGACCGAGTCCGAGTTCAGCAAGCTTCGCTTCCGTCTGTTCGAGGAAGCCAGCGCCTGATTTCGGATCACAGTCACGGCCGTCCGTGAAAGCGTGAATGTATACTTTTTCGATGCCATGAAGTTTTGCGAACTCGACGATGGCGTACATGTGGTTGATGTGAGAGTGAATCCCACCATCTGAGACGAGACCCATGATGTGGAGGCTCGAATCATACTTTTTCACATGTCCGGCCAAGTGATTCATCGCTTGGCGGTCAAAGAGTGAACGGTCTTTGATGGCGTTGTTGACGCGTGAAAGTGACTGATAGACGACTCGACCGGCACCGATGTTCAAGTGACCGACTTCCGAGTTCCCCATCTGACCTTCCGGAAGGCCGACGTACTCGCCTTTCGCGTTCAAGAGCGTATGTGGATACTGCTCCCAGTAACGGTCGAAGTTCGGTTTGTTCGCCGCAGCGACCGCATTACCGAACGTCTCGTTCCGCATTCCAAAACCATCCAAGATGATGAGGGCGACTGGTCTTGCCATTTAAATCGCCTCCAACAATTTGAGGAACGAAGCAGCTTCAAGTGAAGCACCGCCGACGAGTGCGCCGTCGATGTCTTCTTGCGCCATATACTCCTTGATGTTCTCAGGTTTTACAGAACCGCCGTATTGGATGCGAACCGCAGCCGCCACGTCTTCACCGTAAAGACCTTTTACCACGTCACGAACATATTTGCATGAGCTTTGCGCATCTGCTTCGTCCGCTGATTTACCAGTGCCGATCGCCCAAACTGGCTCGTACGCGATGACGAGTTGTTTGACTTGGTCAGCTGAGAGGTCCGCGAGACCACCTTCGACTTGCGTCTTGATGACTGCTTCGAACTTGTCGCCTTCGCGCTCTTCTAATGTTTCACCGACACAAACGATTGGCGTAAGACCGTGTTCGAACGCTTTTTTCGTTTTGCTGTTGATGAACGCATCAGATTCGCCGAAGTATTCGCGACGCTCTGAGTGTCCAAGGATGACGTATGTCACGCCGAGGTCAGCGACCATGGCCGGGCTGATTTCGCCTGTGTATGCCCCGCTGTCTTTGTCGTACATGTTTTGTGCACTGAGCTTCAAGTTCGATCCTTTAGCCGCTTCTACCATTGGGGCCAAGAATACTGCTGGTGCACCAATCGCCGCGTCAACTTTGTCCGTTGACGGGATATTGTTTTTAACTTCCTCTACGAAAGCGACGGCTTCCGAGAGTGTTTTGTTCATTTTCCAGTTACCTGCAATAATCGGTTTACGCATCGATAACCCTCCTCTATTTTACTTGTCGTTCAACGCTTCGACGCCTGGAAGTTTCTTGCCTTCCATGAATTCGAGTGAAGCGCCGCCACCAGTCGAGATGTGGCTCATTTGGTCAGCAAGGCCGAACTTGGCTGCTGCCGCGGCTGAGTCACCACCACCGATGATTGAGTATGCGTCGCTGTCTGCGAGTGCTTGAGCGACACCTTTCGTTCCGTTAGCGTACTTATCGAGTTCGAATACGCCCATCGGTCCGTTCCAAACGACAAGTTTCGATTCGCGAATCGCTTCCGCGTAAATTTCGACTGTCTTCGGTCCGATATCAAGACCCATGTGATCCGCAGGGATCGAGTCGATATCGACTGGTCCGACGTATGTCTCTTCGCCGAATTCTTTCGCAATGACACAGTCGACCGGCATCAAGAACTTCACGCCTTTGTCTTCTGCTTTTTTCATGAACTGACGAGCGAGGTCGAGCTTGTCTTCTTCAAGGAGTGACGTTCCGACTTCGTGCCCGAGTGCTTTCGAGAACGTGTACGAGAGACCGCCACCGATGATGAGTGTGTCAACGATGTCAAGAAGGTGGTCGATGACCCCAATCTTGTCAGCAACTTTCGATCCGCCGATAATCGCCGTGAACGGACGGTCTGGATTCGAGAGTGCCTTCCCGAGGACTTCAAGTTCTTTCTCCATCAAGAGACCAGCCACCGCGTGGTCCACGTTTTGCGCGATACCTTCTGTTGAAGCATGGGCACGGTGAGCCGCACCGAACGCGTCGTTGACGAAGATATCAGCGAGTGCTGCGAAACCTTTCGCGAGTTCTGGATCGTTTTTCGTTTCACCAGGGTAGAAACGGACGTTCTCGAGAACGACGACGTCACCTTCACCAAGTTTTGAAACGGCTTCTTCTGCGACTGGACCGTACGCCTCTTCAACGAGGGGTACATCTTTGCCGAGAAGTTCAGCGAGACGTTTAGCGACCGGTGCGAGTGAGTACTCGAGGTTCTTCTCGCCTTTTGGACGGCCGAGGTGGCTCGCCAAAATGACTTTCGCGCCGCCGTCGATCAAGTGCTTGATCGTTGGAAGAGCCGCTTGGATCCGCGTTTCATCTTGAATGACGCGATCTTTGAGTGGAACGTTGAAGTCAACGCGGCAAAAAACGCGTTTCCCTTTTACATCGATGTCACGAATAGACTGTTTGTTCATAACCTTCGCCTCCATATGTCGTGCGTGTCAATTTCATAAATAGAGCGGAGAACAATCTCTTGTTTCCGCTCCTATTTGATTCTATTTAGTTCACGAACTTACTTCGCGATTTCAGCGAAGTGCTTGAGTGTGCGAACCAATTGTGCAGTGTAAGACATTTCGTTGTCGTACCAAGAAACTGTCTTAACGAGTTGCTTGTCGCCAACTGTCATTACTTTAGTTTGCGTAGCATCGAAGAGTGAACCGTAAGTGATTCCGACGATGTCAGAAGATACGATTTCGTCTTCAGTGTAACCGTAAGACTCGTTCGCTGCTGCTTTCATTGCTGCGTTGATTTCGTCAACAGATACAGTTTTCTCAAGAACTGTTACGAGTTCTGTGAGTGAACCTGTAGCAACTGGTACACGTTGTGCCGCACCGTCAAGTTTACCTTGAAGTTCTGGGATAACGAGGCCGATCGCTTTAGCCGCACCAGTTGTGTTCGGTACGATGTTCGCTGCTGCCGCACGTGCACGACGGAAGTCGCCTTTCGGGTGTGGAGCGTCAAGCGTGTTTTGGTCGCCTGTGTAAGCGTGGATCGTTGTCATGAGACCTTCGATGATTCCGAACTGGTCTTGGAGAACTTTCGCCATTGGCGCCAAGCAGTTTGTCGTACATGAAGCACCAGAGATAACTGTCTCTGTACCATCGAGGATGTCGTGGTTTGTGTTGTAAACGACAGTCTTCATGTCACCTGTAGCTGGAGCCGAGATGACAACTTTTTTCGCGCCAGCTTTCAAGTGAAGCTCCGCTTTTTCTTTGTCTGTGAAGAATCCAGTACATTCGAGTACGATGTCAACACCGAGCTCGCCCCATGGAAGTTCTTCTGGGTTGCGGTTAGCAAGTGTGATGACTTTCTCGCCGTTTACGAGGAAGTGATCGTCGTGTACTTCAACGTCTCCGTCGAAACGACCTTGAGTCGTGTCGTACTTGAGAAGGTGAGCAAGCATCTTCGTGTCAGTCAAGTCGTTGATTGCAACAACTTCGATTCCTTCGTTTTTGATGATCTCGCGGAATGCCAAACGACCAATACGTCCAAATCCGTTAATACCAACTTTTACTGCCATAGTTAATTTCCTCCTTAGGGTAGAAGCTATTTATTGAAGAGCCAACGGGGGTCAACTCTTTAATAACGAGTTAATAATTCTGTCGCCGCACCTTCGTCTGTGACGAGGATGATGTTCGGCGTGTGTTTCGCATATGCGGCAATCGCTTGTGCCTTCGATTTCCCTCCGGCGACCGCGATGACGGTGTCCATGTCGTCGAGCTCCTCTAATTGGATCCCGACCGTCTTGACCCGATGAACGATTTCACCTTCGGCGTTGAAATAATATCCGAACGCTTCGGCGACGGCATCATGCCGTTCGATCATCCGCAAATGCTCCGGCGTGGCGTGACGACGTTTCGCCATCGTTTCCGCCTCACCAATTCCATGTACCACTATTCGCGCCGCTCTAATCATTTCCAGAACATTTTTGATGCTAGGTTCTTCCACCATCCGCTCGAACGTCTCTTGCGAAACCTCGTCTGGAATGTGGAGTAAATGATAGTCGGCATGGGCCCGGTCGGCCATTCGAGAACAGACGGTGTTCGCCTGTAACTCAAGCGTCTCTCCGAGTCCGCCGCGTGCCGGCACGAAATGCATCGGCCGTTCTTTTTTATCGGGCGACATCATGGCCGCAACCGATGCCATCGTCGTCCCGCCTGTGACCGCGATGATATTGTCGTCAGGTGCCAGTCTCGCTTTCAGTTGCGTGACGGCGGCCCGACCGATATCTCGCTGGACCCAGAACGTCTCGTCGGAATCACCCGGTACGATGACGACTTGGCGAACGCCTAGTTTTTGCTCGAGAACTCGTGCGACTTCCGAAATCCCTAGGATCTCTCCCATGACCTCGTGCAAGTCTCTGAGAACGTTTCGGCCCGATTCCGTAAGGGAAATACCTTGAGTAGCGACCATCAATAGACCTTGGTCTTTTAAAAAGTCGACTTCTCGTCTTAGAATTCGTTCCGTCAGCCCGAGGCTTGTGGCGAGTGTCCGGCGACCAATTGGCTGCATCAACCGGACGTAATGTAAAATGTCATAACGATGTCGGAGCGTATCGAGCATGTCGGGAACGATTTGCTTCTGAACTTGAATCAGCTGCTGGATCATACTCATTCCCCCTCGACTTAAAGTATGGACATTTTTTGTCCCACTTTTATATTTACGTCCCACCGCTACGACTTCATCTTATCAATCACCTTTCCGTCTTGCAACCCCTTCAAACGTTTTTTTTCGATGTAAGCGTATACTTAACAAAATCTTCAACTTTACTGTCATCGTATCGCCCTTGACTAATGACACGTCCCTCGTGTAAGACGACGGGGATCTCAAACAAGTACTTCGCCTCGAGTTCCTCGTTGCCCGTAATGTCGATCTGTTCGAGTTCGAACGGATAGTCTTCCATGAGCCATTCGAGCATGACGAGCGCCTCCTCGCAAAGTGAACAGTTGGCACGCCGATATAACGTCAGGACCATGTCAGTCCCCTCCTTTCCAGTACTGTCGTTCCCGCTCCCGCGAGTTTCCAAAACCGAGCGCCTCCCGATAGTTCGCCACCGTCCGTCGTGTCACTGTATAGCCAATACGGGCCAGTTCCCGCGTGAGCGCGGCATCGCTCAATGGCGATGTCTCTTGTTGAATCAGTTCGGCGAGCGCCTTCTTCACCATGAATGGCGATTGCCCGTGCTCCGTGGATCGGACGAAAAAGTGACGCCACGCCATGACCCCGCCCTCGGTCGTCACATACTTCCCTTGAATCGCTCGTCCGACGGTCGACTCATGCTTGCCGATCTGTTCGGCGACTTCTTTCCGCGTCAACGGATGCAAGACAAGCTTGCCGTCGAGCCAGTCCGCCTGGCGTTCCGCGATGACGGCCCATACCGAACGAAGCGTCGCGTTCCGCATCTCGAGCGTCTCATGCCACCACTTCGCCTCGCGGTCGTCCTTGATGCGTACCACATCGAGCGTCGGGCTGAACCATGTCGTCACGAGCTCACCGTCACGCCGGACGACTTCGAGTTCCGGCACGACATGCTCGGTTCCTTCATATAATATTGGTGTTTTTGGTAATGTCGCCACGATACGCGTCACCCGCTCGAACTCGGCAGCCGAGATGTCGAGTCGTCTCGGGATGTCATCCACGTGCGCGTCGATTGCCTCGAACACGTCTAAGACGAGCGGATCATCATGTTCGATGGCGTGCCGATATTGGCAGTCACGCTCGTTTTTTGCCCCGATCCCCGTCGGTTCTAAAAATAAGAGCGCCTGCCGTGCCACCTCAATGTCCGCCACGTCGGCCCCGAACCGATGAGCGAGCACGAAGTCGCTCTCCGGTAATAGGCCACGATGGTCGAGCGCCATGACGAGTTGCTTTTGCAGCTGTTGTTGAATCTCATTCCCGCTTCCTTCCTCGATTTGTTCGAACAATCGCGCCTCGAATCCGCTCGCCGTGTCGGCCACCCATTCGACCGTACCGCTTCCCGTGGCGATGCTCGGGTTCCGTTTGGACAACCGCCCGAGCTGAAATGCGATTGCGGTCCGGTCCGCCTCGAGAATCGGCAGACGCCGCACCATATCCTGGGTCAGCTGTTGTGTTTGAAGCTGTTGTTGTTCTTGCCGTTGCATCGGTCACACCCCTCTCGCTTCTTATTGTAACGAAAGGCGGGAAAACGCGCTCAAAAAAAAGTGAGACGAACAGGATTGCTTTTTTAAAAAAACAAATGTATAATAAATCGTGTCAGAGAACATGCACCCGTAGCTCAGGGGATAGAGCACTGGTTTCCGGTGCCAGGTGTCGGGAGTTCGAATCTCTCCGGGTGTATCAAAGAAAGAGGTCAGGCAAATGCCTGGCCTCTTTTGTCGTTTTAGAATCCTCAAACCGTGGAATAGGTCAAAAACGATGACTATCGTTTGACCAACATTGACTATAGCGGTATGATATGTTTACAACCTACATAAAGGAGGCAGATTCAATGTTAATTCCAACAGTTATCGAACAAACAGGTCGCGGGGAACGCGCGTACGATATTTACTCACGCTTGCTCAAAGACCGCATCATCTTGCTCGGAAGTGCGATTGACGACAACGTCGCCAACTCGATCGTCGCGCAACTCCTCTTCCTTGCAGCCGAGGACCCAGATAAGGACATCTCGCTTTACATCAACAGCCCGGGTGGTTCGATCACTTCCGGAATGGCGATTTATGACACGATGAACTTCATCAAGCCGAACGTGTCGACGATTTGTATCGGAATGGCCGCATCGATGGGTGCCTTCTTGCTCCAAGCCGGTGAAAAAGGCAAACGCTTCGCACTTCCGAACGCGGAGATCATGATTCACCAACCGCTCGGCGGTACGCAAGGCCAAGCATCGGACATCAAAATCCATGCCGAGCGCATCATCAAAATGCGTGAGAAATTGAACCAAATCATGGCTGATAACACAGGCCAGCCACTTGAAGTCATCGAGCGCGATACAGAGCGCGACTACTTCATGGCAGCCGACCAAGCGAAAGACTACGGTCTCATCGATAAGGTTATGACACGCTAATCCAAAAGCGCCTTTCCCAACTACAAGCGCCTTTCCCAATTACGGGAAAGGCGCTTCTTTTTATTGGACAGGTAACCAAATCTCAATCAAGTCGTCGGCTCCGTCTTGTCCATGAATGTAGCGCTCAAAATCGAGTGCATCCCGCAACGTCACATCCGGCAACGCTAAAAGTTGATTATATGTCGTAGGGATGGCTGGAATTCCCCCTTCGACCGTGGCGACGAGATACCGTCCTGCCGACAGTTCAACCTGTCTTCCCTCTTCACCTGTAACAGGATCAGTCATTCCTGCCAAATAAGCTTCTTCTTTCGCCAAACAGACGCCATATGATTCATCTGTCGTCAGTTCTGGTTGAAGTTTCTCCCAAGCGAATGGGATTGTGGTGAGTTCGGATACATAACCGTTTACGATTTTCGGTCGGTTCCATATCTCATAACGTACTTTCATTGAATCTCCCCCTGTTTGCATCCATTTGATTTGTTGCTCGACTTGTCGCAACGCCTCGATTTCGCGTTGGACTTCATCAAGCCTGCTGTCGAGTAACTTGCTCACACTTGCTGTCGTCTGAATTTGTTCAAGCGAGATACCCATTTGCCGTAGTAATTTGATTTCGTTCAGGCGTCTTATGTCTTCCATCCCGTATAACCGATACTGATTGTCTAATCGAGACGGCTGGACGAGTCCTTTCGCTTCGTACCATTTGATTGCTTTCATGGACAACCCCGTCAGATGGACCACTTTTCCGATTTGAATCATTGGTTTCCCCCCTTCTCCTATATCGTAAAGCCGTCCGTAGCGGGCAGGTCAACTCTTTTATTCCTCGACCTCGACCCCGAACACATAGCGGCTATCCCCTTGCGGCCAATCTCCGCCCGTCTCGAACAAGTAGATTCCTGGTGCGTCGGGGACGATGGGTTCAGACCGAACGAGCTCCCCGTCGACGATTTGATGGAACGAGGCGTTCGACGGTTCGGCATGGAAGTCGATCTCAATCTTTGCGCCCGGCTCGACCGGTATGAGCTGCAAGTCATCCGCTTCTGGCAAACCGTGGTCCTCGCATACGGCCTCATTCCCATTGGACCAGCAGAATGTCGACTGCTTCACTTCTGCCGTCACCGACCCGACCCGTACCGTTGGGAGTGGTGGTTTGATGGAAGACTCCGACTTCCAAAACGAGGTGGCCAGCAGCGCGCCACCGACGAGAATCAATCCGACCACGACAAGCCATAATCCTTTTCGTCTCAACTCGCTCATCTCCTTTGTATCTTGTATTCCCCGTTCCACGAAAAAAACGACCCACTGCTGTGAGTCGTCCCGTTCATTTCGGGCGTCGGAGCCCTTTCATCATATAGCCGCCTTTAAAGTCGATCGGGTCGAATGCGACGAGGAACGCCTTCGGTTCATACTCCTCGACCATTTGTCGCAAATCTTTCATCCGTGTCCGCGCCGCCAAGACATCGAGGCGATACCGGACACCATCACGACCTTGCCCTTGATAGTGCGTCACACCATAGCCGCTGTCGCGCATCTTTTGGATGAGCTCGGCCGGAAACTCTTGCGTGTGCACTTGAATCATATTGTACCCGATGGCAAGTTTTCGTTCGACATAGCCCCCGAGCAGAATCCCCAGTCCAAACCCGACCGCATAGACGATCATCCCGAGCGTCGTCAAATCTTGGAATACGATACCGAGCGCAAAGATGTAGATGAGTGTCTCAAGCGTTCCAAACAGCCCCGCAATCATCGTTTTCCCTTTGACGAGCATAATCGTCCGAAGCGTCAGCACCGGTACGTAGAGTAGTTGTAACAATAGGATGAGCAAGATTTGCCCCATAGGATCGACCTCCATTCGAATTCAATATAACCACTATTCCAAATTTTAAGGCCTGATGCAACCAAAAAAGGCTGACCGGAGTCAGCCTTTCGCAATTATTTGTCTAAGTTATCAACGCTCGTAAGCAGTTCATAATCTTTACGGATGACCTGATAGATGGCGTTCGTGTCGCCTGACAATACTTCTTCCGCGCGCAATTGGTTGAGGAAGAGGCTTGTTGCGAACGTGACGAGGGCACTTTTCGGGATCCCGATTTGTTTCGCTCGCTCCGTGATGACCTGGTCTAAATCAGCGTCGATCGTGAGCGAAATTCTTTTCTTTGCATTCGACATAATCATGAAGCTCCTTTAAATTACATTTCTAAGTCCTATACACAATTGCTAATTATATAGGAAGAATGGTTTTGGCGCAACCGGCGTCATGACGAGCTGATTTCTTCACCGTTGCGCACCTTCTCCGCGATCTGGTCGATCTTGCGGAGCCGATGGTTGATCCCCGACTTCGAAATCGGTCCCGTTTCGAGCATCTCGCCGAGTTCTTGGAGCGAGACGTCTTGATGGGTGACCCGAAGTTCGGCGATTTCCCGGAGTTTGACCGGTAAAATCTCAAGTCCGACCGTGCGCTCGAGGAACTTGATGTTCTCGACTTGGCGGAGCGCCGCACCGACCGTTTTGTTCAAGTTCGCCGTCTCACAGTTGACGAGCCGATTGACCGAGTTGCGCATATCTTTGATGATGCGCGCGTCTTCGAAGTCGAGCATGCCTCGCGTCGCCCCAATGAGCTTCAAGAAGTCCGAGATTTTCTCGCTTTCTTTAATGTAGAGGATATGCCCTTTCTTCCGCTCGAGCGTCTTCGCGTTCAAGCCGAAGCGGTTGGCAAGGTCACGCAGCGCCTGGTTATGGTTCTCGTATAGGCTATACACCTCGAGATGGTACGACGACGTCTTCGGATGGTTGATTGACCCGCCGGCGAGGAACGACCCGCGTAAATAGGCACGGGCGAGATTCTCATCACGTGTCATATCCGAGTTGAGCGTGCGGATCATCTCGTAGTTCTCCCCGAGGATCTCGAGGTCGCGAAGCATCGTCTCGGCACGCTGGGCGACGCGGACGATGTAGACGTTATTCTTCTTCAATCGCATTTTCTTCCGTACGAACAAATCGAGATGATGGTCGTACAGCCGTTTCATGAGGGAATAGATGCGGCGTGCGATGGCGGCGTTCTCGGTCGAGACGTCGAGCGTCATCCCTCGTCCTAAGGCGAGCGAGATGACCCCGTTCATCCGGACGAGCGCGGATAGTTCCGCTTTCGCCTCGGCATCGGTCACGACGAGTTGCGTCAATTCTTTTTTGACGTCAGAGGCAAAGCTCATGCCAGTCCCCTCCTTTCTGTTCAAACGTAACTTATTTCAGCTCAAGCTCTTGGAATGAGCGTGGTTTCTTGATGCGCAGGACGCGCTGCATGACGAGTCCGGCGATCGCATCCGAGTCGTGGCGGATATAGTCACGGTTATAGTCGACGATGTCACCCGCGAGCACGTTCGTGCCGTAATTTCGTAGCTTTTTCCGGTCGAAGCGGACCTCTTCCGAGCCGTCTTCGAGATAACGCTCTAAATAGATGTCCTCGATCGGTTCGTTGTTGACGACGATCGTGTCGACCGTCGACTTGCCAAGGTACGCCTCGATCGATTTCAAATGTCTCATCGCGTCGTACCCTTTCGTCTCACCCGGCTGCGTCATGACGTTGCAGATATAGACGACCGGTTTTTTAGAGCGGACGATGGCGTCACGCACTTCCGGAATCAACAAGTTCGGGATGATGCTCGTATACAGACTACCTGGCCCGAGCACGATCAAATCCGCGTCTGCGATCGCCTCAACGACACCGGCCGCCGGCTTAATGCCTTCTTCGAGTAAGAACAGGCGCTTGATCGGTTTCTCGACGAGCGGGATTTTCGATTCGCCTTTGACGATCGTCCCATCCTCAAATTCGGCCGCGAGCGTCATGAGCGTCTCCGTCACTGGGAGCACCTTGCCTTGCGCGTTCAGCAGTTGCGACAAGACGTCGACCGCCTTGACGAACGACCCCTCACAAATATGCGTCGCCGCCGTCAACATGAGGTTGCCGAGCGAGTGGCCCTCGAGGCCATAGCCGCTGTCGAACCGATATTGCAGAATCTTGTCCATGAGCGGCTCGACCTCGGACAAGGCGAGGATGACGTTTCGGATGTCACCCGGCGGCAACATATGGAACTCGTCCCGGAGGCGCCCCGAGCTGCCCCCATCGTCCCCGACCGTGACGATGGCCGTGATATCGAGCGGATAGTGCTTCAAGCCCCGGACGAGCGTCGAGAGGCCCGTACCGCCACCGATCGCCACTACTTTTCTATCGCGTCTCATCTTATTTCTCCTTCGTCGCATGCGCGAGGTCGCGATGGACGGTCTTGACGTTATAGCGCTCAGCGAAATGCGCCGACACTTTTTCGGCGAACGTGATCGAGCGGTGCTTGCCGCCCGTACAGCCGAAGGCGACGACGACTTGCGTCTTCCCTTCCCGTTTGTACTGCGGTAACAGGAACTCGAGCATGTCGATCAGCTTCTTATAAAACGCTCGCGCCTCGGGATGCGACATGACGTAGTTCTGGACTTCTTCCGTCTGCCCGGTAAGCGGACGGAGCTCCGGGATATAGAACGGATTCGTGATGAAGCGAACGTCGAACAACAGGTCAATGTCGAGCGGGACGCCGTGCTTGAACCCGAACGACATGAAGTTGACCGTGAACGGGATTCGTTCCTCATTGAACTGGAGCAAGATGCGGTCTTTGAGCATCTGTGGCTTCAAATCGCTCGTATCGTAGAGTGTATGGGCCCGATCCCGGAACCCTTCGAGCAACGAACGCTCCATGCCGATACCGACGAGCGGTGCGTCTTCCGGGGCGAGCGGATGCGACCGGCGCGTCTCTTTGTAGCGTCGCACGAGCACTTCGTCCCGTGTATCGAGATAGAGCAAGTGCGGGTGCACGTTCTTCTGTTCCAAGTCATCGATGACGATGAACAGGCTGTCGATGAAGTCACGCGTCCGTGTGTCGATCGCAACGGCGATCTTCGGCCGGACCGAGCTGATGACATCGATCAATTGCGGCAACAGCACCGGCGGTAAGTTATCGACGCAAAAATAGCCGAGATCCTCAAAGCTATTCATCGCGACCGATTTCCCGGCCCCGCTCATCCCGCTGATGATGATCAATTCTTCTAATCCTTTAAAGTCTTCCATGTCACTGACGCCCCCTTAAAATTGACAACCGAGCCGTGTGTGCAGCTCTCTTCTGTCTTTAGTATAACGAACGTCCGAAAAAAAGAGAAGGGATTGCGGTCGCCCGCAATCCCTTCTCCCTCATGTCACGCCTGTTGTTCGTGCAACGCCTCGAGGAGTCCCTCGATATAGTGTTGCGCGTTTTGAGCGGCAATCGATCCGTCGTTCGTCGCGGTGACGACTTGACGGAGCGTCTTGTCGCGAACGTCTCCGGCTGCGAAAATCCCTGGGATTGTCGTCTCCATCGCTTCGTTCGTGACGATATAGCCTTGCTCGTTCGTGATGCCGAGGTCTTTGACGAAACCAGTGATCGGGTTCATGCCGATATAGATGAACACACCGTCGATCTCATAGTCCGACTCGGTCCCGTCGACCGTGCTGACGAGACGTGCGCCACCGACTTTACCGTCTGCTTCCACAATCTCTTTGAGCGTATGGTTCCAGATGAAGTCGATTTTCGGGTTGTCGAACGCCCGTTTTTGAAGAATCTTCTGCGCGCGAAGCTCGTCGCGACGGTGAACGATTGTCACCTTGTCGGCAAAACGTGTCAAGAACACGCCTTCCTCGACAGCTGAGTCGCCGCCGCCGATGACGAACAAGTTCTTCCCTTTGAAGAACGCCCCGTCACAGACCGCACAGTACGATACACCGCGGCCGCCGAGCTCTTCTTCGCCCGGGACACCGATTTTCTTGTACTGCGCGCCAGAAGCGAGGATGATCGCCCGTGCTTTATAGTCACGGTTGTGTGCGTGGACGACTTTGTATTCCGTCTCGTCCGAGATGCTTTGGACGTCGCCATAAGCGTATTCCGCCCCGAATGCTTTCGAGTGGTCGAACATTTTTTGAGACAAGTCTGGGCCAAGGATGCTGTCGTATCCTGGATAGTTTTCGATATCTTCCGTGTTCGCCATCTGACCACCTGGGATACCGCGTTCGATCATAAGTGTCGATAAGTTGGCGCGCGACGCATAAAGTGCCGCTGTCATTCCGGCTGGGCCGGCCCCGATGATAATGACGTCATAGATTTTTTCTTCTGTCATAATGATTCCACCTCTGCATGAAATTGATTGACTTCAGTATAAGAAACCTAGGGAGGTATCGTCTATCTTTATGCTTGTTCGAGTGTCTGTTTGAACGAACGGATCGTATCCGTGAGCGTCAAGACATCGATTCCGAACGTGGTCGCGCAGTCGTCGAGGACGAGGGCATCCCGCTTCGCATAGAACATCCATACGAGGGCCGCGGCCGATGCCGTGACATCCTCAAACGATGCATCGGCGAGCAGCAGACGGGAAAATCGTTCATAGAAATCGCCTTCGAGGCTCATCTGTTCCGCTTCCGTCACTTCCGTCTCGGCGAGCACGAGAGCATCATACGCTCGAGTGATTCGAGCGTCACCCATGAACGGGGCCCCGCAAATCTCGGCGCGGCATTTCTCGGCGAAGGCGATCACCATCTCGTTGTCGGTGATCCCGTTCGTCAACGCAAGGGCTTCAAACGCCTCGTCGTCGGCAAGTTTTGAGATGATTCGGATGATTTCGATTCGAGCCGCGTCTTCTTCTTGGCGCAACCCTTGGACGAGTGCCGAACGAAACTCGAGGTTGTCGCGAATGTCATACGGGCTCGCTTCTTCAAATTGTTTCAACTCGTCACTGTTCAAATAGGTGGCCGCTTCTTCAAGACGCCCGGTCTTGTAGGCGGACACGCTGAGCCAATGCCCGAACAGTGAATCCCCACGGAATCCGCGATCTTTCAAAAGGCGAAGTTCTTCGTACGCGCGGTCGTATTGACCGACGAGCGCGAGTGTCGTGGCGAGTTTGTAGCGTAAGTCGAACTGGAGTGGACGGACACGTGTCAGCGGGACCGACAGTTGGAGCGCCGCTTCCGATTGTCCAGCTTCATGCAACAACAGAATCGTGTTTAAGAGCGCATGCAAGTTGCCTGGGTTTTCGTCGAGCACATACTCGAGCGTCTCGAATGCCGCTTCATCGTTGCCAAGATAGAAATTGACGATGGCCAAGTTGTTGAACGCCGGCCAAAAGCGCGGGTAGCGGTCAATCAATCGTTCGAGCGTCGACTTGGCAGCGAACAGTCGCCCTTTGTCGATATGTTGCTGGGCTTCGGTATGCCACGTGATCAACTCGTCTTCATCTTCATCCTCGAGTTCTTGCTCGAGTTCGATCAGTTCTAATAGCGATTGGACAGAGTCCGCATAGCGTCCGTGTGCCTCGACGTCGAGGTAACGTTTCGCATACATCGCCGCTTCTTCATATAAAGAGATATAAGCACAATTGCTCGCAAGGTGATACAAGGCCTCGGTTGACGTCTCATCGAGTTCTAGCACCCGTTTCCACACATCATTGGCGTGATAGATCTCCCCTACTTCAAATAACAGTTCAGCGTACTGTTTGTGATAGTCGACGCGGTGGGCTGCGGCGGCAGTGGCTTCAGCCATGAAAAAAGTCGCTTCATCTAGGCGACCTTCACGTAACGCACGACGACCTCTATAGTAGTGGAGCTCCGCGGCGAGCGGAGATTCTGGTTCGGGCAGCGTCATTAATGCTTCATAGTTCGCTTCCATATTCTAAATCCTCCACATCATCTCTAAATCTTTTTTTAGTTGCAGGGTTAAGAATACCTCACTCAAACAACGAGGGCAACTGAAAAACTTAAAAAAAATCGGGACTATATTCCTTCTATAATGAATATATTTTGCTAGGTCGATTAAATACTTTCTGACAAAAATATGGTGGTTTCAGGTCAGCGCCCACAGACACAAAAAAGCGGCATCCCCTTTAAAAAAAGTGATACCGCCCTAGTAATTATATGTGGTCATACGTGTCTCGACCTCAAAATGATTTCGTGCTAAATTGTGTCTATTTCGTGTCGACGGTATGGAGCTTTGCCCCAACGACGCGCTCTCCAGGTAGAACGTCGCGATGGACGACAGCACCAGCACCGATCACGGCGCGGTCGCCAATCGTGACACCCGGAAGAATGGTCACGTTCGCCCCGATCAACACTTCATCCCCGATATGGACATCACCGATTCGATACTCGTCGACGAGGTACTCGTGACAGAGAATCGTCGAGTTGAAGCCGATGACCGTGTTGCGGCCGATCGAGATGCGCTCCGGGAACATGACGTCCGGCGTCACCATGAGAGCGAGCGCGCTATACTCGCCGATCTCCATGCCGAGAAACGTCTGGTATAACCAGCGCTTCGCTTTGACGGACGGGAAGTACCGGCCGATGAGGACGACGGTCGTGTTCTTGAAGACGCGCAGGAAACGGATCGTCCGATACATCTGCCAAAGCGGGTTCGGTCCGTCGAGACGAAACCGTTCCGTCTTACGCATGAATCGTGACCTCATCGAGCCACGCCTCGAAATGTTCCATCGAGTCGATGATGACGTCCGGTTCGAGTGCTTCTAGGAACGCACGACCTTTGAGGGCCCAACCGACAGCGACCGTCTTCGTACCGGCGTTTTTCCCGCTGAAGATGTCCGTGTCGTTGTCTCCGACCATGACGGCACGGTCCGCCGTCGACCCGAGCGCACGGAGCGCACGTTCGACCGGTTCAGCGTGTGGTTTCTCATGCACGACATCGTCGGCCGTGACGACGACGTCGAACAAGTGGTCGATGTTGAACAGACGCAAACCATGCTCGACGACGGGACGGCCTTTCGACGTGACGACCCCCATCTTGTAGCCTTTGGCATGGAGGCGGTATAGCCCCTCGATCACACCGGGGTACTCGGCGACGAGCTGGTCGTGCATGGCGATATTGAAGCTGCGATAGAACGCCTGCATCTCTTTCCATTCCGGCTCATTGAGCGCTTTGAACGACTTCTCGAGCGTCGGTCCGATAAATGGGAAGATGTCCTCATCGCGATACGTCTCGTCCGGGAAGTAGTACCCGAGCGTGTGACGGAAACTCGCGATGATGAGCGGGTTCGTATCGAGCAACGTACCATCTAAGTCAAATAGAAGTGTATCCATCAATCAAACAGTCCTTTCTCTGAAGGGTCGTCGTATCGTTTCGCTTTGCGGCGGACGATCATCATGACGACACCGAACACGATCATCGCAATCGAGACAAGCTGTGCCGTCCGGAGGTCACCGGCCATCAAGCTATCGGTCCGGAGTCTTTCGATATAGAAGCGGCCGATAGAATACCAGACGAGGTAAGACAAGAAGATATAGCCGCGCGGCGGGTTACCGACCATACGCCAGACGACGAGCAAGATGACGCCGATGATGTTCCAGACGCTCTCGAACAAGAATGTCGGCAAGTAGTAAGCCCCGTCGATATACATCTGATTGACGATCCAGTCCGGGAGGAAGAGTGTCTCTTTCAAGAAACGGCTCGTCGTCTCGGCACCGTGCGCCTCTTGGTTCATGAAATTCCCCCAACGTCCGACCGCTTGTCCGAGCAGGAGCGACGGAGCGAGAATATCCGTGATTTTCCAGAAGGACATCGACTTGCGCATGCAATAGATGACGACGACGAGGAGCGCTCCGAAGATGGCGCCATGAATCGCAATCCCACCTTGGCGGATATCGATGATTTGTCCGAGGTTCTCGCTATAGTAATCCCATTGGAAGATGACGTAGTAAATCCGGGCAAAGACGATACTGATTGGAATCGACCAGATGATGACGTCGACGACCCGTTCTGAATCATAATTGAGTCGTTTCGCCTCGAACAAGGCGAGTATGAGACCGAGCATCGCACCGAAGGCGATGATCATGCCGTACCAATAGATCGGGAGCGATCCGATTTCAAACGCGACGCGGTCAAATGTCGGCTCTACCATTATTCCATCTCCCCTTCGTTATCATGGATGGCGTTCGCGAGCCGTTCGGCAAACTCTTCGGCCGTGTTGATGCCCATGTTCTGCAGGCGATAGTTCATCGCCGCAACTTCGACGATAACTGCCAAGTTTCGTCCCGGACGGACCGGGATTGTGAGTAACGGCACTTCGCTGTCGATGATTTTCATCGTGTTATGATCGAGCCCGACGCGGTCATATACTTTGCCCGCATCCCAGTTCTCGAGGTTGATGATCAAGCTGATTTTCTTGTGCGAGCGTACGGCGCCAGCACCGAACAACGTCATCACGTCGATGATGCCAATCCCACGAATCTCGAGCAAGTGACGAATCAGCTTCGGTGCCGAACCGACGAGCAGTTGGTCCCCGGTCTGACGAATCTCGACCGAATCATCGGCGACGAGACGGTGGCCCCGTTTGACGAGTTCGAGTGCGGTCTCGGATTTCCCGACACCGCTCTGTCCTTTGATGAGCACCCCGACGCCATAGATGTCGACGAGTACGCCGTGCATCGCCGTCATCGGCGCGAGTTCCATCTCGAGGAAGTTCGTGATTTGTGACTCGATCGACGTCGTCACCGCGTTCGTGCGCATGAGCGGGACGTTCGCCGCATCGGCCTCTTCTTCAATCTCTTTCGGGATATCGAAGCCGCGCGTGATGAGGATGCCCGGTGTCGATTCCGTGCATAAAATCTTCGCCCGCTCGCGGCGGCTCTCTTCCGACAAGCTCGCATAGAATGTGAGCTCCGTCTTCCCGAGCACTTGAAGCCGATTTTTCGCATAGTGGGTATAGTAGCCGGCGAGGACGAGTCCCGGCCGACTGAGGTCCGGTGTGGCGACAGGACGGTGTAGTCCCTCTTCCCCGGCGATGACTTGAAGTTTGAAGCGCTCAACGAGTTGAGCCGTGCGTACGATATTTTGCATGAGTAATCTGCCCCTTTCACGCTCATTATTGTATCATAGCTATACTTGAGAAGCGTCAACGAAAGTGAGCCGAAACGCGCCGAAAAAAACAATTGAAACTAAATTGTGGCAATTCCGTAGAACGGGTATAGACGAATAGGGAGGTGAAATTACATGAATGCACTATTTTGGATTGCCATTGTCTTTATTTTTATCGTCGGAATCGCAGCGCTCGTCTACTTGGTCAAATCACTATTTGACATGTGGCGTGAATACGCCGCGACGAAAAACGAGACGGTACTATTGTTGTTCATCTTGAACATCGTCGGTTTGTTCTTGTCCGGGTCACTCTTATCGATGATCGTCGCCATCATCTTCTATTGGAAACGGTCGAAGACGATGCGGAACCTCGGGATTTTCTTACTCATCGCCGGACCGGTCCTATTCATCCTGTTCATCATCGGATCGTTCACCATCTATGACGGTCAAATGATGGATTGGGAACAAATGGAGTATCAAATGAATCTGTAAGCATGACAAAACCCGAAGGCGATTGCCTTCGGGTTTTGTCATGGATGTCTCATTCACCCAGCAAATAACCGACCACGGTATTCGACTCCGGTGCGACCAAAATCGTCGGGACGCCGACGACACTGTTCGGATCGGATTCAAACGAGACGGCGAGCGCCTCAGTCCCCGCATACGTATTGTCCAACAGTTCATAGCTGTCATCGACCACGACACGCTGCACCTCGGCACTCCCTCCCGCATCGATTGCGGGTTCCTGCCAATTGTGCGCGGTCACATACGCCCAGGCGATGGCGATCGCTTCATCACCAGCCGGCTCATTTTCGTTGACGATACGTTGGTCCTCGTCACATCCACCAAGTAACAGCGCCGAAATCATTAGCCATCCGTACGCTGACACGAATCGCCTCATCTCGTACCTCCTCACCTAAAAAGCCTAAAGAAACCCGAAAGCGGTTGCCTTCGGGTTGTCGGTCATTGCTGATGGAACGGGTTGTTCAAGTCGGCCGGATTGACCGGGTCGACTGGGTCGATCGGTTCCGTCGGTTCGTGCTTGTCCTCTTCGAGGAACGTTGACGGCGTGTGGAGCGAGCCGTGTTCGAGGTCAATCGTACCGGTACGTGTCCCGGCCTCAACTTCGATGCGCGGCGTCTGACCACGTCCCGACAAGAATTCAAGACGACGCTGGGCGACGTCTTTCCGGTCGCGGATAATCTCGAGTTCGTCTAAATTACAGTGGAGCCCACCGAAGTTCGTTTCGAGCTCTCCTTCAATCTCGACGCCGTGCGGCAAGACGAGTCGAACGTTCCCGGCGAGTGAGGCGAGTTCGAACTTGGCCGGACGTGCCGTCGCGAGTTCGGCGCGGATGTTTCCGTTGCCGGTCTTGAGCGACGCCTTGTCGTATTTCCCGTTCACGATGACGGCACCGTTACCGGTCCGAACGTGGACGAGTTCAGATTCGACCGCTTCGACTTCGACCGTACCATTCCCCGTGTTGAGAAGGAGCTCCGAGGCGTGCACTTCATGAAGTACGACCCGGCCGTTCGCCGTCTGGACACGAACGCTCTCGACGTCGAGTCCGTCAGCGCGGACTTCCCCGTTTAGCGTCTGTACGTGCAGGTGATCGAAATGATGATGCGGGACGTACAGTTCGACGTGCGCCCGCACGAGCTTATCGCGGAGTGACACGACGAGACGGTCACCGATGACCGAATGCTTGACGGCTGATTGGAGCTGTTCGAGCGCCTTGTCCGCGTCTTGTTGACGGAGCGGACGACCGGTGACGATCAGTTCACACTCGTCGTTGTCCGACGAGACGATTGTCGCCGAGGCGTTGAACAAATCGAGCGAGATGTCTTTCCCGGTGAACGGGAAAGATTTCGAATACGTAACTTCCGGCCCGAAATTCGAGCTGAACGTGAAGTCGCTGTCGCGAAGTTTCGTGACGAGTCCTTCGACGGCCGATGTCAGTTTCGTCGTGAGCGACTCGACCGAATAGGCGTCGACTTTTTCCGTCTCTTGTCGTTCTTCGAGCGCTTGAACATGCTCAGGCTCTAACTTCTCGAGCCGTTCAAGCTGGGTCATCCCTTCTTCAATCGTCAACTTCCCATCTTTCACTTGCTGGAGAATCAGTTCACGCATTTCTTGTTTCACTGTTCGTTTCCCCCTTTGATTTGGTCACACGTCAATCATGTTCCCGTTTCTCATCATTTCTATACCTTACTTCCGTTTTCCTGCTTTCGGTTTCGCCCGGGCCGAATCCCGTTCTAACACCGGCTTCAAATACTTGCCGGTATACGATGCTGCCACTTCGGCGACTTCTTCCGGAGTCCCGGTCGCGACGATTGTACCGCCGCCGTCCCCGCCTTCAGGTCCGAGGTCGATCAAGTAGTCGGCCGATTTGATGACGTCGAGGTTATGCTCGATGACGAGCACCGTGTCCCCGTTCTCGACGAGGCGTTGCAACACTTTCAACAACCGGGCGATATCGTCGACATGAAGACCCGTCGTCGGCTCGTCCAAGATGTAGATCGTCTTCCCGGTCGAACGTTTATGGAGTTCAGAGGCGAGTTTGACGCGCTGCGCTTCCCCACCGGACAGTTCCGTCGCCGGTTGTCCGAGTTTCATATAACCGAGACCGACGTCAAAAATGGTCTGGACTTTCCGTTTGATTTTCGGAATCTTATCAAAGAAGTCGAGTCCTTCCTCGATCGTCATGTCGAGCACGTCGGCAATCGTCTTGCCTTTGTACTTCACTTCGAGCGTCTCGCGGTTATAGCGTTTCCCGTGACATACTTCACACGGAACGTAAACGTCCGGCAAGAAGTGCATCTCGATTTTGATGATCCCGTCCCCGCGACACGCCTCGCAGCGTCCGCCCTTGACGTTGAAACTGAACCGGCCTTTCTTATAGCCGCGCATCTTCGCTTCATTCGTCGATGCGAACACGTCACGGATATCATCGAACACGCCGGTATACGTCGCCGGGTTCGACCGCGGTGTCCGGCCGATCGGGGACTGGTCGATATCGATGACTTTATCGATATGGTCGAGCCCTTCGATTTTCTTATGCTTCCCTGGCTTCGCCTTGGCCCGGTTAATATGATGGGCGAGCGATTTGTAGAGGATCTCATTGATGAGCGTCGACTTCCCGGAACCCGAGACGCCGGTGACGGCGATGAACATCCCGAGCGGAATCGAGACGTCGACCCCTTTCAAGTTGTTCTCTTCCGCCTTCAAGATTTTCAAGAAACGCTCATCCGGCACTTTCCGTTCGGCCGGGAGCGGGATGAACTTCTTACCAGACAAGTATTGCCCCGTGAGCGACTTTCTGTTCTTCATGAGCTGTTTCGGCGTCCCGGCGGCGATGACTTCTCCACCATGTTCGCCGGCACCCGGCCCGATGTCGATCAAGTAGTCGGCTGCCATCATCGTGTCCTCGTCGTGCTCGACGACGATGAGCGTGTTGCCGATGTCACGCATCTGTTTCAGCGTCGCGATCAAGCGGTCGTTATCACGCTGATGCAACCCGATTGACGGTTCATCGAGGACGTACAAGACGCCCGTGAGCCGCGAACCGATTTGAGTCGCGAGACGAATCCGTTGCGCTTCTCCACCAGAGAGCGTCCCGGCAGCACGTGACAGCGTCAAATAGTCAAGACCGACGTTGTTCAAGAAACTGAGCCGCTCACAGATTTCTTGCAAGATGAGACGGGCGATGGCGATATCTTTCTCGCTCAACTCCGACATAATGGAATCGAATAAGTCGATGGCGTTGACGACCGACAAGTTCGTCACTTGCCCGATATGGTGGCCCGTGATTTTAACGGCGAGCGTCTCTTCTTTCAAACGGTAGCCGCTACATGTCGGACAAGCATGTGTCGCCATGTACGTCTCCATCTGTTCACGGATGTAATCGGACGTCGTCTCTTTGTAGCGGCGCTCGATGTTACGGAGTACCCCTTCGAAGAAGATCGTGTTCGTCCGAACTTGACCGAAATCATTCTCATAGCGGAACAAGAACGACTCTTCGTCCGTCCCGTGCAAGACGAGATCTTGATCACGCTTTGACAGACGTTCGAACGGCACGTCCATGTCGATGTCGAAGTGTTTGCACATCGAGGCGAGCAGTTGTGGATAATATTGCGAACTTGTCGGCTGCCATGCGACGACGGCGCCTTCTTTGAGCGTCTTCGACGGGTCCGGGATGACGAGTTCCGGGTCGACATCAAGCTTCGTACCGAGTCCGTCACACGTCGGACAGGCGCCAAACGGCGAGTTGAACGAGAACATGCGTGGTTCGAGTTCACCGATTGAGAATCCACAGATCGGACAGGCGTGATGCTCGCTGAACAGGAGCTCGGTCCCATCCATCTTATCGATGATGGCCCGGCCGTCGGCGAGACGAAGCGCTGTCTCGAGTGAATCGGCGAGACGGCCTTCGACGTCAGCACGGACGACGAGGCGGTCGACGACCACTTCGATGGAATGTTTCTTATTTTTATCGAGTTCGATTTCATCGGTCAGTTCGATCGTCTCTCCGTTGACACGGACGCGGACGAAGCCTTCCTTTTTAAGCGAATCGAACACTTTGACGTGCGTCCCTTTTCGACCTGAGACGATTGGCGCCAAAATTTGCAAGCGCGACTTCTCCGGTAGTTCCATCACTTGGTCGACCATTTGCGAAATCGTCTGGCTCGAGATTTCGATGCCGTGACGCGGACAGACCGGTTTCCCGATCCGGGCGAACAACAGGCGTAAGTAGTCATAGATTTCCGTGACCGTCCCGACGGTCGAGCGCGGGTTACGGCTCGTCGTCTTCTGGTCGATCGAGATAGCCGGGCTGAGGCCCTCAATCGTGTCGACGTCCGGCTTGTCCATCTGTCCGAGGAACTGACGGGCGTAGGCCGATAAGCTCTCGACGTAGCGACGCTGTCCCTCGGCGTAAATCGTATCGAACGCGAGTGACGATTTCCCGGAACCCGACAAGCCCGTCAAGACGACGAGCTGATCACGGGGGATATCAATATCAATGTTTTTTAAGTTATTGACGCGAGCGCCTTTGATGACGATCGCATTTTTCTTCTCAGCCATTTAATTCCCTACCTTCAACTCCAAGATTAAGTCACGCAATTCGGCCGCCCGTTCGAACTGGAGGTCGCGGGCCGCTTGTTTCATTTCTTCTTCTAGCTTGGCGATGGCTTCTTCGCGCTCGGCCGGTTTCATCGAACTGAGCGATTCGAGCACATCCTCCTCGGCATCGACCGTCGCTCGGATGACACCGCGCACTTCTTTGCGGATCGTCTGCGGCGTGATGCCGTGTTCTTCATTATAAGCCTGTTGAATCGTGCGACGGCGGTCGGTCTCGTCAATCGCCCGTGTCATCGAGTCGGTCATCTTATCGGCGAACAAGATGACGTGGCCGTTCGAGTTCCGGGCTGCCCGTCCGATCGTCTGGATGAGCGACCGGTCTGAACGAAGGAAGCCTTCCTTGTCGGCGTCGAGAATCGTGACGAGACTCACTTCCGGTATGTCTAACCCTTCCCGCAGCAAGTTGATTCCGACGAGGACGTCGTATTTCCCGAGACGCAAGTCGCGGATAATCTCAATCCGCTCGAGCGTCTTGATTTCCGAGTGCATGTAGTTCACCTTGATGCCCGCCTCACGCAGATAGTCCGATAAGTCCTCGGCCATCTTTTTCGTGAGCGTCGTCACGAGGACGCGTTCATCTTGTTTGATGCGATCGCGGATCTGATCCATCAAATAGTCAATCTGCCCTTTAATTGGGTGAATCTCAATCGTTGGGTCGAGGAGACCCGTCGGCCGGATAATCTGTTCAATCATGTTTGGCGTATGTTCGAGCTCATACGGGCCCGGTGTCGCCGAAATGAAGATGGCCTGGCTCAACTTCTTCTCGAACTCGTCGAACTTGAGCGGCCGGTTGTCCTTCGCCGACGGCAGACGGAAACCGTGGTCGACGAGCACTTGTTTCCGTGCTTGGTCCCCGTTATACATCCCGCGCACTTGCGGGAGCGTCACGTGCGACTCATCAGCGATGAGCAAGAAGTCTTTCGGGAAGTAGTCGATGAGCGTGTACGGTGTCGCTCCTGCCTCCGTCAAGTTCAAATGGCGCGAATAGTTCTCAATGCCTGAACAGTAACCCATCTCACGCATCATCTCGAGATCGTAGTTCGTCCGCTGCTCGAGACGTTGCGCCTCGAGTAACTTGCCTTCTTCACGGAACTTCTCAAGCTGTTGTTCGAGTTCGGCCTCGATGTTGACGATCGCTTTTTGTAACTTCTCGTCACGCGTGACGAAGTGGGATGCTGGGAAAATCGATACATGCTCGCGATCGGCGATGATTTCGCCGGTAAGCGGGTCCATCTCGCGAATCCGATCAATCTCGTCCCCGAAAAACTCGACGCGCAAGCACTGCTCGTCACGTGACGCCGGGAAGATTTCGACGACGTCCCCACGGACACGGAACCGCCCCCGTTGGAAGTCGATGTCGTTCCGTTCATATTGAATGTCGATCAATTTGCGGAGCATTTGATCGCGCCCCATCTCTTTCCCGACTCGGAGACTCAAGACGAGACTGTTATATTCTTCCGGGTTACCGAGACCGTAGATGCACGATACCGAAGCGACGATGATGACATCATCGCGCTCGAACAGAGCCGACGTCGCCGAGTGGCGAAGTTTATCGATCTCATCGTTGATCGAGGCGTCTTTCTCGATGAACGTGTCGGTCGACGGCACGTACGCCTCTGGCTGATAGTAATCGTAATAGCTGACGAAATATTCGACGGCGTTGTTCGGGAAGAATTCTTTGAACTCGGAGTAGAGCTGTCCGGCGAGCGTCTTGTTGTGGGCCAAGACGAGCGTCGGCTTCTTCACTTCTTGGATGACGTTCGATACGGTGAACGTCTTCCCGGTACCGGTCGCCCCGAGTAACGTTTGGTACCGGTCGCCGCGATTGATACCCTCGACGAGCTGTCGAATCGCCTCCGGTTGGTCGCCGGCCGGCTTATATTCTGATTGTAAGCCGAACGGAACGCTAATCTTATCCATGTATATTCCTCGCTTTCTGTTCCTTGCATATTGACTTGATTATAGCACATACACGAACAAATATTCGCTTCTGACACGCTTCCCAACTCGTTCCGCTTTTCGTTATGATGGAGAGTGAATCTAAATAGAAACGAGTTGGTCGTCATGTGGTCACTTCTCTTCATCCCGCTCGGTGCCATCGTGGGTGCCTTGTCCGGATTCTTCGGTATCGGCGGCGGGGTCGTCATCGTCCCGGTACTTCTCTTTAGTGGTTATTCGGCAGCAGAGGCCGTCGCCACGTCGCTCTTGTTCGTCGTCGGGACGAGCCTGTCCGGCGCGAAGAAACATACGTCGCTCGGCAACGTGTCCTGGTCGACGGGTATCACGGTCGGATTGACCGGCGCCTTGACAGCACAGCTGTCGAGCCGACTCGTCCTCTCGATTTCCGGGACGTACGATTGGTTGTTGAACCTATTTTATCTCGCTATCCTATCTTATTTTGCCGTTACGCTATTAAAGAAAACATCAAAACCGCAGAAGCCGAAAAAATCGACCGTTCTCGCGGGGATGATGATCGGGGCGATGGCCGGACTATTGTCCGCCCTCCTCGGCATCGGTGGCGGGTTCATCATCGTCCCGCTCCTCGTCAGTTGGCTCGGTTTCACGACGCATCGCGGGGTCGGGACGAGCTTGGCTGCCGTCTTGTTCATCTCGCTCGGTGGCCTCGTCGGCTATCTGCCATCGCTGTCGCTCGATTATGTGACGCCGCTCGCCCTCGTCCTCGGGGCATTCATCGGTGCGCCGATCGGGGCCACCCTCACTAATCGTTATAACGACAAAGAGATTTCAAGACGACTTGCTTGGCTCTATCTTTCCGTCATTGCGTCGATCATCCTCGACCTCGGCACTACGAGGTTCCCCCTGCTCACATACGCGAGTTTGGCTGTCCTCCTTGCTTTTCTCGTCGGCATCACCCTCGATTTCAGACGGCGGTTTGTCAATCAAAACCACTTTTCATAAGAAAAGTGGCTTTTTTTGCATATTCGGTTTTGAAACGCTTACATTTGGGGCATATAATGAAGTGGTAAGCCAAATTTAATATGGAAGGAAGGGAGTATCACATGTCAGCATTCGTCAGCGAAATTATTGGTACAATGCTACTCATCTTGCTCGGTAACGGTGTCGTCGCCGGGGTTGTCCTCCGTCACTCAAAAGCGGAGAACGCAGGCTGGGTCGTCATCACGTTCGGTTGGGGCTTTGCCGTTATGATTGGGGTTTATGCGGCCGGTATCTACGGAGGTGCGCACTTGAACCCTGCCGTCACGGTCGGACTTGCGACAGCAGGCACA
Organism: Exiguobacterium sp. SL-9; assembly: GCF_004336985.1. Lineage (GTDB taxonomy): Bacteria > Bacillota > Bacilli > Exiguobacteriales > Exiguobacteriaceae > Exiguobacterium. Next base: position 519,543 of record NZ_SJUO01000002.1, read on the forward strand.
TTCCCTTGGGCTGATGTGCCAGCGTATATTTTGGCACAATTCATCGGGGCGTTCATCGGGGCCGTCCTCGTGTATGTCCATTACAAACCGCACTATGATGCGACAGATGACCCTGGCGCCAAATTGGCGACGTTCTCGACCGCACCTGGGATTCGTAGCACGCCGTTCAACGTGATTGGGGAAATCATCGGCACGTTCGTCCTCGTATTCGGGATTTTATCTTTCGGAGCCAACACGTTTACGGATGGTTTGAATCCGCTCATCGTAGGTTTCCTCGTTGTCTCGATTGGTCTCTCGCTTGGTGGTACAACGGGATATGCCATCAACCCGGCTCGTGACCTCGGGCCACGGATTGCGCATGCGATCCTTCCAATCAAAGGTAAAGGCACGTCGGACTGGGGCTACTCATGGATCCCAGTTGTCGGACCGATCATCGGGGCGGTCATCGCCGCATTGCTGTACGGCATTCTCGTACCATAATCTTTCTAATTTCTAAGGAGGCTCTCTCATATGGAGAAAGAAAAACGTTATATCTTAGCACTTGACCAAGGAACGACAAGTTCACGGGCCATCATCTTCGACCACGACGGTAAAATCGTCACGACCGCTCAGCGCGAGTTCAAACAATACTTCCCTAAGCCAGGCTGGGTCGAGCATAACGCCAATGAGATTTGGGGTTCCGTCCTCGCCGTCATGGCCGAGGCGTTCGGTTCGGCCGACATCGATCCAAAAGAGATCGCTGCCATCGGGATCACGAACCAACGGGAAACAGCCGTCGTCTGGGAGAAGTCGACAGGTCGCCCGGTCTATAACGCTGTCGTCTGGCAATCACGTCAAACGGCCGGCATTTGTGATGAATTGAAGGAAGCGGGTCATGGCGACTTGTTCCGCGATAAGACGGGCCTCTTGATCGACGCCTACTTCTCAGGTACGAAAGTTAAATGGATCCTCGACAACGTCGAAGGTGCCCGCGAGAAAGCAGAAGCCGGTGACCTCCTCTTCGGAACTATCGACACTTGGCTCATCTGGAAACTGTCAGGCGGCCACGCCCACGTCACAGACTACTCGAACGCCTCACGGACGCTCATGTATAACATTTATGAGCAACAATGGGACGATGAACTGCTTGAAATCTTGACGGTACCAAAATCGATGCTCCCGGAAGTCAAACCATCGAGTGAAGTATATGCGAACACGATCCCGTATCACTTCTTCGGCTTTGAAGTCCCAATCGCCGGCGCGGCCGGTGACCAACAGGCGGCCCTGTTCGGTCAGGCCTGCTTCGAGTCAGGGGAAGGCAAGAACACGTACGGAACAGGTTGCTTCATGCTCATGAACACAGGTGAAGAAGCCGTCAAATCAGACCACGGTCTGCTCACGACGATCGCGTGGGGGTATAACGGTAAAGTCGAATATGCGCTCGAAGGTTCGATTTTCGTCGCCGGTTCAGCCATCCAATGGCTCCGTGACGGACTTCGTATGCTCAAGTCAGCGAAAGACACGGAACAGTACGCCAACCGCGTCGAAACGACAGACGGCGTCTACGTCGTCCCAGCCTTCGTCGGACTCGGTGCGCCGTACTGGAACTCGGACGTCCGCGGTGCCATCTTCGGCCTCACACGTGGGACGGAGAAAGAGCATTTCGTCCGTGCGACACTCGAGTCACTCGCTTATCAGACGCGCGACGTCTTGACGGCGATGGAACAAGATTCTGGCATCGAGTTGAAGACACTCCGCGTCGATGGTGGTGCGGTCAACAACAACTTCCTCATGCAGTTCCAAGCGGACATCTTGAACGTCCCGGTTGAACGGCCGGAAGTGAGCGAGACGACGGCTCTCGGTGCCGCCTACCTCGCCGGTCTCGCCGTCGGCTTCTGGAAAGACCAAGCTGAGATCAAACAACAGTGGAAACTCGACCACCAGTTCGAACCGAAGATGGACGAGTCACACCGCGAAAATCTTTATAAAGGCTGGCAACACGCAGTCGAAGCGACAATGGGCTTCAAACCATCAAAACTTGAACTGTAATCGAACGCACGAAAGGGAGCATCCGCCAAGGATGCTCCCTTTTATAGTTTCCGTAATCGCAGACGAGGGCTCGCCGGCTCAGCGACGAACAAGATGCCGAGCTCGTGCGGGTCGGTCTCATACATCGCCCGTTGCACGAAGCGAATGTCCCCGTTCAAGTTGAGTACCTCGAGTTTGATGTACGGTTTATGCAGCTGGAGCGCCTCATAGAAGCTGCTCCCGCCCGTGATGACACTCCCGTTCACTTTATAAATCGATTCACCTGGGATGAGCAGCATCGCTTCACCTGGTGAGCCCGGGAGCGTGTCGATGATGACCGCGCCCCGGTTGCCGTTGATGAACACCGGTGTCGTTCCTCGGTTTTCTCGTTTGATGAGTTGTAGCGCCAGCTCATACAAGACGAACAAACCGAGCAAGCCGTAGGCCGCATACGGCACATCGATGACGTAGGAGGCCCCGAACAAACCGAGGGCGATGAGCGCGAGCAGGCCGCGATACAGGCTCAAGCGCCCGAGCAGTGTCCCCGGGAGCGCTCCCGTCGACAACAGGCTGACGCCGATCGGAATCGGTAAGATGATTGGTACCGGGCCGTCGATTCCAAATGACGGCGGAAGGAAGACGACGAGCGGGAAGAACCAGAGCCGTTTGACGACGTGTCCGCCGATGAACTGGCCGCGTTTGGACAAGATGAGCGTCGGTGACGTCTCGATCGGACCGTTCCAACGTAAGAGAATTGCTTCCGCCAGTGTGACGACACCAAAGACGAGCGCATACACCGGCCAGTCGACCTCGGCCAAGCGGTCCATCCAGTCCGTGAAGGCGCCATACTCGACGACGCCGCGAAGCGAGACTGCCGTCAGCATGATCAAAAACGGAAACGCCGGGCTGCTGAAGCGAGGATGCATCGTCAAGACGATGAGCGCATACAGCACGCTGAATGTCACGAGCCATTCCCAATTGACGGTCGTCTCGAGCATAATCAGTGCCGCCGAACCGATGACGGCGAGCAGCAGGCTCGGCCATGCAAAATGACGCCAGTCCGATTTCGGCGAACGCCGGCGCGAACGGAACATGCCTCTCTCCCGTTTGATGCGCGTCATGGATATGTAAGCGAGGGCGACGAGCGTCGCCCAGAGTAGCGGACTACCGATCAAGGTCAACAAAGCAGTAAAACTCATTCGTAGAACGTCCACACTTGTCCAATCCTTTCCCTAATCCTTATTTTGCAGCTTCTTCGAGCGCACGATTCAATTGGGCATCGTTCGCCTCGTCTTGAATCTCCTCGAGCAAACGTGACTCGAGCGCCGACGCCGTCGCCTCATTGACGACCCCGTCTTCCGGCAAGTTGTTGTCGGCCTGGAAGTCGCTGACGGCACGGGCCATCGTATCCCCGAAATAGCCCGGCTGCCCGCCCGGCTCATAGCCGATTCCCGTCAACACCGTATGCAAGTTCGAGACCGCTTCCCCATAGTCCCCGACTTTGAGCGTATCCGCGTCAGCGAGGATGCGGGTGACATTGAAATAATCCGGTTGGTCGACCTCAACGTCCGGCTCAATGCCTTTCTCGTTGATCCAGTTCCCGTCTGGTGTGAGCCATTTGCTCGTCGTCAGCTTCAAGTTGCTGCCATCCTCTAAGTCGAACGCCGTCTGGACGACACCTTTGCCGAACGTCTTGTTGCCGATGATCGTGGCTCCGGCACCTTCTTTCAGGGCCCCGGCCAGAATTTCAGACGCCGATGCCGACCCTTCGTCCGTCAAGACGAACAAATCGTACGGCTTCGCTTCACGGGCACGACCGCTCTGCGACTCCCGGTCCCCGTCCGCATTCTCGATTTGGACGACCGGTTTGTTCGTCGGGACGAATCCTTCGGTCATCTCGATGACGGCAGGGAGCAAGCCACCCGGGTTGCCTCGTACGTCGATGATCAGGCTATCGATTCCTTCCGATTCAAGCGTCTCGAGTTGTTCTAAAAACTCGTCCGCCGTCGGCTCGGAAAATTGGGTCACCTCGATATAACCAACCTTTTTCCCGTCCTGTTCTTTCACTTCTGAATAGACGGTCTCGATCGGAATTGTATCGCGTGTGATCTCATAGTCGGCCTCTTGGCCGCCGCGACGGATCGTGAGTGTGACGACGGTCCCTTTCTCGCCCCGGATGAGCTGGACCGCCTCTTCGACGGCCATTCCTTCAATCGATTCCCCGTCGACCGCCGTGATGACGTCGCCGGCCCGGAGACCCGCCTCTTCGGCTGGTGCGCCTTTGATTGGAGCGACAATCAAGATGTCTTCTCCTTTCTTCTCCAAAGTCGCGCCGATTCCTTCAAAACTCGACTCGATCGAATCGGTGAACTGCGACGTCTCTTCAGCGTCAAGGAAGTCCGAATATGGGTCGTCAAGCGCCCCGGTCATGCCGTCAAGTGCCCCCGTCAACAAATCTTCTTCCGAGATGTCCTTGAGCGAATGCGTTTCGATCAATTGGCGGACTTGGTCGACCTTGTCCCAGCCTTCAGCCTTCGGTTGAATCGGTAGCGCCGTATCCGTAAACGCCATCGTTGCGAGCCCTGCACCGGCCCCGGCAACGAACGTGGCGCCGGCTAGTAATCCTGCGGTTGTATTTTTCACGGGTGATTCCCTCTTTTCTCTTTGTCAGTCTTTCATTCAGTATAGCAAAAAGTTCAGAAAAACGGACGCGTTCCACAAATTTGGAACACGTCCGTCTCATTAATAACCGATATAAGGACCCGGATCGACCGCATTTGGTTGCCCTGGCGCCCATTGTCCACGATGCAACTCGAAGTGGAGATGCGGACCCGTCGACCAGCCCGTGTTGCCGAGCGTACCGACGGTCTGTCCAGCAGAAACCGTCTGGCCCGACGTGACCGTGATCGCGTCGAGGTGGGCGTAGACGGTCGTCCACACTTCCCCGCCGACGATATGGGACACGAAGACGACATTGCCGTATCCCGTCGCAGGTGCCGCCTTGATGACGATGCCTGGTGCCGCCGCGACGATCGGGGTCCCGGTCGCATTGACGAGATCGATGCCGCGATGCGATTCCGCCACGCCCGTGAGCGGGTTTTGACGCGGGCCGAACGGGCTCGACACGTAACCGGACACCGGACGGACGAATGAGGTAGCCGGTGTAGACACGTTCGTCGGGACTTTCGCGGGTGGTGACGGTGCCGGCGCTGGAGAAGCCGCGGGCTTATCCTCCGACTGTCCTTTCGCTTCCGCTGCGGCTTTGGCCTCGGCCTGTGCTTTCGCCTCTGCTTCTGCCTTCGCCCGTGCTTCCGCTTCGGCTCTCGCCTGCGCTTCGGCCGCTTCTCGCTCCGCCGTGGCGATCGCTTCGAGCTGTCCGGCGATGATACGGCTCTGCTCGTTCATGAGCGCCTGCTCTTCGCCACGGCTCATTTTTTCAAGTTCGAGCAGTTCGACTTGTTCGTTCAGCTCGCTCAACAAGTCACGCTTCTGTTCGACGGCGACGTCGAGCGCTTGTTTCGTTACGACGAGCTCGCGCTCTTTTTGCTTTAAGAACGACAGCTGCGTCCGCTGACGTGCCTCGAGCGATTCGAGCCGCTCGACTTCACTCATGTAGGTATGTATGAGGTCCCGGTCCTGCTCCGCGATCGTCTGCGCGGTCAAGAGCCGCGTCACGAAGTCCCCGAACGAACGGGACTCAAAGACGACCTGGAGATAGGACCGGTCCTCGTGTACTTGAAGCACACGAAGGCGCTCACTGAGGAGCGCCTTCTGGCTTTCGAGGTACTGCCCTTGGGCAGCGAGTTGATCACGGGTTTCCTCGAGCTCAGTGCGCGCCGCGTCCGCTTCTTCTTGCTGGACGGCGATCTGTTCACTTAATCCCTCGAGACGTTCATTGACGGCGCGGATTTCTGTCGATACCGCGTCGCGTTCCGCCTCGGTGATGTCGAGCTCGGCGTCCGTCTCGTCTTGCGCTTTTTTGGACTCCTCCAATTGATTGGATAGACGATCTTGTCGTGCTTTCAGCGTGTCTTTCTCCGTCGCCATGACCGGCGAGGCAAGTAGCGTCAAACTTAATCCAAGCGCAAGCGAACGTTTCATCCGCCAACTCCTCCTCATATTTAAATTAGATTAAACTTTCAAGAACCGACCGAGTGATGTCGTCGAGCCCCAAATCCCGATGAAAGCACCGAGCGCCAAGAGGACGAGCGACACTTGTGTCGTCAGTACCGATGGATCAATCAATTTAAATATATCACTATTCAGTTGATCTAGCGATGGTTGTAAAGCACTATATGCGACGTCATAACCGAAGTAGATGACGGCGATCGGGATGAGCGCGCCGAGCACACCGAGGAGAAGCCCTTCGATGAAGAACGGCCAGCGGATGAAGCTGTTTTTCGCTCCGACGAGACGCATGATTTCAATCTCACGACGGCGTGAGAAGATCGTCATCTTGATCGTGTTCGAGATGAGGAACATCGCCATGAGGGTGAGACCGACGATCAACACGAGTCCACCGATGCGAATCCCGTTGAAGAAGGCGAACATTTTGTCAATATAGTCCTGTCCATATGTGACCTTATCGACGTTAGCGAGCGATTGCACCGCATCCGCGACCGTCTCTGTATTGAGCGGGTCTGATGCCTTGACGATATAGCGGTCGTGGAGCGGGTTGTCCTTCTCGACCGTTCCGTACGCATTCGCATCTTCCCCAAGTTGATTACGGAAGTTTTCAAGTTCATCTTCTTTCGAGCTGAACGTGACCGACGCGACGCCAGGAATTTGCTCTAAATTCTCGCCGAGCTTTTCAACGTTCCCTTCCTCCGCGGTCCGGGTGACGAACACTTGGATTTCGACGTCGTTCTCGACGTTCTCTGAGATCTCGTTGACGTTGAACATGACGAGGGCGAATACCCCGACGAGTAACAAGGTGATGGTGACGGCACTGACAGCCGCGAACGTCATCCACCCGTTGCGAAGTGTTCCCTTGAACCCTTCGCGCAGATGACGGATTCCACTTTTAAATATCATAGCCATATGCTCCTTTCTCTTCATCGCGTACGACTTTCCCGTTCTCGATCGCGATGACGCGATGGCGGATCTTGTCGACGATATCACGGTTGTGGGTCGCCATGACGATGGTCGCCCCGCGACGGTGAATCTCTTCAAACACTTCCATGATGCCCCAAGCCGTGTCCGGATCTAAGTTACCGGTCGGCTCGTCGGCGATGATGAGCTTCGGCTTATTGACGATGGCCCGAGCAATCGATACACGCTGTTGCTCCCCACCCGATAGTTCGTCCGGATAGTTGCGCGCCTTGTGCTTCAGGCCGACGAGGTTCAATACGTCCATGACCTGTTTACGCATCGTGTTCGTATCGGCTTGGACGACCTCGAGTGCGAATGCGACGTTCTCATATACCGTCAGTGACGGCAACAATTTATAATCTTGGAAGATGACGCCGAGTTGACGGCGCAGTTTTGGGACGTGGCGGTTTTTCAGTTTGCCGACGTCGATTCCATCAATTAAGAGCTGCCCGCTCGACGGCTTCTCCTCCCGATAAATCATTTTCATGAACGTCGATTTCCCGGCGCCGGATGGTCCGACGACATATAGAAATTCGCCGTCTTGAATCTGCAAATCGAGGTCGTCGACTGCGACGACGCCGTTTGGATATACTTTGCTGACTTTTTGCATCGAAATCATAACGTATTCCCTACCCTTTTTATATATTTTTCATGCATCTATGACAAATTCTGAATTGGCTTCGTTGAATTGATTCGTTAAGTGAATATTTTCACCTAGCCTCTGTTCTACACGATAATCAGGTAACCTGTCAAGGGACCCTGTCCCGGTCACCCCGTCCAAAAAATCGGTCAGGCGTTAGTTCAAGCGCTACAATTATAACAATCGAACTTTTAAATAACCATTACAGGATTGTTTCAGTTGGATTGAGTTCGGTGGGAAATTGTCGAAATGAAGATGGGCTTCACGAGATCGACACACACGGTGAAACGCACATTCAAAAAGGCACCCGCATCCGCGAGTGCCTCCATTCAACCCACAAGTCACCTCGTGGTTTCGATTTTTATTTCTTCTCAGCGAGCCAAGCCGCGACCGCTGTTATTTCTTCGTCCTTCTCGATTACGTTCGCAGGCATGGCGCCTTGTCCGTTTCGAATGACGTTCTCAATCTCTTCTGCCGAAAGGCGGGCACCGACGTCTTCAAGTGCCGGACCGCTCATCCCTTCTAAGTTCGCGCCGTGGCACGCCGCACAGTTTTGTGCGTACACTGCTTCCGCGTCGACCGACGCCGTGTTCGCGCCGTCCCCGTTGCTCGTCGTCTCTTCTTCATCGCCACCGCCACACGCACCGAGCGTGAGCATGGCGCCGAGTCCAATTGCCATCATCCATTTCTTCATAATAGGGTTCCCCTCCTAAGTTGTAGAAATAACCTACTTTTACCATTATAGCCGTTATGAACCTCTTTCTAACCTAACTCATCAAAAATACACAAAGATTCCACAACTCACGGGACGTTGATGTAACGTTTGTCCGAGGTGAAGCCTTGTCCCATCACCTCGTGCGCCTCACTGAAGATGAGAAACGCTTCCGGGTCGATGCGGCGAATAATCTCTTTCAGACGGCTCACTTCGTTCTGGCGGACGACGACGAGGAGCATCGGGCGCTCAAGACGCGAGTACGCCCCGATCGCTTGAATCTCGGTCGCGCCTCGGTCGAGCTCATCGAAGACGGCGCGCGTGATGACGTCCCGCTTCTCCGAGATGACGTAGGCCATTTTGTCCTGCGTGAAGCCAAGCTGGACGAAGTCGATCATCTTAATCGTAATGAAGAGCGCGATGAGCGCGTATAGCCCCGTCGTGAACGAGAACGTGACGGCGGCGACGAGGACGACCGCACCGTCGAGGATGGCGATACAGAGGTAGAGCGGGATATGGGTGAACTTATGTAGAATCTGGGCCAACAGATCCATCCCTCCGGTCGAGGCCCGGCCCCGGAAGATGAGACCGAGACCGATCCCGACGCCGGCCCCGCCGAAGATGGCCGCGAGCAACGTGTCATTGACGGCCGCACCCGCGTCAATCGCTTCATAGAATAAGATCACGCCTGGCAAGAAAATCGATCCGACGAGCGACTTGACGCCGAAACCGAGTCCGAGGATCATCCAGCCGACGAGGAGGAGCAACACGTTCGATACGAGCTGAAACGCACCTGGCGAGATGTTGAACAGCTCATACGTGATGATCGAGATCCCGCTCACGCCACCTGAGGCGAGGTTGTTCGGCAATAGGAACAAACTGAACGCCGAGGCGACGAACACGGACCCGGTGAGTAAATAAATGTAGTCTTTGACGATTTGCTTCATTAAAGGTTTTCTCCTCTACATACAACGTGGCCCAAAGACGTCAGTCCTTGAGCCACTTGCATCACATATTTGTCTTGCGAAGGTACGCGTCGATGAAGCCCATGATGTCCCCATCCATGACGCCGCCTGTGTTCCCGACTTCATAGCTCGTCCGGTGGTCTTTGACCATCGCGTACGGGTGGAAGACGTACGAGCGGATCTGGCTACCCCAGCCGATATCCGTCTTCTCACCGCGGATCTCATCGAGCTTGCGTTGCTGCTCGTCGAGTTCGCGTTGATACAGTTTCGCTTTAAGCATCTTCATCGCTGCTTCGCGGTTCTTGATTTGCGAACGCTCAGCCTGACATGAGACGACGACACCCGTCGGCACGTGTGTGATCCGGACGGCCGAGTCGGTCGTGTTGATGTGCTGACCGCCGGCGCCTGACGCGCGGTACGTGTCGATGCGGAGGTCTTCAGTCTTCACTTCGATTTCGATGTCGTCATTGAACTCCGGCATGACGTCGCACGAGACGAACGATGTATGACGACGGCCCGACGAGTCGAACGGCGAGATGCGGACCAAACGGTGAATCCCTTTCTCCGCCTTCAAATAACCATAGGCGTTATGACCGACGATGCGGAGCGTGACCGATTTGACACCGGCCTCTTCGCCCGCAAGGTAATCGACCGTCTCGACTTTCCAGCCCTGCTTGTCAGCAAAACGTTGATACATGCGTAGCAACATCGACGCCCAGTCTTGTGACTCGGTACCGCCCGCCCCCGGGTGCAACTCGAGGATGGCGTTGTTGGCATCGTACGGTCCGTTCAAGAGGATCTCGAGTTCGAACGCGTCGAAGTCGGCCTTGAGCGCTGTCACCATCTCTGAGAGGTCGTCCTGCATCTCGGCATCCGGCTCTTCTTTGATGAGTTCAAGCGTGACGTCGCCGTCCTCATGGCCATCCGCAAGCTGTTGATACTTGTCGACCATCGCTTTAAGCGCGTTCGACTCGTCGATGACTTTTTGCGCCTTCTCTTGGCTGTCCCAGAAGTCCGGGTACGTCATCTCGTTCTCGAGTTCGGCGATGCGGGCCTGCTTCTCTGTCAGGTTGAGCGATTGGCGATAATTCTCGAGGCGTTTCGCCATCGCCTCGAGTTCGTTGCGAATATCTGAAATTTCCATAGTGTAGGTCACCTTTCCGTAGGAAAGAGGCGAGCGGACTCGCCTCTTTCAAAATTAAGCCTGTTGTTTGCCGTGGCAGTTTTTGAACTTCTTGCCTGAACCACACCAGCACGGGTCATTACGCCCGAGCCGTTGGTCTTCAGAGCGACGGACCGGTTTTTTCTTCACCGGCGTGTCGTCCTTGCCAGACACCGCCACTTCCTCCTCGACGACTTTCTCGCGTCGGAGGTTGTCGCCGACTTCGGCACGGAGCACGAAGCCGGTCACTTCTTCGGAGATGGCCGCGTTCATTGCATCGAACATGTTGATCCCTTCCGCCTGATACTCACGAAGCGGGTCGTTCTGTCCGTACGCGCGCAAATGAATCCCTTGACGGAGTTGGTCCATATGATCGATGTGCGCCATCCAGTGCGAATCGACGGCACGGAGGACGATAATCTTCTCGAACTCGTTGAAGCGTTCCGGCGGCGCGAGTTGGCGTTTCGCCTCATACTGCGCGTTCGTGCGTTCAGCGAGGAGCTCGATAATCTCTTCGCGCTCTTTGCCGAAGAAGTCTTTACCTTCGATCGGATGCTCGAGGGCGAGCGTCTGGTTGGCCCAGTGCGCGAGCTCATCGATGTTCCACTCTTCCGGTACGAGCTCGAGCGGCGTGTATTGCGCGACGCCCGTCTCGACCGTCTCTTGAATCATCGAACGGACGATGTCCGTGACCGACTCGTTCTCGAGAATGCTCGCCCGGTCTTTATACATGACTTTCCGTTGGTCGGCCATGACGTTATCGTACCCGAGAAGCTGTTTCCGGGCGTCGTAGTTGTTCCCTTCGACACGTTTCTGGGCCGACTCGACCGCTTTCGAGACCATACGGCTCTCGATCGGTTGCGTGTCGTCCATGCCGAGACGCTCCATCATGTTTTGGAGGCTATCCGTCCCGAAGCGGCGCATGAGCTCATCTTCGAGTGACAAGTAGAACTGGGATTTACCCGGGTCTCCTTGTCGTCCGGCCCGTCCACGGAGCTGGTTGTCGATCCGGCGCGACTCGTGGCGCTCGGTCCCGACGATGTATAATCCGCCGAGCTCGATGACACCTTCGCCGAGCTTAATGTCGGTACCGCGTCCGGCCATGTTCGTCGCAATCGTGACCGAGCCTTTTTGGCCCGCGTTCTCGACGATTTCAGCCTCACGGGCGTGGTTCTTCGCGTTCAACACTTCGTGTTTGATTTTCTTCTTCGAGAGGAGCTTGCTCAAATACTCCGACGTCTCGACGGCGACCGTCCCGACAAGGACCGGTTGTCCCGTCGCGTGGGCTGCCATGATCTCGTCGACAACGGCTTTGAACTTGCCTTCCATCGATTTGAAGATGAGGTCCGAACGGTCTTCCCGAAGGATCGGTTTGTTCGTCGGGATCGTCACGACCTGCATGTTGTAGATGTTACGGAACTCTTCTTCCTCTGTCTTCGCCGTCCCGGTCATCCCGGCCAGCTTCTCATACATACGGAAGTAGTTCTGATACGTGATCGTCGCGAGCGTCATCGATTCGCGTTGAATCTCGACGCCTTCTTTCGCTTCAATCGCCTGGTGCAACCCTTCCGAGTAGCGGCGTCCGTCCATGACCCGACCGGTGAACTGGTCGATGATCATAACTTGGCCGTCGCGGACCATATAGTCGACGTCATGATGCATGACGGCGTTGGCACGTAGGGCGAGCCCGACGTGGTGGTTGACCGAGACGTGCTCGATCGCGAACAAGTTGTCGATGCCGAAGAACTTCTCGGCGAGGTCGACCCCGTTGTCCGTCAAGAGGACCGATTTCGTCTTCACGTCGACCGTATAGTCATCCTCAATCTTGAGCGTCCGTACGAAGGCATCGGCCCGCGTGTAGAGCTCTGTCGATTTTTGAGCCGATCCCGAGATGATGAGCGGGGTCCGCGCTTCATCGACGAGGATCGAGTCGACTTCATCGACAATCGTGAAGTAGAGCTCGCGTTGGACACGATCTTCTTTATAAAGGACCATGTTGTCACGCAAGTAGTCGAAACCAAGCTCGTTGTTCGTCGAGTACGTGATGTCACAGTTGTATGCCGCCTGCTTCTCGACGCGGTCCATGTTCGACACGTTGAGGCCGACCGAAAGTCCGAGCGCGAAGTAGAGTGGTTCCATGAGTTCTTTGTCACGGCGGGCCAAGTATTCGTTGACCGTCACGACGTGAACGCCGCGGCCCGTGAGCGCGTTCAAATATACTGGGAGGGTCGCGACGAGCGTCTTCCCTTCCCCGGTCTTCATCTCGGCGATGTCACCGTTATGGAGCACGTAGCCCCCGATGAGCTGGACGCGATAGTGGCGCATGCCGAGCACGCGCTCGGACGCCTCACGACAGACCGCGAACGCTTCTGGCAAGATATCGTCAAGCGTCTCGCCTTTGTCTAGGCGCTCACGGAACTCGACCGACTTCGCCTGAAGTGCTTCGTCAGACAATGCCTTGATTGGTTCGGCGAACGACTCGACGAGGTCGGCCGCTTTTTCTGCTTTTTTCAATACTCGTTTCTGTGGAGCAAATAAATCTTTCAAAAAGTTCGCCATACGCTTTATCTCCTCTGCATTCACTGAAAAATGCATGTTTTTTCCCTAATGTACAGTTTAACCGAAGTGACCTTCGCTTTCAAGGAAAGGCAAAAGGAAACGGCCTTCCGAATCGGAAGGCCGTGTGGTTTCAAGGTTGAATTATTCTGGTTCGATCAAGCCGTATTTGCCATCTTTACGACGGTAGACGACGTTCGTGTTGCCCGTCTCTGCGTCTGAGAAGACGAAGAAGCTGTGACCGAGCATGTCCATCTGAAGAATCGCTTCTTCCGTGTCCATCGGTTTGAGCGTGAAACGCTTCGTCCGAACGAGTTCGAGTTCTGCCTCGTCCTCATCATAGACGACCACGTCCTCGGGACCTTCGAGTGATTTGAAGTACTCGCCGATACCGCCATCTTTCGCACGCGATTTACGGTTGAGTTTCGTTTTGTGTTTACGGATTTGACGCTCCAATTTGTCGACAACGAGGTCGATTGCCGCGTACATATCGAGGTTTGTTTCCTCAGCACGGAGCAACAAGTTCGGCATCGGGATCGTCACTTCCACTTTTTGTTTCTCATTATAAACTTTCAAGTTGACGTAAGCCGTCTGTGCATCCGTAGGAGTTGTGAAATACCGAGTCAATTTGTCCAACTTTTTCTCGACATAGTCTTGAATAGCTGGTGTGACTTCAATGTTTTCGCCGCGAATGTTATAAATCATCTGAACTCCTCCTTAAAATAACCGCTTGACCCAATGATTCGTCAGACTGGACCGAATCTCCTGCTTCATTTCTTAAAAAGAAAGTGGAACCAGGTGGCTCATTTATAGTATACCCCGAATCCAAATCATTTGAAAACGTTATCATCAGAAAATAATGACAATTTTGTTCCGACAGGTCCGTCTTCTAGATGAATCGGTAGTATAGAAACAAACTACCCGTTCTGCCCGTTCTTAAACGCAATTTTGATCGGAATGTTCATTATGTGAGAAAAATAAAAAAGTCGGCCCCGTTAGGAGCCGACTCGTAGTTCGAAATTATAATTTTGTTACGTTAGCCGCTTGTGGGCCACGCTCGCCATCAACGATTTCAAACTCAACTTCTTGACCTTCGTCAAGTGATTTGTAGCCGTCAGTTTGGATTGCTGAGAAGTGTACGAACACGTCTTTGCCGCCTTCTACTTCGATGAATCCAAAACCTTTTTCTGAGTTAAACCATTTTACTTTACCTACCATGTGTAAATCCATTCCTTTCACCATTGAAGAATACAGAGGCTTTCCCTCTATCGGTAATCTTACCACCTTATTGGAAGCGTGACAAACACTTTCTCATTTTTTTGTAAACGAATTCCCGTTTGGCTTACATTGGAATTCTATTTCCCTACTTTTCATATCGACTTATTGAATTTACATTTTTTGTGATATATCATATTAAAGATGATTTAGGCACTTGTTCCATGCTTATGGCCAAGCCTGAAAATCTAATACGAAAAGGACGGTGCAGCCCTATGCGCCCCTACCATTCCGAAGAGAAATACCGCATCACGAAACGGACGGTTGCGATCCTACCCTGTTTTGATACGTTGATGCAATCGCGAATCGTTCTTGAGGACGGCTCCGAGATTATGACGCCGCTCCGCCCCTATCAACTCTTGCAGCTTTCATGCCGCCAGTACAGCAGTTCGATCGAAGAACGCATCTTCGTCGCCAAACGCGTCGCCGGTGTCAAAGGCAAAGTGCCCGTCGTCATCGAACCGACGTCCGGACTCGTCTTCTTCCCGACGAAATCTCCGAAGCGCCCCGACTGCGAATGGTACGCCTGGTCTCACATTCGTGACATCTCGAGTGATCCGCTGGAGTCAAACGGCTTAGTCGTCACCCAAAACGGCCACCGGATTCAAACGAACGCGACCGCCTATGTCCTTCGCAATCAGCTGAAAGCGACGGGTGAACTCGTCGCCCGGTTCCAACAATTGAACCAGAGCGCCTTGCTCGAATCCTGACCCTTCCGTCGTGTTGACGGGAGGTTTTTTTCTGTCGGTTTCGCTTCACTTTTTGAAAAAGAGGTCGATATATTGGTCGAGGTGACAACTATGCAAATCCAAGCCCCCTTGACCGCGGCCGTCGCGGTCACAGCCGGCATTCAGACGAACCGGGTCTATAAGGCCGAACTCGTCAAACAGACCGGACCCGACTCCGGCATCGTCAAAATCAACGGCGAGCACGTCGAGGTCACGTTCGAGGGCGGGCTCCCGAAGACGAACCCGTTCCAACTGACGCTCGCTGAACAAGACGGAAAGCTCATCGGAACGATCGTCGTCAAACCTGAGCCAGAGACGCCGGACATGCCGAGCGGCCAACCGGTAAAACTCGATACGAAAATCCAAGTCTTGCTCGCGTCGCTCCCACCCGAGGTCCGGAGCGCCGTCAGCCGTTTGCTCCAATCCGGACGCCTGCCGATGAACGAGGACACGGTCCGGCTGCTCGAGACCGTCTTCAAAGGCGACATGCGCGACGCGGTCCTTTGGCTGAAGACGATCGAGGCACCGACGCTCCCGCGTGACGTCGCCCGCGACATCGCCGTCGCGTCATTAGATGAAGCGAGACAACTGATGACTCGTCCGGCGCCCGACGCCCCGTATCCGCAAAAAGAACGCTTCATCGAGCACGTCAACTTGTCACGTCCCGTCAGCGAGCGCATGACGCCGACACCGGAGACAGTCGATCGGCTCATCAATGAGTTGCCAGAGCCGCGCCCGACGCGAATCGAACCACGCGAGTCGTTACCGCCTGTCCTCGGACGACCAGTGCTCGTCAAGGAAGTGACGACGCATCTCGCGAACGTGACGAACACGTTCCGAAACGAGCAAGTGACGGTGACGAAACAGCTCGGCCAAGTCGCCGCCCTCGTCGAGACGAATCCGCATCAAGCAAGACCCGCTCTCGAGACGGTATCGACCCGGCTGACGCAACTCATCCAAAAGACGGACGCCCTATTACATACGAGCGCGACTCAAGAGAAGGTGCTCGTCGCGATGACGGCGAAGCTCGACGTCGCCCTCGGGCTGCTGTCGACGAAACCGGCCGAGAGTGCCGCGCTCATCAAAGAAGTGCGCGCCAGCTTGAACGAGTTCCGCTACGTGCCGAACCACGTCCGACTTGAATATATACCGCATCAGGCGACGCGCGCCGGGGAACTATCGCGTGTCACGCCGTTCAAGGTCGACCCGAACCTATCGGGTCGCGTCATCCAAGAGACGGCCCAACGTGTCCAGGCGTCGACGTTGTCATTGAAACCCGACGCGGCGACACCCGAAGCGCAACGACTCGCCTCGTTCTTCCAAGTCCAACAGACATTGAACCGGCTCGACGGCGGGCAGCTCCAACAGCTCATCCTCGCCTTACCGGCAAAAGTCCAAGAAATCGACACCGGCATCCACGTCCATATCCAAAACCGTGAGGCCGGGGACGTCGTCGACTGGGAGAACAGCGTGCTCTATATCCGGCTCGAGACACCACGGCTCGGCGAAATTGGCGTCAAGCTCGAGGCGATCGACCGGAATCTCCGGCTCACGCTTGAACATGATGACCCGGTCGTCGAGACGCTCGCCAAACCGCTTCTCGGCAAGATCGAGACGACGCTCGAGGCGATTGGCTACCGGAGCGTGACGACCCAGTTCCGTCCACTGACGAAGACGGACAAACCAGAAATCGAGCGTCCGACGCTCGAGACGACCGGTTATGATTTCCGCATCTAGGAGGCTGTTATGTATCAACGTATGGATTTGACGAAACGCAAGACGGCCGCTGTCGTCCGCTATGACGAGACGATCGACCGGGCGCCGGTCATCGTCGCCCGCGGGACGGGCGCCGTCGCCGATAAGATTTTAGACGAGGCGAGATCACGCGGCGTCGCCATTGAGCATGACCACTCGCTCCTTGGCCACCTGCTCGACCTCGACCTCGGGGACGCAATCCCCCCTCAACTGTATGACGTCATGGCCGAAGTGCTATTACTGATCGAAGAACTCGACACTATCAAAGGAGATCCATCATGAACCCGAACCGACTATACGAAATGAGCCCGCAAGAACTGACCCAAGCGATGCTCCACGCACTCGTCTATCATTACGAGCAAGCCCGGACGGCAACGATCGCCGAACGCAACCGTCACTTGCGTCAAGCGCGCGAACTGCTCGCGAAGCTCCACCAAGGACTTCACGACGGTGGCGGCATCATCTCGGCTCAACTCGACGAGCTTTACCTCTATATGGCGAAATCAAGCCTCGAGGCGTTGATTGAACAAGATATGGACAAAATCGAGGAGCTCCATGGCCTCGCGACCGAGCTCGACAAGACGTGGGGCGAAGCGATTGAGAACGCTCGTCTGAAACCCGTACCTGCAGGAGGAAACCGTTATGAAAATTACCAATAACGTGCAAGCACTGAAAGCCTACTCGTCGCTCACGGTCAATCAGGCGACGATGAAGAAGACAATGGACCGCCTCTCGAGCGGTATCCGCATCAACAAGGCGTCCGATGACGCCGCCGGACTCGCCATCTCCGAGAAGATGCGCATCCGGCTCGACTCACTGTCGATGGCCGAACGAAATACGCTCGACGGCATCTCGCTCACGCAGACACTCGAAGGCGGCATGAATGAGACACATTCACTCCTGCAACGGATGCGCGAGCTGTCGGTTCAAGCGTCTAACGGGACGTTGAGTGGTGATGACGCCAAAGCGATTCAAGACGAAATCACGGCGCTAACCGATGAAGTGACGCGGATCGCCGAGACGACCGAGTTCAACTCGAAGAAAATCATGAACGGCGACTTTATAGCCGGCAGTGAGACACTCTTCTTCCAACTCGGGGCCGGTAGCGGTGAAGGTGTCGTCTTGAACGTTGACGATATGCGCGCCGGCGCGCTCGGGATCGACGGGCTTGACGTGACGACGCAAGGTGGCGCCAATGACGCCATCGCCAAGTTTGACGCCGCCATCCAAAAAGTGTCGCTCGAACGCTCGAAGCTCGGTGCCATCCAAAACCGATTGGAAGCGAATGTGAGCGTCGTGACGATCGGTTCTGAGAACTTGACGGCGTCCGAGTCACGTATCCGCGACGCCGACATGGCGCGCGAGATGATGGACTTTGCCCGCCTCAACATCTTGAACCAGTCCGGCATGGCGATGATTGCCCAATCGAACGCATTGCCGCAAGGCGTGCTACAATTATTGAACTAACTTAAGGAAGGACGGATCCCTATGGACATTCGTCGCATCATGGAAACGCAGTCGCTTCACGGCACGGGGAAGGCGAAACGCCCTGACGCCGAGGCAGGCGTCTCGTTCCAAAACGTCATCGGTCAAAAGCGTGAGGACCGCGAGCATGAGCGCTTCCAACGCCAAATCGCGGCCATCCACGAAAAAGGCGAACTCCTCGCCGAGAGCCAGACCGTCGAGTCGCTCGCCGAATATAAGCAGCTCATTAAAGACTTTATGAAAGACGCCGTCGACGCGGCGCTCCGCCTTGAAGATAAACGCGGCTTCAACCGCCGCGGTCGCGCTAAGATTTATAAGATTGTCGAACAGGTCGACCAAAAGCTGCTCGCACTGACGGACCAGGTCATCTCGGGTGAGGCGTCACGCTTGTCGCTCCTCGACCAAGTCGGTGAGATTCGCGGCCTGCTCGTCAACGTATACGTGTGAGGTGAATTCATGGCAGAACATATCTTTTCAAAAAAAGTGAAATGTCCGTATTGTTTGAAACAGAGCGAGACGCCACGCGTCCTGTCGCGCCACATCCGGCCGCAGGAAGTCGCGAAGGACGGATATACGACGTATGATGGCGCTAACCCGTACTTTTATGAGCCGACGGTCTGCGCCCACTGTCACCTCGTTTTCCACGACTCGTTCGATAAGGTGCGGAAGACGCATCGCGAGGCGCTCGAGACGGAGTACTTCGACCGGGTCAATGCCGATGTGCTCACCGGCGACCGGTCGGCCGAACACGTCATCCGTCTCTATAAGTTCGCCGTCGTGACGGCCCAATTGAGCGGACAGAAGCCATCCGTCGTCGCCATGCTCGGCATGCGACTCGTCTGGATGTACCGTTTGACGGGGAATGAGGCGTCCGAGAAAGAATGGATGAAGCGGACGCTCGACAAGTACAACGAGGTGCAGGAGGTGTACACGGACCAGGTCCGGACCGGTCTTCCTTACGACCAGCTCATGCTCCGGATCGCTGACTTGTCTGCCGCGCTCGGTCTGTACGAGGATGCGCGGCGTTGGTACGGCATCCTGCTCGGCAGTAAGGAAGTGTCGGAGCGGATTCGCACCCAGGCCCGGTCACATTGGGAAGATTTTCGGACGGAACACGCTTAAAAGGGAGAGCCGCGGCTCTCCCTTTTCGTATACAAAAAACCGCGCTCATCCACTCACGGACAAACGCGGTCGGTTCTCTTAACGGATGAACCCCCAAACCGAAAGGAGATATACGCGACATGACTCGCATCAAAACCTAAACAGGGCACCCAAGAACCGACCACGCGGTGGCGTCTTGCACGGTTCATTCTCATTATAATCCGGTTTTCGCTATTTTACTATTATTTTTATCGCGTCGAGATTAGGGTATTCTAGTGATGAATCCAAAGGAGGTCATTCCATGTTTGAAGCCCGCTATATCGAAACAGTACGCTCGATTTTCCAAGAACAGAAACAGCTCGCCGAGGACGCGTTGAACCAAGTGAACGACGAGGACATGCATCGCGTGCTCGCGAAAGACACGCTCTCACTTGCGGTCATTGTGCAGCACATCTCGAACAATATGAAGTCCCGCTGGACCGACTTTTTGACGACAGACGGCGAGAAGCCGGACCGGAACCGCGACGCCGAGTTCGAGGACCAACAACAGTCTCGCGCCGAATTGATGGCGACGTGGGACGAACGTTGGCAACTGTTGGACGACGTACTCTCGAGCCTCACACCGGAAGACCTCGGGAAGTCCGTCTTCATCCGCGGCGAAGAGAAGACCGTCATCTGGGCGATCGAGAAGCAGGTGTCGCACTATAGCTATCACGTCGGGCAGATCGTCTATCTCGCGAAAGTATTCGCCGGCGAGAACTGGAACGTGTTGACGATTCCGTTGCCGCATCAACGACAATAAGAGAACGCGCATCGCGAAGATGCGCGTTCTCTTATTTGGTGACGTCGATCGTATATTCGTAGCGGGATTCCCCGATCGACTCATAGTTCGCGTCCGACGGTCCGTCGAAGACGACTTTCACGTCCGCTAAGTCTTCTGGCATCGCTTTGACGAAGAAGAGCACGTTCCCTTCCTTCTTCACTTTCCCGAGGAACTCACCGCCGACATCATCCGAGAACCACAAGTCAGCCGACACTTGTTCGCCCGTGTTCGTCACGAGTGTCGCTTGGTTCGGGTGGAAACTGATGGTGTCGTCAATCGTGTTTTCGACGATGACATTCATCGCGACGACTGTCACTTCTTCTTGTCCGTCAAACGAATCTCGGTACGCCTCGTTGACAGTGAGTCGGGATGTCTGCACTTTATCGATGGCAAAGTTAATGGAGCCAATCGTCTCTTTAATGTCGAGCGCCTTATTCTTCATGAAGATTTTGTTTGAACCAAGTTCACTCTCCTGTACTTCTGCTTCTTCTGTTGTGTCTGTTGCCGTTTCTTCCGTCGTCTCTGTTTCGACGACTTCCTCCGTATCATTTGCCGTCGTCTTCAGTTCATCGGCCTCCCCGCATCCTACAAGAAGTGTTAAAGGTAAAGCGAGGATTAATCCATATCGTTTCATGTTCATCTTAGTTCTCTCCTTTTCCGTGTGAGTGGTGGTTGATAAGATGAGCATACTGGATTGTCTACCCTGACCGGTGTAAGAAAACGTATAGGGTCACCACCCTGAATAAATAAAAGTCAAGGTCCGTGATTGGACCTTGACTTCACATGTTTTATCCTCTTGATTTGAGCTCTTCTTCTTCATACGGATCGGGACCGTCTTCGATTGGCGCATCGTCTTCGATGTACGCTTCAAGTTTCGGGTCACGTTCCACATACTCATCGTACGCCCCTTCTGGACCGTAGATGAAGTAACGACGATCTTTCGATGACTTAGGCTTTACCTTTTTCTCACTCATCTCGTTTCCCTCCCCTTTCCAGAACAGAAGCAACGGTTACAGTGGTATTTACCCGATTTTATACGAAAACAGGCGTCTTTGCATCCTTACATCCCTATTGAAACTTTTTCCAAATCAAATCGTATACAAAGGCAACAGATGAATGAGGGGGACGAGATAGATGAGTTTATTGAAAACAGGATTGGTTCGTGGCGTGAAGTGGTCCATGTTATTTGGGTTGCTTGCGATGTATCAATGGTGGAGCGGAAATATGGAAGGTGTACATAATATGCTCGTTTATGGTGGGATGGCATTCTTCCTCGGTTTGACGAGTATCATCTATGATGTGAGACAGTGGTCGTTCCCGAAACAGATTTTGATTCATTGGGTCACGATGCATGTGACAATTCTTCCGCTCGTCATATTGAGCGGTTTTCTTCCGGTGACGTCACTTCAAGATGCCCTGTCAGTTTACTTAAAGTTTAATGTGAGTGGACTGATCCTGTTCAGCTCATCCTATGTAATACAAAAGGTACGACGGCAAGCTAAAACTTTATGAACGACAACAGCTCGAAGGCGCGCCTTCGAGCTGTTTTATGTCTGTTGATCGAACAATCCTGAAAAGTTCGAGTCGACATCTTCATATGGATCGACGTAAGACTTGACCGTCTTCCGTTCTTGACGTGCCGTCCCGAGCGTCATGCCGAGCCGTTGATGCTCGGCCTCGATTAAGCGGGCAATCTGTTGGCTGTCGTCGACGAGCTGACGAATTACCGTCTGGTCAGCGTCCTTCAAGTCCGGACCGTGCGCCGCGAGCAATTGCTCACGGTCGTCAAGCAGATCATGGATTTGGTCCATCCATGTGTCATACGTCGGCTCTTCCGGCACTTGCGCCAACAGGTCTTTTAATCGCTGTGTTTTAAAGATAATCTCATCGATAGGTCTCATGCTTGCTTCGCGAGTTTCATCGCTTCCTTCCACGTGTCGCGGAGCTCGGTCGTGAAGTCGAGTACTTCGTCGAGGATGGTCGTATCGTTTTGGATGTTCGCATCGACGAGACGACGCCACATGTACTCATAGAGCGAATCTAAATTCGCCGAGATAGCAACGTCTTTATTTAACGTCAAGCGCATTTCTTGAAAGATGGCTTGTGTCTTTTGGATGTTCTTATTCTTCAAATCTGGATTCCCTTGCTCGATGGCGAGTTTGGCAAGGCGCATGAACTTGAGCGCCCCGTCATACAGCATGAGCGTGAGTTCCTGTGGATTCGCGGTCGTGACCGCATTGTTTTGATATGCTGCATATGGGTTGGCTACCATTTAAATTCCTCCTCTTACATGCCTCCGCCTAAGAACTGTTGCAGTGAGGCGGCTTGTGAGTTCGCCTGGTTCATTGCCGTTTCCATCGCTGCAAAGCGACGGTAGTAGGCGTTTTCTTTATCTACTAACAAGTCATTCAATCGCTTGATTCGTGTGTCGATATTTGTCATCTCACGACCCATTGAGTACGTCGGAGCACCGGCTCCCTCAGCTCCAGCAATTCGAGTGATTGATGACCTTGAGTTGGTCGCTGCATCACGAATTTGTGGAATCAATCCACTCTCTGGGTTTGTGAACAATTGATAAACTTGGTCCGGGTCTTTTTCAATGGCTGCTTTAAGTTTTTCTTCGTTCAGCACAATTTTCCCACCGTTGGTAAAGTCTGCCCCCGTCGAAAGACCAATTTGGAATAATTGTTTCATCTCGTCGTCATTCGTACTCGATGTCGCACTTGACCACTTACCGCGCATCGTGTCCATCGCACTACGAACAATCGTATCACCACGAAGCATTCCACTCATCGCTTTTTCTTCCCACTTTTTAATTTCATCGTCAGAAAGTTCGTCACGTTGTGCTTGTGTAAGTGGTGCAAACGAGCGAAAGCGCTCTTCTCGGACCTTTTTATTCATAAGATCAATCGTCTCGTTATATTTATCGACAAAACCTTTGATGTTATCGAAAACTTTTTGGGTGTCGGTAGCAGCAGAGAGTGTTACCGCGCCAGACGCAAACTCTGATTTTAACGTGACTGTCATATTATCAATCGTGACCGTGTTCGAGCTCTGCGTCATCGGAATGCCATTCACTGTAAAACTAGCATCCGTTCCTGATTTCGGAAGATCGGCGGGAGCGATTCCAAAAGCAGCCTTCGTCATTGCATCAAATTCTATGATTGCATTTTCACCGGTCTGTTTTTGAGTGATTGATAGTTTACCGGAAATCGGTTCGAAAAATGCAGAAACACCTGATTCTTTTCCGTTCAATGCAGTAACTAGGTTCTCCATTGTGGCGTCTTCCGTTACCTTGATTGTCTGAAAGTCTCCGCCTTCAACGGAACGAATTTGAATCTGGTACCCAGATGTGTAGCTAGCCTTAAAGCCAGCCGGCACGTCCGAACCGTCATTCATCGTTACTTTCCCAGTTGCTCCATCATAAGTATAACTTGATGGATCAATAGGAGTGTTTGTTGCATCTTTTAAAGCAACTGTTGCTCCCGCTCTTGGTTTTGGAGAAAGTGTCCATTCTTTTGTTGCCGTCGATAGCGTTATTTCTTGAGTGGTGGATTGTAAGTTCATATCCGCGACTTTTGTTGTCTTCGTCACCGCAACTCCATTTTTATCTTTCGGCTCAACGACTTGAGTAGCAGCCGTTGCCAGTTGACTTACGGATTCAATGCGAATTGCCGTGTTCCCACTGGATGGCCCCGCTACGACCGAGACACGTGATTCATCGGATGAGCTAGATGTTTTTGCATAGAAGTTTCGACTAAACATAAGATCGACAGCACTATTTCTAAGTGTCATAAGCGAGCGGTTAATCTCGCGATAAGCATCACGCTTCCATTCAGTCGTTTGTTTTTTTTGTTCAAGTTTATCGACTGGCATACGCTCTGCCTGCATCAATTGTTTGATGATTGAATCGGTATCAATTCCACTGGCAAGTCCGCCAAATCGGATTGGTGTCGTCATGATGTGCCCCCTTTATACACGCTCATCGAAGAGTTGGTTGAATTCCATGAATGCGGCGAAAAAGTCGAGCGACTTCTTGCTTGGAATTTCACGAATAACTTCGTTGTTCGTATCAACGATTTGAATATAATAATCATTCAACTTTTCATGTTTCATAAATTTCAAACCGGTACGTTGTTGCTCTAATACTAGATTTGCTTTTTCGACTGCCGTCTCTAACTTGGTCACGTGTTGAGGCGTCGGGAGAATGACAATCCCTTCGTCAGCGAGTGCTTTTTGATTCGCTTCAACGAACACGTTTTTCGTTTGTTCATACGGCAAGACAGAAGAAGGTAAGTGAAGCCGTACTTCAGAAATGATCGGATTCATAAGCTTCTGCTCCTCATTTTCATTGTTCTCACATACTATATCGGTTTACCTCACTTCATTTTTCAGTTTTAATCACTGTTTAAACCTTATGTTTTAGTCAAACTCACTTTTCAAATTCCTAAACCTGAAATCATACCTATCCCTGGCCTTTTTCTACAATGGTATTCTGACTATCAAGAATGAAATCGGGCATTAATAATATGGGATAGTAATTTAGTAGATCATTAAGGAGGGTCAATGATGGAGTGGGATGAATTGACTGCGTTTGAGAAAAGTTTATTGTTAGGAATACTACTAGGAGATGGGACCATTACACGAACAAATACAAAAAGCGCCCCGAAGAATGGACTACAGTACCGCGAACATTTTTCAGTCAAACAAAAGGAAGATAGAGTCACCTATGCATATTAAAAAATGTCCGTCCCTCAAAAATGAGAGGCGGACATTTTCATAGCCTGGTTCTAATGAATATTGGTTAAGAAAAAAGTAATTCTTAACGAAGAAGTTGAAGAACTGCTTGCGGCTGTTGGTTCGATTGGGCCATCATCGCCTGTGCCGCTTGGTTCAAGATGTTGTTCTTCGTGAAGTTCATCATCTCTTTCGCCATGTCGACGTCACGGATGCGTGATTCTGCGGCTTGAAGGTTCTCAGCCGACGTGCTCAAGTTGTTGATTGTGTGCTCGAGACGGTTTTGGTTTGCACCGAGCAATGAACGTTCTGACGATACTCTTTCAATAGCAGTATTGATTGCTGTGATAGCAGTGTTAGCTGTTGCTTGCGTATTGACTGCGATTCCAGCTACTGTGACTGCTGCCGTTCCTCCTGTAGCTGCTGCACCACCTGCACCAGAAACACCTAATGTTTGTGCATCCATAGCTCCAATTTTAAGTGTAAGTGATTGTCCTGTGTTAGCGCCAATGTGGAACGTTAAATCTGCAGCGTTAGTAACACCAGAACCAGTACTTGCAGAACCATCAAGTAATTTTTTCGTGTTAAATTCTGTGTTGTTAGCAATACGCGTGATTTCTTTTGCTAACTCGTCTACCTCTTTTTGGATTTCGCCACGATCTGTATTCGTGTTCGTGTCATTCGACGATTGAACCGCAAGCTCACGCATGCGTTGGAGGATCGAGTGCGTCTCGTTCAAGGCGCCCTCTGCCGTCTGGATCAACGAGATGCCGTCCTGCGCGTTCTTCGCTCCCATGTCGAGACCACGGATTTGGCCGCGCATCTTCTCAGAGATGGCGAGGCCGGCCGCGTCGTCGCCGGCACGGTTGATGCGAAGACCTGAAGACAATTTCTCCATCGCTTTGCCCGTCTGTGCCGTGTTGAACGACATGTTGCGGTGCGCGTTCATCGAGTTAAGGTTGTGGTTGATAATCATGTTAAGTTCCCTCCATAGGTATGATTTGGCCAAGTCCTTTTGGCCATCTTAGTTTATTGGCTTACTGCTTAACGAAGAAGTTGGAGCACAGCCTGTGGCTGTTGGTTCGATTGGGCCATCATCGCCTGTGCCGCTTGGTTCAAGATGTTGTTCTTCGTGAAGTTCATCATCTCTTTCGCCATGTCGACGTCACGGATGCGTGACTCGGCAGCCTGGAGGTTCTCGGCTGACGTGCTCAAGTTGTTGATCGTGTGCTCGAGACGGTTTTGTGTGGCACCCAATTTCGAACGTTCTCCCGAGACAGTTTCGATTGCTGTATTGATTGTACCAATTGCTGTGTTTGCTAATGCTTGTGTAGAAACGTCAATCCCAACAGTCGTGGCTTCAGTAGCACCAGTAGCTACCGCTAAAGTAGTAGCATCCATTGCACCAATTGTTAGTGTCAGGCTTTGGCTAGCATTTGCTCCAATGTGGAACACTTTACCGTCTGCATCTGATCCATCAAGCAATTTCTGAGTGTTAAATTCTGTATTTGCAGAAATACGTGTAATTTCTTTTGCGAGCTGTGTAACTTCTTTTTGAATTTCGCCACGATCTGTCGTCGTGTTCGTGTCATTCGAAGATTGAACCGCAAGCTCACGCATGCGTTGGAGGATTGAGTGCGTCTCGTTCAAGGCGCCTTCTGCCGTTTGAATCATTGAAATGCCATCTTGTGCATTTTTAGAGGCCATGTCGAGACCACGGATTTGGCCGCGCATCTTCTCAGAGATGGCGAGGCCGGCCGCGTCGTCGCCGGCACGGTTGATGCGAAGACCTGAAGACAATTTCTCCATCGCTTTGCCCGTCTGTGCCGTGTTGAACGACATGTTGCGGTGCGCGTTCATCGAGTTAAGGTTGTGGTTGATAATCATGTTAAGTTCCCTCCATAGGTATGATTTGGCCAAGTCCTTTTGGCCATCTTAGTTTATTGGCTTACTGCTTAACGAAGAAGTTGGAGCACAGCCTGTGGCTGTTGGTTCGATTGGGCCATCATCGCCTGTGCCGCTTGGTTCAAGATGTTGTTCTTCGTGAAGTTCATCATCTCTTTCGCCATGTCGACGTCACGGATGCGTGACTCGGCAGCCTGAAGGTTCTCGGCTGACGTGCTCAAGTTGTTGATCGTGTGCTCGAGACGGTTTTGGTTCGCCCCTAGTTTCGAACGTTCAGCTGATACCATTTCAATAGCATCATTTACAACTGTGATTGCAGCATTTGAACCATCCAGTAATCCACCAGTCGTAGTACCTACATCATCAACATTGGCAACTGCTAAATCAGTTAATTTGTCACCGGCGCCAGTGCCCAAAGTAGTACTGTCCATTTGAGAGATGCTTAGAACCAATGTTTGCCCTGCATTTGCTCCAATATGGAAGTTCAAATCAGCTGCTCCTGCAACACCTGAAGCTGCGTCCGCTTCACCATTTAAAAGTTTCTTTGTGTTGAACTCTGTGTCCGTTGAAATACGATCAATTTCTTCAATGAGTTGGTTGAACTCTTTTTGAAGCTCTTTACGATCAGTTAACGTGTTCGTATCATTCGAACCTTGAACTGAAAGTTCACGCATGCGTTGAAGGATCGAGTGCGTCTCGTTCAAGGCGCCCTCTGCCGTCTGGATCAACGAGATGCCGTCCTGCGCGTTCTTCGCTCCCATGTCGAGACCACGGATTTGGCCGCGCATCTTCTCAGAGATGGCGAGGCCGGCCGCGTCGTCGCCGGCACGGTTGATGCGAAGACCTGAAGACAATTTCTCCATCGCTTTGCCCGTCTGTGCCGTGTTGAACGACATGTTGCGGTGCGCGTTCATCGAGTTAAGGTTGTGGTTGATAATCATGTTAAGTTCCCTCCATAGGTATGATTTGGCCAAGTCCTTTTGGCCATCTTAGTTTATTGGCTTACTGCTTAACGAAGAAGTTGGAGCACAGCCTGTGGCTGTTGGTTCGATTGGGCCATCATCGCCTGTGCCGCTTGGTTCAAGATGTTGTTCTTCGTGAAGTTCATCATCTCTTTCGCCATGTCGACGTCACGGATGCGTGACTCGGCAGCCTGGAGGTTCTCGGCTGACGTGCTCAAGTTGTTGATCGTGTGCTCGAGACGGTTTTGTGTGGCACCCAATTTCGAACGTTCTCCCGAGACAGTTTCAATCGCTGTATTGATTGTAGTGATTGCTGTGTTTGCTCCTGCTTGAGTTGCAATAGTAACAGCACCAACTGCGAGACCTACAGAACCCATGTTAGCCACAGTTAAGTTCAAGTTCTGGTCTTGGTTTGCCCCAATATGGAAATTTCCGTTGAACGTTCCGTTCAATAATTTCTTAGTGTTAAATTCTGTATCTGTTGCAATTCGATCAATTTCTAGAATTAATTGTCCAACTTCTTTTTGCATTTCAGTACGATCAGTATTTGTGTTTGTATCGCTAGCAGATTGAACTGAAAGTTCACGCATACGTTGAAGGATTGAATGTGTCTCGTTCAATGCGCCTTCAGCAGTTTGAATTAATGAAATGCCATCTTGTGCATTTTTCGAAGACATATCAAGACCACGAATTTGCCCGCGCATTTTTTCAGAAATTGCGAGACCTGCTGCATCGTCACCAGCACGGTTGATGCGAAGACCTGAAGACAATTTCTCCATCGCTTTGCCAGTTTGTGCTGTGTTGAATGACATGTTGCGGTGTGCGTTCATCGAGTTAAGGTTGTGATTGATAATCATGTTAAGTTCCCTCCATAGGTTTGAGTTTTTTCCGCTCTTCCAAATCCATTTGTCCGAGCATACAAGGCTTAGGCCGGCCCTTGCCTTGCAAATGTTGGAACGTTTTATCGTTTCCATACTCTATATCGGAATCTACAGGTATCTGTTTAGTCATTATCCAAAAAAGTTACACATTCTGACTACTTCTCTTCAATTTGAATAGAAAAACGACCCATCACTGGGCCGCTCCTCCTTACACTTCCACCTTCACTTGTTCCGTCTCATTCTGCAAACTCTCGGCGACACGGACGAGCTCTGTCATCGCACCGTTCACTTCACCGAGACTCGCAGCTTGTTGGCTCGCGGCTGACGTGACTTCCGTCGCGTAGCGTGACGCCTCTTCGACCATACCGACGATTCCAGCCGAGTTCGTGACGACAGAGTCGATTTGGCCACGTGACTCATCCAAGAGCGCATCGACCGAATGGACGTGGCTGTACACTTCGTTCGCCGAGTTGTGAATCGACGCGAACGCGCCGCCCGCCTTCTCGACGAGACCGACGCCCGTCTCCACTTCCGCTTTCACGTTCGCCATCGATGACGACGTGTCGCCGACGAGACGTTTGACGTCGACAATCAAATCCGTGATCTCTTGCGTCGAGTTCGCCGTCTGTTCGGCGAGCTTCTTGACCTCGGCCGCGACGACCGCGAATCCACGTCCATGTTCACCGGCCCGAGCTGCTTCAATCGATGCGTTCAAGGCAAGCAAGTTCGTCTGCGCCGAGATATCACTGATGACGTCCGTGATGCGCGAGATTTCGCCTGTCATTTCTGTCAACTTGCTGTTGAGCGTCGACGACTGCTCGACCTTGCCGGCGATCGCATGCATCGCATCGACCGACGACGAGGCGAGGCCTTTGCCGCTCTCTGCCTCTTGTTGCATCTCACTCGCTGATTCGAGCGCCGAGCCCATCTCTTGACGAATGTTCTCCATCGTCCGAGCGACGGCACCGAGCAAATCCATCGAGCTGTATGTTGCGTTGACGTTATCCTCGAGCATCTTGTTCAAGGCGTCCATCGCTTGGCGAATGTTCTCACCGGCGATATTCCCTTCTTGAACCGCTGCCGCGATCTCTTGCGCCGAACCGGTGAGCTGGTCCGCCGTATAGCGCATGTTCGTCCCTTGTTCCCGCAGATGTCCGACCATGTTGTCCATCGACAGAAGCAGACGTCCCATCTCTGAACGGTCTGTCGTCGTCTCGCTCGCGAACACGACCGTCAAATCACCGTTCCCGACTTCGACCGCCTTATCTGACGCCGATTCGATCGCCTTGAGCGGGCGACGGGCGATCAAGTAGATGACAGCGCCACCTAAACCTGAGATGAGCAACGCCACAGCCGTCCCGACGAGCATGACCTGACCTTTCGCCATCTCGAGCTCCGTGAGCAGCAAGAGCGTGATCAAGCCGACCGCTCCGCCCGTAATAAAGGATGTGACCAAAATCCAAGCGAGCAGTTGGGTCGTAAAGTTTTTGAATAGCTTCACTATGAGTTCCTCCTCTGTGTAATTCATCACCTTCTATATCGTCCGATTGCCAGCTTTTGTATAGCGTTTTCAGTTGAAGTTTTGGTCAATGAAAAAACGCCCTCGTCTCCGAGAGCGTTCATATCAAAATCGATCGTCTTCTTTTGTCATGTGCACCTGTTCGCGCGGTGTCATGAGCGCGTCGATTGCGAGCGCGAGCGCGGCCGCCCAGTGCAACATCATGCCGAGGAACGGGATGAACCCGAGCACCGACGCCGTGATGCCGACGATCGGTCCGACCGAAATCCGCTTCAGCCGCGTGATCGACAAGACGAGCACCATGATGTGGAACACGAGCATAAACCCGAGCGGCGTGTAGCCCATACTGATGATGAACAGCCCACCGAGTGCCGGGATGCCGAGGAGCGCCTCAAAAGCGGCACCCATCCATTTCAAATTCCGAACCATCTGTTTCACCTCACAGTTCTAACAAATAAAACTCATAGCCGCCGTTTTCAGCGAACCCGGCCCGCTTGTAAATCTCGAGCGCGGCCTTGTTCTCCGTCTCGACGTCGAGCTCGAGTTTCGTCCGGCCCATGCGGAACAGTTGTTGGACCATCTGCTTCAACATCTTCGTACCGTAGCCCTTGCCTTGCTCGTCCGCCTTGACACCGAACGCGTGGATGCTGCCGGCATCTTCGCCTGACAGGAGCGCGCGGATGACGCCGACGGAACGGCCATCGACTTCACCGATATACGTCACACGGTCCGGCGTGTCGATCTGCTGGTAGATGTTCTCCGTCACGTCGAGCGGGTCCCCGAACGCTTCAGATAACGTCTCGATGATGAGCGGACGATCGGCATCGGTCGCCTCGCGGAGCGACACCTCGTCCGGCTTCAAGAACAACTCGGCTTTTTTGAGCACCAAATTGTATTCCGAGAACTGATACGCCGCACCGATGTGGTCGATGACCGCCTTGCCGTCCTTCGACTTGCGGTCGATGACGAACGTGAACGCCTCGCAGCCGTTCTCCTTCGCGTCACTTTTCGCCGCCTTAAAGAGAGTCGTGAAGACGCCTTGTTTCCGATAGTCCGGATGGACGAGCGCGTTCACCTCATACTCGTTCGGGAGGTATGGGAAAAGCACCATATAGCCGACGAGTGTATCGTTGTCATAGACGGCGTAGTCGTTCTGACCGATTGACACGTGTCCGAGTTTCACGTCAATCTTGTCAAAGTCATTGACCACCGCCTCGAGCGCTGCGACTTGGTCTGCCTGTTTCACTTCTTCTACTGTCCAATTCATGAAATCACCTCACATCATATTGTAGCACAATCGAAAAAGCCCGCCGTAGCGGGCGGACTTACAACGTCCGGAACTCGAGCTCCGGGAGCGTCTCGAGCAGCTCCGCGATCTCGTCCGTGTGTGCCTCGGCACCCGGGACGGCCTCGGTCGGTTCGACCCAGAAGAACGTCTTGTCGCTCGCGCCAAGGTAGTTGCCATAGCCGACTTCCTCTGCGAACGCCTTTTCCGATAGTTCACGGTCAATCAAGTCCAAATGGAACAACAACTGGTCGTCGCCGTCCTCGACGTTATAGTAGAGGTCGAACGTGCCGTAGCTGTTCTTGTCGCCGACATCGACGACGTCCTGCGCCTTCTCGATATAGACGTCCCCGCGCTCGATTGCCTCGACGATCTTCGACGGGAGGATGATTTCGTAACCGAGTTCACGGTCGCGGATCGTCTGCGTCGTATCGTCAGTCCGTCCCCGGGACGAGACGACACCGACCGTCGCGACAAGAGCGCCCGTCACACCGAGTGCGACGGCCCATTTCATTGTTTTGTTCATATGGATTCACTCCTCTCTAGTCTAGCCATGAGACGATTATCGCATAAAATGTCCGTAAATCATTAAATATTCTGAAAAAATGTTTAGCGATGCGTTGACGCACGTTCCGCAATCCCATACGATAAAAGTATCGTATTATAGAAAAGAGGAACCGACATGTCAAACGAACAACAATTGTCACGCGCACAGCTCGACGCGCTCTTAAAGAACGTCTTCGCCCTTCAAATCCCGGTCATCGAGAAGTTCATGACCGACTTGTTCAAAAAGTACGTCTCGACGGCGTCCACGTTCAAGCAGGACATGGACACGATGAAAGCGACGGACTGGCATAAACAGTTCTTCGGTCAGAAAGTGATGCCGCACTTGTTCATCGAGAACCTCGGCTTCGGCGCGTCGTTCCGTCACCAGGAACAAGACAAAGTCGTCAAAATCCCGGACAACATGACGGTCGTAAAACCGGACTCGGACGACCAGATCGAAGAGATTCTGCAAAACCTCGACAAGACGCTCGCGTCGATGGACGGGATCAAAAACAAAGGACTCGTCAAAAAGTTCTATAAAGAGACACTTGAACTCATCTGCCAGCTCGGTAGCCGTACCGGCATGATGGACGAGTTTTATGAGAAGGTCAAAGGTAGCTTGACGAAAGCTTGACCCTTCATCCACGTCCTCGGACGTGGATTTTTTTTAGTTTTTGCTCCTCGGCTCGAACACGGCCAAGCGTTCAATGTTGGCCAAAATCGGCTTCGCCCGCCCAATCAACGTC
Source organism: Exiguobacterium sp. SL-9 (assembly GCF_004336985.1). Lineage (GTDB taxonomy): Bacteria > Bacillota > Bacilli > Exiguobacteriales > Exiguobacteriaceae > Exiguobacterium. The sequence continues at coordinate 552,424 of NZ_SJUO01000002.1, forward strand.
TGCGTCGTCTCAAGCGACAGCGACTGGTGATGCGCCTCGACACTCTCCCACACTTCATACACGACAATCGACTCGTCGTCGAGCGAGACGTTCACCCGATATGTCTCGCACGTCGGCTCTTGTTCCATCGCCGCAGCCGCCTCGAGCAAGATGGCAAGAAGCATCTCGCGCTCACCGGGGACAGCCGTCAGCTTTCCCATCAATCCATAAGACATGTTCATCCCTCCTTGTCATAACGATTCGCCGCCAGAACGACACTTTCCTTTCCATTGAACTGGCTGCGACTATGCAGCACGACCCCGACCATGACGAGCGAGATGCCGACGAGCGACAGTCCGGACGGCAGATGCGCCTGAAGGAAAATCAACTCGCCGATGAGCGCGAACAACACCTCGAGCGCCTGCGTTGCCTCCACCGTCGCCAATTTCCCCATATCGTGTTTGACGAGATCGGTCGCCTTGAAGAAGAGCACCGTCGCGACAACACCGGACAAGAGTGCGACGAGGAGCGTCTGCGTCAGTTGCGAGCCAGACGGCGCGCCCGTCATCAACCCATAACCGAACAACAAGAGCCAGACCGGGAGGGAGCCGATACACATGCCAAGGATCCGTTCGAACACGTCGAGGTCGGTGTGAGCCATCATCTTCCGGTTGCCGAGCGGATAGGCGAAGGCGGCGATCAAGACCGGCACCACCCCGACCCATAAGAAGCGCGGCTCGAAGGCGGCGAGGAACTCGACTTGCATCAAGACGACGCCGAACAAGATAATTCCAGAAAAACGTAGTGCTGTCCATGGAATCTGTTCCCGCGTGCCGTCACCCCGTCGAAAGAGCGGTGATAACAGCGCCCCGGCGATAATCGTCACTTGCCAGGTACCAGCAATGAGCCAAGGCGGGGCGACCTCGGCGGCGAGACAAATCGGGACATAAAACAAACCGAAGCCGACCGTGCCCCAGACGAGCCACGGCCCCGGCTGTTCGACGAGCGCTCGGCGTACCCGAGTCATCCCGCCCCGGACATAGACGACGAAAGCGAGGAGCGGGATCATGAACAGAAAACGGAGCGAGGCGCTATACGCCCAACTGCCCCCACCGACATGCATCGATTCGTTCAACACGAACGTGCTCGCGAAAAATAAGGCGGCGAGTACACCTAATAAAAGTGGACGCATGAATTCTCTCCTTTCCGAATCCCCATGTGTTCCCTATCCGTGACGTGTTTCCCTGCCTCAAAAAAAAATCAAGCAGCGCCGGCTGCTTGATTTGTCTCAATGGATATCGCGTTTGCGGAAATTCCCACCTTTGACCTCCGACACCTCGTACACGACGACGAACGCCTCAGGGTCGACTTGGTTGATGATTTCTTTCATCTTCCGTTCCTCGAGCCGGTTGATGACGCACGTGATTTCGAAATAGCACTCTTTCGAGTACGCTCCTTGAATCTGGTTCAGCGTCGCGCTCCGGCCAAGCCGGTCGCGAATCGTCTCGACCATGACATCGGGCGCACCCGTGATGATTTTGAACGTCTTCGCGCCGCTCAAGCCTTCCTCGACGATATGGATGACTTTCGAGGCGATGAAGTAGGCGATGGCGGACAGGACCGCCCCTTGCAGGCCGAATACCGTCGAGACGACGATGAAGACGAACGCGTTCAAGAACAGAATCAAGTCGCTCGTCCCGAACGGCAACTTCCGTGATAACAGCACGGCCAGCATGTCGATGCCGTCGAGCGCGCCCCCGTTCCGGAGCGACAGCCCCATTCCGAGTCCGAGAATGATCCCGCCGACGACGGTGACGAGGAGCGTGTCTCCATCGATGATCGTCGGGACGTGGTGCATGATCACGGTCCCGACCGAGAGCGAGGCGATGCCTGTGACCGATAGGATGGCGAAGCTCTTCCCAATCTGTTTATAGCCGAGATAGACGAATGGGATGTTCAGGATGCCGAGGAATACGCCGAGCGGGACACCGGTCAGTTGGGAGACGACGATACTGATTCCGGTAATGCCCCCGTCCGATACGCTGTTCGGGATCAGTACCGACTCGAGGCCATACGCCGCAATCATCCCGCCGATGATGTTCATGATGATTTGAAAGCCCATGAGCCAGGCTCGATTGTCACGTTTCATAAGTAACGTCCTCCTTTTTAAATCAACTTTCCTAGTCTAGCATAAAATAATAGTAAAATAGCATATACGATATTGATAAAAACTTGTGTCAGATTGTCTGCCGCTTCTGCTTCATCCTGTGTGAGGTTTGCTATACTAAAAAGAAAAAAGGGAGTGACCCCCGATGCAGCGTCCACCGATGCCTTCTCCGACACCGGAGGAAGTGCTCCGCTTGAAACGTGAACATAATCCGATCAAACCGACCGAACTCCTCGCCAAGGGGCTGCTCCTCTTGATTGGCTCGTTCATCTTTGCCATCGGGCTCGAGGCATTCCTCGTCCCGAACCAAATCATCGACGGCGGCATCGTCGGTGTCTCGATTATCACGTCGTATTTGACGGAGACGAAACTTGCCATTTGGCTCGTCCTGTTCAACTTGCCATTCATCTACTTCGGCTATCGCCAGATTGGAAAGACGTTCGCCGTCGTCACCTTGATTGCCATCATGCTCATGTCCGGCTTCACAATCTTGCTCCACACGATTGAACCGTTCACCGACGACTTGCTTCTCTCGACCGTTTTCGGCGGTTTCCTGCTCGGCGCCGGGATCGGGCTTGTCATCCGGGCCGGCGGGTCGCTCGATGGGACCGAGATTTTAGCCGTGTCGTTCACGGACCGGTTGCCGTTCTCCGTCGGCGAGATCGTCATGTTCTTCAACATCTTCATCCTTGGGACGGCGGGTTTCGTCTTCAGCTGGGACCGGGCCATGTATTCGCTCATCACCTACTTTGTCGCGTTCAAGACGATCGATATCGTCCTCGAGGGGCTCGACCAGTCGAAGGCGGCGTGGATTATTACGTCAGCACCGGACGACGTCGGCCAAGCCATCATGGACCGGCTCGGCCGCGGCGTGACGTATCTACACGGCGAAGGTGCCTACTCGGGCGATGGCAAGAAAGTCGTCTTTACCGTCATCAGTCGATTAGAAGAGACCAAACTGAAAGACATCCTCGACGACTATGACGAGAAGGCGTTCCTCGCCATCGGCAATATCCATGACGTCCGAGGCGGTCAGTTCAAAAAGAAAAATATCCACTAAAAAAATCGGCCCCATAGGACCGATTTTTTGTTTACCCGATTTTTGCTTGGTCACGCCCGCTCGTCTTAGCCTGATAAAGAGCAGCGTCGGCTCGTTCGAACACGAGCGTGCCCGGTTCGGCCCCGGCGAGCGAGGCCCCGAGTGACACCGTCATCGGGATTTCTGTCCCTTCAAACGAGAACGGGGTGTCTCGGACGACGGCGACGACTCCATCGGCAATCGTCCTCACGTCTCCGACGTCCTCGAGCACCATCAAAAACTCCTCTCCGCCGTAACGTCCGACGAATCCCCCAACCGGACAGTTCGTCCGTAACGTTTGACCGATGTGATGAAGCGCCGCATCACCGGCCCGATGTCCATATGTATCATTCAACTGTTTGAATCGATCGACGTCGATGACGAACAGCGCCCAAGGGAGACCCGACATCTCGACCTCGTTCAACCGTTCGAGCGTCATATAGCGGTTCGGGAGTCCCGTCAGTTCATCAATCGTTGCCCGTTGCGTATGGAGCCGGAACATCCGAAGATGCGTCTCAATCTGTTTCGCGACCCAATAGCACACCCAACCGCCGAGGAACGTGAGCACAAAATACGGCAAGAACACCGTCATGAACGCATGCATCGGTACGTTCCCAGCAATACGGAACAGGACGAGAACCGTCCCGAAGACGAGATAGACCGTGTACAAATGACCTCGCCGAAGCGATAGCCGACTCAGCACGAGTGCTAAGATGGGGAACAGAGCCAGCGTACCGAACGAGCTGATAACTTGGCCTGTCATCCCATCGAGAATGAAGCGACCGCCCAGCATCAGCACAATCGTAACAGCGACTCCAACCGGACCGGCATAGGCGGCCGCGAGGGCGAGCGGAATGACCCGTAAATCAATTCGAGCCGCTTCGACCATAAATGAATTGATCGTGAGTAGGATGGCAATGATTCCGTTTGAGATTCCGAACCAGACACGTACGGCGAGTGGCGAAGCCGGTTGAATCGGTAAGAGATTCCGCATCAAATAGAACGTGAGCGATACGAGTAAATAGATGATGCTGATATTAATAAAAAAGATATTGACGACTTGCCCCATGTCACCTCATCCTCTCCCGTCATTTCTTCCCACCCTATCCTATCGTAAAAAAGTGATGTATGTCACCCTTCCCAATTTTTAGGACAGCTAAAAAGCCGGAAGCTCACGCCTCCGACTTGTTTTGCATCATCTGTTTCATCAAGTTGGCACTGTCCCGGGCCGATTCGTTCTCGGCCTGCATCTGAACGTACACCTCATGACGATGGATATCGATATGGCGCGGGGCATCGATGCCAAGCTTGACCTGGTCACCTTCGATGGCGAGCACAGTGAGCGTCACATCGTCTCCGATATGAATTGCCTCACCTTGTTTTCGTTTCAATACGAGCATCAGCGCACCTCTTCTTTCTGGCCGCCGAGCGGGAACCGGGCCGGGTAGACGTCGTCCAAGATGACTTGCTTCCCACGGCGTTCTTTCGTCTCGATGACGATCGGCGCCTTCAAGTTGAGCGTCGAAGCGTCGAACGGTTCGCGGAGCGTCACGATGGCATATACCGAGACGTGCTCGGCCTCATCGATGCCCAGTTGCTCTTTCGCGCCGTCGGTCAATTCGAACGCATAGTCCGGCTTATGCCAGAACGGGTTCGTCACGACGAAAGCGCAAACCGGGTCCTCGAGCGACTGGAGCGACCAGAACGGCAGCTCGGCGCCATAAGGGATGAGGGCGAACGTCTTCGAGTCCGGGAAACCGGGAATCTCGCTGACGAATGAAATCGTTTCTTCTTCATTTACTTCAATTTTGCCAAAATAGTCTGTCTCAATGAACATGGGTTGTCCTCACTTTCAACGCGTCTCATCATACATGCCACCGACCGGCCACATCTCGAGCGACGCCTGTTGACGGAGCGAGATGTCCGTCGTCCATGGCGTGAACGAGATATCGGTCGGGGTGAGTGATACATCAATCTGTGCCGGCGTCAGGTTCCACTCGATTTTGACATCCGCCGGCGTATACGTCAACTTCACGCGGTCGAGCGACTTCGGCATGAAATCCATGTCGACGACCGGATACGGAGAGCTCGTCTTCTCGGCGGCCATCGCGGCGATCGGGTTGCCGTTCTCGATACGCATGAGCCGATCCCCATCGCGGGCTGTGCCGGACGTCGCTTCTCGCGCCGCCTGTTCTCCGAGTTGCCCGAAATGACGACCGAGCTCGAGCGCTGCCTTCAAGTTACTTTCACTGCGTGCGACCGACGAGTCGACCTCGAGCGTGCCGCCTGTCGTCTGTTGGATCATCTCGACCTTGCCTTGCGTCATCGACACGTCGGCCCGACCTTGCCTCATCTCGAGGTGAGGTCGATTCGACGAGATTTGGATCGCGGCCTGTGTCTGCCGCATCTCAAGCCGGGCGATATTCATCGCTTACCGGAGGAAGTCGAGGAGCGTCGGCTGGATGATACGGGCGCCGGCCGATAATGCGGCCCGGTGCACCGTCTCGTGAGACTTGAGCTCCATGATGACTTTTTCGATGTCGATGTCTTCGTTATCGGACATGATCGTCTTGGCGATAATCTCATGTTCTTGCAGGCGGTTGTCGACGAGTTCTAATCGGTTGGCACGGGCCCCGAGCTCGGCCCGCTCCGTGATCAAGCTTTGGGCGATGACGTCGAGGTCAGCGAGCTCGTTCGAGAGTACTTCCCCGGTCGTGTTCGGGTCGGCCAGTTTCGAGACGAGGTCGTGGAGTCCGGCGAACACGTCGCTCCCGAACACCGTCTCCGGTTGCATGTTCACTTGGACGGTGATGCCTTTCGATACTTCAAAGGCGACTTTCCCGCTTGCTGCCGGTGCCCCGTCCGGGTAAATGCTGTTGACGTCCCCGTTCGGGTCGGCAAGGAACGCCTTCAAGGCGTCCATATCGACGAGTGGCTGATCCGTCTTCGTGCCGTTGTAAATATATTTCTCGCCCGACTTCGCGTTTGCGAGCGAGCCAATGTGTTCAATCAACTGATTGACCTCACTTTGGATGATTTGACGTTGCGATGACTCGTACGTGTCGTTCGCTGCCTGCGTCGTCAGTTCGCGAATCCGTTTGACAGCTTCTGTCACTTCGTTCAAGGTCGAGTCGGTCAAGTCCATCCAGCTTGTCGCCTCGCTGACGTTGCGGCGGAACTGGTCGACCTCGCGCACCTCGGTCCGATAGCGCATGCCCTGCATGGCGACGACCGGGTCCTGTGATGCCTTCTGGATCCGCTTCCCGCTGATGAGTTGTTCTTGCACTTGGGCGAGCTTGTTATAACTGCTCGATAAGTGTTTCAAGTTTGTCTGTGTGAGCATCGTCTGTGTGACTCGCATCAAGCATTACCTCCCTACGACACCCATGCCGTTGATGATTTTGTCGAGCATCTCATCGACGGCCGTGATGTTGCGGGCCGCCGCGTTATAGGCGTGTTGATATTGAATCATCATTGTCATCTCTTCGTCGAGTGACACGGCGCTCACCGCTTGGCGGCGCTGGTCCGAGCTCGCCATGAGCGCGAACGTGCTCTTGGCGAGACGTCCGCTTTGATCGGCGGCGACGGCCATGTTCCCGATGACGTTCTGATAGTATTTACCGACCGACGTGTCTGTCTGGACCGACCCGTCAAAGCTGAGCGTGGCCGACTTCAAGTTCGCCAAAGCGAGTGCCCCGCTGCCATCCCCGATATTGCCGTCTTGTGACGCGGCAATCAAGTCGAGGTTGTTCATGACGGCGTCGCTCACTTTGATTGTCGAGGCGCTAGCCGTCCCTTCGAAGAAGTTCGCTGTCCCGGCGTTGCCTTTGGCGTCCATATTGTTGCTGTGGGCCGTGTTGAACGCTGAAGCGAACTTGCCGGCCATCTCGTCCAAATCTTTCAACATCGTCGCGTACACACCGTTCACGCTGCCTGTTTCCGCCGTGTCCGTGCCGTACATTTCGACGAGCGCTTTCCATTTTCCGTTCGGCATCGTTGCGTGCGTGAGTGCCACGTCCGCCCCGCTCGCGTCAGTCATGTCGAGACCGTCGAACGAACCGACCGTGCCATTGATTCCGTCGACGAGCTTATGGTCGACGCCATTGATGGAGACAATAATGTCGATGCGGCCTTCGGCAACTTTTTGTGAGTTCCCGCGTGACTCGCCGTTCGTATAGTCGACCGGGACGCGTGTGAAGTCCATGTATTGGGCGAGTTCGTCCATATAGCGGTCGCGCTCGTCATACAGTTCGTTCGGAAGCACGCCGAGCGGCTCTGCGTCGCCGATTTGGCGGTTGACTTGACTGATTTTTGTCATCAAGTCGTTCACTTTCTTGACGACGACGTCACCTTCTGAGGCTAGGTCAGCCTGTACTTTTTGGAGCGAGGACGACATGTAGTTGAACGTCTCCGCGAGCGTCATCGCCCGTTGGCGCACGACGCTTCGAGCGCCGGCGTCATCCGGGTTGACCGACAAGTCTTGGAGCGAGGCCCAGAACAAGTCGAGCGACTTCGCGAGGCCCGTCTCGGACGGTTCGTTGACGATGTCCTCCATCCGGCCGAACGCCGCCTCTTTCGTCGCATAGTAGGCGTTCTTCACCGACTCGTCGCGGTATTGTTGGTCAATCATCAAATCGCGGATCCGCGCGAGCGTCTCGCCGCGGACACCTGTCCCGAACTGCCCGGCCTTCGTTCCCCCGAAGTTGACGCTGAGTTGTTCGGTCATGCCGAGCGACAAGCGTTGACGCGAGTAGCCCGGGTTCGAGGCGTTGGCAACGTTATTCCCCGTCGCCTGGAGCGCCCATTGGTGCGTCGTCAAACTACGGCGCGCCGTCTCTAATCCCATAAATGTTGAGCCCATCAAACTTCCTCCTTATACATCCCGGCTGAACGAGCGCGTCTCGAGCGCCTGTTGACCGTATGTGAAATCATCTGCCTCTGGCAAAAGCATGTCCAAATGCCATTCGATATACCGGAGCGACTGTTCGAGCAAGACGGCGTTCAATTCGTTCTGCCGTTTCAGCTCGAAGACGACCGGTCGTAACGCTTCTTTCTCTTCATCGTCCAAATGATACGTTCCTTGAAGTCGTTCCGCTTCTTTTTGTTTGATTTGTCGGAGGAGCGTCGCCTCTTCCTTGACGAGCGCGCTGAAAGCGGGCATGTCGCCGTTGACGAGCAATCGTTCTTTTTCGTAAGCGAGTTCGAGCAAGCGTGTATGTAATGTGAGCATAAGTCTCTCCTTTGTCCAAAAAAAGAGCCGACTAAAGAAAGGGTGTCCCTTGTTTAGTCAGCTTCCGTGCCATCATATTTATGCGAAGGTCTCCCTCGGACCTCGCTTTCATTCATCCTTGTAGAAAGCGTTTGGCGATCTCGCGCGCGTCCCGTGTATACGTCCCGGCGTTAATCTCCGCCTTCAAGGCATTGATTTTCTCCAGGCGCTCCGGGTGTTTCACCGGTTCTTCAAACCGGGCGCGGGCTTCGGCCGATATCGATAGTTGGTCCGTTTGGCGTGTCAGCTCGGGCTTCGTCTCAGGTTGCGTTTTCTTCTCATAAGTGTTCGGTAAGTGTACCCACTTTGCAGAATCGATGCGCATACGTGTCCCCCCTCTTCTCAGTTGTTAGTCCAAACGATAAGCGCGAACGCTTTGTTTCGTGGCGGTGGCTTGTAGCCCTTTCAGTTCTTGCTGCATGTCGGTCTGACAACCCGCGCATACCTTTCCTTGGTTCGTCGGATTGCCGCAACGGATGCAGGCGATGTTCAGTGACGGGTTGTCCTTGATGATCAGGCGTCCTTCATGGATGTATCGCGTGATATCAAGTTCGGAGACGTTCGTCGCTTCGACGAGAGCCCCGATGGTCGTCTGTTTGTTAGTGGGTTCGCGGATGAAGTCCCGGACTTTCAAAAAGTTTTGGAAATCGACTTCCGCACAGGATGGGCAGTAAGGCGAGCGGCTTTGTTTCATGAACAGCCGACCGCACGTTTGACAAGTTGTTGCTTCCACAGTCATTCACCTCTGCCCTTTATATCGGACGCATTTTTGATTTGTTTAGCGTCCGGAACAGGCAAACGGCAGAAACTTGTTCCACCCCGGCCCGGCGCAAGATGAGTGCTGCTTGATGTAACGTCGTCCCGGTCGTATAGACATCGTCGACGAGGACCATTTTGCCATAGCGTGGCAACTGCTGTACAGCGAACGGATTCGTACGGTGCCGCCTTTCTTCTTTCCCAAATTCACGCTGACTTGAAACCTCGGCTTTCACGAGCACTTGTTTCGTCGGCCCGATCATCCGGGCGAGCACCTCGGACTGATTGAAACGCCGCGTCCGCAACCGCTCCTCGCTGAGAGGGATCGGCACGTAGACGACACCTGGTTCTCGTAACTGTCGGAGTACCGAGCGCATCTGGTTGGCCAGGACGACGTCACCGCCGAACTTGTAGCGATGGAGCCAGTTCGCACCCGCCTCGTCATATGCATATAGCGAGTGGACGGTCAAATCGAGACCGAGGGCAAGCCAACGGACGCAATCGTCGCATGTCGCTTCGTCCTCGGTCGGATGACCGCAACGCGGGCAACCCGCGACGAGCGGCGTCAACCTCCCTTCACAGTCCGGGCAAACCCAGTCTCGTTTCAGGAGTGTCGCCGGGCTCCAGGGAATGATGAACGGTTTTCGGCAGACGAGACAGTTCATCGTCGGTTCGCCTCCTGGATTGCCCGAATGGCCTGGTCTTGTCGGAACGTGCGCTCTTGATAGAAGAAGACGACGTCCCCGGTCGGCGCGACCGGTTTGCGTCCAGCCCGTCCGGCCATCTGAATGAGGGCGCGGGACGAGAACAAGGCATGGCTGCTGTCAAGGACGGCGACGTGCACCCCGGTCACCGTCATGCCTCGTTCCCAAATCGACGTCGCGAGCACGATCCCATCTGTCTGCGCCAGCCATTCGAGCGTGTCCGTCCGCTCATTGGTATCTGCCGAGACGGCCTTAAAGGTGAGACCGTTCGTTTCAAGCAGTTCTCCGTAGCGGACGAGGTCCGGTTTCGTCGGCACGAACAGCAAACGTGGGGACCCCTCGTATTGCCGACAGAAGTCCAGGATGGCTTGCCCCGTCTCACGCACGAGTCGCGGCACTGGTAAATCGTGGCCGTGATAGCGCCGGGACAGATGAACGGTCGGGAACCGGCGTTGCCAGACGGTCGGCGTCGCCGTCACGAACAAGAATAGGCCTTTGCCGGCCCGGCGGAGCGTCCACCAGAGCACGAGGTCGAAGGCGAACGGGAACGCGTCAGACTCATCGACGAGGACGTAATCGAACACATGTCGTAAATTCATGAGGAGCGGGGCCGTCGCGACGGTGATCATCCCGATCGTGTCTTTGTCCCCGCCCCCGTAGCGCCGGGTGACCGGGATAGAGAAGGCGGCCTCGAGCCGGTCAGTCCATTCGATGGCGACGTCACGGCGCGGCGAGACGATGAGGACACGCTTCCCTTCATTGACGACGCGCGCGATGACCGGGAACGTCATCTCTGTCTTCCCGGCACCGCAGACGGCGTAAACGAGTCCGCTCGTCCGTGCTTCCCACCAATCGAGCAGTTGCCGGCTCACACGTCTTTGATCGGCCGACAGTTCGAACGGCATAACGAGTTCCGTCGATTCGACCGGTGTCGTGACATCTTCTTCCTGAAGACGGTCACATTGACAGACACGACCGAGATGGAGGCAATTCCGGCAATAGCGGCACGCACCGTGGTGGCATGTGAATGAACGCGTGTCCGCACTTAGACAGCGCTGGCAGACGCCGAAGCGGATGGCAGGAGTTCCATTTGGTGACACGATGAGTTGGCCCATAAGATCAGTCCTTTTTCTATTGACGCTAGCATATTACCATCACATCTACATGTCATGTTCGTTGATGGAACAGCGACGGATAACGATGGGATGTCCACTCATATCATGCTGTAGACCGAGGTGAAAGTTGAAACGATTGACTATACTGAAAATAGACCATTTATTGGAAACGAGGAGAAAATCATGTTCAAACGACCCATCCACAACATCTTGACCGGTTTAGGTATGCTCGGGGTCTTCTGCTTCGGATGGTGGTGCTGGTATGTCTTTGACGGGAGCGACAAAGCGGAGCAACGCGCAATCGAAGCAGCAGAGGAGTATGTTCACGTCACGTATCCGGACTTGTCGCTTCACGTAGCGGACGTCATGTACTTATCGCTATACGACCCAAAATATTATGTGACGATGACTTCTCGTACAAGCACCGATACCGAGTTCGTGATACGAATCACCCGAAGCGGAAAAGTCGTCGATGACAGCTATGAAGAAGATGTCGTGTCAAAGGAACACACACACCAACGCATCAGTGACGCTTATAACGCTGCTGTTCAACAGTTCATCGCACCAAGCTTTTCAGACCGCATCGATTTCATGGCTGAGCTCCCTCGTTCAACATGGAGCGACGATGTGGAACTAGGGGTTGATACGAATGACTTGCAAATCGATCAACCCGTCGACGTCGAGTTTTATGGGGCGCGCTACGGTCTCCTCTTCCTCCATGCGGAAGATCAATCCTATACCTTTGAAGAAGTGATGCGTTTACTGCGTGACGTGAAACGTGTCGCTGACGAGAACAGTGTTCCCTTCCATGCCATCACGCTGCAAATCACGGTAGATGGCATCGAACGTTATGCGGAAGGGATTCAATATAGCGACCTCGACTCCCCTCATCTTTTAGCACGCCTAAAGCAACGTTTGAACGACTAAAAAGGTTCCTCCAACGACCCGGAGGAACCTTTTCTCTCACCCACCTTAGACGTTGATGTAGAGTAAATCCTATCCACATGTTCCTCGACAGGCTCGAGGGACACCTCTATTGGAACAATCCTCATTTTGAGAGTCCCTCATTCGGCAACTAAAAGGAGGCGCCCGCATGGAACGCCTCCTGACACTCAATGTTGTTTGTAGAACATGATCGCCTCGTACGCCCGGAGCGACAGCGTCGTCCCGTCGAGCTGCGGCACGTCATAATTGTGGCTGACGACCTCGGCCTGTGTGAAACCTGCTGGGATCTCATACGTCGTCTCCGGTCCGTAGAAGTTCGCGATGACGAGCACTTCCTCGTCTGCCGTCTTCCGCGTGTACGCCCAGACGTCGAGTGCGTCCGGTGTGAGTAGCGTGTAGTCCCCGTCCGTCAAGACGTCGAGCTCTTTCCGGAGCGAGATCAAGTTCTTGTAGTGGTAGAACACCGAGTTCGGGTCGTCGAGCGCCGTCTCGACGTTCACGTCAAGATAGTTGGATGCCACGTTGATCCACGGGGTCCCGCTCGTGAAGCCGGCGTGCGGCGTCGCGTCCCACTGCATCGGTGTCCGCGAGTTGTCGCGCGACTTCTGTTTGATGGCGGCCATCATGTCCTCATGCGACACACCCTGTTCACGCTTCAAGTTATAGGCGTTGAGCGTCTCGATGTCACGATACTCGTCGAGCGAGTCGAAGCCCGGGTTCGTCATCCCAATCTCCTCGCCCTGATAAATGTATGGCGTCCCTTGGAGGCCATGGAGCACGGTCGCGAGCATCTTCGCGCTCTCGACGCGGTGGTCGGTGTCGTTGCCGAAGCGGCTGACGACGCGCGGCTGGTCGTGGTTGCACCAGAAGATGGCGTTCCAGCCTTTGCCGTGCATCCCTTCCTGCCACGTCGACATGATGTCTTTCAGTTGCACGAAGTCGAACGGGGCGGCGACGAACTTCTCGCCGTTCGGGTAGTCGACTTTCAAGTGATGGAAGCTGAACGTCATGCTGAGCTCGCGCTCGTCCGGGCTCGAGTAACGGACGCAGTGGTCGAGCGTCGTCGACGACATCTCGCCAACCGTGATGACATCGTGGCCGTCGAACACCTCACGGTTCATCTCTTTCAAGTATTCATGGATGCGCGGTCCATCCGTGTAGAACTTGCGGCCGTCCGAGTCGTCCTCCGGGAAGTCTTGCTGTTTCGAGATCAAGTTGATGACGTCAAGGCGGAACCCTTTGATGCCCTTGTCGCGCCAGAAGCGCATCATCTCATAGACGTCCTCGCGCATCTGCTCGTTCTCCCAGTTGAGGTCGGCCTGAGTCACGTCGAACAAGTGGAGATAATATTGGCCGCTCTTCTCGTCATACTTCCAGGCGTTGCCCCCGAACTTCGACTCCCAGTTCGTCGGTTCGTCGCGCCAGATGTAGTAGTCGCGATAGCGTTCGTCGCCGGCGAGCGATTTTTGGAACCACTCATGCTCGGTCGACGAATGGTTGACGACGATGTCCATCATGAGGCCGATGCCGCGCGCCTCGGCCTCACGGACGAGCTCATCGAGGTCGTCCATCGTCCCATATGATGGGTCGATTGCGTAATAGTCGCTGACATCGTAGCCGTTATCATTTTGTGGTGACTTGTACACCGGCGTTATCCAAATGTATTCGATGCCGAGCTCGGCCAAATAATCGAGTTTGGCCGTCACGCCTTTGATGGAGCCGGTGGCATTGCCTTCTGGGCTATAGAAGCTTTTCGGATAAATTTGATAAACGACAGATTTGCGCCAGTTTGATGGTGTCATAGGTGTAATCTCCTTTTGTAAGAGTTTTCATTTGTACAGGAAAAGGGGAAGAACCTCCGTCCCTCCCCTTGTCAGTGATCTTCTTATTAAGCGACTTTGTTTTCTTCGATTTCGCCTTTCTTCATATAGCGTTTCGACAAGACGAACGTCAAGACGAATGGAACGACGATCGCGATGACCATCCCGACGATGAAGAGCAAAATCTTATCGGTGAAGATGGAGAGGAATCCAGGTAGTCCCCCGACCCCGATCCCGATCGCTTGGACATCGTTCAAGGTGATGAAGACGGCCGCAATCGCCGACCCAATCATTGCCGAGTAGAATGGGAACTTGTTGGGCAAGTTCACCCCGAACATGGCCGGCTCGGTAATCCCGAAGTAAGCCGAGATGGCTGATGTCGACGCCATACTCTTTTGTTTCGCGTTGTGCTTATAGACGAAGAACATGGCAAGCGCAGCCGAACCTTGAGCGATGTTCGACAAGGCGAGCATCGGCCAGATGAACGTACCGCCCGTTTCCGCGATGAGCTGAAGGTCGATCGCGATGAACAAGTGGTGCATCCCCGTGACAACGAGCGGTGCGTAGAACAATCCGAACAAGAGCGCACCGACGACCGGGACGACTTCGAACACGTTGACGAGGCTCGTCGCGATGACGTTCCCGATTCCACGTGTGACCGGTCCGACGATCGCGAGCGCGAGGAAACCGGTGACGACGATCGTTGTGATCGGCACGACGAGCAATTGAATCGCGTTTGGTACATGTTTTTTCAAGAAGATTTCAATATGGCTCAAAATGAAGGCCGCGGCCAAAATCGGCAAGATTTGACCTTGATAGCCGACTTTCTCGATTTCGAACAAACCGAGAATGTTGAACGTCGGGACGTCGCCTTCAAGCGCCGCTTGCCCATAACCCCAGGCGTTCAAGAGATCCGGGTGGACGAGCAAGAGACCCATGACAATCCCGAGCACTTCGCTGCCGCCGAACCGTTTCGTCGCCGACCAACCGACGAGCGCCGGGAGGAAGACGAACGCCGTGTTCGCCATCATGTTGATGAGGTCCCAAAGTCCTTGCAGATTCGGGTACGCCTCAATCAGCGTCGCACCCTCAACGAACAGCCCTTCCGACGCGAGCAAGTTGTTAATCCCCATCAAAAGACCGGCGACGATGATGGCCGGGATGATTGGCATGAACACGTCCGAGAACACTTTAACGAGTTTTTGCATCGGGTTCATCTTTTTGCCGCCTGCCGATTTGACCTCGGCGACCGTCGCCGCTTCGAGCCCGGCGAGTTTGATAAACTCGGCGTAGACGCGTTCGACGTCCCCTGCACCGATGACGACTTGATACACACCCGAGTTTTCGAATGCCCCTTTGACGAGGTCGGCTTCTTTCACTTTTGCTTCATTGACGAGCGACTGGTCCTTCAACGAAAGACGGAGCCGCGTGACACAGTGTGCCGCTTTGTCGACGTTATCCTTGCCTCCGATGGCTTCAAGGATATCTGCGGCGATTTGACGATAATCTGCCTTCATATTTGTTGGCCTCCTTTGTTTGAAAGCGTTTGTTGAAAACGGTTACTTATGAGTACAAACAAAGTTTAACTTATATAGATAAGTTCTGTCAACAACTTATCTATATAAGTTATTCGTGGCGATTTTGTGACAGGCGTTCACTATTTTTGTTCCCTCTTGTCCCGATTCAAAACGAAAAAAAGACCCCTTCCGAAGAAGGGGTGCTAGCGGCGCGCCACGTCGCTGAACTGGAACTTGTCGAGTCGGTGGCGGGACTCTGTATATTCAAACTGTTTTCCTTCGTAAAGGAACGTATCGTTCGTAATGACGATGACGTACTCGTAATCGTGAAGGTCAAGACGTAACCGATCAAGCTCGGTCACGTCCTCGGCCGCGATCTTCCGTTTGGCGTAACTGATCTGGAGACCGAGCTCATGTTCGACATACCCATAGATCGAGCGGGCCGCAATCTCTTTCGTTAATCCCGGAACGAGGTCTTTGACGAAATAGTTCACGTCTAAGATCACATCCTCCCCGTCGAAGTTCCGGACCCGTTCGACCCGATACATCCGTGTCCCAGGGTCAAGGTTCATCCGGTCGGCGAGCCAAGTCGGCGCCTCAATCTCCTCGAACGAGGCGACCGACGTCTGAATCGAGCGGCCGAGCAAGGAAGCGTATACTTCGGAGAAGCTGACGATGCCGTTGAACTGGAACTCGATTTGATCGCGCTGAAGCACGAAGACGCCTTTCCCATGATGTTTCCGAACGTAACCGTGCTCTTGGAGCAGGTCGAGCGCTTTACGGACGGTGCCTCGGCTCGCCTCATACTCTTGCATGAGCTCGGTCTCGGACGGCAGCTTCGACTCCGCCGCATACTCACCGGTCTTCATACGCTCAGCGAGGCGCTCGTAGATTTGACGATATTTGGCCACAGGCTCACTCCTCTCTATCGAAAAAGACGACCGAATGGCCGTCTTTTGTTTACCACTCGCGACGATACCACGTGATACCGATCGCACCAGGTCCAAGGTGTGTCCCGATGACCGGTCCAAAATGACCGCCCGTGACATGGGCCTGTGGGAACTTCTGCTTCATCGATGCGATTTCCTCGGCCTGACGGTCCGGGCAGTTGGCGTGGATGATGCCGATACAATAACCTGCACCATCGCCCTCGATCGACTGCTCCATCATCTCTTCGATGCGGCGGACCGCCTTCTTGTATGTCCGGATCTTTTCGAACGGGACGATCAACCGGTCTTGGAAATGAAGCACCGGTTTGATTTGAAGGAACGATCCGACCAGCGCCTGCGCCGCGCTAAGTCGTCCGCCTCGTTGGAGGTGGTCGAGGTCATCGACAACGAAGTACGCCCGAATCAACTCGCGTACCTTTTCAAGGTGAGCCATAATTTCTTGCGCCGATGCGCCCGCGTCACGCAAGTGAATGGCCTCTTCGACGAGAAACGACTGAGGCATGCACGAAATCTCTGAGTCGAACGCGTGGACGTTGATGTCGACCATGCCGTTCAGGGCGATCATCGATTGATACGTACCGCTGATCCCGCTTGAGAGTGTGATGGCGATGACGTCCGTCACGTCTTCCGGAAGCCGTTCAATCATTTCGATTGTTTCCCCGATGCTCGGTTGGGAAGTCGTCGGCAAGTTCCCTGCCTCAATCCGGTCATAAAACGCTTCGGTCGTGATATCGACGTCTTCGCGGAACGACTCCCCGTCAAAAATCACGCTGAGCGGGGCGACGTGGACGTCGTGCTGCTCACAAAATTCGGCCGGCAAATAGGCGGTACTGTCGGTCAAAATGGCTATGTTTCCCATGCTATATCCTCACTTTACATCGTTTCGTTTTCCAATTGAATGTGGATTCCATTCCATATTGTAGCATAAAAACGATGCATTGCCTCAATCGAGGTCAAATCTCAACCCATCCACGGCGAATGGCGTCGACGACGGCTTGCGTCCGGTCGTTCACTTCCATTTTGCGGAGTACCGAAGAGACGTGATTTTTGACCGTCTTCTCGCTGATAAAGAGCATGTCGCTGATGTCGCGGTTTGAACGACCTTCGGCGAGCAAATGCAACACTTCGACTTCACGGCGCGACAACAATTGGTACACCGGGTCATCGGTCCGATTCTCAACGTTGCGAACAGCTTGTTCGCCTTTGAATTGGAGCAAACGACGGTACTCTTTCAAGACGTTCGTCGTCACTTTCGGATGCAGATAAGCCCCGTCTTTTGCGACCGAACGGACGGCCGAGATGAGTTCGGTCGATGCCACTTCTTTGAGCAGGAAGCCAGAGGCGCCCGCTTCGAGCGCATGCGTGATATACGACTCGTCGTCGTGAATCGACAGGATGAGGACACGCGTGTCCGGTGATAGCACCGACAATTGCTTCGTCGCCTCGATCCCGTTCAGTTCCGGCATATTGATGTCGAGAATCAAAATCTCCGGCTTGTGGTCGGCTGCGATTCGAATCGCCTCAGTGCCGGTCCGCCCTTCGGCGACGACCGTGAATTCATCCTCTAAGTCAAAAATCCGTTTCAAACCCTCTCGAAACAGCTCATGGTCATCCACGATTGCGATGCGCGTTTGTAATTGTTCCATCTGGATACTCCCCCTTGTTCTTGTCTTACGTGATCGGAATCGACATCCGGACGACCGTCCCTTTGCCGACTTCCGAATCAATGGTCATGCTCCCGTTCACCAACTCGATCCGTTCCCGCATCCCAACAATCCCGAATGACTCTTCGCCAATCGTACTCGGCACGAAGCCGACACCATGATCCCGTACATGAATATGTATCGCGTCATGCGCTTGCTCGACGTTGACGATGATTTCCGCCGTCTTCGAGTGTTTGATTGCGTTTTGGACGGCTTCTTGGACAAGCCGGAATACGTTGATTTCCAACTTCTCAGGCAATCTGGCCCGAGACCCCCGGTAGTTGAGCCGTGTTTTGATGGTCGTATATTCCTCTGTCTGATGAAGGTAACGTTCGAGCGTCGGCAAGAAGCCGAGGTCGTCAAGCGACATCGGACGAAGATCATAGATGAGTCGTCGGACGTCGACGAGCGCACCGCGGATGAGACGTTTGAGTTCGTGGAGTTCGGCGAACGCCTCGTCTTTCCCACGCTTATCGAACGTCTTCTCAATCAAATCGGCTCGAATCAAAATATGTGCAAGCGATTGCGCCGGTCCGTCGTGCATCTCACGAGCGAGGTGGCGCCGTTCACGTTCGGCCGCCTCAAAGACACTGATCGCCATCTCTTGCTTCTTCATCATGTCGGAGTACTCTTGTTGCAGGTCGTCCCGAAGGAAGTTCAGCACGACGGAGACGCGGCTGACAAGTTTGTCAGCCCGTTCGATCGTGTCCTCGAGGACGAGCAGACGGCGCTCGAGGTCGTTACGACGCTGTTGGCCGGCCATCTCTTCTTTTTGGATGAGAAAGCGCTCGAGTTGCATTTGGTTGGCGCGTTCGTACGCCTCCCGGATCTCTTGCTCGCTATGTATATGAAACTTCTTGCTCACTTGGACGAGTTTGTTCTTCGCCGCTTTCACGAGCAGGTCGAGACGTTCCGACTCCTCGATATAAAACTCGATCTTTTGCGTCAACTCTTTCAGTTCGTTTTGAATCAACGAATACTCGTTGGCCGAACTCTCGGTAATCCGGACGATCTCCTCTTTACTTTCCGTCACCGTATCAATCATATTTGTTATGATATGTTCTAAAGCTGTACGATCGGTAATATGATTCACGATGCCATCCCCTAATAATTCGGTAGTAAGTCTTCATCTATTCTTATTATCGACTGCGGAACGTTCGTTTACAGTAAAAAAACGGAGGCTCTCCTACCCATTCGCCGCATCAGGCGTTGACGCCTACTTGAATTTTAAAAAAAATATTCAAAAATAGAAAGGAGAATTTTCAGAAATGTCTGCTGAACAAAATTATACTATAAAACAAGACGGAGAATACGAGGTCGTCATTCAAAAGTCAAAATTTATCGCCCACTTCAAACGGGTCACGTCCGAGGAAGACGCGCAGACGTTCATCCAAGCCATCAAGAAAGCGCATTGGAGCGCCAATCACAACTGTTCGGCCTATATCATCGGTGCACGGAACGAGTTCCAAAAAGCGAATGATGACGGTGAACCGAGCGGGACGGCCGGGCTACCGATGCTCGAGGTGCTTCGAAAACGCGAATTGAAAGACACGGTCGTCGTCGTCACCCGCTACTTCGGCGGAATCAAGCTCGGTGGTGGCGGACTGATTCGCGCTTACGGCGGCACGGTGAGCGAAGGGCTCGACGCGGTCGGCATCGTCGAACGTATCGCGATGCAACGGTTGACGCTCACGGTCGATTACGGTTGGATCGGCAAGGTCGAGAACGAGCTCCGCCAATCGTCGTACCTCTTAGACGACATCGTCTACGCCGACACCGTCACGTTCCACATCTCGGTGCCGGTCGAAGAGACCGAGGCCGCGATGGCCTGGCTCGTCGATTTGACGAACGGCCAAGGAGGACTCGAGACCCAGGACCAACGCATCATCGAACGTGATTTTGTGCGGTAGGTCACGTATACTGAAGGAAACAAATGAAATGAGGAGACGACATGGAACAAGACTCCCGCAAGAAACGTCCCGTGTGGAAAATCGTCCTGCTCGTACTCGGCCTCGTCCTACTCGTCGGCGGATCGGCCTTCGGCTACTTCGTCTTCAAGGCGAACGAGACGGCGGAGAACACGAACAGCGAGTTGACACGCGGCGACAAGTCAGACCGTCGGGAAGAGACGGTCGACCTGACGAAGGATCACTTCTCCGTCCTACTCGCCGGCGTCGATGGCGGCGCCTCGCTCGAAGAAGGACGGACCGACTCGCTCATGGTGGCGACGTTCAACAAGGAATCGCGCCAAGTGACGCTCGTCAGCATCCCGCGTGACTCGTACGTCGACATCGTCACGGAGGGCAGTGAGTTCAAGGACAAGATCAACCATGCGTATGCGTACGGTGGCATCGACACGACGATCGCGACGGTCGAGAAGCTGTTCGACATCCCGATCGACTACTACGCGACAATCAACTTTGATGGCATCGAAGATCTCGTCGACGCTGTCGGCGGCGTCGAGGTCGACGTTCTCATCCCAATCTCAGGCCGGGCGACCGGTAACGTCGAACTTGCACCAGGCGTCCAGACGCTAGATGGCAAGGAAGCGCTCGCTTACGCGCGTATGCGAAAAGACGACCCTGAGGGCGATGTCGGACGCGCGAAACGTCAACAGCAAGTGCTCGAAGCCATCATCAACGAGGCAACGACAATCAATTCGTTCACTAAGCTCAACCGGATTATGAATGCGGTCGGCAATAACATCCGAACGAATATGTCCTTGTCCGAGGCGTCACAGCTCCAGCCGTACACGAAGTCACTCCGCTCATTCAATCAAGAAACGCTAGCGGGCGGCGACTTGACGCTCGGCGGTGTGTACTACTATGAACTTGATCCGGCTGACTTGAGCGAGAAACGCTCGCTCCTGAAGAGCGAACTCGGCTTGCCGGTGACGGCGGAAGATACCGCACCAGAGACGAACGACGGGTTGACGGATACCGACGACGGTCTCAGCGAGACGACGACGTACTGACTACAAAAAACGACCGAGGACTCGTGTCCCCGGTCGTTTTTTTATGGTCTGATCATGCCTTCGGCCGGCCAAGTAGACGCCGCGACGTATGAATGATCGGCTTGTAGTTCGGGTGGATTAGTTCGGTCGATTCGACGATCAGCTCGATGACGATGAGCACGATGACGAACGTGATGACCGCACCGAGCATCGTCGTCTTCGCGAACAGAATCGAGGCGATGCCGAAGAAGAACGTCATCCCGTACATGAGCAACACAGCTTGTCGCGTCGTGAAGCCCATATCAATCAACTGGTGATGCATATGCGACTTATCAGGCGACATCGGCGGACGCCCTTGGACGAGCCGGCGGACAATCGCGAAAATCGTGTCCGAAATCGGCAGTCCGAGCAAGAGGACCGGCACGACGAGCGAGAACAACGTCACGTTCTTGAACCCAATCAGCGAGAACACGGCGAGCATATAGCCGAGGAAGAGCGCACCGGTGTCCCCCATGAAAATCTTCGCTGGATAGAAGTTATGGACGAGAAAACCGAGCGTGCTCGCGAGGAGCAACAAGGCCATCATCGTCAAATAGACGTTCCCTTGGATGATGGCGAGCAAGGCGATCGTTCCGAGTGCGATGCTCGAGACACCTGCGGCGAGACCATCGAGCCCATCGATCAGGTTGATCGCGTTCGTGATTCCAATCAGCCAAAGCACCGTCACCGGGATACTCCACGACCCAAGATACAATTGCTGATCGAACGGAAGGTTGATCAACTCGATACGCATACCAGAGTTCAAGACGACGACCGTTGCGATCATCTGTCCCATTAGCTTGACGCGGGCCGTCAGTTGGAACCGGTCATC
Source organism: Exiguobacterium sp. SL-9 (assembly GCF_004336985.1). Classification (GTDB taxonomy): domain Bacteria; phylum Bacillota; class Bacilli; order Exiguobacteriales; family Exiguobacteriaceae; genus Exiguobacterium. The sequence continues at coordinate 574,251 of NZ_SJUO01000002.1, forward strand.
GATGAGGCCCGTCAAGAGGATGACGACCGCCCCGATCAAGATGGCATCGTTATATCGGCTCGTCGGCAGCAACAAGGCATAACCAATGAAAAAGGCGATGAAGATGGCGAGGCCGCCAATCCGTGGCATCGTCCGTAAATGTACTTTTCGAGCGTTCGGGTGATCGACCGCTCCGATCAGAAAAGCCAATCGGCGAACGAGCGGCGTGATCAAGATGGCCATCACAAAACTGACCAACATGGCAATCCATAACATGGGCCAACGTTCCTCTCTCATAAAAAAATAGACTCTGGCGAATTATAGCATATTTCCCTTGAGGCGAGACGTATCAGAAATGTTACAACCAAAAAAACCCGACAAGCTCGTCTCGTCGGGTCACATTCAGGCGTGGGCCGGGTGCGTCGTCATGTCATCCGTGGCCTCGTATGTATACAAGCCGCGGCCAATTTTTTTAATATCAGGATTGACTGACTCGATTTTCACCATCAATTGATAGATGTTGCTAATATGATGCCGATAGCGCAATTCGAGTTCCATCTGGATGTCCCGCACGCTCATCGTCTTCCGCTCCTTCAACAGGTCTGTCACTTGATGGACGTAGACTTCGAGCGGATAGCGTTGATTGACACGACGTGGGCGAAGCCGTTTTGCCGGGTCGAGGAGAGGGTCCTCTACGTGTTTATTTCGGTTTAGCTCTGATATTAAATATTCCGCGCGGCGTTGCAACTGACGATATGATTCTTCAATCTCCATCAGTTCTCGATAAATAGTTTCATTGACGTTCGTTGATTCCATGAACGACTCCTCCTCTGTACATAATTGATGTCCCCCATCACCCAATTTCATCAATTATTCCCAGTTATTACTTGTTCCCACATAAAAGTGTAACGGTTTTGTAATGTACTTGTCATCTTTTTTTAGGCACTACTATCTATTTTAAGTCTTTTGACCCAAAACAAAAAGATGGCGACTGTTCGGGGCAGTCGCCATCTCACGGAAGATGAGCGTAGTCTTTACACGCCGACGCGTTCGAGGATGCGTGCGAGCGAGAGTTCGTCGGTCGAAGCGACGATGAGGTCTGCATGACCAAGCATCGATTCTTCCCCGACGGCGACAGCAAACATGTTTGCCGCTTTGATTGCAGTCACGCCTGCGGCTGCGTCTTCAACGCCGATGGCATGTTCGGGTTTCACGCCAAGGGCAGAGGCAGCCTTCAAAAACACTTCGGGATGTGGTTTTGATTCGGCGACAGTTGCTGCATCGACAATGTGATCGAAGTAATGACGGACACCAAGTGCGTCTACGACCGCGAATGCGTTTTTAGAAGCCGATGCCATTCCGATTTTGAGACCAGCCTCTTTGATTTCATCGAGGAATGAAATGATGCCTGGCAACAAATCGTCTGAAGAGATGTGTTGAATGAGTTCAACGTAATGCTCGTTCTTCTTCTGTGCGAGTTCCGCTTTCTCATCCGGTGTGAAATCGTCTTGTCTCCCACCGAGCGCGAGGATGCGCTCGAGCGAGTCCGTCCGACTCACGCCTTTTAGCGTCTCATTGAACTCGCGGTCAAACGGAATATCGAGCTCTTCTCCAAGTTGTTTCCAAGCGAGGTAATGGTACTCCGCGGTGTCAGTGATGACACCGTCCAAATCAAAAATGACTGCTTCAATCGTCGACATACATGCTTTCCGCCTTTCCTTCTAATGTTTCTGTCGTCAGACTACATTAAGGGAACTTGACAAGTACCCGTTGCACGATTGGTCATTGATGCAAACGGTTGCACTTGTTCGATTTCTATTATAAATGAAAAAGCTACCATCATGCAACCGCTTTCGCAAAAAAATAAAAAAGTAGGAGAAGCCTGCGCCTCTCCTACTGCTTACAACTGGATCCCGACAACTTTCACGTTCACCGAGAGCGGTGTCATCGCGAGCATCGTGTCCATGTCTTGCGTGATGCGTTCCTGTACGGCCGTCACCGTCTTGACGATCGACTGACCGTAAGCGATGTAGAGCGACAAGTTGATCGTGACGCCTTCTGACGACTCGTCGACCTTGACGTGCTTCATGAGCGCACGCTCCGACAGTTTCGTATCTTCTTGCGTGAACGACACGTGTTTCGTCTCTTTGACCGCGACTGCGGCGATCATTTCGACGACGTGGCGTGAGACGTTGACGTCTCCTTCTGTGCTATGCATTCCATTTTCGTATGGCATGGTGTCACTTCCTTAACTCTAGTTTCGCTTCCCTTTATAAAGTGTAGCGGAAAACGTCCGTTTAGAAAAGAGTTTACGGTTTTGCATCTTTCACATCTTGGGCACGGCGAACGTCAATCTCGACGAGCGGCTTCAATAGCTTGACGACCGGCGGACTGATGATCAATAGAACGATCAAGAAGGCGACGCCGAACAAGACGAGCAATTGGAGCCATGACGTCGGCATGAATCCGGCCGGCACGAACGCCTTCCAGGCGACGACGAGGAAGACGTGCACCAAATAAATGTAGAGGCTGTACTTCCCGGCCCGAGTGAATACGGGCAACTCGCGACCAGGAATGATGAGTGCGAAACTGATCGCCATGAGGATGGATACCGTATAGACGATCAAGAAGGCGAACGGGCCGCTCCAGATCGCCTCCGGCACCGCCGTCTCGTAGGCGAAGCGGAATTTGAACAAGTTGCCGATATGGTAGAACGCACTTTCGCTCTGGAAACTCATCGAGGCGAGCAGCCCGAGCGTGAGCGTCGTGAAGACAGCAAAGCCGCCGATCCGATACCGGTTCCGGTGTTCGGCCCGTTTCGGCAGTTCGAAGAAGTTCATCGTATTCCGTTCACTCATCCAGTTCCCGATCAAGAAGAACGGATAGAACATGATGACTTTTCGAAGCGCGAAGAACCCGGTCGACTCAGCTTGGAAGCCGAACAAGAGCGCGAACAAGAGCGCGTACAGCACGTATCCTTTCAACTGGGTCACATAGGGAGTGATGACGTACCAGATGATGATCGCCATCAAATACCAGAGCGCCCAATATGGCGTCAAGATGTTCAGCCCAGGATTCTCGAGCGACAAGAGCGGGATGCCCTCGGTGAAGGCGAACCATGAGCCAAGAATGATCTGCCAGATGACGTAGACGACGAACAGCTGGATGACCCGCAAATAACGGTTCTCTCGGAAGAAATAACCGCTCAACATAATGAACAACGGCATATGGAACGTATATAAGAACAAATACACCCATTTCGGCAAGATGTCGTCATAAGCGCCGCGTACATCGGTCAACAAGTGACCGAACACGACAAGCAAGACGAGCACGCCTTTAATATTATCGTACCAATGATTTCGCATGATATTCCCTCAAGTTCTATAAATCAATATTGTTGTTTAGCCAATTCTTTTTGACGATTCCAAAAGGCAATCGTTTCTTTCTTCCGTTCAATCGGAAACTCCTCGAGCATCTCCCCCACTTCGTCTTCGAGTGGCAACAGCAATCCGGGGTTTTCCTGAACGCACCGCATAATCTTTTCAAACTGCGTAAAGAACACCTCGAGTTCGCGAGGAGCCTGCGTTTCGAGCAGCTGTCCAGCTTCAGCGACATATCCGCCAAAATAAGTGAGATAGAAGATGCGCACCCGTTCCGTGAGCACCGGATCCGTGAAACGTTCTGCTTCTTTGACGATGGCCGCCCCTTCACGCAACATGTTAAAGTTCATCAAAAAACGATTCGTTCCCTTGTCCCCTAGTCGGACAATCTCTTTGGTGAGCCGAATCATCTCTTCAGCTTCGAAGCCTTCTCTGAAATAACGGTTCAACGTCGTCTTCACGTCTGCGTGTTGTTTATACAACCCGACGATTAATTCAATCAACTCGTTTTGGTCGAATTGCTTGAGCTCGGCCCGCAATTCGCCTACTTTCATCTTCTTCATCCAATTCCCTCGCTTCAATTTTTGCCTCATCCATCATAGCCGATTTTTTGACCTGGTGAAATTACGTTTCTACAAAAAAATGATGACGTCACTGTCATCATTCCCCGGATTTACCGTTTGCAAGCCGAAACGTCAAGAATTCTTCATCCGACAGCAGGTTTAGCACGAATTCAAATAGACGAGAGTGGGTACAGTATAGTATAGTAGTCTTATCAAATAATCAGAATATTCTAACAAAAGGAGGTGTAGAGAATGGCTTCCGTCATTCGTAACCGTCATCATATGGTGCATGACTCAAAACGTTCATTCTCTAACTTCGGATTTTGGTGGTTCACCGGCGCCTTTTCCGTCGGACTGCTCATCGTCGCCTTCGAACCGATCCGGGAGCGATTTGCCGCCATCCATCCGATTCTATCTGCCCTGTCATTCGTATTCATCTCGTTCTTCGTCGGCGTCGCCATGAAACTTGCGCGCGACGTCTGGTGGCTCAACTACCTGCTTGAACGCACGTCGAACCGGTATATGTATATCGGGGCGGATACACTCCGCAGCTGGCAGTACACGCTAGACTCCATCTGGTTATTGACCCGCACGTCACAAAAAAAGCTCGGCCGATTGTATATCCAAATCGACCGAACCGTTCGTTCTGAAGAGGCGAAACGTCTGTTCGCCGCCTATTTGATCGATCGCGGTGTGCTCGTCGTCTACTCGCGACCATCGAAACCGAAGAAGATGGCTTAACCGAGGAATCGTGCCAACCAGACCTGTGCCGCCTCGACTTCTTCCATACGCAATTCGTGTCCGCCTCCATGATAGAAGAGTTCAACGTCCGCTCCGGCATTCCGTAGCGTCGATGTGAGCTCTTCTGTTTCTGTTTTCGGGCAAATCGGGTCTCGCTCGCCGGCCGAGATGAACACGTTCGCGCCTGAGAGATCTGGCAACGTGAGCGAACGGTCCGGGACCATCGGATGGAACAAGAGCGATGCGTGGAACGCATGCTTCCGGTAGAGCGCCGAGCCAATCAAGTTGGCCCCGTTCGAATACCCGAGCGGAATCATCTTGTCCCGGTCGATGCCGTACTCGTTGACGGCTTCATCCAAGAACGTCAAAAACCGTTCCGTCTGCTGCTTCAAGTCCTCAAGGTCGAGGACGCCTTCCGCATGACGGCGGAAGAAGCGGGACATACCGTTCTCGAGCACGTCCCCTCGGAGCGTCAAAATGTTCGCCTCAGGAGAAAGGATGCGGGCGAGCGGAATCAAATCCTGCTCCGTCCCCCCTGTCCCGTGCAATAAAACGAGTGTCGTCTCGGTCGTGCCTTTAATGAATTGATGAATCATGTCATATCTCCTCTCGGGATTGTAATGGTTGGTAACGTGCGAGTGATCGCCTCACGGTCCTGTTCGAACCAGGCCGGAAGTTTGAGCGTCGAGCCGAGGCCCTCCAAACTCTCATCAATCAAAAAGCCGGGCGCATCGGTCGCCAGTTCATGGAGAATCCGGCCGCCGTCATGGAAGTAGACGGAGCGGAAATAATGACGCTCTTTTACTTCGGTCGGTCGCAGACCGAGTCCGAAGATGGCGTCTTGCCACGTCGTGTAGTCCTCTCCGTCACTGATGCGCCACGCGATATGATGGACCGTCCCCGAACCGGGTACCCCGTTCGGCAGGATGGTCTTTTTCACGTCGATGACGTTGCCGTAGTCGGCCGAAGCTTGTAGGCGAATCCATTCTGAATCTTCCCCTACCGTCTCAAAGCCAAACAGTTCCGTCAACAGGCGGACCGTCGCCTCCGGGTCTTTCGACAGTAACGTCGCCCCGGCGAAACCAGAAATCGCTTCGCGTGAAGTCACGCCCGGTACGACCCAATTCGTCTGTTTCGAACTCGTCCGGGCGACGAGCTCGACGACGAGTCCGTCCGGGTCTTCGAATAGTAGCGACGGCTCACCGAACCGTTCGGTCGCGACCGTGCCGATGCCATGTTCGTTCAATCGTTTCTCCCAAAATAAGAGACTGCCTTCCGGGACGAGATATGCCGTGACCCCGACCTGTCCGCTACCGACGCTGCCTTTGCCGATTCCTGGAATCGGGAAAAACGTGATGACCGTACCTGGCGACCCTTGTTCGTCCCCAAAGTAAAAGTGGTAGGTGCCAGGGTCATCGAAGTTGACCGTCTGTTTAACGAACCGGAGTCCAAGGACATTCCCATAAAAGTCTAGTGTACGCTGTGGGTCTTTCACCATCGACGAAATGTGATGGATGCCCGCTGATTGCTTCGTCATGTCATGTCCTCCTTTTATTATCTTGATTTCAAGATAAATCATTTTCGAAGAAATGTGAAACTTTTTGCTCAATATGGCGTACGCTAGTAGTAGACACCTATAAGGAGGTACATATATGACGTTACACATCGATCGCGTCTCAAAACAGTTCGGCGAGTTCACGGCTGTTGACGACTTGAGCTTCCACGTCCCGAAAGGTGAGATGTTTGGCCTGCTCGGGGCGAACGGGGCCGGCAAGACGACGACGTTCCGCATGATCCTCGACATCTTAAAACCGAGTGCCGGGACGATTACATGGGACGGCCGAAACGTCGATCACCGCATCGTCGGCTATCTGCCGGAAGAACGGGGCCTTTATCCGAAATCACCTGTCCGGGACCAGCTCGTCTTTCTCGCGAGTCTAAAAGGCATGCGCCAGGCCGAGGCGAAACGGGCCGTCAAATCGTGGCTCGAACGGCTCGAGATTCCCCAGTATGAGACGATGCGCGTCGAACAACTGTCCAAAGGGAACCAACAGAAGATTCAACTCGTGGCCGCCCTGCTCCACAACCCGGAACTGCTCATCCTTGATGAACCGTTCAGCGGGCTCGACCCGGTCAACGTCGAGATTTTAAAACGTGAAGTGCTCGCCCTCCGTGACGCTGGGACGACGATCGTCTTCTCGAGCCACCGGATGGAACACGTCGAAGAGCTGTGCCAACATATCGGCATCTTGAAAGGTGGACGCGCGGTTGTGAGCGGCGACGTGCCGACAATCAAAGCACGTTACGCCGAACCGGTGCTCTTCATCGAAACGGACCGGCCTGATGTGCTTCAATCTATCCCGGTCGTCCGGGCGGTCGAACCGTATAAAGACGGCCATTTCGTTCGGCTCGACTCGTTCGATGATAGCGACGCGGTCCTTGGTGCCCTTGTCACGAATGGTGCCGCCGTCAAGACGTTCATGCGCCAACCCGTTTCATTAAACGACATCTTCATCAAGGAGGTCGGCCAACATGTTTCATAACTTCAGACCGCTCTATTTGTTCACGTTACGCTCGAAGCTACGCTCAAAGGCGTTCCTCATCTCGACGATTTTGACGATCTTGTTCATTCTCGGCTTCACGAATATCGACCGTCTGCTCGCGAACTTCGAGGACACCGACCAGGCGCAAGCCATCCTCGTCACCGAAAACAATGAACTGACGACGCTCATGCAGTCGCTCGGTTATGAAGACATCGAATCGGCGGCCATCACCGAGAAGGAAGCGCGTACTGGCCTCGACAACGGGGATTATGAGATTGTCGCCTTCATCGAAAACGATTCGGCCCGCGTCCTATCGGAACGGCCGGAACCGGACTTCACGACGGTCCTCCAGACGGCGCTCCGCGAAATCCGGAACGCCGAACTGATTGAGACGTCGAACATCGACCCGAGCGTCCTCGCGGCATTGAATGAGCCCGTGACGGTCGATGAATCGTATCTCGGACGTGGCGGTGAAAACTCGGACGAACTGTTCTCGTCGTTCGCGTTCGTCTATGTCATGCTCATGTTGCTCTATGTCTCGATCATCACGTACGGCTCGATGATCTCGACCGAGGTCACGACCGAGAAGTCGTCACGCGTCATGGAGCTGATCATCTCGACGACGCATCCGGTGACGCACATGCTCGCCAAGATTTCAGCCATCGGAACGCTCGCCCTGCTCCAAATCGCAATCTTTCTCGGCTTCGGTTACTTCAGCGCCCGTAGCAACGAGATGGCCCAGTCGGTCATCGATAACGCCGGCAACGTCCGGGCCGTCGTCTACTTGTTGACGTTCTTCACGCTCGGGTATTTGCTCTATGCAGCCATGTTTGCCGTGCTCGGTTCGCTCGTCAGCCGGGTCGAAGAGTCGCAACAGATGACAATGCCGGTCATCATGCTCCTTGTCGCCGGGTTCCTCGCCGCCATGTTCGGCTTGAACAACCCGGAAGCGCAGATTGTCACGATCTTGTCGTACGTCCCGTTCTTCACACCGATGCTCATGTTCCTTCGTGTCATGCTCGTCGACGTGCCGGTATGGGAAGTCGCGTTATCGATCGGCATCATGATCGCCTCAATCGGTGTGATTTTGTGGGTCGGCTCGAAATTTTATCGCGGTGGGGTCCTATTCTACGGCAACAACGCGATTAAACAATGGCGACAAATATTACAGAATCGACAATAACGTTTACAGCATTTTCGTTTTCGTATACTCTAAAGAATGTGCAAAATGAGGAGGAAACGAACAATGCGATCACGATCACTCGCAGCTTTAATCTTTACTTTCATGACGACGCTCACGACGTTCATCTGTTATACCGTCTTCTTGGACGCCGATGCGCTGTGGCAAATCTTGCTCGCATACGCGGGAAGCACGTTCCTTGGGACGCTCGCTTTTTGGTATCCGGTCAGCCGACGCCAGGAGACGTCGCGGTTCGGCGGCGCGTGGATCGGCATCTTGATCACAGCGACGACGCTCATCGGATTCACCGCAATCCGCTTCACCGTTCGTGGTGACGCCGCGTCCTTACTCGACTGGCAGACGATGCTCGCAAGCCTCGCCTATACGTTCGGTTACGTCGGGTGGGTGCTCACGATTCTCAATATCGTGCTCGGCTTCCTACTTGCCGGGACACGACCGAAAGTACGTTACGACGCGCGCATGTCGCGTTGAACGACAGAACGGCCACCCATTTGGGCGGCCGTTCTTTTTTAGCCACGAAACCAATCCCAGAACGCGGCTCCTTGTGCCACGATCACGTAATCCAACCATTGTGAAAAGGTGAACGGCAAGCGGTTCAATTTAGCGTCTTCTTCATCAAAACTCAAAAACTCTCCAACCCACACCCGATTGTCCGTCTCACTTATGTATTCGCAAACAATCCATTCTCCGTCACGACCAACCCCTATCGGTAGAAAAGAAACAGGACAGTCCCAAAGTTGTCGGTAGTCAAGAATCTCATCGACCGAAAATAGCTCAATCCCTCCGCCGTACTCCGGGTCCTCGAACAGTTTTATTCCGTTATGTTCAGCTAATAAGGAACGGACCGCTACCGGCATTTCTTTCGGCAACCGCTCCAACTCCGTCACAGTAGCTGGACGATTGAAAGAGAACGTTAATTGGTTCACATACCCTTCTTCTAACTGGACGTCCAACCGGTTGTTCACTAACCGTCGCTTCAATGCTTGAATCGCAATCATGATCGTCTTCCTTTCATCCATAGCAAAAAACCGTGGTCGCCCACGGCCTTCACTGCAATTTATACGATTTATCGACAATCCCGAACTCCGTGTATTGGAACGAGTTGTCGACGAACTGATCCGGCACGAGTTGCTCGATATAGCGAGCGAACGGGACAATCCGATGCGTCGGTTCGTGCGACCGACCGAGGTCGAGCACAGCATCGACGAGCGCCTCGAGCGCATGATGAGACGTCGGTTCTTCATCTTCGGCGAAGATGCGACGAAGTTCTTCTTCGTGCATCAGGTCAAAGATGCGCATGCGTGCCTCGAGCTGCCGCTGCATGTCCTCGGTCGACTTACCGTGCATCGCCTCTTCGTAGGCGAGCTTCATCTGCTCGAGCTCCGGGACTGTCCCTTTCATGAGTACTTTGAGCGACTCGCCCGTCCAAATATGGCGGGCCAAATAGTTCGCGTCAATCTTAAGCGCCTCGGCGAGCACCTCTATGTAAGGCATCGTCGGGTAGACTTCACTCAGTTCGGTGCGGCGAATAAAGTACGGTGCGACGCCAATACGGTCGGCGAGTGCCTCGACCGAGATACCGGCCCGCTCACGTAAAATTCGAATCCGATCCCCATACCCCCGATACGGTGCGTTTTTTCCATCCATGTGTCTCTCCCCCTCTCTTTTTAGTATAGTTCCCGAATCCAAAAAAAAATACTCGGAAGCGTATGCCTCCGAGTAAAATGTTCAACTTATTTTTTCGTCAACTCGACGACTTCAGAAGAACCGGCTGTGACCGTGTCACCTTCAGCAACGAGTTTGTTTACACCGAAGCTGTCGTGGTTCGTGATGATCACCGGTGTGATCGTCGACGGCGCGTTCGCTTTGATGAAGTCGAGGTCGAATGTGACGAGCGTGTCGCCTGCTTTGACAGCTTGTCCTTCTGTCACGTGCGTTTCGAAGCCTTCACCTTTAAGGTTAACCGTGTCGAGACCGATGTGAATCAAGTACTCTGCACCGTTGTCTGCATTGATCCCAATCGCGTGTTTCGTCGGGAAGACTGTCGCGATTGTACCGTTGACCGGCGAGACGACTTTGCCGTCTGTTGGTTCGACGGCGATGCCGTCACCCATCATTTTTTGCGAGAACACTTGGTCAGGAACGTTCGTGATGTCAATGACCTTCCCTGTAAGCGGTGAAACCGCGTTAAGTTGTTCTTCTTTACCACCAAATAGTTTTTTAAAGAATCCCATAGCTTAATCCCTCCAACATGTTCTGTTAATCAAAGTCTTAGCTTTTATACCCGAAAAGCTTCCTCTTCAATCCCTACCCTAGAAACGGTATAGTTGTAATAAGGTAGTGCGAATTCGTTTACACATCGTAAGAATACGAGTGTGCAATCGCTTTTGCAAGCCCTTTTTACACTTTATAAAAATTTCACATGATGGAGGCGCTTACAATGACGACTTTCACAAAATTGTCATATGAACGGCCCGACTTGGACGCTTTGAACAGCCGATTGTCGGACTATTCAGTCGAATTGCAACAAGCAAGCACACTCGAAGAGGCGAACGAATTGATTCGCCAAATCAACCAGGAACGGAACGCGTTTGAGACGCAAAGTCAACTCGTCGCGATTCGCCACTCGATCGACACGCGTGATGCGTTTTACGAGGCCGAGCAGACGTTCTTCGACGATGCGTTACCGGTTTACGAAAAAGAGGTCCAAGCATATTATCGCGTTTTGACCGAGCACGACTTACGGAGCCAACTCGAACAGGAATGGGGCAGCCAGTTGTTCGAACTCGCGGAGCGCGCGCTCAAGACGTTCGAGGAATCGCTCATCCCGAAACTGCAGGAAGAGAACCGATTGGCGACCGCTTATCAGAAAGTCATGTCGGCGGCCCAAATCGAATTCGATGGCAAGACGCTCAACTTGTCCCAGTTCGGACCGTATTTACAATCTCCTGACCGTTCGGTACGAAAAGCGGCGTCCGAAGCCCGTTATACATATCTCGCCGACAACGGGGATGAACTCGACCGCATCTACGGCGAACTCGTCCGCGTCCGGACTGACATCGCGCACGCGCTCGGCTTCCCCTCGTTCGTCGAGCTCGGGTACGCCCGGATGCAACGTGTCGGCTATGACGAGTCGAACGTCGACAACTTCCGCAAACAAGTGCGTGACGTCATCGTCCCGCTCGCGACGACGTTAAAAGAGAAGCAAGCGAAACGGATCGGTGTCGATACGCTCACGTATTATGATGAGTCGTTCGTCTTCCCGGACGGCAACGCGACGCCACAGGGCGACGAGACGTTCATCATCGAAGGTGGCAACACGATGTACCGGGAACTCTCGAACGAGACGGACGAGTTCTTCCAGTTCATGCAACAGCGTGGCGCTCTCGATTTGACGGCGAAACCAGGCAAGGCCGGCGGCGGCTACTGCACGTACCTCCCGTCAGAAGGTCTGCCGTTCATCTTCTCCAACTTCAACGGGACGGCCGGCGATATCGACGTGCTCACGCACGAGGTCGGGCATGCCTTCCAAGTATACGAGAGCCGTCATTTGACGACACCGGAATACGCGTTCCCGACGTACGAGGCGTGTGAAATCCACTCGATGTCGATGGAGTTCTTCTGCTGGCCGTGGATGGAGCTGTTCTTCGGCGACCAAGTCGACAAGTACAAGTTCAACCATTTGGCAGGAAGCATCACGTTCTTGCCGTACGGCGTCCTCGTCGATGAGTTCCAGCACGTCGTCTACCGCAACCCTGACATGACGGTCGCAGAGCGTCGTCAGGCGTGGCGCGACCTCGAGAAAGTGTATCTCCCGCACCGTGACTACGAGACGAACGATTATCTTGAGTCGGGCGCATGGTGGCACCAACAAGGACACATCTTCCAGAGCCCGTTCTACTATATCGACTACACGCTCGCGCAAGTGTGCGCCTTCCAATTCTGGGTGCGCATGCATGAGGACCGTGAAGCGGCGTGGAGCGATTACCTCACGCTCTGCCAAGCCGGTGGCAGCCGCTCGTTCCTCGAGCTCGTCGAATTGGCCGGTCTAAAGTCACCGTTCGAGGACGGCGTGTTGAAACAGACGGTCGGACAGATTGAAGATTATCTATTGAAGCATCCGCTCGCGAATTGAACAAATGAAACAGGTGAGCCCCATCGAATGGGACTCACCTGTTTTGCATCAAATCACATCTAATGGTTTTTTCTCGCTCGGCGGTGGGAATGCTTCGTCGAGCGCGTTAAAGTCGTCCTCGGTCAGGTTGAGGAGAAGCGCCGCGCCATTTTCTTCGACGTGTGCTTTCTGTCCCGCTTTCGGGATGGCGATGACGTTTCCGTTCCGCACCGTCCACGTCAGTAAGATTTGGGCCGGTGTCGCATTGTACGCCTCAGCAATCCGGTTCAACGTCTCATCATTGAACACTTTCTCTTTCACGTCGCTACCTTCGGCTAGCGGAGCGTAAGCCATCATCGGAATGCCGTGTTCCTGTAAGAACGGCAACAAGTCATATTCGACGCCGCGGCTGCCGAGATGATAGAGCACTTGGTTGACCGCACAATGCTTTCCGTTCGGTAAGGCGAGCAGCTCTTTCATGTCGTCGACGTCAAAGTTCGAGACACCCCACGCCCGGATTTTTCCGTCCGCCTTCAATTGCTCGAGCCCATCGACCGTCTCCTCGAGCGGGATGTTCCCACGCCAATGAAGGAGATACAAGTCGAGATAGTCCGTACCGAGCCGTTCGAGCGTGGCGTCACACGCCTGGACGAGCTCGTCGCCCCCGGCGTTATGCGGATACACTTTCGAGACGAGGAACACGTCCTCCCGTCGGTCTTGGATCGCTTCGCCGACGAGCGACTCTGATTTCCCTTCTCCGTACATCTCTGCCGTATCGATGACATGCAACCCGCAGTCGAGTCCCGTCCGAAGCGCCTCGATTTCCGCCTCGCGCTTCGATTCGTCTTCTCCCATGCGCCACGTGCCTTGGCCGAGGGCCCTCATCTCACGCCCGTCCGGCAATTCAGCCACATGTTGTTTCAATGCTGCCAAAATTAATGTGTGTGGAATGCGATTCATATTGTTTCCTCCTTCGTCCATTGTTCATGTAACGGCCCGGTCGTCCCAAAGACAGGATCGGTCGCCGGTTTATCGACTCGTTCGATGCGCAGTACACTGTCGGGCCGTTCTTCCGGTTTTCCCGTCAACCTGTCATAATCACGCCCGTTCGGATACGCGCCGACGATTTCAAAGTCGTCGCTCGCCTCAAGTCGACGGTGGCCGGTCCCGGCCGGTAAAATCAAGACGTCTCCCGCCTGAATCGAGACGAGGTCCCCGGTCGCACCGCCAAGCTGAACGGTCGCCCGCCCTGACTTCACACCGAGCACTTCATGCGTGTTGCTGTGGTAGTGGTGGTAATCGAACACGCCGTTGACCCAGCTATTCCCCCAGCCGTTATGTTCGAACGTCGTCTGTATCCCGTCCGTCTCATCGAACACGCCGCGATATAACAGCACCGGGAAATCCGGATTGTTCGGAATTGACCCGTCGTCTTCAAATCGATATGTCAACACATCCATTGTTGTCCCCTCCTTTGTCTCTTGTGACTGTACCCGACATGAGGCAACAAAAAACGGCCGCACAAGATTGTGCGACCGATTCATAAGGATGATGATGCTCACGTCATACCTAGCTTCTTCTCAAAGAGATTCACGACCCATAGAATGATTCCGACATAAATCGGAAGACCGATGATCAATGTCATGAGGTTTTTCGGAACAAACGTATTGTAGCCATATAAGAGCGCAGTGGCCAAGACGATAACGGCCAAATATTTTACTAAGCTTTTCATGAACGTCAGCTCTCCACGCTCAACTGCAACACTTCACCCTCTGACACCGGAATGCCTTCTTCCCACAGTTCAATCGGGAGCGAGACGATGGCGTTATGCTCACGCGGGGCGGTGAGTTTTCGCTTCGTGTTCAGGTCCAACAGCCCCCAGCATTCTCCATCCACGATGAATGCGACTTTAGATGAATCGTCGTCCCAGGCAAATCCGACTTCTTCACACGCTTCAATCGGCGGTGCGATTTGGTCGTAAATCCAAAGCGCGTCCGCGACGCCTTCCATCTCCCCTGAAGAATTCAGTGGACAAAAATAAACGTACCCCGTGTCCCCATCATCCTCAAATACACAGACGTAGCGTTCATTTGGTGAGACCGACTCAATCACAAACGTTTCTTCTTCATTCATGTTCAGTTCCCCTTTCCATTTTTACGTGAACGATAGGAAGGCCAAGTCATAGCGACTTGGCCTTCAAGTTTAGTTCACTTTATTCTCGAGCTGTTGCAACTTCGTCGAGTAATACTCGATGATGTCGCGACGCCGGATGATGCCGATGAAATACTTCCCGTCATCGACGACCGGCACGAAGTTTTGATCTGTGATTGCATCGACGAGCTCCTCGATTTGAGCCGTGATGGCGACCGGCTTATACCGTACGCGTTGCTTAATGTCTTTTAGGCGTGTCCGGAGCACTTTTTCGTAGTCTTCTTCCCCGCGAAGCTGTTCGGCGAGTGCCCAAAGTAAATCCCCTTCTGTCATCGTCCCGGCGTAAAAGCCGTTTTCAGAGACGAGCGGCACCGATGTGAAACGATGATGTTTCATCTTCTCGAGCGCTTGCCGCACTGTCGATTCCGGGTCTAAATATTTGACGTCTTCTTTCGGATATAAAAAGAAAGCGATATTCATGTACAATCTCTCCTCAATCTAAAAATCCACCTCTTCATTGTACCATGTATTAGTGTTTAGTCAGCACAAATTGACCATGTCAATATCATTCATTCTAGCAAAAAGAGGCTCATTCCTTTTTTCTTATGAAGCGTTTCCAGATGAGTTGATCGAATCACGTGTGAACACACAAACAGGCACGGTCCCGAGCGGCTTTTCCATAGCCATCCTTGACCGTGTGGCGAACAACAACATCTCTATGCCGATATATCGGCATCCGGCAAACTCGTTCAATCTCAACTCGAACAACATGCTTCATTTTAGCTATACCCGTGTACACGTCATTCTAGCCCCACAAATCTAAGAAACGTATTTGGGGTGGGCACAAAAAAACAAGCCTAGGAAATCCCTAGACTTGTCACATGTTTAGATAAATCCAAGCAACGTCTTGTTGAACTTGTCCATCTCATCGAGGACGGTACCGTGACCGCTCTCCTCAAACCGCTCGATACGAGAGTTCGGGATCCCTTTTTCCATCTCGAGCGCGAACTCAAACGGACAAATCTTGTCGTGTACGCCATGGATGATGAGTGTCTCGACGTTGACTTTCGGTAAGTCCTCTCGAAGATCCTCATCACGGAGTGCTTTCGCCGAAGCGATTGTCCCGTGGCTCGACGCGACGAGCGAAAGATGATGGAACCAGTTTTGCATCGGCTTCGAATGTTCTTTCTCGAAGAAAATCTCACCGAATCCTTCGAGCATCTTCGGCCGATCGTTCAATGTGTCTTCAATCAACGCATCGACCTCGGCTTGTGTCATCCCGTACGGATAGTCCGGACGTTGCGTGAATACCGGTGCCGCGGCGCCTGACAGGACGAGCTTCTTCAACCCGTCATCCGGGAAGTCGACTGCGTAACGGATGGCAATCGCCCCGCCCATCGAGAAACCGACGAGCGTGAAGTCTTTGACGCCGAGCCCGTTGACGACCATGTGCACGTCAGACGCCATCGTCGCATAGTCATAACCCGTCGCCGGCGCATCCGACTTGCCGTAGCCGCGGTAGTCAATCCCCACGTAGCGATAGCCTGCTTCGAGCAACGCATTCTTTTGATACTCGAACATGTTGTTGTTCGCTGGCCAGCCGTGCAAGAAGACGACGGCGTCCCCTGTCCCGACATCTTCTACAAAAATATTCGTTCCGTCATGTGCAGTAATATAGTTCCCCATTGGTCAAAACCCCCAGTTGGATTGTTGAGCGGCGTTCGTGTTTGCCCACAACCCACTTTTTCCCGTTTGACCGAAGTAGAAACCTATCAACTGTGGCGCCAAAGCGATTCGCCTTTCAAGACATGCTCAATCGCGCCCGCCCCTTCGCGTAACACGGACGTCCGCCACGACTCATCATCCGGATAGAACATGGCCATAAACTCTTTTCGAATGCCGTTCCTGGCTTCCGGATCTTTCGTCCCTTCGAAGTAGAGCCGGTTCTCGAGGATGATTGTCAAAAACTCACGAATCGTCGCTTTCGTCGACGTCCCGAACGTCCCGAACTCGAACAACGCCGAGACGAGTTTTTTCTCTGGATGATGCGTGTCCCGCACGTAATAGAAATGGTTCGTCGAGTCCCCGAGGACGTCGGTCGGGTCGTACGTCTGAATATTCTTCAACTCATATACCTGCTTTAATTCGTCGACATCACGGCCGTCCCGTTCACTGATGACCATCGTCACTTCGTTCGTCGGGCCGAGCGCCGTGTGCCAATCCATATGGACGACGCGGTCATAGCGCTCAAGCAAATCGTGTTGCACCTCTTTCAAAAAGATGGCGGACGGCTCATCCGACTCGCCGCCATAATAGACGCCTTTCGGGAACTGATATTGCCCCATCCCCTTCGCCTCGGTCATCGCGTCAAACCCGTCGAGCTTGATACCAGAACCGAGGAACGAGTAGATGTGTTCGCGCGCCTCGTGATAGTCATCGATGACGCCGTCCGGGACGAACAAGTGACGCATGACTTCATACTCTTTATTGACGTTACGCGGGAGTGATTCACGATCGATGACGTAGTTCCGGTTCAAGTCGACGTTATGCTCGTTGACGCGACGGAAGTGCTTCATCCCCCACGGATTGACCGCATGGATGAGACAAATCCCCGTCGACTCGTGTCGAAGATTTTCGAGCTGCGTCTCGACGAACTGATGCGTCACGGCGGCACCGGCGTACCCTTCGATACCGTGCTCGCCGATTGTCATGAGAAGCACCGCCTTGCGTGACCCCGCCGGCTCACCGATGATCAAGTCGATCGTATCCTCGCCAATCGAGTGGGACATCACGCGGGCTGTCGGATAGTAGGTTTTAACGTTGTCGAGTAAAGCGAGAAACTTCTCACGCGACTCCTCGTACGATGATGAAAAATAATGACTCATGGTGATTCCCTCCATTCTTGTCTTCTGTACCCCATTCCCATTCCTGTCCAGACTAAAAACGCCTCTATGACGGAGACGTTTTCTAAATTTAGTGGGCGCCGGCTTTCGTCCCACGGTTTTGACGCCGGAACTCGAACAAGTAGACGAGCGGAGCGAGGAGGACCGCCCCAAACAACCAATAAGCGCCCGGGCTCACAAACAACGTCTCGAACGCTCGAAAGAGCCAGGCGACGAGCGAGAAAGCTACGACGAGCTCAGCCGTCCAGATGACAGCACGGCGAACAGCCAACGTGAGTGTATTTGTTTTTTGGAAGAGGGCCGCAAGAAAGGCGATTAAAAAGGCCGGGAAACTACTGAGCCAAAGCATCCGATTCAATGTCGATTCAGCGAAATACGTGTTGCCGAGCGACACCGTGATGAGATAGTGCGCGACGAGCACCAACAAGACGACGATCCAACCGATGAGGACGTCACGTTCCCATTTTTTCATCATTCTCCCTCCGTTCCACGTAAAAGAGCTACCCTTATATTTACCCGTTTTGCGAACGCTTCGGACAATTCCGAGTCAAAAAAGACACGTCCCATCAGGAACGCGCCAGATTATTTGTCCATCAAGTGACGACCCCATTCGGTCGCCCGCTCGAGCTCTCCGTCTTTGAGTGGTCCTTCTTTATCAAGGACGATAAACGACTCTTTCAACACCGGTTCCGCTCCTTTATCCAATAAGAGCTGCTCGATCCGGGTCGAGGCGTGGCCGAACCATTTGACAATCTTCCCGACAAAAAAGCCTTGATCTTCTTCGGCCATACTCGTATCGAAGGCTGCAGCTCGCGTACCACGTAGTGCATGGTCCGACAAGCCGTCGAGAAACGTCTTCACGTCCTCGGTCTCGCGTCCGCCGTGCGTCGGCGAACCAACGATGAACAAATCGAGGTTGGCGAGGTCGCCGTACCCGACATGGCTGATTTGCATGATGTCAACTTGGTGCAAGTCGTTGAACCCGTCCTTGATGGCATATGCGATTTTTTCGGTGCATCCGTACATCGAGTCAAAAATGATGAGGATTTTCATGTCTGTCCCTTCTCTCTCCAAGACTGGGTGATCCCTACATGAGTCTGTTCCCTATTTCCATACTTGATTATCACCCTATCAACTTTCTTCTGTTAACACTTTCGTGAACTCGTCCAGGTGCTCCAAGTCACTAGCCTCGGCGTGCGTGTTTCTGAACCGATCGATTTGGTCGATGAGAAACGTCTTATCCCCTTCATAGATGGGGACAATCCCTTTCAACAATTGAACATGAACGTCATGGTAAACGGCCAGATGCAGTTCATGCCATATCAAAATGAAACGTTGAAGAACCATGTCTCGTTCCGCCTTCGGGATTTCCTCAATGGCTGATACCATCAAATCAGTGATCTCGTCTCGCACAGCGAACAACAGATGGATAAACGTCTCACATCTCATGATTGTCGGAGTGACGATATCAAGAAATGAAATACTATTGAATAAGCGTGATATAGGATTTTCATCTGACTGAATCACATTTATTTTACGAAACAGATAACGTTTCAAGGTCTTCATTTCTTGTTGATGAATCGTGCCATTTGAAAACTTTCCGACAATTTCTCGCTCACATACTTGAACGAATGTTTTTGGATTGCTTGATGGCGGTGTGAAGTCGTGCGCCAATCGATGATGAATATCCGGGTCATGCACCAGCTTCAACATCACATCGATGAGCTCGGCCTTTTTCAACTTACTGAGTTCTTTTGCTAAATCAAACGGTGACCCCGGTGAAAGCCGATTGCGTAACCAATAATAAACTGCGACTTCATGTTTGCACGTGCCTTGATCATAGGGGCAATCGCATGACGATTGAATCATCCACTCGTTCGCACATGTAACCTCCACTCGATAAACGATACTGCCATTTACATTAAACAAGTACGTATTTCGAGTTTGTGACACTAATTCGAGGTTCCCGCTCATATAGTAACTGTAGCCACGGTCCTCGATTCGCCGTGATACATATCTTTCAAACTCGAATAGATTCATCTTGTCCTCCTAAATCGATACATGACGAAAACCACGAGGCCGAGTCCGACGAATCCATATGCCACCTTATCCAGATGGTCACGCATGCTGAACGGGGCGTCATGCCGATACTCGGCCCTCTTCCATCCCGACTCGTCCTCGACCGCGAGTGCATCCTCTATCGCTTCCCCGTTCACTTCTCGATAGGTCGTCCCAATCGGATACATGTTCGAGGCATCCCCGTAATAGCTGCCATCCATATCGTCGGCCATCGTCTTCACCTCGCCGACGACTTCACCTAAATCAGCCTCCAATACGGCAACATCCATCACTTCATACACCCGTCCATCTAACACGACGAACGCATACGCCCAAGATAAGGCTTGAGCCGACAAAGAGACAGACAGAAGCAGCAACACCAATCCGATGACGCGCCTCATCGAATCGCCCACACGAACGTCGCCGAGTCACTCAAGTCAATCTCGTCCGGTTCGAGTTCCGGCATCGCCGCCTCCGAGAAGAGCACCTCGTCATGGAGCGTGAGGCGTGTCGGCGAGTAAAGATGGAGCTCGCCCCACGTATAGTCGATTTGAAGCAAATCGCCGAGCGTCGCCCCGGCACCCTTTGCCAACAGTTCGGCCCGATGGCGCGCGTTCGCCGCCGCACTCGCGAGCAGTTCGTCTTGAACCGAATCCGCATCCTTGATCGTGAACGAGATGGACAGTTTCGGTTCGGCTAGCGAATTACTGACGTGTTCGATGACCGAGGACAACTGTTTCGTATCGAGCGGGAACTCGAGTTTCGTCTTCTGCTGACAGACGTAACCCCGGAACCGAGACTTGTAATTGCCTTGTTTGTCCCGGTAGCTCTCATAGTCCGTGTCAATCGAGAAGTCGGTCGTCTTTAAATCCGTCTTCGCGAAGCCCGCCTGCTCAATCGCTTTTTGGAGCCGCGTGACGGCGAGTGCCGCCCCGTTCATCGTCTCCTCATAACGGACGGCTCTTGACGACAAATCCATTCTCACGACAATCAAATCGGGCTTGGTCGATACTTTCCCTGTACCTTTGACGGTGATTGTGCGGTCCATATGATTTCCTCCTTTTGATTCACGAAATGCCGAACAGTTTTATGACATCCTCCCAGTTATCTGGATACGCGTTGCTACCGTCGTATGTCCGTGTGGTGCTGTCTGGCTGTGTAATGGTCAAGCTCCATTGTGTCCCGTCGCGGGTCAACCACTCGTCTTCGTCTTCAAACGTAGACGGCCACGCCTCCGTCCCTAACGCTATAAACGCCGCGTATACACCTTGTGCTTCTGCTTCCTTATATCTGACGAACGTATCGCCTGGCTGAAGTTCATATTCTTGCCGGTCAATAGATCGGACAGCCGTCCCGTTTGGAAAAAATGTCAGTTTGGATTCGTTTGCAATTCCGAATCCTCCTACTCGGAATGTGATTTCAAGTACTTCTTCCCTCTCCTCGTGAACTTTTTTTGTTCGAAACCACTGCCTAATTTTCTTTGTGATCATCCTCGTCACTCCTATTATTTAGTTATCTCTTTCCGGTCACTGAGATCACGAGTCCAATGAGATAGCCGAGTGCCGTACCTGCCGCAATCCCATACACCAGTTCAAAATCAAATAGGAGCGATCCGATGATACCCATTCCGGCTCCAAACACCAGTCCGAGTCCTACACCCGACGCTCGCCAATTCTGCTCTGTCATCGTAGTCCTCCTCTCTTCCATTTCCCGTTCCCGTTAACGGAACCGTTCCATCATGAATGCTTCCGTCTTGGTATCAACTGGGCTAAGTGTTACCTCACTTCTTGTTGGGTGGCACGATACAGTTGCTGGAACAGGGACGTTTGATACGCTTAAATCTCCGGATGACGGCGCGTCATTTTCTCCATCGCATCTACGTAATCGACCGTGCACAAATTCTGAACACTTATAAATTCTCCGATGTCCACTCTCCTACCTCTTTCTTCTTACTCATTTTACAAAAAAAGGGATTCAGTAGATGCTGAATCCCTTTACACCTATTTTATTAATGACTGTGTGCCAATCATCAATTGTTCTCTTGCTTCAACCGGTCGATAATATTATCCGACTTCACTTTCGAGATGGCATACAGCATCGAAGAACCAACGATCAGGAAAATTACGACCGTGACGAACAAGATATCGCCCCACGGCAACGTGAACGCTGCTTCGAACGTGTTGATCTGTGCCCGGTAAATGAGGTACATGAAGAGAATACTGACCGGGATTCCATACGCCAATGCTTTCACGCCGTAGAAGATGCTCTCATAATAAACCATCTTGTTGAACCCTTTCGGTGTCATCCCGACCGACCGCAGCATCGCGAATTCGCGGCGCCGTAGCGAGACGCTCGTCGAGATCGTGTTGAAGATGTTCGCCACTGAGATGAGCGAGATCAAGACGATGAACCCGTAGACGAAAATCGACAACAGCAACAACACTTGCTCTTGCTGTTCACGTTGCTCCGACACGTTGAAGATGTACTGGTCCATGTTCTGTTCCGCCTCAATCACTTGTTGCGTCGCGTCAGGATTGCTTGTGTTCAAGGCGATTGATGGGCTCGATTGTTGCATCAATTGACCAATCGCATCGTCTTCAAAGGTCCCTTCTCGGACAATCACATCAAGCCACCCGAGTGAACTTGTCATCACACCGGTCGGGGCGACGTCGGTCATGGCGCCGATCTTGATTGTTTTGAGCGGTGTCGTGCCGTCCGTTGCGTTCTCGTCCCGGAGTTCGAGCGTATCACCAATTTCGGTCTCAATCGTCTTCGAGTTGACGAACTTTTTCTTGTCCACGTCTTGATACGAGATTTCATCAATCAAGACGGCACCCGGCATTTCTTCATCTTCAAAGTTGCTAGCGTCTGCCCCGATTTGCTTCAAGTACGCATCGAAGCTGGCGTCATCCAATTGATAGAGGGAGACGTAATACATGAATTTCCCATCACCGAAGTTGAATGCCAAGTCTTCGTTCTCGGTGACTGCGCTCGGTAACCGTGCTTCGTCGACCATCGTCTGGACGGTCGTGTTCTCGAAGTACGTCCCACTCGTCACATGGTCTAACGTCTCATAGCGACGTAAGTCATCTTTACTGAGATTCGACCCGTTCACGAGAATGTCGAACTCGTACGTGCCTTGTGACATCTCGAGTGACTGTCCGAGCCGGTCTGTGAAGTAGCTGACGACTAAAAACAGCACGATACTGATGACGAGCGAAAACACCGTCGCCAAATACCGTTTCCGGTTGCGTTTCGTATTTTTCAGCCCGATCTCCGCTTCCAAACCGAAGATGCGGCGAACGAGCTTTGACGTCTTGACGTTCTTCGATGTCAGTCGAACATCTTGGGTTTGACGAATCGCGTCAATCGCAGAAATTTTGGAAGCGCGGCGTGCCGGCAGATAACACGAGATGAAAATCGTCACGCTCGAAATCAGGACCGTCAACAGGAGCGTGATTGGTGTGACGACGACCTCAAACTTCTCGGTCACATTGAGCGCTTTCTCCGCAAAGGCGTTGATGAACAGGAACGTGACCCCAATCCCGGTCACCCCGGCGATGATACCAATCGGGATGCTAATCCCACCGATAATCAATCCTTCAAAGAAGACCGAGTTCCGTTTTTGCCGTTTCGTCGCCCCGACACTCGCGAGCATCCCGAGATAACGCGAACGCTCGGATACACTGATGGCAAAGGCGTTATAGATGAGCGAAATCGAGCCGATGACGATGACCGCCATGATGATGCCACCGAACCCGTACAGCGTCTTGCGCAAGCCGTCATCATCCGTCACCCCATAATAGCGGAGCAACGATGAGTTATACGCAATGCCTTCGATCTTCTGTTCGTTCATCACTTGTTTCGTATCCTCATAGATCGAGCCGTTCACGTCGTTCAAGGCGACGAACGTATCGACGGTCGCACCGTTCAATGCTTTGTCGTCAATGTATCCGACGACCGTATACCCTGGCGACCAAGTCGGCTCCCAGGCCGGGCGCGCCATCGTACCGACGACGGTCAACGTCACCGTATCCTCGATTTTCAACTTTTCAAGAATCGTCTCCCCTTCGCGGACCAAACCCTCGTTTTGGGTCAATACACGGCCGGATTCTTCATCCACACGCTCACCGATTTCAATCGTCAATTCGTCCCCGATGTTGTACGTGACTTGCGCATTTTGACGGATGGCCTCAGAAATGACGACTTCGCCTTCTTTGTTCGGCAAGCGTCCCTCCGTCAAGTCGACGGGAAAGTTCTTGAGCCCTGACGTATTATAGTTCCGGACGTATAAGTACGGTTTATAGGCATTCTGTGAATCCATTAATTCTGCATAGCCGTCACTTGAAAGGATGACATCCTTCGTCGATGCATCATTTCGAATCGCCTCGACCTGCTCTTCATTCGTATTGACATATTTGACGTGCCATTCCCCGTTATCTGCGATGTCTTGACGAATCATCAAGTCCAGGAACGACGAACCGAGCGTCGTCACAGCCGTGATCATTGCCACCGAGATGATGACCCCGATGATGGTGACAAGCGAGCGCCGCTTGTTCTCGCGTAAGTGTCGAAGCGTCATTTTATGGATGATGTTCATGAGCGGACGACCTCGTTCTTCGCAATCTTCCCATCCTCAATTGAGATGATGCGGTCGGCTTGCAAGGCGATCCGTTCGTCATGTGTGATGATGATCAGTGTCTGATTGAACTTCTTGTTGAACAGTTTCAGAAGGCTCATAATCTCTTCACTGTTTTGACTGTCCAAGTTCCCTGTCGGCTCATCGGCCAAGATGATGGCCGGATTACTAATGAGTGCCCGGCCAATGGAGACGCGTTGTTGCTGTCCGCCAGACAGTTGGTTCGGTAGGTGCGTCATCCGGTTCGATAGCCCGAGGATGCCGATGATGCGCTCCAAATGGGCGGCGTCGACTTTTTGTTCGTCCAACAACATCGGTAGTGTGATGTTCTCCTCGACCGTCAAAATCGGAATTAAGTTGTAAAACTGATAAATCAAACCGATTTGACGACGGCGGAAAATGGCGAGCTGTGTCTCATCCAACTTGTAAATATCCGTATTGTCGATCAACACCTGTCCACTCGTCGGGACGTCGACACCGCCGAGCAAATGCAACAGCGTCGACTTCCCTGAGCCCGATGGTCCGACGATACAGACAAACTCGCCTTTCTTCACAGTGAACGATACGTCATCGAGCGCCCGTACTTCCATCTCGTCTTTCCCGTATACTTTTGATAAGTGTTGTACTTCTAATATATTCATGTTTGCACCCTCCAGTACTTGATCTACTTTGAGTGTACCGAGCGAGTGTGACACGTCCGTGACTCAAAAGTGACTGTTTCGTCACTTACACGATCGCTTTGTAGAATCGAATTTGAAACGCCGTCCCAACGCCGATTTCACTGCGGACGGTCAATTCACCTTGCTGGCTCGTGATGATACTGTGGGCCATGGCGAGCCCAATCCCGACACTGTCCTCACTCGCATTCACGCCTTTATAGAAACGCTGGAAGATATATGGGACGTCTTGTTTGGCGATGCCGCTCCCCGTATCGCGAATGACGATTTCCGTATACAGTGTGTTCTCACTGAACTCGATGAACAGTTCACCTTGTTCCGGTGTATGCTCGACACAATTTTTCAAGATGTTGATCAGCGCCTCGGTCGTCCACTTCACATCGCCTTCGAACGTGACGTCATCCTCACCTGTGACTTGGAGCCGCTGCATGTTAATATCGATCGGCACGAGCATCGGTTCAGTCACAGCTTGAATGAGGGCGGGGACGGACACCGGTTCTCGTTTGAATTGAATCGTCCCGGCATCGATTTTAGACAGTTTAAGTAACGATGAGACGAGCCAC
This sequence comes from Exiguobacterium sp. SL-9, assembly GCF_004336985.1. Classification (GTDB taxonomy): domain Bacteria; phylum Bacillota; class Bacilli; order Exiguobacteriales; family Exiguobacteriaceae; genus Exiguobacterium. Next base: position 599,763 of record NZ_SJUO01000002.1, read on the forward strand.
TCCATCCGCTCGAGCTGCACTTGCACGTTATGCGTGAACTCTTGACGTTTGTCATCCGATAGCCTGGGGTCACTGAGCAGGTCAGCCATGACGGTCATCGACGTGAGCGGCGTCTTCAGCTGATGGGAAATGTCGGAGATGGCATCCGTCAACTTCTGCTTGTCCTCTTCGAGATGCGTCCCTTGTTCCGACAGCATCTTCGTCACTTTATAGATTTGGCTCTTCAACAGGCTGAGCTCGCCTTCACGGTTGTCGCGGACGTCGAGTTTATAGTTGCCGTTGCTGATCTCTTGGATGTAGCTCGAGAGCTGTTCGATTTCCCGATAGCGCCACACCGTGAAGCGATAGGTCACGGCGACGAATACAATCGATAAGACCGCGACAAGGAGCGTAGCCTCAATCGAGATGAACAGCGCGACGCTCACGGCCAAGCCGATGATCACAAAGAGACTCAATAAATAGATTCGAACTTCTCTATTTCGTAGCATGTTAACCCTCCACCTTATAGCCGATGCCACGAACCGTCTTAATCAACGTCGGGCGCTGTGGGTCATCTTCGAGCTTCTCGCGCAACCGTTTAATGTAGACAGTCAACGTATTGTCATTCACAAAATCCCCACCCATGTCCCAAATCTGATCGAGTAGTTGGGCGCGGGACAACACTTGTCCTGTATGTCTGCCGAAGATGAGCAATAAGCGGTATTCAAGCGCCGTCAATAAAATCTCATCCCCGTCCTTTTTCACTTTCGCGTCTTGCGTATTGATTTCGACTGACCCGATTTTCAGAATAGGCGAACTGGTCTGCTTATTGTAGCGGCGCAACACCGAATGAATCCGCGAGATGAGTTCTCGGATACGGAACGGTTTGGTGATGTAATCGTCCGCTCCCATATCGAGTCCCATGACGACGTTCACTTCATCATCGAACGCCGTCAAAAAAATGACGGGCGTATCCTGTTGTTGTTTTACGAGCCGACATAAGTCATAGCCGCTCCCGTCCGGCAACGACAAATCGAATAGACACAGATCGATGGTATGTAACTGTTGCTCGATGATTCGCGTCGCGTCGGTTGCGTTCTGGCACAACGTCGTCGTGAATTGTTCTTGTTCGAGCGAATATTGGAGACCGGAGGCGATCGTCCGGTCGTCTTCAACGATTAAAATGTGCATGGTATTCCCTCCTGACTCTTCTCCTCATAATATAGCAGTCTTTTTCAAGTGAGGAGACAAAACAAAAAAACCGAACGAGACATCTCGTTCGGTCAGGTTATGCTTTTGTCACGCGAAGGCATTCCGGCCGCTCGAACCCGTCTGCACCTAAAAATCGCAGCGCATCAGTCGTCAAGTCGTCGCGTGTGATCGTCTTGACGCTTGGTTCCGTCTGTTCATCGACCCATACTTTCCAAATCTCAACTCATCTTCATGTCTTCCGTTTTCAGTCTTGTTCCGCGATTGCCCGCAGTCCTTTTAACGTACGCAGCTTTCGCGTTTGCTGTTGAATCAAATAGGCGATGAACGCGGCAAGCGCGAGGTTCGGCCAAATCACCCATACTGCGAATGGACCAATCACATTGATGCAAATAGCGATGATATTGACGAGCAGTACAAGTTGATACAATTGCAACACACGATTCGTTTTCGCAATCATCGAGTCAAAATCAGAATAGAGATGAAACGGTCCGTTTTCAGTACGTTTACGCAAAAAAATCCATCGGAACGATGTATCGACCACTTCGATTTCCATCTCGTCTAAAAACTCAAGGTAAGCTGTAGACTTAGGATGGTTCGGAAGTTCTTCCAGTAATTCAATACGATACATGTATGCACCTGGCTCCCCTTTACTAAACACGTAACGTCCGATCTTGAATCGTTCTAGCAACCACCCCTGTTCCGCCATCTCGTTCAGCCACTGCTCTTCTTTTTCATAATCGACATAAACGCGGTAAATTGTTTTTGTTGTCACGGTCGATTTCCCCCTATCCACTGTCTTCCGTTTATAACAAGTTCTTCAAGGCGCACGAGTTCGGCTTCGAGCACAGATTGTCCATCTATCGTAATGGTGTACTCTTTCTTTCGCCCACTCGCTCCTTCGACCGCCTCGATCCATCCTTTTTCCACCAGGCTACTGAGTGCCCCGTATAAGGTCCCCGCCGCCAACTGGACGCGACCATGGCTCAATTCTTCTACAAACTGCATGATGCCGTATCCGTGCCTCGGGACTTGTAGCGACAGCAGCACATAGTAGACCGCTTCTGTCAAAGCGATGCTTCCCACTGATTTCTTCATAATTCGTCCCCTTTACTTCGTCTGACGATATATCGGCTTCCGATATATTGAGTATATCCTAATTTTAGGTAGTTGACTACAAGAAAAAAGGGATCCAGTATACACTGAATCCCGGTAAAACTTATTCAACTGTCAACGCTGCCTCGGCAAGCGCAGCTTCTTCTCTATGATAGTTCTCAACGAACGCATCAAGGTGCGCTCGCACTTCGTCTGTCGATTTCGTGTCCATGAGCTTCACACGGAGGTCGCTCGCCCCGCGGAATCCTTTCACGTAAATCTTGAAGAAGCGGTGCAAGTTCGAGATTGAACGCGGCACCTCTTCTTGGAACTTATCTTGCAGGTCAAGTTGGAGACGAAGCAAATCGAGATACTCTTCCATCGAATGCTCACGCGGTTCTTTCTCGAACGCGAACGGGTTCTTGAAAATCCCGCGGCCGATCATGACGCCGTCGACGCCATACTTTTCGACGAGTTCTAATCCCATCTGACGGTCGAGGATGTCACCGTTGATCGTGATGAGCGTGTCCGGTGCGATCTCGTCACGCAGTTTGACAATATCAGGAATCATCTCCCAGTGCGCGTCGACTTTACTCATCTCGTTACGTGTACGCAAGTGAATCGACAAGTTGGCGATATCTTGCTTCAAGAGATGCGTCAACCAATCGCGCCACTCGTCAAGCTTCGCGAAACCGAGACGTGTCTTGACGCTGACCGGGATGCCGCCGGCTTTCGCCGCTTGGATGAGTTCCGCCGCGACGTCAGGACGGAGGATGAGTCCGCTCCCTTTGCCGCGCTTCGCCACGTTCGGGACCGGGCAACCCATATTGATGTCGAGGCCTTTATAGCCCATCTCGGCCATCCCGATGCTCATCTCGCGGAAGTAGTCCGGGTTGTCGCCCCAAATGTGGGCGACCATCGGCTGTTCGTCCTCGGTGAACGTCAAGCGTCCGCGCAAGCTACCTTTCCCTTCCGGGTGGCAGTAGCTGTCCGAGTTAGCGAACTCGGTGAAAAAGACGTCAGGGCGTCCCGCATAGGCGACGACGTGGCGGAAGACGACATCGGTCACGTCTTCCATCGGGGCAAGTATAAAGAATGGACGCGGCAGATCGCGCCAGAAGTTTTCGTTCATGTCAAATCATTCCCTTTCGTAGTCAATCCAACAAAATCACTTTATCTATCTTATTATGGACGCGGGAATGTATCAACTGACAATACTTTAAAAAGCTCAGCGTTGTTCATTTTCAATGATTTTAAAGAAGTGTGTAAACCCGTCCTGCAGCAAATACTCCAATATTCGATTCGTATGAACAGACTCGACAACTTGAACATTCAATAACGTTTGGAGCACCATTCCATCAATTGCGGCCATCGTCCAGGCGGCGACCGCTCTCGTCGAAGGTCCGCGTTCAACGCCATACGCTCTCACAAAGATGGCTTCGACGCGATTGATCCAATCCACATATTTTTCTTTAAACTTATTTTGTAACTCCACATTCCCGAGCATCGCCTCATGGGCCAAATAAAACTGCAAACGGCTTTCCGCATCTTTTTTGAGTCGGTCTTGCATCCCATCGAAGATTTCTTGAATGATTTCGCGGGCCTCTTTCTTGTCCTCAATCGAGACGGTCGCGATTCGACGAATCTCACCTAATCCTTCGTCCATCACGTCATATAAAATAGCCTCTTTCGAACTGTAATAATGATAGATCGCCCCCGTGCTAAACCCTGCTTTTTTTGCGATTCCCCGAAGCGTCGTACCTTGAATCCCGTTTTCGATAATCGTCGCTCGCGCCGCTTCTAATATCTTTTGTTTTCCTTCGTTCATCATCTGCTCCGACGCTCCTCACGTAATAATGGCTAATTATATCATAATGATTTGTCCGAATTATGACATGTCACGGTGACGTGCCAAATCATATTGACACCGCTTTCATTACTTTGTTACACTTTTCACATAAACATAACGAACGTTCGGTATGTTTAGTGACATCATCTTTTTATCGTTGCTTCATCACTATCATTTAGAAATGAAAGGAGTGTTATCGTATGTTCTTCTTTGAGTCTATCCCTTGGTACAATGTCGTGATGTGGTTCGTCGTATTCGGTCTATTGATCGGGTTGAATGAAATCGTCCGATCTAGCAAAACAGCGAGTATCTTCATGTTTATGGCCGTACCAATCGCCTTGACCCCGATTTGGTTTTTTACCGCCGATCCTGAAATCACCTCGTGGTTCCATTGGGTGAAAGTGTATTCAGCATTAGCCGGAAGTTTGATTTACATGGTCATCCGTTTCACGGATTATCATAAGAAACATCCATGGTATTTGATGCTCGTCCCAGGTATTTTGGCACTCAACATCGCTGAGGCCGTCGTTCGAGAGTTCCAAGTCGGTATCATGGGATTTGAAGGTATGGTCGATGGAATGTACTACATCTCGGGCGGTTGGAACTATGTGAACGCCGTCGCGGGAATCTTGAACTTGCTCCTCATCTGCGGCTGGGTCGGCATCTTCGCCACATCCGGTAAGAAAAAAGACATGCTCTGGCCGGACCAGACGAAACTTTGGATTGTCGCTTACGGCATCTGGAACATCGCCTACGTCTATTCATGCGCACCGGGCAACGCCTTTTATTCAGGATTCGCTTTGAACATCGCCGCGACGGTTCCCGCCTTGCTTTGGGCAAAAGGCACATGGATGCAAAACCGCGCCCAGACGCTCACATTTTGGATGATGTGGGTCATGACGTTCCCTTACTTCTTTGCTGTCGGTAGCACGTTCAACGTGAGTGTGTCGTACAACCCGGCAGCGAACTGGACGATCGCCCTCCTCAGTTTGGCGCTGAATGTCGTCCTCGCCGTCTGGCAAGTGACACGGATCGTCAAATACAAACTCAATCCGTTGAAAGACGAGTTGTGGAAAGATACGAACGAATATAAAGAAATCAACGCGATGCGTGAAGACACTGCTCCTGAACAAGAAACTGCGGTCAGAAGAGTGCTGTAAATATGAGACGGGCTGCGTGACAGTCCGTCTTTTTTTTATTTTTCACAGGACAATCGTCAGGACAATTAGAATGATAATACAGAACATATTTTGAAAGGGTTGATCAAGATGATCGTTTGGATCAACGGCGCTTTCGGTTCAGGCAAGACGACAGCCGCCAAACAATTGCAACAACGGTTGCCAAACGCCTTTTTGTATGACCCGGAACAAGTCGGTTTTTTCATTCGCGACAATCTGCCCAAAGACATGCAACTGCCTGACTTCCAACGTCATCCGGAATGGCGGGCGTTTAATGCTGAGATGTTGGCGAAGATTGCTCGTTCATACGATGGCGTAATCGTTGTCCCGATGACGATCGTGGACCGCCTCTACTATGATGAAATCATCGGAGCCCTACAACGTGACGGGATTCGGGTCGACCATTATATTCTCCACGCGGATAAGAGAACACTTAACAAGCGTTTGAATCAACGCTTTGAATGGTTCAATTCATGGGGTAAGGCGCAAATTGACCGCTGTCTCTACGCCTTTCATCACGACATCACGCATGACAAAATCGAGACCAATCACCTTACAGTCGAACAGGTCGTCGAGGAAATTGCCGAGCGGAGCGGCTTGACCCTACTAGCCGCAAAACGCAGTCTCTTCGTACACGCGTTCCGATCATGACGAAGCAAGAACCCTCTAATCTACGATTGAAGGTTGCTTGCTTGAGGAGTCTTTTAGTCTTTCGTCATGAACACGGCTCTTTCATACTCATTGTTATGCTCGTGCCAATATTCGATCCGCTCCATTGTACATGCTAAATGATTGTTGTTCTTTTCAAACATTCGTCAATTGAAACACAGCACTTTCTTCACAAAATCCTCGGGTGCTGACTACGAGTCCAAGCTAATCGCGCTAAGTTGCACAACGATTTTATAGTTCATCGTGTATGATATAATTGTAAATAAGTTAATCCAAGTGAAAAGGGTGAGAAAAGTGGACAAGAACTCATACATCGAACGTCAAAAACAAGTGAAATTTGCAGTTGGTATGGCTGCAATCGATGGGGGGAAACCAAGTCCTTTCACACAAAAATTGCTAAGTCGATATGAAAATGGCGAGATCACTTCAGCTCAGTTTAAACAAGCCATTATGGAGCAGTATACGAAAGCACAGCAATCCTAATGGATCCTTACGTTTACCCCAATACAAGTGTGCTTATAAATAAACTTGGGATAACTGACGAGCAACAACTGATTACTGTTGAAGCGCAACTTATCATTGCAAACATAGTTAGAAATCGAATCGCTCATTTCGAAAGTAGACTTCGATAGTTATCATGCTCTACAACAAATCCATCGACATCTATTCAACGAACTATATGAATGGGCCGGCGATTTTCGCTCAATCAATATCTATAAAAATGAGCGAATTTTGGGCGGCATATCTGTGATTTACAGTGATTCTTTGCAGATTCAAACGGACTTAGCATCTATCTTTGATTGGAAACAAGAAATCACATGGACCCATCAAAATATACGACTGCCCATCTATTTCGCTAAGCTAATGACAGATTTGTGGCGGGTTCATCCTTTTCGCGAAGGGAATACCCGTACCGTTTCTGTTCTCATGAAACTTTTCGCTCAACATCATAATTTGCCTTTTAATGCAGAACTGCTCTCTAATAACGCTGGTTACCTTAGAAATGCCCTCGTCATGGCCGCAATTAATGAAGCGCCAGATCCGACCTATTTACACAAAGTCATAAATGATGCTTTATCTATCGACTTCTCTGCTAGTTTGTCAGATAGTGGCACTTTTTCTGAAAAATATCGCACAATTGGTTCGTACAACGTTTCTAGTTACGAAGAAAAGCCATTCTCTACAGACCATGATGAATCATAATTCAAAAAAAACAACAACCTCAATGGAACCGTGCATCGGTCTCACTAAGGTTGTTGTTTTTCTAATGTCATTAGATGAAGGCCTTAACTTTTAATGTGTTCGCGTTATTGTGGACTTAACTCTCCCGTACCAAACGTTGCATCGAACGCCCGACACCAGATCACGACGGTCGTGTATTGCGTGAGATCGACATCTTCAGGAATCAAATAATTTTGGTTCCCGGTATTGCCCTTTAACGCGCCTAGACGAATCCCTTCTGTCGTCTCCATCCCCGGCTGAATCAAATAGACGAACAAGTCGGGCCCATTTGTCGTTTGGAAATCTTCGAAGCGCAAGTACACGCCGTCTTCTGCACGGATCGTTTGAATGTTCCCTGACGTTTCATAGTTCTTTTCTCCATCCATGAACACTCCTGCCAAGTCGGTAAACTCCGTTGCGGTTCCATCCTCCTCAGACGACGGGGGTTCCGTCGCTTCCTCGCCTTCGCCCTCTTCATCTACAGTTGCGTCAATTGACGTCGGCGGAAGTCCCTCATCAACCGTCTCGTTCAAGAAAATAGGCGAAATGAGCCACCACCCAATCAACAGGACGGCTACTCCCACTATACCTAGGATCACTTTTGTCACGTTTCGCATCCTCTTCACTCCTTTTCATGAGAAAATCTTTAGTTCTCAGTACAAGTAGCCTACTAAATCTAAATGACCTTCCGTCCATGCTTTATCACCGACCGGCCGAATCATCAACTCATCAAAGGAGGCTTCCCCGATTCCACGTGTCGTCTGCCGTTCATCGTCGATTTGGAGCCACGTACACATGTTGTCGACATGGTTGAATCCCGCTCGTAAATAAAGATCAGGTCGGTCCGCAAACAATAAGAGGAAATCGACTTGATTCGTCTCTCCTACATCAATGACCTCATCCAATAACGCCTTACCAATACCGTCGCCCTGCATCTCTTTTTTGACGCATAAATCAATCACACCAAGAACGTGAATCGGTTCCCCGTTCAAATTCATCACTCGATAGTCTAGTCCGACATGACCAACGACTTGACCTTCGTCCCCAAAAGCGAGAAGACGGAGGTGAGGCAATTGCTTGAAATATCGACGATTCGGATAGAGCGGTTCAAATGACACCACCAACAACTCACTGATTTCATTACTCAATGTCTCATCAAGTTCTAACTCTACATAACGCTGAATCTTCATCCACACGCTCCTTATCGTCTTGACCCTAAAAAAACCTCCGATTTCCACAAATCGAAGGTCATTTCTTTCAGTTTATTCTATTTTTTCTAGCCACGCCACCGTCTCCACGTGCGCCGTATGCGGGAACATGTCGACCGGGGTCACTTCGACTAATTTGTAGCCACGGTCGGCAAGATAACGCATATCGCGTGCCTGCGTCGCGACGTTACACGACACGTAGACGATCCGCTTCGGTGCCATCTCGACCATCGTCTCGAGGAACGACTCGGCACAGCCTTTACGTGGTGGGTCGACGACGATGACGTCCGGGTTGATGCCATCCTTCTTCCACTGCGGCAGCACATCTTCCGCTGCGCCACAGGCGTACGTCACGTTGTCGATCTCGTTGACGAGCGCGTTCTGTTTCGCGTCCTCAATCGCTTCCGGCACGACTTCGACGCCGTACACATGCGCCGCTTTCCGGGCGAGGAACAGACTGATTGTCCCGATGCCGCAATAGGCGTCGACGACTTGTTCGGTCCCGGTGAGTTGCGCGTATTCGAGCGCCTTGCCGTATAGCTTCTCCGTCTGGACCGGGTTGACTTGGAAGAACGAGTGCGGGGAAATCGTGAACGTCAGTCCACCGATCTTATCCTCAATCGTCTCATGGCCATATAACAATTTGTTCGTCGACCCTAAGATGACGTTCGTCTTGTCCGGGTTGACGTTTTGCATGATCGACGTCACGTCCGGGAGACGTTTCAAGATGTCGGCGACGATCTCGTTCACGCCTTTGATTTTCGTCGTCTTCGTGATGAGGACGATCATCAATTCACCCGAATGATACCCGTAACGGGCCATGACGTGGCGGATGACGCCTCGCCCGGTCTTCTCGTCATATGCGGGGACGCCGTGCGCCGCGAGCACGTCACGGACGACTTGGACAGCCTCATCGTTACGCTCGTCTTGGATGAGACATTCCTTCATTTCGACGATATCGTGCGAACGTGGACGATAGAAACCCGCGACGAGACGACCGGCCTCGTCTTTGAACGGCACTTGCGCCTTGTTGCGGTAACGCCATGGTTCCGGCATGCCGATTGTCTCGTGGACGGGCACGTCGAACTGACCGAGTCGTTTCAACGCATCGACGACACGGTCCCGTTTTTGACGGAGCTGGCCGTCATAGCTGAAGTGCTGGAGCTGACAGCCCCCGCACTGATAGAAAATCGGGCACGGTGGCTCGACCCGGTCCTTACTCGCTTGCTTCACATCGATCAAGCGGGCGAACCCGTACTGTTTATTCGTCTTCGTCACGACAATCTCCACGGTCTCCCCCGGGAGCGCATTCGGGACGAACAACGTGTAACCGTCGACGCGTGCCACGCCCGCGCCTTCGTGCGTGAGGTCGTGGATATGGACGTCGAGACGGTCATTCTTTTGGACTGGTAGCATGAGTCTCTCCTTTCCCGATTCAAAAAATAGTGTGTATTGGTTCATACCCGTTCCAAGCGAACGAAAAGCTCGGCGTGTGCGCCACGCCGAGCCGTGTTATTCTGCTTTCTCGTTCGCTACGTTGAACAGCTGTTTAATCATCTGTTCGCGTTCATACTGGGCGTTCAAGTCTTCCATCTCACGGATGCGCGCGTTCGGCGCGAGCACCGTCAAGTGACGGAACAAGTTTCGCATCTCGCCCGTGCATTCGCCACCGTATTCGCCGTCGATGTTGAGACTCATCGGTTCCGTCGTCGTCTTCATCTTGACGCGTCCCGTCTTGACGTGCTCGACGAGCGGACTCGACAAGTGCTCACCACGGAGCAACAAACGGACGACGTGGATGAACTCGAACAAGTTACACTTACGCAAGATGAACAAGTCGAACAGTCCGTCGTTTAATGACGCGTGCGGCGAAATCTTCTCAAAACCGCCGACCGAGTTCGAGTTCGACGTAAGGAAGATCATGACCTCGCCGCTGAACGTGCCCTCATCGTGCTCGAGCTCGATATACGTCGGCTTGATGAGTGGAAGCTTCTCCATCCCTTTGACGTAATAGGCGAGCTGTCCGAGCGCCGTCTTCAGTTTCGATGGGACCTCGTACGACAGCTCCGTCATGATGCCGCCGCCGGCGATATTGATGAAGTAGTGGATGTCGCCTTTCTCTCCTTCAATCTCACCGAGGTCGACCGGCATCTCGAACCCGTCACAGATGACGTCGAGGGCACCGACGACGTTGAGCGGAATCCGCATTGCCCGGGCGAAGTCGTTCGTCGTACCGACCGGGATGAGCCCGATCGTCGGACGCGTGTCGAGCGGGGCGAGTCCCGAGATGACCTCGTTTAGCGTCCCGTCCCCACCGGCCGCGATAATCAAGTCGAATTCGGCCTCAGCGGCCCGAACGGCCTCGAGCGTCGCGTCGCCGATCGCTTTCGTCGCGTACGTCGACGTCTCATAACCCGCATCCTCGAGGCGGTTCAAAATGTACGGGAGTTCCCGTTTGATCACTTCTTTTCCAGATGTCGGGTTATAGATGACCCGTGCGCGTTTTCGTTGCATACTATTCTCTCCCCATGCTCAAGTCGAGCGAAAAGCGAGACACAAGTGCCTCGCCGCCTGTTTAGCGTTTGGCGATCTCTTCGTGGAACAAGCCATCGAGGAGTGCCGGGTTCGCCATCCCTTTCGTCTGCTTCATGATTTGCCCGATGATAAAGCCTTTGGCACGGTCTTTCCCGTTCTTAAAGTCTTCAATCATCTGCGGATGCGCTTCGAACAAGTCGAGGATGTAGCCGCGGAGCAAGTTCTCGTCCGAGATTTGGGCGAGACCGTTCGCTTCGACGTACGCCTTCGGCTCGGCGCCTTCTTCAATCATGGCAGTGAACACGCGTTTGGCGATCTTCGAAGAAATTGTACCTTCTCCGATCAAACGAATCAACTCTGCGAGCGAACTCGGCGTCAATTTCATCGTCTCGATCGTATCGTCCGATTTGTTCAAGTGACCAAGCACTTCGCCCATGAGCCAGTTCGCGGCCGCTTTCGGTTCGGCACCGGCAGCCGTCGTCGCTTCGAAGAAGTCCGAGAACTCCCGCGTCGACGTGAGTGCCTTGGCATCATAAGCCGACAAGCCGTAGTTGTTCATATAACGCTCGCGGCGTGCGACCGGAAGTTCTGGAAGCGTGGCGCGGATGCGTTCTTTCCATGCCTCATCGATTTCGAGACGGACGAGGTCCGGCTCTGGGAAGTAGCGGTAATCGGCCGCTCCTTCTTTGACACGCATGAGGATCGTCTTCTTCGCCGCCTCATCAAAACGGAGCGTCTCTTGACGCATGACGCCGCCCTTGATGAGCAATTTACGATGACGGTCTTCCTCATACTCGAGCGCCTTCAAGACGTTCGAGAATGAGTTCAAGTTTTTAAGCTCTGTCTTCGTGCCGAACGGCTCTTGACCGAACGGACGGACCGAGATGTTACAGTCGCAACGGAGCGACCCTTCTTCCATCTTGACGTCCGAGACGCCCGCGAACGAGAGCACTTCTTTCAAGCGCTCGAGGTACGCGACGGCGTCTTTCGGTGAGCGCATATCGGCTTCACTGACGATCTCGATGAGTGGTGAGCCGGTCCGGTTGAAGTCGACGACCGAGTGTTTCTCGCCCGTGTGGTTCATCTTCCCGGCGTCTTCCTCAAGGTGGACGCGTTCGATGCGGAATCGTTTCATCTCACCATCGACTTCGACGTCGACGTGACCGTTGAAGCCGATCGGCTGATCGAACTGCGAGATTTGGTACGCTTTCGGCGTATCCGGATAGAAATAGTTCTTGCGGTCGAATTTCGTGTCGGTCGCGATTTCGCAGTTGAGTGCCATCGCGGCCTTGATGGCGAGATTGACCGCCTCTTCGTTCAATTTAGGCAAGACGCCCGGGTGTCCGAGACAAATCGGACACGTCTGTGTATTCGTTTCGGCACCGTATGTGCGCGAGCAGCCACACCAAATCTTCGACTTCGTGCTCAGCTCGGCGTGCACCTCGATCCCGATGATCGTTTCAAAGTTCATCGTACGTCCTCCTTAGAGCTGTGGCATCTTGAAACCGCCGTTTGCTTGTTCAAAAGCATGGGCCACGCGGTAGAGTGTTGGTTCACTGAAATGGTTCCCGATGATCTGTAAACCGACCGGGAGGCCTTCTGACAAGCCAGCCGGTACCGAGATGGCCGGGATGCCCGCCAAGTTGACCGGAATCGTCATAATATCGTTGGCATACATCGTGAGCGGATCTTCGAGCTGGTCACCGAGTTTGAACGCGACCGTCGGCGCAGTCGGTCCGATAATCGCATCGTAGTCGGCGAACACGTTCGCGAAGTCTTGCTTCATGAGCGTGCGAACCTGTTGCGACTTTTTGTAGAACGCATCGTAATAACCTGAACTGAGCGCATACGTCCCGAGCATGATGCGGCGTTTCACTTCTTCCCCGAAACCTTGTTCGCGCGAGTACGTGAACACTTCTTCGAGCGCATCGGCCTCAGCACGACGTCCGTAACGGATGCCGTCGAAGCGGGCGAGGTTCGAAGATGCTTCTGACGAGGCGAGCAAGTAGTACGTCGGGAGCGCGTATTTCACCGTCGGAAGCGAGACGGTCTCGACCGTCGCCCCGAGTGATTTGAGCGTCTCGACCGCTTCTTCGATTTGTTTGCGGACACCGTCCGACACGCCTTCAGCCATGAACTCTTTTGGAAGCGCGAGCTTCATGCCTTTAATGTCGCTGTGAAGCGATTTCGTGTAGTCTGGAAGGTCAACCGTCGCTGACGTCGAGTCCATGTCGCAATGACCGGCGATCGCGTTCAACAAGTAGGCGTTATCTTCGACCGTTCGTGTGAGCGGACCGATTTGGTCGAGCGACGAGGCGAACGCGACGAGGCCGTATCGTGAGACAAGGCCGTACGTCGGCTTCATCCCGACGACGCCACAATAGGCCGCCGGCTGACGAATCGAGCCACCCGTATCCGAGCCGAGGCTAAACAGTACTTGGCCGGCCGCGACCGTTGCCGCTGAACCACCTGACGAACCACCTGGTACGCGCGTCGGATCCCACGGGTTACGGACGACTTTGAACGCCGAGTTCTCATTCGATGAACCCATCGCGAACTCGTCCATGTTGAGCTTCCCGATCGTGACGGCACCGGCGTCATGGAGACGCTCGACGACAGTCGCGTCATGGGCCGGGACAAAGTTCTCGAGGAACTTCGAGGCACACGTCGTGCGTGTCCCTTTCGTGACGATGTTGTCTTTGACGCCGATCGGTAAACCGAAGAGCGCGTTGTCCGAGGTCTTGGCGAGTTCGTCCATCCGTTTCGCCTGTTCGAACGCGTCTTCGTTGAGCGTCAAGAAGGCTCCGATTTTCTCGTCGGTCGCCTCGATGCGGTCAAATGATTCTTTGACGAGGTCGGATACCGTGACTTCGCCATCTTTTATAAGCGCATGTAGCTTGGCTACACCGTGATCAAATAAACTCATGAAGGGCCTCCTTATTCAAAGACCGCTGGGACACGGACTTGACCGTTCTCCCAATCAGGTGCCATCCGTTCGACTTCCTCGCGTGGAAGTGAAGGACGAACCTCGTCTTTGCGTAGTACGTTTTTCAAATCTAGGGCATGGGTCGTCGGAATGACGCCCGTCGTATCCAATTCATCGAGTTGCTCGGCGAACTCGAGGATTTTTGTCAATTGCTCCGTGAAGTGCGTCACTTCATCTTCTGTGATCGCAAGTCGGGCGAGTCCGGCGACGTGCCGAACTTCAGCTTCAGTGATTCGAGCCAAAGGTTCCACCTCCAACAGTTTTCAATACATCGTCCATTATCATACCACTTTTTCATAAGACAAAAAAGAAAATCCCATCTAGCCAACGATGAACGATTTTTTGAAAAGTTAGGGAATCCGCCTACACTATTGACTCGTTTCCAAAAACACCTATTCGGTCCGTCCCTCAATCTCATTATGCTTAGAAAGAAGCATTCTTTTTTTCGAGGAGGATCCCTATGTCAATCCGTAATAAACTGATCGTCGCTTTCACCGTCTTGCTCGTTCTATTGCTCGGGGTGAGCGGCTACTCATTTTATGCGCTGAACGCCTCTAAGGCGGCGCAACAAAACATGACCGACTCCTGGGTGCCAGGGATGGACCAAATTCACCAAGTCGACAAGCAACTGCTTGAGATTCGTCGTCACATGACCCGACATGCTTTGGTCGAAGACGAGGTGATGAAGCAGAACATCGAACGCGACCTGCAGACAGCCGTCACGATTCTCGAACAACAGATGGCCGGCTATGAATCGACGATTATCACACAGGCCGACCAAGAGCTATTCGATCAAGCGACGAACCAATGGACGTCGTTCCAAGCGAATATTACCGAGCTCGTCCGCATCTCGAACGAAGACGGACAAGCCGCGGCCGACGCCTACTTCCGTGACACGGCGACACCGAGCGCCGACGCCTTGTCCAACACACTCGGCCTGCTCGTCAACTTGAACCGCGACGCAATCCGTACCGACACAGCGAACGGTGAGTCGTTATTTGAACAGGTCCAGCTCACGCTTATGATTATCATGGCTGCTGCCGTCGTCTTCACGGTATTGATGATGGTATTCATCTTCCGCTCCATCTTTGAACCGCTCAACGAGTTTAAAGTGAAGATGCGGGAACTGGCCACGAGCGAAGGCGATTTGACGACGGCGATCCCGGTAAAACGGCGCGACGAATTCTCGGGTCTCGCCCGCGACTTTAATCAATTCATCGCCAACCTGCGCCAACTGATTCTCCAAGTGAACGGCGTGTCGCATGGCGTGACCGAACAGTCCACACACATGTATGACGAATTGAAAGCGCTTGATACGTATATGACAGCCACTGCCGCGACAACAGAGGATTTGACGGCCGGTATGCAACAGACGGCCGCTAGCGCCCAAGAGATGAACGCTTCGGCGTCGGACATGGAACGGACACTCCACCATATCGTGACGATGGCAGCTGAGCGAAAAGTCGAAGCCGCACAAGTCGACGCACGGGCCGTCGCGTTGCGTGACCATGCCGTCGAGGCGAAAGCATCCGCACTCAGTGTCCTGTCGTCGACACGTGTCAACTTGGAGAAAGCGATGCAAGACGCCAAAGCCGTCCGGGAGATTGCGACGCTTACGAATGACATTCTCGACATCGCCGCCCAGACGAACCTTTTGTCCTTGAACGCTTCGATTGAAGCCGCTCGGGCCGGTGAGGCAGGGCGCGGGTTCGCCGTCGTCGCTGATGAAATTCGAAAACTCGCCGAGACGAGCCGGTCGACCGTCGAACGGATTCAGACCATCTCGACGACCGTCCTCCACTCGGTCGACCACTTGAACGACACGTCGAGCGAGATGCTCGGATTCCTCGACACGAACGTATTGAAAGATTATGACCAGCTCGAGGAAGCGGCCGAACGTTACAGCGAGGACGCCGGTCGATTTGAGGCGACCGCCTCGGAATTCGCTGACGCCGCTGTCGAGCTCGAACAGTTGACCTCGAATATGATTGGGGTCATCCAAGACGTGGCCGTCACCGTCAACAACGGTGCGCTCGGGACCCAAGAAATTGCCGAGAAAGTGACGATGTCGGTCGACCGCTTCAGCGAGTTGAACCGGGCCACCGAGATGTCGCAACAGAAAATGGACGAGTTGAGCGAGTTGATCGGTCAATTCAAAGTATGAAAAAAGGAAGCGTCCTCGCGTGAGGATGCTTCCTTTTTGGTCAAGCGGCCGACTCCCGCAGTTCTTTTTGCCGTTCGATCTCGAAACGCTTCGTCTCGGCCACGACGACACCCGACAAGAATAAGAGACCAATCAAGTTCGGGATCGCCATCAGTCCGTTAAAGACGTCTGAGATGGCCCAAATCAAGTTCAAATTCGTCGTCATCGCCCCAAGTCCGGCGACGAGGATATACATCATCCGGTACGGGACGATTGCTTTCTCCCCGAGCAGATAATAGACCGATCGTTCGCCGTAATAACACCAACCGATCACGGTCGAGAAGGCGAAGAAGACGAGTGAGATGGTGACGATCAGTTCACCGATCGGGCCGAGGAAGTAAGCGAACGACGCTTGCGTCAACTCGATGCCTTGAAGTCCGCCCGTATACTGACCGCTCATGACGATCGTCAATCCGGTGATCGAACAGACGATGAGTGTATCGATCAACACTTGTGTCATCGAGACGAGCGCTTGTCGTCCCGGGAAATCGGTCTTCGCCGCCGCAGCTGCAATCGGTGCCGAACCGAGACCCGCCTCGTTCGAGAACACGCCGCGGGCGACCCCGTAACGGATGGCCGCACCGAGCGCCCCACCGCCGATGGCCTCCGCACTGAACGTGCTCGAGAAGATGGTCGCGAACGCCCCCGGAATCAATTCCGCGTTCATGACGAGAATGACGAGACCGCCTCCGACGTAAGCGAAGATCATGACCGGTACGAAAATCCCGACGACTTTCCCGATCGATTTGACACCGCCGAGAATGACGAACGCCGTCAAGACCATCATGCTGATACCTGTCGCGATCATCGGCACCCCGAACGACGTGTTCAAGGCAAGACTGATCGAGTTCGTCTGAACGCCGTTGCCGATCCCGAAAGCAGCGATTGAAGCGAACAAGGCGAACGTCATGCCGAGCCATTTTTTCTTTAAGCCGTGTTCCAAATAATACATCGGTCCACCGGCAATCTCACCCCGTTCATCGACGACGCGATATTTGACAGCGAGAATCGCCTCGGCGTATTTCGTCGCCATCCCGATGAAACCGGAGAGCCACATCCAAACGATGGCCCCTGGTCCACCGAGGACGACCGCCGTCGCGACGCCGACCATATTCCCGGTCCCGACTGTGGCGGCAAGCGCCGTCATAAGCGCTTGGAAGTGAGAAATATCACCGCGCTGCTTTTTCTGTTTCGCGACTTCTGCGTCCGTCTTCTGTTTCGGAATAAACGCCTCTTTCAACCCGACGCCGAGCCGTGTCACTTGAATGAATCCGAGCCGGAACGTCAAGTAGATGCCTGTCCCGATCAATAAAATCAACAAATGTGGTCCCCAGACGAGATTCGATAGACTCGTCAGCCATGCTTCAAATTGCTCCATGCTAGTTATGCCCCCTATGTATTTCTATCGTTCACTGACCCTTCATATTTTTCAGAACATTCTCAACTTCGTCAAGTTGACAAAATAGCCAAACATCTGATATTCACGTAATATTTTTGTAATATAACTCTCTCGCATCTTGAAACGCCTGGCTTTCAATTTTAGTATTTGAAATAAATCTGTAATGACCAGGTCACTAAAAAAAACGGCCTCCCGTCAAGGAAGCCGTTCCGATTCATGTAGCGAGCGCCGCGACGACTTCGTCGACGTGCCCATTCACTTTCACACTGCGCCATTCCTGTTCGATATAGCCGTCCTCATTGATGAGGAACGTCGAGCGGACGATGCCGTAGTACTCTTTCCCGTAGTTCTTCTTCAACTGCCAGACGCCGTATAACTCCGACACCTCATGCGTGTCATCAACGAGCAAATCGAACGGCAAGTCGTGCTTCGCGATGAAGTTCTGATGCTTCTTCTGACTGTCAGCCGAGATGCCGAGGACAACGGCCCCGTTCATCTTCGGCGCGGCGTCACGGAAATCACATGCCTCGGTCGTGCAGCCGGGCGTCGCGTCTTTTGGATAGAAATATAGAACGACTTTCTGCCCTCGATAGTCCTCGAGCGAGATCATGTCCCCATTTTGGTTCGCTAATGTAAATGTTGGTGCTAACATATCGGTTCCTCCTTATCCGAACGACGGGTCGACGAGGTTCTCGTCATAGCCGTCGATCGCTTGTTCTAATTTCTGTTTGAGCGGTTCGAGCACTTCGAGATACTCGACCGGGTCTTCCGTCGCGGCAGCTTTTTGGAGTGCCGCCTCATTGTCGATGTACCACGTGCGGTATGCTTCGAAATAGTCGGCCATCGTGTCTTGGTTCTCCGGTACGGTGAGTGTCTCGGCCATGAGCAAGAAGACGTTATTGTCGGCCTCGAGCGCCACATAGTCGGTTTGGGCGTTCACTCGGTCGTAAATCGGACCGGCCTCATCTTCTGGCACATCGGCGAGACGGGCGTTCGCTTCCGCATTCACCCCGTACTCGCTCGCCTCGATGCCCGTCAACATGTCGCCGACCTCATCAATCAGGTCAGCCGGGAGCAAGGCTGGCGTGACGACGAGTTTCCACGCATCATCTTCTTTGATGGCGACTTTCGAGAGGCGGTTCGGCAGTTCATTGCCGTCCGCGTCTTCCATCTCGTGGACGATGAACGCGACATCCCCGTCTTCGTTTACCCAGCTTTCATATACGTCGCCCGGTGTGAGCTCACGCGTCTTCGCGCCCGTCGCCGGGATCTCGGTCAACTCGCCCGCATAATCGATTGCGTTAAGTGCGGCTGCGTCCCCGTCTTCGAGTGCTTGTTGATACGATGCATACACCGTCTCGACCGCTTCCGGAAGCGGCGCTTTCATCACTTCAGGGGCCTCTTCCGTCGGCGCTTCGTCCGCCGTCCCGCATCCCGCGAGCAACACGGTCAGCGCGAGCGGCATCATCCATTTATTCATCGAATCATTCCCTTCACAAGACGTCCTGTACCCTCATCCTACCACGACTCCATTTCGAGCGAAAACGACACGCTTTTCTGGAAAATTGTTTCACTAGGATTTCACCAAGATTTTCGATACAATACAGACGTAAGCGCTTAACTGCTTGATCACTTTTTAAGGGGGAACGAGAATGATTCCATACAAACATGAACCATTCACAGACTTTACAAACAAAGAGAACGCCGCAGCCATCCAAGCGGCAATCGAGAAAGTGAACGGTGAGCTCGGGAAAGACTATCCGCTCGTGATCGGTGGGGAAAAAGTTACGACGGAAGGCAAAATCACGTCTTATAACCCAGCCAATAAAGAAGAAGTCATCGGTCATGTCTCGAAAGCGAACCAAGAGCTCGCGGAGCGCGCAATGCAAGAAGCGCTCACAGCGTTCGACTCATGGCGCCACGTCGATCCAGCCGTCCGTGCCGACGTCTTGTTCAAAGCGGCGAATATCGTCCGTAAGCGTAAGCACGAGTTCTCGGCTTACCTCGTCAAAGAGGCAGGCAAGCCGTGGAACGAAGCGGACGCGGATACAGCAGAAGCGATCGACTTCATGGAATACTATGCACGTCAAATGCTCGAGCTCAAACCAGGTAAAAAAGTCGAGAGCCGTCCGGGCGAATACAACCGCTATGACTATATCCCACTCGGGGTCGGGATCGTCATCAGCCCATGGAACTTCCCGTTCGCGATCATGGCAGGGACGGCCGTCGCGGCCATCGTCGCCGGTAACACGATCCTCTTGAAACCAGCATCGACGACACCGATCGTCGCTGCGAAATTCGTCGAGGTCATGGAAGAGGCAGGCCTTCCGAAAGGTGTCCTCAACTTCATCCCAGGACCGGGCGCTGAAGTCGGTGACTACCTCGTCGACCATCCGAAGACACGCTTCATCAGCTTCACGGGTTCACGTGACGTGGGCTTGCGCATCAACGAACGCGCCTCGAAATTGAACGACGGCCAAATCTGGCTCAAACGCGTCATCGCTGAGATGGGTGGAAAAGACACGATCGTCGTCGACGAATCAGCCGACCTCGAACTAGCGGCCCAATCGATCGTCAAATCAGCGTTTGGTTTCTCAGGTCAAAAATGTTCGGCTTGTTCGCGCGCCGTCATCGTCGACAGCGTGTATGACACGGTGCTCGACCGCGTCGTCGAATTGACGAACGAACTTTCGGTCGGTAACACGGAGAAGAACGAACACTTCATGGGTCCGGTCATCGATGCAGCCGCGTTCAAAAAGATCACGTCGTACTTCGACGTCGCCAAAGAAGAAGGCAAGATTGTCGCCGGCGGAAAAGCGGACGACTCGACAGGCTACTTCATCGAGCCGACAGTCGTCGCTGACGTCGCACCGAAAGCACGTCTCATGCAAGAAGAAATCTTTGGCCCGATCGTCGCCTTCACGAAAGCGAAAGACTTCAAAGAAGCAATCGACATCGCCAACAACACGGAATACGGCTTGACGGGTGCCGTCCTCACGCGTGACCGCTCGAACCAAGAGTACGCGCGTCAGAACTTCCACGTCGGGAACTTGTATTTCAACCGTGGTTGCACAGGCGCCATCGTCGGCTATCAGCCGTTCGGCGGGTTCAACATGTCAGGAACAGACTCAAAAGCAGGCGGACCGGATTACATCCAGCTCCACATGCAAGCGAAAACGACGTCTGAGACGTTCTAATCTAAAAGCCCGGCTCATGCGAGCCGGGCTTTTGTCTGGAATAGCGAATCTATGAAGGACGAAGCGGTCGCGCTTCTTGCCTCGATCAAATGGTAAACGGAGTCTGAGCGTTACGCTCTACCTGCCCCGCCTCGTAAATGGAATCAAACACAGTGGAGAAAAGCAGATCGTGACTCAAAAACAGATTGAACAAGTGAGGATCGAACGCACCTTCCATCTGACCCATGATTTTCAGTGTCTCCGCATGTGAATAAGCGGGTTTATAGGGCCGCATAGTTCGTAACGCATCATATACATCGACAATGCTCACAATTCGCGCCGCAAGCGGAATTGCTTCTTCAGATAGACCATGGACATAACCTTGCCCATCCCATCTCTCGTGATGATAGAGCGCGATGTCCATCGCCATCTGGATAAAGGAATTTTCCGGAAATTGCCGATGGAGCTCTCCAAGCACTTCGCCCCCGACTCGAACATGTTCTTTCATGAGTTGCCATTCCTCTTCAGTAAGCCTACCTTGTTTTAACAAGATTGAATCCGGGACAGAAATCTTTCCAATGTCATGTAGCGGTGCTGCCAAGCGAATCGCTTCGACGAATATTGGATTAACGTGTGCACTCGATTCCGTTAGAAGAAGCTCCGCCAAACTTGTCGCGAGCGCTTGTACTCTTTCAATATGATTACCAGTATCGTTATCGCGCAAACCAGATAAGCGGAGCAACGTCTTGACTAGCCCCTCCTGATACTCGTGTAACTGTTTGTCTTTTTCTTCTAGATTGTACGAGAATCGTTCGCGTTCATTCACATGTTTTAATTGAGCGTTCAGACGTAGCAATACTTCTTCTGGGTGAATGGGTTTCGTAATGTAATCTTGCCCTCCCACTTCAAACGCACGCACTTTATCATACGACTCGGTCAGCGCACTTAGAAAGATGACAGGGATATTTGGATTATATCGTCTCCGAAGAATCTCACAAACTTCATATCCGTCCATGTCAGGCATCATGATGTCCAATAAAATCAAGTCGGGTTGCACTCGCTCCATCGCCTGTAACATCAATTTACCGTTCGGGTAAACACGCACGTGGTAATCGGCCTGATGTAAAATGTCGTATAACAGCCTTAAGTTGGCAGGTGTGTCATCGACCACAAACACGATTCGTTTTTTGGCTTCACACATCCGCTTCCCCCCTCAACGCTCGATGAAGCAGACGATTTGCGAGCTCGTAATCAAATTGATCAATCGCTTCCCATATCGGTTGTAAATGAGGTGTCTCTATCCGGTAACCGCTCACCAAGTGTTCAATCGTTTCCACATCCCCTTCTTGAATGGCTATGTACACGTCGGACAACATCGCTTGTGAATCCACGATGATGGTATTTCTGTGCCGACCCATGACCTCGAACAATTGGTTTGGATGAAATGGCTTCGAGACAAACGCACTTGCGCCTGACGCAAAGGCTTTTTGGCGATCTTCGTCGAACGCGTTGGCCGATATGATAATGATTGGTGGACAACTCGCATGCGATTTGAGTCGAGTGGCCACTTCGATTCCATCTAGATCAGGCAACCGGACGTCCAATAAGATCATATCGTAGCGTTCTGTTCGAACTTTTTCGAGCGCAACGTTGCCTAAGGAAGTCAAACTGACTCTGCAGCCAACCGCTTCGAGTAGTTCTTGTAAAATATCTTGTTGGGCTGGCGTATCCTCGACGACTAGGACGTGCATGTTTGAAAATCGAACGTCCGCCCATGTCTCTGACTCTGAATTGGCGGTCTCCACTCTCTCATTCTGTTCGAGCGGGAGCGTGAATGTAAACCGACTACCGTGTCCAACGCTACTCTCCACTTGAAGATCGCCTCCAAGTAATGTGGCGTATTGTTTGCTGATGGGAAGCCCTAACCCAGTTCCCTGCTGTTGGTCGGTATATTTCTTTTGATAAAACGGTTCGAACAGGAGCTCCAGTTCTTGCCCTTCGATTCCGCGACCGGTATCTGTAATGATGAAACAAAGTTGACTGGCGGAAGCCGAGACCTTGATTCGGATCCTTCCTCGGTCCGTAAACTTCAACGCATTATGAATGAGATTGATTAAGATTTGTTTCACTTTCGTCGGGTCACTCACGACTTGATTCGGAACATGTTGGTCGACTTCAACCAATAGCTCGATTCCTTTTTGATGCGCCATCATTTCGAACATACGATACAGATCCTCGACCACGACAGGAAGTGAGATGGTTTGTTTCACGATCTGTACATATCCCGATTCGATTTTCGACATATCTAAAATCTCATTAATGAGCATCAATAAATGTTCGCCATTTTGGAGAATATCTTCGACACGTCGTTTATTTTTTTGATCTAATCCTTCTTGTTTGAGTAAATGGGAAAATCCAAGAATCACATTTAACGGGGTTCGAATTTCATGGCTCATGTTGGAGAGAAATTCACTTTTGGCAATGTTGGCCCGTTCCGCTTCTTGTTTCGCGACAATCAATTGCTGGTGAATCATTTCACGTTGCGCTTCAACCCGGTGACGTTCGACTGCACCTAGAAGTGCATTACTAAAATCTTTTAGAACGTTTTGCTCATGTTTCGAGTACGTCCGTTCTTGCATGACTGAATCGAATCCAACGAAACCATGACAGTGATTCCCACTCATCATCGGAACGGCGAGAAGACTTTGAACCTGTTGAGGCTCGAGAATTTGCCGGATCCCATTTTCAACGGGTAATGCTTGGACTTGAGGAATGTACATCGATTCGCCTTTCATATGGGTATTCACCCATTCAGGAAGCGCATCTAATGGGACGTTCTGTAAATTATCCAACTCGGACGAGACACCTAGTGCACACCATTCAAATGTATTGTGACAAAGTTTCTTTTCGAAATCATAATCAAATACATACACCCGATCCGCTTGAAAGTAACGTCCTAGTTCTTCCAAAGAATGATTCACCCGCTCCGAAAAATCGTCCAACGATGTAGTTAAAAAACGATTGAGTAACAAAGACACCAAATGATGCAATTCTTCTTGCTTCCGTAACTCATTTTCCAGTACCGTAATGACGCGCCTCATCCAAACCCCTCCATCATTCTCATATATATAAGTATCGGTTATTCAACAGGGTTTTTGAGTCTTTTTAACTATTTTCTATTAGGTATAAATAACTAAAAACAAACTTCTCGGACTTCGCTTCACGTTCGATGGCGGGCAAATAACGGGAAGCGTTCATCGATCATCTTGACACGACCGTCTCCATAGCATTTCTTTATGTTTATGTCGGACAGAGCGCCCCAATCCCTTTGCACACATAAAAAAGAAGAACCAAATTGCGATATGCGACTTGGTTCTTCAACAGCCTGAGGAGCGATAGTCGCTCTTTTTTAAAATTGTTTCATCAAGTTGGCCATCTCGATGGCCGCCGTCGCTGCTTCCCACCCTTTATTTCCGGCTTTCGTACCGGCGCGCTCAATTGCCTGCTCAATCGTCTCGGTCGTCAAGACACCGAAGATGACCGGCACTTCCGATTGATAGCTCGCTTGGGCGACACCTTTCGCCGCTTCGCTACAGACATAGTCGAAGTGCGGCGTCGCTCCGCGGATGACGGCGCCTAGTGTGATGACAGCGTCGTATTTCTTGCTCATCGCCATTTTCTTCGCGACGAGTGGAAGCTCGAACGCGCCTGGGACGAATGCGAGTTCGACGTCGTCTTGTTCGACGCCGTGACGCTTGAGTGCGTCTTTCGCTCCATCTAGTAAGCGCATCGTGATGAGATCATTGAACCGCCCGACGACGATTCCGACTTTCAAGCCTTTTCCTACCAAGTTTCCTTCAAATGATTGCAACATTATTCTTCTCCTCCAAAATGGTTCATTTTTTGTTGTTTCGTCATTCGGTACTTCTCATTGGCCGCATGGGCACCGACGATAATCGGGACACGTTCGATGACCGTAACCCCGCACGCTTCCAAGGCGTCGACTTTTTCCGGGTTGTTCGTCATGAGACGGACGCTCGAGATCCCGAGGTCACGCAACATCGCCGCGCTGACCCGGTAATCGCGTAAATCGGCATGCAGACCGAGCGCAATGTTCGCCTCGACCGTATCTAGCCCTTGTTCTTGTAGTTCGTACGCCTTTAACTTGTTGAGGAGACCGATGCCGCGCCCTTCTTGTCTCATATACAAAATGACACCGCCTTCGGCTTCCACTTTCGCCATCGCCGTATCGAGTTGGGGTCCACAATCGCAACGATAGGAGCCGAACACATCGCCTGTCAGACACTCCGAATGGACCCGGACGAGCGGCGCATGTTCGAGCTCACCTTTCAGTAATGCGACGTGTTCTTCCCGGTCGAGGACGTTCCGATATCCGATTAGTCGGAAGTCCCCTTTCACCGAGGGGAGCGATACGTCCGCCTCTCGACTCACGAGTTCCGTCTCCATATAGCGGACGAGCGCCTCGATCGTGATGAACTTTAGATGGTGTTCTTCCGCGACGCGTTCGAGGTCCGGTACTCGGGCCATCTCGCCGTCCGGACGGATGATTTCACAGATGACCGCGACCGGTTCACTACCAGCAAGTCTCGCCAAATCGACCGATGCTTCCGTATGCCCGCGTCGTACCGAGACGCCGCCTTTTTTGGCGATAAGCGGGAAGATATGGCCCGGACGCTGAAAGTCGGCCGGACGGGCGTTTCTATTCGCGAGTTCGCGGACCGTATGGGCCCGTTCACTTGCCGAGATGCCCGTCGTCGAATCAACGTGATCGACGCTGACCGTGAACGCCGTCCCGTGCGGATCGGTGCTGTTCGCGACCATCGGCTGTAAATCAAGCCGAACGGCCACTTCTTCAGCCAAGGCGGCACAGACGAGCCCTTTTCCTTCCGTGATGAGGAAGTTCATCGTCTCCGCTGTCATTCGATCAGCCAGGACGACGAAGTCCCCCTCATTCTCCCGGTCCTCATCATCGACGACGATAATCGGTCGTCCCATCAACAAGTCTTCGACGGCTTCTTTAATCGTGTGGAACATTACCATCCCGCCTTTCCATATCCTTGTGACGCCAGTGATTCGAGCGTCATCGGTTTTTGATTTACGAGTTTTTCCATATATTTAGCCAACATGTCACATTCCAAATTGACCGCATCCCCGGCCTGTTTCATCCCGAGCACCGTCTCACTGTACGTATGCGGGATGAGCGACAACGTGAAGCCGCGCTCGGTCACCTCAAACACTGTCAAGCTCGTCCCATCGACCGAGATCGATCCTTTCGGGACGATATACCGGAGGAGCGACGGTTCGCAGCTGATGTCGACATAGACAGCGTTCGCGAGCGACCGTTTTTTGACGATGCGACCGATGCCATCGACGTGACCCGAGACGAAATGACCGCCGAAGCGTCCGTTTGCCGGCATCGCCCGCTCCAAGTTGACGCGTGTACCAGGGCGGACGCCATCCAGACTCGACGCTTTGAGCGTCTCTGGCATCACGTCGACTGAGAAGCTGTCGCGATCAAACGTCGTCACGGTGAGACAGATCCCGTTGACAGAAATACTGTCCCCGAGCTTCACGTCTTCTAATACGACCTTCCCGCTCAGCGTGAGCCGGAGTGACGGACCGTTCCGTTTCACTGCCTTCACACTGCCGATTTCTTCAACGATTCCCGTGAACATCGGACTCCTCCTTTCGCATAATCAGTTTGATGTCGGTCCCAAGCGTCTCGACAGACCGGACGTTGAACCGTTCAATCGTCTCGAGCGGCCCGTCATGATGCGAGCGATAAAACCCGCCCTTGCCGCCGAACACGCGGGGCGATTGGTACATGACCCACTCATCGACGAATCGTCCGTCAAGGAACGATGTGACGAGCGTCGGTCCTGCTTCAATGAGCAGACGACCGATACCGCGTGTGTAGACGTCTTGTAAGACCGCTTCGAGCGAGGTGTAGTCTGCGATTTCGACGCCATATGCCTCTAGCGCGTCACGTTTCGCTTGATCGTCCGACGTCGTGTACAGAAGCACCGGGATGTCGTTCGCCGTCCGGACGAGCTGGCTCGAGAGCGGCGTCCGTAAGTCACGGTCGAGCACGATCCGGAGCGGTTGTGTCGTCTCATGGTCGAGCCGGACGTTCATGCCTGGATCGTCGGCAAGGACAGTGCCGACACCGGTCAATACCGCATCGACCGTCGCCCGGAGTGCATGGACGTCCCGTCTCGCTTCCGCCCCGGTCACCCATTTGCTCTCCCCGGTGTCGAGGGCGATTTTGCCGTCGAGGCTCGTCGCCGTCTTCAAGATGACGTACGGCCGCTTCGTCTGGAGCGAACGCAAGAACGCCACGTTGAGCGCCTGGGCTTCACTTTCGAACAGACCGACTTCGACGTAGATTCCGGCCGCCTTCAAGCGGGCGATTCCTTTTCCTGCGACGAGTGGATTCGGGTCTTCCATCGCGATGACGACACGCTTGATACCCGACTCAATCAACAAATCGGCACATGGCGGCGTCTTACCGTAATGCGAACACGGTTCGAGCGTGACGTACATCGTCGCACCGTACGCGGCAGCCCCGGCCATGCGAATGGCATGGACTTCGGCGTGCGCTTCCCCTGCCTTCAAATGAGCGCCGAACCCGACGACCCGACCGTCCTTGACAACGACAGCGCCGACGCGCGGATTGACGCCGGTCGATGAGGCGGACTTGGCCAATTGGATGGCTTGTTGCATGTACTGTTGCATAATCTCCCTCCTTGTTTCGTACAAACAAAAAGACCTTAAGGAATCATCCTCAAGGTCTCGGTGGGAGTCGCTCGTCGTCATTTGGGCAAGCCAAATAAGCGTTTTCTTTACAGAAAAACGTACGACGAACTACAGGTCGCATGGACCTGTGTTGTTTCCTTCTCCCATCCAGACTATACTGTCGGCTCTAGAATCGCACTAGATCCACCGTTCGCACACGTGCGCCCGGGTCACGGACTTAAGGCTCGCGCCCATCACCGCCGGTTGGGACTTTCACCCGACCCCGAAGGAATATTTGTTTGTACGATTCCACTTTAGCGCAAAATGCAATCGATAGCAAAATGAAATGCGCAAAAAAGCGCCGCTCGAGTGAGCAGCGCCTGTCTGAATCAAGCCAAGAATAAAACGACGAGGAGTCCGACAATCCAGCAATAGAACGAGAAATATTTGAGCTCGCCTTTTGCCATGATGTGTTGGAACCATTTGAGTGAGATCGCCGTGAGCGCATACGAGGCGATGAACGCCAAGATGAGCGGTCCGAACAATTCACGCGTCTCCGGGTTGGTGAACAAGGCCGGTCCATCTAAAATCATCGTCCCGAGACTGACCGGGATGAAGAGGAAGAACGAGAAGCGGAGGGCCGACTCTTGCTTGATGCCGAGGAGCATCGCCATGACAATCGTGGCGCCGGAGCGACTGATCCCCGGGATGAGCGCGACCGCTTGAGCCAGACCGATCAAAATGGCGTCCCGGAGCGTGATGCCACCGTCCCCTTTGTTTCCACGCATATTGCGGATGAACCAGAGCGCAAGTCCGGTCAAGATGAGTGTATAGCCGACCGTGGCGACACCGCCGAGCGTCTCCCCAATCCAATCACCGAACAAGACGCCGAGCAAACCGGCCGGGACGGTCGCGACGAGTAAGAGCCCGATGAACTTGACGTCAATCATCGTCTCGTCGCTGCGATCTTTCTTAAATAAGAACACCCACAGACTCACAATGAGACGGACGACGTCTTTCCGATAAATCGTCAAGACGGCGAGGAGTGAGGCAAAGTTCACGAAAATCTCGAATGAGAGTCCCGGCAACTCGATATCAAACAGCTCTTGGAAGATGACCAAGTGTCCGCTCGACGAAATCGGAATCGGCTCTGTGAAGCCTTGAATCAAACCGAGCAGTAGATAGAATAACCATATTGTCATATCGTAATATCCTCTTTTCTTTTTACCATCAATTCCATTATTTTAGCAGACCGCCTGTTTCACTGACCAGCCTTTCAAAAAAAATTCGTTATTTTCAAAACTTTCATTGATTAGTCTGAAAATTAAATTTATTATAGAAGAGTACTCAACTGGTGCAACGGTGATGACCCCATTGGCCAGTTGGGTACTTTTTCGTACAGAATATGACATTTCGGTCACCATAAAACTTTTTGTTTACAATTGAACCCATTTAATATTAAATTTGTAATAGAACTGTTACCATTTTTTCTAATTTCATACTAGACCTTAGACCTATCCAATTTCAAAATTGGTATGAAAAACTTGAAAAATGCACTTATAAAATGTAAAAACTGTCCGATAGTATGATTGTAGAAGCAATTTCGTCATCTTTGTCGGTTCAGATATGAGTCCATGGAAGGAGGAACCATCATTGAGTCAAACGCTATCCACTAAATCCCACCACTTGTCCACCGAGCAACAGAGGATGATTCACTGTATCCGTCTACTCGGCGACTTGCTGAAGGAACGTCCACGTCGCTCTGTGTATCGTCGTTTCGCGATGGAACAAAGCTGGCCATCTCCCGAGTCGATTATCCGACAGTTTGGGTCATGGGCCGAGGCGCTCGCCATCGCCGGCTACGAATGGCATGGAGAGGCGACCGTCGACCTCCCGGATAAGATGCCGAAGTATACGCGCGAAGACATCATCGAGACGCTCGCGCTCTACTCGCGTGATATGGGATCGATCATCACGCTCAAAAAGTATCAAGAATGGCGCAAGCTTCATCCGAAAGCACCGAGCCATTACCATATCGTCAAGACGTTCGGCTCGTGGCATGATGCCTGTGCCGAAGCCGGACTTGAAGCGAGTGTGACCTATTCAAAATCCGAGCTCTCGAACGCTCTCCGTGAAGCGATTCACGAGATGGGCTTCTCTCTTTCCTTCGAAGCGTATCGCGAATGGGCAAAACGAAACAATAAACCGTCCACGAAAGCCATCCTGCATCGGTACGGTTCATGGTCGGCTGCAATTCACGCGGTCGAGTCAGACATCTTCAATCAGAAATTATAATCTTTCATTCATAAGGAGGACGCCGGGTATCCGGTGTCCTCCTTTATTTTGTAGGTGTACCGTTGTCGCTCGTCCTTTCGGCGCCCACGCTTTCTGCAGGCAATCCCGGAGCCGCATCGCTTACGCTTCTGGGTTTCCGTCGGATTGCTGTCCTGCAAGAGTCGGGGCGCCGAGGAACGAGCGAATCGAATTCGATTCAACATTCGTTCAACGATGCCTAGGCCGGTGCCCGAACTCCTAGGGGAGCGATGCAAGGATGACCCCGTAAAGCGTGGCACGCGCTGCGGAGGCACCGGCCCAAGCATCGTTCATGTTGATCAGACATAAAGGAGAACACCGATGGGCTTGTGTTCTCCTTCATCATTATTGAATCCGTTCCGTCGACGTGTCGCGGTAATGGGCGACACGGTCCCGTCCGTTAAA
This sequence comes from Exiguobacterium sp. SL-9, assembly GCF_004336985.1. GTDB lineage: Bacteria > Bacillota > Bacilli > Exiguobacteriales > Exiguobacteriaceae > Exiguobacterium. Next base: position 629,944 of record NZ_SJUO01000002.1, read on the forward strand.
TTTCGCCCCGACGTACATGGCCCGGTCGGCGTGGCGGAGCAACGTGTCGAGGTCCTCGTACTCGTGAATCGTCTCGATGCCGATACTCGCCGTCACTTGGACGCGAATTCCTTCAGAGCCGAACGGATGGGCGCGGAGCGCTTGGCGAATTTTCTCACCCGTCACGATGGCAGCGGCCTCATCCATACGTGGAAAGACGAAGACGAACTCCTCACCCCCGTATCGCGTGACGAGGTCCCGCCTACGGATGAGACGCGTAAACAATGCCCCTGCCTCAATCAATACCTCATCGCCGAATGCGTGGCCATACGTGTCGTTAATCGCCTTGAAGTGGTCGAGGTCGACCAAGAACACCGACAACGGATACGATCCGACATCATTCAATCGTTCTTTCGTCCAGCGTTTGAGTGCCCGCTGATTCGGGAGACCGGTCATCGGGTCGGTCAAACTCTCATGTTGGAGCCGGTTTCGCTCATCAATCCGTTCGATCGACCATGACAACGTCTTTAATAGACGATGAATCTCGACGGCGATGGCGCCATCATACGCCCCGTTTGCCGTCGTCGAGATCATGCAACTGACCGCGTTTGTCGTGCTTGACACCGGTTGGATGACGAGTGCCGAATGATGGAGTTCGGTTTGGTGCGCTTGCAGGTCGGGATGCCATTCATGGAGCGAATCATACACAAAGTATGGTTCTTCCGCATCACGGTGACGTTCGACTGTATAGGCATCGGTGACGGGAGTGGACGTGCGGCCGCTAATATCGTAAAACGTCCGGTGCCCGTCCCGGTTCACTTGAAGCCAGCCGCGCTCGAGTTCAACGACTTCCCGGAGCCCGTTCCAAAATTTCTCGACGAGCAGCTGCTCGTCGTCGACTCGGTAAAGCTGTTCTTTCAACCGTTCGACTTGATCGACTTTCGACTGCGTCTCCTCGTTCTCCGTCGCTTTCGACAACCCCATCTTAAGGAGCGACAGGATGAGGAACGTCGCCATCAATCCTGTATAACCGAACAGTTGGAAAGCCTCGATGGCAACCATCGTGAACAACAGCTCGAGTGAGATGACGAGCCAATCGAAACGGAGTAGACGCCACATGATCGGCAGCGGGATTCGTTCCCCGATCAAGAACCGTGAAAGAAGGAAGCTGAATCCGAGGACGAGGAACAAGACGGCAAAGAAGCCGAGCAGCGCCGTCCCCTGTTCAAGCAGATGGACGTTCGACCCAATCTGTCCGCCGAGACGCAAATAGACGAGCCCAGGCAAGACGAGCAGCATCACTTCGATTAACGTATTGAGCGGATAGAAATGCAAAAAGCGCCGGCGTCCGACTTTGTTCGTGAACGTCCTGGCCTGGAACGTGAGTAATAGGAGCTGTCCCATCAACAAAGCAGGGAGCAAGCCGTATAGGAAAAACGTCATGAAGACGAACATCTCGTGGAATGTGAAATGAAGGTGCCGCCGCCTGAGCGGATTCATGACGAACAGGGCGCCGAGTGTGAAGATGAACCAAAACAACGACCAATCAAACGTACCGATACCGTGCCACATGTAGGCGACGATTCCCATGGAGACGAGCGACCACGAGAACCAGCTTCTGATGAGGTACTTCCGAAATCGCATCGTCTTCCCCCCTTTTCATTGTCATTCTTACATAGTATGAATGGTTTTGGTTGAAGATTCCAGCCGTTGTTTGAAAGTTGTGACAATAAAAAAAGACCGCAACTCTCGTCACGGTCCTGTCATCACTTTGTTTTTAAGAACGAAAAACCGACTGAGCCTGATCCCGTGTGGGCCCCTAGGAGCGGTGCGAGTGTATCGACCCGAATGTTGGCTTTGTCGCCGAGTTCACGTTTCCACGACTCGGCCAGCTCTGGCACGTTCCCGTGGAAAATCGAGACGTCCATGCACTCGCCCGAATCGATCGCTTGACGAAGCGCTTCGAACAGCTGGGCTTGCGCCTTCTTATACGTTCGGACCGTCTGATATGGGACGATGAGCCCCTCCTCGAAACGGAGCACCGGTTTCAACTGCAACATATTGCCGATGAGCGCTTTCGATTTCGAGATGCGCCCGCCTTTTTGCATTTGCGTCAAGTTTTGCAAAATCAATTCGATGTGGACGTCCTCGACTCGTTGTTTCATATACGTCTCGACGTCCTCGAGAGCATCGCCACGCTCAACGCGTTCAATCAACTCTTCGAGCATGAGCCCCATCGTGTAGATACCGGCCCGTGAGTCGATGGCGAGCAGTTTGAACTCGGCAATCTCTGCGCCTTGAACCGATGCTGAATACGTACCGCTCAAGTCAGACGACAGGTGGACGGCGATGCCCATGTCATATTGATCTTTGATTCCCTCATACAAGGTGACGAAGTCGCCGATGGCCGGTTGGCTCGTCGAAACGCGTTCACCTGCGTCAATCCACTCGTATACAGTCTTGGCATCGACCTCGACTCCGTCTTTATACGGTTGGTCCCCTTTTACGACATAGAGCGGAACGACGTGGATGTCCGGGTGGTTCTGAATCGAATCAGGAAGGACGACCGTGCTGTCCGTAATATAAGCAATTTTCATGTGTTAGCTCTCCTTCAATCTGAATTAGTACCTGGTAGTATTATTTTATCACAGGTGAAGCGGTTTCACTATTTTTTCAAAATTGAAATCCTATGAAGTTTCACATATTCCCCTACCCGATGTGCTCAAAACGGGTAAAAGAGAATATCGGACAAAAGGGGGAATCGGCATGATTCACATCAAGCATGTCAATAAAATCTACAAGACCGGGGATATCGAGACTGCGGCGTTGAAAGACATCGAGTTGACGATCCATGACGGGGCGTTCGTCGTCATCCTCGGCCCGAGCGGCAGCGGCAAGAGCACGCTGTTGAATGTCATCAGCGGACTCGATACGGTGACATCCGGGACGATCACGTTCGGTGATACCGTCTTGACGGACTTATCGTCCGAACAGATGACAGCGTTTCGACGCGAACATCTCGGCTTCATCTTTCAACAATATAATCTACTCCAAAACTTGACCGTCTATGAGAACGTTCAAATCGGGGCCGATTTATCGACCGACCCACTCCCGATGGAGGAATTATTAAATCAAGTCGGGTTAGCGGCTGCCCGCGACAAATATCCATACCAATTGTCGGGCGGCGAGCAACAACGCGTCTCAGTCGCCCGGAGTCTCGCCAAAAATCCGTCCATCATCTTTTGCGACGAACCGACGGGATCGCTCGATGAGGACAATTCAAAGCGTGTGCTCGAACTGCTCGAGCGCTTGAACGAGACATACAACAAGACGGTCGTCGTCATCACCCATAACACAGGTATCAGCGAGATGGCCGACGACGTCATCAAAATGAACTCGGGCCGAATTGTGGAGGACACGCATAACCCGGTCCGAAAAGCCGCTTGCGACATCCATTGGGGGTGAGACAGATGTTATATAAAAACGTGTGGAAAACGCTCACTGGCAAATGGATGCAACTCCTCGCCATCGCCGTCATCATCGTCATGAGTTCGCTCACATACACGATGATGTTTTACGGCATTAGCGGGATCGAGGTACCGACTGAGGAGTATCTTGCATCGTCAAACCAAGAAGACTTCGCCGTCGAGATGCTGAACCGGGTCACGGAAGAAGAAGCTGCCCTGCCGGAGTTGGCAAACTTCATCGCTTCCGGCCGCTACACGCTTGCGGACTTGCAGCGTGTCGCCGAGGCAGCATTTGATGACGTGATGGCGGCACGTATCGACGCCGTCGAGGGCGAGATGGACGACGCGACGTTCGAACTGCGCGCCTCGAAGTTGATCAACTATCCGTTCGGCTCGAGCGAACACCGCGGACTCGTCTTGAAAGAAACGGACACGATCAACGTCTCGTATCTCGAAGCGGGCCAACGCCCTGAACGAGACGATGAGGTCGCCATCAATGCGAAATACGCCGAGAAGAACGGGATTGAGGTCGGTGATACGATCAACCTCGGCACACCGTTCACGGTGAGCGGGTTCGTCTTGTTCCCTGACTATACGCTCCCGCTATTTGATGAGAACTTCTTTAACTTAGACCCCGGCACGCAGACGCTTCTTTTGATGACGGACGCCGCTTACGACGACGTGGTCGGTACAGAGTCGTTCCGGCTCGCCGGTGTCACTGATGGCACGGTCGTGACGGACGTCGAGCTCCCGTTCGTCATCTCGATCATGGAGACGGAGAACATCATGCGTAGCGGTGCTATTTATAGCGAAATCTCTTCCGGCAAGGCGATGGCGCTCGGCTTGAGCCTGTTCATCGTCTCGATCGCCGTCATCATCGTCGCCATCCTGATTTCGAACATGCTCGAGGCCGAGCGCGGCCAAATCGGCCTCTTGAAAGCAATCGGCTATAACCGCCGCCAAATCGCCCTACCGTATCTAGTCTTCATCTTGTTGTTTGCGACGCTCATGCTCGTCATCGGCTACTTCCTCGGCCTCTACTTCGCCGAACCGCTCAAAAATCTGTATCTCGACTTCTATCTGTTACCGTCGATCACGATCGCCCAAAGCCCACTCGTCTTCTTGACGGCCGTCTTCGCCCCGCTCCTCTTCTTCGCACTTGTCGCGGGAGCTGTCATCTATAAACTCATGGGCGAGAGTGCGCTCGCTTTGCTGTCCCCTCGAGACAACGTCTCGCTCAACCGGCTCAGTCGCATCATCAGCCGTCTGCTCCGGAACGCGCGAGGCAAAACGAAATTCAAATATTTATACGCCGTCAAAAGCACGGGTAGCTTCATCATCTTCTTTTTCGGTATCCTGTTCTCGACGCTCCTCATCGTCTTCGCCCTCATGATGAACGGGGCCGTCGACCGAATGACGGTCGGCGAGTTGAATGAGGCCGACTATGAATATGAAGCGTACACGACGGCGCAACCGGCGCTCGAGGACGGACAAGAGCCGTTCCTCACCTATCCGTTCGCGTTCGTCGAAGACAAACTCGTCACGTTGAAAGGACTCGATGACACGAATACACTCTATCGCCTGATCGATGCGGACGGGGATGATTTGACGCCCGCCTCCGACGAGGTCATCGTGAACGCCTCGCTCGCCTTGAAGCTCGGCCTCGAGACCGGGGACACGATTGACATCGAACTCGACAACGAGACGTTCTCGTACCCAATCCGTGGCATCGCCGACGAGTATACGGGTGATGTCGTCTACCTGCCTCGAGCGACGCTAAGCGAACGTTTATCGGATGGGACGACACGCGAGTTGTTCAACGGGATTTATGCGACCGATCGGCCGAACGCGACGGACTATCCGACGGTCATCTCACGAAGTGGCCTGATTGAGCAATCCCAGTCCATCAATGAGTACATGAACTTGATGATGAATGTCATGATTGGCGGGTCTGCTTTGATCGCCTTTAGTATCCTATTCGTCTTGACCGCGCTCACCGTCGAAAAAAATTATTACGTCATCTCGCTCTTGAAAGTGATGGGGTACGACCGGCGCGAGGTCCGTTCGATGATTCTCAATAGCTACTTCATGTATGCGCTCATCTCGGCACTGCTCAGCGTGCCAATCGCACTCGTCATCTTGCGGGTCATCATTATCGTATTTGCGGAAGACTACGGCCTCGTCTTGCCACTCGAGTTCGAGTGGATTTATCTGCTATATACGCTCGGCGCGGTGACGCTCCTCTTCTTCGCAAGCACGTTCATCAGCCGCCGCAAAATCGATCTAATCCCGCTTCAAGAAGTATTAAAGACGTATCAAGAATAATTTGTCGCCAAATAGGGCATAATAAGAGAAGAGACCGGGCCTCTCCCTGTGAGGGGCCTGACTATTAGAAGAAGAGGATGATTCTTATGAACCGTACACAAGTATTGCTCGCGATCCCAGGAAACTGGTCATCGGCCGAGGCAGTCAGCGAACAAATCAGTTTACATAGTGAAGGCTACACGATGGCCGGCCTGTTGCTGTTAGAAGACGAGACCGGGAAAGCGTTCACGGTCGAAGTCGTCGAGCGCGACCCAGCCCTCGCCGAGGCGATGATCCATGCCAGCTCGGGTGGCTTCACGCCGAAAATCGCGAAAGGACTCGCCCGCCATACGCACATCGTCTATTTGATCGTCGACGTCAATGACGTGACGGACATCGCGGCGGCCCGTCGTGCGGCCAATGCGATTTTGAACGCCGGCGGACTCGGCGTCATGGTCGAGACGGCTGGTGTCGCCTATTCGAAAGACGAATGGCAGGAGTCGAAAGAAGAAGATCTCGCCCTCGACTATTCGCTCCTGACGGCCATCACGGAAGAAGAAGATGCCTACGTCTCATGGGGCATGAAAGCGTTCGGCCACGCCGACGTCGCCGTACCGGCCACGCTCGAGATCGAAGACGCGATTCACGTCGTCCATTCGTTCAACTTCCACCTCATCTCGGGTGGTTCGATGTTCGGAGACGGGGACAGTTTCACGTTCGAGGACGGCAAGACATTCACGGTCGAGATGGGCGAAGACGAGCGGACGTCAATCGACAACCTGCTCCATAACCCGTTCGGCTTGATTTACCTCGTGCCGCAAGTCGCAGCAGAATAAAAACAAGAGCTCACAGACTTTAGTCTGTGGGCTCTTGTTTGGGTTGCGCCGGTATATCGAGCGGCATGAAATAATGCTCACACCCTTCCCATCCGAGCTGTCCACTCAACAGGTCGAACGACGTCCGAAAGAACGCTTGGACGTCACCCGACCGACCAATTTTTTCAATCGACAAGAAACATTCGCTCATCTTGGCGTCATAGTAGGCGTCCGCTGGTTGAATCCGTTCCGAGCCGAGCTCGGTGTATTGGAACGGATACGGCAAGATGAAGAACATTGGCACGTCGACGGACTCGTCGCCGAGCCAAAAGCCGAACTCGATCATGTGCTCATCGAACGCCGCCTTCTCGATCAGTTTATCTTCCGGGAACGGCTCGGACTTCCCGTAGACGATCATCGACGAAACGTCGAACGTGCCCCAAAACAAGGCCGGTTTTACTTTCCGGCATCGGAGCGGGGCGAGAAACGCCGCTTGTTCCCGAGCGGCGTATTGGAACAAACGCACCCCTTTCTGCGCGGCATCGGCATCGTATGCGAGCGGCGCCTCATCCCGGTCCAAGTATCGCAGTTCTCGCATCTCCTGCGTCTTCGGATTGAGCGTGAGTCGAACGCCGGACGCCTGAAGCGTACCGATGATTTCTGTGTAGTACGTTTTGAGCGATTTCCCGTCCTCGAGTGGAAACATCGTTCGATTTGACTCGACTTGCACCGTGATAATCCCAGCCGCGACATCGATGTCCACCTCGAACAACGTCTCTCCGTTCCAAAGCGGCCCGGTCGAAAATCCGTTCACCGTGAGCGGCAATGTGACGTGGGCCCATTGTGGTTCTTGCGGGGCCAGACCGAGTTTGATTTTCCCTAAGATTTGCGACACGAGATGAAGCGTGAGCTTCGTGTCCTCCCATTCCGAGTGTCGTATGATTTGCATCAACGTTTCCCCATTTCTTCGTTCAAACAAGTGACGCAGCTACTCTGTTAATTCCCCGTCACAGACGCGAACAACCAAAAAAAAATCCACAGACGTATGTCTGTGGATTCAGCCGCGCATCGCTTGGAGACGCTCAAGTTGATGGGCCAGCTCCCCGATTGGGACGAACCGGGCCCGTCGAAGCGTTTCTCTGCCGTCAAGGAAAAACAGGACGACAGGCACCGTGAAAATCGAGTAGGCGCCGGCAATTTCTGGCACCTCGTCCGAATCGACCGCGACCGCCTCGATATCGGGGAACTCCGTCAACATCTCCTCGACTTGTGGTTTCAGCGAGTGGCAGACGCTACAGGTCGGATGCGAGACGTAGACGAGCAATTGATCCGAGCCCGCAATCCGGTCTTGTAATGCCGAAAGTGTGGTGACAGCTTCCATCAGACTTCCTCCTGTTCTAGTTAAGCGTCGAGCCAGAGCACCCCGACCGTCTCAAAGCCGGCATGGACCGCAATCGACGGACAGAAACGTGTCTTGACGACTTCAATCTCTGGCAATTTCGCTTGGATGAGCGCGACGAGATTGTCTTGCATCTCTGGGGCGAGCGCCGTCTGGACGAAGACGCGGTTGCTGTGAATCCCATTCGCAGCGTGGCGACGTTCGAGCTCGGTCACCATCTCAGCGTACGCCTTCTTGAGCGACCGTGCTTTTTTAAACGGGATGACTTTCCCCGTCTCATCGAGCGTGATAATCGGTTTGATGTTCAAGATATTGGCAAGGAACATCTCGCCTGACGAGACGCGACCACCGCGGCGCATCGTTTCCATGTTGCCGATAATCATGAAGAAATTCTTTTTGTCGCGCCATGCTTCGAGCAAGGCGACGATTTCTTCGACCGATTTACCTTCAGCTTCGGCGGCGAGTCCGAGACGGACGAGCTCTTGCTGCGCTTCGAGCGCCGCGTGCGAGTCGACCGTGTACACTTTGAAGCCAGCCGCTTCAGCAGCCGCGCTCGAGTTTTTCACCGTCGAGCTCAAGCCGTTCGAGCAATGGACGGCGATGGCGCAGTCGTACCCTTCTTCTTTCAACCGTTCATAGCGGGCAATGAAGTCACCGAAGATTGGCTGTGACGTCTTCGCTTCTTTCTTTTGGTCAATCATGTAGCGGTGCAAATCCTCGAGTGACAAGTCGACTTCGCTGTAACCGCTACCGTCGACGATCAATTGAATCGGGACGATATCGACACCGAGACGGGCCGCCTCTTCTTTCGAGAAATTGGCCATACTATCGGTAATCCATGCGATTTTGGTCATAACAAAAGTCCTCCGTTAATCGTTCAATTTTTTCCTTTTTCATTATACCTCATTTTTCGGATTCGTTCCTTTCCGACCGATTCTCGTAAAAAAAGACAGGGCGACGCGTCGTCGCTCTGTCTCAGCCTTCGACTCATCGTGTCGAAATCAGTTTCGTATGGGCAAATTCATCGTGCGGCAATTCTGTCTCTTTGCCAGCCTTGATTTGTTGGAGCGCCTTTAAGAGCGGTAGTCCAAGTGTCGCCGGATAGACGACGTCTTTATACAGCGTCCGCTTCATGACTTGTTCGAGCGAGAGCGGGCGTCCGTCTTGGCTGACGACTTTGATACCGACGACTTGGTCACCGATCGTCTGCCCATTTTTGTTAAGCAAGAAATACACTTCCCCGGCGATTGTCACGAGTGTCGGCAAGTAGTACCGTTTCACGTCTTTTCCAGGAAATAATTTCTTCCGAATCGTCTTCTCGACGAGTTTCGCAGGGGTCTGAAAAATGAATTGGTCAATTTGACTGGCTACGGCGCGTTTCCAGATTGGGACTGCCACGTTCATCATCCTCTCATTTCGGGTCTAGGCTTTAGATTCCTCTTTTGCCTTCGCTTGAAACGCAGAAAACGGACAACCTGAACGCGAGAACAAGTTCGGCGTCACAATTTCGTCATTGTACTGTTGATGGAACACGTGCGTCGCGGCAGGTGACATTGGCGGGATGAGCCAGCTCCATTGACCGGTCACGTCACGCCCGGCGTCATGCTCGTTTTTCTCGAATCGCTTGAACTGTTTCGCCGCCGTGTGATGGTCGACAATCGTCACGCCTGCCCGTTCGAACGACTGCAAGACAGCGATGTTCAATTCGACGAGGGCCCGGTCTCGCCAAAGCGTCCGTTCTTTCGATGTATCGAGCCCGAGCGACTTGCCGACGAGTGGCAATAGATGATAGCGGTCCGTATCGGCCAAGTTGCGTGCCCCAATCTCGGTCTCCATATACCAACCGTTGAACGGGACCGACGTGAAGCGTAAACCACCGATCTCGAGTTCCATATCGGCGATGGCTGGGACGGCGTGCCATTTGACCGTTCGTCCGTCGAACAAGTCATACGCCTCATGCCGGATTTCGACTTCGAGCACCGCATCGTCCGGCAGTTCATACAGTCGGACCTCACGCCCGTCGGTGATCAAAAGCGGCAAAACGTCAAACGCGGTTCCGCTCCCGATCCAGCCGAGCCGCTCGGCTTGTCTCGTGATTGACAACGACAGCGGGTCACCAACGATGCCGGCTTCGGTCTCATATGCCGCATACCGGACGAGTTGGGCGTTCAAGAGCCGAAACTCGTTCGGGAGCACGGTCATCGTCGAACGAATTTTTCCACCGTTCGTCGCGTAACGTAAATGACTGACGAGTGCCTCGAATACCTCATCGAACGTCGTCACGCCCCGGGCATCCCAGACGGTGAGCGTCTGCCAAAACAGACGACCGATGCATCGGTTCGAGTTGCGCCAGGCGAGTTTCGCGCCTTCCGTCAACTCTTCGGTCGTGAGCGTATACGTTCCCGTACGTTCGATTGCTTCTGCAATCTCGCTGAGCCGGTTCGTATAATCACCTTCTAGTTGCGAGAAAAAGTGTCGGGCTGCCTGTATGTCCATTTCATGTATCTCCTCTTTCATTCTGTCCCTTCCATCTTAGAGAAAATTGCTACGGGTTTCTACTTTTAGCGTACAAAAAAAGGTGAACCGTTGCCGGCTCACCTTCAGTCGGTTTGATCAACCAAATCTTTTGCTTGTTGAATCGTGAATCCGCGCGGTTTTTCACTCTCTGAAGCGGTCAAACGCTTCTCAAGTTCGACTGTCGGTTCATAAGTTGACTCATACTGATACAGGCCGTTGGCGAGTTCAGTTGAATGATTCACGCGGATTGGAAACGGTTCTTTGTCATCGTTCAACAAGATGACCAAACCTAAATCACTGTCAACCGGGAGCCGAATTGACCCGTAAAACGAAATGACCTGATTGTCATGCCGCATGATGAGGATTGGCGATGTGCCTACCTCAACGTTTTGCCCCCTCAGACGTGTGATGGTAATGCCCGCGTGAATGAAATGTTTCGATGATTGAATCATCTCGATCGGTTCTTCCATCGGCGTCAATGCTCCTGACGCAAGTGCTCCTTCAAAGTCTGTCCCCTTAAGCGGTCGACTGAAAATAAAACCTTGGATAATCTGACATCCAAATTTTCGCAGGCATAGTAGATCTTCCATCAACTCGACCCCTTCGACAACGACGTCCATCCCGAACTCCTCGGCAATGACGAGCAGACTGCGAACGATGCCTTGCGCTTTCCGATTTTGACTGACGTGATGGGCAAAGACCCGATCAATTTTAATCGTTTGAGCGCTATATGCTTGCAAGTAGGCAAGAGAAGAATAGCCTTTCCCGAAATCATCGAACGCAATCGGGATGCCGAGTTCATTCAATCGTTCGAACGCTTGTGTGATCTGTTGGGCATCCTCTAACAGTGACGTCTCCGAGATTTCCACTTCTAAAAAATTTACCGGCACTTCATAGCGCTTCATTGCCTCTTCGAGGACACGTTCGAACTGCTCTTGATACAAATACTTGGCCGACACGTTAATCGAAATTGGTATTTTGTTCGGGAGGGTCATTACATAGCGGCACACTTCTTCAATCAACCAGTTCGTCAAGTCGAGGTGAAGACTGCTCTCCTCGGCGAGCGGAATGAACTCAGCCGGTGAGATTGATCCCCATGTCGGATGTGTCCAACGCATGAGCGCCTCGGCTCCGACGATTTGTCCCGTCCACACGTCCACCTTCGGTTGATACATCAAGAAAAACTGTTCGGTCTCGAGGGCGCTCCGCATATCACGGAGCAACTCATAGCGTTTCAGCGATTCGATGTCCATCTGCGACGAGTACAGTTCAAGCTGGCTCCCCACCTTTTTATCGGCACGGTTCATGGCGACACAGGCACGTTGAATCAACTCGCTTGCTTGTGAGCCGTCGTCCGGATAACGGCTCACCCCAATCGAGATCCGGGCAAACAAGTCATAGACACCGACACGGAAACGATGCGTGGAAAGCGTATCGAGCTCTTTCCCAAGTGCAAGTACGTCTGTATCTTCCATAAGACGCGGCAAGACAATCAACACATTATCTGCATCTAGATGACCAAGCACCGCGTCTTCAGGTAATAACCGAATCAAACGATTGACCGTCACAACCCGCCACTCATCCCCTAGCTCATAACCGAACGTGTGATTAATTTCTGAGATTCGATTAAAGGATAGCGAGAACAACGTAAATGGTTCGCGCTGTTGCGTCAAATCATACACAGTCTCTGTAATCGACTCTCGGTTTGGCATGTTGGTGATGGGATCGAGTAAAGCAAGTCGATAGATTTCATCTTGCTGTTCTTTCAACTGCGTGATGTCTTTGACGAGCGTCCGTAAACCAATGACTTGTCCAGATTCCGAGAAAATCGGTTCTCGATTTTCTTCAATCCATTTCACTTCCCCTTTAGCGAAAATCCGATAAGAGAATGTCGTAGTCTTCCCACTTAGCGTCACTTCTCGCGCCTGGTGAATTTTTGGAATGTCGTCCGGTACGACGACTTGTTGCCAGTAGTTCGGGTTTGAATTGAACTGCTCTTCCGTGTAGCCAAACACATGCGCAAAGCCGGGCGTCAAAAACTTGAACTGCTTAGATTCGAAATACCGCTCAAAAATTACCGAATCGACAATCTCACACAACTGTTTAACTTTCGAACGCTCTTCGGTCAGTTTTGCCTCCGCATTAGTCAAATTAGTGATGTCAAACATCGCCCATGTGATGGTTTTTCGATTTTTCGACACTCCGACTTTTACAATCAAATTCAAACATCGTTTCTTCATGGGATTGAAAGCACGCAACTGCGTCTCATATTCAAACTCGTTCGGATTTTGAATCAATCGATTGACGGCCGCCGCAAACGTGTCACGGTCATCTTCATGAATTAAATTACGAAAATGCTCCCGTTCCATCTTGTCGAGCTGTCGTTGAGACAAGCCAAGCAATTTTCCAGTCTGTGGAGAGTGGTAAAACTCTCCGGTTTCAAGATCTAACTCAATCAAAATCAGACCCGGAATGCGCTCAAATAACGACCGACTGACAACCATGCGATTATATTGTTCGCGTAATTCCGTCTGTGTCGTCAAATCTTTTATAATTCCACAGACACCGGTGATATGTTGTCCCGTATAGAGTGGCGTATTCGTCACAGACAGGTAGATATGTTTTTGATCCGTATTGACGGCTTTTAGTTCGTAATGGACAGTTTCACCTTGAAGTGCCCGTTGATGAAACAGAGCGACACGTTCGGTCTCCACTTTACTCATCCAAGCGTCTGGACACAAAAAACGGCTCTCCTTTCCCTGGAATAAAAGGGATAGCTTCTCATTCGAATCAATTAAATTCATTTCACTATCAAGCACGTAGACCGCGTCCGGATATTGATTGATTAAGAGCGGGTCAAGATTGAGGCGCTCATTCCGATCGATTTGTTTAATATCCGTTTCCAGTAAAGGTTTCCAGTTTCGGAAGAATCCCATGCATTTCACTCCTTAATGTGACGAATGTCATGCTGAACTGTGCCTATTTCTCTAAATTATATAAAAAATGGGCAATATGAACAAATCATATATTGGAGAATCATGGAAATGAAGCATGGAATTACACATTCGTGTAATTTAACTCATACAAAAGAACCAGGGGCACTGTCGCCCCTGGTTACTTCATTACTTTCGTTTTACGACGACCGAGCTGTAAGCTGGTACGTTGACTGTGCCCGAGACGCGTTTAATCGTCTTCGTGCCCGCTTTTTTCCCATCGACAATCAAGTTCCATTGCCCGCTCGGCAGTTTCACTTTCACTGTCTTGGCGTTGGCGTTGTGCGTGATGAACAAGTCTTTCTTCTGGCCTGGCGCTTTGTCATCGATTGAGTAGCTGATCACGTTCGCTTCGGCTTTATAGAATTTCAAGTTTTTCTTCACGTCGACCGCCTTCGTCATGCGAAGACCTGGGTTGTCTTTACGCATCTCAATCAAGCCTTTCATGTACTGGACGTCCGCTTTGCGGTCAGCCGCCCGTTTCCAATCCATTTGGTTGATGCGGTCCGGCGATTTGTATGAGTTGTGGTCGCCTTCTTTCGTCCGCATGAATTCTTGACCGGCATGGATGAACGTCGTGCCTTGGCTCGTCAAGAGGATGTTTGACGCGAGGCGATGCATCTTCGTCCGGTCCGCTTCCGATGTCTCTGGGTTCGTGAGTTCGAGCTTGTCCCAAAGTGTGTGGTTGTCGTGCGCTTCGACGTACGTGATCGCTTGCGTCGGCTCTTTTGTGAATCCTTTGATACCAGGGCTATAGTCGATCTCGCCGACGATCCCTGTCTTGATCCGATTCTCAAGACCGGATTTTCCGTTGATGAACCCGTTGTCCGTGTCGATGAAGACACTGCCTTTCAAGCCGTCACGGATATTGTCGTTGAAATGCGCGACACCTGGCATCTGATATGCGTTCTTCTGGTTCGCCTTGAGTGCCGGGTCAAGCGGCGTGCTAAGATCCCAACCTTCGCCGAAGACGAGAATGGATGGATCGATTTTGTTTAAGGCCGAACGGACTTGGTTCATCGTCTTGACGTCATGGATGCCCATGAGGTCGAAACGGAATCCGTCCCAATGGTACTCTTTCGCCCAATAGACGACCGAGTCGACGATCAGTTTTTGCATCATCTTGCGTTCCGATGCGGTATCGTTGCCGACGCCCGTACCGTTCGCAAAGTCACCGCCCGCTGTGTATCGGTAGTAGTAACCCGGGACGATTTTGTGCAAGTTCGACGCTTGGGCATCGAACATGTGGTTGTAGACGACGTCCATGACGGCGCGCAAGTTGTTGTCATGAAGCCCTTGAATCATTTGTTTCATCTCGCGGATCCGGACTTTCGCGTCATATGGATTCGTCGAGTACGAGCCTTCCGGCGCGTTATAGTTTTTCGGGTCATAACCCCAGTTGTATGATGCATCCGGCTTCGTCTCATCGACCGAGGCCGTGTTGTAGTCGTATACCGGGATGAACTGGACGTGCGTGACGCCGAGGTCTTTCATATGGTCGAGGCCTGTCTTCGTCGCTGTCTTCTTGCCGTTGACGAGGAGACGTGTCCCTGGCTCGACGACGCCGAGATATTTGCCTTTGTTTTTGATGCCTGAATCGTATTTGTCTGACGTGACATCAAAGATCGACAAGTCGCGAACGTGCGTCTCATAGATGATCGCGTCTGTCCGTTTCTTGAGTTTTGGTTTCATCGAGTTCCAACGCTTCGGTTTCGTCTCGCTCAAGTCGACGACGACCCCTTGGTCCCCGTTCACACCGACTGCCGTCGCGTATGGGTCGACCGCGCGAACGCTGCCTGACGCGTGTTTGACGTTGTACGTATAACCGATGCCGTCCAAATCGCCGCGGACGTCCGCGACCCAAGTGCCGCGCTCGCCACGCTTCATCGAAACCGTCTTCTTCAAATCTTTATCTGAAGCGGGACGCGTTTTCGGCATATTCCATAGTTCGAGTTTCACGTCTTGAGCTGTCGGGGCCCACAAGACGAATTGTGATTTTGACTGCTTGTACGTCACGCCGAGCTTGCCGCTATAGGCGTACTTCGCATCAAATTCCGGTGAACGAAGCACGTCGCCCGCTTGGAGCACTTTGTCTCCGAACGTTGGATGTTTCGCCGTGATGACTGCCGCCAAGTCGATGTCGGCACTGAAACGGACCGTGACCGACTTGTCACCTGACTTCTCAACCGATTCAACGGTCGCACCTTCGACCGTCAACTCGCTCAAAAACTTCTCGTCAATGACGCGGTTGAGCGTGAGCTCCGCTTGACGGAACGTGTCCGCCTCGAACGAGATGATTTTCGGTGAACGATCGATTTCTGGCTCGGAATAGTAAATCGTCGAATCGCCTTCGACGAGCCAAATTTCTTTCGCCGTACTAAGCGCGAACCGGTCTTCCCCATCTTTTTCGGCCCATTCCCCTTTTTTCGTAACGAGCCCGATGAGCTTCTTCGCATCCGGATTCGCGAACGTCACGTTCGCGACGCCGCCGAATGCGTCCGTCTCATCGAAATTGATGCTTTGACCGTCTCCACCGTCTGGCCATGTCCAAAGACCCCAGTCCGTGTATGTATTGTCGTAACGGAAGTAATGAACTTTCATATCCACGTCCGTTGCTGCCGTCTCCCCGTCCGGGTTCGACGTATAGATTTTCGAGTCCCCTGACTTGATCCATACTTCGGCAACGCCGTCTTTAATCATATCGCTCGTGATGAAGCGGTCGTTCTCAGACCCTTTATCTTTCTCCCAGTTGTCCGTACGGACGATGAGACCGAGCTTTTCTGGTGAATCGACCGGGAATTCGTAGGCCGCCACCTTGCCGAAGTCGTCCTCGCCGTTGAAGGCAAAAGCTTTATTCGGGAAATAATCTGGGTTATTCGCCCAAAGCCATAAGTTCCAATCTGTTTGATTGTCCGGTGCCTCTTGATAATGAACGACGACGAGCGTCGACTTACCTTTATCGAGAGCGGACGATGACATCGGAAACATTGAGAACACCAGTGCAAACGTTAGCACAACTGCCCATACCTGTTTCCATCGTTTGTTGACCATGTGGGTCCCTCCTTGTAGCATGATTTTAGGAAAACGCTTACACAAAAATTGTAAACGTTTCCTTTTTGGAATACAATGTTTTTTTCAAGAATAGGTAATGACTCCTATCTCCTTCCTGGGACTGGAATGTGATGGCGAATTACATATAAAAAGACGGCCTGCTAGTAGGTCGTCTCGACGTTCCCTTATAACTTTTTCCACTCTTCCAACGACTCTAAGTACCAGCGATAGCTCAGTTTAAACTCTTCATCCGTCACGTCCGGCGGCCACAATAAACGTGGGATGAGTCCCGTGAATTTGGCGCCGCCCGTATGCGCGTAAATGTACGAAGCAACTTGAGTTGACATGTCTCTCGTCAAAAAGCCGGTCACAAACTTCCCATCCTTGCTTTCGAATATGATGTCAAGGCGACGTCCTTCCATCTCGTCGAGAATCAATTGATTGTAGCGTCGGTGTTCCTCATCCTTATGTTTGTACACCATCCCACGTCGCGCGTTATCTTCCCGTTCCCATCGGTGGTCCTTTTTTTCTTTCGTCGTAAAGATTTTAGCAATCATGCGCGGGTCATCAATCGTCAAACAACAGAAGATGTGTTCATACGACAATTGATCGTCGTTCACCAAGTCCATGATGTCTGCTTTTGGGATGACGCGTGCCTTATAGCGGACCATCACCCGACGGACGACCTCCTCCTTCTCAAAGACGAGCCACTGCTTTCTCCGTTCGAACTTTTCATGTAACAGCTTATAGTTCATCTGATTCACCTCATGATTCAGCATACCAAAAAACGACGTCCGAATGATTCGGACGTCGTCTATGTTAATTCCCGTACTTTTTAAACAGTTGATAGTTCTTGTTTCCGCCTGACAAGTTATAGACGTCAGTGAACCCGAGGTTGCGGAGCACGTTTTGAGCCGCGTTCCCCGTCACCCCACCGTTGCAATAGACGACGGTCGGCTTATCTTTGTCCATGTCCTTGGCGGCCGCACGCAAATCACCGAGCGGGATGTTGACGGCGCAATCGACACACGCCTTCTCGAACTGTGCCGCTTTGCGCGTATCGATGATTTGCATCTCCTCACCCGCATCGATCCGCTTCTGAAGCTCGCCCGGCGTAATGAGTCGCGCTGATTGATCCATACTGTTCGCGAGCGCCATGCCCGTATACATGACCGGGTCTTTCGTCGTCGCGAACGGCGGCGCGTAAGCGAGATCGAGATGGAACAAGTCATCGACTTTCGCCTTGAACGTGATCGCCGTGACGAACACGTCGATACGCTTGTCGACGCCTTCAAAACCGACGATTTGAACGCCGAGCAGTTGGCGTGTCGCGCGGTCGCCGATTGCTTTAATCGTCATATCTTTCCCGCCCATATAAGCCGGCTTGTCCGGTTTCGTGTTATGGAGCACTTCGATGTCGTAGCCGAGCTCGCGTGCCTCACGTTCCGATAGACCGGTCTGCGCGACCGCTTGGCCAAACACTTTGAAGATGCCTGTGCCGAGGATGCCGCGATGTTCAAGGTCGCCGCCCGTGATCAAGTCACCGAGCGCACGCCCCATCTTGTTAGCCGTCGAGCCGAGCGGACGCCAAATCGGTTTGCCCGTGACGAGCGAGAAGCTTTCGGCAACGTCACCGGCCGCATAGACGTTCTTCACGTTCGTCTCCATACGCTCGTTGATGGCGATCGCACCCGTCTCGCCGATGGTCACCCCAATCGACTTCGCGAGTTCCGTGTTCGGGCGGACGCCGACCGAGAGGATGACAAGATCCGTGTCGATCGTCTTGCCGCTTTCCGTGACGACACGTTCGACGTGCCCGTCACCGACGAGCTCCGTCACCGTCTCACCGAGCATGAGCTCGATGCCGTTCTTCTCGAGGTGGTCCTCGACGCGGCAGGCCATGTCTTTATCGAGCGGCGGCATCACTTGTGGGAAACGTTCGATGACTGTGACATCGATACCGCGCAGTTTGAGCTGCTCCGCCATCTCGAGACCGATGAATCCAGCGCCGATGATCGTCGCGTGCTTCGGATTCGTTGTGTCGACGAAGGTGCGTGTCGCTTCCGCGTTCTGAATGTTACGGATTGGGAACACGTTGTCCGAGTCGACGCCTGGAATCGGCGGGACGATGCTCGAAGCACCTGTCGCGAGCACCAACGAATCGTAGCTGTCCGTGAACGACTCACCTGTCTCGAGGTTCTCGACCGTGACCGTCTGGGCGTCGGCATCGATCGCCGTCACGTTATGACGCGTCATGACATCAATCTGGTAGCGCTTCTTGAAGAACGCCGCGTCACGAGGCGTCAAATCGTCGCGTGACTCGACTTCTCCCCCGACGTAATACGGGATGCCGCAACCTGAATACGAGATATCATAATCGCGGTCGTAAATGGTAATCTGTGCGTCCTCGTTGTTACGACGTGCTTTTGCCGCGACCGATGTACCGGCGGCGACTGAACCGATGATGACCAATTTCATAGAAAAACACTCCTTAGTAAAGTAGTAGGCTGATATATAGTCCGAGCAACGTGATGGCAAGCGTCGGGATCGTCAAGATGACGCCGACTTTAAAGTATTGACCCCAACCGATTTTAAGCCCTTTCGTACGGAGCACGTGGAGCCATAACAATGTCGCAAGTGACCCAATCGGTGTGATTTTCGGACCAAGATCGGACCCGATGACGTTCGCATAGATGAGGGCTTCCCGAATCTGACCGGTCGTATTCGTCAAATCGATGGCGAGCGCGTCAATCATGACGGTCGGCATATTGTTCATGACCGATGACAAGATAGCGGCCAAGAAGCCCATCCCGAACGTAGCGCTGAAGTTGTTCACGGCGAACCAGTCGATGAAGTTGGCGAGCACTTGCGTCAGCCCTGCGTTTTGCAGACCGTAGACGACGATATACATCCCGAGCGAGAAGAAGACGATGGCCCACGGCGCACCGCGAACAACCGACTGTGTCTTCACCGCTGGCGAACGGTTCGCCATGACGAGGAAGAACAAGGCGATGACACCGGCGACGAGTGAGACCGGAATTCCGATGATGTCGCTCGTGAAGTACCCGATGACGAGAAGTGCGAGCACGACCCACGACAAGCGGAACATCTTATGGTCTTTGATGACCGAGGCCGGCTCGACGAGTTTTGATAAATCGTACTGCTTCGGAATGTCCTTTTTGAAATACAAATATAGGACGAGCAAACTTCCGGCCACAGCGAAGACGTTGACAAACACCATCCGCGCCGCATATTCGGCGAAACCGAGGCCGAAGAAATCGGCCGAGACGATGTTGACGAGGTTCGAGACGACGAACGGCAGGCTCGCCGTGTCGGCGATGAACCCGGACGCCATGACATACGCCAAGACGACTGCATCCGGTAGTTTAAGTGCCCGTACCATCGCGAGCACAATCGGTGTCAAGATGAGCGCCGCTCCGTCGTTGGCGAACAACGCCGCAACGAGCGCACCGAGCAACGTGATATAGACGAACAGCTTGACGCCGCCTCCTTTGGCGATTCGGGCCATATGTAAGGCAGCCCATTCAAAGAATCCAATCTCGTCCAAGATGAGCGAGATGATGATGATTGCGATGAACGTGAACGTCGCGTTCCAAATAATGTCCCAAACGGTACCGACGTCATCCAAATTGACGACCCCGGTAAGTAGGGCGATGACCGCCATCCCCATCGCCGAGTAACCGATGCCGAGGCCTTTCGGTTGCTTGATGATGAGGAAGAGCGTCACTAAAAAGATGATACTAGCAATCCACTGCACAATGAGTTCCTCCAATAATTCTCTATTTGTTTAGCAAGTCTGTTGCAGGCCGCGAAGCACGAGGCTGACGTCGTCTTCTGTCGATTCGACGTCGAGCGTGACGTTCTCTGCCATCGCTTCGGCATCTTTTGCAACGGCGAACGTGAGTCCGTCGAAGTCTTTCACGTCATCTGATGCTTCCGGCGCGGCAATGTGAAGACCCAGTGTCGGTCCACAGCACCCGGCTTCGGTACAAATGCGAACCGATTTAATTTCCTCTTCACTTAATGCCGCTTTCATAAAGTCGATGGCTTCATTCGTGATGTTCATGTAACTTCCTCCTTTAATAGTTGTGAGAGCGCGGGATAACCGACCGGCAGTTGTTCTTGCCATGCGAGTAACGTCGGGCGCGGATAGGCGTTCACGCGCTCGAGCCATAGCGCCTCGCTCGCGACTTTCGCCGTCAGCAGTTTGCTTGTCACATCGAGCGGTGTGAACGATTGATTGACGACCCAGGCGAACGGTTGAATCTTGGCCCGTTCTAAGTCAGCGACGAGCCGTTCAGCTTCGTAAACCGGTGTCGCTTCAGGGAGTGTCGTGATCAAGACATGCGTCTGTTTCGGGTCACGCAGTTTCGGTAACAGCTCGCGGACTGCTTCTGGAACGACGCCGGTCGAGCGTTCAAGTTCCCGATGATAGCTCTCGGTCGCATCCAAGAGCAGAAGCGTATGACCGGTCGGCGCTGTATCAATGACGACGAAGCGGTCTTTCGCTTTCGCCACTTGATCGGCGAAGGCGCGGAAAACGGCAATCTCTTCGGTACAAGGTGAGCGCAAGTCTTCCTCGAGCATCATGCGCTGCTCGTCGTTCATATCCCCCGCTTCCCGGAACACATCCATCCGGTACTTCTCGATTTCGACTTTCGGGTCAATCGCATCAACGGTGAACGTATCCGGGACGTCGAGACCGATTGTGAAAGCCACATGTGCGGCTGGGTCCGTCGTCGTCAAATGGACGGCATGTCCTCGCTCACTGAGCGCGACGGCCACGAGCGAAGCGAGCGTCGTCTTGCCGACCCCGCCTTTCCCCATCGTCATGATGACGCTCGATCCATCCATCTCGATTTCATCGACGAGTCGGTCAATCGAGCCATAATGACTCGTGTCATAACGTGTATCCGGGACGGTGGCCGTCTCCCCGTTCACCCAGCGTCGGAGCGCCGGGACACCGACGAGATTCTCGTACGCATATGACAGCGTGAACGTCTCGAGCGAGGCGACGCCTTCCGGGAGTTCACGGAGCGCTTGTTGTTGACGCTCGATGAACCGTTTCGTGTAGCGGTCCGTCGCTTCGTCTGAAGCGACGACGCCGTTGATGACGAGTTGCATCTGTTCAATCCCAATCGCGTGAAGTTCGGTCGCGGCACGTGCCGCCTCAACGAGCGTCGACGTCTCCGGACGAGCGACGAGCAATAACGTCGTCTCGTTGCCGTTGGTGAGCGTTTCGACGGCCCGTTTATATTGTAGTTGCTTGTCAGCTAAACCAGCGAGCGGACCGAGGCAAGACGCACCAGTCGTGTTCGTCTCTAAAAATTCATCCCACGCACTCGGCAGCGTCAATAACCGCAGCGTGTGACCAGTCGGCGCCGTGTCAAAGATGACATGATCGTACGTCTCACGTGCCGACTCGGATGTCAATAGCTCGGTGAACTGGTCGAACGCGGCGATCTCGACCGTACAGGCACCCGATAGTTGCTCTTCCATCGAATGGATGGCCACGTCCGGGAGCACACCGCGATACGGGCCGACCATACGTTCCATGTATTGTTTCGCCGCCTCTTCCGGGTCAAAGTTGGCAATCGCGAGCCCTGTTTCCGGGACGAGGCGCGGTGTCTCGTCGAGTTCCATCTCGAACACGTCTTGCAGATTGCTCGCCGGGTCGGTCGAGACGAGCAGGACGCGCTTGCCGCGGTCAGCGAGCGTCAACGCGAGGCTCGAGGCCGTCGATGTTTTGCCGACACCGCCTTTCCCGGTCAAAAACACGTAACGGGACGGATCGATTGTCGTGAAGTCAAAGCGATTCATCATGACGCGCCTCCTTATTTTTTGAGCGTGATGCGCACTTTCGGTTTCTCGCCGTCTTGCGCAGCGAACGCCTCGACCGGGAGTTCCGTCAATCGGGCGATTTCTTCGTTCGTCATATAGGCGCCCCGTTTGACGATTTCACCGTCGATGACGGTGAGCGGGAGTGTCTCGAGTCCGTTCGCGATTTCAGCTTGGACACGGGCGTTCTCGACGAAGCGATTCGGCTCGGAGGCGAGGTTATAACGGGCTACATCAAAGCCGCGTTGTTTTAATACGTAATGGATGGTGGCGATCCGCGTCAGTTCGGGATCAATCGACGGACCACATAGTCCCGTCGGGCAGCACATGGCTGGTTCGAATACTTCAAGCTTCATCGTTGACTCCTCCTTAAATCGCGCACTCGGTGTCACAGTCACAACTCGCATCGACCGTCTCGATCTTGTCGAGCAGATCGACGACGATCGCATAGAACGGGCTCGTCTCATTCAACCGATAGTGAATCCACTGCTTGTCGCGGCGTTCCAACAACAGTCCCGCTTGCCGCATCATCTTCAAATGACGGCTGATGGCCGGTTGCGAGATGTCAAAACAGTCGACAAAACTGCAGGCACACTGCTCCCCGCCCTGCATCTGCTTGAGCATCGTCAAGCGGGTCGGATCGGCGAGCACTTTGAGCACTTTACTTAAATCATCTACCGTATGCATCGTCATTCTCCTTCTCTGTATAACAAAAACGTTATATAACCTTTACGTTATGAAATTACCATAGTTTTTCATTCGAGGCAATTGTCTTTTCAGAAAAAATCCGGTATGATGAAACACGTTGTGAAAACATGTATCGGTCGAACCATTTCTTTCATATAATGCGGGGTTTGATCTTCGTGAGACTCGGAGATCAAAGTCAAAAAATATATAGAGAGGTGTGTTCTTTTGGAAAAATTGAATACGATTAAACAAGATTGGCTCGGCAACGTCCGGGCTGACGTCCTTGCGGGGATCGTCGTCGCGCTCGCGCTCATCCCTGAGGCGATCGCGTTCTCACTCATCGCTGGAGTCAATCCGATGGTCGGGTTGTACGCGTCATTCATCATCGCCATGGTCATCTCGATTGCCGGTGGTCGTCCGGCCATGATCTCGGCCGCGACCGGCGCGATGGCCCTCGTCATCGTCTCGCTCGTCGCAGACCATGGCCTCGAGTACTTGCTCGCGGCCGGTATTTTGACGGGAATCATTCAAATCGCACTCGGCTATCTCGGCATCGCCCGGTTGATGAAGTTCATCCCGCGCGCCGTCATGGTCGGGTTCGTCAATGCGCTCGCGATTTTGATCTTTCAGGCACAATTGTCGAACTTTGAAGGCGAGAGCTGGATCATCTGGGCCATCGTCGCTGCATCACTCGCGATTATCTTCTTGTTCCCGCGTATCACAAAAGCGATTCCGGCCCCGCTCGTCGCCATCGTCGTCATGACGGTGCTCGCCATCACGCTCGGTCTCGACACGAAAAACATCGGTGACATGGGAACGATTTCAGCAACACTACCGGAATTTTTATTCCCGAACGTCCCGTTGACGTTTGACACGTTGATGATCATCCTTCCCTACTCGATCTCCCTCGCCTTCGTCGGATTGATCGAGTCACTGCTCACGGCCCAAATCGTCGATGATATGACAGGAACAGATTCAAATAAAAACCGCGAGTCACGCGGGCAAGGAATTTCGAACATCATCGCCGGTTTCTTCGGCGGGATGCCAGGTTGTGCGATGATCGGCCAATCGGTCATCAACGTTTCATCCGGTGCCCGCGGGCGTCTGTCGACGTTCGTCGCTGGACTCGCGTTGTTCCTCATGATCATGACAATGAGCGACATTTTGATGCTCATCCCGGTCGGCGCCCTCGTCGGCGTCATGTTCTTCGTCTCGTATGCGACGTTTGACTGGGGCTCGCTCAAAGCGATGCGCACCGCTCAAAAATCGGATACGGTCGTCATGCTCGTCACCGTGCTCGTGACGGTCATCACCCACGACTTGTCACTCGGTGTGTTCGCCGGGATTTTGACGGCAGCGATCCTCTTCGCCGCAAAAATTTCGAAAGTCGAACTTGATCGCAGTGTAGACGCCGATCGTGCTCGTTACATCGTGAACGGTCAGCTCTTCTTCGCCTCGACGTCTGAGTTCGTCAATCAGTTCGATGTGACTGAAGACGCCGAAGCTGGTGTCAAACACGTCACGATCGACTTCTCGAACACCCATCTTTGGGATGACTCGGCCATCGGTGCCATCGATAAAGTCGTCTTCAAATATCGCGAAGTCGGGATCGAGCCGGAACTGTTGAACTTGAACAAAGATTCAGAGAAACTGCTCAATACGCTCGCGCTTCACTTGAAGCAACAAGAAGCAAACGCCGGCCATTGATGTCGTTTTTGCGGGAGTGGACATTTGCGTTCACTCCCTTTTTATACCCACGCTTCTATAAAATCGCATATACTACAAGTAGATTGTGTGAAAGAGGAGGACGTTTTTATGGGAAAGGTATTTTTAGCGGCAGACGGGTCTGCCCACTCGAAGCGGGCACTTGAGAAAGCAATCCAGCTCGCCAAGGCATCAGATGCATCAATCGACATCGTCCATGTCATCAGCGCCAAAGAATCGAAAGAAGCCGCGCTCAACTCGACCGGGAAAATCGATCTCGAAGCGAAGCGCAAATTGATGTTACAACCGCTCTTCGACCAAGTCGTCGCGGCTGGGCTCGACTATGAATATATCGAACTTCGTGGCGAACCAGACGTCGAGCTCGTCAAATACGCGAACCATCAACCGTATGAGTATGTCGTCGTCGGCTCCCGCGGATTGAACACGTTCCAGGAGTTCGTGCTCGGCAGTGTCAGCCATAAGCTGGCCAAACGCGCACTCGCGCCGGTCATCATCGTCAAATGATTGTCACCCTTTCTCAGCCGAGAAAGGGCTTTTTTCTATTCCATACAGGAGACAGGTCCTAAGTGTGGAATGGGATAGTGAACTCATTTATGAAGGAGGAACACAATTGGATATTGCCAATGATTCAAATTTATTGCTCATTTTATTGCCGCTGCTCGTGCTGCAACTCATTTTGCTCGTCGTCGCCTTGATTGATTTGCTGAAGCGACAAGAGACGAACGGACCGAAGTGGGTGTGGCTCCTCGTCATCCTGTTCATCAACATCCTCGGACCGATTGTCTACTTCCTATGGGGACGGACGAAGCGATGAACGTCAAGCAACTGACGAAACAATTCGGTTCTTTCACCGCGCTCGACGACGTCAGCTTCTCGCTTCGACCCGGCTGCACATCGCTCCTCGGTGAGAACGGGGCCGGAAAGACGACACTGCTCAACATGATTGCCCGAGTGACGACGCCGACGTCCGGACAGATTGTCGGGCACGATGCCATCCGCATCGGTTATCTGCCGCAGCGCCCGGCGCTCTATCCGTCGCTCACCCCGGTCGAGACGATTCGTTACGCGGCCGAGTTGACCGGGGTGACGGGTATCGATCCGGTCAAGCTGCTGAAGCGGGTCGGACTCGAGCCCGTCGATCGACCGGCGGCACACTTGTCAGGCGGCATGAGGCAACGGCTCGGCATCGCCCAGGCGCTCGTGCATGACCCGGAGCTGTTACTGCTCGATGAACCTGTCTCGGCGCTCGACCCGCGCGGACGCCGGGAAGTGCTCGATTTATTAAGTGATTTGAAGCGGGAGCGGATGATCCTCTATTCGACGCATGTGCTCCCCGACGCCGAGGAAGCGAGCGACTGGGTGCTCCTGCTCCGGCAAGGTCGTCTCCTCATGGAAGGGACCGTGACCGATTTGCTCGGTTCAAAGTCGTCGATCCAAGTCCGTCTGTTCAATGATGTCGTGACGGAAGACGAGTGGCGGACGCTCCCAGGCGTCAATCACGTCACCCGCTCCGGGACGACGTGGGAGCTCGAGACGGATACAAAAGACGTGACGGAACGGGCCCTGCTCCAAATGCTCCTCGAACGTGGTCTCCGGCTCCAATCGCTCCATGTCGGGCATCCATCGCTCGAGTCACTGTTCTTGGAGGTGAACGCCTGATGAAAACGGCCATCTTCAAACAAGAGTGGATTGAGTCATGGCGCAATAAGCGGATGATTTGGGTGCCAATCGCCTTGATGTTGCTTGCGGCGATGCAGCCGCTCACGCTCTACTTCCTTCCGGACATCTTGGCTTCGGGCGGCAACTTGCCGGACGGCGCAGTCATCGAGATCCCGACTCCATCACCGGAAGAAGTACTCATGTCGGCGAGCGAACAGTTGCGGCAAATCGGACTGCTCGTCGTCCTCTTGTCCGCGATGCATACGTTCAGCCACGAACGGTCGCTCGGCACGCTCGCCTGGCTCAAGTCACTCAACATTCCGGCGACACGAATCGTCCTCAGCAAATGGGGACATTATTCGCTACTTGCCGTCATCGCCGTCGCTCTCGCCCAATTGAGTGCCGCCTACTACACGATCGTTTTGTTCGAATCGTTTGACGTCACCGACTTCTTGGTCGCGACCGGACTGCTCATGCTCCATTTCGTCGTCCAGCTGTCGATTTTCTTCTTGTTCGCGGCGTTGCTCGAGAGCGGCCTCGTCGCCCTCGTCATCACGCTCGCCCTCCACTTCATCATGTCGCTTCTTCTCGGGTGGCTCGAATGGGATTGGATGCCATGGCGGCTCGGCTCGTTATCGGCCGAAGTGCTCATGGGCGAGAGCATACTCGTTTGGCCAATCGTCAGTAGCGTCTTGTTGATTGCCGTGACGCTCTTCGTCGCCTCGAAACGGTTGTTGTTCATTAGCCGTTCATCATGACCTGCAAGCATCATGTGAAAGCCATCGGAAAAATCCGGTGGCTTTTTAGGTACAATGAATCAAATTAAGAAATATAATTTCCTATTTTTATCACATATAATTGAATTAAAAATACAAAATGGTACACTTTCGAGTAAGTGGTAAAGCGCTTACATTCATAAAGGAGGAATTGTTATGAAGAAATGGATCGGTGGTCTAGCCGCCCTCACACTCGTCACATCATCTGTCATGTTACTCGATGCCGATGCCAAGTCCGTCCCGAAGAAGCCGAAAGTTGAACTCGGGGTCGACCGGTTGATGGATAGTCCTGAGCTATTGGCTGGAAAGCGGGTCGGACTGATTACGAATCCGACCGGGATCGATGCCAATATGACGAGCATCGTCGACTTGTTCCACAACTCGGATGATTTCGAACTGACGGCACTGTACGGACCAGAACACGGCGTCCGCGGTGATGCCCAAGCCGGGTCGACGATCAGCTCGTACATCGACGAAGTGACGGGACTCCCTGTCTATAGTCTGTACGGCGCGACGAAGAAACCGACGGCCGAAATGCTCAAGGATGTCGACGTACTCGTCTTCGACATTCAGGATGTCGGCACGCGCTTCTATACGTACATCTATACGATGGCGTATGCGATGGAAGCTGCGGCTGAGAATGACATCCCGTTCGTCGTCCTCGACCGTCCAAACCCGCAAGGTGGCCTCCGCGTCGAAGGACCGGTGCTCGATCCGGCCTACTCGAGCTTCATCGGCCTCTACCCGATTCCACTCAAGCACGGGATGACCGTCGGTGAGCTCGCCCGCTTGTTCAACACGGAGTACCAACTGCAAGCCGACCTCGAAGTCGTCAAGATGAAGGGCTGGAAGCGCTCGATGCTGTACGAAGATACCGGACTCCCGTTCGTCATGCCGTCACCGAATATGCCAACGACGGACACGGTCAACGTCTATCCGGCGACCGGTCTGTTCGAAGGGACGAACCTGTCGGAAGGACGCGGCACGACGAAGCCGTTCCAATTGATTGGTGCCCCGTATGTGAAGGCACATGACTACGCCAAGACGCTGAACGACCTCGAACTACCAGGTGTCACGTTCCGCGCTGCCTCGTTCACACCGACGTTCTCGAAGAACGCGGGCAAACTGTCGCACGGTGTCGAAGTGTACGTCACCGAGCCGACGAAGTTCGAAGCGGTCAAGACCGGCATCGCCATGGTCAAGACGGCGCACGACTTGTATCCGGACGACTTCGAGTTCCTCGCCAACGACTTCATCACGAAGCTGACCGGGAACGCCTATGTGAAAGATATGATCCTCGCCGGCGAGTCGCTCGAGGCGATCATGGCGAAAGTCGATGCCGAGCGAGATGCGTTCTTACCGATTCGGAAAGAGTATTTACTGTATAAGTAAGGGCTGGGTAATGAAACTTAAATCGATATTTCAAAATTATAATAACAGAGCATTGAAGAAATCCATTCAATGCTCTGTTTTATTTTAAAAATTTAGTCCTAACCAATTTTTAAATCGGTTGGCAGTCTCCCCCTCAGCTAGAATGCCGCTTGTTGAATTCATTGTAAAAGGGAGCCACTGATTATCTTCACATCCTACAAATCCTAAGCTTGACCAACTTTCAATGAGTTCAATGAAAGTGTTTGCTAATCGATAGCCATGGCCTTCTCCATCGTCATGACTCAAATAGATAATTGGAGCTTCATCGAGACTGTCTATTAAGTCAAAGGCAATGTAATCTCCATTTCCGACTTCACAAAAGACGAGCTTGTTGTGCCAAATTTTGTCGTACTTATCTTCCGCATTTGGAAACACTTGATTGACCCACTCTTTTCGTTCTTCTTCCAATCGCGGAAGGCTTTCTATACTCCAATGAAAGTTGCTACTAACCGAATCTCTAAACTCGTGTGGGGTGACTAAATCCTCAGGCAGAGACCAATAAAAGCTGAATCCCCCAGAAAACTCTTGTAAAACACGTTTAAAACTCTCGGGCAACTGGACTCCAAGCCGTTTCTCCATTTGAAAAATTTGCTCTTCAGAAATGGGGTTTTCAACTACAACTTCCTGAACATCTCCACCCAACTGTTGAATCCGGGAAGCAATGGCGTGAGTTCTTGTTTCTAATAACTCGTAATTCATTTCGTTTCTCCTTTTCACTCCAGACCAATTCCCCGATAAAATGATATACCTACAATTCACTAAAGGATACGCTAGTTTAGCTTTTACTTCTTTCGTTTTTGTCAGCTACCCACCTTGCTGTCTCACCTTAAGAACGCATTAGAATCGACGATTCACGTCCAAGTCTTTTGACCAAATGAAAAAAGGGAAGTAGCATGGATTGCGACTTCCCTTTGCTTAGCGGCGTTCGTCTTTCAGACTTTCAAGATTTTGTTGGGCTTGACCCGTCTTCTCTTTGGCCGTCCCCTTCACTTGATCTTTTTGCCCTTCACGTTTGAGCGATTGATTGTCCGACGCTTTGCCGACCGCTTCTTTCGCTTTTCCTGCCGCTTTATCAATCAAACCATCGACTTTTTTGTTGAGTCCGTCTTTCATCTAAATCTCCTCCTCGTGATATCATGTCTAATTGATGTACCACTCTGAGGAAAACTCAAACATAGTGCTCTTTGACGAGCACCCGGAACCGGGGACGGACGGTCAGTTCAATCGTCGTCACCGTACGATTCCGATCTTCGTTCATGACGATCAACAGCTCGCCGTGGTCACGTCGATCTTCGAGCACTTCCACTTTCCCGACCGTTCGCAGCAACTGATAGTAAAGCAACTCGCCCGACGCGTCTTTGACGTTCACTTCGAACTCATGATAACTCGGTGAGATTTTGAAGTAGAACGACTCCGTTCCGTTCGAGAAGCGGAACACCGATTCGTCATAATAGAACGGGAGTGTCGTGTCCATCCGCTTTGGCTCGACCGTACAAAACAACGCCCACGCCATCTCATCTGGAAACTTCTCACTCGACTCTTCTTTATTGAACTGCCACTTTTTCATCACGATCCCTCACTTCGACTCCCATTAATTGTCTGAATAATTCGACTATTATATTTCATTCGGCAACGGGTTCGGAAATTCCTGCAAACGGGAACAAAACCTTGTACGCTATTTCACGTTCTTGAATTGAAAGGAGTTGCGTCAACGTGTCTATCATCGCCCTCGACCATGTCACGAAACGGTTCGGTGAGACGATTGCCTTAAACGACTTTTCACTTCACGTCGAATCCGGCGAACTATTCGGCCTACTCGGACCGAACGGGGCCGGTAAGACGACCGCCATCTCGGTCATGCTGAACTTATATCCTGCCGACAGCGGTTCGATCCAAATCTTCGACCACTCGATGCCAAAGGACGAACTGACGATCAAACGACGCGTCGGCATCGTCCCACAGCACGTCTCCGTGTACGATCAGCTGACCGTCTTCGAGAACATCCAATTTTTCGCCGAACTGTACGGCTTCAAGCCGGCCGAGGCGAAACAAAAGACCGTGGCCGCCCTCGATTTCGTCGAACTCACCCCGCACCAAAAGAAACGTCCGCCGGAACTATCCGGGGGGCTCCTTCGTCGTCTCAACATCGCCTGCGGCATCGTCCATGAACCAGAACTCATCTTTATGGATGAGCCGACCGTCGCCATCGACCCGCAGTCACGTAACACGATCCTCGAGAATATCCGCGA
Source organism: Exiguobacterium sp. SL-9 (assembly GCF_004336985.1). Taxonomy (GTDB): domain Bacteria; phylum Bacillota; class Bacilli; order Exiguobacteriales; family Exiguobacteriaceae; genus Exiguobacterium. The sequence continues at coordinate 660,855 of NZ_SJUO01000002.1, forward strand.
GTTGAATCGACGCGGGGCGACAATCATCTATACGTCCCATTATATGGAGGAAGTCGAGATGCTCTGCGACCGTGTCGCCATCGTCGATGAGGGACGGATTATCGCGGAGGGGACGCAAGATGAACTGAAAGATCAAGTCATGACGCTTGAGACGGCTCGGATTAAAGTCGACGCCCTCACCCCTGGCCTCTTGGAACGACTCGAGTCGCTTGATCGGGTGAAGAAAGTCGATTACGATGAACCTTTTCTTGACGTGTCGCTCGAGAAAGATACCCCACTCGCCCCACTCCTTGACGTGCTTCACGACGAGCAGATCCGTTTCACCTCGATCACGGTCGACCGCCCGTCACTCAACACCGTCTTCCTGGCCCTGACCGGTAAGACGCTGAGGGAGTGAGCGCGATGAAACTTTGGACGTTCATCAAATTCGATGTCAAACAACAACTGCGTGACCGCTCGACCCTGTTTTGGATGCTCATCTTCCCGATCATTCTCATCTTTGGACTCGGCACGATGCTGTCAGCCATCTTCAACAGTAACTTCTCACTCCCGGTCACGGACGTCGCTTACGTCGAGCAGTCGACCGACGATTACCGGGTGCCGCTCGAGACGTTCCTCGCCGACGACGACATCAAAGCATTCATCAATCTCGTCCCGTACGATAGCATCGCCGCTGCCGAGACCGGCGTGAACGATGGTGACGCCGACGTCATCCTCCATTTGGACGGTCCCGATGTCCGTCTTCTTTACGAGGAACCGTCAACGATCGAGTTCGATGTCATCGAAGCTATTCTTCGACAATACACGGACGTCGCCAATCAGCAAATCACGCTCGCCGAGGCGGGCGTCTCCTCCCCGTTCACGCCTGAGACGTTCATCGACAGCGAGAGCGTCGACTTGTCAGGACGAACCCCGACGTCGCTCGAATATTTCACCGTCACGATTTCCATCATGACGGCGCTATTCGGTGCTTTCTATATCACGGGCATGCTTAGCGAGGAGCAGCCGATGACCGGGAGCTATCTTCGGATTCAAGCCGCCCCCGTCAAACGGATTGAGCATCGCCTGGCCCGAAGCTTAAGCCGGTACACCCTCATCTTCCTGCAACTCGTGCTCGTGTTTTGGTTCAGTCACTTCGTGTATCGTAGCTTCTCACTCGACTACGTTCACTTCAGTCTATTGTTCCTATCTTGGCTCGCCCTCGCTTTATATGGCACCGCGTTCGGTTTCTTCATATCGAGCTTGCCCCGTATCTCGCGCGCGACGAAAGACGCGATCGTCAACGGGTTCGTCGCCATCATCATGATTCTCTCCGGCGGCTACGTCCCCGGTTTCGACCAAGTGACACTGAGCGTCGCGCCATGGGCCCAGTACGTCTTTATGCCGATCTTCATGCGGGAAGGGATACTTCAGGTGCTCCTACGCGGTGGTGACACGGCCGTGTTTTGGCAGAGCCTCGGCTGGCTCGCCATCCATTTGTTCGTCTTAGCCGCCCTCAGTCTGTTGCTATGGAAAGGGGGAGATCGCCGTGGTGCTATTTAGGCATGTCGCCAAACGCATGCTCCGGAAAAAAGGGCTCTGGGTGTTCACGTTCGTCTCGATGTTCGGATTTGCTCTCATCCTGTCTTTCCTCAACTCGACGTCCGCCTTGAACGCCTCGATCGGCATTCTCGACCGGGACGGCGGGACACTCGCTGGTCGCGTGATTGAAGAAGCAGGACGATTCGGTTCGGTGACCCCGCTTGATACGGACGAGGCGGATGAGGCGTTACTCCAAGGACAAGATGTCGTGTTAACGATCCCGGACGGATTCACCGAGGCGCTCTTGAATGGTGAGACGCCGCGATTATCTTTCAGCGCGACCGAGGGAAGTGACGCCGCCTTGATCGAGCAGGCACTCAATTCATATCTGTCCCGTGAGCGACAACTATTGATCGCAAGTGAGTTTGACGAGGAACGTTTCACCGAACTCGCCGAACGCGAGACCGAGAACGGCTATACCCTCTCGAGTGAGCCGTTCCAACAGAGCGTGGCGACGACGGCGCGGACGCAGGCGTTCCTCGGTCTCTTATCGTTCGTCATGATGTCGGCGTTCTTACAGTTTATCCCTTTGTTCGTCGCCGACGACCGGGACGAAAAGATTTACTCGCGTCTATTCGCGGCCCCGGTCACACCACGGCGTTACATCGGTTCGCTGTTCTTGTCGTTTTGCGCCGTCGGACTGCTCTACGTGCTCATGCTGCTCGCTTTCAGCGCCGTACTTTATCGACAAGACATTCTCGCCCACCTGCCTGTCCTCACCCTGTTGTTCATCGTCTATTTATTCGTCTGCCTCGCCATCGGTTCACTCATCGCCATCTTGGCGACGAATCGAGAGAAAGCGAATATTTGGCAAACGTCGGTGACGATGGCCGCTGCCATCACGGGGGGCGCTTTTATCAGCCTGACGTGGCTACCCGATACGCTCCAAGTCGTCGGACGCTTCTTGCCGACGTACTGGTTCAACTATGGGGTCGCACAAATGTATGAAGACCATTTTCCAATCCGATCCGTTCTCATGATGATCAGTATGACGTTCGTCGTATTAACGGTAACGGTCATCGTATTGAAAAAACGACCGCTCACATGACATCAAAAAAGATGAGACACTCGATCAGAGCGTCTCATCTTTTAATGTTGTAACGTTGGAACGACCTTTTGGAAAAAGACTTCCACGAGTTGAGGATCGAATTGACGACCCGCTTCCTCTTCAATCACAGCTAGCGCTTCGTCAAGCGTCTTCGCTTGCCGGTACGGTCGACCCGTCACCATAACGTCGAACGTATCGGCGATTGAAATAATGCGTGAGGCGAGTGGAATATCCGTCCCGCGAATTCCTTTCGGATACCCTTTTCCGTCCCATCGCTCATGATGAGCCAAAACGATTTGTGACAAAGTCCCATACTCAGGAACCGTGTTCAAAATATTATAACTGACTTCGGGGTGACGTTTAATCTCAAGCCACTCCGCTTCTGTCAAAGCGGTCGACTTGTCCAGGATATCGTTACTGATGGCAACTTTTCCGATATCGTGTAAGATCGCCGCCGTTTTCAACTCGTTTACTTCGGAGCTCGATAAATACATCGCTTCCCCAAGCTTACCGGCAAGCTCCGCCACTCGTTGCGAGTGCGCTTCCTCACGCGGGATTTTCTCATAGAGCGTCCGCATGATCAACTGAATCGAGTGGTGGCGCCGGCTTTGTTTTTCCGATACTTTATGATGATACATCGTATCTTCGGCAAAATTGAACACTTCGGTCATCGGGAGCGAGTCATCCAGTTTCACGGCTTGACCGAACGAGGCCGAGATAGGTAACCCTTCAATCGAGCGTGCCAATAACAAACGGCTCAATCGTTCTGACAAATACTTCGCCTCATGGAGTTCCGTATTTGGCAAAATGATAACGAACTCGTCACCACCGATCCGCGCGATCGTGTCTTGATTCCGTACCTCATTCTTTAAAACCTCTGACGCTTCAATTAAGAGTCGATCGCCGACGAGATGACCGAAAGCATCATTTGTGAGCTTGAGACCGTTAATATCGACGATAATCAACGCGAGCGGATAAAATTCTTCGGTATCATAAGTCAAAAGCGCCTCTTCAAAATAGCGACGATTTTTTACGCCAGTCAATTGGTCATGATAACTTAAATATTCGATTTCCATCTCATATTTCTTTTTATCTGTCACATCACCAATGTATCCGTGCCAAAGGACGTGACCTTCTGATAACTGTTCAGGTCGTGAAGAGCCTAAAATCCAAACCGTGCGTCCTTCGTCGGTGACGATTCGAAACTCGGCATCCCAAATCGTTAAGTTGCGATAAGACTCGTCGATACTCGCCATGACATATGGATAGTCCTCCGGGTGCATCTTCGCAAATACTGTGTTTGCGTCAGCTTTCACTTCTTCGGACGAAATGCCAATCATTTCTTCGAAACCTCGACTAAAGAATGGGAACGAAAAAGAGCCATCTTGCTTCAATTCAAACTGATAAATGGCCCCTGGGATTTGATCAGACAACTTTGTGAGCAGCCGGTCTCGGTCGGCAAGTTTTTGCTCGAGTTGAACCCGCTCCGTCACATCCTTGGCAACCGCATAAATATAGTTCCCTTGAACTTTGCAATGCCACTCAATGGAGCGATAATCTTCGTCAATCGTCCGATAGCGATTGACGAAACGGAACAGTTCGCCTGTTTGTGATAATTCATCAAACGCAGCCTCGGTTTTCTCCCGATCATCGGGATGAACAAGACTGAGGAACTTCATGTTCTCTAACTCTTCAAGCGAATGCCCGAGCACCCGCTCCCATGTTTTGTTCAAATACAAGACATCTCGAGTGCTCAACGACATGATGCATTCCAAATCGACCGTGGCGAATCCGTTGAACATCGATTCTTTCACTTCTTCTGGATCATGGTCTGGTGTCATCTGTGCGAGGATATGGTGAATGTAAAGTTCGACCAAACCAAGACGATTCGCCTGACGGTTCGCATTCATGACAATCGTCAAGTCGCCATAAAAGACGTCGTCCTTTTCAATCTTAAAGATGATGGCTTGACCAAGATCAAAAATGCGAACGAGATTTTTGACGAGCCGCCTCGGTAAAATCCCTTCTGTCAACGCTTCAATCTGATCGTATACAATCGGATTGACCGCTTCATTCAATCGAATATGCTCGGGATACACACCCCATTTTTTCCCTACCGGATGAAACCCTAACACATCTAAGCTCCGCTCAACCGTCTCGTTCAATCCGCTCAAGGCGACGGTCGAATACGTTTTCCCGTCTGGATTCATTAAATTGAGGGCGACCGCCTTAGCGCCAGTGAACTCACGAATTTGATCTAAAAACTGTTGGTTCATCAATAAATCGCGCCCACTCGAGATGAAGCGCTGTGACACGTTCACGAGTTGTTTCAACGCATTGTTTTCTTGTTTATATGACGTAATATCGTGAAAAATCACGGAGATATAATCGGCTCTTTCACTGAAGATACTCAGCTCAAACCAGGCTTGGTTGCGACGCGAATAATGTTCAAAGGAAATCGATTCATCACTCGTTATCGATTTCGCGATTTGATCAATCCACTCCCGTTCACTATATTCAAAGTCTTTTAAAATCTCTGTGACCCGCCCACCGATAAATCGTCGCCGATTTGACTGCATAATCCGTTCAAATGACTCGTTCACATCCACGAACACATAATCGACAGGGCGATTCGACTCATCGTAAAGAACCTTGAACTCGACATAGCCTTGGGGCAAATGACGTAATAGAGATTCATGGCATTTATCCTGGTTCAGCACGGTAACTCCTCCTCGCGATGGATTATGTCCTTAAGTTTACCCCATTTTGGATATATTCCCTAGATTTCCCGATTTAATTCTTCAGAATATGCGCACATTAAGTTTCTGTAAAGGACACCTCGAGGGTTGCATCATTCGTTCCCTCTTGTTAACATCATTACGAAAACCGATATCGAAAACCGATTTTAAGGAGATGATGAACGTGGAAGACCGCGTCCTTCGAAAGTTGTTCCTCGGTTTCATTCACATTCATATTTTGCACCATGCTGCCGAACATCCGGTATATGGGGCGTGGATGGTCGAAGAACTTCGAGAGCATGGCTACTCGATCAGTGCCGGCACGCTCTATCCGATTTTACACAGCATGGAACAGGACGGCCTGCTCGTCCGAACGAATGAACTCGTCGATGGACATATCCGCAAAAATTACACGACGACGGAAAAAGGGATCGGCGTGTTGGCTGAAGCCCGTCAAAAAGCGTATGAACTGTTCAAGGAAATTAAGGAGTGAATCACATGTCTAACCAACGTGTAACGTTTAAGACGTTACTTGAGATTTTATTCGTATCGACCCGGCTCGGCCTGACCTCGTTCGGCGGACCGGTCGCCCACCTCGGCTACTTCCATGAAGAGTACGTTCGTCGCCGCAAGTGGATGGACGAGCGTGCCTACGCCGACCTCGTCGCCCTTTGTCAGTTCTTGCCGGGCCCGGCCAGCAGCCAGGTCGGGATTGGCATCGGGATCGTCCGCGGTGGCATCCTTGGTGGCATCACATCGTTCATCGGCTTCACGTCACCGTCCGTCATCGCACTCATCTTATTCGCTTTGCTCGTATCTGGTTTTGACGTCTCGGACGCGGGCTGGCTGTATGGACTGAAAGTCGTCGCCGTCGCGATCGTCGCCCATGCCATTCTCGGCATGGCCGGCAAACTGACACCGGACGCAAAGACACGGACGATCGCGTTTTTCGCGCTCGCAGGGGTCTTGTTGTGGCAGACAACCTATAGCCAAGTGCTCGTCATCTTGCTAGCGGGTCTGGCCGGGTTCTTGCTGTTCAAACCACAAAACCTCGACGTCAAATCGGCTTCGTTCCCGCTCTCGAAACGGCTCGGGGCGACACTCCTTAGTCTGTTCGGAGCGCTCCTAGTCATCTTGCCGATTTTACGGGAGACAATCGAACATCAATCGATTGCCATGTTCGACAGCTTTTACCGCGCCGGGGCCCTCGTCTTCGGCGGTGGCCACGTCGTCTTGCCGCTCCTCGAGCGTGAACTCGTGCCGGCCGGCTTCTTGAGCGAAGAGGCGTTTCTCGCCGGTTACGGGGCCGCTCAAGCCGTACCAGGACCACTCTTCACGTTCGCATCCTATCTCGGGACCGTCATCAACGGCGTCCCGGGCGGACTGCTCGCCACGTTCGCGATCTTCTTGCCGGCGTTCCTGTTGATTCTCGGCGCCTTGCCGTTTTGGGATGCGCTCCGTCGCAACCCGAAAGTCGCCGGTGCACTCATCGGGGTCAACGCTGCCGTCGTTGGGATTTTGATCGCTGCCTTCTATCAGCCGATTTTCACGAGCACGGTGAATGGTGCGGTCGACTTCGTCTTCGCAGCTTTCTTGTTCGCCATGATCGCGTATTGGAAAATGCCGCCTTGGGCGCTCGTCATCGTCGGCGTCATCGGTGGAATGATTATCGGTACGTGATCACACGAAAAAGGGACTTCGCGATGAAGTCCCTTTTGTCATGGCCGCCATTTCCAGCGCATATAGTTGATGAACAATTTTACATAGGCCAGCTGTTCGCGAACGACGTACTTCCATTTCGTTGCCGCCGGCGTCTTCGCATAGAGCGCATCGGTCGCAAGTCCAAAATACAGCTTACCGACGAGTTGGGCTCGCCTGACGTGAAAGTCGTTCGTAACAATCGTCAACCCAGGCTCTCCATCCCAAATCGAACGGCTGAACAAAAAATTCTCGTACGTCGATGTCGAGTCTGCTTCCACATGGATTCGCGCCTCATCAACGCCACGTTTCATTAACTCTCGTTCAATGACGCGCGCCTCGGCCATCCCTTCGTCGGGTCCTTGTCCGCCGGAAGCAATCAGCTCGATGTGTGGATGCTTGTTCGCATACGCAGCCGCCGCTTCAATCCGGTGCAATAAAGCACGAGACGGTTGAATCCCATTTACTTTCGCACCGAGAACGAGGACGTAACGATACGTGCCGTCTGCATGTCGTCGTTTCACTTGATTCACCTGCCTACCTGTTAGTATAGCTGGTCTTCATTAAAAAAGGCCAATCATCGCGTGGATGATTGGCACGTTGTGAACATTAAAAACTATTCGAATAATCTTCAGCTAGTCCACTAATGACGTCATTGTGCATGAACATGACACCATCTACGTCTTCTTCAACGATATATTCTGAAATATCGATATCCTTTGTATACCGCACATCAAACACGGTAATTTCTCCAACGGACTCCGCTAACAACCCGAGCAATGGATTGGCGTAAGAATCTTTTAGGACAACGATATGACGATCATTCGTTTTACTTTTTTGCTCGATTTTTAAGTGGCTGTAATTTCCACCCATGAACACACCATAGTAATCTTCAAACGGATCTGTCTTTTTCAATTCATTTCGATCGATCACTTCGCGGTTGCATGACTCAAAACTCATGCACACTTGCGAATTAAACCCTTCCGTCGGCTCCCAGTACTCTAAATAATCTGCTGATTTCACGTAAGGAAGCGAAGCTTTTCGCGCGTACGTCCCATAATAAGGAGTGGTCATGCTTTTTGACTCCCAATGTTCTTTCGGTAACGTCTCTAATTCCGGAAACTCTTGTTGAAGCGTGGACATAATTTGCTCATATCCTACATAGGCTCCATTGATTGACCAGTGATGATCTGTTTTAAAGTAAACATCTTCTATATCGTTTTCCTTTAATGAATCATACAAATCAATCACTTCAATCCCGACTTCATCTAAAACCCCATGCATGACCTTTCGCGATTCATCATTGTACGAAGGGATATGACTCGGAATCAGTCCTTGTGCATCCGCAAAAGATGCCTTACTAGGAGCTGATGCGAACCAGACTGGTACCTGTGCTTGTTTCATGTCATTTGAAAATTGACCGAACGGTTCTTTGAACCCATCGAAATTCTGAACTTTCTCAGCCGGTTCAAGCAACATGCCACTTGGAAGACCATAGATGCCGTTACTCAGCGGCTGAAGCAATCCATTTTTCCTCACAAAACCGTTAATATATACCCAACGATCGCGTTGAAACACTTGGTCGTTCGTATACGTTTCAAATTGCTCCGTATAGTCACCTTCAAAGAGACTAGTAAAAGAAAAGTCTGGTTTTTGAGCCAATTCACGGCCTTCGACGTGAGAGATTTCACGGTCATCTCCTAATGTATACACGGCAAGACCTAACAAAAGGGTGCCAAGAAAAATCATCATAATCAATAGATTGATCACCGTAGATGATTTTTGACCTTTTCTCGCTTTAGGACTCCGGCCTCTGTCATCAGATAATTTTAAGTTTGGCATATCAGCACTCCTCTTTGATTAAAAACGGAAGTAAATAAACGGATTGAAGGTACTGGACACGATAAATGAAATGGAGATGACGAATAAAAGAGAAATCCCTGCTGCTCGAATCAAACCTGTAAAGATTCGATACGAGACATTCGTAGATTCGACCTCATATTTTAGAACCTTCATCGTCAGCCATTTCGGAATCGGTGTAGCCGCAATCATAGCGATTAACAATACAGCTCCATACTGCATTAAATAAAACTGAGACGTCGAATCAAACAACGGCGTGTTATTTAACGCGAACATCGTTTGCAAATACTCGATGGCGTATGGGAAATTGTCTGCTCTGAAGAATACCCAACCGATGACAACTACAAACAATGTAAATAGATGCGCCAAGGCAGCTGGAATCCGTGCCAACCATTTCCCGAGAAATGCTCGTTCAAGCATGATGAAAATCCCATAGTAGGCACCCCAAGCGACGAACGTCCAACTTGCACCGTGCCATACTCCAGTAAGCGTCCACACAATCGCTAAGTTACGATAAGTCTTCCACGGGCCGGAACGATTTCCACCCAACGGAATATAGACATAGTCCCGAAACCAACTTCCGAGTGAAATGTGCCATCTTCTCCAAAACTCTGAGACTGATTTTGAGATGTACGGATAATTGAAGTTTTCAAGAAAGTGAAAACCAAACATCCGGCCAAGTCCGATTGCCATATCTGAATAACCCGAGAAATCAAAATATATTTGTAACGAATATGCGATAATACCAATCCATGCTAACGTCGTTGAAATTTCGCCTGCTGGGCTATTGAACACTTGGTCTGCTACATAGCCACAACTATTTGCTAAAATCATTTTCTTACCGAGTCCAATGACGAACCGTTGAATGCCCGAAACGAAATCGTCCAACGTTTCGCGACGATCATTGATTTCATCGGCCACTGTTTGATAACGAACAATCGGGCCGGCAATCAACTGCGGGAATAATGCGATATAGAGCGCCAAGTCTAGTGGATTCTTTTGAACTTTTCCGTCTTTCCGATACACATCGATGACGTAACTCATCGCTTGGAACGTAAAGAATGAAATCCCGATTGGTAACGGGATTTCTGGATCATTCAAATTCAGACCGAACAGCGAATTCGTGTTTTCCACGAAAAAACTGGCATATTTAAAGACGCCAAGCATACCGATATTTCCTAAGACCATCGCAACCATCGTCGCTTTTAAACGCTTGGCGTCATGTCGGTATCGATCGACCCAAAGCCCGAACATATAGTTCATCAAAATGGAGACGAGCATAATCATGACGAACCTTGGCTCGCCCCATGCATAGAAGAACAAGCTTGCCGCGAGCAATACGAAGTTCTTTAAAAAACGGGGAGACACGAAGTACAAACCAAGCACAATCGGTAAGAAATAAAACAGAAATACCGATGAACTAAATAACATGTGCGTCGTCCTCCTCGTCTTCCTCATCCTTCTCATCTAATGGTTCATCTGCGAACAAGGAGAGCCATGCGTCATTCATCACGATATATGGCTCTTCATACGATGAGTCGGTCAAATAAAACTTGAATGCGAGTTTAAAGAACTCAGCACCTTTTTCCAATTCGATTTCCTCTCGGAATGAGAATGTATCGCTCTTCAAATTGTACCGTTTCTTCAAGTTCACAATCCGTTTCGTTTTGTTGTATTGCATATAGTAGACTTCAATGCGCGTTCCAATCGGAAGATTCGCTTCAAAACTGCCTTCCACGAGTAAACGATTGGCATCCATCAATTTTGCATCAGGACGATAAATTTTACTCGGTGGCACGTCAAATTTTTGATCGAACATTTGAACGTACAACGAGGAAGATGCCTCGTAATCGCGAAAACTGATTTTTGTCCGGTACTGTTCTTCCGTTGCGTGCATCATTTCTTTATCACCCATCGGAAAATAGTGGTAAATAGCTGGACGGATATATCGTTTACGAATCATCATAGTGATTACTCCTTCATGAGAGGACTTATTTATTGAAGTGCGTCAAAATCGCATCAACAATGCGTGCTGAAGCTTGTCCATCTCCGTATGGGTTTGAAGCGATCGACATATCGTGATGCTTCTTCTCATCAGATAGCAATTCGTCTGCTAATCCAAAAATGGTTTCTTCCTCGGTACCTGCGAGCTTAAGCGTACCTGCTGCAACACCTTCTGGTCGTTCCGTCGTGTCACGTAGAACGAGGACCGGTACGCCGAGTGATGGGGCTTCTTCTTGAACTCCGCCTGAATCGGTTAAAATCAAATGTGATTTCGCCGCAAAGTTGTGGAAGTCGAAGACGTCGAGTGGCTCGATCAATTGCACGCGGTCTAGGTCGTGAAGAATCTCATTCGCTAGTTCACGAACAACTGGGTTCATGTGGACCGGATAGACCACTTCGATATCATCATATTTTTCAATGAGACGACGCACGGCACGGAACATATTGCGCATCGGCTCTCCGAGGTTTTCACGACGGTGGGCCGTCAACAAGACAAGACGACGTCCTTGTGCAGTGATCTCATCAAGGATCGGGTTCGTGTACGAATCATTTACCGTTGTGTTCAACGCATCGATCGCCGTGTTCCCGGTCACGTAAATCATGTCCTGTTGCTTACCTTCAGAAATTAAGTTACCCGCTGAAACATCGGTCGGCGCGAAATGAAGATTTGCCAATACACCCGTTAGCTGTCGGTTCGCTTCTTCTGGGAACGGAGAGTATAAGTTGTAAGTCCGAAGACCTGCTTCGACATGCCCGACAGCCGTTTGATTGTAAAAGGCCGCGAGTGAAGTCGCAAATGTCGTCGTCGTGTCACCATGCACGAGCACGATGTCCGGTTTTGCTTCTTTGATGACATTGTCCATCCCATGAAGGACCCGTGTCGTCACGTCAAACAACGTTTGTTTGTCCTTCATGATATCCAAATCGTAATCCGGTGTGATTTTAAATAAGTTTAAGACTTGATCAAGCATTTGTCGATGCTGTGCTGTTACCACAACAATCGGCTCTACCCCTTCACGTTTCTTCAATTCAAGTACGAGTGGGGCCATCTTGATTGCTTCAGGACGTGTTCCAAAAACAGTCATTACCTTAATCATCCCGTCATCTCCTTTGTTTGTTGAGTTCTTGGTAAGACAATCGTTTCACCTAAATCATTCGAGTCGACGATTGTCGTACGTTGCGTCAATTTACTTTCTTTATATTGATTTTGTTGGGATTTGGTTAATTGACGATACCATTTTAAGAACTTGTTATATTCTCCGACAATTTCTTCGACAGGACCATATTCACGAATTTCTCCATACTCTAACCATAGAGCCTGTGTACAAAACTGTTTTACTTGAGAAACGGAATGACTGATAAAGAAAATCGTCTTCCCTTGGTCTTTAAATTCATTCATTTTTGTTAGACATTTGTCAGTAAACGTTTGGTCACCGACAGATAAAGCCTCATCAATGACTAAAATGTCAGGATCGATATTAATCGAGATGGCAAATCCGAGACGTGATTTCATTCCGCTTGAATAGGTTTTTACAGGCTGATGAATGAATTCCCCGATATCGGCAAAATCGATGATTTCAGGTGTCAATGCTGCAATTTGCTCTTTACTCATCCCGAGCATCAAGCCTTTCAGCTCAATATTCTCCATGCCGGTGAGTTGACCGTTTAGTCCAGACGAAATCGCAATCAGTGCGGTTTTCCCGCGCAATGTGATTTGTCCGTGTGTCGGAGGCATGACATCCGCTAACAAATTGGACATGGTAGACTTACCTGAACCGTTAATTCCAATGATCCCAACGACCTCACCAGGAGGAACCTCAAAGCTAACGTTTCGAAGCGCGTAAAATTGTGTGCCATTCGTCTTCCCTGTAAAAATCTCTTTTAATTTATCACTCTGTTTTCGATAGAGGGTATAGCGCTTAGAAACATTTTCAAATTTCACTTGTGACGTCATCAGATACCCTCCTTAAATGTAATCGATAAAGTAACGACGGAAACGCATATGCACATTCGAGCCTACGAAGAACAAAATGAGGACGATGCCCCAATAGTAGAAGCCCCATTCCCAATTTTCCACAATCCAATCCGTGCCTAAAAACATAGAGCGATAGCCTTCTACGAGGTAATAAAGGGGATTCAATTGAAGTACTTGTTGAACCCAACCCGTAGGTAACCAAAAAATCGGTGTTAAATAAAGCATCATACGCATAACGGACATGAGCAAGTTTTGCAAATCGCGAATGATCGTTGTTAAAGCTGATGTCAACAGTGCGAGCGCGTAAAGCAAGGCGACAGCGCTAATTAACAAATAAATCAACCAGAACGTATGCAATCCTGGGTAGTAACCAAAGAAGGCAAGCAAAACGAAACTGACAAGAATCATCCCGAAGTGTCGATAGAGCAACGATAATAAAACGTATGCCGGAATCGTACTGAGGGGGAAGCTCATTTTAGAAACGAGCCCGATCCGCGAGTACACGGAACGGGCAGTTGTCGTAATTGCTGGGCTGATAAAAAACCATACAATGATTCCGCTGACCAACCATGGTAAGAACGCGACACCATCTATATCTCTTCCTTCTCGGATACCGAAACCAAACACAAACCAGTAGACCGAGATTTGAAGAATCGGTGTCACTAATTCCCAAAGAAACCCTAAGTATTGCATCGAATACATACTTTTTGTTTCATACATAGAGAGTCTCAATATTAAATAGAGACTCTCCCGAATTTCAGAATATATTTGCTTAGGAGCTTTTAACATAAGCCCACCTCTCAGACAGTGAGATTAGCCTTTTTCACAAAAGAATAGAGGTTGCCGTAATTCACGACATCGACTTGTTCATCTTGGTCGGCTTTAACAATATTTCGTGTGTCAAAAATCATTGGACGACGCATCATTGATGTCAACTCAGCAAAGTTCAATTCTTTGAATTCATTGTGATCGACTAAGATGAGGACGATGTCTGCATCTTGTAACGCAGCTTCTTTTGAAACGAGATCAAAGTGCTTCGATGATGAAACTTCTACGTGCGGATCATGCACAGCGACATTCATTCCTTGTTCGAGCATCAATTCGATAATCTCGACCGCAGGACTTTCACGCATGTCATCCACGTTACCTTTGTACGTTACGCCGAAAGCAGCAACCTTGGCATCTTTCGAGTCGCCAACAAGTTTTTGAACGTTTTCAACAACGTATGCAGGCATCGATACGTTCGTGTCGCGTGACAATTTGATGATTTTCGCAAGTTCAGGTTGTTTCGCTACGATGAAGTACGGATCTACAGCGAGACAGTGTCCACCAACACCTGGTCCTGGGCTATGAAGATTAACGCGTGGATGTTTGTTCGCCATTTCAATCACGTCGAGAACGTTAATGTCGAGGGCGTTACATACTTTAGCGAGTTCATTCGCAAGGGCGATGTTGACGTCGCGGAACGTATTTTCCATCAACTTCGACATTTCTGCCGTTTTAGCATCTGTTTTAATGATTTCACCTTCAACAAATGTGCCGTATACACGAGCTCCTGCTTCGGCACATGCTGGCGTCAATCCACCGACGATACGGTTGTTATGAACAAGTTCATGAAGGATTTGGCCTGGAAGAACGCGTTCTGGGCAGTGAACAAGATAGATATCTTCTCCGACTACAAACCCTGCTTCTTCTACGAGTGGCTTCACAAAGTCATCCATCGTACGTGGAGCGATTGTCGATTCGACAATGATGACGTTCCCCTTTTCTACATGAGGTAAGACACGTTTTGTCGCATCTAGGACATACGTTAAATCACATGATTTATGCTCGTCATCATTGTTTGGTGTTGGTACCGCAATGATAAAAGCATCCGCTTTTTCCGGTTCCATTGAAGCACGGAATTTACCGTTTTCGACCACAGATTTAACAACATCTCCAAGACCAGGCTCTTCGATGTGAATTTCTCCACGGTTCAATTTATCGACAACCGATTGATGGATATCCACACCAACGACGTCTACTCCATATTGTGCAAATACTGCTGATGTTGGGAGTCCAATATATCCTAATCCGATCGTACAAACTTTCATTGTCGTTACCTCCAAAGTACTGTTCATTTTTAATGAATTGCTTCATATACTATTTTTTTCTCTTCGTTAAAACAATAGCAATTATACTCCGCGCCATATTTAGAAGCAACTACAAACTAATAACAAAGTCATGTCTATCCTGTCACACAACGACCCGAGTCACTTCCGACGCAATTTCCGTCTCAATTCCCAATACTTCCGGGTCACTTTGGTTAGTTTGGATTTGTTCAACGCTTCATAACGTGGCGCAATTTCAGAAAGCTCTTTCGCCATATGTTGAGACAGCGCGGATAATGTTTCATAGCGTTTCAATAATTCTTCATAGTGATTGAAAATCACTTCTTTTTCCATCTCGACTGTCACTTTCTCTTCACGCAACTGTTGGTTTTCACGCTGTAAGGTTGACACATCATTCTGTTCATTCATTGCTCGTTCCTCCATATTCATTGCTCAGGTCCAAATTGTTTCGCCAATTGTTCTAAGTTGTTCTTCTCATACAATTCGACAAATGTGGCTACCTTTTCGTTTTTCAATGTCTCTGGGCGGAACAATTCATAGATTTTATACAAGATCGTGACATTGTGCTTGAAGTCTTGTAGATTACTCCGCTTCAAGTGGCGCAAATACCAAAGTTCAAAGAACACTTCGAAACGATGACTGTTGAAGGCGTCAAGCACATGTTCTTCCTTGAATACTTTCGCCCGTGCTTCTTCACGCAACAGACACTTTTCAAAATATTTGGTGGTAATCGCATTCACGGTCGACCCGCTCACTGCTGCATAGTAATCATGAATCACTTTATTCACCAATAAGACTTTTTTGGCTTTGAGCATCATTTCCGTAAAGAATAACGAATCTTGACCAACCGCCCCTACAACTTGTTCAAGTTGATGAGCTTCAATGAATGATTTTCGAATCACCATCGCCTGGATACTCTGCACGCTGAAATTATGATCCAGTAGGTATTGGCGAGGATCATTCAACACAAGTTGATCTTGCTGATACGACTTAGGTAACATGATTGGCGATTCTTTCTCCGCTAATTTTTTCATGTGACCGGTTGCAAAATCGAGGTCTGGATCTTGCTCCATCAGTTGATAGAGGAAAGCGTAACCGTCTTCCGTTGCTTCATTGTCAGGGTCCAGGAACACGATGTAGTCGGTCGTCGACATCTCGACACCTTTGTTACGTGGTCTTGACGCACTGCCGCTACCGCCCATCTCATACAAATGCGTCGTGACATTCGCATAATTTTCTTCGATGTGACGAATTTGACGAATCGTTTCAATGTCAGATGATCCATCATCAACGATAATAATTTCCATGTCTTTAAACATGGAGCTACGTTTTAAACTTAAGAAACACTTATTGTATAAGTATTTTCCGTTATTATAGACCGGAATGACGACCGTCATCTTATAGTCTGTGCGAATTTCATGTTCAGACTCGTCTTGAGCAATCCGTCGTTCTAAACTAAACCGATCCACGGCATAGCCTTTTAAATCATGATTCTTCTCTTGGCCCGAAATCACGTCATAAGGTACGGACGCCGTCCAATAGAGTGTCGTGTAGCGACTCGTGAACGAATCCGTGTACACATGTTCGATTCCTTCGTTCCATTCATGGCCTTCTTTATACACGACTTGCGTGATGAAATCGACGTCCGTATATTTGAAGCCATTCACTAAATCTTCTAAATAGTAAGGTCCATACGCAAATTGATCATTAAAATACGTGACCATATCATAGGCAGCGACTAGCTCTGCTGTTACTTCTTCTTCGCGGACAAACGTCTTATTTGAATACGATTGTTGCTCGAAATCTCGTTGCACCAATTTGTTTTGGCCACTACCGACGACGAGTACAGATTTTTCAAGTTGCGCTTCTTCGTGACCTAAAGCGCTCAAAATCGTTTGAAGACGATGATATACGGTATGTTGCGACATCACATTTCTAACGCCATGCATTTGATGCTCATAGCGTTCATCCGCAGTGAACATAGACATGATCGACTCCGCATCCGCCTCATTCGTCGCAATAAAGATATTCGGGAAATAGTTATTCACGGCAACACTATAGTTCGACAAAATCAAATTGCCTAGTGCCTGTGATTCGTAGACACGGCGGGCACACATCGTCGGACTATATTTGATGCTGTTGACGTTTAACACCCAGTCATAGCTCTTGCTCAACTTCTGCAATTCAACGTAATTCACGCTTGGCGCTACGTACGGAGCAAACTCTTCAGGGAAGTGGTAACGTGGGTCGTTAAGCGAATAGTTCCGGTCGATAATATCGAGTTGTTTATCCGCTAATAAAACGCCGTTTAACAACTTCATAATATCTTCAGTCCGCTCGCTATACTTCTCCATCCAACTACCGGCAAACAACGCACCATCAATTTTCTCGACAGACCGCGTACCGATTGGGTTGTGTAATTTCGGGTTTACCCCAAACTCAAGCACCCCGATGCGATCATGACCGCAATCTAATTGATACTCCGAGATTTTCCCTTCATCTCCAGTAAAGATGACATCGCTCCGTTGAGCAATCCCGATAAAGCGAGAGTAGTTACTCGGATCTTCTGTCGATTGCATGACAACAGGCACATTACGTGATTTTGCATGGTCGATAATGCGATAGAGTGATTCCCGTTTTTCGGAGTCTGGATTTGAAATCCCACGCCATTCGTCCTCATATAGTCCTTTCCAAGATGTTAGAATGAGGAAGAAGTCGATCGGTTCAGCGAAAATGTCTTCCGCATTTGTCGGAGTGACGTAATGAAGGTTCATTGCATCTTTATAAAACTCATACATAAACTCAGAGCAAACGATTGCGACATTCGGTTTCGTCAATCCTTTATAATAGCGGGATCCGTTACTTTCACCGATGAGCGCCATAGACTGTTTGAACTGAGTGAGGTAATGTCGATTGCTGGCATTATGATATTTTTGTACGATTTCCAACTTCTTAGGAGCCCGTTCTTTACGTTTTCTAAATTGGTCCAACGAATAATCAAGTCGTGGCAACCGTTTGATTCGCTTCAATGATTCAGAATCTAGATGGCTCATATCCTTCACGCGACGCGTTTCGCTTTGCGCCCAGGCTACGTGTTCTGTCAAATCGTTGAGAATTTTTTTATAATTCATCTGTCTATGAATTCTCCTTTTACGTCACATTCGAATTTTTTTACATTATCTTTCGTATCGTAGCAAATTTTATACAGTGAAGCAAATTTCCATCAAGGAACGAGGAGGCTATTATGAACTCAAAAAACTTGTCATTGGAGCTCCGCTCATTGCGTCACACGATTGATGACCTTCTAATCGCCCAAGAAAAATTAGAGAGCGACCACTTGCACCTTCAACTTGAAAATGAGCAATTACAACACCGTTTGACGAACCATCGTCAAGTCATTCGAAACTTGCGTCGGGAAATCTCCAAACAACAAGCGACCGAGGCCCACCTCCATGCCGCGTTAGCAGCAGCCCTTCAGTTGCAAGGTGATGCTGATGAATGAGTCAAAACATGATTTGCGGCGATCTCTCCATCGTCCATTCGGTGTCAGTGTCATTTTACCGGCGTATCAAAGTCGAGAACATATTTCTAACATGTTAACCAGTTTGTCATCCCAAACACTGGACTCTACATTGTTTGAAGTCATATTAGTCGTAAACGGTCCTGATGATGGAACATGTGAAATAGCTCGTGCTTATGAGACGTTACCGCTCCGCCTGTTATACAGTCCTGTCGCTTCAGCGAGTCATGCGCGAAATACAGGCATGTCGAAAGCCTCGTTTCAATTTTTGACGTTCGTCGATGCCGATGACACACTCTCACCGACATATCTCGAGGACTTATTGAACCACGCTTCGTTGCTCGGGATCACCATCGCTCACTTGACCGACGTTCTTCCGAACGGAGCAATCCATGAGAGCCCCATCGAACAAGACATCCGTTCCGTTGAAGCGGGGGAACGACCTTCCTTTGATGTTGCACTTAGCCGACTTCATCGTGTTTTGACGATGACGACGTGTAAACTCATTCCGACCGAAGCAGCTCAGACGGTCGCCTTCAAACACCATTTACGAAGCGCAGAAGACGTTGTCTATTTTTCCACGTTATTCGCACACCGATCATTTCAGATTCGAATCGCACCAACTCGTGCCGTGTATTTTCGACATCGCCGCCAACACTCATTGTCGCGTCAACAACCGACGTATTTATTCGCGGTCACGGACCGTCTAACTGTCATTCAAGAGTTGTACTCGTTACTTTCTTCGAGTCGAGGGGCTCTCACAACCATGTTACGCAAAAAAATAAGCGCCCAATGGAATATCCTATTACGTTACGCGGAGACTAATTCGTACGAGAAACATCATATATTACGAGACATGTCTCGACTATCCGTTCCACTTAGCGAGCAGGACGCGTATCATCAATTGATGTATTCCGTTCAATCAATTGATGGCGAAGTCGAGTAAACGTGGTGCATATCGTTCAATCAAGCGTTTTTGCACGAGCCCTTGTTCTTGTGCGTCAGTCGGAACACTTAACAGGTGCTTCAACACGTAACGGGAATTAATCAAAATGAACGAGTCGTGGGCGAGATCACTCTCAAGCAGTAGTGAAGCATGCCACGTGCCCATCCGGTGTTCCCAGTAATATAAATCATATGGATCATAGTTTAGATGTTCAGCCAATTGCGACTGTTGAATGAACTGCCTAGACAAATCGAATACCGTCTCGTCAGTGATCGCGAAACGCGAAAAAGTCCGGGCCATCCCTTCAACAGACAAGTCTTCCGTTAAGGCGAACGCTTGTCGATAATATCGACGTGCCACCTCATATCCGTTCGATCGGATATGTAAATAATCATCATCAAAGTGGTGGTAATACTGCCACGCTACTTCGAACGAATGTCTTCGAATCGTCACTTTCCGAAGGTGTGACATGAATTCTTTTTCTTCATTTGTTTTGCCAAAGTCGCCACGTAGATGCAACGTGGTATGAGGCATTCGGAACTGCCGAGCAATTTCCCGGGCAATGCGCAAATCATTACCGAGTGACCGGACCGACGCTTTACCGTAAGTGAAGTACTGATGGCTTGACTCACAACGCAACAGCGCAAGCGTGGAGCGACTATCTAGCCCCGCAGTGATCGGGACGAGTAGGCGCTGATCGATTTGGTGAAGTAACTGACTGACGGCACCGTCAATCGCTTCGACCGCCTCTTCAACCGAAATGGGTTCATATGCTTCTCTCGGGAAGATACGCCGCCATGAAAATGAGTTTAAATTCATCGTCTGGTTAGGGGTCAACATATGAACGTTGCGGTCTGGTGTGAAATGACCAGGAATCATATTGTTGGTGATCTTTCGTTTTAGTAGAGACAAGACGTCTTCAAATGGTTCTTTGCAACCCGTCACTTCTCGTAATAACGAGTAGTGGGAACTGAGACATCGTTTGTCGGCAGAATAAAATACACTTTTCATACCGAAAGCATCCTGTGTGACATGCAAAGAATCGTCAGCACCGGAGCGATAAAACAGTAAGTATCGTCCAGCGACAAAATCAAGCTCATCGAACAGCCCGTCTTCGCTCGTCTCATAAGAAGACCGCAGCACTTCCGCGACAGGTTTACCATGGACATGCCAGGCTGTTCCTAATAAAAACACTTCATTGTCCACAATCACGTCAAATGGGACGCATGGATCGTATATAAGAACATAGTCCTTCATATCGTGAACGTTCCAATGTGATAAAGCCTCAGGTATTGAAACAGGAGCCATCCTCTTCTCATATACGAGATACCCACGTCTGTAAGTCAATGGATCCGTCGGTTTCATCAGTCGAATGCCTCCTTCGCTTCGTTTAAATGATTTGTACCTTCGTCGTATGCCCGTTCATACATCATATAAAACGTTTGCCTGTTCACTTTTATATCCTCTCCATAGATTGGATATAATGATTGTCGTAATCCGTATGCATCACTTGGTGCGCATCGGCAAGGCTAATCTAATTGCAATATAAAAAGCCCCTTACTATGAAAAGGGGCTTCTTCGGTACTAAAGCATTACGGTGTTTTTGTATCGACTACGCGTCCTTCAACTTTCGGTGTCACTTCGCCAATGCTGACAAGATGATCCCGGAAGTTTTCCCAATCCGAAAGACCAAGGTCAGTCACACGTCCCTCAGCATATGCTTTTTCGAGTGTCTTGAACTCGTCTCCACCTTTTGCTGTGAACGCGTTCGTTGCCACTGTATACGTCTTAGCAGCATCTAGTTCGACAAACGTACCGGCTTCGTTAATTTCCACTTTCGTGACACGTGCACCAGTCGGAAGCGAACTATCATACTCAAAACGCATTCCAGCGACAGAGAGGAAAGCACCTAGTTCATTTGGTGCGTTCGATACCGATCGTTCGAGCACTTCCTTGAGTTCTTCCCCTGACAACGTTACCGTCGCCAACGTATTACCAAACGGCAATGTCGTGATGACTTCGCCTACTGTGATCGCGCCCGCATCGATTGGCGCACGAATCCCGCCGCCGTTCGTGAAGGCGACCGATACCTCTGGGTTGAGTTCTTTCGCCTTAGCTAACATACCGTCCGCAATCAAGTTACCGATTCCAGTCTCTTGTTTACGCACGAGACGGACATTGTTCTCGTCGTGAGTAGCCAATGGCTCCGTTGCGTTCGCACCAATCTCTTGTTTCATAATCGCGTCAATTTGTGCTTTATATGGGGCGATGATTTTCTTCGCTCCAGCATCTTCTGCAATCGCGCCTTCCAAGTTCACCAACTGTCCGAACGGCTTGACGACGGTAGCGACTCCATTGATTTCTTCATGAACGACGACGAGTTTTCCTTTTTTATCAAACTCGACTTCAAGTGTCCCTAAACGTTTTCCGTATTCTGATGCTTGTACGATGGCCGTCGGTTCCGTGTCTTCATTTACGATGACAGGCTGTTTCAACTCATCGTGTGAATGACCGCCGATGATGACGTCAAGACCCTCTACATGTTTAGCAAGCAATAAGTCGTTGTCTACTTTTGGATCATCGTTATAACCAAGGTGCGATAACGCGACAATCTTGTTGACGCCTGCCGCTTCCAATTCTGCAACCGCAGCTTTGGCACTTTCGATATAGTTCAAGAATTGAACCGAACCTGGGCTTGCGATTACAGCTGTGTCCATCGTCGTCAATCCGATAAATCCGATGTCCTCGCCTTTTACTTCCTTGACGTAAGTTTTATAAATTTTACCGCCTTTTGCATCTTCTGCAATTTGATCGCGGTAAAGATTTGACAACAAGTCATCTTTTGAAAAATCAACGTTTGACGACACGATTGGCGTCTTCAGTACTTTCACGAAGTTATGAAGTTCGAGGTTCCCATCCTCATCTCCGCCTAAATCAAACTCATGGTTACCGAGCGTCATCAAGTCATAGTCGGCATAGTTCATTAACTTAGCATCGACAAGTCCTTTGTACTCATTAAAGTAAAGCGTACCCGAGAAGACATCACCTGCATCGAGAAGCAATGCATCAGGATGAGTGGCACGATATTCCTTGATTGCCGTCATCCGTTTCGGGAACGCCTCAACACGTCCGTGTGTATCATTCGTATGCATAATGTTTACTTTGAACGTCTTCATCGGTTTCACGTTGACTTGTGCTTCGATCGTGATGGTCGTGTTATTTCGTGTGTACGTCCCCGTCACCGTTTGAACGCCTTCTTTTGACGTATCAACCTGACCCCAATTCACATTGACGAAATATGTACCCTTCGCAAATTTTGCTTTCAATCGAGTTGGAAGTTGTGCCGTTTCCCCTTGTTCGACGTTCACCTTCACGACTCGATTCACAAAACTGATTGGATAGTTATCCACTGTCACTTTAATCGAAACTGGCTTTTTCGATTTCACGATGTATCCGTTGATCACTTGCGGTTGATTAATTAACTTCGCATTGAATTTTGACTTGTACCAACGAACAGGTTGAGACTTGTATGTTTTTGGCAATACAAGTTTCCCCCCATAAGCGTATGTAGAACCTAGAGAAATAACCGATGACTTGACTTGACTGGCCTCGACCGGAGCTGACATCGTTGGCGAAATTGTTGAAAACAAGAGTGTCGCACCAAGCGAAGTGACCATCCATTTTTTCTTCATAAATCTACCTCCCCAAAAAATTTGCTTACATGATAAATATAGCATAAATAAAAAATAACTCTTTTATTATTTTTTTGATTTTTTATTTTTATTTTCTAAATATTTCTTTACTTTCGCAATTGTTTTCACTCGCCTCCAATTATGTACATGACTGGAGGGTTTGATCAAAAATGACCATTGAAAAAGATGACTCACTGTCTATCAGGAGTCATCTTACGTGTACGTTTTATGATTTGTTTTGACTGTGTAGTCAGCAGATGTCGGAGTAAACGCCATCACCGCTTTTTGATTACCGGACTACAAGTGAGTAACTCTCAGATAAGTAGAGCGGTGATTTCATTTTCACCACGACGACTTTTCCTTTTCGTTGTTTCGGGATCGAGATTGCGAACTGTCCGTTCCCTTTAATTCGTACAACACGGCTAATTGGTTTATTGCCAACGAACGCTTGCACAGTTGCGTATTTTTTACCGCTTCCTCGAATGATTGACGAAGTGGAAGATACGGACTGGAAGCTCGGTTTATCGAATACGCCAAACACAGTTCGTGTAATAGGAATGGACGGATTGAATGCTTTGTCACGGGCAACAATCGTCACTTGTGAGCCTACTTTCAATTTTGATACATTCATTCGGTAAGAGCCATTGTTCGCGGAGTGCGTATACATCTTCCCACGATAGAAGATTTGAACGGTGCTTCCACTTTCTGATTTCCCAGTAATGGCAGTACTCTTGTTCGTTAGTTTACCTAATGACGGCTTGGCCGGTGGCGTGATGTCTCGCAAAAGATTAAAATCAGACAACGCGAAATTAGTTGCCTTCCCTGTCACTCTGCCGTAACCGTAAAGTACATCTTTGCCCGGTTCTCCTAAATCAACCGCGGTTGCTTTCAACCTTGCATATACCATGCCAGGTGATAATTTCGGCTCTTTCGAGATGAGTAGTGCGGCTATTCCTGAAGCAATCGGTGTGGCCATCGACGTGCCTGACATAAATCCGTAGCGTCCGTTCGGTAACGTTGAATAAATATCTTCGCCCGGGGCAACGACATCGATAAACGTGCCATAGTTCGTAAAGTCTGTAATTTGGTCATCCACGGTTACAGCTCCTACAGCTAGGACGTCACTGTATGCAGCCGGGTAGAAGCGTTCATCCGTATCTTCATTACCTGCTGCTCCCACAAATACCAGCCCTTGACGTCTTGCGTCACGAATAGCAGATTCGAGAGCGGCATTTCGTTCATACGTACCAAAACTCATATTGACAACCCGGGCACCATTTAATACAGCATGGTGAATTCCTTTTAACACATCTGAGATGGAAGAGTCATCACCTTCAAACACATCAATCGGCATCAAACTCACGTTCGGGGCGACTCCGACGTTTCCTTGATCATCAAAGGTTGAACCGATTATTCCAGCCACATGCGTTCCATGTACACCTTTATCTACCATTCGATAGACATCTCTCGTCGCGTCGTAAGGCGAAACGATTCTACCCCGAAACTCTGGGTGATTCACATCGATTCCATCATCGATGATCGCGACAGTCACACCTTCTCCGCGATGATTCGACCAAACTGGTGAGATGTTTAGAGAACCGATGTAAGGTTGGTAGCGACTCACTACCCCTTCGCGCTTGATGACACCGTCTTCCGAAACGTCTAACACTTCATCTAACTGTTCTATATTCGTTTTCGTAGAGATAGAAGGGGCAGGAATGGATACGATGACACGATCAATTCCTTCATAGAGGATTTCTTCACCCGCAAGAGGCTCTCCTATTTCTCTCTCAACAATCAACGTATCTTCAGCCGATGCATACGTATTCCAACCCCAAAACACACATAAGAGAATGATTATTTTTTTCACTCTCGTTGCCTCCTATCTCCATAACGGAACGTTATCTCGTTTATTATATTTCTTTTCAATAAATAGTATATGATTTAAATCAATACTTTTACCTTTTTTTAAAAAATGTTTCAAAAAATAAAAGACTCCAAATTTAAATTACCTTTTAAAATCAGATTCGAAATCTAACTTTAATCAGATAATCGCCATTTGGAGAGCATATTATAGTTCGTTGATCATCGTCGCTTGTCCACCTTGCCAGAGCCACGTGTCATTCTCTTTCACATAGACGTGCAATACCCAAAACCGGCCTTCATAGGCGTTCGTACCAAGAATGAAGCGTTCTTCAAGCAATAGTTGGATGAGGGCGATCTCGCCTGAAACCGTCTCGTCAAACGTGACCGTGTCCTGCGAAATCCATTGAACCGACGCCGGGTCAACGAACTGATCTAAAAATGTTTCTTTATCAAACTGACGTCCGCTCGAATCGACGTAGCGAAACTCATCGTGCATGATGCCACGCATCGCGTCAAGGTCGCCCTTGGTTTGTAGTTCGGCCCGGTTGTCAGAAAGCTGTTTCAAATTAAGTGTTTCCATTGATATACCTACCTTTCGCGTCCATCATAACATACTCGTCTATCAGAGTCGCCCACCTCGTGACGAGGCCATCCGATCCGATTTGCAATGCGGGGATCTCCACAATTATTCTTCTCACTCACAACAATTCCCTGTTTCGATATTGACATTCCCGCTTCATCCCGTTAAAGTAGCGATAACATTCATACGAACTCGCGATGAGAAAGAAGAGTAGCGCGAAGGGACGTCTTCAGAAAGCCGGTGGTCGATGCGAACCGGTGACGTACCTTGCGTGAATGGGCTTTTGAGCGTTCAGACCGATACGTAGGCTCTGACGGGTCCTCCCGTTACCGAGGATAGCGAATGATGGTTCGCGATGAGTGGGGGGATTTCCCCAACGAAGGTGGCACCACGGGTCCCCCGTCCTTCATGTCTTTTTTAGACATGTCGGGCGGGGGATTTTTTGTTTGAGCGATTGGAGGTGAGTTGGCGACGTGGCACGGATATAGGCACCACGGTCATCATAAACGAATAAGACATGCCCGTCTGTCTGATGAATGAACTGAACGGCAGGATACGACGTTGCCCAGCCGCGCAGTCGTGGTCTCAACGGTGGAAAGTCTTGGTGACAAATCGCCTCCAACAAACGAGACGTATGAAGTTGGTTTCGATCTGGAATCGGCACGATATACGTCCAGAGCGTCTCCTCCTCTTCTTCGGAACGAATCACCGTCGTCTGAAAGCGGAGAGATTTGTCGCGAATCAATCGGAACATACCGGTGTTGCCGGGGTGATCGCCATACACATGATACACGAGCGTAAAGGCCTCACCCTTTGGAAACAAGGCGTCGAACAATCCCTTCGCTTTTCGTATCACGGCATTGAAATACGCTTGATTCAACTCATCCGATCGATCCAGAAACGGACTTAATTCTTCTTCTAGCTCGATATGCTCAGTGAGCGCATCTCCTGAAAACTGATTCGGTTTTAAGATGTGCATCATCGTTTCCCCTTTTCATTTAAATTATTAAGGAGGTTATTTATATGAAACAACTCATCATCAACGGTGACGAACTGACACCGGTGGCAATCTTTCACCGCTTAGCAGGCGAGCGAAAAGTCTTGCTCGAGAGCCGCGCAGAAGGCAGGCACGGCCGTTACTCCATTATCGCCTCAAATCCGGTCGAGACGATTCGCGCCAACGGCAACGAAGTGACCGATGCATCCGGCACGAGGCACACGGACGACCCGCTCGCCTTGTTGTCAGAACTGATCACACGAGACACGCCGGACGCGCCTTATCCATTCATCGGTGGTGCCGTCGGCTATATCGGCTATGACATGCAGCGCGTCTATGAACCAATCCCGAACACTCCGAGCGAGACTCGTGGTTTGCCGGATGCCTTGTTCCAGCGTTACGAGACAGTCGTTCTGTATGATCATGTCGAAGAACGGGTCATCGTGATCGACACCGGGGATGACGATGCCACGGAACGACTTCAACATGTCCAACAATCCCTCGAGACGGCAAAGACGCACGAGCTCGCACCCGTCGTCCGTACGAGTGAACGAATATTGACCAGCAAAGATGAGTTCGTCGAGCGCGTCTTACAGGCGAAAGAAGCCATTTTAGCAGGCGAAGTGTTTCAGCTCGTCTTATCACAACGCATCGATGCGACGTTCACCGGGGACCCGTTCCATTTCTATCGAACGCTCCGGAAACAAAACCCGAGCCCTTACCTATTTTATATCGACCTAGGTGAAGCGATCGTTCTCGGGGCATCTCCGGAAAGTCTCGTCCGTGTCGAGGGAAATCGAGTGTCGACAAATCCGATTGCCGGAACCCGTCCTCGCGGCAAGACGGTCGAGGAGGATGTCCGGCATGCCTCCGAGCTCATTCAAGATGAGAAAGAACTCGCCGAGCATCGGATGCTCTTAGATCTCGGCCGGAACGATATCGGCCGTGTCGCCAAGGTCGGTTCGGTCACAATCCCGAAACAGATGGAAATCGAGCGCTTCAAAAACGTTATGCATCTCGTCTCTGAGGTCGAAGGCGAACTTCGTGACGATTTGAATCCGATTGACGCCTTGCGTGCCTGTCTTCCAGCCGGGACCGTCTCCGGAGCGCCGAAAATCCGGGCGATGCAGCTCATTGATGAGCTCGAGACGGTCAAACGCGAAGTGTATGCCGGAGCCGTCGGCTATCTCGATATCCGTGGCGGTTATGATTTCGCTCTCGCCATCCGAACGATGGTCGTCCAAGAACAAACCGCCTACGTCCAAGCCGGAGCCGGCATCGTCTTCGACTCGGACCCCGTCTCGGAATATGAAGAGACGTTGCATAAAGCCAAATCACTCCTGGAGGTGTTCGCATGATTTTACTCATCGACAACTACGATTCGTTCACATATAACGTATATCAAGATGTCGCCCGGCTCAGTGACGTGTCGGTCGTCCGCAATGACGAACTGACAGTCGACGCGATTCGTGCGCTCGCTCCCTCAGGAATCATCATTTCTCCAGGTCCAGGTGGCCCGATGGACGCGGGGGTCTCACTCGCTGTCGTTCGTGAACTATCTGGTGACATCCCGATTCTTGGGGTCTGTCTCGGTCATCAAGTCATCGCCGAAGCGTTTGGTGGCACGGTCGGCCGGGCCGAACAAGTCATGCACGGGAAAACGTCCGTGATCAAGACGACACCGAGCGTCTTGTTTGACGGGAATCCTTACGAAGTCATGCGATACCATTCACTCGTCGTCTTGGAGACGGAACTCAACGTGACGGCCCGAACGCGTGACGGGATCATCATGGCGCTCGAGCATCCCACGCACCCGACGTACGGCGTCCAGTTCCATCCCGAGTCGATTGGGACCCCAAACGGTCGCGATATCTTTTTACGATTTTTTGAGCAATGTGAAGTGAATACCAAAATCCAGACATAACCAATGAATCTATTTATCGTCATATATATTTCTAAATGATAACGATTTAGGCGCAATCATTGTCGAATTGTGGGAATATGCTATTATGGTAAATAGTGAAAAAAATCAACGATTAATTTTGGAGTAAAGGAGTCACTATGGACACACAATCTTCGCAAACAAAATCCCTTGCGCCTCAGGGACCAAAAAAGTTTCGACCTGAAATTGAGGGCCTTCGCGCGGTAGCAGCTTTTCTTGTAGCTGTCTATCACATATGGTTAGGCCGAGTTTCCGGAGGCGTCGATGTTTTTTTCGTCGTTTCAGGATTTTTAATAACTGCCTCACTCGTATCGCGCTATCGTCGTCTCGGCACCGTTAACTTTTTTGATTATTTATTCGGCTTATTTAAACGTCTGTTTCCGGCAGCCTTTTTTGTGTTAGCCGTCGTGACGGTTATCAGTTATGTGGTCCTCCCGACCATACGATGGGATCAGACCGTACAGGAACTATTGGCCTCTGCACTTTATTTTCAAAACTGGGAGCTTGCGTTTAGTGCGGTTGACTATTTAGATTCAGCCAATGATAAGAGCCCTGTCCAACACTTTTGGGCCATGTCCATTCAAGCGCAATTTTATGTAATTTGGTTCTTTCTCATCACGCTTGCTATTTTTTGGGTAAAGCGCACACAAACGACAGACATCAAGCCTACGCTATTGAAAATTTTTGTGGCCGTGTTCATCCCTTCACTTGCTTACTCCATTTGGATGACCCAATACAATCAGCCTTGGGCCTATTTTGACACATTCGCACGTGTATGGGAGTTCTCACTAGGTGGAATTCTTTTCTTAACCATTACAAAAATCCGCTTATCCCCTCTGGTCTCGACAGTTGTGGGTTGGTTCGGTTTCCTGGCACTTGTGTCTGTCGGCGTCGTGTTAGACGTTGGCGGCGTGTTCCCTGGCTATGTCGCATTATGGCCGACGATGGCAGCTGTTATGATTCTAGTTGCCGGTGAGAACGGTGGCACTTATGGCGTCCAACGTTTCCTTGGTTCGAAGCCACTCGCTAAGCTAGGTGGTTTGTCTTACGGTTTTTATTTATGGCATTGGCCGTTGCTCATGTTCTATTACGCCATCTTTGGAGTAGAACGTGTGTCGATCGTGGATGGGATCCTCATCATCTTGTTGTCACTCGCGCTCTCTTATGTGACAACTTCGATTGTCGAGCGACCGATTCGCAAAATCAAGACGAAAACGAACTATCATCCAAAAGTCATCGGGGCATTGCTCGCCTTCATGCTCCCTGTTCTCGCACTCAATTTTGCTTGGCAATTGAAAATCGAGGCGGAACAGCAAGAACAACTTGCGCTAGCCTCGTCTCCAGATTATCCAGGCGCGCTTGTGTTTACTGAGGCCTATCAGGATACGCCAGAACGTCCGTATATTCCATTTGACTCTGAGATTACGAACGATCGTCCCATCCCATTTTTTGATGGGTGTCATATCGGTGTCCCTGAAACAGACGTCGTCACTTGTGAGTATGGGGATACTGAAAACCCTGAATACAAGGTAGCACTTGTCGGTGGTTCTCATTCTAGTCACTGGCATCCTGCACTCGATACGTTCATCGAAGAAGAAAACATCCTGCTGATGAACATGACGAAAAGCGCTTGCCGACTCAGTACGGAGAGTCGTAGCGACTATCCAGAATGTAATGAATGGAACAAGAACATTATTGATGCGATTGTCGAAGCAGATGTTGATTTAGTCGTCACAACGGCAGATATCGGTCAAAAGAATAGCAAAGAAGTACCAGCAGGTTACGTCGAACAATTCCGTGCCTTGGAATCAAATAACATTCCCGTCTTCGCTATACGAGACACTCCTTTCTTTGATCGAAAGGTTCCGGAATGTCTGGCTGAATTTGGGCGTGACGCTGAAGAGTGTAGCGTGGAACGTGAAAAAACACTTCCCGCCGTGAGTGATTGGGAACGACTAGAAGATAAACCGTCCAATGTATACTACTATGATTATTCAGATTACATCTGTGAAGATGACGTCTGCCGTCCTGTAGTAGGGAATATTGTCGGTTACAGCGATAGTAACCATATGACGAAGTCATTCAGTGAATCACTTGGATCATTCGTACGCGAAGACATGATCGCGCTTTTGAACCAACTAGTAGAATAAATCGATACAAAACCGCTCTTTCGAAATTAAAATCGAAAGAGCGGTTTTTGTATACACCTTTTTGACGCTTCACACTTTTAAAAAGTCTTCAACTTGAAAGTCGTGCTTGTCGAGGATGATTTGATTTGGAGTGACGCCGTTCCGGCGCAACAGAGCAATCGTCTCATGCAAAAAGTCATCGCTGCCGACGACATAGAACAAGCCGTCCTTGTCCGTGGCGAGCATCTCGACCTGCTGGTAATAGTCCGGACGATTGTCGACGAACTCAGCCGTAAAGCTATCCGTCGATTCGAACACATCGCTAAACAAGTAATCCTTCGATGAGTCGACGTTCAACGAGTGAAGATGCGGAACGCCTTCTCCGTTCGCCAAATACGCGAGTACGAGCGGACGAAACGTTGCAAGTCCGACGCCGGCCGACAGCAGATAGACGTTCTTTCCAACGCGCTTCAACGGCACGTTCGAATGCGTCTTGAAGATGGCGACCTTGTCCCCGATGTTCATGTCTCGCAACATCGACTTGAATGTTGAGCACTCCGGCTTGACGCGTGTCGTGATCCCAATCATTCCTTCATGTGGAAGGGTCGAAATCGACATATGCCGAATCAAGGTCCGGTTCGGTTTATCTTCTTTGTTGAAGCCTTCGAGCGCGAAGTGTGTGTGCGCCCCTTCTTCCCACGTGAAGTCTGCCGGGAGTTCAAGTTTGAACGTATATGTATCCCGAGCTTCCTCCTCAACCTTTAGAATCGGTGTCCAGTAAATCTGCATCGAATTCCGTCCTCTCTTTAATAGACTGCAATCGGCCCATATGGACCTTGAATGATTTCAAGTTTCGTCTCGAAAATGTCGGACAGGATGTCTGCGTCCATAATTTCTTCGACCGTCCCGAATGCCGCGATGTTCCCGTCCTTCATCGCACAGATACGGTCAGAATATTTCGCCGCAAAGTTGATGTCATGGAGCACCGTGACAATCGTCCGTCCGAATTCATCGGCGACGTGTCGCAAGTATTCCATCATCTGGACCGAGCGAGCGATGTCTAAGTTATTGAGCGGCTCATCGAGCAACACGTATTCTGTCTCCTGACAGAGCACCATCGCAACATATGCCCGTTGGCGTTGTCCACCCGACAGTTCATCGAGATAACGATGCTCGAGCTCAGTCAAGTCGAGGAAATCGATATATTTCGAGATGATGCGCTCGTCCTCTTGCGTCAACCGTCCCTTCGAATAAGGAAAACGGCCGAACCCCGCGAGCTGCCGGACGGTGAGACGCGTCACGAAATGGTTCTCTTGGCGCAAAATCGTGATAATCTTCGCCAAGTCTTTCGACTTCGTACTCGACACGTCCATCCCGGCAACTTGAATCTGACCTTCGTCTAAATTGAGCAGACGGCCGATCATCATCAGTGTCGTCGATTTACCGGCCCCGTTCGGACCAATCAACGAGGTAAAGCCGGCTTTGGGGATCGTGAGATTGATCGGTCCAATGTGGACGTCGTCCGTATATGATTTTTTCACTTGTTCGATTTGTATCATAGCGACCTCTTCCTTAAAATCACCGCTAAGAAAATCACGCCGCCAAACAACTCGATGATGACGGACACGACACTCGGTGCATTGAAAATATGGTACATAAAGAAATACGCGCTCGTCAGAACGAAGAAACCAAGTGCGAACGCCATCGGGAACACGTATTTATGATCATACGTGGAGGCGACCTGATAACTGAGGGTCGCCACCAAGAAACCGAAAAACGTGAGCGGCCCAATCAATGCCGTCGATACCGACATGAGGAGTGAAATCAAAATGAGCGTATAGATGACGCTCCGCCGATGGTTCACCCCGAACGACGTCGCCACATCTTTCCCGAGTGCGACGATATTCAACTGATTTGAGAACACGTACAGCAAGACGCCAACGATGATAACGATCGGAATCACAATCGGGAAGTAGGCGGCATCCGCATTCGTCACTGACCCGAAGAGGCGCGCCTGCAGGAGATCGAACTCAGACGGTGCGAGCATGCGGCGCATGAACGTCGACACCGAATTCAGCCCCGTTCCGATAATGATTCCGATGAGGAGCATCAGTTGCAGGTTGGCGTATTTCCCCGATAATAACCAGCCGTACAATAAAAGGCTCATGAGCACCATGACAGCGACTTGACTCAAGAACGCCCCTGTCCCGCTGAAGCCGACCAAAGCCCCAGCACCGAAAAAGAAAATCATGCTCGTCTGAATCGTCGAGTAGAGCGCATCAAATCCGAGCAAGGATGGTGTGATGATGCGGTTGTTCGTCACCGAATGAAACGCGACGGTCGCGAGACTTTGACAGAGGGCGGCAATCACCATCGTGACGACGGCGACGACACGCCGCTCGACGACCGGTAAAAATGAAGGGGAATCGAACGGAACCGGGTTGTTGTAGACAAGCAGTCCAAGCGCGCAAATGAGTCCACCGATGATGAACGTGATCAGAAACATCCAATAGCGCCGTTCTTCTTTTTTTGAGCGAAATGCAGACGCACTCCGTTCTTTCCCGTTCAGCGGATGAACGTCCACTTCGTAAGCTTCTCTCTCCATGACCGTACTCATCGAACCCCTCCTGTCTTCCGTTGTCTGAGCAAGATCGCGATAAAGACGACCGAGCCGACCGTCCCGAGAATAAGCGACACCGGCAATTCGAACGGCGCGATGATCGTCCGAGAAATCAAGTCGCTGACGAGAATCGCACCCATCCCGATGACACATACCCACGGCAAGTTGCTGCGGAGATCGTCCCCACGGAACATCGAGACGAGGTTCGGGACAATCAAACCGAGAAACGGCAGATTCCCGATGACGGTCGCGACAACACCGACCGACAGTGCGATCAATCCCGTCGCAATCATCATCAACAAGTTATAGTTGACGCCAAGACTCGTCGCGATATCTTCCCCGAGCCCGACGAGCGTCAACCGGTTCGCCAACAAGAAAATGAAGAACGTCGCGATGATGATCAGCCATAAATACTCGTAGCGGCCGACTTGGACCGAGGCAAAAGAGCCAACGAACCAACCCTCGAGCGTCTGACTCGCGCGGAAGAATAATCCGAGAAACGTCGATATCGCCGAGATGACCGCTCCGAGCATGAGTCCGATGATCGGGACGATTAAGGACGAGCGCAGTTTGACCGAGCGTAAGAACCAGAAGAACACCATCGTCCCGACGAACGAGAACACGATTGCCCCCGTCATACGCATCATGAGCGACGGTGCCGGGACGAGGAGATAGACAGTCAGTAACCCGAGACCCGCCCATTCGAGCGTCCCCGTCGTCGTTGGTTCGACCAATCGGTTTTGCGTGATCAACTGCATGACGAGCCCCGCCATCGCCATCGCGGCACCCGTCAACATGAGCGCGACCGTACGCGGGACACGCGTAATCCAAAACATATCGAAGCCGTCCGCTTTACTGATGTCGTATACGCCGGTGAACAGCGATACAATCGCAAGTGTCAAGACGACGAGCAACGCGAAGATGAACGACTTCGTCCAAACGTTAGAAAAGGAGGGTTGAGCACTGGTCTCAACCCTGTCTAGTATTGAATTCTGCACAACGTGGCCTCGTTACTTCGCGAGCGCTGCTGCGACGCTCTCAAAGAATTCTGAGTACGTTTGAATCGATTCGTTCAAGTATGTGTCTTTCGGTGCGTAGACGATTTGGTCTTTCGTCACGGCTGTCGTCTTTTGAAGCGCTAGTGCGTTATCGATGACGTCTTCAGCCGGAACTGCGCCTTCCGCGTCTCCGAGCGGTGCATCACGATCGAGTACGAATAACCAATCCGGATTGCTTTCAGCAATCGCTTCGACCGATACTTCGTCCCCTTGGTGATCACCTGATTTTTTCTCAACTTCTAGCGCTGGCACCCAACCGAAGATGTCGTACATCGGTCCGAATACGCGACCACTGATTGGCGCTGAGAATCCGATGTCTCCGCCTGAGACGATGACCGACATAATCGTCGCTTTGCCGTCATATGCCGTTTTCGCGTCTTCGATTGACTGGTCAAGGTCAGCGACCATGTCTTTCGCTTCTTCGTTCTTGTCAAAAATTTGACCGAGCGTGAGCGTCGTGTCTTCAAGTCCTTGGACTAAAATCTCACCTGGTGTGCCTGAATCTTCCGGAAGTTCAATGTTCAAGTCGATGACGGCCGCCTCAGGCACCAACTTTTTGATGTCCTCGTAGTAGTCGGCGAAACGTTGACCGACGATGACGACGTCTGGGTCGACTCCAGCGATGGCTTCTAAGTTCGGCTCAAAGTGCATGCCGACGTCGACGATGTCTTCGTCTTTGACGTATGGTGATTCAGCTGGCATCAAGCCGACCGGCGCTGCAGCGAGTTCGACGTCCCACTCCGCTAACGTCTCGAACGTCCGGTTGTCGAGCGCGACGACCTTCTCCGGATTGACCGGTACTTCGATCTTGCCGTGAGCGTCCGTGATCTCGACCGTCTTCGGTGTCGCTTCCGCTTCTGCGTTTCCTGCGTCTTTCGTTTCGTCCGTGCTACCGCATGCGGCTAGCGTAAAGACGAGTGATGTGAGCATGACTGCTGCTTTCCATTTCCCCATTCTTTCCATCTCCCTATGTATCTGTTTTTGAATGACGACCTTCTCAGTGAGCCCGCAACCGTTTCACGATTCTGTTCTATGTAGAGAAATCGGCGCTTTATTACTGATAATGATTATCATTGTCGTTTTCATTGAGAAGCATAACAAACAAAAAAAGGATGTGCAATGCCAAATTTACAAAAAGGGATTGGAAATCTTTTTCCTACTATTTAATGCAAAATTAAAAGAAAGTGATGCGAGACCACTTTCTGCAGGGGTAGCGTTCAGTTTTTCTGATTTCGCTTTCTCCCGAGAATGCTGTAGGTGAGAAATAATACGAACGTGTATGTGAATGAGAAGAGGATGATTTGCAGGAGGCCGTCCGGAAGCAGTTTCACGATGAAAAATAGCGAAAAGATGATTGCAATCATCAGATGAGGCCCCCGAATATCTTCCGGCAGATCGCGCCAGTAGATGACGACGAGTGCCAACGCGAGCGGTCCGCAGAGAGCAAACAAGATGAAGAACGGGACAGGCCGCATCAAAAATGGCACGTTTGGTTTATCGCCCCTCATGTTTCCGAGATCCCATTCGCGAGAAGCAACAGAAAAATCCAAATCGATAACGGCACGATCAACCCGATGTTCGCTAGGAGGCTGAACACTTTGACAAACTTGTCTTTTGAGAATAGACCCCAGATGAATGTGGCGAGTAACGAGATATCCAAGGCGAGGTACACCCAAATAGCTGTCAGCAAGTCTAAATCCGGAAAGACGCGGCCATTTAATGTGAACAGCGTTAGCAGTGTTACCAAGAAAAGCGCGAGCGTGGTGTAGAGTGGTGCATAGAGACGTTGCGTCATCCCACCCCTCCTTTTTTCCTAATTATCCCATTCACTTATTCTGTCGACAACCCATACATCATTTTGTTACATTGACTATACTGACCGTTCAGTATAGTAAGGAGGAAAATCGATGAGTAAGAAACAATCCCTATTACGGACCGCCGCTGCCATCATCCAACAAGATGGCATTCAACAGCTATCGATGGAGCGATTGGCAAATCGGGCCGGTATCACAAAAGGCGGTGTGCTTTATCATTTCGAAAGCAAAAGTAATCTGCTGCGACAGATGAATGAGATGGCCATCGCAGAGTTTGAAGCACGAATCAATCAACATCTGACGGAAGGGCCTTATCCGTTCACACGCGCCTACGCCCTCGCGACCCTCGACTATATGAAAACAGACGATGCAGGATTGACGGCCGTCTTCATCTCGTCGCAAGAAGACAAGCTGAGCGGTAAACTGTGGGCGGACGCCTCGCTGCGATGGGACGAACAATTTGCCGCTGACGGAGGCGACCCCGACCGCGTGCTCGAGTTACGTCTCTTGTGCGACGGATTTTGGTTCGCGCTGACGTACGACTATAGCGACTCGTTCAAAGACCGGGCCGCTCGTATCATTCGCGAGAAGTGTGATGCGTTGGCGAAAGGAACGAGTTAACATGGGCTTTGTCTATTTGATTGGGGCCATCGTCTCGGAAGTGTTTGGGTCGAGCATGTTAAAACTGAACGCGACGTCGACGAACCGGCTACCTATTCTCGGTGTCGCTCTCGGCTATGTGACCGCATTTTACATGTTGTCACTCGCCCTCCTATCCATCCCGCTCAGCTTCGCCTACGCGTTTTGGAGCGGGGTCGGCACGGCCGCGACGGCGTTGATCGGTTTTCTCGTCTTCAAGGAGCAAGTCCGAATTCAGACCGTCATTGGCATTGGACTCGTCATCGTCGGACTCGTTTTGATGAAACTATGAAGGAGGGACACGCGTGAAAGGATATTTGTTATTACTGGTCTCGATTTCGTTCGAAGTGCTCGGCACATCGATGCTGAAGCTATCGGACGGCTTCACGAACTTGTGGCCGAGCGTGATTCTCTTGGTGAGTTTCGCCGTCTCGTTCACACTGATGGGCTTCGTCTTGAAGACGATCCCGCTCAGCATCGCCTATAGCGTCTGGGCCGGGCTCGGTACGGTCGCGACGGGCCTGATTGGGGTATTCGTCTATGGAGAGGTGTTGTCGACCGTCAACAGCATCGGACTCATCGTCATCGTGCTCGGTGTCATCGTTATGAATGTCGGGAAAACGAATACGGTACACGGATAACGTTGGTTGAAAGGAGTGACGTGCATGCTCGCACCATTGATCGAAGAGAAAGAACGACTGTTGTTGACGACTGCCGTCCGGACGTCGCCAGAGCGGTTGCGCGAACTGTTGACCGAAGACTTTTTTGAAATCGGGCGCTCCGGTCGGATGCTCTATCGCACCAAAGATGTGACGACGATGGATCCCAGTGAAGCCCAAACCACTCTTTCTGAGTTTGCACTCGAGACGATTCAAGATGATGTCGTCCTCGCCATGTATCGGACAGAAGACCACTCGAGCGGACGCATCGCGCTACGCAGTTCGATTTGGGTGAAACAAGACGATGCGTGGAAGATGCGGTTCCGTCAAAGGACGCGAGTGCCGACATAACACAAAGGAGTGTCCACAAAAAATGGACACTCCTCTTCAATAATTTATAAATCGATTACTATTTAAGAATCCGTATGAGAGCGTGCAGGGAGTACATGAGGGTTTGATTCAGTTTCAATTCTCGTTGTATTCGACGTACTAAATATCCACTTTAATAACTTGATGCCCAAATATACTCCTAAAAAACTTCCTACATAAAACAAAGGGTTCGTAAATGTTAAAAGTGAGATTATAAATAGCAGTAAATATGCAATAATCGTAGAAATCAAATTTACAAACAAACTCCAAAAAATTCCGAAAAACAGCCACAAACCGGGATGCATCTCACCCTCAAATCCAACTATATATTCTATAATTGCTCGAAAAAAAGAGACTGGTACACTGGCAATGATTAATAAAAATCCGTTAGATACCCCACTAAACAACCCTAGAGAAGTATGTTCAAACCCTGGGTCATAAAGTAAATCCATTTTCCCTAATAAATATTCCTGTAACAAGGATGGCGAGTGAGTGAAGTAGAAAGGTTGATCAATTAACCATAATATCAATATGAATGATAAAATGAATTTAAGTATTTTCCTCATATTATTCCTCTTTTCTTATTTTTCCATTTAATTATAATAACACCCATTTAAGTTATTTACATTTTTTAAAAAACTTTTTCTTTTAATTTTAAATTAATGTTTTCTACTTTTTATACTTTGTTTTGAGGGCAAATCACTTTCCATCTTCAAAAGACATCATACGTGCTTTTTACTTACATCTAAACGAAAGGAGTGCCCATTTTTATGGGCACTCCTTTCGTTTAGATTGCCTGAATCATCTCGACTCGGTTGCCGAACGGATCGCGGAACTCAAACCGATTGAAGCCAGGGATTGGAATTCCTTCAATCCGCTCGATTCCTCCTGCTTCGAGTTTTCGTCCCCACTTCGCTAAATCCGTCACCGCATAGGCGACGTGTGCTTTCGTCTTCATTCGGTCGACTCCGTCCTCGGTACCGACATGGACGCTTTGGTCGCCGACTTCGAGCCAAAATCCACCTCGACCTTGAAGCGACTCCGGCTTGTCGATTTCACGAAGTCCGAGCACTCCGCAGTAAAACGCCCGCGCTCGCGCCTCTTCACCTTTTGGGATTGTCATTTGTACGTGATGGATGCCTGTGATCATGTCGTTTCCGCCTTCCGATACGTCAATCCGATAAACTGCAGTTTTTGGTTGAACAGACGTGGATATGCCAGGTAGCCGACCATGACGGCTGAAATCGTCGCCGTCGTTAAAATGAGGAACAGGATGAGCAGTTGATACAGCACCGCTTCCATCGGATCGGCACCCCCGATGATGAGTCCACTCATCATACCCGGGAGTTGGACGAGCCCCATCGTCTTCTGCGCCTCGACAGTCGGGATCATACTCGTCCGGATGGCGTTCTTTAAACTCCGCTCGATTGCGATTTTCGGTGCCCCGCCCATCGACAAGATCAGCTCGATGACTTCGTCACTCCGCTCGACCTCGTCTTTAAACTTGTTCAAAAATAAGAGGGACAACACCATACAGTTGCCGATGACCATCCCACTGATTGGGATGACTTTCTCCGGCTCGAACGGGATGATACCGAGCCCAAGCATGAGGCCCATCGTCAACGCCTCGACCGTGACGAGCGTGAGAACGATGATGCCCGTGATCCCCGGAATCCCATCGCCTTTCTTGATGATGTTTTGCGTCGCCGCCCCGATCATCAAGAGAATCATAAGCAACATGAAGACCGGGCTATCGCTCTCGAAGACAAACGTCAAGATGTAACCGATGATGAGCAGTTGGACGATCGATCGCACCGTCGCGATGACGATGTCACGTTCAAGACCGAGCTTCAAGAATAGCGCCAGTCCGAGCGGAATCGCCACGAAAATGAGCGACGTCATCAATTCAACGAACGTCATAGCTCTTCCCCCCTGACGAAGCGCCCGATCATCGGATTGTCCGACGTGTCGATGAACGATGCGTCCCCGAACTCGATCAATTCCCCGTTACGTAAAAACCACATGTCGTCACTGACCCGCCGTGCTTGATCGAGGTCATGGGTGATCCAAATGACGGTGACGCCGAAGTTTTTTTGGAGCTTGAGAATGAGCCGCTCGATTTCTTTCATCGTCCGATAGTCGAGGCTCGCCGTAATCTCATCTAACAACAATACATCCGGCTTATTGACGAGCGTCCGGGCGATGGCGACCCGGCTCCGTTCCCCGCCCGACAACGTCTTGACGGCTTTGTCGAGCATCGTATCGTTCAAGTCGACGCTACGCAGTAACTCTTCCGCCTTGCCTCGGTCGAGTGCCTCGCCGAAGATGGCTTTTGGCAAGTTCAAGTTGTCATATACGGTCCCGTCAATCATCGGTGCGCTTTGAAACGCCATGCCGATTTGTTTCCGGAGTGCGATGATGTCGATGTCTCGAATGTTCTCACCTTTGAAATAGATGTCACCCGCATCCGGCGACAACAGTCCGTTAATGTGTTTCAAACACGTCGTTTTGCCGGCACCACTCGGTCCGACAAACGTCGTGATGCGTCCTTCACGAAAGTAACCGGTGATGTTATGTAAGATGTCGTTGTGACTCACGTCTTTGAATTCGATGATGTGCATGCGTCTTCAATCCTTTCTCAATCTGTTGAAACGTCGTCGACCACGACGTCCCCGTTTGGATCCAGCAACGGCGTAATACCGCCACCTGTCCCGACCCATGTCTGGACGTAGTTCACGCCAGTCGCCGTGTCGACGATGATGGTGATTTGTCCGAGTTCTGGCAACTGTTCCGTCAATTTGACTTTGAAACGTTTCGCCCCTGCTTCTCCTGCTGCTTTCTTTTTGAATAGCATCCTACCCCCACCTTTCTAATTCTAACTGTACGCAACAAATCTTCTCGTTTCAATGAATGAGACGCATCCATGACTGTCGGATGTGAACCCCCTTTAATCCTTAAAAAAAACACGCCAATCTCGGCGTGTTTTTCAGGAGTAACTCCGCTCGATGACGAAGCTAGTTTTATCCCCTCTAAAATAAGACCGTGAATACTCAATTGTTATCCCTGATACATCCTCGGTCACCGTCTCGATATAGAAGCACGGCGTGCCGAGCGGACAGTCGAGTAAGTTGCTTACCCGCTCATCGGCGAGTGCGATCTCGAGTGACTCGGTCGTCTTGGCGACGTGAACGTCGTGCACTTGCGACAGCGTTTGGAAGAGCGAGTGCTCGGCCTGGTCTTTCGTGATACCGGGCGCGATCTGCCACGGGATGAACGACACCTCGTACTGTGTCGGCTCCCCGTCGGCGTGACGGATTCGCTCGATCTTTTGAATCGGCGCTTGTTCGTCGAGCGTGAACACGTTCGCGAGCTGCGCGTTCGCCGAGACGACGGACAACTCGATGAGCGATACTTGCCCACGTTTCCCTTGGACGGCGAGCTGGGCCGCGTAATTGTTCGGCGTGTGCGACAACGTCTGTCGCACTTTTTTTCCGGCGACGAACGTGCCGCGCCCTTGTTGGCGGACGAGATACCCTTCGGTCGTCAACTGATTAAGAGCGCCGCGTACGGTCGTCCGGCTGACATCGAATTCTTCGCATAAGGCGTACTCGGTCGGGAATTTCTCCCCTTCTGTATAATGGCCGCTCTTGATGCGGGCTAGTAACTCTTCTTTAATTGCGGTTTGAAGCGTCGATTGCGACATGCTGTCACCCCTTCTATCATCCTTCTTTCCTTTATTGTGATACAGGAAACATACAAATGCAAATACAAAAAACAATTTGTATTATTTGTACTTTTTATATTGCGACAAGTTGTATCATTTGTTATATTTGTTACAACAAAAAGAAATCGCTTTCACAAAAGGAGGAGTTGGCACTATGGCAGTCAAGGTTGTCATCATCGGTGGAGGTTCGAGTTATACCCCCGAAATCATTGAAGGATTCATTCAGCGGCAAGCGACGTTCCCGGTTCGGGAGATCGTCCTCGTCGACATCGAGGAAGGGAGGGAAAAATTAGACATCGTCGGCCGTCTCGCCGAACGGATGATTCAAAAATCTGGAGCGGACATCTCGCTCAGTTGGACACTGAATCGAAAAGAGGCACTGCACGGCGCGGACTTCGTTTCGACACAGATTCGCGTCGGCGGTTTGAAAGCTCGTGCCTTGGATGAACGTATCCCGCTCAAGCACGGCTTTATCGGGCAAGAGACGAACGGTGCCGGCGGCTTGTTCAAAGCGTTCCGGACCATCCCCGTCTTAATCGAACTCGCCAATGAGATGGCCGAGATTTGCCCGGACGCCTGGCTCGTCAACTTCACGAACCCGGCCGGCATCGTCACCGAAGCCGTGTTAAACCATTCAGCGCACAACAAGGTCATTGGTGTCTGCAACATCCCGTTCAATATGCGCAACTCGGTCGCTGAGATTTTAGACACACCGGTCGAACACGTCGCGATCGAATTTATCGGATTAAACCATTTCGTGTTCGGCCGTCACGTCTGGGTCGATGGGGTTGACCGCACGGACGATGTGCTCGCGTCACTGAACGCTGGTACTGATTATTCACCCGCGAACATCGTCGGACTCGGTTGGAGCGAATCGTTCTTGAAGTCGCTCCACATGTTGCCGAACCCGTATCACCAGTACTACTTCCAGACGAAGGACGTGCTCGCGAAAGACTTAGCGGCATACGAACAGAACGGGACACGGGCCGAGGTCGTTCAACAAGTCGAGTCGCAACTGTTCGAGAAGTACAAGGACATCGAGCTCGACGTGAAGCCGGACGAGCTCGAAAAACGCGGGGGTGCCTATTATTCGGACGCTGCCTGCAACTTGATGGACTCGATCTATAACGACCGTGGTGATATCCAAACCGTAAACACGCTGAATCGAGGCACGATCCGCGATTTACCAGACGACGCCGTCATCGAAGTGAACGCCGTCATCACGAAGTCGGGACCGCGTCCAA
Organism: Exiguobacterium sp. SL-9; assembly: GCF_004336985.1. Classification (GTDB taxonomy): domain Bacteria; phylum Bacillota; class Bacilli; order Exiguobacteriales; family Exiguobacteriaceae; genus Exiguobacterium. The sequence continues at coordinate 703,669 of NZ_SJUO01000002.1, forward strand.
TCGCCATCGGGTCGCTCCCGCTCCCGATCAAAGGACTCATTACCAATTTGAAGACGTTTGAACAACTTGCGATTCAAGCGGCGATCTCGGGTTCATACCATGACGCCTATCTCGCCTGCTTGATGAACCCGCTCATCCAAGATGAGAAAAAAATCGATCCGCTTCTTCGTGAGCTATTCGATGCACATGAAGCGTACTTACCACAATTCCAGAAGGAGGTTTATTCGTGAACAAATTTATCGAAATCGCTGGGCGCATCGGCTCCCAGCGTCACTTGGTCGCCATCCGCGACGGATTCGTATCGGTCATGCCGCTCATCATCGTCGGCTCGCTCGCTGTCCTCATCAACAACTTCCCTGCCATCAACTTAGGTGGCCTCTCGCTCGACTTCGTCGGCATGATGAACAACGCCTTCGGTGAAGGCAACTGGCAAGGACTCGGCGGCAACATTTGGACCGCCTCGTTCGCCATATTAGGGCTGTTAGTCGCCTTCTCGATCGGGTATAACTTGGCCCGGTCGTATGGGGTCGACGGACTCGCTGCCGGGATCCTCTCGGTCGCGTCGTACATCATGCTCGTCCCGGTCACCGAGGACTGGGGACTCAACTTCGCTTGGCTAGGCGCACAAGGGTTGTTCGTCGCCATCATCGTCTCCATCGTCGTCACCGAGCTGTTCCGTTATCTCATTAACACGAAATTGACAATCAAGATGCCGGACGGTGTGCCGGGCGGGGTCACCCGTTCGTTCCAGGCGCTCATCCCATCAATGCTCATCTTGACGCTCGTCGCCGCTGTACAACTGTTCATGACGCTTCAAATCGAACTCAGTATTTTTGAAGTCATCTTCAAAGTCATCCAACAACCGCTCCAAGGGTTCGGCGATTCGCTCGCGGCCGGTCTCGTCATCGCGTTCTTGAACCATATCCTTTGGTTCTTCGGGTTGCACGGCACGAACATCATCGGTTCGGTCATCGAGCCGATTTATCTGCCGCTCATCGAGCAAAACTTGGCCGCGTTCCAAGCAGGTGCGTCGGCATATGACGTACCGTTCACAGTCACAAAGCCGTTCCTCGATACGTTCGTCTTCATGGGCGGATCAGGTACGACGTTCGCACTCCTGCTCGCTATCTTCATCGTCGTCCGGAAGCAGCGCAATCACCCGTACCACCAAGTCGCGAAATTGTCGGCACCGGCTGGACTGTTCAACATTAACGAACCAGTCATCTTCGGTCTCCCAATCGTGTTGAATCCGGTCATGTTGATCCCGTTCATCTTAGTCCCGGTCACGCTCACCATCGTGTCGTACGTCGCCTTGACGACCGGTATGGTACCGAAGACGGTCGCCATCGTACCATGGACGACGCCACCGATCATCAGCGGCTATCTCGTCACCGGCGGTAGCGTCCGCGGCGTCTTGCTCCAACTCGTCAACTTGACGATCGCGACGGCGATGTATATCCCGTTCGTCATGGCAGGAGCCAAGGCGATGACAGCCGAAATCAATAAGAATAAAGCTGAAGTCAACGAAGGAGAGAAAATTTCTTGAAAACTGAAACGATGCAACAACTATCATTCATGATCATCTTGCACGCCGGCAACGCCCGCTCGTCGGCGTTCGAGGCGATCGCTGCCGCCAAGCGCGGTGAAGTGGAAACCGCGGAAGCAAAAATGAAGGAAGCCGATGCGGCGTTTCTCGAAGCACATAAGATGCAGACCGAGCTGCTGCAAGAAGAAGCACGCGGCACAGCGAGCGACATGAGTGTCCTGCTCGTCCACGCCCAAGATCACCTCATGACGGCGATGACCGTCAAAGAACTCGCCATCGAGATGATTGACATGATCACTCGACTCAATCGATTGGAGGAAACGAAATGAACATCTTACTCGTCTGTTCAGCAGGCATGTCGACATCGATCCTTGTAGAAAAAATGCGTACTGAAGCCGCAAACCGTGGCTTAGAGGCGACAATTGACGCTATCCCGGAATCACGTTTGAAAGAACAAACGAACGTGGACGTCATCTTGATCGGTCCACAAGTCCGCTATCTTGAAGGCAAAATCAAGTCGTCCGTGTCGGTACCGGTCGCCGTCATCGACAACATGGCATACGGCCTCATGAAAGGTGACCAAGTGCTCGATCAAGCGCTCGGTCTCGTCCAAAATGCATAAGACGTTTGTCTTGATCAACGCTGACGATTTCGGACTGACGACCGGGGTGAACAGCGGCATCATCGAGAGCCATGTCCATGGCATCGTCAATTCAGCGACGATGATCATGAACGGTCACGCCGTTGAAGAGGCCGTGGTGCTCGCGAGGCAATACCCTTCCCTACACGTTGGGGTACATCTCGCCTTGACGTGGGGCCGGCCGCTCGCCGAGACGAGCACACCGCTCACGAAAGAAGACGGCACGTTCCGCTACACGAACCGTTTTCTGACCGAAGCGGCGCCAGACCCGGAACTTGTCTATCTCGAATGGAAAGCCCAAATCGAGGCGTTCCGTGCGACGGGTCTTCCGCTCCACCACCTCGACAGTCATCATCACGTCCATGGCTGGCCGGCGATTCAAGACGTCATCGTCCGTCTCGCCGAAGAATATGGCACGACGTTTCGGGCCTTAACGACACTCGACGCACGCCGGGATTTGTGGGTGACCGAACGGTTCAGTGACCTGTTCTACGGTGACGGCGTATCACGAGCGACGCTCAACTCGATTCAACCGGGCGACTCGATTGAAGTGATGGTCCACCCGGCCAATCTCGATCCCGTGCTCCCGAGCGTCACGTCTTACCTCGACGAACGTCTCATCGAGAAAGAACTACTCACATCCTATCAACACCCCGATTGGTGGGCATAACAAAAACGAGCTCCTTTACAGGGCTCGTTTTCGTTATAGCTGGAAGTGATGTTTGATTCGTTCGGCGACCGTCGCCGCATCGAGATGTGTGTTGTTGATGCGCAAATAGTTGTCGACGTCGAGCTCCCCGTCCCGTGAGTTCAAGCGGTACAGCGTCGACGTCTGCTTCAATTCGCCTTCCGACCAGGCGATGTCCCGCTTCGTCGGCTTATGTGTCAGCCGGTTCTCCGTTTGGTTGCGGATGAGGCGCTCCTCGATGTCCGCCTCGAGCTCGACGTAATAGATGTCGGCCCCGTTCATCTCGAACAAATCGGTCACTTGTTTGATATACGCCCAATCCTCTTCTAAATCAAACGCCCAGACGAACGTGAAAATCATTCCGTCCAAGTCACTTTTTGCGACTGCTTCAAACAGCTCATGGCGAAACAGTTGGACGAGGCGGCGTCCTTCTTCCGTCCCATAACTAAAGAACGGACTGACGAGGTCAATCGTCATGTGGTTATGGAACAGCTTTAAGTCGGTGATTCGTGCGAGCTCTTGCCCGACCGTCATCTTGCCGACGGCTTGTGGGCCGAATAAGACTACAAATTTCATGAATACCCTACTTTCCGGATGCTTTTTGTTATTCTAGCATGCCAAATCGGAGAGAAGATACAATGTCCCACCTCATTTTCTAACATTTTCCTTTTCTAAGTCGATATAATAATAGATGAAACTATAATCCTGAGGTGGCTACATCATGTATAAACGTTTATTCAGTTCACTTATCCTATTCAGTTTTTTACTGGTGGCTTCCGTCTCTGCAGAAGCGACCACACGCTTGATCAAGGTCGACACACCTCTCCTCGTGTCGATTGAAGACAGCGACAGCTTGGTCACGTTACCGAAAGGCACGGCCGTCACCGTTCTCGATCGGTCCGATACCTATGCCCACGTATCAGCAGGTGAACAAACCGGGTACGTCCCGAACGAGGTCCTCGTCGAACCGGTCACGAAAACCGTCATCGCTGAAACGGACCTACTTGATGAAGCCGGGAATGCGGTCGAGTTTTTATCATACGGCGCGACCGTGAGCGTCTACGATTTAGGGGACGGGGCCGAACTTTTGCGCGTCGTCGGCGAGACACCCCGATTCGTACAACGTGTGTCACTTTCCGATACGGCGCCTCCGCTTCTTGAAGAGACACGTTATGTGAAATCGAAGGCTGACTTGTATGCATCGCCGCGTACGGGTCCCGTCGTGGGTCAATTGCCACTCGGACAAACCATCATCGTTTTTGGACAAACGAACGGATATTTCCGCATCCAATCGGGTGAACACTATCGCTATGTACCGGCGCGTGCGCTTTCAAGTCGCCCCGTCAAAACGACGGAACGGTACATCGCAAAAGATACGTCTTTGTACGCAGATGCGACTCAGACGACTCGAGTCGGCATCGTCAAGCGAGGCCAACGCATCAGTATTTACGGCCAGGTCGGAAATCGTTCCCGTGTCTTCGTAAACGGACAATATCGATTTGTTGAAACGAGCCATACGAGCACGAAAAAACCAGCCCCGTTGAAGACCGGCCAGCGCTACATCACCAAATCAACCACTCTTTACAGCGAGTCATTCAAACCCGTCGGAACGTTAAAACGCGGCGCGCTTGTGACGATTTACGGGACGCACGGCAAGTACACGCGCGTATTCACGGGCGGGCAGTACCGATTCGTCTTGACAAGTATGACCAGCACGAAGAAACCCCCGCTCTATGACGCGATGGGCAAACGTTATGTTAAATTCAATGATGTCGACGTGTACCAAACTACATCCACGTTTTCGAAGAAGATCACTCACTTCAATCGTGGGCGCTTGATTGAGACGTATGGAACGAGCGGACATTACACACGCGTCATGATCGGGACAAAGTATTATTTCGTCCCGACGGCATACTTGAGCCTGAATAAACCGCTCCCGAAATCAAAGGTCGGGACCGTTTTCTATACCCAAATCAGTGAGACGCCTTACTTCTCGAGCGATATCGCCTACACTCGCCCAGCCGGTAAATTAGCGCGCGGTGCCAAGCTTGTCGGCCTTCGCTCGATTGATGACGACTTTTGGCAAGTCCGTCTCGCATCCGGTAAAAAAGTATATGTATTGAACCCGTATATTGCCAAGACGAAACCGAAAGCAGTGGCAAAAAAGGCGGTTTCCGTCAAAGCCCACTACCATACGGTCAAACAGACACCGTTCTATGCGAATCCGTACGATACAAAACCGATTGGCTACCTCGATGCGAATCGACGAATCTATCCGCGCTCCCTTCACGGCGATTCGTATTTGATTCAAGACAGCTGGCGACCCGTTTATGTCAAGAAACAGGCCATCCGGGTCAAGCAAGACCCGTTGTTGACTTCACGAGGTAACACGAAAACCGAGCGCATGATTGCAGCTGCCGCCAAACATCTCGGGACACCATACACATGGGGTTCACAGTCTCCACTCAATGGTGGGTTTGACTGTTCCGGGCTCATTCATTATGCGAGCAACCAAGCCGGTAAGATCGGTGGACGGACGAACGTGAGCGGCTATTGGCATAGCAACCATTTCAAGAATCGCCGGACGAACCTCTCGAGCGGAAAACGAGGCGACATCATCTTCTTCCACGGGACGTATCGCAACGGACCGTCTCATATCGGCATCATGCTCGACAACGAGACGTTCATTCATGCCGGAGGCGAGATGCTGCAAATCAACTCGATTCATGATCCGCAGTGGCGACCTCACTTCCTCGGCTACAAATCACTTTAATTCATACACGCCTGTCCTCACACATGAGGTCAGGCGTGTTTTTTGTCGACACTGTATGTTCGAAACATAAGATTGTGTAGAAGCGGGAAAATAGGAGTAGTCGCTATCGTTTGTCCGACTCAAAGGGAGGCCCCATATGCCAAAAGACCCTCAACTCGAGCGCTACGTCTTGCGCGTCTCCGTCATTTGCTCGTTCTTTTTCGCTATCGCCGGCATCGTTGTCGGTTATTGGCTGTCTTCCGCTTTCATTTTATTTGACGGCATCTACTCGTTTTTGAGCGTCATCATGAGCTGGATTTCGCTTCGAGCCGGCGTCTATATGTTGACGACCGACAAGCGGTTCCCGTTCGGAAAAAGTTTGATTGAACCGCTCATCATCTTGTTCCAGTACGGTGTCCTCTTATACGTCATCGTCGACGCCTTCCTTGGTGCTATCGATGACGTCCGCTCCGGCGGCAATGAACTTGTCCTCGGTGGGGCTCTCGTCGGCTACTTGATTGCACAAGTGCTCGTCTGGCTGTCGTTCGATGCGATTTCTCCGTATGTCGACCCGGTCATGCTGATTATCATCACACTCTGGCTCGTCAAGACGCCGCTCATCGAGATGTGGACTGCGATCAAAGAGTTGATTGGGATGAACACGGAGACGCCGTACAGTAAACAAATCACACTGACCATCCTACAAGTCGCCCATCACTATGACGTGTTGAAAACGTACGTGCGAACGACCAAGTCTGGTAACATGCTATTCATCGAGATTGACCTCGTTGTCCCGAAAGATTATCAGTATGACAAAATCGCCGAACAGGACCGCATCCGTCAAAAGATCGAAGATGCGCTCACGTTCTTACCGTATGAGAAATGGCTGACAATCTCCTTCACGCAAGACAACCGTTGGGCCGAATGAAAAACGAGCGACACGCAGTCGCTCGCTTCGTTCATGCTTCAAACGCTCGTCGCAATACTTCTTCCTCCTCGGCATGTCCTAAGTTCCGGTTCACGACCCGCTCGACGTCTAGCCCGAGTTCATTTTTTAACAAGTTGGCGCTTCGATCTTGCCCGATGATGACGACTTCACTCCACTTATGATGCTTATGAAGCGAGCGAATCTCTCCGCCGACGTCCCGATAGAATTGATGGATTTGGTTCTCTTTCCGGCTGTCAAATGAATCAATTTGACTGCTTGACGACGCTCTCCCGCCGGCACCGCGTCCTTGGTATCTTCTCCATTGGTCAGTGTCTAAATCAAGATCGAACACGACGACGTCCTCGACTTCACCGAGTCTCGTATCGTACACCGTAATGCTATCGAGCTGAGCAAGCAAGATGCCCGTGTTCGGGAACTCAGCGTCGAGCTTCTCGATTTGATCTAATTTCGGCTTGTCCCCGTAATGAAAATCGTTGTCGACATCGAGCTGTAGAAAGTGTAGTTCGAACAATCCGTCATTCCCTTCCGCAAATAAGACGATGCTGCGCAACAACTTATGTTCGTTCCCTAAAATTTCTCGCTCGGCCCGGTCACGGAGCTGTTTGAACGCTTTCCGTTTCGATTCGTCCCCGCTCGCTTCGACTTCTTGCTCGAGCCGGCGCAACTCGTTTTTCAAGTTAATCTCCCATTTGTCACGCTCACTCGGTTTGGTGCTCAAGTAAAGACTGAGCACCCCCGCCTCCGCATTATGAAGTTGCTTGATTTTGCCTAGTTCGGTTGATAATGCCATGTCGTCTCCTCCTTCTTAATAAATGAAAGCAGCAAGTATCCCCGTGATAAACACGGATGTAATCGTCACCGTCGAGAACCCGGCGACAATCATTTTCGGTAAAATCTCATCCTCGATGATGTGCACCTCCTCTTTCGTCTCCCCGATACTCTTCGCCGCCTCCTCGCTCAAGATGAGCGTCCCCGGGAATCCATAAAGTGCCGTCAACCCAATCGCCATCGACATCTCTTTCGAATAGCCGAGGAAGCGTCCGACGATGAGTGCGAACAATAGTAGTCCGGACACACCGAGGATGAACGAGATGGTGATCGGCACAATCAAATCGAACAAGGCGCTCGGTGACAGCGTCGCGAGCGGACCGAAGATGATGAGAAGAATCGCAATCATGATGAGACCATAGGCATCGATGCCGTTCAACGCGTTCGCTTTCAAAATCTTGAAGCGACGCAACACGATTCCGAGAATCAAGGCGATGACGAACGTATTCAAGTAGCCGTTCGTCCACCCGCTCAAGACGGTCGAGATAAGGACGACAACCCCCATGACGAACAGCGTTCCAGCCGTCGTGTGGAACGCGGCCGGTAAAATCGAATCGTCGGTCTCGTCATGGACGACCGCATGTTCCTCCGGTGTGACGAGTGTCCCATCCCGATGCGCCGTCCGAATGCGCCGCGCCTCTTTCCGTAAGATAATCGACGTAAGTGGAAAACCGATCAACCCTTGCGTCGCCGCAATCAAAACCGGAAAGACGGCGACCGAGACGAGCCCGGCGTTGACGGCGGCGTCTTGGACGAGAATGATGGAGATCGTCCCGCCACTGATGGCCGCGATGGCACTCAACACATAGTTCGTGTCGAGGAAAAATTGACCGATGCCATATAGGAAAGCGGCAATCCCGAGGACGGCGGACACCCCGATGACAAACGTCTTCCATTGTCGTTTGAACTCATCGAGACTGATCAGCGTCCCAAGGTGGACGATGACGAGACCGACGACCGTCTGACCGAGCGTGAGCAGTGATGAGGACGGCAACAAATCTTCCGGGAATAAGCCCGATTTGAATCCGATGAGAAAGATGACCGAGGCGACGAACAGAGACGACAGGAGCGCTTTCGTCTTCTTAGAGACGTAGTCGCTAATCGTCCAAATCAGCATGACGATCGTGAAGGCGAGTAAGGAGTTCATGCCGGAATCCCCTTTCAGGATTGAGTCCTACATCAACGATTTGTATTACCAGAAAACTTCGACTGTTTACGGAGCGCATATAGTTTTTGCATGTTGAGAAACGTGACTTTTAGGACAGCGTAGAGTGGGACGGCGAGCAGCATACCGACGATCCCGGCGAGACGTCCCGCCACGAGCAGGACGAGCGTAATGGTGATGGGATGGACACGGAGTGACTTGCCTTGGACGAGCGGTGAGATGACGTTTGCGTCAAGCTGTTGGACGATGGTGATGGCGATGATGACGTAGATGGCTTTGACCGGCTCATCAATGAACGCGATTAAGACGGCGGGTGCGGCCCCGAGGAACGGACCGAAATACGGGATGATATTCGTTGCGAAGATGAACAGCCCGAGCGGCAGAAAGAAAGGGACATCAAGCAGCCATAGGGCGATGGTGGCGAAGAAACCGACGAACGTACAGACGATGAGCTGGGCCCGGACGTAGCGTTTGATTGTCTCGTGCATGTCGTGCAGAATGTGACGGGCATCCTGTTCATACGTCGGTGGAATCCAGCGAACGATCGCACTTGCGAGCTTGCCGCCGTCAATCAACATAAAGACGTACAAGAACAAGGCGATGAACAACGTGAACAGCCCGGAAATCACGAGAGCAAGCAAACGTCCGAGCGACCCGGCGACCGAACCGATGACGACGCCAAGCGCATCGGCCAATTGGCGCACCCACGTCTCGACGGACGTCGCGTTTTGTTCGGCGTACTCACGGAACCAGCTGTACTCTTCGAGGCGAGCGTACAATAACAGGAATTGACGGTAACTCTCTTCGGCAAAGCGCGGGAACGTGTCGAGCAGTGCGAGCAATTGTCGTGTGATGAGCGGACCTAGTGTCAGGACAAATGCGACAGTCAATAGGAGCAACGAGAGCAACATCGTCAAAATCGCGAGCGATCGGCGCTTGAACTTCACTTCCAACCAATCGACGAGACCGACCGTCAAATAGAATAAGATGCCAGCGAATAAAAACGGGGTCAGGACAGTGGCGAAAAAGATACCGATCGGATAAAACAAGAACTCGACTTGTTTGGCCATGAACACGATCGTCAAGATGAGCAACACCCAAATCCCATTACGAAAGGCACGAGTCGTCCAAAAAGGCTGCATGTCGGTTTCCCCTTTCTGAAACGTTACATTAGTTCTTTCCCGTTTTGAAAAAGTTCATTCCACTCACCTTTCCTGTATGTGCCCCGGTTAAATATTTGTTTACCCCTCCTTCATATGAGGAATAGGCATATCATCTATGTTTATGAAGGAAGGTGTCATCCCGTGACTTGTCCACGCTGCGGAGCGAAATCCCGCTCGAAAACCACTGTTTGTCCGACGTGCGGCCATCGCACTCGTCGCTTGAAATGGATTGCTGCCCCGATTGCGATCGCACTCATCGCCTTCGTCTCTTTTTTGACGAACGCTTATCTCACCGAAACTCCGCGCTCGAGTGAATCGCTCGCCGACAAAGTCGACTTGAACATCACCGAAGATACGGTCTCGGCCGACGGGGCTACCACCGTCGACCTCGAGACGTTGCAAGATAGCTTATATACGATTGGAACAGGCACCGGTTTTTTAATTAGTCCGCAAGACGTGTTGACGGCGGCCCATAACGTCGCCGGCATCACTCGCGTCACGATGAAACATGGTGACAAGGCAGTAAACGGGACCGTCATCGGTCGGACCGACGCGATCGCCGTCATCCGCATCGAAAAAGTGAAAGCGACACCGTTCTCGTTCAGCCATGCGATTGTCGGACCGGACGAACCAGTGTTGACACTCGCGCCGGATGAACAAATCGAAGGAACGCTCACGTTCGAAGAAGACAGCTATAAGCGGGAATTCGATTTACCGAATCGTGCCGTCGGCAGCCCGATCGTCACGGCCAATGGACGGGTTCTTGGACTGCACTTGGTGACGAAGACGCTCCCGGTCGCCTTGTTCGAACAAGACGTACTGTCGTTCCTCGAGTCGGACACGCCAGCACCACCACCGACGAAAAAACGCAGTACGCCGGCCGCTGAACTCGCACCGGTCGCGCCGATTACACCGGTCCCGAAACGAGAAGACCCGGTCGAACCAGCTCCGGCTCCAGAACCTGAATCGACACCGGAACCGGAAGCCGCTCCCGAAGCTCCACCAGAAACCGAAGAGCCCGCAGAAGAGCCGGCACCGGTCGAAGTGGAAACACCAGTCGAACCGGAACAACCGGCCGAAGAACCTGAGACGCCTCCCGTCACGGAGCAACCGACCGAGCCCGACGGCCCTGTGACCGAACCGGCGGAACCCGTCGAGCCAGAGAAGCCAGCCGCTCAAGAGAAAGAAGCGGAAGCACCGGCACCTGTCAATAAGCAAGACAAACCGAGTCCGAACACAAAGCCGAAACAAGACAAGAACGACAAACCGGCGCCACTGCCCGTCACCGAGGAGAAGTCGGACGTGACTGACGCGACCGAGGATATCCCGGACGAGCCGGTGGAAGACGAAGAAAGCACGCCATCTGAATGATGACGTGCTTTTTCATGTGTCTTTTCGAGCGCGCCGCTGCACGTTGCCGACCGCGGCCCCGAACAACAGCAGGATGATCGACAACATCCAAAATGGCATTACATCCTGCAACAACCAGACGATCAGCGCACTGATGGCGATGACGACGCCCATCCACAAAAAATTCGACTGTCCCATTTGTCTCACCTCAGCCTCATCATAGCACATCGATTCGGTACGCCGTCGCCTGGGGCGGTAGCGAGCGGGTCATCTTCTCATCGTGTTCGACGCGCACCTGTTGCCCGACGGCGAGCGGTACCTCTTCCTCTCGAAGTACTCCTTCCCAGTGAAACACGATGCCATCAAACGGCTCAGCATCCAAGTTCGGTGCGACCCGAAGCCGCGTCGGCTCGAGCTCGACGATATAGCCCGTGAACGTGACCATTTCCATTCCTCCGTTTCTTCGCAAATCCTTCCTTTTTCTTTTCCCATTTCTTGAAAAAAATCTACTCGTCCGCCCGAATGCTCGGTATAATGAAGCCACACTCACGAACTTGGGAGGGACTTCTGTGAAACACACCATCGATTTACACCATCCAGACTTTCAGCGCACCTTCCTCGAGATGATGCTCCTTGAAGAACTGATTGACGATTATAACGCTGAATCGATCGAGTCGCTCATCGTCCGCGGTGAGACGAACTTCCCCGAGGACCCGTTCTTTCCGGCGCTGCGGGCTTACCCGCTCATTCGTGAAGGCGAGTTCGGTAGGGCTCGTGCCGTACTCGAAGCCGCGAGCGAAAAAGGCGACCATTACATGATCCACTGCCTCCATGGCATTTTGAGCGACGATACGAATTTCATGTTCGAGGCCGAGCAACATTTCCTTCGCGCCGTCGAACGCTATCCGGACGTGCCGATGGTCCAGCGTGCCATTGCTGTCCATTACTTCAATCGCAAGTTTTTCGGGGAGGCCGGCCTCCATTTGATGCATTACATCCGACTCGCCGGATTCAACGAAGAGACCGTGCCGATGCTGCTCGAATTTTTCCAAGTGTTCGATGAGATTCCGCTCGAGATGAACGACGAATTACTCAAGGCGGCCATCGGGTACTTGAACGCGAACCCGCGCAACCCACGCGCCCACTCGCTCTACGCGTCGATCTGTAGCCACCGGGTCGAAATGCTCGTCAAGCGCTTGCCGGAAGACAACCATCAACTCGATGACGAGACGATTGCGATGTTGCTCGAGGTCGAAGAGCACGGCATGTGGAGCGCGACGTATGACGACAGCGAGGACCGTATGTTCCGTGCCATGTTCGCGGATTATATCGACAACGTTGTCTTGCCAAACACGTCCAGACTGTATGTATACCGCTTACGTCTCCGCTATTGGTATCACCGGCTCACGCACCGCTTGACCGGGGGCTACGGGGATTCGATGCGTTCATCGTAAACGTAAACAGACAGCCCGAACTCTTTCAAAGAGTTCGGGCTGTTTATTGTCGTTAAATGAATCAAAGTGGTGATGAGTTAATTTCTATATCATTGGCCAACTGCTGAATATCCATTTGCTCTGTCGCTACTCGAACACATAATTCGATTGCAAGAGACGACTCTAATACGAGCGCAAATCCGTTACGGGCTAAAAACAATTGAAGTGCTCCATAAGCAGTGCGTTTGTTGGCATTAATAAAACAATGGTTGTTAATCAATGAGTGAAATAAGGCAGCCGCCTTTTCAAATACAGTAATATAAGCATCTTCACCAAACGCAGAGTGGTTCATTCTTTGAACGAACGAACTTAATAAACCTCTGTCTTTTATACCAATTGGTTCTTCAGGTGAATACCTCAGAATCATTAAACGATTGATTGCAATCACTTCTGTTTCCGTTACATACTGAATCAACGATCTACTAATCCTTTAAATGTCTCATCGTGCTGACTCATAATTTGTTCCATTTCTTTAAAGAAGTTCGGAGCGATATCCATGTTGGACGGAATTTCAATCTTATTAGTCGGTTTGATTAAAATGCCCTCATCTGTCGTAGTTACGGAAACTGTATCGCCTACTTCTAAATTCAGATGCCGCAATTCACTTATAGGAATTGAGACGTGAACAGAATTTCCGTGTTTCACTAACTTTCTTTCACTACTTTTTAGTTTTTGCACAAAAACACCTCCACATTAAATACTTACAATACATACTGTATGTATTTAATGTAACAGATTTAACTCGTTTTTGCACTCAAACCTAACCAATCATTTATTACATATACGGATGAATCGGTCCGCGCAACTCGAACGAGTAGTCCTCGTGGTTGACGATTCCGACGACTTGATCACTCTCAAGCAATTGCACTAAAAACTCAGCCATCTCTTCAGCCGTATGATACTTCTCGACGTTTTGACTATAGTCGAAGTCGTCCTCTTCACGGGCCCGGTTCGCAAAGCCCGTCTCCGTCGCGGCCGGGGCGAGCACTTTCACCCGCAATTTGTCCCCGTCGTTCATCAGCTCGCGAGCGAGTCCTTCCGTATACGCACTGACGAAGAACTTCGACGCGCTGTACGTGACACCTTTTTTGGCGATATGATAGCCGACGACAGACGCGACGTTCACGAGTGTCGCCCCTTCAACGTTATGATAGTCCCGGACGTACAGGCTCGACAGTACCGTCAACGCCTCGACGTTCAAACGAATCATATTCTCCATCTTCCCGACCTCGACGTCTTTCACGAGATTCGAATCCCCGAACCCGGCGTTATTGACCCACGTCTCGATGTCGAGATCGGCGAGTGACTCATACAACGCATAAACGTTCTCGCTGTACGACAAGTCTTTCGCCTTGATGATGACGTCGCTCTTCGGTGAAATCGATTTGATCTCGCTCCGCAACTTCTCGAGTTCATCGTGACGGCGTGCCACGAGCACGAGCGATTTCCCTTGCTTCGCGAACTGTTTCGCCGCCTCATACCCAATCCCTGAACTTGCCCCGGTGATGACTGTATATTTCATAATCCTGTCCCCTTTTCACTGGTATTGAGATATTGTCTCTCTTCGGCAATTCCCCTAACCCCATCTGCTCAATCCTTGGAACTCGCAAAAACCGTCCTCTCCTAAAACAGGAAAGGACGGTTCGTCTTATGTTTGGAAGCGACCGATGAGCGTCTGTAAGTCTCCGGTCATATTGCCGAGCGACTCGGCGACACCGTTCAACTCTTGGATCATCGCGAGCTGGGCGTCGGCCGTCTCGCCGACGCTACGCATCGTCTCGGCCGTACCTTCGCTGTCACTTGCCATATGGATTGTTGCTGTCGCGACTTGTTTCGTCGTCGTCGAAATTTCCGTTGAGGCGACCCGGATTTGTTCCGTGTTCTCGACCGAGGCGTGCAATTGCCCGACGATTTGTTGGAACGACGCCGTCGCTTCTTCGAGCAGCGCCGTATTCGTCTCGACGCGACGCGCACTGATGGCGTGACGTTCGAGCACCGCGTTCGATTGCGTCTGAATCGACTCGATCAAGCCGGCGATTTGGGACGCCGATTGTTTTGATTGTTCCGCGAGCTTCCGCACTTCTTCGGCGACGACGGCGAAGCCTTTCCCTTGCTCTCCGGCCCGGGCCGCTTCGATGGCCGCGTTCAAGGCGAGCAAGTTCGTCTGGTCGGTAATCGACTGGATGACCTCGGTGATGAGGGCGATCTCGTCCGACTGTTGTTTCAACGCCGTGATCGATTGACCGGTGACGACCGTCTCGGATTCGAGGGCGAGCACTTCTTGTTTCGCCTGTTGAATCGTCTGTTCACCGCGTTCGGCGAGCTTTAGACTCGTCTGAACGTCTTGACTGATTGTCCCGATTGATGTGGCAATCCGCTCGACGCCTTCATCGGCCGCCGCGACCGCCTGTCCGCTCTTCGAGGCAGCTGCCGCCTGGTTGACGGTCTGACCGACAACTTGTTCAATCATCCGTGTCGTCTCTTCCGTCTGCGACGACATCTCTTCCGTGCTCGCATATAGTTCTTCCGACTGGGCCGTAATCTCTTGGGCGTTCCGGCTCACTTCGTCGATGAGTTCACGGAGGTTGCCTTTCATCTGGTTGAAACCGACCATGAGCTCACCGATTTCGTCACGTGTGAGTGCTTGAAGGTCGGCACGCGTCAAATCGCCATCGGCCACAATCCCGACTTCATTGGATAACTGTCGGAGCGGTACCGTGACCATGCGCTGGAGCATATAACCGGCCCCAAGTGTGAGCAGCAAGATGAGAATAGCAATCCCTGTCGAATAAAGGAACGCCTGTCCACCGAGCTGTTCGAGCTCTCGTTGTTTCTCGACAATTGTTGCTTCCGTCTCGGCTTGTAGCTGTTCGCCCGTCGCTGTGATGGATGCCGTCACATCAGGCATGAGGCGAAGCGTGAGCCGGTCGATGTTGTCCTGATCTTGATTATCGGCCGCGACGATGACTTCTTGTGCCAAATCGTCATAGCCGGTCGCGTAGGAGAGCATGCTCTCGAATTCTTTCCGCTCGGCTTCCGTCTTCGCGAGTGCGAGCAATTGTTCGAGCGCTTCTTTCTTCTCTTTACCACCCCGTTCGATTTGTTCGCGCCGTTCGTCTTCTTGGACGAGAATATATCCGCGTACCCCGTACGCTTGACGCGTCATGCCGAGCGACAAGTCATCGGCCGCCTTCATCTTCATGACGTCATGACTGATCATCTCTTCATATTGGGTCGTCATATTTTGCAGCGTCCATAGGTTATAGCCCATGCCGAGCGTGACGAACAGTAAAATCAATCCGATGCCGCTAAACAGTTTTTGAGTCAATGACAGTTGATTGAATCGTTTCATAATCTCTCGAGGACCGTGTCCTCTTCCACCTCTATCTCTCTTTTTTTGGAACTACATGGGTTTTATCGGATGTCGGAACCGGTTTTCCAATCTTCTGGACCTATTTTTTAGACATTGACCTCATTTCCCACTTTCCCTTCCATCATTTTGTCACAGAAAAAGACCGCAACTGTGTGATGAGTTGCGGTCTCGTTTCATATTTTGAACTGCGATACCCGGTTCGAAAGATCGACCGCGCGCTGTTCGGTTTCCTGCATCCGGACTTGAACGTCGTTGAACCGTTCGACAGACAGTTGGACTTTCTCCGAGATGGACTGTGTCCCGTCCGCCCCTTCCGTCACGGTCGTCGCGACTTCTTGAATCACGTGGAGAATGCTGTCGGTCATATGACGCAGTTGGAGCGCGTTCGCCTCGAACGTCTCGGCCGTCTGTCCGAATACGGTCGCGTCCGACTCGTATTGTGTGGCCGACTCCTCGAGTCGGTCATAGTCGGCGAGCACTTTCGTATCGAGGAACGTCAGCATGTCGGCCGAGCTCGTATTGAGTCGTGCGACCGAATCGATGACCGTGTGCGACACCGCTTGAATCTCGTTCACGGTCTGCCGTGAGTTCTCGGCGAGTTTTCGAATCTCTGAAGCGACGACGGCGAAGCCGCGGCCGGCATCTCCGGCCCGCGCTGCCTCGATGGATGCGTTCAAAGCGAGCAAGTTCGTCTGGTCGGCGATCGTGAGGATCGCGCTCGTCAAGACACGAATCTGTTCGACCGACTGTGCACCTTTAATTGCTTCGTCTAACTCGATCCGTTTCTGTTCGATGATAGCGTTTGCTTCCGTCTTCGACGCGACGGCTTGTTCACGCATCGCATGGGCGCGGCGTTCGACGTCACCCGCTGTCGTCGCACTGTCGTTCGACAAGTCGACGATGGAATCGATGGAACTGCCCATCTCGGTCGTCGACGCACTCATCTCTTGCGAGGAGGCGGCCGTCTCTTCCATACCGGCCGTCAATTCCTCGACCGTGCCGGACGTCTCTTCCATATACCGGCTCAGTTCGGTCACTTCCGTCGCCACTTCTTTTGACGAGACGAGGACGATTTTCGCTGTTTTGTCGACGTCAATCATGATGTCGCGCAGTGTGGCGAGGAACGTGTTGAACGAGCGGCTCACTTGGGCGATTTCATCGTTCGATGTGACCGGGATGGCCATCGTCAAGTCGCCGCCTTGCGAAGCCAGTTCGTCAAACTTCGTTTGAAGCGTCCGCATCGGTGTGATGATCGAGCGTAATAAGCTCAAACCGAGGAACAACAAGAGCGCGACCGCACCGATCGTCACCGCGAGTAGCGTAATGAGCGACTGTTGAAACTCACGTTCCATGTCGGCGCCGACACGTTGCGAGCCTTCCGAATTGTAGTCGACGAGCTCGGTCAGGCGCTGCGTGAAGTTATCGTATGTCGATTGGGACTGGGCGTCATAATACGAGCGAGCCATACCGTTGTTGCCAGACGTGCTGAAGATCAGCATGTTATCCGACACGCGTTGGTACATCTCCCACTGGCGGCTGAAGTTGGCGAACAACTCTTTGTCCGTCTCGCCCGTCGCCGTTTGTTCATATTTCGGGGCGATCTCATTGATGCGCGTCCGAATGTCTTTCATCTCGGTCATCAATTCTTCTTTCGCGGCCGCGTCTTCGGTCACGATATGTTCGAGTTCGAGCGCCCGATAGTTCGCAGCGAGCGTGTTCAGTTCGTGGGCATAGTCGAGTCCTTTATTCCAGTTGTTGACGATGTCATCGCCTTGCCGGTTCGCGTCGGCGAGCGACAAGAGCGAGTAACCGCCGACACCCGCAACCATGAGGAGCGCGAGGATGACGAGACCCCAAAGCTTTTGTCGGATCGTCAGGTTCTTACCTGTCACGCGTTTCCCTTCACGAGCGCTCGACTTTCGCCATTTCGGTTTCCATTGAAAGCGTCGGACGTCCAATCGCCCCCGTAACGCTTCCCATTTCTGTTTCACTGACATATGTATATTCCCCTCTCGAATGCAACGTTTCCTCCTATATCGTCTTCACATCGAGAAATGTAAAGCAGATTGACCAAAATAAAAAAAGATGACTGAACAATCAGTCATCTTCCATGCCATTATTGTACGTTCAGCACGGTTTGCGTGCCTTCAATCATCTTGATTTCCGTCCATTTGACAACACTCTTGCCGAGCGGGTCGTTGGCGACCATGAAGTCGGCGAGCGCTTGAACTTTTAACGGATCGACCGGCTGTTTCACGTTATTCAAACGGAAGCGTGATACTTTATTGAACATATCCAAAAATGCGATTTCTACTTTAGTCTCAGTCATGGGTTAGTCCTCCTTGGGTGTTGGTGTGATTAGACGAGATCGTATTCGCGAACGACCGACACGGTAAAATCTTCTTGCTCGGTCAAGTCGAGCATGAGATGTCCGAACGCCTCGGCATTGTCAGCCGTGAGCGCTGCCCGAATCGGACCGAAACGTTGCGTTTTCTTCGTCGGTTTCAAGCTGTTCAAATCGTGGTGCGTCGTCAAGACGAGCGTGGCTTTCTTTTCAGTCAATACGGCCATGGGGAATGGCTCCTTTCGGGTATGGATTACGATTCAGATGGATAGGTCGAATCGAGGCGCTCGAGCAGTTGGATCATGCGCTCGAGGCGTGTCTCAATCCGATGGAGCAGATAGAGCGAGACGACAATCGGGAAGCCGAGGTTCGAGATGAGTTCGGGCCAGCTCATGTGACCACACGCTCATCGTAAAAGGCTCCGGCGGAACGCTTCGGTACACGCATCAGGGGTTCCTCCAATTAGAACGTCACGTGGAATTCACGCGACACGACGTATGCGGCGGATTCGACCGCGAGAAGCGGAATCAATAGATCACCGAACTGCTTGATCTCCTCGGTCTCCATCCGCGCACCGAGTGGACCGAACCGGACGAGCTGACGCTTCTCCTTGCCGTCAACGAGCCGCTTCGTGTCGAGATAAAAGACGCTTGCGTATTCTCGATACACTGCCATATGTCTCACCTCCTTCGCCCCTATTAACCGAAGTTGGTGAATGTTTGCTCATTTTTCCTTGTCCCTTTTTCGTAACGACTATAGACCCACTATGAATGAAGGCGCATTCATCGTTACAAATTGGCTTTATTTCTTGAATTCCCATACCAATTAGGGTATCTTAATAAGCGTCAACCGAATTTTGAAAACACGCCTAAAGTCCCACGAATTCATTTCCCCACTTTGAAAAAACTGACAGTTAATTGCTTGAAAATGGGGTACTATACGGAGGAGGCCATTTTCGAAATGACCAGTTTGACTTGAAGAAGGAGATACTCTAGATGAACAGCTTAGACCTCGCACTCGACACTTCTATTCCTTCCGCTCAACTCGACTTCGACCATACCGACCTGACGTTTTATGCGACCGACTGGGATGATTATCGCCCTGAACACGCGAAGCCGCTTCTGTACAACGAACGCCCATTGACCGTCTATCCACTAAAAGAACTGAGCCGTGCGTTTCATGTCGCCGGGATTCCCCGTAGCCAGCAACAGCTGATTAAATGGGAAACCGACGGCGTCTTGCCACCGACCCCGTTCACGATGGGACGCAAGCGCTTCTATACGGAAAATCAGATTCGGACAATCGTCGACATCGCATTGGAATGCGGACTACGGCCCCGGACACACGTCAAAAAGACGAACTTCTCCGAGTTGGCCCATAAAGAATTGGCGTACATACTCCACCTAGAATTGAACATCGAACGGCCGCATGAATGAGCGGACATGAGACAGCCCTTCCTGAATCGTCAGGAAAGGCTGTTTTTGGATGCTTTACAATTTTTCCCGTGCCGCTTCTGGGACGGCCGCGACCGACACTTCGTCGTACGACGTGACCTCGTCCTTGTTTTTGACATACAGCTTCAAGTACGCTCCGCTCCGAAGTTCTTTCGCAGCTGTGAACGTGACCGTTTGCGGGTCGCCGTCCTTCGTCAGCGCCTCCACCGAATAGACGTAGCGGCGGACGATGTCACCAGAATCGAGCGTTGTCTCTTCCACTTCCGTGACCTCTCCAACCTGTACATAGACATGATCCTTCCCCAGCCGTTGCCAATCGATATTGACGAGACCGATGACGGCCACGATGAGCGCGAGGCTCGCGATGATTCCTTTTTTCATGATGTTCTCTCCTTTATATCACTTGTTTCGTGAACCGTCGTACGGTCAACACGTAATAGAGCGCATAGATCGCGCTGTACACACCCATCCAGACGAGCACCGGCACCGTGAAATCCATCGCCAACAACCGCGAGAACGCGACGAGGGCGACCGAGGCGTGCACGATTCCGAGCGAGAATGGCGCCAGGAAGACGACGGCAATCTGTTGCCGAATCGTCCGCTTCACATCTCGTTTTGAGATACCGACTTTCCGTAGCACCTCGTATTTGGCCCGGTCTTCCTCGGCCTCGGTCATCGTCTTGAAGTAAATGATGCTGCCGGTGGCGACGAGGAAGACGAGTCCGAGGAAACTACCGACGAACAACAGCGCACCATGTACGGCCATCGCCTCGCTATACAACGCCGTCGCGCTCGAGAAGTTCGCCTCAATCGATAACGAATCGGACAAGGCTGACTGTTCTTTATAGTCGGCGACCGAGACGGCCTGATACGTCGCCGCCTCTTCCGGCAGTGCCGTGAACACGTCATCCGGCGTCACGAGGAGTAAGCCGCCGAACGTCATGACGTTGAGTGGTGTCTGCTCATAGCGAGAGGCGACTTCATGCGTCACGCCGTCAAGCTCGACCTCAGTCACATGTTCTGAGAACCGCTCATCATAGAACGGATCAATCAAATAGACCTGATTAGAGGCTAGCATTTTTGGCGTGTCCCAGCCCATATCAGTCGCGACGTCACGAAACGTCGACTCGTCGATAACGCCGTATTCGCGCTCCCCCATCTCTCCTGCGACTCGGACCGTCTTCTCGAGAATCGTCGCCTGATGGAGCACGTCGGCGTCGATGTCACGCGTCTCTCCTTGCCAGGCGAACGTATACGGGGCATAAGATGTGACTTGTTGCTCCGCGTAATAATAGACGCTGAAAATCGCGCCGCCGGCCGTGATTGCCGTCGCACTGATGATGCTGATGAGCGTGAGCGTCTTCGCGTTCCCACGGATCCGGTATAACAGCTGTGACGTCGTCAACAAGTTGAGGCGACGCCACGCCCAACGTTCGTTCTTTTTCAAACGACCGAGAATAAAGATGAGGACGCTATGGAACAACAGGCCCGACCCGACGATTGTGAGACCGATGATGAGGAGCGGCATCGCCGCCGTAAGGTATCCCCAAAGCGGTGACGTCGCCAAATCTTGCAGCGCAAGCCAGTAGGCCGCTCCGAGGACGAGCACGCCGAGGAGTGCCATGATCGGGCTCGCTTTTGGGACGTCTTCGCCTTTTTTGTCGGCATGGAACAGTTCGATCAATTTGAAGCGATAAATGACCCGGTAGCCCTGGAACGACGTGAACAAGAAAATCGCTACGAAGACGAGCATCGTCTCGCTCAGCGCCGACGTCGAAACGGTGAAACCAATCGACAAGTCACTGTTCATCAACCGGAGCAACAGCTGTAACAGCGCGTTCGAGCCGAGGAGACCGAGTCCGATCCCGACGAGGAGCGACACCGCCCCGATGACGAAGTTCTCGAACAACAGGAGCGTCCCGATTTGTTTTTTACGCACCCCGAGGAGTGAATAGAGTCCAACCTCGCGTTTACGCCCTTTCAAAAAGAAGGCGTTCGAGTAGGCGATGAATAAGGCGACGAAGACGAGCAAGATGAACGTCGAGGCGCTCATCAAGCTTCGAATCTGTCCCGACGTCTCCGCCAAGCCGCTGATCTCGTCGCTATGCTTGAGCGTCGCGAACGTGAAATAGATGATGATCGAGAAGATGGTCGTCCCGACGTAAAGGGCATAGCGTGACAAGTTACGGGCGACGTTCTTCTTCGCCAAATCAAACAGCGTCATCAGACGCACCGCCCTTCAACTCATCAAGAATCGTCTGATAGAACGTATCGCGTGACGTCGTGCCACGAATCAGTTCTTTCGATAACCGGCCGTCCTGGATGTAGAGGACCCGGCGACAGAAACTCGCCGCGTAGGCGTCGTGCGTCACCATCATAATCGTCGTCTCGGCCTCGTTCAGCCCGGCGAGCGTCTGGAGCAGGTCCGTCGCCGACTTCGAGTCGAGCGCCCCGGTCGGTTCGTCGGCAAAGATGAGTTTCGGATTAGAAATGAGTGCGCGGCACACCGCCGTCCGCTGTTTCTGTCCGCCTGAGATTTGATACGGGTATTGGTCGAGGATCGCCTTGATCCCGAACCGATGTGCGAGCGCGTCGACGCGTGAACGTGTCTCATCGATCGGCGTCTTCGTGACGGCGAGCGGGAGCAGGATGTTCTCCCGGACCGTGAGCGAGTCGAGTAGGTTATAGTCTTGGAAGATGAAACCGAGATGGTCGCGTCGGAAGTCGGAGAGCGCCTCTTCTTCGAGCTTGGCGATATTCTCCCCGTCGACGAGGATGTCCCCGTCCGTCGGCGTATCAATCGTCGCGAGCACGTTCAACAGCGTCGACTTCCCGGCTCCAGACGGCCCCATGATTCCGACGAACTCGCCGTGGTCGATCGTGAACGACACCCCATCGAGCGCGTGGAAGGCGTTGCCCCCCGTCACGTATGTTTTTTTAATGGCATCAACTTGTAGTAATGGATTCATTGTTCAGCACCTCTTTCTGAATACAACGATAAAGGACATACCTTAACTGAAAATCACGCGTACCTTACGAAATCCTTAAGTGTTATGCTTGAGCGAGAGGTGATGAATATGGAACAACCACGCATCTTGATCGTCGACGACGAGAGAGATTTATGTACGCTCATCCAAAAAGCGTTAGAGAAAGAGGGATTTCGTGAGATTCGGACGGCCCATACGATTCGAGACGGGTTCGCGGCGTTCACCGCGTTCGCACCTCATCTCGCCATCCTCGACGTCATGTTGCCGGACGGAGAAGGGTACGAACTATGTCAGCAAATCCGGAACACGTCGAACATCCCGATCTTATTTTTGTCGGCCAAGTCCGACGAGGTCGACAAGATTCTCGGCCTCGCTATCGGTGGCGACGACTATATCACGAAGCCGTTCAGCCCGAAAGAAGTCGCCTTCCGCGTCAAGGCGCAACTCCGGCGCGTCTCGCTCTATGATGCGCCGGAACTTCCCGCCGAAACGATCGTCGGCCCGTTCAAGTTGAACGCGGACGGCACCGAGGTGTATCGCGATGGGGTTCGGCTCGAGCTGACGGCCAAGGAAGTCGGCCTGCTCGCCTGCTTCATGCGCAACCCGAACCGAATCCTCAGTAAAGAGACGCTGTTCACGCAAGTGTGGGGTGAAGATTTTTATGGCGCCGACAACACGGTCATGGTACACATGCGCCGACTCCGAGAAAAAATCGAACCGAACCCGTCCCAACCGACCTACATCAAAACGGTCAAAGGGCTCGGCTACAAGTTCGGGGCATAGGAGGCGGTCACTTGTGAAATGGAAACTGACCGGCAGCTATTTGGTGTCAATCTTGGCCATCGTCGCGATCGTCGTCATCTTGAACGTGATCATCCTCGTGACCCTGTTGATCAATCAGCGGACCGGGATTGACGACGTCGAGAGCAACTCCGGCGAGACGTTCACGCGCACATTCAACCAATACATGACGCTCGAGAACGGGGAACCGATCGTCAGTCCGGATGGTGTCCGCGCGCTCGAGACGAATAACGCGTTCCTGCAAGTGCTCGACGAGTCGGGCCGTGTCGTCAGCGAAATCGATGCGCCCGAAACGGCACCGGACGCGTACGCGCCGATTGAATTGATTCATATCTATAAATACAAAGACGACGACCTCGTCCTCTATTTCATTGGCGAGTTCGAGGATTACAGCTATCTCGTCGGCTTCCCCGAGGCAACCGAGGGCCGTATCGTCACGATGATCGACCCCCAGTCCGTCCTTGCCTACTTGTCGAAGGCCGGGCTCATCTTGCTCATCGTCGATCTCGCCGTCGCGGCGCTGATCGGACTCGCCTTCACCTCGATTTTGACGAAACCCGTCTATCGATTGACCGAACGGATCGCCCAGTTGAAGGCACGTGATTTCTCGACCGTCGAACCGAAACGACCCGGCATGTATCGACCTGTCTTCGCCAACTTGAACGACGTGTCCGAGACGTTGACGACGTACGAGTCGGAACGGGAAGAGCTCGAAAAACACCGGAAAGAGTGGATGAGCAACGTCTCGCACGACTTGAAGACGCCGCTCGCCTCGATCCAAGGGTATGCGGAGTTGCTCGACGATCGTGACCTCGAGGAAGCGGAACGAATCCAATACGCCGAAGTCATCGAACGCCAGGCAATGTATATGAAGGAACTAATCGACGACTTCAATTTGACGATGCGGCTTCAGCACGGCGACTTCCCGCTCGAGACCGTCGCGACCGGGCTCGAGGCGTTCGTCCGTGAGCTCGTGATCGACGTGTTGAACGACGCTCGGTTTTCTACGCGGGACGTCTCATTCGCGAGCAAGGACGCGGCCACACGGGCGATCGACCGGCACTTCATGAAGCGGTCATTGCTCAACTTCTTGTATAACGCCTTGCTCCATAATGACGAGACGGTCGCGGTCCGCGTCACCGTCGAACACGACACGATCACGATTCAAGACGACGGCACCGGCATCGACGCGAAGGATTTGCCGTACATCTTCGAACGTTACTATCGAGGCACGAACACGACCGATTCGCTCGGGAGCGGGCTCGGCATGGCCATTTCCCGGGACATCATTAAAGCGCATGGCGGCACCGTCACCATGACGAGTGAACGCGGTGTCGGGACGACGATTCGTATCGAGTTGCCGGCATAACAAAGAAGGATCCGCTCAACGGAGCGAATCCTTCTTTGTCGTTTCATATTCATGAATCCACATCTCGAGTTCGTCGATCGGGAGCGGACGCGCAAAATAATACCCTTGCATCTCGTCACAACCGAGCGAACGGAGCGTATCGAGCTGTTCAGGCGTCTCGATTCCTTCGCACACCGTCTTCAGTTCGAGTCCGCGGGCGAGCTCGATAATCGACTGGACGATGACGTTTCCGGTCGGGTCATTGTCTGTCACTTGGATGAACTGACGGTCAATCTTGATTTCATGGATCGGGTAATGCTTCAAATAGACGAACGCCGAGAACCCGGTACCGAAGTCGTCAATTGAGATCGAGAAACCTTGTTCCCGGAAGGCGATGAAGCGATCGATGACGTGTTGCTGATTCTCCATCCCGACACTCTCTGTGATCTCGAACGTCAAATAGTTCGGACAGACGTTCATCTCCTTGACGATTTGGGCCAACTTCTCGACGACCCCGTCCGATAGGAAATGACGGGCCGACAAGTTCAATGCCAGTTGATACATGCGCCCCGAGGCGTGCCAAATTTTCAACTGACGGCATGCCTCGGCGAGCGCCCACTCTTCGAGCTCGATAATGACACCGGTCGATTCGGCAATCGGGATGAAGTCAAGCGGTGGGATCAACCCGTGTTTCGGATGAACCCAACGCATCAGTCCTTCAAATCCGTTCAGTTTACCGGTCGAAGCTTCGATCTTCGGCTGATAGTAGAGCGTAAACTCGTTCAAAGCGAGCCCTTTTCTGAGGTTCATCTCAAGCGTCAGGCGTGCCGTCGCCTTCTCGCTCATCTCTTCTTCGTAAAAGGCGATCCCCCCACGTTGTACGTGACGCTCATTGGCTGTGATCCGTGTCGTGTCCATCATCTCGAGCGTCGAACGACCTTTGTCTTCGATTGAAATAAATGCGCTCATCGTCAAGACGACGTCGAGCTCCCCGACTGCAAACGGCTCGCTCGTCACCGACTCGCAAATATAATCAGCATACCCTTTGACTTTGATGCGGTCCCCGTAAGGCGTCCAAAGCAGGAACCCGGACTGAGAGATGCGCGCGAGTAACGTCGAATCGACGACTTGTCGGAGCCGCCTCGATAACTCGATGACAATCTTGTCCGAGCGCTCGATACCGATCGCCGTCTCGACGGAACGAAACTCGTCGGCCCGCAAATAAATCAAGGAGCCAAGCTGGTGTGGCATCTGTTCCCGTAACGGGTCCACGCGTTCGATGAAGCCGTTCAAGTTCATGAGTCCGGTCTGTTCATCCGTGTAGGCAAGTTTGGCGAGGTGATCATCGATCGCTTGACGATCGAGCCGAAGATAGAGGATAGCGATAAAGTCGGACAGTGTGCTGACAATCAACTCCTCGACGAACGTCCATTGACGCGGCGCGTATGTCTCGCAACAGATGACCCCTTTAGCCCGGCTATTCGCGTAGATTGGAGCGTCGAGCATCGAGTACACATGTTGCCCTTCCACGAAATGCTGCTGATACAAGTCCTTCACCCATTCATGGGTCCGGACGTTTTCAAATGGCAATACCCGGTTCGTCCGCAGGGCGTCAAAATAGATGGGCGCGTCTTCCCGCACGACCGTCAACGCCGGTTCACTCGGACCGCTCGCTTTTGAATAAGCGACTTGGCAACTGATTGATGCGTACGTTTCGTCAAAGTGCCAAATCGAGACCGTATCGACGTCGAGCATATCGGAGACGACTTCACACATGTAATGAAGCGTCCGCCGCACCCCGTCCTCTGTCACGTCAGGCACCCTTACGAGTTCGAACAGTTTCTCTTGATGTTTTCGATAAATTTGTGATGAATTGTTCCCCTCGTTCATAAACTCCCCTACTCCCGTTCACACGTTTTCATTCATGATAGCATGAAAAGATCAATCAATAGGTTTCCAAAATTCAACAGAAAGTCAATTTTCAATTCCCCTCTTTCTTTAGTACTACCTATTTCTATGCCCTAAAATTATTGACCTTATTTTCAATGAAATATACGGATTGAGCCATTTTCACCATTGCCTGCTGTATATGTAAACCCTACAATAAACTTGTATCGCTTTACCTGTCGATAATTGTCAATTCAACGAATAGAAAAGGAAGTGACCCCATGTCCCCTAAGTCCGGCCTCATGTACTCATTCGCCGCCATCGCCGCCGTCAGCATCATCGCCCAGGCCGACGAAGTCGCAGCAGCCAGCACACACGTCGTCCGTGCCGGTGACACGCTTTGGTCGATCAGCCAAAAGCACAACGTGTCGCTTGCCGATTTGAAGACCATCAACAAACTAAGCTCAGACCGAATCGCCATCGGCCAGACGCTCAAATTGAGTGAGAACACCTCGACCGGCGTAAAACCTGCCACGACCCAGGTCTCGTCAAACTCGACCCAAGTCACGACAGCCGCCTTGAACCTACGCCTCGCCGCAGGCACGTCACACAAAATACTTCTCACCATTCCGAAAGGAAAAACGCTCAAACCGATTCAAACGAGTGGTGCCTGGACGAAAGTGAGCTACGGTGGAAAGACCGGTTGGGTTCATAACGGCTACTTGAAAACCGCTTCCGTCAAACCGACCACACCAAGCAAACCAGCCACACCGAGCACACCAACTACAGCGACGACGTCACAGACGACCGCCAACTTGAATCTTCGCGCTTCGAAGTCGACAAACTCAAGCGTGCTCGTCACAATCCCGAAAGGTAAATCAGTCACTGTTTTGAGCGTCGAAGGCAGTTGGTCTCACGTCAAATACGGCACTAAGACCGGATTTGTCGCCAATACATATTTAATGAAGACGGCCTCGACTCCGACACCTGCTCCGAGTCAACCGACGGCTCCGGTCGCACCATCGAAGCCGGTCATTAAAGAAGAGAGCATCAGCCAATCGTTCGTCACGACTGCCAACTTGAATGTCCGTAAAGGCCCGGGGATTGGCTATGCCCTCGTCACAAACATCCCGAACGGTACGACCGTCAAAGCGACGAAACAAAGCGGCACGTGGGTGTATGTCACGTATAACGGCAAGAGCGGCTACGTCAGCACAGGCTATTTGAAACAGACGACGACGGCACCGAGCGCGCCGGTCACACCGAACGCCGGAGACGGCGGTGCGGGCAACGCCTCGTTCGACTATGTCGTCAATACCCCATCGCTCAACGTCCGCGCCTCAGCCTCGACGAGTTCGGCCGTCATCGGCAA
Organism: Exiguobacterium sp. SL-9; assembly: GCF_004336985.1. Classification (GTDB taxonomy): domain Bacteria; phylum Bacillota; class Bacilli; order Exiguobacteriales; family Exiguobacteriaceae; genus Exiguobacterium. Next base: position 731,809 of record NZ_SJUO01000002.1, read on the forward strand.
CGTCACGGCCGGCCAGACGCTCCGTGTCGTTCAAACGTCGAACGGGTGGCATCAAATCTATATCGGCAACACGACAGGTTTCGTCGCGGCTTCATACGTCAAATCTGTGCCGAAAGGTTCTGTGACGGCACCGCCAAGCTCGTCTGACGGGCAAGCGAAGAGTCTCGCAGCCATCGCCGTCGCCAAGAAATTTGTCGGCACGCCTTACATCTGGGCATCATCGAACCCGGCCAACGGTGGGTTCGACTGCTCTGGACTTATCTATTACGCTTTCAATCAGGCTGGCTACAGCGTCCCACGTACGAACGTGGCTACGTATTGGGCTGGGTCTTATTTCGGAACACAGCTCAGTAAATCGTTTGTCCCACAACCGGGGGATCTCGTCTTCTTCGAGAACACGTACACGGCCGGACCGTCTCACATGGGCATCATGATCAATTCGGACACGTTCATCCACGCCGGGACGTACGGACTCGGTTACAACACGATCAGCAAAGAGCCATATTGGAAATCACGCGTCATCGGCTATAAGCGACCGTGACCTTCGACGCATTCATTGACCCGACCTTTGTCGGGTTTTTTTTCGTGGGGCAGGATTTCCCTCGAAAGACTCGAACACCAAAGATAGAATAGGAAGAGAAAAAAGGAGGTATCCGATGGGAAGCAATCGATTCGCTAAAATTCCGTACCGGATTTACACGATGGTACTCGCCATCGCTTGTCTCATCGGCGTATTATTGTTCGGGCTCGGACTGAGCTATTACTGGAATGAAAAACATGTCGCCGTGGACGAGACGGTGCGCGACTTGAACCACGCCTCTGACTTGGCCGGGGTCGAGTCCTACCTCGTCTTGCATCACGCGGCCAAACTATACGAAACAAACTCTCAGCAACCGACGGCCCTGTTATCAGCCCCGTACCGCGAGCGGGCGCTCCAATACAACAGTCAGCTGCTCGATGACTTCGAGACCGGTGTCGATGAGCGCGAACGTGCCGCGCTGCTCCGTTTCTCTGAACAGCTCGAGGACACGTTGAATGAAGACGGATCACGCCGATTCGAGGCAGTACCATTCGACGTCATCGAATCGATCAATCGACGCTGGCTTTATCAAGGGCTTGAACGGACCGCCCAAGAAAACACAGCCTACGAGTTGACTGACACTGTCATGCGGATGCAGATGGCGTTCGTCGAGGGCGTCACGAACCTGCTCGCCGAGACGCCGAACCAAGAACGGCTCGACTTCGAGGTCACGACGATTGCGAATGAGGCCCGGTTGATCGAGGATATCATCGCGACCGATCCGTCTCTGAAAACCAAATCCGTCGAAGATTTGATTGAGAGTGCGCTCGCGCTTAGTCGCATGACAGTAACCAATTCGACGCTCGAGGCCCGTTATGTCAACGGGACAAGCTTTTATGAGGATTCGTACGCCGCCCTTCAAACCGTACGATCGACGGCAGACGATACGCTCATGACCGAGCGCGATCGTTACGGCACGCTCGCCATCGCCGTCCTCATCATGACGCTTTTGTTATCGGTCGGGCTTTTAATGGCACTCTACTATACCCGCAAGATGTACGCCCACGATTTGGCACATTTGAAAGCGCGTGCCCTTGCCATCGACCCGAGCACAGAACCGGTCGCGGAATCGTTCCCTCCGAGCCATGACTTCCGCAGTATCGAGGACGAATTACGAGAGATTGCCACGAGCGTCCACTCGACGGTGCACACGCTCGAGACACAATCGGACGACCTGCTCCGGTATCATGAGCGCTGGTCGTCACTCTTCTCCGAGACGGGACTCGCCATCGCCTTAATGGATGACACGTACAATTTCATCGAACGCAACGACGTGTTCCGTCAGTTCTTCGGGGAACGAAACTTGTATGAAATCAATCAACTGTTCACCGACACGGGACGCCGCCTGTTGCGCGAGGCGCTCACCGGAGTGACGGAAAACGGGACGAGTGCCCAATTTATCATCCACTTAAAAGGCGAACACGTCCGTTTCTTGAACGTTAAAATCATCCCGCTTAAGCGCGGCGAGACACTCACCTACTACCTTATTCTCGAAGACGAGACCGAGCGTGTCGAGCGCGAGCGCAAAGTCGATCGGCTTGTCCGCTTCGACCTCGCCACCGAACTTTACAACGAGTACGGTTTTCTTCAAGCATGGGAGAAACACGACATCGACGGCACGTTTTTGTTGATCAAATTGTATGATTTCCATCATCTCGTCGATTGGTATGATCCGACATACGCCGACCTGCTCATGACCGAGTTCGCCCGTCATGTCGAGGAACGACTCGAGAAATATGCGCATCATTTGTTTGGCCGTTACCGTGACGACACGCTCATGCTGTATGTGAAAGGGCTCCGTAACGTCGACGAGACCGAGTTGCTGGAGCTGTTCCCGACCGAACTGTTGATCAACCAAAAACGCCAGACCGTCCATCTTCAAATCGGTGGGACGCATACGACACCGAACTATAACGACTGTCTGTTCGAGGCGACAAAAGCGCTCCAACACGCCAAAGAGACACGGACCCCGTTCGTTTGGTACGACGCGAGTATCCTCGCTCAGCTTCAATGGGCTGCCTTGATTGAACAGGCGCTTCCGGATGCAATCGAGCAAGGCCATATCACGATCGCCTATCAGCCACAAGTCGAGTTGAAGACGGGCCGTGTCGTCGGGGCCGAGGCGCTCGCACGCTGGGAGCACCCGGATATCGGCTACGTGCCACCGAACGAGTTCGTTCGCATCGCCGAGCGTTCCGATCAAATCCTTTGGTTGTCGCATTCCATTCTCGATTTAGTCGTCCAACAGCTCGTCGCCTGGCGCGACACCCCGTTCACTGATATCTCGCTGTCGTATAACTTGTCCGCCCATTCCGTTGACCCGTCGATCGTCACGAAGCTACGTGACTTGACTGAGACATATCCATGGCTTCCGGATCGGTTGAAAATCGAATTGACCGAGTCGGCCGACATCATGTCGCATACGAACGAACTCGAACGGCTCGAAGCGATCGCCGAACTCGGCTACTGCCTCTCCATCGACGACTTCGGTACCGGCTACGCCTCGTTCGAAGCGATCTGGCATTTACCGATTCAGGAAGTGAAAATCGACCGCATGTACGTCAGCGGGAAAGCAAGAGATAGCACGTCGTTCCTCCGCGCTGTCTCGCGTTTCGCCAGTGAACAAGAACTGACCTCGCTCGCCGAAGGCATCGAGACGAAACAAGATTTGGACCGCATCCTCGCCGAAGGCGTCGAACTCGGCCAAGGTTATTATTACGCCCCGGCCCTCGACGCGACCGCGTTCGAAGCGTGGGTGGATGAAAAAAGAGGCCGTCTCGCTTAAGCGTGGGCCCCGTTCGACCGGTTGACATATGTCAGCCGGTTTTTCGTGTGATGAGATTGAAGACGAGTTTCAACGCGATCAACAGTCCGATGACCGGCAAGATGATGGGAAGCGAACCACGAGGCAATAGACCGAACACGATGAACACGGTCATCCCGATGGCGAAGAAAAGCTTGATGCCCCGCTCATATCCCTCAAACTTCTCCCAACGCCAAACGAGCAAGAGGAGCGCGAGTGGCGCGAATAAAAACGTCAAAAAGAAGAACGGCATATGCCGCGTGTACCAAGGTCTTGTCATTTAGCCTGCACCTCCTCATACAATTGTTCCGTCGCCTCATGCGACTCCACATTCACGTAAATCGGTTTGCCGCTCCAGTCGATCCGAACGACCACGTCGATGTCCCGGTCGATGAAGACGAGCACGTCCTCCCCGCCTGTCGTCCGGAAGTGTCCGGTCAGTCGCGATCCAGTGGCGGCACCGTTCGTGCGACGGGCTAGACTCGGCTCATACGTCAACGTCACGGCCTCGATCTCATCATAGGGCACCGTCTCCCCGTAGCTGCCTTCGATGATGAGCGCTGACTCGGTGAGCGTCACCTCGGTCGGCTGGCTGAACCAGAGCCAAAGGCCTGGGACGACCGTCACGAGAAGCGTCAACACGACGACGAGCGGAATGAGCCGTTTTTTGCCACCAGGACGGACTTTTCCGTTTTCGTCATAGATGTTTCCGTCATATTTTTGGGCACGCCAGAGCGTCACGACGACAAGGACGAGCATCAGGACGAAGAACGGCTCGACCGGGATGTCGAGTCCAAACCCAAATCCTTGAATGGCGGCGATAATCAGAAAGATTGCTGCAATCCCATAACACATGAAGCCGATCAATCTTGCCACCGCCTCGATATTGACGCGTTCCTTGTCCTCGCGCTTCATCGTGTTATAGCCAGAGATGAGGAAGTGCCAGCCCAACCGATGGACGGCAAATCCAAGAAGAAACAAAATGAGTGCAGCAGTTGCTAAGCCCCACATGGAGTCGTCCCCCTTTCTACCCTAGTGTACGGGAAAACGACGCAGAACGTTTCATAATCGTGAATCGAAGTCGTATACTCGTGATAGAACGCTCAAGGAGGAATTCGATGTATCGGACAAAAGCAGACTTTTTACAGGATTGGGCCAAGTCGTCGACCGGCACGCTCGACGTGCTTCGCGTCGTCACGGATGAGGCGCTCGGACAAGAAATCGTCCCGGGCCATAACTCGCTCGGTTGGATGGGCTGGCACGTGACGACCGCGCTCGGCTATTTCACGAACTTGCTCGGCTTCCGGCTGTCGGCACTGAAAAGTTTGACGCGACCGACCGACGCGACAACAATCGCCGACCAATATGCGCGTTACGCCGACGAGATCGCGCAGATGGCCGAACAGTTCTCGGACGACTATTTATTAGAAAAAGTCGACGTCCACGGTGAAAGAAAGCCGCGTGGCGCCGTCCTGCGCATGATGATTGATCACCAGACGCACCACCGCGGCCAGATGACGGTGCTCGTTCGTCAGGCGGGACTCACGGTCCCTGGTGTCATGGGTCCGACGAAAGAACAGATGAAGGCGTGAAAAAGGAGAGGCCCCGCGGGGTCTCTCCTTTCGTCACATCGATGACGGCGTATTCGCCTTGTTTTGCATCCGACCGACCCCTTCGTACTGGACGGTGCCAGGGTCACGTGCGTATTTCCAAGCGTTACGTGCGTCAATCAATCGTTTCGTCCGCATCCCGTCGAACGCTTCCGGTTTCAAGTTGACGAGCTCATCCCATTCCGTGACGAGGATGGCGACGTCCGCTCCTTTGAGTGCCGCTTCGATGGTCATCGCCTGCGGATAATCCCACTTAGCGAGCGGGTCGTAGCCGATTATCTCGACTTCACGCAACGCCAGGTGGCTAGCAAGCGTGACAGACGGCGCATCGCGCATGTCGTCCGTCCCCGGTTTGAAGGCGAGGCCGAGGAACGCGACCTTGAGTCCGCTCTTGTGCTCGACTTTCGAAGCGACGTACGCCATCTGCGCGTCGTTTGAGTGCATGGCGGCGCTGATGACCGGCAAGTCGAGTTCATTCTCATGGGCGACGTTCAAGAGCGCATGCATATCTTTCGGGAAGCACGAGCCACCGTAGCCGAGGCCGGCGTTCAAGAAGGAGCGCCCGATGCGCGGGTCGAGACCCATTCCATCGGCAATCGTGGTGATGTCCGCTCCTGCCTTGTCGGCAAGACGCGCCAAGTCGTTAATAAAACTGATTTTGGTGGCGAGAAATGCGTTCGAGGCATATTTGATGAACTCAGCATCAATCGGGGACGTGCAGACGAGCGGGACGCCGAGACGCCCGTAGATGCCTGCGAGTTCTTCGCTCATCTCGAGGTTATCACTGCCGATGACGACACGGTGCGGTTTCAATACGTCGGCGAGAGCACGACCTTCTTGAAGAAATTCCGGCACGACGGCGAACGTGTGGGCCGGATACATGATGGACAGCATATCGGTCGTCCCCGGTGGAACGGTGCTCCGGATGATGATTTTTTGTTTCGACGTCACCTCAGACAAAGCTGCGTCGACGAACGTCAAGTCGCAACTGCCGTCACTCTTGCTCGGCGTACCGACAGCGAGCACGAGGTAGTCGACCGTTTCTGTGTCGGCAATCGAGTCTGTGAACGTGATTGACCCGGGATAGTCGCGTAACACGTCCGCCATGCCCGGTTCATGGAACGGGACGTCCCCGTTCATGAGACGGAGCAGTCTCGGTTGATCTTTTTCGACACCGATGACCTCATGCCCCGCCTTCGCTAGTCCACATAGGGTGGCAAGTCCGACATAGCCAAGGCCGATAATTCCAAATTTCACGATAGTTCCTCCTTCAATAGTCTTCTCCTAACAGTAACGAAAAGCGCCGATCAAGGGAAGGCTCTAACACTCTGTGAATATTCTCTGATATAATGAGTCAAAATGAGGCTAGAAAGGAATAACCGCATGGGATTGCTCGCTTTCTTTTTGATTTCGCTTTTCGTTTTCTATTGGTTTCCTATTCGAGGTGGACTTAAGACTTTCCTGCTTATCTTGATCATGATTAGCGGATGGCTGTCGATTTTCGAGCTCGTCGCCATCATCGAAGCTCGCCCCTGGGTCGCCGCCCCGGTCCTCGCGCTCATCGGTTTGTTCGCTTGGAAGTGGCGACGTGATAAAAAAAAACATGAGAATACATCTACATCAATGGATTCAAAGTAAAAGAGATGCCGGAGCATCTCTTTTACTTTTCACTCGTTTGAATCAATTGACGGCGCAAACGAATGATATAAATAAACAAAGCTAGTATCACGATCCCGACTGCTGTAATCAACCATGTTACTTTCCCTCCAAAAAATCCTGACGAAGTCACTTCTGTTGGTGTAATCCGCTCCCCCATCTCGTCCGCTTCATCTTTCGAAATCATTAACGTCTCTTCCCATTTCCAAGTCTCATTGGTCACCGTGTCCGTAAATTGTAAACTCGCTTCGTATGTCCCGGCCTCTAGGCGAGTACCTAACTGGAAACGTAGCGCGGCCTGACCATGCGGAACGAAACGGGCGTCCAACTGGTGACGAAGCTTTTTTCCTGTCTCTGATTCGATTAACATGTCAACCTGAATAGGGTGGCTAATAGAAGCAGTTTGATTGATGACCGCAAAAGCCACGTGCGGATAATACGTATCCGCTTGTAACGATACGCCTACCAGTTCTGGATCAAACGCCTCTTTTTTCACACCCATTGACAGTTTGACACCAAGGACGTATACATACCGATTTTGAATACCGATTGTCTCTGAAGTCTCGGTGTCAACTTGTCTCGAAATCCGAATTCCTCCAAGTAAAGCACCTGAAAACGCGTCCGACGGAGCAGTCAATTGAATCGAGACGCGTTTCGAGGACGAGGCTTCAACCGTAACGACTTTCGGTTGCTCGATTAGTTCAGTCACAGAATAGATCGACTCATCAGATGGGCTGCTTTGTTCGTAGACGATTACGCCATTTCCGTTCGTCGAAGCGTTGACTACAGATAAATCGAACGTCATTTCTTCATTTGTTTCATTATGGATAAAGAAATCAAGCGTCGTTTTTTCTTCGGGCGACAGCAAGAGGTCATAATATGAAACGGATTGATCGATTTGCCCCTCATGTGGAACAGCCTCAACGGAAAAGTCCACTTCGCCGGTTTGTGCGTTTGTAGGCGATTGCAATCCGCCCCACCCGAAAACGAATATGACGAAACAAACGTAACACCATCGTTTCATCGCCTTTCCCCCTTTATGGCAACACAGTCGTTGCCAATGTCCAAGTCAACGTCGAGGTATGTGTTCCTTTTTGAATGCTGCCGACTGGAACTGTCAAACTGATTCCTGTCGTGTCTTCTGAATTTTCAGGGATCCAATGGGCGATCCATGAGAATTGCCCTTGGCCTAAGCCTGCCGTCAATAAAACTTGTGCCCCTTCACCAGTCCTCACTTCGACAGGGGAGATAAGTGTCGGTGAGATAGCCGTGACGTTAGCAGTCGGTTTGTCTAACACACCGTCAGTAAACGTCAAGGTCGCGCCAGCCAAGGAGTCAGCGTTTGCGGTCTCACTATTCGTAAAGCGGGACGCTTCGACCGTCACTTCCCAATTTCCAGGGACTACCTGGCGATCTGTGACTTGTAAAAAAGGGTCGGACGTTTTTTCATCGGGATTCGCGGTTTGATTTGCGTTGACGAGTGCCGGATACGTATAGCTTCCATCTTCTTTAATCTCATGTGAGCCAAAATACAGATTTGGCGCAAAATCTAACGTCAGTTCAGCAGCCTCTTGATTTAATTCACCTTCATCTGGTCCCGGATCTTTCGGTGTATCGGGATTTAACGGGTCTAAAATATCTGGAACTTCTAACGTCTCAAAGGTAATAGTTGCATTTGTCGAACGAACGAGAGGATCTGCTTGCGCCACATCATACGATGTCAGGCTGCTGATCGCTATCACACTTGCCAAAATTCCAACTTTCATCTGTTTTGAAAACATGTGTATCGCTCCTTTTTAAATTGAGTCAATTAATGTCCATTCGATGATTGTGTTGTACGTTCCGCTTTGAGGCATTTGCTGTTGTACATCAAGAAAAATCCCTTCGTCTCGTTCATAATCGATAATTGTTGGAGCATCTGCCATCACTCCTGTCTCAATCAATTGAGAGCCTTGTTCGAGTGAGACAGTCGTCCCATCTTTCCGTTTGAAAAAAATGGTGTTGTGTAATGTGTGGCTAGCTGACTGGAGCGCGCTAGCTTGAGCCGTCAGCTGCCACGCGGTCCCTTTAGTGCGACTATGAAATACAGTGACAACCATATTTTCTTGACGATTGATTCTGCCCATATTCGACTGAATGTCAACATTTCCAAAGTCGATTTGTTCCGGTACGACTAGTGACATAAAAGGAACTTCATTTCCGTCTAATACGAGTTGCCATTGATCTTTCCCATCAGATAACGCTCGAATATCGACCAAATCATTCGTCAGATGACCATAGAAGTTATAACGTTGTGGTGTAATGAGTGGGAACCCATCCACGCGAAAATTCAACTCAAACGTATAGGTAGAATCACTTAATAAGCTTAGTGACAATAGCTGATTCGCTTGAAAAACCAGTTGTTTTCGCTCACGATCGATGATCCACTGTTCTGTCGCAATCGCTCCTCTGTTTCGCCCAATTTCGAGCCCAGTCAGGCTGATATTTGGTACATCATACGTCCCGTTAAAACTCGCTTCTTCTATGTACGGAAACAAAGAGTCTGGAAGTTTAAACAAAACATATCGCTCTTTCAATAAGTTGAGATTGAGCACACCGTCCCCAATCACTCGCAGTTTAATTTGATTGTCTCCATCAAATTCACCTTCTAGTTGAATATCTGATAAGAGAGACAGTCCTACTACTCCGTTCGTTTCAACTTTTGCTTTAGGCTCATCTGTTGACTCTGGTGGGACAACCGAATGTTTTTGTGATTCATGTGTCTCTTCCGTATAATCTAAACTCGGTATGCTTTCTGAGGATGGCGTATCGGTATTTATATTTGGATAGTCTCCGCCGTTGCCACTCTCAGTTTCTTTGGATGGCTCTTGATTTGGAGTTTGATCAGATGAAGCGTCTTCGCTTTTCTGTTCTAATTCATCCCCGCTGCTCTTTTCTGTGCCATCATCATCACTGATGGGTTCGGATTCGGACAGCGGACTCTCTTCAGTCCCCTGTGTTGTAGGTACATCGTCTATTGTTTCTTCTACGTTTTCATCTGAGTTTGCATGTGTAAACGATAAGTCTCCTATTTTAAGGAAAGATGTGATTGCTAGGCAGAGCAATACAAGAATTGACGTTCGAATGATATGCTGTAACACCATTCCCCTCATATCCCTCCTTTCGAAAATAAGAATAGGCCTTAGTCCCTATTATATCCAAAAATAAATTAAATTAATCCATTTTTTAGTATAACTTACACATTGTAAAAACATTGGTAAAAGTAAAGCGAGAATGTTTTCGAATTTCATCACACATTTCTTTTTGTACAAGACCTAAGAAACATCGCTCAACAATACGTTCATTCTTCGTTACATCGAATGTCGACTTCTCGCCATAACAAAACACTCCCCAATCAGATAAACAGATTTGTTATTTCATCTGTTTACCTATTGAGGAGTATGTCACATCGACGATGGGTTGTTTTAATCTTCCGGTAGTTCGACTTCGTCGCCTGCTTGAATCGTGCCGTCCATGACTTGTTCCATTTCTTCTAAGCTGAACGCGTCCATGAGCTGAATGCCGTCGACGTACACCGTCGGCACGTATTGAACGCCGAAATCCCGCGTGAACAGACGTGAGTTTTGGATGCCGACATCGACATGGTTCTCAAGCAATTCGTCCGCATTGAGGTTGAAGTCGGACGCGAGTTCCCGGGCATAGGCTTCCGTCCCGAACCCGTCCGTCCCGGAGTCGAGCCCAATGGCACGCTGCACCTCATAATAACGGTTCGGGATGAGTCGTTCTACGTTGTAGTCCACGTTCGCGAGCAACTGAGACTGTTCATTCAATAGGACGAGCGGTTGCCCTTTGAATGTCGCTTCGCCCGTGTCAATCCAACGTTCCTCGATCTCCGGGAGTACCGTCTCCATCCACTTCTTGCACCACGGACAGCTGTAGTCGAAGACGAACACAATCTCATGCTCTCCTTCTCCAAGCGCGACCTTCTCCTCGAGCGGGAGCTCATACTGCGTGTATGTATGCAACTTCTTCGAATCGACAGCCTCACTTTGACTGCAGGCAGAAAGGATCAGAACAAGTCCTACGAGTAATAGATAAAATGGTTTCATTGATGGACCTCCATTTGTTCAAATATTCACATATTTAGTTATATCATGTCTGCCTGACAGACTCGAGTGACGTTCTGATGACGTTTCCCCGATGAAACGGCACACAAGCAAACGAGCCGACTCAAGGTCCGCTCGCATCATTCCCCATAAAGGCCTCCATCGTCGCCGCCGTATCCGACGAGATGCCGTCCTTCTTCACGACTTTCCCGACCGTCTGCAAGATGATCTTCCAATCATTTAGAAATGTGACGTTGTCGACGTATGTCACGTCGAGCGCAAAACGATCCGGCCACGACAGCCGATTCCGGCCGTTCACTTGGGCAAGTCCCGTCAATCCGGGACGGACATCGTGCCGTCGGCGCTGCTCGTCGTTATAGCGCGGTAAATACTCGACAAGAAGCGGGCGCGGTCCGACGATGGCGATGTCCCCTTTGACGATGTTGAGCAGGCTCGGCAACTCATCGAGACTGAGCGATCGAAGCGTCTGCCCGAATGGGGTCAAACGCGCCTCGTCCGGCAACAGCTCCCCTTGCTCATCTCGCTCATCGGTCATCGTCCGAAACTTCACCATCTCGAAGATGATCCCGTCCTTCCCGGGACGTTTTTGTTTGAACAGTACCGGTCCTCCGAGTTTCCATTTGATGAGTCCGGCAATCGTGACGAGGACGGGACTTAAAGCGAGCAGTGAGATTGTCGCAAGGAACATGTCTTGTGGACGTTTGATAAAACGTGCATACATGGGAACCCCCTCCTATCGGAACGAAGAATACATCGAGTCGTAGTAGGCTTGATACGCACCGGACACGACCCGCTCAATCCATTCGGGATGCTCCACATACCACTGAATCGTCTCAGCGATTCCATCTTCAAACCGATATCGTGGGATCCATCCAAGTTCGTCAGCCATCTTGGTCGCATCGATCGCGTAACGCCGATCGTGCCCCGGACGGTCTTTCACGAAGTGAATCAGTTCTTCTGACTGCCCGAACGCGTTAATGATGATGTGAACGAGCTCCAAGTTTGTCTTTTCATTATGACCCCCGATGTTGTAAACGTCGCCGAACCTTCCGTTCTCTCGAACGACATCGATGGCTTCACAGTGATCGCTCACATGCAGCCAATCCCGAATCTGTTGTCCGTCCCCGTAAACCGGTAACGGCAAGTTCGACATACAGTTATGAATCATGAGCGGGATGAGCTTCTCCGGGAATTGGTACGGCCCATAGTTGTTGCTGCACCGCGTCGTCTTGACCGGCAACCCGTATGTCTCATAATAGGCTCGAACGAGCAGATCGGAGCTTGCTTTCGAGGCCGAATACGGGCTGTTCGGGGCAATCGGCGAGTCCTCCGTGAAATACCCGGTCGCACCGAGCGAACCGTATACTTCGTCCGTCGACACGTGCACGAAACAGACACCTTCCTGATACACCCGGCTGTACTTATCGTCAGGGGAAACTTTCCAATGACGCAGCGCCGTATCGAGCAGCACTTGTGTCCCGAGAACGTTTGTCGTCAAAAACAGTTCGGGTTCGGTGATGCTCCGATCCACGTGGGATTCTGCTGCGAAATGAACGACTTCGTCGACTTCATACGTCGTGAACAACCGCTCCATCACTTCTCGGTCACAAATATCGGCTTTCTCGAAATGGTAAAGGGCATCCGATTCGAACTCCTGCAGGTTCTCCAGATTCCCTGCATACGTGAGCGCATCGACGTTAAGAATGCGGTATGTCGGATGTTTTGCCCGAAAGTGTTTTATGAAATTTGAACCGATGAACCCGGCTCCGCCAGTCACTAGAATTGTTCGCATCCGTTTTCTCTCCTTCCTCGACGAGTGATAAGAGATATTGTCCATAATCGGTCATCTTGAGCGTCAAACCGATATCTTTCAACTCGTCTCGTGTGATGAATCCGCGTCGCCAAGCAATCTCCTCGAGGCAAGCAATGTAATAACCTTGACGCTCTTGGACCGTCTGGACGAACACGGACGCTTTAATCATGCCTTCTGGCGTCCCGGTATCGAGCCATGCCATCCCTCGGCCGAACAGGACAACGTTCAACTCGCCGCGCTCGAGATACATGTTGTTGATTGATGTGATTTCAAGTTCACCTCTGGTGGAAGGCTCGACCCGTTTAGCGAATTCGACGACCTGATTGTCGTAGAAGTAAAGGCCCGGAACCGCATAATTCGATTTGGGGACCGCTGGTTTTTCTTCGATCGAGACGACCCGATTTTGACCATCGAACTCGACGACGCCAAAGGCGCGCGGATCTTTTACCGGATAACCGAAGACGGTCGCCCCTTGCTTTTTCGCTTGCGCGTGCTTCAAGAAACGCGTCAAATCCGGTCCATAAAACACGTTATCCCCTAAGATGAGACAGACCGAGTCATCACCGATGAAGTCCGCCCCTAGGATAAAGGCATCGGCCAGTCCGACCGGCTTCGTCTGCACTTTATAGGAGATGTCGATGCCGAGTTGATGTCCGTCTCCGAACAGTCGCTCGTACCCACCGATGTCTTGCGGGGTCGAAATGAGTAAGATTTCCCGAATGCCGGCAAGCATCAAGACGGACATCGGATAGTAAATCAACGGCTTATCGTAGATTGGTAACAGTTGTTTGGAGACGGCCTTTGTCATCGGATAGAGGCGCGTTCCGTTCCCACCTGCTAATATAATGCCTTTCATCGTTTCATCATCCTTTCTTGAATCACCATACAAATCCGTGTCACGTCTTCTAAGGCCAGGTCTGGATAAAGCGGGAGTGTCAGCACCCGCTCGGCAATCTCACGGGCGACGGGAGTACGACGGCTCGCAAACCGGTTCTGATTCCACGCATAATCCGTCACGAGCGGATAGAAATACTTCCGGGTGAAGATGCCTTCCTTCGCCAAGGCGTCATACAACTCATCCCGTCGATTCTCTTCCGCTGTCAAGATGACGGGATAATACGAATGGTTTGTTTCGACCCCGGATTGAGGTGTCAGGATTCGAATCCCTTGAACGTTGTTGAGCAACGCATCATATTGCTCACGTACGCGTTTCCGTCGTCTGATCGTCTCATCGATATGACGCAAGTTACACAACCCCATCGCTGCCTGAAACTCATTCATCTTGGCGTTGCCCCCCGGTACTTCCACCGTTTCCGGACCAGTGATGCCAAAGTTCTTCAACTGGTCGAAACGGGCTTTCAACGCCGGTTCATTGTACGTCAAGGCGCCTCCTTCAATCGTATGAAATACTTTCGTGGCGTGGAAACTGAACATCGAGATGTCACCGAACGTACCGATTCCTCGCCCGTTCACGTTGACGCCGAACGTGTGGGCCGCATCATAAATCACTTTCAGGTTGTGACGCTTGGCAATCGCCTCGATCAGTTCGACGTCACATACATTTCCGTACACATGGACGGGAAGGATGGCCGAGGTTTTTGTCGTGATCAGTCGCTCTATTTTTGTGGCATCGAGCGTAAAATCGTCTGGACGGATATCTCCGTATACGGGTGTCAATCCTTTGCGAATTAAGGCGTGGCTCGTCGAAGCAAAGGTGAACGGGGTTGTGATGACTTCACCTGTCAATCCGAGCGCCTCGATTGCTGCCTCGAGCGCCAAGTGTCCGTTCGTGAATAGGGAAAGTTGCTCGACTCCTAAATAATCAATCAGCTCGTGCTCGAGTTGTTGATGTTTGGTGCCGTTGTTCGTCAACCATCCCGACGTCCACAATTCACGAATCTCATCCGTATACTCTTCAAACGATGGGAGCGCGGATTTGGTGACGGGAATCGCTTTTAGGATAGATTCAGGCTTATTTGATGCGGGATGGGACGGGAATGCGGCGGATTGGATATCGACGATGTGTAGCATAAAGCACCTCCTAGGTCACTTGGCGATTCGAGACGCGTGCGTAACGTTTCAGCATGAGTTGGATATCCGATTTGGAACAATACATCATCACGTCGATGATGGACAAATTCGCTTGGAACGGGAATGGTCCTTGATGATACGTGACTGGCTCGGTCACGACGAACGACAAGTCGATTCCCGCCTGTTCGAACACATCGGTATCGTACAAGGCCATCCCGTTGATCGCATTCACGTAATGCGTCGCCCCTAACTGCTGACACATCTTGAGGATTCTCGCTTGGCCCTTCAATTCAACCCCAGCGCTCAACTCTGATGAAAGCATGAATGTCGTCGAAATGCCGAGATACCGAGCGATTTCCTCGATGCCGTATGCCAAATACTTACCGACGTTTCGTTCAGGGGCACGAATCACACGCTCGAGCAACGGGAAGACGTGTTCAAACTGAGGGGCTTTGTGATAGGCATGTCGCAACAACTTCAACTGTTGCTCGACAATCTCATTTGGTTGCGCCCGCTCATGGTCGCAAATCAAACGATTTTGGCTCATCTTTTGAATCGATAACGTGAACGGGTGAGGGTTTCCGTCAAGCAGGATTCGATTTCGGTGAATCCACCCTTTTTTGATAAAATGAACGTCGTCATACACAACGAATGTATCGACCGCATGGATCAACTGGAAGTACCCGATATAAGGGAAAAAATAAGGTTGCATGATGGCCACGTTCATGACGTCTCTCCTTTACGAAATGATTTGTTTCGCACGCAACGTGTCATAATATCCTTTGGCCGTGACATCGTTTCGATGGAATTTGACGAGTTCCCGCGATAACATGCCATGTTCGATGAGTCGCTCCGGATGTTCGAGGTACTGTTCAATCCCTTGTTCAATCGACTCGACCGTGACGTCACACATATAGCAGTTTTCCCCGTCGACGGAGTGATGAGAGACATTATTGATTTGATCGCTGATGACGACTCCCATCCCTGACGCTCTCGCCTCGATGATCGTCCCATTCCCGTTCGAATACGTGGCCGGCAGCACCAAGATGTCCGCTTGTTCATACACTTTTGGCATCTCGTCCCACGCCCGAATCTCATCTAAGAAGTGGACGTTCTTCACCTCGTGCTCAGCGATGTAGGCTTTGCACGCTTCGAGCTGTTGCCCTGAATTGTTCAAGTAAAGTTCGAGCGAATAGCGGGTTGATAAATTCCGATATGCCTCTAACACGAGCAGCGGCTGATAGCGTTCGACGAGTCGATTCGCAAACAGAAGTTTGAACGTGTCGCCCGGCTGTTTCCGTCTCAATCCGTGATCGAAGTACGCATCGATGTCCTGGGCGTACGTCGCATGCACCACTTTGTCAGGATCAAATCCGAGATGTTCCTTGAATTGCTCGACCGCGACCGTACCCATCCCGAAAAATAAATCGGCATCCTTGAACATCCAGTGCAACAGTCTCGTTTTGTATGGATTATCCTGAGGATTTGTCAGCCGCGCGGAAGGATCGTCGTCGTTTTGCAACGGGCGAAGCGGTTCGCTCATGATGACGGTTTTAATTCCGAACAGTTTTGCCAGTCTCACGATCACGGCATGGCCAGCCATGAATCCGCCGAGTAAGATGACGTCCGGTTTGAACCGAATCAGCTCCGGAATCAGACCGAGTGAGAGATACCCGATTTTAGGGAACCACTTCGAATACGTCAGTACCTGACATTTGTCACCGAGTGGGATTTTCCACCAGTCCGGTCGGTTTTGGTCGAGATGTTCATAAAACCAAAACTCAGCATCGAAATATTCTTCTAGCGCGTAACATAATTTCACTTGGTAAGGGGACGCGATGTTCCCGATAAAAACGAGTTTTTGTTTCATCGTTCACCCTCCTTTACAGTTTGGCGGGGGTCGATCGTGCCTTTCCACACTTCGCGTCGGACGTAATCCGTGTACGAGATCAAGATCCGGACCACTTTGTCCGAAACGTTCGGCATGCTGTAATCGCTGACGATGCGTGGCCGCTCCTGCTCCATGACGACCGACAACCCTTGCAAGATTCGCTCTTTCTCAAGTCCGACCATCAAGACGGCCCCTTCTTCCATCGCTTCTGGCCGCTCGTGCGTCTCTCGGATATTCAATCCTCTCAACCCGAGGATAGACGACTCCTCGCTAATCGTTCCACTATCACTGAGCACCGCTTTGGCATGCAGTTGCAGGTGGTTATAGTCGACAAATCCGAGCGGCTTGAGTAGCCGCACTAGCGGATGAAACGAGACGTTCAATTCATGGATTCGCTTCATCGTCCGCGGATGCGTGCTGACGATGACAGGTAATTCATATTGCCCCGCGATCGCGTTCAAACTGTCAACGAGTGCCAAAAAGTGTGCGTCGGAGTTGACGTTCTCTTCGCGATGCGCCGAGACGATGAAGTAGTGGTCGTTAGTCAACTCGAGTCGGCTCAGGACGTCCGACTGTTCAATCGCCTCTCGTTTGGACATCAACACCTCAAACATCGGACTTCCCGTCTTGATGATCCGTTCCGCCGGAATTCCTTCGCGGAGAAGGTATTCCCGGGCGATATCGCTATACGTCAAATTCACGTCCGCCGTATGATCGACGATTTTCCGATTGATTTCTTCCGGGACACGCTGATCGAAGCAACGGTTTCCTGCTTCCATATGGAAAATCGGGATTTTCCGGCGTTTGGCTGCGATTGCCGCGAGACAAGAGTTCGTATCTCCGAGAATCAATACCGCGTCCGGACGCTCGAGCTCGAGCACAGGGTCGACTTGGATGAGTATGTTGCCAATCGTCTCAATCGGGCTTCCCGTCGCGGAATTTAGGAAGTAATCAGGTTTTCGCAAAGCGAAATCCTCGAAGAACACTTCGTTCAATTCATAGTCGTAATTTTGTCCCGTGTGCACGAGGACGTGCTCGATGGCCTCAGCGTGTTCGAGCTTCTGAATAACGGCCGACAGGCGTATGATTTCGGGACGAGTCCCGACGATCGTCATCACTTTGAGTCGTTTCATCTTGCACCTCCATAAAGTATGTGTCCGGGTTGTTCGGGTCATAGGCCTCATTCACCCACATGACGGTCACCAAGTCGGTCGTTCCGATGTTCTCAATGTTGTGCGTATAGCCGGTCGGGATGTCGAGCACACGCATCATCTCTCCTGTGACGTGATACGTATGGACCTCATTCTCTCCAACCTTGCGAAAACGAATCAACGCTTCGCCACTGACCACGAGGAACTTCTCATTTTTCGTGTGGTGCCAGTGATTCCCTTTCGTGATGCCGGGCTTGGCGACGTTAATCGACACTTGTCCCCGTTCCGGCGTCCGAATGAACTCCGTGAACGAACCGCGCGCATCTTCATTCAGTTTTAAATCATAGGCGAAGCGGTCGACAGGCAAGTAACTGAGATACGTACTGTATAGCTGTTTCGTAAACGAATCGTCGAGTTGCGGAACGGTCAAGTTCTGGCGACTGTCTTTGAACGTCTGTAACAAATCGGCGATGTAGCCGAGCTCGATTGGTGGGTGGACTGTAACTTCTTCCTCATACACGGCCGCCGTTCGCCCTCTCGTATCGAGCAAGTTGACCAACGTCTCGAGCACGTCATCGATATACGCCAATTGTACGGGCCGCGCCGGATCATGAATTTCTAACGGCAAGTCGCGCGCCGCACGATAACAAAACGTCGCGACGACACTGTTATAGTTCGGTCGACCCCACTTTCCAAACAGGTTCGGGAAGCGGAACAGATGGATGGTGCGTCCTGTTTGCTCATGATCTCGTCTCAAGACATTTTCCGCCTCGAGTTTGCTTCGTCCGTAGGGATTGTCCTGTGTCGCTTGAATCGAAGAGGCGAACATGATCGGCGCGTCATTCGCATGAGCAGCCAATGATGCGACCAGTCGTTTGGTGGATCCGGTGTTCCCTTCCACAAAGTCAGTTTCCGTTTCCGAACGGTTCACCCCAGCCAAGTGATAGACGAACTCAGCGTGTTGGCAAAATCGTTGAAACTCGATTTCCGACGTATCGCGCGTGGACGAGAAAACCTCATGGCCCCGCGCCGTTAACTCGGCGACTAAATTCTTGCCGATGAATCCAGCTGCCCCGGTGACGAGAATCTTCATGATACTTTCACCCAGCTCGCGAGTTCTTGTTGGATATAAGGTAGGGTCAACAACAGTTGCTTCACTTGCTCGACGTTCAACTGTTCTGTGTTGGCCGAGTTGTATTCGCCCTCGACCGTCAAACGTTTGCTGCCTTCATTAAAATATTTATCGTAGTTCAAGTCGCGCGTGTCAGCCGGCACCCGGTAGAAGCCGCCCATGTCTTCCGCGACGACATTTTCTTCGCGTGTCAACAGCGTCTCGTACGACTTCTCGCCATGCCGTGTGCCGATGATTTTGATCGGGTTGTTCGCATGGAACAGTTCGAGCAATGCTTGCGCCAACACCTCGATTGTGGACGCAGGTGATTTTTGAACCATGATGTCTCCTGCACGTGCATGCTTGAACGCGAAGACGACGAGTTCGACCGCATCTTCTAGACTCATCAAGAACCTTGTCATGAACGGGTCCGTCACGGTCAACGGCTCCCCTCGTTTGATTTGATCCACGAATAGTGGAATCACAGATCCCCGTGATGCCATGACGTTTCCATAACGTGTGCCACAAATCAATGTTTGCTCCGGTCCGACGGCTTTTGCTTTGGCGACGAACACTTTTTCCATCATCGCCTTGGAGATGCCCATCGCGTTGATCGGATAGGCCGCCTTGTCGGTCGATAGACAAATGACCTTTTGGACTTTTTGCTCGATGGCCGCGTTCAAGACGTTATCCGTTCCGAGTACGTTCGTCTTCACTGCTTCTAAAGGAAAGAATTCACATGACGGGACTTGTTTCAACGCCGCCGCGTGGAATACATAATCGACTCCATACATCGCGTTGCGCACACTGTTCACATCCCGCACATCGCCGATATAAAATTTGAGTTTGTCGTCATGATAGAGCTTGCGCATGTCGTCCTGTTTCTTTTCATCTCGTGAAAAGATTCGAATCTCTTTAATATCCGTTTTCAGGAATCGCTGCATGACGGCGTTTCCGAATGAGCCGGTACCTCCAGTGATCAATAATGTTTTATCTTTAAACATTGCGAATCCTCTCCTTTGTCATGATGTCAGGTGCTTCTAAAGGTGATGGGAAAGTTGAGTTGGAAACAATTGCAATGAGGTTGATACTATCGTGTTACCCGTCTCATTATGAGAATAGGAAAGAAATGTCTATCATTTTTTTGAAAGATGACATGTCGAATGTTTGTACTCCACGAAAAAAGACACCCCGTTCAGGATGTCTTCGATGCATGACGGACAAACCCACGCAACAACGCTTTTTCATCATCCCGGAACGTGAAGATCCATAAGAAGAGAAAGTAGGCGCCACCGAGTACAACCGCTTTAAACAGGAAATGCACGAGCGACTCGACAGGCAGGTATCGTTGAAGCAAGAAACCGAGAGTTCCAAGAAAAAGCAAAGCCGGCGCAATCTTCACATGACATTCATAGAAAAATGTCCACATACTCAACTTTAAAACGCGGACATACACGACGTTCATGAAAATCACGGTGCCAATCAAGTTACCGACCAATATGGCACTCGCAGCACCAATCGCCCCGTAATGCGGTGACAAGAGCAGTGACAACACCACACTGACCGTTGCGACGATGAGCGACGCGAACGCCCGGTATTTGATTTGATTGACCGCAATCAACGTCGTATAGGCGATTTCTTGCGTCAGCGTGATGATTCCCGGGAGGATCAACAACAGGGCGACCGTATAGGATGGGAAGAAGTCTGGACCGACCCAAAGTCCGATAAACTCTCGACCCATCGTCGCAAAACTGACGATAATCAAGCCGACGATGAACAATTGGATGCGTCCGACACGAATCAACAGATGATTTAGTTCCGACTGGCGATTATAGGTCGTCATGCGTGTAACTTTCGGTAAGAACAGCGATCCAATCGCTGATGAGATCGTCCAGACGTACCCTTCAATCACCATCCCGATTGAGAACAAAGCAATTGAGGCACTGCTCGCCAACGCACCGAGAATGGTCGGGGTGATGTTGAGGATGAAGCGTTGAGCGATGGCGATGACGGTAGTCCAAGACGAGAAGGTAAAGATGTCTCGATACATCGAACGACTGTTATGCAAAAAATCGATGGCCGTCTCCGTTTTTCGAAGTAGATAAATTCCTTTCCCGATGATGATGGATAACCCGACGATGGCGTTGACAAAGACGAGTGCATATAAGCCGAACCCGAACAGGAGCGCCCCGACCATCAGGATGACGGTCGACACTTTTTCCATCAAGTTGAACCAGTTGAGGACGACGAACCGTTCGTTCGCGATAAAAATGCCGTTGAACGGTTTCGTCGGGAACAAGACGACGATGTAAAAGCCGACCATGATGTACAACACTTGGAGCGTCTCCACTTCAGCAGGCGATAGACTGGCGTAAATCGTGTCGATCATCATATAGACCCCGATCAGAACGAGGCCGATCAACACCGCGATCCCGATAAACAGTTTGAAGGCGACACCGAGGAAACGGGACGCCCCTTCTGAATCTCCGAGCGCGTGATATTTTGACAAGAACCGTGACACCGCCGCCTCTAAGCCAAAATCCATGGCGAAGATACTGACGAGTGACAGCGAGAGCATATAGAGTCCGTAGTTCGCCTTCCCGATTTCCGCAATCATCCATGGCGTATAAAACAAACCGGCGAGAATATTGAATCCGATGGCGGCGTAAGACATGAGGACGCCAATCTTAATTTGACGCGAACTTTTTTGTTCATCAAATTCCACTTTCGTCGTCATCAGATTCACCTCCCCTTATTTCTGTTGCCAAAAGAACATATAAAGCGGTTCGTTCCGGACGAACAAGAGCAGTAGCATCGTGATAGCCACATAGTAGACGAGCAGGCGCTCCCTACGCTCGAAGGAACGGAGCAGTTCCGGGATCAATAGCATGACGAATACTGAGAAATATTGAACGACCCGCATCATCGAAGGGTTGATGAACGTGAGCGGAAGAAAGCAAAGGGCGAGCAGCAAGGCGTTCAAATAATGAGTCACGTTTGGGTTGGCCGCAATCATCTGTTCACGCCGCCAGAGCGACACGACGGTGATTAGCACTAAAATCAGTGAGAAGTTGAGCGTCCCGGCCCCGGTGTAGTAATCATATTCGTCGTAGCCACTGATGGTACGGAAAAATTCGAACAGTTGGACTCGAAAGACGAACAGGAATGGAATCAATGCCCCCATGAACAGCAAATAGCGTGTCGTGATCGTCTTCGTGGCCAAGAAATAAAACGGAAGAAAGACGAGAGCGGATTGATGAATCGTCGCCGCGAGCAATACGACCCCGAGAAATGGCCAAAATCGTCTCGTTTGTATGAAGTAGTAGCCGATTAACACGGCGATTGCCGTCGCAATCGTCTGACGAATCCCGGTGATGGCAAAGAACGCGTAAAACAAGGTAGAAAAAATCAAGAAGCTGAGCAACGGTTCTGTCGAGTTTCGGTAAATCCAAATACCAAATGGAATCAAAAACAGAAGTGCGACCGTTAATAAGTACCATTGATAGTTGTCTGTCACCAGTTGAATCGTTTTTTGTAGTAAGTAGTATCCTGGATCGCGTCCGTCCTCTCCGCCGAACAAAACGTTGATAAAATTGTCACCTAGCCGTTCCCAGGAGATTCGTTTCGTCTCATCAAACATCCATTTGTATTGCATCGTATCGGCACCGACGCTAAAGTGACGAAATCCAGACAAGAGAATCCATTGGCACGTCGCAATCGTCACAAACAACAACTTCCCGTGTTTGATTCCGTCATCACGCAAAAGGAGGGCCGCCCATGCGATCAGGAGTAACATATTAATCAGATAGATCCACATTTCAACTCCTCCTTTTCGCACTTATCGATAGCGAAGGTTCATCATTCCGCGGTAAAACGTCAACAGCCGTTGATATATGGCGGCTGAAACATTCAGTCGTTGCTGTTCCATCCGACTTAAATGACGTGGCCCATCAAAGCGCTGCAGCAAATCCTCCCTCACTTCTGGATCAGTCGAGCGGTATACCGCCTTGAATACCGTTTTAATCTGTGGTGTGGTGACGCTATTCGTTGCATCGAGTCGAACGAATAACTGTTCGAAAAAGCGGGCTGTCTCGATTGGCGCGAGGTCTGCGATTTTTTTCGTCTGTTGCTTCGCATGGATACGCGTCTTCGAATGCGGTGCCGTCGTCACTTTGAATTGATAGCCCGAAAGCGCCAAGTCGACCCAACATACCCAGTCTTGAATGTATCGATACGTCGTCGGGAATCCACCCACCTGTTCAAGCGCTCGTTTCGGAATGAGCAGCGCACAACCGCTCAAACAGGCTTTCAGTAAAAGATAATCAAACATGGCCTCATTCGTATACGCGCCTTTCAATTGTCTTCTCGGACGGTGGATTGGGGCTCCGGCCTCATCAATCAGCGTCGTCCCACAAGACAAGATGTAACGCTCGGCTTGATCACCAAGCTTTAGGAGTTCTTCGACTTGATCATTCACTTTTTCCGGTTCATAAAGGTCATCATGACTCAGCCATGAGAACCACTCGCCTCGCATTTTATCGATACCGAGATTGAGCGCGGTCGATACTCCACCGTTCGGCTTTTCATAATATCTGATCCGACTCCCAAAGCTTCGGGCGATTTCAGCGGTCGCCCCGCCATCGGTCGACCCGTCGTTAATCACTAGCACCTCGATCCGCTCATACGTTTGAGCAAGGGCGCTCTCGATCGTTTCTTTTAAATAGTCCGCTCCATTGTAGACGGGGATGACGATTGAGACGAGGGGACGTTCCATGCTGAATTCCTCCTTTTATCGTGAACAAGGCTTTCATAAACGTGTAGATAATCCATGACTCGCTCTTCCATCGAAAACGAGGCGCGCGCGTGTTCGATACAGGCGTCCTCATAATACTCCTTACCGCGTCGTCTCATTTTTTCGATTGCGTCGATGACAGCCTCTAACTGATGAGGCTGAACGACTTCGCCACAGGTGATGGGGACAAGTTCTGGATTGGCTGTCGCATCGAGCACAACGACCGGCGTTCCTGAGGCCATCGCTTCCGCCGTCACTTTCCCGAACGATTCTTCGACCGATAAGTTGAGGAACGCATCTGCGAGCGCATAATAGTCAGCCAACTCTTCGATACGATTCGTCGATGGAATATGGATCACATTCACCGGCAACGTGAGCTCTGGGAGGTCACCGACTAACAGAAAGCGATCTTCCGGCAACGCTTGTGCCACTTGTAAGAAATCAGACAGTCCTTTTGAATCGTCCCAGGAACTAGCGACGCCTAACAGCACGAAGCGATGTTCTAATCCGAGCGCCGCACGTAATCCGGATGTATCCCGTGGGTAGAAAATATTGAGGTCGACCCAGTTATAGATGCGACGAATCAGCTTCGCATTGCCGAGAAAAGAAAATCGCGCTTCCATCGTGATCCAATCCGAGACACCGATGACGGCAAGCCACTGGATATTTTCGAACCATCGCTTTTTGTCCGTCCACATGTCAGCAGTCCGATCCAGACCCCAACTTGGGTTATCAAGGGCCAGTCGAGGACAACTCCCGCAGCCATCTCGCCAACGTGCACAACCGGTTCGCGTATAGTGCGTGCACTTTCCCGTATAAAACCAACAATCGTGTAGCGTCAATACGGTCGGTGTGTCGGTTTGGCTGAGCCAATTAAATAATGTCTCGAGATGGATGTAGTTGGCGTGAAGGTTATGCAAATGAACGATGTCAGGCTTGTACGATTCGATATAATCGATCAGTTCAGCCGTCGCCCCTTTTGAAAAATAGCCTTGTTTCCCACTCAAGCGAGACAAGAGCGCATGTCGTTTTTGATCGAAGGATGAACCGATGCGGAACCCACTTCCCGTATCTGGACCTGTCGCATAAGCGACGACACTCTCATGGCCATGGGCAACCGCCACAGACGAAATCTCTTTACAAATCCGTCCCGTGCTTTTTTCTTCATGAATGGCATTGATGTGTAAAATCCGCATCGTTCTCCCTCCTTACTCGTACGTATAGGCGTAATAAGCGTCCTTGCCACCTCGTTCTCGTTTGTTCATGACGATCCCAAGCATATGGGCACCAGACAAGACGAGCTGTTCTTTCGCTTTGAGTACAAGATCTCGATTTGAATTGTCACACCCTATGACGAGAATCGTCCCATCGGTCTCACTTGCGAGAAGTCGGCTGTCGGCCACATGCATGAGCGGCGGCGCATCCAAGATGATCAAATCGTACTTCTCCTTTACCTCATCCAATAGCTGTTTCATCATTGGTGACGCAAGCAGCTCCGACGGATTCGGCGGGATCGGGCCCGCCGCCAACAAATGAAGTTTCGGAACTTTCGTCATTTGAACCGATCGTTCAAACGTCGACCGTTTGGCGAGGACCGTAGACAAACCCATTTGACCTGCAAGTTGAAACGTGAAATGGACCGTCGGCTTGCGCATATCACAGTCCATGAGCAACACGCGCTTACCGAGCTGCGCATAGACGATGGCCAAATTCGAAGCCGTCGTCGATTTCCCTTCGCCCGGTGATGCTGATGTGACAACGATTGACTGTAACGTGGCCCCGAGCGCCGTGAATTGCAAGTTCGTCCGTATCGTTCGATATTGTTCGGCGATCGGAGATTTAGGATTGGCTAACGTGATGAGGCTACGCCCGGAATCACGATGTTTGTCTTGTTTCTTTGACAGGTGGAACATGCGGATCGTCTCCTTTCGGCTTGTTGCCGGCATCAGCTTTTGGTTTAACTACCTTTGGGTTCATATCACGCTTTTCAATGACCGGGATGGATCCAATCACTGGCATGGACAAAATCTGTTCAGCCTCTCGCTCATTATGAATCCGTTTGTCAAACGTATGACGGATGAGCGCGAGTACGCCTCCGACCACAAAGCCAACAAGTAGACCAACCGCGGTATTCATAACGACATTTGGTGCAATCGGTTCGCCTGGTACGACGGCTTCCGAGAGGATACGAACGTTGTCGATATTCATTAAATCTGGAATTTCACTCGCGAACACACGTGTGATGACATTGGCGATTTCAGTGGCCACGACCGGGTCGACGTATTGAACGACAATATTGATGACTTGTGAGTCCTCTTCGCTTTCCACCAACAAAATCTCACTGATGTCCGCCGGTGCTTCCCCTACTCGATCTTGTACTTCATTCAAAATAGCAGGACTGCGCATGATGACTCGATACGTGTTCACAAGCGATAGTGATGAGGAAACTTGTGCACTGTCGATCACATTCGTACCAGCCTCTTCTTTCGGGACGATCAATACCTGGGTCGACGCCTCATAGGTCGGTGCGATCACATATTGGCTTAAATAATAGGCTGCCCCTCCACCCATGAGCATCATCAACAAAAGGATTAGAATGTTTTTCTTTAACACACCGAATATTTCGGAAAGTAGCATCGTTTGACTTTTCACACGTAAGCCCTCCTTCAGACAAAGTTACCTATACAAAAATCTAGACGTGAGGATGAGGTCGTTCTCTGTCTTACCTTCTTACCCGCCGTTCTGTGCAAATCGAAAAGAAATGGTTACCATCTTTTCATGAACTATCATGTCGGCTTATCTTGCGTGAATTGCGAATAAATGCGTCGCATCTCCGTCTTCGAGCGGTCGACGTCGAACGCCTTGACCGACTCGCTATTATGGAGCCCCATCTGGTGGGAAAGATCGAAATCGAGTTGCATCGTCCGGATCGCCCGAGCGAACCCTGAAGCGTCTTCCGGCGAACACTTATACCCGGTGACCCCATCGATCGAATAGTCATTGATGCCGTGCACGTTCGACGTGATGAGCGGAAGCCCGGCGGCCATCGCTTCGAGCGCAGCCATGCCGAGCCCTTCCCGTTTCGATGGGAAGACGAAGCAATCAGATGCCTTCATCACTTCAATGACATCGTCCCGGAAGCCGAGTAAGATCATTTGTCGCTCGAGTCCGAGCTCACGGATGAGTCGCTCGAGGTTTTCCTTATTGTCACCCGTCCCGGCAATTAAATAACGTAGTGTTGGTTCCTTGAGCGAGGCGATGGCGCGGATGATCGTCTCGTGGTTCTTGTTCTCGTTCAACTCGCCGACGGACAACAAGACAAAGTCGCTATCACTACTGATACCGAGTTCGCGACGTTTCTTCGGTCGGTCAATCGTGACCGCCTCGATTCGTTTCGTGTCGACGCCAATGCCGGGGATACGGAACGTGTGCGACGTCTTGAACGTCTGCGCTCGTGAGAAGTCCTCTTCGTTGATTGTCACAATCGTGTCCGTCAGACGGGCGAGCGTCCGTTCGACCGGATAGTACAGCATCCAATTGAGCGACGGGCTGCCTTTGAAGAAATGAAAGCCATGCGCCGTATACATGCACGGTGTGTGCGTCTGGCGCGCGACGAGCCGACCGACGACCCCGCCGATTGGCGAATGACAGTGGATGAAGTGATAGCGGTTTGCCGTCATGACAGCCTTCAGCTGTTGATAGGCGCGGACATGTCCATTCATCTTCTTAATATCGCGCTCAAAGTCGATTTGGTACCACGTGACGCCACTGTCTTGTAAATCCTGTTTGATACGGGCAATCTTATCAGGCGAATACATGCTGCCCCACTCAAAATTGGTGGCGACATCGACTTGATACCCCATCTCTTGGAGCATACGGATATTGTCGCGATTGAAGCTCTCGATCATCGAGACGACCGAGGCGACCATGAGCACTCGTTTCATCGTTCCTCCTCCTCACACGCGTTTCCGTAAGTAGTCGACACCACGCAACATCAAGACGAGCGGAACGGTCTGCTCGTGTTTGCACAGTTGGAAGAACGTCCGCCATTTCATATCGAAATGACCCATATCCATCTGCGAGTAGGCGCGTTTATACTCTTCTTGTCGAAGTACTTGCTTCAACGACTCGGCCTGGGCGAAGAGTGACTTCGGTGCCCCGATCTCGTTCAAGCCGATACCGATCATGCTGAGGGCGATTCGATTATAGAGTGCGTGATTATACTCTTCTCCAAGCTGGTGGGTCTCGATGTAACGCATTAAAATATGAAAGAACTGCAAGCGTGAGGCGATGAGGTTATTGTTGTATACACTCGTCTCCGACTCGGCGTTTGTTTTTCGGTAATGGTAGACCGGATAATCGATGTAAATGAAGCGCTGGCAATGCTCCAACGCTTGGATTTGAAAATACAAATCGACGAACGTCCCGTACGGACCGCCAAATGACAAATGTTTGATGAGGTCACGGTGATAGAGCGTGATGCAGTTTGAATTGAGCGCATCCACCGTTTCCGGGTGAGCAAGTTCTTCACCAACAAGTCCGAACAGACGACGATGGACATAACGTCTCGTTTCTTCGGCGTTATACGACAAAAAGTCCGCTTCGAAGATCCGTTTCGGGAGTGAACGTCCATCGTATTCACGGACATATGTCCCCATGACGGCGTCGGCGCGTTCAGCCTCCGCATGTTCGACCAATAATCGAATCGCATCGACATCTAGCCAGTCATCGCTGTCGATGAACATGATGTATTCGCCCGTCGCCAATTGCAGGCCACGATTTCGGCAAAATGAGCATCCTCGATTTGTCTGGCTGATGACACGAACCCTTGGATCTTTGTCATAGGTCAGGACAATCTCGAGACTATGATCCGTACTGCCATCATCGATACAAATGATTTCGAGATGAGGATACGTTTGATGGACAAGGCTGTCGAGACACTGCCGCAAATAGGCGCTTGTGTTATAAATGGGCACGACTAGGCTGACGAGCGGGGTAAGGGTTGGCATGTAGGTCACTCCTTCTAGGTTGTCGCTTCATGGTGTGAGTGATAAATGGGGATGATTCTATCCTCGTTGTTCCCGTAAGCTGTTTTCGGTAACTCACAAACGGAATGAGCCGCGGATAATCTTTTCGTGAAGTATAAAAAATGAAAAAAGCCGACCCTTCGGTCAGCTTCGCATGTCACTGAAGTTGTTCTTGCCGCAAGTTACGGAAGATGTTTTCAAACAAACGTACATTCACCCGATCCGACACGTACGAGTTGTGCGGGGTGAGCGACACCCATTCGAAGTTATAGAGTGCGTGATCCGATGGAAGCGGCTCGGTCTCAAAGACGTCCAAGGCGACCCCGAAGAACTTACCGTCTTCGAGCGCCGCGATCAGCGCCTCTTCATCGATGATTGAACCGCGTGCGACATTCAATAGGACGGCATCTTCTTTCATCGACGCAATCGCCCCTTCGTCAATCACATGATACGTGTCGTCTTTAAGCGGTAAGGCGATCACGACGACGTCGCTCTCCGCCAACACGTCATGCAATTCATCCATCAGCACGTAACGGTCGACGAACGGCACTTGTTTCTCACGATGACCGACGCCGATAATCGTCATATCGAACGCCCGGAGCCGAGTCGCCACTGCTTCTCCGACATGACCGAGCCCAAGCAACGCGACGGTCTTGCCGGTTAGTTCACGTAAACGACGTTCCTTCTCCCAATGTCGATTCGCCTGCTTCTCGCGAAACGCCGCACCGTGTTTCATAAAGTCGAGCAACTGCCAGACGACCCATTCGGCCATCGGCACGGCATACGTATCGCCAGCGTTATACACACGGATGTCTCGCGCCTCGAGCTCCTCGAGCGGGAGTCGATCGAGTCCGGCACTGACGGCTTGGACGAACCGTAGTCGTTCAAAATCGTCGACGTGGCAATATTGGAACACGTTGTTACAAATCAATCCCTCGACCTCTGAGACATCGATGTCCGTCACGTCCGCCTCTTCGCGGAGTGTCGTCACCGTATAGCCGAGTTGTTCGAGTGTTGCGAGTTGTTCAGGAGTCAAGCGCACTCCTGTAGACAGCAAATTCATGACAAGATCCCCTTCTGGTTCTGGATTTCCGTTGTGACGGCATGCACGGTCGAGACGAGGCTCAACCGGTTCATTTCCAACCACTCCGGTGTCGCGTGTTCGAGCTGTTGCTCGTACGCTCTAATTTTCCATACCCCTTCTTGGAATAGTTGTGCCTGTCTCGCGTCAAATTTTCCGGTCGATCCGATATTGCAAAAGCTGCGCGAAAGAATCGCGAGTGACGAACCGAGACGGACATGCTCCCCAAGCACCTTCTCGGCTGGGAGCTTCCCTTCCCCGATCCGGGCGATGCCACCGAATCCATACGGGATGCCCGTCGCCTGCATTTGTCGAACAATCGCCTCGATTGTCCCGTCGGCGAGCGGCTCGAACAGGAAACGTTGTCCGTAACTCAAATGCAGGTCGTTCAGGCCGATATGGATGTAGTCGATGCCTTTTAATGTGAGCACGTCCGGCATACAGGTGACAGCTTCTCTCGTCTCACACAACAGGCAGACTTTGGCCCGCTTGTCGACGAGCTCGATGAACGTCGTGACTTCGTCGACCGTCTTGTAGTATGGCAACATGACGACGTCCGCGCCGCGGTTGATGACCTCATTGATCTCATAGCGCGAGCCTTGGAAGATTGGATTGACGCGGACGAGCAGCTCGGCATGCTTCAAGACCGCGCGCAATCGACTGACGTCACGAATGGCGTGGCGTGAGATGACCGTATCTAGATGTCCTTGCCGTTCTTCTTTCCCGTTCAATTCCAAATCGACAAACACCCAGTCGACCCCGTTCTGTTCGGCGAGCAGCGCGATCTCCGGCTGGTTCGTGATATACATCAGTTTTAAAGGCATGGCGAGCACTCCTTCCGTATATAGATTACGTTAGGAAAATAGCCCGTCCGAAAAACAACAAAACGGAAATGCGGATAATGCTTTTGCAATCCAAATCCAACTGCTTCTTATTTATATAAAGCTGCATGTTGATCCGAAGTGATACACCCGCTTCTCGAATATGCTTTGATATCAAACTATGCTCGAAACTTCTTTCAGGTTTTGTTTTAAATATGAGGAATCGGAAATAACTAACGTACAAGACAAAAATTCGACAGTTTTCGGCAAAAGGGGTGGCCAATCATGGAATGGATTGTGATCTTTGGTGCAGGCGGTCACGCACAAGTGTTGATTGATATTCTCGAAGTGATGGGTGTTTATCGAATTGCTGGAATCTATGACGACAGCCCAGCTCTGTTAGGGAAGTTCATTGCAGGATATCCAGTGTTGGGGTTTGTTGATTCGAAGACAGTTATCAAAAAAGGCATCATTGGTATCGGCGACAATGTCCAGCGCGAGCGGATTGCTGAACATATAAAACTGCATCATCCAGACTTTGAATTCATCAACGCCATCCACCCGAGCGCCGTCATCGGCAAGAATGTGACGCTCGGTGAAGGGACGGCCGTCATGGCAGGGAGCGTCATCAACCCGAACGCCGTCACCGGTCCGCACAGCATCATCAACACGATGGCATCGGTCGATCACGACTGCGTACTTGAACCGTTCGCATCGATTGCACCGGGCGCCCACCTCGGTGGCAACGTCCACATCGGTGCCCGCACGTTCATCGGGATGAGTGCGACAGTCATCCATGGTATTCACATCGGTCACGACACGGTCATCGGGGCCGGGGCCACGGTCGTGAAAGACATTCCGAACCATGTCGTCGCCTACGGGTCTCCCGCCAAACCCATGCGTGGCCGGGTCATGAACGAACGATACTTGTGAACACAAAAATGAGGTCACCCTGATCATGGGCGACCTCATTTTTCATTTCAACTCGCGATGCAGCTCACGGTCGGTGATATAGTCCGGCTCAAGTTTCAAGATGACTCGGTCGAAGGCGCGCTGGAGACCAAACATGACGAGGCAGAGTACCGCGAACAGTAGGAAGAAGGATGGTCCCGGTGAACCGGAATCATACGAGCCGAAGAGCGCATACAACATGGCCAATCCGCATAACGTCAGCCAAAATGGCAACCGGACGAGCCGTTGATACGTCGGATTGTCATTGAACGAGGCCCGGATTGACCCGAGTTTCCATTCACGAATGGACAGCGGAATGACACCGAGAAACCCGATGCCGAGAACGACGAGCTCGTATGTAGAGACGTACTGGACGAGCGTTCCTGTCACAATGGCTGAGGCGGCGCCAATAATAAAGGTCCTTGTGTTCCCTTGCCGCGCATAGTCGACAAGGCGGCGGATATGTTGTTCACGTCTCATATACTTCTCCCCAATCTATTTATTTTTATAATAAAATACTTTTGTGTCCCGTCATATTTGTTGAGTTTATACTTACTTGATTCACTTAAACATCCATTATAGAAATATACTTACAGCTGGCTTACTATAAAAATGTAAGCTTTTCATTTCTTTGACTAATAATCAATCGATTGCTTCCGATAAACAAGGTGAACAACGCATATCATTTATTCTAGTCGAATCGAAGTAAGGAGTGTCGTATGCGCTATTATATTCTTTCATTTCTTGTATTTTCCCTCTTTCTTTCTTCTTGCTCAAAAGAAGAAAAAATGATTGTCCCGCCTCAACCTTACGATAGCGAATTTCCTATTGAATCGTTTATCCGTGAATTTCTCATGACAGAAGATGGATTGATTCGGACGAATATCACTGATCGTCAAACCGAGTTTTTATCAGAGTCGATTGGGCTGTATCTTCTGTTTCTCGTCGAGCAGGAGCGAAAAGAGGAATTTGCTGAACAAGTTAATGTGTTATCCACTTATTTTCTCGATAAGTCGAATTTAATCGCTTGGCGCATTGAAGACAAGGACGGAAAGATGGAACGGAGTACGGTCAACGCATGGATTGACGATGCCCGCATCGTACATGCCCTGTACGAAGGGTCAGATGCGTTTGGTGAACCCGCCTACGCCGAGCTCGCCGATGCGATTGCCCGCCCATTGACAACTATCGCCACTAAAGATGGATTGCCCGTCGATTTCGTGGACATGAACACAAACGAAGCGGGCAATGTCATCACGTTAAGCTATTTAGATGAAGCTGCCCTAAGATGGATGGGACCTTCCTCATCGCTCTACACGAATAGTCGTAATCTGTTAGCCGAAGCTCCGCTCAGCGGTCCATTTTTTGCAAAATCTTATGACATGTCTACGAGTACATATGCATTTGATGAAGAAATCAACCTTATCGATCAAGCGTATGTCGCGCTCCGCTATGAACAGTTCGGTCTGCCGACAGATTCATTTTACGCATTCTTCCAAAATCAATTTGATGACGGTCCGGTCTACGGTCGCTATGACCGACAGACAGCTACCAAAACGGTCGAATATGAGTCTCAGGCAGTCTACGCACTCGCTGTCTTTTATTTACTCGAGCGAGGGGAACGGGAGTTTGCGACTCGTGTGATGGACCGCCTTCAGACGCTCGCGGTATCAGACACATCTTCAAAATACATTGGAGGACAAATTGATATAATGACAAACGAGACACACGCGTTTGATAATTTATTACCATTATTAGCCGAAGGAGGACTACTTGATGGATACCTCGTTCCGTAAAGCGAGTCTAATCAGTATGCAGGTTTTCTTACTTTTAATCGCCGTGACGCTTCTCGCGTTTTATGCACCAAATATGGGGAGTGTTCATCTTGAAAGCATGCTGTTAATGATGTTCGCCGCTACGGTGAGCCTGTTCATAGGGATACGGGCAGGGCTCGTGACGTCGCTCGCTATCCTTTTTTGTTTCGGCAGCCTCTATTTTTGGAATATGTTCTTTCGACCGAATGATCAAGTCTTGCTCTTTTCGGAAGTGACTTTGCTTTATTATGGGGTTTGTCTCATCGGACTTGTCATCTTGAGTGGAACGCTCTATGAAAACGTACACAGAATGAGCCTGAAAAATCAAGAATTACAAGATCAAGTCCGCCAGCTTGTCGCCATCGATGCCGAGACAGGGCTCGACAACAAAGAGCGATTTATGCTTGAGTTACAATTAGAAATTGATCGTACAAAGCGCCATGGCGAAGCATTCACCGTATTTTTGTACAAAATTGATTATCTTACCGAATTCAAAAAGCTATATGGTGATCGAGAGTACGAACGATTCTTGTTGCACTTTAGTAAACAGTTACACTACTCGACACGAACAACCGATAAAAAGTTCCGATTGTCTAACGAGGAATTCGCAGTCATCTTGCCGTATGCGTCCGAAGAACACATGTCGATTTTGACGGAACGGTTTCGCAACATGATTGGTGACTATCGAACAGATTCCAATAAAACGGTGACGTTCACCAATCATATCGCCTACTATACGGTCAAGAAGAACTCGGACATCGAATCTCCAGATGATATCCTCGGACTGATTGGAAACGAGTTGAAGAGCTATGCGTTATAAAATTTGGTTTTTCAGCCTTTTGTTGCTTCTACTCCCCAGCACGGTACACGCGGCTACACCGACCGTCGCCATCGTCTACAGCTCGACCAGTATAGAAATCCCGCCGGAAGTGTATAAGCTCGAGGCGCTTGTCTCCCGATTCTCAAACGAAATCATGATGGTCCGTGATATTGACGTAGACACGGAGACTCTCGCACAAGTCGACTCCGTCCTCTACTACGGACTGTCGACCACATCTATCCCAGATATAGTACGCGAGGAAATTGAGGCGGCTGACGTGCCGGTTTACGCTATCGGTCACAATGCGACTCAGTTGACGATGTTCGCACAACTCGATATGTCTCGTGTCGCTGGCGCATCTCAATTTTATCAATCCCGTACAGACGAGACTGTGACGTTCCCACTGGCCGATGTCATCACGACTGTCGAGGGTGACGCATTATCTGTTCACGCGAGTCTTATGCGCAACGGTAAGGCCACGGCGGTCATCGTTCAGACTGGTCCTCACTTCTATGCCGGGATTGACAACCTGCTCAGCCCTTCTTCAATCTTGCTTGCAGACACATTATTCGATTTCTTCTCTGTCGAGGCGAACGACGGACACACCGGATACTTGCGTCTTGAAGACATTAATCCGAGCTCTGACCCCGCACTTGTAGAAGCGGTCGGAAATCGTTTATTGGACCGGGGCGTACCTATTTTACTTGCCGTCATTCCAGTCTATACCGATGAGGAAAGTGGTCAACGAATTCAACTAAGTGATCGCAAAGAACTCGTCGACGTCTTACGACAACTCGAAGCGCGTGGCGCGTCCGTTCTCGCGCATGGATATACCCATCAATATCGTTCTTCGGAAACAGGTGAAGGGTTTGAGTTTTGGGATGTTGAGAACAATCAACCTGTTTTCGTCCCATCAACAGAGAATCCGCCTCAATTACTCGGCCGCGAGGCTTTTCCAAGCGAAGAGGCCTACCTTACTTATTTAGAGCCATTACTTGAAGATGAAGCGAACTATATTCGTACCAAATTGACGCGTTCGATTCATGAGCTCGTATCACTAGGGCTTCACCCCCTAGGCTTTGAGGCACCACATTATACGATGTCTCACTCCGGATATGCCGTGACGGCGGAACAATTCACGAACGTCTTCGGCCAAGTGCAATGGAGCAATACAAATTGGCAGGTGATGGGTTCAACCCCATACGTGTCTCGACCCGCCCTGTTGAACGGGATGACACTTTACCCGGAGACGATTGGCTACGTCCGGACCGATATCCAACGACCGATTGACGAGATGCGACGTGCGATGAATGAGATGCTTCTCGTCCGCGAGTCGGTGCTCGGTGCGTTTTATCATCCGTATATCGGTATGGAATATGTCGATGACGTCGTCGATTTGATGGAATCGGTGCCTGGTTTCAAGTGGCTCGATTTACGAGCCCAAAACGAGCGTGTCATGACAGAAGATGTCTCCATCCGTACTAACGATGCGAGATTCATACTACAGGATGAACGTAATTTCTTCATGAAACAATTCCATACGTTCCTACCCACCTCCTTTTTTGAGAGGATGTTGATGGGTCTTGCACTCATCACGTTTTTCGCTGTGATGGCATTTTTGACGTACACCTTATACTTACGCTCTCAACGTAAGCAACGACTGTTCAAGGAGCGTGATTAAATATGGCGAACGGTTTATTTATCTTTTCGCTCATTATGATTTGGACCATGCTCCTCTATCATATGTTTTTGATGCAAGGTGGATTTTGGCACTTCATGACGTATCGCAATCCCATCCCAGAATGGTCGGCACGCATGCAAGATCTACCAAAAGTTTCTGTCCTCATTCCGGCCCACAACGAGGAAGTTGTAGTTGCTGCGACACTTCGCGCCATGGCCCGGATTGAATATCCAAAAGATAAACTAGAGGTCATCTTGATTAACGACAACTCCTCGGATCGAACCGGAGAAATCGCTCAACGTTTTGCCGATGAACATGCCTTCATTCATGTCGTCAAAACGACCCCGGAGTTTGCTGGTAAAGGCAAGTCATCCGCACTAAACTTCGGTTTATCCAAGTCGACCGGAGATGTACTTGTCGTCTATGACGCGGACAACACACCCGAAAAAGACGGGGTCTATCATCTCGTCATGGGACTCTTGAATGACCCGAAAGCCGGTGCAGTTGTTGGCAAATTTCGGGTCATCAACGCGTACGAGACGTTATTGACCCGACTTATCAATATCGAAACCATCTGTTTTCAGTGGATGGCGCAAGCCGGCCGGTGGAAGTGGTTTAACATCGCCACAATCCCAGGAACAAATTTTGCGATTCGACGCTCCATCATCGAGGAACTCGGTGGATGGGATGAACAAGCGTTAGCCGAGGACACCGAGCTGACGATTCGTGTCTATGAGTTAGGTTGGCATATCCGTTTCTTCCCTGCTGCTATCACGTGGGAACAAGAACCGCAGACATTATCCGTTTGGTGGAAGCAACGCACGCGGTGGGCTCGAGGTAATCAATACGTCGTGCTAAAGTTCATGAAACAACTCTTTACACTGAAACGAAAAAAGATTATTTTTGATATCTTTTATTTCTTCTTTACGTATTTTTTATTTTTCTTCGGCGTCATCCTATCAAACAGTCTGTTCGTCATCAATCTTTTTGTCGACATCGGGTTAGAGGTTGGAAATATTACGCTCGTGCTCTGGATCCTCGCCTTTTTGTTATTTGTCACCGAAGTGTTCGTGACGCTCAGCATCGAACGATCTGAGTTCAATACGCAAAACTTCTTTACGGTTATCTTTATGTACTTCACGTACAGCCAATTATGGATTGTACTCGTGATTTACTCTCTGTATTTAGAATTAAAACGTGTGTTATTTAATCAAGAAGTAAA
This sequence comes from Exiguobacterium sp. SL-9, assembly GCF_004336985.1. Classification (GTDB taxonomy): domain Bacteria; phylum Bacillota; class Bacilli; order Exiguobacteriales; family Exiguobacteriaceae; genus Exiguobacterium. The sequence continues at coordinate 768,791 of NZ_SJUO01000002.1, forward strand.
ATGGTACAAAACAGACCGATTCGGTTGAAAGGACGAACCTATGAAACCATTACTCCCATCTTTAGTCAGTACAGCGCTGCTCATGACCGCAATCCCAGTCCAAGCCAAAAGCGACCTTCCTTCGCCAATCCCAATCATTTCTACGGGAGCAACGAGTGAAAGGATGTTGACGACGACCGATGATGTCTTGCCCGGCGAGACATCATCACGTACTTATACGTATACAATATTGACAGACGAGTCACCCGATCCCTCAAAAAAATTATCACTTGATTGGTCACACTCGGAACTATTGATTCCACCTTCGGCCCTAACAGTCGAAATCGATGGCGAGCCTGTTGAATCAATCGCTTTGACAAATGATACATCAGAAGGAAATCTTCAAATTAAACTCAAACGTGAACAGTTGACAAAAGGGACACATGAGGTAACCGTTCGGTATACCGGTATCCTCCGAGGACGGATGTGCGATACTGGCAACACGACAGGCAGCTGGTTCACTGTACGTCCGTCTAGTTTTGTCTCTCTCGGCAACAAAGCGAGTCTGACGCTAAACGATTATCCAAATCCTTTCACACAGACGTTTAACGATCAATTGACGATTGTCGTACCAAACGAACCGAATGCACAAACGCTTGAAGCCGGTTTGTTGCTATATCGCCAATTAAAAGGAGATGCCACAGATTCCGATAATGTCTCGATTCAATATGAACGACAGCTCGAGACATTTGACGGGCGCTACGTGTTCATTGGAGAGGCCGGCGGTTTCACAGATGTCGTTGGTGCGTTAATTAAACGACTCGATACTCCCGTGCCATCTGAAGGACTACTACTGAAACGGGCATCTTTGATTGAAGGTAAAGCTTCGACTGATGCGATGTTCATCCTTGCGGAAGAGGCTGCATCGTTTGAAGGAACGCTTGATCATCTGCTCATTGAGCGACAACGACAGCAATTGAATGGGGAATCGCTAGTCTTGACGAGTAGTCCCGTGAAACAAGATACATCAGCTGTCGTGCCCCTCCGTTCACTTGGGGCATCAAACTTGTTATTGAGCGGAAGTGCAGCGGTCAGCCCAAACTATTTCTACCCCCTCCCTGCACTTGGCGACGACTCGAATGTAACACTCGATGTTATGTTCAAGTTATCCGACAACCTTCGCGTGAATACAGAAGAACAAGTCATGACTGATTTCACTGCTTGGATCAATGGCGTACCGTACTCGATTCCGTTAAACGACATTCAAAAGGATTCGGAGTGGCAGCAACACGCCATTCAAGTCGATACAGACACGCTTAAGCGGTCGACGTTTCTTGATGTTTCGTTTGAAGCGAACGGACTTCGATCCGAGGGCCCTTGCACGAGCAGCGACACCGACCGTTGGATTTATGTATCAGACGACAGCCGTGTCACATTGCCTTCAAGTGCTAGTACGTCTAGTCAAGATGCGTTTTTAAACATGGCGAGCCTCTTTACGACCGGTGAAGGCATTGTGTTAGTTGTGCCAGACGGTAACAGCACAATGGAGCTATCCAGCGTTGCGAACGTGATGAGTGGTCTTCCCATAACACCGCTTAGTGGTCAAATCGAAGTCGTGCGTGCACAGGATGTGACCGAAGATTTACTAACAACCCGATCCATCATCTTTATCGGTAACCCCGAGACGACACCTTTGCTTCAAGACCAAAAAGAGAAGTGGCTCGTCACTCGCAATGACGCGATCGATTTGGCACAGTACGGATTCGTTCCCGAGACGTCTGAGGAGTACGCATGGATTCAACCATCACTGTGGAACGACGAATTAGCGATGATCGTCATCGCGACGGACGATACGGTCGACCCTTCATTGATGCAGACCATCGTCTTCCCAAACGAGACATTTAGTCTAGCTGTGAAGAATAGTAACGGCTCTGTGTTCACAAACAGTCAGTCGATTTCAGAGCAGGACACCGAGACGGCTGGAACCCAATCGAACGAACGACAATCAATTTCTTCCGTTTGGTATTTTGCAGGCTTCATCACACTATTAGTCGCCATCCTTGTCATTTTATTTATGATGCGCCGGAAAAAAGTATAAATTCATTAATCTAAACGCCTCATCACGACAAGCATTAGCTTTCTGTCGTGATGAGGCGTTTCATATCATCGTTCAATTGATTCGTGCATACACAGACCCTACAATCCATTAAAAAAATAAAAAACGATAAATGTAAGCGTTGACATTTGTTTTGGCGGGTGCTACATTTCAAGTATCAAATAACAACTGAACGGTCTCCTGCGCAGGAATGTTACCTTTAGTGGGCATAACCTGACTCGAGTCAGATGATAGACGTAACCATGCGTCCCTCATCTGACACGGGTCAGGTTTTTTATTTGACGCAAACTTAAAAATCCAACGTAAAGGAAGGGAACGGACATGAAATACGAACAGCTCGCACGCGACATTATCCAACACGTCGGCGGCAAAGAGAACGTCAACAGCGTCGTCCACTGTATCACCCGTTTGCGCTTCAAATTAAAAGACGAAAGCAAGGCCAACACGGAAGTCATCAAAAACATGGACGGTGTCGTCACCGTCATGAAGAGCGGCGGTCAATACCAGGTCGTCATCGGCAACCACGTCCCGGACGTGTATAAAGCGGTCGTCGAAGTCGGAGGTTTCCAAAACCAGTCACCGGTCGAAGAAGAGGACGGCCCGAAAGGCTCATTGTTCAGTCGGTTCATCGATATCATCTCTAGCATCTTCACCCCTGTCCTTGGCGTCTTGGCCGCGACCGGGATGATCAAAGGGTTCAACGCCCTCTTCGTCGCCGTCGGTTGGCTCGATGCCACATCCGGTACGTATCAACTGTTGAACGCCATCGGCGACTCGCTGTTCTACTTCTTCCCGATTTTCCTCGGCTATACGGCCATCAAGAAGTTTGGCGGCAGTCCGTTCATCGGGATGGCCATCGGGGCGGCGCTCGTCTATCCGACGCTATCGACGCTCACGGCCGGTGACCCGCTCTACACCGTCTTCGCCGGCACGATGTTCGAGTCGCCGATTCATATCACGTTCCTCGGTGTCCCGGTCATCTTGATGACGTACTCGACATCGGTCATCCCAATCATCGTCGCGGCGTTCTTCGCAGCGAAGCTTGAGAAGTTCTTGAAGACGGTCATCCCGGACGTCATCAAAATGTTCATTGTCCCATTGTTGACGTTGCTCATCATCGTCCCGCTCACGTTCATCTTGATCGGACCGATTGCGACGTGGGCCGGTATGCTACTCGGTAGCGCTACGGTCGCCGTCTACAACTTGAGCCCGCTCGTCGCCGGTCTCTTTCTCGGTGGCTTATGGCAAGTGTTCGTCATCTTTGGCCTGCACTGGGGACTCGTCCCGGTCGCCATCAACAACTTGACGTCACTTGGCTCGGACCCTGTCCTCGCACTCGTCTTCGCGGCCTCATTCGCGCAAATCGGTGCCGTGCTCGCGGTCTTCCTTCGCATCAAAAATCAAAAGATCAAAACGCTCTCTATCCCGGCCTTCATCTCAGGAATCTTCGGTGTCACCGAGCCGGCCATTTACGGGGTCACGCTTCCGCTCAAGAAACCGTTCATCATGAGCTGTATCGGTGGTGCCGTCGGTGGTGGAATCATGGGCATCATGGGTACACAAGTGTATATGATCGGTGGACTCGGCGTCTTCGGATACCCGTCGAACATCTCACCGGAAGGGCTCACGACCGGCTTCTACGGATCACTCATCGGGACGGCCGTCGCCTTCGTCGTCGGTTTCGTCTTGACGTACTTGTTCGGTGGCGTCAATAAAGCGGTCGCCGCGACGCCACAGCCAGACATCACACCGGTCTCACAAGAAGTATCAGCGACAAAAGTCGGTCAGGAGCAGATCCTCAGCCCGCTCGCCGGCAACGTCGTCAACTTGAAAGACATCTCGGACGTCGCCTTCTCATCTGGTTCACTCGGTCAAGGCGTCGCCATCGAACCGACGGAAGGAAAGCTCGTCGCCCCGGTATCAGGTACGGTGTCCGCCCTCTTCCCGACGCATCACGCCATCGGCATCACGACCGAGACGGGTGCTGAGGTGCTCATCCATATCGGTATGGACACGGTTCAACTCGAAGGCAAACACTTTAAAGCCCACGTCACGCAAGGTGAGTTCGTCGAGAAAGGACAGCTGTTGATCGAGTTCGACCTCGACGCGATCAAACGTTCAGGCCGAGCGCTAACAACACCGGTCATCGTCACGAACCGAAAAGTGATTTCACCGAACAAAGCATCACACGTCCAAACGGGCGAACCGATTTTCGTCATCAACGAATAAATGTGGGATGGTTCGTCCCTCCCCTATCTTAGAAAGGATGGATTTGATGAGTTTTCCAAACGGATTTTTATGGGGCGGCGCCATCGCCGCGAACCAAGCTGAAGGTGCGTACTTAGAAGGCGGGAAAGGCTTGACGACGGTCGACTTGTTGCCGACCGGGAAGAAGCGGTTCGACGTCATGTTCGGCGACTTGCCGTCACTCGAGCCAGTACCGGGCGAGTTTTATCCGTCACACGAGGCGATCGACTTCTATCACCGCTATAAAGAAGACATCGCCCTGTTCGCCGAGATGGGCTTCAAGGCGCTCCGCCTGTCGATCTCATGGGCCCGCATCTTCCCGAACGGTGACGACGCCGAGCCGAACGAGGTCGGACTACAGTTTTATGACGACGTCTTCGACGAGCTGTTGAAGTACGGTATCGAACCGGTCGTCACGATCGCCCACTTCGACGTGCCGGTCAGCTTGATCCAAAACTATGGCAGTTGGCGTGACCGTCGTGTCGTCGATTTCTTCGAGACGTACGCAAAGACGCTGTTCACCCGCTATAACGGCAAAGTGAAGTATTGGATGACGTTCAACGAGATCAATATGCTGTTGCATTTGCCGTTCATCGGCGCCGGTCTCGTCTTCGAGGACGGTGAGGACAAACAGCAAGTGAAATATCAAGCGGCGCACCATCAGCTCGTCGCGAGCGCGAAAGCGGTCAAGGCGGCACACGCCATCAACCCGGACATGCAGGTCGGATGCATGCTCGCGGCCGGTCAGACGTACGCCTACTCGTGCAACCCGGACGACGTCTTGGACGCGATGGACAAGGACCGTGAATCGTTCTTCTTCATCGATGTGCAGTCACGCGGCGAGTACCCGGGCTATGCCAAACGTTACCTCGACGAAAACGGCATCACGCTCGAGATGGAAGACGGCGACCTCGAGCTGTTGAAACAGCACACCGTCGACTATATCGGCTTCAGCTATTACGCGAGCCGAACGACGAGCACGGACCCGGAAATCAACGCATCGACCGAAGGCAATATCTTCAGCTCACTCGAAAACCCGTTCCTCGAGAAGTCGGAATGGGGCTGGACGATCGATCCGACTGGCTTCCGTATCACCGCGAACCAACTGTACGACCGCTATCAGAAACCGTTGTTCGTCGTCGAGAACGGACTCGGTGCCGTCGATACGCCAGACGCGAACGGCTACGTCGAGGACGATTACCGCATCGACTATATGGCGAAACATATCGAACAGATGCATGAGGCGATCAAAGACGGCGTCGAGATTCTCGGCTATACGAGCTGGGGCCCGATCGACTTGGTCAGCGCCTCGACCGGCGAGATGAAAAAACGTTACGGCTTCATCTACGTCGACAAGGATAATGCCGGAAATGGAACGCTCGTCCGCTCGAAGAAAAAGAGCTTTGACTGGTATAAACAAGTCATTGAGACGAATGGTGAAGAAGTGACGCTAAAGGCGTCTGTAGAGAAATGAGAAAAGCAGCTTCGGCCGAATTGGCTGGAGCTGTTTTTCTCATTTTTCTGCTTTTCGAGATATTTCCCATTGTATTTTACTGGTATCACGAATTAAAAATATGCCTTTGTGATTCGTTAATTCATAATCTTGTGAAGCAATTACAAACTCATGTTCATTTTCAAATCTTTCTACTTCCCACGCATGAACAGGTGCCCCTAACTCATACGCCAGAACATTAGTAGTATCTGTATACAATTTGATTTTCTTCATTTCATTTCTCATCTCCTTTCAAAAAATATACCACATCCAAAAAGACTATAAAAACATCAGTTTAAACTGTAAAATTGACACTCTTAGTAGCGTCCATATATACTAGCATTAATCATCGATATACACTTGATACACTTGCATTAAATAAATGATTGTTAGGGGGGTATTGATGCCAAACATCTTTCAATTAAAAACTCGACCTCAAGGAATCGAAAGAGGATATTTATTTCACACAGATGACTTTATATCAATTGGCTGGCCTAATTTAGGTGATTTATCAACTTGTACAAGAGAAGATATTCGTAATAGACTTCATAAAGCTTATGGGTATGAAGGGCAACCTTTAGGTTCGCATGCCGGATCGATTAATATTTTTGTGAACGATGTTCAAGAACAAGATATTGTACTAATAAAACTCGGCATTTTAGTTTGTATTGGTGTTGTAGGACCCTATAAGTACATTGGAGAATATGATGACGTTGTGGGTGAAGAAAATATTGGTGATTCAATTCCTAAAATCGGATTATGCCATCAAAGAAAAATTTTATGGACTTCAATGATTCCAGCAAACCGATTAAATGAGGTCATGAGGAATTTTATTAATAACAAAAAAGTCATATCAAAATTCCGAGGGACATTTGAGGAATCTGAACTTGAGCAATTTATCTATAAAGATTATAAAGAAGATGATGAACTTGACGACATGCACGAAGGACAAAACGGTGACAGTAGAGATACTACTTTAAATTTTACAATTACAGATCTCCAAAAAGCTAAACAAACTCTGATTAACTTATTAGACGAAGCCGACCCTAATATACGACTAAAGGCATCAACAATAATTATCAATTTATTTCGTGAGGAGGAGATTTAAATGTACGAATTGAAATTTCAAAAAGACACAAAAAGCTCGGAGATTTATAAAATTGGAAACTATAAAATCTTTTTACCTTACAAAGTATTTTATAGATCTGTAAGTAGAACTAATGAAGGATATGCTATGCAAGACAGTGACTTCTTAGACTTCAAAATTGTTAAAATCAAAAATTTGGACTCTAATAATATAACCACAAAAAGTATGTATGAATCTGACACTGAAATTTTAAAGTTAATTGAAAAAGATTTTAATAGTGGCAAGAGTCGCTTTAACTGGCCCGATTGAAGCCATATCTCGTTACCCAGTATCCCTTAAGAAAGACCGTAATTTTCATCCGGTATTGGAGGATGAAAATTACGGTCTTTTTATTAGTAATCAGCTATTGCAGTAGCTGGATACTCTCCAATCTCCCACGTATGGTCTTTCTGAAGCGTCTCATCGGACACTAAAAAATAATCGTAGCCGACCTCACCCACTCGATTCGGGACGGGATCGTTCCACGTCGTGTCCAAGTGATACCAAGCGTCGTCAAGCTTCACGAGATTCCATGCGTGTAATCCGGTCTGGACCTCGCCAGAGATATACTTCGCTTCCACCCCCGCGGCTTCTAACAACAAGAGCGTCGTCAACGCGTATCCTTCACACACACCTTCCCCATTAAACAAGATGGAGTACGGCGTATATGGACTCGCTTGGCTGTCTAAATTGTAGGCCGTGTTTAGGACGACATAATCGTTTATGTATTTCACTTTTTCATAGTCGCTCAACCCGACCGGCATCTCCGCGACGACTTGGTCGACTCTCGCTTCAATCTGTTTTGCTTCCTCGATGTTCATATCGTAAGCCAACCCGACGTCCAAATCGACATAACCACCATAATCGCGATACTCGGTCTCACCGCCGCGTGATAAGCGGAACACGTAAATATGATTCGCTTCAAGCCAGTCCCACGCTTCTTCCATCGTGTGTTCAAAGTCTCGACTTTTGCCAATATAGCGGATGCTGAACGTTTCATCGAATTGACTCATATGATAGGCGAGGGCCTGACCAAGCTCCTCTGGTGATGCGACTTGCGTCGGCAGCTCGAACGTCTCGTCGAGAATAGTGGCCGATGAACTCGCCACTTGCGTTGAACCAGGCCAATTCAACATTTGCGCCTCATGATAGGCCGCATATCCGCCTACCAAACTGATGCTCAACATCATCAACCCCAACGCGCTTCGCCCTATCACCGTCACCGAAGACAAGATGGCCGAGCGTTTGTTTTTAATCAACCGATTTAACTCATCGCTTACCATTTGCTCCAATTCGGTCCGCTTCATCTTCACTTTCGGGTGGACTTGAAACACGACTTTTCGATACACCGGGTCGAGGAGCTGAAACTGTCGGCCTGGATGATGCTCCGCCTGTTTCAATTCGTAGTGAATCGTTTGAAGTTCTCGCCGCAAAGCCCGATGAACGAGTCTTGTAGCACGTCCGGTCCTGAACAAGAGTACGGCCACTCCTCCGCTTAATCCAACAATCAACAGATACATCATCATCTTCACCATAGCCGCTCCTCGCATCGTTGTTTACCAGCTAGAATATTTTCCCTACCTGCCATTCTCTATAAGTATATAATAACTTTATAAACAATATATGGAAGGTGATATTTGATGAACATTAATACATATTTGAAAGAATACGCCCACACCTTACTTGGTGATGGTACGCATATCGCACCGAACGTACCCGATAAAAAACTGAACGGGGCCATTAAAAATTATGCAGAAGATGCGCTCCCGGAACACGTCGTCGTCTTGTATGATTCAACGCTCTTCAAAAGCGGCAAAGAAGGCATGCTGTTTTTGGGTGACCGCTTCTATTTCAAACCGTTGCTCGAAAAACCGATTTGCGTCTACTACAAAGATCTACAGCGCGTCGATTTGGACCGCGAAGTCACGTATAAAAATGATAAGCGAAAAGAGAAACTTCACATCGTCATGCACACCGAGCAATATGACTACAGCCTGTCCGACAAACTCGCAACGTATAACGTCGAAGGCGTCGTCGAACTATTGAACGGGATTGCAGCGTTAAAAGATAAAGAAGACGAACTCGTCAACGTCTCGCAAGTGACACCGCTCGCCGACTTGCCGGAAACGTATAAGCTCACCTATTTAAAGGTCTTGGCTAACTTCACGTTCGTCGATGATCAACAGGTTGACGCCCAAGAGTATAGCGAACTGATGTCGCTCGTCACCCGCATCCATCTCAGTTCAGACTATCGGTTGCAACTTCGCGGCTACTTGAGCAATCCAGACGAACATACACCGACAATCGCGTTGATTGACGAGTTACGCGATTTGTCGACGACCATCGATTTTTCCATCGTCGAGAAATCGTTATTTAAAGACCTACTTTACCTCTTCAAACTGAAGCGTCCACTTTCGGCTTGGTTCGAGAACAAGTTTCTTGAAGAGTTGAAAGAAGTTCTCTACATCTCGCGCGAAGAAATCGAACTCATCTCAAGCGCCATCCAAAGCGACGAGGATATTTTGACGTTCCGCAAAAACGACTCAGAGATCGCCAAATCGATGAAAGACTTGGCGGCAAAAGCCGCCGCGGTCGGTGTACCACTCACAGCCATTTACTTATCCGGTTCGGTCGTCGGCTTGAGTGCGGCCGGATTGACGTCTGGTCTGGCCTCGCTCGGTATGGGTGGGCTGCTCGGCTTCTCGAGCATGTTCACGGGCATCGGAGTGTTGGTCGTCATCGGAGTCGGCACGTACCAAGGTCTGAAAAAAATCACGGGCATGAAAGACATCGAGAACAACAAACAACGCGAGTTCATGTTGCAGGCCATCATCCGCAACACCCAGCAAACGCTCAACTGTCTGCTCGAGGACATCAATGAAATCTCGAATCGACTCGTTGTCGCGATTCAACAAGGAAACGTCAACTCGGAGAAAATCAACCAGCTATCGAACATGTTGCAGATGCTCAGTCAGAGTGCCCAGTTCAGTGCCGACAAACAAGTCCACTCTCAAAAAGAACAAATCATCACGCAACTGCCTCCGAAACTGAGTACCGTTCGCTTAGACGAGTTGACGTCGAAACCGACGTATCAAAAACTACGCGACTATGTGTATGCGTGTTATTCGCCGCAACCGATTCAGCTCGATGATTTGACGTTCAGTTCCGAGGAAGAGCTCGTCTTGAAAGAGACGCTCACCCTAGAGGAATTGGAACAGTTACATGAATCGTTCCAAGCAATCGGCTACTTCGAAATGTCCGGCGGCGGTCTGGCTGAAGTGACGGGTGGGGCGAAGCGTCTTGTCAAAAACGTCTTCGGTGACAAATGAAACGATCCGATCAAGACATCATTGATAAGGCAAAGGCGTTACTCGTCCAGCAACATCAAGCCGCACAGGCTGAGCAACGTTTAGGTGACATCAATTCACACTTGAATCGACTTGAAGACACGCAGGACGCTCAATCGGTAGCGCTCGACAACTTATTCGAGGACATGATGCGGCTCATGAATGGACAGGCCCCACAGACAGAAGCACCTCAGCTGGCGCCGTTAACCGTCCCGACGTTTGACGATCTCGAACCAGTCCAAGTCTCGGACGTATCGTGGGAGCTCTATTTAACGAAGCTCGAGTCATACGCAACACGGCATGACGTGACAGGACTCGACGACCCGTTCGCCCATCTGTTGACGGCACGACAGCGACATGATTTGGCGACAACATTCAAAGAAGAGTTCTTGCTGAAGGAAGCGGAATGTGACCGCTACGATTACATGATCGCGTCCTTCAGCGGTCTTGTCGCTGGATTGATTGATAGTTTCTTCGTCGGTTCCCCAACGGACAGCAAACTCCGGAGTTGGTCGGATGAGAAAGTCGACAACGTCGTCATCAAGTTTGCGAATCTCGTCTGGAAACAAGACAAAAAGAACGGCGCCCGCCTCCGCAAGCAACCGGATTCGATTGCGAGCGCCATCGGTTTTTTGGAGCGCCGTTTTAAAGTGAACTATGACGCGCGTTACGCACAGGATTTGACGATGGGCGAAGCGACACTGAATATGCGTCCGTCGGACCACCATTTGAAATCGCTCGCCCACGCACCGGACATCATCGGCTTATTCTTCTCGATTTTGGATCAGTTCACGGGCAAGGCGAGCTTCGTCTCGGACGGCCGACTGCTTCGTCTCGAACCAAAAGAAGACGGTTCGCAGCGGTTACAAGGTGGAAATCTATTAGCCAAACTGTTCGCTGGGTTTGCCAACTGGTTCGGTCACCTCTTATCTGACGTATCAGGGTCGAGTGGTGTGCGCGGTCACGACAACGGTCGTCGCGGCGCCGGAATCCCGCTCCCATTTTTCGAGCTGTTTCAATTCGCCGACTTTGGACAAGTTTCGCATAAAGGACAGACACTCTCGTTTGCCGACTTCTCGACGAAAGTGTTCGAGAGTGGCTATGATGCACGTCACGGTGTGGCGATGGCGGTACCGGTCGTCTTCAACGAACTCGTCATCCGCCTACTTTGGGGATTGAAGAGCCTGTTTTATCACAAGAACGGCTGGCTCGCCTCGATTCCCGTCGGCAATAAACCGCCGCTCCGGAAGATGTTGCTCGTCGGCCACGGTGCGCTATGCCTGACTGATGGAATGGATGCCTACATCCGAAGTGGCAACGTCCCGATTTTATTTGCGACGCGTTTGAACTACGTCGCCTGGAGCCGCTTCGCGTTCGCCTCAATGCAAGAACTGAAGCATGTGCTCGGGAAAGACGTGTACGACTGGAAAGCAGTTGATGCCCACCTTGAGCAAGAATGGAAGAAGCTTAGCGGTGAATATTGATGATAAAGGAGTTTTTATGACTTACTCACTCGACACCATCTTATAACTCGAAAATTCGACCGAATTCAACCGTCTCCACCAACAGTTTCATCAATTCAATCCGCTCAAAGTACTCCGCGTCGATCAGTACGAGATCCGTCACTCGAACGTTCTCGCCTGGCTGTTCGACCCGAACGAAAACCATCGGCTCGGTAGCTTCTTTTTACGGAAAGTACTGATGAACTTAATCACGAAGCCGGAAAATGAAGAAAAGATCGTCGGCATCGACTATTTACCATTCCTTCACGCCCCCCTCTCGGACGTCACGGTCCATCGCGAATGGTGGACCGGGAATGGCGCTATCGACTTGTTGATTGATATTCCATCACTGAACTTGATGCTACTCATCGAAAACAAGTTTCATTCGAGCGAGTCGGCCGGCCAACTGAGTCATTATTTTGACCACGTCCATAAGACATTCCCGAATCGAAGCATCTTACCGGTCTATTTGACGCTGTCGAGTGATGCACCGTCCCACGACGACTATTGGTTCCTCGACTATGAGGACGTCCGTCTGATGATCACGCAAGAACTCGAGTTGAACCGCGCGACGATTGCCGACAACATTTACGATTTTTTAACGTATTATATCGCGCTCCTCGAGGAACGCCTCGTCGATGACGAGGACACGATGAACACGGCGCTCGAGCTGTATCAAGACTACGCCTCCGCGATCCATTTGTTGTATGCGAACGCCAATCCGGCGAAGCATAAACAAATAGAGTTGCGGCAAGCGGTCAAAACACTCGAGACGTTCGATGCGGAGACGAAACGACATCTCCTGCTCATCTATAATCGCAAGCGACAAACCATCGACTACATCTTTAAGACCGGCGGCAACATCGTCCACCAAGCGTTTCTCGAATTTGTGAACGAGCAGGCGATTACAACCTACTCCGCGCACACTCGCGTACCGAACTTCGTCATGAACGATTGGTTGCCTCACTTAGAACAGATGGACCGGTTGAATCGCTATTGGCTCAACTACGGACTGATTATCTGGTTTGAACGGAAAGGTAGCAAACGTCTCAAACTATATGTAGAAGTCGGACCGATTGACTACGCCGAACGTCTCCCACTCCTTGAGGCACTCGAAGCGAAGAACATCTCGTTTTGGAAATCGGGGAAACAGGAAGGCAAGAAGTTCACTCGCATTTATACCGAGACGACCGAGGTTTCCGATTGGACGAACGCAGCAGTCGTAAAAGACGCGATGACGTCACTCATCGGCGACGCGTCGTTCCACTCGTTCAGCGAGATAGTGACCGATGTATTGGGTGATTTGTATACCGTCAAAGCGTAACGCAAAAGACCATCTAACTTGTTAGAGATGAGTTAGATGGTCTTCATATATACATATCTGTCTCTAACTTCTTTTTCTCATCCAACTGAACACAGTCTAAAAATTTAATATCTTGAATATGACTGTATGTCACCTTCTGAGAACTGTTTCAAAAGTGTAGTATCTACGATGTACCACGTCTGTGCATCGTAGTCGAATTCTAAATTGTATCGGAAAGTACTTGGTTTAGAATCGTCTTCCTCAGCAAACTCCATCGTATCTTCATCTAAGTATTCACCCTTGTATTGAATTCTAGCTTCAATCGTGGCTTTGATTGGATTAGATTCTTCAATGCTGATTGAATCACTACTGAACTCTAACCCGACATATTCACCTTGCCAATACCAATCATTTTGATCCAGTGCTCGGTAATATGATTCTTGTCGATCGATATAGTCTGACGAACGAATACGAGTAAAGTAACTAGAATCTTTATTTCGATAAGCTTTTTCCCAATCCCGTGCATTCGTATAAATTGTATCCACAACATCCTGTTTCACTTCTGGGCGAACTGGATCAATTCGATCACTCGATGAATCTGAAATCAGTTTTCGCTCATCTACCTTCCAATACCCACCTTCTTTTAGTATTGTCAGTTGCCATTCCATTTCGCTACCTTCTGGTTCCCCTCTCAAATAAGGAACATAAGATAGAGAAGAATAGTCCGTCCCAACAATCGCGATTACCTTATCCTCGGTCGCTTGAACAATATTAGAAGAACTGATTGGATATGATTGAATTTCACCCTCAAAGATTACGTTGTTCTCATCCATTCTTTCTACAATAGGACGAAAATCATTTCGGAATTTATCTGTGACAATTCCCGAGAAATTATCTGTTCTTCCTTTTAATGAGTTCTGCAAATCTGTAAAAAACACCGGTGACATATCATTCACTAACCCTACTGCCATTTCATCTAAATATGCTTGTTCATCGTCTTCATTTTGCTCTTCGTCTTCTGAGACTTCATCAGCATAAGATTCATCGTCGGAATAATAACCGTCATCGTACTCTCCATCCCAGTCTTCTTCATCATCTGTGGGTAATAAGCTAAAGTCCATCTCATTATTTATATAGTATTGATGCGTAGCATTCGATGTGAAAGCACCACCTGTTGCGAGTAGGAAAGCCATAGGTAAAATGTAGTACTTACTGTTATTTATAGATGCTCTACTGATATCTGAACGATAATGTGAAATCTTAGAAGCAAGTGATGGGTAGGTAAACTGCTGGTAGTAGTTTGGATCTCCTATGAAGACTTTCTGCTGTACCTTACGTTTGCTTGAAGTCTTTTTCGATGTTTTCAACAGTTTCGGCACAGCTTGGTTGATCAATTCACTCTCAGCGTTGGGAATGTAACTTCTTTCTCCGTCGGTTTTTTTTAACGATCTGATGATAATTTGATAAGCTTCTTCAATCTCATCAGAGTTTTTCGATTCTCCTTCACGAAGATTCAAATAGTTCTTTTCAATTTCCTCTATTGAATGTAAAGGAGTTACGTTTAAAATTTTGTAAGGATTCATTATTTTTCTCCTCGCAGAAAATAAGTGCGTTTTATTTTGAAGAATCTATACACGAAAGAATGATTATTCATATTTTTTGTAATAAGCTATAAGTATCTTACAAATTATTTTTTAGGAGGATTTATTATGGAAAACGATTTTGATTCCTATGATCACCAATCATTGAGTGAAATATCACCTGCCGATGTCATGAACGATCCGTTTATCTTGTCTAATGCTATGGTTCATTCTTCACACGCGATTAGTGTGGATGATTGTTTATTAAAACATGATCCTTTAGCACACATTCAACACGTAAACATCGAACCCATCAAATTAACTTACGTAGAACCTCATTGGGTAAATGGTTATTTACGCGCAGACGGCACATACGTACAAGGATATTTCCGTGATGGCGACGGAAATACGAATGTGTTTGATGGCGATGGATACTACAGAAAAAGCTGATACATGAGAATAAGGGATGACAGTTAGTAGGAACTGACTGTCATCCTTACTTTAATTCTAATAGTTTCTAAACAGCATAAACGGTAAGATGGCTCCTACTACATAACTAGCGACAGCGCGATCCGTACCAAATATATAATTACCAATCTCTACGAAAAGTAATGCTATCCCGATGAGAATCAAATGCCAAGGAAAATCTAACTTTGCTGTTTTTTGAACATCTGTTGTAAAACGTACCCCGACTACCTTTGATTTCATCAGTGTCTTCTCTACATGTCTATGTGCCAAGTAACTCCATGTTAATGAGCCAATTAGACTGAAAGCGATTATCCACAAGAATTTTGAGTCGTTGAGTAAGGACATTAAAAACCCACTTCCATAACTCATTCCTACCGTTGACCAAGAGATAAATGGTCCAATTAAAAGCAACAAAGAAAATAGAACCATCATAGACAGTGTGTCGAATTTAAAGAGTGAATAGTTCCATTGAAGATGGTTTAGGTTATTGTGTTTTGTAGCATGTTTTTCTGAATTTTCATGTTGCATGTACACAGGCTGATAAGTAAACGCATGTGTATCAGAAACTTGCTTCAACAGCGTTCTCGAATCCGAAATCACTCGTTCGGCAACAGTGTTAATAAAATTCCATTCATTGTCTTGCGGGATCGGATAGTCGCTTAGTTTTTTGCCAATGGCATCAATCTTTTGATTTAACTCGTCAAGGGAATGTTCTGCTTGATCCATTTTCGTTTGCCAATCGGCAGAATGGTTTAAAATCCGATCCCGTTTTTCTTCAAGTTTGTACAAAGAATCCGTAATTGCTTTCCACGGATTCTCTAGTACTTGTTTTTCTTTCGGTAATCCCCAAATTTTACGAGGTGAATTTTTTAAAATTTCTTCTACCAAATACAAATTTCCTCGTTTAATCGATGTCAATGCGACTTCCATTTCACGGATTAAGATTAACTTATTGTCTCTCTCGATTTGATCTTTTAAACCAGATGAAATCTCAATGTATCCATTTGATCCATAAAGCCTCTCATAAACGATTTCTCCAAAATCATTCAAGTAGTTCTTTTTTATATTCTTTTTAACAGTCTTCTTAATATTTTTTAAGTGTTGAGTACCAAATTCGCTGAATCGCTCATAACCTTCTTGAAGTTGTTGGTCTTTCATTTTCCCTTTATCTTTCTCGAGAATTAGATTTAAGCGTTGATCTAATTTTTGTGCACGTTCTATCATGTCATGGAATTCATTTTGTTCGGTTTTGGGCCATGACAGATTGCTAAACAACCTTTTTTCCATGGCATATAGTAATGAAATCATTTGCTCTTTTTGATTCACAATCGACTCGCGACTAACTTTTTTCAGAGAGAAGTTGTTATATTCTTTCCAAGTTTGTTTAAACGAGTTAACTGTTTTTTCAACCAACGTCGAGTTAGAGGATTCACCGTTCTTCCAAATCATATTAAAGAATAGGATGTACCACTCTTGTTGAAGCTCATCAATTTTCGTGTCTAGATTGATTAAACTGCTTCTATACGTGCTTTCCCAAGAATCATAGTCTCTACAAACATCACGGGTCTTTCTCTCAATTGATGTATATTTCATATTTGCAGTTCGACTGATTGCTGACGACAACTCCTCTGACACTTGGTCAATGATTGGAACTTGTATATTCCTAGCAGGAACTCTAGACTGCGTGAACAATTGCTCCCATAAGGACTTACGCAATGACGGTTCGTGATTCAACCATAAGCTAGACTGTTGGGTGACCCATTTAAACAGGCCAGTATCTTGAATTTCGGAAAATAATTCTTCCACTTCTTCTTCCTCGTCTTCATCGATAAGGTCCGCCTTAGTAGCGATTAGATGCGTAGCTCCAAGCTCATTAAGTGTCGTCATTTGTGTCTCACTTAACACATCACCATAAGGCATACACCATGCGTATGTAATACAAGGAATAAACCCTAAATCGAACGTCGTGCTCGCATTCGATCCGGGAGTATCCAGAAGACTTACTTTCTTCAAGTTTTCGTTTGGTAACGTCACTAACAACCAGTCCGCCTCTTTAGCTGAAGCTGTTAATAAAGAGATGGATGCTATATCAAAACTCTGAATAGTAGGCACTTGTTTACTAAACGGATAAATTCGAGCTTCATCCCCATATACAAAGTATACGGGGCATTTTGTTGACTCGAGAATGTCGACGACGCCTGCCTTTGTCTCTAATAAGGCTTCGATTAAACTAGTTTTTCCGGCACTGAATTCGCCTAATAATGCCATGGTCGGTTTTTCGGTGGCTTGAGAATAGTATTCTAAAAAATGCAGATGATCATTCCATGCATCCATTTCGAAGGCTTCAAGCAGAGGAAGCATCATTTTATACTGGCCCATATTTTTTCTCGCTTTCATTTGAATAATGCTTCTTTGATTTTTTCGATTTCCTGTTCAAGCTCTTTTTCTTTCGCATTCTTTTGCTCAGACCAATCATTTTTATCGTTTTTTTGACGATTCAATTGTGTTTGAATCTTTTCCTGCTGACTTTGATAATGGCCATCCATTTGATTCACTGTCATTTCAGAAATTGTGATAAAAGACTTTCTCACATATTCTTCAAGCATCTGTTTCATATCTTTCAAGACCGCATCAACGATTTTATCCAAGTCCAAAAGCATTAAATTTTTGGCTTCTGTCAAAGCTTGCGTTTCAAGCTTTTTCCTAATAATTGGATAGGCTGCTAAACCAATGAACGGTAAAAACAGACTACCGCCTATACCTAACATAATGGCTGCTGCCCCCCCTGCCACTAAACCGGCAGTAATTGTGGGGTCCGGTTTTCCATCTGAGAACGGAGGATGGAATACTACTTCTGACACGTTGTTTTGCTCGATTTGTTTCCATAACACAACGCTTTGCTGTTTTGTCATATGGGTTACGGACTGCAAAATTTCCTGTTGTACTTTTCGAATGTATAAATCAACTTGTGGCGTATAACGTTCAATCCAACGTTTTCTTTCAGTTGACAGTATGTGTTCGATATCTTGTTGAATCACTTCTAAAAACTGAGCAGAAGGTCCTTGATAACGTTTCACTACACGATTACATTCTCGAAGCCATTCTTCAGAGAGTCGTTCAACTGATTTATCAATCATTAATAACACATCATTCTGTCTAACTTCTAAATAACTGTTAATTTCATTAATATGTACTTTGTTCGCTTCTTTAACTGAATCAAACCATGTGTGAATGACTTCAAGTTCTTCAATTCGCATCGAATCCAATTGATGATACGTATCTTTTTCATGTTGGAAAGTATGTGTTACCTCTTTAAACATTGCATCATAGCGAGGGAGCCTCAACGATTCAAGACCATTTTTTTGGAAATTTTCAATATGCGCAATTACCTCTTCGACTTCTGAAGTCTCCCCTTGAATCGAGTTCTGCAAAGCTCGCTTCGCATCAAATGGGACGATGATCGGTTTGTCGATCCCTTCAATCGTACGTAACGTTTCTTCTAATGACTCAATCATTTCTTCCAATTCTTCTTCCTCATCTTCAAAGGCATCAGCAAAATTCATCACAAAAATTATACGATGCAAGCCATCTTTTAAAAGTGTATCGCGTAAAAACGATAACTCGGTCTCTGTGATGGGCTGATCTGCTTTCAACAAGAAGAATACGATGTCCGCCTTAGGAATAAATTTGTATGCTACATCGCTGCGCTTCTTGTTTACGTCATTCAGTCCTGGCGTGTCCACAATATATACTGGAGGAGCAAACGGAACGTTCGGATGTCTAATGCCAATCCATTCAATATCACTTACATCAGAATCACCAATATAGCTCCGTAACTCTTCGCTTTTTACCGTGACGGTTTGTTCTTGTTTATGAACTTGTATCTTTTCAGTACCTTGTCCGATGATATTTACAGTGGCTGTTGTTGGCAATATACCAGTAGGAAGCAAATCCTGCTGTAGTAAGCTGTTCACAAAAGTACTTTTACCGTGATTAAACTCACCCACCACCACAATAAAAATTTCTTCTTGCTCGATAACATCCTTCACTCGTTTGATTTTTTTAACTGTATCTAAATACATCTTCTCACCTCATCAAAAATATACAGGATGTTAAATTCGGTCTAATTGAGCATGAACTTCCGTTTTTAATGAATTCACGTACTCAATTTCTTTCGTAACGTTCGTTTCTTCATCCTTAAACGACTGCTCTATTTTCTTTAAACGTTTTTCAGTTCGTTTGAATGATTTCTGAATACTCTCTTCCATGTCTTTCATCCACGCTTCAACCGAGCTATCGAATCCAGCTTGAATAGTCTTTTTAGACTCTTTCTCGACACGCACATACAATTTTTCAATTTCTTTTTTAACTCTTTCCTTCAGTTTACGGCTATCTGTACTAGATGAGCTTTCCTCAGAGAGAAAAGCTGCCCCCATAGCCGCTGCAGGAATCAATAAAAGGGCCCCGAATATTCCAATCCCTAATAAAGCTGCCGCTCCAAAACCTACCGCAGCTCCAGTCAAAGCAGCTGCATCGGTATTACTAGAAGAAGACTTAATCTCTGCCGGAATAAACTCACTGCGTATCGTCGGCATAACAAACATGTTTTGAACAGCTGGCAATTGTGACGAATACTCATTGAGGTATATTTGTCTGACGTTTTGTTCGATTCGCGGAAGCTCTTCAACAATCCAAGATTGAATCCGATCCATCAATTCATCAGCTCGAGCTTTTAATAAAGCATTGGCTGCTTCGCTGGAATTTATATGTGTCAACTTCGTTTCCGCTTCAACTTCTTTTTTAATCGACTCAAAAACCTTTTCAAACCGCTTTATAAAATCATGTTTTTCTGTTCTTGTCTTTTCATTGAACTTCTGACGAGTCGACTCCATGACTTTAATTGATTGTTTATGTTCATTTTGATTTCTTTCGAGTTCACTCTTCACTTCATCATTTGTTCGAAGTAAATCTTTATTGGCTTCGTCCAATTGATTAAGAAGACGCTTTCCAATTTCTTGTAACTGATTTTCGATTTTCTTTTTTCTTCCTTCTCCTTTATTCGAAACAAGAAATTCTTGTAAAACATCAAAGAAGTCATTCAGTGCACTTGTCTCTCTCAAACGAGTCATTTCGCTCTGCGCGAGTGACACCTTCTCACTTGGAGTTAGTGACGCGGCCTGACGCTGAAGAGCTTTCGTAGGAAAGTCGCCTTCTCCTTTTTCAATAATTTTTTCTAAACTGTTCGCTTGAACTGCCTGTTTAGCAGAAATGAAGAAGATGTTTTTTTCAGGGATATTTAACTCCCCGAACTTTTTGTAGGCTGCTTCTTTTACTGTAAGTTGATCGCCTTCTGCTAATTTATCGAATCGATTGACTAGAATAAAGATATGATCCACATGTTTTTTGAGAATATATTCTTCGAAGAACATCATTTCTGAATTCGATAACAACTTATCAGCTCGCATCAATACGATCGCAGCGTCCGCTTTTCTGACAAACCGTTTTGTAATTACAGAACGTATGCCGCCTGAATCATTGAGTCCAGGTGTATCGATGATGCGAACTCGGTTTTGTAGTAATGGATGATTGAGTTGAATTTCAATGTATGTATCCTCATTCACTTCGTTCTTTGTTGTCATAATTTTCTTGAAGCGCGCTAACCGTCCGACGCTTTCGTCTTTCCATCGCTTAGAATGAACGGTGTAGGAGTCATTGAATGACTCTAAATCTTTTGAAGAAAAAATCTGCTCTCCTTCAATGTATAGCGACGCTTTTAAGTTCTCTCCTCTACGCACATGAGTAACAAGGGCCGTAGATTCTTTCATAGAAACAGGTAACACGGGTTGTTTTAATAATGCGTTTAAAAAAGACGACTTCCCAACGGAAACCTCTCCAACAGTGGCTAATAACAAATCTTGCTCTTCGGCCCATAGTTTAACCATTTTTAATTGTTCAAAAAGATCATCTTCTTCTATCTCCACTGCTATTTTTTGAAGAGAATTTGCTGTACTTACAAGATTGTTAATTGAATTTTTATATTGAGTTAATTTTTCCAAATTTAATCACCTTTTTATGCAAATTTTCTATTGATTATCTTTTTGACACTATAAATTAAATTCCAATCACCCTACATAAATAGATTTCTGCAATTAACTTCAATAGGGATTTTTAGGTATGAGGAACTAAATATAGACTTTATTAGTTAGAATTACTCAATATCATACCTTCGTTGTTGATATTACAAAAAATATAGGATAAATATCTCTCTTTTCTATAAAAAAGGTAGATGATATTACCAATTTCTGCTTTGAATCGTTCGACATTTATTCGACAATTTTAATCTAAGAATATTCATTTTTTTGATTAAATACTTTATTTATTCAAAGACATACTTCCATCAATTTCATTTGTATAACTACCTATATTTTTTGGGGACCACGTTTAATATATGTACCGCTCCCTATATATAATTGTGTTTTACTAATCTTACTAATGTTTTTAGGAGGAACATATGACCTACTCACTCGACACCATCTTACAACTCGAAAATTCGACCGAATTCAACCGTCTTCACCAACAGTTTCATCAATTCAATCCGCTCAAAGTACTCCGCGTCGATCAGTACGAGATCCGTCACTCGAACGTTCTCGCCTGGCTGTTCGACCCGAACGAAAACCATCGGCTCGGTAGCTTCTTTTTACGGAAAGTACTGATGAACTTAATCACGAAGCCGGAAAATGAAGAAAAGATCGTCGGCATCGACTATTTACCATTCCTTCACGCCCCCCTCTCGGACGTCACGGTCCATCGCGAATGGTGGACCGGGAATGGCGCTATCGACTTGTTGATTGATATTCCATCACTGAACTTGATGTTGCTTATCGAAAACAAGTTCCATTCGAGTGAATCAGCAGGTCAACTCAGTCATTACTTTGACCACGTCCATGAGACGTTCCCGAATCGGAACATCTTGCCGGTCTATTTGACGCTCTCGAGTGATGCACCGTCCCACGACGACTATTGGTTCCTCGACTACGAGGACGTCCGTCTGATGATCACGCAAGAACTCGAGTTGAACCGCGCGACGATTGCCGACAATATTTATGATTTTCTTTCATACTACATCGCGCTCCTTGAAGAGCGTTTGGTCGACGATGAAGAAACAATGAACACGGGCCTTCAGCTATATCAAGATTATGCATCCGCGATTCATTTGTTGTATGCGAACGCCAATCCGGCGAAGCAGAAACAAATCGAGCTACGGCAAGCGGTCAAAACACTTGAGACGTTCGACGCAGAGACAAAACGACATCTACTGCTCATCTACAACCGGAAGCGACAAACCATCAACTACATTTTCAAGACAGGTGGCAATATCCTCCACCAAGCTTTTCTTGAGTTTGTAAACGAGCAGGCGATGACGACCTACTCCGCCCATACTCGCGTACCAAACTTCGTTATGAACGATTGGCTACCGTACTTGGAACAGATGGACCGGTTGAACCGCTATTGGCTCAACTACGGACTGATTATCTGGTTCGAACGTAAAGGCAGCAAACGTCTCAAACTTTATGTGGAAGTCGGACCGATTGATTATGCCGAACGTCTCCCGCTTTTAGAAGCACTCGAAGCGAAGAACATCTCGTTTTGGAAGTCTGGCAAACAAGAAGGCAAGAAGTTCACTCGCATTTATACCGAGACAATCGAGGTTTCTGATTGGACGAACGCAGTTGTCGTGAAAGAGGCAATGACGTCACTGATTGACGACTCATCGTTCCGTTCGTTCAGCAAAATGGTGACCGACGTGTTCGCTAATTTGTATATCATCAAAGCATGATATACCAAACCACTCTATTCGCCATAAAAAATGTAATTAAAAGTATTATCATTTATTCAAAAAGTAAATATTACCTTTTTGTGGTATTTTTATAAGAACCAATGATTGTAGGAGGATGAGGAATGATGTGGGCGAAATGGGTAATTGGTCTTGTTTTTATATCCGGGGCTCTAGGTTGGTCAGATGTAACGAGTGCGGAAGGTACTAAAGAACAAATTGATCGAGTCATTGTTCAAGTTAAAGGAAATAATGTGACAAACACATCAGAAGAAATGCTTGTAAAGAAAACAAGTAATTCTTCAGCAATTTATACAGTAGACGTACCGACAGAGAAAACGTTGAGTGAATATATTAGTGAGTTAAAGTCCCAACCAGAAGTCTTAAGAGTAGAACCTGATTATCTTTTACAACATGCTTATACACCAAATGATTCGGATTTATTTCTTCAATCACATCACGAAAATATTGAGACACAAGAGGCTTGGAATAGAACAAAGGGATCGGCAAACGTCATTGTTGCTGTGATTGATGATGGAATTGATTTATATCATGAGGATTTAGAAAATAACATCATTCATCCCTTTGACATGGTTGAAGGTTGGGATGAGACAATTCCAGTGGGCGAACACGGAACACACGTTGCGGGAATCATCGCTGGTCAAATTGATAACTACACAGGAGGAGCAGGAGTTGCTCCAAAAACAAAAATCATGCCTATCAATGTATTTGAAGGGGACGGTGCTTACTCTTCAGATGTCATCAAAGCTATTTATCATGCTGTAGACAATGGCGCTGATATCATTAATATGAGTTTAGGTAGTTACTATTACAGCTGGTTAAATCAAGAAGCTATTGAATACGCACATGATGCTGGAGTAGTGATCATTGCAGCAGCAGGAAACGATGCGACAGACGATCCATGGTATCCTGCTGCTTACGAACATGTGGTATCCGTTGCCTCAACGACATCATGGGATTCACCGTCTTATTTCTCAAACTATGGATCGACAATTGATATTTCAGCCCCAGGTAGCTCTATTTACTCGACATTACCCTATGATAGCTACGGCGTGATGAGTGGAACTTCCATGGCATCTCCTGTCGTCGCAGGTGTTGCAGCACTAATTAAAGCGAACTCCCCTTCTTTAACAGGCGATCAAATCGTTAAACGCTTGATTGATACGGCAGATGATCTCGGAGCACGAGGAAAAGATGACGATTACGGATACGGTCGCGTCAATGCGTCAGCAGCCGTCAATACGTCAATGTACGGTCCAGTTGTCGTGGACACTTTTACAGATCAAGCGATGCAAGTGACGGGACAACTTCCATACGACGTCCCAGGGGGCACTATTTACGTATACAATGCTTCAAATAAGGTCATTGGCCAACTCAAACAAAGTCTCAAAGGTAAGTTTACAATTCCAGTTCCAAAACAAACAGGCGGCTCCACTCTCTATGTAGCAGTAGAAGACAACCAAAAGAACAGAAGCTCCGTGACAACGTTTAAAGTCATCGATAAAACGGCTCCGATCGCGCCAAAAGTCTCAGCGTTCTCTGATGCGATGACGGTACTTACTGGAACAGCTGAGAGTAAAAGCACGGTCATCGTTATGAACGGAAGCAAAAAAGTGGGTCAAGCGACATCTGTTTCCGGAAAATTTTCAGTGAAACTAGCTAAACAAAAAGCAGGATCCACATTGACGGTTTATGCAGTAGATGCCGCGAAAAACAAGAGTAAGTCGGTACTTGTTAAAGTAACAGACAAAACGGCACCTCCTACACCAACATCTAGTAGTGTAAATACGAAAAGCACGAGCCTGACCGGAAAAACGGAAGCCAAGGCATTGGTGTACCTCTATAAAGGAAAAACAAAGGTTGCTAGTACGAAAGCTGACTCAAAAGGTCTTTTCAAATTTACATTCAAGACACAAACAAGCGGGACCAAGTTTTCACTCTATGCTGTTGATGCTGCGAAAAATAAGAGCAAGCTAAAGACAATTACCGTCACTGTCTTCAAAACGAGTAATGCTACTTATTTGAAACAACATTACGCAGCTGCTAAAAAAGGTACGATGTATAAAGCAGAGGCGAAATTGTATGATCGCATGAAAATAACAGGGAAAAATGCATCTTACGGATTCTACGCCACTGGTTGTTGTGTGTTTGGAAAAGAAAAAGGACCTTTTCTTTATGGAACGATTGGATACGATGAAAAGTATCCGAATCATGTCGGTGACATCATGACGATGCCATCTATCGATAATCGTAAAATAAAGTGGACGGAAGTGACGAGTGCACTTGGTAAACCAAAATCACACAATAAATATTCTATCTATGATCGGTACAATAAAGTGTATTCCAGAAACAACAAATCAGTAATGAGTTATGAACTTGCTGGAACCATTGAATACAAACCAACAAAAAAGACGACATTTTGGGTAGATTATGACTCGAATGGATATGTAAGAGCATTTGGATTAAGACACTTTTAAAAACTGCATGTGATGTAAACAAAGGCCTGACGGCGCTTAATGCGCTGTCAGGCCTGCTTTTTTTCTACTCCACCCCAAACCGATACACCGTCCTTGAGTGATACAACTCCTCCGGTTTCAGTTCAATCGATGTGGCGATGTCTGGGTGATTCGGTGCGTCCGGGAACGCTTGAGCTTCTAGACAGATGGCGCTATGCTTCTGCCGTCCTTCGAGCGTCACCGGCGTCTCTTCACTGAGGAAGTTGGCCGTATAGACAACCATGACCGGTTGATTTGTCTCGACGTCCATGACGCGTCCGCTCACTGGATCATGCAATCGGGTCGTCCCATCCTTCAAGATGAACGGATGATCCAATCCGCCAGCTTTGGAGATTGCTTCGTCATTCGACGTAATTGCCTCCCCGACTCGCTTCCCGTCGCGGAAGTCGAACGGTGTCGCCTCCACTTCAAGCAATTCGCCTGTCGGCAACGACTCATCGTCGAGCTTGGCGACATGCTCTGCAGGCAACGTCAACACATGATCATGAATCGTCGGCCGTCCGCCGAGATTGAAATAGTTGTGATGGTTCAAGTTGACCCACGTCCGTTTATCCGTCGCAGCCGTCATCGTGACGACGAGCTCATTGTCGTCCGTCAGCTCATACAAGACTTTGAACGTGACGTTGCCGGGATAGCCTTCCTCCCCGTCTGGACTGACATATGTGAACGTGATCGCTTGTCCTTCGACATCCATGTCCCAATGCCGGGCCGTGATGCCTTCGTCTCCGCCATGGATATGATGCGGGGCCTCGCTTGGGGTCAAGGCCACCCCATCAATCTCCGCGTTGCGGATTCGTCCGGCAATCCGTCCGACGACGGAACCGAGATAGACCGGATTCTCGAGATATTGCTCGGGACTGCCGTACTTCAAGATGACAGAGTCCATGTTGCCGTCACGGTCCGGTGCCGTCAATTCGGTCATGGCACAACTGTATGAAATGGCCGACAGCCGCATGCCATTCTTGTTTTCAATCGTTGCTTCTCTCAACTGGCTCACCTACTTCGATTCGTTTACCTGTTCATTCCCGTAGTCGTCGCCCCGTACTCCACTTTATCGACGTAGCTCAGGAATCCGTTCATGAACGCGGTGAAACGTTCCTGTCCTTCCACCGTCTGTTTGAACACGCCTGCGTCCTCGAGCCCTTTGACGAACTTGTCGACGACAGCCTGGTCGACGATTGACTTCGCATCGCCTGGCTTCGCCTTTAACTCGTCCGCCCAAGCCCGGTGCATATCCGCGACTTCGACATCCTCACCCGCGACAAAACGGACGACTTGTTCGAGTTCGGTCTTGAGTCGGGCCGGTAAGACGGCGAGTCCCATCACTTCAATCAAACCGATATTCTCGCGCTTGATGTGATGGACGTCGGCGTGAGGATGGAAGATGCCGTCCGGATGCTCATCGCTCGTCCGATTGTTGCGGAGGACGAGGTCGAGCTCATAGCGTCCGTCACGACGGCGCGCGATTGGCGTCACCGTGTTATGGCGCACGTCCCCTGTATACGGGACGATGTCCCCTTCTTCATACTGCTTCCAATGGCCGAGCAACTGATTCGCCAACATGACGAGCTGCTCTTTCTGACGGGAACGAAGCCGGACAACCGAGAGCGGCCAATAGAGCGTCTCAATCTCGACTTGGTCGTAACGGTCCGAGCGATACGTCGACACGACTTTGGCATCGTCCATCGCAAACCGGTAGCGGCCGGCCTGATAATGGTCGTGCGTCAAAATCGAGCCGCCGACGATCGGCAAGTCCGCGTTCGACCCAGCGAAGTAATGCGGGAACTGCGACACGAAATCGAGCAGACGCTCGAACGCACCGCGGTCGATGACCATGTCCCGCACTTCATTCGATAACAAAATCGAGTGCTCGTTGTAGTACAGGTACGGCGAGTATTGGAACGACCAGTTCTGTCCGCCGAGCGTGAGCGGGATGATTCGATGGTTGGCCCGGGCCGGGTGTTTCAAATGACCGCCGTAGCCTTCATTCTCGATCGCGAGCAACCCTTTCGGATAGTTCGTCTCAGGAGCCGGTTGCAGGCGGGCGCGCGCAATCTCGCGCGGGTCCTTCTCCGGCTTCGACAGGTTGATCGTGATGTCGAGCGTGCCGTAACGCGTCGGCGCCTTGTACGTGATGTTGTTAGCGATTCGTTTCGTCTGGATATAGTTCGACGCCTGGCTCATCTTATAGAAAAAATCGGTCGCCGCTTCGACGTCCGTGGCGCGAAGCGCATTGAACGTCCGCGTCACCTCGGAAGGTTTCGAGACGAACACGTCCATGACCTCGGCCATGAACCGGTCCTTCTCTTCCAACAAATCCTCGACGAGCCCGTTTGCGACCGCATGGTCCGTCAACGTCTCGAGCAAGTTCGGGATCGAGTCTTGTGGGACGAACGTCGGTTTCGTGAAATCGAGCTGATTGATTCGGGCGAGGACACGGTTACGAGAATAGACGCGATCTTGCTCCGTGATCAGTTCCTCCCGAATCGCCGCCTCGACGAGCGCTTCAATCGTTGATTCGATCATCGTCTCACCCCTTCGACATGTTTATAGCCTTCTGGATGATGCTTGTGCCAATTCCAGGCGTCAGCGAGAATGACATCGACCGTCGACCGTGATGGTTTCCAGCCGAGCACGTCCTTCGCCTTGTCCGGTGACGCAATCAACATCGCCGGGTCACCGGCACGACGGACACCCATCTGAACCGGGATGGCATGATTCGTCACGCGACGTGCCGCCTCGATGATTTCGAGCACCGACAATCCGGTCTCTGTGCCGAGATTGAACACATCGCTCTCGCCGCCTTGCTTCAAATAGTCAAGCGCGCGCACGTGGGCGTCGACGAGGTCTTGCACGTGGATGTAATCGCGGATACATGTGCCGTCCGCGGTCGGATAATCGTCACCGAACACGGTGATCGCGTCCCGCTTCCCATTCGCAACTTCGAGCACGAGCGGGATGAGGTGCGTCTCCGGCATATGGTCCTCACCGATTTCACCGGTCGGGTCGGCCCCTGCGACGTTGAAGTAGCGGAGCGCGACGAAACGGATGCCGAAGGCGCGGTCACACCACTTCATCATCGTCTCCATGGCGAGCTTCGTCGCCCCGTACGTGTTCGTCGGGTTCGTCTTGGCCGTCTCGCGAATCGGCATTTCGTCCTGGTCGCCATACGTCGCGGCCGTCGAGGAGAACACGATCCGGCTCACGGAGTGTTTCCGCATCGTCTCAAGCAACACTTGTGTCCCGAAGACGTTGTTGTCGTAATACTTCAAAGGCTCATCCATCGACTCGCCGACGAGCGAGTTGGCGGCGAAATGGAGCACCTCGGTGATTGACTCGTTCGCGAACGTCTGGTCCATGAAGGCACGGTCGCGGATATCCCCTTCATAGAACCGGGCCTGGTTCGGTACCGACTCGATATGGCCGGTCTGAAGGTTGTCGATCACGATGACGTCTTCCCCGCGCGCAAGCAAGGCGCGGACTGCATGGGAGCCGATATAACCGGCCCCTCCGACGACGAGTACACTCATTTCACTTCCTCCTCTACAAGTTCACGTGCGCCGTCCCCGACGGACGCGATATAAAATGTCGGCGCATAGCCGATCTCTGTCTCATATACGTGCGAGACGGTCCGCATCACTTCTTCGGTCGACGCCTTGTCGACGAGGGCGATGGCGCAACCTCCGAAGCCAGCCCCGGTCATGCGGGCACCGATGACGCCGTCACAGTTCTGTGTCGCGGCGACGAGCGTGTCAAGCTCGCGGCCCGTCACTTCATAGTCGTCGCGGAGCGAGGCGTGCGAGGCGTTCATCAGTTCACCGAACGCGTCGAGCTGTCCATCCTCTAGCGCGGTGAATGCGAGCTTCGTCCGCTCGTTCTCCGAGATGGCGTGGCGCGCCCGCTTGCGGAGCGTCTCCGGGAGTTCGTCCGCGACCGTCTCGAACGTCGCGACCGACAGTTGGCCGAGCGAGGCGACATCGAAATGTTGCTGCAACAGGCCAAGTGCCGTATCGCACTCGGTGCGGCGCTCATTATATTTCGAGTCGGCCAGTTCGCGGCGTTTGTTCGTGTTCATAATCAAGATGTCATAGCCGTCGAGTTTGATCGGCGCATAATCGTGATGGAGCGTGTCGCAATCGAGCAGGATGGCGTGGTCCGCTTTCCCCATTCCGATGGCGAACTGGTCCATGATGCCGGAGTTGACACCGATGAAGTCGTTCTCGACGCGTTGGCCGAGTTTGACGAGGTCGATGCGGTCGAGATTGAGGCCGTACACGTCATTGATCATGAGCGCCGTCACGAGTTCGAGCGAGGCCGATGACGACAGGCCGGCGCCGTTCGGGATATTGCCGGCGAGGAGGAAATCGAATCCTCCGACCGCATGTCCGTCCGCGCGCAGGAGCGCGACGACGCCTTTGACGTAGTTCGCCCAGTCATGCTGCGCGTCATACGTGTCTTCCGTCACCGGGAACGTGACGATACCTACGTCCTTGAAGTTGAGCGAGTAGACGCGAATCATCTCGTCCTCACGTTTTTTGACGAGCCCGTACGTGCCGAACGTGATGGCACATGGGAAGACGTGGCCTCCGTTGTAATCGGTGTGTTCGCCGATCAAGTTGATGCGGCCCGGTGCAAAGAAGCTTCGCTCGGGGCTTGCCGAGAACACGGTCTCGAACTGTTCGTTCAGGTGTGCTGAATCAAATGAAAGCATACGACTCCATCCCTTTCTTTGCTCATGCCGGGCGGATGACCAGGCAATACGCGTCATAGTCCTGTTGTTGTGTGAGTGTGAGGCCTTGTTCCATCAAATAGCGTCCGCTCAAACGTCTTCCTTCATATACATAAGTGCGCTCCGGGTCGAGCCCGGCGAGTTTGACGCGCAATCGATTCTTGCCGTAATGGCGGCGGTCGGCGTTCACGAGGACGACATAGTCCTCACCGTCCGTATAGCCCATCGCGTGCACGCCGTCCGTCTTGAGCGAGGCGAGGCGATAGCTCGTGCCGTGCTGGACGAGCGGGCGGATGGCCTTGTACGTCTCAATCCACTGTTTCGCTTCCGCCAATTCGTCTTGGCTCCATTCGAGCAGGTTGCCGCCGATGCCGAGCGTGCCCTGCATGGCGCTGACGAAGCGATAGCCGAGCGGGAGCGAGCGGCCGTTCAGCCAGTTCGGCGCGTCCGTCACCCAGCAGCTCATCATCTTGGCGTTATAGGCGTAGGAGAAGCCTTCTTGAATCTCGAGCCGGTCGAGCGCGTCGGTGTTATCGCTCGTCCAAACCTGTTCGACGCGTGTGAGCACACCGAGGTCGATCCGTCCTCCGCCGCCGGCACATGACTCGAAGGCAACGTCCGGATGTTTGGCCCGGAGCGTATCGAGAATGCGATAGACGGCTTCCGTGTGGCGGAGCCACAGCTCTTTCGCGTCGCGTAATTGCGGACTGTCCGGCTCTGAGAAGGCGCGGTTCATGTCCCACTTGATATAGCGGATCGCATGCTTCGACAGCAGTTCGTCCAACAGACCGGTCACGTGCGCCTCGACTTCCGGGAGCGCCAAGTTCAACACGAACTGATTGCGCGACGTCGTCGACGGGCGGCCGTCCGTGTGGTAAATCCAATCAGGGTGCATCCGGTACAAGTCCGAATCCGGGTTGACCATCTCGGGCTCGACCCAGAGGCCGAACTGAAGACCCTTGTCCTCGACGTAGCGGATGAGCGGCTCGAGGCCGTTCGGGAATTTTGTTTTGTTGACGTGCCAGTCACCGAGACCGGCCGCGTCCGAGTTCCGTTCCCCGAACCAGCCATCGTCGACGACGAACAGCTCGCAGCCGATGGCGGCGGCCTCATCGACGAGGTGTTTCTGGCCTTCCTCACTGACGTCGAAGTACGTCGCCTCCCATGAGTTATACAAGACCGGTCGGAGCGTCTCGCGCGTCCGTTCCGGCATGATGACGTCGCGCTCGAAATCGTGCGCGTTCCGGCTCATGCCGCCGAACCCTTGCTGGGTGTAACCGATATAGCCGGTCGGTGTCGTGAACGACTCGCCCGCTTGGAGAGTCTTCGCGAAGTCGAACGGGTTGAGCCCGGCGGTCACTTGCGTGAAGCCGAACTGGTCGCGTTCGAAGTGGATCGCCCAGTTGCCGGAATGACCGAGGAAACCGTAGATGACCTCACCGTTTTCTTCCGTCGCCGACTGGTCGAGCGCAAACCACGGATTGCTTTGATGGCTCGTCAAGCCGCGGCGGCTCTCAATCGTCTTCTTGCCCGGGAGCAAGTCGCCTTGCTGGAGCTGGAACTCGCTCGTCCACGCCCCGCTGAAATGACTGAGACGCAACTTACGCTCGGTCAAGCCGAGGCTGAACGACTGCGCGCTCTCGAGCGTCACCGTCTCCCCGGCTTTGAGTGTCATCTTGCGTTCGATGATGTCGTACGCCGCATACACCGTGAAATGAAGCGTCACCGTCAACTGTTGAATCGAGTCGACTAAGTCGAGCTCGAGCGTGTCGCCATCGATGCGCGCATCTTGGAGTGTGAAGGCATGCAGCCGTTCACGCACCGTGTGGCTCTTCAACGTCGGCTCCGTGTAGACGAGGTCGCCGAACGAGGCGAACTCGTAGGCGGCGACGCCTTCTGGTGTCTCGAACGACGAATGGAGAATCCGTGCATCCGGCAACTCGGCATAATCTGACTCATGGAGCCGACCGCCAAGATATTGATGGACGAGCCGTCCGCGTGCGTCGATATCGAACACGTAGGCGAGGCTTGTCCCTTCGATCACAAAACGATTATCGAACTGATGGATCATACCCCTACCTCCTGCTTCAAGATGACGACGTCGAGCGGGTTCAACGTGAGCGTGCCTGAGACGACTTCCCCGTCGAGCGTCTTCCAGTCACCTGATACGTCGACCGAGGACGTCACATCCGTCGAATGGTTCAAATAGAAGCGGATGACGTAGCCGTCGCCGTGACGGTCAACCTTCTCGACGTCGTCCGGAAGACGGTCGGCGTCGATGCCGGCGCGTGTGAGCGCCTCGTTGTAAATCACATCGAGCATCGTATCGTCGACCGATGAGCCGATATACGTCACATCACCCTTATACGTGTGGCGCGTGACGGCGGCCGTCCCTTTATAGAACGCCTGCTCATACGTCGCGAGCACATCGGCTCCTTTCGGGGTGATCAAGTCACACCAGATGTTCGCATCCGACACATAATCACCAAGTTTAACTCGGTTCGACTGGACCGCCTGCAGGCTCTCGTACTCGTCGATCTCGATGCCGGCGTATTTGGCGAACTTGCCCGGGAGCGTGTCGACGTGACAGCGGTTGATCGGGTCTTTGACGCCCGTCCGGTACGTGAAGATGACATGGCCGCCGTTCTCGATATACTCGATGAGCGATACATCGAACGTATCATTTCCGAGGAAATAGAGTGGCACGACGACGAGTTTATATTTGTCGAGCGCGTCCCCTGGGAAGACGATGTCCGTGTTAACACCTTGACGCACGGCCGCCCCGTAGAAACGGACGAACTCTTGTTTGAAGTTGAACGCGTCCGAGTGCGGTTGATGCGTCCACGCCCATAAGTTCTCTTGGTCGAAGTAGACGGCGACGTCGGCCTTGTATTCCGCGGCGTTAATCATATCGCCGTGCGTCGTCAACTCTTTCATGACGCCCTGCACTTCATCAAATTTCCGTTTCGGCTTGCCGTCGTGGTCGATGATGCCGTGGCAGAATTCCTCGGTGCCGAAATGGGCCGCCCGGAAACGGAAATAGACGATCGCCTCAGCGCCACGCGCGACGGCTTGATGTGTCCACAAGCGGATATGGCCCGGTCGCGGCAAGTAGCCGATGCGGCTCCAACCTTGCGCGCCACTGAGCTGCTCCATCACCCAGAAGCCTTTGCCTTGTTTCGATGAGCGGCACAGATCGTGGTCGTGTGCCGTCTTCTCGAAGCGGTTCGGCTCCGGTAGCCCGCCCCAGACCGGATAGTTGTCGAACGAGACGTAGTCGAGGTCTTGGGCCATCTGTTGCTGGTTGATCGCCATGTCGCTATAGACGAGATTATGTGTGATAAACGCGTCGTCATGGATGAGCGGCCGGAGCGTGTCGACTTGGAGCTTGTTGAACGAACGGTAAGCGTCCGAACAGAAGCGGTCGAAGTCGACGAGGAGCGACGGGTTGTGCTCTTGGAACACGGTACGAGGGACCGGAATCTGACTCCATGCCGAGTATGTATGGCTCCAGAAGACGGTCCCCCAGGCCGCGTTCAACGCGTCGAGCGTCTCATAGCGGTCTTGTAGCCAGGCTTGGAACGCGACTTGGTCGACGTCGCCGTACGAGCGGTCCGATTTCTCATGGCCGTACTCGTTGTCAGTCTGCCAGCCGATGACGGTCGGGTGTTTCCCGTAACGCTCCGCCATCTTCCGCGTGATGCGCTCGCAATACTCGCGGTATACCGGACTGTTGACCGTATAGTGGCGGCGGGCACCGAAACTGATGCGGACCCCGTCCGCCGTCACCGGCAAGATGTCCGGATATTTCTCAATCAACCAGGCCGGTGGCGTCGCCGTCGGCGTGCCGAGGATGACGTCGAAGTCCTTGCCGAACGTGTCGACGACCTCGTCCCAAAACGAGAAGTCGAACTCGCCGTCGGCCGGCTCCATCATCGTCCATGCGAACTCCGCCATCCGGATCACGTTGACACCAAGCTCTTTCATCAAGCGGACGTCCTCGTCCCACAGGGCGCGGTCCGTCTGTTCTGGATAATAATCTACTCCTACATACATGTGATTCACCTCAATCGATTATTTGACCGCTCCCGAAGTCATGCCTTTCTGTAAGAAGCGTTGGAAGAAGATATAGAACACCATCGTCGGCAAGCTGATCAACACGAGCGAGGCGTACAGTTTACCTGGATCACCACCGAGCGCTTCCGTGAAGAACGTCGGGGCCATCGTCACCGTCTGATAGGCCGGGTCCGTCATGAACGTGAGGACCATCAAATACTCGTTCCACGAGTTGAGGAACGCATAAATCGTCGCCGTCGCAAGTGCCGGCTTGGCGAGTGGCATCATGATCTTATAGAAGATTTGGAACGTCGTCGCCCCGTCGATATGGGCCGCTTCCATCAGTTCGTTCGGCAGCTCGTCGAAGTAGCTCTTGATGAGCATCAGACCGAACGGGAGGAAGAACGCCACCTCGGCACCGATCAATCCCCAGTAGCTGTTCAAGCCGTCAAGGTTGCGCAGCGTGAAGAAGAGCGGGACGATGAGTGACGCGACCGGCAACATGAGCCCGGCCAAGACGAGGTTGAAGAGTAACCGTTTCCCCGCGAACTCGAGCTTCGAGAAGCCGAACGCCGCGAAGGCGAGAAACGAGATCGAGATGAGAATCATGAAGAACGCAACGATGAAACTGTTGAAGACGAACTGAGGGAAGTTCGGGTTCTGTAACGTCGCGATATAGTTACTGAAGCCGTTGACCCGTAAACTCTCTTTGAACATGACGAAGATGGGGAACAACCAAATGACCGCCATGAGCGACAAGCCGAGATTGGTGAGCCATCTTCCTTTTTTCGTTTGAATTTCCATCGGTATCCCTCCTCAGTCCATTTTCTTCTGTACGCGTGTCTGGAAATACGTGATGCTGAGCGCGATGATCAGCAAGATGATGGCGACGGCACTGGCGTAGCCGACCTCTTGATGCAACATCGATTTGCGGAACAGGTACGTCGAGATGACCTCGGTCGAGTTCCCCGGTCCGCCTTGCGTCGAGATCCAGACGATATCGAACGTCTTCAGTCCACCGATGACCCCGAGAATCGTCAGCGTGAACGTCGTCCCTTTCAAGTTCGGGAACACGACGCTCCAAAGCGTGCGCCAGAAGCCGGCACCGTCGATATTGGCCGCCTCGAACACTTCACGCTCGATGGCGAGCATCGCCATGTAGTACATGATCATCGATGAACCCGTCCATTGGAAGATGTTGATCAAGATGATGGCGTACAAGGCGACGTCCTGGTCGCCGAGCCAGTTCTGTTCGAACGCACCGAGACCAATCATCCGGAGGAATTCGTTGATATAGCCGAACTGGAAGTCAAAGATTTGCGAGAACGCGGCACCTAATACGACCGGGCTCAACACGACCGGGAAGAAGAACACTGACTTGAAGAACGTGCGGCCGACGCCTTTCGTGTGGAGCAAATACGCCAAGACGAGCCCGAGACCGGCTTGAATCGTCACGGTCAAGACGGTGAAGATGCCCGTGTTCTTGAGCGCGTTATAAAATTCTGGGTCGCTGAACATGCGGCCGAAGTTCTCGAAGCCGATGTACGTCTTCTCGAACGAGATGCCGTCCCACGAGAACAGCGAGTGATAGGCGTTATAGAAGATGCCGTAATAGATGAAGGCGATGACGAACAAGACGGTCGGGGCGACGAACGCCCAGCCGATCAAGTTCTTCTTCAGCTGCGCTTTCTTTTTCGTCGAATCCGGTCGTTTCGGCGGGACCGCCGACAGCTTCGGCTGTTCTTCCGGTAACTCGGTTGCGTGTTGCATAAGGTTCCCTCACTCTCATAAAAAATCGAGCGCCAGTCAGGCTGGCCACTGGCGCTCGTTCGATTATTTCCCTTGGTCGGCGATCGCTTGAATGCGCGCGAGCGCTTCTTTCGCGTCTTGACCGCCGGCGATGTTTTGAAGTTCTTTGCCGAGCGTGTCGTATACTTTCGGGTCACGGATGCCGCGGCCCGCGACGGCGTTCTTCACCGTCTCGTTCAAGATCTCGTATGACTCGCGCTCCACGTCAGACGTGAACTTGTCCTCATACGCCACTTCGATGTCCTTGATGGCTGGTGCCATTTCGAACTTCTCCATGTAGAGCGCTTGGCCCTCGCCTTGCGTCATGTAGGCGATGAAGGCGGCCGCGCCGTCTTGTTGTTTCGACTCTTTGTTGACACCGAGCGCCATGTCGATCGAGGCGATGACCGGTTGTTCTGTGCCGCCCGCGAGGTTCGGGAGCGGGACGAAGCCGATCTCGTCTTCGAAGTTGTTCCACTTGTCACGCTTCTCGACCGTCGTCATCGAGTGGGCTTCCCATGAGCCGATGACCCACATCGCTGCCTTTTTGTCGAAGAAGTTGTTCATGCCGTCCATATATGTCGCGAGACCGAGCGCTCCTTCTTGGAACACCTTGTCTTCGAACAGTTGCTGCCACAATTCAGCCGTCTCGACCATCTCTTTGTCCGTCCACTTCGCTTCGCCCTCGAGTACTTTTTGGATGTACCCTGGTGCGACCTGATGGCTCAAGACGTTGAAGACGTCCGTGCCGACCCAAGCGTCTTTCGCGCCGAGCTGCATCGGGATGACCTTGTCGCCCGAGGCGTTGATCTTGTCGATCGCCGCGATCGTCTCGTCATACGTCTTCGGCGGCGTCACTCCGTATGTGTCGAGCATCGTCTTGTTGTACATGAGATACGCCTGACCTGTGAAGCCGACCGGTACCGCCATCTGTTCGCCGTCGACCGTCGTCTGTTCGACGCCGAGCTCGATCAACTTCTCTTTCCAGCCCGCGCCGGCCGCTTTGTCCATGTAGTCTTTCGCCGGGACGAGGCGGTCCTTATATTGCGGGATCATCGGCTCTTTGAGGCCGATGACATCTGGGCCGTCACCGCCGAGCATGGCGACTTGGAGCTGTTGCTCATAGTCTTCGAGACGTTTGAACTTGACGACGTAGTCGTCTTGCGACTCGTTGAACGCCTTGGCCATGGCTTCCCCGACTTCTGGTTGTGGCGCCCAGCCCCACCAGTTGATGACCGGCTTGCCGTCTTCCGTCGTTGCGGCCGCCTCTTCTTTTCCGCCGCAAGCAGCGAGTAGTGATGACAAGACGAGTACCGATGATGCGAGTGCGATTGTCGTTTTCTTCATGTCCATTCTCCTTTGAGTGTTATGCGACCAGCTTGAGGCAAAGCTCCCGAATCAAGTGGTCTGGCATCGGTTGGTCCCCGAGCCGGGTGAGTGTGTACGCGATCAGTTCCAAATCAACCTGCCAATGGTCGTCTATGTACGAGCCGACGACGTATAGGTCCGCCCCGAACGGCAGCGCGTCCTGTTGCTTCAAGCGCCAGAGCAACATCTCGAACAGGTCGTCGAAGCTCGTCGCTCGTTCGGCCTGATTCAAGTCCGAGACGCGGAACAGGCGGATGTCACGGGCCTCCTCGTCGTAGAGCCGGAAGATGCCGTCCCGTCGCGAGCGGGTCACGACGACGCCGTCCGCTTTTGTGAACGCTTCCAATTCACGGAACGATGAACCGTCCCTCGTGAACAGCCGCGTCGCCCCGTAGCGACCGAATATATCGTGAAACTTGTCTTTCAGCAATGGTGTCTCTATGTCCATGTCTACCCCTCCACTTTCCCGTTTGAGAGTGTCACCCCTTACTTAGTAAATTAAATTTATTATCTAACTACAAACAGACTATAGCATATCCTTTTCAGACTTGTAAACGGTTTCATTCAAATTATTTTTCGACATAAAAAAATCGCCCTCGAAGTGAGAGCGATTGAATCATTGAATCTCGCCGAACAGTTGGTTCGTGATCAAGGCGGCCGCACCGAGCGCGCCATGGTTCGCATTCCACGGAACGACGCGGATGTCCGTCTGGCGGGCGTCCATCGTCAACGCCGTCTGGGCGACCCGCTCCTGGATGTTGGCGACGACGTTCGGCGCATAGTTGAAGAGCGGTCCCCCGAGCAGGATCCGGTTCGGATTGAGCAAGTGAATCATGTTGAGCGTCGCGATTCCGATGTACTCCCCGGCCCGCTCATACAGCTGCTGGATGTCGGCGTTCGTGCCGACGGCGTCACGCAAATCGTTCAAGTTAAGCTCATGGTTCAGCTGCCGGGCCTCGTTCAAGATGGCCCGTTCGCCGGCGACCGCCTCGAGGCAGCCACGGTTGCCGCACGAGCAGATCGGTCCGTCGAGCATAATGCGCATATGCCCGATCTCGCCGGCGATATGGTGCTCCCCGTCAATCAGTTCCCCGCCGTGGACGTAGGCACCCCCAATCCCGTAACCGGCGTAGACGTAGAAGAACTCGTCGATGCCGATTGCCTCGCCGAAGTAGAGCTCCCCTAAAGCGAGCGTCCGCACGTCGTTCTCGACGAAGACGTTCTGGTTCAGGCGCTGCTCGAGCTCTTGTTTGAGCGGGATGTCATGTAAGTGGAAGCGTGGTGCGAATAGGACGATCCCATTCCCCGCCTCGACCATCCCGTGGACGGACACCCCGAGCCCGATGACGTCACCTTCGGCCTTGTCAGCCAGTTCTATGTATAGCTTTACAATGGCTTCGATGAACTCCTCGTTCGTATCGAACCGCTCGTCATGCCACGCCTCACCTAACATCTCCCCATGGATGTTCGTGACGACGCCGTGCAACCGCCGCTGCGTCGCGTCGATACCGATGACGAAGCGGTCACTCGCGGCGAGTTCGAGCATGATCGGCCGTCGTCCCCCACTCGAGACGCCGAGCTCACGCTCGTTGATCAGCCCTTCTTCTTTCAGCTCGTTGACGATGTTCGAGATCGTCGGCTTCGTCAAACTCGTCGCCTTGGCGAGCTCGACCCGGGACACCGGCTGATGGAGCCGGATGAGCCGGAGGATGAGCGAGCGGTTATACGTCCGCATCCATTTCGAGTTCCGTGGTGTCGTCTTCCCCATAACTGTTCCACCCATTTCTTTGCTTTTTTCTTAGTATAGCATGTCACGGAAAAGCTCAACCGAATTCATATAAGCTTGTTCAATCTACAGGTCCATTCGCTTTCTGATTTTCAGCATTCCATCATATGCTGATCAGAAGGATTCGCTACGTCACGATTTTCTTAAGCTTCTGCCAAACTTAAAAACTCGGAATCCATGACATCAGGCTTCCGAGTTTTCATTGATATTATTTTTTCACCGTCACTTGTTTGACCGTCGATCCGTATTTATTCTTTGCAGTCACGCGAATGACACTACCTGCTTTTTGTTTTTTCATTTTAAACGAGTAGTCGCCTTTACTATTCGCTTTACGTGTGTAAGTTTTCTTACCGATCTTAAAGTAGACAGTCGCATATTTTGCAGTCTTCCCTTTTATGACCGTCGAACGTGTCGTTAACCCGTTGACCGTGAGTGATGGTAACAGATGGCTCGACTTTATTTCCAGGCTGTACTTGCCGGTGTTAGATTTGGCATCCCATGCTTTGACAGCCACGTAATATGTCCCACTCTTTAATTTGAGTGATTCGACAGATTTTCCTGGTGAGCTGGCAGATCCATACACATATTCCTTCATTAGCCGTTTATAATTTTCGTCATAGAGCTCAACCTCAGCGATACCTTGAACGAACGAATTCATATCAATCGTGAGTGTACTCGCTTTCGGTAATCTGACTTTATAAAAATCTTCTGTATCGCTCCATGATAAAAACCCAGTGAGAGGCTTATAAAAAGCAAGCGGCATCGCTTGAGTCGTCCCATTGTTCGGCTCAAGCTCTCGATTGTTAGCCGATACGAATGTTGCCAGCAACTCATACTTCCCAGTGTTATTAGGGGCATCCCAATCTTCGATTTCAATGTAATACGTCCCTGGTTCTAAGTCGATTGGTTCTTTGTAGCGATTCGATGATTCGACCTTACTGTTCATCTGCTCATGACGAATGACTTGATTTAGTTCGTTACGTAGATACAGTTCAGCCGTTCCCGAGATGTTAGAAATCCAATCGATAGATAACGTACCTGCTTTCGGGAGGACGACGCGATACACATCTTTCTCATCTTGTACCGAGATAAACCCCCTCACCTTTTTTCCAAGCGTAAGTGGTTGAGCAACCGATGTCCCGTTGTTCGGCTCTCGATCATCTGTCGATACTTCAGCGAAGCTATTCGTCAGCTCGAATTTCCCAGTATGTCCTTCACTCCACTGAGAAATTTCAACGTAATATACTCCTGCCTCAAAGCGTTTTGTCACGATCTCTCTTCCAGGTGTCAGAGCATCTCCATACAGTGAAGCGTCCTCGATCTCAGTCCCTTGATTATCGAGAATGCGATAATCGACAATCGAATCAATCCACGACTTTAAATCGATAGACAGTGTTCCACGCTTAGGCAGCGTCACTTTGTACGTAAATACTTTGTTAGTGTCTGTAATCTGTCCGGTAACCTTGCTATTGAGCGCCATCACATTTTCCTGCGCTTGTGTCGTGACAGGTTGAATCAATGTGAGACAGACTAGCACCACCAGCGCGGCACTGATCCATTTTTGTATGACTTGCTTCATGTTCTTCCTCCCTATATTCAAACTCTCATCAGTATACAAAGCTTTATCTGAGTGAAGAGGCCATTTTCTTACAATATGGGAACTGATTTTTCAATATCGTCGCACAATCATCTGACACGATTCGACAAACATGTTTGAACAGATCATCGCTCTTTTGTTTGATAAAACATCGAATGAAAAGAGCCATAGCTTCCGATGTCGAGATAACTAAAACGACTTGGACCCAAAAGAATGAGTCCAAGTCGTTGAATAAAAGATTATGGTTTTATTTGACAGTGATCTTCACTTTCACAACGGTACTGTTACCAGCCTTATCTTTTACAGTATACGTCAATGGATAGACGCCTTTGCGTTGCGTATTCACTTTTCCAGTCACTTTGATCGACTTCGTCAACGTCCCGTCCACGTTATCTTTCGCAGTCACGCCAGTTAACGGTTTGAAGTTCGATTTGAATTTGATCGTCTTCGACTTCGCACCCGAAATGACAGGTTTGACATGATCTTTGACGACAATCTTTCGTACTGCCGTCGTGGTATTACCCGACTTGTCCGTGACACTATACGTCAAATAATATGAACCTACTTTTTTGACGTTGATCTTGCCCGATACTTTGATTGACTTCGTCAAGTTGCCACTTATGTTGTCTGTCGCCGTGATTCCTTTCTTTGCGTCGAATCGACTGTTCCAGAAGATGGTTTTCGTTTTAACGCCTGTGAGGACCGGTTTGACCGTATCTTTCACGGTGACGCGGCGTATCATTTTGCCTTCGTTGCCGGCGCGATCTTTCACCGTATACGTGAGAACATACACACCTGGCTTCTTGACATCGACCGCTCCAGATATGACAACCTTCGCCGTTAGATGGCCATCCGTTTCATCTGTTGCGCTTACCCCTCGTTTCATGTCAAACGCTAGTCCTGCCTCCACAACCACATCCGAGACTCCAAAAAGGATTGGTGCCGTCGCATCGACCACAGTCATGTTTAGGACATCTGTTTGATTGCCCGCAACGTCAGAAGCGACGAACGAGAAGGTTTCACCTGTCTTCGGTGCCGGGATGGTAAAACGGAAGCGGCCATTTTCATCTGCCGTCACCTTGACCGTTTGTCGTACATCGGTCATCTCGATGATTGCCCGTGCCTCGGCAACCCCGCGAACCGTCACACTTTGGTTCGTAATTTGATCAATTTGTAAGGCAGGGGCCGTCTTATCGGTAACGAGTACGGATAACGGTTGACTCGTATTGCCGGCGCCGTCGATAGCAGTCACCGTCAATACAGTACCGGCAGCCTGTTTGACGATTGAGACTTGGAACGTCCCGTTCGATTGAACCGTTCCTGTCCCGATTTCGTTTGAGCCCCGTTTGATTTGAATCCGGGCGTTCGCTTCCGCTGTACCGGAAACCGTGACCATCTGATCACTCACTTCCTGTACGGTCGGAATCGATGGCGCGGTCCGATCGAGTACGACAACTTCGACTGCCGGACTCACGTTCCCCGCTCGGTCGATGCTCGTGACCCGTAAACGTGTGTTGGTTGCTTGTTTCGGAATGGCGAGACGGAACGCACCCTCTTTCGAGACGGTCGCTTTCCCGAGCTCCGTTGCACCAACCTTGACGACAATCGTTGTATCCGCCTCGGCCGTCCCTTTCACCTCAAGCGACTGATCCGTCACTTCTGACACGATTGGTGCGACCGGTGCCGTCTTATCCATGACCGTGGTCTCTACAATCGGGCTAACATTACCGGCGGCATCCGTGCTCGCAATCACCAGGACCGTCCCCGCTTTCTGTTTCCCGATCGTCACCGTGTACGTGCCATCTTCGCTCGTCGTCACTTGACCGAGCAGCGTCGTGCCGGCTTTCACGGTCACCGTGCTCGCGGGCTCTGCTTTT
Source organism: Exiguobacterium sp. SL-9 (assembly GCF_004336985.1). Lineage (GTDB taxonomy): Bacteria > Bacillota > Bacilli > Exiguobacteriales > Exiguobacteriaceae > Exiguobacterium. The sequence goes on from NZ_SJUO01000002.1 coordinate 811,523, forward strand.
CCGCTCACCGTGGTAACGGCATCGCTGACTGGGTTCACGCTCGGTTTCACCGGCGCCGTCTTATCGACGACCGTGAACCGGGTGAGTTCGCTATAGTTTCCGTAACGATCATAAAAGATGGCGCTCAGTGTCGTGCCTGCTGGATAACGAGACGTCTTGATACTGAAACGATCACCGCCATACAAACCTTCCTCTAAACCAATCGACTCACCCGATGGACCATAAACGACCACGTTGCCATACCCATTATTTTGAGGGATCGTACCCGTGACAACGTCAGACAAATCAGAAAACGCATCGACTTGAACGGGGTCCACGTGATAAATCATGAGCGCCGCCTTGGCATTGATACGTCCATAGCCATAGTAATAATCTCGTCCCGGACTTCCCAAATCGTCAGCGGTACTCGTCAAACGTTCTGCGAGCTCATCGACAGATATATTAGGTTCTGCTGCTTTCACTAAAGCGGCAACGCCCGCAACGACCGGTGAGGCCATCGACGTCCCACTCTTATAGCTATATGTATTATATGGGGTCGTCGATAAAATACTGCTCCCCGGGGCTGTGACATCAACATTCCACCCATAGTTTGAGAACGAAGACAATGTATCATAAGATGTTGTCGACCCGACCGAGATCACATGTTCATACGAAGACGGGTAGTGGGTCGAGGTTGATGAATCATTCCCTGCGGCCGCGATCACCAAGACATCATTTGCATAAGCATAATAAATCGCTTGTTGGAACAACGTGCTGTAATAATAGTTGCCGAGGCTCATATTGATGATATCAGCCCCTTGGTCGACGGCACGATATACCCCTTCAATCACATCAGACGTGTACGCAGACGTTCCCTCGAACACGTCAATTGGCATAATGAAAGCACCTGCCGCAACGCCTACCCCTCCGTAATAGTTATCCATTTGACTACCGACAATGCCTGCAACGTGTGTTCCATGATCACCTGGCGATAACGTATACGGCGAATCCTGAACGACGTCGTATGGATTTACAATATTAGTTTTAAGGTCTTCGTGATTTACGTCTATCCCGTTGTCTAAAATCGCCACAATAACGTTCCCACCTCTCGAGCGTTCCCAAGACTCCTCGGACTGAATGTTACTGTGGTGCGTCTGGTAACCGTAATAGATGTCACTTGGTGTATACGTCAACTTCATCAAATGATCTTCCTCGACGCGCAACACGTTTTCCTCTTGCTTCAGTTCTTTGATGAACGCCGCCGTAGAGGTCCCTTTTGGCACCTCGAGTGTAAGCGTGGTCTGTTTTTTGACTTGTTTAGACGAAATGACCTCACCGTTAAGGTCGCCCGTCTCCGTCCCTTTCACTTGAACGATGACCCGTTTCGGCATCGGTTCGCTCTCGTTCGCTGAAACCGGATTCCCGAAAGCCAAAAAAGCTACTCCCATCGTGAATAAAACCTTTGAAAAATATGTGTTCACTTAAACTCCTCCATCATCATAAATATCAACTAAATATAGTTTATATCAGGAATTTAAGGTTTACCTTTTTCAAATATTTTCTTTTTAACACCTAATAATATGTATGAATAAACAGTTCTCACGCAATAGGATCTCCCCATAGAGCTATCCACAGTTTTATCGGTACATAGCACCGTTTGATCAATCAGATTGCCAGAATGATCGATTTATCCGGCTGTGATCAGTCTCTTTTCACATTCACCGGATATTCATCGATATCCGAGGCGGACTAGTGCCCTTATCGCACGTAAGCCTAGGGCTTGATTGAAATATCGGCTTACAATAACGAATGGAGTCGGGAGGCGAACGTACAGCAACAACCAATCGTCGAATATCGATGACTATACTCGAATTAACCTAGGAAAATCAATAGAGCGCTCGGAAACGAATTGCCACATGAATCAACTTGATGATCAAATCCACGAATGGGAACCGATGATTCACTATGTCATCCGCCACCTATCGATTCACCCGAACGAACAGGAAGACTGCGCCCAAGTCGCAAGGATCGCCCTATGGGAAGCGTTGAATCGCGGCTGTACGCTATCGAAGACGTATTGCTTCCAACGGATCCGGGGCGCCATCCTGAATCACCAACAAAAGAATGCCAGACATTTAAAGCACGAAGTCGCCGCCGAACGAATCCCGGAACAATGCATGACGTCCGAGCGTAATCTTTTCGACTGGCTCGACGAACAGCGGTTGTTGCTGTCACCCCGCCATTTCGAACTCCTCTGCCACTTGATTGATGGGACCGAACAGACGCTATCTTATTCGCCGAGTCGTTTACGGGCATATAAGGCCGACGTCCAACGGGAACTGAAAGAGGCAATCAACTTGAAGGAGTGAACGACATGAAACACGTGTTACTGACTGATGCGATCGACATGTACTTAACAGACATGAGAGAACGAAAAGAAGCGCCCGAGACGACGCTGAAAAGCACGCGCAATTCGTTACTGCGCTTTGCCCGCTATGCAGCCGAACATGGCGCGGTGTACATCCAAGACATCGACGAGGCGAAGCATGCGATCCCGTACAAGAAACAACTTAGCGGGATGGCCGACAATACGGTGAAATCCTATATCATGCGCATCCGCGGATTATTCACGTTTGCCATCGAGCAACGGTGGATGAAGCATAATCCGTTCGGTCGAATCGTCACACGTGAGGGGGTAAGTGAACCACCAACGATCATTACCCGCGACCAATTGAATACGGTGCTGTATCACGCCCGCAATTACACGCTCTATACGATTTATCTCGTCGGGGGTGATGCCGGATTACGAATCAGTGAGATTTTGAATTTAGAGCTCGATCACATCAATTTCGAGGAGCGGTTGTTGACGGTTCGAAAAGGAAAAGGCGACAAGACGCGTCACGTCCCGATGACGCCCCGACTCACCATGGAATTAAAGAAGTATATCGCCACGCATCGCCCAAAAGTTGGGGATTCGAATCGCATTTTCTTGATGCCGACCGGACGTGTCGTCCAACCCGGCTTTGTGAACAATGATCTGAAAAAAATCGCACAAGAACAGTTCGGGGTGAAGCTGACGAGCCACATGTTGCGTCATAGTTTTGCGACAACACTGTACAATCAGAGTCAAGATATGCTCAGTGTAGGCAAACTCCTTGGGCACAAGTCAATCAGTACGACCGAGCGCTATCTACATGTTTCTAGAGAACGTAGTCGTAAGTTGATTGATAGCTTGAATGAATAAAAAAAGATTGAGGTATGAGAGTAAGTGATTACTCATGCCTCAATCTTTTTAATCAATGCTTGAATAGTGCGTTTGAAACGACAGCAAAACCAGATCCAGTGTTTTTGTAATCACAGGTGCAACTCCTTGATTTTACGGAAGCAGTAGTGAGAATATTAACTCTTTTCAGTCGCAATAATACTCTCTTTAAAATCACGCACATGATAGTCATGTTCATACGTCGACAACTCTTTCGCATATGCGAAGTCACCGAACAGTTTATTGATAGTCACATTACGGTCAACGAGCTGACGAATGACACCATTAAACAAGCCAAATGCTCTGACCTGATTACCATGGACAGATCCAATCGTCGAGACGAGCTCTGATGTACAGACGTACTCTTTGTTTTGAGGATGGAACGTGCCGTGGTCTTCATTTAGAATGACCTGTGCTAAAAACTCGGACAAGTTATCGATGTGAATCATACTACGCTGATTTTGATAACTCGGGAAGAACGGAATTTTCTTTGAAAGACCTGCTAGTTTGATATAGTTCCCTTTCGACCCTTTCCCGTAAATCATCGGCGGACGGACGTTCGCGACGAAGAAATCTTCACCTGCTAGTGCTTCAAGTTTTTTCTCGGCTTGAAGTTTGCTGTTCCCATAAAAGTTTGTCGGTTTTGGCACTGTATCTCGTGTAATCATTTGAGCGTTTGAAGCATCTCCGTACACAATCATGCTACTGAGAAAGATGAACTGTTTCACACCTTCTTGCTTCGCCTTCTCTGCAACTTCGGCCGTCAAATCCGTATTCACTTTATAGTATAGGTCCTCCATACTTTGGTCCGTCGAGACATGAGCAATTCCCGCAGCATGTAAAATCGCATCGTATCCATCGAACGAAAATGTTTTCCATTCCCCGTTCCGCATCCCGACCGTGTCGACTTGCACCGCATCGGAATGATTCACTTCAATCCACTGCTTGAACGCATTTCCGACGTAGCTATTCGCTCCCGTGATTAATACTCTTTTCACATATAACCCTCCTATAAAAACTAACTATGTATTTTCTTGATTACGGCCATTGAAATGTACCAGTCTTGCAATCTTATTTACCAAAGAGTGACAAACAATTTACCGGGCGATGCCAAAGTCCCGGCCATCCTTCACATTTCCTCCCTATGATTAAGGTGCACACC
>NZ_SJUO01000030.1 GCF_004336985.1 Exiguobacterium sp. SL-9
ATCTCTTCCCGCTGCCAGACATCTTCTTCCAGCTCAAACGGATGTTCAGTGCGCCCGTTAACGCCGAGGTTGCCGCACAGGAACTGGATCGCCTGCTCTTTATTGCTAAAATCCTGATCAACAAAGATATTCTCCAGCGCCAGCAGTGGGCGAACGTCTTCTTCCGGCGTAAAGGCGGTGAGTAACGCTTCAATTTCCTGCGCACTGCGGCATTCACATGCCTGACGCGCCAGTTCCCGACACGCCTCGCTATCCAGTTGACGAAGCTGGCTTTTCACCGCCGGAATACGCGGGCTACTCATACTCAGCTCATCCAGGCCCAGCCCAAGCAGTAGCGGCAGATAACGGCTTTCACCGCCCAGTTCACCGCAAATGCCTACCCATTTGCCCCGCTGATGCGCAGTGGTAACT
>NZ_SJUO01000031.1 GCF_004336985.1 Exiguobacterium sp. SL-9
GCTGGGGGATGTGGGAGACGGCTCGGATCAACGCCGAATCCTATGCGCGCTGGCAGCAGGGCATCGCCGACGGTCACCTCATCGACAAACCATTGGAATATACGGCGTTCGTCGATGGAGCAATCGCCGATCGGGCCCGAATCTGATCAGAGCAGCACCCTCGGTTCACGGAGGACGGGTGTCGCAGCGGCGGCAAGATTCCAGGCACAACAGGGGCTGGGCGCTGAGCAGGGACTCCCGCTCAGCGCTCGGCCGCCGTGCTTACGGACGGCGGGCAAAATGACGTCGCCCACCAGGAGCTGTGGGCCAGTTCGAAGAAGGTGTCGCCTCAGGGTGCTGGCCAGGGAAAATATTGTCAGCCATATCTCAGCCTTTGAGCGAACTGAACGGCTGTGCAGGAGTGTCCGTAGA
>NZ_SJUO01000032.1 GCF_004336985.1 Exiguobacterium sp. SL-9
GTCTGGCTGTGAAGCTGCTAAATCAGCTACTTTAAGTGCTAAACGACGAGGGGCAGCAAACCACGTTACTGCACCATGGGTAATATCAGCGCCATCAAGTTCAGCCGTAAAATTTGCAGCAAATGATTCAGCTAATGAACGAAGAGCCTTCGGCGGTAACTCTTCGGTGCCGATTTCCACAAGGAAAGTCTGTTGAGTCATGACAGCCTCTTAGTTCTTATGACACATAGGGAATCCAAGCGCTTCACGAGAAGCATAATACGCTTCTGCAACCCCTTTAGTTAGGGTACGAATACGTAAAATATAGCGTTGGCGTTCAGTAACAGAAATGGCTTTACGTGCATCTAGTAGGTTGAAAGTGTGAGCCGCTTTCAAGATACGTTCGTATGCAGGTAGTGGAAGTGGTGTTT
>NZ_SJUO01000033.1 GCF_004336985.1 Exiguobacterium sp. SL-9
GCGCCAAACGAAGAAGATGTTCGCTCTGGTGTCGCTTTTGCGTTGGCTTATTTGGGCTATGAAGTTGAGAACTTCCTTGAAACACCGTGGATTGATGGTTGGTTAAAGGAAGTCTTTAGCGAAAGAGCACTGGCAGTGACCAAGATGTACCATGATGAACTTGAAGATGCACTTAAAGAGTTTCAACATCAGGCACATTACCTTAATTTACTCAATATCTTAGGTGAGAAGTTACGCTTACCTGAAATCAAAATTAACGAAACCAAACCGCAAGAGCCCGCGATTGAAGTTGATCTTATTCTTGATGTGGGTAACTCACGCACCTGTGGGATCTTAATTGAAGATCATATCAATGATAATAAAGGGCTAACGCAACTCTATGAAATGACGCTGCGTGATTTAAGCCACCC
>NZ_SJUO01000034.1 GCF_004336985.1 Exiguobacterium sp. SL-9
GAATGGGTACCCATTTTAGGCTACCGTAATTTTATAGATGCACAGCGAGAAATAACACGATATATCATCGGGTATTATAGTCAGCTTAGACCCCATCAATATAACGGTGGTTTAACACCCAATGAATCAGAACGATTGTATTGGGAAAACTCTAAAACGGTGACCAATTTTTGTTGACCACTACACATGCCTGGGCGTGTTAAAAATGGAATATTAGTCGAGGATACTTGGTACTCACGTATAGAGCCGTCTTCCTCTGTAATTTTAACATCAAGAGCCCCCGATAAAGAGGAACTTAAATTATCAATTGAAAAAGGCCCTGGTGCCACTTTCATTTGATTCAAAATACGTCCATTTTGCGATATAGTAACCGTCGCATTACTTGTCGCGGTTCCAGTAACACTCGGTGC
>NZ_SJUO01000035.1 GCF_004336985.1 Exiguobacterium sp. SL-9
ATCCATTCCAATACTGCATGAAATAGAATTAAATCAACCCCTTCATCTATAAGCTCTTTAATCTCTTGAGCTGCACAACAAATAAACGTCATGTTCTCGACAACACCCTCTTCAATCGCAGCCTCTTGTGCGCGATTAAGCATCTCTTGTGATAAATCACATAAGATAATTTGGTGTCCTAATTTAGCAAGCTGGCGAGAGAAATAACCTTCACCGCCACCAGCATCTAAAATACGCAAACTTCGGCTAGGTAAGAGAGTCAATAATTGTTGTAAATCTTCCCAAATCACCGCTTGACGTATTTTACCCTTTGTTGTGCCATAGATATTGCGGGAGAATTTATCTGCAATATCGTCAAAATTACGATCTGACATTAAAACGCCTCATGATAACAACTTACTACTTGCAC
>NZ_SJUO01000036.1 GCF_004336985.1 Exiguobacterium sp. SL-9
CTACAATCACAGGACCATCATGTTCAAAGGCTTCTTTAAGTGCATGATCCAGATCTTCACCTTTTTCTACTCGAATACCTTTGATACCAGACGCATTGGCAATAGCAGCAAAATCCGGATTATGTAAATCTGTGCCATCAGTTAAATAGCCACCAGCTTTCATCTCCATCGCGACAAAACCTAATACACTGTTATTAAAAATAATCACTTTGACTGGCAAATTCATTTGAGCTAATGAGATAAAATCACCCATTAACATGGTAAATCCGCCATCACCACACATTGCTACAACTTGACGCTTTCTATCTAACGCCTGTACACCAATAGCTTGAGCCATCGCATTTGCCATAGAGCCATGGTTAAACGATCCTAGTAAACGACGTTTTCCATTCATTCCAATATAACGAG
>NZ_SJUO01000037.1 GCF_004336985.1 Exiguobacterium sp. SL-9
ATTATATTGTGTTTATTTACTATTCTTGTCGTTTATTTCCTTGTAATTAAAGGATTAAAACCCCTTAAAGATGTCAGCGATGAAATCAAAAATGTGACTTCTGAAAACTTAAGCGTTCGTTTAAATCCTGACTCTGTGCCGAATGAATTAAAGCAATTAACCAAATCATTTAATCAGATGTTAGTAAAAATTGAAGATGTTTTCGTAAGGCAAACGAATTTCTCAGCAGATATTGCCCATGAAATGCGTACGCCAATCACTAATTTAATGACTGAAACTCAAATATCTCTGAGTAAAAATCGCAGTAAAGAAGAGCTCGTTGAAGTGTTATATTCTAATTTGGAGGAATATAACCGTCTATCACGAATGATATCTGATATGCTTTTTCTTGCTCAAGCAGATGATAAT
>NZ_SJUO01000038.1 GCF_004336985.1 Exiguobacterium sp. SL-9
AAGAAAACTGGATGATGGGACAATTGAAAGTAGACTAATCACACTTTACTTGGAGGGAATATGAATGAAATGGAATAAGAATCTCGGACTGATGACGATGGCACTCTCACTGAGCGGTTTACTCGTTGCTTGTGGTGAAAACGACACGACGAATAATGATACGAACATGTTTTTTTTCGGCGACATGCCCTACCCGCCGGAGTACCCGAAGATGCCCGGCGAGCCCAAGCGCGTCCAGCCCAGCCGCGCCCGCCACGATGACGACGACAGCGGGACGGCGTGAGCGGAGGCGGAGAGCAGGGCGGGAGCAGCGAGCGGCACGGCGCGCACGGGCGGCCGCTCACCCTCCGGGAGCGCTGGGA
>NZ_SJUO01000039.1 GCF_004336985.1 Exiguobacterium sp. SL-9
TCGTGCGTCAGCGGCTGACCGTCGACGAAGATATACCCGTCGGTGAGTTCCTCGAGCGTCATCACCAGGCGCAGGATCGTCGTCTTGCCCGAACCGCTGGGCCCGATGAGGGTGACGCGTTCGCCGGGAGCCACCGTGAAGTTGAGGTCCTTGAGCACGGTGGTCGGCCCGAAGCTCTTCTCCACATCCTTGAACTCGATCGCCGGTTGTGACGATGCGGAGGCAGTCGTTGGGGTGTTCTCAGTAGGTGGCAAGGCGTCGATCCAATCTCTGAATGAGCAGTGAGGTCGGGTAGCTGGCCGCGAGGAAGATGATTCCGGCCAGGGTGAAGGCTTCCGTGTAGGCGAAGGTCGAACCGCCGAATTCCTTCGCAGCAGTGACGAGCTCGACGACGGAGATCGCGAAC
>NZ_SJUO01000003.1 GCF_004336985.1 Exiguobacterium sp. SL-9
AGTAGTTGGGGGTCTCCCCCTGTGAGGATAGGACGTTGCCAGGCAAGATCGTTCCGCAATAGCTCAGTGGTAGAGCAACCGGCTGTTAACCGGTAGGTCGTAGGTTCAAATCCTACTTGCGGAGCCAATTAAGGCCCGTTGGTCAAGCGGTTAAGACACCGCCCTTTCACGGCGGTAACACGGGTTCGAATCCCGTACGGGTCACCATTTGGAGGATTAGCTCAGCTGGGAGAGCACCTGCCTTACAAGCAGGGGGTCGGCGGTTCGATCCCGTCATCCTCCACCATTTTATTTTAATTCATCAAACCATATATGCCGGTGTAGCTCAGTTGGTAGAGCATCTGACTTGTAATCAGAGGGTCGAGGGTTCGAATCCTTTCGCCGGCACTCCTTGGGGGGGTAGCGAAGTGGCTAAACGCGGCGGACTGTAAATCCGCTCCCTCGGGTTCGGCGGTTCGAATCCGCCCCCCCCCACCAGGTTTGAGCCATTAGCTCAGTTGGTAGAGCATCTGACTTTTAATCAGAGGGTCGCAGGTTCGAGCCCTGCATGGCTCATTTTTTATGCGGAAGTAGTTCAGTGGTAGAATACGACCTTGCCAAGGTCGGGGTCGCGGGTTCGAATCCCGTCTTCCGCTCCATATTATTCCCTTTAATGGGGCCTTAGCTCAGCTGGGAGAGCGCCTGCCTTGCACGCAGGAGGTCAGCGGTTCGATCCCGCTAGGCTCCACCATTTGTTTTTTTCTTAAGTTACTTACGACTTAAGTTTTTTTTTGCCTAAATCCATGAACCATTCACTTGAGAGTACAGAGAAAGGCAGCCTGCCACCATTCAGGCTGCCTTTTTGTATGTTTATTCATCATTGTGTGAAGTTGAACCACGAGTTTGGTAGCGTTTACAATGAAAGTATAAACGTTCAAGGGGGAATGGGGATGAATTGGTCATATATTGAAGTGCCGCTACGCTATGGACAGGGGAAACATGGTGTAGAGCAAGGTCCATCAAAATTACGGACACTCGGATTGGAAACACTATTGCCAACGGAAACGAAGCAACAGACGATTCGTGTTTTACCTGAATCTGAAATGATTAACAGCGAAGAGCACTTGAAACGGGTGGATGGAGTCTTATACACGGTTCAAGAACTCGCTGAGGTCGTCGATGCAGAAATTCAAGCGAAGCGATTCCCGTTGATTGTTGGGGGCGATCACAGCATGGCGATTGGGACGCTCGCCGGTCTTGCCAAAACAGGTCCATACGGCGTGATTTGGGTCGATGCGCATGCTGATTTAAATACAGGTGAAACATCTCCATCGGGCAATATTCACGGTATGCCGCTTGCCGCCGCTATGGGGATGGGGGATATCCGTTTGACGGAGGTCGGCGGACGTGAACCGAAACTTACGCCTGAGCACTTGGTCTATATGGCACTTCGAGACATCGATGAAGGTGAGATTCGAGAGATCAATCGACTCGGCATTAAAGTGATCACGGTCGAAGAAATTCGAACGCGGGGCGTCGATGTCATGATGAAAGAGGCACTCGCTTATTTGCGCGCACGTGTCGATCGTTTCTACCTCAGCTTCGATATGGACAGTTTGGACGCGCAACTCGTCCCAGGTACCGGCACGCCGGTCGAGCAAGGTCTTACGGCCGCGGAAGGGAAAGCGATTTTGGCCGAAGCGATGAAGGCAGACGATTTGATAGCGATTGAGCTAGTTGAATTGAACCCAGCGCTTGACCATGATGATACGACGGCCCAGTTGGCGTTCGAGTTGTGCGAGACAATTTTGAAATCCAAAGAAAACCTGTTATTGGAAAGTGAAACTGTCTGATGACCTTACAGTTTCCAAGTCCCTTTGTTACAATGGACTTGGAAACTTTTTTTGTTGTCATATTTTTTGAAACCTACATAGAAATTGATTCGTATAGAAAGATGACCGCATAGGTTGCGGAGAGGGGAAGTGGATTGATGGAACGGCTGACCACCCGTTTAGTAGACGAATTGAGGTCGGGGAATCATGATTCGTTTGCTGAGCTGGTAGAACTGTACAAGGATGGTGTCTTTGCTGTCGCTTATAAGATATTGTATGATCGTGGCGAAGCAGAAGATGCTGCCCAGGAGACGTTCATTCGGGCGTATACCAGAATTGATACGTACGATCCGCAGTACAAGTTCAAGACGTGGCTCTATCGCATTGCGACGAACGTCGCAATCGATCGTCTCAGAAAGCGAAAGCCGGAATATTCGATGGATGCCGAGATTGCGGGCACCGACGGCTTGACCTATCAGGACCATTTGGCTGATGAAGCACCCCAACCCGATGCCCAAGTCGTTCATCGCGAAATTCGAGGCGAGATGCATGAAGCGATTAAGCAGTTGCCCGATAAGTATCGGATTCCGCTTCTGCTGAAATACGTGGATGATTTATCGCTGAAAGAAATCAGTGTCATGATCGATATGCCGGTCGCTACGGTTAAAACAAGGATCTTCCGGGGAAGAGAAATGTTAAAGACAATCTTTCAAAACAGGGAGGGGTTCAATTGACTCCTGAAGAAAAAGTACAACAATATTTGGAAGATGGCATCCTGCCCGAAGAATCTGACGAACTACGTCATTTGTTGGAGGACGACGACTTATATGAAGCGTACCTTCAATACGAACGAATAGATGCCGAACTGAAGGCTTTACCACGGCCGAAATTATCCGATGATTTTACAGCCCGTGTGATGGCGTCCTTACCGGAAGCGAAAGCACGGGTAGAGGTCACACCGGTGACTCGATTTGAAGACAAAGTCCGGACGAAACAGAGACCACAATCCAAATGGATGACATGGTTCCGTAAGCATCCAGGACTGATGGCAGCGGCCTTATTCTTCAGTTTGATGTCGAGTGCGACACTCGGCCTATGGAATGAGTCGACAGAGACGATGACGTACACGAAAGTGCCGGGCATCGTTGTCACGTCAAACGAGGTCGTTATCCCAGAAGGCGTTACCGTCGATCGAGATATCACGGTCCAAGGCGGTGACCTTCGAATTGAAGGGACGGTCAATGGAAACGCGACGGCTGTAAATGGCCGGGCTTATCTAGCTAGCGCTGGAGAAGTAACGGGAGAACTCGAGCAGATCGATCGGATGTTTGAGTGGATGTGGTATTCGTTCAAACAAATCTTCTAACGGAGACGCCGGAGACGGCGTCTTTTTGTGTTCGTTTCAATCTGGTTTCGTTTTATCGTCTAGCGATGCGTGGTTTCGGAAATGTGATATAATGTAATTTGCACGAATTGGCTAGGTAGTTGAGGAGGGGAGCATTTGCCGCTACTTGAACAAGTATCATTCTTATCATTTTTTAGTCTTTCAGAGAACGTACATTGGTACGATTATTTGAATGACGTTTTAGATATTGTCGTCGTCACGTATGTCATCTATAAATTGATGATGATTGTACGTGGGACAAAAGCGGTCCAATTGATTAAAGGGATTTCCATTATTCTTGTCAGCTGGTTCCTCAGCGGGTTCTTTGGGTTGAAGACATTACAGTTCTTATTGAATCAAGTCATCACATATGGACTACTCGGAATCATTATCATCTTCCAACCAGAACTTCGACGAGGACTCGAGCATTTAGGACGAACGAGCAATTTATTTGGCCGGACAAGCACGAGCGATGAGGATAAGCAACGTCAAATGATTGAAGCGATCGTCAGTTCAGCGCAATATATGTCAAAACGTCGCATCGGCGCATTAATTGCGATTGAACGCGATACAGGCTTGAATGAGTATGTCGAGACCGGTATTCGCATGGATTCACATATTACATCACAACTGATCATCAACCTGTTCATTCCGAACACCCCCCTGCACGATGGGGCGATGATTATTCAAGATGGGAAAATTGCGGCAGCGGCTTGTTATTTGCCGTTGTCCGAGAGCCCGCACATCGATAAAGCGTTAGGAACACGACACAGGGCTGCGATTGGCGTCAGTGAAGTGACCGATAGCGTGACCCTCACCGTCTCTGAAGAAACAGGTGCCGTGTCGCTCGCGATCGCGGGTCGTCTGTATCGAGAGTTGGATGAGGAGGCACTTCGCAATAAATTGATCCAAGAACTCGTTATTGAAGAAAAAGAGACGACGCTCTCGTTCTTTAATAAAAAAGGGGGGGACAAGTAAGTGATTGATCAGTGGTTACAACATAAATGGTTTCTCCGCATCATCGCACTTGCTTTAGCCATCCTGCTTTATTTCATGGTCGCCGAGACGAGCTCGTCGACGAACTCCACGAATGCCCTCCCGATTGTCGGACAAAGTTCGATGTCGCTCGACGTACCGGTCGAAGTGTTCTTCGATGAGGTGCAGTACGTGGCTTATAACGTTCCGGAAGAAATGAACGTTGAACTTCAAGGACCATCTAGCAGTTTAACGATGACGAAGTTGGTGAAAGATTATCAAGTCTTCGTCGATTTGACGAATCTAGGGACCGGATTCCATCGCGTTCCGGTCGAGGCGCGCGGCTTTGGCGGCGACGTCAACGTCAAGCTTGAGCGGGATACGGTAGAAATCTACATCGACCGCAAACAAACAATTGAAGTGCCGGTATCCGTCAACCTATTGAACAAAGACCAGTTGCCGGACGGGAAAGTTGTCGGTGACGCCGAAATCGAACCGGCGACGGTGAAAGTCTCGGGCGGTGCGAGTCGGATTCAAAACGTCAAAGAGATCACGTTGAACGTCGATGTCACCAATCAAAGTCAAACGTTCACGCGAGAATTGACGCCGACGATTTTAGATGCGAACGGCAATCCGCTCAACGTGACCGTCGAACCGAATATCATCAGTGTGACGGTTCCTGTCTACGAACAGAGCGCGGTCTTCCCGATTGAAGCGGTCACGTCCGGGGATGTGGCTGAAGATTATAGGCTTGTCGATACGTTGCTGGACGAGATGGAAGTCCGTGTCTTTGCGCCACAAGACGTGCTCGATACGATTGAAACCGTTGAGACAGAACCAATCGATGTGGACGGCATCGACAAGACCGGAAAAGTGACCGCCACTCTCGTTTTGCCGGAAGGCGCCTCGTCGCTTGAGACGAAGCAAGTGGAAGTCCAATTGCTCGTCCGGGCTGCAGATGAGTCGAGAGACGATACGAGCGAGTTGACGGAACGGGTTCGTTTGACAATACCTGTGACCGTGCGAGGATATGACCGGACGAACTTTACGCTCCAAGCACCCGAAGTGATTGGAGTGACGCTGTCCGGGAAACGGTCACTCTTAGAGAACATCACGTCGAACAGCGTGAGTGTGACCTTAGATTTGACTGGGCTCCCGAGCGGATTGCATGGGGTCGACGTCGATTATGAAGTACCTAAAGGTGTGACCGTCGTCTCACCGAAGACAATCGACATCGAGTTAACGAGTGTCGATGAACAAACCGAAACGTCCTCGATTCAATGAGGCGTTCAATCATACAAAAGTGAGGAATTGAATTTATGGGTAAATATTTTGGAACTGATGGAGTCCGCGGTGTCGCGAACTCAGAATTGACAGCAGAATTAGCATATCGTTTAGGTCGTGCGGGCGGCTACGTGTTATCGAAACACTTGCCAGCCGGCGAACAGCCGAAAGTCTTGATTGGCCGTGATACACGCATTTCAGGTCATATGCTTGAAGGTGCGCTCATCGCAGGTCTCCTATCAATCGGAGCCGAAGTGATGCGTCTCGGTGTCATTTCAACCCCAGGTGTCGCTTATTTGACGAAGTCGCTCGATGCGACGGCTGGTGTCATGATCTCGGCGTCGCACAACCCGGTCGCAGATAACGGCATCAAGTTCTTCGGTAGCGACGGCTTCAAACTCGACGACGCGACCGAAGCGGAAATCGAAGCGATTTTGGATGCGGCAGAAGACACGTTGCCACGCCCAGTCGGAAAAGACCTCGGCTTCGTCTCGGATTACTATGAAGGTGCTCAAAAATACCTTCAATTATTAAAACAGACGGTCGACGAAGATTTCGATGGTCTCCATATCGCCCTCGACTGCGCACACGGTGCGACGAGTGGATTGGCAGCCCGTTTATTTGCGGACCTCGAAGCGAACGTCTCGACGATCGGAAACTCGCCGAACGGCTTGAACATTAACGAAGGTGTCGGTTCGACTCACCCTGAGCACTTGGCACAATTCGTTCGTGAAAAAGGAGCGGACATGGGTCTCGCCTTTGACGGCGACGGCGACCGCTTGATTGCGATCGATGAGAACGGCGATATCGTCGACGGCGATAAAATCATGTACATCTGCGGGAAGTACTTGAGCGAGAAAGGCCGTCTCAAAGACAACACGATCGTCGCGACGGTCATGAGTAACCTCGGCTTCCATAAAGCGGTTGAAGATGCAGGCATGACGGCGCTTCAGACGGCGGTCGGTGACCGTTATGTCGTCGAAGAGATGAAGAAACACAACTACACACTCGGTGGCGAGCAGTCGGGTCACCTCATCTTCCTCGACCACTCGACGACAGGAGACGGCATGCTATCTGGCGTCCAACTCGCTCAAATCGTGAAGACGACAGGCCGCAAGTTGTCAGAACTCGCAGCTGAGATGCCGGTCTACCCACAAAAACTCGTCAACATCCGTGTCACGGACAAAAACGAGGCGATGAACGGCGACCGTGTCCTCGCGACGATTCAAGAAGCGGAAGCCGAAATGAACGGCAACGGCCGTATCCTCGTCCGCGCTTCTGGTACGGAGCCGCTCGTGCGTGTCATGGCTGAAGCACCGACATCGGAAGAATGTGACCGTTATGTTGAACGAATCGCACAAGTTGTCCGCGAAGATTACGGCGTAGAAGGATAATTCTGTCGAAATAGGGAATAAAACAAGGGAATCCGTCCTCGGGTTCCCTTTTTGTTTCCGTTTTGTCACTGTGAAATTATGTGATTTTCTTGACGAATGGAGGTGTGATTTGTACTATTAAGAGCGTGCCCTTAGAAACGGAAGGACACCCAGTACGAACCAAGCGCCAGAACTCTTCGGAGTTGACGAGGTTGGAGGTTATCGAGTTTTCGGCGGATGCCTCCTAGTCGCCTGTCACGACTACAAGCAAACCCTCAAAACGCCCGGGCGACCGGACGGCCAAAGGGGAGCGCGTTGACAGATCTTAGAAAAAGCCCGTTTCCTTTTTCGAGAAATCGAAGATAAAGGGAGAATTTTGTATGTGTGGAATTGTAGGAATGATTGGGAACACCGGAGCGAAGGAAATCCTTCTCAAAGGTCTTGAAAAACTTGAGTACCGTGGTTATGATTCGGCAGGTCTTGCTTTGATGCACGATAACGTGAACGTGCATAAAGAAGTCGGTCGGATTGCCGCGCTACGCGAAGTCGTCCCGGCAGAAGTAGACGGATTGATTGGAATCGGTCACACACGATGGGCCACACACGGTGTGCCGAGCGTCCCGAACGCCCACCCGCACCAGAGCACGACGGGCCGCTTCACGCTCGTCCACAACGGTGTCATCGAGAACGACGAGCAGATCAAGGCGACGCTAGACGTCCCGTTCCTCTCGGAGACGGACACGGAAGTCATCGTCCAGTTGATGGAGAAGAACTTCGTCGAACTCGGCGACGTCGAGGCGGCGTTCCGCAAGACGTTGTCTGAGCTCCACGGTTCGTATGCGATCGCGATGATCGACTCAGAGGACCAAGAGCGCCTCTATATCGGTAAGAACAAGTCACCACTCCTCGTCGGACTCGGCGATGGCACGTTCAACGTCGTGGCGTCTGACGCGATGGCGATGCTCCAAGTGACGGACCAGTACCTCGAACTCCACGACGGCGAGATCGTCATCTTGACGCGCGAATCGGCGACGATCAAGACACTCGACGGCGAAGTCCTCGAACGTGCACCGTACACGGCCGAGATCGATGCGTCAGACATCGAGAAGGGCACGTACGCGCACTACATGTTGAAGGAGATGGACGAGCAACCGGCCGTCATCCGTAACATCATCCAACATTACCAGAACGAAGCCGGTGACATCGAGCTCACAGAAGGCGTGCGCTCGCTCGTCTCGGAAGCCGACCGCATCTATATCGTCGCTTGCGGTACGAGCTACCACGCCGGTCTCGTCGGCAAGCAATTGATTGAGCGCGTCGCAGGTGTGCCGACAGAAGTGCACGTCGCGTCAGAATTCGGTTACAACATGCCGCTCCTCACTGAGAAGCCGTTGTTCCTCTTCATCTCACAATCAGGTGAGACAGCGGACAGCCGTGCCGTCCTCGTCGAAGTGAAGAAGCGCGGTTACAAGGCGCTCACACTCACGAACGTTGCCGGTTCGACACTCTCGCGTGAAGCGAACGAGACGATGCTCCTCCACGCCGGCCCAGAAATCGCGGTCGCGTCGACGAAAGCATACACGGCCCAAATCGCCGTGCTCGCGATCCTCGCGTATGATATCGCCCGCGCGAACGGCAAAAAGCTTCCGTTTGACCTTATGACAGAACTCGCGCGTATCGCGACGATCATGGATTCGGTCATGGCTCAAAAAGAAATCTTTGAGCAATTGGCAGACAAGTTCTTGAAAGAGTCACGCAACGCGTTCTTCCTCGGTCGTGGAATGGATTCATACGTTGGTCTCGAAGGTGCCCTCAAGCTCAAAGAGATTTCGTATATCCAAGCAGAAGGCTACCCAGGTGGAGAACTCAAGCACGGACCGATCGCCTTGATTGAAGACGGCACACCGGTCATCACGCTCGTCTCGCAACCGAACACGCACCTCAACATCCGCGGAAACATCAAGGAAGTTGTCGCCCGTGGCGCTGTTGCCTGCACGATCTCGATGGAAGGGATGGAACACGAGAGTGATGCATTCGTCTTGCCACGTGTCGAGCCACTCCTCACACCGCTCGTGACGGTATTACCACTTCAACTCATCTCGTATTACGCGGCACTTGCGCGTGATTGCGATGTCGACAAGCCACGTAATTTGGCGAAGTCAGTCACAGTAGAATAAATAATGGGCCAAGATCTTTCGGGATCTTGGCTTTTTGTATCAAACGGATAACAAATCATCGCAGGGATTTCAAGGATAAACCTCAGAATATCCTGAGGTTTTTATTTATTAACGATGATTATTTATTGATAAACAATAAAAAGAGGATTATGATGAAGGCATCAAACGAGGTGAGGTGTCTGCATCATGAAACGAGAGACGGTTTTTTTACGGTTGGCCGTATTCGTTCTGGCTGTTCCGATTGTGGCAGCCTGCTTGTTTTTGCTTCCGTACATTTGGCGCGAGGCGGTCGAGAGTGGGAGTTGGATTGAAGACTCGATTCGTCCAATCGTGATCGGCATGTATGGATCGGCCATCCCGTTCTTTATCGCCCTGTTCCAAACGTTCAGGCTGCTCCGGTTGATTGACCGCGACGAAGGGTTCTCCTATCGGGCTGTTCAATCACTCCGCGCGATCAAGTTTTGTGCGTTGGCGATCACCGCCGTCTACATTGGGACGCTCCCGTTTTTCTACTGGTTCGCCGAACGAGATGACGCGCCGGGGTTCCTCCTGATCGGGCTCGTCCTCGTGTTTGCCGCGTTTGTCGTCGCCGTGTTTGCGGAGCTGTTACAGAAGCTATTGAAGCGAGCCATCGATTTGAAGCAAGAAAATGATTTGACGGTCTGAGGTGAGATAGATGGCGATTATCGTAAATCTTGATGTGATGTTGGCAAAACGAAAAATGAGTGTGACCGAGCTGTCTGAAAAAGTGGGCATTACGATGGCGAACTTATCGATTTTGAAGACCGGCAAAGCGAAAGCAATCCGCTTCTCAACGCTTGAAGCAATCTGTCAGGCGCTAGACTGTCAGCCAGGCGACATTTTAGAATATCGGGAAGACTGATGGACAGGGCGCTTGCCCTGTTTTTTCATTGGACTTGAAACATTTTCCATCGTGTTGCGTATAAGACAAGAAAGACGAATGAAAAGAGGAAGCGATATGGTGCATACATGGAATGAACGGGCGCATGAAGCGTTAAAAGGAAAGACAGGATTGTTACTCATTTGGTCGTTTGCCTGCTCCGTGATGTTAGAGCTGGGGTTGATGGTAGACCCGACTTATTACGGTTTGACGGTGGAGTCAGTGCCGTTGGCTATCCTCAGCCTAGGTGGGATCTTATTTTATATCGCCCTCTATCCAATTAATGTCGGATACAACTGGCTCATCTTAAAAACGGTACGAGAGCAACCGGTTCGCTGGAGTGATGTGTTGGATCCGTTTCGTCACCGCTATGGAAAGCATTTGCTCGCGACAATTCTCATCTTATTTTTCCAAGTGTTGTGGACATTGTTGCTCGTCATACCAGGAATCATGAAGTATTTCTCGTATGCGTTCACATACTTCATCTTACGCGACGAACCAGAACTGTCTGCTACAGAGGCGATCACAAAATCGAGAACGATGATGCGTGGACAAAAGTGGGATGCGTTCAAACTCATTTTGCCATTCGTCCCGATGTATCTAGTCGGTTTGATTTTTTATATGCAACTTGATTTAGTCATCCTCGGGTCATGGATTTTCCTCGTCGCACTAGCACTCATCCGCCCGTTCATCGTCAGTCGTTTCGCTGTCATGTATGAAGATGCGCGCCACGAATATGACGAGCAGTGGAATCGCTCGGCTTGAAGCGCATCGGTTCCGGCGACGAGTGCTCGGTCATGATACAATCTTCCTGACAGAAGGGGGAATGAACATGAACATCGGCATTATCGGAGCGGGATTGAGTGGGATTG
Organism: Exiguobacterium sp. SL-9; assembly: GCF_004336985.1. Taxonomy (GTDB): domain Bacteria; phylum Bacillota; class Bacilli; order Exiguobacteriales; family Exiguobacteriaceae; genus Exiguobacterium. The sequence goes on from NZ_SJUO01000003.1 coordinate 10,778, forward strand.
TCGCAGCACGCGACCTTGCCCGTCACGGTCATACGGTTGAACTGATTGAAAAGAGTCGGAGCGTCGGGGGACGCTTGGCGACGAGACGGATCGGTGACGGCAAAGCCGATCACGGGGCGGTCTATTTCACCGTACGCGGGGAAGCGCTCAAACAAGATGTCGCCGACTGGCAGACGAAAGGGTGGGTTAACGTGTGGTACACCGACCCGTATCCACGCTACGTCGCCGTCGACGGGATGAACGCCTTGGCCAAACGATTGGCCGACGGCTTGACTGTCCAGTTGAACGAGCGGGCCGAGACAATCACAATAGGAGATGACCAGGTCCGCGTCCAGACGGATGTGACGACGCGGCAGTATGACCGTCTCCTCATCACATCACCATTGCCGCAGACGCTCGACTTACTCGCAGATTTGCCGGTCGATACGGCGTTGCATGGATTGACCTACGCCCCGACGTTCGTCGGCTTGTTCGAGTTCGCTAACGAGGCTTCCATCGGTCCGGACGGGATACGCGATACGGACTTGGTGCCGGGACTGCTGAAAGTCATCAACAACCGCCAAAAAGGCATCTCAGCGACCGAACTCGTCAGCATCTATATGGACGAGTCGTGGAGCGAGGAGTGGTATGACCGAACGGACGAGGACACGCTTCGTGAGATTGAGCGGCTGTTACAAACGGTGACAGGGTCGGCCGTGATTCAATCGAGACAGTTGAAACGGTGGCGTTATGCTCAGGCGACCGACGTCTGGCACGAGCCGTTCTATCAAGTGAACGACCACATCTACTTGGCCGGTGACGTCTTTCTCGAACCGGACGACGCCTCAGGTCGAACGCGGTTCGAGAGCGCGTACGTCTCAGGACTCCGCGTTGCGGAAGCGATGCGCTAAACCTTCTTCGGAAGGTTTTTTTCATGACCGTGCCGAATAGTCAGACATATGAATTGGAGAGGGGAATCAGGTATGGGGATGATTGGCGCATATATGCGAATATCGGCCGAAGAGTTGACAGGACTGCTCCAAGAGCCGGACCGCTTCGAGCAACTGTTGGAAGATGAGGAACGACAGACTGATATCGATAAGTCGTGGCACGGCCTTTACTTTCTATTGACCGGGGCGACCGATTTGGACGAGATTGACCGCCATTCGCTCGGCAAGGCTGTTTTTGGAGGCGATGTCATCGACAAGGAGACGGGCATCGCCTATTTGACGCCGGGAGAAGTGGAAGACTTGTCGACGCGGCTTCAATACATTGAGTTGGACGCGCTCGAAGCGCGGTACGACGTCACGACGATGAACGAGCAGGAACTGTATCCGTTTGAACGTGAGTGGGGACTTGAGGAGAAACAGTACTTATTTGACCAGTTCGATGAATTGAAACGGGTCTTCGCCCAGGCGGCGCGAGAGCGGGAGGCGCTCATCACATGGATCGGGTAAGCGTAAAGGCGATCCGTCTTCAAGATGAGGCGTTGTTGTACGCGTTCGAATGCGCGAACCGAACATATTTCGAGCGTTCCGTGCCGAGCCGAGGCGACGCCTACTATGAGCCGGAATCGTTTCATCAGGCGTTACAGCAACTCTTGAGCGAACAGGCGAACGGGGACGGATGCTACTACTTGATTTGGCGCGACGACACAATCGTCGGGCGTCTGAACGTGCATCATACCGATACCGACACCGGTTCGGTCGGGTACCGGGTCGGGGCGGAGCATGGGGGACGCGGGTATGCCACGGCGGCCCTGCGACAATTGTTGACGTTCGAGTTGCCTGGCTTCAATCGATTGAGGGCCGAGACGACGAGCGACAATGTGGCATCGCAGCACGTATTATTGCGTGCCGGCTTTAAACGTGACGGCGAGGCACGACAGATGGAATGGGCAGGACGAACGCTGACGTTTTATACATATGTGTATCAAAACGACCGATGAAGGAGCAACTTCATCGGTCGTTTTAGTTGACGTCTATTAGTTTAGGGCATAAACTATCCTTATCTAGTTTAGGGGGTAAACCAATTATGAAAGAATTGATGCGGGAAGCCGTCCAACTGTTCGAGGAAGTCATGTTCCAAGGTGCAGAGCATGTCATCGAGGCGATGGAAGGTGACGTCTGGCATGACTATTCGCGAGAACAACTGCAGCTGCTCAAGTTACTTGAACAGTTCGGACCAATCCCGGCTGGACAGCTGGCACAGAAACAAGGTGTGCATAAGAGCGCCGTTTCGAACCGCTTAAAAAAACTCGTCGACAAAGACCTTGTCGTCAGTCGGCGTGGTCAAGACCAACGCGAGCGATTGATTGAATTGACGGAGGCCGGACATCGCGTTGTCAAAGAAGCGGATGCTGCCGTCTACCGTTACGTCGAGTCGCTACTCGACGGGAAAATAGATGAGACAGAAATCGAACAGTTCGTCCGGACGTTCCGGAAAATTAAACAACTGCTTCGAATTGGGGAGGAATAACACGTGCAGAAAATCATTCAATGGCGATGGGGAATCTTAATCGGTCTCATCGTCTTGACGGCCGCCTTATTTGTGGCGGCACCGAATTTGACGAAGCAGGCCGAGCAAGCCGGCAGCTTCCAATTATCCGAGGACATGGACTCGCAGCGGGCGCAGGACATCTTGAACGCCGCTGGAAAGAGCGACAAGACGATTTCGCTCGTCTATGAGTTCGAAACGCTCGGTGACGCCGAACGGGATGATATTTCCCGGGTCATCGATGAGATGAAGCAGGCGAGTCCAATCGTCAAAGATGTGCTCAATCCGTTTGAAAACGAAGAAACGGAAGCGCAACTCGTATCTGAGGACGGACGGATCGTGCTCGTTCCGATCACGGTCGAGGGATCAATGGAAGACATCAATGCTTTCGCGGATGACGTGCGAGCAGACATTCTCCCGGAAGATGAGACAGTTTACATCACCGGTGAAGAAATCATCAACAACGATGTGAACTTGAGTGCACAGGAAGGCTTGAAAAAGACGGAGATCATCACGGTCGTGCTCATTTTTGGCCTGCTTCTACTCGTGTTCCGCTCAATCGTGACGCCGTTCATCCCGCTCATTGCGGTCGGATTCACGTATCTCTTAAGCCAATCATTCGTTGCATTCTTCGTCGATTGGTTCGGCTTCCCGGTCTCGAACTACACGCAAATCTTCCTCGTGGCCATCTTGTTCGGAATCGGGACCGACTATTGTATTCTTCTTCTCAGCCGCTATAAAGAAGAACTCAGTGCCGGTCACGCGATTGAAGATGCCATTGTCAACACGTACAAGACGGCAGGGCGGACGGTTTTGATCAGCGGTCTCGCCGTGTTCGTCGGTTTCGCGGCCATCGGTTTTGCCGATTTCCCAATCTTCAAATCGGCCGTCGCCGTCGCGGTCGGGATTGCCGTCCTTTTGCTCATCTTGTTCACGGTTGTGCCGTTCTTTATGGCGACGCTCAAGCATCGCTTGTTCTGGCCATCGAAGAAGGCGGGCGAGCACCACGACAGCCGCCTTTGGGCCGGATTCAGCCGCATCTCGGTCAATCGACCGTTCGTCTCAATCCTCGTCGTCGCATTGATTACCGTACCGGTGCTGTTCACATATGATGACGCCCGTTCGTTCAATACGGTCGATGAGATTGGTGACGATTACGATTCAGTGCGCGGCCTCAACTTGATTTCGGAAGGGTTCGGACAAGGCGAGTCACTTCCGGTCCAAGTCATTTTGAAACAAGAGAGTGCGCTGTCTGAAGCCGATATTCCGTACATCGAGAAGTTCTCGAATGAACTTGAACAGATCGATGGGGTGAGCGGTGTTCGTTCCGTGACGCGTCCGACCGGTGACGTCATCGATGACTTTTACGTCGATACACAGCTCGAACAGGTGAGTGCTGGGCTGACAGAGGCTGAGACTGGTCTCGGTGACGTCCAGGACGGACTCGCGCAAGTCGAATCTGGGCTTGAGGCGGTCGTCGGACAATTGCCGGCCGGTTCAACAAACGCCGGCGCCCCGCTCGCGGAAGCGGCAGCAGGACTCGGCCAGTTGAACGCGCAACTCGGGTTGATTAGTCAAGGTCTCACGTCTTCGCAAAACATCCCTGCGGCCGTGGCGGGACTCGGACAAGTGTCTGCCGGTCTCGGTCAAATCGAGGCGGGCATCAATGAAGCTGCTGCGGCGTTGACGGCACAAGGCGCCCAAGCCGGAGAACTCGGGACAGGACTCGGACAACTCGCTGCGGGTGTCGGAGAAGCAAACGCGGGGCTCGCTCAAATTGAGGCGGGTATCAATGACGCGGCGGCATTCCTATCAGACTTGAGTAGTTCTGATAGTCTGCGCGACACAGGCGTTTACCTACCGGAAGGGACGCTTACGTCAGAGGAGTTCGCCCCGGCGGTCGAGCGCTACGTGTTTGCCGACGGGACGGCGACACAGCTCGAGGTGATCCTCGAGATGGACCCTTACTCACCGGAAGCAATCGATACGGTCGAGACCGTGAAAGCGACGATGGACCGGGTCGTCACAGATACGCCGTTCGCGGATGCGACGATTGGATATGCCGGCATCTCGAGTATTAACAGCGACTTGAACGAGACGTCGACGAACGACTTTAATCGGACGGTCGCCATCATGCTCGTGACGCTGTTCATAGTGTTGACGGTATTGTTCCGCTCGATGATCATGCCGCTCTATATGATTGGTTCGCTCTTACTGACGTATTACACGTCAGCAGCCATCACGGAGCTCATCTTCGTGGAAGGACTCGGTTACGACGGTATCAGTTGGGCCGTTCCGTTCTTCGGGTTCGTCATGCTGATTGCCCTCGGCATCGACTATTCAATCTTCTTGCTTGATCGATTCCGCGAAGAATCGATCAATGGGATGACGGTACGTGATGCGCTCGTCCATTCGATGACGAAGATGGGCACAGTCATCATGACCGCCGCCGTCATCCTCGCCGGGACGTTCGGAGCGATGATCCCGTCGGGCGTGCTCAGTCTCGTCCAAATCGCGACGATCGTCATCACTGGACTGTTGCTGTACGGATTGATCGTGTTGCCGTTGCTCATCCCAGCGATCACCGTATCGTTCGGCGACGGTGTCTGGTGGCCGTTCAAACGAAAAGTTAAAGATAGGGAATAGGGTTTAGGATGCACGGACAGCACAACGACGGTTGTGCTGTTTTTTTACGTTTAGTCAATGTCAACAAAACGGAGAAGAGCGAGCTTAAGATTTTAAAAAATGGACCGAAATATAAGATAGACCTTAATTTTATTGAAAGTAGGCAACAAGTATGGTGAATCATTTTGAAAAAATGAGCTCGTTACTCGTATCACGTATGTTGATTGTTTTATTTTTTCTTTCTTATCCGATTATGGGTGCTTTGTACTGGATTGGAGAACTCGCTGGACAAGACACAGTCCGTTTTATTGTGACGGGATGTATCATTCAGCTTGCTTCATGGGTTGGTTATCGTTTCTTTGTCGAACGTACTTGGTTAAAGTACGGACTTGTCACGTTAATGTATATTGCGGCTTCAGCGATCATCTTGACGCTGCCGGGTGACGCGATTCAAAACATCGTCTTTCTGTACATCGTCTTGATGTTGATGTACTTGAACCGCCATCTTGTGTTATACGGTAGCGTTCTCGCTCTAATCGTATCAGTCGTAGCTGTAGGCCTGGGCCGATTTTCATTTACAACGCCAGTTGACCTCGTCATTTGGTTCACGGTGCTCACGATGGCGTTGTTTGGCGCATACTTTGTCTCATTTTTTGGCGCAAAGTTATTGCATGAGACGTTCACACAACAAGAGAAAGCAGAACAACATGCGAGTGAAGTGGAACTCACGATGGCGAAGACGACAGCGAGTGCGACTACACTCCACGGGGCTGTATTCACGATGAGTGATTCCGTCGACTCTGTCACACATGCCTCAGAACAAGTGACCACACAAATCGGTTTGATGACGAACCGGACGTCTGAACAAGCAGGGTTGATTCAAAACGTCGCATCACAAATCCAGTCAACGGTTCAAGCGTTTGAACGCATGCAACAGCAACTTCAAGAGACAACTTCCCAAGTGAACGGCGTCTTACAAGATGCCCAAGTTTCACATGATAATATGGATTCAACGGAACGATCGCTTGCTGAACTGAATGTAAGTATCGGCGAAGTGAATCAAGCGTTTAAAGGATTGACAGAAAGATTTCAAGAAGTACGAAGTATCACCGGTACGATTCAGCAAATTTCGTCTCAAACGAACCTGCTGTCGCTCAACGCATCGATTGAGGCGGCACGAGCAGGTGAACACGGGAAAGGGTTTGCCGTCGTCGCGACCGAGATTCGAAATTTGTCGGCCCAAACCGCGCAAGCTTCGGCTCAAATCAATGACATCATCCAGCTTGTCATGCAAGAAGTACAAGTGACAGAACGGGCGATCGATGGCAGCACAGAGCGTTTATCGGCACAAGAAGAACAAGTCCGTAAGAGTGGGACATCGATTCTTTCGATGATCCAGACGACAGGTACGGTCGCTGGGACAGTAGATGAAACATCGACACAGCTTCAAGTCGTCGCTTCACAACTGAACAAAGTCCATCAAGTGACCGGCCAAATGTCGGCGTTGATGAATGCGCTTGAAGTGAACAGTCAAGATGTTCATGTGTTGACGATGTCGCAACAAGAGGCATTGCTCTCATTAAAACATCAAATTGAAGAATTGAACGAGATTGCGAACGAACTCGTCTAAACGATGGATACGCCTTTACAAATAGGCGTGTCCATTTGCGTATACATCTCTTCTAAAACGGGAAAAGTCTTGCGTCAGTCAGAACATGAGGAGGAACAAGCTATGGAAATTGTCATCACTGCTGTCTTAAAGGCACATCCGGGGAAAGAAGACGAGTTACGGCAAGCGCTCGATGAAGTCATTCCCCCATCGAGAGAAGAGGAAGGGTGCTTGACGTATGTACTCCATGAGTCAATCGATGCACCAGGTACGTTCGTGTTCTATGAAAAATACGAAGACGAGACGGCACTCGACCATCATATCAACTCACCGCACTATCAAGCCTATCGAAAACGAGCCGAGACGTTGCTTGCCGTCCGTGACGTGTACCGCCTACGTGAAGTCTGAAAGGAGAAAATCCGATGATCACGCAACCGATTATCCCGTGTATTTGGTTCGAAGGCGACGTCGAGGCGATTGCGGAGTGGTACGCGTCGACGTTTCCTGATTCATTTGTCGACTATACGACGAAACTTGCAGATACGCCGTCGGGTGAGACGACGGTTGTGACCGTCTCGCTGTCGGGGCAGTTCTTTCAACTGCTCGGCGCTGGTCAGCTGAAAGAACGTAACCCATCCATTTCCTATATGATCACGTTCCCGACGTCGGAAGAAGTGGAGACGCTTTGGAACAAACTTGTGGACGGGGCAGACGTGCTCATGCCACTCGACACGTATGATTTCAGCGAGCGCTATGGCTGGTTGACAGACAAACACGGTGTCTCCTGGCAAATCATGCATAGCGGCGGGATGGACATCCAGACGGTGACCCCGTGCTTCTTGTTCGTTGGGGACGTGTTCGGACGCGCCGAGGCGGCGATGAATGACTGGATCTCCATCTTCCCGGATTCATACGTCCTGGAAGACCATATGATCCGTTACGAGGCGGCAGACGGTCCGGAGTTGGAAGGGAAGCTCAATTATGCCCGCTTCGTCTTATCCGGACGCGAGTTTGTCACGATGGACAGCGCGGAGAACCATCAATTCGCGTTCAACGAGATGCAATCGCTCATTGCATTTTGTGAGTCGCAAGATGAAATTGATGAGTATTGGGCCAAGCTGTCGGCCGTTCCGGAAGCGGAACAGTGCGGCTGGCTCCAGGACCGTTATGGCGTCTCCTGGCAAATCGTGCCGTGGGAGATGGAAGAGATGTTGACGACCGGTACAAAGGAGCAGTTGGCGCGAGTGACCGAGGCATTCTTGCCGATGAAAAAGATCGATATCGCCGCGTTACGAAACGTCTACTGACAAAAAACAAGCCGTCCCGATTACTTCGGAGCGGCTTGTTTGTCGTTTTGTTGGAAGTTGGACAGTGCGTCCTTCTCGATGATCGTATCGGATAAACGGAGCTGTTCGACGGCCTCGTCAATATACGGTTCGCATGCTTGAAGCGGCAAGTCATCGCCGGTCTCGACCGAATAACACATACCGCTGCCGACCGACTCCGTCAAATCCGGTACGAAATAGAGGTCTTCGTAGCGGAACGAGCCGTTTCGGAACACGGTCAAATTCGGATCATCGTCGAGGAGTGAACTTCCGAGCATATAGGTCGGTGTCATCCCGAGCAAATCGAGGATGGTCGGGGCCAGGTCGACTTGACCGCCGTTCGCCTCCACTGTCTGCCCTTGTTCGAGCCCAGACGGTTTAACGAATAACGGGACGGAGCGATCGAGCTGAAACAAGTCGACCGTGGAGTCGGCGTCCGCTTTCACGGCCATCTCGTCTCCTGCCATGGTCAGGCCGCTATCGTGATCACCGTAAAAGACGACCAAGGCGTCATCCCATATTCCGTTGGCTTTCAGTCGTTCGACCATGAGACCGACGGCGGCATCGGTGTAGTGGACGGTGTGGTAATAGCCTTGTAGGAGCGGGTCGTCATATCCCGATAAATCCAACCGTTTCTCCTCGTCTGGTATCTCATACGGTGTGTGGCTCGTCAATGCGACCATGAACGAATAGAACGGTTCGTCCAACGTGTCCAAGTGGTCGACCGACGTCGTCAGAAACTCTTTGTCGCCGACAGCCATCCCGATGACAGGCTCGGACGGATAATCGTCTTGATGGAAAAAGTGGTTGTAGCCGATTTGCTCATAGAAATTAGAGCGATTCCAAAACTCCTTGTCGAACGCATGCATCGCGGCCGTGTCATAGCCAGCTCGTTTTAACTGTGCAGGCAAGGCATCAAACACGTTCGTCGCATACTGCGTATACACCGAACCTGATTTGACAGGATAAAGCGAGGCGTTGACAGTAAATTCCGCATCGGACGTACGTCCTTCATGCGTCTGATGGTAAAAATTCGGGAAGTACAGCATCTCATCGCGAAGCGCGTTCAAATGCGGTGTCAGCTCTTGACCGTTGACCGTCTGGCCGATCACGGACGTTTGGAACGACTCGAGCTGGACGACGATGACGTTCGTATCGGCTGTGGCCTCAACCGGTTTGGTCGCGAACGCTTCGATTTGGTCGCGCTCGCGTTCCGTGAGATTGTCACCGAGGTCAAAGGCATCCTGAATACTGCGAAATGCATCGAGCCCGTGATAACCCCAAAACCCGAGCTGATAATACTCGCGCATGTTCGAGATTGGAGTTTGCCGATTGTCTGTGTCCGCGTAATAAACGGCAGTCGGGACGGTAAAGACGAGGAGGCCGACGAGAAAACCAGTTACTGCCAAGCGACGACCAAGACGTTTCGACTCCGTGACCGGGTGTCGCTTCATATAGAAGAGGACAGCCGCATAGACGAGCAAATCCGTGAACAAGAGGAAGTCGGGTGCTTGAATTAGAGTCAAAAAGCCGCCACCGACGTCTCCCATCTGGCCGATGTCCGAGAGCAAGGCAGCCGACAACAAGTTGCCGAAATAGCGGTAGTACCAGACGTCCGAGATGAGGAGCGTGCTGTGCAAAAATAAAGACGCGAACAAAATCCAGCGACGTGTTTGCGGTTTGACGAGTAGCGCCCAACTCGTCATCATCAAGATGGTCGCGAGGTTGATGAATAGAAAACTGACATCGAACGCGCTCGCGGTCAATAGGCTGAAGAGGAACAGCTTGGCGAGGGAGAGCGATAAGTAACTCCAATAATCGAGATATTTCATAAAAGGCCTCCAAACGGTACGGACAAAGTGTATTCTCTGTCATGTACCTGTTCGAAGGAGGCAAAAAACATGAGGGTGTGCGATTTTGAAAATAAAAAAGCGAGGCAGCGCCTCACTTGATTAAAAAGGTGTCCCGCAGCTCGATGATCGTGCCTTCCGGGGCTTTCAGTTTACTTAAATGGCCATCGACGACGAAGTAGATGTTCCCGCCGTGCTTCGGTAAGAACGTCACACCAAGGTCCTCGAGGCGCTGTACTTCCGCTTCGAGGTCATCGACGTAAAGCGCGAAGTGGACTGGACCAGCCGCGTGTTTCGAGTATGGTGACAACGTCTCGTCGACTTTGGCCGTTTGGAGCTCGATGTAAAAGTCGCCGAGTTTGAGCCAGCTGTTGAACGCGCGCGTATGAAAGTCGGGCGACTCCTGAACGAGTTCGAAGCCGAGTGCTTCATAAAATTGTTTCGACGCCTCATAGTCGGGCGTCTGGATGCAGAGATGGTGGATTTGTTTCATCGTGTCACTCCTTTGTTTCATTTTATCGAATCGACGTTCGGAACGGAACACCGGTTCAACTTACACCATCACTAGCGTATTGAGTAGTAAGAAAAGCAGGAAAATGGATCCTGAAAATATTAATACGCCCAATAATATGTTCCCTTTTTCGTCTTTAAATTTTTTGATATAAAAAATGGAAAAAATAAGTAGTACAGCCAACAGAATGGTCAAAGAAAGAAAGAGCAATGTAATCGAGTAATTCGATATGATTCCAAAATTGAAAAAGAATTCAGATATGAAAATGAATAGAAAAACTAAAGTCCCTACTAACAATGAGTAAAAATAAAGATTGCGATTAATGTCCATAACTAAACACTCCTTCTTCACTAGAGTTATAAAACTATAACGTCACGTCAAACAGAGACAGCCGTCATAAGTCGGACGTCCCTGTTTTTTTGGTCGTTGTGTGTTGGACAGCGTTGCCCGCCCTGAAAAAGAGGACGATGGCAGCCACTCCGAAAATCGAGATGAACACGTTTTGGAGCAGCACATCGATGAACATCGGCTCGCTCGAGAACGTACCCGTCGCAATCTGAGCATTCCAGCGGGTGAACGTGGCGATGCGTTCGAGCGTATACAAAAGTCCTGACATGAATAGGCAGGCGGTGGCCGCCAGTAACAGCGTCAATCGATTCAAGAAATGACCTCCTTGGATGTGCTATCCTGATTTTACCATTTTCTTTAGCGGGGGGAACTCCTATTTATCGTTTCACCGTGAGCGGCCGCAATTGCTTGACCCGAGTCAAGACGATCCAGCCGAGCACGGCTCCGGTCACACTTGAGGCGAGGAAAGCCGGGAAGAAGAACAGCGCGCCGAATTCGCTCCCCATCAACACCTTGGCGTACGGGACGGCGATGAGCGAGGCGATGAGGCCGGTCCCGATGACTTCACCGAATGCGGCGAACATGACTCGATTCGTTTTCATGAAAAATACGCCGGCCAGAAGCGCTCCAATCATACCGCCAGGGAACGCCAAGAGAGACCCGGTCCCGGTCATGACACGGACGAGTCCGGTCACGAACGCGACAAGAACGGCGCCGATTGGCCCGACGGTGACGGCGGCGATGACGTTCACCATATGTTGAATCGGATAGGCACGGGCGACACCGGTCGGAATCGAGATGAACAGGGAACCGATGACGGCGATGGCGATGAGCATCGCCATCCAAGTGAGTTGTTGAATACGCATAGATAGTCTCCTTTCAAAATGAAAACGCCACTTCTCCAAGTGGAGAAGTGGCGTGGAAAGACAGACGAATCCCACACCACTTCCCTACGCTGGTATGAGCCAGATCAGGTTCGAAGGGTCCGGCGCGTGCCGTCTCAGCCCGAAGGCTCCCCTAGTAGTCGTTTATTAACATGAGTATAGCATACCGTCATTTGATGCGGTCGAGCTTTCGCGGTCGGAACGTGACATAGATGATGCCGACGAACAGGCCGTACAGCAAAAGGGAGAAGACGAGATTGATCAACCATGGCAGTGTCCCCATGAACACGGCGACGGAAGCGTTTTGAAACCAGACGAGCGAGAGCGACAGCCCGACAAAGCTGAGAACGAGCGTTATCCAAAAGCCGACATCCCGGCGCTTGAACAGACGCCAAACGAGCAGCCCGATGATGAGACTGACGACGGCGGTCGCCCCTAAATACATATATAAGATGGCATCGACCGGGTATGAGTAATACACAACGTCCATATCGTTTCCTCCTAGAATCAATAAATGAAAGAGAGCGTGCCTGATATGAGACACGCGGTCCGATGGTGTGACTGAGTGTCCCGTGAGTCATTCATTCTTCTCGAGCAGGTTTTCATAATCCGTCTCGCTCCAAAACAGTGGGGCAATCGACTCTGGCCCTTTGAAAATCTCCCCGTCTTGGTCGTAGACGATGGCGTAGCCGTCCTCGACTTCAAAGACAATCAAGTCGGCTTTCACTTCCTTGACTCCGTTTCCAGCGATGATCACATTCTCGAGCGGGTCGCGTGCGACTTGCACGCCCCATTCGTCGAGCTCGACGATGAGCGCGGACGTGTAGGCGTGGCGGTTATAGACCGCCTGAAACTCGTCTTCGGTCAGGACGACGTCCGTCGGTGGGGCACTCGTTCCATATTTTCGTTTCTCGATTTCTTCGACGAATTGCAGGAACGATGCTTCTTGCCAAAATAGTGGCGCGACCGACTCGGGGCCGTTGGCGATATCCCCATTCTCACTTTCATAGACGGTGGCGTACGTACCGTCGTCGAGTTTGAACGGATGAATGTCGGCGTATGTATGATGGATGCCATCGCCGGCGATGACGACGTGCTCGAACGTCTCGCGGAACGGGGTGAGTCCATCGTTCTCGAGTGCCGTCAAGAGCGGCGTTACTTTTTCATATTGGTCGAAGACGTCCTTGAAATCTTCTCGCGTCCATGTGGTGATGTCTTCATACGATGGCTCATTTGTATCGGCCGGGACAATCGGTTTCTCGACTGGATCCGTGCATCCGGTAAGCAAGAACACAGTGAACCCGAGCAAGACTAGGCGTTTCATCAATCAAACCTCCTAAAAAAGTTACAGTTTTTTCCTATTACCAATAAGCGTAGCATGTATGCCGGCTATTGAGAACCCGGGTACTTTCTCGCTCAGGGTTGCCGCTTCAAGTAACGGTCGAGTGCCGCGTGAAAGCGTTGTTGTTGCGCCAACGGGATATCATGATTGGAGGCTGGACCATATCGAATCAGATGATAAAGCGAGGCGTCGATATCCGTCAGCTCGATGCGTTCGAACCAGTCGACGACCGTCTCATTCGTCCGAAGCTTTAGCTCAGGGGCGAGCGACGCGTTGAACGTGATCAGCCAATCCCTCAGTTCGATATTCGTGAGCATCGGGAACGTCTGTGCCTTAATCGATGTGTCCGCGTTGAGCGACAGTGGCGCAAAGGCATTCTGTCTACTAGAGAACGTGAATCCTTTTCCCCGTTGACGACGCAGCCATCTACGCACGCCATAGACGGTCAACCCGACAGCAGCGAGGAGAGCGAACAACGTGCCGAGTCCGCCGGGGTCATTGCCATTCCCGCGACCGAACTTGAATTTGAGCATCTTTTCCTTCGGGCGAGGGTCTCCCTCAAATTTGGGCCCTGTCGTTTTCCCCATATCGATGCCGCCTGTTTGCCGCTTATCCTCTTCTTCTCTGTTCACTTCCGTCACGTTAATTGGAGCAGGTGTATTGATCGTTTGAAACCAACTGAACGTCGTCTTGCTGACAAAGACGAACGTCACAACGAGACAAGCTGTCACAACAAGAAATCCTATAAATCGAGACGACCACTTCATCTTTTCCCTCCTTATCGGAATGTTCAGACTATTTATTGTCTATATTACCATAAACAGGTAAACTGCGAGTAAGACACATGTAACGGAGGGGAACGAAATGGGAATCGAAGCGGTCATCAAACAATTGAACGAAGTGTACTTAGGAAAAAGTGAGGTCGTCCGGCTCTGCTGCACGGCGCTTCTCGCCGAAGGACATATTTTGCTCGAGGACGTACCTGGGACGGGGAAGACGTTGCTTGCCAAAGCGATTGCTGGAAGCTTTGACGGGTCGTTCTCACGCATTCAGTTTACGGCCGATTTGCTCCCGTCCGACGTCATCGGGACCGACTACTTCAACATGAAGACGCAAGGATTTGATCATCGGAAAGGTCCGATTTTCGCGAACATCGTCCTGATTGATGAAATCAACCGGGCCGTCCCGCGCACCCAGTCGGCGCTACTCGAAGCGATGGAAGAACGACAAGTGTCAATCGGCGGAAAGACGTATCCGATGCCGAAGCCTTTTTTCGTCATCGCGACGCAAAACCCGATTGAATCGGCCGGGACGTTCCCACTGCCGGACGCACAACTCGACCGGTTCCTCATCTCGATTCCGGTAGGGTATCCGGACGCCGCCGAAGAGCGAGAACTGTTGCTGCAAGTGCTGACCGAGACCCGCAAACACATCGAGGCGGTGACGTCACTTACCTCGCTCCAAGAAGCGCAGGCCGAGACGAGACAAGTCGCGATTCAAGACGATGTCCTCGACTATATGCTCGGTCTCGTCCATGCGACCCGGGCCCACGCGTCCGTCGAGGTCGGGGTCAGTCCACGCGGGGCGATTGCACTGCTCCGCGCTTGTCAAAGCTATGCCTATTTGGCCGGCCGACTGTACGTCATCCCGGAAGACGTCAAAGCCGTGGCGCCGTACGTGCTCGCCCATCGGATCAGCTTGACGCTCGAAGGCGGCATCAAGTCGACGAAAGCGAACGTCATCGCACACATTTTAGACACCGTGCCCGTGCCGGTCGAGGGCTGACGATGATCCTCTCCACGCACGCTTGGTTGCAGCGCCGGCTCCTCCCTATATATCTCGTGAGCGGAGCCATGCTCGTGTTCTTGCCGTACGTCTATGGGTTCGGCTATCTATGTTTCATTGTAGCGAGTGCGATTTGGATGCTCGAGCGGACGCGGCAACAACTTGAGCGGCACATCGATCTCCGGTTCACGCAATACGAAGAATTGCTGTTTGTCGGAGATGAGAGTCGGCTCGTGTTGGTGGTTGACGGGGTGGACGAGTTGGACCGGCTCGGACTACCGCTACGCATTCGTTTGAAGGTGAGCTCAGGAATCAGCTTTCCGGCGCATGAGCGCCTTCCGAACGTGCTCGACTATGAGGTCGATGTCGGTCGAGCCCGCCACGAATTGGTCGTGCGCGCCGAGTATCGCGGTCCCGCCGCATTTGAGGAATGCGTCATCGCCGTCACGCTCCCGTTTCGACTCGGAACGTATTTATATGAGCGACCGGTCGATACAGCGTGGACCGTCCTCCCATCACTCATTCTTCATCCACCGGTCGGGACGAAACGGCTCGCGCTCGGGGACCGGCCGCTCTTGGCGTCACCACTCCAAAATCCGTTACAGCTGATTGGGTCGAAACCGTATGAAGGGGAACCGGTAAAGGAGATCGATTGGTATGCGACGGCGAAACTTGGACGATTGCAGTCGAAAGTGTTTCAACAGACGACGCTCGATACGTTCACGTTCGCCTTGGATTTGAACGGTCCTTCCGGTTATACGCTCCATCACGACTTCGAATCGCTCATCAGTCAAACCGCTTTCGTCACGTCGCGTCTGTTAAAAGAGGACTGTAAGATTGAGTTATTCTTGAATCGATTTGACGAGGATGGGACGATGCTCCATGTCCCGCTTCAGGAAGGCGAGCGCGGCATTCGATTCATCTTGCTGCAGTTGGCGACCATTCACCCAGGCAATCGCTTCATCTCGACCGACGCCTTTACACGGATGGTTGAGCGAAAACGATTGAAGCAAAGCCATCTCGTCTGGTTCAATCAACACAATCTGTACGATTGAACAGGGAAATGTCGGATTTTGGCGAACTCTTTCTTTATGTATGAATTGGGACAAAAGGAGAGAGACATATGCCAAAACGGAAATTTGCCAACCGCCGGGATTGGGAACGAATCTTGCAACATCGCTACGCGCAAATGGAGGTACATGATGACCGTTTCTCCGGGACCGTCGCCTTGTTTCAAATCGATGCGGTCCGCGCACCTCAATATAAGATGCACAAAGGAGAAGAGTTCATCGTCGCCGATGCCGGTTACAGCTGGCTCCAATATTTCCCGGACGACGAGCCGTTCGGTGTGACCGTCATGTTTAATGATGAAGGGAACATCGTTCAATGGTACATCGATATCGTCGAAGCGATCGGATATGAGGACGGAATCCCGTATATGGACGACTTGTTGCTCGACATCCTCATCTTCCCGAACGGCGACGTCGTCCGCAAAGACGAGGACGAGTTCGAGGCAGCGACGGAAGCCGGGGAATTGACGCCGGAACTCGTCGAGAGAGGATGGCGTGATTTCAAAGCGACACTCGATCGGATTGAACGTCGTGACTTTGTCTACTTCGAGTTGGCGAACGAGCATTACGCCGAGTTGAAACAAAAACTTTGAACGGCCTGTTCCCTTTGGTACAGTGAAAGAAAAAACAGGGGGACGAATTATGAAAACCATCAATACCGAGACGTGGGCGCGCAAGAAACACTACGAGTTCTTCAAGGCGTTCGACGCCCCACATTTCAACGTGACAGCGAGTGTCGATGTGACAAAGTTACATACGCACGCCAAACGGACCGGCCAGTCGTTCTTTAAGCTGTTCTTGTACGGTGCCGTCAAAGCGGCGAACGCCATCCCGGAGCTTCGCTACCGCATCCGCGGCGACGAGGTCATCGAGCATGACGTCGTGCATCCGTCCTTTACTGTCATGATGGACGATGACGTCTTCAATTTTTGTACGGCGACGTATAAAGACGCGTTCCCGGACTTCATGGAAGAAGTGACGGACCGGATGAGCGGGGCGAAACGGGAAGTCGTCGTCGGCGACGATGAGCCGGACAGCCTCCTTTATATCACGAGCGTGCCTTGGGTCACGTTCACGAGCATCAGCCACCCGACACATGAGCAACAGCATGATACGGTGCCGCGCATCGCCTGGGGCAAGTTTACGGAGACGGGTGACCGGATGACGATGCCGCTCTCGGTCCAAGCGCATCATGCCCTCGTCGATGGCGTCCATGTCGGCCGTTATTATGAGTTGTTGCAAACATGGCTCGATGACTTGAGTGACTTGGAAGTCCAAACCCCAGAAGAGAAAGGCCTCGACGAAGCGATTCGTCTCCGTGAGAACGGGGAGCTCGAGCGGGCGAAGCAGCTGTTGCTCATGTTGCTCCGTCAAGACGAGAAGAATCCACGCCTACATGCCCATTGTGCCTGGTGTTATGATTCGCTAGGGGAAGAACGTCAAGCCGTCCCGCATTACGAACGGGCAATCCGGCTCGGACTCTCGGGTGAAGAGCTCCGGGAGACGTATATCGGACTCGGCAGCACGTATCGGGCGCTCGGCCGCTATGAGGACGCTGAGGCGTTGTTCGCCAAGGCGATTGAACAGTTCCCAGACATCGGGGCGCTCAAAGCGTTCCAGGCGATGACCCATTACAATCTCGGACGCCACAGTGAGGCGACCGGTGCGTTGCTCGAATTGCTCGCAAGCCCGGAGCCGGATGACAGCATCAAACGGTATCGTCGCGCCATCGCATTTTATGCGCGGAATCTTGACGAGACGTACGACTGAAATGACGAGACGAGGCAACTCGTCTTTTTTTGAGTTAAATGGATTGACCAACAGAACTTGTCATGTTATATTTATCTCGAATTAAAGATATTTAAATTTAAAGTATTGTTTTCTCTCAGCAAAGGAGGGGAACACATGGAAGAACGGAAAACCTTAAAAGCCATCACAGTGTTGCTTCGAGCCTCGCAGTCGATACAAGACGTGGTCAAGCATGAAGTCGCTGAGTACGGGCTGAACCCGACCGAGTTCTCGGTCCTTGAACTGCTCTACCATAAAGGCGACCAACCGATTCAAATCATCGGGAAGAAGGTCCTTCTGTCGAGCGGGAGTATGACGTATATCGTCGATCGGCTCGAATCGAAAGGTTACTTGATTCGAAAAGCGTGTCCGAGCGACCGTCGTGTCACGTATGCGGCACTGACTGAGGAAGGACAGACACTTATGTCATGTATCTTTCCGGCCCACGAAAAACAAATGGACGAGTTGTTCGATGGACTCGATCTAGACGAAACGATCACTCAATTGAAGACGATTGGCAAACGTGCTGAGGCGTCAAAAATTTTTTAATCAATTATCTCGAAATCAAGATTTTGAAGGAGCGATTTTAATGAACCATGTAAAAGGAATTCACCACGTGACGGCGATTACGAGCAGCGCCGAAAAGAACTACGATTTCTTCACGAACGTCCTTGGAATGCGTCTCGTCAAAAAGACGGTCAACCAAGATGACATTCAGACGTACCACTTATTTTTCGCCGATGACAAAGGCAGCGCCGGGACAGATATGACGTTCTTTGATTTCCCCGGCATCCCAAAAGGCGTGCATGGGACGAACGAGATCGCCAAGACGTCGTTCCGCGTCCCGACCGACGAGGCACTTACGTATTGGGTTCGTCGCTTCGATCGACTCGGTGTGAAGCATGAAGGCATCACCGAGCAGTTCGGCAAGAAGATACTCTCGTTCGTCGACTTCGACGAGCAGGCGTACCAGCTCATCTCAGATGAGTTCAACGTCGGCGTCGCGTCAGGCGAGCCGTGGCAAAAAGGCCCGATCCCGCTCGAGTATGCGATCACGGGCCTCGGTCCGATCTTCATCCGCATCGCGGACTTTACGTATTTCAAACAAGTGATGGAGCAAGTCATGTTGTTCGAAGAGATCGGACAAGAAGGCGACGCACATCTCTTTGAAGGAGGTGAGGGTGGAAACGGGGCGCAAGTCGTCGTCATTCATGATGAGACGTCACCAGTCGCGCGCCAAGGGTTCGGAACGGTGCACCACGTCGCTTTCCGTGTCGATGACCGCAGTGTCCTCGATGAATGGACAGCGCGCTTGCAACAGTTCGGGTTACCGACATCAGGCTATGTCGACCGCTTCTTCTTCGAATCGTCTTATGCACGTGTCGCGCCGCAAATCCTATTCGAATGGGCAACCGACGGACCTGGATTTATGGGTGATGAGCCGTATGAGACGGTCGGTGAAAAATTGTCACTCCCGCCGTTCTTAGAACCGAAACGGGAACAGATTGAAGCGATGGTTCGACCGATTGATACGGTCAGAAGTACAAAAACGTTTGAGAAAGAATATGAGGGAATGAAATGAGCTTATTCAATCGTTTATTTGGTAAACAAGAAGAACCAACCAACTCACAAGGAGGAACTAACATGTTGAAAATTGGAATCGTACTCG
This sequence comes from Exiguobacterium sp. SL-9, assembly GCF_004336985.1. Taxonomy (GTDB): domain Bacteria; phylum Bacillota; class Bacilli; order Exiguobacteriales; family Exiguobacteriaceae; genus Exiguobacterium. Next base: position 30,059 of record NZ_SJUO01000003.1, read on the forward strand.
GATCGACTCGTGAAGGACGCGTCAGCCCGCAAGTCGGAGAATGGGTGAAAGAACTCGCGAACAAACGCGGTGACGCCAACTATGAAATCATCGATATCGCAGACTACAGCCTTCCGCTTCTCGGCGAGCCAGGCGGCGACGCATCAGGTGCTGGCGCCTGGTCTGAGAAAATCGCTGAGATGGACGGCTTCGTCTTCATCGTTCAAGAATACAACCACTCGATCACAGGCGCGCTCAAAAACGCCCTCGACTACTTACGCAACGAATGGCATAACAAAGCAGCCGGAATCGTCTCATATGGTTCGGTCGGCGGCGCGCGTGCGACGGAACACTTGCGCGGCGTGTTGAGCGAGCTCTTGATCGCCCACGTCCGTGTCCACCCAGCGCTCTCGCTCTTCACAGACTTCGAGAACGGCACACACTTCGCACCGAAAGACGTCCAAGTCCAATCGGTCAACGACATGCTCGACCAGCTCGTCCCATGGACAGAAGCGATGCAGACGGTCCGTACGAAAGCAGCTGAAGCTACGAACAACTGAGCATTCGACCAGCCTTTAACCAGGCTGGTTTTTTTGTGCGCTTTTTTGTGTAGTCGTGTAGAGTGGGAGGAGAAGAGGGGGAATGAACATGTGGACTCGGAAAATCGTCGCGGCGTCGCTTACTGCGCCGATTTATGCGTTCTTGTTGGCGTGTTGGATCGTCATCCCGCAAGGTCCGGACAGCAGTGAGATCGGTGACACGGTGAACGGGCTTCTCATGTTGACGGCCACTTATTTGGTGGTCAGTTTCCCCGTGATCGTCACATATGGCGTCTTTATGTCGATGTTCAGCGATTGGATGGCACGCCGAATGTCGAGGCGGTTCGAGCCGCTCGTCTCGTTTGGCTTACATATTGGATTCGGACTCGTCTTGCTCTGGCTCAGTGTAGGGGCGGCGGTTCTATATTGGATGATTGACCGCTACTTGACGTATAAAGATCGTCGATTTGCAACGAGACAGGCGTGGTCCAGTCTGGTCATACCCGTTGGCGTCGTCTATTTGATTGGGGTGATGCAAGACGTGATGCATCGCTGATACGGGTGAAAGTTGGTAGGATAGGGAACAAAGAAAAGACATGTTTGCAGAGTTGAAGGAGGAATCGTGATGAAATGGATGATTTATGGGGCGAACGGTTACACGGGTGAATTGATTGCCCGCCAAGCGGTGAAACAAGGGATGACACCGGTGCTCGCGGGTCGGCGTGCGGACGCGATTGCCAAGCTTGGGGAAGAAATCGCGTGTGAGACGCGCGTTTTCAACTTGTCATTCGATAAGGCGACACGCCAATTGGAAGACATCGACCTCGTATTACATTGTGCCGGACCGTTCGCCGATACGAGTCGGCCTATGGTCGAGGCGTGTCTCGCCACGAAGACACATTATTTAGATATTACCGGGGAAATCGAGGTGTTCGAATACATTCACTCGAAGAAACGGGCCAAGCTCGCGCAGGAAGCGGGCGTGTTGCTCTGTTCGGGTGTCGGCTTCGACGTTATCCCGACCGACTGTGTGGGCCGAAAGCTGAAAGAGTTGATGCCGGACGCGACGAATCTTGCCCTCGGCTTCTCGGCTGCAGCGGGTATCTCACGCGGGACGCTGAAGACGGCCATCCGTGGGCTAGGATCGAGTAGTGTCGAACGGAAAGATGGCGAACTGACACCGTTCTCGCTCGGAGCGAAACGTCGTCGTATCGATTTTGGTCGTGGTAAAAAAATGGCACTTGCGATTCCGTGGGGGGATGTCTCGACTGCCTATTATACGACGGGCATCCCGAACATTACGACGTGGGTCCCCGTCCCGACGGCTTACGCTTACGGAGCACGTCTCTTGTCTTGGTTCGGTCCGATTCTTGGTAGCGACGTGGTGCAAGGAAAGCTGCTCCGTTATGTCGATGAACATGTGAGCGGACCGGATGAGTCGGAGCGAGAGCGTTCATCAACATATGTCTGGGGTGAGGCGACGAACGCCTCAGGACGTAAAGTGATCGTCCGTATCAAGACGGCTAGCACGTATGCCTTCACTGTGTACGGGGCGCTTGAAGTCGTGTCACGACTTGTCAGTGCAGGCCGCGTCATCCCTGGCAGCTTCACACCGGCGATGCTGTTTGGGTCACACTTCATCGAAGAAATCGAAGGATCATCGTCCTTTGTCGTCGATGAGGTCCGGCTGTAACGGAATCACAATCTGTTCGCAATCGAAGTGTGGTAAACTCAGGGAAGATTAGAGGGAGGGAATGAGATGAGACGCTTAGAACTAGCCAGGCGGATCGAACGCATCAAAGCGGAAGGGACGTCTGCCTATATTCGGCATCGTAAGCAGAACCCTCCCTATGAAGGTTCGGAATTGATTGTTGAAAACAAGGGCCATGTCTTCCGAATGGGGAATACGAGTTTCGCGGTCGGATTCGGATTGAATCGTCCGACCAGCTTTTACGATTTGCACCAGATGGAGAAGTGGGTGCGCGGGAAGAACGTGTCCCGACTACATATCGAGGTCTGTCCGCTCGCGGACATGTCACTCCTTCGGTTGCTCCAAGAACGCAACTATACGCTCGATCACTTTTTGGATGTCTGGTTGCTTGACGTCAACGCGTTCGTGTTCCCGTCAGACGAACCGGATGCGGTCGAACGCGTGCACGCCGATAACGTGAACGAATGGGCCCGGGCCATCGCGGCTGGCTTCGCCGAAACAGGGACAATCATGCAAGAGACGATCGATACCGCGAAAGGCTTCTACGCACTTCCCGAAAACCAGGCGTTTCTCGTCCGCGAAGGCGAGACGGCTGTCGCTGGAGGGATTCTTGCCATCCAGGACGGGATGGGTGAACTGTTTTTGACGAGCACGATTCCGGCTTATCGGGGGAAAGGCTATCAGACGCAGCTCATCTTGGAGCGGGTCGCGGCCGCGAAAGCAGCCGGATGTGAGTACGTGACCGTGACGACGAAAGTCGATACAGCCTCGGGGCGGAATATGGAGCGTTTAGGATTCATTCCGTTTTACCAGAAAGCCGTCATGAAAAGCCCGATTCTTAAATAAACAGGTCGCCCCGCGGGGCGACCTGTTGTCGTTAAAGTAAAGATTCGGCGCCGTCGACGTACACCTCGGAACCGGTGACGTGGCTCGACATGTTGCTCGCGAAGAACAACACGACGTCCGCGACTTGTTTGGCCGTGCCAGACTTGCCGGCGAGCGGTTGATTCCCTTCCGGATACTCGATCGGAATAACGACTTCCTCAAGCAAGGCGTCGTCTCGGTTCGTCGAGTCATCGATGTTCGTATCGATGGCCCCGGGACAAATCGAGTTGACGCGAATGCCGAACTGGGCGAGCTCGGCTGCAGCCATTTTGGCGAATCCGGTCTGTCCGGCTTTCGTCGTCGCATAGCCGCTGAAACCGAAGTTTTTGAAATAACGGTTCCCGTTGATGGATGACGTGATGATGATGCTGCCGCCTCGTTCCTTTAAGTAAGGGATGGCATGTTTCACCGTCAAGAATGTGCCCGTTAAGTTCGTCTCGACGACACCGTTCCAATCCTCGAGCGACAAGTGCTCGATCGGCGTGATTGTCCCGTTACGACCCGCGTTCGCGAAGACGATATCGACGTGACCGAAACGTTCGACGGTCTGTTCATACGCTCGTTTCATCTCGTCTTCCTTCCCGACGTCGGCACTGATGCCGATGGCTCGTTCGTCTCCGATCAGGCTCGCGAGTTGCTGGGCATCCTCCAATTTTAAGTCGACGATGGCGACTTTTGCCCCCGCTTGGACGAACCGGATGACGGCGGCGCGCCCGATTCCGGATGCCGCGCCTGTGATGAATGCGACTTTCCCCGACAACAATGTATTTGAAATCATTCAATTCGCTCCTTTCAGCTTCCTGTTCTCATATTCCACCGTTCCCTAAAAACTATGCTCGTTTTCTGAAAAAAAGCCGTGTCGCTTAATCCGGCGTTACATGGATTGACACGGCAATTTTGAGTTTGGCGTCACGGTCGAGCTCCACCGTGACGACTTGACCGACCCGAAGTTCTTGCACGTCGTTCGCACCCCCGGTCACTTCGGTCTGATCATTGATTAAAATCGTATACAACTTGACTTCATTGCCCGAGACGTCACTTGGACCAATCATCAATTGGGGGATATCGATTTGCTCAATCCGTCCTTCGATTTGATGGTCGTCCCACGTACTAATCCAATACACCGCCACTAAACAAAGACCGATAAACGCGAGGGCAAAGATGAGTCGTGTCCTCATGACGTTCCTCCTCTGCGGTATTCCGGTACGATGGTTTCCATTAGTTATTTACCCGTATTACAGGAATTGTACAGGATTCTTTTGACAGGAATTTGAATCAATGTTGCGGAATATAACAAGACAATTTGATGAGTGGAGGTGCTGACGATGATGCTAGTTGGGCTGGTCGGTTTAATCATTTTAGGATTGGTGGTGTTCGGATGGTGGACAATCGGGTTCCCACGGCGACGCATATGGGGCGGACTGATCATGTTAGGTGTCGCGTTCACCTGCTTCCCTTTCCTCCTTGTCTTGAGCGGGGAACGCTTTGGGTTCCATGGCATCATCGCGGGATTGGTCGGATTATTTTGTATCGTTGCGGGCGGATTCTTCTTTCTTGTGCTCGGTTGGATGGGCCGTCCGCAGAAAATTCGAAAGGTACGGACACTCTCGGAAGACCCTGATTTGTTTTAGGATAGGTTGTCAGCCGGCTCTTGGAACCCGTATGGTGAATGAAACAAACATGAGGGAGCGATGAGGTTGGGGACAAGTAAACAACCGCCGACGTTACGGCCAGGGGATATGATTGGAATCATCACGCCGTCGTTTCCGGCACCGGTCCGGTTTCCGGAACGGTATGCGCGAGGAATTGAACAGCTCAAGCGGATGGGTTTTCTCGTTCGAGAGGGACGGTGCACGCACCGATCAGAAGGATACCGTTCGGCCTCGATCCGCGAACGGGCCGAGGAGTTCAATGAGTTGCTGCGCGACCGCGACGTGAAAGCGATCATTAGCACCATCAGGGGGACGAACTCGAATTCGCTCTTACCGTATATCGATTACGAGGCGTTGCGACACCATCCGAAAATCATAATGGGGTATAGCGATGTCACAGCACTCCTCCTCGCCTGCTATACAAAGACAGGTGTGACGACGTTCTATGGTCCAGCCATCGTCCCGTCGTTCGGCGAATACGAGACGATGTTCGCCGACGGAGAACGTTACGTGCGAGAAGTACTCTGTTTGGAACGGACGGCACCGTATACACTCGATGTGCCCCGAGAGTGGACCGAGGAGATGATTGATTGGTCGACCCAGGACTGGGAGAAGACGTTCCGCCCGAATGATGGCTGGCTTACCCTTCGAGGTGGGCAGGCTCGTGGCAAGTTGATTGGTGGGAATATGAATACGATGACCGGCTTCTTGAAATCGGACTATTTTCCCGACATGGAAGGGGCCATCCTGTTTTTAGAAGACTCCTTCAAAACGATGGCGGACGAGGAACGTTCCCTCAGTATGCTCAAACTGGCCGGTGTGTTCAATCAAATCAATGGACTCATCATCGGGAAACATGAACATTTCGATGCGGGCGGCGCGCCGTTCTCGTTTGAGGACTTGTTGCTCGAAGTGCTTGGAGACGTCGACTTCCCGATTTTGACGAACGTCGATATCGGGCATACGTTCCCGTCTCACGTGTTCCCGATTGGTATCAATGTCGAGCTCGATGCGACGACAGGAACGATCATGTTTTTAGAGGATGGGGTAAAACGATAGCAAAGATGGAGTCAATCTTTGGGGGACACGGGCTGTGACGTAGCAAAATTACGTGCCACATCCGGTAAGCTACTGGGAGAAAGTCTGTTGGTTTCGTATGTTTGCAATGAAAGAGGGGGAATGACGAGATGGACGTTACACATACAGATACACCGCTCCAGATTGAGACCGGACGGTTATACTTGCGGGCACCTCGAGCCGGGGAAGATGCCCGTGTCGTCAACGAGGCGATTCGGGCGTCGCATGATGAACTGAAGCGCTGGCTTCCGTTCGCACAAGAAGTACCCACGTTGTCCGAGACCGAGGAAAACTTGAAGCAGGCACAGGAATTATACGTGACAGGCGAGAATTTTCGGTATCTCATCTTTTTACGGGAGACGGGGACGTTCGTCGGGACGGTCAGCCTGTTTGGAATCGACTGGGACGTCCGGAAGGCTGCAGTCGGCTATTGGCTTCACACGGCACATACTGGCCATGGTTATATGAGTGAGGCGGTCGAGGCGGTCGTCCGTTTCGGATTCTCTCACTTCGGCTTTCAGCGGATTGAAATCCAATGCGAGTCGACCAATGAAGGAAGTCGAATGATTCCAGAACGACTCGGCTTTCAGTTGGAAGGCATGCTCCGAAACGAGGATTTGTCTGCGGACGGAACACACTTAACGGACACGGCTGTCTACGGCATCTTGCCAGGGGAACTTACACTTGTAACGACATGATGCGTTGTGGCCCGATTGGTCCGTCAATCAACCGGCCGGTGTCGACGAAGCCGACAGTCCGATAGAGCGAGAAGGCCGGTTCATTTTTGAGATTGACCGACAGGACGACTTCATGTTTGTCGGTGAAATGCTCCCGGACATAACTCGGCAAATGACGGAGCGCCGCTTTGGCGTGGCCATTTCCTTGAGCCGGATGATTGATGGAGAACATGGAGAGTAATAACGCATCTTTAGCCTCCGTATAAGAGGCGACTCGTTCCGTATCGTGTAGCAAAAAGAAGCCAACGGGCTCATTCGTCGTGATGACGACTGGATACACCCCGTCGGGTAACGTCGAATCGAGATCTTTTGGGAGCGTCGTATACTTCTCTTGTTCGAGCGGTAGGGTAAATGTCTCCAAGGCAGTCCAATGGGCGTCATGGAGTGGTTCGAGTCTGATTGACATGTGGATTCCTCCTCGGTGTAACTGGTCTCTTCTAGTATATTGAACTCTAAATCGAAAGGAACTGAGCAAGATGGCAACACCCTTGATTTCCTACGTTCAAAATCTGCCGCTCGCGGATCTTTACCGTGCCTTTATGGACGGATTTTCTGATTATATGATTCACTTTGACATGGATGAGGCCCGCTTCGAGGAAGTATTCCTCGTCCGCGATCAAAACCAGCCATCCCGTTCCATCGTCGCTTATGCGGACGAGCGACCCGTTGCCGTCATGCTGAGCGGCGTGGCGCATCTCGATTCGGGGTGGGTCACTCGTTGCGGGGGGTTAGCGGTCACGCCAGATTATCGACACTTCGGTATCGCGAACGAGTTGATGCGCCGCTTCGATGAACAAGCGATGGGCACACGCCTGCTTGAAGTCATCCAAGGGAACGAACCAGCGCTCACGCTTTATGAACGGCTCGGCTATGAAACAGTTCGAGAAATCATGTACTTTCAATCTGTACCGACCGAGACGAAGGCGTCGCTCGAACCGGAACCAATCACCGAACTATTCGAGACGTATTATCCGTCTGCGACCCACCGACCGATTTGGCAAGTCGACGTCCGTACGACCCAACAACAGACCGAGCTCATTCGAGTCGAGGAAGGCGAGACGACAGGCGCTCTTCTTTTCCGAGGCGACCTGCTCCTTGATGTGTTTGGTCGGGATGAGGATGCGGAATGGTTGTTGCGAGCGGCAGGCGCGGCCGGTCCGATTAAACTGACGCTCACTTCGGATCGTCCGGCCTTGATCGAGGCAGCCCGGAAGCTCGGATTCATGCAGGGTGAAATCGCCCAATTCGAGATGGTCAAACCGGGGAGGACCGTGTGATGCACCGATTTTTGCCTGTTTTGATGGTACTGTTGATTGTGGGCAATTTGTTCACGATTCTCGGGCTGACGACGAACTTGTCGTCAGGCAGCACTCGATTCTTTTTAGTCGGTGGCCCGACGTTGACCGTCTTCGCCGCCATCAGCATTATCGTCATCGTATTGAAACGAAAACGGTGATGGGGGATTGATGTATGAAGTTTGAATGAAGTTTGTGGAGAGCGTACTCATCGTTTTGACATGTTCGACATCTAAATGAAATGCTTCATATATTGAACTTTTCAAATATGGATGCTATATTCGCACTTGTAGCTTTTTATATAGCTAGCGAATCATCCTATTTGGAGGTTTTATCAATATATGTGGAAACAACTACTCGTAACCGTCGGTACAGGCGCCTTGATTTTAGCAGGGACTTCAGCCGTATCAGCGGATCAACTTACCCCGCAAGACCTCGTCAAGACGACGAAATCGCTTCAACAGACCGAACAACGGCTTCATACCTCGAAACAATCGGTCGCACAAGCCAAACACCGCGCTGAAGCGGTTGAAGAAAAAGTGAACGCGATTCAAAAGGAAATTGATCACGCCAACGCACAACTTGCGTCTTACGACACAGCGTTGAATTCAGAGACAGACAACCCATCCCTGTTCAAACAAGTGTTATCGACTGTACTTCCGAGCGCGCAAGCGGAAGCGGCGACATCTGAAAAAAACGAGAGCGACTTGAAAGCGAAACAAGCGGCGACGACTCGATCGCTAGAACAACTAGAGAACGAACAGGCCAAAGTCGAAGCGGAGCACAAGAAGGCCCGCTCGTCCCATTCAGCCGCCTACAAGCAACTGAAAGGGCAAGCCGCACAGCTGAAAGATTTGAAACGACAAACGGCAGCGATGGCACCTGAGAAGTTCATGATGCCGGCGACCGGTCGTCTATCACAAGGTTATGGACCGGCGAGCGGCCAGTTCGGATATACGTTCCATAACGGGCTCGATCTCGCAGCGAACGTCGGCACACCGATTTATGCGGCGGCAGCCGGGACGGTCACTACCGTTAAATCGGGTGGTCCTTACGGCAAGCACGTCTTCATCGAACATGAAATCGATGGACAGAAATGGACGACGGTCTACGCCCATATGCATAAAATCGAAGTGAAAAAAGGCCAGACGTTGCTCCAAGGCGAAGGCATCGGCCAAATCGGTAACACCGGCAACTCGTCAGGTCCGCACCTCCACTTCGAAGTGCATCAAGGCGAATACGCTTATTCATCAAGTTCGGCCGGTAACACGGTCAACCCGATGGACGTCACTGAAGTGCTCGGTGGCGCGTCGCCCATTCAAGCGACGTATTGACGCAACGAATTTCGTTGCGTCATTTTTTCTGTCTATTTTTCAAGCCTGCTCGTCATGTGTTGTTCGCAGTTCGAACAGTTTTTGGAACGCCTCGTCGCGGTCGAACGTGCTGAACCATCGGAAATCGTCGATATCTAAAATTCGGTAATGCTGACTGATCATATTTTGTTGAATCCGATACTTGCCTTGGTGCTCGATCGTTGTCCACCAGACGTGTCCGCCTAACGTCTTCGTTGCCAACTTTGGGTCTGTATGCGCGACGAGACGGATGAATTCGATTGGGTGATCTCCAATCAATGAGTGGAGATAGGGACTTTGGTTGAACAAGGCACAGATGGCGACCGTCGTCGTCCAGTTCGCGTTCAGTCGTCGTTTCTCGATTTGAATCAACGTCTTTTTTGAGATGCCGACGAGCGTACAAAGTTCTTCTTGAGATAACCCTTGCTCGGTGCGAATCAGTTTGAGTTTACTAGAAATCAGTTCAGAAAACGTCTCTTTTGTATGCATAACTTCTCCTAAGATGTATTTTTACACATCGTATCACGTGGGTTTGCAATATGGAAGATATAGGATAGGGGATTCGGCATAATTGAGCAATTAAAAAACGGAAGGAGATGAACTCCTTCCGCTCACGCGATGCCGATCTTATTCGCGCGTCGGGTCGTGATTGCCTTCACTATCCGCGATTGTATCTGAACTCCCGAAATCCTCGACTTGGCTGAACGCGTCCGTACTTTGACCGGATTCGTCCGTTCCATCGAGCTGTTTGCGGGCAGCTGTTTCGGATGGGTTGAGTACGTCCTCTTCGACCGGACGCTCGCGGTCGGTCTGATGTTCCTCTTCTTCTTGTTCACGCGCATGCTTGATGCAGAGCGTCGCTTCCGGGATGACTTCGAGACGGTCCAACTCGATATCTTCTCCACACACTTCACATTTCCCATACGTGCCTTTTTCGATGGCGAGCAGCGCCTTGTCGACGTCACTCAAAAAATCTTCATCGAGCTCTGTGAGTGCTTGGTCGCGTTCGCGCAAAAAGAGCTCTTCTCCAGAATCGGCCGGGTGATTATCATAATGTGACAGTTCCCCTTCATCGTATACTTCTTCCCGATTTTCCATGTATCCTTCGGTCTTCGCTTTTTCTTTTAATAAACGCTCCTTGAACGTATCGATCTGCTGTTGTGTCAACATACGGTTCACTCTCCAGTTCTGTTTTCATTAATATTAGCTTTTCCCATTTTGAGTCGGGACAAACCTTTCGAGTGGCAAAGGCGATTTCTAAACGCCTCGGAAAACGGGTATGATGAGAGTGACGCAACGATGATCGTGAAGGAGGAAATGGAGCATGAGAAAAGTAGAGGTTGTCCCGTATAATCCGATATGGGAGACGAAATTCGAAGAAGAGGCGGCCAAGCTCCAACGCTTGTTTGAAGGGGAAGTCGTCGCCATCCATCACATCGGAAGCACCTCGGTGCCGGGACTCGACGCAAAACCGATTATTGACATTATGCCGGTCGTACGGGAAATCGGGCGGATTGACGATTGGGTCGGGCACATGGAAGCGCTCGGTTACCGGAGTTTTGGTGAGCATGGGATTCCGAGACGACGCTTCTTCGCCAAAGGGGAAGACGTGCGGACGATTCACGTCCATATGTTCGAGGACGGAGATGAGGGCGTGACGCGCCATCTCGCGTTCCGTGATTACTTGATGACGTTCCCGGATGTACGGGATGAGTATGCGGCTCTCAAACAGCGATTGGCGAGCCAGCATCCGGAGGATATCGAGAGCTACATCCAAGGAAAACAAGACTGGGTGTCCGCGACCGAGCAGGAGGCGACGTTGTGGTATCTGTCTCGCTAACAAATTTGAAACGTTTTGCGGTTTCATCTCGTAAAGGAAACTAATCAGTTGAAGGGGGTTACGAGATGAAACGATTTCTCGGAAAATGTATCGAGTACGCGTTTGTCGCACTTTTATTTGTCGGCTTATTTTTTGGATTGCGCTATGGAGTCAATTACTTCGTCGGCACAGACGAGATGCGTGCATACGCCTATCTGTTTCTAGGTACCGCCTTTATCGTCTTCCCGGCCTCCTTGTTCGGCGGCTATTTTCTGGCCCGTCCGATTCAACACCGTTTGCACGGGAAAGAGCAGGGAACGATGAGTTATACGTTACGTGGACATGAAAAACCACATGGTGTCACGGAGACACGAGATCATGGAAACGAGGGCTCAGGGCCGTTATGATGCAGTTGAAACGAACCGATGATGCGGCATTGATTGCGACGTTGAATCGTCCGATTCATGAACACCATCTTCAGTTGGCGCCGACCTTCTTTGCGGCTTATGATCACAAGGCAATGGAAAGGGCATTTTCGGAAATGATGGCGCGAGACGATTATCATTTCTTCACGGCAGAGGTCGATGCTGCCGTCATCGGCTACGTCTGTTTTCAAGAGCGGGTAAGTGAGGCGAACGCATTTCGGCAAGCGGTGCGAACGCTCTATGTGCATCAAATTAGTATTAACCCGGAGGCGAAGCGACGAGGGTATGGACGCTTGGTTATGGAAGAGGTGGAGCGCTATGCCATCGCGCACGAGTTCCCGTCCATCGAACTGGATTATTGGTCGGTGAATGAAACGGCTGCCGCGTTTTATAACCAAATCGGCTTTCAGGCGAAGCGACAGTTCGTCATCAAGCAACTGTAAAACCGAAGATTGGTCTTGGCGTACCAAACTCACGCCACATATACGTATACGTGATGGAGGAGAAGTTGATGGAAACAGTCATTTTAGTCATCGGTGTCATCGGGACGATTTCGCTCCTGCTATTCATGTCGAACCAATGGTTGGGTTATGGCAAAGGAAACATCGTCATGACGCTCGATGAGCATTACACCAATTTAAATGAGTACGTGCCGGCAATCTTGACGAAGTTATATGAAGACGGGAAATCGGCTCATTATCTCGGCGACCGAAAATTCGAGGTAGAAGGGAAACGATACATCCTCGTCGAGCGGACCGTGCCAATCGATTTTATTCCGACGCAACAGACCGTACTCATGCCAGACAAAAAATAAGCCACGCCTCAGGCGCGGCTTATTTTATTTGACGGCCGGGGGACCAAACGCACCGGCATGATAGTCGCGGAACGCTTGACGAATCTCATCTTCAGTGTTCATGACGAACGGGCCGTGGGCGATATACTCTTCGCGGATCGGTTTGCCCGAATAGACAAGTAATTTCGCGCGTGACGTCGCTTCGATGCGCACTACACTCTCACTTTCTGCCGTCTCGTCGAACGTGAGCGTCGCCACGTGCGTCTTCTCGAGTCTCGTCGCAGACGTTCCGAGCTCGACCGCACCGGCGAGGATGTAGACGAAGCCGTTGTGGTTCGTCGGGATGACGTGTTCATAGACCGTACCTTCTCGTAAGCTGACCTCACTCATCGTGATCGGGACGAGGCTGTCCATCGGTCCTGTCGCGCCGGCGACCTCTCCTGAATAGACACGGACTTGTCCACCCTCGATTGGAACGACCGGGGCGTCTTCAACATAAACGTTTTGATAAGACGTCGTCGTCGTTTTGAGTGCTTTCGGTAAATTGAGCCATAATTGCAGCGTGTGGATCAAGTCATCGGCGACGGCCTCCTCGGCGTGTCGGGCCGCCCAGCCCGCGTTCATGTATTGGACGTCTCCGGCGTCCAAAATCGAATGTCCGCCATGATTGTCGATATGTTCGAGTCGTCCGTCAATGACGTAGGTGATCGTTTGGAAACCGCGATGCGGGTGGTCAGAGAACGTGCCGCGTTTGAACCAGTCCTCGGCCATCAAGATGAACGGATCGAACTCGTTTTTTCGTTCAGGGGGCAGGACCCATCCGTGTTGCACGTGTGGATATCCAGGTTGTTTATAGGCGACTGGCCAATGGGTGGCGACGTCGCGCTCGAATCGTTTCGTCATCGAATTTTCTCCTTTGCACCGTTTGCTGTCATTGTCGCATAGCGAACGATGGATGCTTCCCGATTTTGCCTAGAAAACGTGCAAAGACAGACCGGTACATACCAGTCTGTCTTTAAAAGTCGTTATTTGTCGTCTTACTTATTGAATAGGTCGTGCCAACGTTCGGCATCGGCGCGGAGCAACTTGAAGTGTGATCCTGTAAACGTATCCGTCAAATAGACATCGTCTTCGTCGTAGCTGACATCGAACGTCTGTGCACAAATCCCTTCGAAGACGGTCAAATAAGGGGTCGGGGCCGGGGTCCCGGCCGAAGCGACAGCTTTTGAACGATCGATCGCTTGAAACACGAACTGGACGGTCTCGGCATTGGCGTGATTCAGGAAGGATTCATCCTTAGACTCCGTGCCGAGTAGCGCCAATTCATGAGTCACGACATGCCGGCGATGGGCGAACTGTTGGCGCATTTTCGTTTTCAACTGATCGCCGCGAAGTAACGTCTCTTCTCGATAGGTGATTGAGACGACTTGCTTATGTGGTTTCCCGTCACGGATGAATGAAAAGCTGAACAAAGGATAACGTTCATTTGGGACGAGTGTCGTCGGGAGCGGGTTTGCTTGACGAGCCCCGAGCATGCGGTCGAAACTCGCATCTTTCGGTCGAAGGACGTCCTCATATAACGTTTGGTCAGGTGACAAATGAAGTCCGTACTGCTTCGCGTCTTGAGACACCTCGGTTCCTAAGCCTAGGGAGAGGAACGCTTGGCGCGAAGATTCGTCAATCGGCAACATGATCGTCTCATTCGTCTCGGGTGATTCGAACGTGAATTCGAACGCGCCGTTGAACGGCATCGTCACGTGAACGAGCGTCTGCTCGAAACCACTTCGTTTTGGATAAGGTTCGTTGCCGACAGGTTTTGCCATTTCTTCTGTGAAATGAACTTGTTCATGCGGTTGCGCGGTCCGAAGGTTGGACGTTTCAGGTGATGAGACGGCTTGTTCGCGATACGGAATGAGACTGTTCGGCAACGTGTCGATTTGTTTCACATACGAGATTGTATCGGCTTCGCACTGGACGTAGGTTTGATTCTCCACTTCAAAAAAAGTAGCGGTCGGAAAGACATCGGCTGAAGATGTCGTGATGAGCGGGCGGCTCAAAGTGACCGTCCCAATCAATTGACGCTCTCCGTTAGGAACACGGGATAGCGCGTCCTCTGGGTAACAGGCATCAAGGACGTTCGTCCGATCGGACTCAGTCATCTCGATTTGTTGTCCCGATGGAAGGATAGCGCGACCTTGATAGTACTCTGGAGCTGTATGTAAACGAAAGGCATATTCCTCTTCACATCCAAAAAGGATGAACAACATGGCGAGTGTACAAAGAATTAAGTACTTTTTCACGGGTGGCACTCCTTTGATGATTAACTTTCATCATTTTAGCACCATTTTTTTGTGACTTTAGTCTTAGGAAAATTAATGTGTTTTTTTAAAAAAAAATCAAAAAACCCGCTCAACTTGAACTGAACGGGCTTGTTTTACACTTATGGATATGAAATGGAATTTCATTCTCTTGAACATGTCGATTTTTGACGAATAAACCTTTGAATGGCCACGTTGTCACAATGTGACGAAACTATTTTTAAAAAAAAGTGTGGAACGAATAAGGGTTTATTTGTTTATTTTTCCCTTCAATCGACGTCGCGGCCGCGAGCTGCCTTCAAAATCTCGAACCATTCTTCACGAGTGAGTTCGATATCGAGCGCGTCAACCGCGGTCTTGACTCGGTCAATTTTCCCAGAACCGACGATTGGCATGATCTTGGCCGGATGCTTCAAAAGCCATGCGTAAACAACCGCATCGATTCCGCCCGCTTCATGACGATCACTGATGTCCCCGAGTTTCTCGCGAAGAGGTGCATACTGTGACTCGGTAAACAGTTGTCCGCCAGCGAGAGGACTCCATGCCATGAGCGGCATCCGTTTTTCGTGACATAGGTCGACAGAACCATCTTCGAAGTGTTTCAATTGCATCGGTGAAAGCTCAAGCTGATTCGTCACGAGTTGGAATGGCAAGCGAGACTGGAGCAACTGCTGGGTCGCCGGCACGTGGTTCGAGATACCGAACGTGCGGACTTTTCCGCTTCGTTGTAACGTGATGAACGCTTCAGCGACTTCGTCTGGGTCCATGAGTGGGTCGGGACGATGAATTAACAGTGTATCGATTTGATCGATGGCGAGCTCTTGAAGTGAACGTTCGGCTTGATGGATGATATGTTCTTTTGTCGTATCGTAATGATTGATCGTTTGGCCTGGGTTAAAAGAGCCTGTCAGTTTGATACCGGTCTTCGTCACAATTTCGATTCGATCGCGAAGCGAAGGATCGAGACGAAGCGCTTCCCCAAATAACCCTTCACACGTATAGCCACCATATATATCGGCGTGATCGAACGTCGTGATACCGAGTTCGATACATTGCTCGATGAACGTGAGACGTTCCTGTGGGCTCATGTCCCATTCGGCGAGACGCCACATGCCGTGGATGATCCTTGAGAATGATAAGTCTTCTGTCAGTTCGATACGTTGCATGGTTGGTTCCTCCTCATTGTCTGTCGCTTTCATTATAGAGATAAACGGGAGATGCGTCACTTATCGGGCGTATGAGAAGGACACGGACCGAGTCAAACGAAAGTGATTTCAGTTATGATAGGAAAGAGATGAACTGAAAAAGAGGAGTGCTTTATGAATCATTATGAACAATATGCGGGCGTCACGTTTGAGCAACATGGGCAAGAAACGCGTGTGACCGCTTATCATCCCGATCTCGAACTGCACGGCATCGGGCGAAGTGCTGCCGTGTTCCGGATCAAAGCTACCCGACTCGTCATTAAGGTGTTTTTTCCGGGCTATACGCATATCGCGGCCGAGGAGGCCGTGATCTATCGGACGCTCGAAGGGTTGCCTCAATTCCCGGATCTGTACGAAGCAGGTCCGACTTATATCGTCATCGACTATATCGAAGGGAAGACATTGTTTGAATGTTTGATTGAAGGTATTTGGATCGACCCCGCGTACATCAAGCAAGTCGACGAGGCGCTCATGGCGGCCCGCCGACTCGGTTTGACCCCGTCCGATGTCCATTTACGTAACCTCATTCTCACGCCGGAAGGTCGCATCTATTTGATTGACTTGGCGCGGTTCCGACAAGGGCAACAAGTCGATCATCAATGGGAGGATTTGAAACGGATGTATCGCGTCTATCGCCTTCGCTTCATGCCGAAACGGTATGCGGAGCGCTGGTTGAATGGTGTCGCCTACTTATATCGTACGTTCGTGAACGACCCGAGACGTTAGTCGACGGTCGTTTTTCTTTTGGAGATTAGGGAACAACAGTAACGTATTGTCGTTGGATCATCATTCAAAAGGAGGAGATTTACATGGCTCATCACATTTATGCGAACGAATTGGAAACGTTACACGATTGCGTGGAGACGTGCAATTACTGTCTCGAATCTTGTCTCGAGGAACATGATGTGAAGATGATGGTCGACTGTATCCGGCTCGACCGGGAGTGTGCCGCAATCTGTTCGTTCCTCGCTGAAGCAATGACACGGGATTCGGCGTTCGTACCGGAACTTGCCCGGGCTTGTGCAGTCGTCTGTAAGGCGTGTGCCCAAGAGTGTGAGAAACATAAGCATGAACATTGTCAGGAATGTGCGCGTGTCTGTTTCGAGTGCGCGTCGATGTGTGATCGTTTGGCAGCCTAAGGTGAAAAAGTCAGTCGACACGGCTGACTTTTTTTATGTGGCAGCGAATCGTAAGGTGTATTTTGAAATCGAGATAAGTATAATAAAGAAAACTTATAGAAAGTATGGTGTCCTCATGATTCGCAACTGCCGTCGAGACGACCTTCAAGCCGTCTTACATATTTATAATGACGCAATCGTCAACAGTACCGCCGTCTACCATTACGAGCCGGTGACGCTCCAAAATCGAATTGCTTGGTACGAAGAGAAAAAAGCGTCCGGACTCCCGATCATCGTGTGGGAAGAAGGCGATGTCGTGATGGGGTTTGCCACGTTCGGCCCGTTCCGCCCATGGCCGGCCTATCATTATACGGTCGAGCACTCGGTGTACGTCCATCCCGGCTACCGGGGGAAAGGCATCGGGAATAAATTGCTACGTGAAATCATCCGCATCGGTGAAGAACGGGAAATGAAGACGATGATCGGTGGTATCGATGCCGCCAATATCGCGAGCGTCAAAGCACATGAAAAGTTAGGGTTCATCCATTCCGGAACGATTAAAAAAGCCGGATACAAGTTCGGAAAATGGCTCGACTTATCGTTTTATCAACTCGATTTGAAAGGCCCCGACTCCCCGCAAGAAGGCTGACCGCTAGCTGTCGAACTTCTGAAATTGCGGTATACTGGGAACAGTGTATCGAATGGAGGAATCAGTATGACAGAACTACCAAATTGCCCGAAATGTGAGTCGTCCTATGTATATGAGGATGGGAATTTGCTCGTTTGTCCGGAGTGTGCCCACGAGTGGTCGCCGAGCGAGGCGGCCGAGGCAGAAGCGGATGCACAAATTAAGGATGCGAACGGGAATGTACTCCAAGACGGAGACACGGTCACGGTCATCAAAGATTTGAAAGTGAAAGGGACGTCGCTCGTCGTCAAACAAGGCACGAAAGTGAAAGGCATCCGTCTCGTCGACGGGGACCATGACATCGACTGCAAGATTGAGGGCTTCGGCGCGATGAAGCTCAAATCGGAGTTCGTGAAGAAAATCTAAAAAAAGCGTGTTGGTCCGCGGACCAACACGCTTTTTGCTGTTTATGAAAAGAATGGTTTGTATTCCCGGCGTTCGTGCATGACGGATACCCATTGGAGCGTCGTGAACTCCTCGAGCACCCACTCGCCGTTGAAGCGGCCAAGACCCGAATCTTTTTCTCCGCCGAACGGCAAGTGCGGCTCATCGTTCACCGATTGGTCGTTGACGTGAATCATCCCGGTCTCGACTTGGCGGGCGAACTCGGTCGCACGGTAAATCGAACCATGGACGGCACCACTCAGTCCGTATGGCAACTCATTCGAGATATGGAGCGCCTCGGCGTCGTCCTTGAACGACAGGATGACGGCGACCGGTCCGAAAATCTCATTTTTCGCAAGCGGCATGTCGTTCGTGACACCACTCACGACGGTCGGCTCGAGCACGTTCCCGTCTGCTTTCCCGCCGACCTGGAGCGTCGCCCCAGCTTCGACCGTCTGATTGATTTGGTCGAGGATGCGGTCGACTTGATCGTGATCGATGAGCGGTCCGACTTGCGTGTCCGCTTCATTCGGGTTGCCGAACTTCAAGGCGCGAACTCGCTCTACAAATTTTTCAAGGAATTCATCGTGAATCGACTCGGCGACGAGGATTCGGTTCGTCGACATACAGATTTGACCTTGATGGTAGAACTTACTGTAGACGGCCGATTCCACGGCACGGTCGATGTCGGCGTCGTCTAAGACGACGAAAACGTTGTTCCCGCCAAGTTCGAGCGCTGTCTTTTTCAACAGGCGTCCGGCTTTCTCGGCGATTCCTTTGCCGACCTCGGTCGAACCGGTGAACGAGATGAGTTTTGGCACCGGGTGCTCGACGATGGCGTCTCCAATCTCCGAACCGCGACCGACGACGATGTTCAAGACGCCTTTCGGAAGACCCGCTTCTTCAAAGAGCGAGGCGAAGAGGAGACCACCTGTGACCGGTGTCGCCGTCGCCGGTTTGACGACGACGGTATTGCCCGTCGCGAGCGCGGAGACAATTGAGCGGACCGCGAGGTGGAACGGGAAGTTCCATGGGCTGATGACGCCGATGACACCGAGCGGTTTCCGATACACCCGGTTCTCTTTGTTCGGGACGATCGAAGGCTTGATGAGGCCGTCCATCCGGAAGGGGAATGTCGCCGCTTCTTTGATGATCGCCATCGAGGCTAAAAATTCGCCTTCTGCTTTGATGCGCGTGCTGCCCGACTCTTTGACGAGCCAATCGATAATCTCATCTTTATGTTGCAACGTCACTTCGGCGAACTTCTCAATCAAAGCACGTCGATTTTGTGGCAGCATCGTCGCCCATTCGGCTTGTGCTTCTTTCGCAACGGCATAAGCCTTGTCGAGATCAGACTCGTCGGCCGAACGAATCGAGAATAACGTCTCGTCCGTGAACGGGTTGGTGTTATCAATTAATTTGTCGCTCGATCCTTCGACCCATTGGCCATCAATGTACATCTTTGTAAAATCGGTATGCATATTCCAACACTCCTTTATTTTTTCTTCACCTTAAGAAGTATTCACCTGTTTTGAAAAAATAAACCTCTCGATGCGCAACTAACTTGTTTTACAAAGTAGTTGCAATTGGAAACGACTTCCATTACTATTATGTATAACAAGTTAGTTTAACGAAAGTGAGGTCACGCCATGGCGATGAGTCAGATGTTGAAAGGATTGCTCGAAGGTTGCCTGTTGGCCATCATCGATAAAGGAGAGACGTACGGCTATGAGATGTCAGAGAAGCTACAAGCGTACGGGTTCACGATGGTGAGCGAGGGCAGTATTTATCCAGTCTTACTCCGGATGAAGAAAGACGGCTGGGTCGAGACGATTCAAAAAACATTGCCTTCCGGAGGGCCGAAGCGAAAGTATTACATTTTGACGGAGGCGGGACAGCACGAGTTGCTGGCCTTCAAACAACGTTGGGCGGACGTGTCAAGCGGCGTCGACCGCGTACTCGGAGAGGGGAATGAAGATGGAACTTTCAAAAAAGAGTCGTGATTTTTTGGATGATTTAGCGGTATATCTCATGTCGAGCGGGAAGTCGGAAGATGAAGTGAAAGACGTCGTCGAGGAGTTGAAAGACCACCTCGAGGAGGCGGAACGAGCGGGGAAAGGGGTGGACGATGTCGTCGGCCAGAGCCCGAAAGCCTACATGCAACACCTCGGGAGCGAGATGGCGTTTGATGTGAAAGGATTCGTCAAAATCATCGCGACGCTCATCCCGAACGTCTTCGCCTACATCATCATTTCCAACTTCATACAGGGAGAGATGACGTTCTCAACAATCCATTTGATCGGATTCCCGCTTGTGGCAATTCTATTTTTACTCGCCGTCTCACAAGCGTTCCGCAACATGTCGGTCCGCACTAAAGCGGGGAAACTCAAAAATGGTGTGACGTACATGGCGCTCGCCGCGATGCCGATGACGTTATTCCTCGGGTTGATGGTACTCGACATCTTCGTCGAGACCCCAACGATTGTGTTCGGTCCAACCGGTCAACTCGTATTATTCGGCCTTGCCGTCGTCACGTTGTTCATCGTCTCGGTGTGGACGAAGACATGGATCAATGTGATTATCCCGATCCTCTTGTTTGGGCCGCAATTTGCGTTCGCCCAAACGAGCTTGCCGCTCGAACAACAATTGATTTTCTCGATGTTGATTTTGTTCGTCGGGATGGGAATCTTTTTGTTCGTCTGGTGGAAAAAGAATCAAAACGAGCAGGTTTGATGTTGGAACGCTTCGGGTTATTTGTCTTCTTGAGCCTTCCTGGGGGCTATCCCATGGTCGCAACCGGCAATCAATGAGACACGTCGTCCGAAAAAGCACCTACGTCTGCTTAGAGTGTAACGCGGCTGGGAATAGGCAAATGTATGCCTAAAAGAGAAAGAAGGGATTCCCATTGCCAGTCAATCCGACGATTCAATTTTACTTGAACCAGTTTCAAAATCAGCTCTCGACCACATATGATCAATTGGATCCGTTCGAGTTAAGACGACAAGAAAATGCAATGATGACCCGGTTTCAACATAAAGAACACGTACATGACGTCGAAGAGCGCGTGATCGTGCTACCGGACCGGTCACTCCCAATCCGTATCTATCGTTCGAGTCGAACGCTTGCCCCGGCCCTCGTCTACTATCATGGGGGCGGATATGTCACGGGGAGTCTCGACACCCATGACGCGATATGTCGGACGATCGCGAACGAGGCCGATTGTACCGTCATCTCGGTCGACTATCGACTTGCGCCTGAACATAAATTCCCGACGGCCGTCTACGATAGTTATGAGGCGCTCATTTGGATTGCGGATCACGCATCGGAACTCCAGATTGACGCCGAACGTCTCGCGGTCGGCGGAGACAGCGCCGGCGGTACACTCGCCACGGTCAGTGCCTTGATGGCGATCGAGCGAGGACGTCCGCTCGCCATGCATCAGCTGCTGTTTTACCCGGTTACCGGGACCGAGGAGAACTTGCCGCTGTCATTGATTGATTACGCGAACGGTTATCTGCTCGATGAAGGGCTCATCCGGTGGTTCCGACAACAATACTTCCATGATGAGTCGGAATTGATGCATCCGTACGCCTCGCCGATTTTTTCGAAACATTTGGGGGAACTTCCGCCGACGACATTGTTGACGGCCGAGTACGATCCGCTCCGCGACCTCGGACGTGCGTACGCCAACAAATTGATCAGCCTCGGTGTTCCGGTGACATATCAAAATTACGATGGCTTGATTCACGGCTTCGTCAACTATTACACGTACGTCCCGGAAGCGAGACGAGCCGTCAAAGAAGCGGCTCATACGCTCAGAACGGCATTCATGAAAAAAACTCGCCCGTGAGGCGAGTTTTTTTCATGCTGTCGATAGGCTTGGGAAACGGCCACCGTTTGGGAAGAGGCTCACTCCCTGTTTTGAACTTCTCGGCCCATTCCTGTACATTAGAGGCAGAGAGGGGTAATACAGATTATGAAACGATATGAAGCGATTTTATTCGATGTCGACGATACGTTGTTAGACTTTAAACAGAGCGAGCACGTCGCCTTGAAGCAGTTGCTCGCTGCGCATAACGTTCGGATGACCGATGAATTGAAACAACAGTATGTGACGATCAATAACGGATTGTGGCGCGCGTTCGAGCGTGGCGAGGTCGGGCGGGAAGACGTCTTGATGGGCCGGCATACGCAACTGTTCGATACGCTCGGCATCACGATTGATGCACATGAAGTCGAACAGCGCTATCGCGACCATTTACACGCCGGTGTGCACATCATCGATGGGGCACTCGAACTCGTCCAAACGCTCAGTGAACAGTATCCGCTCTATATCGTCACGAACGGGGTGACGGAGACGCAGTTCAAGCGACTCGAAGCCTCGGGACTGCTCCCTTACTTCCAGGACGTGTTCGTCTCGGACGCGACCGGTTCGCAAAAGCCGATGAAGCCATTTTTCGACTATGTATTTGACCGGGTGCCGAACGTGGCACCAGAACGTGGACTCATCGTCGGGGACTCGTTGACGGCAGATATCGCCGGCGGGCGCATGTATGGGCTCGACACGTGTTGGTATAATCCGCACGAGGTTGCGGCGTCGGTCGAGACGACGTATGAGATTCAAGACTTGCACGAGTTGAAGTCGATTTTGTCAGGCTCAGCGGTCGATAAAGTGGGGCGGCAGTGATTGCGGTAACGCATAGAGCGTCTCCGGGAAGAGTTTCAAATCACGGAGCGCGTCAAGCGGCTGCCAACGATAGATGAGGTGATCCCCTTCCGGTCCGTGGAAGTCTCCACGCCGGAGCGGGAGGTCACCCGTTACATAAAAGTACATGCCGATCTCATGCACCGTGCGCTCCAAATACGTGAAGAAGTTTTCGGAGACGAAAGCGAACGTCGTTCCCGTCAATGTCGCTTCGAGTTCTTCTTGTAGCTCACGCGTCAAGGCGAGCTCGGCCTCTTCGCCGATGCCGACGCGGCCGCCCGGTAACGCCCAAAAGTCATCGTTCACATTCCGATGAACGAGCAAATGGCCGTCCTGGACCCAGATGCCGGCGACGCGATAATTGAACGTGCCGTGCGCGGTCGGAAATACGATATCCATTTTCATCACTCCATTCCTTAAACTACAACCAGTATACGCCAAGGAGGCCGATCATGTTTCAATCACATGCAGTCTATGAAGGAGAAGATTTTCGGGACGAGACGCTCCGTGACGTCCAACTCACCCAGACGACGTTCGAGAACTGTCGCTTCACCTATATCGATGCGACCGAGTGCGAGACCGAACAGTGCCGATTCATCAACTGTGACTTCACCGATTCGAAGTGGAACGCCTCACGCCACAGTGGCAGCTCGTTTTTGAATTGTCAATTCAACGGGGCGAATCTGTTTTTGAGCGAATTCGACCAATGCAAGATGACGGGTTCGTCGTTTGAGTCATGCACGTTCGAAGGGGTCGTCGTGCGTGAGGGGGATTGGTCGTTCGTCAATCTGCGTCACGCCCCGCTCCGGAAAATGGATTGGTCCGGTGTCCGATTGACCGAGGCCGATTTATACGGTGCGGATTTGAAAGAATCACGCTGGACGAACGCCGTCTTGTCCCGCGCCGTCTTGCAACACGCCGACTGCACCGGTGCCGATTTTGTAGGGGCCGAGATGGATGGGGTCGATTTCTCGGACGTCATTTTGAAACAAGCGACGCTTGACGTCATGCAGGCCGTCCAAGTCGCCCGCTCGCTCGGGGCGAACGTCATATGACCAATGAGCACGTGCTCGAGTACTTGACGTCCTTAGCCGAGGGGCGAGACGACATCCGTGTTCTTGTTCTAAATGGGTCGCTCGTTAATCCGAACGTGTCGACGGACCGTTTTCAAGACGTCGATGTCACCTGTTTCGTCGACGACGTGACCGCGTTTATCGAGGACCGGTCATGGATGGCGCCGCTTGGGGACGTGTTGATCATGCAGACGCCAGATGAAGTGCCCGCTCAATCCGTATACGAATGTTTCGCGTTCCTCGTGCAGTTTGCAGCCGGACATCGCGTCGATTTGACCGTCCGTCCTATGCGTGACGTGCAGGCGATGATTCATGAAGATTCACTCAGTCTCGTCCTCATCGATAAAGACGAGATTGCCGGTCAACCGATCCCATCTGATGACACGTACCGCATCAGACGACCGAGCCGATTCGACTATGAGCAGTGTTGGAACGAGTTTTGGTGGGTGTCGCTTTACGTCGTCAAAGGTATCAAGCGGGGTCAACGGTTATACGCTTTTGACCATGTGACGATCATGCGGACGATGCTCCGGCAGATGCTCGCGTGGGACGTCGGCTTTGCGACAAACTTTACGGCGAACGGAGGAAAGTCCGGGGATGGTCTGAAGAGGCATTTGGCTCCAGGAGTATGGCAGACTTATCTTGATACATACACTTTGGTCGAAGTGACAGCGATGGAAACGGCACATGCAGCATTGGTGGAACAATTTGAACGTGTCAGTCGTCGCGTGGCTGAACGAGCCGGATATCCGTTTGCGGAGATGGAAGCCCGACGAATTCGTGACGCTTTTTCGACGCTTTGGTACTCAAACGATTAGTTTTTGGTTGAGTCGGGAAAAGCCCTTCTATAGAAGGGGGAATGACGCTTGAATCCGTATACGACGTTCATCGCGCTCCTAGTGGGGAGTTTACTTTTATTTGTCGGCATCCGGACGAAGAAATGGCCAATTGTCGTCGTGGCCTTATTTCCGCTTGGACTCGTCGCATTCAACATGTATTTGCTAATTACTGGACGCTAGAAGACTGTTTTTCCTCAGTCTTCTTTTTTATATATCGATTTCACAAAAAATGCCGTCGGCAATAAGATTCCAATTGCCGCTTCGAGCAAGGCGAATAACCGAGCCGGGCCAATCGGCAGCAAGTCGCCGAATCCAATTGACAGCAACGTGACTCCGCTAAAGTAGAGCAGGTTGCGCCAGCTTGGATCGACCGCGTTCATCGTCTCGAGTGACGTCACCAAGATGACGCCGTCACGTGACAGCGCGTAGTAAATCAAGGCGAACCCAATCATGACGCCGAATAGGCTGACGAACAAATGGCTGAACAAACGCATGTCAAAACCGGTTTGTTTATACGTTTGGCGTCGAAAGAAAGTAAACACGTTCAAGCCGACGAATAACAGGGCAATCGTCAATAAAATGGAATTCACGCTCATTTCTCCCTTCTGTGACAGTCTGTATGTTGTGTTTTCCCTGATTGTTCACCGTCAAACGGACCGAATCACACCAAGACGGATTCATTCAACGAGGAGGTGTCCGAGTGCGACGATGTTTAGTAGGCGGCCTATTGCTCATCTTCTTTTTAGGAGGATGTTCGACGAAAGAGCCGTTTGATTTTGATGAGATCCATTCTTATAAGATTTTTTACAATATGCCGACCGAGGCGATTATCGAAGACATGGCTCGTTATGACCTCGTCATCATCGAACCGATTTGGTATACGCCGGAACAAATTGAGACAATCCGTTCAAACGGGACGAAAGTGCTCGGCTACATTAACGTGATGGAAGCAGACACATGGAATCGGGCGCTCATCGGTCAAATGGACAAAGACGATTTCTTCTATCGGAATGGGGAACGCATTTATTTTCCGAAATGGGATTCGTATTTGACGGATATCAGCTCGGCCGACTTCCGTAAGATTTTAATTCGTGAGATTCAAAAACAAGTCATCAATAAGCACCTGGACGGAATTTTCCTCGACACGGTCGGTGATATCGATGATGTTCACCTCGACTATCCGGAAGACTTAGAAGAACAGCTGGCTGGACTCGAGGCTTTTTTACAAGCGATTGAAAAATCGTACCCGGGCGTCCCTGTCGTCCAAAACTGGGGCATCGAGACGCTTGAACGAACGAGTGCGCCTTATGTGGAAGGCTTCATGTGGGAAGGGTTTAATTACACGGAAATCACGTCCGATTCTTGGTCGATGGAGATGCTCGATCGCATGAACGCGATTCAAGATAAATACGGCATCGCCGTCCTTACCGTCTCTGACCAAGAAGAAGCGACCAGTCGGGATATGGCCGAAACGAACGGCTTTATCCATTATCACGAACCAACATATTACAATACGTGGGATTTTTAGGGGTTGATTGGGGTAAGGGTAAAGTAATGGATTGCGTGAGCCTCGGGAACGGCAGTCGTGAATCCGCATTACATGAAAAACTGAAAAGAGATTATCCATGAGGAGGGGATTATCATGCTGTACGCTCAAGACCGTCCATGGCTCAAATGGGTCGAGATTCTCGTCGTGTTCGCGTTATTGATCGGAATCGATGTATTCTTCAGTCTAGGCACGATTCAAAATGAGCTGAACTTGTTTTATGTGGCCGCTATCTTATTCGCCCTCAGGTACGGCACTATTTTCGGCGTAATCAGTTTCAGTATGTTGCTCCTCTATAAAGTGTTATACACCGGCTTAATAGGAGAGGATATCTTCCTGTTGTTCTACGATACAAACTCACTTCTTACACTGTTTTACTACTTCGCAATCACTGTCATCGTCGGGTTGTTCAGTACCTCATTTCGAGAGCGTTACGAAATCAGCCAGTTCCGCAACGAAGAACTGAAAGATGAAAATACGTATTTGAAAGAGACCGTCGATTTACTCAACACTTCGCAAACCACACTTCGTCAAAAATTACTTCAATCCGAGTATAGCTTGAACCAATTGTATGAACTCGCCGTATCGCTTGATTTACCACATCCAGAATTGATTCGGAGCGAGACGATTCGCCTATTGAAAAAAACGTTCCTAGCGAGCGATGTGGCGATTTACCACGTCGACCGCTCCCAGAAATCGATGCGTCTCTTGATTCGCCAAACGGACAAGAAAGAGTTCCCACAAACGATTTTTCTCGATGAGGCATCAAGTATGTTTAAACGGTTTTTCCAAGTCCAAGAGACGACGCTCCGTCAACTCGACGACGAGGATACGGACCCGATGCTACTCGCACCGATTATCGTGGACGGCACGACCCGTGAAGTCGTCGTCATCAAGCGGTTGCCGCTTCGAAAATTGACGACCGATGATTTGCACGTCCTCAATATCCTCTTCTCGTGGATCGGGACGCGCATTCAAAACGCCGAGAACCTGATTCGTAAAGAGCAGCACGAGAAGATGCATAAAGGCACTTCGTTTTATAAGAAAGAGGCGTTCACAGAACTTGTTGCGATCCAAGAACAGAAAAAAATTCACCATGGGCAGCCTTACATCGTGCTCGACTATCCGCTCGGGTATGAACCGGTCTCGCTCGAAAGTATCGAAGCAATCGTTCACTCCTACTTGCGAGAGATTGATGTCGTCGGGTATGACCCGGACGAGAATAAGTTGTTGCTCTTGCTTCCAGGTACGAATGAGGAGCACCGTCAACGGATCTATGACCGAATCGAAGGGATTTTGATTCAGAAAGGAGTGTGACGGCATGGAATCTACTATTCGTCTCGGATTGATTGGGATTTATGTCGCTCACGCATTGCTCGCCTTCGTCCTGTTGATCGTGTTGAAACGAAAGATGAAAGCACCAGATTATGGCGTCGCAGTCGCGGCCCTCAGTTTTGGTTTGTTCTTGCCGTTTTTGGCTGAACTGGCCGTCTACGCGGTGTATCGGCTCGCTGAACGGTTCGGTCGGAGCGGTCTGATTGAAGACTATGACGACTATATCGATTTCAAGGTCGTCAACTATGAACAAATACGCCACGAAGCGAATAGCAGCACCACTCTGTTACCGCTCACCGACGCCATCAACTCGAAAGACCCGGCCATTCGCAAACATTCGATTTTAACGCACGTCAACCAGTCGATTGACCAGCAAGGGAAGTATTTGCAGATGGGGCTTGAAAGCACGGATAGTGAGACCGTTCACTATGCCGCGGCGACGATGAACATCTTGATTGATCAATATGAACAAGAATTGAAGCTTGCGAAACGCGAATATGATTTGGGGAACCCAGAGACGATTCGCCGGCTTGCGACGATTTATAAACGTATGATTCATAGCGAACTCATCACGGAGGTCATGTTGAAAGACAAGCGAGGTGCCTGGCTCGAAGAATTGTTGAAAGCCAAAACACTTTATCCCCCCTCACCTTGGATTTATGAAGATTTGAACGAGGTTTATTACACATTGGAACGTCCGAAAGAACAACTGAATAGTTTAAAGGAGTACGTCCATTATTTCCCGGAACGAATTGAGGCCCATCTCATGCTCATCAATTACTATTATGAGCGTGAGCGTTGGAACGAAGTGAAGGCGGTCATGTTTATGATGCAGACCCAATTTTCGATTGAGGACGTACCGTACGAGTACCGACTGTTGTTTGAAGAATGGAGTGACACGACATCATGGAAAAGCGAACTGTAATCTCATTCTCACTCTTCATCGTCTTATTTTTAGTGATCGTCGGTGCGATTCAATACTTACGCATTCACTCGCTGCATACGTTATTGCCAAACGTTGCCGAGCAACAGATGAACATCGATCAATTGAAGAGTGATGCCTCAGCAAAAGCAGGTGCGCATCAGATTCAAGTTTATCTCGTCCGGGATGAAGGCGATTTGGCGGTCGAAACGGCGAACAACCTGTTATATGGACTGCAATACGCCAAACTCGATGTTCGTGAAATCAGTCCTCTCGGGGCAAGCTCTATCACCCCATCACCATACACCATCATCATTTTCACAGGTGAAAATACGTCCAGATGGCCGTTCGCGGACATGAAACGCTACGTCGAACAGGGCGGGAATCTCGTATTCGCAAACCGGTTCAAAGACCCATCGTGGAATGAGTTGACCGGGATTGAAGAGATTGGTGACTTTGTGCCCGATGTGTATGGCTTGAGTTTTGAAGAGACGATTTTTCCCGGGTATGTCGACTTGAACCCGCCAGATGATCTCTTTGTCCATAGCGTCGTCGATTTTTCGATTGCAGACGATGCCAACGTCATGTTGTCAGCCGAAGGATTTCCGATTCTTTGGGAATACGGTGTCGGAGACGGGAATGTCCTCTATTGGAACACGACGATCACCGATCAAAAGATGATCCGCGGGTTGTTCGTCCAGACGCTCGGTACGATGCCGCCGGCGTTCGTCACGGCACAAGCAGCCGTTAAACTCATGTACATTGACGATTTCCCGGCACCAGTCATGGATGGGAAGATGAAAGACGTCTCTGCCACCCCCCTCGATAAATCGGTCAAAGATTTCTTCGCCGAGGATTGGTGGGAAGACATGGTTGATTTGGCGGAAGACGATGATTTGATTTACACGGGGGCGATGATCGGGACGTATGAAGAAGAGATGGAGCTCGTCGACGAACAGTTGATTAAACGTGGCGAGTTCCCGATGCTCTACTTCGGTCGAAAATTGATTGCCCACGGTGGGGAGATTGGACTCCATGGTTATAACCACCAGTCGCTCGTCACCGCCGATGAACCGATCGATCCAACGTATGGGTATATTCCTTGGAAGGATAAGGATGAGATGAAACGGTCGTTACTTCAAGCCGAATCCGTGTTTGCAAATTATTTCCCGGACGAGACGCTCAAGTCATACGTCCCGCCGTCGAACGCGCTCAACCGGACAGGGGTCGATGCGATCGCTGAGGCGCTGCCAGAACTTCGCACAATCGCCTCGCTCTATACGGGAGAGCAAGAGAGCGGGGACTTCGTCCAAGAGTTCGAATTTGATGCGACGCATCCGAACTTGTACCATTTCCCGCGCGTGACGAGCGATTACGGGGAAGAACGCGGATCGATTTTCCAAATGGTCGATGCAATCGCCAATTTCGGTGTGTTTTCCCACTTCATTCACCCGGATGATGTCATCGATCCAGACCGGGCCTTCGGTCGGGACTGGGATACGATGTTCGCGAGTCTGCGTAAAATCGTCCACGACGTGAAGAATCAATATCCGCATCTTGAAGCGTACACGCAACACTACGCGACCGAAAAGATGATCACCTACCAACAAGCTGATTTAAACGTCACATTCGATGAGTCGACCGTCTATTTAGCTGGGGAAGGACTCGTCAACCCATCCCATTTCACGATCCGTCTCAAACCAGGCCAGTCACTCGAGACAGGGGAGTTTGATTTCGGAACGGTCGAACAGTGGGACGCCGATCGTCCGCTCTATCTCGTCAAACTGACGTCGGCGAATGCTGAAATCGCCATCAAGGGGGAAGTGCAATGAAAATCGGACTTGTCTTAGAGGGGAGTTATCCGTATGTGAGCGGTGGCGTCTCGAGTTGGACGCAGACGTTGATCGAGGCGATGCCCGAGGTGTCGTTTGAAATCATCTCAATTCAACCGACCGAAAAGCGTCTAGAAGAGATGAAATATGCATTGCCGCCCAACGTCTCAGGAATCACCCATTTGTATTTGAATGACGTGGGCGAGCGGGCGAAGGGGCGGTTGAAGTGGGACGCCGAAGAAGAACAGAAAGTATCCGATTGGCTCATGTTGAAGAGCCCGAACCGGCAAGCACTCCGCCTGCTCGGAAAAGAAGTGCCCTCGAGTCAGGCGTTTTTCGCAAGTGAATTTTTTTGGAAAAATGTCAAATCGGCCTATTCCGAAGAAATGAACGGGGGCTCGTTCATCGACTATTTTTGGATGTGGCAAAGCATGTACACCCCGATTTTGCGGGTACTTCATCAACCGCTCCCGAAAGTCGACCTCGTGCACGCTGTATCCACGGGATATGCTGGCGTGGTCGCCTCGTACATGAAAGAGACGCAAGGGATCCCGTTCATCTTGACTGAGCATGGCATTTATTCGCGCGAGCGGGAAGAGGAGATTTTGCAGTCGTATTGGATTCCGGCACCGTATAAGCCGAGGTGGGTCCGTTTCTTTCACCACTTGTCGCGCGAAGCATACAATGCGGCCGACGAAATTATCACGTTGTTCGAACGGAATCGTGAATATCAAGAATGGATCGGCGCCCCGAGCGAGAAGACGAAAATTATCGCCAACGGCATCGCCGACCGTCAAATTCAAGCGACGGTCAATCGTCCCGAACACGATCTCTTTCAAATCGGGGCCATCGTCCGCTTAGTGCCGATCAAAGACTTGAAGACGATGATTTATGCCGCCAAGATTTTGCAGGAGCGGAATCGACTTTTCAAGCTGACGATTATGGGTCCGCTCGATGAAGATGAGAAATATGCGGAAGAGTGCCGTCTGCTCATCGAACAGAGCGGGCTGACCGATTATGTCGAACTCGCCGGAAAAGTCGACGTCCAAGCCTATTTGCCGAAGTTCGATTTATTGCTGTTGACGAGCATCTCGGAAGGTCAACCGCTCGCGATTCTTGAGGGGATGGCTGCAGGCATTCCTTGGGTCGCGACCGATGTCGGGGCTTGTTCCGAGCTCTTGTACGGCCGAGAAGACGATCCGTTCGGACCAGCAGGGTTCATTGTGCCACCGGTTCATCCGGAAGCGGTCGCGGACAAGGTCGAGTGGATGATGGATTATCCGAAAGAACGGATGCGTTTTGGGAAGAACGGACGGGAGCGGGTCCGCCAATATTATCGTCTCCAACAAGTTGTGGACCGCTACAAGGCCATCTATGAAACGAGGAGGGAACAGTATGGCGGGCATCGGGTTTAAGTTACAGAAGTTGTTTCAAGAAGACTACTACTCGTCCCGGCTGAAGGCGTACACGTTCTCAGGCCTCGTCACATCCGGACCGTGGTTGATCGTGATTTTGGTCGTCGGCACGATTCAATGGCTGGCGTTCCAAATGCCGACGTTGTCACTCGCCGAGCGGACGCTTTTCATGATCTCGGTCTCGTATGCGTTCATTTTCTCGCAAATTTTGTTCAGCTTCCAACAGCTTGTCGTCACACGATACGTGGCGGACTTGTTTTACGAAAAGAAGGCGCACGAGATTTTCCCGGTGTTCACCGGGATGCTCAAAGTGACGATTCTCGCAGCAACAATCCTGTACAGCATCTTTTGGTTATTGTCTCCGCTCGACTTCTTATACAAATTGACGCTGTTCGTCTTGTTCATGATGATCAACGTCATCTGGGTCATGTTCTTGTTTTTAAGTGCCGCGAAGTATTATCAAGCGGTGGCCTATAGTTTCCTACTCGGTGGCCTCATCTCGGTCGGGAGCGTCTATGCGATTAGTCGCCTCATGACCAATCCGTCTAGTCTCGAGCTGTTGCTCGGTTTCACGGCCGGGATGATTGTGACGTTGTTCGGGTTGTTCTTCGCGATGCTCCGGACGTTCCCGCTCCGCTATGCTGTGAAAGAGTTCTCGTACTTTAAGTACTTCGACCGCTATCCGGACCTGTTCGCCATCGGCGTGTTGTACGTGCTCGGGATTTGGGTCACGAACTTTATCATCTGGTTCGGGGAAGGGCGTATCATCATCGCGGACTCGTTCTTGTTCAACCCGTATTACGACACGGCCATTTTTTGGTCGTATTTGACCATTATCCCGACGCAGTTGTTGTTCGTCGTCGCCGTCGAGACAAGATTTTATGAGCGCTATCGCACGTTTTATGGATTGATTAACTACGGCGGAGCGCTCCATCAAATCGAGAAAGCGAAACAGACGATGACGTCCGTGTTAAAGAATGAGTTGATTCGACTCGCGCGCAGCCAAGGCGTCGTGACGCTGTTCGCCATCCTCATGGCAGGCATGTTCGTCGGCTGGATCGGTGTGCCGGACGAGATCGGGCAAATCTTTCGGATGACGACGCTCGCGGCGTTCGCGAACGCGATGATCCTTATTTTGACCCTGTTACTACTCTATTTCGAGGATCGGCGCGGGGCGTTGTTCATCACGCTGTCCTTCTTCACGCTGAACGCGTTGTTCACGCTCTTGCTCTTGCCGCGCGGCATCGATTGGTACGGCGTCGGCTTTGCCGTCAGCACGACCATCACGTTCTTTTTGGCCGGACTGCGCTTGATTTATTACATGGGGAAAGTCGATTATTTCGTGTTCGCGATATCGAATCGTCGCAAACTCGGTACCGAGCGGTTCTCTCAAATGGGAACGTTGTTGAACCGGCGTTTCTCTCGATAAAGGGTTTTCAGTACGAGGAAAGACTGATATGATGTGGTCGTAGACGACCAAATTTCATAATGTTTACCACTAGGGGAGTCGCGTGACGCGGCTGAGATGGACGAGGTCCAGACCCTTTGAACCTGATCTAGTTCACGCTAGCGTAGGGAAGTGGGCGAACCGATTGTTTTCGTACACTTTGTGTAAATCCGACGCCGCTTCCGTTATGGGAGGCGGCGTCTTTTTTGATCACAAAGGAGGAGACATGAATGACATTTACCGCACATCTTCGACAAGAGGCAGATGCTTTGTTTCAAGCCAGTTTTGATCACCCGTTCGTCCGCGAACTCGGAACGGGTGAACTTGATGAGGCGAAATTTCGGCATTACGTCATGCAAGACTCATACTATTTGAACCAGTTCTCAAAAGTGCAGGCGAAAGGGGCGACACTCGCCCCCAACATGGAAGTGGCGAGCCGCTTTTTGACACACGCGCTTCATACCATCGAAGCGGAACATGCATTACATCGTGAGTTTTTCACGTTGCTCGACGTCACGGAGGCAGAGTGGGCGACGTTTGAGCCTGCACCGACAGCTTACGCTTATGCGCTCCATATGCAACAAGCCGGTCCGACGCTCGGTGATGTACTGGCGTCAATTTTGCCGTGTTATTGGGTGTATTACGAGATTGGCGAACGCATGAAAGACGCGACCCCGGATCACCCGATTTATGCGACGTGGATTGCGACGTACGGCTCGGAATGGTTCCGCGACCTCGTCGAAGAGCAGATTGAGCGGCTCGACGTGCTCGCCGGACAAGCGACGGCGGAAGAACGTTTTCGGTATCAACAACTGTTCTTGAAGAGTTGCTATTATGAACATGCATTTTGGGAAATGGCATGGACGCTTGAGTCATGGACGTTACCGACGGGGGTGAGACGATGAAGCGAGATCTATGGGACAACGTTCGGTCCGAACGGCCACTCATCCACAACATCACGAATATCGTCGTCGCCAACTTTTCAGCGAACGGGTTGCTCGCCATCGGTGCGGCCCCGGTCATGGCGTCTGCTGTCGAAGAAGTGGCCGAGATGGCATCTGTGAGCGATGCGCTCGTGCTCAATATCGGTACACTCGATGCGATGACGGAACGTACGATGATTCGAGCCGGTCAGGCGGCGAATCAAGCGGGTCGTCCGGTCGTCTTTGATCCGGTCGGGGTCGGGGCGACCTCATTCCGACGCGACGTCGCCAAGGCGATTCTGCAGCAAGTCCGCGTGACGGTCATTCGTGGGAATGCCGGGGAAATCGCGACATTGATTGGTCTCGACGCGGCATCACGCGGCGTGGATGCGGGCGAGACGCGGGACGATTTGAATCAAATCGCGCGTGAGGCGGCCCGGCGCTACAACTGTGTCATTGCCGTGACGGGAGAGACGGACGTCGTCAGCGACGGGGACGTGACGATTGAAATCAAAGGCGGCACCGAAGCGATGGCTCGGACGACAGGGACCGGTTGCTTACTGAGTGCCGTCGTCGGTGCGTTTCTCGCAGTCGAACGTGATGCGGTCACGGCTACGGCGACAGCACTCGCCGGCTATGCCCGGTGCGGCGAACTAGCAACCGCTTTGGCTGACGGACCGGGCGACTTCCCCGTTCATTTCTTGAACGAACTCGGCAAGATGACAGCCGTCGAGTTGCCGAGTGATCGAATCGAGGTAGTGTCATGATGCGGCCCCAAGTATTGACGATTGCCGGTTCGGATTCAGGCGGTGGCGCAGGAATCCAAGCCGATTTGAAAACGTTCCAAGAGCTCGAGGTGTTCGGAACGAGCGTCTTGACGGCTGTCACGGCACAAAACACATGCGGAGTGCACGGAGTCGAGGCGATATCTCCAGAACTCGTCACACAGCAACTCGATGCAATCGGTTCAGACTTTACGATTGCGGCGTGCAAGACCGGGATGTTGTTCGATGCGGCGCGTATCGAGGTAGTCGCTGCCGGGGTGCGTCGTCACGCGTTGAACCGGCTCGTCGTCGACCCGGTCATGATTGCGAAAGGAGGGGCCTCGCTCCTTCAAGATTCTGCGGTCGAGGCGCTCAAGACGTCTCTTTTGCCGCTCGCGACCGTTGTCACACCGAACGTGCCAGAAGCGGAAGTGTTGACCGGGATGAGGATTCGGACTTTTGAAGACCGTCTTGAGGCAGCGGAGCGAATGTTAACGTACGGCGTGCGCGCTGTCGTTTTAAAGGGTGGTCACATGGAAGGTGAATCTGCGGAAGACTTAGTCATGACGGAGTCGGGGGCGTTCATATTGTCGACTCCGCGCATCCAGACGAACGATACGCACGGCACCGGTTGTACGTTTTCAGCCGCACTCACGGCGGAACTTGCCAAAGGGTATTCCATCTTAGAAGCGACGGTGACCGCCAAGCGCTTTATCCAAAGCGCCATCTCTCACGGACTCGACATCGGCGCCGGGCATGGGCCGACCAACCATTGGGCATATGCGATGTATGGAGAGGAGGATGTGACGATTGAATCCATCACGACGAACCATCGCTGAACAGTTGCGTCTCTACTTTGTTTGTGGGACACCGAATACAAAAGATTTACTTCAGACGGTCGAAACGGCACTCCAATGTGGCGTGACATGTTTTCAATTTCGTGAAAAAGGTAAAGAGGCACTGTATGGGGATAAAAAAGAAACGATGGCGAGAGCGCTGCAGACGCTTTGTCGTTCGTACGACGTCCCGTTCATCATCAATGACGATGTCGCCTTGGCAGAACGCATTGATGCGGACGGCGTGCATATCGGGCAAGACGATGCCGAGGCTGCACGCGTTCGGGAACGGATTGGCCCGGGCAAATGGCTCGGCGTCTCGGTTCATACGATCGAAGAAGCGGCTGCGGCGATTGAATATGCGGATTACGTAGGCATCGGACCGGTTTACCCGACACATTCGAAAGAAGATGCCGGGGCAGTCAATGGTACAGTGCTCATCCGTCAAGTTCGAGACACGTATCGCGAGCTGCCAATCGTGGGGATTGGTGGCATTTTACCGGAACACGTCCCGCTAATTCGGAAAGACGGGGCGGACGGCGTTGCCGTCATCTCGTCCATCGCTTCTGCACCGGATGTGGCTTTAGCCACACGGCGTTTCGCTTGTCTCTGAATTCAAATCGAGGAGGAAGACAGATGAACGTATTTGTAATAGGCGCAAATGGACAAATTGGGAAACAACTTATGGAACGATTGCACGAGGAAGGGAAACATCAAGTCACGGCCATGGTTCGCAAACAAGAGCAACTTGATGACTTCAAGTCAAAAGGTTACCAAGCCGTGTTAGGCGACTTAGAAGGCGACGTCTCGTCACTTGAACAGGCGATGTCTGGCATGGACGTGGTCGTCTTCGCAGCCGGTTCGGGTGGCAGTACCGGGGCTGACAAGACGCTCTTGATCGACCTTGACGGTGCGGCAAAAAGTATCGAGGCGGCTCAGGCGAATGGGAACGTTAAACAGTTCGTCATGGTGAGCGCTTTGAAGGCGGAAGATCGTTCGGCGTGGCCGGAAGAGATGAAGCCATATTACGTCGCGAAACACCATGCCGATCGTCTGCTTGAGGAGAGCGGGCTCACGTATACGATTGTCCGCCCAGGTGCTCTCACCGATGACGCAGGTACCGACAACGTGAAGGTGGGGGACGTCGACACGGGCGAAGTCCCACGTGCGGACGTCGCAGCGTTCCTCGCTCACGTGATTGGGCACGACAACGCGAAAAATAAAGCAATTGATCTCGTCAAAGGCGACACGTCAATTAAAGACACATTATAAACGAGATGACGACAGCGAGTGGACTTGGTCCACTCGCTTTTTGTATGGAATTGTCCGTGAACTCGAGAAAGGAATCGTTTCGACCGATATAGAAAATATAAAGATGGATTTATCAGAAGAAAGGGGTCTATTCGTGACCACATTGTTCCTCTATATGGCCGTGTATTTGTTTCCGGCATTTTTATTGAGCCACCTTGCCCTTGATGTGTTACTCCGCAATCCACGCCGAGTCGAGCATCGGTTGCTCAGCTTGTTTGTGTTTGGCTATGCGATGTTGTTCTTGGCCGAGTTCGGGCGCCATTTATCCCCGATTGAAGCGAGTCCCGCCTTCGTCACCTATTGGTTCGGTAACGCCGGCATTTTGATTTTCGTCTGTTCGGTCCACTTCATCTTCAAAGTGACGGGTGTCGGGGCGAAACTGCCAAAATGGATGTATCCGTATGTCATTTATTTACCACTCGTCCCGGTCGCGTTGACGTTTATCCGCCAAGAGAACATCTTGAACAGTCAGCGCTTCGACCAAGTTGGTGTTTGGATTTACCCTGAGTTCAATGCGTCATATTTGACGACAATGACCGTCGGCAACATCTTTCATTTCTTGATCATCCTGTTGCTCGTCTACGCACTCAAACGCGCTAACCGATTCGAACATCAACGCGTCTTGCGCATGCTCATTTGGACGGCTGTCGCCGTTCTCATCTGGGACATCATCTTCGGTTATTTCCAGTTCCGCGGAAGCATGCCACCGTATGGGTATATGTACGGTGGACTCGTCTGGGCGGTCGTTCTCGTAGTGGCGATGAATCGGCTTGACTTCCTTGCTTCATATGCTAAACGGTATAGCACGCTCTACAACTTGAACCCATCGGCAATCCTGCTCGTCGATGATACCGGTCGCATCGAGAGTGCAAACCCGGCCGCGCGCATGTTGTTCCATACGGTACGCGTCGTCAATGAACGCTTTGTCGACTTGTTACCTGAGAAGAAACGGGAAGAATGGTGTGATCACTACAGCCAACATTTCCAAGCACACAAGAAGTTTCTTGAGTTCGAAACGAAGATTCTGACGAAGTCAGGACAAGAGCGTTACGTTGTCATCGATGGTGATTTCGTCTATATCGACCAGAAAATCCACGGCATGATTTTGATTCGAGACGTCCACACATTCAAAGAAGCCGAACAGTCGATTCGTTTCTTTGCCTATCACGACCCGCTCACGAAACTTGCGAATCGCCGGGCGTTCTATGAACAGGCCGATCAAGCGCTATTGCACGCAGACTCGGTCGCTCTTGTTGTGATTGACCTCGATGGTTTTAAAGGAATCAATGACACATACGGCCACCAAGTCGGCGATGATTTTCTCATTCATATCGGCGCACTGCTCGAGACAGCGACACCGGACACGGGACTGGCCTCGCGCGTCGGTGGAGATGAGTTTTATATTTATTTGACGCACGTTGAGACCGAAGACATCGTCGCGTTCGTCGAGCGCTTGCAGTCGCTGTTGACGGAGCGGCCGTTCCGGCTCGGACGAGAGACGCTTCCGATTCGCGCGAGTATCGGAGTCAGTGTCTCACCGGAGCAAGGGGCTGACTTGGACACACTCATTCATAAAGCCGACCAGGCGATGTATCAAATCAAGCAGCAAGGGAAAAATGATTATGCGATTTATGATGACGTGTTACACGGACCGAGATAACGGGAACGGTAAGGAAGATAGTGTGATGATAGAGGAGGAGACGAGATGACTGAAAAACCGTTAGTGACGATGCGTGCTGAAGGGGAAGCGACGAGTGTGAAGACGACAGTGCACGTGCGTGACCTCGAACCGTTCGTTGTCGATGAGCCGGAACGTCTCGGCGGGACGGACGCCGGTCCGAACCCGCTCGAATACTTACTTGGAGCGTTATCATCGTGTACGACGATCATGATCGCTTACGTGGCTCAAGATCAAGACTTCAACTACGACGGGGTGACGTTCGTGACTGAAGGAACACTCGACCCGCGCGGCTTCCAAGGCGTCGAAGGGGTGCGGACGTATTTTGAAAAAGTACACATCAACATCGTTCTCGACACGACTGAGTCGGATGAACGGATTGCGGCGCTCCAGAAAGGCGTCGAGGCCCGGTGCCCAATCAATAATTTGATGCACGCGGCCGATGTCGATATCACGGCGACGTGGACACGGAAGTGAGGATGGGGCGACCCATCCTTTTTTGATGCATGGAGGAATTTACGCCCCTGAACACGAACAAAAGGAGATGTGAGAAAGGAGGTTGTCATGGACATTCGCCCGATGACGCGACAAGACGCCCACGCGATTCAAGCGTGGACGTACGAGGCACCATATGATTTCTATAACCAAGAAGCCTCAGCAGAAGGGCTCGATGAACTGATGGCGTACCGAGCCGTCCATGACAGGGCGTTGATCGGCTTCTATTGTCTGGGCGTTTACGCTCAAGTGCCGAATGATACATACGTCTACGACGACACCTATACCGATATCGGCCTCGGCATGCATCCTGACCGAACCGGCCAAGGGCATGGCCGCCAATTCGTTCGGATGGTGATGCGAGAAGCGGCGCGTGAAGGCAAACCACTCCGCTTGACAGTGGCCGCGTTCAATCGACGGGCCATCCATCTTTATGAGCAGCTAGGGTTTCGACATGTCGCGTCGTTTGAAAAAAAGCAGACCTGTTTTCTTGTCATGAACCAATAATCAGCCGTACTGTTTCTGATGGGCTTTTTTTCGTTTCAAGTAGTCCGCGTCAGCTCGAATCTCGTCCCATCGCTCTTTGAAGATGCGGGCCGATTCCGCTTTTTCCTCGTCGATTTGTCGGTCGTGGATGTCACCATCGTCTTTATATTTGCGGCCGCCTTTGTAGTTGGCGTAACGTCTCGCCCGGGTATAGCCCATTTGGATGAATTTGCGAGCCATATCCATGCCGACAAAATCATCAGCGGCTCGGTATTTTTCGAACAGTTCCATGATCTCATCGGCAGACTGTCGAGCGATGTCGGGCGTTTTGAAGCGCCAATGTGGCAAAATCTCACTTTTATAAGGTTCGACGAGCAACACACCTTGCTCGCCGCGTCCGACCCGATACAGGCCGGGTTGTTTGCGGAAATCAATCGTGTCAAAATCTAAATCATAATCAAACGGCATCGTGATCCCTCCTCATGGATTCATTCCCGGAACGAATCCGAGGGAAACGACAGAAAGGAAGAACACTATGATTCAACTTGTTACAGATCGACTCCGGCTACGGGCATTTCAACTCGAGGATGCCGAACCGATGTTTGACTATGCGAAAGACGAGCGGGTCGGGCCGAAGGCGGGTTGGGCGCCGCATCAATCGGTCGACGAGACACGCGACGTCATCCGACTATTTCAACAAGACCAAGATGTTTGGGCGATTACGTTAAAAGAGACAGGTGAGGTCATCGGCAGTCTCGGGTTGCATGATCGCCGTCCGGACCCAGAGATTCAGCATGACCGGCAGCGCGAGATTGGCTACGTGTTAAGCCCGACCTACTGGGGAAAAGGCTATATCCCGGAAGCTGTCCGTGAAGTGATGCGACACGGTTTTGAGGACCTCGGCCTCGAACGCATCTGGTGCGGTCACTTTGACTTCAACGACCAGTCACGTCGTGTCGTCGAGAAGACCGGTTTCACGTACGCGTTCACGACACCTCAACAGTTGACGCGCTTAGACGGGCGTACCGTCCAAAGCCTCATCTATGTCGTGACGAAAGAAACGTATGAGGAACGTCTGGCTCAACGATGAGTCAGACGTTTTTTGAATGCAGAAAAATTAATACTTGATATGTAACCGGTTACACATTATGATGTGTTTGTAAGCGTTACCAAAAGGAGGGGCCGAGATGGCGACAATCAAACAAGTGGCCAAACGGGCGAACGTTTCTGTCGCGACCGTGTCCCGTGTCATGAACAATAACGGCTATGTGAGTGCAGAGGCGCGGGAAGCCGTCGAGCGGGCCATCGCCGAGCTCGACTACGCGCCGAACCGGGTCGCTCGTTCCTTATTCACCAAAACATCGGGTTTGATCGGCTTGATTATGCCGGATATCACCAACCCGTTCTTTCCACAGCTGGCCCGAGCCATCGAAGACGTGGCGAATCAACACGGCTATCAAGTCGTTCTGTGCAACACGGACGAGCAACTTGCGAAAGAACAGACGTACTTGATCGCGCTCCAGACGATGCATGTCGATGGGCTGATCATCACGACGAACCATTCGGACAATCCGAACTATGAAAAGTTAGAGTTACCAATGGTCGCGCTCGACCGTATCGTCAAATCCGGGATCGATGCCGTCATCTCGGACGGGTACGAGGGCGGACGGCTCGCAGCCGAGACATTGTTGAGTTGTGGTGCGACAAGGCTCGCTCATATCGGGGGCCCTGAGCATCTTCAAACGGTAAAGCGCCGGACCGACGGCTTTCTTGATGTGGCGGGCGAGCATCTCGTTGGCATGACGCATTCGAGTTTCACGTTCAAAGAGGCACTCACTGCGTCCCAAACGTTGTTTGATGAGCATTGGCCGTTCGATGGGGTGTTTGCCGCCAATGATGTCATCGCCGCCGCCGTGTTGCAGGAAGCATTACGTCGGAACGTACGGGTGCCGGAAGACTTACAAATCATCGGCTACGACGGGATTGAGCTCGGCGAGATGACGTCGCCCCCGCTCACGACGATCGCGCAACCGATTTATGAGATGGGACGTCGCGCGACAGAGCGACTCCTTGATTTGATTGAGAAAAAAGAGACGGCGACGAAAGAAATCTTGTTACCTGTCACGTTGACGGAACGACAGACGACGAAACGAAAGGGGCATGACACATGAACCGGATTGTGGTCATCGGAAGTGTATCGATGGATTTAGTTGTCACGACAGCTAAACGTCCGCATGCAGGAGAGACTGTTATCGGGCAGACGTTCCAGACAGTACCTGGTGGAAAAGGGGCCAACCAAGCAGTGGCTGCCGCCCGACTCGGAGCACAAGTCGAGATGGTCGGTTGTATCGGGTCCGATGAATTCGGACAGCGTATAAACCAAAACTTTGAACAGAACGGAGTCGGAACGAGCCACTTACAGACAATCGATGACGAAGTGACTGGGACGGCGCACATCGTGCTCGCCGAAGGCGATAATTCGATTGTCGTCGTCCAATCGGCGAACAAACAAGTGCGTTTCACAGAGACAGAGCTCGACCAATTGCTTGATGAACACACACTCGTCTTGCTCCAGCTCGAGATTCCGATGGAGACGGTTGAACAAGTGAGTGCATACTGCCGGTCCCGCAACATCCCGGTCCTGTTGAACCCGGCGCCGTCACAAGCGCTCACGGATACATTGTTTGAGAATGTGACATACGTGACACCGAACGAGCATGAGTGCCGTGACTTGTTTGGGGATATGCCGCTTGAAGATCTATTGCGGCGCTATCCGAACAAGCTGATTGTGACGGAAGGCGTCAACGGCGTCCGTTTCTTTGACGGTGAGATGATTCAACACATCCCGGCGATTTCGGCCAACGTCGTCGATACGACCGGGGCTGGGGATACGTTCAACGGTGCTCTCGCAGTTTCCCTCGTGGAAGGGAACCAGTTACAAGAAGCTGCGCGGTTTGCCGTCGTCGCTTCAGGTTTGAGTGTGGAAGGGTTCGGAGCCCAAGGCGGCATGCCGAAACGAGATGATGTCACAAGACGATTGGAGCGAGTGTGATGAAAAAACATGGAATACTCAATAGTCATTTGACGAAAATTTTTGCCGACTTGGGGCATACGGACACGATTGTCATCGCGGACTGCGGATTACCGATTCCTAACGGTGTGGCGCGAGTCGATTTGGCGCTCCGACTAGGCGAACCATCATTTCTCGATGTGCTCGATGCCGTCGAGGCGGACATGGTCATCGAACAGATCACCGTAGCCGATGAAATGTTCACCGAGAACGAACCGATCGCCAAAGCATTGACTGAACGGTTCGACACGGTGAAAACGTGCTCGCACGAGGCGTTCAAACGCGAAGTCGAACAGGCGAAAGTCGTCATTCGAACAGGGGAAGCGACACCGTACGCGAACGTCATTTTGCACGCCGGCGTTTTATTTTAAGGAGGGGTTCGATGCACATCCAGTTGAAGCGCATCCATAAGTCGTTCGGTCCGGTCAGTGTATTGAAAGGCGTCGACTTCGAATTGTTACCCGGCGAAATTCATGCGTTGATGGGCGAAAATGGGGCCGGGAAGTCGACGCTCATGAAAGTCATGACCGGTCTTCACGCACAGGATGAAGGCGAAGTGGTCATCGATGGGGCCATACGTCAGTTTAAACATCCGAAAGAAGCCGAACGAGCAGGTATCGCTTTTATTCATCAGGAGTTGAACATACTACCGGAATTGACGGTGATGGAAAACTTGTTCCTTGGTCGAGAATTGACGGGTCCGTTCGGTGTCATCAAACAGCAAGAGATGAAACGACGGGCACGAGAGTACTTAGCGGAACTGAACGTGTTCATGGAAGTCGATGAGCTCGCCAAGAACTTGTCTGTCGGCCAACAACAGATGATCGAGATCACGAAGGCACTCATGACGGATGCGAAAGTCATCGTCATGGATGAGCCGACTGCCGCCTTGACCGACCGAGAGATTCGCGCGTTATTTTCGGTGTCGCGGGCGTTACGGGACCAAGGTGTATCCATCATCTATATCTCGCACCGGATGGAAGAAATCTTTGAACTGTGCGACCGCATCACCGTCCTCCGCGACGGGGTGTCAATTGGGACACACCGCATCGACGACACATCGTTTGAAGAAATCGTGAAAGAGATGGTCGGACGTGAGATTGGCGAACGGTATCCGGATCGCAACGCGACCATCGGAGACGTTGTCCTTGAAGTGGATGGATTGATAGGTAACCGGTTCCACAATGTCTCGTTCGACGTTCGGGCTGGTGAGATTGTCGGGTTCTCGGGACTCATGGGAGCCGGACGCACCGAGGTGATGCGCGCCTTGTTCGGAGCCGACCGGGCCAAAGCCGGCATCGTCAAATTGAACGGTACAGAAATCCGGATCAAGCAGCCAGTCGACGCCATCCGACACGGCATCGCCTTTTTGACGGAAGACCGGAA
Organism: Exiguobacterium sp. SL-9; assembly: GCF_004336985.1. Taxonomy (GTDB): domain Bacteria; phylum Bacillota; class Bacilli; order Exiguobacteriales; family Exiguobacteriaceae; genus Exiguobacterium. Next base: position 74,099 of record NZ_SJUO01000003.1, read on the forward strand.
AGGCGAGGGGTTGCTCCTCGACTTCTCATTGCGCGAAAACCTATCGCTGCCGACGCTCGACAAACGAGCGAAAGGGACGATCATCTCGCGTCAAGCAGAGGAGCAGTTCGCGGACGGGTATTTGAAAAAACTGCGCGTCAAGCACCATTCGATGGAGCAAAAAGTGAAGTCGCTCTCGGGTGGGAACCAACAAAAAGTCGTCCTTGGTAAATGGCTCGGCGCCGAGCCGGACGTCTTGATTCTCGATGAACCGACGCGCGGTGTCGACGTCGGGGCGAAGAAAGAAATCTATACGATCATGAGTGAACTCGCTGAATCGGGTGTCGCCATCATCATGGTCTCGTCCGATTTACCTGAAGTGCTCGGGATGAGTGACCGGATTGTCGTCATGCGAGAAGGCGTCGTCACGGGGACGTTAACGAAAGACGAGGCGACGCAAGAAAAAGTCATGACATACGCGACAGGGGGACAATGATATGGAATTGAAAGCAGCGACTGCATTAGGGCGACCGCAAAAGCTTGGTTGGGGGCAAAAACTTGGACCGTTGTTCGGTTTGCTCGCCATCATCGTTGTGGTGACCGCGCTCGAGCCAGGTTTTCTCTCATTGAACAACATCTTTAACGTCTTACGCCAAGTCTCGATCAACGCGCTGATTGCGTTCGGGATGACGTTCGTCATTTTGACAGGCGGCATCGACTTGTCGGTCGGTTCGATCCTGGCGCTATCGTCGGCGTTTGTGGCCGGTATGATGGTCGATGGGCAACACGCGATTATGGCGATCGCACTTGGATTGATTGCCGGAGCTGTGCTCGGTGCATTCAACGGTGCCGTCATCACGTACGGAAAAGTCGCACCGTTCATCGCGACACTGGCGACGATGACGATTTACCGAGGCTTGACGCTCGTCTATACGGATGGTCGTCCGATTACCGGTTTAGGCGACTCGACGTGGTTCGAGATGCTCGGCCGTGGCTATTTCTGGATTATCCCGGTACCGGCGATTACGATGTTGATCGCGTTCGGCGTCCTCTATTTCATTTTGAAAAAGACGACGTTCGGTCGCCACACGTACGCGATCGGTGGCAACGAGGAAGCCGCTAAACTGATGGGCATCGGGGTCAATAAAGTCAAAGTCATGATTTACTCGTTGTCGGGTATGCTGGCAGCGCTCGCAGGAATTATCTTGACGTCGCGTCTCAACTCGGCCCAACCGACGGCCGGGACGTCATATGAACTTGACGCCATCGCGGCGGTCGTTCTCGGGGGAACGAGTCTTGCTGGAGGGCGTGGTTGGATTGTCGGGACGCTCATCGGGGCGCTCATTATCGGCACGTTGAACAACGGTTTGAACCTTCTTGGCGTCTCGTCATTTTTCCAACTCGTCGTCAAAGGGGCCGTCATTTTATTCGCGGTATTGCTCGATCGGAAACAAAACGCTTAATCATCGAAAGGGGAAACGGAAGATGAAAAAATGGACAGCTTGGCTACTCGTATTGACAATGGTCGTCATGGCGGCTTGTTCGACGGAACAACCGGGGACAAGTTCGGAGCAAGAGACAAAAGATGGGGACTTCAAAATCGGGCTCTCGATTTCGACACTAAATAACCCGTTCTTCGTCGCATTGAAAGACGGGGCGGAAGAAGAAGCGAAGCAACTCGACGCGACACTCACCGTGGCGGACGCTCAAAATGACGCGGCCAAACAAGTGAGCGACGTCGAAGACATGATTCAAAAAGGGATGGATTTGATTCTCATCAACCCGACCGATTCGGAAGCAGTCGGCGCGGCCGTTCAAAGTGCGAACGATGCGGGCATCCCGGTCATCACGGTCGACCGGAACGCCGAGTCAGGCGATGTCGTCGCACACGTGGCGTCAGATAACGTCGCTGGCGGAAAACTTGCTGGTGAGTACATGGTCGAACTCGTCGGCGAAGGTGGGAAAGTTATTGAACTTGAAGGGATTCCTGGGGCGTCAGCGACACGTGATCGCGGCCAAGGGTTTAACGAAGCAATCGATGGAAAGCTCGATGTCGTTGCCAAACAATCGGCGAACTTTGACCGCGCTCAAGGGTTGACGGTTATGGAGAATATCCTCCAAGACAATAAAGACATCGTCGCCGTATTCGCGCACAACGATGAAATGGCACTCGGTGCCGTGCAGGCGCTCAACAGTGCAGGATTGAAAGACGTGAAAGTCATCGGCTTTGATGCGACGGATGATGCGGTCAAGGCGGTCGAAGACGGAACGATGGCTGCGACGGTCGCTCAAAAACCGACCGAAATCGGAAAGCTCGGTGTCGAAGCCGCTGTGAACCACTTAAAAGGGGAGACAGTGGAAGAGAATATCCCAGTCGATCTCGAGTTAATTAAATAAATAGTCAGCAGACTCGATCTCTTCAGATTTTTTAATCGATTGAGAGCGAGTTTTTTTTATTCATAAATTGTGTAATAAGCATATTGAGTTGGGAAAAAATGAGTAAAAGATGCCTTATTAAGGGTATATTTAGAATAATTATATTCGAAAGGAGGAGTCGTTTCTCTTTTATGGAAACGCAACTTGTATGTATAAACTCAAACCGGTATTCAAGCATCGTATTTGGGGAGGACGTCAATTAGAGACGCTATTTGATTTTGAACTACCGCCAGGCGATATTGGTGAATGTTGGGGCGTTTCAGCTCATCCGAATGGCATGACGGTGTTTGAAGACGGTCCGTATATCGGTCAGACACTTGCACATCTATGGGAAACGGAACGACTTGCCTTATTCGGTCATTACCCGTTTGAGACCTTTCCTCTTCATATCAAACTGTTAGATGCACGCTCATATTTATCGGTACAGGTTCATCCGAATGATGAGCAAGCTCAAAAATTGGAGCAAGAAGAATTTGGAAAAGATGAGTGCTGGTATATAGTGGATGCAGAACCGGGTGCTGAAATCATTATTGGACACACATTCCGAATGAGGCAAGAGGTTTATACGTGCGTTGACAATAAAGAATGGGCGACTCGCTTAAAAAAGCGCTCCGTAAAGAAAGGAGATTTTATTTATATTCCTAGCGGTACGGTTCATGCACTTGGGCCAGGGATTGTACTTCTAGAAATTCAACAAACGAGCGATCGCACATACCGTCTTTATGATTTTGAACGAACGGATGATGCTGGTATGCTTCGCGAACTTCACATCGATAAAGCAATTGAAGTCATGACAATTCCGGAATTACAGACTCGTGATTTAATTCAAACAAATTTACCAGCTGAAAGAATGACAGAGCTCATTTCGAAACCAGCTTTTACGATTCGCCGATATCAAGTTGATGGCGCTTCGTTCGCGTTAGAACAATCTGAGACATTCCAATTATTATCTGTCCTCTCTGGACACGGGTACGTCCACAGTAAAGAGGGTGGGCGAAAAATCCAAGCGGGAGAACATTATTTTATCCCCAAGGGAAAAGGACCTCACTCGATTACTGGCCAGGTGGAAGTAATCACAAGTGAAATCCCCGTTCCAACGACACATCGCGTCACGACCGTCTATCCTGCGGGAGTGGCACAGCGCAAACGTCATCAAGTGTCTGCGTCTCCGAATGTTGCACCTCAATAAGAATAAGGTTTTCATGTGCTTTGAGCGTGTGGGCTGCTCCTTTTTTGATCGTAATGACATCCGTCGGTTTGGCTTCGAACGTTTGTCCATCGATGGTTACTACCGCACTTCCTTGTAAGATTGTCCAAATTGTATCTGTCATTTCGTGATAGTGATAACTCAATTCTTTGTCCGCATGTACAAACATTCGGCGTGTGACGCTGTAGTGACCGGAAGCAAGTGTTTCGTGATGAATCACTTCCGACTGGCCCCAACGTTTCCATTTAAATTTCGGATAATGATCTGAGGCAGCTAAATAATCTTTTAATTGAGGAGTCGATTCCTTGGTTGCTACTAAAATTCCATCGGCGTTCACTGCGACGACAAGATCATTTAAGCCGATTCCAAGCAACGGTAAATTCAATTCATTAATTACATGTGTATTTTCTGAATCAAACAATTCGACTTGACCGTGGCTTGTTTCAGTCATTTCCTCAGTTAATGTATTCCACGTTCCTAAATCTTTCCAATATCCGTTATATCGATGAACAAACACTGATTCAGCGTGTTCGACCACGGCATAATCAAACGAAGTTTTTTCAAGCTGATCATAATGTGGCGATAGTTCGCTATACGTGAGGGGGAGCTGTAATTCATTTAATTGGTCCAATAACGTGTGGAGTTTACAAGCGAACACCCCGCAGTTCCAAAGCGCACCTTGTTGAATAAGTGCTTTGGCGACCTCTACATCAGGTTTTTCTTGAAAGAGTCGTACGGATGAGACTTGTGTTGTTTCGTTCGGAACGATATATCCGTACTTTGAAGTCGGATGGAGTGGGGTAACCCCAATCAAATGAATCGCCCCGTTGCTCTGTTGAACAGCTTTGTCGATTTGCGGAAAATATTTAAAGAAACGTGTATCCACATAGGCGTCCACCGGCATAACTAAAATGGTCTCGTCCGAATCAATCTGTTGTTCATTTAAATAACTGGCGCCTAAAACGATAGCAGGGAACGTGTCGCGTCGACTAGGTTCCGTGATAATGTTTACTTCCGTCCCAATCTGATAAACAATGGCGTCCTGTTGCTGGGCATTCGTCAAAATATACGCGTCTTTTGCAAAATCCATATCGTTTAACTGTTGAAAGACACGTTCGATCATCGATTGCTTTGCACCATTCCCATCGTCTAACAGCCGGATAAATTGTTTGGAGTTGACATCATTTGAAAGTGGCCATAAACGCTTTCCGGATCCACCTGATAATAAGAGGAGTTTCATAGGCGAGACATCCTTTCTCATTTAAAATTATGGAGGTACTGATCATGGCAAACTATCTACTCGTCGAACCGCATGATGATACGAGAAAGACGTTGTCCCGTTTATTGACACAGCAAGGTGAAATTATGTTTGAAGCGACAGAAGCGACAGAAGCAGTAAACATTTTAAAAATGAGCGATATTGATGTTGTCATCACTGAGCTGAGATTGCCACAAACGGATGGAGTCGAGTTGTTGGCGTATATTAAGAAAAATTATCCGCTGATTCATCAGATTGTGTTGACGGATTATACGCATACGCATACGTTGATTGCCTCGGTGAACTATGGGAACGTTAAACGGATTATGACGAAGCCCATCAAAATCGATCAGTTTATGATACGAGTTATTCAAGACATTGGAAAAGAGGCCGTGAACTTAAAAACAAACAAGCATCGGGTCGCAGAACTGTTGACGAAGTTTTTAGATGATTTAGGACATGCATATTGTTTGTTTTATGAAAATGGTGAGGTAATCAGTGCAGAGAGCCTGATGGTTCCTTTCAATGCGCCTGAAACAAACGAAATGAAACGCTTTGCCATTCCGACACAGTATGGAGAATTTATTTTGTACCAGTCGCGGGGGCATTTTTCCCGAACTTATGGGTAATTAATTGATATACACCGACCCAAGTCAAACGAACATACATGTAGGCGACACCGATTGCTAAAATTGGATGTCGTCTATATTTTTTTAAGTTAGCCGAATGATACAAAACCGGCCTGAAAAAATACCAGCGCGAGATTGCTTTACGAAAGCCTCCTTCTTCTGTTTCAAGGGTTTGCGGCATGACCTGGAAGTAATATCTTTTCTTTTCGAGCAAATTGTGAAGTGTTACTTGTTTCTCGTTATGTTTGACAGACGTGAACGTTGCCCGTCGAATCGCCCCGCCGCTCTGGACGTAACGAATCGTGGGCTGTGTCTCTTCGAAACTAATCTGAGTCGGATTAATGCCACCAGATGCTTCATATGCCTCAATTCGCCAAAATCGAGCTGCCTCGATTGAACGCCGATCAATCTGTTCTTCAGGGATTTGGAACAAATTTCGTTCAAACACTTTTACTTTCGTGAAGAAATTATCATACGTGCTATATGCTTGTTCAGGAATGACTAGTGCGCCGACATCTTCGTTGTGTTGAAGATAAAGGACGCAACTGGTCAACAGACCCTCTGATAGCACCATGTCAGAGTCGATGACGTACAAAAAATCGATAGGCAGTGATTTAAGTTTCCCAATCGCTTCTTTACGAGCAATTCCACGTTCACCGTGTGGAAGTGGCAAGATGATAAAGCGGTCGTCGTCTTTGGTCAATTGACGCATGACGTCTACCGTATGATCGGTCGAGCCGTCATCTGCAATCACACAGACAAATGCTGCGGTTTGTCGTTGAATAGATTCAATAGTCTCGTTGATTATTTCTGCGTTACAGTATGTGGACATCGCAATTCCAATCATGAGGTTCTCCCTTCTTGAGTCGAAATATTAAGTTTTCGAGTGAGCCAATGCTCAAAACAAGAACCGGTACGACTCCATTGCAACGTTTTCGCAAATGCATGAGCATCGTGCCTCACACGCTCATAATGGCCTGAATCGTTTAAACAACGTCGCATCTCTAAGGCAAGCGCGTCTGGTGTGTTTTGCATCGTCATATAACCGAGTTTTCCGTATTGGACAGCGTCACGTAAACCAGGAGCATCATAGACGATGGTCGGTGTTCCGACGGCAGCTGCTTCACTTACAGTCAAGCCCCATCCTTCGCGTCGAGATGGAAAGAGTAAGGCCGTCGCTCGACTCATTCGTTCTAGCTTTTCTTCCTCACTGACAAAGCCGAAATAGTGAATGTCACGTTGAACCTCGCTCGGGATGAGCGGGTTGAGATGTTGTTCAACGTATGCCTCATTTTTCTTCCCGATAATCCATAGTTGAGCGGTCGGAAAATCACGTTTGATAGACAAAAAAGCTTTAAACGCGTCATCAATCCCTTTGTAAGCGGACATCCTTCCGACGTACAAAAATGTTGGATTCAATTCTTTCGAGCGCCATTTTGTTTCAGGCCATGGTGTGAAATTCAATCCTTCGGGTAATATTTCGATACGATGCGCGGGAATTCCGACATCAATCAAGTCATCGGCGGTCGATTGGCTTACCGTTAAAACATCGTTATGTTGATAGAGACGCAATCGTGTCGTTTCACTCAAAGCCCCGAGCCATGAGACAGGTGGCGAGAGATTGATTCGCCAAATTTCACGTGTCAATTGGTGGATAAATAACACACGTTTAGACGCTGGGACATAAAGTGGTGTGAAGTAGTGGTGTGTGTTCATTTGGTCAATGACAAGGTCGATTTGCTTTTCGTGTGATTTATAATATCGACGTGCCTCGACGATACTCGTTACATTCGTTCCTTTTCGAATGTAACGTACCCCATCCGTCCATTCCTCATCTTCTCTCCCTTCAATCTGCGGAGACAAATGGATGATATTAAATCGAGATGAAACATACTTCAACATTTCATGGGTGAATACTTCGGCGCCACCGGCATTTGGGTGATGGATATCTCGCCAAGAAAGGCAGAGTAAAGTAGGTTTCATCGTGATTCCTCCTTGAGCAGTTGATGCCGTTCATAGTTAAAGCGTGCACGTAGTAAGAGAGATCCGCCGAGTAAGACGACAGCTTGAGCGAGCAACCAGGTTTCAATGGATTGTCGGAATAAAAAGAGGGCTGTCAGGAAGACAATAAATAAAGCCCAATACCAACGTAAGTAACGATGATTTCGCGAAATGAACTGTAGCATCGCCTCGTACTGAACAATGATAATTCCGATATAAGTGAAAATCATATACCGGACGAAATAGCCGGCCTGGTCATATCCTTGACCGAAAAACAAAGGTACGATTGACGGAATCATGACATAATACGTCACGGTAACAATGACAAGTGCTGCAAGAAGCAACCGGAAAACAGTACGCTCAAAAGACAAAAAAGTAGGTGTTTCAGATGCCCGGCTAAGTCGAGGCAGAATAACTTGGAAAACAGAGAGGCAGACGAATAGGACGAGTTGACTGAAACGAAGACTGACCGAGTAGTCACCAACTAGGTCAGGAAAGAACAACGTGACGAGCAGGCTGTCAACCGAAAAAAATAACGTCATAACGATTTGAACGTGAATGAGCTGAAATAACCCGTGGAACTGTTTTTCACCAGTCGCTTCAGGGAAGTCAGCTTGTCTCGTACTCATGACATAGGTCAAAATCATTCCGATTAAAATCCCGATTAACGCTAACGTGATGTCTAACTGTTCAAGGAAAATCCAAGTGACCATTACTTTCGTGATGGCCTCTACATAGTAGGATAAGGTGAGCGCGTAAAACCGTTCATTCGCCTGTAAGACACCTCGTCGAAATGACACGAGAATGTGGAAAAACACCGTGACGAAAAGGAAAAAAAGGTTAATTCTAGATAAAGGAAGAATATATGGGATAAGTAAGAATAATACAACAGATATCGCTACAGCAAAAAGTAGAAGTGATCGTTGGATGTACCGATAATCGGTGGCAATTTGTTGCCCTAGATTTCTTGTGACAATCCATTGAACCGCGCTACCGATAATAAGTAGTAAGCCGAGGAGTGCGAGATAGGCATTCAATAGGCCATAATCTTGATTTGTCAGACCTCGTGCTAAAAAGAAGTGATAAGAGTAGTTGATAATATTCAGCAATGCGTCTAAAACGGGAAAAATGAGTAATATCGAGTAGCGGCTTATCATCACTTTCAATACAATCGCCTCTCTCTCTTAAATAACTGTTAAGGAGGACAATTCCAGATGGATAAAGGGAAAGTAGTTATTTTTACAGACCGAGAACGGAATATTCCCTATACATCAAGCATCCCACACTACGAATTGGTTCTGTCTGAATTAAATCGTAGTGAAGATCCAGTCATTTCACCCCACATTCGTGCTGTGAAAGATCAAGTGAAGGCTTATATTATTGACGTTACGAATCAGAGTAGAGGCATTGAAATCGTTTCAAAACTACGAAAGTACCATCCGCACGCCTCGATTATGTGGGTTGAAGATGTTATTCGACGTCATCGAGAGTTTCCCTTTAATCAACTGTTAGGTAATGGAATATTTAGAATATTTTATTACAGAAAAGAATATCCAGATGAATTGTTCGCTGAAATACAAAGTATTATCCATCCAGAATATTCAATAAAAAAAGGGACTGTAGCCTTTATATTACCAATTTTTAATGAAGAAAAACGGTTTTCACACATTCATGCTTTTTTGACTTCACTGACGAAGATGATTGAACGAAATTATTTACACAGTTCAATCTATTTTATTGATGATGCTTCTTCCGATCAATCAAAACGTCTATTGAATGAGTACCGGGATATCGTGATGAATGCGACCGATACACTATTTAAAATTGATTATTTGAAAATGTATGAGTTAGAGCAAAATACGAAAAAAGCCGGTCTTTTTATCGAAGGAATGACGCATATCTCGAGCGAATATTATGTGTTCGTCGATGCGGATAACTCCTTTAAAGTGGATGATATCGCGCAACTATTAAGTATTGCCGAGAACGATTATTATGATCTTGTCATCGGAACGAAAGATATGACGATTGAAGATCGAAATTTAATCAGAACGTTTGTCAGTTTTACGAAGCGGCTCATTACCAAACCGTTTTTACCGAAGGGCGTGTCCGATTCACAAACAGGTCTAAAAATCGTTAATCGTCGAGCGATTCCACGCTTGCTGCCTTATTTAAGTGCGACAAGCGGGTTTGCCATCGATTTAGAGATGATGTATGCCGCAAAAAAAGAGCGTTTGCGTGTGTATCAGCAACCGGTAACCTGTATTGAGCGTGAAGGGTCACATGTGGATTTGGTTAAAGATTCAATTGCTTTTCTTAAAACGATGGGATCACTCATCAGACGGCAACGGGCGTTGAATCGAACAAAGCGTTAAAGAGCTGATCGACTGAAAAAGAGGACGACCTTCAACAGTAAATTGTTGAAGGTCGTCCTCTTTTAAATGGACAACCATATACCGGATAAGCTTCATTCACAGTGATTTGGCCCAATTAGTCATTCGCTGAATCGCCTCTGGCTCGGGCGAAGTTTCTTCGGAGACGGCGAATAAATGGCTCTGGTTGACGTGCATTCCAATAAAAGACGAAAGACAGTGGGGTAGCCAACAACAGGAGGATCAAACCGATGAAAAAGACGGGACGTAACACGGCGATTACCTGTACATCGTTTTCAGAAGCTGTGTAAAGTTGCGTCACGCCGTTCAAAGCAATCTCTCCCCGCTGTGAAATCCCGTCCGCCGTCAGTCGAAAGAGCGGCGAGGGGGAATCATTCAATGTGAAGCGACCTAGTGCTTCGTCATGCGTGACTTGTCGTTTCATCAAATTGCGCTTTACATCTAAGGCCACAGGCTTTGTAGAAGAAAAGAGTGGCCGTTCCGTTATTTCCTCGACCATGACTTGATCTGTCAACATGAGATGGTCATAGCGGACGACGTTTAAATTCTTCATTTCGAGCCGTCCCGCTGTCTCGATATTTCCTCGTGCCCAAATATGAAGTTGCATCGAAGTGGTACCTTCTGGTGGAATCAAAATTTGCTCGTATCGATTCCATTCGGATTTACGATTTTCCTCGACCTCACTGATGAAGTCGGTACCGATGACGCGTCGTTGTTCGTCGAGGTAATACATTTTCACGTGACGATTTCGAACCGCTTCACTTCGTGCCTCGAATTCAACTAAGTATTCTCGATTAGGTAAGGCTTCGATTTGTTCAGAGGCAAATATATACCAGTCACAAGAGCATGTCGGTTCATAGGTGGCGACGAACGTGTCATTTTGAAGCGTCGCTTCGTACATGTCTTGTGTAATGGAGACGCACGTTGCACATGTTGCAGCTGCTTCGGGAGTGGCGAGCGGTTCGGTCACAACGATTTCATTCGGATCAAACTTTCGTAGATCTGCCAATTCGATGCGTGTAGGAACGGCGCTATCCACTGAAATTTCGAGCGTATAATGACCTGCCTTGAGCTTCACATCCGAAAGGGTCCAGCGCTTCAACGATTGATGAACGTCGTCGAGTGATTGTAACGCGTAAGGAAAGTCACGACGAAGCGAATCGTAGGTGACGGTTTGTTCGCCGATTTTCGTTTTCACATCAGGCAATTGACGAATTGCTTCAGTATCAACGGTTTGCTCATAAACAATGTCTCTTTCTTTCAAAAGACGTAATCGAACGGTGCCGTCTGCTGACAAAGGTGGCGTCAAGTTGAGATGAAGGCGATACGTACCGTTTTCCGCGAGATCGATGGACCGTTTTAATGTTCCGGACGTCAGCGACACGCCTTTCCCTAAACTGAATGACGGATAATTTCGCTCGGATTGAATGGTTCCAGCATAATCAAAGTCTTGTTCAGCCTCGAGCACCATAAACGTATTCGTCTGTTCGAGCTCGTTCTTCAATGACTGTTGAAGCGATGTCCATTCGTCTTCTGGGACGAGAACGATATTTTGCACGGCATTGAATCCAACCGTATTCTCGACGGTGATGGTTGTCGATTCTGACTCAATATCATATGTGCCGAGTGGAATCCATTCGAGTCGAGCACCACTTTGACGCTTCGTATCGACCACTTTATGCTCTTGATTGATTTGAAAATCAAGTTGTCCACCGCTTTGATTTAGCAATACACGTGCAAATCCGATATAACGGCCGGGTGGTGGATCTTTTGTGATTGAGAAAGTGTTTGGAATCATATGTGACTCAAAGCTCTCGATTTGAATGTCGTGAATCCACCAAAACGTTTTACGCTCGGGTTTTTGGTAACTCAATAAATCAATTCGCATCATTTTCGCCGCTTTTGGTGTCACATATTCGCCTCGTAAATGAATTCCGTCCAAATTCCCGGAGTCACGAGGTGCGACGACATAGGTCTGGTCAATCTCTTCACCGGATTCGTCAAAGAAACGTACTTTGACATGAAGCCGATCAACACCACGACCAGAAGCGACAATATTGAAACGATAGGCATTATTCGGCAAAGCTGGCAATAATCCAGACTTGGCAACTTGCCAAATATAGTTCGGGTCACCTTTGGCGACTTCTGCCTGTAGAAGGGGAAGTGTGTTATCCGACGAGATTGGATTTGGAGACAGTTCGATGACATCTGGATTGTCCGCTTTAAAAAATGTTTCGTCCTCAAGCATGGAGTTGAATGATGCGACTTGTTTTGTCGGCAAATCATTCAATGCGTACGGCGGGGCGTCGATTCGCGCTGAAGCGAACGAAAGTCCGACACCATCCCCGTAATCGAGATCGAATGCGGGATCTTTCACACCCTGTGTCTGTAGGTACCAACGCCAATCATTGTTAGCGAAGAGCGTTTTCCCCCATGTCAAAAACGGATTAGCAGAGTCAATCGCTTCGAATGGCTTCCAATAATACAGATCAGATACTTGGCTCAACAGCATGTCTTTTTGTTCAATCATCTCGATGGCATCTCCGGGACGTAACCATGTAAAGTCATCACTATGTTGTTGGGTCGTGTATAAAATAGATTGCTTCCCTTGTTCGTACTGAGGAAGTGCCGCATACGAGATGGAGCGTTCGAGACCGTATGGCGTAACGATGAGCTGTGGGACAGTTCGGTCCGGGAGCGGAGCAACGACATCAAATAATGTGAACAGTCCGATTTGTTTTGTTTTTAGCAAATTCTGCTGGAGTTCAAGCATCTCCAAATTAAACTGTTGACGCTCGTCCATTCCTAAATATTCATCTCGATACGCAAACTGATCGACGCCGAATACGTTGATTAAATGACTTGCTTCATCGGAACGTCCCGTATCAAGAAGGTACTGTAACAGGGAGAACAAATATCGAATCGCGGGTGTCGAAGCTTCATGATGGAAGACGGTGTTTTGGCGTGAACTGTACACCTGAAAGTCACCGGTCGGTTTTGCTGTCTCACCGAGTGCTGGATTTTGGTTCCATTCGGGTGTCGCGACACCAGTGATTGGCTGAATCATTTCATCTGCAATCGGGAACTGGAGCCACTTCCCTTCAATCTCATTTTGAACGAGCGCATATTCTTTTGGAACGTCCACTGGTTTATAAAATCCCTCCATATAAACGGCACGATACGGATAGATGAACAATGTCAAAGCTAAAAAGCTACCGAATAACAACGCTCCACGATAAAGCGGGCGCGGAATTGTTTTGGACTGACGCGCATCTAGCATGCCGAGCCCGAGCGCAAGCAGTAAACTGTAGCTTACGACAAGTAAGCCGACAAGTTTGTTCGGGTCACGGAACATAGGTCCTATGAGTGGAGTATACGTGACAAGAGCCACGAATCCAGGTGCGACCCATTCATACGTTCCGGTCGCAAACACAATCAAACCGATGGCAAGCAAACCAAAAAACAGATGAATCGGTCGTTTATAGCTTCCGATGAGCCCAATTCCGATAATCAGTAACAAGATGCCACCTGCGATCCAAAACGAGAGAGGTAACGTGTGCAGGTCAAACATCGGCCACCAATAACTAATCGTATACAGAACGTTTTCAACCGATGAATGGCGACTGAACAGCATGAGCGTTTCCGTGACATTAATATTATGTTGGGACGCTTGAGCACCAAAGAGAATCGATCCCACATACATGAAAAACCAGTACCCGTTGAATAAAATAAAGACGATCCCGAGAGCCGTGATGAGTCGAAGATAATAAGATACGAGCGAGCGTACGCGTAATGATTTGCGCTCTGTCCACCACGTTTTTAATAGAATGAGGATGAACATAATGCCCATGTAGAGTGCTGAGAAGAAGAAATAATGAATCCCGGCCGACATGAACATGAAGATCACTGACAAACCGACAGCATCCAACCAAATACGAGGGGATAGGCGCTGCTCGAACGAAAAATTGGTGTCCAATTGTCGTCGGAATTTCGGGTCGAACAAGTTAAAAAATAGCAAAAGAGCAAATGGGAACAACGCGTATCCACACAATAAATAAATGTGCTGAATACGTGTGATGATCCATGGGTTTAACGCATAAAATAATCCGGCGAGTGTGAACGACATGAGTGTCATCAAGTGGAAATGTTTGGTGATATAAATGGAGTGAAGTCGTTTCACAAGCGCATACATGCTCAAGGCGGACAAGACGAGTAGGAGCAGGATGAACGATTTCACTAATAACGGACCTGAGGCGCCGAACAGCAAACTGATGCCATAAAGTGGTGCGATGAAAATCAGTCTGGGTACGTTCAACAAAGTAGTCGTACTCCAACGCTCATTCCATGCCCCGAAGATTTCTTCGATATAGCGCTCGGAAGATAGACCGAAGGCGATGTCACTAAAGACAACCATTCCAGGGGAAAATAATGGATAGGCATAGATGACGATACACCCAATCATGATAGTCAGGGCGATGAGGTCGTAACGATACGTATGCAGTTGACTTCGAATGCTAGATGGGATACGACGCAAATCAGGTTTGCCCCCTTTCAAAAAGCGTATGTCACCTATTTCGCCAAACGTTGTCCTATCCCTCTCTATAAAAAAGAGACAACCGGTTTGGCTGTCTCTTTAGGTGAGGTGACGCAATAGTGCGCGCACCGGACTCCCGTCACCTTTGACAATCGGGAGCGGCACGGCGTTCAATTCGTAATCGCCGGGTGCGATATGGTCGAGGACGAGCCCCTCGAGAATATGGACGCCGTTCCGGGCGAGCGCATGATGCGTCGCCATCTCTTTACTGTCGATCGCGTCGACCGAGGGCAAATCGAGACCGATTAAATAAATCCCAAGTTCACCGAGGCGATCGGCGAGCGATGGCGTGAGTTCAGGGATGCGGCTCGGAAATTCTTGTTTATTCGGCCAGCCGTCGGTCTTTAAAATCAACCGCTCGACGCCGGTCAAGTCAAAACCGTCCAAGTCTGTCGCCTCGATGCGTTCACGGCCGGGCAGATGGATGACTCGGGCCGGGCCGATATAGAGACCGGGATCAAGGTCGATGACGCGCTGTCCGGCGTCGTCGAAATGGAACGGGGCATCGATATGCGTCCCGGTATGCAGGCTCATCGTCACTTTCCCGACGTTGACCGAACCGCTGTCGGCCATCGGCCAAGCGATTTCGTAACGGAACGTCGTGTCACCTGGCCATGTCGTGATTGAATCTTCGAGCGGTTGCGAAACATCAATCCATGTCATCGTGTTCGTCCTCCTCACAGTTTTGTCCGGACGGTCCAAAGTTCAGGGAAGAAGCGGTGGTCGAGGACGCGTCGCAAATAGTTGACGCCGGACGAGCCGCCGGTTCCCATCTTTTGACCGATAATTCGCTCGACCGTGCTCATATGATTGAAGCGCCACATCTGTTGTTGGCTGCCGATATCAAGCAATTTCTCGCCGAGCTCGTACAAGTCCCAATACTTGTCGACGTCACGATACACTTCGGCCCAAGCCGCTTCGACGCTTTCATTCCATTCCCAGTCTGTCGTCACGTCCCGGTTGAGTACGGCGTCATCGATGGCAAGACCACGGCGATGCATTTCGCGGACGGTCATGTCATAGATGCTCGGTGCTTGAAGCGACGTTTCGAGAAGCGGATATAGTTTCTCGTCATGCGCATAGACGCTGAGCGTGCGCGCGTTTTTAAAGCCGAGCGCGAACTCGATTTGGCGGTTTTGGTACGATTGGAAGCCTGACGATGAACCGAGTTTGTCTCGGAACTCCAAATACTCGGCCGGGGTCAATGTCGCGAGGACGCTCCACGACTGGATGAGCTGTTGTTGAATTTTCGAGACGCGGGCGAGCATCTTGAATGAACGCTCGAGCTCGCTAGTCTCGATGGCGGTAACGGCCGCGGTCAGTTCGTGCAAAATCAATTTCATCCATAGTTCACTCGTCTGATGGATGATGATGAACAACATCTCGTCGTGATGGTCCGACAGGCGGTGCTGACTCGATAAGATTGGATCGAGTTGCAAATAGTCCCCATACGACATGTCTTTCGAAAAGTCTGTCTGAATCGATTGCTCGACGTTGTGTTCAATCCGTTCACTCATATTGATTCTCCTTAGGCCACGACTTCGCGGACGTTCTCGAACGCCTCGTATTCTTTGTTTTCCATGATTGTCCGTAACGTCATCACGACGTCATACACATCGGTGAACGTGTTATACAGGGCGACCGGTGCCAAACGGATGATGTTCGGGGCCCGGAAGTCCGGAATGACGCGATGTTGTTTGAGCGCTTTACAGATGCGGGCCGCCTCGGGGTGTTCGAGACTCAAATGGGCACCACGCTGTGTCTCGTTACGTGGACTGCCGATGACGAAGCCGTACGGTGCGAGCACTTCGTCAATCAGTGCGGCCATATACGTCGTCAAAGCGAGCGATTTCTCGCGGATGGCGTCCATCCCGATCTCGTTGAACATCTCGAGCGCACCGAGTTGCGGAGCAAGGCTCAAGACGTGTGGGGTCCCGATTTGGAACGCGCCGGCATCATCGGCCGGTGTCATCGTGTGATCCATATCGAACTGTTTGTCTTTACGTGAACCGAACCAACCAGCCAAGCCCGGCGTCGTCCCGAAATGACGTTCATGGACGAACAGACCGCCGACGCTGCCCGGTCCGCCATTCAAATGCTTATAGTTGCACCAGTAGGCGAAATCGACGCCCCAGTCGTGGAACGCGTGCGGGATGGCGCCGACCGAGTGACAGGCGTCAAAACCAATCAAAATAGCACGTTCATGTGCTGCTTTGGCGAGGCGCGCCATATCGAGAATCTGTCCGCTTCGATAGAGGACGGTCGGTAAGACGATGAGGGCGATATCATCTGTCATCGCCGCGATGATGTCGTCTTCATTTAAATAACGTCCATCTCGGCTCGGTACTTGCACCAAATGTTCGGCCGGGTCGAGTCCGCGGAGCTCGAGTTGACTCTTTAAGGCGTAAATGTCAGATGGGAATGTGAGCGTGTCGGCTAAAATCTTCGTCCGCTTGCCTTCCGGTTTAAAGAACGAAGCGACGAGTTGGTGCAAGTTGACCGTCGTCGACCCGGTGACCATCACTTCTTCGGCTCTCGCTCCGATGAGCGGGGCGTTGAGCGCGGCCAATCGTTCTGACAAGTTGAACCATGGGTGGCGTCCCGACATCCAACCATCAATCCCGAGCTCTTTCCAATCGTTCAGCGATTCAAGGAGCGTCTGCTCGGCCCGTTTTGATAACAGACCGAGCGAGTTCCCGTCCATATAAATTCCGTCTTGCGGCAAATAAAATTCTCCCCGGTATGGTGCGAGCGAATCGCTGGCGTCGCGTGTTTCCGCGTACGCTCGTGTGAAATCTTGAGCCATATCATTTCCCCCTTTGACTTGCGTGTCATGCTGACAAAAGCGTAGCAATCGCCTTTGCACGTGTCAATATGAAGGAACGCATCCTCAAAAGAAAAGGCCGCCTTTGCGGCGACCAGCATCCTTATTTGATTTTACGGACGTTCTCTTTTCGTAACAGGCTGAACAACGTGTACACCATCAAGATGAGGATGACGGTGAACGGGAGGGCCGAGATGAGCGAGGCTGTCTGCAACCCTTCGAGCCCACTCGCAATCAGTAGAACGGCGGCGATCCCACCGAGCAAGATTCCCCAGACAATCCGGACGCTGAGCGGCGGGTTCAAACTTCCGTTCGTTGTCATACTGCTGATGATGTACGTCGCCGAATCGGCCGACGTAATCAAGAAGGTGAGAATCAACAGAATCGACAGGACGGATAAAATGAAGCTAAACGGCAGTTCGGCGAACGTGACGAATAAAGCGCTCGTCACATCTGCGTCGACAGCTTGTGCAATCGATGTCCCTTCGAATAAGTCGAGGTGGAGGGCCGTTCCACCGAACACGGCAATCCACAAGAGCGCGATCAATGGCGGCACGATGAGAACGCCGACGATGAACTCACGAATTGTTCGACCACGTGAGACGCGAGCGACGAACGCACCGACAAACGGCGACCAGGCGATGGCCCATGCCCAGTAGAAGATGGTCCAATCACGCACCCACGTCCCTTGCTGGTATGGTTGCAGGCGGAGACTATAGCGGATAAAGTTCTGTAAGTAATCACCTAATCCGAGCGTGAACGTCTCTAAAATAAAGATGGTCGGTCCGGCGAAGAACACAAACACCATCAACACGAGAGCGGTCCCGAGATTGATGTTACTGAGCCATTTGATGCCGCGGTCGAGACCGGTCGTCGTCGATGTCAAAAACAAGACGGTCAGGACGACGATAATCAACACTTGGACGAGTGCCGTGTTCGGCAACCCGAAGACACTGTTCAATCCGCCGTTGATTTGGAGCACACCGAGACCGAGTGACGTGGCGACACCCATGACGGTCGCAATGACGGCTAAAATATCAATCGTTTGATTGAGCGGCTGTTTGTAAGGTCGGTCTTTGATGAGCGGAGAGAGGCTCGTCGAGATGAGACCGTCCGCATTTCGGCGAAATTGGAAATACGCGATAATCAAGCCGACGATGGCGAAAACGGACCATTGGCTGACACCCCAATGGAAGAAGGAATAGGCCATGGCCAATCGAGCCCCTTCGACGGTCAGCTCGGTCGTATCCGCATATGGAGGGGTGATGAAATGACTCATTGGTTCGGCAACACCCCAAAAGACGAGCCCGACCCCGAAGCCAGCGGAAAATAGCATCCCGATCCAAGTGAAGAACGGATACTGTGGACGGTCCTGGTCTTTCCCGAGTCGAATCTTCCCATACTTGCTGAACGCGAGAAAGATGAGGAAGACGACGAACAAAAAGACGGCAAGTAAATAAAACCAACCGAACGATTGGGTTGTGAAGTTGAAGATGTTTCCGGCGATCGTCGCGAACAACGTCGGTCGAATCGCACCGAAAAGGACGAGGAGAGCGATGAGACTCGCCGAAATGTAGAACACGCGATTCAAGCGTGGTTTTTCAGGTGAAGTGTTCATGAGGACTCCTTTCCAGACGCACAAATTATTATTTAGAGCTAATAAATATTTCCCTATTTGGGTGAAAGGAAAACGCCTATATGCCAGAAGGGTATCTTCTTTGCGTTGAGATGCATGAATTCGGGGAATGGGATGATGAGACGAGCTTGAAAGGAGATTGGAATGATGAAATTGATTGCCATCGATTTAGACGGGACGCTATTGTCTCGAACAGGTATCATCACAGAAGCAAACCAAGAGGCGATTCGACGTCGCCAAGCAAAAGGTGACTTGGTCGCCATCTCGTCAGGACGCTCGATTCACGATATCGAAGAGTTGTTGAAACGGAGCGACTTGACGTGTCCGATTCTTTCTGGGAACGGAGCCATCGCGTTTTATGAAAATGAACGGATTTATTATCACGCGCTCCCGAAAGACGTCGTACAGGAGTTATGGGACGTGGCCCATGAGCACGGGGCGTATGTTGAATTTTATACGAACGCCGGGGTGAAAGTGCTCCGTTCGGGCACCGATTTGTTGAAGGGCGAATTGGATGAGGTGTTACCACACGATCAATCGTTCACGCGGGAGTGGGGCGAGCGAGAGATTGAAATTCAAAACGAACAGTATGGGTTGACGTACGTTGATGCGATCGAGGAAATCGACTTCGAGGCCGACGAAGTGTACAAAGTGTTCGTTTATTCGTTCGACCGACGTAAGTTGCACGAGCTTCGGAAGCTGTATGAACCTCGGACTGATATTTTGATCACGACGGCCGGATGGACGAAAATCGAGATCGGGCATCCGAACGCGAGTAAGGGTATGGCCTTGACGCAGTTGGCGGAGCATCACGGTATTTCGCAATCAGACATCGTGGCCATCGGCGATAATTTGAATGATATCTCGATGTTCGAAGTGGCAGAAACGAGAATCGCGATGGGAAACGCCGTCGATCCGTTAAAAGACATCAGCACTCATATCACGAAAGATGTAGAGGACGACGGGGTCGCTTATGCACTCGACCATTATATCGACAACTGAATTTTGGAGAAATGGTGAACAGGGATTCGACGACACGTAAAACGGTTAATGTATAAGTGTAGTCCTCATTCACGTGTTGAGCTGAAAGGGGGCAACGGATGAAACGAAGATTCAATCGTTGTTTGACTGAGGCCGGCTCGGTGAAACGAGAGACAAGTAGGTAGATAGATCGGCTGACTAGATCGCCCTCCTGATTAACCTGTCGTCCACCTGACCTCGTTCGAGAGGTGAGGGGCAGACAAAGAGGATGTGTGGGAGACGAGACGTCTAGAAAGTCCGATGTGTCAGCAAAGGTGGGCATGATGAGGTTCATAATGGATTTCAACCAGATCCGTCAAAAACGCAGCCAGGTCGTTGTGGAGAAATTTATGTACAGGGCCAGATTGATGTTAAGACGAACGTACGCCTCGAAATCACGTTCTGAACCGAATCCATTTTCTAGACGTATCATTCTATTGCATGGGACGGTCGATCGGGAGATTTCTCGGTCGGGTGAAAGTCCGCTCTACTAGAAACGCTCACCGTTAAGCGCCACGATACGTGGCGCTTTTTCTCATGGAGCGAACGTGGTGACCCGGGCTGGCTGTTCGCCGTCTGCTTGTTCGAACTTTACACGATGGCCGTCCGCAGCCTGTTCGACTTGAAACGTGTAGGCGGCATCGGGCTCGTCTTCGAACGTCAAATCATAGACATAACCGCTTAAGGAGAGGCTGCCGTCAATCGAATAGGTGTCCGCCGAAATGTTATAATGAGTGGCGAGGTACTGCTCTAAGGCACGTTCGCGTTCCTCGATTTCAGTCGAGTAGCGGACGTAGAGGAAGGTGGCAAGCGTGATGGTGACGACGAGAGTGGATCGGAGAATCGTCTCCCAGTTTCGTTTTGGCATGAGCGCATCTCCTTTCGATACAAAATAAGAATTTCAGAATATTTTACGAAATATTCTGACTAATTACAAGGCGAACATAGCAAAGGAGTGATGACATGCCGAAAATATATTGGCTCGGGACGTTCTTAAGCGGATTGATTCTGATGACGATGGGGGAATCAAGTGCTGTCCCGCGCGTCGTTCCCTATTTTTTGATGGCACTCGGCGTGACGGGTTTTCTCGTCCAGTCTTGGTTCGAACAAAAACGACGCCGCTGAGCCGGCGCCGTTTTTTCGTTACATGGATTCGAGCAGTTGGTGCAACAACGTGTCGATCTCTGCTTGGAGTGTATCGCTTTGTTGCTGTAACGTCATCAACGCTTCTAAATCATTCGTCTCATTCATTTGGTGACGCACTGCTTGATAGGCGGCTTCGAGCTCGACCAGACGAGTCTCATCCGCTGATGTGTCTCGAACATGGATCGCTGTCACGGCCGTTTGTGTTGACTTCCTCTTGTTGGGCACAGCGACGATTGTTTCCGTTTCGTGTTGGCGTTTCTCGAGCGCATACGTCACATTTCCCGGGAAACGTGTGGCTGTCCCGTCAAGCCAATACGTGATCGGGAACAGCTTGTTCAAGAAATAGCGGTCGTGCGAGACGGCGACGAGCGTTCCGGTAAAACGATCGAGCGCGTCTTCGAGTGCCTCGCGCGCTTCAATGTCGAGATGGTTCGTTGGTTCGTCTAACACGAGCACGTTCATGTCCTCGTGCATGAGAATGGCGAGCATGAGTCGCATCTTCTCGCCGCCGCTCAAATCTTTGACCGGTTTGAAGACGCTCGCGCCGTAGAAGAGGAATTGGGCCAACAATTGACGAGCTTTCCCTTCATCGACGGCGATGCGGTCGCGGAACGCCTCGATGAGCCGATGGGAATCATCAAAGTCGATATGTTGGGACAAGTAACCGATTTGGGCTCGCTCTGCTCGTCGCACCTCACCTGTCGTTGGTTCGAGGCGACCGAGCAACACTTTCAACAATGTCGACTTGCCGCTCCCGTTTGGGCCGACGATGGCGATGCGTTCGCCATGACCGGCGTAGAACGAGACGTTCTCGAAGACAATCCGGTCGTAAGTGACCGTCACATCTGTCGCCTCGAACACATCGCGACCGGTCCGTCCCTGAGCCATGAACTGAATATCCGGTTGGACGGCCTCGAGTCGTGGTCTTTTGATCGTCTCGATCCGGGCGAGCGCTTTCTCCATCGATTTGGCACGGCGGTAAAACTTTTCGTTCGGTGGGTTGCCTTCGTTCGCCCACTGTCTTAGCTGGCGAATCGTTTCCTTCATCTTCTTGATTTTCTTCTGTTGCTCCGTATAGGCGTGGAACTGATCGAGCAACCGCTTTTCTTTTTGGGCGACGAAGGCGCTGTAGTTGCCATCAAAACTCGTCAACTCCCCGTCTTCACATTCGACGATGCGCGTGGCGACGGCATCAAGAAATACACGGTCGTGTGAGACGAGGAGGAGAGTGGACGGGCTGTCACGCAGAAACGTCTCGAGCCAAGCCATCGCCTCTAAATCGAGATGGTTCGTCGGTTCGTCCAAGATGAGGAGTTCCGGCTCTTGGAGCAGCGCCAAGGCGAGGCCGACTTTTGTCCGTTCGCCGCCGCTGAGCGTATCGAACGGTCGGTCGACGAAGCGGATCAGGCGCAGCCCGTCAATCATCGCGTTCACTTTCGAATCGATGGCGTACCCGCCGCCGTTCTCATAGCGCGTCTGCAAGGCGCCGTACGTCTCGAGCAACGCTTCAATGTCGTCGCTTGAGGCCATACTTGCCTCGAGTCGTCGCATTTCGTCGCCGAGTCGCGTCAACTCAGCGAACGCGGTATAGAGCACGTCTCGACCGGACTTACCGGGGTGGGCCGGGATTTGGGCCAAATAGCCGATGTGTAACCGTTGCTTGCGGTAAATCGTCCCTTCGTCTGGCGAATCGGCGCCGACGATGAGACGCAGAAGCGTCGTCTTGCCGCTCCCGTTCCGTCCGACGAGCCCGATTCGTTCGCCGGCGTTCACATGAAGATTCGCATCGATCAAGACCGCGTGGCCGCCAAATTGTTTTTGGATGTGTTGTAACTCGATTAACATGAGTGATTCCTCCTAAAGTAGAGGCCTATCTATCAAAAAAGCCGAGCGCAAAGAAGCGCTCGGCAAGAGAGAGAGGCGCTTTGTCGGTTTTCAGCAATGTCTAAAAAAGGACAGACGGGTCCTGTGATTATGCGACATCGTGAAAAATCGCACGCAAAATGTACAAATGTTCTGTTGACCAATGCGTACGTCCGACAAAGTTCACCTTTCTCCCTCCTTTCAATACATCGTTACGGTAAGTGTAAGCGATTTCGGTCGGTTCGGCAACTAAGGAAACAGGAATATCAAGCACCGGTGTCGTATTGTTTTAGGAATCAGGAAGGAGGGACGCCATGCGCAAGGAATGGCTCGGTGCCATCAGTTTAACGCTCGCCGCCAGTATTTGGGGCGGGATGTACGTCGTCAGTAAATATGCGCTCGGCTATATCGAGCCGTTCACGCTCGTCTGGATGCGCTACGCCGTCGCCTTTGTCGTTTTGCTGGTGACATGGTTTGCAATCGGGCGCGAGCGCATCGGGCGGCGCGACTGGAAATGGATCGCGCTCATCGGAGTCATCGGCTACGTCGCCTCGATCTCGTTTCAGTTCATCGGCACGAAACTATCCGACGCCCATACGGGATCGCTTGTGACGGCGGCGACGCCAGCGTTCATGTTGCTCTTCGCCCGTTTGCTTTTGAAAGAGAAGTTGACACCGGTGAAAATCGGTTCGCTCATCTTGGCGACGATCGGGGTCATTGTCGTCGTCGGTTGGCATGTCGAAGGGTCGTATTTTATCGGGAGCTTGATTTTGGTCGGGGCGGCCATCACGTGGGCGCTTATGTCGATATACGTCAAAATCGCGTCGGCGACTTTGTCGTCGTTGACGATCACAACGTTCGCCATCGGCATCGCTTTCATATTGATGACACCACTCATGGGAATGGAGGTGGCCGTGTCCGGTTTGCCGAATATGACCATGGTGCTCTGGCTCAGCGTGCTGTACGTCGGCATCATCTCGACAGCCGGCGCGTTCTTCTTTTGGAACAAAGGGCTCGAGCTCATGGATGCGAGCGTCGGGTCGTTATTCTTCTTCTTCCAACCGCTCGTCGGAGGATTCCTCGGCTGGCTCGTCCTCAACGAACGGCTTGACCGGAACTTCTTTATCGGTGCCGCCTGTATTGTCACCGCCGTCACCTGGTCGACCCTCACCGAACGTCGGCAAAAGCGGGTCCGCGAGACACGTCAAGCTGAGACACGTCATATTTTATAAGCGAAGACGGTCGACCCGATGCGGGACGACCGTCTTTTCAAAATCCGTGATGATCGAGTTTGTCTTCGTCGCGCTTCATCTCGAGTTCGAGCCGCTGGATAGCGAGTTTTTCTTGTTCGACTTTTAGCCGCAGCTCCTCGACACGTGCCTTTCGTGTCTTGTTGAAGCTGTCCGCGACGATGGACACGACGACGATAACCATAATGTAGAAAAAGAAATCCATGTGCTTTTCCTCCTCTTAACGTGAGCTGAACAAATCTGTCACCAGTTGTTGTGTAACGAGAGCCTCACGGCCGTCCGTCACGATTGGGGTATCGTCGGTCAACGCTGTGATAAAGTGATCGATCGCACCTTGGAACCCGCGTTGGGTCAAGAGCGTGTCCCATGACCCGAACGTCTTCGTCGAATGGGTGCCGCGCTCGAAACGTTGGAGCGTCACCATCTCGTCGACTGTCAACCGGAGACCGTCCCGGATTGCACTGAGCCCTTCATGATTCGTCCCGGCTTTACGGTGCATCGATGTCGTATGTAGTCCGTGTTCGTTTTGCCAGATGTGGCGGGCGAAATGTAGTCCGTTTGTCTCGGTTGTCGCGATCTGGCCCGTCACTAAGCGCAACTCGCTTCCGCTGAGATACCGGAGCGTGTCGACGACGTGCAGATAGTCATCGAGCAACGTGAATTGATAGTCGTGGCCGCGCAACCCGTCCCCGCGATGCTTGACGAAGTCGAGCGTGTGGAAAGGGGCCGCTTCTTTCACGTGCTGATACATCGGGGCGAAGCGACGATTGAAACCGACCATGAGCTTCCGGTTCGTCTGCTCGGCCAGCTCGACGAGACGTTCCGCCTGTTCGATTGTCGCGGCGAGTGGTTTGTCGACATACACATCAATGCCGTTGGTGAGCAGATAGGAGACGACGTCGAAATGTGTGTCGGTCGAACTATGGACGAACGCCGCGTCGACGGACGCCGCGAGTTCAGGCAGTCCCCTAAATGACTCCATCCGGTGGGCCCGACAGATTGCCTCACGTTTGGAGGCGGTTGGGGAATAGGCACCGACGAGTTCGAACGATGTGCTGTTTGTTAAAATCGGTAAGTACGCTTTCTGAGCAATGCCGCCGAGACCGACGACACCAATTTTAGGCTGACGCATGTGTACCACTCCTTTTCTTCATCATAACGAAAAAAGAACCGAATGACACGTACGCGCGGGGCGTCAGGTCATTCGGTTCTTGCTTATAGGCTGGCACTGAGCACCATTTCGCCTTCAGGTACCGTGTTGCCGCGTTCGGGTTCTTTCGTGACGGCGACGGTATCCCAGTCTGTCTCCGACTCGGTCGAGTCGAGTGTATAGATGACCGTCCCGTTGCCTTTGTCGTCCGTGACGAAGGCGCCGGTCGGAATCGGGGAGCCGTCCTTCAACAGCCACACTTGATACACTTCGTTCGATTCAAGGGCATCGAGTCCGTTCGTCTGAACGATGAGCTGGCGCTGGCCGTCCTGTTCGGCCAGATAAGCCACGCCTTCCGAGTCGCCTTCGAGCGGTACGGTCTCGGTCAAAGCGATGCCGCTCGGGTCATCTTGGTTCAACAACAGATAACCGTTCCCGACCAAGGAGAGCATGAGTGCGGCGGCGAGAGCGAGCGCGCCCCATGACGTCTTCTGGTTCTTCTTCGTGGCAGTGAAGGGTGTGATTGGGGTCAGTTCGTCTGCTTTCGACTCCTTCTCCATATCGTCTTCAGCGAACACGTTGTCGAGGATGCGTGCCTTCATGCCGCTTGGCGGTTCAGCCGGTTCAGAGAGGAACGCGACGCCGCCGACGAGGGCTTCTAGTTGTTCGAGCTCTTCTTGACATGTTGGACATGTCGCGAGATGCGCTTCAAATTGGATGCGTTCGTCTTCCGTTAAATGCTGGTTGAAATAATCAATCAATTGGTCACAGGCGTTCATCGTTCCACCTCCTTATCTATCAAATCATGGGATAAATGTCTTCGTAACTGTTTCAACGCTAATCGAATCCTTCCTTTTACGGTGCCGAGCGGGATCCCGCACGCATCAGCGATCTTTTGTTGGCTGAGCCCTTGGAAATACATGAGACGGACGACTTGTTGTTGTTCGACCGGCAGCTCGGCCATCGCCGTCTCGATTTGCGTTCGCTCTTCTTGCCACTCGACTTCGGTCTCGACGGACGGGGCCGGAGAAGGGATGGCCTCGGCGTAGGACTCATCAAGTTGCAGGTCAGGTTTTCGTTTGCGAATCAAGTCAATCGTGACATGACGGCTCATCGTGAACAGCCACGATTTGAATTTTCCTTTTGAGTCATCATATATGCCGCCACCGCGCCATAGTTTGATGAACACTTCTTGCATCGCTTCTTCAGCGAGGTCACGATCTTTTGTCAACTGCATGACGAAAGCGTAGAGGATACGCTCATAGCGGTCATAAAGTGTTTCGAGCGCTTGTTTGTCTTTTTGCCTGACACGCTCGTACAATTCAATATCAGTCATGGCTTTCTCCTTTACCTATAAGGGGAATCCCTTGTATTGATCTAACGGATGAAACCGTGAAATGGATGCCTATTTGACGTGACTATTTTGTGAACAGTCAAGATTTTCCCGCATCTAACGAGAACAACTGGACGCTATCCCTCCGATACGGCGGAACAGTCGTAAATGTAAAGCGCTGAGCAATCGGTACGTCACATAACTAATGAACGTCGCCGTGAGGATTGTGGCGAGCAAGGCGACTCCGCCCGACAGCCACTGTTGCCAAAATGAATATGTCCGTACTCCGAACAAAAAGGCGAAGACAAGTCCGAACCCAATCACGATTCCGCTATACTGACAGTAATAGCGGCTTAAACGATTTTTCATGTCGCACGTCCTTTCTCCTTTTACTATACGAGAAGGGGTATGGCGACACAAGGAGGATGACGATGAAACGATTTACAAAGGAAGGTCGGACGCTCGTCTGTTTTGACTTTGACGAGACGTATTTCCCACACGCGTGTTCAACTGAGCAGTTGAAACAGTTGCGGCAACTCGAAAATTTTCTCGAAGCTCATTCACAACACTTGTCAACGATGTGGGTGACCGGGAGTTCACTTGAAACGATTCGAGAAAAAATGACACGAGCCGGCATGCGTTATGTCCCTCATCGGATTGCAGCGAGTCTCGGGACAGAGCTGTATCAAGTGACGGCATCTGGGCAACTTGAGCTCGATACCAGTTTTTCGTCACGATTCCCTCATGATTTTTCGGGCCGTGTCCACCAAGCCGTCGAACGACTGAAGCGGGTGCTCACGATTGAACCGCAGATGAATCTCGGTACGTCCGAATGGATGCACAATTATTATTATTTCGGCGAGAGTGAAGCTGAGATCGGACTTATTCGTTCAGCCGCCCGTGACATCGGGATTGCGGTTAACGTGAGTCGCTGCAATCCGCTCGCCGGAGACCCGGAAGAAGCCTACGATATTGATTTCATCCCACAAGGGGCGGGGAAAATTGCTGTGGTCGACTATGTATGTGACCGATATTCGTTTCAGACCGAGTACGCCTACGCGTTCGGTGACAGTGGGAATGATTTAGGGATGTTGCGATATGTCGGCAACGGCTATGTACTTGGCAACGGGACGGAAGAAGCCAAACGAGAACATGGTCGTGTCACCGAGGGCATGTATGCGGATGGGATTCTAGAAGTGTTACATCGAGCGGTGCGGTAGACGGGTTTAAGCGCTCGTAATTAGACGTAGCGCTGCGGTCTCCACACGTTCGAACAAATACGTTTTCAGCCGATGGGTCGTCAAATCGAGCGGGAGACGATGCTTCCAAAGCTCGGTGAACACCTCGGAGAGGACAGCCTCGGCCAAGTCGGCTCGCGTCGTCAAGCGGAGGGCGAGCGAATATAAGATGCGCTCATAGCGGTCGTACAACAGCTCGAACGCGGACGTATCGCGGTTTAACATGCGTGCGTATAAATCGTGATCGGATATGAATGACATGGTGGACTCCTTCGGAATGAGACAATCTCGTGGTTGGGTTACGGGCAAATGACGTAACTTTCTTATTTCACTTATGGGGCAAACGTAAACGGTTACTTTCTGATTCGAGCACATTTAAAAACAGTCAACATTCCGTCGATGAGCGGAGCGTTGACTGTTTTGTAGTTAAAATGACGTATAACAGTGCGGGCATGTCTGTGTGTTCCCACCGGACCGTTTGAACGTTTTCTTGCAGTTCGGACACGTGACGGTCTCGGTGTCTTGACCGAACAGGCTACCGCGATTGAATAACACATTTCGTAAATTCGGTAAGGCTTTTGCCGCATAAATCATAGAAATGAATAAGACGATGGCCAAAACGGCCAACAGCAAATAGGTCATATTGGGTGTACCCCTTTCGCAAAATATTCGTTTCTTCTAGCATACGTGAAATTATTCGAACGCACACCTCTAGACTGGAATTACGAACAAACGTTCTGTATAATAGAGATAACAAAGGAGGGAGATTAGATGAGGCAAGAAGTCATACGTTGGATGCGGAGTGGACAGGTCGTGGAAATGATGTATATTGATCGGAACGGGGTCATTTCGAAGCGACGGGTCAAGCTGATGCGGCTACAAGGTGATCGACTCGTCGCTTGGGACGTGAACAAACGGGCGCGTCGGACGTTTTGTATGGAACGTGTCCTCGCCTGTCTCCCGACGATTGAACGTGTTTCAGGACGAGAGGAGGGCATCGGATGACGCCACTTCCGAAATGTTCGGCACCGGCCGAACGGGCGCTTCAGGCCGCCTATATCGATACGCTCGAACAGCTGGCCACGTATACGAAACGAGAGATTGTAGCCTTGCATGGGGTCGGACCAAGTGTGCTACGAATCTTGGAAACCGCACTTCACAAGCAAGGACTTCGGTTCACCGACAGCGAAACACATTCCTAGTCCCGTCCTGGACTAGGAATTTTTTGGTTGGGCGATTGCATCGCGCGTAAAAAGGGAAGTAATATATTTGTCATCTCCATTACAGCCTAATATCTAGTACCATGACGATAAGGTTTGCGAACCTAGCGACACCCATGAGAAAGGAAGTACACAGCATGAGGACGAAACGTTTATCCGCCATTCTAGAAAATGAGATGGATGACATCGAACGCGATCCATGGGTGACCGGAATTGAGACAGATTCCAGAAAGGTCGGTCCAGGGAATTTATTTATCTGTATCCGCGGTTATACGGTGGACGGACATGAATTCGCTGAGGACGCTGTCTCCAAAGGAGCGGTTGCTGTCATCTCGGAATATCCGCTTGATCTTGAGGTGCCGAACCTTGTCGTCGCGGACACGAAGCGGACGGCCGGCGTGGTGGCCAGTGCTTTTTATGACTACCCCTCGCATCGGATGCGCATTTACGGTGTCACTGGTACGAATGGGAAGACGACGACCGCGACGTTGACATATGATTTATTTCGTCTGTCCGGCCGACCAGTCGGGATTGTCAGCACGATTGGAGCACGTTACAAAGATCAAACATTAAAAACACCAAACACGACGCCGGAAGCCGTCGTTTTACATCGAATTTTGGCTGAAATGGCCGATGCCGGCGTGACCGACTGTGTCGTCGAGGTCTCCTCGCATGCGATGATGGAAGGACGTGTCGAAGGCGTCCGCTTTCATGCGGCGGCGTTCACGAACTTGACGCATGACCACTTGGATTACCATCGCTCAATGGATGAGTATGCCCGGGCCAAAGCCCGACTATTCGAGCAAGTCGAGACAACAGACGGGGACGCCATTATCTTAAACGCCGAAGACTCGGCCAGTAAGACGATGGCTGCCTTTGCGCCGACTCGTCGGCGCATCATGTACAGCACGCATGCTGACGTACCGGCTGACATCCAAGTTATTTGGCATGGCCAGACCGTAGTCGTCAAAATGAACGCACTGACGATTGAGGCACCGGTCCGTTTCATGGGGGCGTTCAACGCCGCCAACCTAGCCGCGGCCATCGGTCTCGTCTCGACATCGGAGTTGATGTTGCGCTCGATTATCGCCAACGTGCCGGGACTCACGCTTCCAAAGGGTCGCCTCGAGCGGCTCGATACGGAAGATGCCGAGATTTATATCGACTACGCCCACACACCTGATGGGCTCGAGAAGTGTTTGTCGACGCTCCAGCAAGGCGAACGGGAGCTCGTTGTCGTCTTAAGCGCAGCCGGCGACCGCGACCCGACCAAACGGGCAGAGATGGGTCGCATCGCGAGTCGGTATTCGGATGATTTAATTGTGACGGTACATGACGTACGGACAGAAGATCCGAGGCATATTATCGACGGATTGCTCGCCGGAGTCGATACGAACACGCAATACGTGACGTTTGAGGAACGGCGCGACGCCTTGCGCCACGCTGCGCAACAAGCGCTTGTCGGGAAACGGATCGTCGTCGTCGGAAAAGGGCATGACCACGTCGAACGTGTCGGTCAAGATTCGATTCCGTTCAACGAATCAGACATCCTGCTCGATGAATTAAAAAAATTCAAAGGCCAAGAACCGGCCGTTTAACGAAACGATGACACTGTTGTCATCGTTTTTTAATGTGTAAATTTTGCAAAAGAAGGTAATAACTACTCATGTAACGCTATCGAAGGAGGAGAACAGACATGTCAGTATTGTACAAAGAGTTTACAAATGATGAAGAAGTCGTGACCGCCATTCAATCGATGAAAGCGAAAGGGATTGAGGACAAGCACATTTATGTCATCACCCATGATGATGATCGGACCGACCGCGTTGCCGATAACGCCGACGCGAATACGGTATCGGCATCAGATGTCGGCCTGGGGACGGCCGTGAAAAATGTGTTCCGTAAAAAAGGCGATGAGCTTCGGGCTCAGTTTGAACAACTTGGCTTCTCATCGACAGAAGCGGACCAACTCGAGAAAAAATTAGACCAAGGCAAGGTGATTGTCGTTGTCAAAGACGCACCAGCCGGATTCACTTTATAATTCCACCACCATGGAGAATACAGAGACAGGGCTGAATCGATCGATTCAGCCCTGTTTGTTAGTTATGCAAGCGGACGACGGTTCGACCGCTGAGTTCACCTCGCATCATCGCCTCGGCTTGGCGAGGGACGTCGTGAAGCGGGATTTCATGAATCATATGGTCGAGCACGTTAGAATCGAGCAATTCACCCAGTCTCTCCCAGGCTTTCAGGCGTCGTTCGATTGGCTGCATGACTGAGTCGATTCCGATTAATTTGACTCCTCGTAAAATAAACGGATAAACAGTTGTTGGAAGATCGGAGCCGCCAACAAGTCCACAAGCCGCCACGGCTCCTTCATAACGAATTTGACTCAAAATATTCGCAAGGGTGGTCCCGCCAATTGAATCAATCGCCGCGTCAAAGCGTTGTCTGGCTAGCGGGCGAATGGGTCCTTCCAGCTCATGTCGAGGAATGACTGTGTCGGCCCCGAGTTCATGCAAATAAGGGGAGTCTGTTTTTCCTGTCGATGCAATGACGTGATACCCGAGTTTGCGAAGTAAGATAACCGAAAAACTGCCTACGCCGCCAGTCGCCCCGGTCACGAGCACTTCTTCACCCGGACGGACGCCTGCGTGCTCGAGTGCATCGATTGATAGCATAGCTGTCAGTCCAGGTGTTCCGATTGCAATCGCGTCTCGCATGTTCATACCTTTAGGCAGTTTCACAAGCCAATTTCCGGGAACTTGTGCAACTTGGCTGAAACCGCCGAAATGTCGTTCACCGATGCCGAAGCCGGTCGCGATGACTTCGTCGCCGGTTTTGAAGTCGAGGTGATCGGATTCGACGACTTTGCCGACGAATTCACATCCAGGAATGAACGGGTATTGATTAACGATTTTTCCGGGCTCGGTAAGACCGAGGGCATCCTTGTAATTGAGTGCGGAATAATGAACCTCGATGAGGACGTTACCGTCTTCTTCTTTTGGAAGTGCGTCGAGTTTGAGTTTGACATCTGTCACTGTGGAGTGGAGACCGTCATCTTTTTTGTCGAGGACGAGCGCTTGAAATGAATCTTTCATAGGATTGAACCTCTTTTCTAGATTAGCAATTTTTTACTCTATCACTTTACCCTTCATAAATAAATATATGCACGAATGTTTCGTTCTAACAGGGTGTGGAATGGTACAATGAAAGAGATTCAACTAGAGTGAGGAGGAATGAAGCATGCGGCACGACGACTATGAGTTTGATGAAGAAGTAGAAGAAGGCGAATTGTTTAACGTATACGACATTCTACCACCGGATGGTACCATTCTTGAGATGGCAACGGCCGAAGAGATGGTACGTGCGGCGGAACTCGAGGCGACACATAATGCGCTCGAGCGAATCCAAGACTCAAACTTTCAGTTGTCAGGGGTAACCTTTAAAGAGTTACTGGCAGAGTTCGAACGATACGAGCAAGAATCGATGGAATTCTGGACAGGCGTTTATAGCCGATTGCGCATTCCATGGGCATGGACGATTCGAATCGATGTGGCCAACGGTCCGATTCACGTCGTCAATGACCGCGACATCTTTATCGATGAAGCTGACTTCGAAGAGTATGATTTCGAGGAATATGCGGATGATGATTACGAAGAAGAAGACAATCAATGAATCCAAAAACGTCTTTCCCTCATTCGGGGAAAGACGTTTTTTTGCTGTCGAGGAATGAAGTGCGGATACGTGTCATTTCCGCCGCTCCGAACCAAAGTCCGACGCTACATAAGATCGCGACACCGCTCACCATCGCTCCGACAATCGCCGTGTCCCCAATCATCGTGAACGACAATCCGAGACTGAACAAGCCGAAAAATAATAATCCTCCTGCAATCGTCTTCATGACTTAGCCACCCTTTCTCATTTCATCTGTCTCTAGTGTAGGTGGTTGAGTCTGAAAAGGGTGGCTTAATTTTACACCGGGTGAAAAATTAGTCTAGGTCATACACCGAATACGTCTTGCCATT
Source organism: Exiguobacterium sp. SL-9 (assembly GCF_004336985.1). Taxonomy (GTDB): domain Bacteria; phylum Bacillota; class Bacilli; order Exiguobacteriales; family Exiguobacteriaceae; genus Exiguobacterium. The sequence goes on from NZ_SJUO01000003.1 coordinate 107,301, forward strand.
CTCGAACGGCTCGTCTAGCAAGTGTTTCGCCAAGATGCGGGCGACCGTCTCAGGGGTGCGCAATCGTCCTTCCGTCACATAGGAGCGGAACTGTTCAACGTCACGGAACGCGTCTTCTGACGAGGCCCGAATGCTTTCCTGCATCGCGGTGTCCATGACGCCTGGATTGAACAAGGCGACTTTGTCGTCCGTATCGGTCAATTCAAGGGCGACCGTCTCGGTGAAATGATCGAGACCGGCTTTCGTCGCACAATAGGCACTCCAGCCCGAGATGGGGCGCTTGGCGGCACCAGAGGTCACGTGGATGAGCGAGACGGGCAGGTCGTATGCGAGCACCGCGTTCGTCAAGAGCATCGGGGCGAGCAGGTTGGCTTGGACGTGGGCGATAAGCTGCGCAGCATCCAATTGACCGGCCCGGTGAATCGGTTCAATCAACGCCGCATTTTGGACGACGAGCAAGGACGTCGCCGTCTCGATGAGCGGCTTCATCTGTCCAACCGCGGCCAGTGTGCTTGTCGGATCAGCTAAGTCGACCTTGACGTGACGGAACGAGACATCGGTCGCCTGCGTCCGAGAGAAGTTGACGACGTCGTAATCACGCTTCAACAATTCCTCGGCGACGGCACGGCCGAGGCCGCGCGACGCACCGGTTACAATGGCTAGTTTCATGAATGTTCCTCCTATTCGTGAATCGTCTTCCGATAACCGTAAAACGGACGGAAGTTCAATTTTTCGTAGTACGTGTGTGACGAGGCGCTCGCGAGCATCTCGAGACGCGTTTCAGGGTAGAGCGCATGGGCGTGTGACAGCAATCGCTTGCCAATCCCGAGGCGACGGTGCGAGGCCGCGATGAGCAGTTCGCACACGTACAGGCTCACGGTCGTGTCGGTCAATCCCCGCAGGTAGGCGATCACATGTCCTTCTGACTCGACGACATAGGCGACGTTCGATTGCCGCCATGCCTGTTTCGTCAATTCATGTTGCCGCACGAGTTGACTCCAACCTTCCGCTTCATTCAACGCTTGAATCTGTTCAAAATCGACTTCTTCATAAGGACGAATGACCATCAAGCTTCACCTACTTTCATTTCAATGGCTTTCATGAGGTCGAACGCCCCGTCGGATTCGTTCGAACAGACGACCGAGATTCATTCCGACGCCGGGGTCGTAACCCATCATGTGCCATGTAAATACGTCTTCGTTTTCAAGTTAAACTCATACGCGCTTCCCGTAATATCAGCCTTGGTTATTGACGCTCAAGAGATGTGTACTTGTTCAAAAAAATATACCTTATCGTTAAACATTAACCTAAATAATTGAAAGTGAATAGGTGACATTCTCCCATCATGATACGATAAACAAATAGTTTAAGAGCAAGGAGCGGAGAAACATGCTTGAATTTGGATTTGGCTTGTTACTAGGTCTGATTTTCATGCTGACTATACATAAAATTCGTCAATCTCGAAAAGGAATGGATGAAGAGTTTACGCATTTCGGGAATCGACTCAAGGACGTCATCTATATTTTTGAAGTCAAGCCGGTATTTCGTTTTCGCTACATTAGTCCGTCCTTGGACTTCTATTTAGGAGAAGGAGTAGTAGCGACCAATTATGAGGATCCGTATGATTGTTTTCGTCGCGTTCATCCGGAAGATTATGAACTGCTCGTCAATAAAGTTTTAGGGAAAGTCGATTACGAAAAGGCGATTTTACAAAGATGGAGAACGAACGATGGCCACTATTTGTGGTTCGAGGAATACACGACGCCGATTTACGAGAATGATGAAATCGTGGCGGTGCAAGGAGTGATTCGAAACGTGCATGCTGCCATGACAGAGCGAGAAACATTGGCTTACGAGAGTCGTCACGATAGTTTGACTAGCGTCTTGAATCGTCGAGCGTTTAATGAAGCGGTTCATTGTCTTTCAAATGGCAGTATAGGTTTAATTGTTATCGACTTGAACGATTTGAAACGAATCAATGACAACCATGGACATTCTGCCGGGGACAAGTTGCTCCAAGAAACGGCATTCGAGTTGCTCGAACTGAGTACAAGTGTGTATCGTCTCGGAGGCGATGAGTTTGTCATATTAGCCGAGAATCAAGACGAGGAGGCATTTGTTGCCTTCACTACGACTATCAAATCAAAGCTTGAAACGAAACAAATTTCAGCCGCAGTCGGAGCGGCATGGCATGAGCAGCTGACGGATTTCTCTCAAGTGTATGAGGAAGCCGATCACGATATGTATCGACAGAAACAACGAAACAAAACGAAAAAGCACGTTTCCCACTGATGGATGTCAGCGAGAAATGTGCTTTTTCGATAGATAATCAACTACTCGATTTTTCTTCGAGCTCTGTTTCGGTCGTATTGAGATTGTTCAAGTATGCCTCATAACGCGGCAACCAGTAGCGGTAAGACGCCCAGACGAGCCCGCTCGTCGCCGCGACCAAAGCGAGTGTCGCCGGCCAAAACCAGCTCGACACGATTCCATCTGCGTAGGCGAGACCAATCGGCGAGAATACGAAGTAGACGAACACCATCGACGCGACGAGAATGATTGACGTCGAGATGGCATGGCGCCAAGGTTTGACGCGACCGAGGTCGATGTGAATCGGATTGATGTGTTGCATCGGACGAGCTTTCGCGAACACGAGCATGATGGCCGTCTCGAGAACGAACAAGATGCCATAAATATGAATGAAGTTAATGCCGAGATCGAAGCCGAACCACTGCTCAGTCCCCCAGACGAGGAAGTAATACGTGACGACGTGGAAGCCGATGACGAGTTTCGCGGCAATCGGTGGCACGCGCTTCACGAGCATCCCGATTAAGACGATGACAAGAATCGGGATGTTGAAGAAGCCGGTGAAACGGCGAATCAAGTCCCAAAGACCGTCCGGCGCATACATCAAGTTCGGGGCGACGAAGAATGAGACGAGCGCGACGAACGTGCCGAACCATTTGCTGACCCGAATCAAGTCTTTGTCTGATGCGTCCGGTTTAAACTTCGGCTTGTAAATATCGAGCACGAATAAGGTGGCGATACTATTCAATAGCGAGTTGAACGAGCTGAACACGGCACCGAGCAAGACGGCAAGGAAAAAGCCCATGAGCCACATCGGCAACAAGTCGGCAATCAAGCTCGGATAAGCGAGGTCGGCCTTATCGACGTTCGTGCCATACAAATGGAACGCGATAATCCCCGGAAGCAACATGAAAATCGGGACGAGCAGCTTCAAATAGCCGGTGAAGAGCACGCCTTTTTGTCCCTCGGCCAAGTTCTTCGCCCCGAGCGCCCGTTGGATGACGTACTGGTTGAGCGCCCAATAAAATAAGTTCGCAAAAATCATTCCGGTGAAGATAGATAAGAACGGGACGGAGTCGTTTGACGACCCGATGGCGTTCAGTTTCTCTGGATTCTCGGTCGCGATCGTCTTCATCCCATCGACAAGATTGCCGTCACCGAGCGCGATAAAGCCGAGCGTCGGGACGAGGAATCCGATGATAATCAATCCGATTCCGTTCAATGTGTCAGAGACGGCGACGGCACGGAGTCCACCAAAGATAGCATACACGGCACCGATGATCCCGATGAACCAAATGACCATCCAGAGTGATTGCTCGAAGCTGATCCCGAGCAGGGCTGGTACGTCAAACAGTTGCAGGACGGCTAAACCGCCGGAATAGAGCATCGATGGGATCGTGACGCACATATAGCCAAACAAGAACAACAGGACCGTCAAACGGCGGACGTCCTCGTCATACCGCTGGCTCAAAAACTCGGGAATCGTGGAAATACCGATTCCGAGAAAACGTGGCAGTAAGAAGAGGGCCATGATGATGGCGGCAATGCCAGCCGTGACTTCCCACGCCATGGCGGACATATTGCCGGCAAACGATTGTCCGTTCAAGCCGATCAATTGTTCGGCCGACAAGTTCGTCAATAAGAGTGAACCGGCAATGAACAGACCAGTAAGACCACGTCCGGCCAAGAAATAATCGTCAGCACTCTCGACTTTCCCTTTTGTCATGCGATACGACACGTATGCGACGAGCCCCATGAATAAGGCCCCAGTGATTAATATGTAAACAACTTGTTGAATGGTCAACGACATTCCCTCCCTCAACTGCTTCTTATTTATAAGTACTTTCCATAACTACCCTTCACGAAGTATGATTATTTCCCGTTTTCTCTTTTGTAAAAGAACTGTAATAAACCTCACAACAAAAAAGACACCTGAGATGTCAGGTGTCAAAAAAAGCGAAGCAACGAAGTCGCGACCGTGAAATAAATAATCAAACCAAGGTTGTCGACGACTGTCGTGATGAACGGACCCGACGCGACGGCTGGATCCAGTTTCAATCGATTAATCAGAAGCGGGACGAGTGTCCCGACGATGGTCGCCACGCTGAGCGACGCAAAGATTGATAGACCGACAATCATCCCAATCAAGGCACTGTCATATAAAACGGTGATGACACCGAAGATGACGACCATGCAGGCGAGGCCGAGCAAGACGCCCGTCCCGAATTCGCGGCGAATCATTTTCAACACGTTCTTCCGATTGATCGTCCCGAGTGCAATCGAGCGGACGGCGACGACGAGCGATTGGGTGGCGGCGTTTCCTGCCGAACCCATGACGAGCGGCATGAAGACGGCGAGCAAGACGATCGCTTCAAGCGTATCCTCGAAGCCTCCGATTGTCGACGCGGTGATCATCCCGAGGAACATGAGACTGATGATCCATGGCGCGCGCTTCATCGCCGCTTCGACTGGTCCCATGTTGATGTCAGACGATCCTTTCGTCGCCGACAGTTCCTCAAAGTCCTCAGTCGTCTCCCGCTCGATGACGTCCATGACGTCGTCGACCGTGATAATCCCGAGCAGATGGTCCTCGCTATCGATGACAGGCAGGGCCAGTAAGTCATATTTTTGAACGGTTCGGGCTAAATCTTCCTGGTCGGCGAGAACGTGGGCTGATACGACGCGTCGGCCCATGATGTCCGCGATTTGAAGATCGAGCGGGGAGACGATTAAATCACGTAGCGAGACGACACCGACGAGCCGGCGATCTGTATCGATGACATATAGATAATAAATCGTCTCGGCTTCGGGGCCGAGCTCGCGCAAATCTTCAAGCGTCGCCCCGATAGTCTTATCCGCTTTCAACACGATGAATTCGGTCGTCATGATCGCGCCGGCCGTATCGTCTGGATAGCGCATCAAGTCTTTGACCTCGGTCGCCTCGGTCTCGTCCATCAACTCGAACAGTTCGTTCATGAAATCGTCAGGGAGCTCGTTCATCAAGTCGGCAGCGTTATCTGAGAACATATCGTTCAACACGCGCACGGCGAACGGACGAGGCATTTCTTGAATGAACTGTTCTTGCTCATCGAGCTCAAGTTTTTCAAAGAGATCGGTGAACGACTCAGGGGACAAAGCATCGTAAACGAACTGGCGGTCCGGTTGTTCGAGCTCGATGAAAAGGTCGGCTTGTTCACCTGGATGGAGGGTGAGGAACATGTCGCGGAAATCGACCGGATCCCCTTTTTGGATGAGCGCTGTCACTTGGGCTTCATGACGGGCGCGTTCTGTACGTTCGATTGCCATCGACTCACTTCCTTTTCATATCATTTGTCTATATTATGTCACGACTTCAGTTGGGCTCAAACAAAATCAAAAAAATGTTATAGAATTTTTTCACAATCTATACGGAAGGTATACGTTACGTCTGCCCGGTTTCGTAGAACCGATCATTCCATTCTTGAGTGTTCATTCACCGTGTCGCACAGTCTATACACTTTTCTGTGGAATCCCCCACAGGCCAAACGTCGGACTTGCCCACCTCGGAATTGGGTAAGTTGATAATGTAAGGGTAGAAACACACCCGAATCACAAGGAGGAAGCGAGATGATATCGATGACGGATCAACAAACCGCACGGGATACAACGCTGAAACATCCGATCCACGTGTATTCAGAAATTGGTGAACTTAGGACGGTACTATTAAAACGCCCCGGGCGCGAATTGGAAAATTTGACCCCGGAATATTTGGAACGGCTCTTATTTGACGACATTCCTCATCTTCCGGTCATTCAAAAAGAACATGACTACTTTGCGAGCGTGCTCCAAAATCGTGGAGTAGAAGTGCTCTATCTAGAAAATTTGATGGCGGAGACGTTGTCGCTACCAGGAGTGCGCGAACGTTTTGTCGCCGATATCTTATCGGAGTCGAAATCGAATATAAACGGCTCGTACGAGACACTGAAAGAATATTTGCTCGCCTATGACAATGAAAAATTGATTGAAACCGTCATGGCCGGGATTCGGAAATCCGAGATCAAGCCGGAAAAACGGCGTCACTTGCACGAGATGATCGAAGACACGTACCCGTTCTATCTCGATCCGATGCCGAACTTATATTTCACTCGTGACCCGGCGGCGGCCATTGGGAATGGGTTATCGATCAACCGAATGAAAGAGCCGGCCCGTCGGCGCGAATCGTTGTTCACGCAATATATTATGCGCTATCACCCACGGTTTGCGAAACATGACATTCCCATCTGGTCGGACCGAGACTACCGCTTCGCGATGGAAGGTGGGGATGAGCTCGTCCTCTCGAAAGAAGTCGTCGCCATCGGGATTTCCGAACGGACGACGGCGCAAGGGATTGAGCGGGTTGCCCTCAACTTGTTGAAGAACGGCGGCACGTTCAAAAAAGTCATCGCCATCGAGATTCCGAAGTCACGCGCCTTCATGCACCTCGATACGGTCTTCACGATGGTCGATCATGACAAGTTCACCATCCATCCGTTCATTCAAGGCCCGGGAGGGAAGATGAATATTTTTGAACTGACGTTGAACGCAGAAGGTGAACTTCACATCACGCAACATACCGATTTGTTGAACGTATTGAAAGCAGCACTCGGCCTCGATGAGATCGTCTTAATTCCATGTGGGGGCGGGGACCCGATCGCAGCGGCCCGCGAGCAATGGAACGACGGATCGAATACACTCGCCATCGCGCCAGGGGTCGTCGTCACATACGATCGCAACTACGTCTCGAACGAGCTGCTTCGCTCTGAAGGAGTCGAAGTCATCGAAATCATGTCGAGTGAACTGTCGCGTGGCCGTGGGGGTCCACGCTGTATGAGCTGTCCGATTATCCGCGAAGACATTTAACGAGGAGGAAACGAGCATGTCCACAACGTACAACTTTGATTTGAAAGGCCGTCATTTTCTATCATTGAACGATTTTTCAGGAGACGAGTTGAACTATTTGATCGATTTATCGGCCGCCTTCAAGCGTCAAAAGAAACAAGGCGTCCCGCATCGCATCTGTGAAGGGAAGAATGTGGCCCTGTTGTTTGAGAAACCATCGACGCGGACGCGTTGTGCGTTCACCGTGGCGGCCATCGATCTAGGCATGCATCCGGAATACCTCGGGAAATCGGATATTCAGTTCGGCAAAAAAGAATCGGTGCGCGACACGGCAATCGTGCTCGGGCGTATGTTTGACGGCATCCAATTCCGCGGCTTCGCCCACGAGACGGTCGAGGGACTGGCCAAAGACGCCGGCGTCCCGGTATGGAACGGTTTGACAGATTTGTATCACCCGACGCAAATCTTGGCTGACTTCTTGACCGTCAAAGAGCAAAAAGGTGAGCTTTCTGGCATCCGCTTCGTCTACGTCGGCGACGGACGCAACAATATGGGCAACACGCTTCTCATTGGTGGGGCCAAAGTTGGGATGGATATGCGGATCTGTGCGCCGAAATCGCTTTGGCCATCGGATGAGGTCGTCGATTTCGCCCGCTCGGTCGCAGCCGAGACCGGGGCGACAATCACACTGACCGAAAGCATCGATGAAGCGGTCGCCGACGCCGACGTGATTTACACCGACGTCTGGGTATCGATGGGCGAAGAGGCCGAGTTCGCCGAGCGCATCAAGCTGCTTCACCCGTATCAAGTCAACATGGACATGCTCACGAAGACGAACAATCCGGACGTCATGTTCCTTCACTGTCTGCCGGCCTTCCACGACTTGGAGACTGAAGTCGGCCGGGCGATTCATGCGGAGTACGGATTGACCGAGATGGAAGTCACGGACGAGGTGTTCCGGAGCCGCCATTCCTTCGTCTTTGATGAAGCCGAGAACCGCATGCACACGATTAAAGCGGTGATGGCCGCGACGCTCACCGATACAAACGAATGGCTTGAACGCTGACGGACGGGAGGGTCCTCCCCTCCGGTTCGTACTAAACGAAAGGGATGAGTTCAATGTCTACGAAAATAGCGCATGACTCAAGTGGAACGGCTGGCGTACAACCAGAGAAGAAAGATCGACGTTTAGGGCTCGGAGCGCTGACGGCACTCGTCGTCGGTTCAATGATTGGGGGCGGCGCCTTCAACTTGGCGGCCGACTTGGCCCAAGGTGCGAACGCGGGAGCGATTTTGATCGGGTGGGTCATCACCGGGATCGGGATTATCGCTCTCGGCCTCAGTTTTCAAAATTTGACGATGCGTCGTCCGGATCTCGATGGTGGGGTGTACAGTTACGCCCGGGCCGGCTTCGGTCAGTTTGTCGGGTTCAATTCGGCGTGGGGCTACTGGCTCTCCGCTTGGCTTGGCAACGTCGCTTATGCGACGCTCTTGTTCAGTTCGGTCGGCTATTTCTTCCCAATCTTTGAAGGCGGTCAAAACATCGCTTCAATCATTGGCGCCTCGATTATGTTATGGCTCGTGCATGCGTTGATTTTACGAGGTATCCACGAGGCGTCGATGATCAATATCATCACGACAATCGCTAAACTCGTACCGATTTTTGCCTTCATCACAATCACGTTATTCTTCTTCAACCTCGACAATTTCACGTTCGACTTCTGGGGTCAGGGCGGCTTCTCTTGGAGTAGTGTGAGAGACCAGGTCGTCTCGACGATGCTCGTCACGTTATGGGTGTTCATCGGGGTCGAAGGAGCGGTCGTCTTGTCCGGACGGGCTCGCAAGCGTTCGGACGTCGGGAAAGCAACGGTCATCGGGTTGCTCGGCACACTTGTTATCTATCTGCTCATCTCGGTCATGTCACTCGGCCTTATGAATCCGGAAAACGTGGCGAACGCCTCACAACCGGCGATGGCGTACTTGCTTGAATCAGCGGTCGGGCCGTGGGGCGCGATGCTCATCAATGGCGGTCTCGTCATCTCTGTTCTCGGGGCCTGGCTCGGCTGGACACTGCTCGCTGCGGAGATCCCATTTGTGGCCGGAAAGGACGGCGTGTTCCCGAAATGGTTCACGAAAGAGAATAAAAACAATGCGCCGGCCAATGCACTATGGCTTACCAACGGGTTGATCCAGCTGTTCCTCTTCACGTTCCTCTTCTCGGATGCGGCATATAACTTCGCGTTCTCGCTCGCTTCGAGTGCGATTTTGATTCCGTACGTCTTCTCGGCCTTCTATCAAGTCAAGGTGGCCAAAAATGGCATCGGCTATAATGCCAGTGAGCGCCGGACGCGTGACCTCATCATCGGTGCCGTCGCCTCGATTTACGGAATTTGGCTCATCTATGCGGCTGGAATCGACTACCTTCTCCTCACGACGTTACTATACGCACCGGGAACGTTGCTCTACATCAAGGCACAGCGTGAGAACGGCATCAAGACGTTGACGAAGGCGGAATGGATCGTGGCCGGTATCTTGACGGTGCTCGCGATCTTGGCTGTCGTACGCATCGTCTCAGGAAATATCTCAGTCTTTTGATCGGGGGAAACCAATATGCGGAATAAACGAGTAGTCATCGCGTTAGGTGGAAATGCGATTCAACAAGGGAAAGATGCGACGGCCGAGGCTCAAATTCGAGCCGTCGAGGCGACAGCGGAATCGCTGGCTGCCTTGATTGCCGAGGGGGTCGACGTCATCATCACCCATGGGAACGGTCCACAAGTCGGGAACTTGATGTTACAACAAGCCGCATCAGACAGTCCGGCGACGCCGGCTTTGCCGCTCGACGTCTGCGGTGCGATGACGCAAGGAATGATCGGGTATTGGTTCGAAAACGCCCTTGCCAAGGCACTAAGAGTCCGTGGCTTGGAACGTTCGATTGCCCCGATCGTCACGCGGTCGGTCGTCGACCCGAATGATAGTGCTTTCAGCCACCCGACGAAACCGATCGGTCCGTTCTACGATGAGGAAGAAGCTCGACAAATGGAACGGACGACTGGTTACGTCTTCAAAGAAGATGCCGGTCGCGGCCATCGTCGCGTCGTCCCGAGCCCGTATCCGGTCGCGATTCTCGAACATAAAGTCATCCGTGACCTCGTCGCCCATGAACATATTGTCGTCGCCTCTGGCGGCGGTGGGATTCCCGTCATCGATACACCGGACGGTTATACCGGGGTCGAGGCGGTCATCGATAAAGACTTCGCTGCCGCGAAGCTCGCTGAACTCGTCGAGGCGGACATGCTCCTCATTTTGACGGCCGTCGACCACGTGTTCGTCGATTTCGGGACGCCGTTGGCGCGAGCGCTCGAGGAGACGACGAAAGAACAGCTCGAGGTATATATCGCCGAAGGGCAGTTCGCGCCAGGCAGTATGCTGCCGAAAGTACGGGCCGCCCTTCAATTTGCAGAGTCGGGACACGATCGGGTCGCCGTCATCACGTCACTCGAGCAAGCGCTAGCGGCGGTGCGGGGCGATGTCGGGACGCGTGTCCGACTCGCTGCGACACTCCAACAATAAAACATAAAGCTGCAGACGCATTTGTCTGTGGCTTTTTTTCGTGAATCGGCATCTCGTCGTTTTTGATTCGGCTACATGGGGAAGGAATGTTGTATGTCGATTCAGACATTGCTATCATCGTTTGTGTAAACGTTTGCACATGTGGAAAGGAAGTGACGAAGAGCGGCAACGCTCGAGCTTATGCGTCTATTTGAAGAGGAGAACGTCTATACGAAGCAAATGAAACCGCAGGCAGATGATCGGGCGATCGTCCAAGGGAGCTGTTATCGCTTCACGGTGCTGACGAGCCAGTTGATTCGGATGGAATACGCGGAGGATGGGGTGTTTGAAGACCGGCCGACCCAAGTCGTCTTTAACCGGGCGTTCGAAGTTCCAGAGTTTCGCGTGATCGAGGACGAGACGGAGCTACAAATCATCACGGAGCACGTCCATCTGTACTATACGAAAGGGCCGTTCGCACCGAACACATTGTATGTCGATGTGAAAGGGAATTTCAGTACGTATTATAGCCGCTATACGTTCAACGGGCCGGAGCGGACGTTGAAAGGGACGGCGCGAACGCTCGACCACGTCGATGGGGCGACGGAACTCGGCGAGGGGATCGCCTCGAAACAAGGATATGCCGTCATTGATGACTCTGATTCGTTCATCATGACGGAAGACCGTTTCGTCGAACCGCGTCGTAAACACATCCATGACTTGTACTACTTTGGATATGGACATGAATATAAGCGCGCACTCCGTGACTTCTACCAACTGACGGGTCCGACGCCGCTCTTACCGCGGAAAGCGCTCGGCAATTGGTGGAGCCGCTATTGGCGCTATGATGAGACGGAATATAAAGAACTCATGCGTCGGTTTAAGACAGAGGACATCCCGTTCTCGGTCAGTGTCATCGATATGGACTGGCACGTCACCGACGTCCCGGAAGAGTATGGTAGTGGGTGGACGGGCTACTCTTGGAACAAGAATTTGTTCCCAGACCCAAAAGGTTTCTTGACGTGGCTTAAACAAGAAGGACTACTCGTCACGTTGAACCTGCACCCGGCAGACGGCGTGCGTGCGTTCGAAGATCAATATGCGGCGATGGCCGAGGCGATGGGACTTGAACCGTCCCACGGCGACCGCATCCCGTTCGACTTTTCCGACAAACGATTCATACAAGCCTACTTCGAACAGATGCACCACCCTCATGAAGACGACGGTGTAGACTTTTGGTGGATCGACTGGCAACAAGGGTCGACATCGAAAATGGAAGGACTCGACCCGCTCTGGATGCTGAACCACTATCACGCCACCGATATCGCCCGGGATGGCAATCGACCGCTCATCTTCTCCCGGTACTCGGGACCCGGTAGTCACCGCTATCCGGTCGGATTCTCCGGAGATACGTTGATTTCATGGGCATCGCTCGCATTCCAGCCGTATTTCACGGCGACGGCAGCCAATATCGGTTACGGTTGGTGGAGCCACGATATCGGTGGCCATTACCGAGGCTCGAAAGACGACGAGCTTGCCGCACGCTGGGTCGCGTTCGGCGTATTCAGTCCGATCATGCGGCTACACTCGACGTTGAGCACGTTCAACGGGAAGGAACCGTGGCGCTTCGGTCTCGAGGCGGAGCGATCGATGAAGACGTTCTTGCGACTGCGTCATCAATTGATCCCGTACATTTATACGATGAATTGGCGAAACCATGCGGATGCCTTGCCGCTCATCTTACCGATGTACTACGAACATCCGGACGAGGACGCGGCGTATGAAGTACCGAACGAATATTACTTCGGCAGTGAGCTCATCGTTTCGCCGATCGTCGAGCCGATGAACCAACAGCTCCACGTCGCCGCCACGAATGTCTGGTTGCCGAAAGGTGACTGGTTCGACTTCTTTACCGGTCATCGCTATGCGGGCGAGAAGTCGATTCGAGTGTTCCGGGGACTCGATGAGCAGGCAGTGTTCGCGAAAGCTGGGGCCATCATCCCGATGGCGCGGCATTATTCGGGACGTAACGATACGGATAACCCGAGTGAATTAGAAATACTCGTCTTCCCAGGGGCATCGAACACGTTCACGCTTTATGAAGACAATGGGACGGATCGTGACTATGAGGCGGGTGCTTACGCTGAGACGACGTTCACGCTCGATTGGGAGGAACGGAAGCTCCACATCCACGTCACGGGTGACCGGACCGTCTTGCCGTCTGACCGTACCGTCACGTTGCTTCTCCGAGGCGTGACCGGTTCCGGCGAGTATAGTCGGGAGACACAGACACTTCGTCTCGAAGTCGGTTCAATTGATGAGGAGATGACAGTGTCGCTCCCGGTCGAACTGACGACGAACGACCATCGGCTCAATCGTTTGTATCGTTTCTTGGATCGTGCCGAAATGTCCTATGATTTAAAAGATCGGTTATATCGAACGGCGGCCGCGAAGACACGGCTCGAGGCATGGCTGTTCGACTTGCATGCGCTTGAACTCGACCGCGACTTGCAAGACGCGATCATGGAATTGATGCTCGATTGAATAACTTGCTGTGGGGAGGGGGTTTGTCCCCTCTTTTTTTGTCAGAAAATCGTCGGTTTTTGTAAGCGTTTTCAAATTAAAACCAACTATACTAAAAGGAGAGGGAAGATCGATTGGAGGGTTCGACATGAAACCAAAATGGACGGTAGACGATTTGCGACAACTCGATGTGTTCGTCAAATGTGCCACGCGTGAGCTCGAGGTGCTGTTGCCCCATGTCTATTGTCGGACGTACCGAAAAGGACAGCTGTTATTTATGGAAGGCGATCCCCGAGAACGTATCTACTTTTTGATTAGCGGTTACGTGAAGATTGAGCGTAGCAATGAGACGGCGACCCATCAATATACGGACTACTTGAAACCGAAGCAACTGTTTCCGTATCGAGGTTTGCTGACGGAACCGTACTATCAACATTCGGCGGAGGCGTTGACCGATATCGAGGTCATCTATATGCCGACGGACCGATTCGAACAACTCGTCTCTCGGAACGCATCGATGCTGCTCCATATCGTCGGGCAGATGAATCGGATTCTCGATTTGCACGAACGACGGGTGCAGGACATCATAACGCCGAGTGCGACCGACCGGGTGCTCAACACGATTCATTACTTGATTGAAGACCTCGGGGAACCGGAAGCAGAGGGCGTGCGTGTCCGTTGTCCGTTCACGACAATCGAAATCTCACGTTTGTCGGGCACATCGCGAGAGACGGTGTCGAACATCTTATCACGCTTGCGAAAAGAAGACGTGCTTCAATTCGACGCGCGTGAATTGATGATTGGACATCCCGAATATTTCGAACAATCGACTTGATGGCGCCTCGTGTCGGACGTGGCGTCTTTTGCATATGTGACTAAGCGAAGCGTTCGCCTTGAAAGAGCGCATCAGTTATAATTAGTGAGAATCCTCACAAAGAAAAGTTTCCTTATTGATAGAAAGGATGAACGCAGTGAAACGACTGCAAGCTCTCGCTTTAGCAGAAAAACGCCATATCGTCGGACTTGTCATCGCGGCAGTGATGATTGGCTTATCGATTTTGGCGCAAGCGTATTTAATTGTCGACATTGTCGATCAAGTCTTTTTGAAGAATGCATCGTTTGAAAGCATCGTCCCGACGCTCGGTTGGCTCATCTTCGCGCTCGTCACCCGCGCCTTGTTCGGGTATATGTCAGGACGGATCGGAGCAAGTCTATCGGAGAAGGCGAAACGGTCACTGCGGTTGCAGTTGCTCGACCGTTATACATCGAATCCGATCGAGACGTCATTATCCGGTCAGTCGGGTAAGAAAGTCAGCGTCTTCATGGACGCGGTCGATGAGGTCGATGCCTACTTCAGCCAATATTGGCCGCAAGTCATTCAAACGTCGATTATCCCATTGCTCATTCTTGTTGTCGTCTTCAGTCAACATTGGATCTCGGGCGTCATCATGATGGTGACGGCACCGTTCATTCCAATCTTTTTTATTATCATCGGGATTGCGACACAGAAGAAGTCGGAAGAACAGATGGAGAAAATGAATCAGTTCTCTGGCAAGTTTTTGGACGTCTTGCAAGGACTGACGACGTTGAAACTATATGGTCGGACTGAACGTGAGGCGGAAGCCATCGAGAAGAGCAGTCTCGATTTTCGTGACGCGACGATGGTCGTCTTGAAGACGGCGTTCTTGTCAGGGCTCATGCTCGAGTTCATCTCGATGCTCAGCACGGGCGTCGTCGCACTCGAAGTGGCGCTACAAATGGTCGTCTGGGAGAACTTGACGTTCTTCTCCGGCTTTTTGATTCTCGTCTTGGCCCCGGAATACTATTTGGCCATTAAAGACCTCGGTGGTGCGTTCCATACCGGACGAGGAAGCATGGGAGCGGCTGACCGTATTTTCGAAGCGCTCGACGCACCGGATGAGCGACTACAGTGGGGCGACCGGACGTTGATGAGTCGGACGCCCGAACTCGAGCTTGCCGAAGTATCGTTCGCTTATGAAGGTGGACGTTTCACGCTGTATCCATTAAGCGGTGTGATTCCTGCCGGTGCTCACGTGGCACTCGTCGGGGCGAGCGGGTCCGGCAAAACGACCATCTTGAACGTGTTGTCCGGGCTCGTCAAACCCGACAGCGGACGTGTCCTCGTGGACGGAGATCCACTCGAGACGTACACCGATTCGTCATGGTACGACACAATCGGCTATATCTCGCAAAACCCTTATTTGTTCGCCGGTACCGTCGCCGATAATATCGCCCTTGGTGAGACGGCGGACGAGGCAAGCATCTTGGAAGCGGCGACAGCGGCCGGATTGACCGATGTCATCGACCAGTTGCCGAACGGCATTCATACCGAGCTCGGTGAAGGGGGTTATGGCTTGTCCGGAGGCGAACGGCAACGGCTCGCCCTAGCCCGTGCCTTCTTAAAACGTCCAGGAATCATTTTGTTCGATGAACCGACGACAGGTCTTGATTTGGTGACCGAACAAATCGTTCGCCGCTCGATCGATGAGTTGTCGCGCGACGCGACGCTCGTCACGGTCGCGCATCGCCTGCATACAATCAAACAAGCCGATGCGATTTGGTTCGTGGACGAAGGACGTCTCATCGCCCAAGGCACGCATGACGACTTGCTCAGCGTTCCGCAATACGCGGACTTGTTCACGCTACAGAAAGGAGTGAGAGGATGAATTCCCTTTGGACGATCACGAAATGGATGATGCGAGAGAAAAAGGATATCGTCCTCTCCATCTTCTTTGGTTACGTGGCCGGTATTGCGGCTGTCGCCTTGTTCGCGGCGAGCGGCTACCTCGTCTCTCGGGCGGGGCTCGTTCCGCCGCTCTATGCACTTATGGTACCTGTCGTTCTGATTAAGCTGTTCGGTGTGGTTCGAGCGAGTGCACGTTATCAAGAGCGATTGGCCTCGCACCGAGCGACATTCACGATTTTGAGCGAGTTGCGGGTCCGGTTTTACCGCCAGCTCGAACCGCTCGTGCCGAGCATCTTTGCCAAGTATCGCAGCGGAGATTTGCTCGCCCGCGTTGTCGGTGATGTCGAGAGTTTACAGAACTACTTTTTACGGGTCTTCTACCCGCCAATCATTTTGGTGCTCGTCTTCTTGAGCACGATTTTCTTCGTCACGTACTTTTCGGTCTGGGTCAGTGTCTGGATCTTATTCGGCGTCTTCGTGACCGGTTTCTTGATTCCGGCCTTCTTCGCCCGTGTGCGTGCCAAACATGACCGGGAACTTCGTACTTTGCGGGGCGACCTCTCA
Organism: Exiguobacterium sp. SL-9; assembly: GCF_004336985.1. Taxonomy (GTDB): domain Bacteria; phylum Bacillota; class Bacilli; order Exiguobacteriales; family Exiguobacteriaceae; genus Exiguobacterium. The sequence goes on from NZ_SJUO01000003.1 coordinate 123,811, forward strand.
AGCGGGATGACGGAGATGATGTACGGGTATCGCGATTTATTGCTTCATCATCAACTCGGACGGACTCGCGGCGAGTTGCTTGAACAGAGCGACCGTTACGCCGAGGCGCAGAAACGAGATGTGACGAACCAGTTCTTCAACTCCTCGCTCGTTGTAGCGGCATCATTACTCGTCTCGTGGGGCGTTTTGGCCATCGGGGCTTATCTCGTCGTCGACGGCGAGTTGAACGGTCTATTTTTGGCCATGCTCATCATGATGTCACTCACCGCGTTTGAGAACGCGACACCGATGGCGGTGTTCCCAGGCCACTTTGCCGACAGCAAACAAGCGGCCGATCGTCTGTTTGAAGTGATCGAGCCAAGTGAAGCGATCGTCATGGCCGAATCGTCCCGTACCGACGTGGTGCTTGAGACAGCTCCTGACGTATCGTTTGAACGGGTGATCTATCGCTATCCGGATACGTTCCGCGACGTGCTGAGCGACGTCGATGTGACATTACGCAACGGCTCGAAGACTGTCATCGTCGGACCAAGTGGTTCTGGTAAGTCGACACTGTTGCAACTGTTGCTCGCTTTTGTCAGACCAGATTCGGGTGAGGTGAGGCTTGGCGGCCATCGCGTCGACGATGTCACGCAAGCGTCCGTCTGGCGCCATGCGAGTGTTGTACTTCAAGAGAACCATTTCTTCTTCGGTACGATGCGAGAAAACTTGGCGCTCGCCGGGGACTTCTCGGACAACGAGATGGATGCAGCACTCGCGAGTGTTCGTCTCGGTTTCTCGCTCGACGAGCCGGTCCTTGAGAAAGGGGCGAACTTGTCGGGCGGGGAACGGCAACGTCTTGCCATCGCTCGCGCCTTGTTGAAGAATGGCTTGCTTTGGATTCTTGACGAAGCGACGTCGGCGCTCGATGCGCGGACCGAGGCCGACGTGTTCGAAGAAATTTTCCGTCAAGCCGATGAAGCGACGCTCGTCATGGTCAGTCACCGTCTGACCGGACTCGAACGTTTCGATCACATCATCGTCATGGAAGGCGGACGCATCGTCGAGACCGGATCGTATGATGAACTGATGCAGGCACGCGGTGTATTTTATGGGTTGAAACAAATCGAACAAGATATCTTTGCATGAAAAAACGAGCGGCTCCGTCGGAGAGCCGCTCGTTTTTTGGATGGCAAATTTGGGTGCAACAAATGGGGGTTGTCGCATTGCTTTCAAAAAGAGTGTCGTGGAGGGGAATCCACGTGACGTAATGGTTTGGGGAACGTTTACGTCAAGCTTTGGGAGCTACAATTAGAGTATAAGTGATAACGATTCTCATTGTCAATTAGTAAGTTGTAGAAAAAAACCACAACCGGTTCGGGTTGTGGTTGGTCGTCAGCTCGACGGTACGCCTTTTCGAAGCGTGAAGCGAAGCAAGCTGAACAAGTAACGCGTATAGAAGAGCGCGAACGCATAAAATACAGCGATGGCTGATGCGCCGAGTTCAACCCCAGGAATGTTCATCAAGAACTCGAGGATGAGAATCGACAGCAAGAAGATATAGAGGCCGGCATCGAGATAGAGCGGCATCAATTTGCCATGCTGATGCCAGAACGTCCGGACGAGCGGTGCGACGATCATCCCGATGATGCGCTCCGCGAAACCGATGCTGAGCACAGAAATCATGAACGCCGCGACCGTCTCAAACGATACGAGCTCTGAGAAAGCGAACATAGAAATGAGGAGAAGCGGACCGATCAAAATCATCATCGAGAGGGACGTGCGTAAAAAAATCAACAAGTTCCGTTTAATCGTGCCGACTCCCCCGAAGAGCGACTGCCGGAACGTCTTGCCACGTTGATAGTCGAGGATGAACGATCCCACAAACATCAAACCGAATAGTGATAACAATACTGTCATGAAATGAGTTTCCCCTTTGTCTGTCCAAATCTATGATCAACTGTAAAAATCATCGAATCAAAGTCTAGCCTAGTGTACCGATTCACTAGTTGAAAGTAAAGCGGGAAAACTGCGGGAAACCGCAATCTTTTGCGAACATGAGGCGCTTTATGACGCCAAGATGAATCGATTTCGTCCCGATTCCTTTGCGTGATATAACGCTTCATCGGCGTGTTTCAATACGCTATCGACTTCAATATCATTCGAATGGCAGGCCCCGAGCGAAATGGTGATATGAAGTGTTCCTGCGCTTGTCTCGAACGGGAACGTCGAGACTTTTTCTCGTATAGATTCGGCAAGACGGGTCACTTCATCTCGATTGGCGTTCGGCATGATGATTAAAAATTCTTCACCACCGAAGCGGCCGACGAGATGCTGCTCTTCACTTTCGGCGACGAGCAACATGCCGAGCTCCCGCAATACGTCGTCCCCGACATCATGGCCATACGTGTCATTGACGCGTTTGAAATGGTCGATGTCGACGAGAATCAAAGCGTACTCTTTCGCTTCGACGTTCAAGTTGGCCATCGCCTCGTTCAGTAGGCGCCGGTTGGCGATGCCGGTCAACGCGTCCGTTCGGGCAAGTTGTTGCTGGTGTTGGACGTTCTCGAAATGGCGTCGCAACTCTTGGAGCAAACGATAGGCGGCACAGGCACCTCCGTATACCATAACAGTGTAGGCGAGAATAACAGGATAGAACAGTTCGGTTGGTAGAGCATAATAGATGGCGGAGCCGAAAACGACGACACTGATGGTCATGAAGATGAGCAACGTGTTGCGGGTATTATCAAGCTTTAGTCGCAATAAGCTGATTGGAAGGACGAGACCAATCATTGTGATGACGGCCAAATAAAAGCCGATATACGCTCCGTCGGTGACCATCAAAAATCGGCCGACCAAAAAGATGATGGCTGCGACTGTCCCACTCACCCAACCACCGAATAAGACGGCAAGAGAGATGGGGATGGAGCGCAAGTCGATTAAGATTCCTTCGAGCGGCAATGCGTTCGCCAGTAAAATTAAGGCGACGACTCCGCTCTGAATACCGAGGAGGATTCGACTTTTCAATGGCGCTTTCGGTGTGAGCCGTGGTCGATTGCGGAACGGGAGAAACGAAATCGTGAATAACGTGAACAGGATACACAGATTCAGAAAAAAAGAGTTGATGATTGTGAGCATGATCATATCCCCTAACATGAAATGGAAATAATTAGTTTTAGTTTAGCATATTTAACATCGTATTGCCTGCATGTGACGGCGTGCAATGTACTCACTATTTATGCCATTCGTCCCACATCAATGTCGGACGGTTGGTCGATAACCGTTTCATTTCCGTAACGTAATAGGTACCTCCTTTGAATGGACACATCATCTTCTTTTCATTCAGCGCAAACAAATTTGGTATGATAGAAAAAAAGGGGGACTGTCTGTGCGGTATTGGGATCATTTTAAGAGAGCCTTCATTCCGATTGCGCTCATCTTGATCGGGTTAGCCATCTTTTATACTTTATCGGCTCGAGGCAACCTGGCGTTGACTGTTCTCGGAGCAGCCATCGTCGGTGTCATCTTATTTTTAGTGATGCGTCATATGAATCGGGTCGAGGAAGATTAAACGAGAACACGTTCACGGTTCTCGTTTTTTGTTGTCGACGAGATTTTTTGGGTACACTACATAGTAAGGAGGGATTTATTATGGCAAAAGCTACATTTGCGGGAGGCTGTTTTTGGTGCATGGTCAAACCGTTTCATAAATACGAAGGAGTCGAGCGTGTCATTTCCGGTTATACGGGCGGGCATGTCGATAACCCGACGTACAAACAAGTCTGTTCGGAGACGACCGGTCACCTAGAGGCGATTGAGGTCACGTTTGATCCGGATGTCATCTCGTATGAAGAACTGTTGCGTATCTATTGGCGTCAAATCGACCCGACCGATGGCGGCGGACAGTTTAACGACCGCGGTGAATCGTATCGACCGGCCATCTTCTATCATTCGGAGGAACAGCGTGCGGCGGCTGAACGGTCGAAACAAGAAATCGAGGACTCGGGGCGCTTCGACCGATCGATTGAAGTCGAGATCCGTCCAGCGAAGACATTTTGGGAAGCGGAAGATTACCATCAAGACTACTACAAGAAAAATCCATTCCGTTACGAGATGTACCGCGTCGGTTCTGGCCGGGCCAAGTTCGTGAAAGAGGTGTGGAGCGACAAGAAGCTACAGAAAGACTTGAAAGATCGTCTGACGCCGATTCAATATAAAGTCACGCAAGAGAACGGAACCGAGCCCCCGTTCCAGAACGAGTATTGGGATGAGGAGCGGGAAGGGTTATACGTCGATGTCATCGATGGGACGCCGCTCTTCACATCGCGTGACAAGTTCCAATCGAACTGCGGTTGGCCGAGCTTTGCGCGCCCGATCGAAGAAAAACGCATCGATATGAACATGGACACGACGCACCACATGGTCCGGACCGAGGTCCGTTCCAAGGGAGCCGACAGCCATCTCGGTCACTTGTTCGATGACGGCCCGAAAGAACTTGGAGGTCTGCGCTACTGCATCAACTCGGCGGCACTCCGTTTCATTCCAAAAGAAGAATTAGAGTCTGCAGGTTATGGAGAGTATAAGCACTTATTCGATGCGTGAAGGGGAGAAGGGCATGTTCACATCCGTCAAACAACAGATTCGTCGTGAGACGCTCGCGACCGTCTTGGATTACTACGACAAATCGATTCGTAATTTATCCGAGGCTGCCAGAGATGAGAAGTACAACAAGATGAGCGCGACCCCGTTCTCGTTTTTCCGAGGGAGTTCCCACTTGTTCTATTACGATTTTGCGAAAGTACCGCTCGCGTTTGACACCGATGCGTCCCATCCGACGTTCATTCAAGGGGATTTGCATTTTGAAAACTTCGGTGTGTTCGAAGATGGGGCCGGGACGATTATATACGACGTGAACGACTTTGACGAGGCGTATCTCGGGTCTTATTTGTTTGATGTCCTTCGCATGGCGATCTCGGTCGATTTGTTTGCCGCAGAGTCAGGGTTTGACGCGACGCATGCCATCGAGACGTATGCAGCGACATACGCGCTCGCGATTGAGCGTTATGCGAATGGGAAGGACGAAGATGTCCAGTTCACGAAAGCGAACACGTGCAAAGCCATCAAGAAAGTGATTAAAAAGGCAGAGAAGAAGAAAGACGCATTCATGGCGGAGCGGACGGAAGTAAGGGATGAGGAACGTTATTTTGCGACAAGCGACGATCTCGTCCCGGTCAGTCCGAAGACCGCCGAGCATATCAAACAGGCGTGGCCGGATTATTTGGCATCCTTATCGGAGAAGCATCGACACCATGCCGACCATTACGAAATCAAAGACATCGCCATTAAACGGGAGAGCGGGACGGCTTCGATCGGACTCGAACGGTATTATATTTTGATTGAAGGTGCGGACGCGGAGCATGACGAGGATATCATCCTCGAGATGAAGCAGGCTCAATCGGCTGTCCCTTCGCTCTTCTTGCCGACCCATCCGTTGTTTGAGGATGGCTTGTCGCATCAAGGGTCCCGCGTCATCGCGGCCCAACGCGCCATGGTGCATAGTCGTGACCCGTATCTCGGCTATTTGACGATGGACGGGAACGAGTATTACGTGCGGCAACGGTCACCTTACAAGCGGAAAGTGAAAGCGAAGCACATCAAGAATGAAGAATCGCTCATCGAGACGTTAAAAGTCCAGGCGGAAATCACGGCCAAAATTCATGCACGGGCGGATGCGGATGCGAACGTGCTCGATTATGAGGCGAGTGAACGAATTGCGGCAGCCATCGGAGCGTCGCGACCGCTATTCATTCGCCAAATCTCGCGGTGGTCCCAATTTTACGCCAATCAGGTCCGATTCGACTTCGAGGCGTTCCAATCTTGGCTCAAGACGCGTGCGGAGACTCACGTCTGACGAGCACCGGACTTGCGGTCAGCCCCACGTTTGCCTCAGAATGGAACGGTAAAGGATGTGTACGACGTATGATTACAGAACAACAGGTCATCACGCAGATGAAACAAGTGATGAGCCAAATCGAACAGTCGAGTGGGGAGACGCAAAAGCGCCATTTGGCCAAGTTGATGGGCTATTGCGAGCTGTTGCTCGCTGATTCGGCTCCGGCTAAGACGCAACCTACTACGGCGCCTATGGCCGAGCCGGTCGAGTCGAAACCGCCGCTTGATCGGCAGATGGCGGCATTCCTTGGAATCCCGCTTGAAGAAGAGGACAAACCAAAAACCGATTCATTGCTCGACTTTTAAGCTGTGCCCTTGAGGCGCAGCTTTTTTTGTGTGAGTCGAACGTATTGACTTATATACCTAAGGGGGTATAATGAGATTAACTAAACGATACGTAACGGAGGCGTGCATATGCTTGATTTCTTGTTTGTCGCAGTAGTGATTGGATTGATTTATTTTTGGTGGACGAAGCGAAACAACGTCAAAACGGTTTCGACCGATGAATTGAAACGGAAGATTGCTGAAGAACGGAACATTCAGTTGTTGGATGTCCGTGAGCCCCAAGAATACCGGGCCGGGCATATCAAGCAGGCGAAAAATGTGCCACTATCGGGATTCGGGAACGCAAGTGCCCAATATCCGAAAGATAAAGAACGTCCGGTCTATGTCATCTGTCAAAGCGGGATGCGAAGTCAACGGGCCGCGGCCATGTTGAAAAGCGCGGGCTATACGGACGTCTACTCGGTCAAAGGCGGCATGAGTTTCTGGCGTGGCTGACAGTTCTCGGTTGAACATTTGTTCAGCCGTTTTTTTTTAGACCCTGAAAATCTCTTTTAGAGGCTAGATTTGCCGTGTGACGTTTCCACTTTCGGTTTTCAGGGGATTCTGCTACGGTAGGAACATAGGAAAGAGAGAGGGGACCAGACAATGGCAGTCATTTTATTTGATATCGATGGGACGCTCGTTGACACGACCGGACCGATGACACAAGCAATCCACGAGGCGTTAGAGCAACTTCCTCATTTACCGAAACCGAGTGAGGACGCGGTCCGTTCAGGTTACGGATTGGCCGGTAACGCGTTTTGGGAACACGTCATCCCGGAGGCAACAATCGAGGAGATTCACCAAATCCGCAAGCTCCGTCATGAGACGCTCGAGCGAGCGATGGAAGGCCAACACGTCTTGTTCGATGGGATTTACGAGATGCTCGAGGCGCTCCATGCGAAAGGACACACGTTGACGACCGCGAGTAACTGTGGGGTCCATTATTTGAACCTCATGCTCGACTCTCAAAACATTCGCCAGTTCATGACGGCTCCAGAATGTCTCGAATCCGTGAACGGCGAGAAAAAAGCTGACATTTTGACGGCGCATCGTCTCCGTCACGGCGAGAACGATTACGTGATGGTTGGAGACCGGAAATCGGATGTCGAAGCGGCACGCGCGCACGACTTCCCGGTCGTCTTGACAGGTTTTGGCTTTGGGAACGAAGACGAGTGGGCACTCGCGGATCATGTCATCGCGACACCGAACGATTTGATTGCCTTGGTCGAAAAATGAAAAAACCGGTTGAACGCGCGACGTTCAACCGGTTTTTTTAGAGTCCGAGCGAAATGTATTTCACTTCTAAAAATTCTTCAATGCCATGGTGACCGCCTTCGCGGCCGAGGCCGCTCTGCTTCCATCCACCGAACGGGGCTTGCGGTGTTGACGGAAGTCCGTCATTGACACCGACGATACCGTATTCGAGTGATTCAGCCAAATAGAGAGCCTCGTTGATGTCTTGCGTGAACACATAGGCGGCAAGACCGAACGGGGTCGCATTCGCCCGCTCAATCACTTCCTCGAGCGTATCGAACGACGCAATCGGGGCGACAGGACCGAACGTCTCCTCGTTCATGCACAGCATATCTTCATTCGCATAGCGGACGACGGCCGGCCGGACGAATAACCCATCGAGCTGTTCGCCACCCGTGATTTCCCCACCCCGAATTTGAGCGTCTTCCAGGTGCTTCATCACTTTTTCGACCGCGGCCTCGTCGATGAGCGGACCGATATCCGTCCCTTCATCAAGACCATTCCCGACTTCGAGCGCCGCGACGGCCTCGATGAATTTTTCAGAGAACGCATCGACGATCGATTGCTCGACATAAATTCGGTTGGCGCAGACGCACGTCTGTCCGCCGTTACGGAATTTCGTGGCAACGGCTTGAGGGACGGCTTTATCGAGGTCTGCCTGCGCCGTGACGATGAGCGGGGCGTGACCACCCAGCTCGAGCGAGATTTTCTTCATCGTATCGGCTGCGCCGCGCATGAGCGTCTTGCCAACCTCGGTCGAACCTGTGAAGGTCAATTTGCGGACGCGAGGATCGTGTTGCCACGTATTCACGATGTCAGACGCTTTGCCGGTGACGAGATTGATGACACCGGGTGGAAAGCCGGCTTTCTCGGCCAGTTTGACGAGTTCGATGGCCGTCAATGGTGTCGCCGAGGCTGGTTTCAGGACGACGGTGCAACCAGCGGCCAGCGCCGGCGCGAGCTTCCGGGTGATCATCGCCGCCGGGAAATTCCATGGCGTGATGGCGGCGACGACGCCGACCGGTTGTTTAATGGCGAAGATACGTTTTTTGTTCGAAGAGGCCGGGATCGTCTCGCCGTATACGCGTCTTCCTTCCGCGGCATACCATTCGATGAAGCCGTTCGCATAACGGACTTCACCGATGGCTTCTTGGAGCGGCTTACCTTGCTCCTCGACCATCGTCCGAGCGATGGCTTCTGTATGTTCATCAATCAGCCGGTTCCATTCGAGCAGCAGGGCGCCTCGTTCTTCGGCCGTTTTCTGTTGCCAATTTTTCAAGGCGTCGTGGGCGGCATCGACAGCCTGCTTTGCTTCGGCCGTGTCACTCTTTGTCACCGTGGCCATGATGTTTCCGGTGGCGGGATTTCGCACCTCGATCGTGTCCGATGTATCAATCCATTCTCCATTGATGAAATTGTTTTCCACTCGCATCTTGATTTCCCCTTTCGTCTAGGTCACATTTTAAAAGTACCCGATTTCAAAAAACATACACAATTTTACAAAGGGGAGGTGTCGTCATGTGGGTCATCATCTTGGGGTATGTCGTCGGTAGTATCCTTGGCGGGCGCTTATACGGCAGGTGCAGTGGTCAACATTTAGCAACGAGTGGGTCGGGAAACACGGGTGCCCGCAATGCGTTGCGGATCGGCGGGAAGCAAGCCTTCTTGTTCGTTTACGGATTCGACGTCCTGAAGACGGTTCTCGTGTTGTCGATCAGTGGTCCAAACTTTTTTGAGACCGGGCTCGCCTTGACGCTTGGCCACATTTATCCGATGTGGCATATTCGTTCCGGGGGGAAGGGGTACGCCGTATTTTCTGGAATAATATTAGCGTACAGCCCGTTATGGTTTATCGTGGGACTTCTGCTGTTGCTGCTTCTCATCAAATTGACTGGTAACTCGCGCGAGACGGGGCTCTTCATGCTCGCACTCCTGCCGCTCGCGGCCTGGGGGGACGCGACAGATGTCAGTGTGGCTAGTTTGACTGTGATTTTGATCGTGTACCATCATATAAGGGGGAAACAACGTGCTTGAATTTCGAAGAGCGACGCCGGGGGATGCGGAAGCGATTCATCGATTGAACTATGAGACGTTTGTCGAAGAAATCCCGCAACATCATCCGAACGTGGAGCGACGACTTGTCGATCGCTTCCATGATACGAATACATATTGGATTGGGTTGGCGGACGGGCAACTCGTCGCCATGTGTGCGATCCGTGACGAGCACCCGTTCTCACTTGAACAAAAAGGCGTGGCGCTGCCGCCGGGAGAGTGGATTGAAGTGCGGCTACTGGCCGTGACGCCCGCCTATCGGAATACGCGAACGTTTGCCGGACTCATGCGAGCGATGCTCATGGAGGCGACAGACCGAGGCGTGGAAGGGATTGTCATCAGCGGCACCGTACGCGAACAGAAGCTGTATCGGCGCTTCGGATTTGTCCCGTTCGCAAAACCAATCGGGACGATGGAGGCGTTATATGTACCGATGAAGCTGACCCGCTCTGGATTCATGCAATCCGAGACAGCGCGAACGTTGCGTCCGAAACTACTCCTCGCCGGGCCGGTCGAACTGTAGAGTCACGTGCGCTCCGCACTTGCTGTCCAGCCGGTATCGCATCGGTCGGTCGCTGCCAGTCGTCTGCTCCATTCGGTCCAGTCGAGGCTGAGTGAACTCGTTAAGTTGCCCCATGTCTACACATTGCTCGGGAGCGGAACGATTGCGAACGATGCCGTAGCCGCACAATTGACTGGACGCGGCGTAATCATCGACACCGGGGAGTTTGGAAGACGGCTGATTGACCATGCGACCCGGGCTGGACTTGAATTTGATGTCATCCCACTTTCGTCCGGGCGTCGTCTCGACTTAAAGCGAATCGGACAGCATGCACCCGATTGGATGTGGACGGTCCATTGCGAGACGTCGACAGGCAAGCTAGTCGATTTGGACCACTTGCGTCAGTATGCACGAACGTATCGCACGAAGATTGCGATTGATGCGATCAGTGCGGTCGGGACGAAAGTGACCGACTATTCGTTTGCGCATCTGGTGACGTTCGTCTCGGGCAAAGCGCTCCGCAATGCCCCTGGATTGGCGTTTGTCGCCATGCGCGAACGAGCTGTCCCGAACCCGTTAATTCCGCGTTATTTGGACTTGGCGGGCTATGACCCGATCGCCTTCACCCAATCGGTCCCGCTCATTCAAGCGATGGACGTCGCGTTGAGCGAACTGACAGAGGCGGAGATTGCGACGCATCAATCAAAACTCGATGTGTTCGTACGTGAATTGTTGCGCCGAGGTGTACCTGTTGAACTCGGGGATGACCAAGCGCCAGGTATTTTTTCACTCACGTTACCCGAAAACCTTTCCTCGATTGAGTTAGGGCATCAATTGGCGTTCCATGGCTATCAAGTCCAGTATGAGAGCACCTATTTGCGGCATGCGAATTGTCTCCAAGTCTCAACGATGGGATGGACGACTGAACGGGATTTGCATCAAGTCGCCGCCTATATCGGGACGTGGCTCCAGAAAAAAACCGCCACTCGAGAGAGTGACGGAATCAGACACGGAAATCTTGGCGGGCCAAATGACGAATCTTTCGACCGAGGCGTCTTGAATTGAAATAGGCGACAACGGCGACGATGCAACCTGACCAAAACAGCCATTCGTCAGGTCGGATATAACCGAACAGGCCGACGAGGAGACCGAGGATGATGATACCTGAGTTGAACGTCTGGCGGTGGAGCAGTTCCTTTGACTCGAGGTCGCGTTGGAACATCGCCTGCTCGGATAGGCGCTTCCGGGTCGGCTCTTTTAAGTAGTTATCGAGCAGCGGCGGTACGTTTAGTAATTTCTTCCCGTAGTTGAGTGCCGTCATGACGTAACGGTTCTGAATCGTCGTTCCGTCTGATTCGAGCCATTGAATCACAATCGGTTTACCGAGCGTGAATAAATCGATTTTCGGGTCGAGGATTTGTAAAATCCCAAGCAACGTCGAGGCGGCCCGACCGAAGAAGGCGAACTCGGCCGGCAACTGGATCGGCTCGTTTTTGACGAGTAATTGAATATCTTGTAATACTTTCTCGATCAGCTTCGTATCGACCGTATCGATATCGGTCTCCAAATAGAACGTGACCGCCTTTTCGAGTGCTTGCCGAATGTTGTGCTTGTTCGCTGTCGGCAACAGGAAACGCAAGTCCTCAAGTCCATCGACGACTCCGTCATAATCGAGCGAGATGAACGCCTGCAAGATTTTACGGATGGTCGCCATGTCCTGAGCGGTCGATGATCCGACCATCCCGAAGTCGAGCAGGATGATGGTTCCGTCGGCCCGGATTTGTACGTTTCCGGGGTGCGGATCAGCATGGAATTGTCCGCCGAACAACAGTTGCTCGGCTGCCATCGTGAACAATCGTTCGGCAAGTGCGGAGCGGTCGATATTATTTTCTTTTAAGAAAGCGAGGTCGGTGATGCGACGGGCTTCGACCCAATCCATCGTCAACACTCGGTTCGTGCACAGATGGTCATAATAATCCGGGATGTATACGTCGGGGTTGTCGGCATATTTCGCTTTGAAATAATGGGCGTTCTTCAATTCAGTCTGGAAATTTAATTCATCCCCGATGACAAAAATCATTTGGCGATATAAGCTATCTAAGTCGGTCGATTTTGCTAGCGAGGTTCGCTTGAGCATCGTCGTGACGACTCGCATCGCTTTGAAGTCGGTCCGAATGATTTTTTCGATATCCGGACGTTGGATTTTCAAGGCGACACGCTTCCCGTTCTCAAGGAGTGTGGCGCCGTAGACTTCACCGATCGAAGCAGAGGCGACGGCGTCGATGCCGACGTCTTTCACGACTTGGGTGTACGGGACGCCCCATTCTGCTTCCAGGATAGCGCGAGACTTGTCCCAACCCGATGTCGGGACACGGTCGACGAGCTCGGATAACTCATTCAATACGGACGGAGGTAACAAATCGGCCCGGATTGATAAAAACTGCCCGAGCTTGATCAACAGCCCTTCGAGTCGGAGCGCGTTCCGCTTATACTCGCGGGCAAGGTTCAACATGAGCGCCTCATACTCTTCGGTCGACGCGAGACCTTGTTGCTGTTTGCGGGAGAATGCATAAATTTTAATGATGAATCGGGCGAACATCGTGACGATAATCCATATGCGGAACAAGGCGATTCGTTTCATAAAAGTACCGACATCCTTTACAAGCAGTCGCTCGACTGATCTGATTTTTTGTATCTTAACTTTACCACAGAATGCTTTCAAGAAAGGGCAAGGGATGTTTATGGAGTGGGAATTACTCAACGTCGTCGGAACAATCGCGTTCGCGGCGAGCGGTGCCATCATCGCGATGGACGAGAAATATGATATTTTTGGGGTGTGGCTACTCGCTTTCACGACAGCTTTCGGTGGCGGGGCGATTCGAAACGTCTTGCTCGGGAACCCCGTCAGTTTGATTTGGCAACAAAACGATCTCTTCATCCTTTGTTTTCTTGTCGCGTTGCTCATCTTCCTGCTGCCGAGCGTCGTCTTGCCCCATTGGGAACGCTGGGGCGTCATCGTCGATGCGATTGGGCTCGTCGCTTTCGCGTTTCAAGGCGCACAAGTCGCCATCAAGCTGGATTTACCGCTATCGGCGGCGATTGCGGCTGCCGTCTTGACGGGTGTCGGCGGTGGGGTCGTCCGTGATTTGTTGGCCGGCCGCAAGCCGCTCGTCCTCCAGTCTGAAGTGTACGCGATGTGGGCGATTATCATCGCGGTCGTCACGTATTATTTCCGGCTTGAAGGAGGACTGCCTGTCTACGCCTTACTCGTTGTCGTCGCGGCGCTTCGAGTGATATCCTACTATCGGAAGTGGAATTTACCTGCACGCAAAGTGCGATAAGGGGGAAACTAGTTATGAAACTTTTACTCATCATCGGCGCTGCCTTAATGGCGCTCGGCGTCGCGCTAGGTGCTTTCGGGGCCCACGCCTTGAAAGAGCGTCTGGCACCGAACATGCTCGCCAACTGGCAGACCGGCGTGCTCTATCATATGATTCACGCCATCGGCATCATCGCCTTAGCGAGCATCTTGACGAAAGTGAGTATCAGTCAGTTCAACACGGCAGGCTGGCTCATGTTTGCTGGCATTCTCTTTTTCTCAGGCAGCCTATACGTGATGGCATTGACTGGAATCACGAAGCTTGGGGCGGTCACGCCGATTGGTGGCGTCTTGTTTATCGCGGCATGGGTGTTTGTCATCATTGGCGCTCTCAAAATGTAATCAAACGTTAACGTGTGGTTAACAGTCATCGTATAACATGTGAAGTGTGAGACCCCTCGTCTTCACACGACAACGAACAATTGGCCCGGTTGGCCTCTTCGCTTTGAGCGAGAGACCAACCAGGCCCTTTTTTACGTTTTTTGGGAATGGTTATATTTAGAAAAAGGACTGGATGATGTTATTTAGATATAAGGTAAACGATTTCCTATTTTCAACTATTGTTACAAACGTGTTTCGAGAAAAGAAAAGTGAAAACATGTTGAAATATAATGGAATGAGGAGCTACATAAGGTTTTTGCTTCAATAGCCGTAACAAAAGTGAAATATAACTTTAACAGGAAAACATTCGACACTTCGATATAATTAGTCGTGTTGAAACTAAAAAATTAATCGTTTTTGTTACATAGCAAAACGACTGACCTTAAATCGAACGTGAACGCCAATCCCCTTACATTAGAAAGGATGTCCCCATTGATCAATTGGAAACGTACCGTCTCGACACTTACGCTTAGCGCGCTTCTGCTTGGAACGCACTCGGTGGCTGATGCCTCGACGTCAATCAAGGAGAAACAAGAACAGCAGAAAAAAGTGCAAGAGCAACGAAATAACGTCAAACAGAACCAATCGAACACGTCTTCAAAAATTAAGCAAAACAAAGACGAAATCTCGAAAGTCCAAACGGAAGTCAACAAGATGGACGCCCAACTTCAAGACATCATCAACGATGTTGCGGCAAAACGCCAAGAAATCAAGCGGACCGAGTTGAAGATTGAAGACCTTGAAGCCGACATTAAAGGCTATGAGAAAAAGATGAAAGCCCAAGAAGCGATGATGAAAGAGCGCATGGCCACGATGCAAACGAACGGCGGCGGCTCAATCAACTGGGCGGAGTTTATCTTCGGTTCGAAAAACTTCTCGGATTTGATCACGCGTATGATCACGGCCGGAACGATTCAACGGAGTGACCAAGAGTTGTTTGAAGACTACGAAGCGACCCGTCAATCGTTACAAGAAGCGCAAGCGTCATTGAAAGAAGAGCGCGCTTCGCTCTTAAAACAACAAAAAGCGCTTGAAGTGCGCCAAGCTCAGCTCGAGAAGAAGATGAAAGAGCGCGAAGCCCGCATCAAAGAGCTCGAGAAGAAGAATATTAAGTTCGAATCGCAAATCTTCGACCTTCAAGAAATCGAAGCGACGTTAATCGCCCAAGAAGAAGCGATTGCGGCTGAGATTGAAGCACAACGTCGTGAAGAAGAAGAAGCACGTCGTCGCGCTGAAGAAGCGGCTCGTCAAGAAGCAGCGCGTAAGGCTGAAGAAGCTCGTCAAGCGGAAGCGGCTCAAGCAGCGGCAGCGGCACGTCAAGCAGAAGAAGCAAGAGCGGCAGCGGCAAAAGCTGAGGCAGAACGAGCAGCAGCTCAAAAACAGCAGAACAATAATAATAGTACCCAGTCATCTGCATCTTCAAACCAGACGACACAAAATAGTACACCGGCTCCAAAACCGGTAGCACCGAAACCTGCACCAAAACCAACACCTGCACCAAAACCGAAACCAACACCAACTGCACCGACGACATCGGCACCAGCACCATCGGGCGCGATGTTCATTCAACCGGCGGCAGGACGTTATACGCAAGGTTTCGGACCGGCAAGCGGTCAATTCGGCTACACGTTCCATAACGGTGTCGATATCGCCGGACCTGTCGGGACGCCAATCCGTGCCGCGGCAACCGGAACAGTCATCCGTGCCGGCTGGGGTGGTGCTTACGGGAATCACGTCATGATTGCCCACGTCATCAACGGACAAGTATGGACAACGGTCTATGCTCACTTGAACTCGGTCTCAGTTAGCGCCGGACAACGTGTGACACAAGGATCGAACATCGGTGGACTCGGGAACACGGGTAACTCTTCAGGCCCGCACCTTCACTTCGAGATCCACAAAGGCAGCTACTCGTACTCGTCATCGAGCGCGGGCAGCACAGTCAACCCACGTCAATTCTTCTGATGTTCAACGAGCACCCGTCCATCGTGATAGGTGCTCGTTTTTATATGCCCATAAATCAAAAAATGAGCGCCTACCTTGAACCGGTAGGCGCTCATTTTAGTTGGCTTGTTCGATGTCGTCCGATTGATTGTTTGATTTGCGGAACCGCTCACGGACGAGATAGATGATGGTCAATCCGACCAACCATGGGATCCCGAACTTGAGCAAAATGTTGAAGTCGGTGAACCATGTCGTGATCATCAGGCTGAGCAACAGCCCAGCACCGAGTAACGGCAAGAACGGGTAACCGATCATGCGGACCGGTAATTTCCGTCCTGTCCATTTTTTTCGGAAGAACAAATGTGAGACGAATACCATGAACCATGTGAAGATGGCTCCGAACATCGAGATCCCCATCAGGAATGGATACGATGTTTCCATGAACACTTGCAGCAATGCCGCGAGAATGATACCGCCTGTCGAGACGAGCAGGGCAGGCATTGGAATCCCGCTGCCACTGACTTTTTTGAAGATTCGTGGAGCGTCTCCAGCTTCGGCGAGGGAATACATCATCCGCGTCGACGCGTAGAGTTGTGCGTTCATCGCCGATAAGGCGGCGATCAAGATGACAAAGTTCAAAATGCCGGCTGCGCCAGGCACGTCGAATTGTTGCATAACGAGAACGAACGGGCTTTGATCGATCCCGGCCTGCTGCCACGGGATGAGCATGAGCATGATACCGATTGTGACGAGATAAAAGAACGTCAAGCGGAATACGGTCGCGCGCAACGCTTTCGGGACGGCGCGGTCCGGGTCTTTTGCTTCGCCAGCCGTCACAGCGACGAGTTCGGTCCCGAGGAAACTAAAGAGCGAGATGAAAATCGTCACCCACATCCCGTAAAATCCGAAAGCGAAGAATCCTTCATCGCCTGTCGTGATCGATTCGATGGGTGAACCGGGTTGACCGAAAAGTGTGGCCGCCCCGAGGACGATGAAGAGAATAATGGCGGTCACTTTAATGAATGATAACCAGTATTCGGTCGTCCCGAACGTATGAACGTGCCGGGCGTTGACGTAAATAAGCAAGCCGCCGAACAAGGCGACCCAGACAAATCCGTTCACATCAGGGAACCAATAACGCATATAGATGGCAATGGCGCTCACTTCGACGCCGATGGCGAGGACGTTGGCAACCCAGTACGAGTAGCGGACCAAAAAGCCGGCGAGTGGATGGACGTACCGCTCGGCGATCGTGCCGAACGAGCCCGAGGTCGGATGGGCGACGGTCATTTCAGCGAGACAGCCCATTAGTAACAGGACGATGAACGCCCCGATGGCGTAACTGACGAGCACACTCGGTCCTGCCGTTTGGATGGCGAGCCCGCTTCCGAGGAAGAGGCCCGTCCCGATGGCGCTACCGAGCGAAATCATCGTCAACTGCCGTGTGGACAGTTCACGTTTTAATTTGCTAGTTTCCAAATTCAATTCTCCTTTAGTTGAGTGAAGTGTTGTTGGGGACGACTATAGCAGACAAAAAAAACGAGTGTCAACTCACGAAATCGTAAAAAGCGGCATCGTTTTGGTGGCACCTATAGAAGCAAAGTTTTTTTGCACGCTTTTGTTTGACAGGTAGTTGCTCGCCCTGTATAGTACGAGTTAACTTAACTGAAACGAATAAAGGCGTCGACGAAGAGAAGTAACGACGGTCCCCGTATGACAGAGAGCTGATGGTTGGTGTGAATCAGTATGCGGGACGTCGCGAATGGACTTCCGAGCTCTAAACCGAAACTTTTAGTAGGCTTTAGCGGGTCACCCACCGTTACCAGGGGAAAGCGGATGATTGTCCGTGAAGTGGGTTCTACGGAACCAACGAAGGTGGCACCACGGGGTTACTCGTCCTTCTCATAGCGCAAGCTATGAGTCGGGCGGGTAACCCTTTTTCGTTTCAATGCATAGTAAATCAGTGATTGAGAAGAGTAGCGTGAATAAGTCTCGTCAAGAGAGCCGGGGGTGGTGGGATCCTGGCCGAGACATTTACGTGAATGGGCTCATGAGAGCATGGCTGAATCAAGTAGGTCATGACGGCTTCCCCCGTTATCGGGATACGATGTGATAGCATCGGAAAGTGGGATCGATTGATCCAACGAGAGGTGGCACCGCGGTCCATACCGTCCTCCATACGACAGACGTCGTATGGAGTTTTTTTATACCCAAAATGCTTGAGGAGGAACGGACATGTTAACACGACTATTGACGAACCCATTGACGACGAATGAAATGAAACGGGCGGCGGCCGAGCTGTTCCAAGCTGACGAAGCGCAAATCGCCGAGGTGTTACTCGCCATGAAAGCGCGTGGTGAGACGGCCGAGGAGATGGCTGGACTCGCTGATTACATCCGTGAGGCGGCAACGTTCCCCGAGACGATGCTCCCCGTGCTCGATGTATGTGGCACGGGCGGCGACGGGGCGAACACGTTCAATATCAGTTCGACGGTCGCATTCGTCTTGGCGGGGCTCGATATCCCGGTCGCCAAAC
Source organism: Exiguobacterium sp. SL-9 (assembly GCF_004336985.1). Classification (GTDB taxonomy): domain Bacteria; phylum Bacillota; class Bacilli; order Exiguobacteriales; family Exiguobacteriaceae; genus Exiguobacterium. Next base: position 142,117 of record NZ_SJUO01000003.1, read on the forward strand.
ATGGGAATCGCAGCGTGTCGAGCCGATCAGGCAGTGCCGACGTCCTCGAGTCATTAAATATCCCGATCGTCCAAAGTCATGAGGCGATGCTCGCCGACCTCGAGCGGACGAACTTGAGTTTCTTGTTCGCCCAACACATCCATCCGGTCATGAAGCACGTCATGCCGGTCCGGAAACGACTCGCTACAGCGACCATCTTCAATCAAATCGGTCCGTTGACGAACCCGCTCAAGCCGAAACGGCAATTGATTGGCGTGTACCATCCATCGCTCATCGAGAAGATGGCGACGGCGATGCGCCACCTCGGTGTCGAGCGCGGAATGGTCGTCCATGGGGCAGGCGGGCTGGATGAAGCGAGTCTCGCCGGAAGAAACGACGTCTTATTCTTCAACGGCGACAAAGTGGCCCGCTACACGGTCGACCCACGCGACGTCGGATTGATGCGAGCTCCGCTGTCGGCCTTGCAAGGCGGGACACCGGCTGAAAATGCCGAGACGCTCCTCGCCGTCTTGAACGGAGAGACAGGACCGGCGCGAGACGTCGTCTTATTGAATGCCGCACTCGCCCTATGTACGTACGGGACGGTCCAAACGCTTCGCGAAGGCGTCGCCGTAGCAACGGCAAGCATCGATGAAGGGCACGCCATCCGCGTACTCAAACAATTACAACGAACGGAGGTCGGCGCATGAGCTACTTGACGAAAATCATCGGAACGAAAATCGAAGAGGTCAATCAAATGGGAGAAGTGGAGTTCGAGAAGACGGAACCGATTTCCTTACCTCGACTAATGAGTGAAGGATTTCATGTCATCGCGGAAATCAAGCGATCTTCCCCGTCAAAAGGCGTGATTCGAGAGGAAGTGGACGTTGTGAGTCGAGCCCGCACGTATGAACGGGCGGGAGCGACGATGATTTCCGTCTTGACGGATGTGACGTATTTCAACGGTTCGTTTGACGACTTGCGTGATGTCGCGGCCGCTGTCGACATCCCGGTCCTCTGTAAAGACTTTATCATCGACGAACAACAGCTTGACCGGGCGAAGGCGGCCGGGGCGAGTGCGGCACTGTTAATCGTCGCGGCGCTTCATCCGAGCCGGCTCCACGCCTTGAAGACGTATGCCCGATCTATCGGTCTCGACGTTCTCGTCGAAGTGCACGATGAGACTGAGCTAATGACGGCACTCGAACTCGGCGATGTGTTAATTGGCATCAATAATCGTAATTTGAAGACGTTCGAGGTCTCGCTCGATACGTCGGTCGACTTGATGGCAAAGTATCCAGATGTCGCGTTCGTCAGCGAGAGCGGTGTCAGCACAGGCGAGGCGGCCTACCGTTTACGGACAGCCGGTGCCCGGGCGATTCTCGTCGGGGAGGCGCTCATGCGGCAGGACGACCCGACATCCTTAATCGAGGAGTTGACGTCATGTTCGTTAAAATATGTGGATTGACGACCGAAGCAAGTGTCGTCGCAGCGGTAGAAGCGGGAGTAGATGCCATCGGGTTTGTCTTCGCGAACAGTCCACGTCAAATCGACATCACGACGGCGAAGCGGCTTCGGGGGTTAATCCCAGAAGATGTCCGCGTCGTCGGCGTGTTTCTCGACCCGACAGTGAACGAAGTCGAGGCTACTATCGCCTGTAGATTGACTGACATTCAACTGCACCGTCGGACGCGGCCGCTTGAATCGTTCCGACAGTTCGGACTTCCGCTCATCGAGGCCGATCATGGGTCGGAGGCAGATATCATTTTACTCGATGCCCCGACACCAGGCAGTGGAAAGACGCTCGATTGGGAGACGCTCGAACGGCCAAAGCAGACGTTTTGGCTCGCCGGTGGATTGACCGTCGACAATGTCGGTGCGGCGATTCGCGCCATGCGACCGGACGGCGTCGATGTCTCAAGTGGTGTGGAGACGAATGGACAGAAAGATCACGATAAGATTCGCGCGTTCATCCGACGCGCCAAGGAGGAAACACAATGTATACACAACCAGTGAACGGAAAGTTTGGACCATATGGCGGAAAATATATCCCTGAGACGCTCATGCAAGCAGTCGAAGAGCTCGAAGTGGCGTACGAGGAAGCGAAACAAGACCCTGAATTCCAGGAACGCTTCAACGATCTCCTCAGCGAGTATGTAGGACGAGAAACACCGCTCTATTATGCGGAGAACATGAGCCGCCGCCTCGGGACGAACGTCTATTTAAAACGAGAAGATTTGAACCATACCGGTGCCCATAAAATCAACAACACGATTGGCCAGGCGCTTCTCGCCAAACGAATGGGCAAACGAAAAGTCGTCGCCGAAACAGGGGCCGGACAGCACGGGGTCGCTACGGCGACGGTATGTGCGCTCCTCAATCTCGAATGTACGATTTTCATGGGTGAGGTCGACGTCGAACGTCAAGAATTGAACGTGTTTCGGATGGAGTTACTCGGTGCGACCGTTGTTCCCGTTAAGTCGGGAAGTCGAACGTTAAAAGATGCCGTCAACGAGGCGCTCCGTTACTGGGTCAAACACGTCGATGACACCCATTACGTGATGGGGTCGGTGCTTGGACCGCACCCGTTCCCGACGATGGTCCGCGATTTCCAAAGCGTCATCGGGACAGAGACGCGCCGCCAAGTCCTCGAGAAGACAGGGCGTCTGCCAGACGCGGTCGTCGCCTGTGTCGGCGGTGGGAGCAACGCGATGGGCATGTTCTATCCATTCTTGAATGACGAAACGGTCGCTTTATATGGTGTCGAGGCGGCAGGTAGTGGTGTCGATACGGACAAGCATGCGGCGACGCTCACGAAAGGTGAGGTCGGGGTGCTCCACGGGTCGCTCATGTACGTCTTGCAAGACGCGGCTGGCCAAATTCAAGAAGCACACTCCATCTCAGCCGGACTCGATTATCCGGGCGTCGGACCGGAGCACAGCTTCTTGAAAGATATCGAACGGGTCCGCTATGCGGCGGTCACGGACGAGGACGCCCTCGCGGCCTGCATGACGCTTAGCCGCCAAGAAGGAATTATCCCGGCCCTCGAGTCGTCCCACGCACTCGCTTATGCGGAGACACTCGCGGCAACGATGGATGAGGACGATGTGCTCGTCATCTGTCTGTCTGGACGCGGTGACAAGGATGTTCATACGATTCGAGAAAGGGTGACACAATAATGAGATTAGATGAAGCGATTCGACAGCGCAGCGAAGGGACGGCGTTCGTCCCATACATCATGGCTGGGGACGGAGGTCTCGACAGCTTGGTTCCGACGATCGAGCGGTTGGAAGCGATGGGGGCGACGGCGATTGAGCTTGGCATCCCGTTCTCTGATCCGGTGGCAGACGGTCCCATCATCGAAGCGGCCGGAATGCGTGCCCTCGAACAAGGTGTGACGTTGACGGACGTGTTGGACTGTTTAATAGAAGGAACGGGTCGTTTTTCAGTGCCGATTGTCCTCATGACGTACTTAAATCCGGTGTTCCGATTCGGGGTCGAGCGCTTCTTCGAACGAGCGGCAGCGTCTGGGGTCAGCGGCGTCATCATTCCCGATTTGCCGTTCGAAGAGAGTCTTGATTTATTTGCGGGCATCAATCGTCACGGGGTCGCGGTCGTACCTCTCGTCACGTTAACGAGTAGTCAGACCCGCATCGACACGATTTTAAATCAGGCGGAAGGATTCGTCTATGCGGTGACGCTCAAAGGGACGACCGGAAAGACGGATGTATTCCCTGATGAGTTGCTCGACCACTTACGTTCATTGACGGAACGGTCACCGGTACCGGTGCTCGCCGGTTTCGGTGTCCATCGCGCCGATCAAGTCCGCACACTCGGGACGGCCTGTGACGGTGTCGTCGTCGGCAGCTTCATCGTCGAGGCGCTCCACGCCGGACGTGAACAGGACGTGGCCGCGTTGATTGCATCGGCGCGGACGGTCAGCGTAAAAAAATAAGGGATCGTGCCTCGGCACGATCCCTTATTCATTCTTTCGAGAAACGATAATCATAATTCGACGCGTTCCAAACCATCTTCACCGAATTTTCGGTCGAGCTGATCATGACGATACGTCGAGGCGAGGACGTATAACAAGTCGCCCGGCTCGATTTTCGTCTGTCCCGTCGGCGGGATGAGGTAGTCTTGACGGACGATCGCATTCACGACCGTGTTCGGTGGCAACGTGATATCGGCGAGCGTCTTTCCAATCATCGAAGATTCCTCGGTCGCCACGTATGGAACGAGCTGATGTTGCGACTGTTTGCTCGACACGAGTGCGATCGTATACGGCGAGCGGATTTTATCAGGCCCAAGCAAATCGAGCTTCGCCGCGAGTGGCGTCAATGTCGTCCCTTGAATCAAGGCGCTTGTTACGACGACGAAGAAGACGGCATTGAAGATAATCTGACTGTTATCGATTCCAGCGATGAGTGGGAACGTGGCGAGGACGATTGGGACGGCACCTTTCAGTCCGGCCCAAGAGATGAACAACTTCTCCTTGTTCGTGAATTCCATGGTGATCGTTGATAAATAAACGGCGATTGGCCGGGCAATAAACATCAAGATGAACGAAATCAACAAGCCTTTCCAAATGAGGTCAGGGTCAAGCAACTGTCTCGGGAAGACGAGAAGGCCGAGGATGACGAACATGATGATTTGCATGATCCAGGCGAGTGCCTCGGAAAATTGAACAATCGTTACTTCATGGGCTGTATGCGCATTCCCGACGATCATCGCGGCGAGGTAGACGGCGAGTAGGCCGCTGCCTGCAAAGTAGGCGGCGACACCATACGTCATAAAAGCCATCGAAATCATCAGGACGGCGTGCAGGCCACTCGATTCGAGTCGCAAGTGGTTGAGCATGAGACGGGATAAGTTGCCGAGCATGTAACCGACGAACGCTCCGACGATGATTTGTAGGACGAACATCCAAAGACCGTCCCAAATCGTCGTGTCGGGTTTCAACATGAAATCGAGGGCGAGAATCGTCAAGAACATCGCCATCGGGTCATTCGTGCCGGACTCGGCTTCGAGTGTCGCGCCAACTTTCGGCGAGATATTCTTTCCTTTGAAAGCGGCAAAGACGGCAGCTGCATCGGTTGAACCGATAATCGCGCCGAACAGGAAAGATTCAATCCAGTCGAAACCAAATACGAAATGAACGGCCACGGCGACGAGCCCGGTCGTCAACAAGACGCCGATGGTGGCGAGTGAAGCGGACGGGGCGAGGACGCTTCGGATCGACGACCATTTCGTCTGCAAGCCACCTTCGAACAAAATGACGACGAGTGCGGCGACCCCGATCATTTGGGCGAGATTGGTGTCATCGAAGAAAATCAAACCGGTGATATCGCTACCCATCAACATGCCGATCCCCATAAATAAAATCAAGGCAGGCAAGCCAAAACGAGTCGATACGCGTGTGGCCAACACCCCGGCGACAAGGAGCAGACCAAATAACAGAATCAAAATATCAGTACTCAAAATCGGTGCGGTCAAACACATCACTTCCTTCTTCACGTAACTATTCGCATGTATTATTAAGTTCATTATACCATGAAATGGTTATGAATTAAGAATCAACGCATCGTTAATTATGTACATTGGAATAATCGGATATGGATGTGGTAAAGTAGGGGAAATCAAAAGGGGGATTCACATGGCTAAAATTCACGTGCTCCATGAAAACAATGAGTGGACGGACCATCTCGTCCGACGACTCGAGGAATTGTCACTGCCTTATGAACTGTGGCATCTCGATCAAGGCATCATCGACATCGCTGCTGAACCGCCGGAAGGCGTCTTTTATAACCGGATGAGCGCTTCGTCGCATACGCGGGGACATCGATACGCGCCGGAGTTGACGGAAGGGGTGCTCGCTTGGCTCGAGGCGAACGGCCGGACCGTCTTCAACGGCACACGCGCGATTCGGCTCGAAGTGAGCAAAGTCAATCAGTATACGGCGCTCCGCCAAGAGGGAATTCCGGTACCGAAGACGATTGCAGCTGTCGGGAAAGCCCAAATCATCGAGGCGGCCGAGAAGCTCGGACTGACGCCATTCATCACGAAGCACAACCGGGCCGGCAAAGGGCTCGGGGTTCAGTTATTTCATTCCGTTGATGCATTGAAGGCATACGTGAACGGACCGACGTTCGAGGAGTCGATTGACGGGATTACGCTCATCCAACAATATATCGAGGCGCCGAAACCGTTCATCACACGCTGTGAGTTCATCGGTGGCAAGTTCGTTTACGCGGTGCGCGTCGATACGTCAGACGGCTTCGAACTCTGCCCGGCCGACGCTTGCTCGATTGAAGACCAGTTTTGCCCGGTCGGCGAGACACCGCCAGCGAAGTTCGAAATCATCGATGGCTTCAATGACCCGATTATCAAACAGTTGGAGACGTTCCTCCAAAAGAATGAGATTGCGGTCGCCGGAATTGAAATCATCGAAGACGAGGGTGGCAACGTCTACGCGTATGACGTCAATACGAACACGAACTATAATTCAGACGCCGAAGCGAAAGCAGGACAGTATGGCATGCTCGAGCTCGCGACATTCCTTGGTGACGCCTTAGCGGTCACTTCGAAATAAACGCAAAAAAAAGAAGGGTCAGGCTTTTGCCTGACCCTTTCGCTGTGTATGTTGTAATTGTTGTTCAAATCGAAGTTGGACTAGTTCTGCCGTCGGTGCCATTCGTTCGATGAACGAATCTAAACGTTTCGCCGTGTCTCGATCTGATTCCTTGAACACGCGCATCGTTGTTCACCTCATTGATCATTGTAATGTTGCTTCTACAACAATGATTCCCGAGGGCATGAACGCGTAAACCTCGTTTACCCGAGGAATGTGGCAAGTTCTTCTTTAGGAAGGATGTTTCCGACATAAAAATCGCCGAACTCGCCATATTTGGCACTGACTTCGTCAAAGCGCATCTCATAGACGATCTTTTTGAATTGGAGCGAGTCTTCTGCGAACAACGTGACGCCCCATTCCCAACCGTCGAAACCGGTCGAGCCGCCGATGAACTGTTGGATTTTACCGGCATAGCTGCGGCCGATCATGCTGTGGCGATACATGAGCTCTTTACGCTCATCCATCGACAACGAGTACCAGTTGTCCCCATCGCGACGAGCCTTGCTCATCGGGTAGAAGCAAATGTGGGCTGCTTTCGGGAGTGTCGGATAGAGGCGGGCCCGGATGTGTGGATTCTCGTACGGGTCACCGTCCCCTGAACCGCGATACATGCCGAGTTCGATGACCGAGACATAGGAGTAACTCGGAATCATGTAATCGTATAATGTTGTCTTCCGAAGGGCGAGCTCGACTTGCTCGAGTTCTTTGAACGTCGGACGAAGGACCATCAAGACGACGTCTGCCTTTTGGCCAAGGATCGAGTAGAAAGCGTGACTCCCTTCACCGCGTGTCTCGACATCTTCAAGCGAGCCGAGGAAGGCGACGAACTCGTCAATCATCTCTTGACGGGCGATTGGATCGACTGTTTTTAAGCGAGTCCAATCGATAGAACGGAAATCATGGAGCGTATACCAACCGTCTAACGTGGCGGCTGCGTGTTGCGTATCGGTTGTCGGTGCTGGTGTTGGACGTTCTGACATTAAAAAAACTCCTTTCGAGACTAGGCTTCGCTGACTATTTTACCATACACGATTGACCGCCTGGCAAATTTGACGCCGTTGTGAGGCTAGTCACACTTCAAGGCGGGTAAAGAGGTAAAGAGCGAGTTTTATGAAAACGGCTTCACAATAGCCTGTATCAGTCGAAAACTGTAAACTGTTCTATCCATATAATGATTGATTTCAAGCGATTTATGACGAAATGGGCAGAATAGTTTATTTTAAAAAACGTACTGTGTATAATAAAACTCGCATATGGACGAGAGCGTCCGAGAGAGAAAAAATCCGATTTCTTCTAATCGAAAAGGAGTTCATTCACTATGAAACTATTTGACACGTTGAAACAAAAAGTCAGCCCGATTCGCCCGACCATCGTCTTCCCAGAAGGCGTTGACGAGCGCGTCCTCGGCGCAGCTGTTCGTTTAAAGAATGACGGTATGGTCGAACCGATCGTCATCGGACCAAAAGCTGAACTCGAAGCGGTCGCAACGAAGCACGGCTTTGACATCTCAGGTTTGACGCAATACGACCCAGCGACGTACGAAGACATCGATACACTCGTCGAATCGTTCGTCGAGCGCCGTAAAGGCAAAGCGACACCGGAACAGGCACGTGAATTGTTGTCGTCAGACGTGAACTACTTCGGTACGATGCTCGTCCACACAGGGAAAGCGGAAGGTCTCGTCTCAGGCGCGATGCACGCGACAGCCGACACGGTTCGTCCGGCCCTTCAAATCATCAAGATGCAAACAGGCATCAAAAAGACGTCAGGCGTCTTCATCATGGTACGCGACGACGAGCAGTACGTCTTCTCAGACTGCGCGATCAACATCGCACCGGACGCGGCTGACCTCGCCGAGAACGCCTATTTGTCAGCGTTGACAGCGAAGACGTTCGGCATCGAGCCGCAAGTCGCGCTCCTCAGCTTCTCGACAAAAGGTTCAGCGAAGTCACCTGAGACAGAAAAAGTCATCGAAGCGACCCGTCTCGCCAAAGAGAAGGCACCCAACCTTCCAATCGACGGCGAACTTCAATTCGACGCGGCGTTCGTCCCGAGCGTAGCGGCGAAGAAGGCACCAGGTTCTGAAGTGGCCGGTAACGCGAACGTCTTCGTCTTCCCAAGCCTCGAAGCCGGAAACATCGGCTACAAGATGGTTCAACGTTTCGGCGGATTCGAAGCAATCGGACCAATCCTTCAAGGTCTTAACAAGCCGGTCAACGACTTGTCGCGCGGCTGTAACGAAGAGGACGTCTACAAATTGACACTCATCACAGCGGCACAAGCCATCGACGAGCGCAACGAAGCGTAAGTCGCAAGCATCCTTCCTGAGCGAAGGATGCTTTTTTTATGGTCATTGTGACGATGATACGACGGTCAATTGGCGTTTGTTTGACACGAAACTGAGGTAAACTAGTAGGGGACAACACTTTTAAGGGGGAACTACCATGCAAAGCATCCATGCAACCGAATTACGTGAGAAACTTGAGAACGGCGAATCGCTCCATATCATCGACGTGCGCGAACAAGACGAGTACGACTCGGGTCACATCCCGAACGTGCCGCTCTATCCACTATCCGAATTCCCGGCGGTGGCAGACAAACTCGCGAAAGACAACGTTTATTACATTATCTGCCGTTCAGGCGGCCGCAGTCAGACGGCGGGTGACTATTTGGAGTCGGAAGGCCACAAGGTCGTCAACGTCGAAGGCGGCATGCTCGCGTGGGACGGCGATATCGAGGCGTGATGCTCGACAATCCATGGGTCGTCGTACCGCTGTTGATTGCGCTCTATTTGACCGTCTATACGTTCGTCAAACGAGTCGATGGCGACAAGTGGCGACTCGTCTGGGTGATCTGGATCATCGTCATCGTCATGTTGTTGACGATTCGACTCGTCCAAAGTCTATAGAAAAACGAGTGAAGCCCGCGTTGGGCCTCACTCGTTTTTTAGTTATCGCGCTTATCGAACGTAATTGACGCAATCGCGTCGTGCTGGTGAATCGATTCTTCGTTGCGACATTCGACGAAGAAGTTGACGACTTGTTTCATCTCGTATAAGTCAGCCGCGATCAAGCGGACCATATCTTCGACGAAACGCGGGTTCTCGTATGCGATTTCCGTCGCACGTTTCTCATCCGGACGTTTCAAGACCGGGTGAAGCGGTGCTGACGCGTTCGACTCAGCCGCATCGAGCAGTGCGAGTCTCCAGTCGAAACCGTCAAGTGCTGTCTCGTCTAGACCTGCTTCGATTGTAATGTAGCCACGTTGGTTGTGGGCGCTATACTCGCTAATTTCTTTTGAACATGGGCAAAGCGTCGTCACGTTGATGATGAGACCGACTGTCACGCTCGCCATTCCTGTCTCGAGGTTGTATGTCACGTTATGCATAACGTCAGCGTTCATGAGACCGCTGAGACCTGTGGCTGGTGCTTTCCGGCTGAAGAACCATGGATAGCGGACCGTCAATTGACCTTCCGTTTGTTCCATGCGCTCGGCAAGTTCTTGAGCGAACTCGATGAGCGACTGGTTCGATAACGTCCAGCCTTGCGTATGATACGCGTCGAGCTGCTCCGTTAAACGCGACATGTTAATGCCTTTACGATCTTGGACGAGTGATGTCGTCAATTCAAACGTAGCGACCGTCGCTTGGATCCCGTCCGGTGTTTCGATGTTGACGGGATGTTTGACGTTCGAGATCCCGACACTGTCGAGTGCGAACAAGAAGTTCTTCGGTGTATTTTGAAGATCTACCATTTTATCTTTTTCTGTCGGTTTCGTGCCTTTGACCGGCGGGACCGAGCCGAATAGTTTATGTCGTTCTGCTTTAGTAGGTAAAGCGACATGGCTTGTAGACATAATCGGATTCTCCTTTTTAAGAGGGCTAATGACCGCCACTCGTTCTTGTTAGGATTTTATCACGAAATGGATACAAACTGGGTATCATTTTGCTTCGCGAACATGCTGTGAACCTGTTTTGCGAAAAAAAACTTCAGACATTGAAGAAAAGAAGATTGATTTAATTTACGTACGGGAATAGAATGTTCCTGTGAACTTAAAAAATAGATCACTATTAAATATGAAGGAACACAAACAAAAGGGGATGTTTTAATGGATTGGCAGTTAATCCTGCAGTACGCCTGGATCATCGTCGTACTCGTCGGTCTTGAAGGGCTGCTTTCTGCAGACAACGCACTCGTCTTGGCCGTCATGGTCAAGCATTTGCCGCGGACAGAGCAGAAGAAGGCACTCTTTTACGGATTACTCGGAGCGTTCGTTTTCCGCTTCATCGCATTGTTCTTGATCTCGTTCTTGATCAACGTCTGGCAAGTCCAGGCGCTCGGTGCGCTTTACTTGATCGGAATGAGTGCACGGCACCTGTATATGACCTATAAGGCACGTAAGATGGATCCGAAACAAGATCTCGCTGCTGAGGCGAAAGAAGAGACGGCCATCACGGAGAAGCCGGTCACGAAGAAAGAGTTCTGGTGGACGGTCGCGAAAGTCGAGTTCGCCGATATCGCCTTCGCGGTCGATTCGATTCTCGCAGCGGTCGCGCTCGCGGTCAGCTTGCCGCCACTCGGTCTCGGTGAAATCGGTGGAATTGACTCAGGTCAGTTCTTCGTCGTCTTGACAGGTGGACTCATCGGGGTCATCTTGATGCGTTTCGCCGCTCGCGTTTTCGTCAAGTTGTTGCATCAACGTCCGACACTTGAGACAGCCGCCTTTATCATCGTCGGTTGGGTCGGTGTGAAGTTGACGGTACTCGTTCTTGAGCATCCAGGCTTTAAAGAGTTGATTGCCGGCACACCGTTCGCGTTCATGGGTCTTCCAGACGGTTTTGTCCACTCGCTAGGTTGGACGTTATTCTTCTGGTCGGTCATGGTTGGGATTGCTTTATGGGGCTGGTTCTCGTCAAAACCGACAGCGGTCAAACATTAAAAAAATCCTGTCTCGCGCATAAGCGTGAGACAGGATTTTTTGGTTAGACAGTTACGTCTTGTTTTTCGTAAATCGGCACCCGTTTTTTTATTTGTTGGTTCTTTTCGAAAATCTTAAGCCAATAAAAAATAAAGCGGCTAACACTAACGAGATATTAGTTACTAAGATGATTTGTGGATTGTTAATTATCCTGCCGTTGAGAAAGTTGACAACCACAATTAGCAACAAAATTACCGAAAAAAAGTATTTTATAGCATTTTTCCCCATAAGAACACTTCCTTTTTTTGTTTTCTTATATTATTTTAAACATGTGTGAAAATTAAAAACAAGGGGAGCAGTGAACATGTTTTTCAAAAAAACACTCGTTTCAACAATTGTTTTTGCGATGCTTGTTTTAGGTATTTCACCGCACGCATCACGAGCAGAAACAACTGAACCTGTAGATCAGCAGTCTGAGATTCTAGAAATGCTATCAGATGAAAATGATCCGCTTGTAAAACTATTAGATGAAATACCTATGGAGATTGCAGAACAGGGTCCTGCACGTTCAGTAGAGTGGCTTAATGAACACAATGCTGAATTGAAGGGTATTTTTATCGCCGACGGTGAGTTCGTTAAATTTATGCCAGTTCAAAAAGAGACACCATCAGTAAGAGCTATGGCGGTTTCGGGGGCATGTGTATGGGCAGTTACAAAAGCAATAGGTTTGAATTTCATACCTTGGGCTAAAATCTTAAAGGTTAAAACCGTCGCAAAGTCTTTTGGGGGTCTAGCGCAACTTACTAAGTTGGTATATACATCGTACAAACATCAAAGAAATCTCGGTTTAGGTCAAAAGAACGCAATTAAAAAGGCTGTCCGACTCGTTTTAGGTAAGAAAGGCTTCGAAGAAACTAAAATTGAAGCTGTATATCAATTTTTCGAAATGGATGCCGTTGTAGAAAAGTGTTTTTTGTGAGAATTTGTTTCTTAAAAACGTCTAAATTCACTAAAAGAATTGTGAATTTAAACGTTTTTTATCTTTTCTTCTTGGTTCTTTTCTTTTTTTTAGAATTTCGGAAAGAAAAAGACCTGAAATCGAAGTGAACTGTACACGGTACTAACTCATATCGGAAGTGAATTTGGGATGTCGAAAAAGATAGTTACGTCAAAGGAGATAAATCAGTTAAGCACAAATATGTACGTTAAATCCGAAAGACCATCGGCTACTATAATCTTCATGGTTATCAATGAAAATGAAAAGATGACCCCTGTAAAGGAATCATCTCTTTGGAGCAGTGTAAGTTTTTAAAAGCATCCTTTGCACATTGGACAATTGATTTCTGCGAGAGACCTATTTTTATGCCGTAACGTCTTGTTTCTCGTAAATCGGCACCCATCCTTCCGTCGTCACGAAAATCCGGACGGCGACGACTTTGCGGTCATCTTGGAGCGTGAAGTAGTGGCGCGTGTTCACCGGTACCGAGATGAGGTCACCCGGATTGAGCTCGATGTTGAAGTAACCGCGCTCGGCGTCGTCGATAGCGAAGATACCATGACCGCTGACGATGAAGCGGACCTCGTCATCCGTGTGATGGTGCTCTTTTTGGAAGTTGACGAGCAGTTCGTCCAAGTTCGGCGTCGCATCCGACAATGAAATGACGTCGGCCGTCTCGTAGCCGCGGCGCTCCGATACGTCGCGAATCTCATCGCGGAACGTCGACAAGATGGCTTGTTTGTCCTCGTCCGTCAACTGGTAGTTCTCTTGAAGGTTTTCTGGGAGCTTTGTGATATCCCACTGCTCGTACAAAATCCCGCGGGACTCTAAAAAGGCACTCACTTCAGTTTGATCGACGTAACGCTCTTCGGTTTGTTGGAAATAGACAGTTGCCATGGTTGGTTCCTCCTTATGAATGGACGCCTAGGGCGCGTAGTTTTAATGTATAGCTGAACAAAAATTCGTAAGCTTCTAAATAGCGTTTGGCCGCGGCCGGGGTCTTGCCCCATACCGTGATGCCATGATTGCGAATCAGGACAGCGCCGGCGCTTGTATTGACATGCGGCGCAAATGCGGCCGCGAGCGTCGGGATATCAGCGTGGTTCTCAATGATTGGGACGCGGACGACCGCGTCCTCGTCCCAGAAGTCAAGCGCCTTGATGATTTCTTGACCGGTGAAGACGACTTCGCCGGTGGCGGCATGGAGCTCGGAGATGACGTTATTGTCAATCGTATGGACATGGAGCGAACAGGCCGCCTCGGTGCGATTGAACACCTCGACGTGGAGCAGCGTCTCAGCGGATGGCCGACCGTTCTGTTCTCCAATCAAACGTCCGGCCGCATCGACATGAACGAAGTCGTCCGGTGTTCGTTTCCGTTTATCTCGTCCGCTCGCCGTGACGAGAAATTCGAGCGGATCGTCACTGACACGAATCGCCAAATTCCCACTCGTTCCGGGGAACCAGTCGCGGGCGGCGAGTTCGTCTTTAATGTCGGCGAGTTCGAGCCAACGTGTCGTGATGCTCATACGGCCACCTCCTGCAGATGATGAGTGATGTCGTCAAACGTCTCGAATGGGGCGTAAGCGATCCCTTCTGCCTCACAGAGCGTGATGAGTTGCCCCCGCGCGTAGACGACGTCGGCACGCTTCGCGACCTCGAAGTCGGTCACCGAGTCACCAATCACGATCAAGCGGTCAGCGGGATTGACGATGCGACGGGCAATCGTCGGTTTGCAGCAGCCGCAATCGTTCGTACATTGCTCGTCGCAAGCATATGGCCATGCGACGGTGACCGTCTCATCGGAAAAATCAGCGACGTTACAGTAGATATGCTCGGGATCGACGTAGCCTGCTAAAATCGGCTGGACGAAAAAGTCCATCCCGCCGCTGACGACGTCAAACTTCCAGCCGTGTGCTTCCACTTGTGCGAGTAAGTCCGGAAATCCTTGACGCACGGTGATACGATTCAACAAATAGTCGCGATACGTCTCGGCGTCCGTACTCGGGAGCAATGCGAACATTTGCCCGACCCCGGAGCGAATCGACATCCGCTGCTCAAGGACCGCATCTTTCAACTCGACCCAATCGGGCGGGGCGAACGCCTTCATTAAGGCAATGATATTGTCTTCCGCTGTGATCGTCCCGTCGAAGTCGCAGAGAATATGGACCGTCATCGTTGTGCCCATGCCTTCAACGCGGTATCGACTTCGTCCGACTGTCCCTCAGTTTGACCGAGGACGTGGTCGATTGCTTGCCGGAAAGCGCGAGCCCCGGCGGCTGCACCGTCCGGGTGACCGTGAATGCCACCGCCGGCGTTGATGACGACATTCGTTCCGAAATCACGGATGATGTCTTTGACGAGTCCCGGATGAATCCCGGCTGACGGGACCGGTAAAATCGGTTTCGACCAATGCGGTTCGGCGCTCTTGTCACGAATCACGAACGCCTCGTCACGCGGTGTCGCGAGCGAGCCGTACGGAGACGGGAAGAGCGTCAAATCGGCACCGGCGAGGCGAGGGAGTTTACCGAGCAAGAGCGAATGACTGATTGAACCGGTCAAGGCGCCGGCAAAGGCCGGATGCGCCAAAATCGGA
Organism: Exiguobacterium sp. SL-9; assembly: GCF_004336985.1. Taxonomy (GTDB): domain Bacteria; phylum Bacillota; class Bacilli; order Exiguobacteriales; family Exiguobacteriaceae; genus Exiguobacterium. The sequence goes on from NZ_SJUO01000003.1 coordinate 157,239, forward strand.
ACGCGGATGTCTAGATCGTTCGCGAGTTCGCACAATGTGTCGAGACCGTACGTATAAACGTTGAACAGGAGTGCTGTCGCACCCGCCTCGATGAGACGGAGCGCCTGGTCACGCAGACCGAAGACGGGGCCGCTCAACGTGATGGCGTAGAGGACGCGTTTCCCGGTCGTCTCGAAGTGGGCTTGAATGACGTCCGCTCCGATACGGGCCCGTTCGAGCGACGGGGTGAGCGGATTGTCGTATAAAATCTCGTCGTCTTTGACGATATCAATCCCACCGGCGAATTGATCGCGGAGTTGCTGCTCGAGAAACGCGAGATCTCGCCCGATGACGCCTTTGAAGATGCTCATGACGAGCGGGCGATCATGGACGCCGAGCAACTCGCGAATCCCGTCGACACCGAACTTAGCACCCTTGAAATCGGGAGCGAGCGTCTCGGGCAACGTCAGGTCGATTAACCGAATCGAATCGTCGAGGGACAGTTTCCCGAACGTCGTCGTCAAGATGGATGAGAAGTCAGGGCTGACATTATGTAACGGATAGCGGATCGTGAAGCGGCTCGTTGTGTCTGTATGAGATGTCGAGACGACCTCACCACGGTATGCCTGTAACTGCTCTTGCTCTAAGTGAGGCAGCTCCGTCCATGTGCCGACGGTCAGCTCGAGGGCGATTTTGTCAGCGACGGCCGCAACCGCGTCCGTTCGTTTGATTTCATATGTAGCAGTGATACTCAAAAAAGTTCCTCCTTCCAGGCAAATAAAAAATGACCCCATGCCGAGGCAAGAGGTCATCATAAAAAATGAACTCTTATCTCTCAGCTTACGCTGCAAGAATTAGCACCGTGCCATCTCTGGTCGGTTGCTGCGACATCATCGGGCTCGTCCCTCCGTCTGCTCTTGATAAGAATGTGATTTGAAGTTGTGAAATTTAATTGAATTTTTGCACAGAATCGCCATGTCGTCAATTCCTTTTTTTCCAAAAAAAATATTTTGGGAAGTTGTTTCCATATATGCACAAAAAAAGACGGAGTTTTGTCGGGAAAATGACGTTGACAATCGTGACGTCGAGTCCGTAATATTCATCACATAAGTTCACCGAATCGAATAAACCACTCTTATCGCGAGTTGGCAGAGGGAATTGGCCCGATGACGCCGCAGCAACCGACCACTAGGCACGGTGCTACATCCACCAGACGAATGTCTGACAGATGAGAGGAACAACCAATTTGGCTGTGCCTCTTTCTCGCGGAGAAAGGGGCTTTTTTTGTGGGCAACGTACAGGAAGGGGAAAACATCATGTCATATCAACCATTTACAGAACAGACCGTCGTCGAGCATGTGAAAACGTTGGGGTTAATCGAAGACGGAGGCATCACGCATTGCGAAGAGATCGGGGACGGCAATTTGAACCTCGTGTTCCGCATCCGACAAGGCGAAACGAGTCTCGTCGTCAAACAGGCGCTCCCGTATGCGAAAGTCGTCGGTGAAAGTTGGCCCCTCACACTTGAACGGGCGTGGATTGAGCAGTTGGCGTTGCGCGAATTCGCCAACGTCGTCCCTCGTTTCGTGCCAATCGTACTTGGTAGTGACCGCACGCTCGCCTACACGATTTTAGAGGATCTGTCAGATTTTGATATCGTTCGGACAGGCTATTTGGAAGGGAAAACGTATCCTGAACTGGCCCGCCATGTTGGTGAATTTTTAGGCGAGACGCTGTTCGCGACGTCGGATTACGCGGCCGGACCGATTGCGAAGAAGCGGATTGAACGTGACTATTATAACCCGGAACTGTGTGACATCACCGAGAAACTCATCTTCACCGATCCGTTCAAAGACGCGGAGTCGAATAATATCGAAGCGGCACTACGAGACGACGTCGAGCGACTTTGGGAAGACCAGGCGCTCAAAGTCGAGGTGACGAAACTGAAAGTCGGCTTTGTCACAAAACATGAGGCACTCCTGCATGGAGACTTACATACGGGTAGCATCTTTGCGACCCAACAAGAGACGAAGATTATCGATCCGGAGTTCGCGTTTTACGGACCGTTCGGTTTCGATATCGGGCAAATCGTCGCTCATTTGACGCTATCGACATTCCATGACCCACTTAAGCGCTTCGAGCGTTTCACGGACGTCTTGACGGTGTGGGAGACGTTTGAGAAGACGTTCCGGGCCAACTTTGAGCGCGCCGTCGAGCCATTCAACACGATTGGTTTTGTCGACGAGTTGTTGCGGACGATCTTCAGCGACACGATCGGCTACGCCGGTTGCGAGCTCATTCGTCGTGCCATCGGGCTCGCCGGCGTCGCCGATCTCGAGACGTTGCCGGAAGCGACGCGTCTTGAACGAAAACGTGACGCGCTCACTCTTGGGACAGCGCTTATTAAAGAACGCCATAACGTCGAATCGATTGACGACTTAGTGACGCTTTTGTCGGGGGTGCGCGTATGACGGTACAAAACATCCGCTTTAATTCGCAAACGGAAGAACTCATCGTATTGGATCAGACGTTATTACCGCATGAAGAACGCTACGTCACGATCGAGACGCTCGAACAGGCCGAACATGCTATCGAGACGCTCCAAGTCCGAGGTGCCCCGGCCATCGCTTACTTCGGGGCGTTCGTCCTCGCCAAAGAGGCGGGTCGGTTAGTCGACGACCCGGACTTCACGCGTCGCCTCGACCTCGTCGGCCGTCGGTTGGTCGCGACACGTCCGACGGCGGTCAATCTTCAAAATGTGATCGAGTCGCTCCTCGACTTGAACGTCGGGGACGACTTTGAAGCGATCGCCGAGGAAATCAAACGACGCGCCATCGCGTTGTACGACCGGGACGTTGACACGTATCGGGCCATTGGCGAGCATGCACTGACGGTGTTGCCGGCCGGGGGGAACGTGTTGACGATCTGTAACGCCGGTGCAATCGCGACATCGCGTTACGGCACGGCGCTCGCGCCATTTTATGTCGGGAAAGAACGCGGTGTATCCTTCAACGTCTTCGCCTGTGAGACACGACCGCTCCTTCAAGGGGCACGCCTCACGGTCTGGGAGCTCGATCGTGCTGATATCGACGTGACGCTCATCACCGACAATATGGCGGCTTGGACGATTCAGTCAAAACGAGTCGACGCCATCATCGTCGGAGCTGACCGGATCACACGGACGGGTCACGTCGCCAATAAGATTGGAACGTTGCAGCTCGCCGTTCTCGCCAAGCATTACGGCATTCCGTTCTACGTCGCGGCGCCGCATTCGACGTTCGATTTGACGGCAGACGATACGATTGAAATCGAGGAGCGGAACCCGTTAGAAGTCACCCACATCGGCGGTCAACCGACGGCACCTGTCGGCATCACCGTCTTCAATCCGGCGTTCGACGTCACCACGCCAGACCTCATCACTGGACTCATCACCGAGGCGGGTGTGTTCGAGCCGACAGAGGCCGCCATCACACAACATGTAGGAGGAACGATCCATGTCTAAAAAAATCTTGATTTTATTATTCACATTCGTCTTGGCGCTCGTCGGTTGCACAAACGAGCAAGCGGCCCCATCGAAGCCGGCCGAGAAGACGCCGGAGACGAAACCCGTCTCAGTTTCGAACGGGACGTTACCGAAAGACATCGATGTCGCCCTCATTATGCAGATGTCGATTGGGACGTTCTCGTCACAGTATATCGATGGGGTGACGGAACAAGTCGAATCGTTCGGCGGCAACGTGAAAGTGTACAACGCCGACAACGATCTGTCGAAGATGGCGAGCTACGTCGATACGGCGACAACACAAGGGGTCGATGTCATCTTGATTGACCATGGCCGCGCCGATGCGCTGAAAGAACCGGTCCAACGCGCACTCGACAAAGGGATTAAAGTCGTCGCGTTCGACAACGATTTGACGAACGAAGGGGTGACGGTCATCGACCAAGACGACTATTCGCTCGCTTGGCGTTCGCTCAAGGCACTCGCCGAAGATTTGGACGGTGAAGGAAACATCGTCACGATTTGGGTCGGTGGCTTCACACCGATGGAACGACGCCACACGATTTATGATGCGTTCTTGAAACGTTACCCGGGCATCACGGAAGTCGCCAAGTTCGGTTCGGCGACGAACAATACGGCGCTCGACACACAGAGCCAGATGGAAGCGATTTTGAAGAAGTATCCGGAAGGCGAAATCGATGCCGTGTTCGCCATGTGGGACGAATTCGCCAAAGGGGCGAGCCGTGCCATCAAACAAGCGGGGCGTGATGAAATCGCCGTCTATGGAATCGATTTGAGTGATGAAGACCTTCAGCTCATGCAAGAGGACGGCAGCCCGTGGAAAGTGACGGCGGCGACCGACCCGGCTGAAATTGGACGGATCCAAGTTCGTTACGCGTATCAAAAATTAGCTGGTGAAGAGACGCCGTCTATTCATTCGGTCGACCCGTACCTCGTCGACCGTGACGTCTTGCCGAACGAGAAAGTGACGATGGACGACCTTGGCCAATACGTCCCGAACTGGGGCGCATCAGACGCGGCCTGGTCGGACTGGATGAAAGGGACGGACTGATGTTACGGCTTGAACGCGTCACGAAACGCTACGGTGACGTCACGGTACTCGACGATGTCACCTTCACCCTTCGACGTGGTGAGGTGCACGGTTTGCTCGGGTTGAACGGGGCCGGAAAGAGCACGCTCGTGAAGCTGTTGAGTGGCGCCATCATCCCGACGTCCGGGACGATCGAGCTCGACGAGGCGGCAATCACACTCACACCGGCCGAGGCGATCCGCCTTGGGATCATCACGGTGTCACAAGAAGTCGATGACGCCCTTTATCTTGATTTACCTGTCTATGAGAACGTCGTCCCGTGGCAGACGATCGAACGGATTCGTCCTCGCGAACTAAAACGGCGAGCAATCACCTACTTGGAACGCGTCGGACTAGAGATTGACGTGACCGAACCGGTCGGCCGTTTCCCGCTCAGTGTCAAACAACGTATCTTGATTGCCCGAGCACTCGCGAGTGATGCGACCTACCTCTTGCTCGACGAACCGACGGCCGCCTTGTCGACGGATGATGCGGCGTCACTACTCGCGCTATTGCAGTCGCTCGCAGAGGAAGGCGTCGGTATTTTTCTCATCACCCACCGTTCGGACGAATTGTCACGCGTCACCACGACTTCGACATTCCTCCGAGATGGTCGCATCGCCTACGAAGGTCCGTTTCAGCCGTTGTCTGACGAGGACATCCACGCCTATCTCAGTGGGGCCGGTATGACGACCGCAGTGGAAAAGGCGACACCGGGAACGGACGAACGAATCCGGGCGGAGCTCACACTCCCGACATTCGGGACCGAGTTGTCACTCACCGCATATAAAGGCGAAGTCGTCGGCATCGGCGGCGTCACCGGGAGCGGGAAGACGGAGTTGATCGAGGCGCTGTTCGGTCTCTCCGGTGTCAAGCAACGCATCACATTGGACGGGAAACCGCTCAACATTCGCGAACCGCGTCAGGCAGTCCAATCCGGATTCGCCCTCGTACCGGAAGAACGTCGGAAGCAGGGGCTGTTCCTCGATGATTCGATTGAACGGAACGTCCTCGCGATTGAAGGGAAGGCGAACGCGGTCACGCGCGTCTTGGCCTCGTTACGTGTGAAATACGACCAGGTCGGGCAACCGGTCCGGGAGCTGAGCGGGGGGAATCAACAAAAAATCGTCCTCAGTAAGTGGCTCCTCGAGGACCGCGATGTTTATTTGCTCGACGAACCGACGAAAGGCGTCGACGTGACGGCGAAACGCGATATATATGAACTTGTCACCCGCCTTGCCAAAGACGGGAAGACGGTCATTTTCACCTCGAGTGAACCGAATGAATTAGAATTGATCGCCAACAGGACGCTTTGGCTCGACCGCGGCCGTTGGCAACAGAAAGGAGGCGTCTAACATGGCCCAACTCGTCATCAAGCAACGCACGAAACGTTTCAGCGGCATCGGTCAATACGGGACGTTGTTCGCGATTCTCGCACTCATTGCCGTCTTCGGTGTGACGAATGACCAGTTTTTGATGTATGCGAACTTCAGCGACATCATCAAGTCTGTATCGATCGTCTCGCTGCTCGCCCTCGGGGTGACGTTCTCGCTCATCGTCGGCGGATTCGACTTATCGGTCGGCTCGACGGCGAGCCTCGCGACAATCGGGGCGGCGTCGAGCCTCGTATTACATAGTCAAGAACTGCTCGTCGCCTTGCTCGTCCCACTTGTGCTCGGCATGCTCGTCGGGCTGCTGAACGCGCTCGTGACGATCAAGTTCCGCTTACCGGACTTGCTCGCGACGCTCGCCATCATGTATGTCATCAACGGGGTTCAATTGACGTACACAAAAGGTTTTTCAATCTATGACAACATGCCGATTGAGGGAGGGACGGCGCCAGGACGTTTTATCCCGTCGTTCCTGTTCATCGGCCAAGGTTCGATCGGACCAATCCCGTTCGTCGCCATCTTGATGATTCTCTTCTTCGCCGGGGCCCATCTGTTTTTGACGTATTCGAAGACGGGTCGCGAGTTTTATTACGTCGGCTCGAACGTCGAGGCGGCCCGCCGTTCCGGCATCGCCGTCACGCGCATCAAGTTATACGCCTACGTGTTGAGCGGCTTGTTCGCAGCCATCGGCGGCATCATTTTGGCGTCACGCATCGGTACGGGACAAGTATCGGCCGGTGCACCGCTGTTGATGGACGCCGTCGCGGCCGCCTATATTGGCTACGCCGTCTTCGGTACCGGACGACCGAACGTCGTCGGCACGTTGATCGGTGCCATCTTGATTGGCATTTTATTGAACGGACTGACGATGTGGGACGTGCCATATTACGCACAAGACATCGTCAAAGGCGCGATTTTGATTGCGGCGCTCGGCTTGTCATACATCCAAAAGAAACAGCTCACATAGGAAAAGTCCTCAGAACGGTTGGTTCTGAGGACTTTCTTGACGTTCCATCTGGATAAAGGTGAACGTGCTCCCGTTCGTCGATTGTTGAAACGAACCGGTCTGTTTGAAACCGCACGTCTCATAGACACGGATCGCCCGCACGTTGAAGGCGGCGACGGACAAAGTGATTCGGTCTGGACCGAACTTAGTGTCGACGAACTCGAGGATCGATGTGATGAACGCTCGTCCGCTCCCGTTCCCGTTCAAATCGGGTTTCATGCCGAGGCCAATATCGACCGTTTCAGCATCCGTTTGCGCGACGCTCACGAACCCGACGAGTTCACCGTTGGACGTGATGGCGAACACCAACTGTCCGCGCTGTTCGACGTCTAAAAATTCGGCCAAATCGTCCTGATCGGCCTCCATGTCATAAAACGCATACTCGCCTTCGTAATGCCACGTATAGGCGATCGTTTCCGCCTGTAGTTGGGTCAGGACAGCGAATTGATGGGTCATTTGATTTTCCTCGATTCAAGAATAGGATGGAGTGCTACACTCATTATAGTACGACCAATTTTGGAAATGAGGTGACCACATGGGAATCAAGTTAGACATGATTGGAATTGTCGTCGAAGACATGAAACGGGCGCTCGACTTTTACCGTTTGCTCGGCCTGTCGATCCCGGAAGCGATGGATGAGGAAGCGCACGTCGAGGTCGATGACGGCGGTGTCCGGCTCGCCTTCGACACGGTCGAAGTGGCGGAGTCGGTGTATGGGGAATGGAAGCCGGCGACGGGACACCGGGTCGAACTCGCCTTCTTGTGCGACAGTCGGGATGAGTTGGATGCGCGCTATGAAGCGATCGTTGGGCACGGCTATGCCTCACACCGCGAACCATGGGATGCGTTTTGGGGACAACGTTACGCTATCGTCATCGACCCGGACGGAAACCTGATCAGTCTATTCGCAGCATGACAAAACCCGCGCCGGATTCGTCGCGGGTTTATTCGTCGCGTGTCTCGCCCCAAGAGCAGAGCGCCTTCATCGCTGGTTGCAGGCTGAATGCCTCCTCGGTGAGCGAGTATTCGACGTGAAGCTGTTTCTCGGTCGAATAGTCGATGCGGCGGACCATGCCAAGTTGTTCGAGTTCACGGAGTTGGTCGGTCAACACTTTACGGCTGACGTTAGGGATGGCGCGCTGAATCTCCGAGAAGCGGCGCGGGCCGTTCTCGAGCGTACAGTACACTTGAGGCCGCCATTTACCGCCGATGATGTCGAGCGCCTTATTGACGGGGAACGGGGTCGTCATGTTCAATTCGCCTCGCTTTCGGGTAGTTACTTGAATGTGCGTACTTTTTTTATTGCTTCGATGAAGGTATCGTATCGTTATCCAACAAATTGAGCAAACAAAAAGGAGCGGATGACAGTGACTTATCCACGTACATTCTCACATATCGGACTATCGGTCCCGAGTGTGACGGAAGCAGTTAAATTTTATGAGGACGTGATGGGCTGGTATACGATTATGCAACCATCAGACGTCATCGAGGACGACTCGCCGATCGGTGTCATGTGCACGGACGTGTTCGGACCGGGTTGGGGCAGTTTCAAAATTGCCCACATGTCGACCGGTGATAAGATTGGGATTGAGCTATTCGAATTTCCGAACAATGAGAAGCCCGAGAACAATTTCGAGTTTTGGAAGACGGGCATTTTCCACTACTGTGTCCAAGACCCGGACATCGAAGGACTCGTCGAGAAAATTGTCGCCCACGGCGGCAAACAACGGATGCCGATTCGCGAGTATTACCCGGGTGATAAGCCGTATCGGATGGTGTACTGCGAAGACCCGTTCGGCAACCTCGTCGAGATCTACTCCCATTCATATGAATTGACGTATTCGGAAGGAGCGTATTGAACATGAAAGCATGGCTACTTGACCAACCTGGGTTAGAGCATCTACACATCGGCGAGACAGAGAGGCCGACGCCGGAAGCAGGCGAACTGCTCATCAAAGTCGAAGCGGTCGCCTTGAACCCGGTCGATTATAAAGTCGGCACGAACGGCAACCCGAATTGGGCGTACCCGCACATTCTCGGTGTCGACCTCGTCGGGGAAGTCGTCGAAGTCGGTTCGAGCATCGCGAACATCATCACCGGTTCACGTGTCGCCGTCCATACGAGCCTCGGGAACAACGGCGGTTTCGCCGAGTACGCGGTCGTCGATGCGCGTGCTTGTGCCGTCGTACCGCCGGACGTGAGCGATGAAGCGGCAGCGGCCATCCTGTGTGCCGGGATGACGGCATATGAGGCGGTCATGCAAAAGTTGAACACGCGCGATAAAGAGACGATTTTGATCCATGCCGGAGCGGGCGGGGTCGGTGGCTATGCGATTCAGCTCGCGAAGAAACTCGGTCTCAAAGTGTTCACGACAGCATCGCCGGACAACTTTGACTGGGTCACATCGCTCGGTGCCGATGTCGCCATCGACTACAACGTCGAGGACGTGACGGAGAAAATCATGGAACACACGGACGGTCGTGGTGTCGACTTGATCTTGAACACGGTCGGTCGTGACGTGGCGACGGCCGACCTTGATCGGCTCGCATTTAGCGGGCAGCTCGCTTATATCGCTGGTCCACCTGATATGTCGAATATGAAAGGCTTTACGCTGTCACCATCCATTCATGAAGTCGCCCTTGGCGCGGCCCATGCGAGTGAGGACGAACGAGCCATCCGCAACTTGTCTTATATGGCAGAAGAATTGATGAAGCTGCTCGAAGCGGGCGAGTTGAACGATCTCGTCACGGACGTGTTGCCGTTCGAACGGTTGAAAGATGGGCTTGAACAGCTCCAAACACGAAAAGTACGCGGGAAATTGATTGTCCGCATGCGCGACTAAAATGACGGCCTCCTGTCTTCGGATAGGGGGCTTCTTGTGGAGGGGATGACATGGATTTACAGGCATCGTATCAACAGACGTCACGCCAACTGAGTGGGCACGGAAAACGGAACGTCGGCGTCTTGAAGCAGGCGTTGGAAGCAATCGATGCAAATCAATCGAGCGACCACTACGGAACGGGCGAGGTCATCGAGCGATTCGAGCAAAAACTGAGTAAAGACTTAGGAATAGAAGACGCGATCTTCTTTCCGAGCGGCACGATGGCGCAACAGATTGCCTTACGCATTTGGGCAAACGAGACCGGCAATCGAAGCGTCGCCTATCATCCGCTCTGTCACTTGGAGATTCATGAACAGGACGGATTGAAGCAGCTACATCATCTCGAACCGATTTTGATTGGAGACGACAAGCGATTGATGACGCTCGACGAAGTGAAGGCGTTACCGGACGTCGCCTGTCTCTTGATCGAGTTGCCGCAACGCGAGCTCGGCGGTTACTTGCCGCCCTTCGCTGAACTTGAAGCGATCAGTCGTCATTGCCGGGAGCGAGGGATTCGCTTGCATCTCGACGGAGCGCGTTTGTTCGAGACGCTCCCGTACTATGAGAAGACGGCCGAAGAAGTGTGTGCTTTGTTTGATAGCGTCTACGTCTCGTTTTATAAAGGAATCGGCGGGATTGCTGGCGCCATCCTGGCCGGACCAAAACCGTTCTGTGCCGAGGCGAGAATATGGAAACGTCGTTACGGCGGCGACTTGATCGGTTTGTACCCATACATCATTCCGGCCGACTATTACTATGAGCTCCGGAAGGATCGGATGGGGATGTATGTTGAGCAGGCGAAGGACCTGGCCCATCGATTCAATGCGATCGACGGGGTATGGACGACGCCCGAGATACCGGTGACAAATATGTTTCATCTTCATATGAACGGCGATATCGAAACCGTCTCGAATCGGATTGAACGCATCCAAGTCGAGACCGGGATTGGCATCACAGGCTATCTCATCCCGCATGATGGTCATTGTTCGACCGAAATCAGTATCGGGGATGCGTATGGAGAGATTGAGCCGTCATGGCTTGACGAACTGTTTCGAATATTTCACCCTTAAATGGAAAAGCGCCCTCTCACGTGACGAATGTCTGGCGAGAGGGCGCTTTTCGATTGCTTACGCGGCTTCGAGTTTTGATTTGCTCGATTGAGACGCCAAATGTTTCATCGATAGTTTGATAAGCCATTGGATGGTCTTCACTTGAATGAAGGCGAGCGGGGACAACACTACATAATGGGCCAGACTATGTGCCGTGAGTAATTCGTTTTGAACGAGCCCCCAGTGGACGAAAAACATCCCGAGAACGACATAGGCGACACCTGGACAGATGAGACCGAAACTTGCCGCGCCATCCGGTTGTTCCGTGAAATAGTCGAGACGACGTAATGCGCTGAACCCGATCAAGCCGACAGCCGTGCTCGCCATGAACAGTACGCCCAACACGACGAAGAGTAAGGGAGCATTGACATCTGTCTCGAGTAAGCGATGGGATATCATCGAATAGATTCGGACGAACGTGATTCCAGTGAGCGTGAAAATCGGGATGAGAAGCCAGACGGTCGGTGCACTTGATTTAGCAAGTCCCTTTGACAATATCGCTCGTAAGCTCATGCCTCCGAAAAAGAAAAGGATTCCTCCGACGAGCGTCAAAAAGAAGAGGGACGTGACTGCCGCGGTGACAGAAACCCATGGTATCGTTGACATGGCGGCAGGACTGGCCAAACCGACGGCAATCATGACGAAAGCGAACGCACCTAAAAATTGACCGAACTGATTGAGGTTGTCGACGGGAAATTTGCCGTTGACTAATATGTGCGAGATATATTGGGTGTAACGGACGAGCGCGTACACGCCAATCCCTAAAAATGCAACCAAAGCGAACGGGAACAGAAGTTGCACGTTGGCCCATAGTCCGGGGATGAACAGGGCTCCAAGAATGAACAAGACGTTCACACTCATTGCGTACGTCAGCGGTTCGGCCATGACAGCTACTTCACCGGGAGTCCCTTTAAGTGTTTGGTAAGCGGACGTGCGCTTAAATTCGTTGAACGAGCGAACGTTCCAAATGAGCAGACGGAAGTGGTTCGCAGCGAGCGCTAAGATGATGATGGAAACCATAACAACGAGCATTTGTGCCATCCCACCTGCTTCAAACGTGGTTCGCAAATGATCAAAGTGAGGTAGCGGTGAATCAGGATGGGGAATTAAAAACATGAAATACATAAAAAATGAGACGGCCAGCCCGCCGTTTCCTAGGGCAGATAAAAAGTAGAGCGGATGATAGTGTTGTTTCATCGTGAAAGAATCCTCCTAAAAAAATAAGATAACCACTTTATACCCCCTTAGGTATGTGAGGTCAATACATCCTGCATGATATGAGGGGATTCCCCTATCGGTCGGTCCATCGAATGCAGCGACTCGACACAGTGATTAAAGTCACGGATTGCGGCGTTATGACAAGTGTCGAAAAGGAGGGAAAACGTATGAAATAGCAGGGATTCGACTAAAAATGAGGGACTTCCCCTATATCAGTTGTATGCGCTCTCAACTATGCTGAAGACGTGAGGTAGTTCACGAAATTGACATATCCTAGCACATCAATCGGGAGACGAAAGGGGATTTACTTTATGCGTACACATTATCGAGTCATTATCGTTGGAGCCGGTACCGGAGGGATTAGTGTCGCCGCTCGTTTACTACGTGATAAACATCATTTGGCAGATGAAATTTTGCTAATCGACCCTGAGGAGAAGCATTATTATCAACCGCTCTGGACACTTGTCGGGGCGGGTGCCGCAAAAAAAGAAGAATCAGAACGAGGGATGGAAACACTTATCCCGAGTGGTGCAAAATGGCTTCAGGACAAGGTGATTGGCTTTAACCCTGAAGCCAATCAAGTTGAGACGGCGAGTCATGGGATGATGGAATACGACTACTTGATCGTCGCTTCTGGCATTGAAATCGATTGGGGTCGAATCAAGGGGTTAGAAGCGGCGCTCGGCACGAAACAAGTATGTAGCAACTACTCGTATCAGCACGTCGATTACACGTGGGATACCCTTAGGGGTTTTGAAGGCGGAACAGCACTGTTCACACACCCCGCCTCGCCTGTAAAGTGTGGAGGTGCACCGCAAAAAATCATGTATTTGGCAGAAGACTATTTCGTGAAGACCGGCGTTCGCGATAACAGTAAAATCGTCTTTGGATCGGCCAATCCAGCCATTTTTGATGTCGCCAAGTATCGGTCCGCGCTCGAAAAAGTACTTGAGCGAAAACGGATTGACACACATTTCCGCGTTAATCTAATTGAGATCAAAGCAGATGAAAAGACTGCGGTGTTCGAACATTTAGATAGCGGGGAAACGTTCGATCTCCACTATGATATGATTCACGTCACACCACCGATGCAAGCCCCGGCGGTCATTCGAAACAGTAAGCTCGCCGATGCGGGCGGGTGGGTCGATGTCGACATGTATACGCTTCAACATAAACAATATAAAAACATCTTCGGACTCGGAGATTGCACGAATTTGCCGACATCGAAGACGGGGGCCGCCATTCGGAAGCAGGCACCAGTCGTCGCTAAAAATGTGAGCGATCTCATGTATGGACAAGTCCCGGTCGCTTCATATGATGGCTATTCGTCTTGCCCGATTGTCACAGGATACAACAAGCTCATCTTGGCTGAATTTGATTATGAAAAGGTCCCACAAGAGTCGATGCCGTTCAATCAGGCGAAAGAGCGCCATAGCATGTATATCTTGAAGAAAGATTTTCTTCCGATTATGTATTGGAACGGGATGTTGAAAGGGACGATGTGAGGAAGGGGGAGAAGACGATGGAACATACAACAATGAACAAATCGTTAGAAACGGCATTGACCCGTCCGGACGTCGAGCAAGCGCTCGTCTCCCTCGTCGAACGGTTGCCAGAGATTGAAAAGTCGCTACGACGCCTCGAAGACGCTGTCGACTTTGGCAAGGCGACGATGAACGATCAACACGTGAAAGACAAGCTTGATTCCCTTCTCGACTCATCCAATTTGCAAATCGAGACGCTCGAGGCGGCGGTCAAACTGGCTGAGAAACTACCGATGTTGCTCCAGATGACGAACCAACTTGAACAAGTGCTCGCTTTCGCCCAAGACGTCTATAGTGACGAACAGACACGCGAACTGATTGGACAACGAGTCGATGAATATGTGTCGCCCGTAAAAGAAAAGGCGGTTGCGACGCGTACACTACTCACTGAAATCCGAGACCGGGCCGAACGGGACGATCGTCAAATTACCTTGTTCTCGCTCATCCGTTGGTTGAAAGAGCCATCGGTCCAACATGGGCTAAAGTATATGCAAGCGACAGTGGAAGTGTTGTCTGAGCAAACGAAAAAATAACACCTTCCTCCGGACGTGACTCGATCACGTCCGGTTTTTGTATTCACATTAGTTGGCATCTTTTACCCATGGGGGTATGATGAGGGGAGATGGTACGATACGGAAAGGAGGAGTCGAATTGGCGTTACAAGACTTTGAGGGGCAGATTTTAAACGTCTTAAAAGATGGTGTTATCGTGATGGATCACGAACGGAAAATTATCACGATGAACGATGCGGCCGAACAGTTGACTGGATGGCGGCTAGGCGAACCTGTCCCGTATTGCTCATTCTGTCAACAGCGTAAAGTTGAACGAGGCGAAGAACGATGTTATTTGATTCAACATGAGCGCTCTCCGTACTTCACCTCAGAGATGCCGACTTATTCAGGGAAGATGGTCGATGTCGAGATGAATACGGCACGCATATTGAATGACCCGGTGTCGGGCTCGACGTATTATTTGCTCGTCCTGCGTGACTTTACAGAACGAAAGCGCCGTGAAGCCCATGCGCTTCGTGAACAGATGGTACGCGAACTCATTCAAGCGCGGGAAGAAGAACATGAACGGCTCGCTCAAGAGCTTCATGACGGGGTCGGCCAGTCCCTTTTCAGTATCGCTCTTGCCCTCGGCGCCCTTCAATCCGATGTAAAAGACGTAGAAAAGAAAGAATATATCGAGTCGGTGCTCGCTGAAGTCAGTCGGTTGATTGACAACGTGAAAGGTTATTCGAAACGCTTACGTCCTATCGAGCTCGATCAATTCGGACTCGGTTCAGCATTGAGCGTATTAGTTGATAGTTTTGCCACGCAATATCCGCTCGTCGTGTTTCATACGGATATCCGCTTGTCGTTCCGATATGACCGTGTCATCGAGATCAATATATATCGCATTATCCAGGAAGCTCTCGTCAACAGTATGAAGTATGCTCATCCGAATACAATCGATGTCCGAATCGTTGAACGAAATGGTGGCATTGATTTATCACTGAAAGATGACGGGGTAGGATTCGATCCACAAAAAGTTGTAAAAGGGCTGGGCCTTCGGCACATGGAAGAGCGGGCGAAAACGATCCATGGGACGTTCACACTTCAATCGATTCCGGGACAAGGTACTGACATTTCAGTGTCTGTGCCGCTAGAGCGGGGTCTCTATGACACCGATTAAAGTATTGATTGTCGACGACCACGAACTCGTCCGACGTGGTCTGAAGTTAATGTTTCGCCCATATGAAGAGATTGATGTCGTAGGTGAGGCAGTCGATGGAACGACTGCCATTCAAGAAGCGATTCGTATGACACCTGATGTGGTGCTGCTCGATATCACGATGCCGAACGGCCTCGACGGCTTTATGACAGCGACAGCGCTAGCGGAAGAAGTGCCGGGCGTCAAAGTCATCTTACTCACGATGCATGATGAGGAGCTATACATCAAACGAGCCCTTGAACTCGATGTCCCCGGCTATCTATCCAAAAATAGTGATCCGGGTCAGCTTGTCGATGGCATCAAGCAAGTGATGGAAGGGAAGCGTTACTATGCGACCTCGCTGTCGGAAGCATTTATCGAGAAAGTAGTGTCGCAAAAGAAAGAGTCGGTGCTGACGCGGCGCGAGTCGGAAATTGTACGTTTGACGACGCTCGGTTACGGCAATATCGAGATTGGAGAGAAACTTGGAATCAGTCCAAAAACGGTCGAGAACCATAAAAGCCGTGTCATGCATAAACTGCAAATCAAACATCGACATGAGCTCGTGCAATTCGCACTGAAAAATAGATTGGTTGACTACGATGGCTAGAAAGAAGGGAAGTTATGAAACTAGATTTAGAGAAGACGGTCGATTCACAATACATCCAGCAACACCTCGCCAATGAGCGGACGTTCCTCGCCTGGATTCGGACGGCGATCACGGTCATCGGGATCGGTTTTCTCGTGACGAATTTCCACTATTATCGGAGCGAGAACTTGAGCGGGACCGAGCATCAATTGATCACAGCGATCGGCATCTTGTCGATCATCTTCGGAATCGCGACCATCCTCGTCGGAACCCGGTCGTATTTGAAGAAAGTGCATACGATCAATTCCCAACAGTTCAAATCGGCGAAGATGAGCCTTGTCGCGCTCGCGATCGGGATGGTGTTCATTTTCACGTTGATCTTGATTGTCAGCTACTTCTTATTTTAACGACAAACAAGCACCGTGCCTCGGAGAGAGGGACGGTGCTTGTTGTTAGCGCGAGATGATGGCGTCGAGCCGTTCGAGTTGCGAGGAGAAACCTTCGACGGCACCCATCTCGACGACGCGCTGGAGCGACTCGTTGTCTGTGAACTCGGAGCGGCTGATGAGCAGCGTGCCGTTCGGGATATCGACGAATTCATTCGTGATCGTCATGACGGGGAGTTCGGGATTGATGTGGCCGTCCGCGTCCGAGAACGCATCTGTGTAGACGATTTTTCGATGCGGGTCGATCTCGAGGAACGTCGATTTTCCCCATGACTCCATGCCGTAGTAATCACCTTGCTCTTTGTCGACACACGTCATTTTGTAGTGCCACGTCCCACCCGGTTCGAATTCGAACGTGCGAATTTCCGTTGCCCATCCGGCCGGCCCCCACCACGTTTCAAGATGGGCTGGCGTCGAGAACGCCTCGAATACGAGCTCACGCGGTGCGCTGAAGCTTCGTTCGACGATCAACGTGTTGCCTTCGATCTTAGATTTCACTTTTTCCATTGGAAAGACCCCTTTCTTGAGAAAGAAGATTACGCATATCTAATCAATGTAATCTCTATTCCCGGTTCACGAGGCGTTTCAACCTTTTTCATCAAACAGTAAGTCGAGCACGGTCTCACCGATCGGCCGTTCCTTGCCTTCATACGGGAAGGAGTGGATATGGATGGCCGGATTAAAGTTCAACTCGATGATGCCGTAGTCGATGTCCCTATCCAGCGAGGGGATCATCATATCGACGCCGCAAATCGTCGCGCCGATCGCTTTTGCCGAATCGACCGCAATCTGTTTATAGGAGTCGGCGATCCGGTCCGTATAGTCGATGCTGTCACCGCCCGTGCTGATGTTCGAGTTCTCACGCAAGAAGATGCGCTCACCCTCGGCGAGGACACTGTCTGGCGTCTTGCCTTGCGGGCGTAAGAACGACACGACGATATCATCGAGGTCGATTTTCTCGAGCGGTGTCTTATAGCCTTTGCCACGGAGCGGGTCCTCGTTTTTCTTAGCGACGAGCTCCCGAATCGTCGACACACCGTCTCCGGTCACGTTCGCCGGGACGCGGTGCAAAATGCCAGCGACCTCGTCACCGATGACGAGGAATCGATACTCTTTCCCGGGCAGGAACGTCTCGAGAAGGACGACTTCGTCAAACGTACGAGCGTGACGGAACGCCTCGAGTGCCTCGTCGAACGTCGTCCCGTCCTTGAAGATGTGGATGCCAATCCCGAAGTTCGTCGATTTCGGCTTCAAGACGATCGGCTCGTTCGTGAACGTAGGCCAAGCGTTCTGTAAATCGGCTTCAGTGCGGAGTTCGACCCCGCTCGGTACGCGGATGCCATGTTCAGCGAGCACGTGTTTCGTCACCGTCTTATTCTCCATCATGAGGACGGATACGTAGTTGTCTTTCGATGTCTTCGTCGCTTGTTTGACGTACTCGGTCTGGTTGCCGTGTCGGATGCGGATGAACTGGTCATCCTGGTCGATCACGTCGATCGCATAGCCACGTTTCAAGGCCGCCTTTATCAAAATCTGTGTCGACAGTTCCATATCCGTGTAGCCGTGCATCCGGAATCGGTTGGCGTATGCGTCTTGATAGAACACCTCGGCTTGCCGGAGCGACCAGTCCGTATAGCCGTCTGTCGTCATGGCGGAAGTAAGCCGCGACGCGTAAGTCGCCTCGACATGGTCGATTCGTTCCCGGACGGAGGCGAAGCCGTCATCGAACCCGAGGGTATAACGTTCATTGAACGCTTCAATCTCGTCGAGCAGATCGCGTGCGTATGTTTGTAAAGTCATCGCTTCGCCATCACGGTACAGCACGAGCGATGGGGATAGACCTTCCTTCGCCACACGCTGCTGATTGTGGAACGCCTCGGCTTGCCAGTCCGCAAATCGTGTCTCATCTTTTAACGTCAAGTAGAGCAAGAAGACATGCAGGAACTGTAGGTCGGAAAGAGCGATGCCGGTCTTCTCGAACGGGTTGAGATCGATATTGCGAATCTCGATATAGTCGATGCCATTCGCCTCGAGCCGTTCCAAGTCGTTGCCGCCCCGGGAGGTCTTCAGGCGGATTGGGGAATAGAGCTCATTCGGGTTGGCGATATCGCCTTGGGCGATGAAGCGGCGCACACTGTCAGTGTAATGGGAGAGCGTCGAATAATCGGGATAGAGCGGTTCGACGTTCGTATAGCCACAGTCGCTATTCCGGTACGACAGCGCCGTCGCATTCGAATACACATCCTCGCTGAGCGCCTGCATTTGGCTGACGCAGCGCTCTTCATAGCTCGTATGGACAGCCGGGGTCCCGCCGAGCAAATAGACGACGAGCCAACGTGTCCGTAAATAGTTGCGGACGAGTTTTAAATACAGGTCGTTCTTGAAACGGTCATAGCGCTCGGGTGACCCTTCATAGAGGGCGGCAATCAACTCATCCGCGAACGAGAAGTTGAAATGGATGCCCGAGATGAGCTGCTTCTTCGCCCCATATTTTTGGAGCAGGTGCTCCCGATAGCGGCCTGCCTCAAGGCCTGAACTGCCGAAGTCTGCGAGTGGGATGACCCCGCCGTCTGGGAGTGCACATGGCATCGACTGCGGCCAAAGCCGCTCATTGCCGATATTCAGTGCCGTGATGTCGTATAGTGTCTCTAAAAAGTTGTGTGCTCCTTTCACGGTCGGGAACGTCGGCGTGATCAGTTCAATCTGACTTTCTGAGAAGTCAGTCGTGATATATGGATGCGTCGCCTTGTCTCCAAGTGCTGTCGGATGCTTCGTGACGGCGAGCGTTCCTTCAGGGGTCACGCGGAGCATCTCACGCTCGATGGCGAAACGTCCGCTCGTGAGAAGTTGCTTGGATAATTGCTTAAATTGCTTCGGCAAGGGAAGTCACTTCCTTTTTCAATAGTCGGACATAGAGGGCAGAGACGAGCCCTTTGATGATGCTCGAGACGGCGATGCTCCACCAGATGGCATCGAGACCGAGAGCCGGTTCGAGGAGGATGGCGAGCGGGATGCGGGCGACGGTGAAGACGATGGAGATCGTCGCTGGGATTTTCGGCAGTCCGAGTCCCGAGAAGTAGCCGTTCCCGATCATTTCGAGTGAGGCGAAAATGAGCGAAATTCCGATGATGCGCAAATAACTCGCGCCGATTTCAATCGTTCTCAGGTCGTCGACGAACAACCCGATGAGCACGTCCGGCACGACCAAGAAGACGAGGGTGATCAGGCCGGTATACAAGACGCCGAGTCGTGTCGTTACCCGGTACCCTTCATGAACACGATCGACTTTGCGGGCGCCGAGATTTTGTCCGGTGTAACTGGCGATGGCGCCGTTCAGTCCACCGATCATCATATAGGCGATCGACTCGATCTGCAGCCCGATACGCTGTGCCGCGATCGCCTCGGTCCCGTACGAGCCGATCATGCGGGCGAGGAAGATGCTAATGACAGTGAACAAGACGCGCTGGGTCGCCATTGGGAACCCGAGGCGAAGAATTTCTTTATAGTCCGTGTGATCTGGTTCGACCGTCTCTTCCCAATCGAACAAGGCGCGGGCACGATGCCAGAAGAAGCCGAACATGACGACGTTCGCGACGAGCGTAGCGAGACCGGCACCGACGACACCGAGTCCGAGCGGATAGATGAAGAGCGGTGAGAGAATCATATTGAGCGTGACCCCGGTCGCATTAATGCGCATCGCTGTCGTCGTGTTGCCATAGGCGCTGAAGAGCCGGGCGAACAGCAGGTTGAAAAACGAGAAGACGAGCATCGGGGCGCTGACGAGCAAGTAGCTGTACGCCAACCGCTCGACATTTGGTGCGTCCATGTTCAAAAAGTCGATCAATGTCTGACCGAACAGGATTAGGAGAAAGACGAACAACAGGCCGAGGCCGAGGTTCATCCGTCTCCCGGCCCGAACGTAACGCTGAATCAACGCTTGGTCCCGCCGTCCGACGGCTTGCGACACTTTGATCCCAGCGCCGACGACGATGAGCGATTGGATCGCTTGACCGAGCATGATATAAAAGCTGGCCGCGCCGATGCTGGCGACGGCGTCGCTACCGAGCGCGCCGACCCAGAACATATCGACGAGGCTATAGGTGAACTGTAAAAGCGAACTACCGACGAGCGGGAGGGCGAGCGCCACAATGACGCGTTGAACCTGTCCAGTCGTCAAATCGATGGTTTTCACGATGAAAGACCCCTTCAACACATTTAGTATATAACCATTTAGTTATATATAAGCACGACGGGATTGAATTGGCAATCGTGGGGAGCGACTCGACGAAAAATCGACACAAAAAAAGGAATTCGAGGTGAATTCCTTACTGGGTATAGGCGCGGATCCAAGTCGTCATATAGACGAGTGTCGAGATAATGAGTGTCGAGGCGAGTGCGTAAATCGGATAGGTCGGGAAAGCATCTTGGAACAATGGATAGAACAAAAACGTCATCATCATGATGGGCACAGATATTCCGAAAGAAGTGTAAGCATTTTTTGTTGATTTTTTCGTAATGAATCGTTCACGCTCATCTGTTTCTTCAAATTCGGTCATTCGGATGGACCATTGCCAAAATGACAGACTATGATCAGATCTCGTTTTGTAAGAGTAGATTGACCAGATTACACCGAATACGATAAGAGCAATCCAAGGTAAGGCATTCATTTCGAAAACAAGCGTACCTTCGTTTTGATAACTCGACATGGCTTGGTATACTCCTGCAGTAAACGAGCCAATAGACATGGCCATCAATACATACAAGATGATGCTTGAAAGGGATTGAACTATGACACGCTTCATTCTATTTCCTCCTCAATCTTAAAAATGGATTCGACCGGTTCCTCGAATACGCGCGCGATTTGCATCGCCAGCAGAAGCGATGGGGTGTAACTCCCTTTTTCGAGCGAGATGATCGTCTGTCTCGTCACACCGACTTTGGCCGCCAAGTCACCTTGGGTCAGTTGATGCCGGGCCCGCAACTCTTTGACGCGATTGATTAATGGCATGCCGCCACCTCATTTCTTGTTTCTACTTATAGTGTAAAGTAAACTTTACTTAATGTAAAGAAGACTTTACTTATTTGGAGGTGGTACAATGGAATTAATAGTGAAAGGGGAGAAGTCGGATGAAGGCGATTGTAGGACAGCATCACGTGTCGGCGATGACTGGGGACGCAAAGAAGAACTTGCGATTCTATACGGAAGTACTCGGGATGCGGCTCGTCAAAAAGACGGTCAACCAAGACGATCCATCGATGTATCACTTGTTTTACGCAGATGAATCGGGGACGCCGGGGACGGATTTGACGTTCTTCGAGCTCCCGTTTCTCGGACAGACGTATCGAGGAAGCAGCAGCATCTCACGGACGGCGCTTCAGGTGCCGGAAGGGTCACTCCCGTATTGGCGCGAGCGTTTCGAATCGTTCAACGTGTTGCATGATGAGGTCGAGGAGGTATTAGGTCGTCCGACGCTCTACTTCGAGGATGAGGAAGGACAGCGGCTCTGTCTCGTCGAGGGCGGGTCAGGGACGCCGTGGAAAAACGGACCGGTGCCGGCAGACGTTGCCGTCTTCGGTCTCGGGTTCAGTGAGTGGACGGTACGACGGATCGAAAAGACGGAGCGGGTACTGACGGACGTGCTCGGCTATCGCTTCGCGTCCGAGTTCGAACGGAACGGTCAACCGGTTCGTGTGTTCGAGACGGGAGACGGAGGTGTGTCGACAGAGATTCATCTCGTCGACCGTCACGATTTACCGTCGGAGCGGCCAGGACGAGGCAGTGTCCACCACGTCGCGATCCGCGTCGAGGATGATGACGAGATGAAACATTGGGTCGAGCGGCTCGATTCATTCGGCATCAGTCATTCGGGGCTAATCGACCGTTATTATTTCAAATCGATTTACTTCCGCGAGCCGAGCGGGATCTTAGTGGAACTCGCGACGGATGGACCTGGTTTTGCGACCGACGAACCGGTCGAGACGCTCGGGGAACGTTTGGCGTTGCCGCCGTTTCTTGAGCCACGGCGAGCCGAGATTGAGGCCAAATTGAAGCCGCTGTAACAGACAAACCCGACGGACAATTCAGTCCGTCGGGTTTTGTATGCCTAGCAAAAGGGCCAGTTCGTTCGTCCGATTGGCGACAAGGTCGGCAATCGTATAGCGGTCGAGCACGTGCAGGAACGCCAGCATCGCCTCGTTCAACACGCTCCGCAAATCGCATGCGGGGGCGATGACACATCGTCCTTCGCCGAAACATTCGACGAGCTCGAACGGTTCCATCGTCCGGACGACGTCGCCGACGTTAATGTCTTCCATCGGTCGGGCGAGTCGGAAGCCGCCACCACGCCCGCGCACGGACTCGAGATAGCCGTGTTTGCCGAGCTCATAGACGACCTTCATGACGTGATTCTTTGAAATCTGATATTGGTCTGCCACTTCTTGAATCGTCACAAGACGATGCGAGAACGTGGCACTATACATAAGTGTTCGGAGTGCGTAGTCGCACGTTTGCGTGAGCCGCATGTTGTTTCACCTCTTCATTCGTTCATTGTACAAGACATCTGACGAAAGCGCGACGACGGAAGATGTGAAAAAAGCGTGGCGGATTCAAGGCGGAAATTTGAACTTGTATTTAAACAAGTATTTTATATATTGATTTTACCGTGATTTAACTCACATAATGAACATGAACTTTCAAAAAGGGGGAAACAAAATGTTAGATCAACAAACGATGGATATCGTCAAAGCAACCGCACCGGTCTTGAAAGACCACGGTGTCGCCATCACGAGTCACTTCTATAAACGCATGTTCGAAAACAACCCGGAAGTCCGCCACTTCTTCAACCATACGAACCAAAAACGCGGTCGTCAGCCAGAGGCGCTCGCAAACGCTGTCTATGCGGCAGCCGTCCATATCGATCGTCTCGAAGCGATTCTTCCGGCCATCCAACCGGCGCTTCATAAACATAAGAGCTTGAACATCCGCCCGGAGCATTATCCAATCGTCGGCGAGAACTTACTCGGCGCGATTCAAGACGTGCTCGGTGAAGCGGCGACGCCAGACATCATTGACGCATGGGCGAAAGCATATGGTGTCATCGCCGACGTCTTCATCTCGCTCGAGAAACAAATGTATGCCGATGCGCCATGGATTGGTTTCAAACCGTTCACGGTCGCTGAAGTGATCGAAGACACGCCGGAAGTGAAACGATTCCATATCAAAGCGAACGATGGCGTCGTCGGGACGGCCATCCCAGGTCAATACATCTCGGTCCAAGCACACATCGCTGGGGAAGACATCTTGCACCACCGTCAATATAGCGTCGTCGAGACGACTGAAGACGGCTACTGGATTGCTCCGAAGGCGGAAGGACTCGTCTCGAACTGGCTCCATGAGCAGACGGTCGGTACGGAAATTCCAGTGAGTGCCCCGGCTGGCGAATTCGTGCTTGAAGACACGGACCGCCCGCTCACACTTGTCGCAGGCGGAATCGGTATCACGCCGCTCTTCAACATGGCGAAGACGGCACTCGGTCAAGGTCGTTCGGTCACGTTGCTCCATGCTGTCCGCAGCACGAACCTCCGTCCGCTCAGTGAAGAGCTCGATGAACTCGTGAACGTTGGTCTTCACCTCATCACGCACGTCGATGACACGTATCAGGTTGCATGAGTGCGACACAACTCGAAGCACTCGATGTCGAGGGACACGACGTCTACACGTGCGGGCCGACCGCGATGATGGAGACGGTCGTCCAAATGATTCCACAAGCCCGTTACGAGTTCTTTGGTCCATCGGCCGTACTCGCCAAAGCATAAGAAAAGACGACCGCGAAAGCAGTCGTCACACTACCGCAGACCGGTCATCGATTTGCGGTTTTTATAATTGTTCAGAATGAAGCACATTTTTTTCGTGGTCGAGCGTTTCGAGTGTCCAGTCGCCACGTAGCGTTTTCTCTAGAGTGATTAAGTAAGTCCTGACATACCCTTCGTCTTGAGGGTCGTTGACCGTGTAGATTTTGCTCCAACCTGAAGCCTGTAACCGCAAGTAGACGACGTCTTCGGGTTGTTCATTCAACCGAATCCCAATGTATTCGTCTGTTCCGTTGCCGAGATGAGCCCAGTCGAATGGTGTTTCTTCAATTGTGTCACGAGTTGAGCTGCTAAACTCTCCATTCATTTTCATGATCCCTAGACCGAGGATTGTGCCGTCTGCGTTCGTGAAGAGAGTGACGGTTGAATCTTCCAATTTGTGATATTCATAAGCATACCACCCTTGGGTAGTCATCTGGTCGTTCAATTCTTGTTGCGCTTGGTCAGATGCTTGTTTTCGCTGTTCGTCGTTATAAGACCGGACACCGGCCGTGACTGAAATGGCGATGATGATGATCATACCTGTTAGGAATAATGCGAGTCCACGTTTTGACATTTTGCCTCTCCTTGTTCAGTTTTCAGAAATCGATCGAGTCAATGACTTGCTCATTTTGGTCTAACGTTTGAAGGGTCCAGTCGGATGTTGGTCTATTGCGCAACTCGATAATGTGTGTGGCAGCATAGTCATCTTCTTCGGGACGGTTGAGGACGTGTTGTTCTTGTATGCGTTCTCCGATGATACGAAGGTAGGCCACATTCTGAGGCTGCTTGTTCAAGCGAATCCCTATATAGTTATTGGAATCGTCACTCGAATAGATATAGTCAAACGGAGACATATCCAGGATTTCAACGGTTCCATAGCCATAGCCGTCGACACTCATGTCGGCGAGTCCGAGCAACGTCTCGTCTTCGTTTGTGAAGAGGGCGAGTGTCGCATCATCTGTTTTGAGATATTCGTATGCGTGAAAATTATTGTCCGCCAGGTAACGTTTCAATTGTTGTCTCTCATAAAAATAACTTCCGATTCCTGAAAAGACGATAACGACCGTGATACAAATGAGCAAAGCCCAAGTTAGTCTGCGTGTAGACATTTCGTTCCTCCTCTACAAGTACAGCCCATGCCTCAATCCTGAGCGCATGGGCTGTTTGATTAGTACGTCAAGCTCGCGGCAACGATGATGCCGACGACGAGTGAGGCGGAGAAGAGGCTGATCCCGATGGCGAGGTTGCCGTTCTCGACTTCTTTCTCTAAGTTCACGCCTGGCGTCAGGACGTATTCAAACGTCCAGAAAGCGAGCACTTGAGCGAGAATCCCGACGAGTCCCCAGATGAAGGCGTCGAGTAAGTTGACGCTGTTCGCCCACACCGTGTAGATGACGATGGCGAGACCGATCGCTTTCCCCCAAAGTTTGAGTGCGACAGCGACGTTACCTTCTTTAATCAATTTGCGTTCCGAATACTTCGTCGTGAGGGCAAAGACGACGAGTCCAGCTAAAATGAGGCCAAACCCTGTACCGAGGTGAGCGAGGAAGCTCAAGATGGAATCGAGCGTGATGAACGTCATAAGTTATTCTCCTTTGTTGTGCCAATGGCTAAGTAGTAGGACTGGTTGTTCGTGATCATACTGCCTGCGCGGACGCCGAGGGCGGACGGCTGGCCGTTCAAGCAAAAGCAGCCGACCATGTAGTGTGTCTCGAGTGGGCCGTTGACCGTGTTCGTCAGACGAGTCGGCAGCTCGACGAACTGTTGATACACCGCCGTCTCGTCCGCGTATGTCTGGAGCGTCTCTTTATGGAAGGGGACACCGGCTTGGTCATAGAGGATGACCGAGTCGCCTTCCCGTCCGAAGGCGGGCTTTTGCACGTACGCACTCTGACCGATAAACGGCTCGGCCTCGAGATACGTCGGTAAAAAGTACGTCTCGATGATGAATCGCTCCGCTTCGTCGAAATATGTATTGGCCTCATACAGTTCCCAAATGAGCGCTTGGACGCCTTTAGACTGCATGAGAAACGCCGAGAGCGGATTGAGGATCGAGACGTGTTTGGCTGCGTTCAAATCGAGCAGGCGGATGCCGATCAAATCACCATTGGATGCCTGGTCATCGACCAAATGTTCGATTGGGTACGTCTGACGATATAAGACGTCGACTTTTTCCCCGGACGGTGTGAAGACGCCGTCCGTATCGACGAGCAATTGGTCGAGCGGGATGAACTCCGACGGCAAATCGAGCGTCTCTTGAAGGAAACGCGTCGTCCATTTGTCCTCGATGTTATCATCGTGGGCCGTAAAGACGATTTTCGGTGTCCCGTCCCGGTCGAGTCGTTGCCACGCCGCGATGACGGCTTTTCGCAGTTCGGTCTTGAGCTCGTCGGTCGACGCCGCGTTCGGGTCATCGAGTCCGAATTCTGTCGTTACATAGCCATTCACGTCGAACAGTTCTTTGATAAACGTCGGCGTGTCAGCATTGAACTCCATCAACTTGATGGTGCCGTCTTTGACGATCCAGTCGTAGCGGCCGATAATCGTCTCTTGGGGGAGCGCCTTGTCCCGAAGGAACGGCAGGCTCGCCTCGGGATAGCCGAGCAAGCGGAGCGTGTCGTCCGGGAGCGTCCGGAGCAGGCGGTTCGTCTTGCGGAAAATCGCATCGACGTCACGCGTCGCTTCCCGAACCTGTCTCACCGCATCTTCCGACATGGCGAGACAGTCGTAAAGGGCGTACTCCTCGTCATTCAAGTCAGGCCAAAAGAAAGGGATTTGGCCGAACAACGCATTGCGATTCATCCCCCGAAACCGCCTTTTGAGCCGCTCCCGAGTCCCGAGTTGGAGCCTGAGTTTGATTTGTTCGGGGTGATGCTGCTGGCGCCACCATTTGAACGGTAATTTTTATAGGCCGATGAATTCTTCAATGCACTCTTTGAGTTGAATAAGCTGCCGAGCAAGAAGAAGCTTCCGAAGTGAGGAGAGCGATCATCGTCACAGTAATATGATTCCGTCTCATCATCCCAATCCCAATCGTCGCACTCGTAGCCGGTCGGTTCTTCCGGTAACGTCGCTTGTTCTGTTTCGTCGGTGCCACAAGCCGCGAGCGACGCGGTCAAGACGGCGGCCGACAGCCCGCTCAAGATTTTTTTGCTTGTCTTCATGTTGATTCCTCCAATGTATAACCTGTAGGGGTGACGTAAATGACATAGACGCCACGATCTTCGTCCGTTTCGGCCGAGTCGCGTTCGTACTCTTTGCCGGCGACGTACAAGTATTGACTGCCGAGCATGGCGAGCGCGTCGAGATGCCGGTCGACGTAATACGCCTCGAGCATCGGATTGTCGAACCGGTCGTCGAGCGTCCGGATTTCGACTTTGATATCGGTCGTCTCGTGCTTGTCGACGGGGCCTTCCGTGTAGCGGTCGACGTAAATCAAGAAGTATTGCTCGCCTTCGAGCGCTGATGAGCGCTGTTTGTAGGTCATGCCGTCTTTTACGAAAAATTCGCATTCGCGACGGGCGAGTACTTCATCGAGGCCGAGCGATGTATAATGGTAGAGTGGCTCGAACGAAAGTTCATTTTTATAGAGTCGATATTCTAAAACGATTGAGTTCATGACGTCGTCCTTTCTTTTTTCTTTCTATACGGAACCGAACGCAAAGTGGTTTCGTAAATCTATTAAGTTGTCTCTAGTATATAGGAAAAGGAGGGGTTTTTCTGTGCATATCTTTTTTCGTGTCTGGCGCGGATTATCGAAATTATCGTTCTTGAACGTCGTCTTGGCATCGCTCGTCATCATCTTGACCGGTACCGTCCTCGGTCAACGACTGGAACCCGAGACGTTCCCTTCGATGTTCGACTCGTTTTGGTGGACGATGACGACACTCACGACCGTCGGCTACGGCGACTTTTTCCCGACTTCGGTCGCGGGGCGTTGGCTCGGGATTTTCTTATTCCTATTCGGGATTGGGATTATCGGGGCATTGATTGGAAAACTCGTTGAAGTCGGTGCGACGTTTCAACGGTTAAAACGGGAGGGGAAGTTAGTGTATCGAGGAGAAGGGCATTACGTCTATATCGGCTGGTCGCCAAAGACGAAAAAAGCGATTGATGAGGTGCTCATTTATGAGCCGAAGGCAGAAATCGTCTTAATCGACCAATTGAAAGAAGAACCATACGATCACGACAACGTTCACTACGTCTATGGCGATGCGTCGGACGAGGCGGTCCTGTTACAAGCTAATATTTTGAAGGCACGTCGGATTGCTATTTTCGCCGATGTGCGTATCACGGAGACGCTCCTTGCCGACGGAAAATCATTGCTCATCGCATCCGCGGTCGAGGCACTATCGTCTGAGCGCGGCGTCGATTTGCATACGGTCGTCGAGGTATGCGAGGAACGAAACATCTCGAAATTCAAACACGTCCGGATTGACGACTTCATTCTCGCGAACGACTCCGTGTCGCTCCTCATGGCGAAAGCGACGCTCCAACCGGGAACGACGTCGATTTTCCGTCAGCTGCTCAGTAAACAGTCGGGTGGCAACATTCAGGCGCTCGCGCCGAAGCCAGAATGGACGACGGTGCGGGACGCTGCCGAGAGCTTGATGCACCAAGGCGTCACGTTAATTGCCGTCAACGACCGGCTCGATTACGCGACGGCGCTCGACTCACCGCTTGAATCGAACGACATGCTCTATATCGTCTGTCACGACGATTCTTGGGAGCGACTGAACCAAGGAGGAATTTGATGCATAACGGAACGTTTATCCGCAAGATGACACGCATGCAAAACGTGCAACGCTGGGACGAGTATGCGCCGCATTATCATGACAACGCGGCGAGCCACAGTTTCCGTGTCGCCGTCTTCAGCTTGATCGCGGCGTACTACGAAGAGAATAAGGGACAAAACGTCAATTTGCTAGATGTGCTCGGCAAGGCGCTGTTCCATGATATGAACGAAGTGCAAACCGGTCCGATCATGCACCGGACGAAAAAAGAGCCGACGCTCAAAGAACATATCGAACGGATGGAGCGGACGGCGAGTCTTGGGCTCGTCGACTTGTTGTCGCAGTCGCTGCGTCCGCATTTCTATCGATTCCTCGTCGAGGCGGAGGACGACTCGTTCGAAGGGCGGCTCGTCGATGGGATCGACTCGTTCGACGCGATGCTGTTCGTCCGCCGGGAAGTCGGACACGGCTCGCCCCATTTCGTCGCGAAGCTTGAAGAGATGAAAGCGGCCCTGCGCGATCATCCGCTCGAATCGGTCCGCTGGCTCTACGAGCAAGTCGAGGCGGACACGGACGTGGCGACGTTCATCGAGAACGTCATGCGGATGGACAGTGTCAGACGTTGGAAAGGCCGGTTCAATACGATTGACGACAACGATGCCATCCACGGGTTCCGAGCGGCCGGACTCGGGCTGTTTAGCGGCTTGCTCGAACGTGAGAAGTATGACGTCGACGTCGATGTCGCCGAACTGACGGCCCGCCTTCTCTGTCACGACCTCGTCGAAGGGGTGACCGGAGACGTGCTCGGTCCGGTGAAACATTCGACCGCCGAGACCGGTGCGGCCTTCGAGGCATATGAACGGGCTGAGAGCGAAGCGCTCTTGTCGCTCCTCCCGGACTATATGCAACCGGCGTTCCGACGCTATATGGCTGATTCAAAAGATGATACGTATGAGGGCATGCTCGTCGATATGATGGACAAACTCGATGCGCTCATCAAGATGAACATGGAGCGGAAGATGAACGGGGCCGAGTATGAGGTCACGTATCGGGAGCAACTCCGAAAAGTGCAGATGAGCTACGAGAACCCGAGCATGTTGTTCTTTTTGGCATATATCCTGCACGATTTAGATTATGTCACTAGTTAACGAGGTCGCAGACGACTGTCTGCGGCTTTTTTTATATCATTCATTGACATATATCATTTAACGATATATAGTAAAAGTAAGATATATCAATGAATGATATAGGAGGTGGCAGGATGCCGCGTAACGACACGATTGAACTCGGAGAATTGACCGACAGCATGTTCTACATTCTGCTCGCCTTGACCGAGGCGCGTCACGGCTACTTGATTATGCAGTTCGTCGAGGAATTGACGAACGGACGGATCAAGATTGGCCCGGCGTCGATGTATACGATTATCAAAAAGCTCGTGAACGCACAACTCATCGAGCCGCTCGATGGGGACGGGAAGAAGAAGAGTTATGTGATCACGACACAAGGCCGTGCCCTCGTGACCGAGGATTTGAAACGACGGCAAGCGATTGTTGACGATGCACGCTTCATTTTGGAAGAGGAGGGATACCGATGAAACGCAAATACATGTCGAGTTGGGGACTGGCGTTCGCCGAAGAGCGGGAGATGAAAAAGCTGCAACAAATGGCCGCCGAAGGCTGGCATTTAGAGAAGTTCGCTCCGCTCGGGTATACGCTCGTCGAAGGGGAACCGATGGACGTGCGCTATAGTCTCGATTATCGTAAACGACCGGACGAGGATTACTTCGAGCTGTTCGCCGCGAGCGGATGGGAACATGTCACGTCGACCGGCGATGAGATTCATGTGTTCAAAGGCAGTCCGGACGCGACGCCTCTTTATACGGATTGCCAGACGACCCAAGAGAAATATGGGCAAGTCGAGCGGGCGATGGGGCGGGGTGCGCTCATCTGCTTGCTGTTATTCCTCGGATTCGTGTTCATGCTCCAATTGGATTGGCCGCAGACGGCGGAAGCCATCATTTTGGTGCTACAGACGCTTGTCGTCATCGGGCTCGTCTTCACAGGACTCCCGTATCTCGGTTTCCTCGTGAAGCGAAAACGTTTGGAACGGAATGAATGACTAGGCGGATGGCACAAGCCATCCGTTTTTGTTTTGGTCGACTGAACTATTCAAGAAAAAAATAGTTAGGCGCAGAGAACCGTTTTTTCGAAATCCTCTATTCAACGAAAGTAGAATCCGGCATGATGATTAATGAAAGCGCTTGCATTCATTTTGAAGAGGAGGAACAGGCATGGGTAAAAGACGGAAAGGGTTGGCGGTGACGGCTGGTGTCACCGCGATTGCACTGCTCGCCGGGCAACCGGTCGCACAGGCGGCGACGCCGCAAAACGGTACGATGATGCAGTACTTTGAATGGTACGTCCCGAACGACGGGCTGCATTGGAATCGGTTATCGAACGACTCGCAGCACTTGAAAGACATCGGGGTGACGACGGTGTGGATTCCACCGGCGTACAAAGGCACGTCACAAAACGACGTCGGATACGGAGCGTACGATTTATACGATCTCGGCGAGTTCAACCAAAAAGGGACGATCCGGACGAAGTATGGCACGAAAGCGCAGCTCCAGACCGCCATCTCGAACTTACGTGGGAAAGGCATCGGCGTGTACGGCGATGTTGTCATGAATCACAAGGGCGGGGCCGACTATACTGAAAGTGTCCAGGCGATCGAGGTCAATCCGTCGAACCGGAACCAAGAGACGTCCGGGGAGTACGGCATCTCGGCCTGGACAGGTTTCAACTTCGCGGGTCGCAACAATACATACTCGCCGTTCAAATGGCGCTGGTATCATTTTGACGGCACCGATTGGGATCAGTCACGCAGCTTGAGCCGTATCTATAAGTTCAAGAGTACGGGCAAGGCATGGGACACGGACGTATCGAACGAGAACGGCAACTATGACTACCTCATGTACGCGGACGTCGACTTCGAGCATCCCGAGGTCCGTCAAGAGATGAAGAACTGGGGTAAATGGTACGCTGATTCGCTCGGGCTCGACGGCTTCCGGTTGGATGCGGTCAAGCATATCAGCCATTCGTATTTGAAGGAGTGGGTGACGAGCGTGCGCCAGACGACCGGGAAAGAGATGTTCACGGTCGCCGAGTACTGGAAGAATGACCTCGGCGCCATCAATGACTATCTATATAAGACGGGTTATACGCATTCCGTCTTCGATGTGCCACTTCATTACAACTTCCAAGCGGCCGGTAACGGCGGCGGGTATTACGACATGCGCAACATCTTGAAAGGCACCGTCACTGAGCAACACCCGTCGCTGTCCGTGACGATTGTCGATAACCACGATTCACAGCCGGGACAGTCTCTCGAGTCGACGGTCGCCAACTGGTTCAAACCGCTCGCCTACGCGACCATCATGACGCGCGGACAAGGGTATCCGGCCCTCTTCTACGGGGACTATTACGGCACGAAAGGGACGACGAACCGCGAAATCCCGAACATGTCGGGCACGCTCCAACCGATTTTGAAGGCCCGGAAAGACTTCGCCTACGGGACGCAGCATGACTATCTCGACCATCAGGACGTCATCGGTTGGACACGTGAAGGCGTGAACGACCGCGCCAAATCGGGGCTTGCGACAATCCTTTCGGACGGTCCGGGCGGTTCGAAATGGATGTACGTCGGGAAGCAGAACGCTGGGGAGGTATGGAAGGACATGACGAACAACAACACGCGTCTCGTCACGATTAACGCCGACGGTTGGGGCCAGTTCTTCGTCAACGGCGGCTCGGTCTCGATCTATACGCAACAGTAATGAAAACACCCGGTTGAAGTGAGGTGATCCTCTCTTCAACCGGGTGTTTTGTTGATTCAACGTTTCCAGACCCAGTCGTCACTCTCGTATTTGGTGACGAGCTGACGAATCTCTTCTTGCTGGTCCTCGGTGAACGTCAGCGGTTCGAACGTCAAATCGAACGCGTCGCGGAATCCGTCTGTGAACGCCGCGGCGACCTCGTCGAAGGCGACCGGTCGACCGAGCGTCTCGTTCAAGGAGACGGCCTTGTCCCCGAAGCGCGCCTTCGCCTCCGCCTTTTCATCGGCCTCGAGATTGAAGCAGTCGAACAGGACGTCATCATCGATTGACAACGGGATCGACCCGTGCTGCAAAACGGCGCCTTGGTGGCGCACCTGGGCGCTCCCGGCAATCTTTTTTCCGTTGACGGCGAGCTCGTAATACGAAGCGGCGTCGAAGCAGACGGCCGACTTCGGCTTCCGGAGCGCTTCGCGGTCTGCCTCGGTCAGCGGCACTGAGAACTCGGCCGGGACGCCGAGCGCGTGGTAGCCACGGCGCACCCCTTCGGTCAGGAGGCGATAGCTCTCGATGACGTTCGTCGGCAAAGAGGGCATCGTTTCAGGCAAGATGACGCTATACGTCAGCTCGTCCGCGTGCAGAACGGCCCGCCCACCGGTCAAACGGCGGACGACCGGGATGCCATTCAAGGCGAGCGCGTCGCGGTCGAGATCGCGCGTCGCCCGTTGGAAGCGCCCGACGCTGATGGCGTGCGGGGTCCAAGCGTAAAAGCGGAGTGTCGGTTTTACGTCACCGCGCGCGACCCAGCCGGCGATGGCCTCATCGATGGCCATATTCTCGGCCGGGGACAGCGGGGCGGTGTGAAGCAAATGCCATGTCGTTCCAATCATAAACGTCTCTTCTTTCTCTTAGTCGATTGGCAACATCGTATGACGACGCGCCTTGTGGACTTGTTCGTCCGCGTGATATGAAGAACGTACGAGCGGTCCGGCCTCGCAGTGCGAGAACCCTTTAGACAAGGCAATCTCTTTTAGCTCGGCGAACTCATCTGGATGGTAGTAGCGCTCGACGTCGAGGTGCTTCTTCGTCGGCTGTAAATATTGACCGAGCGTAAGAATATCGACATGATGGGCCCGGAGATCGTCCATCGCTTCAATCAACTCTTCGCGTGTCTCGCCAAGTCCGACCATGATCGACGACTTCGTCGGGATGTCCGGGTTCAGCTCTTTCGACCGTTTTAAAAACTCAAGCGTCCGATCGTACGTCGCTTTCGCCCGAACTCTCGGCGTCAAGCGGCGGACCGTCTCCAAATTATGGTTCATGATGTCCGGGCCGGCATCGATCAGCGTCTGGAGCGCCGAGAAGTCACCCATCATATCGGACGGGAGCACTTCGATCGACGTCTCCGGATTCATGGAACGGACGGCGCGGACCGTCTCGGCGAATACGGTCGCCCCGTAGTCGCTCAAGTCGTCGCGGGCGACGGCCGTGATGACGACGTGCTTCAAGTTCATGAGGCGGACCGACTCGGCGACGCGTTTCGGTTCTTCCCAGTCGAGTTCATTCGGCTTGCCCGTCGTGACCGCGCAGAAGCGGCAAGCGCGGGTGCAGATGCTCCCGAGAATCATGAACGTTGCGGTGCGGCGGACGGCCCAGCATTCATGGATGTTCGGACATTTTGCTTCCTCACAGACCGTATGTAGATTTTTCTCGCGCATCATGTTTTTGAGACCGGTATATGTCTCGTTCGTGTTCAGTTTAATCTTTAACCACTCCGGCTTTCGTTTCAGTTCCCCTCGTGCCAAGATGATTTCCCCCTTTTTGAAAGTTAACCCCTAACAAAAAGAGTTTACCAAAGATGAGGACGAATTCGAACCAGCGAAATTATTGGCTTTGCCAATACAGTTTGGTTGTGTGTCAAAACAGAATATATATTTCAAAATGGTTACGCTTTCATGTGAAGTGTTGTTTCCCATTTTTTGAATTGTTATACTGACGTTGACCACCTGAATAAGGACCATATGTGACTGATACGATCAGGCATGGGGTGAACGAGCGTTGGTGAGGCAACGCTTCTTCCTCCATGCCTTTTTGTTTGGGGGTCGGGGAAACTTTCAAAAAAGGAGTGGGGAACATGAACAAAGCACTGAACTGGACGGCGACACTGGGGCTAACGACAGCATTACTCGTCTCATCGGTCCCGATGGCGAACGCGGTCGTGGCAGAGGAGACGCCGGCACCGTCGATTGAACAGCGTGTCGATACGAAGCTCGAATCGATGACGCTTGAACAGAAGCTCGGTCAAATGATCATGCCAGACTTCCGATTATGGAACGGGGCAAACCATACGGCTCTCGCACCAGACGTGGCGCGTGTCATCGATCGGTTTGATCTCGGGGGTGTCATCTTGTTCGCGGAAAACGTGACCGAGACCGAACAGACGACGAAACTCGTCCACGACCTCCAAGAAGTCATCAAACAAGATGAAAGCAACGATATTCCATTGTTCATCACGATCGACCAAGAGGGTGGGATTGTGACACGGCTCGGGACAGGTACGAACTTGCCGGGAAACATGGCGCTCGGGGCGACCCGGAGCAGCCAGTACGCCTATGACGCGGGGAATATCATCGGTTCGGAGTTGAACGCGCTCGGGGTGAACGTCAACTTCGGTCCGGTATTGGACGTCAACAACAACCCGGCCAACCCGGTTATCGGCGTGCGCTCGTTCTCGAGCGACCCGGAACTCGTCGGCGAGCTCGGCTCGGCGATGACGCAAGGCATTCAAGACCAGGGCGTCGCCGCGACGGCGAAACACTTCCCGGGTCATGGTGACACGGCG
The DNA here is from genome assembly GCF_004336985.1 of Exiguobacterium sp. SL-9. Lineage (GTDB taxonomy): Bacteria > Bacillota > Bacilli > Exiguobacteriales > Exiguobacteriaceae > Exiguobacterium. Next base: position 192,944 of record NZ_SJUO01000003.1, read on the forward strand.
GTCGACTCGCATTACGGACTCCCGATCGTCGACAAATCACTCGAAGACTTGCGAGGCCTCGAGTTATTGCCGTTCAAACGGGCCATCACTGAAGGCATCGATATGATTATGACGGCACACATCGGCATGCCACAAATCGAGGATGAGGTCGTCAACTCACCACGCGGCACGTTCCCGCTACCGGCGACGTTGTCAGACGATGTCATCACCGGCGTCTTGCGTGAAGAGATGGGCTATGAAGGCATCGTCGTCACGGACGCCTTGAACATGCAAGCGATCGCCGACAACTTCACAGAAGCGGAAGCGGTCATCAAAACGTTCGAGGCGGGTGTCGATATCGCCCTCATGCCGACGATCTTACGGTCGAACGCGGACGTCGTGAAACTCGAGACGATCTTTGACGATGTCATCGCGGCCGTCGAAGACGGACGCCTGTCAGAAGACAAGATTGATGCAGCGGTCGAGCGCATTTTGACGCTCAAAGCGAAACGCGGTATTTGGGATGAGTTGGTCGACACGACGACGCTCGAGGCGAAACTCGCTGAGGCGAAAGCGGTCGTCGGCAGTGCCGAGCATAAAGCGAAAGAACGTGAGATCGCCGAGGCGGCGGTCACGCTCGTGAAAAACGACGACAAGACGCTTCCGTTCAAACCGAAAAAAGGCGAGACGGTCCTCGTCTTGTCACCGGCGAAAGACCAGACGGACAGCATGATCAAGACGATTAAGTCGCTCGAGAAGAACGCCGGCAATATGAAAGACGTGAACGTCATCGCCGCGAACTATACGGCATCGACGAAGCACTTGGATCAAAACCCGGCATTGAAAGAAAAACTCGACGCGGCCGACTATATCATCGTCGGCTCGAACGTGAACAACAGCGCCAAGCTGAAATCGACGTCGGCTGATCACTACGTACCGGCCGAAGTGTTCCGTTACGCGAACGAGACGGGCAAGAAGTCAGTCTTGCTCAGTTTGCGCAACCCTTACGATGTGGCCGTTCAACCGGACGCACCGGCCCAGCTCCTCATCTACGGGTTCAAAGGTGATCCGAATGGACCGGACTCAGAGGCAGGCAATGCCAAATCGGCAGGACCGAACCTCCCGGCCGGCATTCGCGCCATCTTCGGTGAAGTGAAACCGACGGGCAAACTCCCGGTCGACGTACCGACGTTCGAGAACGGCGCGTTCGGTGACGACTTGCACCTCGAGTTTGGTGACGGATTCCGCAACTGGAACAAGTAAACAAAAACCGCGAGCGCCCCATAAGGGTGCTCGCGGTTTTTCATTTGAATAACGTATCAAGGATGGCGTAGTTGACGGTTTCGAACTCGCGATCGCGGAGACCGTGTCCTTGTTCCAAGTTAAAACTGTAAACGACATGCATGACACCATCGCGTCGTTTGACAAAAAAGTCGTACATGACGTCCGGTTCATCATTGAACGTGACATGGAACATGGTACCGAATTGAGTGATACTGGCATGCGATGAATAAGACGAATCAGACAGTGCATGATGTTCCTGCAAATAGTTTTGAAGAAATTGTCGTTTATGGGCTTCATCGATGTGAAACAACGTATATGCTCCAATCAGCAGGAGTAATCCCGTCGTGAGCCAAACGCGTCGTTTCATCACGCCTCAAAATAACCGACGACAAGAAGGCCCGGACCGGTGTGCGCTCCGATGGCCGATCCGACAATCGTCTTCGTGACGCTCGCCGGATTCACGTGCTGCCGAAGCAACGCCTCGAACTGGTCGGCTTTGACCGGGTCATCGCCGTGACCGATGAAGACGTGTCCACCCTCGACGAGTGGCTTCGATTCGGTCATCCACTCCGCGATGCGGCGCATCACTTTTTTATGTCCGCGAACCTTTTCGATTGGGACGAGTTTGCCGTCTTCGACCGTGAGGAGCGGTAAAATGGTCAACAAGTCACCGATGAACGCGCTCGCTTTCGAGACGCGACCGCCGCGCATCAAATATTCGAGTGATTCGACCGTGAACAAATGACGGATTTTGCCGACAAGTGACGTCGCGTAGGCGACCGTCTCTTCATACGAGTGGTCTTGGCCATACTCGGCGACCGTCTTGACGAACAACCCTTGTCCGACCGAGGCGGCGCGCGTATCAAGAATATGGAACGTGCTGTTCGGGTATTCTTCTTTAAGTAGGTTTCCGACCATGACGGCCGTCTGATAGGTGCCTGAAAGCTCACCAGAGAAAGCGAGATACAGGAATGGGATCTCCGATTCGAGATGTTGACGGAAGCATTGTTCGATCCGGGTCGTCTCGATTTGGAACGTCTTCGGCGTTTTCCCGGCACGCATCGCATCGTATACATCTTTCGGTTGGATCGTTTCCCCGTCTAAAAATTCCTCGTTGTCGATGACGACACCGAGCGGTAACAGTTCGAGACCGTACTCGATGACCTGGTCTTGGGTCAAATCGGCGCCGGTGTCAGTTATGATTTTAAACATGCATTCACTCCTCTGCTAGTTGGTGTTCAATGTCACGGATCGGTTCGTTGCGCTTCCACATCCGGTCGAGCTGGGTCGCGAGCGTCGCTTGTTCGTCCGCATCGAGTGTGCCCGGAATGAGTCGGCTCACGCCGTTCAGGACGGTATAGGCGCGTCGCAGCACGTCATCGACCGTGAGCGGGATTCCAAGCAAGTCCTCGAGCGACGCCATCGTCTCAGGGACGATTTCGGGATAAGTGAACCGTGTCGCTTCGCCTTGGATGGCTTGCGTATAAAAGTCACGGATGAGCGCGGCGCGGTCGCTGCCGCTCTTGCGGACGCTCAAGTAGATTTGGACGGCGACGCCGCCACGGACGCGTCGCTGTGAGATACCGGCGAACTTTTTCCCGTCAATCGATAAATCGAAGCTACCCGGGCAGTAGGAGCCGACGATTTCGCCAGGCACGATGTCGGTCGTCACGTCTTGGAACATGAGTTGAATGAGTGACGTCATCGCCTCGTAGCCGCTATCGATTTGAATCCCGTCTCTCTCGGGTAAAATCAAAGATAAGTTCAACACGTCCGCGTCCAAGACGACGGCCAGTCCTCCTGAATTACGGACGACAGGGCGGAATCCGTGCTCATGAAGCAAACGGATGCCGTCTGCCAAGTGGGGCAGACGAGCGTCTTGAATCCCGAGCACGACCGTGTTGAGATGAACCCAGGCTCTGAGGACGGCACCTGACGTCGCGGTCGACGCACAGAGCGTATCGTCCGTCGCGAACGATTGCTCGGCTTGAAACGCGGGACCGAGCGATGACTGATCGATGACACGATAGGTCGGTTGTTGCAATAATGGATGGGTCATATACATATTTCCTTTTCACTAAATAATTTCCTCCCCATTATAGCATGGGAGGAACCACGCGTTAGAAGTCGAATCCAATCAATAATGAAATGTAGGGGGCAACGTCATGTATACGTCACGAGGTCAATTGTCAGGCTCGAAAGTGTTCAAAGATCCGGTTCACCGTTATATATACGTCTATGATCATCTCGTCTGGGAATTGATCAATACGAAAGAGTTTCAACGGTTGCGGCGCATCAAACAGCTCGGGACGTCGTTTTTGACGTTCCATGGCGCCGAGCATACGCGGTTCCATCATTCACTCGGCGTGTATGAAATCGCTCGGCAGCTGATCGATCAGTTCCATGAGTATCCGGAGTGGGACGATCGCAACCGTGAGTTGTTGCTGGCGGCGGCACTCCTGCACGATGTCGGGCACGGTCCGTTCTCACACGCGTTCGAGCACGTCTTCGCCGTCCGTCACGAGGTGTGGACCGAACGAATCATCCTCGGTGACACGGAAGTGAACAAAGTGCTGTCGGAGATGGGTGTCGGTTTCCCGGAAGAAGTCGCGGCCATCATCAATAAGACGCATCCGAACCGTCTGCTCGTCAACATTCTCAGTTCGCAACTCGATGTCGACCGGATGGACTACCTGCTACGCGACGCCCATTTCGCCGGCGTCAGTTACGGGAAGTTCGATCTTGAGCGGATGCTACGGGTGTTACGTCCAGACGAAGACCAAGTCGTCGTCAAACAGTCGGGGATGCATACGATTGAAGACTATATCATGCGACGCTATCAGATGTATTGGCAAGTGTACTTGCATCCGGCGACACGATCGAGTGACTTGTTGCTTAAAGCCGTGCTCGAACGGGCGCAAGAACTGTACGAGTCGGGCTACGTTTTCGAGATGATTCCGAAGCACTTCTTGCCGATCTTCAATCATGAGGATATGTCGCTCGAACACTACTTAAAGCTCGATGAGACGATCGTCTATTTCTATTTCCAAGAATGGATGGATGAGTCCGATCCGATTTTGGCCGACCTCGCGAGCCGCTTCGTCAACCGACGTCTGTTGAAATATAAGAACTTCCCGGAAGCGAACCGTGTCCGTTATATGGACCGTCTTCGTTCGACGATGGAGTCGATCGGCTTGCCGACCCGCTACTATTTGCTCGAGGACCAGCTCAGCCAATTGCCATACGATTTGTATAAAGGGCATGGGAAATATGAAGGCATTTACCTCAAAATGAATGATGGCGATCGCCGAGAGATTTCGGAAGTGTCGATGCTCGTCCAATCGATTTTGAACTCACGACAGTCTGATGAGAAAATCTATTATCCGGAGGACGTACTGCTCAACTTAAAAAATTATGCGTCAGAAAAGACGTGGATGTTGTCAACGTTACGGGGCGATTGAATCGTTGAAAAGGAAGTGACACCATGGGGATCGGGACATTGGTCGGTGGGGTCGGCATCTTCCTACTCGGGATGATGCTGTTGACGGATACGTTGAAAAACATGGCCGGGGAAAGGCTCCGGCAACGCTTGAACCTGTTGGCAGAGGGACCGTTGTCAGGTGCGTTTCTCGGGGCCACAATGACGGCACTCTTCCAGTCATCGACCGTGACGACGCTCATGACAATCAGTTTCGTCAGCGCTGGTCTGTTGACGTTCACCCAAGCACTCACGCTCGTCATCGGGGCGAATGCCGGTAGCGCGACGACCGGATGGATTGTGGCGCTCTTAGGTTATAACGTCGACATCCGTGAACTATTGCTTCCGCTCATCGGAGTCGGCATGGCGCTTCGGTTAATCGGACGGCGCGTCAAACGCATCGGCATGCTCATGGTCGGACTCGGACTCATTTTCGTCGGCATCGGAACGCTCCAGGAGGCGATGCGCGAAGTCGTTACGTTCTCGTTCACTGGATGGGATACGGATACGCCACTCCACCAGCTAGCGCTCCTCGGCACAGGCCTGTTGATGACCGTCCTGTTGCAATCTTCGAGCATCGGTCTCGTTTTGACGATGACGGCGCTCGCGACCGATACGGTGACACTCGCCCAAGCCTGTCTGCTTGTCCTTGGCCAAAGTGCCGGGACGAGTCTCGTCGTCGCGCTCGGGTCAATCGGGGGCTGGAAGTCGGCTCGTCGCATCGTGTTGGCGCACGTGCTCGTCCATGGTTCAATTTTACTCATCGGCTGGCTGACCTTTCCGCTCTTGTTCGGCGTCGTGAACGGCGTGGCCGACCGTCTCAATTGGAACGAACTGTTGCGACTCGCTTTGTTTCACACGTCGTTCCATCTGCTCGGCGTGTTCACGTTCTTACCGTTCCATGAGGCGTTTAGCCGCCGATTACTCAAATGGGTCCCGAGCCGGGCGGAGAAGCTGACTCGTTTTTTGAACCCGAATATGGCCCGCATCCCGACGGTCGCACTCGAGGCGGCCCGGCGCTCGTTAATCGAGATTGAGCGCTATCTCGGCAAAGAGACGCGACTGTTGCTCGCGGAAGGACGGAAGCGCGATGATGAACTGCAACTCGTCGAGAAGACGCTCGGGGACGTCCGTGTCTTTTTGAGCATGGTTCAATTGGAAGAAGGGCAAGGACGCAACGACTACGGACAACATGTGTCACTGCTTCATACGATTGACCATTTGGAGCGGTGGCTGTTCGTCATGCGAGAAGTCGACCCGGTCGACGCCCTCCGTGATACGGACTTCCTGGTCGCGCGCCAACTCGTCTTACATGAACTCGACATGGTGGAGACGCTCAATCATCACACGCCCCCGGAAGACTCCCGGCAGTGGAAGCTCGCCTCGAAACAACTCGCCGAATATCGCAAGGCGCACCGGGCCGAATTACTCGAGGAGACAGCGGCCAATCAGCTCGAGATGGACCAGACGATTCAAAAAGTGCAGGCCCTCCTCTGGCTCGACCGGATCGGCTATCACATTTGGCGGGCGACACGTCATCTCATTAAACCGACCGTCCCGAGCGAGCGGTTTGAAGTGAATTTGGAAGACTAAATAACGACCGCCCTCCGAGATGGAAGGGCGGTCGTTATGTTTACTTCTTATCCGCGTGCATGACACCGGCTTGGCCGTAGTGCGTCGCGTCCATCTCTTCGATGAAGACGGTGATGTTTTCTTTCGGTGCGTTCGTCGTCTCCGAGACGGCGTCCGTCACTTTTTCAATCAACGCACGTTTTTGTTCGACCGTGCGGCCTGGGAGCATTTTAACCGTTACGTATGGCATCACATTTCCTCCTTTTAGTTCGTTCTCTTTCATTTTAGTGAAAGACGGACAGACTGGGAAGAATAAAGTCGAATCCGTACACGGGGTCATATAAATTTGCAGGTGCGAAATATGTGAAAACGGGGTAAGGAACAAGACAGACTAGTCGTAGGAGGAACAGGTGCATGAAATGGAAGGGCAGACAAGCAAGTCGAAACGTCGAAGATCGACGGGGGCAACGTGTCGGAGGGAAAGGGATCGCAGGGATTGGCGGGGGCTTCGGTCTCATCTTGGTCATCGTCTTCACATTGCTCAACGGGGGCAATCCGGCAGACATCGTCAACAATATCGGGATTGGCGAGCCACAATCGTCCGAGACGTATGAAGGCTCGGCGCGGGAAGAAGAGATGGCGGACTTCGTGTCGGTCGTGCTAAGAGATACCGAAGAAGTGTGGACTGATATTTTTGCGGAAAACGGATTGACGTATCGGGAGCCGACGCTCGTCATCTATAAAGATCAAGTCGAATCGGCTTGCGGCATCGCGGGATCAGCGGTCGGACCGTTCTACTGTCCGGGTGACCAAAAACTATACATCGATTTAAGTTTCTATGATGACTTGAGTCAACAGTTCAACGCACCGGGTGACTTCGCGATGGCGTACGTCGTCGCCCACGAGGTCGGTCACCACGTCCAGACGTTGCTCGGCACGACGGACGAGATCATGCCGCTCCGAAACGAGATGAGTGAGACGCAGTTCAACAAATATTTGGTCCGCTTCGAACTTCAGGCCGATTATTATGCAGGCGTCTGGGCCTACCACGCCCAAGGGATGGGTTATCTTGAGGCCGGCGACGTCGAAGAGGCGATGAACGCGGCGCACCAAATCGGGGATGACACGCTTCAAAAACAGGCACGCGGCTATGTGACACCGGACTCGTTCACCCACGGGACGTCTGAGCAGCGGAAACGCTGGTTCGACAAAGGGTTCCAAAACGGGACGATTCAAGGCGGCGATACGTTCAATTCGAACAACTTATAACGATGCGGTCAGGCTTCGGCTTGGCCTTTTTTCATATCCAAGTTGGCTTGTGAAGAAAGAATCCGCTATCATGGAAACAGAAACTAGAAGTAGGAAGGGGATGACCCGATGGAATCCTTACTCAAAAAAATCGAACTCGCTAAAAGTGAGATGACGTCTGTGGAGAAGAAAATCGCAGACTATATTTTGACCCACTCGACGCTCGTTCCGAACATGACGACGAAAGAGCTCGCTCAAAAGACGGACGTATCAGAAGCGAGTATCGTCCGCTTCGCCCGCGTCGTCGGCATCGACAGCTTTAAGGCGTTCAAGCTCGCCCTCGTCAAAGATTTGGCAATTACCGAGACGACGCTCACTGACTTCAACGTGTTGCAACACAAAGACACACCATATGACTCGTTCCAAAAAGTCATCCACGTGAACAAGATGGCGATTGAGGCGTGCGCCGAGGCGATGGACAAACGCGAGCTCGAGCATGCGATCGATACGTTCGCCCGGGCCACGCGGGTCGTGTTTTATGGGGTCGGTGGCTCGTCGACGGCGGCGTACGACGCCCAATACAAATTCACGAAGCTCGGTTATGCGGCGCAGACGTCGCAAGATTTCCATTACATGTTGTCCCTTATCCCGCACCTCGGACCGACTGACGTATTCGTCGCCATCAGCACCTCGGGACGGACGAAAGACGTGCTCGAGCTCGTCCGCTTCGCCAAGAAGAAAGGGGTACCGGTCGTCGCCATCACGGACCTCGATAAATCTCCGCTCTATCGAGAGGCGGACGTCCGACTATGCACGCCGAGCGTCGAACGTGATTTCCGCATCGCGAGCATCGCGTCGAGGATGACGCAGTTGACAATCATCGACACGCTTTATATGGGTCTGTTGCACCGAAAAGGCGAGGGATTGATTGACCGCTATGCTGAAGCGCGTGATGAGATGGTGAAATTGCGCCGATGATTCATCCTTACGATGAGAGTAGGCGCGAGGACGTCGGAGAATTCCTCTTGCGGCAACGGGTGTTCGCGAGCTTGAACAGGCAGACCCCGGAAGCGTTTCGAGATGAGAATTTGACCGACTTTGAAGCGGATGGGACAGTCAGTCTCGTCTTTGAAGAGCGGGGCATCATCGCGGTCGCTGATCTATTGAAGCAACATCCGGTCGACGGGTCGCTTTGGCTCGGGCTGTTTATGGTCGATGAGCGGTTGTATGGCACCGGGATTGCGACGCGTTTGTATGAACAGCTCGAACACGTGTACATGCGTCCGTTCCAGACGGTGTTTCGACTCGGAGTCTTACCTCACAATGAGCGGGCACGCCGCTTTTGGGAACGGCAAGGTTATGTATATGAAAAAGGTTCCGTCACGACACGGGGCGACCGTGTCCATGTGATGAAAAAAATCGTTGAAGGAAAGGCTCGGTCCGATAGGGGCTGAGCTTTTTCTGTGGGAATGGACAAATCGTCATTTGTTTATGAAATTTAAATTCTTTATTTTTATAATTAAGTTTGATTTTCAATTTCAATTTAGTACAATGAAATCAGAGAGAAGAAAGGATGGTGGCGATGTTAGACAAACTGGCTACTGAAAGACGGAATAAACGAACGATGCACTTGGACGAGATGGCAGTCGAGGAGTTCCTCGCGGTGATGAACGAGGAAGACCAATCGGTCCCCCACGTCATTAAAGAAGAGCTATCGGTCATTGCCGAAGTGACGAAGCGTGCCATCGCATCCTTCAAACAAGGCGGACGTTTGATTTATATCGGCGCAGGGACGAGCGGACGGCTCGGCATCTTGGATGCGGCAGAATGTGTGCCGACGTTCGGTGTGTCACCGGACATGGTCATCGGACTCATCGCCGGAGGCGAGCGGGCGTTGATTAAAGCCGTCGAGGGGGCAGAAGACAGCAAGGATTTGGCAGTCAATGATTTGAAAGCGCTTCATTTGAATGCGTTCGACACCGTCATCGGGATTGCTGCGAGCGGCCGGACACCGTACGTCATCGGCGGGCTCGATTACGCCCGCGAAGTCGGCGCGACGACAGCCGCGTTATCATGTAACAAAGGATCAAAAATCAGCGACCACGCCGAATATAAGATCGAAGTCGAGACGGGTCCTGAAGTGTTGACCGGTTCAACGCGCTTGAAAGCAGGGACGGCGCAAAAACTCGTCCTCAACATGATCTCGACGGCGTCGATGATTGGGGTAGGGAAAGTGTATCAAAACTTGATGGTCGACGTGCAACCGACGAACGAGAAGTTGGAAGTACGGGCCAAACGGATGATTGCGGAAGCGACAGGGGTCGACGAACAGACGGCCGCGCGTTATTTCAATTCATCCGGTGGGCACGTCAAGACGGCGATCGTCATGATTTTAGCCGATGTCCCGCATGCGGAGGCAGTCGAGCGATTAGAGCGTGCGAACGGATTTGTCCGTGACGCACTATAAGGGGGATTCGAGATGAAGAAAGAAGAGGTTCTGGCACATGCGATACTCGAGCATGTCGGGGGAAAAGATAACATTCGTCAACTCGCGCACTGTATGACACGTGTGCGCTTGGCGCTCAAAGATCCGACGAAAGCAGATCTCGCCGCTTTGAAAAAAATCGATGGTGTCATGGGTGTCATCGATGATGAGACGTTGCAAATCGTCGTTGGTCCGGGGACAGTCAACCGCGTGGCGGACCACCTCAGCCGTGAGACGGGTCTTGCGATTGGGGAAGAGTCGGTCGATGAGAACTTGACGCCGGACGAACGGGCGGCCATCGAACGTCAAAAAGTGAAAGATAAACAGAAGTCGCCGTTCAAGCGCTTCTTGCGTCGCTTAGGGAACATCTTTATCCCGCTCATTCCGGGACTTGTCGCTTCAGGTATCATCAATGGGACTGCCAACTTCGCGAAGAACGCCGGGGTCGACCCGACCGAAACGTGGATGCAAATCCTCTTATTGCTCGGTAGCACGGTCTTCGCCTATCTCGCCATCCTCGTCGGGTGGAACACGGCCAAAGAGTTCGGCGGGACGCCGGTACTCGGGGCCATCGCCGGGGGAATTCTCTTCAACCCGATGCTCGCCGACATCACCATTTATGGGGAACCGCTCGTCGTCGGGCGGGGTGGATTGTTCGGGGTCATCTTTGCGGCTTGGCTCATGACCTACATCGAGAAACACGTACGTCGCTTCATGCCGACGGCAGTCGATATCATCTTCACACCGCTTCTCACGGTCCTCGTCGTCGGTTTCACAGCGCTCTATGCGATCATGCCGGTCGCAGGCGTGTTGTCAGACGGGATCATGCAAGGATTGAACGCTGTACTTGAAGTCGGTGGACCGGTAGCAGGGGCTGTCCTTGCTGGATTCTTCTTGCCACTCGTCATGGTCGGGTTGCACCACGGACTCACGCCGATTCACTTGGAGTTGCTCAACACGGTCGGGAACACGGCACTCTTACCAATTTTGGCGATGGCTGGGGCTGGACAAGTCGGTGCGGCGCTCGCGATTTTCGTGAAGACGCGCAACCAACGCCTCCGCAACATCATCAAAGGGGCGATTCCGGTCGGATTCCTCGGCATCGGCGAGCCACTCCTTTACGGGGTCACGCTCCCGCTTGGCCGTCCGTTCTTAACGGCTTGTATGGGAGCCGCGGTCGGTGGTGCCTTCCAAGCGACGATGAAGACGGCAGCGCTCGGGATTGGGGTCTCGGGTCTCTCGCTCACGCCGCTCATCGACAACGGCATGTACTTGACGTACATTGCAGGTCTTGTCATTTCGTATACGGCTGGCTTCATCTTCACGTATTTCTTCGGCTTCAAAGAAGAAATGGCAGACGGGATTTAACAATCGAGGCGGCTCTTTGGAGTCGCCTTTTCATTTGATGAGGAGGGTTTTCTGATGAAAGGATTATCGGTTTATTTGAGCGAACCGCTCACACCACAGTTCAAAACATGGGTCGGACGCATGCGCGAGATGGGTTTCACCTCGATGTTCACGTCACTGCATATTCCCGAGGACGACACGTCGGTGTATACGGAACGGCTTCGTGACCTCGGGGCGCTCGCACAAGAACTCGACATGGAACTGTTCGCCGATATCGCACCGACGTCGCTCGCCGCGCTCGGCAAGACGTGGGACGATGCCCATACGCTCACCGAGTGGGGCGTGACGGGACTCCGTGTCGATTACGGCGTGACCCCGAAACAAGTCGCCGACTTGTCGAGGCGGATGACGGTCGCCTTGAACGCGAGCACGCTGTCTGAAGCGGAACTCATAAAGATGAAGCGTCACGGTCTCGTGACGGACAACGTCGAGGCATGGCACAATTTCTATCCGCGTCCGGAGACGGGACTTGATCGAGACTGGTTCGATGCCAAGAACGATTGGCTGAAGCGACAAGGGTTGAGCGTCCAGGCATTCATTCCTGGCGACGGGACACTCCGGGGGCCACTGTTCGAACGGCTGCCGACGCTCGAGGACCATCGCCCGTTGTCGACGTTCGCCTGCTACATGGACCTTGTTGATTCGGTCGACCGCATTTTAATCGGCGATCCGGGGCTCGCTGATGAGACGATTGAACAGTTCGCCTCACACACCGACGAGATACTCGTTCTGCGAGCCGAGGCGGATACGACAATCGAGGCAGCTTTCTATCGTGTCCAGACGAATCGGATGGACCCCGCACGCGACGTCATCCGCTCGGTCGAATCGAGGGGCTATGGGCGCCCGGGGGACCGTTTGCTCGAACCGATGGAAGCGAGACCTCGTCCGCTCGGGACGGTCACAGTCGACAATGCGAAGTATGGGCGTTATGCTGGTGAGCTGCAAGTGACGAAACGCGATTTAGTGGCAGACGAACGGGTCAACGTCCTGGGGCGCGTCATCGAGGCAGACCGGCCGCTCATCCAAACGATTGGACCGGGTACGAAGTTTCGAATCGAGTGGTGCTGACGTTCCGGATTGCCACATTCCCTCGTCTTTGTGTACAGTAGAGAGGGAGGGAATGCCATGAAAGAGATTAATTTTAACATCGTCGCTGACGATTCGACCGATGGCCATGGCGGCTTTGGGGTCGGTTCGCTCAGTTTGAACAATATGTCTCCTGTCATCATCGATGTCGAGGCGGGGACCGCGGTCATCGATATGGGGGCCATGCATGCCAAATCGGCGATCGAAAAACGCATCAAGTTTTTAACGGACCCGGAAGCGGTACCGAACGGGAAACCGTACTGGATCGTCTGGGTCACGGTCGGACGGAAGCCGGAAGGGTTCTATTATGGCGGTGTCGCAGCATGCGACATGTCAATCGACCTCGAGGCGCGGCGTGGCTATAAGCTATTGCCATACCACGTCAATCAGATGGATAAGTCGCTCAAAGGACGCATCCTGATTGACATGATGGACGCACCGTCACGAAGCGTGCTCGCTGCGTTCTTGAAAGAACATCGTCCTGAGATTTGGGAGCAATCGACCGAACTTCAAACCGAACTTGCGCGTCTCGATGCCGAGTGAAAAGATTGGACCGTTTCGGTCTCCAATCTTTTTTGTTTTCGTTCAAGGGAAGATGGGAACATGAATTTGTTATGATGTTGTGATTTTACGGTAATTGTATGAATATTCAGCATTATGCTATACTAAACGCACTGTGCAAAAAAGAAAGGGTGACACGATGAGTGAAACGAAGAAAATTTTAATTGGCCTCGCCTTAGGGGTCGTTGTCGGGCTAGGGCTCGCCGGTTTGTCCGGTAACGTATACGACGTCGTCAATACGTATATCCTTTCCCCAATCGGTACTGTATTTTTAAATTTGATTAAAATGCTAGTCGTCCCGATCGTCTTCTTCTCGATTATTCTCGGCGTCATGGGTCTTGGGGACCCGAAAGAGCTCGGGCGGGTCGGATCGAAGGCGCTCCTCTTCTTCTTGACGACGACGGCGCTCGCCATCGTCTTGGCGATGGGTGTCGCTTCGGTCATCAAACCGGGAGAGCGTGGTGATTTCCCGACGACTGGATTGGAATTTGAATCAACATCGACGGAGGAATCGTCAAATATCGTGCAGACATTCGTCAACATGATTCCGACGAACCCAATTCAAGCGCTCGCCGAAGGGAACATGCTTCAAATTATCGTCTTTGCGGCACTCATCGGATTCGCGATGATCGCGCTCGGCGAACGGGCCAAGACGTGGCGCCGTTTCGTCAAACAAGGCGACCGCATCATGATGCACTTGATTCACTTAGTCATGAAGCTCGCCCCATACGGTGCGTTCGCGTTGATTGCCTCGGCAATTGGCGGAATCGGACTCGATGCTGTCAAAGCGATGGCATGGTATATGTTCGCCGTCGTCTTGACGCTATTTTTACACTCGGTCATCGTCTACGGCGGGGCGCTCGTCTTGCTCGGGAAGATGAGTCCGGTCTTCTTCTTTAAAAACTTCTACGAAGCGATCACGCTCGCGTTTTCGACATCGTCTTCGAACGCGACGCTTCCTGTATCGATGGAGCTCGCCCAGACAAAACTCGGCGTGCCACGTTCCATCTCTTCATTCGTCCAGCCGCTCGGCGCGACAGTGAACATGGACGGGACGGCCATCATGCAAGGGGTCGCAACGATTTTCATCGCGCAAGTGTTTGCGGCTGATTTGACGATGACTGAACTGGTGACCGTCGTCATCACGGCGGTACTCGCCTCAATCGGGACGGCGGGCGTACCAGGTGTCGGGCTCATCATGCTCGCGCTCGTCTTGCAGTCGGTCAACTTACCGGTCGAAGGGATTGCCCTGATCATCGGTGTCGACCGGATTCTCGACATGCTCCGGACGTCGGTCAACATTACCGGCGACGCAACATGCGCGGTCGTTGTCTCGAAACTTGAAGAGAAACACCTTCCACCTGTCGATGAAGACGCGTGGGATGAAGTCGAAGCCAAATAAGCAAAAGGCTGACCCGTCAATTGATGGGCCAGCCTTTTCACTTGAAGTGAGGGAAATGTATGGAATGGGCAGCTTTGCCAATCCCGTTGTTTATTGTAATCAGTATCTTGTTAAATGCGCTCATCGCCGTCGCCGGGGTGCTTCCGAGCGCATTTTTGACGGCGCTGAACGTGCAACTGCTAGGGTTCGGACCGGGTGTCACCGTCTCCATCATCGGCGAGGCGGCCGGGGCTGTGCTCAGTTTCATTTTGTATCGCAAGGCGCTTCATCGATATACGTCACCGGACGGGAAGCGGCTGCGGCGTCTCCGTGAGGCGGAAGGCGTCGAGGCTTGGTTCCTCGTCCTCGGTCTCCGGCTGTTGCCGTTCGTGCCGTCCGGTCTCGTCACGCTGTCGGCCGCGTTCAGTCGGATGTCGCTCCCTTCGTTCGCTGTAGCGAGCACCATCGGAAAAGTACCGGCGCTATTCATTGAGGCGCTTGCCGTCACGGCTGTCCTGACCGTGTCGACCGGATGGCAGCTCGTTCTCGTCGCCGTTCTCGCCGTCCTATACGTCGTTTGGCGTTTGTCTCAAAGAAGTGGCGAGAAGATATGACAGAACGCCTCGACGAACCGTTTACCGTTCGATTTCTTACGAAGCGTCGACCAATCGACGAGAATCGATTCGTCAAAGTCTTTCAAGAACGCTTGTTGAAGTTTCTTGACTGATGACGTCTCGTACTGGGTAATCGTCATCTCATGATTCAAATACATGCTCCGAAAATCGAAGTTAGCCGTCCCAACGAGCGCAATCTTGCCATCGATGAGGACGGTTTTGGCATGGATAAAATGACGATTGTATTTATAAATCCGGATGTTGCGTTTGAGCAGCTGCTCGAAATAATACTCGGTCGCATGGAAACTGAACCATTCGTCTCCTTTTCCGGGGACAACGATCCGGACGTCGATGCCGCGCTTGCCGGCGACTTCTAACAGCGCGAGCATTTCGGGAGGCGGAATCAAGTAAGGGGTCGTCATCCAAATCGATTCTTTCGCCTCCATCAATAGAGCCATGAGCCCGTCTCGAATCGTCACGTCTTTCCCCGGTGATGTGACGAGCAGTTGGGTCGCCCCGTTTCCGTCTTGCGGCTCGTGAATGAAGTATTTCGGAAGATGTTGGTCGTCGGCGAACAAATCCCACGTTTCGCTCTCTTCCTCATGTCCGGCGTATAGCCAGTTCTCGATGAATAAACGCTGAAGTTCTCGCACGAGCGGTCCTTCGACGCGCAGATGGGTGTCACGCCAAAAACCAAGTTTCTTATGTCTACCGAGATATTCATCTCCTACATTCAATCCACCGGTGTAAGCAATCTGTCCGTCGATGACAATCAACTTTTGATGGTTGCGGAAGTTGGCGTTAAAGACGAGGAGCGGGTGAACGACCGGGTCGAACGCCTCGACGTGGACACGCGACTCGCGGAGCGGTTCGAGAAATGCTTCGCTAATCTCTTGACTCCCGAGACCGTCATATAAAAAGCGGACGGTAACGTTCTCGTTAGATCGTTTGATTAAAGCGTCGCGAATCTTCAGTGAGATTTCATCGGTCCGGAACAGATAGTACTGGACATGGATGTGATGAGTCGCTTGCTCGATGTCTTTAATTACAGCATCGAATTTTTCCTCACCGTTCACGAGTAGTTTCGTCGATGTATGACCATCCGCACCAGTCGCCCCGAGCTTCTCGAGTGTTCGTGTGAGCGGAAAACGATCGGATACGTCGTTTGTCGTCTCAATCCGTTCTTCTTCAATTGCTTGCCGGAACAAACGTATTTCGGTCGAGGTTCGTTTGATGCGACGGTGCCGTCGTGGTGTTCGACCGAATAGCACCCAGGCGAGGGCGCCGAGGAACGGGAGAAATAAGACGGCGAGCAGCCAAGCAAGTTTGGCCTGAGGTTGCACGTGATCGAACAAAATATGCCAACCGACAATGAGCGGAATGAGAATGGCGGCACCAATTAAAAATGGGATGAGCCCATCAATCGAATAAAGCAAACCAAGAAGGAAGATGCCGAGTACAATCATGATGAGGAGTTGCAAGACGCGTCGTTTCAACCAGTACACCTTCTTTCTGTTCAGTTATCATCTCTAATTTCTTTCCACCGTTTACACGTTCTTAACCTAAAAAACGTTTTAACGTGAAGTGCAGGGGAATTAACCGTACTGTACGACACAACATAAAAAGGGGGTGTTCGTGATGAAGAAAAAAGGTACATTGGCCGCGTCGCTATTGGCGACAGGAATCATTCTCGGGGCTTGCGGGGGAGCCGAGGAAGAACCGATGAACAATGAAGACACAGAGATGCAAGAAGACATGGACGAAGAGGAAGACGAGGATTAAAAAATGGCCTAGAGCGTGTGCTCTAGGCCTTTGTTGCGTCAAAGCGCATAAGGGGATGGCTTCCCAAAGTAATAACCTTGGGCGAGATCGAACCCGAGTTCGCGACAGACGTCCACTTCTTCAGCGCGTTCGATGCCTTCGGCGAGGAGTGTAATCTCCATCGAGCTGGTCAATTGGCGGACATTCTTTAAGAATGCTCTCTTCTCAGCATCCTGGTCACAAAATGAAATATACGATCGATCGATTTTGACGTAGTCCGGCTCAAGGCGCTCTAACATGTCAAGCGTCGAGAACCCGGCACCGACATCGTCGAGAGCCACTTTCATTCCACGTTTCTTATAAGTAGCGAACACATGTTGAAGGTGGGCGACATCTCGAACTTTTTCTGTCTCGACGACTTCAAAGATGAATCGATCCGCATCGAGTCCATACTGGTCGATGATTTCGAACGTGTGTTGTAAGCAGTAATCAGGATTGTAAATCGTAGACGGCAAAAAATTAATGAACGTCTTCTCATAAGGTGCGACAGCATGGTACGTTGCTTTGATTGCTTCAGCTCGAGCGCGTTGATCAAGTTTTGAATGCAGTCCGTATCGGTTGGCGGCGCGAAATAGTTCTCCCGGTGAGATCTTGCTCTTACTGCGAAGGAGCGCCTCGTAACCGAACCGCTCGCCCGTATCGAGATGGACGATCGGTTGCAAGTGACTTTCGAACTCCCCATGTTGGATAAGCTCGATCGTATCACGATTGGCAATCTGTTCAAGCAAATCGACTGCCGACAGAATTGGCGTTTGCTGCTTCGTGGCAGGGTCGACACAATAGACATCGTCCTCGACTAAAGATAACTTAGTCTTGAGCTCATCAAATGATTCGTATGGATGATGTTGGTCGTTGACGACTAACAAGCCCCGTTCAAAGAACGGGATTGTCGTGGAACAAGCCACGCAAGGAGACCACATAGAATCTCTCCTTTCTAATTAAAAATACATCTATATCCAGTTTATCGGCTAAACCTCACAGAAAACTCACGCGGATGGGCAAATAAATAAAAAAATCGTGCAAAATGCGGACAGTTTTTGTATACTTCCTATCGTATGAATAAGAAGCGCCTCAAAACGCCACTCGCATACGAACAACTTTTTAATCAGAAAGGGGTTCTATCGATGGACCAAAAATTAAAATTATGGTTTACGGAGCACCAGACAGAAGATTACGGGATCACGTTCCGTGTAAACCACGTTTATGAGAGCGAACAAACGGAGTTTCAACGACTAGAAATGGTCGAAACGGACGAGTTCGGAACAATGTTGTTACTTGACGGAATGGTCATGACGACGGATAAGGACGAATTCGTCTATCACGAGATGGTGGCTCACGTCCCACTCTTTACACACCCAAATCCGAAGCACGTGCTCGTTGTCGGCGGCGGAGACGGCGGCGTCATCCGTGAGATTATGAAACACCCATCAGTCGAAAAAGCAGTTCTCGTCGACATCGACGGGAAAGTCATTGAATATTCAAAGAAATACTTACCAAATATCGCAGGCGAACTCGATAACCCGCGCGTTGAAGTCATCGTCGGCGACGGCTTCATGCATATCGCCGAGTCAGAGAACGAGTACGACGTGATCATGGTCGACTCGACAGAACCGGTCGGCCCAGCGGCCAACTTGTTCACGAAAGGATTCTACGCTGGAATCTCGAGAGCACTCAAAGACGACGGCATCTTCGTCGCGCAGACGGACAACCCATGGTTTACGCCGGAGCTCATCCAGACGGTTCAACGTGACGTGAAAGAGATTTTCCCAATCACGAAGCTTTACACGGCGAACGTACCGACGTATCCGAGTGGCATGTGGACGTTCACAATCGGTTCGAAGCAGTACGACCCGGAACAAGTACCGGCCGAGCGCTTCCATGATATCGAGACGAAGTACTACACGCCGAAGCTACACCATGCGGCATTCGTTCTTCCTAAATTTGTGGAGGACTTGACGAAATGATTAAACGTTTCGATGAAGCCTATTCAGGCAAAGTATTCATTGCGAGCCTGCCAGAAGTCACAGATGCGAAGACGGTGCTTTACGGGATGCCGATGGACTGGACGGTCAGTTTCCGTCCGGGCTCACGTTTCGGTCCGAACCGGATCCGTGAAGTCTCGATCGGACTTGAAGAATACAGTCCGTACCTTGACGGAGACTTGAGTGAAGCCGCCGTCTATGACGCCGGTGATATCCCACTTCCGTTCGGGAACGCCCAGAAGTCGCTTGACATGATCGAGTCGTTCGTCAAAGACGTCATCCAAGCAGGCAAGTTCCCGCTCGGTATGGGTGGGGAACACCTCGTCACGTGGCCGGTCATCAAGGCGATGCACGATGCGTATGGCGACGATTTCGTCATTCTTCACTTCGATGCGCACACGGACCTCCGTGACGAATACGAAGGCGAGCCGTTGTCACACTCGACACCGCTCAAAAAAGCGGCCGAACTCATCGGGCCATCGAACTGTTACTCGTTCGGAATTCGTTCGGGAATGAAAGAAGAGTTCGACTGGGTCAAAGAAGTCGGCTATAACATGTATCAATATGAAGTGATCGAACCGCTCAAACGTGTGTTACCGACACTCGCCGGGAAAAAAGTGTACGTCACGATCGACATCGACGTCCTCGATCCATCGGCGGCACCGGGAACGGGTACGCAAGAGATTGGTGGCATCACGACGAAAGAATTGCTCGAAGCGGTCCATGCCATCGCGAACGCCGACCTCGACATCATCGGTGCCGACCTCGTCGAAGTATCACCAGCTTATGATCAATCGGACATGACGGCCATCGCCGCAGCGAAAATCCTTCGCGAGATGATGATTGGATTCGTGAAGTAACGATGCCGAAAAAAGGTCAGCTCGAAATGGAACTGAGTGCTCGCATCACCCAATGGGAGAAAGAGTATCTCGGGCGTGGCTCTTTGACGTGTAAGGCAGACCTGCTCCGCGACTTGGCCATCGTGACGCTTCAAGGCGTCTTGACCCCGGCCGAGTACGAACTGGCCGCCAAATCGGCCGGTCGTGAGCAATTGAAGAAATACCGTAACAACCTCGTCGAATCAGGCCGGGCCCAGCTCGAGACGATTTTGTATGACGTGCTCGGTCGACGGCTCGTCTCGCTTCATACGGATATCAGCACGAAGACGGGGGAACGCCTCATCGTCTTTCGACTTGATGCACCGTGGGATGCTGGGATTGACAAGCCGTGACGACATTTTTAAACTAGAGTCAGAGACGGTTCAGGATTGGGAAGTGTCCGTGCGATTTTCCCGTCGTCCTGGCCCGGAGCTGATGAACTAAAAACCCGACAGTTGTCGGCTAGACGGAGCGAACGTGTTCGAGCCGTCGGCATGCAGCGCACACCTTTCTTTGGTGTGCGCTTTTGTCGTCTAGGAGGAAAAGATGGAACTATTGACGTTTTTGATGACGAGCGCCCCGGTGCTCCTATTTGTGACAGGTGTGATTGCTGCCCTCGGCAAGTCGAATTTGAAAATTCCTGAGTCGCTCAGTATCACACTCAATTTGTACTTACTGCTCGCCATTGGATTGAAAGGAGGGATGGGACTCGCCTCTGTATCGATGGACGAGTTGGCACTCCCGCTCGCTGTGACGCTCGTGCTCGGTATCGTGCTTCCGCTTGTCGCGTTCGGCCTTGGACTTCTTCTCAAGTTCACGTTTCCGGAACGAATCGCCATGGCAGCCACGTTCGGGTCGGTTTCACTCGTGACGTACGTTGCGGCGACGGCCCAGCTTGAACGTCTCGGTATCAGTTATGAACCGTTCATGACGACACTCGTCGTCGTCCTCGAGATTCCAGGTCTCGTCGTCGCACTGTTGTTGTACAATCAAAGCCGCGTTCTCGGAATTACGGCTGCACCGAGCCAGTCACTCTCCGTCATCCGCGACAGTCTGCTCTCGAAAAGTATCTTACTGCTCCTGGCCGGTCTCGTCGTCGGCCTTGTCACGCCAGATACGTCGGCCTTGACCCCGTTTTTCGTCGATTTGTTCCCGGGTGTGTTGTTGTTATTCTTGCTCAGTCTCGGCGTAAAGGTCGGCCATCAGCTGAAGACGGTACCATCGTATGGGGTGAAATTTTTAGTCGTCGGGATGACGTTCCCACTCGTTGGCGCGACCATCGGCTTTTTCGCGGCCGGTATGGCCGGATTGTCTGACGGGGGGACGATTCTTTTGATGACGCTCGCGGCGAGCGGATCGTACATCGCCGCACCGGCCATGCTCCAAGCATCGGTCCCGGAAGCGGAGCCGTCGTTTTATTTGACGCTCGCTCTCGCCGTCACGTTCCCGTTCAACTTGCTCGTCGGCATCCCATTGTTCATTTCAATCGTCACTTGAAAACAAGCCCTGTCTCATCATGAGACAGGGCTTGTTTTATTGAGCAATCGTTTGTTCTTCCATACATTTTAAGGCCGCCGTCCAACTGCCGAAGAGGGCGTTGATTGTCGACGTGCTCGGCACGTTGCGTCCCTCGGCCCATTTCCGGTAATGCAGGATGCTAAAGTGGGACAATTCATGTTTTGCGACACGGAGTGCCTCGATGACGTCCTCTTCGTCCCATTTTCGTTTCGGTGGGGCGATGTCGAGTACGAATAAGGCGTAACTCCAAGAACCGTACTTCCGGGCAATCGTCGCGACGGTCGGATAGCCACGCTCTTGGGCCCAGATGGCGTAGTGCTGGGACGTGAGGCGTTCGAGTTCTTCGGACGCTTCAATCAACGCTTGGATGATGCGCTCTTCATTGTTTTTCGCGGCGGTCGTCTGAAGTTTCGCTTCCCGGAGCGCGTTCGACCAAGAGCCGAAACGGCTGCTGATTAACGTGAGCGACGGTGAACGCGTCACTTTCGACCACTCCCGATACGTTTGACTCGTGAAGAGCGGTAACTCCTCGGCGGCTTGGTTCAACGCGCGGAGGATATCTTCATCCGAGTAGTAATGGAACGACATTTGGATTTGCGCGGCGGCGAGCGCCTCGCGCCAAGACCCGAACTGATGGATGACGGTGGAAAGGGACGGAACATTTTTGTTTTGCGACCATACGCTATACCGTTTCGAATCGAGCTCGGCATGTTCTTGAGCAGCTAACTGCAACGCTTGTACGATTTGAGGGCGTGTCCATTTTTTCATCTTGGTGTCTCTCCTTTGGAGGGAGACGCAGCGAGCGTCTCGGAAGGTCTCTTGGTGTGAATGAACAGGATGTCTTGGTTGAAGAGTCAACGAGCTAGTCAAAAAGAATGGTCAAGATCGATTTCTACCTCCTCGTGCCGAATCTTTACAGGATGCAAAATAATGTCAACGATACCCAATTCGGGTTATGTATATTTCCATTTCCCGTTTGTCAGACAATTATTCATTAAATGAATGAAATCATGATAATCATTTCGTGAACTCCTTTTTTGCATCTATGTCGTTAATGAGAAAAAGCTTGTCTTATCTTTAAATTTGTTGAGGAGAGTCGGGTAGTTTACTAGCATCGACGCATCTATTGCGCATTCCAACTTACACCATGAACGAACAACTTAGACTCTTGGAGGTGCGAACTACCATGGCAACGCTCGTTAACGTCTATCGGAAGAATCAGCGCAATTTGCTCTTTTTATGTCTCGACATCTTGATCGTCTCGTTTGTATTATACGTGACGTTTGAACTGATGTTCTCCACAATCACATCGTATACGGCACTTGGATCGAGCGAGATGTTGATGATGGTCGCCATTAAAATCATCAGCTTCAGCCTCGTCGGGACCGTCCTCAAGATTCATCGTATCGACTGGCGTTACGCGTCCATCCATGAGATGAAACAAGTTGCCATCGCTTTGTTGAGCAGCGATTTAATCTTGTATGCCTACAACCAATTTCATTTCGGGGCAGGCCTTGGCATGATGATTGCCGTACAAGGGTTGCTCGCATTCAACCTGATTTTGTTCACCCGCTTTTTAGCTCGAAACCATGTATTCGATGTGTTCAAACCGCATTCGAACCACCCCGGACGAAAAGCACTCATCATCGGGGCCGGAGATTCGGGACAGTTGGTTGTCCGTGAGTTGAAAGAGCATCGGACGACCGTCCTGCACGTCGTCGGTCTACTTGATGACAATCCGCACCTACAGTCGCTTTACGTGCACGGGGTGCCTGTCATCGGATTGACAGACGACTTAGAGCGCATCATTCAAGAACATGGTATCGAAGTGGTCATCTTGGCTATCCCAAGTTTGCCTTATGCACGGCGTCTCGCTTTGCTGAAACGAATTGAGAAGACGGGCGCGGAATCACATGCATTACCGATGATCTCGGAGCTCGCGACAGGGAAGGTCTCCATCAATGAGATTCGTGAAGTGAAAATTGAGGATTTGCTCGGTCGCGAACCGGTTCAGTTGGACATATCCGGCATATCTCGTCATGTAGAGGGTGCGACCGTGCTCGTCACAGGCGCCGGGGGCTCGATTGGTTCGGAGTTATGTCGCCAATTGATTAAATTCGCCCCGGCAGAAATTATTCTCCTCGGTCATGGGGAGAACAGTATTTATTTGATCGAACGAGAGTTGCGCGGGCTCGGCACGGAGACACGTCTGCATCCGGTCATCGGTGACGTGCAAGACGAGGCGCGGCTCGAAGACGTGTTCCGCACGTATAAACCGGACATCGTCTATCATGCCGCGGCCCATAAACATGTACCGCTCATGGAAGATAACCCGCTCGAAGCCGTCAAAAACAATATTTATGGGACGAAACATATGGTCGATGTCGCAGACCGGCATAACGTGAGCCGTTTCATCATGGTCTCGACGGACAAGGCGGTCAATCCGACGAACGTGATGGGCTCGACGAAACGAATCGCCGAGATGGTCGTCCAAGAGAAGGCTCGTTCGAGTGAGACAATCTTTGCGGTCGTCCGGTTCGGAAACGTCTTAGGCAGTCGCGGCTCGGTCGTGCCACTCTTTAAAGAACAGATTCTCCGGGGAGGACCGGTCACTGTCACCGATCCCGAGATGACCCGCTATTTCATGACCATCCCGGAAGCGAGTCGTCTTGTCATCCAAGCGAGCGTCTTGTCACGAGGCGGCGAAGTATTCGTCCTTGATATGGGCGAGCCTGTCAAAATCATCGATTTGGCAAAAAAGATGATCGAGTTGAGCGGATTCACAACTGAACAGATTGGCATCGAGGTCACTGGGATTCGACCGGGTGAGAAGTTGTATGAAGAGCTGCTCGCCGCGAGTGAGCTCTGTCCGGAAGCGAACGTCTTCCCGAAAATTTTTGTCGGACAAACCCGGCCTTTCAAGACCGTCGCTTCCGTCCTGCATCTCATCGAGACGTTACGGGATGACCGGGAAGCCTTGACTTACTTGTTGCTCTTTATCGCCAATAGTGACGATCTTGATCGAGACATCGATCGTCTCTTCACGCACGGTGTGAAACGGATGCGTCCCTATATCGCCGGGACACGTCTCGCTGATGGAAGTTGAAGGTCATCACGATTGAAGAGGGGGAGAACGATGAACGATCAAACGGTGCTTATCGTCGGAGTAGCTGGTTTTCAAGGGTTTCATATCGCACGTCGGCTGTTGCACGAAGGGTTTGACGTCGTCGGGATTGACGATGAAGGGCGGCATAAGACGCGAATCGCCAAACAGCGCCTCTACGTACTCACCCACCCGCGCTTTCATTTGATTCGTTCGACGCTCGCGAACAAGACGGTCATGCGCAGCGTCTTAAACAGATACGAACCGAGGCACATCATCTTATGTTCGACGCGTCGGCATAGCGGTAGTGAAGAGCCGCTTGAACGTTACGAGTTGATGAAACGCTATATCGCCATCCAAACGAAACGGGTCCCTGTCGAATCGTTCATCACGTTCGACTTGCCGTTAAAACAAGAGGACGGAGAACGGCCGGGGATTCACTTGTTCACAGAAGACATCTTTGGCCCTTGGGACGACGTCTCGACGCTCGTATCAAAGGCGATTGTCGCCGTCGACCGCGGTGTCCGACTCTCCGGGTACTTCGCGACGGACATCATCAACGTCTCCTATATCGACGACGTCGTCGAGTCGGTCGTTCGCTTGCTGCGCTTGATTGAAACCGGGATGTCACCAATCGGATATTTCCAAATCCCAGCCTCCGACTACGTGAACGTCCAAACGTTACTGTCTGACATCGGGCATCTCCTCAACAAGTCGGCGAAGACGTCACTGCCGATGAGAGAGTCGATCCTCCGGCAGTCGGACGTTCCGCCGCTCGATACGCTGATTGGATTCAGACCGAGCACATCATTGTTTGAAGGACTCGAGCAAGTCGTCGATTGGTATATCTCGTACAAAACCATGATGAAGGAGGGCATCAAATGAACATCCTACTATCGAAGCCCCATATGTCGGGCCGTGAGATGGCCTATATCGAAGAGGCGTTCGCGAGCAATTGGATTGCCCCGCTTGGCCCGAACGTCAATGCGTTCGAAGCGGAAGTGGCCGCTTATGCGGACCACCCGTACGCCCTAGCGACAAGTTCAGGAACCGCCGCCCTCCACTTGGCATTGCTCACGCTCGGCGTCCAAACAGGTGATACGGTCTTCTGTCAGTCGCTCACATTCGTGGCATCGGTTAACCCGATCCGTTACGTCGGCGCGACCCCGGTCTTTATCGACTCGGAAATGACGACGTGGAATATGTCCCCGGATGCGCTCCGTAAAGCGTTCGTCCAAGCGGCGACAAAAGGGAGACTGCCGAAAGCGGTCATTGTCGTTCACTTGTACGGCGTCGTCGCAAAAATTGGGGAGATTCGCCACATCTGCCGTGAGTACGGCGTCCCGTTGATTGAGGACGCAGCCGAATCACTCGGCTCGACGTGGCACGGGCAGATGACGGGTACGATTGGTGACATCGGATTCTATTCGTTCAACGGTAATAAAATCATCACGACGTCTGGTGGAGGCATGCTTCTGACACCGAACGACGAGATGAGACAACTGGCGCTCAAGTTGGCCACGCAAGCCCGAGAAGACATGCCACATTATGAGCACGAACAGGTCGGTTATAACTATCGGTTGAGCAACGTCTCGGCCGGGATTGGTCGGGGGCAGCTTGAAGTGATTGAACAGCGCGTTCAAGCACGCCGTCGCGTCTTCGCCCGCTATGAGCGTATGTTTCGTCAGCTCGGGACGACGTATCAACAGGAAGTGCCGCACTCGCGGGCCAATCGCTGGCTGACCGCCATGCAGTTGGATCAGACCGACTTACACCGCGACACGTTGATCGAACGCCTCGCTAGCGCCGGCATCGAATCCCGTCCTGTCTGGAAGCCAATGCACTTACAACCGGTGTATCGCGATGCCGAGTACGTGACAGTCGACGGAAAAGATGTAAGTCGCCACTTGTTCGAGAACGGCATCTGCCTTCCGTCGGGATCGGATTTGACACTCGGCGAACAACAGCAAGTCATCCAGACCGTGCTCGATACGCGCTCAATCGTCACGGAACAAAGCGTCTGAGGAGGACGAACGATGAACCGGGAAGCAGAGATCATTCAAGCGCTTCGAGCCGCTGCATCTCTGACTCCGACCCTCACGGTCAAACAATATCAGCTCTGGAGCCGAGACCGAGACGTCCCGACATTTCTCGACGTTCTCAATTTTCACGGGTCATGGACCGGTGCCTTGAAGGCAGCCGGCCTCTTAGAAGCCCGAAAACACTATACACAACAAGAACTCGTTGCAGCGCTTCGGCTCGCACTTGAACAGGAAGGGAAGTTGACGAGCACTCATTATCAACAATGGGTGCAAGATCATACCGGCCCTTCCCTAGGTGATATTATTTCCCATTTCGGGTCTTGGAGTCTGGCCGTGAAAACGGTAGAGCGTCTAGAGGAGCTCCATTTTACCGTCCAGCCAGAACGTGAAAAAGCAGAAATCGTCCAATCGTTGCTAGAAGCAAGCCGTATCATCGTACCGTTCAACGCGATCACCTATCAAAAATGGGCGAAACAACATAGACGACCAAGTGTCGCCAAAGTATCCCGGCGGTACGGTTCCTGGAAACGGGCGCTCGCTGAACTAGAAATTCGTGAGTCGTGTGACGGGAAGTGAGGAGCAATTGGGTAAAACAAACTTTGAAAAACGGGTCTTTTTCAGGGAAGGGAGGAGAACGACGTGGTCCGACCAATCGTACTACTCATGGGAGAGCACCGGACATCTGCCTACGTCTATCATGCGATCCGCAATTTAGGGGTGACCCATGTCATTCAGGAAGATGGACCGAGCGAGCATCGCCCGGCATCCATCAAGCATTGGCTGACGCACGTATACGTCCGGCTGATGTCGCCCGTCATGCGCCTCTCGAGCCGGACACGGATTCAAGAGCTTAAACGTCGCTATCCATTGAACGACGAACCGATCCCGTTCCATCACACCTTACGCGTCACGTCATTGAACGACATGAAGACGATGATGTGGCTCGACCGCCTCGACCCGCAACTGATCGTCATTCACGAGGCGGGTCCGATCGAACCGAGCGTCCTCGCCCGGTTCGACTGTCCGGTGTTGACGGTGAAACCGACGATGGCAGAAGGGCAACTTGAAGCGTACTGGGCGTTCCGGGCCAAGCCCGACGTCTGTGAAGTCAGAATCGAGCAATGGACCGAACGGGGATGGTCCGTGGTCGACCGGTCTTTGCTCTATATCGGCGGGACCGACAACTTTGCGACATACCCTTACTTGCAGCTCACGACGGGGCTCCCGCTCTTGAGGCATCAAATCGAGTTGTTGCTAAAGGAAGAAGTCTATGACCGTCGAACGGCAAAATAACGGCCAAAGCGTGATGCTTTGGCCGTTTAGCTTTGGGTGATGCAATAGTGTTGGATGGCGTCATTATAATAGACGGCCAGCCCTGGCGCGTACTTGTCATAGAACGCGGTGAAACGTTCGTCCATGACGTACATCTGACCGAGTCCGCTGAACATGTCGAGCGAGCAATCATAAAACTGGTCATTGATGAACAGGTGGTTCGCCCGGACGACCGCTTGGACACGCGGATCTTCAACCGGGATACCGGTCGTGAACAAGTCGACGAGCGGCTTGACGAGATTCATTTGCTGTTGACTGAGCGTTTCCCAGTCTTCTTTCGATCGCTTGTCGGCGCGCTCACGTGACGTCTTGTACGCCTCGCTCTCGCCCCAACGTTCTTCTGTCTCCGCCTCGTGCTTCGCTTCATGGGCTTTCAATTCGTCAAACGACAGTCCGTTGAACAACGACTTGTCTTCCATTGGAATTCCTCCTCTCAGTGAGGTGAGTGTTGATTCCGCCGTCTCGGCGAGCGTCGCAAAATAGGCGGCTTTCGTGCGTAACGCGGTCACTTGCTCTTCAAGGGCGCGCGCCCGATCGAACGGTTCGGCCTCGAGTAAGCTTTGGATCGTCTCGAGCGGAAAGTCGAGCGAACGGTACAGCAGAATCGTCTGCAATCGCTTGGCGTCATGTGATGAGTAACGGCGATACCCGTTAGCGTCACGGTCGGCAATAAGCAGACCGACCGCATCATAGTGCCGTAGCGTCCGTGTGGTCGTTCCGGCGAGTATGGCGAGCTGTTGAATCGTATACATCTCCTCACCTCCTTGGATTCAGCGTACACGTTGACGTCGCGTCAAGGTCAAGCCTATTTTTCAAACAAAGAGAACCCACCTCGTTCGCCGACATAACGGAAGCCGAAACGGGGATAATAGGCGTTCAAAAATGGATTCGTGGCGACGCAGTCGAGGCGAACCCGGTCCGGCGTCGCTGCAAGTGCATGACGCATCAACTGTTCGCCGACTTGCTGGCCTTTCATCCGGTCATCGACGACAAGGCGATGCAAATAGACGGCCGCGTCAGAATCGTCCCACAAGTTCTCGTCCCAAGACGTCGGCGGAATCAAACTGACCGCCCCGGCGATGTCTCCGTTCGCTTCGTATACATAAACGGTCCCGTTCGTGACGTCATGGGTCACAAAATCGGTCCGGCTCGGTTCTAAATATTTTTGCCACTGCGTTTTTCCAGCGGCCCGAAACGATTGCGCTTTCGTCAAAATCAATTGATCAATCGCCAAAAGATCGGCCTGTGTGGCCAAACGGATCATGTAAGTCGCCTCACTTTCATTTCATTTCAAATTCGTGTAGGGTACACGATGAGTAAGCTGTTGAAAACATCTTTGTGTCGTGGAATGATTTTTGGTAAGATAAACTTACTGCAATCGTGCAAACGATTGCGCTAACGAGATGAAGAGACAACAGCACTGATATTAGTATATAGGATGCGCAGTGAGTTTAGGGACAAGGGAGTATCATTGACACATGCAACTTTTACAACGTGACCAACACACACAAACGAAAACACTGAAACGAAACTGGTGGAAAGAAGCCGTCGCTTATCAAATCTACCCGCGCAGTTTTTACGATGCGAACGGGGACGGGATCGGTGACATTCAAGGGATCATCGACAAACTCGATTACTTGAAAGATCTCGGCGTCGACGTCATTTGGATTTGTCCGATGTACAAGTCACCGAACGATGACAACGGGTATGACATTAGTGACTATCAAGACATCATGGATGAGTTCGGGACGATGGAAGACTTCGACCGTCTATTGACAGAAGTCCACGCGCGCGGCATGAAGCTGCTGCTCGACCTCGTCGTCAACCATACGTCAGATGAGCATCCATGGTTCATCGAGTCGAAGAGCTCGAAAGACAACCCGAAGCGCGACTGGTACATTTGGCGCGACGGCAAGCCCGACGGCTCGAAACCGAACAACTGGGAGTCGATCTTCGGCGGGTCGGCCTGGGAGTTCGATGAGACGACCGAGCAATACTTCTTGCACGTCTTCTCGAAGAAACAGCCGGACCTGAACTGGGAGAACGCGGAGATGCGTCAGACGATCTACAACATGATCAACTGGTGGCTCGATAAAGGCATCGACGGGTTCCGTGTCGACGCCATCAGTCACATCCGGAAGCACCCGTCGTTCGGCGACTTGCCGAACCCGGAAGGCCTCGATTTCGTCCCGTCGTTCGAGATGCACATGAACGTCGACGGGATTCACGGTTACTTGGAAGAACTTCGCGACGAGACGTTCAATAAACACGACATCATGACGGTCGGTGAAGCGAACGGTGTCTCGCCTGACGATGCCCACCTTTGGGTCGGTGAGAAGGAAGGCAAGATGAACATGGTGTTCCAATTCGAACACATGGGCCTCTGGCGTGAAGACGCTGAATCGAAGCTCGACGTCGTTCACTTGAAGAACGTCCTCACGAAATGGCAAAAAGGCCTCGAAGCGGACGGCTGGAACGCCCTTTACGTCGAGAACCACGACCAGACACGGACCGTGTCATCGTGGGGTGATGACGAGCGCTATTGGAAAGAAAGCGCCAAGTCAATCGCGATGATGTATTTCCTTATGCAAGGGACGCCGTTCATCTATCAAGGGCAAGAGATCGGCATGACGAACGTGAAATTCGACTCGATCGACCAGTACGACGACATCGCGACGCGTAACCGTTATTACATCGGTCTCGAACATGGCAAGAGCCATGACGAGATGATGGACATCACGTGGAACTCGTCACGTGACAACACGCGGACGCCGATGCAATGGAACGCGGGACCGAATGCAGGATTCACGTTCGCAGAGAAGTCTTGGTTCGGCATCAACCCGAACTATACGGACATCAACGTCGATGCTCAGCTCGAAGATGAGGACTCGATTCTCAACTTCTATAAAGAGATGATTCGTCTTCGCAAGCAAGACGAGACGTTCGTCTATGGGACGTATGACATCGTCTTGCCGGAACATCCGGAAATCTATGCGTACACGCGTACGCTTGGTGACTCGCAATACCTCGTCATGACGAACTTGACGGGGAAAGAAGCCATCTTTGCGACGGAGATCACGCTTCGCTCAGAAGACGTCGTCTTGAAAAACATGCCGCTCGAGCCGCATGATGAGACGACATTGCTTCACTTGAAACCGTTCGAAGGACGTGTCTATAAATTGAGTTAATCCGAAGGCCGCCTCTGTGCGGTCTTTTTTGAGCACAGGGAAATAACGAATGAGCACGAATCTATTTAATGATGAGGAGGGATCGGAGTGAGATTATTACTGACATCGGCCGGTATCAAAAATGAACGAATCAAACAATCGTTGCTCGAGTTACTAGGGAGACCGATTGAGGAGTGTAACGCCCTTTGTATTCCGACCGCGATTTACGCGCTACCAGGTGGGACGAATCACGCGTGGAACTTTTTCAACGGTGATTTCTCGACGCCGATGTGTGAGGTAGGGTGGAAGTCGGTCGGGGTCCTCGAATTGAGTGCCCTCCCAAGCCTTGATGAAACGGTGTGGAGACCGGCGTTCGACGAAGCGGATGTGTTGTTGGTCAACGGAGGCGACCCACTGTTCTTGCATTATTGGATGAAGCAGTCTGGTGTCGCGCAGCTGTTGCCGGATTGGAAGGGCGTCTATGTCGGTTTGAGTGCCGGTAGCATGGTTATGACCCCACGCATCGGGGAGGCGTTTGTCGGTTGGCAGGCCCCAGGCGTCCAAAGCGATGAGACGCTAGGCTACGTCGATTTCTCGATTTTCCCTCACCTCGATCATGAGATGTTGCCAGAGAACACGTCCGAGCATGCGATCGAATGGGCAGAGATGCTGGCTGGGCCGAGCTACGCCATTGATGACGAGACGGCGATTCGAGTCGTCGACGGACGCATCGACGTGATTTCAGAAGGGCATTGGTTGAAGTTTTAACAAAACGAACGGCCGCGGATTATCACGTCCACGGTCTTTTGCTTGAAGCGGACTTCTTGCACGCACATAATATAAAATTGATCAGCCGCGACGTGTGAAGCGCGTGAGAACCGGGAAAGAAAAAGTTACCGATTCCGGACTATTCGCGAGATATGGTACGATGGGACAGCGGAAAGGGGAATCACCATGGCAATTGAACCGAAACGCGTACGTGTGCGCCAAAAGACGACGATCCGTGAGATCGCGGAACCGATCGAGCTACTAGCCGATGGGCTCTATTATGAATTGAAGACCGGCTTCATCTTGACGTTCGATCAAGAACGAGAAGACGGTGTCGTCCCGACGACCATCAAATATACAACGGGCCGGCTTGCGCTCATCTGTAAAGGGCCGATCGAGATGAATCATTCCTTTATCGAAGGACGCTTGACGCAGAGCCTATATAAAAACCCATACATGTCCATGACGATGGCGACAACGACGGAGCGGCTCGATGTCGCCGACGGTAGTTGCCGATTCATCTACGAGTTATCGATGAACGACGACTTAGCGGGCAACTATGAAGTCGACGTCACGTGGACGTTTGAAGGAGGAGACGAAACATGAACTTTGCAGAACGTGTGAAAAAGATTGAAGAGATGTTGAACGAAGATTGGTTCGAGATGCTCGAGACGAACGAGGACGAGTATGAAGAGTGGCGCGGACGCCTCGAGGACCACGCAGAGCAGGTCGTCGGGCACTACGACAACGAGACCGGCGTCGATATGGACTCGGTCGATAAATTACTCCAATTGAACGATGAGTTTCCGCTTCTTTATGGAGAGGATACGGTTCGGCTCTATATCGCCTTGATCGAGGCGCGGCCAGAAGACAAATCGGTGTATGAACGCTACATCGACTACTTGGCGGCTATCGGTGACGCGACGCATGAAGCGTTTTTACGGTTTCATACACTCGTGGAAGCGGGCCGGTTAGAAGAAGCGCGCGGGATCGCATCTCAGATGCCAAAACGATTAGGACTCGAAGACTAAGGCCGCATTGCGGTCTTTTTCATACATAGAAACAGGGGGGAGTCAGATGTTGCGACTCGTGAAGACATCAATGGATCAGGAAGCAAAAGTGATCGACTTTTTAAAGGAATGGCGGGAACGGGGCGAGACGATCGTCCCGAACGCGGTCGACCGTGACGCGTCTGACTTCGCGTCATACGTCAAACAAATCCGTGATAAAGAGTTACGGGTGAACAACGTCAGTTGGGTGCCGAGCACGACGTATTGGCTAACGGACGGGGAGGAGTTGCTCGGGGCGGCGAATATCCGCCACGAATTGAATGACAACCTCATCAACTTTGGAGGACATATCGGGTACGGCATCAAGCCGAGCGCTCGCGGGCGGGGTCTCGCCACGAAACAGCTTGAACTCGCGCTCGAGAAGGCGAAAGAACTCGGCATCGAGCGGGCCTTGATCACGTGCGATCGGACGAACGTGGCGTCACGCCAAGTCATTTTGAACAACGGCGGGGTGCCGGACACACCGTTCATGGAGGGAAGCGGCAAGGTCGTCGAACGGTTTTGGATTGAACTGAAAGGGTGACACGAGATGGCGAATTGGATCGTGTTCTATTTAGCGCTCATCAATTTTTTTGGGATTTATCTGTTTCCACGAGACCGGGTGCCATCTCAAAAATGGTTCTCATTTTCAAGTGGGATCGCCATCACGTATTTTTTCATGTATCTGTTGCCGTCGCTCAACAAGCGGCAAGATACGCTTCGAGTGGATTGGCTCGACCTGGCTCTGCCATCCGAAATTTATGTCATCAGCCTACTCGGCTTCACCGTCTTTTACGGAACGATGCGTGTCGTCCGGACCCCGTATTTTCAAGATGAAACGGTGGACCAAAATGTCTCGTACTGGCTCCAGGTGACGCTTCTGACGGCATACATGTCTTTCTCGGCATATGTCGTCACCGCCTCTTCAGTCACATTCGTCGCCCGCAGCTTTTATGCGACGGCGCTCGGTGTCCATTTCCTCGCCGTCGGCCACGACCTCTATCGTCACTACGGGAAACGTTACATCCGGCAAGGACGTTATTTTTTGAGTGGCGGGATTCTCGTCGGCGGCTTCTTCTCTCGTTTTGTCGAGTTGCCGACCCATATCGAGGCAATTTTATTCGCCTTCGTCGCCGGGGCAATGATTCTGAACATCGTCAAGTTCGA
Source organism: Exiguobacterium sp. SL-9 (assembly GCF_004336985.1). Lineage (GTDB taxonomy): Bacteria > Bacillota > Bacilli > Exiguobacteriales > Exiguobacteriaceae > Exiguobacterium. The sequence continues at coordinate 226,866 of NZ_SJUO01000003.1, forward strand.
GCTCCCGGCCGACCGTAATCTTCACTTTCGGACGTTCGTGCTCGCAGTCGTCGGGTATGGCGGTATCCTCTTATTCTTAAAGCACGTACTCAATTTTTGACCGCTTCAATAAAATGAATGACTGTTCATTCATTGTTTGGTATACTGAATTCAAGATTGAATCCGTTTTCATAAGGGGGAGTTTTGGGGATGTCTACATTTTTAATCGTCAACTGGATTCTATTCTTGCTCGTCCTCGGCTATGGACTATATTTGTTCGCCTCGCTGGTGTATCAGCGCTATACGTTCATCAAGCTCGGGAAACAGGCAGAGTGGAGCCAAACGAACAAAGAACGGCTTGAACAGGTCATGATCAACGTGTTCGGCCAAAAAAAATTGTTGAAAGATAAGAAGAGCGGCATCATTCACGTCATGATGTTCTATGGGTTCATCCTCGTCCAGTTCGGGGCCATCGACTTCATCTGGAAAGGGCTTGCTGTCGGGACGCGTTTCCCGCACATCCCGCTCGGTCCGCTCTATCCGATTTTCACGTTCATGCAAGAAATCGTCATGCTCATGATTCTCGTTGCGGTCGTTTGGGGATTCTACCGCCGTTATGTCGAGAAGCTCGTGCGCTTGAAACGAAACTTCTTGGCCGGTCTCGCCCTCATCTTCATCGGTGGGCTGATGGTATCGGTCTTGTTCGGAAACGGGTTTTACCTCGTCTATAAAGAAGAGCTCCCGATGTGGGGCGAGCCGGTCGCGACACTCATCGGTTCGGCGTTCGCCTGGGTACCTGGCGGTGTCGCCTTCGCCTTGTTCGTCGTCTTCTGGTGGCTACACCTCTTGTTCTTGCTCAGCTTTATGATTTATATCCCGCAAGGCAAGCATGCTCACTTGATTGCCGGGACGCTCAACGTTTGGCTCGGACGGACACATAAGGTCGGTCGTCTCGCGCCAGTCGATTTCTCAGCGATGGAAGAGGACGAGGAGTCGGATGAAGAAATCGTCTTCGGCGTCAATAAAATCGAGGACTTCAACCAAAAACAACTCGTCGATCTATATGCCTGTGTCGAGTGCGGACGCTGTACGAACGTCTGCCCGGCGACAGGGACCGGGAAGATGTTGTCGCCGATGGACCTCATCGTCAAACTACGCGACCATATGAACATGAAAGGGGCCGCCATCACGCGCAAATCGCCGTGGGCTCCGGCACTCATGTTCCAAAACACGCAAGGGGCCGAGATCGCGGCTGCGGCGATGAATGGAAACATGCTCGTCGCCGACGAGTTGATTGGCAACGTCATCACCGAAGAAGAGATTTGGGCATGTACGACGTGTCGCAACTGTGAGGATCAATGTCCGGTCATGAACGAGCACGTCGACAAGATCATCGACCTTCGTCGTTACCTCGTCATGATGGAAGGGAAGATGGATCCTGAGGCGCAGCGTACGGTCGCGAACATCGAACGTCAAGGCAATCCGTGGGGGATGAACCGGAAAGAGCGCGAGAACTGGCGCAAAGACCGGGAAGAACTCGTCATTCCGACAGCGAAAGAGAAGAAGAAGGCCGGCGAAGAGTTCGAATTCCTCTTCTGGGTCGGGGCGATGGGCTCATACGATAGCCGCAGCCAAAAAGTCGCCCAAAGCTTTGCGAGCGTCTTGAACAAGGCTGGTGTCTCGTTCGCCATCCTCGGGAACGAAGAGAAGAACTCAGGGGACACACCACGCCGCATCGGGAATGAGCTGTTGTTCCAAGAGCTCGCCGAGGCGAACATCAAACTGTTCGAAAAGTACGGGGTCACAAAGATCGTCACAGTCGACCCGCACGCGTACAACACGTTCAAAAACGAGTATCCGGACTTCGGACTAAGTGGTGTGAAAGTATATCACCATACCGAGCTCCTGGCTGAGCTCCTCGATACAGGCCGGGTCAAGCCGGACTTCTCTGTGAACGAGCGCGTCGTCTATCACGACTCGTGTTACCTTGGACGCTATAACGGCATTTACGATGCCCCGCGTTTTGTACTCGAACGCATCCCGGGTGTCGAACTCGTCGAGGCGGACCGGAACCGTGAGAACGGCATGTGCTGCGGCGCCGGCGGCGGTCTCATGTGGCAAGAGGAGAAAGTCGGGACGCGCGTCAACGTAGCCCGGACCGAGCAATTGCTTGAGACGAAGCCAACGGTCATCGGCTCGGCCTGTCCGTATTGCTTGACGATGCTCTCCGACGGGACGAAAGCGAAAGAAGTCGATGAAACGGTCGGCACGTTCGATGTCGTCGAACTACTCGATCGCTCCCTCGCTCCGCTCGAAATACTAGAACCACTCATGCAATAAAAACAAGGCACGGTCCGCGGACCGTGCCTTGTTTGTTAGGACTGCATCTCAGCAGTCGCCAACAAAGAAGACGTCAAGTGCGATAAGCCTTGCGTCGTCTCGTTGATGGCTGAGATCGTCTCGACCATTTGGCCGAGGTCTTGCTTATTGCGTTCAAATGATAGGACGTAATTGCCCATCTCGTCTTTGACGGTCGAAAAACCGACTTTGACGGCGCCGAGTTGGCGCATCGCTTCGTCGTTCGTCCGATGCATCTGGCCCATCTGGTCGAGCAGGGCGGCGATGTTTGCCTCATTTTCATGAATGAGGACGTTAATTTGACTGCTCAGTTGTTTCGCGTTTTCGGCGAGCGTCCGCACTTCGGTCGCGACGACGGCGAAACCTTTGCCGTGTTCACCGGCCCGAGCCGCTTCAATCGATGCGTTCAAGGCGAGCAAGTTCGTCTGATTGGCAATCTGTTCGATGCTACGCGTCATACTGACGATATCTTGTGAACCGTCTTTCAGGGCGGTGATGCGCTCGAGTGAGGCATCGATATACGTCGTCGATTGCTTGAACTCGGTTTCCATCTGCTCGATTTGTTCACCGTTCGTATGCGTCAAGTTCATCAAGTGTCGGCTCAACGTCTCCGTCTGCTCGGTCTCGGATAAGACTTGATGGGCACGTTTGCTCGTCTCGGACATGGCGTGGCCGGTCTGTTCCATCGTCGTCGCGACTTCGGTACTGACGCGGTTCACGTCGTTCAATAATGTCATCCGGGCTACATTCCCTGATTCAATTTCATCGAGTCTGGCATCGACATATTGCTCTGTAACGATTTGCGCGTCCAAGTTCATCGCGTGGGATAAGGCGAGGAGTGATTCGGTCATCGTGGCAGGATCGTGTTGATAATGTTCGACGATCTTAGGGATGAGTAACGTGTTGAAGGCGGAATACGTCGCGAGGAACCAGACGACCGGTACTGAGAAGTGGTGATGCGTCTGACCCATCCGCTTGCGCATGGCGAGAAACTTGTCATCGATGTTCCCGGTCAACAAGCTCCGGAAGTAGTCAGCGAATACTTTTTTAAGTCGCTCGCGTGTCGACGAGGCGTTGGCGATTTTGACCATGTCGGGTTGAAGCATCAAATGATCGAGTACGTTTTCGAGTACGTCATCTAACACCGACTCGACGAGCGGGGCCATCGTTTGAAGTCGTTTGACTTGAGAGGACGTATAGCCCATATAATGCGCCCGTCCGTTCAAATTCGGATCGGTCGGTTGGGCGATCGTCGTCATATCGGGGAAGCCGATCGATGCGACGTAGGCGGTAGATTTTGATTTACGGAACAATGCCATGTTTTATTCTCCTTTTTTCTCATATAGCTAAAATGCCATTCTCCTCTATATCGGCAAAGATGTGAAAAAAATGAGAAATTGATGTGCGAAGAAGCAGGTTGTGCTCGTGCTAGAAGCGGGAAGAAAAAAGAGAAGGCGGTTCGGACATTTTTGAGAAATGGGGTGTTCCGTTTGAAGAACACGGTCGTGTTATTGACGATTGTCAGTGCCCTCAGCAGTCAAATCTTGCCTCAAATTTTGTTTTTGTCCATCATGGCGGTCGAAGACGGCGTCGGGCGATTAATTCCGTTCATGATTTTTTATGTCGCGAGCATGTCGGGGCTATTGCTATGGGTGTATGTCATCGGTCGGCTTGGGTCGAAGCAAACATTTTTACTCGCGCTATCGGTCTTGGTCGTTGGTCTCATCTGCTTCTTGTTGCCGTTCGCTTGGGGCATCGAAGTGAGCGCATTTTTAGTCGGTGTCGGCTCGATTGGTGTCGGTTCGATTATGACGACGATTCTATCACAGCTAGGCGAATTGTCGGCACCCAAAGAACCGTCAGACGAAAAAGGGAGTTCGTTACCTCTTGTACTCGCCCTCTTGGCCTGGGTCGTCGCCTTCTCCTATACACTGATTCAGTCGTATAACGGGGCCGTCGTCCTTTTTCTCGTCAGTCTCGTCCTGCCGTATCTGTTCGTGAGAAAGCTTCCGCTCGAGAAAACGGCGACGTGGACTTGGGCGACGGGGAAGTTCGTGCGTGCTTTCATCGCCGTCACCGTGTTCACATTGGTCAGCCGTCTCCTCAGCCTGTTGGAAGGGGCGAGCGGGTACGTGGAAATCTTTTTATTGATGATCGTTCTGCTCGGATACGTCGGATGGGTCATGTTCCAAGAGCGGACGCAGACTTATGTCAGCGCGACCCGGACGCGACAAGTCCAGTTGCTCTCTTTCGTTGTCGGCTTGTTCGGCGGATGGACGTTGATTGGTGCTGTGTTCGTCAGTCTGGCCTTGTACTCGTTTCAAGTGATCTTGTTCTATGTGTTTATCCCCTTCCTAGCAGGTGTCATCGGTTGGATTTTGTTGAGCCGTGTGTTCGATGTAGCGCGCCATCCGTATTACGTCCTGCTCGTCACATCGCTGTTATTTTTCTTGAGTTTTTTTGAGCCGCTTCTGTTTATCCCTGTCTTGTTTGTGAGCGGGTACGTCCAGACGATGTATGCGAGTGCGGGTCACGTCTATTTGTACGCATCCTACGGGGACAATAAAGAGTTCGCTTCGCTGCTCTTGCAACTATGGAAACGGTTTGGGATGATCATCGCGTATTCCGCGCTCATGGTCGGATTACTCGGCTACGGTCTGTATACTGGACAGTCGGTCAATGCGGAGCTATCATTTAAAATTCCGCGCAGTTGGATGGTCGGGGTGCTCGGACTGACGTGGATCTTCAACGTTGGGTTGATCACCATCTACTGGTTTCGCATCCAAAAAACCGTTCAAACTTCAAAATAATTTCCTCTAGCTTTTTCATATCGGTTTTGTTTATAATGAGGAGTGATGTTTAACTAGTGACGGAAAAGGAGTGTCCTTTAATGAATAAATCGTTGATCGATTTCGTTTACGAAATTCTTCAAAAGACTGGGGAGCAACCAGTTTCATTTGATGAGATCCGTGAGCTGATCAGACAAAACTATACGTTCGCGAGTGAAGAGGAAGAGCTCGAGAAAATCGCGCAACTCTACACGGACATGAACATCGACGGACTATTCGTCAACTTGGGAGCTAACCGTTGGGCGCTTCGTGTTTGGTATCCGTTCGATAAGTCAGACGAAGATCTCGTCATCGAGGCACGCCAACGCGGTGAGCTCGATGAGTTCGAAGAAGAGATTGACGAGACGGATGAGGGAATCGTCGACATTGAAGACGACCTTGACGTCTTTGCAAAAGGTGAAGATTTTGACGCATCTGAATTCGATGCCGAGGACGCAGCCGAAAAAGTGGAAGGCCTTGACGAGTTCGAGGACGAAGACTTGGACGACGACCTCGACTTAGAAGATGAGGATGATTTATAAGAGACCGCAAAAAGCCGGGCATTTGTCCCGGCTAGGCGTGTCTCTTTTTCTTTTTTGACAGTTGAAAAAAAGAAAAAATAATGACTTGACGACTGCATCGTCTCTGACGTAAATTAGTCATGGGCTAGTTTAGCACGTAACGATGCAGCAAAAGTGTCCTCCATTTCAGTGGGGGCACTTTTGCTTTTTTTGTTTTTCCGTTTCCCGTTGTGGCATTTAAGAGAGGAGAATGATGATGACAAAGTATATTTTCGTAACAGGTGGGGTAGTATCTTCACTCGGTAAAGGGATTACAGCCGCTTCACTCGCACGTCTACTCAAAAACCGAGGTTTGAACGTGACGATTCAGAAATTTGACCCGTATATCAATATCGACCCAGGGACGATGAGCCCGTACCAGCACGGTGAGGTATTCGTCACGGATGACGGCGCCGAGACAGACCTTGACCTCGGTCACTACGAGCGTTTCATCGATATCAACTTGTCGCAAAACGCCAACGTGACATCAGGTCGCATCTATTCGACCGTATTGAAGAAAGAACGCCGTGGCGACTATAACGGAGGAACGGTCCAAGTTATCCCGCACATCACGAACGAGATTAAAGATCGCGTCTTCCGTGCCGGTCGCGAGACGAACGCAGACGTCGTCATCACAGAGATTGGTGGAACAGTCGGGGACATCGAGTCGCTTCCGTTCATTGAGGCCATTCGTCAAGTGAAGAACGACATCGGCAAAGAGAACGTCATGTACGTCCACTGTACGCTCGTGCCTTATCTCCGTGCTGCCGGTGAAATGAAGACGAAACCGACGCAACATAGCGTCAAGGAGCTTCGCAGTTACGGGATTCAACCGGACATCATCGTCCTCCGTACCGAACACGACATCCCTGAAGATATGCGTGAGAAGATCGCCTTGTTCTGTGACACGCGCAAAGAAGCGGTCATCGAGGCGCAAGATGCGTCGACGCTTTACGAAGTGCCGCTCAATCTCCAAAAACAAGGAATGGACCAACTCGTCAACGACTACTTCGGCTTCAACACACCAGCCGCTGACATGACGGCTTGGAAAGAGCTCGTTCACACGGTCACGCACCTCGAGAAGAAAGTGAAGATTGCGCTCGTCGGGAAATATGTCGAACTTCGCGACGCATACATCTCGGTCGCTGAATCACTCAAACACGCCGGTTACGCCTTCAATGCCGACATCGACATCGACTGGGTCAACGCCGAAGAAGTGACGGCAGAAAACGTCGAGACGCTGCTCGGAGATGCTGATGGGATTCTCGTCCCAGGTGGATTTGGAGAACGCGGCATCGAAGGGAAAATCGAAGCGACGCGTTATGCACGTGAGAATAACGTCCCATTCTTCGGGATTTGCCTCGGCATGCAGCTCGCCACGGTCGAATTCGCCCGCAACGTTTTGAAGCTCGACGGTGCCCACTCGGCGGAAATCGATCCGACGACGAACTATCCGATTATCGATTTGCTTCCAGAACAAAAAGACATCGAAGACCTTGGCGGAACGCTTCGTCTCGGCCTGTATCCATGTAAGCTCGAGCCTGGCACGAAAGCGCACGCCGCTTACAATCAAGAGCTCGTTTATGAGCGCCATCGTCATCGTTATGAGTTCAACAACGAGTATCGTGAAGCGTTCGAGGCAGAAGGGTTCAAGTTCTCAGGAACGAGCCCAGACGGCCGTCTCGTCGAAATCATCGAGATTCCAGAGCACAAGTGGTTTGTCGCGTCACAGTTCCATCCAGAACTCATTTCGCGCCCAGAGCGTCCGCAACGCTTGTTCCACGATTTCATCCAAGCTTCACTCGGCGAATGAGTGGCAGGTCACAGTCTCAGACTGTGACCTTTTTTCTCGGGCAAAAGGCTGATACATTCCGAAGCGCGAGATGGATACATCGATCTAGGAATCCGGGTACACTAAGAGTAGAACAGGGAGAGGGCGATGCGACATGCAGAAACGAAGGATGATGTATATCGGATATGGGGCGGCGCTCGTCACGCTTAGTCTGTTGCCGTTCGTCGTCTTGCCGACGCTATACCTTCCTTATCAACTCGGGTGGACCGGAGTGGTATTGCTCGCGCTCTCGATTGGCTTATTACGGTCGATTCGAGAGGGGTCGAATACGTACTTGAAACAGATGCTCAAAGTCACGTTCACGTTGTTCTTGTTATTCGTCTTCGTGTATTACGTCTCGTTCGGTCTCGTTTTATACGATTCATATGGGCTCGAGCGACTGCTCGAACAGTATGAGGACCAGGCGATGTGGCTGTTTGCCGCGTTCAGTTTCCTGCAACCGATCGCGCTCCCTGTCCCAGAGGCGATCAGCGTTCCGATTGGAAGTGTCGCCCTCGGACCGCTGCGAGCGGCCTTGATCGGAAGTGTTGCGACGACGCTCGGCATTCTCGTCATGTACGGACTTGCCCGATTCGGACGGGAACGGATCATGCGCCTCATCGACGCCGACAAACTCGCGACGTACGACCGATACGTGGACAAATACGGACTCGGCGTCTTGCTCGTCTTGTTCATCATCCCGATTTTGCCCGACGAGATCATCTGCTTAGCTGCCGGCTTCAGTCGCGTGCCGTTCCCACGTTTCGTGTTGATCGCCATCGGTGCGAAGCTTCTCACGTCGTTCGGTCTCGCGTATTCGGTCTCACTCGGTGAATTATTTATCACCGGTGCGAGTCCGTTTGCGGTCGTCTCGGTGACGGCGAGCCTCTTGCTCGTCATCTTGGCGCTCGTCTGGCGGAAACGAAAAAAAGGAAATTCGAATTGATGTCTCGAAACAGTCAGGAGCACAAATAGAGAGGACGAGGGTATGGTTCATGATGAAGAATTACTGATTCGACCGATCGAGGCACGTGATTTAGATCGGTTATGGGAATTGATGTACAAAGACGAAGCGCCGGAATTTAAACAATGGGACGCTCCGTATTTTGCACATCGGGCACAAACGTATGAGGTATACCGAACGAGTGCGGACGAACACATCGGCCGTGACGACATGTGGGTCATCGAGGTCGATGGGATCGTCTACGGGACGGTTTCCTTCTATTATGAAGACGATGGACAGAACTGGCTCGAGGTCGGGATCATCCTCCATCAAGCCGACCGCTGGAATCGAGGTATCGGAACACGGGCACTCAAGCTGTGGATCGACCATCTGTTTCAGACGCTGCCGACGGTTCGTGTCGGGCTGACGACATGGTCTGGCAATGAGCGGATGATGAGAGTGGCCGAGAAGGTCGGCATGCAACTCGAAGGTCGGATTCGCCAGGTACGTGTCGTCGACAACGTGCGTTACGACTCGATTCGCATGGGTGTATTGCGAAAAGAATGGATGACAGAAAGCGCTAAGTCTCGGTAGAGGCTTAGCGCTTTCTAGGTGTGGAACAATTGGCGGTATTGGAGCGGGGTCATTTGTTTGTACGTTTTGAACGTGTTGATATAAGCCGTACATGAAGCGAAGCGATATTTTTCACCGATGGTACAAATCGGCAAGTTTGTCCCGAGCAAATCAGCGATGGATGCATCGATGCGCCGGCGCCGGATGCGTTCCGGCACACTTTCGCCGACTTCCTGCTTGAATAGTGTCGACAAATAATTATTCGATAACCCGATTTGGTGGGCGATCCAAGGGAGTGACAACTCGGGCTCTTTCAAATGGTCTTCAATCAAATGAATGGCTGTCGTGACGTTCGGATTGGTCGACACGGGCGGAGATAAAAATGCCATCATCTTCGTTAAATAATCAACGATGACCGGGATCGCATAAATAAAATCAAGCGTCGTCGTCAACTCGTCAATCAAGATGAGGAGCGCGCTCGTATAATTGAGAGCGGTTTGGACGTTCGGATTATTGACTGGGATTAAGCGAATCACATGATAGACGAGCCCACGATAGTAAAAGCGGACACTCATGTACTCATCTGAGACGGGAAGCTTAAGCAAATCGAGCGTCAGTGTTTCGAGTAACTGCTCGGCCCGAATCGGATGAGAGCTACGGAGCGCACTCACGATCTGTTGGTCAAGCGTATAAAAATTTTCCACATGCTGAAAGTCATCGAACAACTTTCGATCACGATGAAGGTTGTTCAGAAATTGGCGTTTTATTTTATTTTCCAACGGATGATTCACTTCTTTCGTCGTACGATCGGGAACCGTTTATTTATTGCGTGGAACGTTCCGCTTGGTCGCTTGTTTCAACTCGGCGATTTCGCGAGAAAAGACTTCTTCGTGGGAACGGGCGGATGATTCGAGGCGGTGTTCGAGTTCTTTGCTTTTTTGTCGATACGTTTCGGCGACTTGTTTCGTCCGCTGTTGATGCTGATTAAGCTGCTTGTTATGCGCATCGAGATCAATTGGCTTTTTCGTCATACATGATATGCCCCTTTCAAAAGATGGTCAAACGGACAGGTGAGGCACAAGCGAGGCTCGACCTGTAGTCTTTAAAGGAGGAAACGGCTCCTTTCCTTAGCTTACGAAGGGAGCAGTAGGTTGGAAAGTTAGGTCAACACGAAAGAAGCGGTGAAAAAGAATAAAAATGTGACAATTTTGTGTCCAGAATGTGAATCCTTTCTCACAGTATTCTAGCGATAAATGAGAACAAAAAATCCGCAGACGTGAGGTCTACGGACGATGATGTTATTTTACAGCTTGATCTTTGATCGGGAACCAACCGGCACGCGTCGTAATAGCGTTCCAAAGCGGAGCCGGAACGGCGAGTTCGGCTTGTTTGTTCAAATCGAGTTCGGTCTCGATTTCGTCTTCCCGGTCATCTTTCACTTTGTCGAGCCAATCCGGATCGATGATGAGCTCACGGCCGAGCGCGGCGAGGTCGATGACGTTCAGTGCGTCTTCGACTTGACCTGGGCGCTGAAGCTGTCCGACTCCGATGAGCGGGACGGCACCGTTAATGCGTTTAGCGATGCGATCAATCGACCGCTCCGTCACGTTCTCGTTTCGCATCGATCCGATGTTGAAGTTCCAGAGCGAGGCGTGGAGATAGTCGAGATTTTCCTCGAGCAACATATCGATCAATACGTCCGTATCGTCGAGCGTGATGCCTGGCTCTTCGACTTCTTCAGGGGAGAAGCGGTAGCCGATTAAGAAATCGTCTGCGCCTTCAGCTGCACGCTTCACTGAACGGATGACTTCACGTGGGAACGTGAGACGTGCGTTCACATCGCCGCCGAAGCGGTCGTCGCGTCGGTTCGAGTGAGGTGAGAAGAACTGTTGAATCAGATACGTGTTCGCCCCGTGAATCTCGACACCGTCAAATCCGGCTTCGATGGCCCGACGTGTCGCGTCGCCGAACGCCTCGATGATTGTCTCGACTTCTTCGGTCTCGAGGGCACGCGGCGTGGCGGCTCCTTCACGGACCGGTGCTACGGCGCTGGCGCTCACAGGTTGTTCGTTCGGTACGAGTTCTGGAGGAGACATACGTCCTGCATGGAAGATTTGGAGAATCGCTTTCGCACCTTCCGCTTTTAAACTCTCAGCGAGCTGACGAAGCCCAGGGATGAATTTGTCGTCATTCACACCAAAGGCGTTCGGGAACCCTTTGCCGTCTTCGGTCACGTAAGCACATGCCGTGATGGCGAGGCCGACGTTCTTCGCCCGCTTCCGGTAATAGGCGAGTTCGTGTTCCGACACTTCACCCGTCGGTTCTGACGAATAGTGCGTCATCGGCGCAAGTACGAGCCGATTGTGGAGCTCGACGCCGTTTTTGAATTGGAAAGGTTGTAACATGCGTTTCATAAAAAAACTCCTCCTTGTTGGTGATACCTTGAAGTCTAGTCTTCTCTTTTTAAAATTGCGAGCGGGACGCTTTCTGAGGAGCAGGTTGCACACTCGGTGAGCGGGTCAATGGTTGAACATGTGAGAATAGGGTATAATACAGGAGAAAAGTTGATAACCGGTTGGAGACTACAGAGAGACCACGACATGGGGGGCGAAGCCTTGTTTTGTTGTGGTCTCTTTTCATATACATCTGATCGGATACATTATAGGAGGGGACAAGATGGAAATCAAAAATTTCTCAGCGAAAGAACGTGCCAAACGATATGAACAATTGACAGGGGAGCGCCATGATATTCTCGTTGTCGGCGGAGGGATCACCGGTGCTGGGATCGCACTTGACGCCGCATCCCGCGGAATGAAGACGGCCGTGCTCGAGATGCAGGACTTCGCAGCCGGAACGTCGAGCCGCTCGACGAAACTCGTCCATGGTGGATTACGTTACTTGAAACAGTTCGAAGTCGCGCTCGTCGCCGAAGTCGGGAAAGAGCGTGCCATCGTCTATGAGAACGGGCCACACGTCACGACACCGGAACGCATGCTACTACCGATGCATAAAGGTGGCACATTCGGGCCACTCTCGACCGCAGTCGGCTTGATGGTGTATGACTTCTTGGCTGGTGTGAAACGTGCTGAACGGCGCTTGATGTTGAAGCCGGATGAAGTCATTCAAAAAGCACCGCTCGTCAAAAAAGACGGCCTCGTCGGTGGCGGCTATTACGTCGAATACCGGACGGATGACGCCCGGATGACCATCGAAGTCGCGAAAGAGGCGGCGAACCATGGTGCCCTCTTGATGAACTATTCGAAAGTGACCGGCCTCATCTACGAGCAAGGCAAAGTCGTCGGCGTGCATGTCGAGGACCAAATCGACGGCAAGACGTATGATGTCTATGCGAAGAAAGTCATCAATGCGACCGGTCCTTGGGTCGACGTGCTCCGCGAACAGGATGGCTCGAACAAAGGGAAGATGCTTCGTTTGACGAAAGGGATTCACCTCGTCATCGACCAATCGAAATTCCCGCTCAAACAAGCCATCTACTTCGATACGCCGGATAAGCGGATGGTATTCGCGATTCCACGTGACGGGAAGGCATACGTTGGGACGACAGACACGTTCTTCGATAAGGATAAAGCACACCCACGGATGACGACTGAGGATCGTGACTATATTTTAGAGGCGATTCACTATATGTTCCCAGACGTGAACGTGACAGCGGACGACGTTGAGTCGAGTTGGGCCGGGATTCGTCCACTGATTTATGAAGAAGGCAAAGATCCGTCTGAAATCTCACGGAAAGATGAAGTGTGGCAGTCAGAGAGCGGCTTGATTACAATCGCCGGTGGGAAGTTGACCGGTTACCGCAAGATGTCAGAGACAGTCGTCGATTTGGTGGCGAAACTGCTCAAGCAAGAAGAAGGTATCGTCTTCCTTGCCTCGCGCACGAAACATATGCCGATGTCTGGTGGTCATGTCGGTGGTTCGAACGGGTTCGACGATTTCTTGACGAAGAAGAAGGCTGAACTGAAAAACATCGGTCTCGAGGATGACAAGGCCGAACAGCTCGTCCGTCTGTACGGATCGAATATCGACCGTGTCGTCGAACGGATGGATACGAACGCGTACGACCTTCCCGAGATCGTCTACGCACAGCTCATTTACGGTATCGAAGAAGAGTCGGTCGTTCGAGCCATCGACTTCCTCGTCCGCCGCACTGGCGCGATGTTCTTCGACATCGATTTTGTCCGCAACTATAAAGATGGCGTGCTCCGTGCCATGGCCGACGTCTTTAAGTGGTCGGATGCCCGTCTCGCTGAAGAGCGGGCCGAAGTCGACAAAGAGATCGACCTCGCTGTCGTCCCAGTGACGGTTGAATAATGAAACGAAAGGAACCTCGCCGCGGCGAGGTTCCTTTTCATATGCCTAATTCGTCATAATACGCCATGATGCGTTCGTCGAGTGCCTCGACGACGTCCTCATCGCCCGAAAAATAAAGGATGAGATATGTCCCGTCCTCTCGGTATACTTCTGCCTCGACCGTCAACGTTGTCGGCCGCGCCTCGAAGATGACGTTAATTGTTCCGAGCGGGTGGGGCATCGCTTCGTCGAGTGTCGGGTCTGCCGCAAGTCGTTCCATCTGAGAAATGTCAGATTCTCGAATCGGCTCATCGAACGTCTCGGATAGAACAGCGAACGTATCCGCAAAGTCCCCTAATTCGGTATCGATTGAGGCGGCAAGAGGGATATCCTCTTCATAAAAGGCGTTCAGGTCGTTATCGTCGCCAAATAACGAGGCGCTGAGTGCGACCATACTTCCAATCGTCAAGACGAACAACACGTATAACAAATATTGTTTCATAATGTAACTCCCATTCGCTTCATGTCTTTAGTATACCAGTGCATCATGTGTTTAGAAATGGGGACACAATGGTATTGAAAAAGATGGAAATAAGGGAGGCGGAGGTTATTCGATGAAGCGAATAGTTAAGATTAGTGGTGTCGTCCTCATCTTATTGCTCGGCGGGCTACTAGTCGACACAGATCGTCTGTTTGCCGATATCTACTATACGAAAGTGCCGAGCAGAAACGTCACCGATCAAGGGACGACATACACGTATGAGATGATCGGTTATGACGAAGAAGGGAAGAAACGTCCGATCACGCTCCGGGCGCCGACGCGATTGGCTGAAGGTGATTTCCTAAAAGTGTATATCAAAGACGAGGGGAAAGTGACCGCCTACGAGTCGGTAGTGGAATCCGAAGTGCCAGCCCAGTTGAAGGACGAACAGACCGACGAACCGGTATCCATCCCGTTGCCTTGATTTCAAAATAGTCGCGTCGCCAAATGAAAGTGGATTTGGTATGGTAAGAGTATTGCAAACTATGGAGAGAAGGTAGATGGATGTCACGGATGTTAATCGCAGACGATCAAGACGGGATCCGGTTGATGTTGGCGCAAGTGTTCCAAAACCTCGGCATCGAGGTCGACACGGCGAACGACGGACTGAGTGCCTGGGAAAAACTCGAACAGAACGGATATGATTTAGTATTGCTCGATATGAACATGCCGCGCATGTTCGGCCATGAAGTGCTCCGCAACATGCGCCAACAAGACATCGATACCCCGGTCATGATTATGACCGCGTTCGGAGAGAAATCGACGCTCGAAGAAGTGCAACGGCTAGGCATTGCTGCGCAATTTGAGAAGCCGTTTGATATTTACGGTATGATTGAAAAAGTGAAGGAAGTCCTGAAAATCACGTAATTCGTCACGAAGATGACATATGTAAACGCTTGCGCAGAGCCATTTCTATGCCCGAATAGCATAGGCACACGTTTCGACGTGTGTTATAATGGGAACGAATTGCACGGGGGCATTTTTCCCAAAGTGCACAATAGCGAACAGACAGGAGGATGTCATTATGCCATTAGTATCAATGACAGAAATGCTTAACAAAGCATTTGAAGGCAAGTATGCAGTCGGCCAATTCAACATCAACAACCTCGAGTGGACGCAAGCGATTCTTCGCGCTGCGGAAGACGAGAAATCACCAGTTATCCTCGGTGTATCAGAAGGTGCAGCGAAGTACATGGGTGGCTTCACAACAGTTGTTAAAATGACTGAAGGTCTCATGCACGACTACAACATCACTGTTCCAGTTGCAATCCACCTCGACCACGGTTCATCTTTCGACAAGTGTAAAGCAGCGATCGACGCTGGTTTCACGTCTGTTATGATCGACGGTTCACACCACCCGATCGAAGAGAACATCGAAATGACGAAACAAGTCGTTGAATACGCACACGCTAAAGGCGCTTCGGTTGAAGCGGAAGTCGGCACAGTCGGCGGCGAAGAAGACGGCGTAGTTGGCGGCGTACAATACGCTGACCTCGACGAGTGCGTACGCGTCGTGAAAGAAGCGAAAGTTGACGCTCTTGCGGCAGCACTCGGTTCTGTACACGGAGAATACCAAGGCGAGCCTAAACTCGGCTTCAAAGAGATGGAAGAAATCGCGGAAGCGACAAAAACTCCACTCGTTCTTCACGGCGGTTCAGGTATCCCTGAGCACCAGATCAAAAAAGCAATCGAGCTCGGACACAGCAAAATCAACGTTAACACAGAGTGCCAACAAGAATGGACTCGTGCCGTACGTGAGAAGCTCAACACGGACTCGAAAGTATATGACCCACGTAAAGTCATCGGCCCTGGTGTCGAAGCGATCTACAACGTCGTTACTGGCAAAATGCGTGAGTTCGGTTCAAGCAACCAAGCATAATCCTGTCACATCAGTCGGTTCTCCCTGTGAGAACCGGCTTTTTTTATGGAGCGCTCATCGGTTCGATGTTCGCCATCGCCGCTCTGATGCAAAGGGTGTAGCAATTCCACGACACTTTCCTCATAATAAGAAGTGTAAGCGATCACAACACCATTCGAGGAGGAATTGGACATGCGTTTTTTCATTGACACGGCAAACGTGGAAGACATCAAGAAAGCTCATCAGATGGGCGTCATCGGGGGCGTGACGACGAATCCATCACTCGTCGCCAAAGAAGGCGTCGATTTCCATACACGGCTACGCGAAATCTGTGAGATCGTCGGGGATCTCTCGGTCAGCGCGGAAGTTATTGCGCTCGACGCAGCGGGTATGGTGGAAGAAGGAAAGGAACTTGCGGCCATCGCGCCGAATATTACTGTCAAGGTACCGATGACGCCAGCAGGGATGGAAGCGGTCAATACGTTTTCACAGCTCGGCATCAAGACGAACGTGACGCTCATCTTTAACGCCAACCAAGCGCTACTCGCGGCTCGGGCCGGCGCGTCATACGTCTCGCCATTCATCGGTCGTTTGGATGATATCGGTCAAGATGGTCTCGACCTCATCGAGACGATTGCCAATATCTTTGCCATCCATGGCATCGAGACAGAAATCATCGCAGCTTCCGTTCGCCATCCGGTCCACGCGACGAAGGCGGCCCTTCTTGGAGCCGACATCGCCACGGTACCATATAAAGTCATCGAACAGATGATGAAACATCCGCTCACTGACAAAGGGATCGAGCAATTCTTAGCGGATTGGAACAACGCTCAATCCAAATAAGTTTGTCGCAGAAAGGTTTGATCATCGTGGAAATTCTCCATATCGTAGGACAGCAAAAACTTGAAGGAACAGTTGACATTAGCGGGGCCAAACAAAGCGCATTACCTTGTCTCGTCGCAGCACTTTTGACGGAAGAACCGGTGACGATTGAGAACGTCCCCGTGATCGAGGACGTCGAAGTGATGCTCAGTCTATTACAAGAACTCGGAGTCGCGATTGAACGAGACGGGGAGCGGATGACGCTTCATGCGAAAGACGCTGTCGCCATGCCACTACTCGGCTCAGAAACGCGTAAAGTCCGAGCCGCTGTCTATTTGCTTGGGGTGTTTGCGGCTCGTTTTGGGAAAGGGGCCGTCGGGCTTCCCGGTGGATATGCGATTGGTCCACGACCGATCGATTTACATTTGAAAGCACTCGAACGTCTTGGGATTAAAGTCGAGAACGAGTCGGGACTGTATCATGTGAACGCTGAAAAGTTGGATGGGAATCGGATTTATCTCGATCTCCGTTCATTCGGGGCGACGGTGAGCGCAATGCTCGCGGCCGTGCTCGCTGACGGGACGACCGTCATCGAGAACGCGGCCATCGATCCGGAAATTGTCGATGTCGCGACGATGCTCACTTCGATGGGGGCCCACGTCATCGGGGCGGGTACCGACGAGATTCGTATTAAAGGGGTCGATAAACTCCACGGTTGTACACATACACTCATCCCTGACCGCTTAGAGGCCGGGACGTTCATGATTTATGGCGCGGTCGCGGGCGAAGTGACGGTTCGGAACGTCATTCCGACCCATTTAGAAGGTGTCATTCAAAAACTGATGGATTACGGAGCTGAAGTCGAAGTGGACGAAGAATCGGTCACGGTGCGGGCGAACGCTTTTCATCCGATCGATATTCGTGTCTTCCACTATTCGGGGTACCCGACCGACCTGCAGCCGATCATGTCGGCCGCGTTGTTGAAAGCGGATGGGACGAGTATCGTCACGGACAAGCTGTACGCCCAACGTTTCCGCCATATTGCGGAGATGCGGCGTATGAACGCACAAATCACGCTCGAGGACGCTTCGGCCGTCATCCGTGGCGGCACGACACTGGCCAATGCGGAAATGGAATGCGCAGACGCACGGAGCGGGGCGGCACTCGTCTTGGCAGGACTTCAGGCAAGCGGTGAATCGACAGTGATTCACGCAGAAAAATTGAACGATTCATATGTTGATTTCGTTGGCAAACTAAAACAACTCGGCGCTCTCGTCTGGGTCGATGAGGCGTCCGAGTAACAAAGGGGAGAATTCGGGTGGAACGTAGTTTATCAATGGAGTTGGTCCGAGTCACAGAAGCGGCAGCGCTATCTTCGGCTCGTTGGATGGGTAAAGGCTTGAAAGAAGAAGCGGACGACGCGGCGACGACCGCGATGCGTGAAGTGTTCGATACGATCCCGATGAAAGGGGTCGTCGTCATCGGAGAAGGTGAGATGGATGAGGCACCGATGCTCTATATCGGGGAGAAGGTCGGGAACGGCTACGGCTCACGCCTCGACGTCGCCGTCGATCCGCTCGAAGGGACGAGCATCGTCGCGACGGGTACGTGGGGAGCGCTCGCCGTTCTTGCCGTCGCCGATGCTGGAGATTTATTGCACGCGCCGGACATGTATATGGACAAGATTGCCGTCGGTCCGGAAGCGGCCGGATTGATCAGTCTCGACAATTCGATTGAAGAGAATATCGCCATCGTCGCCAAGGCGAAGAACAAGAACGTCGAAGACGTCGTCGTCACGATTTTACATCGTGACCGTCACGAAGAGATGATTCAACGTGTCCGGGCGACAGGTGCCCGCATCAAGTTAATTCCAGACGGAGACGTGGCTGCGGCCATCAATACGGCGTTCCCGAAAACGGGCGTCGACTTATTGCTCGGCTCGGGCGGTGCACCGGAAGGCGTCATCGCAGCCGTCGCCATGAAATGTCTCGGTGGTGACTTCCAAGGTCGTCTGTTGCCTGAAGACGAAGCCCAAGAGAAGCGTTGCCAAGACATGGGCATCGCCGATACGGGACGGATTTTATTGCTAGACGATCTCGTCAAAGGCGAAGACTGCATCTTTGCCGCGACGGGCGTGACGGACGGGGAGCTTCTCCGCGGCGTCCAGTTCACCGGACAGGGCGGTCAGACGCACTCGGTCGTCATGCGTGCCAAGTCAGGGACGGTTCGCTTTGTCGAAGGCATCCACTCATTGAAGAAAAAACCGAAAATGGTAATGAAACCTTGATTCTCTCGAGCTGTGGACATGACGTCCACAGCTTTTTTGATGTGTTCTTACATATTTAATATGCGGCTAGAACGGGAATGGGAAGACAGGAGGTTTCAATAGTAATTTGTTAAGTTGACAGGTCGACTTCCTTCGAAACTTCTTGAACGCAAGAGGCGCCATCCCCGGCGAAGTGATCAAGGATGTCGGCAGCGGATTGAATTACAAGCGTAAGAGGTGGAACATTCTGTTGGACGAGGTGATGGTTGGGGAAATCTCTCAAGTGTATGTGACGCACAAAAACCGATTCATCCGATTCGGTTTTGACTGGTTCGAGTCATTGTTCGAGAAGAACTGGGCCGAATTGATCGTCGTCCACAATGAAGACCTGTCTTCTCAAGAAGAGCTCGTCCAAGACTTGATTTCCACCATACATGTGTTCCCTTGCAGGATTTATGGCCTTCGTAAGTACAAAAATAAGATAGAGGGAGATGAGGAGGTTGTTGAAAGCATACAGGACGGAAATCAGGCCGAGCGACGAGCAGGCAGTGATGATCCATAAGACGATTGGGACTTGCCGGTATGTCTACAACCTCTATCTGCAAAAGAACAAAGAGGCGTATAAAGCCGACTCTTCGTTCCTCTCAGGCTACGACTTCTCCAAGTGGTTGAACAACGAACACGCTAGACGAGAAGAGTTCGCGTGGATAAAGGAGGTCCCGAGTAAAGCTGTCAAACAGGCGATCATGAACGCGGAGACGGCATATAAGAAGTTCTTCAAGAAGCTGGCATCCTTCCCGTGTTTCAAGAGAAAGAGCGACTACGGTTCGTTCTACCTGATCGGGACGATCCATGTGAAGCGTCATCTCATCCAACTGCCCAAGTTGGGCAAGGTAAGGCTGAAAGAGAAAGGATACATCCCCTCTGCCGGTGTGAGGAGCGCCACCGTCTCTCGCGAGGGCGACCGATACTTCGTGTCTGTACTGGTCGAGGAGCAGGAGGCTTGCAAGAAAAAGTCAGGACCATCCGAAGGTATCGGCATCGACATGGGAATCAAGATGTTTCTGTATACGTCCGATGGCGAGCACGTGGCGAACGTCAGCAGATCCAACCAACTCGCCAAGCTGACAAAAAGTCTGAAGCATCAACAACGGAAGCTGGCCCGGCGTGTAAAAGGTTCTGCCAATTTTCAAAAGCAGAAGGTAATCGTCCAACGGTTGCATCGACGCATCCGAAACATCAAGACGGACCTCAAGCGAAAGACCGTTCTCAAAATCGTGAAGAAGAATCCACAGTTCATCACGATCGAACATCTCCATGTGAAGGGCATGATGAAGAATCGAACCCTCTCGAACGCGTTCCAGCAGATCGGGATCGGGTATTTCACCGACTGGCTGAAGGTCAAGTGTGCCGAATGCGAAATCGAACTGAGGCGCGTGGACCGGTTCTATCCATCCAGTCAGATTTGTTCGTGCTGTGGAGAGAGGAAGAAGATGCTCTTACATGTGAGAACGTATGATTGTGAACATTGCGGGATGAGTTTGGATAGGGATTGGAACGCGAGCATCAATTTGAAGAACGCAAAAGACTACACTGTGTTGGTGTAAAAAAGGGAGCGTAACTGCTGATAATACAACACAACATATAAGTTTTAGATCTTATACGGTGGGCTACATCGGAATTCACGCCTGTGGACTATGGACACAACTCGCTCATGCGAGACATAGGTCGAAGCAGGAAACCATCTAAAACAAAACGTTGAACACGTTTGTATATGTTTTTAGTAGCAGGTGTGTGTGATGATTGAAGTGGAATCGCTCGTCAAAACGTTCGGGGATGTCCCAGCCGTCGATGGCATCTCATTTTCGGTACAGGAAGGCGAGATTTTTGCGTTCCTTGGACCGAACGGGGCCGGGAAGTCGACGACCGTTCAAATGTTGACGACGCTCGTCCGACCGACCGAAGGGAAGGCGCGGGTAAATGGATTTGATGTCGTGAAACAAGAAAAAGACGTCCGACTGTCAATCGGTGTCGCTCTGCAGGAGACCGGGATCGACAAAGTATTGACCGGGAGGGAACTGCTCGTCCTGCAAGGCCGGTTATTCAAAATGACGAAACAAGAGGCGGAAACACGCGCCGAAGAATTGCTCCGTGTCGTTTCGTTGACTGAAGCGGCCGACCGGAGAAGCGGGACGTATTCGGGTGGGATGCGGCGCCGGCTCGATTTAGCGCTCACACTCGTTCATCGACCGACCGTCTTGTTTTTAGACGAACCGACGACCGGGCTTGATCCTGCGAGTCGCATTGAAATATGGAATGAAGTGAGACGACTGAACGAAGAGTTCGGCACGACGATTTTTCTGACGACCCAATACTTAGAAGAAGCGGATGAACTGGCCGATCGCATTGCCATCATCCACCACGGGAAACTCGTCAGTGAAGGGACGGCGGAAGAGCTGAAGCGTCTCGTCGGCGGCGAGACGATTTCGATGATGTTTCATAGTTCGCAAGAGGCGACGGCGGCCGCGGGTCTGTTCGGTCACACGGCTTCAGGCCTCGAGGTTGGCTTCGAACTGCACGACTATACGTTAATGGATATCGTCCGTCGACTCGATGAACAGGGACTTCAACCAGAACGTCTTACCGTGAAGCAACCGTCGCTCGATGACGTATTTTTAAAAGTGACCGGCGAATCATACGAAGGAGGTGTGCCGGATGTGGACTGAGACATGGCTCTTCACGAAACGGAGTCTCATCACGACGATTCGTAATCCGTTTTCATTCATCCCGAACTTGATTATCTCTGTCTTCTTCCTGCTCGTGTACACGAGCGGTCTGTCGAGCGTCGCCTCACTCCCGCAGTTTGACGGGACCGCCTATTTGAACTTCATCTTACCCGTCTCAATCGTTTCTGGGGCGGTCGGTGGGGCCGGTGGGACGGGGCAGGCGCTCGTACGTGATATCGAGAGCGGCTATTTCGCCCGCTTGCTTCTGACTCCGGCGACGCGGACGGCGATCGTGCTCGGCCCGATGATTGCCGGGATGCTACAACTGCTCGTCCAGACACTCCTCATCTTCGGGGTGGCGTTCTTGCTCGGTTTGTCGATCCCGGTCGGCCTGCCTGGTTTCTTGTTCACGGTATTGCTCGCCATCGGATTCGGCCTCGGTTTTGCCGGCTACTCGGTCGGCGTCGCCTTGAAGACACGGAACGCTCAGGCCGCCCAAGCCGGGACACTTTTGTTCTTCCCGCTCATCTTCTTGTCGACGACGTTCGTCCCGAAAGAGTTGATTGAGGCGGAATGGCTCAAAGTGGCGGCGACGTTTAATCCGACGACGTACATCTTTGAAGGGATGCGTGCCGTCTTGACACAACCGACGATCGACTGGAGCGCGTTATCGGCCGGACTCGCTGTCGCCGGGGCAATGAGCGTCATCATGGTCGTGTTTGCGGCGACGAACGCGCGCGGTGCCTTGAAACAAAAATGACGAGCGGGAATCATACCCGCTCGTCCTGGTCGATCATAAACGTGACAATCAAAAAGAGAACAAAACTGATTAAGGAGACCGTGCCCCCGATGATGAAGTAGACGAGGGTGACGGTCTCATTCCATTGGAACGGGTTCATCGTATAGAACCACATGCCGCTCGTCAATCCGATTGATCCGATGACGGCCGTCCATCCGTGAATCGTGACGAGCAGTTGGTTTCGGACCGAATAGACACGATAGAACACGCCCCAGGCGAAGACCGATAACCAACCGGCGAGCAAGATATGGGCATGGATCGGACGAAAGGCATAACTGCCGGCCCCGGACATATGCGAACCGATCGCCGTCCCGATGACACCAAACAAGGCGGCGAGGCGAATCAAACGAAGACTCCAAACGTTTTCCATGGTGTAAAACAACTCCTTCAAGGTGATGGCTTTATCGTAACGAAGCCAGATGAACGGAAGATGAACAGGGATTGAATCGATGCGCTTCGTGGAACAGCAGTAGAGAAGGAGGGAGACGATGGATCAACTGAGAACAATGATACAAATCATACTGACCGGGGTAGGTGCCTACTTGGCGATCATCCTCATCTTGCGAGTCTCCGGTAAACGGACACTCGCTAAAATGAACGCTTTCGATTTTATCGTCACCGTCGCGCTCGGATCGATTTTGGCCACGACACTGACGAGTCGACAGACGCCGTTATTGAACGGACTGACCGCGTTTGCGACACTCGTGTTCATGCAATACGTCATGGCCAAGTTGGCGACCCGGTCAAAACGGGTGAATCAACTGATCAAGTCGACGCCGGCACTGCTTTACTATGACGGTGCTTATTTAGAGGAGACGATGCGCCGTGAACGGGTGCTCGAGATCGAAGTGTTGCAGGCGATTCGATCGAGCGGTACGGATTTCAATCAAGTCGAGGCCGTCGTCTTGGAGACGGATGGGACGTTCTCGGTGTTGACGAGCACGGACACGGTGTTACGAAACGTCGAGACGAAAAAAACGACCCGGTTCCAATGAACCGGGTCGTTTGATCATTTGAATTAGAGGTACGTGCCTGCACCGACATAACGTGGTGCCCAGTAACCTGATGTGAAGCTGGCGTATTTAACACCGCCTGTTTCAGAGTTGATCATTTGCGTTTTGCTAAGTGCCATTCCAACGTGTTGGATTGTGCGACCGTTGTGTGAGAAGAACACGAGATCACCGGCTTGAATCGCTGACTTCGAAACTTTTTTCGAGTTTGCGTATTGCGAGCGAGAATCACGTGGAATCGATTTGTTGATGGCTTTCTTGTAAACGTGACCTGTGTAACCTGAGCAGTCAAATCCAGCAGTTGTCGTTCCGCCGTAACGGTAAGGTGTACCGAGGTACTTCTTCGACTCAGCAACCAATTTTGAACGGGCGCTTGAAGAAGACGTTGTTACTTTTTTGGCAGTCGTTGTCTTCGAGCTCGTCGCTTTCAAGTACGTATACGTCGATGAAGCTGAGATATAACGGTGAGTCCCTTTATAGTTGATTTTGTAGAACGAACCAACTTTACCGAGGTATGTATAGCGTTGGCCTTTGTTCATTTTTGCTGAAACTTTCGATGTGAGCGACGGTGCTGTGCGAATGTTCAAACCGTTAACTTTCGAGTAAGCGAACTTTCCGCTAGCAGCTTCTGCTTGTTCACCTGTTGTGAAAGCAAGACCCGAGAAAGCGAGAGTGGCAGCGACAATGATAGATGCGAAACGCTTTAACATATTGTTTTCCCTCCGTTTTTTAAAATAAAACCCTAAGTGGCTGTATATGGTCGATGTGTGTAAACAAGTTTAGAGCACAAGTTGCGTATGTTACCCGGTTTCCTGTGCAAATAAACTATATCATGCGCAAGACCGATGGCATTTTTCAATCACAAGACAAAAACAGTTTTCTTGTAATATATTTGAAACAATATGCGAGAATAGAGACTTGTTTGTTACATAGGAAGGGGAAAGGCTGTTATGTTTTCAATAACAGGGGAATAGACTGACATAAAGCCGTTTTTCAAACAGTGACGGTTCGATCAAATTGTGATTAGATGAATGAGGACTGAACGTTTACTTTTTAAATATAGAATCATGAAAGACAGGTGACTTGAATGAGTCAAACGACAGAACCGGCTAAAAATTACACGCTTCGGGAACTCGAGACGAAGACGTTGAAAGAATTATATGAGATCGCGAAAGAAGTGAACGTGCCCCAATATCGAGAGGCACGCAAGCGCGAGCTCATGTTTCGGATTTTAAAATCACAGGCTGAATCGAAAGATCTTTATTTCCTCGAAGGCATCCTTGAGATTATCCCGCCGAATCCACAATCCCAAAACGATGGCGGCTTCGGTTTCCTCCGACCGATCAACTACTCTCAATCGTCTGAAGATATCTACATCGCCGCCTCGCAAATCCGGCGCTTTAATCTTCGCAACGGTGACCTCGTGACGGGGAAAGTCCGGAAACCGAAAGAGAACGAACGGTTCCAAGGGCTGCTCAGTGTCGAGGCGGTAAACGGTGAGACGACCGACTCGACCCGGAATCGGGATTACTTCCCGGCGCTCACGCCGATTTATCCGGAACAGCAGATGGTGCTCGAGACAGAGCCGAACCATTTGTCGGTCCGCGTCATGGACATGATCGCGCCTGTCGGATTTGGACAGCGTGGGTTGATTGTCGCCCCGCCGAAAGCCGGGAAGACATCGCTTTTAAAAGAGATCGCCAACTCGATCACGACGAACCATCCGAACGTCGAGTTGATCATTCTCTTGATTGACGAACGGCCAGAAGAAGTGACGGACATCCAGCGCTCAGTGCCGGGCGCAGACGTCGCCTACTCGACGTTTGACGAGACACCGGAAAACCATGCCCGGATTTCGGAACTCGTCTTAGAGCGGGCGATGCGGCTCGTCGAACATAAGAAGGACGTCGTCATCTTGCTCGACTCGATCACCCGTCTGACGCGAGCGTACAACTTGTCTGTCCCGCCAAGTGGTCGAACGCTCTCCGGCGGGATTGATCCGGCCGCGTTCCATAAACCGAAGAAGTTCTTTGGGGCGGCCCGTAACATCGAGGACGGCGGCAGTTTGACGATCCTCGGTACGGCGCTCGTCGACACGGGGTCACGTATGGACGACGTCATCTATGAAGAGTTCAAAGGGACGGGGAACATGGAGCTCCACCTCGACCGGAAACTCGCGGAACGCCGAATCTTCCCGGCCATCGACATCCGTCGTTCGGGAACGCGCAAAGAAGAATTGCTGCTCGGCAAAGGCGAACTCGACTCGCTTTGGACAATTCGTCGCACGATGAACGAGTCACCAGACTTCGTCGATCAGTTCTTGCGCCGGGTCCGCGAAACGAAAACGAACCTCGACTTTTTTGCGGCGCTCGAGGCCGATAAGAAAAAGAGTCGCCGGCCAGTGAAAAAAACGAAAACGGACTTGTAAATCCGTGAACCGGGTGCTATTATATTCTAGTGAACTTTCTCTAGGTTGAAAGAATACTTAGGGCCGAAGGAGTTGAAAAGCAATGAAACAAGGAATCCACCCAGAATACCGTAAAGTCGTATTCATGGACTCGACGACTGAGTTCAAATTCATCTCTGGTTCGACTCGTTACTCTAACGAGACAATCACGATGGAAGATGGTAACGAATACCCACTCATCCGTGTCGATGTATCTTCTGACTCGCACCCGTTCTACACAGGTCGCCAGAAATTCGCATCTGCAGACGGTCGTATCGAGCGCTTCAACAAGAAGTACCAACGTTAATCGTCAACTTGTATGCACACCGCCTAGGGATTGCCCTTGGCGGTTTTTTATTGTCTTCTGATGGGTAAATAGACGAAAGACTGACGTGAGGGGGCTTTTATGGAATTCGTGCTGATTAGTATCAGTTTATTGATCGGGGTCGGCATATTGTCGCAATGGTTAGCCTGGCGCTATCAAATCCCGGCCATCATCGTCATGACGGTCGCAGGTATATTGGCCGGACCGATTTTTGGATTGTTCGACCCGCGCGAGCTGCTCGGTGAACTGTATAGTCCAATCATTTCGTTTGCGGTCGCCATTATTTTGTTCGAGGGAAGCCTCGGCCTCCACTTTAGTGAAATCAATCAATTTCGCCGGTCCATCGTCCGTATCGTGACGATTGGCGTGACGTTGTCGTTCGTCGGGGCCTCACTGTTGATTCAATACGTCGGGGGCCTGCATTGGGTCGTGGCTTGGACGATGGGGGCGTTGTTCGTCGTCACTGGTCCGACGGTCGTCATCCCGTTGTTACGCCAGGCGCATTTGAAAGATCGCGTCGGTGCCATTTTGAAATGGGAAGGGATCATCGTCGACCCGGTCGGTGCCCTCCTCGGTTTGTTCGTCATCCGCCTTGGCTATATCGTTTACGAAGGAATGGACTTATGGATGCAATTATTGTTCGCGGGCGCTTGTCTCGTCGGCATCGGTCTCGGTTACTTGTTCGGGCACGTGTTGATGGGTTGGTTTGTCGGTGAGAAAATCCCTCGTTATCTCCGGGCCTCGGTCACGTTGACGGCCGTCTTGATTTTGTTTTCATTGAGTGAATTTATGATGCATGAAGTCGGTCTGCTCGCCGTGACAGCGATGGGGATGACGATGGCGAATACGAAACATCGTGATGAGGAGATCATCGAGGAGTTACAATCATTTAAAGAAGACATCTCGATCTTGCTCATCTCATCGGTGTTTATCTTGTTGACGGCGTCGTTATCACGCGATGAACTGCTCAACATCTTCCAATGGCCGCTCCTGCTGACAATTGCCGGTATTTTGTTTCTCGTCCGTCCGCTCGCGATTTACGGATCGACGATGGGGGTCGGCCTTCCGCTCAGTGAGCGCGGCTTCATCGGATGGATTGCACCGCGTGGAATTGTCGCGATGACGGTCGCCGGTTTCTTCGCAGAGGAAGTGGCGCATCTTGGTATTGCTGACGCGTCGCAAATGCTACCGCTCACGATCGGGCTCGTCTTTATTTCCGTGACATTGCACGGATTGACGATTCGTCCGCTCGCTCGAAAATTGCAGTTGATCGATTATAAAAAAGAAGAAGCGGCAGACGAATGAAGCAAAATCGGGACGGTAGCATGCCGTTCCGATTTTTGTTAGAAGTCAACCCTTTTCCTGTGACCGAAAGATGGTTATAATCGGAAAGCGATTAACGAAGGAGAGGGCGAAGTAGAATGATGCATGTGACGAACCGTTACGGTTGGATTGAAGTGATTTGTGGGAGTATGTTTTCTGGGAAGTCGGAGGAACTCATCCGCCGTGTCCGTCGGGCGCATTACGGTAAAATCCCTGTCCAAGTGTTCAAACCAGCGATCGACGACCGGTACCACGAAGAGAATGTCGTCTCACATAGCGGCAACTCGGTCGTGGCCGTGCCGATTCAATCGAGTCAAGATTTGTACGATGCGGTGCGTGAAGAGACGCAAGTCATCGCCATCGATGAGGTTCAATTTTTCGACGAAGGAATCGTCGATGTGATTGAGCAATTGGCGTCAGAAGACAAACGTGTCATCTGCGCCGGACTCGATATGGACTTCCGAGGTGAGCCGTTCACGATGATGCCAGAACTGTTGTCGCGTGCGGAGTTCGTCACGAAGTTGCAGGCGATTTGCCTATCATGCGGAGCGCCGGCTTCGCGGACGCAACGATTGATTGACGGAGAACCGGCTCGCTTTGAGGACCCGGTTATCTTGGTCGGCGCCTCGGAGTCATACGAACCGCGTTGCCGCCATTGCCATGACGTCCCGAATAAACCACGCCCGGTCCGCCATACAGTGGCCGACTGACGTCAACGGACCGCCCCGGCGGTTCGTTTTTTGCTATAATGAAGACAGTTCGATTTGACGGAGAAAGGACGGATCATCATGTTTGACCGTTTGAGCGTATTAGAAGAACGCTATATGCAATTAAATGAGATGCTCGCTGACCCAGAAGTGCTCAGCGATGCGAATAAATTACGACAATATTCAAAAGAACAATCGCAACTCGAGGAGACGGTACAGGCGTACCGCCACTATAAAGAGACGAGCACGGCGTATAAAGAAGCGAAACTCATGCTTGAGGACCGCACGCTCGATGCCGACATGCGCGAGCTCGCCAAAGAAGAGATGACGCTCCTCGAGCCTGAAGTGAAGGCGCTCGAGGCGAAACTGCGTGTACTTTTATTGCCGAAAGACCCGAACGACGACAAGAACGTCATCGTCGAGATTCGCGGGGCGGCCGGCGGGGACGAGGCGGCCCTGTTCGCGGGCGACTTGTACAAGATGTACACACGGTTCGCCGAACGTCAGAACTGGAAAGCCGAATTGATTGACGCCAACTACACAGAACTTGGCGGTTTCAAAGAAGTGACGTTCCTGATCAACGGGACCGGCGCCTACTCGAAACTGAAGTTCGAGAATGGGGCGCACCGGGTTCAACGCGTCCCGTCGACCGAGTCGGGCGGACGCATCCACACGTCGACGGCGACCGTCGCGGTGTTGCCGGAAGCGGAAGACGTCGAAGTACACATCGATATGAAAGACGTTCGCGTCGATACGTTCACATCCTCTGGTCCGGGAGGTCAGTCAGTCAACACGACCCAATCGGCCGTGCGCTTGACGCACATCCCATCGGGGCTCGTCGTCTCGTGTCAGGATGAGAAGTCACAGCATAAAAACAAAGATAAAGCGCTCAAAGTACTCCGGGCCCGTCTCTATGACAAGATGCAGAGCGAGCACCTCGAAGAACTGTCGGCACAACGGAAATCTGCCGTCGGAACGGGTGACCGTTCGGAGCGGATTCGGACGTATAATTTCCCACAGAGCCGTGTGACCGATCACCGTATCGGACTGACACTTCAAAAGCTCGACCGTGTCCTCGCCGGGGAACTTGAAGATATCATCGACGCCCTTGTCATGGACGAACAGGCCCGTCTGATGGAGGATGTCGATTGATGCGGATCGCGGCGAAGCTGAAACAAGCGGAACGGGATCTGTTGGCGATGAATCGTGACGCCTCGACAGCAGAGTGGTGGCTCATGCACGTCCTCGACGTCGACCGGACAGGACTGCTCATCCGTTTGTCAGACGAATTGACACCGGAAGAAGAAGCATCGTTTGAAGCAGGGTTCGAGCGTCTGATTGCGGGCGAACCGGTGCAACACTTGATCGGTCACGCCCCGTTTTTCGGACGGATGTTCGAGGTCAATCGTGACGTCTTGATTCCGCGCCCGGAGACGGAAGAATTGATTGAATGGGTCGTCAAGCATGTGCAAGACGTGGCCGATGATGACATCGTCGATATCGGGACGGGAAGCGGCGCGATCGCCGTCACGCTCAGTCTCGAACTCGGCGTCCGCGTCCAAACGGTCGATATTTCCCGGGAAGCGATCGCTGTCGCGAAACGAAACGCAGCATCACTCGGGGCCGATGTGTCCTTCCATGAAGGAGACTGCCTCACCCCGCTTGCCGATCATTCGATTCGCGTCCTCGTCTCGAATCCGCCTTATATCGAGGCGGATGAACTGCTCGATGAGACGGTCGCGAGCTATGAACCTCACCTTGCTTTGTTCGGAGGAGCGGACGGACTCGAGTTTTATCGAAAAATAATCGCCGACTCGATGCGCGTCTTGTGTGCCGATTGGCAATTGATTGCATTTGAAATCGGGTATAATCAAGGACAAGTTGTGAAATCGTACCTGTCCGAACGTTATCCTGAAGCAGAAACGGGTATTTTAAAAGATATAAACGGCAAAGACCGAATCGTCTACGCCGTGAGGGAAGGGATTGCGCATGGAAACGAAATGGATCAAGCCGACAGAAGTTGAGGAAGGGGTACGTCTCTTGCGGACGGGCGAGGTGATCGCCATGCCGACGGAAACCGTCTACGGACTCGCTGGAGATGCGACGAACGATGTCGCTATCAAAAAGATTTTTGAGGCGAAAGGCAGACCGTCTGACAACCCGCTCATCGTCCATGTGGCCTCGGTCGAACAGGCCGAGCATTTCGCGCAAACCATCCCGCCGGTCGCGAGACGCTTGATGGACGCGTTTTGGCCCGGTGCCTTGACCATCATCTTACCGTCGAACGGTCGGGCGTCGTCACTTGTGACAGCTGGTCTTGATTCGATTGGATTGCGGATGCCGGATCACCCGGCCGCACTCGATTTGATCCGCACGTCCGGTCTTGGACTGGCAGCACCAAGTGCGAACCGTTCGGGACGTCCATCCCCGACGTCGGCCCGGCACGTGGCAGATGATTTGACCGGTCGGATCGCGGGTATTATGGATGGGGGACCGACAGGCATCGGTGTCGAGTCGACCGTGATCGACTGCACGACGGAACCGGCGACGATTTTACGTCCGGGCGGCGTGACGAAAGAAGCGATTGAGTCGGTCATCGGCCCGGTCATTCTCGATGCCAACTTGAGCGATGAATCAGCTGCGCCACGATCACCAGGAATGAAGTACACCCACTACGCTCCGAGCGCACCTCTTTATTTAGTTGAAGGAGGACGCGACGACCTCATCC
Source organism: Exiguobacterium sp. SL-9 (assembly GCF_004336985.1). Taxonomy (GTDB): domain Bacteria; phylum Bacillota; class Bacilli; order Exiguobacteriales; family Exiguobacteriaceae; genus Exiguobacterium. The sequence continues at coordinate 257,800 of NZ_SJUO01000003.1, forward strand.
GTGTCATTGCGACACGGCAGGCGGCGGGCAAGCGAGTTGGCGCACTCGTATTCGATGAAGCGACGACCCCGGCTGACGTCACCCTCTCTCTCGGGATTTCGATGGAGACAGCGGCCCGGCGTTTGTATGAGGCGTTGCGAAAGTTTGATGAGACGGATGTGGAAGAGATTTACGTGAATCGGATTGAACCGACGGGAGTCGCTCTTGCCGTCTATAACCGCCTCTACAAGGCGGCAGGTGGTAAAGTCATCCGTCCACAGGAAGAGGCTTAAGGACATAGAGGAGGATCACGCGATGTCAATGAAACGCGTATTATTCATATGTAGTGGCAACACATGCCGAAGCCCGATGGCGATGGCCCTGCTTCGCTCGAAGGTGACGGGGGACGAGTTTGATATTCGTTCGGCCGGTCTTCGGACGATGCAAGGGTTCGACGCATCAGAAAATGCACTCCAAGTGTTGCGTGAACGAGGGATTGAGCTCGATCATGTGACGCAGACATTCGACGACGTCCTCGGACGTTGGGCGGACGTCATCTTGACGATGACGCGGGCGCATCGTGAACAGATTCGGGACACGAATCCGGATTTGGCTGACCGTACGTTCACGTTATATGAGTTCGTCACGGGACTCGAGCGTGATATCAACGATCCGTTCGGAGGGTCGATGAACGTCTATCGCCAAGTTCGAAATGAACTCGAACCACTCGTGAACCGACTTGTGCTAAAATTGACGAATGACGGGTCAAAGGTGACGAAACCACCGAGACGCCTACCAAAGAAGACGGGGGAATGAACGAATGAAAATCGCAATTGGCGCCGATCATGGCGGATTCAACTTGAAGAAAGACATCATCGGACTATTGGAAGAGCTCGGTCATGAGTATAAGGACTTCGGGACACACTCGGCCGAGTCGATCGATTACCCAGACGTGGCCATTCCGGTCGCTGAAGCTGTCGCAGCCGGCGAGTTCGACCGTGGCATCTTGATTTGCGGGACTGGGATTGGCATCGGCATCGCTGCCAACAAAGTGAAAGGCATCCGGGCGGCACTCGTGCACGACTCGTTCAGCGCGAAAGCGACGCGTCAACACAACGACTCGAACATCATGACGATGGGCGAGCGCGTCATCGGACCGGGACTTGCACTCGATTTAGTGGCGACATGGCTCGATACAGACTTCGAGGGCGGACGCCACTCGAACCGTGTCGACAAGATGAGCGCTTACGAAACGAAGTGACGGCGATGAAGGCGGAGCTTTTGAACTTATTGACGGAGTTGCATGAACGGTTTCCGTTAGATGAGGAAAAGATTCTCGTCATCGGTTGTTCGACGAGTGAGGTCGTCGGGAAGACGATCGGGAAAGCCGGGTCGATTGATGTGGCATCGGACTTCATCGAAGCGTTTCTGACGTTTCGCGACAAGACCGGTGTCCATCTTGCCTTCCAAGGGTGTGAACATATCAATCGAGCGCTCACGGTCGAGCGCCGGACGCAAAAACAGTTCGGTTTGACGGAAGTGACGGTCGTGCCGGTCCGCGCAGCGGGCGGGGCGATGGCCGAGAAGGCGTATGAGAGCTTCGAGGCTCCGTGCGTCGTCGAATCGATTCAAGCAGATGCCGGCATCGATATCGGGTCGACGCTGATCGGCATGCACTTGAAACCGGTCGCGATCCCGGTCCGATTGTCGGCGAAGCAGCTCGGCGAGGCGTATGTCACGTTCGCCGTCACGCGGCCGAAACTGATTGGCGGCCCCCGGGCCCACTATCCAGCGAAATAACGAAAGCCGGTCGTGAGGACCGGCTTTTTTGTATGTTATAACTCTTCACTGAACAAGTAGGAAAGGACCATCGGGAACCGTTCACGCCAAGCGAGCTCGTTATGCACGCCTTCCTCGATGACCTCGAAGCGGATGTGGTCGACTTTGTCACGGAGGAGCGCATAGACGCGTTCGCTCGACTCGAGATACATCTCGTTCGTCGGTCCGTCCGCGGTCGGTTGCTCGACTTCTTTGCGGCCGACATCCATATACAGACGTTCGACACCACTCAAATCGCTTGACTCGATCAACTGCTCGAGCTCGGTCTGGTTGAACCAGAACGCTGAGGACAACGAAGCGACGCGTTTGAAGACGTCGGGATAGACGCAAGCGGCGTAAATCGAGATTAAGCCCCCCATCGAGCTGCCCATCATCGCCGTCTCGTCCGGATTCGTCCGATAGTCCGCATCAATCATCGGCTTCAACTCTTGGGCGATATATTCGATATAAGCCGATCCTTGGCCACCGAGCGCTACGTCTTGGCCGAGCAGGCTCTCGCCGATGTACGGGTTTTCCCACGGGCCGTATTCGTCGAGCCGCATCTCGCCTGGGGCGCTGTCAATGCCGACGATAATCAAGTCACGTTTCGAAGCATCCAAATACTCGCCGGCGCGCCAGCTCATCTTGTAGCTCGCGTCCTCGTCAGCGAACACGTTCTGTCCGTCATGCATATAGAGCACGGGATAACGTTTGTCCGTCGTGTCGTAATCCACTGGTGTATAAATCCGAACCGTCCGCTCGCGTTCAAACGGGGTAATTGTGATCTGTTTTGTCTCAATCATACAAATCCTCCTCTAATCGTCTTCTTCATTATGATACCCAACTTGACCTCTGATTAGACGATACCCAAAAAAAGAAGCATATGTTACGATGGGGGTGTTGATTTTTAGACATTCAGAGGGGGTTTCAACATGGTAAACACGACGAAGTTGAAAGTGCAGGATGCGGAATTGTTTGAAGCAATGCAACACGAGCTTGGACGTCAACGCGAGAACATCGAACTCATTGCCTCGGAGAATTTTGTCTCAGAAGCAGTCATGGAAGCGCAAGGCGGCGTGCTCACAAACAAGTATGCAGAAGGTTATCCAGGTCGCCGTTACTACGGTGGGTGTGAGTTTGTCGACGTGGCCGAGAACTTGGCCCGCGACCGCGCGAAAGAGCTGTTCGGTGCAGAACACGCCAACGTCCAACCGCACTCGGGTGCCCAAGCGAACATGGCCGTCTACTTTACAGTCCTTGAAGCTGGTGACACGGTGCTCGGCATGAACTTGTCACACGGTGGTCATTTGACGCACGGAAGTCCGGTCAACTTCTCAGGCGTTCAATACAACTTCGTCGAATACGGTGTGGACAAAGAGACAGAACATATCGATTACGACGTTGTCGCTGCCCTCGCGAAAGAACATAAACCAAAACTCATCGTCGCGGGTGCTTCGGCGTACCCACGGACGATCGATTTCGCTAAGTTCCGTGAAATCGCTGATAGCGTCGGTGCCTACCTCATGGTCGACATGGCCCACATCGCCGGTCTCGTCGCGGCCGGGCTTCACCCGAACCCGGTCGAGCACGCGCATTTCGTGACGACGACGACGCACAAGACGCTTCGCGGTCCACGCGGCGGCATGATTCTCTGTAAAGAAGAGTTCGCCAAGGCGATCGATAAGTCGATTTTCCCAGGGATTCAAGGCGGTCCGCTCATGCACGTCATCGCTGCGAAGGCAGTGGCGTTCGGAGAAGCGCTTCAACCTGAGTTCAAAGATTATCAGGCACAAGTCATCAAGAACGCACAAGTGCTCGCGCAAGGGCTAGAAGAGGAAGGGCTCCGCATCGTATCGGGCGGTACGGATAACCACCTTCTCCTCGTTGACCTCCGCGGCATCGACATTACCGGGAAAGCGGCTGAGCACGCGCTCGACGCGGCCGGTATCACGGTCAACAAAAATACGATTCCATTCGATCCGGCATCACCGTTCGTCACGAGCGGGATTCGACTCGGGACGGCAGCGATGACGACACGCGGATTGAAAGAAGATGACATGCGTGAAGTCGCTCGCCTGATCGGACGTGTCTTGACGAACCATGAAGATGAGGCGGTACTCGCCGAAGCGCACGAAGCCGTGCGCACGTTGACGGCGAAGTTCCCGCTCTATCCTGAACGAGGCTGACGAATGGACGTACGGACACTCGCAGATCGGGAACTCGCGGAACTGCCGCTCATCGATATGACAGAATGGCTCGCAAGAAAAGGGGAGCACGACCCGACGTTTCGCCTCGTCGCGAACGAGTTCGGTGTCGTCACGACGCTACTCGACCACGGCTATTATATCGAGGCAAGTGAACGGATCGTACCGCTTCTCGGGATGAAAGTGCCGGCGGCGTTTCATCGGCTCGGGCTCGCGCTCGAAGTGAAAGCGAACGGAAAGAAGGCGGCCAAGCGCCGCTTTCGTTCGTTCTCGCCGGCTGTCATCGGTCACGCGGACTTGTCGGACTGGCGTAACGCCTTCAAATGGGACAAGACTTGGCTCGGCCTGCCGCTCGTCGTCGCACTCGGGCTGGTTGCGCTCGCCTTTTGGCCGGATTCGGCGCCGCCTCCAGTGACGCCGACCGCATCCGACGAACGAGTCATGACAGTGACCGAAGACGAGGCGCTTGCGAAACGGTTAGAAGAACTCGAGCAAGAAGTCGCACGACTTGAGGAAGCGAACGAGGCGTTGCAAACGGAGGATGAGACAGACGAGACGGTCGCATCGCCTGAGGCACCGGCTGTCATCCCGCTATCTAAAGTCGAGACGCTCGTCTCGGACAAACGATACGAGGAAGCCGATGCGCTTCTCGTCGGCAAAGCGAAAGCCGGGCAGGAGCAGGCGGTCGGGTTTTATCGGTTGCTCGTCGACAACAAGCTCGGCGAAGCGGAAATCGATGACTATGCCGCCTACGTCGACAGTTATCCAGAGTCGGGATATAAGGCGGACGTTCTATGGATGAAAGGCATCGCCGAGAAGAAGGCCGGGGACGACACGTACCGGACGACGCTCGCCGAGGTCGCCGCCATGGACGGGACGTATTGGGCTCCGATCGCCAAATCGGTGCTCGAAGAAGAATGAGGTCGCAGCGCGCTGTGGCCTTTTTTCTCATCAAATTCTAATCTGTTTCACCGTTCTTTCTCAGCTCGCTCCCGTACAGTAAAGAAAAAGGATAAGGGAGAGGGACATATGCGCTCAACTAGCAGAGGAAAGATTGGAAGATTGATTCGAGGAGTGGCCGTCGGTGCGCTCGCATTGACACTCATGGCGGCAGGAGTCGCCGGCTTCTTATTATTCACCTTGACCGGTAACGCTTGGCTTGACCAAATCGCCCAAGTCGGGACCGATGTGGCGTTTCAAGTAGAAGGATTTGAGACGAGGTTTGACCAAATCGGCGACTCGCTCGAGCTACGCGTCGAACAAGCGATTCCGGAAGCGGTTCGCCCGTTTTTTGATTGAGGAATCCGGGAACACATAAATGATGCGTCGGGCGGACTGCTCGGCGTTTTTTTGAGAAAGGATGAACATCATGCCTACGATTCTCGTCGTCGAAGACGATGCTAAAATTGCTAGACTGCTCGAACTTGAACTTATGCATGCCGGTTATCAAGTCGAGGTCGCCCATGACGGGAGGGCCGGGCTCGACCGGGCGCTCACCGGCGGGATTGACTTGATGTTGCTCGATGTCATGCTGCCCCAGATGAGCGGACTCGAAGTCGTGCGCCGCGTCAAAGAAGAGCAGCCGCTCCTCCCGGTATTGATGGTGACGGCACGCGGGGACCGCTACGATAAAGTGAGCGGGCTCGACCTCGGAGCCGACGATTACATCACGAAACCGTTCGAGATGGAAGAGTTGCTCGCACGGATTCGGGCGTTTTTACGGATGCGGCAACATGTCCAAGTCGATACGAGCGAACGGGTCTTGTCTTATGAAGGGTTGACCGTCGATGTCAATCGCCACGAGGTGTTGTGCGAAGGTCAGAAGATCGACTTGACCCGGCGTGAGTTCGATTTGCTCGTCTATTTGCTCGAACATCCGGAGCGAGTGCTCACGCGCGACCAACTCGTCGAGCACGTCTGGGGTTTTGATTATTACGGCGACACGAACGTCGTCGACGTGTATATCCGCTATGTCCGCAAGAAACTCGGCGGGTCTTGGATTCAGACGGTCCGAGGCGTCGGTTATATGTTGAAGCGTGGTGAATAAGATGAAGCTACGGACGAAAATCGCCCTGGCGATGGCGGGGTTCATGTTGTTCCTCCTCATCACCTCGTTCGGCGTCGCCTGGCTCGTCTCACGCCAACAGATCGTCGACGCCCGCTATGACGTCTTGCGCCAAGCGCTCAACTTGCTCGAAGAAGACGAGCGGAATCGGCAAGCCGTCTTGTCGTTGCACGAGGACAGTGTCGTGCTCGAGCGACAAGCGAACGGTGATTGGGGCATCATCGGCGGACAGGCCGAGGAAGGTCTGCGGTTTCCCGTCAATTTTGGCGAACCGGCCCTCGTCGACGATTGGTTCGTCATCGCGACATCGAACGGGCTCGGCTATGCGTTTCAAGACGCGGCCGTGAGCGAGACGCTCCAGACGCTCGCGACGATTTTTCTCGTCATCTTCTTGATCGCCGTGGCGATGACGTTCGTCGGCAGTCTGTGGATCGTCAGGCAAGGACTCATTCCGCTCCGCCGTCTCGAAACGACGATGGAACGAATCACGGAATCGGGCACGCTCGAGACGATCGATGTGGGCACGAGCCAAGATGAAGTGTCGACGCTCGCAACCGGCTTCAATCAGATGATTGGTCGGGTCGAAGGGTCGATGGAGCAACAACGGCGCTTCGTCGCCGATGTTTCACATGAACTGAAGACGCCGCTCACGGTCATCGAAGGATACGCCAAACTGCTCCGGCGCTGGGGACAGAGCGACCCGGCCGTCCGTGACGAGGCGATCGACCATATTTTGACCGAATCCAGACAAATGCGCGAAGACTTGATTGAACCGATGCTCGAGTTGAGCCGTTTCTCCTCACTTGAAGAAGTGGAGACCGAGCCGATCGAGCTGAACGAATTGGCCGGACAATTGACCGAGCGGTTTGAACGATCGCATGGGGTCCACGTGCCAATCGAGGCGATGGGAGCATGGCAGGGGCATCGCGATTCGTTGCAACGGCTCGTCATCATCTTCATCGACAACAGCTTGAAGTATGCGACTGACACGCGCGTGACGATGACGCCGGATCGCATCGAAGTACGCGACCATGGGACGATGCTCAATGAGGAGGACCGGGCACGGTTATTTGATCGGTTCTATCGACTTGATGAGGCACGGGACCGGAGTGGTAGCGGACTTGGTCTCGCCATCGCCAAGGAAGTGGCGGATTTGAACGGATGGACGGTCGGCAGTTATGCGAACGCGCCGGACGGCAGCGTCTTCTACGTCACAAAATGACAAAACTTTCGCAGATTCTCATCATTTTCTAATGGAATCCTCGTGGTGCTGTAAGGTCACCGTTCTATGATGAAGATGTAGAACAAGTTCACCACATGAAACGAGGAGGAAACATCATGAAATTAATCGGATGGATATTAGGAGTCGGGTTGGCGGTACTAGCTGTCGCCGGAATCGGGTTGTATGTCGCGAACGACAAGACGGACACGGTCATCGTTCCACGCGCGGTCGATAGCGTGAACAGCGGAACGAATGATGCCGCAGACGATGCGCAAGATGATGCGAGTCAAGAAGCAGCCACTTCGTCAGAAGGATCAGCATCGAACGATACACCGGTCCGTTCGGTCGATGACGATGATTATGAATTGTATGGTACCCTCGTCAGCCTATCAGACCGTGACGTGACGATCAGCTTCAGCGGTAAAGAATCGACGTATCCGCTCGCGGACCGTCATGAGATTGACGACGATACACCGAAAGCAGGGGACCGCGTCAAATTGGAATTCAATCAAAACGAGGAAGTGAAGGAAGTCGACCGTGAGAGTGACGACTTCGACATCTACGGCACGTTCGTCAGCCTGTCTGACCGTGACGTGACAATCGAGCGTGACGGCAAGTCAGAGACGTTCAAACTCGCGAGCCGCTACGTGCTTGACGACGAGGCGCCAAAAGCTGGTGACCGTGTCAAACTCGAGTTGAACCTTCAACAGCAAGTGAAAGAGATTGAACGTGAGGATGACCGGGATGATCAAGATAATCAAAGCGACGATCAAGATGACCAAGCCGACGACCGAGATGACGACTAAAAAAATGCCACACAAGTGGCATTTTTTGTGTGTTCTTCTAACTGTATAAGTAATTATTATTGTATGATAAAGTGAAAAAGAAAATTTTAGGTGACAGTGCCCAAATATATGTGAAAGGAGCGAGCGGGGTGAAAGATGCGATTAGGTTAATCGGGTTAGCTACACTCTTATTGAGCGGGTGCGGGGTGAACGAAATCAACGCGCTCAATTTGCGACCATTGTCGACGTACGCGATTCAACAAGATCAAAACGTCCCGTTGACGTCCGCGTTAAAGTCGCGATTATTGAACTATTGTGAACAAAAACCGACAGGCGTGTTGCCGATACGCCGGGCCGAAGTGGCGACAATCACATTCCGTCATCCTTTCTACAACGAGTTGGGCAGCAAGACCATTAAATATTGGCGGAGCGGGGACGCTCGCTACGTCTCTTGCTTGAACAGTAACGAGCAAAACGCACGCGTCTTCCTGACAGATGAAATCGTAGAGTTCGAGACTGCCGTTACGGCGAATCTTCTTGAAATCGATGTCGGTGACACGTTCTCGTTCATTCCCGAACCGAACGGCGAAAACGTGTTACAGTCTTTCTCAGTCAATGAAGCGCACGAGACGATGATCCCAGGTTCTGTCTTCCGTTACCATACGCCGGACCGGGGTGCGCTCCACGTCGCGTACGAAGTCTTTCAGGATGGTGTAGCGACAGGTCAATTGATCGAGCCGAAATTATTCGTCTTCGAAAGTGGCAAAAATGAAGGTTTTGCGTTCTTAACGCAATTGGCGGATCGACGGATTGCGCTCCAGATTGGAAGGGAAGATGCGTGGGAACGTACCGTCTTCTCATCCCTTTTCACTGGCGAACACGTCGCCATCGACTCGTTAGAAGTTGTTTTCCCATCAGATTCGAATGCACGTCGACTCTTGAAGCGGGTCGTCCTATCCAGTGCACCAATTGGAGAAATCACCGAGCAGGCATCGACCGAGTTGTCGGAACGTTATGGGACCGTGGTCGAAGTATGGGGGACGGTGAAACGTCCTGGAGCCGGTGAGTTGACGATTACATCGGAGCAAAAAGAGTCGATGCGTTTGGTGACGTATGAGACCGAGACAAAAATCGCGCATCTCGGTGGTCCGAGTACGAGCGACCTGTTTGAATTGTTATCGCATGCGAAGCCGAGTAGTAAAGAACTGACCGGGGAACGATGTGGCACAATCGCGGTTTATGAGCAATTGACCGAACAACGGTTTGACGTCTGGATGGAGGAAGGGGAAGATACCATTCAATTGATGGATATCAAGACGAAACAGGTTTACTTGATTGATCGACTCGAATTAGAGTCGATGCTGGATACGTACATATGACCAAATAACTTATTTTTTACCCGTTTCATGACACTTTCATGTCGTGAAGCGGTTTTTTGTTGTCAAATTGACACTATGTTTTCGTAAAAAACTATCCTATAATTTTTTTTGCGAAGGTTCAACATTACATATACGAATCCGATACATTCATAAAACACACAGCACTAACCTTCTCGTCATTTGAATAAACAGAAAAGGGGGAGCAACGAGACACAACTCCATTCAACCATCATCGTCCGTCACCACGTTTTGTCAGTCATCAGGAGAGGAATAAGTAGTGAAATTGAAAAAGTTAATGATGTCTCTAACGGTAGTGTTGTTGATTGTTAGTCTGAACATGTCTAAAACGGGGGCGCAAACCATGAACCCACTCGACGGTGTGAAGAACTATCAGGTGTATTATGGCCATCCAACTGAAACGATTTTAAAAGATATGCAGAACTACGATCTCGTCATCATTGAGCCGCTCCATTACACGAAAGCGCAAGTGGAGCAAATCAAAGCGCGCGGGACAAAAGTGCTCGGTTATATTAGCGTCATGGAAGTCGCGACATGGAACACTGGTCTCATGTCAAAACTTCAGTCAGGGGACTTCTTTACGCGTAACGGACAACGTGTCCATTACTCGGAATGGGACTCGTACTTGACGAACATCGCCTCGCCACATTTCCAAGGATTACTCCTTACGGAAATCCAGAACCAAGTTATCGCCAAAGGCATCGATGGCGTGTTCATGGACACGGTCGGTGATATCGATAACGAACATTTGAACAATCCGACCGTGCTCAAGCAGCAACGGGACGGTCTCGTCAACTTCTTGAAACAAGCGCGGGCCCGCTATGGGGATATCGCCATGGTTCAAAACTGGGGCTTCGATACACTTGAAACGTCGACGGCACAATACGTCGACGGCATCATGTGGGAGAGCTTCAACGCCGATACTATCAAGAGTGACGCGTGGTCACAAAACATGATCAAGAAATTACAAGCGGTCGATGCATCGCATTCGGTCAAGACGCTCACGATTTCGACGCGTCAAAGCGCCGACAGCCACAAGCTCGCCAAAGATTCTGGGTTCATCCACTTCCATGAAGCAGATGCTTACGTGAACTGGAACGCGGGGCTCGTGACACGGACGGCAGATACGACACCGGCAACGAAGCCGGCTGAAACGACAACGCCGAAGCCGGTCGAAACGACAACACCGAAGCCGGCTGAAACGACAACGCCGAAGCCGGCCGAAACGACAGCGCCGAAGCCGGTCGAAACGACAGCGCCGAAGCCGGTCGAAACGACAGCGCCGAAGCCGGCCGAAACGACAACGCCGAAGCCGGTCGAAACGACAACAACGAAGCCTGTGACAGAAACGGCAACAACACCAGTCGCCCAACCAACGACAGCGCCAACGAAACCGACTACGTCGACGAAAGAACAGACGTCGTCAAAAACCGAGTCGACACAAAAGACAAAAGCCGAGTTAAAGCAGGAAAAGAAAGAAAAGAAAAAGGCAAAGAAACACGCGAAAAAACATGCGGTCAAGCATGAAACGTCAAAACACCACCACGCCGCCAAAGGCAAGATGTGCGAAAAAGTGAAGCACAAGACAACCGGGTTTCTAAATTTCTTCAAATTCTAATCGATATGTCACCTGAAGCCCGAAGGATCGATTCCGCTCCTTCGGGTTTCGTCTGACCTCTTAGAAAACAGAAGTTGACTCTACCTTTCTCAGAAAAGTTAGGGTACAATGCTCAAGAGAGATTGAGAGAGGAGTGAAGCATGATGGGCAAAGTACACGTTTATGACCACCCATTGATTCAGCACAAGATGACGATTATGCGCAAAGTAGAGACGGGGACAAAGCAGTTCCGTGAACTCGTAGACGAGGTTTCGTCACTCATGGCATATGAAATTACACGCGACCTTCCGCTTACTGATGTAGAAATCGAGACACCTGTCTCTGTATCGACACAGAAGATGATTGCCGGCAAGAAATTGGGAATCGTCCCAATTTTACGGGCGGGCCTTGGCATGGTGGATGGCTTCCTCAAAATGATGCCGAACGTCAAAGTCGGTCACATCGGTTTGTACCGTGACCCGGAGACGCTCGAGCCGCACGAATACTATCTCAAGTTGCCGACGGACGTTACAGAGCGTGACTTCATCGTCGTCGACCCGATGCTTGCGACAGGTGGTTCTGCCGCTGACGCGATTGCCGCGCTTAAAAAGCATGGTGCCAAGTCGATCAAACTTGCTTGCCTCTGTGCAGCCCCTGAAGGTGTGGAGCGTGTTCAAGCTGAACACCCGGACGTCGAAATCTATCTCGCCGCACTTGACGAGAAGTTGAACGACCATGGTTACATCGTCCCAGGACTCGGTGACGCGGGTGACCGGTTGTTTGGAACAAAATAAGATTGAGCTTGATGAAGAGGATCCAAGTGGTCCTCTTTTTTTTGTGGAATGTGCCGTGAACGATTGAAAATAGTTGAGGTGAAGCGAGTCACGACCGATAGTAGAAAAGGAAGGGACCACATGAAGGTCCGATTATGAAAAAGGGAAGAGACGCCGTGCAGACTAAATTCTCGCTACTACAAAGATATTTACTCATCTCCTTGATGGCGTTGTTTTTAACGAGCGTCTGGAGTTATAGCGCGTTTCAAGACATCGAGCAGGAGAACCGACGGATCGTCGAAGAGGCGATTCCGATCGCGAACGCCGCCTCAGAGTTGCTCCGTCTGTTGCTCGACCAAGAGCTGTCGGTCCGTGGCTATACATACAATCAAGATACGCTGTCGCTCGAACAGTATGAGGCGACGAAGCGCTCATTAGCAGAGACGATTCAAATCATAAACGAACTCGACGACCGTCATCCTGTCATGCAGGAATTGATTCAAGACGAGGCGATGCCGCTGATCCGCCAAATGGAGATGTTTCACAAATCGCAAATCCGACTTGTCGAGTCCGGAGACATCGACATGGCGAACGCGCGTCGCTACAGTGGCATTGCCTATATCAACCAATTTCGGGCCGTCGATGCGGCGATTCGTGAGGAGATCGACAAAATCATCCAACAGGCGTCACTTCGTAGTGACACCGCCTCGAGCTCGGCGAAATGGGTCATCGTGATTGTCGTGGGAATTGCATTGTTATTGTTGATGACGTTCATGCATACGTTCCGACTTGAACGGAGTAAACAAGCACTCATCCATCGCTCGCTCCATGACGCGTTGACCGGCATTTGGAATCGTCGTGCCTTCGACGAACGGTTCGAACGGATGTGGGAGGAGGTTGCGGAGACCGGCGACGTGATCGCCCTCTTATTGCTCGATATCGATGCGTTCAAGATGTACAACGATACATACGGACACTTGGCCGGAGACGCTTGTCTCGAGCGAGTGGCGACAACAATCGCCAAGGCGGTTGGTGAAGACGGCATGACAGCCCGGTACGGCGGAGAAGAGTTTGCCGTGTTGCTCCGTCCACGTCACGCCCGACAACCGAAAGAGATTGCCGAATGCATCCGCCAAGCGGTGCTCAAACTGAACATCCCGCATGAAGGTTATCAACCGCTTCGGAAAGTGAGTGTCAGTATCGGTGTCGCCGAGCACGCGCCTGCGCCGGATAGCGAGAAAGCTGATTTAATCGAGGCGGCCGATCGGGCGCTCTATCAGGCGAAGCGGAGCGGGCGCAATCGCGTCTCAATCGGGAAAGCCGTTTGAATCAAGGCACGCCAAAAGACGACCATTCCGATGGATACGGGATGGTCGTCTTTCGCATATGCTTATTCTTCGATTAATCCTTCTTCGATGAGGAAGTCGCGGGCGACTTTCTCTGGACGTTGTTTTTCGACGTCAGCAAGATAATTGAGTTCTTGCATCGTCTCATCCGTGATTTTCCCGCTCAGCAAGTTCAATACGTCGGCGAGCTCTGGATGCTCGGCGAGCGTCTCTTCGCTGACGATCGGCACTGCATAATACGGTGGGAAGAACTGCTTGTCGTCCTCGAGGACGGTCAAGTCGAAACGTTTGAGCAATCCGTCGGTCGAGAAGCTGTCGATGGCGTTACTCTCATTGTTCATGAGTGCTGTGTAGCGAAGTCCGCCGTCGACCGGTTTCACGTCTTGGAAGTTGAACGGGTACGCCTCTTTCAAGCCGAGGTATCCGTCCTCCCGGTTCGAGAACTCAATTGTCGGCCCGAAGACGAGCTCATCACTCACAGCTGCGAGGTCGGAGACGGTCTTCAAATCGTACGTGTCGACATCTTCTTGTTTGACGGCGATGGCGTATGTGTTATTGAAGCCGATCGGGTCGAGCGTGCGGATATCAAAGCGTTCCTGCACTTGCGTCACGACTTTGTCGTAGACGACATCGGGGTCGTTCTCGACTTCTTGTTTCAATACGTCGACGAACAATGTGCCCGTATATTCGACATATGTGTCGATTTCACCAGTACGAAGTGCGCTGAAGGCGACTTGCGTCCCGCCGAGGTTCAGTTGACGTTTCACATCGAGGTCGGTCTTGTCTTCAATCAAATCGGCGACCATGTTCCCGAGAATTAATTGCTCGGTGAAGTTTTTCGAACCGACGACGATCGTATCGTCTTCACGGGTGAAGGCGTAAATCGAACCGGCGAGGAGAAGGGCGAACGCCGTCGCGATGACGATGAGCGGTTTCGTCACTTTCTTCGCCGAGCGGCGCGTCTTTTTCTTCATCCGGCCGTCCGCGAGGACGATGCCGTTCGGGGCAACTTTATATTCGATGCGGCTGACGATGAAGTCAATCAACAAGGCGAGCAATCCGGCCGGGATGGCACCGGCAAGGATTTGGTTGTTGTCGACGGTCTGGATTCCGGCGAAGACGAGGTACCCGAGGCCACCTGCTCCGACGAACGCTGAGATCGTCATGAGACCGACGGCTGTGACCGCCGAGATTCGAATTCCGGCCATGATAATCGGCAGTGCGAGCGGAAGCTGGATCTTACTCAAAATTTGGCGGTCGGTGAGTCCGATCCCTTTGGCCGACTCAAGCGTATCGCCCGGAATGCTCGATAGTCCCGTGTACGTGTTTTTCACGATTGGGAGGAGCGAGTACAAGACGACCATGATAATGGCCGGAGTCGATCCGATCCCGATGAATGGAATCAAAAACCCGAGAAGCGCTAAACTCGGTACGGCTTGGACGACGCTCGTCAGACCGAGAATCGGCTTGGCGAGACGCGGGACCCGTAAGATGAGAATCCCGAGCGGTACCCCGAGTAAGACCGCGAGTGAGACGGCGAAGACCGTCAGTTGTAAGTGTTCGAGCAAGAGCGTCCCGATTTGGTCGGTGTTGCTCGTGAAGTAATTAAAAAACGATTGAATGGCGTTCATAAAGTTTCCTCCTCTTGCATGAATTGCTCACTGAGGACGGAAAGCAAGCTGCTGCGTGTAATCAAGCCGTGTAGAATCGAACCGTCGACAACAGGAAGGTACCCTTGATCGCTCGTGTTCATGACGTCTAAAATGTCGAGGAGTGAGTCCTCGACCGAGACGAAGGCATAGTTCGTGTTCATGACTTCCTCGAGCCGCTTCGCTTTGTCTTGGATGCTGTGAACGTCCTTCAATTTGATAAGCCCTTGGAGGACGCGATCACGGTCCGTAATCAACAGGCTGTCGACCTTACGGGAGCGCATAATCTCAATCGCTTGAAGTACGGTCCGCTTCCCGCTGATCGATACCGGATCGGTGATCATGATGTCTTTCGCCTTGATGAACTCCGGGCTGTTCCAAATCCGATTTTTCCCGATGAATGACTCGACGTATTCGTCTTTCGGGTTCCGGAGAATTTGTTCCGGAGTATCGAATTGGACGATTTCTCCATCGCGCATGATACAAATGCGATCGGCCAGCTTGATCGCCTCATCCATATCATGGGTGACGAACACAATCGTCTTTTTCACTTCTTCTTGAAGATTGAACAGCTCTTCTTGGAGGTCATTTCGCGTGACGGGGTCGAGGGCACTGAACGGTTCATCCATTAAAATGACTTCCGGATCGTTCATGAGGGCTCGGGCGAAGCCGATACGTTGTTGCTGCCCGCCGCTCAATTCGCTCGGATAGCGATCGATGAACTGATCCGGGTCGAGACCGACCATGCGGAGCAGGTGTTCGGTGCGTGCGTCCATGTCTTGTTCGGCGTGTCCTTCGAGACTCGCAATCAATTGGATGTTTTCGCGAATCGTCATATGCGGAAAGAGGCCGGTCTGTTGAATGACGTACCCCATCTGGCGCCGCAGTTCGATCGGATCCATTTTGCGTGTGTCTTGTCCGTTGACGATGATCGTGCCTTCGGTCGGCTCGATTAAACGGTTAATCATTTTGAGTGATGTTGTCTTTCCACAGCCGGATGGGCCGATAAAGACGACGAGTTCACCTTTATTGATGGTGAGGTTCATCTCTTTCAAGACGGTCGTGTTCTTGAATGTTTTTTGCACTTGTTTAAATTCAATCATGCAGTCACCCTTTTCAGTAATTATTTTCACATAACCTTATATGCCCGTTGTTAGATGATTGTAAACATTTTTTTCGAAAAAAGCGTTTGAACCTCTGATAAAGCGGGGATTATTATTGCCTTTTTTTTATTCGGAATGAAAAAGAGAGGAGGACACGTGTAGTCAGTGTCTTCCTCTCAATTCGTTAGTTCGCATGATTGTCCATCGCCTCGACGAGCAAATCCGCCAAATGGACGGCGCGCATCGAGTCGGTCCCATGTTCTTGAATTCCAAGCTGCATCTGCATGTGACAGCCTGGATTCGATGTCACGATTGTTTGTGCCGCAGTGGCGTTGACATGCCCCATCTTCATCTCGAGGATATCGTTGGCGATGACGGGTTGCAACAGATTGTAGACGCCGGCCGAGCCGCAACAGTGGTCGGCGTGTTGCTGTTCGATATAGACGGACCCCTTGATTGCCTGGAGCAACACCCGCGGAGCGAGCGCGCCTTTTTGGACGTTGCGCAGGTGGCACGAGTCTTGGTACGTAATGACTTGCTCTGGAAGCGTGAGCGGTACGCGGTCGAGGAAGCCGACCTCAAGCAAAATCGAGGCGAAGTCTTTAATCTTGGCCGTGAACCGTTCCGCGCGTTCGGCCCATTCCGGGTCGTGCTTCAACAGATGGTCATAACCGATGAGGAACGCCCCGCAACCGCCTGCGTTCGTGATGATGTAGTCGACGTCCTCGGCCTCGAACGCGGCAATATTCTGCTTGGCGAGCGTGACGGCGCCCGTCTGTTCGCCGGCATGGCCGTGCAACGCCCCACAACATTGCTGCATGTTCGGGATGACGATGTCGCAACCTGCAGCTTGGAGCAGTTTGATCGTGTTCGCGTTCGTCTCATAAAACATCGTATCCATCAAGCAACCGCTGAAGAAGGCGACCCGGGCCGTCGGTGAACCCGTCGCTCGAATCCGCTCGGGACGACGTCTTCGCTCCGTCTTCGCTGGGACCGTCGGTAAAATCGTCTCCATCTTTTGAAGCTGGTCCGGAAACCAGTCGAGGATGCGGAGTTTATGGGTGAGCGTCTGGACGCCGGACTGTTGATAAAAGCGAAGGAAGCCCGTCGCCGTCTCCATCTTTGCTTTGTTCAAGAACAGTCCGTCAAAGACGACTTTCCGGACGATTCGTTCGCGGACCGGCATCTGCCCGGTCGCGCGTTTGTGATCGGTGATGGCGGCCCGGGCGTCCTCGAGCAAGACGCTATAGCGCACCCCGGCCGGGCATGCCGGCTCGCAGGCGAGACAGCCCAGACATTCGTTGAGCGTCTTCTCGACGCCTTCGTCCGGTTCAATCAACCCATCGACGACCCCTTTCATGATGGCGATGCGGCCGCGCGGGGAGGCGGACTCGTCTTTCGAGCGGATATACGTCGGGCACGTCGGCAGGCAAAAGCCGCAGCGCATGCAACCGAGCATCTCTTCATAGTCGAGCTTTTCGGTCATGCGGGTGGCGAGTTCGGGCGACTGCTTCATGATGTGCCTCCTTGGACGATACGTTTTTTCGCCGCTTTGGCGAACATCTTCTGCGGATTCATGATGCCGTGCGGGTCGAAGGCGAGCTTGATGCCTTTCATGACGTCAATCCCGGCCGGTCCGAGCTTCCATTCGAGATAGGGGGCTTTCATTGCCCCGACCCCATGCTCGCCGGTGATCGTCCCGCCGAGGTCGAGCGCGGCAGCGAAAATATCGGCGAACGCCGCCTCGACACGTTCCATCTCCTCATGATTTCGGGCATCGGTCGAGACCGTCGGATGCAGGTTGCCGTCCCCGGCGTGGCCGAACGTGGCGATTTGAATGTCGTACGCCCGGCCGATCGCTTCGATGCGTCGGACCATCTCAGCGATCTCGCTCCGTGGCACGGTCGCATCCTCTAAAATCGTCGTCGGGTTGAGGCGGGCGAGGGCGGACAAGGCGATGCGACGCGCATATCGGAGCGTTTCGGCATGTGCCTCGTCCCGGGCCACTTCGACCGATAAGGCGCCTTCTTCTAAACAGACGGCATGCATCGCCTCGATGTCGTGCCGGACGACGTCACGCGGGCCGTCCTGTTCTAATAGAAGGAGAGCGCCGACGTCAGTAGGCAATCCGATGTTCGCATACGCCTCGACGACCTCGATCGTCTTCTTGTCCATGAACTCGAGCGTCGCCGGAATAATCCGGTTCTCGATGATGCGGCTCACCGTTCGGGCCGCGCTGTCCAAGTCCTCGAAATAAGCGAGCATCGTCTGTTTCGTCTCAGGGAGTGGGATGAGCTTGAGCGTCGCTTGTGTGATGACGGCGAGCGTCCCTTCCGAGCCGACGAGGAGACGCGTCAAATCGTACCCGGCCACGTCCTTGGCGAGCTTTCCGCCCGTATGGAGCACGTCGCCGTTCGGGAGCACCGCTTCGAGCGCGAGCACGTAATCGGCCGTCACGCCGTACTTCAATCCGCGCAACCCGCCCGAATTCTCGCTAATGTTGCCGCCGATTGTCGAGATTTTCATCGAGCTCGGGTCCGGTGGATAGAACAGGCCTTTCGCCTCGACGGCTTCCGCTAGGTGGGCGGTGATGCATCCCGGTTCGACCGTCACCGTCAAATTCTTCTCGTCAATCTCGCTGATGCGGTCCATATGTCGGAAGTCCATGACGACACCACCCGAGAGCGGCGTCGTGCCGCCGGCGAGATTCGTCGCCGAGCCACGGGGGACGATCGGGACCCGGTGTTCGTGGCACAGCCGCAACACGGCCTGTACATGTTCGGTCGAGCGGGGGGCGACAATGGCGTCTGGCATCGCTTGATAGTTTGGTGTCGCGTCAAACGAATAGGCGAGTCGGGTCGTCGGATCCGTGAAGACGACATCGGCACCGATTTCCTCACGTAATTGATTCATCCAGTCCATGGTAGTTCCTCCTCACACGCATCAACATTCTCATGATGCGGGCGTCGGTTTCGAAAGTCACAAAATCGACACATTTTTAGATAGCGCTTACATCGTAATCGTAGCCATTCGAACTGGTATTGTCCACCCATTTCGGCTTGATGGGAAGGGATTTCCAGAAGAGTAGGCGGGCGAAATCGCCCTGTGATATTCATCACTACAAATTCATCAGAACCCCTCGACATGACAAAAAGATAATCGGTATACTGATACAGGACGATGTAAACGATTTCAAAATCGGGTCAACGTTCGTTTCAAAACCTTTTGTGAACGTAAGCCGTTTGTCATTGTGTTTTCCAAAACGTGGAGGTATAACTGAACTATTCTTCATCTGATTCGCAATGTGAAATGTTATAAAGTCAACATTTTTATTTCACGGTTTCTTCATACTTTTTTAAAATTTAATGATTTTAATTTAGTTTGTGAACTGCGTAAAAGCCTTGATACAACTTGATTTAAAGCGCTTTTATAATTGTGAAATCCATTGACTTCTTATGCCATTTCCAGTACTCTGAACTTGTGTGACTTTTGATGGTCACGCGAGTGTGAATTCGATGGAGAAGACGGAAAGCTCGGCAGCTCGAAAGGGGGATTTGGATGACGAAAAAAGACAATCGTTACCTATCCTACGCCTCGCTCGCCTCTCAAATTTCGACCGCGCTCGCTGGACCGATCGTCATCGGTTATCTCGTTGGCCAATACGGGGCGAGACGTGAATTTTGGGGCACGTTTGGTTGGAATGTGTCGGTGCTTCTCGGAATGGCTTTCGGGATCACGGCGCTTGTTCTCACCCTTCGAAGTTTACTGACAGGAGAGGACGAATGAAGCTAGAACAAACGGAACTACAACAAGTGCAAGCAGACAGAAAAGCACAACAGCAGTTGATGAAACGCTATACGAAGTGGTTTATCGGATGGTTCGCCATTCTCCTCATCGGAGCGCTCATCGTCCCTATGTACAAACCGGTATTTCTCGGTTTGTTCCTAGGTGGGGTCGCCAGTCTGATCATTCTACATATGCAGAATCGAAGCGTCATTCGCATGTTTGACGTCATCGAACATGGACGACGCCCAAAGTCGCACGGGACTGTTTCAAGGATGGCAGTCGGTGCACTAGCCGTGATAGTCGGTCTCTTTTATGAGGATCGAGTATCGCTGATCGCGGTGGTAACTGGTCTAATCGCCGGCCACATCATACAATTTGGCGAGTTCACACTTGCCCAGCTCAGCAGGAAAAGAGGTGAATACTAATGGGTCATGAGTTTCCCACATATTCTCTACAACTCGGAGATTATACGTTATATGGGAGCTGGACGAACGTCATTACGGTGCTGATCGCATCACTACTCGTATTTACGTTTGCCGTTTGGGGAACGCGACGCTTGGCTATGAAGCCGACGGGTAAGCAGAACTTAATGGAATTCTTCGCAGAATTCACACGCGGGATTATCTCGAGTGCGATGGACTGGAAGACAGGTGGCCGTTTCATCGGGTTTGGAATGACGTTGATTTTGTTCATTCTCTTCTCGAACTTGATGGGTCTACCGTTTAACGTCATTTCTGGTCACTATCTATGGTTCAACTCACCGACGGCCGATCCTTACGTCACGTTGGCATTGTCGACACTCGTCGTTGCAATGTCGCACTATTACGGCGTGAAGCTACACGGTTTGAAGCACTACTCGGCGGAATTCGTGAAGCCGGTCTGGTTCTTATTGCCGATCAAGCTCATCGAGGAGTTCGCGAACACCTTGACGCTCGGTCTGCGTCTTTACGGTAACATCTTTGCCGGTGAAATCATGATTACCATCATCTTGGGACTCGCAATTACCGCAGAAGGGGCACTTAACCCGCTCGGTGCTGTGTTCGCAATTCTCCCAATGATTTTATGGCAAGGTTTCTCAATCTTTATCGGGGTTATCCAATCCTACATTTTCCTGACGCTTGCAATGGTGTACATCGGGCATAAAGCTTCTGCCGAGCATTAATTCGGGCAGGTCTCGCCAAAGCGTTGAACAAAAAAACTATTTACTTAACTTTTAGGAGGAATATACACAATGGAACAAATGAATCTTCTCGCAACAGCACTCGTTATCGGTCTTGGAGCACTCGCGGCTGGTATCGGTAACGGTCTCATCGTATACGGAACAGTACAAGGACAAGCACGTCAGCCAGAACTCAAAAACGAACTTCGTCAAACAATGTTCATCGGTATCGGTTTGGTTGAAGCCCTCCCGATCATCGGTGTGGCTGTCGGTTTCCTTCTCCTCAACTCTTGATTACGAGTTAACGAGAACAACGTAAGAGGGAGCGTGTCTCCCTCACTTATTTAGTCAAGAGGAGGGTATGCATGGATACGATGATGATTGCAGCTGGTGCTGGCGGCGAAGGCCTCCGCATCCTGGATATGATCTTTACACTTTTCACATTCCTCGTACTCTTGGCCCTGTTGAAGAAATTTGCTTGGGGACCACTCCTTGGAATGATGAGACAGCGTGAAGAGTATGTAGCGAACGAAATTGAGCTCGCTGAAAAGAGCCGCAAAGATGCGGAAACATATGTAGTCGAACAACGTGACGCGCTCAGCGCCGCACGTACAGAATCGAAAGAAATGCTTGATTCAAGCCGTCGTCAAGCAGAAGCGGAACAAGCACGCTTGGTGGAGCAGGCGCGTTTGGAAGCCGAACAAATCAAGATCGAGGCGGGTAAAGCGATCGAACGTGAGCGTGAGCTCGCGAAACAATCGCTCCAGACCGAAGTTGTCACACAGGCGCTCTCGGCCGCACGCCACGTCCTTCAGTCAGACCTCAAAGGCGACGAAGCGAAACAACGTGCCCTCGTTTCAGACTTCCTGTCTAAAGCGAAAGGTGCTAACTGATGAACACATCGTTAGCAAAACGCTATGCCAAAGCGCTCTTCGACTTAGCGCGGGAACAAGGCACGCTCGACCAAGTCGAAGCGGAAGTGCGTCTGCTCGATGAAGTGCTCCACGCGACTCCTGAACTCACGGACCTCTTAACGAATCCGGCGATCAGTGACAGCGAGCTTGCACAGCTTTTAACACATAGCTTTGGTGACATGACAGATATCGTGCTCAACACACTTCTCGTCATGGTCGAAAACGACCGTGCGAGCGAAGTTCGCGGCTTGTCGCGCTACGTCCTTGATTACATCAACGACTACCGTGGCATCGCCGAAGGGTTCGTCACGAGTGCTTACCCGTTGTCGGCAACAGAGTTGAAAGAAGTCGAACTCGTCTTCGGTCAGAAGATGAACAAGACGCTTCAATTGAAGAACGTCGTCGATGAAGACGTCATCGGTGGACTCCGTGTCCAGATCGGCTACACGACGTATGATGACACAATCGAAAACAAACTAACACGCCTCGAGCGTGAATTGTTGAATGCGTAAGAAATAGGGGTGAATTCAATGACGATCAAAGCTGAAGAAATCAGCGCCCTGCTAAAAGAGCGGATCGCTTCGTACGGTTCTGAAATCGAAGTCAGTGAGACAGGTACAGTCATTCAAGTAGGTGACGGTATCGCTCGTGCATACGGACTCGATAACGTTATGGCGGGGGAACTCGTAGAGTTCTCTAACGGCGTAATGGGCTTGGCGCAAAACTTAGAAGAAGGTAACGTCGGGATTATCATCCTTGGCGACTACAAAGGCATCAAAGAAGGTGACTCAGTAAAACGTACGGGTCGCATCATGGAAGTTCCAGTCGGTGAAGCGCTCCTCGGACGCGTCGTCAACCCGCTCGGACAACCAATCGACGGTCTCGGACCGATCGTGACGGACACATACAACCCGATCGAGCGTAAAGCTTACGGCGTTATGGCCCGTAAGTCAGTTCACGAACCGCTCCAAACTGGAATTAAGGCGATTGACGCCCTCGTACCAATCGGTCGCGGTCAGCGTGAGCTCATCATCGGTGACCGTCAAACTGGTAAGACTTCGATCGCAATCGATGCGATCATCAACCAAAAAGAAGAAAACATGATCTGTATCTACGTCGCAATCGGTCAGAAAGAATCGACTGTCCGTGGCGTAGTTGAGACGCTCCGTCAAAACGGCGCCCTCGATTACACGATCGTTGTTTCGGCATCGGCTTCACAGCCTGCCCCACTTCTTTACCTCGCACCATTCGCTGGGGTATCGATGGGTGAGTACTTCATGGACCGCGGACAACACGTCCTCGTCGTGTATGATGACCTCTCGAAACAAGCGGCAGCTTACCGTGAGCTCTCGCTTCTTCTCCGTCGTCCTCCAGGCCGCGAAGCCTACCCAGGGGATGTCTTCTACCTCCACTCACGCCTTCTTGAGCGTGCGGCGAAGTTGAACGACGAACTCGGCGGCGGTTCATTGACAGCCCTTCCGTTCATCGAGACACAAGCGTCGGATATCTCGGCTTACATCCCGACGAACGTAATCTCGATCACAGACGGTCAAATCTTCCTTCAGTCGGACCTCTTCTTCTCAGGGGTACGTCCAGCGATCAACGCCGGTCTCTCGGTATCGCGTGTAGGTGGTTCGGCTCAAGTGAAAGCGATGAAGAAAGTTGCCGGTACGCTCCGTCTTGACCTCGCGTCATACCGTGAGCTCGAAGCGTTCGCCCAGTTCGGGTCGGACCTCGACAAAGCGACACAAGCGAAACTCAACCGTGGACAACGTACGGTTGAAGTCTTGAAACAAGACTTGAACGCACCGCTCTCGGTCGACAAGCAAGTCATCATCATCTACGCTCTCACGAAAGGTCATCTCGATGACGTCCCAGTCGAAGACATCCGTCGTTTCGAAACAGAAATGAACGCATGGCTCGACCAAAACCGTGCGGACCTCTGCCGTGAAATCCGTCAAACAGGAAACCTTCCTGCTGACGAGGCGATGGTCGATGCACTTACGGAATTCAAAAAGACGTTCTCGCCATCGGTTTAATCCGGTGACGAGCGTCTATTAAGGTGGTGAATCGAAATGGCATCATTACGTGAGATCCAGATGCGGATCACCTCGACCCAAAGCACGAAGCAAATCACGAAAGCGATGAACATGGTGTCGGCCTCGAAATTGAACCGCGCTCAAGGGAGCAACGCCAACTTCAAGC
The DNA here is from genome assembly GCF_004336985.1 of Exiguobacterium sp. SL-9. GTDB lineage: Bacteria > Bacillota > Bacilli > Exiguobacteriales > Exiguobacteriaceae > Exiguobacterium. The sequence goes on from NZ_SJUO01000003.1 coordinate 281,802, forward strand.
CGTACATGACCAAGTTGCAAGAAGTCATCTCGTCGATTGCCGGCGGTACTTCAGGCGCAACACACCCGATGCTTCAAGTCCGTCCCGTCAAACGGACCGGCTATATCGTCATCACGTCAGACCGCGGACTTGCTGGTGGATACAACGCCAGCGTCCTTCGTGACGTGTATCGCGAGTTGAAAGCCAAACACGGTTCAACAGACGAATACCGTCTATACGTGATCGGGAAGGTCGGCGTTCAGTTCTTCAAGGCTCGTAACATTCCGGTGTACAGTGCCATGACAGGCTTGAACGACCAGCCAACATTCGTTGAAGTCGCAGAGATCGTCAAACAGACGGTCGGCGCGTTCAGTGAAGGCGAGATTGATGAATTGAAGCTCTGCTACAACTCATTCATCTCTGTCATCAGCCAAGAAGTGAAGATCGATCGATTGCTTCCGCTTGGGAATATCGAACAGACCGCATCTAATGTGATGTATGAATACGAACCAGAAGAAGAAACGATCTTAGCAGCGCTCCTCCCGCGTTACGCGGAAGGACTCATCTATGGCGCGCTCCTCGATGCGAAAGTATCGGAGCACGCGGCTCGGATGACGGCGATGTCGAACGCGACAGACAACGCGGATGAACTCATCCGTGGACTCAAGCTCAAGTTCAACCGCGCGCGTCAAGCGGCGATCACACAAGAAATCACAGAGATTGTCGGAGGTGCGGCTGCGCTTGAATAAGCGCACGCCCTCTAGATTGTAGGAGGCTAACACGATGAACGAATACGGCATGAAAGGCCGCGTAGTCGCAGTCATGGGCCCAGTTATCGACGTTAAGTTCGACAACCACTTACCGAACATCTACAACGCCCTTAAAGTCACGCACGTGGCTGAATCGGCGCAAGATGTCAGTGTCGACTTGACGCTCGAGGTGGCGATTCACCTTGGAGATGACACGGTCCGTACGATTGCGATGGACTCAACGGACGGCGTTCGCCGCGGCATGGAAGTACTTGACTTAGGTTCACCGATTTCAGTACCGGTCGGAGAAGAGACGCTCGGTCGTGTCTTCAACGTACTTGGTAACCCGATTGACGATAAAGAAGTGTCACCGACTGTCCGTCGGTCACCGATTCACCGTCTCGCACCGACGTTCGATGAGTTGTCGACAAAAGTTGAAATCTTGGAAACAGGAATCAAAGTCGTCGATCTTCTCGCACCATACATCAAAGGTGGTAAAATCGGCCTCTTCGGTGGTGCCGGTGTAGGGAAAACCGTTCTCATCCAGGAACTCATCAACAACATCGCGCAAGAGCACAGCGGGATTTCTGTATTCGCAGGAGTCGGTGAGCGTACGCGTGAAGGAAATGACTTGTTCCACGAGATGACGGACTCAGGCGTTATCAAGCAAACGGCGATGGTCTTCGGTCAGATGAACGAACCACCGGGCGCGCGTCTTCGCGTAGCCTTGACGGGTCTTACAATGGCTGAATACTTCCGCGATGAGCAAGGACAAGACGTTCTTCTCTTCGTCGATAACATCTTCCGTTTCACACAGGCAGGTTCGGAAGTTTCGGCCCTTCTCGGTCGGATGCCATCTGCCGTAGGTTACCAGCCAACACTCGCAACGGAAATGGGTATGCTTCAAGAGCGAATCACGTCGACAGCGAAAGGATCGGTTACATCGATCCAAGCCGTATACGTACCAGCCGATGACTATACTGACCCGGCTCCAGCGACAACGTTCGCTCACCTTGATGCAACGACTAACTTGGAGCGTCGTCTTTCGGAGATGGGGATTTACCCAGCCGTTGACCCGCTCGCATCGACTTCACGTGCTCTCTCGCCTGACATCGTCGGACCAGAGCACTACGAAGTAGCCCGTAACGTGCAGCAAACGCTTCAGCGTTACAAAGAACTTCAAGATATCATCGCAATCCTCGGTATGGACGAGTTGTCTGAAGACGATAAGCTTACGGTTCACCGTGCCCGTCGTATTCAATTCTTCTTGTCACAAAACTTCCACGTGGCTGAGCAGTTCACAGGCCAAAAAGGTTCGTACGTACCAGTTAAAGAGACAGTTCGCGGCTTCAAAGAGATCCTTGATGGTAAACACGATGATCTTCCAGAAGATGCATTCCGTCTCGTTGGTCCAATCGAAGACGTCATCGAAAAAGCGAAGACGTTGGTCTAAGACCTACACGGAAGGGGGAAACTAGACGATGAATACTCTTCACGTCAACGTCGTCACCCCGGATGGTGCAGCCTATGAGGGCGAGGCACGGATGGTCGTCGCAAAATCGGTGACTGGTGAACTCGGTATCTTACCGAAACACATCCCGATGGTGACACCGCTCGATATCTCAGTTCTCAAACTGCGCCACGAAGATGGTGGACGCACGCTGATCGCACTCAGCGGCGGTTTCATGGAAGTTCGTCCCGACACGGTGACGATCTTAGCTGAAACAGCCGAAATGGCGGATAAAATCGACTACGACCGTGCTTCTGCGGCGAAAGTTCGTGCCGAGCGTCGTCTTCAAGACACGAAGCTCTCGGATCTCGAATTCCGCCGTGCGGAGCTCGCGCTCAAAAAAGCGATCAACCGCTTGAGCATTCGCGATATTAAAGAATAACCGACATCTCTCCTGTAGCCGCAGGAGAGATGTTTTTGTTTATCCACCGAATGAATCACGTTCCTTCTATATATAGGTCCAAAGTATCAAAAGTTTTACGACCAAATAGTGGAAGATAGGCCACGTTTATCCGATAATAGAGGTGGGAACTACGGTAAAGGAGCTAAAGGGAATGAAAGTTTATGTGGCACGCCAACCGATCTTTGACCAAAAATTACGTGTCTGTGGCTATGAACTGTTGTATCGCCGCAGCGAGAAAAATATATTTGAACATGTCGACGACGCCCTTGCGACTGCCGACGTGATTCACAACGCCTATCTCGTCTTTAACTTTCGGGAGTTGACAGAAGGGACGCGGGCGTTCATCAATTTTCCGCAAAATTTGATTGAGAGCGAAGTGCCAGCCTTGTTGCCGCGGCAGACACTCGTCGTTGAAGTACTCGAACACGTCGAGCCGACGGAAAAAGTTTTGGCGGCGTTACGTTCGTTGCGCCGTAAGGGGTATACGATCGCCTTGGATGACTTCGTGTTCGAGGAGAAGTATCGACCGCTCATCGGACTCGCTGATATCATTAAAATTGATTATCAGGCGACACCGATTGACCAACAGAAGCGGTTGATCGATGCGCTCGGGCATCGCGTCGAATTTTTAGCGGAGAAGATTGAGACACCGTTCGAATATGAAATCGCTAAGAACCTCGGCTATCACATGTTCCAAGGTTATTTCTTCAGCCGGCCGACGGTCGTCCACGGTGCCGAGGTTCATCCGCTCCGGCACACGCTCGTCGAAGTATTGAAAGAGCTCGATGCACCGGAACCGAACTTCCGCCGCATCGCCAGTCAAATCGAACGGAGCGTCGACTTGTCTTATAAGATGCTGCGCTCGGTCAATACGGTCTATCAAAAAGGGCGTCACACGATTCAATCAATCGAGCAAGCCGTCGCCCGAATCGGTCTTGATGAGATGCGGCGCTGGTCGTATTTGATGCTGCTTCGTGAACTGCAGACGTCCGAATCAAAAGAGTTGATCAAACAGAGCGTCATCCGCGGCAAGATGATGGAGCTGATTGCTGCCGAGACATTGCCGCGCATGACAGCGTTCGATGCGTTCATCACCGGAATTTTCTCGTCGCTTGACGTCATTTTAGACGAAGAGATGCAGTCGCTCGTCTCGGAGCTTCCGGTCGAACCGGTCGTCAAAGCAGCGTTACTCGGAGAAAGCAACGAGTTGCGTGGCTTGCTCGAGATGGTTCTCGCTTACGAGCAGTTGACGGTGCCTGTCGAGGAGACCGCGCCGGACTTGTCATCTTACTATGTCGAGGCGATTCGATGGAGTCAAACGTATGATGGTGAAATGAATAATGTTTGAAATGTTGAAGGGACGTCAATTACTGTACTAAGGCCATGCGCCGGTTGACGTTCCTTTTTTTGTATGCGGTTTATGGAGAGAAAGCGAGTTGATCGGATGAACCCATTCCACCACTCACTTCAATGCTAAGTCTTTTTTTCTCTGACGCGACATGCTATGATTAAAAATGGTACGAATTTTTGAAAAGAGGGGAATCGTCGATGCTGAACACCGTGTTATCGCTCGTCATTTACGTCGTTGCGATTTACGTCGCTTGGTGGGCACTCATGCCGGTCAAATGGGACCGCGTGCTCAATCAAGTGAGGAGTCCGCAAGCAGCTGTCTTGCGCGTCCTCGTGGCCGTCGTCTTCGGTTCACTAATCGCCCAGTTCTTTTTGGAGTATATCCGATTGGCCCAGGCGCTCGCACCATTACAGTAGGCGGGAGAATGATTACTAAACTGTAATCCTGCTGTAACGTTTCCTATATGTTTATCGTGTAGGATAAATTCGTCTGACATGACGAATTTTCATCAGAATTTTATGAGTGCTATTATTAATTTTATTCTCTCTGGTGAAGCGTCACGTTTTACAAACCATCCTAGTAATCGACATAACCACATCCGGTGACGGATATCGACGTATAAAACAAAAAAACAACGAAGTTGGAGGACAAAGAGAGATATGAAGGATTTGATTGTAGTCCGTGGAGGACGTAAATTGTCAGGTACTGTGCGTGTTGAAGGAGCTAAAAACGCCGTACTCAAAACATTGGTTGCCACTCTTTTAGCAAGCGAAGGAAAGTCGGTACTTCAAAACGTACCACGCCTCGCTGACGTGTACACGATTAACAAAGTTCTTCGTCACCTCGGTGCAGAGGTTGCGTTTGACGAAGCAAATAACGAAGTCACTGTCGATGCGTCGGGCACAATCAAAGACGAGGCGCCGCTTGAGTACGTCCGCAAGATGCGTGCGTCAATCCTTGTCATGGGTCCTCTCCTTGCTCGTCTTGGACATGCGCGTGTTGCGATGCCAGGCGGATGCTCGATCGGGTCACGTCCGATTGACCTCCACTTAAAAGGATTCGAGGCTATGGGCGCGAAGACGGTCATCGGCAACGGTTTCGTCGAAGCTTCAGTCGACGGTCGTTTGAAAGGTGCGAAGATTTACTTGGACTTCCCATCTGTGGGCGCGACAGAAAACATCATGATGGCGGCAGTCCTCGCTGAAGGGACGACTGTCATCGAAAACGTCGCCAAAGAACCTGAAATCGTCGACCTTGCCAACTTCTTGAACGGTATGGGCGCACACGTCCGTGGTGCCGGCACAGAAACGATTCGAATCGAAGGCGTGGATAAACTTCACGGAGCTGAGCATTCCATCATCCCTGACCGCATCGAAGCTGGTACGTTCCTCGTTGCTGGAGCCATCACAGGCGGCGACATCGAAGTCATCGGTGCTGAGCGCGAGCACCTTCGTCCGCTCATCTCGAAGATGGAAGAAATGGGCGTCAAGTTCGAGGATACGTCAGAAGGGATGCGCGTCATCGCACCGGACGTATTGAAACCGGTCGACGTGAAGACGATGCCACACCCTGGTTTCCCGACTGACATCCAAGCACAAATGATGGCGCTCGTCTTGAAAGCAGGTGGCACATCAGTCATCACGGAAACCGTGTTCGAGAACCGCTTCATGCACGTGGAAGAATTCCGCCGTATGAATGCAGACATTAAAATCGAAGGACGTTCAGCGATCATCAAAGGCGGCGTTCGCCTCCAAGGTGCTGAAGTCGTCTCGACCGATCTTCGTGCCGGTGCCGCGCTCGTCCTCGCTGGACTCATCGCGGACGAAGAGACACGCGTCGGCGATCTCTATCACATCGACCGTGGCTACGTCGACTTCCACAAGAAGCTTCAAGCACTCGGCGCTGACATCGAACGGATTCAAGGAAACGTTGAAGTTGCCGAAGAAATGGTCAAGAACTAATTTATAGACTCATAGGAGCGAGGAGAGACTCTTCTCGCTCTTTTCAATGAAGTAACGAACGGAGGAACCTACACACCATGTTTTCAAAAGATATCGGGATTGATTTAGGAACAGCAAACGTCGTCATCCACGTCAAAGGTCGAGGCATCGTCCTCGATGAGCCATCCGTCGTTGCCATCAAGCGTTCGACAGGGAAAGTGCTCGCTGTCGGGACCGAAGCGTATGAGATGGTCGGCCGTACGCCAGGCGACATCGTCGCCATCCGTCCACTGCGTGATGGGGTCATCGCTGACTTCGCGACAACCGAAGAGATGCTTCGTCATTTCGTCGAGAAAATCCAAGTCCGCGGTTTCTTTGGCGGAATTCGTATGCTGATCTGTACACCGGCGAACGTGACACCGGTCGAAGCAAAAGCGATCCGTGAGGCGGCTGAAAAGGCCGGTGCGAAAGAAGTCTTTCTCGCCTTAGAGCCGAAGGCAGCAGCGGTCGGTTCGGGTATGGATATCTGGAAGCCGGTCGGACATATGATCGTCGACATCGGTGGTGGGACGACAGACGTTGCCATCCTTTCGATGGGCGATATCGTCTGCGGCGAAACGATTAAAATCGCTGGAGACCGTTTCGATACGGATATCCTCCGCGCCATCAAGGACAAGCATAAGCTCGTCATCGGTGAGCGGACAGCCGAGCAAATCAAGAAAGAGATTGCGACGGTCTTCCCGGGCGGCCGCAACGAGACGATGGATATCCGCGGTCGCGACATGGTGCGTGGGCTTCCACGTACGGTAACGATCACGTCTGAAGAACTCCGTGAAGCGATGGCCGAGTCGGCGAACGAAATCGTCGAAGCGACGAAACGCGTTCTTGAGCAAACGCCTCCGGAACTCGCGGCCGACATTATCGACCGCGGCATCATCATGACAGGCGGCGGCTCGCTCCTCCACGGCATCGATCAGCTCGTGGCCGAGCGTGTCGGGTTGCCGGTCATGATCGCCGAAGAACCGACGCTCAGCGTCGCGCACGGCACGGGCATCATGCTCGAGCACTTGGATCGGTTGAAGTAATATCATCTAAAGGTACGGCGTCTGTGGGCGTCGTGCCTTTTTTGTGTCCAAAACTGTTCGAATTTCCTGGAATTGGATAGACTGAAGAAGGGAGGGATGTAGATGAATCCATTGATCGATCGCCTGACCGCGAGGGGGTTATGCGGATGTGTATATCGTCGACCCAGCCTATACATGGACGTTTGTTGTTCCGCATGAAGCGGACTGGGGCCCATACTTCCTCACTAAATCAGGTAGAAAAGGGGATCATTGAATGACACGACCCATTACACTCATCACCGGTGTTAGCCGGACACAAGGTATCGGAGCAGCCGTCGCCAGAAAACTCGCTGCAGCAGGGCATGACTTGTATGTGACGCATTGGAGCCCGTTTGATGGGACGGAAGGCGTCGGGGCCGAACCAGACTTCATTGACGGTTTCGTCGACGAGTTACGGGCATCAGGAGCCCGCGTCGCACATGAAGCGTACGATTTAGCGTCTGGAGACGTAGAAGGGCTGCTCAATCGCGTCGAGGCTGTGCTTGGGACTCCGAGCCGTTTGATCAACAATGCGACGTATGAGCGACATGTGAGCGTCGATACGTTCACGATGGAGACGCTACGTCGTCATTATCTCGTCAATAACGAAGGGACGCTCGGTCTGACGTTCGCCTTCATCGAACGATATAAACAGGCCGGGCATACGGACGGACGCATTCTGTTTATGGTATCCGGGGGAGCGGATGCATCCAATTTGGCCTATATCGCCACGAAAGGTATGTTGATTGCTATCACGCCAGCACTGGCCAATGGAGCAGGACAGTACGGGATTTCCGTGAATGCGCTCGACCCAGGACCGACCGATACGGGTTGGATTGATGACGCGCTCCGTGAGCAACTCATACCGGTATTCCCACATGGACGCGTCGGCACACCTGAGGACACGGCCCGCTACGTCGCTTTTCTCATGGGGCCGGACGGGGCGTGGGTCAACGGACAACATCTTCATGTCGACGGGGGCTTCGTCGGACGTTAAAAAGAGCTTGTCCCATAGATAGGGACAAGCTTGGGTTGTGAACGAACCGATTCGCCAAACAGCGAGTTGGTTCGTTTTTTGTATTTGATGAAAGGATGAGCGTATAAGATGATGTTGGTCGACAAGCTCTTTTTCAATGCCACGTATAGTCTTTATCGACAAAGAGTCGGGCAGCCAAATCCGTTTGTGGGAATGGCTTGCGCTTTGCGTCCAACCAATCATGGTAATCGCATAGACAGGCGTCGTCCAAGTGAAGCGAATACCCGTTGTTGATCGTCTGGACCGAGATACTCAAATCGTACTCGGCAAGCGTCTTCTTTAACCGATAGACAAGATTATAGACGTTATGGAGCGCCCGTTGCGGCTCGTCGATATCGGGATAAAGGGTTTCGGCAATCAACCACTTGTTAACGACTTTATCGCGATGGAAAATCAAGTAGGCGAACAGTTCCTCGGTCTTTTGCGTCGGCCATTTCACGAGGTCACCGTCTTGCGTCTTGACCGAGAAATGATCGAGACATTGAATCGTACACGTACGGTGATGGTCGATCGACATGGTCTCCGTATACCGTTTCAAGACACGGGGGACGAGGTCATGAATCATCTGTTCGGTAATCGGCTTGAGCAAATAGTGCGTCGCCTGTAGGTTGAACGCCTCGATTGCGTATTGGCTATGCGCCGTCGTGAAGACGACTTGTGTCGTCTCAGGCAAGTGTTTGGCAAAATCGAGACCGTTCATTTGGGGCATCTCGATATCAAGAAAGACGAGGTCGACTTCTTGATTTGCGAGAAATTCGAGTGCTTGGAACGGATCTTGGAACGACCCCATCCATTTCAAGTTCGGTTCGGCTTGGATGAGGCGTTCCATCATCCTTAAAATATGGTGTTCATCTTCAATCAAGATCGTGCGCATGTTGCTCGTTCATCCTCTCTCGTTTTGGGAGTCGGATATGCACATGCGTGCCGACTCCTGGTTCAGAATTTAATTTAAACGTGGCACCTGGTATGAAGTCGATCCGATTCTTGACGTTCGGGATGCCAATTCCGTTCGATCGTCTTAAGTGAGGTGCCGGGTTGAACCCGATGCCGTTGTCGGCGATTCGGATCTCAATTGCGTCATCTGAAGATTGTACTGATAGCATGAGTCGTTTGATACCTGTTTGTTTCATCAACCCGTGTTGGACCGCGTTCTCAACGAGCGGTTGCAATAACAATGGTGGGATTGAGGCGTTGAGGACGGATTCGTCGATATCTTTCGTGATGGTGAACGCGTCATTGAAGCGCGTCTGCTCGATCATCAAATATGAATCGATGACGTCGAGTTCTTGACCGAGTGAAATATCGGTCTCGGTACGTCCGTTCTCGAAAATGAAACGGACATACGTGCTCAAATGACTGAGCAAACGTGCCGCCTCGGTCGGCGCCGTATAACAAAGCGCAATCACGTTCCCAAACGTGTTGTATAGAAAGTGCGGCTTGATTTGGGCGTTGAAAAATGAAATCTCACTCTGTTTTGCGAACGTCTGCACTTCTCGTTTCTGTCGCTTATCCGTCGACAAGTGAATCGGGAGCAAGGTGAACATGAGCAAGAAGTAAATGAGCGACATGACGCTCGTATACAGCTCTTGATTCGGATGGTCAATCAGAACGTTAATCAACTGTCCGACATAGCCGATGATAAGTGAAATCGTGAACACGAGAAACTCGAACGGATAGCCGTCGTCTTTTCGTTCGAACAGCCAATTGATGTTCAGCCCGGTCCAGAAAAACGTGATGAACAGGACGTAAACCCAAGGGAATTGGTCAAAGGTCGCGTGCGCATCTTCAGGCAGCACCAAAGCGATCAAACTGAACGCATAGAGCGGGTAGGATGCGTATTTCAAAAAGTGCCGAAACGGGACACGTTCGAGACGTAACGCAAAGTTGATTAACATCGCGACGCTCAGGAGTGCCGTCATCAAATTTAACTTATGGGCGAACACGTAAGACATCATAGGGACGATTTCGAATACAATCATTTGATCACTCGTCATAAGCGAGACACTGACGAGGAAAAAGAACGCAGCCCCATATAAATAGAGGGATTCCTTGCGGTGGAACAGCCAAACGATTGCGTAGAATGAAAAAATGAGGAGCGAGATGAGGATGATCACGAACTCATAACTGAAGTATTGATTATGGTAGGTCATCATATTGCTCGTTGGACCGATGAGAAGACTATCGGAAATACCAGTCGAGAGCTCATTTGTCTCAGCCGTTTGAATCGTCAAACGAAACGTCGGCGTACGCGTATCCAAAAGAACGAGATAGGCATGCCGAGGGTCTTCATCTGTCGATGCATAGACCGGTGAGACAGTTTCTCCATCAATGAGGAGGTTGACGTGTGGGTGGTTACGCGGTACACGCAAAGCGTATTGACCGGCTGGAAGTGAAATGTCAGCTTCATAGGTTGCCATTTTATGTGGTGTCACATGTGGGATTTGTCGATAAGACTCGCGGTCGACTCGCTCGAGCAGGCTCGATTGAAAGCGCCACGTCCCGTCGAGACGCATGAGTTGTTCAGTCACACGAGAATCGGTCAAATCGGCCGTTCCTTGTGTGACAGTGACTGAGTCGTCGATCGTCTGTCCGCGCGTCAAGGCGTAGCCGCCTGCGAGCGCGAAGAAGATCATCAACACGACCAGCCCAATCGATTTAGGGGTCATCTGCATATTCCCTTCGTGATTTGTGAGTTTCTTGTGAGAAACGAACGATATACTGACACTAATCGTTCACATATAAACGTGACGAATGTTTTCTTATCGTACACGAAACTGACTTTTTTGAATAGCCGAACATACTGACTTATCCAATCTGACAATCCCCCGATATGAAAGAAGGCCACATATGAAACGCTGGATCGAACAACGAATTAGCCGCCAAGTGCTCACCGTGTTTTACGTATTGATTGCCTTAATCACGTTGACGTCACTCGGCACATACTTTTATACCCAACAGGCGATCCGCGAAACGACAGTCGAGCTTGAACGCATCAGTGAACAACGATCGCGGGCGACCGATTTGTTTGAGACATGGCAGTCGATGCAATACGAGATGCGAGGGCACGTCTTGCTCGGAGAAGATGCGTTACTGGCTGAAGTCAAACGAGCCCAGGACCGAATCGACGACCAGACGAGCTGGTTCGAACAAAACGCTGTGACGAGCGAAGAGACGACGTTCGCGGACGATGCGCGGTTGCTTTTTACCATCTATACGACCCGGGTCATGCCTGGCCTCGAGCGTTACGTCGTCGCTAAAGCGAACGGAGAGGTCGATGAGCCGTTCTTACAGATGGCAACGGTCGGCCAACTCATGCCGAGCAACGCATCATCGAATCAGACGCGATTCAAGTTAAATTCAAATAGTGCGGCAGATATGAGCGCGAGCATTGTCGACATGGAATCCGTGTTCACGGACTATCGGTCCGACCTCGACTTTCAAGAGACGGGTTTGCGCGAGCAACTGTCCGAACAGCTCGCGAAAGCCCAGTGGATGTGGTTGCTCATCCTACTCGGTGCTTTGTTCATTCTGTTCATCAGTTTGCAACCGTATATCGTTCGTTTGACGAAACAGCTTGAGGCACTCATCACTAACAGTGAACGGCTCGCAGTCGACCCGCATGCCACGCTCATTCCAATCAAACCACTCCAAAACGAGGTCGGTCAACTGTCGAAATCATTCACGGAGATGTCGGGCTCATTGATTCACCAGCACGATGAACTTGAGAAAGAACGCGAGAAGACGGCCCGGATTCTCCATACGATGCGAGATGCCATCGTCTTTGTCGAAGTGGACACGAATCAACGCTTCGCCAACGAGGCGTTGTTCGATTTGTATGACCAACCATTTCCATTTGGAGACCGTCAAAGCTTATATCCGATTGATGCGTTTTACGAACCGTTCATGGATCAAATTGATGACAAAGACGGTCTCAACCGGTTCACACACCGGGCGAAGAACTGTGGAATCTTCGATGAGACGTTTACGTATTCGATGCAAGGGGGAAGACGTATCGTACGGATGTACGCTGAACCGATTGAACTGCAGGACGAACGTTTCGGCGTAATGTTTGTGTCGCGGGACGTGACGAAGGAGATTGAAGTCGACCGCTTGAAGACGGAACTCGTCGCAACGGTGTCTCATGAGCTTCGCACGCCGCTCACATCGATTCTCGGCTTTACCGAACTGCTTGAACATCGTCACGTCGACGAAGAGAAGCGGAAACGCTATTTGAGCATGATTCACAGTGAGACGACGCGGCTCGAGCGGCTCGTCAGCAACTTGCTTGATGTTCAAAAAATGGAGGCCGGTAAAGCGGAGCAAGACTTCAAAGTCGAGAGTTTATTCGAACTGTTGTCGGACGTTCTCGAGATTCATGCCGGTTCGACCGAGTTGCATGCGTTCCATTTCGATTGTGATGAAACGCTTCGCGTCTCAGGAGACCCGGCGCAACTGCGCCAAGTATTCTCAAACATCTTGAACAACGCCATTAAATATTCACCCGACGGCGGAAATATCGCCGTCAACGTCTCGTGCGAGGACGATGTCATCCGGATCGCCATCGAAGACGAAGGCATGGGTGTGGCACCCGCAGATGCCGAACGATTATTTGATAAGTTTTACCGTGTCCAGAACGAGCAGAGTCGCAATATTGGAGGCACCGGCCTCGGACTCGCCATCTGTAAAGAGATTATTGAATCGCACGGTGGGACGATCAGCGTCCGTTCGGAACTTGGAAACGGGACGACGATGATGGTCGAACTTCCGATTGTCGCTTGATGCAAAACCACTTCACGGCGAAGTGGTTTTTTTAGTTTTTTTCAAAAAACGGTGAATGAAACGTTCATTTGGTACGATATACAGAGTGAAGACTTTGAACGATGAAAGGAAGACGAACCATGCTACGCGGATTATATACAGCGGCGGGCGCGATGAACGCGCTCCAGCGCCAACAAGAGATTTTGAGCAATAACCTCGGTAACGTCCGGACGCCTGGATTCAAGGCGTCAAACGGCGTCGTCCGTTCGTTCCCAGAAATGTTGCTCGCCCAAGTAAGTAACCCCGGCAATGCGCGCTCGCGCGTCCAAGGTGAGGTCGGCACGTTATCGACCGGCGTTTACCTGCAAGAGACGATGCCCCGGTTCTCGAGCGGGAGTATCTCGGAGACGGGAAGCCCGACCGACGTATATATGAAGGTGCCGGTTGATGCGACGGGTGCTGCCATGTTCGCCGTTGAACAGAACGGCGAGACGCTCTATACGACGAACGGCCGCTTCGCGGTCGATGAGGAGCGCTTCTTGCGCTCAGCGGACGGTGGGTATATTCTTTCGGACGCCGGCGAACGCATCCAGTTGCCGTCAAGTGAGTTCACGTTGTCGGTCGATGGTCAAATCACGTCGCTCGGTCAGAACGTGGCGACACTCGGAGCCGTCCAAGTCAATGATTTAGCAACGCTTGAGCAGGTCGGGAATGACTACCGGGTCAACGGAGACGCTCCACCCGCTGCGAACGTCCAGTTTCAACAAGGATTTATCGAAGAGGCGAACGTCGACCTTGATCGGACGATGGCCGACTTGATGACGACGTACCGCCAGTTCGAGGCGAACCAAAAAGTCGTCCAAGCGTATGACAAGAGTGCCGAGCGGGCCATTGAGATCGCTCGGATTCGTTAAGGAGGAAGCCCATGCAATCGATTTATAACTCGGTCTCGTCGCTCACCCAGCTTCAGCGTCAACTCGACGTGACGGGCCATAACATCGCCAACGTCGATACGGCCGGCTATAAGCGGGAACAGACCCATTTCGCCTCACTGTTGTCACAGGCGTACGACAATCAACCGCGTGCCGAGCTCGAAGTCGGACGCGACACGCCGAACGGGATTCGCATCGGGGTCGGCGGTCATGTCGCCGATATTAGCCAGCAGTTCAATATCGGCCAAATCCGTAAGACCGACCGCGGCCTGGACGTATTCTTGAAAGCGAGCCGCCAGTTCTTCGCCGTCGAGACAGAGAACGGTGTCGGACTGACTCGGAGCGGGAATATGCAGCTGTCGGTCGGTGACACGACGACGCTCGTCGATGTGAACGGGAACGCCCTCCTTGGTGCGGACGGCAATCCGATCGTCATGCCGAACGAGGCGACGGCGCACCGTGTCCGTCAAGACGGGATGGTCGTCGCTAGCGTGAACGGCGTCGAACAAGAATTCGGACGTCTCGATATCGTCGAGGTGCGCAACACGTCAGCACTCCGTCCGCTCGGCGACAACGTCTATGCGGCCGACTTGGCGGCTGACGTCGACCGTCCGCTCGGCAATCTGTTGATGGAAGGGACGCTTGAATCGTCGAACGTCGATTTGACGAAAGAGATGACCGACATGACAATCACGCAGCGTGCGTATCAGATGAACTCGCGGGCGTTGTCGATGAGTGACCAGATGATGGGACTCGTGACGTCACTTCGTTAATCACAGACCGTTCTTCCTCGGAAGGGCGGTTTTTGCGTTACACTGAATAGGAGGAGGGATGGACATGCGAATTGGCGTGGCGATGGATTCGTTCAAAGGATCATTGACAAGCGTGGAGGCGAACCGAGCCGTTTCTCGGGCGCTCGCTGGGCACGACGTCGTCGAGGTACCGATCTCAGACGGTGGGGAAGGCTTTTTAGATGCGTGGTTGCTGACACATCCGGATGCCGAAATCGTCACGCAGGACGTCATGTCGCTCGACGGGACGTTACGAACAACGCGTTACGGGTGGCTCGAGGCGGGACGAGAAGCGGTCATCGAAGTGGCCGAGGCGTCCGGGCTCACACTCGTCGATACGCTCGACCCGTGGCGCTATAGTTCGTACGGAACGGGTTTGCAAATCCGGCAAGCGCTCGAGCGTGGGGCGACACGCATTACCGTCGGACTCGGGGGCAGCGCGACCGTCGACGGAGGAAAGGGATTGCTCGAGGCACTCGGTGTCCGCTTCCTCGATTCAATGGAACACGTCATTGAACCGTTCCCACATCAGCTCGAACGTGTCGTACGAAGCGATTGGTCACAACTGATTCCAGAAGCGCACCATATCGAGTGGCGCATCGCCTCGGACGTGACGAACCCACTCCTTGGACCAATGGGGGCGGCCGCCGTGTTCGGACCCCAGAAAGGATTGGTCCCGCAAGACGTCGCGAGTTACGAGGAACGACTTTCCGCATTCGCCCGTTGTTTCGAACGCGACTTGACCACGCGGCCTGGGGCAGGTGCGGCCGGAGGCGTCGGCTTCGCGCTCTATCAGCTCGGTGCCTCATACGTGAGCGGCATTGAAGAAGTCATACGTTGGTCGAACCTGGAGGAGAAGCTGCGCACGGCCGACTGGTTGATCACCGGGGAAGGCCGGTTCGATGAACAGTCACTCCACGGGAAAGCGCCATACGGGTTGGCGCGTCTCGCCCACACACACGGGATTCCGACGCTCGTTTTCGCCGGGCAAACAGACTTGGTTGCGGTGCCAGAGGTCGGTATCAAGGCCGTGTTCCCAATTGTTTCCCGGGTGATGACGCTCGAGGAAGCGATGCAACAAGCGGAACGACACCTCACGAATGCCGTCAGCCGAGTGATGTCGATCCTCGACAAAAACGCCTGAACCGACTTCGGTTCAGGCGTTAACACGTTATGGACGCTCTTTTAACAAGTCACGGATTTCAGATAGGAGCTGCTCTTCACGCGACAGTTCCGGTTCGGGTGTCTCTTCGACCGCTTTCTCACGTTTCAGACGGTTCAATGTTTTGACCATCATGAACAAGGCGAAGGCGATGAGGAAAAACTTGATGACTTCTTGTAGGAAGTTCCCGTACGTCACGTTCACGCCGAGCACCGACACCGCGAGCGTCGAGAAGTCGATCCCGCCGATGAGGATGCCGAGGAACGGCATGAAGATGTCGTTGACGAGCGACGTGACGATGGCCGTGAAGGCGGCCCCGAGGATAAAGGCGACGGCCAGGTCGATGACATTGCCTTTGATTGCAAACTCTTTGAACTCTTTCCACATAAAAATAAACCCTCCTAAATGATGAATACTCTTACGGTAGCACAGCATAGATGGAAGCGGACAGTATTTTTCACATAAGCGTCGCCCTTGCCCTAGGCCGGGCGCTTGTTCGACGTATGGTAGATACGTTACACTTAGAGAGAACTCATGCTACGGTTTTATTACCTGGTACTAATATGTTATAATTAATTCAGCTGAAAGGATGTATGGACGTGGCGAACGAAGAACAAAACGGCTCGGAACAGACCGAGTCTAAAGAGCGGACGGAGCGGAAACGATTATCGAACCATCGACGTTTCCCAATCTTGTTACGCGTCATCGTTGTCCTGTTGTTGGCTTTCGTGATGCTTGCGATTGGGGCCATCATCGGGTACAGCGTGATTGGCGGAGGCGAGTGGAAGGACGTGTTCAACATCGACACGTGGCGCCATATCACCGATTTTTGGCTAACATCATAAGGGTGGTGGAACCATGTACACGATTGAACAGATTAAAGAAGTGATTCCGCATCGGTACCCGTTTTTGCTCATCGACCGAATTCTTGAAGTCGAAGAAGGCAAACGGGCCGTTGGATTAAAGAATGTGACGGCGAACGAAGAGTTCTTCAATGGACATTTCCCAGACTATAACGTCATGCCTGGCGTGTTGATTGTCGAGGCGCTCGCGCAAGTCGGGGCGTTCGCGATGCTCAAGCAAGAGTCGAATCGCGGCAAGCTCGCGTTCTTCGCAGGCATCGATGGATGCCGCTTCAAACGTCAAGTCGTCCCGGGTGATCAATTGCGCCTCGAGGTCGAGATTTTGAAAGTGCGCGGACCAATCGGTAAAGGGCGCGCCGTGGCGACAGTCGATGGAGAAATTGCTTGTGAAGCAGAACTCACTTTCGCCTTGAAGTGAGGAGAGAACGAGATGCGCGTATTGGTGATTGCCTTGATTCTCGGATTGGCGGCCATCGTCGGTTGTCAACAAGTACAAGAGGACCCGGCCGAAGAAAACGTCGTGTTCGAGCAGGACGTCGATGATGCGATGATCGACAAACGGGCCGGTCAATCAGAATCGATTGCGGTCTCGCTCGAGCGGACGAACAGCTCGACGATGCTGTTCACGATTCGGATGCTCGAAGACCGCCGTCTCGATCCGACGACGATCATCAGTTATGAAGTCGACGGCACCCGTGTCCCAATCCCGTTCGGGGAACTTGTCGCTGAACGCGAAGGGGACGTGCGGACGTACGTCTATCAAGCAGATTTGAACCCTGACCTATTCGTCACCGAGACACTCCCCCTCTTCCATATCGGAGAAGAAGGCGAGGCCGAGGTCTCGATGCCGCTCGAGGTTGTGGATTCGACAAATAAATGAACAAACGGATGATTTTTGTCGAAAATCATCCGTTTTTTTGTGGACTCTTTTCGCCAGTCGTCCGATATAGGAGGTAAGGACGAATGGAGGGAACCACATGAAACGAAACAAACCACAGTCACTGCAGACACGCATTTTGGCGATGATGTTGGCGTTCATCACGCTGCTGATCGTCACATTCGGCGTGTTGCAGTACGTCAGCACGAAGCATACGGTGCAGAGCTCGATGCAGGCGGTCCTGTTGGCGGACGGGGCTCGCATCAGCGAGGCAATCGACGCGGAAGCGTATGCGGCTTTTTTACAGAATCCGACGAAAGATGAACAGTTCGAGCAGTTTCGGGAACAGCTCGACACATATCGGACGCAAATCGGGGCGATGTACGTGTACACACTCGCAGCTGACGGCGAAGAACTTCAAATCATCGTCGACGGCATGAGCGCGTCGGACGCCGTCGATATCGGCACACCGACGACAGCGACGTCATTCGCGGACGCGAGAGCGGCGTTTGAAGGTGGGACCGTCACGACACCAATCGTCGAAGACCCGGAATACGGGGACTATATGACCGTGCTCGTTCCAATCAAACAAGGCGGAGAAACCATCGGCGTCCTCGGAATCGACAAAGGGGCGAGCGACATCGCCGCGGTGACGGAAGACGTGCTCCAAGAGAGCCTTCCGCTGATCCTCATCGGGCTCCTCATCTTGCTTGGGATCGCCTCGGTCATCATCTGGCGTTACCTCGGCTGGAAACTCCGTCCGCTCCGTGAGCTCGAACGCGTCGCGACCTACATCGCGAGTGGCGACTTGGCGACGGCAGCTCGTGAGATGGACAACATTCAGTTGAAGGCGAACGACGAGATCAAGCGGCTCACCGCTTCGATGGATCAGATGACGAAGATGCTCCGTGACTTGATCTCTGGATTGCAGTCGTCCGCTCAGACGGTGCGCGATGAGAGTGGCAACGTGGCGAGCATTTCAGAAGAAGTGAACGATGCCTCGCGCCAAATCGCGTTCACGATGGAAGAAATCGCGGGCGGCGTCGAGAACCAGAGCGTTCTCACAATGAAACTGTACGGACACATGAACGAGTTCTCGGGACTCGTCGACCAGACGACACAAGACGGAAGCGGTGTGAGCGAACAAGCGGAAGTCGTCAGTCGCGTGACGGCCGAAGGGCTCCTCCTCATGGAGGATGCCGTCGGCAAGATGACGAACATCCATCTGCAAGTACGCGAGTCGCAAGGCCAAGTGAACGACTTCGAGCAACAGGCGGACGAAGTGACGGCGCTCGTCACGATGATTCGTCAAATTTCGGAACAGACGAACTTGCTCGCCTTGAACGCGGCCATCGAAGCGGCCCGTGCTGGCGAACATGGGAAAGGTTTCGCCGTCGTCGCTTCCGAGATTCGAAAGTTGTCGAACAGTGTGGCCCGGTCGGTCAGTGAGATCTCTGAAATCGTCGGCAGCGTCAAACGGAACTCAATCGCGCTCGGTGAGACGTTCACGGACAGCATGCACGCCGCCGAGGACGGCAAGCGGACGCTCGAAGCGACGAAGCGTGCCTTCAATGAGATCGAGCAGAGCGTGCGCGAGATGCAGCGCCTGACGAAATCGATGCAAGGACAACTCGGACGCGTCAAGACGAATCAAGACGACATCAAACGCGGTCTGTCGGACATCGCGTCCATCTCGGAAGAGAGTACGGCCGGCAACGAGGAAGTGGCCGCCTCGACCGAACAGATGTCGGCGACGAGCGAGACGATGAACCGGCTCGTCAAAGATTTGTCGCATACGGCCGAGGACATGCAGCGCATGAGCCGACAGTTCAAGTTGTAAACAGTCTCAAGTCAGACAGACCTCCGTTGCGTCCGTTATACTAGGCGCAAGGGAGGTTTTTGCATGCAACGTGTCTCTAGTGAACTCACACAATTCCGCGGCAGTCATTACGACTTTGGCCGTTTTCAAGGTACTTATATTAAGCGTAGCAAACTGCTCGAGAACCGGACCGACCAGTGGAAGCTCCGCGTCCCGCGCTTTGAGATCGACGAGCGCGAGGCGAAGCAGGCGTTCGACCGGTTCGCTCCGAAGATTTGGGAGGAACTGCTCGGTCTGCAGGACGAGCTCGAGTTGACGCTCGCCGACACGCTCCTTCACTTCGGTCATTTCCGGGTCAATAATCCGGTCAGCGGCTGTTCGATTTTGACGGGGGACAACTTCCTCGTCCGCAACTACGACTATCACCCGATGACATACGACGGACGCTATAACGTGTTCCAACCAGACGAAGGCTACGCCGTCATCGGGCCCGTCTCGCGTGTCACTGGCCGGATGGACGGGATGAACGAGAAAGGGCTCGCCATGGGTTATAACTTCATTAACCGCCGGCGGCCTGGAGATGGGTTCGTCTGCCAGATGATCGGCCGAATTATTCTCGAGACGTGCGCCACGGTCGAAGAGGCGGTCGATCTGCTGCAAGAGATTCCACACCGCGGCTCGTTCACGTATGTCGTCCACGACAAGTCGTCGAAGACACGCGTCATCGAGGCGACACCGCGCGACATCCGTGTCCGCGAGTCGAATATCTGCACGAACCATTTCGAACTGTTGCAGCACGAGAATCGCTACCATCTTGATGATTCAACACGTCGGATGATGGAAATCAAGATGTATCAACATATCGTCCAGGACGCCGAGAGTGCGTTCCGGCTCATGAATGACTCGGACAAGGGCGTTTTCTCGGAGCTGTACAAGAGCTGGGCCGGTACGATTCATACGGCGGCCTACTTCCCGGAGACGCTCGAGACGTGGTTCGCCCTAGGCGGCGACCGCGACCCGGTCATCTTCGATTTTCAGGAGTGGCTCGACGGCAAGGACTTTGAGTTACATGCCCTCGACGGAGAGATCGCGACCGATATCGAGTTCGCGAACACGGTCCAACTTTGGCGATAACACAAACAAGCAGCGACACGGCGTCGCTGCTTGTTTTCATTCGTTTGACGCACGTCAGGCCGCACTGTTTTCCGTAAAACCGGGAATACAACAAACAGGAGGGATTTATGATGAAACGAATCGGATTACTAGCTATCATGCTCAGTTTGATTGTCGTCCTCGGCGGCTGTGTGCCGGGCGACGGGACGTACACGACCGACCCGGCCGGCTTCTTTTGGGGCGTCTGGCACGGGTGGATCGCACCGGTGTCACTCGTTTTAGGACTATTCAATGACACATATCGCGTCTACGAAGTGAACAACACCGGTTGGTTCTACGATTTAGGTTTCTATATCGCCATCATCAGCGGGTTTGGTGGCGTGGCGGTCACACGAAAGAGCCGGGGATAAGTCAAAAGAGTTGGCCATATATGGTCAACTCTTTTTTTGTCACGGCATCGCCATAACAAAAACATAAAAAAAGCGGAGGAATATCTAAAAAAAGTATAAACCGTGCTACTCTTTTTTTATAGGTGGTGATGAACATGATGCGGCAGATTCGAGCGATGCGAGAAACGTTTAGAGGCAGACTATTATTTGATTTTATCTTACTAATTCTCGTCTCGGGCCTATTCTCGCTGTTGATTTATTTGGCGGACACGGTCCAAAACGTGAAAGAAGAGTTCGCGCAACAAGACATCGCGACGAAACAGATGCAATCGATTGTGTACGACTATATCGAGCAAAGTCGCCAAGTCATTCAAACGGCTGCGGTCAATATCAGTTTATCTCGGGAGACGGGCGCATCGGTGGAGTGGGAGCAAGCGATGCTCGACAACATCAAACGCCATAATTCAAGATTTGAAAATTTGTACATTGCCGATTCATCGGGTCAGACGATCGCCTTCTCTCCGATGACGAATGAGGATGGGGTCTCGAACATTGGATTGGATTTCAGCAATCGATTTTACTTCGAACGGATTCAAACGAGCGAGACGACGTATGTGTCGCACGTGTTTCAAGGAAGAGGCGGGAGTCGCAAACCGCTCATTGTCATTGCGACTCCCATTTTTAATGAACGAGAAGAGATGGAAGGATACGTGTTAGGTGCACTCAACCTAGAAGGGATTGGCGAGACCCTGATTGATAACAATTTTAACGAGTTACAATACCCGGTCGTCGTCGATGATCGCAATCAAATCGTCTTTCATCCAGACGACTATCCGTTGACAAAAGTGAAAGCGATTGCAACGAATCCGAGTGAGTCGGGAGATCCGCTTTGGGGCAATGTGTGGCGTGTGTACGATGAGGAAACACAACAATCACAACTTGCCACGTATGCAGAAGTCCCGACATATGAGTGGACGGTATGGATTGCGCGTCCTGTGAATAGCATCATATCCGCCATCGCCAAAACGTTACTCCCGAATACTATTCTGTTTTTAATCGTAGCAATGATTATGCTCGTGCTCGGATTGGTATTGTCACGAAAACTCAATCAGTCGTTAGCCGACTTCGTAAATCAGACCGAATTGATGGTCGACCGTGCCGAGGCACCGGATGTGGTAACCCATTTGACTTCGATTCAGGCTCCAAAAGAAATCATTGGACTGGCCAAACAATTTGCCGTGATGGCGGATGATGTCCGGGCGGGACAAGAAAACTTGAGACGATTGAACGAGGAACTCGAGAAAAAAGTAAAAGTGCGGACGCATGAATTAGAGCAAAATAATCTAGAGTTACAGGCGCTGAATCAATTCATGACGTCGTTCCGTCATGCACCGGACACGATTGCGCTTGTCCAGAGCACGTTGCGGGAGGTATCTGCCATCTTGCCATATCCGTTGTTCGTCTCGCTACCGGACCAGGTGATCTCAAAAGATGCGATTTTATCGCAAGAGAGCTTGTATGAATTTATCGAGACCCAGCAAGACGCCTACCGGTTTCAAGTCAATGCGCTGTATTACGGGGGACAGGCCAGTGGCATGCTTCTCGTCGGGCTGACGATGAATCAGACGATTTCGAAGCGGGAAGACATTTTTCTCCACACGTTAGCGGACGCATTCTCGATGTTACTCGACAATAAGCTTCTCGTTGACGAGACGACGAAGCAAAATGCGTTATGGCATGCGACGTTGAGCAGTATGTCAGAAGGTGTCATCGTCTTGAATGAGGCGGGGGAAATCGAATATGTGAACCGTTTTATGGAAATTTATTTTGATCTGCACGCATCGAGCCGTGCTGACGATTGGCAGCAACTCATGGATGAACATATGGTGGGGAATGCGCCGCTGCGCTTATTGCGAGACGAGCAGATTTTCCAAGTCCAACCGTTCTCGGTCGTCGATTCCTCTGATTCGATTGGACAAGGCTATATCGTACGAAACGTGACCAGGGAAGTCGAGATCGACCAGCTGAAGGACAATCTGATCTCGCTCGCCTCACACGAGTTCAAAACGCCGCTCACGAACATTCGCGGAAGCGTCGAGACGTTGATGCGAGAAGATGTGACGTGGGAAGACTCATTCCGTCATGAATTGTTGCAAGGGATTCAAGAAGACTCCCAACGAATCCGTCAACTGATCGACGATTGGCTCGACATCACGAAAATCGAATCTGGCAACTTCCCGGTCGAGATCGAGGCGGTCCTGTTGAAACCTTATGTCGAAGGCATCATTCATGAACTTCAAATTGATACGTATACGACTTATCATTTGCAGGGACCAGCCGTCGTCGAAGTCGACTTCAATCGATTCCGACAAGTGCTCGTCAACTTGCTGACCAACTCGGTTCGTTATAGTGACGGTCCGCCAACGATTCAAATTCGGACTTACGAATCTGACAACACATGGACCCTCATCCTCGAAGATCAAGGGATCGGCATTCGCCAAGATCACTTGGAACGGATTTTTGACCGTTTTTATCAAGTCGAAATGAAGTCGACGCGACGTAAAGGCGGGACCGGGCTTGGTTTGGCAATCTGTAAAGGAATCATTGAAGCCCATGGCGGAAAGATATGGGCGGAGAGTGAATTGGGTCGAGGCACTCGATTCTATATTGAGTTACCGAAAGGAGAAGAATAAATCATGCAGACGATTGCGATTGTAGAAGATGAGAAGAAAATCGCGCGATTCGTGGCAGCCAATTTATCGTCGCTCGGTTACACGGTCCATGATTACCCGGACGGCTCGTCTTTTTTAGAGGATGTCGAGCGCCGTCAAATTGATTTGGTACTGCTCGATATCATGATGCCGCATATGGACGGTTTTGAGGTTTTACGCCGTCTCCGCACCGTCTCAGACGTCCCGGTCATTTTACTGACGGCGCGGAGTCAGGCGAAAGATAAAGTCGACGGGTTGAATTTAGGAGCAGATGATTATTTGACGAAGCCGTTTGCGTTGGAGGAGTTGTTTGCTCGGGTGAAAGCTGTGCTCCGGCGTTCGAGCGTGACCGAAACGCGCGACAATACGGTCGAGATCAAAGGGGTAGAAATCGATCGCTTGCGAAATCGGGTGTTTCACCAAGGACAAGAAGTCAAATTGACTCAAAATGAATTTTCTCTTCTGTTAGAGCTCGTGAAGCATTTAGATCAAGTCGTCCAACACCGTGAGCTGCTTCAAGCCGTTTGGGGACCAGAATATGGGGGAGAAGTGGAATATTTGCGGGTCACGATCGGTCGGATTCGTAAGAAATTAAAATCGGCCGGAGCGATGGGGGCGGCCGATCAACTGAAAACGTATCCGGGCATCGGATACGCCTTACTCTCGTAAGCGCCTTAGGGCGCTTTTTTTTATGGAATTGTTACGGAGACCCTCTTTCTGTTTATGCGTTTCTTATGGGGTGAGACGTAAAGTAAACATGTAAGCGATACCAAAAATAGAAAGGAAGTAACCCCATGAGCACATCCCCAGTCTCTCAACCCGTTTTAGAGGCGAAGAAAGAACGCATCCCGTATTGGTGGAAAGTCGTCGCCGTCTTTTTCTTAGGTTGGATGTTTATGTATGCCGACCGGACGATCTTGAACCCGGTCATGCCGAACTTGGCGCAAGAATTCGGATTGAACAACGCACAACTCGGTTTGATCAACAGTGTCTTCTTCCTCACGTACGCTATCGCCCAAATTCCTTCCGGTTCACTCGGCGATAAGTTTGGACGTAAACGCATTTTAGTGCCTGGTTTTATTCTATTCGGACTCTTTACCGGTATCACCGGACTCGCTACAACCTTTCTCTTATTCATGATTGCCCGGGCAATCACAGGACTTGGAGAAGGAACCTACTACGGTCCGCAATATGCGCTATCATCGGAAGCGATTCCGAAACAATTTTTGACGATTGGAACGGCCATCATCAACAGCGGGATGGCACTTGGTATTTCGCTCGGTTATATCTCATCGAGTTACTTGACGCTCGAACTCGGAATGAGTTGGCGGACACCGTTTTACTTCATGACGATTCCAACAATCTTAACCGGAATTTTGATTTGGTTCGTCGTCAAAGAGAAGAGACCGGAACGTGTCGAAAACACGGCCGATAAATCTGACTTCAAAATCATGAGCCTATTTAAAAATCGCAACTTGCTCGCAACGTTCGTCATGGTCTTCTGTTCACTTTACGGCTTCTTCATGATCCTCACGTGGCTCCCGCAATACCTGCAAGTGGAGCGTGGTTTCCAAGGAAGCGATGTCGGTTTCATCTCGTCACTCGTCCCATGGGCGTCTATCCCAGGTGCGTTATTGATCGGTTACCTGTCGGATAAGATGGGCAAGAAAAAACCACTCGTATTCGTACTTGTGCCATTATCGATCGCATCAATCTTAGCAGTCGTCTTCGTCGAGAGCACACCGCTCCTGTTCACGGCGCTCATCATCTACGGATTGACTGGGAAGTTAGCGCTCGATCCGGTCCTCCTCTCATTCGTAGCGAACAACGCTCCGAAAAAAGTGTACGGAACCGTGTTCGGTGTCTATAACTTCGTCGGAATGACGTCGTCGATTTTGGCCCCTTACCTCACGGGATATTTGGTCGACCAATCTGGATCGATGCAAACCGGATTTTACTTGGCAGCAGTCTTACTCGTCATCGGAATGATCGCGATGCTGTTCACAAAAGAAACCGTCAAACCGACGGAAGCATAAGGAGAGAACCGTATGTTGACAACAATCATTCAAGAAAACACATATCAGGACTCGGTGACGTTGATGGTGTTATCGAACCACGTCTCAAGTCTCGAAGGCATCAATAAAGTCTCCATCATGATGGGGACCCCTGCCAACCTTGATATTTTCAAAAGTACTGGATTCTATACAGAAGAGTTAGAGGCGGCGACGCCACAAGACATGTGTATCGTCGTCGATGCGGAAACGGATCAGACGGAACCGCTCTTGGCTGCGATTCATGACTTTTTGAACAATCAAACGAAACAGGATTCGGGAGATAAGAAAGAAGTCCGATCTTGGAAGGCGGCACTCGAAGAATTGCCGGGTGCAAACTTGGCCCTGTTGTCGATTCCGGGCCAATATGTCGAATATGAGGCCAGAAAAGCACTCAATCAAGGGATGAGCGTCCATATTTTCAGTGACAACGTTCCTGTCGACGTCGAACGTGAATTGAAGCAGTTCGCTGATGAGAAAGGATTGTTGGTCATGGGCCCGGATTGTGGGACCGCATCTCTTGCAGGGATTCCACTTGCCTTCACCAACGTCGTTCAAAAGGGGCGCGTCGGCATCGTCGGAGCCTCAGGGACAGGGATTCAAGAAGTGGCGACGTTGATTGACCGTCTCGGTGGGGGTGTCTCCCATGCGATTGGAACGGGCGGCCGCGACCTGTCGACTGAAATCGGTGGGATTTCGATGAAAGCAGGCATCCGAGCTCTCGCACAAGACGAATCGACAGACACGATCGTCGTCATCTCAAAACCGCCTGCCAAAGCAGTGCGGGAAGAGATTGAACAATTACTTCAACAAATCACTAAACCAGTCGTGGCCTTCTTCGTCGGTGAACACGGTCTGGCCCCAGACAATCACGTCGTCTACGCAGATACATCAGAAGAGACGGCGTTACTCGCACTCGGCAAGTCGACAGACGAACGGACACGGGTTGAACACATCCCGGGCGAGGCGACACGAATTGTCGGACTGTTCTCAGGCGGCACGTTGGCTGCGGAAACCGCAGACTTGCTCGCTCTCTCATTTGGAGTGGAGGCAGACCGGGAGCATCGTGACGGCTTCTCGTTCGATTATGAAGGAAATGTCGTCATCGATTTAGGCGATGACGTGTATACGCAAGGCAAGCCACACCCGATGATCGATCCATCGACGCGCATCGATTTCATCAATCGTTACTGTGATACGAATGACTCGATTGTGCTTCTGTTAGATAACGTTCTCGGGTACGGCTCGCACGACAATATGGCCGGTGCCCTGCTCCCGACGTTACAAGCGCTTCAGACGTCACGGCCGAACGTCCACGTCATCGTCAACGTTTGTGGCACCGAGCAAGATCCGCAACGGTACAGCGCCCAAAAACAACTCTTTGAATCAGCCGGTATCTTCGTCGCCGAAAGCAACGTGGCCGCAGTCGAATATGCCCTTCGCATGATTGGAAACGAAGTGCCACAGTTTGAACAAAAAGCTGTTCCAACGGTAGCATCGAGTCCGCAAACCGTCGAGTCATCGGAAGCCATCCAACAGTTGTTGCGCGCACCAAAAGTCGTTAACTTAGGTCTTCGTTCGTTCGCGGAAGCCGTGGCGAGCGAGGGTGGTCAAAGCGTCCAGTACAACTGGCAACCGACAGCCGGCGGAAAACCACATCTACAGCGCTTGTTAGCGCTCATGTCTTGAGGAGGAAAACAAATGAGTATCGGAGCCATGATTCAAGAAGCGAATGCGAAAGTCGTACAAACCATCCTAGAAGGCCAGCCGTTTTTGACGGACGTCGTTCCGGCGCATACGGTCATCCCTATCCTAAAAGATAAAGTGCTGTTACACGCCGGACCACCGATTGCATATGACGATATGACGGGACCGATGAAAGGGGCGGCCATCGGGGCGGTCATCTTCGAACAATGGACAGACGATTATGAAGAGGCGGAACGGATGCTCGAGCGTGGAGAAGTTACCTTTACGCCATGCCATCACGTCAATGCCGTCGGTCCGATGGGTGGGATCACGTCTGGGCATATGCCGGTGCTCGTCGTTGAAAATCGGAGCGGTAGCGCGAAGGCGTATTGCACGATGAACGAAGGGATCGGGAAAGTCATGCGATTCGGTGCCAATGATGCCGAAGTCATCTCGCGATTGCACTGGATGAAAGACGTGCTCGGGCCGGTTCTTTCGAAAACGCTCCAAGAGACGGGCGATGGCGTCAACTTGAACGTCATCATCTCGAAGGCGATCACGATGGGGGATGAGTTCCATCAACGGAATATCGCTGCCTCTGTCTTGTTATTGAAGGAATTGGCACCTTATCTCATGTTGGCGGACGTGGCTGACACGGAGCGGCGTGACGTCTTGCAGTTCCTCGCTGATACCGATCAATTCTTTTTGAACATCATGATGGCCACATGTAAGGCCGTCCTCGACGAAGCGCGACTACACGAAGCCGGAACGATCGTGACGGCGATGACCCGAAACGGGAAAGAGTTCGGTATTCGCATTAGCGGCATGGGAGACGAGTGGTTCACGGCGCCAGTCAACATGCCGGAAGGATTGTTCTTCACGGGCTATAGCCAAGACGATGCGAACCCGGATATCGGGGACAGCGCCATCACCGAAACATACGGAGTCGGCGGGATGGCCATGGTCGCGGCACCAGGCGTGACCCGCTTCCTCGGTCGAGCCGGAGCGAGTGAGGCGCAAGCGATCAGTGAAGAGATGATTGAGATTTGCGATCGCCACAACCCGAATTTGAGCATCCCATCTTGGGACTTCCAAGGTGCCTGTGTCGGCATCGACATTCGGAAAGTCGTCGAGACCGGAATCACGCCGATCATCAACACGGGGATTGCCCACCGCGAACCAGGAATCGGTCAAGTCGGGGCAGGAACGGTTCGTGCGCCATTGGCCTGCTTCGAGAAGGCGCTCGAGGCATACGCCGAAAAACTTGGATTGGTCCAACACGCATGAGACAGATTGGGGCGGCATACAGTACGTATGCTGCCTCTCTCCTTCAAGAGTTCCCTCAGACGCTGCAAGTCGAGGCCGTCTTTCAAAACGGCTATAACCTGCGAATGGGTGGACACTTACTCTATATCGGGACGACAAAAAATGGACACACGCCTTTTGGGATCCACTTAAAAACAGTCGATCGATTGGAGTGGAGAGTCGGGGATTGTTTATTGGCCGGCATCGGCGCGACCATCCACCATATTCAAACCGGGGTTACGATTTACCCGGACCGGGTGCTACGGATGAAAGTGGAACGGGTTAAGCCAAACCGAAGTAACTTGATCGCGAACCTTCATCAACTCGAACTTCATTTAGATGAGCTAGGTCATGATTGGAGTCACGCTTATCGAGAGCGACAAGAACCGTTGTATCAGTACTTGACGAACATCGGACAAGCGGAAGGGAAGCATTTGATCGGCTACGGCAAAGGATTGACGCCTAGTGGAGATGACGTGTTGGTCGGCTATATGGCCGTGTGTGAAGTGTTAGGACGACCGATGAAATGGCAGAGCGACTATGTGATGGCGGCTAAATATCGGACGACGAGGAGCTCAGTCGCGTTTTATGAAGCAGCGTTACGGGGGGAATATACGAGCGAACTCAAATGGCTTATCACCGCACTCTTGACTGAACCGTTCTCCAATTGTCAGGACGCATGGGAACGTCTCATTACGTTTGGAAGTACGTCCGGCCAAGACACGGCGCTCGGCATATATTTGGCATTGAAACAAGAACTGGAGGAAATGGACAGATGAAAAAACGAATTGTCATTGCACTTGGCGGGAATGCGATTTTGACAGATGATGGCACGGCAGAGGCACAGCGGGAGGCCATTATGGAAACCGTGCGCCACATCGCTGATTTGGTCGAAGAGGGACATGAGGTCGTGCTTAGTCACGGGAACGGACCTCAAATCGGGGCGATTTTGATTCAACAACAAATGGCTGACTCTGAGAAAACACCTGCAATGGATTTAGGGACGTGTGGGGCGATGTCGCAAGGCATGATCGGGTATTGGTTCCAACAGTTATTGAAGAATGAATTGGCGCGTCGCGGGATTGAACGTCAAGTCGTGGCGATGATCACCCAGTCAGAAGTCTCGTCCATGGATCCAGCTTTTGATCAGCCGACAAAACCGATCGGTCCGTTTTATAGCGAGACCGAGGCAGTTGAGATGCAGGCAATCGGTGACGTCATGATTGAGGATGCCGGACGCGGTTATCGAAAAGTCGTCGCAAGTCCGAAGCCGATTCAAATCGTCGAGGCACCAGTCATTCAAGACTTGCTCGATGCAGGGCATCTCGTTATCGCTGCCGGAGGGGGCGGTGTTCCAGTCGTTCGAGAGCAGTACACACTTCGAGGCGTCGAAGCCGTCATCGATAAGGATTTTGCGGCCGCGCAATTGGCCCGGTCCATCGAAGCGACACATTTGATGATCATTACGGGTGTATCGAATGTATACATTCATTACAATCAACCAAACCAAGAGAAGCTGGGGACAATCTCCACGTCTCGCCTTGAGCAGTTGATTGAGGAAAATCATTTTATGGCAGGCAGTATGTTACCAAAAGTCGAGGCGGCGCTCCAATTCATCGAAGCCGACTCGAACCGAGAAGCCGTGATCACAGACATCGCCTCGTTAAAAGGGGCAATCGCTGAAACAGAGGGTACGCGAATCCGATATGATGTCACGTCTCCGGACATGGTGTATTGATTGATTACGAATCGATAGTGGAATCAACACGCACACATCACACCTCTTTCTTTATTCCATATAAAGAAAGAGGTGTTTTCGTGTAGAGAGAACTTGGGGTCAAGCTTTCCGTCCCGTCACGGCGACCGTATGATAGTCGCGCGAGTCAGGTCCGCGTGTCTCGACGATGGCGGTCAGGCCGAGCGCGGAAGCGGTGGGGATGAACTGTTCTCGCACAATCGCTGCGATGCCGTCCCACGTCACGTCGCCTTTCCCGTCGCAGTACGTGATGACGAATGACCCACCTGGTGCGAGAACGCGATTGTCGGGCTGAAGATGCAGTTGCTCAATCGTCCAATCGACTTCGACCCGGTGTTGCCGGACCATCTTCTCGCCGATGTACGTCCCGACGATGCCGCGTGGGTTCTCGTATTGACTGTCAATCCATGTTTGGAGACGTTTTTGGACCATTGACTCAGTCCTCTCGTTAGATTTTTTTGTAAGTCGAGTGTAGCATAACTGAAAATCGCAAACTGGACGTTGTGGGCAAGAAATCTAGAAAAATTGACCTCCAATTAAAAAGTTTCTTGATATTCCGGTTAAAACAAACTTAAAATGAATTAAATGGTCATATTAAAGATTATAAATTTATTTTTTAATTATTTAGTTTGTTTTAACTGGAATAAAGGAATTGATAGTAAAGGGGGATTAAAATGAATCAAAATGAATTGAATCAATTGGTCGGTAGAAATATCAAGCTTTACATTGAAGCGACGGGAAAATCTCCGAAGTGGGTATATGAGCGAGCCGGTATGACGAAGTCGACCTATTACGACTTGTTAAAAGGGAGCGGCGATATCAATAAAAACGTCCAAAAAATAAACAGGTTGTTTCGAATCAACGAACCGTTTTATTTCTATAATGAACAGTTTGTGCCACCAAAAACAATCGAACAGATTGATTTAGAGTCTAATCTTATAAATGTTGCGGCTGCTAGCTATCATAAGAGCGGGAATGAACATCGTCTTGATGAAACGATGAAAATGCTTGAAGATTTCATCTCGATGATTGATGTATTAGAACGATTGAATCAAATAGACAAGGAGCGATCGTAATCTTATGATCAATCAGCAGAATCTGTTAGAAGTCATTACGCAGAATAAACGATTGCTGCCAGAAGTGATCAGCAAAGTAGAGAACACGAAAGACAAAGGCTTGTCATTTCGTTTAAAGACCCACGAAGCCATCAAAAATGAGTTAATGAAACACGCGCATGTATTGTTGTTTCCAAGCGAAGAGCAAAATTACGGAGGATTAGTCACATATCGAAACGGAAATTTTTATATTCACATTAATACGTCGCAACCAAGGGTTTACGAAAATTTTATGTGGGCTCATGAGTATTATCATTACATGTATGAACAAGAAGAAATTAAAAACAGTACCACGCAAACGTTTTTTGACGACTCTGTTTTAAGTGAGAATGAAAGAAAAGCTAACTTATTTGCTGCAGAACTATTAATCAACAGCCATGTTTTGAAAGAGTCGTATGAATCAATCAAAGAGCTTTATCCAGAGGACGACTATCGGTTGAACGTGATCCGTCTCATACCAATCTTTGAAGTGCCTTATAAATCGTTGGTCATAAAAATGACTCAGGATGGTGTAATTAATGAAACAGAGGGATTGAATGCAATCGATTATGACTATCGTAATCAACTGCCTAGTGATATCGACCATTCTTTATTCAACCCTACGCTTGCAATTAAACTGAACGAAATCAATCGTATGCTCCAACAACAACGAATCAATCCAATGCTTAGAGAAACGGATTTAGAAAGTCTTGAATCAGTTTATACGAAACACATGAAACGTCTTGTCGAGTTGCAGCAGGAGAAGTGGTGACTTTCGATGAGTGAGCTGAATGATTCGTTAATCACTTCAATTAATCCTTTTATCGATAGAAGGTATGTCCCACCGACTTCTCTTCAACAAGCGTGTCTGTTCGACACCATGATTTTGACTCGATTAGCCAAAATCGCGCGAGAACACCCTGAAGACATGAATCTCTTTATCGACGAGTTGGTTGCAATCAATACTGTTCTCTATATCCCGGAAACTATTCTTGCAGAAACGGCCGGAAATCAAGGTATGACGATGGAGCGATATCGCGATTTACACCAGCCCCTGTTCGAAAGACTGTCTGGGAATGTTCAAGTGCGCGTTCTTTCGTTTGAGATGATCTATGACATCTTAGCAACCACAATGGATCAGTCAGCACAGGCATTTCTCAAGTTTCGATTATTAAATGTCTATTTGAACCAAACGAACAAAATGATTCAACATGAGGTTGAGAGGGCCGCTTCACCAGACGAAATCTTTCATGCGTTATCACAACAGAAAAAAGATTTAGGAGAAAGAATATTACATCTATTAGCTTTTGTACTTTTAGAAGATGGGGTTCCTGATGTTCGTCTATTCAGCGATGAAGAAAAGGGTGTGTACAATGTGCGCCGTCTGCTCAGTGCTGATGAAAAAGTGCTCGCGTTGTTTCACATTCAGAATCAGGCATCCTTTCTGGCAACGTATCAGCTAGAATCATTTGATTGTTTGTTATGTAGCATCTTGAATAAACAACTAAACGTTTGGGATGAAGAGGAAATGGCAGTATTCTTGTCTAAGCATCGTGAAGGAAAACACCTCCATCGAAAAATTAGATTTTCGTATTCAGTTCGAGATGTGGACCAAAGACAACTTGATAATCAAGAACTCGTTCGATTTGTATGTCGGAATGAAGAATTCAGAATCACGTTCTAACAGAATGCGTACAAAGCAGAGGTGGATGTAAATGCGTTCCTTTTGGATTTTCGGCAATCAACTGTCGCACGAACTCGAGCTATTCGATCACGTTGAGAACGATGACGTCATCGTCATGATTGAGGCGACGTCACGGGCGACGTGGCGGCCGTATCATAAACAGAAACTTGTCCTCATCTTCTCGGCGATGCGCCACTTCGCTGAGGAACTGCGAGAAAAAGGCTACACCGTCGACTATCACGAGGCGGACTCGTTCCAGGAGGCGTGGAACGACCACTTCAAACGGTATGAACCGGAAGAGATCCATTACACGGCCGTCACCGACGCTGCGATGGAGAAGAAGTTGCACCAGTTCGGTCAGAAGCACAAGCTCGTCGAACATTCGGACGTGCCGCTCTTCTATTTAACGAAGGGGGAAGCCGTCGACACGATTGGCAATGCGCCGTGGCGGATGGACCGCTTCTATCGCCAGATGCGGAAACGGTTCGACGTCTTGCTCGAGGACGGAAAGCCACGGGGTGGCAAGTGGTCGTTCGATGCGGACAACCGTCAGCCGCCGAAAGCAGGACTCACGTTCCCGCCACCAATTCATTTCCGGCCGGACGCGATCACGAAAGAGGTCATCCGAAAAGTCGAGACGGACTTCGCCGACCACCCCGGAGACATCACTCCGTTCGTCTGGCCAGTGACACGCAGAGAGGCACGCCGTGCGCTCGCTCGTTTCGTCGAAGCGCGTCTCGAAACGTTCGGTCCGTATCAGGACGCGATGCTGTCGGACAATCAAGAGATGTCGCATAGTCTGTTGTCGGCGGCGATCAACATCGGGCTCCTCACACCTCATGAAGTCGTCGAGGCAGCGTGCGCAGCCGATGCACCGCTCGCTTCGGTGGAAGGATTCGTCCGTCAACTCCTCGGTTGGCGCGAATATATGCGCGCCGTCTATGTGGCGTCGATGCCTGGCTACGAGTCGGTCAATACGTTCAAGCACGAACGCGATTTGCCCGACTACTTCTGGGACGCGGAGACGGACATGCATTGTATCCATCAGAGTGTGAAGCCGGTCATCGAGCGAGCACACAACCACCATATTCAACGGCTTATGGTGCTCGGCAACTTTGCGACGCTGTTCGAGGTGTCGCCCCAGCAGACGAGCGACTGGTTCAATGAGATGTATATCGATGCCTACGACTGGGTCGTGTTGCCGAACGTGCTAGGGATGGCGCTCCATGCCGACGGCGGCAAGCTCGCTACGAAACCGTATATCGCTTCCGGCAAGTATATCGACCGGATGAGCGACTATTGTAAAGGCTGCAAGTATAATCCGAAACATACGACCGAGGACGACGCCTGTCCGTTCAACGCGCTCTATTGGCACTTTATCGACAAGCATGAAGAGCGGTTCGCGAAGAACCAGCGCATGAAGATGATGGTCCGTAACTGGCAAGGCCGCGATGATGAGGTCAAAGCCGATATTTTGGCGAAGGCGAGACAGACGCTAAAGGATATGTTTTAACGACAAAAATGATGAGAAAAAAATGACGTGAGCCGGATAAACTTCCTGGCTCACGTTTTTATAAGAACTTTTATTGATCGAACCATCATGGACTCGGCCAGTCGATGCCAATCTCAGAAAATGAGATTCTACTTTCTTCAATTCCTTCCACATCATTAGAATCCAGTATTTGAATATCCTCTTTCGATAAAACAATTCGCTCAGTAGGGTCCTTCAACTTTAAATGATACAGTTTTTCCACTAGTTCTAACTGCTCTTCCGTGAGTTCGTAATACTCTTCCCAATACGCAAGCGTAGCTTCATACGCTGACGCCTGTACTTTTAAAAGATCCGCCCCTCGTTCAAGCATGACGTCATAAGGATGACTCGAAAAAACGCGCTCGTCACTTTCCCATAAGACAGTCGTGACGACCGGACGAGTCGCTCCGTCCACTTCATCTAACAAGTATTGAAGCGTTTCTTGCTCAGCCATTTGTTGTACCTGGTCCGGAGCTTCGATGAAATATTGGTTTGCGTCTACTGGATTGACAGCGAAATAGTCGTTTCGGAAACCTGCGACATAGATCTCTTGACCAAATGCCACGGTCCCTCTGCTCCCTTGGCCATCATTGGTACTGTAGTTGTCACCCTCCCACGAATGTTCGTACGCTAAATCAGGAGCATCCGCGATAAAAACAGCATGAGCGATGGAGGCGAGGATGCAACCTTCCCATATGCTTTGACGGGTCCACTCATGTTCGGTGAGTTGAATTTTTTTCACGTCTATTCCCCCTAGTTATTCTCAAATGAAGGCTTTACTCGATTTCCGCTCACTAACAGTATAACTCGGTTAACAAGTAGACATTGATGTTAGTTCGGGTTGTTTGTAAATCTCATTCATGAAAGGTTTACGCTTTTTTGCACACGCTTCACAGACAATTTACAATCATCCGGTACGATAGGACTTGTGAGACCCCTCATGCCAAGTGAATAGCTATGGTAGAACATTCGAGAGACCAACAGAAGCCCGTACGTCGATGACGTCCTGTTTCTGTTGGTCCTTTTTTTAGGGAAGGATGATTCAAGTGAATGAAACGCTCCGCACAATCGGACAAGAGAAGATGATCGCCTCCATCAAATCACCAAAACAACTCGAGAAGTTCCTGCAGTCGGACGTGACGACGACGTTCCTCATGATGGGGACGCTTAGCACGCTCGACCGCTACGTCGCCCATTTGAAGCGGGAGAATCGGACCGTGTTCCTGCACGCTGAACGCATCAACGGCATCAGCCTCGACCGGGACGGCATCGACTATTTGGCGAAACGGGTGGGCGCCGATGGGATTGTGACGACGAAAGCGTCGGTCATCCAACATGCCAAACGGGCCGGCCTGATGACAGTGCAACGTCTGTTCCTCGTCGACTCGGACGCCATTTCATCGGGCATCAAGATGGCGAAAGACCAACAGCCGGACGCGCTCGAGTTGATGCCGGGTCTCATCCCGAGCGTCATCGAATACGTCGCGGAAAACGTCTCGTTACCGATTGTGACAGGCGGGATGATTCGGAAGCCGATTCATGTGCATGAAGCACTTCATCACGGTGCGTTTGCCGTCTCGACCGGGGACGAGCGGCTATGGGCGTCGCAAGGAACGAAGGAGGAGATCATATGAAATCGATTCAACTGCAAAACATCAAAAAAACGTACGACGAGACGGAAGTGATTCGCGGGATTGACGTGACGATCGAGGCAGGTGAATTCTTCGCCCTCGTCGGACCGTCCGGCTGCGGCAAGAGTACGATGCTGCGGATGATTGCCGGGCTCGAGTCAATCACGAGCGGGACGCTCCGCATCGACGGCGTCGCCGCGAACGATCTGAAGCCGAGCGAACGGCAACTGTCGATGGTCTTTCAAAACTATGCGCTCTATCCGCACATGACCGTCGAGAAGAACATCACGTTCGGGTTACATACGAAAGGACTGACGAAGCTCGAGCAGCGCGAACGTTGTTTGGAAGCGGCCGAGACGCTCGGACTGACCGACTATTTGAAGCGGAAGCCACGTGAACTGTCGGGTGGGCAGCGCCAACGGGTCGCCTTGGCACGGGCCATCGTGACCGAGTCGCCGATCTGTCTCATGGACGAGCCGCTCTCGAACTTGGACGCGAAGCTCCGAGCCAAGATGCGTTCGGAAATCCGGCAGCTGCAACGCAAGCTCAAGCTGACGATGATTTACGTCACGCACGACCAAGTCGAGGCGATGACGATGGCTGACCGGATGATGTTGTTGAACGATGGTGAGGTCCAACAAGTCGGTCAACCGCTGGATTTGTACAACAAGCCGGCGAACACGTTCGTCGCCTCGTTCATCGGGTCGCCGCCGATGAACCTGACGGCCGTGACACGGAGTGACTCGGGCTGGCTCGCCTCGGACGGACGTGTATTCCGACCGAACACGTCGACACGTGAGGATATGGGGACGCTCGGTATCCGGCCAGAACAAATCACACCGGCGAAAGACGAGATCACGTTCTACGCCGAGCTGAAGAACATCGAAGTGCTCGGGACGGAGACGATTCTCGCCTTTGACATGGGCGGCGCCGAATGGCTCGCCAAGTGGCCGGGACAATGGCCGCTCGCGATTGGGGAGAAGATTGCCTGTTACGTCGATCCGAAGCAGATGTCCTTGTTTGACACGAACGGGAATCGCATCGAGCCGCGGCAACCAAAACTGTTCGAGGCGTTGGAGGTGTTTCAATGACGGTCGCTCTTCCGAGACAACGAATCCGCACGCGGTTGTCTGACGCGGCGAGCGGACTGCTCTACTTGTCCCCGTCGATCGCATTATTTGGGATCTTCCTTGTCTATCCGCTGTTCCGGACGATTTACTTAAGTTTCTTTCAGACGGACACACAAGGGACACCGCTCAGTTATGTTGGTGGCGAGCATTACGCCAAGCTGTTCATGAGTGCCTCGTTCTGGCAGAGCATTCAGGCGACGGTCGGCTTCGTCCTGTTGACCGTGCCGCTCACGATTATCATCGCGCTCGGGCTCGCACTCCTCGCCAATGAAAAGTTACGTGGCATCGGGTTCTTCCGGACGGCGTTTTCCGCGACGATGGGGATGAGCGTCGCAGCCTCGTCGGTCATTTGGATGTTCATGTACAACCCGTCCATCGGCATCTTCAACCGCTTTTTGGAAGTGGTCGGGGCGAGTGGGGTGCAGTGGCTCCTCGACCCGCAGTACGCGCTCCTATCTGTGTCGCTCGCGACCGTCTGGATGAACATCGGTTTCACGTTCTTGATTCTCCTCGGCGGGCTGCAAAACATCGACCGGACGCTCTATGAAAGTGCGGATGTCGCCGGGACGGGATATTGGACCCAGCTCCGGGCGATCACGATCCCGATGCTGTCACCAACGCTCTTCTTCGTCGGCATCATCTCGCTCATCAACGCGTTCCAGACGTTCGGGCAGATTGACTTGTTGACGAAAGGCGGTCCGACGAACTCGACGAACGTCATCGTCTACGCCATCTACAAAGATGCGTTCATCAACTATAACGTCGGCGGGGCGAGTGCGCAGGCCGTGCTCTTGTTCCTCGCGGTCCTGGCGTTGACGTGGCTCCAGTTCAAGCTCGTCGAAAGGAAGGTGCATTACCAATGACGCTCCGGAAAATAGTCACGTATACGCTCCTTGTCTTGAGCACCGTCGTCATGCTGTTCCCGATCGCTTACGCGTTCTCGATCAGCTTGATGGATGGGAGCGAGGTGTTAAAAGGCAACCTCATCCCGCGCGACGTGACGTTCGACAACTATGTCGCCGCCTTCGAACGAATCCCGCTCATGACCTACTTGTGGAACAGTCTCGTCGTGGCGCTCCTCGTCATGGTCGGACAAGTCGTCTTGTCGAGTCTTGCCGCCTTCGCGTTCGTTTTCATCGACTTCAAAGGGAAGGGGCTCATCTTTATGCTGTTCCTCGCGACGATGATGGTGCCATGGGAAGCGACGATGGTCCCGAACTTCTTGACGATCCAGTCGCTCGGCTGGCTCAACTCGGTGTGGGGGCTGTCGGTGCCGTTCTTCGCGCTCGCGTTCGGGACGTTTTTGCTCCGGCAACAGTTCAAGACGATTCCGTACGAGATGTACGAGGCGTCGCAAATCGCTGGTATCAGCCGCTTCCGTTTCTTTTGGAACGTCGTCTTGCCCGTCTCGAAGACGCCGCTCGTCACACTGTCGGTATATAGCTTTTTGACGACATGGAACATGTACTTATGGCCGCTCCTCGTCACGAACACGGAGCAGGCGCGCACGGTGCAGATTGGAATTAAACAGATGCAGTCGAACGAAGTGGCATCGGATTGGGGCGTCGTCATGGCGGCGGTCATCTTGATCATCATCCCGACGCTGATGCTGTTATTCGCAGGACAAAAGCAGTTGCAAGAAGGTTTGACACAAGGTGCGATCAAATAATAGGGGGAATACATGATGAAAAAGAAAGCGTTATTCGCAGGGTTGGCTAGTTCGGTATTGTTGCTCGGGGCATGTGGTAGCGAAGAGGCGGAGCCGGCCGCTTCGGCGACGGAGGACGGGAAGACGGAAGTCGTATTTTGGCACGCGATGAGCGGGGATTTAGAGACTGCGCTCAACAACCAAGTCGACGCCTTCAACGAGTCGCAAGAGGAATATGAAGTGAAGCCGGTATTCCAAGGCACGTATGAAGAGGCGCTCACGAAGTTCAACGCCGTCGCCGGTTCGACAGATGCACCGGCCATCATGCAGACGTTCGAGGTCGGTACGAAATACATGATCGACACGAACAAAATCACGCCGGTCCAAGAGTTCATCGACAAAGAAGACTTCGATACGAATGTCTGGGAAGAGAACATCTTGAGCTATTATCAAGTCGACGGCAAGCAGTACTCGATGCCGTTCAACTCATCGACACCGGTGCTCATCTACAACAAGGACGCGTTCGAAAAAGCGGGACTCGACCCAGAGAAAGCGCCGCGGACATACGATAAGCTGAAGCAAGCGGCGAAGGCACTGACGACCGACGGACAGACCGGCTTCACGATGCTCAACTACGGTTGGTTCTTCGAGCAACTCGTCGCCGCGCAAGGCGGGTTATACGTCGATAACGACAACGGACGTAGCGGGGCGCCGACGAAAGCGGTATTTGACGGGGAAGAAGGACAGAACGCCTTCAATTTGATCAAAGAGATGTATGACGAAAAGACATTCATGAACGTCGGTCAAAACTGGGACGATATGCGTGCCGCTTTCCAATCAGGGAAAGTCGCCATGTATCTCGACTCTTCAGCTGGGATTCGCACCGTCGCGGACAATGCTGACTTCGAGGTCGGGGCATCGTACTTGCCGGTGCCGAACGAAGCGGAGCGTGAAGGCGTCATCATCGGCGGGGCCTCGCTCTGGATGGGTGACGGGATCGCCGACGAGACGAAGCAAGGCGCATGGGAGTTCATGAAGTATGCGGCGTCGAAAGAAGCACAGGCCAAATGGCACGTCGAGACGGGCTACTTCGCCATCAACCCAGAAGCGTATGACGAGCCGATCGTCAAAGAGATGTGGGCCGAGTATCCGCAACTGAAAGTGACGGTCGATCAATTGAGTGAGACGAAAGCTTCACCGGCAACACAAGGCGCGCTCATCTCGACGTTCCCGCAATCCCGTCAAAGTGTCGTCAACGCGATGGAGAGCCTATACCAAGGCGTATCGGTCGAGGACGCGTTGAAGCGTGCGGCCGATGAGACGACTTCCACCTTGGGGCAATGACATGTTGATTTACGCACATCGCGGCTATAGCGCCAAGTATCCCGAGAACACAATAAGCGCGTTCAAGGCGGCGTTGCCGCATGTCGATGGTATCGAGCTCGATGTCCAATTGACGCGCGACGGACGCCTCGTCGTCATCCATGACGAGACGGTCGACCGGACGACGAACGGGAGCGGCTTCGTCAAAGATATGACGCTCCGGCAGCTCCGCTTGCTCCGGACGGAGAGCGGGGAACGGATCCCGACGCTTGAGGAAGTACTCGTCTTGATTGAACCGTCCGACGTCACGCTCAACATCGAGCTGAAGACGGATCAGTTTGACTACGACGGAATCGAATATCTGACGTGGCTCGCCGTCACCGAGTTCAAGCTCGAGCAACGCGTCGTCTTCTCGTCGTTCAATCCGGATACGCTCGTCCGGTTACGGGATATCGCCCGAGAGGCGAGAATCGCCGTTTTGACCGGGGATGGGCATCCGAATCTGGTTGAATTTGTGGAACGCGTCGGGGCCGAGGCTGTCCATGCTCAACCGGAGTTTATCGGAACGAGAGACTGGATGACGCTTCGAGAGCAGAATCGCTTGATTCGACTATATACCATCAACGACCCGAACGAGCTGCCGGACATGACTGGTGTCAACGCCATCATGACGGACGAGGTCGAACAGTTTCAATCGAGGTCACATCAGTAAATAACACCCGAGACACTAGTCTCGGGTGTTATTAGTTAGAAGCGGTGTAAGGTTGCCGTTAGATCACCATGTAGTTGATGGGTGCGTGCAGACGTCGGATAGACGCGGCTCGAGAAGACGAACTCCCCATCGTTCACGAATACTTCCATGGAAGATGCATCGACGAAGATTCGGAACGTCGTGCCCGTTGCCTGTAGCCGACGGACATCTGTGCCTCGTGTCAATTCAAGCCAATCGCCTGTCTTCGAGAAAGTAGCGGCTTTTCCGAAACAGTCGAATTGAAAATCGCCATGCGTCGCAAACGACAACTCGAACGCATCTCCTTCGAACTTCGGACCAGCCAACACACGACTTTGTTGTCGAAGCGAAATCATCTCTTCAATCGGTGTCATGTATACACGATCATTCCGAAGTGATAGTTCACGTGGAATCGTCATCTGGTTCGTCCATCCCTCAGCTTGTTCCGGCCACTCGCGTTCCCACATGGCGTTCCAACCGATTAAAATCCGACGGCCGCGCTCGTCGAGAAACGTTTGAGCCGCGTAAAAGTCATGGCCATAGTCGAGCTCGGTGAAGGCATCATGCGTAAAACGCGGGAGTTCAAGATCGAGCGTGCCGACGAAATAGCCACATTGATGCAGGTTGTGATACCGGTCACCGTCGGGCTCCATTCCTTGGGGAGAGAGGAGCAAGACGTCTTGACCGTCAAGCGAGAAGATATCGGGGCATTCCCACATCCATCCATGCTTCCCGGTCTCGCCGGCAATGACGCCGCGCTCGGACCAATGGGTGGCGTCACCAGAGTCGTACAAGGCGACTTTCCCGTCCGTCGCGTCACGCGTGCCAAGCACCATATAGAAACGACCATCTACTTCCCATACTTTCGGGTCCCGGACGTGAGCGTTCCCTCGTTGCGGTATTTCAGAAATGAGTGGATTCTGCACAGCCTTTTCAAACGTCACGCCGTCGACAGACGTGGCGAGGCACTGGACTTGATTCAGCGCCTCCCGCTTCTCGTCGAGCCACGTGTTGCCGGTGTAATAGAGGTAAAGGACATCGTCTTTCACCAAGGCGCTTCCGGAGAAGACGCCGTCACGGTCATAGTCATGATCTGGCCGCAGTGCAATCGGCTTATGTTCCCAATGAAGCAGGTCGATCGATGTGGCGTGTCCCCAGTGCATATCGTCCCACTCCACACCGAACGGATGATATTGATAAAACAAATGATAGACACCGTTGAACTGACAGAGTCCGTTCGGGTCGTTCATCCAACCGAAGGGCGGAGCGAAATGGTAACGGGGACGGTAGCTCATACGGACAACACTTCGCTTGTGAATGTATCCGTGATTTCTCGTGTTTCTCCATACACTTCGATGACGAGCGGTTCGGTCGAAGGCGTGCGACGCGTGATCGTGACTTGATCTTGAGACGCTTGAACGTCGAGTGTCTCACCTTTCCAATCAATCGAGTACGTGAGGGCGTTCCACGCTTGCGGGAGCATTGGCGAGATGCGCAAGTTTCCACCTGTCATCCGGACACCGCCGAATCCGTTGACGACCGCTTGCCAAATCCCACCGAGCGATGCCGCGTGGATTCCTGCGTCAGACGTCTTCATATTCGGTCCGAGGTCGATTTCAGACGCGCGACGGAATAAGTCGTAGGCGAGCTTCTGGTCGCCGAGGTCTGAAGCAAGGACGCTATGTGTCGACAGAGAGAGCGACGAGTCATGTAGCGTCTTCGGCTCATAGTACTCCCAGTTGGCACGTTTGACGTCTGCCGAGAACAAATCTTCGAGCAAGTACATCAAAATCATGACGTCTGCTTGTTTCGATACTTGAATCTCGTTCACTTGCTCGAGGTTGTAGTCATAAAACATCGAGCCGACGTTTTCTTGGTTTTTGTATTTCGTTAAATCGATGATTTCTTTCTGTAGGTACGTGTCATCTTGTGGCAAGACACCATCTTCACGGGCTTGCGGCAAGTAAATCAAGTCAAGGACGTGACGGAACCGTTCGTCAGCTGTCTCCAAATCGAGCTTTTCGTTCAACTGTTCGAACAGTTCCGGCTTCTCTTGACGGAGCAGTTCCACATACTGAATCGCTGTTTGGATGTTCCAGTGCGCCGTGTAGTTCGTGAACGCATTGTTATCGACATGTTCCTTATACTCATCGGGACCGACGACTTGATTGATGTCATAGCGACCCTCAGCTTCATTCCACTCGAGTCGACTTGCCCAGAACTTGGCCGTATCGATGAGCAGTTCATAGCCGTAATTATCCATGAAATCTTGGTCACCCGTAACATGATAGTACTGCCAAGCCGCGAACGCGATGTCGGACGTGATATGTTGCTCGATGAAACCTGACCAAATCTTCGTCGCTTCACCTGTCACGATATCGGCGGCACCCCAGACTGGTGTCACTTCACCATCGTCGAGCCATGCCGATTCCCATGGAAACATCGCCCCCTCGTATCCGTTCTCTTTCGCTTTGCGGTGCGCTCCCGGCAATGATAAATAGCGATATTCGAGCAGACTGCGCGCGATTTTCGGGTTCGTGTACGTATAGTAAGGCAAGATGAAGATTTCAGTGTCCCAGAACGTATGACCTTTATAGCCTTCGCCTGACAATCCTTTCGCCGCGACATTCATCCGGTGATCATGTTTCGGGGTCATGACTGCTAAGTGGTACTGAGCGAAGCGGATTGCCAACTGATCGAACATTTCTTCCGATTCAATCGTAATGGGTGCGTGCGACCAGACGAGTTCGTCCCAAGCATTGACGTGGTCATTGAATAAACGATCGTATCCTTGTGCTTCGACGTCACGTGTCGCGTTCAATGCGAAGTTGGCAAGTTCTTCTGTCGTATCGACAGACAAGTCGCGATCACGGGATGTAAAGACGGTCGAATACTTCTCAATCGTCAATGTCTCATTCGCAGGGATGACGACGTCCGAATAGTCGAAGAAGATTTGGCGACGATCCATTTTGATGATGGACTTTGGCTCGAACGGCTCATGTTGGCTGAAACGATGAACGCTATGGAACGCAAAGTCGATGCCGGACTCGGTCGTCGTCTGTAGTTGCTGCATGAATCGACCGTCATAGAGACGTTTGTCGCCTTCTAAAAAATGTTGGACCCCACTGTTCGTCATTTGTCCATTAATCCCGGATGTCATCGTCAACACGCTCTCTTGTTTTGGTGTGATAGTGACACGTTGGGCGATGACATGCAAATTGTCCATTGACACGAAACGACGGAAGATGAGGTCATAAAGATCACCGTTTGGACTCTGCCACGTGACGTCACGCACGAGTTCGGCCTGTTTCAAGTTCAACGTGCGACGGTAGGCGAGAATCTCACCTTGCGTCAAATCAAAGCGGACCCCATTCAATGTGAACTCCATCCATAACACATCCGACGCGTTCGGCAGTTCGGTCACTTCGTTATCAGCAAATTTATTGAACGTTCCCGCGACAAATAAATTTCGTTGCTCGTTGGCATAGTGCTCCTCTGTGACCGAACGAAGTCCCATGTAGCCGTTTCCGAGCGAAAATACAGCTTCCCCTTTACCAAGCCAATTTGTACGGAACCCGTCCTCTGCAACGAGCCAATGTTGTAACTCCCCAGTACCAGTCGTATAGTTCATCAGTGTATTCGTCACCTTGTAACCTCCTGTATAATAAAGCGCTTTCTTGATTCGACCCCATTTTATCCGAAACGTTTCGGATATTCAACACTAATTTTCGTTCAATTTCTTCCATTACCTCGAAAAACGTGATTAAATGGGGTCAGAAACGTTTTAGAAAAGGGGTTTGACATGGAGCAGGTGATTGCTAGTCTGGGGTTTCAGTTCGAGAAGGTACAAGCATGGAGAAAGCAATCGATTTGGAAATCGATTTTCTATGTGATTATTGCGGTACTGATGGCGAACGCGCTCGTGTTCGGTTTGAAATGGGT
Organism: Exiguobacterium sp. SL-9; assembly: GCF_004336985.1. GTDB lineage: Bacteria > Bacillota > Bacilli > Exiguobacteriales > Exiguobacteriaceae > Exiguobacterium. The sequence goes on from NZ_SJUO01000003.1 coordinate 326,799, forward strand.
GAACCAATCCAACGAAGCTGCGACGGAGTTGCCGGTGTTTACAGTCACAGAGGACGGAATTCAATACGAAGAGCCATTCCTATTCAACATGGAAGTGCTGGATTTGACGGTGATGGTAGGGGAAGAGCGGGAAACGGACGCGTTACAGACGCTCTTACTAGAGGACTCGGGCTGGGTGTTCAAACGCAGCGGCGTCTCGACCGATTTGAAGGCATACAGTAGCTTGCTCGGATTTTTAGGCGAGACGGAATTGACGGAACGAGATGTCGCGCAGATTCTAGAGGATTTGAAATGGTTCTACCCGCTCTACATTTATGGGGCGATCGTGGTGGATGTATTGATTCATCTCGTCGTCATTTCTTTCCTTGCCCTCGCAGGACTCGGATTCCGTCGCTTCGTGCCGATTCGCTATAAAGAGGCGTGGACGATTACGGCTTATGGCATCACGGCGCCGCTGTTAGTGCGAACAGTTATCGCTTTATTGCCGGTCACTGTGCCGATGCTATCTGTTCTATATTGGGCAACCGTCGGCATCTTTGCGTTTATGACGATACGAAAAATCGGCGATGAATGATCATCGCCGATTTTTCGCGACCGATTCTCTTAGAATCAGCTCATTATTGACGAACGCCTCGTGCGGCACGTCTTGTCCCTCGACGATATGGACGACCATCGAAGCGGCCTTCCGGCCCATCTCATACGGCTGTTGGCCGACCGTAGTAAGGGGCGGGGACACGTATTGGGACAACAAGATGTTATCAAACCCGATAATCGACAAATCTTCTGGCACATTCAAGCCGAGTTCACGTGTGGCCTGAAGGACACCGAGCGCCATCACGTCGGATGCGCAGAAGAACGCGGTTACCTCGGGATGGTTCAACAAAAACGGCAAGGCCGCGCTTTTTGAGGCGAGTTCTTCAAAATCACCGTTCAATACGTAATCATCACGAAACTCGATCCCGTTCTCTTGAAGCACTTGACGATACGCGTCATATCTGACCGTCGAGACATACGCATGGGCTGCACCGTTCATGAAGGCGATGTGACGATGCCCGAGTCGAATCAAATAGCGGACGGCCTGCTTGGCGCTTTCTAGTTGATTCGAAGTCACGTATCCGGTGTTCACGCCTTCGACAGGAATATCGACTAATACACAAGGAACAGTGCTCTCGATGGCTTCGAGCAAGTACGGGTCATCGCGTTTCAACCCTTGGATGACGACACCGTCAAGCTGGCGTTCGGCGCACATCTGGCCGTACGTTTTATTTTTTTGTTTAGACGTCGTCGTCGAGAGGAGGACGAACTCATAATCGAGCGTGGACAGCTCATCCGATACGCCACAGAGCGTCTCGAACAGAAAATTATCCTTCACACTTTCTCGTTTCAAGTCGGTGACGAGAAAGCCGATTGTCTTCGATTGCTTCTTAACTAGGCTACGAGCGAGGATGTTCGGGCTGTAACCGAGCTCTTTCGCGACGCTCATAATCTTGTCTCGCGTCTCTTTATTTACATCATCATACCCGTTCAACGCGCGGGACACGGTCGTGACGGAAAAGCCTGACGCTTTGGAGACATCTTTCAAAGTGGCCATGGTGGTAGACTCCTTCTCTATGAAAACGTTATGGTTAATCTTCAAATTTGATTTAGATATCTATAGTCTAGACGCAGAGTACGAGGTCTGTAAACCTCTAAAAACGGGGCTTTTTAACAAGTTTAAAAATAATACTTGATTTCCGAAACGTTTCGGGTATAAAATCAGGTTGTGAGTTGAAAGCGTTTACTTTAATTCGAGTTGGATCATCCATGAGGAGGAAATTACACATGAATAAAAAAGTATCAAAGCCATTATCTGTTTTCATGCTATCAGGTCTTGTCTTTACTGCCGCTTGTGGCGGCGAGGAGGAAGCGCAAGTCGCTTCAGACCCGTCTGAGCTCGAAGGAAAAGAAATCACGGTCGGGACATGGAAAGGGACAGACGCTGAGGTCAAGGCGTTCGATGAATTGCTAGCAGCTTTCACGGACGAGACGGGCATCAAAGTGAAGAAGAAAGTGTATAACGACTATCAAACGCAACTTCAAACAGACCTTGTCGGTGGAACAGCACCAGACGTCTTTTACGTCGATGCTTTTCTCGCCCCTGAACTTTCGAAGCAAGGGGTGCTTGAGCCACTCGATCAATATGTAGAGCAAACCGAAAAAGATTTGGGCGACTTTTATGAGCCGGCCATCAATGCGTTCAAATCAGAAGACCAGTTGTTCGGGCTACCGAAAGACTATTCGACGCTCGGTCTCTATTATAACAAGAAGATGATTGAGGATGCCGGATTCACAGCGGACGACATTCCGACAGAGATGGAAGACCTTCCTGGGTTCTTAAAAGAGTTGCAGGGCGAGCTCCCGTCGGGTGTGACACCAGCCATCACATCATCTGAGTTGGCGCGTCATATGTTCGTACTTCAGTCAGGTGGCACGGATATCGTCGATGGAGACGGAAAAGCGGTCTTGTCGCAACAAGATCAAATCGCTGCCTTGCAACCGCTTGTGGATGCTTACCAAGACAAACTTGTTCAACGACCAGCTGACCTTGGTCAAGGTTGGGCCGGTGACTCGTTCGGGGCTGAAAAAGCCGCTATCATGATTGAAGGAAACTGGGCGATTTCACATATCCAGCAAAACTTCCCGGATGTCGAGATGGGAACGAAAGAAGTCCCGACAATCGGTGGCGATAGCGGTTCGATGATGTTCACAGTATCGTACTCACTCAATAGCGATTCAGAAGAAAAAGCCGCAGGTTGGGAGTTCATCGATTACGCGACTTCGAAAGATGGCATGAAAATCTGGTCTGAAGGGGCAGGCGTCTTGCCGTCACTCAAATCAATTGCAGAAGAGCTTAACCTTCAAGACGATGAGTTGAAAGCACCGTTCGTTGCGGCTGGAGCGTATGCGACTCCTTGGCAAAAAGGGGACTCCCTCTCAATCGTTGCCCGTGAATACAACAACTTGTTGCCGGCAGCTCTAAAAGGCGACATGACGCTTGAAGAAGCAATGAAAAAAGCAGAAGAAACAGCGAATAAAGATATCGAGACGCAATTGCAATAAAGAAACAATTGGGCTCGCGTAACCGCGCGAGCCTCGTTGTGTTCGGAGAGGGAGGATCATATGGGCACACAGCTCGAAATCAATCGGCGTACGGATGCGGCATCGCAAGCACCACCGCCTAAAAAGAAAAAAGGTAGTGAGCGCAACCGTCGTGAATCGATGCAGGGCATCACGTTCATGTTGCCGACGCTGATCATCTTAGTGACATTCACGTTACTTCCGATTGCGTACTCGCTGTTCTTGTCGTTTACGCGCGTCAATTTATTTGGCGGCATCGATTTCCAATGGGTCGGCTTTGATAACTATGTCAACGCTTGGAACGATGACAGGGTTTGGACGGCATTGAAAAATACGTTCCGATATGCGTTGTTCGTCGTGCCGATTCAAACGGCGATTGCCTTGTTGATGGCTGCCGTCCTTAACTCAGGGATTCGGTTCCAAAACACGTTCCGGACGATTTACTTCTTGCCGACACTCACATCGAGTTCGGCGCTCACGATGATTTTCATGTTCTTATTCAGTTTGAACGGTCCAATTAACAACGTTCTCGTCAGTCTTGGGTTTCTCGAGGTACCAGTCAACTTCATCAACGAGACCGACTTTGCGCTTACGACCATCATGGTCATGAACATCTGGTCGACGGTTCCGTTCTTCATGACCATCTATTTGGCGGGACTGCAAGATATTCCGTCGTCACTTTATGAAGCGGCATCACTTGATGGGGCGAACGCGTGGCAGAAATTGATGAAAATCACGGTACCGAACTTGACGCCGGTCACAAACTACGTCTTATTGATGGGGATTATCGGTTGCTTCCAATTGTTCGATCAGGCGTATATCATCTCGGGAGGGACCGGAGGACCGAACAATGCGACGCTTACTTTCTCACTCATCATCTATCAATATGCGTTCAAGACGATTGGGACGATGGGCTATGCGTCAGCGCTGGCAATCATCTTGACGGTCATCATCTTCACAGTGTCGATGCTTGCCCGTAAGTTGAACAAGGAAGAATCCAACTATTAAGGAGGAATGGATATGAAAAAGAAAAAATGGCCGCGTATCGTGATGTATGTCATTCTCATCTCCTACGCGCTCGTCACACTGTATCCGTTCCTATGGGCAGTGCTCGCATCGTTCAAACCGTATAGTGAGATTGTGGCCGGGGGACTGACGCTTTGGCCGGAAAACCCGACACTCGCCAACTTTGAACATATCTTTACGAAAGACCCACTGTTCCCGCGATGGATCTTGAACTCGTTTCTGATTGCAACGGTCGGGACAATCGTGAACGTCATCTTCAACACGATGGCGGGATATTCACTCGCGCGGCTTCGGTTCCCAGGACGGAACTACTTATTCCTGTTGATTCTCGCAGTCATGATGGTACCGGGACAGATTTTGCTCATCCCGAACTATTTGATTATGCGTTCGCTCGGGATTCTCGATACGTATTCCGCCTTGATTATTCCCGGGGCAATCAACTTCGCGTACATCTTCTTGATGCGACAGTTCTTCATTAACTTCCCGCGTGAAGTGGAAGAAGCGGCGCAAGTCGATGGACTCAATCGGTTTCAGACGTTTTGGCGCATCGTTTTCCCGATGGCGAAAGCTTCGGTCGCGACGCAAGCCGTTTTCGTATTTCTTGGCTTCTGGAACGAGTTCTTAAAACCGCTCCTCTACATCACGTCGCCCGAGAAATACACGCTGACGCTCGGCCTGCAGTCGTTCCAAAGTCAAAACGCGACACAGTGGAACTACATCATGGCGGCCTCGGTCGTCAGTATTATTCCGATCATCATTTTGTATATCTTGCTGAATAAGTACTTCATGCAAGGATTGCGAATCGGTGGGGACAAATAAGGAGATTGACAATGAAAGCTTTCATTTTTGATTTAGACGGTGTCATCACCGATAGTGCCGAATATCATTATTTGGCTTGGAAAGCACTTGGTGAAGACCTCGGCATCCCGTTTGACCGTGAGTTCAACGAGACGCTCAAAGGCGTCAGCCGGACCGAGTCGCTCGAACGGATCCTTCGCCACGGAGGCCGCGAGAACGATTTTTCACTCGAAGAGAAGGAACGACTCGCCACGAAAAAGAATGAACACTATGTCTCGCTCATCTCGAAGATTACGAGCGATGATATTCTACCAGGAGTCGAGGCGTTTTTAAGCGAACTAAAAGAAGCAGGCTATAAGATTGGGATGGCGTCGGCGTCAAAGAACGCTCACATGGTGACACGCCAGCTCGGCTTGCTCCATGCGTTTGACCATATCGTCGATGCGGCAACCGTCGTGGACTCGAAACCACATCCGGAAGTGTTTTTGAAAGCAGCCGAAGCGCTAGCTGTCGATCCGAAAGATTGTGTCGGTGTCGAGGATGCGGTCGCGGGGGTTGAAGCGATTCATGCGGCCGGGATGTTCGCCGTTGGTATCGGCGACCCGCTTGTCTTGAACGAAGCGGACATTGTTTTCACGGATACGACCGGTCTCACGCTCGACAACGTCTTGACACGGAATTAAAAAACAAAGCCTCGAGTGGTGACGCTCGAGGCATTTTTAATGAGGAGGAGATCGAATGAAGCGAACCTGGTGGAAAGAGGCCGTCGTCTATCAAGTGTATTGGCGGAGCTTCCTGGATACGAACGGGGATGGCTACGGTGACTTGGAAGGAGTACGGCAGAAATTGCCGTATATCAAAGAACTTGGGGCGGACGTCGTGTGGTTGAACCCGTTCTACGTTTCGCCGGACAAGGACAACGGCTATGATATCGCCGACTACTACCGGGTCATGGACAAGGCGGGCACGATGGAGGACTTCGAGCGTTTGCTTCAGGAAGCGCATGCCATCGGGCTCAAAGTCATCCTCGACCTCGTCGTCAATCATACGTCTGACCAGCATGCATGGTTTTTAGAGGCAAAAGCATCGGTCGACTCACCTAAACGAGACTATTACATCTGGCATGACCCGGTCGACGGGAAAGCACCGAACAACTGGCGCTCATACTTTGCACCGTCGTGTTGGGAGTATCATGCGGAGAGCGAGCAATATTATTATCACTCGTTCGCCGTCGAACAACCGGATCTCAACTGGGAGAATGGAACGTTGCGACAGGAGATTTATCGCATGATGCGCTTCTGGCTCGACAAAGGCATCGACGGGTTTCGGATGGACGTCATCAACCTGCTGGCGAAACGAGAGGACTTGTCAGATGTGGCCGACCCGTATGACTTGAGTTACTTGGCGAACAATCCCGGCATCCATGACTATCTGCAAGAGATGCATGACCAAGTGCTGCAGCATTATGACTGCATGACGGTCGGCGAAATCCCGTTCGTGACGCCAGCCGAGGGAGCGCTCTATGTCGATGAGTCACGCCGTGAGCTCGACACGTTGTTTCATTTCCAAATTGCTGATGAGATGCCGACATGGGATATGCTTCGCTTTAAAGAGATTCAGCGAGATTGGTACGAGGGATTGAAGGGAAAAGGATGGAATTCACAATTCTTGAACAATCACGACCACACGCGCCAAGTGACACGTTACGGAAATGACCGCGAACATCGTATCGCTTCGGCGAAACTGCTCGCCACCCTCACGCATACGCTTCCGGGAATGCCATATATTTATCAAGGGGAAGAGATTGGGATGACCGGTGTCGCGTTCGATTCGATTGATGAGTACCAAGATATCGCGATGCGAAATCGTTACGCGGAAGAAGTGGCGAACGGACGGGATGCGCGAGAGGTGTTGACGAGTCTGCAACTGCTTAGCCGTGACAATTCGCGGACACCGATGCAATGGAACACCTTGAAACATGGAGGTTTCAGTAAGGGTAAGCCTTGGATGTCGATTAATCCAAATTACACGTATTTGAATGTCGAGACAGATTTGTCGCAAGAAGACTCGGTGTTTCGCTATTACCAACGGTTGATTCGACTGCGAAGAGAGAATCCGGCGCTTATATACGGAGAGTTCATGGACTTATTGCCGAACGACCCGTTCATTCATGTATACGAACGGACGCTCGAGCTTGAGCGCTTTGTTATTGTATTAAACCATTCCAATCACACACATGATGTTCCGCTACCAGTCGAAGGCATGGAACTACTCTTATCGAATATGGTGACTGAACATGAAAAGCTCGCTCCGCACGAGGCGAGGATTTATTACTCATCGCTACGACATTAATTGTCGGGAAATCACATTTGAAAAGTGGTGGGGTGCGTGTGGTTTGTGCCGTTACGCTTAGGTTAGCTCTAAGGTCGACAACTCATGTGAATTCCTGTATAAAATAACTTAAAGTCAAATTTAAGTTAAAGAGGGTGACGAAATGTACAGTATCACTGAAATCGGTAAAATAACGGGCTTACCGGCCTCGACACTTCGTTATTACGAGCAGGTGGGGATTCTTCCACATGTCGATCGGAACGATGTCGGACGAAGAGTGTATAGCGAAGAAGTGTTAGAATGGCTCGAATTAGTCATCGCATTAAAAGACACTGGAATGTCTATTGACGACATTCGAACATACACAGCCATGATTTTAGAAGGGGATGACACACTGAACAAACGGCGCGAGCTATTAGTCCAACATAAACAAGATGTTGAAATGAGCATCGCCAAGACGCAAGTGTATTTAGAAAAAATTATACGGAAAGTCGCTGTATACGATGTATTGATGCATCAAAAGAAAAAACAAAAAAATCCGCTCATTTAACCGCTTGACTTAAAGTTAACTTTAAGTTGTAGGCTATATATATGCTTTGAAAGAAAGCAAATCATATAAAGCCTAAGGAGTGAGTCTCATGTCTGAAAAAGTATGGTTCATCACAGGATGTTCGACTGGTTTTGGTCGTCACATTGCGAAAAAAGCGATTGATGCTGGGTATAAGGTAGTGGTTACAGCCAGAAACGTCAATCAGATTGAAGACATCGTAGCTGAAAATGCGGACAACACGCTCGCACTTACGCTTGATGTTACAAATCAGGATCAAGTCCACGAAGCTGTCCGTCAGACGATTGCGAAGTTTGGTCGAATCGATGTCTTGGTCAATAATGCTGGGATTGGGTATTTTAGTTCAGTAGAGGAAAGCGTGGAAGAAGAGACGCGCAAGATGTTTGAAGTGAATTTTTGGGGTTTGATGGAGATGACAAATGCGGTCTTACCTCATATGCGCAACCAAAAATCGGGTCATATTATTAACTTCTCGTCGGTTGGTGGGTTGGTGTCATTCCCAACTTTAGGTTACTACCATGCCACGAAGTATGCTGTAGAAGGTATATCGGAGAGTTTAAGTCAAGAAGTTGCACCTTTTGGCATTCATGTCACGTTAATTGAACCGAGTGGTTTCCGCACGGACTGGAGCGGTCGGTCGTCTGTGAAGACCGAAACGGCAATCCCCGAACTACAAGCTTCGGCAGTAGGGATGATGTTGCAAGGTGTATCGCAACAGAGCGGTCAAGAACCGGGTGACCCGGAAAAAGCAGCTGAAGCCGTATTGGCTGTCGTGGAATCAGAGACACCTCCTCTCCGTTTGTTATTGGGGAAAGCGGCTTATCAAGCCGTGACACATAAGCTGAATACGATGAGCACGAGTATTGAGTCATGGAAGGATACGACGTTACACGCTGACTTCGAGAGCGAAGTCGATTAAAACGAAATCGGCTCAACAAAAAGAGGAATCTTCCCGTCGAAGATTCCTCTTTTTGAATTCCGTCATTAATTTAACACGAGTGAACGCTCATTGACATTCGTGAGCACCACTTGATTTCGTCCCGAGTGTTTCGCTTCATACAATGCGTCATCCGCTGCTTCTGTCATTTTTTGAATTGGCTCCGATTTACCATGAGCAATCCCGATGGAAGCGGTAATGTGAATTGGAGGAAAGTCGTTGAGTACAAACACTTCATGCTCAATGCGCTTCCGAATCCGTTCGGCAACTTTTTCGACTTTTTCAACCGGGAGATCATACATCAAAATGACAAATTCTTCGCCACCAATCCGGGCGACTAAATCGTGCGATCTCGTTTCAATTAAGAGTAATTCAGCAAACCGTTGCAAGACGAGGTCGCCGTTCGCGTGACCATATGTATCGTTGACGCGTTTAAAGTGATCGATGTCCAAGGCGAGAACGTTATACGTTCGTTGTTTCGTCCCGAGTTCAGACGTATAACGGTCCCAGACGCGTCGATTGAATAGCCCGGTCAAGTGATCACGTTCAGCGGATTGCTTGTAGTCTTTAGATTGTCGTGTCGTCTGTTCAAGGTCGATTGTCAGCGCGCTTGAAAGCAACCCGACTGACATTCCGACAGTCCAGATTGTGGCAATGAGAGTGAAGTAAGCCACACTCCAACCAAGGTTGATCAACACGGCGACCGAGATAACCGACAGCGCCCAAACGTTTAACAGCATACTTTGTAAGAACACTCGCTCTGCTAGACGGCGATGAATCCAAAGCATACCGATGCTGACAAACCATGTTGCGACAAAGGCGATGACAGCTTGATCGGTGACGCCGAATAAAAAGCGCGTACTCCCGATAAAAGCGGTCGCGACGAACAGCGGCAAGCGTGCCCCATAAAAAGCAAGTAACACGAGTGGTAAGTGCCGCAAATCGACACGGACTGACTCGTTCACTTCTACACCGTTAAACATGAGGAACAAACCGAGCAGTCCAGCAAGTATCCCGATTAAGACGCCACGACCTCTTGATGAGAAGAATAGTTGTGAGTGAAACACTTTTGAAATGAGATAAAAGCCAGTGAAAGCGACACAAGCGTTGATCAATAGGGCAATAATGGGCATTCGATCACGACCTTACTAACAGAGTATACGTTAACGGTAACAGACTGCAAAAACTTGTCAATTCATATGACGTTTTTTTGAAAAAACCTGTAAAAGTAAGATTGTTCAATGTATTCAATGTTTTTATTTGCTCGTGCTTCTCATGACGGAAAGCAAAAAAATAAGAGAATGGACCACCTAAATCAATGGTAGATTCTCTTACCGCAGCACTTTATTTCCAGTGGGAAATTCGGCGATTGAAAGTAGATCGTGTCGCCTCACGCTTTCTTCTTCGTTCCTTGGAACGCGAAAAACATCGCAATGCCGATGCCGAGTCCGAGCCACCAGTTATCGAACAACAGGCCGAAGATGAGGATAAAAGCGACAGCGACCGGGAGTGCTAAAAATCCACGTTGGCGTTTCATGAAAATCATCCTTTCTACTTCTCTCTGTTCGACTGTTCCCGGTTTCGCATGGAATCATTCTAAAAGCAATCGTTTTCATAAAAACGGCTCAACGACAACGTTTGTCTAAAAGATGAACACTTCTGTTTTCATGTGAAATTGTGAGCAAACATATCTATTCAATGGATAGGAACCCTGCTATATTAATCATGTGATATATTTCACATGAGGAATTCATAAATCACTTATATATAGGAGGACCATCCCATGGTTACATTTTTCTTAGCGTTAGGACTATTATTGCTCGGTTATCTCGTCTACGGCCGGTACGTCGAGAAGACGTTCGGTATTAAAGAAGAACGGACGACGCCCGCCTATTCGTCACAGGACGGCATTGACTACGTACCGATGGGCACAAAGCGCAACTCAATGATTCAACTGTTGAACATCGCCGGCGTCGGCCCAATCTTTGGACCGATCATGGGGGCGTTGTACGGTCCGGTCGCATTCCTATGGATTGTACTTGGCTCGATCTTCGCTGGCGCGGTGCACGATTATTTGACGGGCATGATTTCGCTTCGCAACAACGGGGCACACTTGCCGCAACTCGCCGAGAAGTTTCTCGGTCGCTCGCTCCGCCATGTCGTCAACGGCTTTGCGCTTCTCTTGCTGCTCTTAGTCGGGACGGTGTTCGTCACATCACCAGCCAATATGATCAACAACTTGTTCGATGGCAACGGCTCGACGCTCGCGATCGTCACGTTCGGGATCTTTGCTTACTACATCTTGGCGACGCTCCTCCCAGTCGATAAAATCATCGGTCGCATCTATCCGTTCTTCGGGGCGCTTCTCTTGTTGAGCGCGATTGGGATTGCCGTCAGCCTATTCACGCAAGGCTACCAAATCCCGGAGATGACGTTGACGAACATGCACCCCGACAACTTGCCGCTCTGGCCGCTCATCTTCTTCACGATCTCGTGCGGTGCGCTCTCAGGCTTCCATGCTACGCAGTCCCCGATCATCTCGCGGACGACGATGAAAGAGAGCAACGGCCGCTCAATCTTTTACGGCATGATGATTGTCGAAGCCGTCATCGCCATGATTTGGGCGGCTGCCGCCATGGCCATCTTTGAGCCGGGTGAACTGCTCGCCATGATCAATGCCGGCACACCGGCGCTCGTCGTTCAGGAAGTGGCGACGCTCATGCTCGGCAGCATTGGTGGGACGCTCGCCATTCTCGGCGTCATCGTCTTACCGATCACGTCAGGCGACACGGCATTCCGTAGCGCCCGGATGATCATCGCCGACTACTTGAACATCGTCCAGAAGAAGTTCACATCACGTCTGTGGATCGCGCTTCCACTTTTCGTCTTGTCGTTCATCTTGACGAAAGTCGACTTCCGTCTGCTTTGGCAATACTTCAACTGGGCCAACCAGACGACGGCGGTCATCGCTTTGTTCGTCGGCGCGACGTACTTGTATATCAAAGGGCGGAACTACTGGGTCGCGCTTTTGCCGGGGACGTTCATGTTGTACGTCGTCTGGTTCTACATTTTGACGGCCCCGATTGGCTTCAAGATGGACGGGGTGCTTCCGTATATTCTGGCCACGATTGGCACGGTCACGCTGTTCGGCTTGTTCTTCCGACACGCGAAAGCGATGCGTGAACAACGGTTCGAGTGCGACATCACAAGCAATCAAGCAGCATGACAAAAGGGTTTGGCCTCGGCCAAACCCTTTTTACTCGGTCGTCTCTTGTTCCGTGAGTAGCGTCGTGCTCGTCGTGCTATGGGAGTACAGATAGATGGAGAACGTTGTCCCTTCTCCGTACACCGAATCGGCATGAATGCCCCAACCGTGCGCCTCGGCGATCCGTTTGCAGATACGGAGGCCGAGTCCGGTCCCTTTGATGGAACGGTGAGCATCCGAGTCGACCCGGTAATATTCGTCGAATACGTACGGGATGGCGTCGCTCGGGATACCAATTCCTGTGTCACGCACTGATAGGACATACGTTTCGCCCTCGATTGTCTGCTCGACATAGACCGTGCCACCATCCGGAGAGTACTTGACGGCGTTACCAATCAAGTTGTGGAGCAACTGCAACAGCTTCTCCTCGTCGGCCTCAATTGTCACATTTTCGGCCGATAAGACGACGTCGTGCTGAGGAGATGTCGCTTTGTAGTGGGCGACGACGTCCTCGAGCACCGGTCGCAAGGAGAACGTCGACAGCGACAACAGCTCTTCGGAGTAGTTGACGCGCTGATAGTCGAGGAAGTTGTCGACGAGCCGCTCGAGTCGTTCGGCTTCCCGTTTGACGAGCGACAACATCCCGTGTGTCTTGTCGTTGTCACTATGTTGGTACATGAGCAGCTCGGCATAGCCGTTGATAGCCGTGAGCGGGGAGCGGAACTCGTGGGACAGCTCGGCGAGGAAAGCATCCTTCTGCTCCTCGAACCGGATGGCGTCGGTGACGTCCCGCCACATGATGAACACGCCACGCGGGGTATGGGTGAAATTCAAAATGAGTTGCATCGTCCGCTCGCCAATCCGGAGCGACTTCGCGTCCATACTCGGGCAACAGCCGAACCGGTTCGTCATGAGCTCATCCCAAAACAACGTCACATCGTTTATGTCGGCGCCGTTCTGCTCGAACGTCTCATGAAAGAAACGACTCATGCCGTCGATATTCTGAAAACGACGCGTCTCCATGGACGGACAGATGGTGCGTAGCTGTTCATTCGAATACAGATGGTTCCGCGTGAAGTCGATATAGCAGACGGCGTCCTGGACTTCTTCGACGAGCGAGGCGATTGGGAAGGCATGAGGGGATCGTGATCGCTTCGTCACGACGGATCGACTGCTCGATGACCGTCCGTGATGTCTTCGAGCCGGATAGAACGATTTTCGATTCATGGGAAAACCTCCTTTCCATCATAGGTTGTATATGAAAGTAAGTGCGTACGTAGGATTCCCATTCATTATACGATATTCCGCTTTAATTCCCTATACCATCCATATACCTAAGCAAAAACGGGTCACAATCGGGATGTATGGACGATTCGGTATCGATTCTATGAAAAAAGCCTCCCTCGAGGATACGAGAGAGGCGTCAAAGTTAGAAGAGCGTGTATGGATTGACGCTGTTGGCAGCCGTTGAGCTGCTGTAGACGTACTTGTTTTTATGGATCTCGAAGTGGAGGTGGTTTCCGAACGAGTTGCCCGTGTTGCCGACCGTTCCGATTTTTGCCCCTTTGGCGACCGTCTGCCCTTTGACGACGTTCAAGCGGTCCATGTGAGCGTATACGCTCGTATACGCTTGGCCGTTGATCGTGTGTGAGATCATGACGTGGTTGCCGTAGGCGCCGTAGTTCCGGGCGACGATGACTTGGCCGGTGGCTGCGGCTTGGACCGTCGTGCCTTTAGCGGCTGCTAAATCGATGCCGTTATGGAACGTGTAGCCATATTTGCCGCTCGCCGGGCCGTAACCTTGCGTCAATGTCCCTTTCGTTGGGATCAAGAACTTGTTCGCTGTGACCGTTTGGAGTGACGTGCTGCTATATTTTTTCACATACGTACTTGATACGTATCTAGTACTACCATTATAACTGATTTTTGTCCATGAACCTGTTGCGCCAAGATACGTGAACGTTTGACCGAGTTTGGCACTGCCGACTTTTTGATAAGATGTCGATGGGCCCGTCCGCACGTTCAGGACGTTCGTCGTCACTTGGACTTTATACGATGTAGCTGCCTCTACCGGTGTCGAAGCGGGAACTGTTAAGCCGGAAACGAGAAGGGCGCCTAATGTGATCGTCATCAGTTGTTTTTTCATAGTATGGTAAATCCTTTCAATTATGTAACAATGCGACAGAACAATGATAATTACCTGATAAAAAAATTTTACCATCAAAAAATAGAATTAAATATGTCATTTATATTTCAAAAAAGTATAATCGTTATGAAAACAATCGTGGATGAAGTAAAGTCTATTCATACCAACATATATAACGTTTTTTTGACGTAAGGGTATATGCCTATAATTAAAATAAACTAATCTTTCGTAGTTTAGTCATTTTAAAAAGAGGGTAATTTTATTTGTTTAGACTAAATAAAAAAGGACAGATTGAAAATAAGCTATTTTGTAATTTATTTCCTTTTTTGATTTCAATTCTCTTGATTCCAAGTCTGGCGCTGAATAGTTCAAGTGTCTTCCTCCAATATGCATAAGCAAAAACCGAGGCGTGAGCCCCGGTTTAGCATGTCTGCCCTGACTGAGAAGGCGTGATATATTCGTTGAGCATTTCGGTTACGGTGCAGCTAGTTCTGCCTCGGTGACCCATTTATGATTGGTCACGTCTTCCCCAGGTTCTAACGTAAAGTCGACCATGTAGACGGTCGTCTTTTCAGCCGAATCGATGGTAGCGGTCGTGCCGCCCATACCGGTCATATGTTCCGCCTCGACATCGACTTCATCACCAATCTTATACGGGGCTTGTGTCGCATCTTCGATTTCCTCATGGATAATCCATTTATGGTCTTCGACGCGCTCCCCGCCATGCATTGGATCATATGAGATGCTATATACGACCGTGTCGTAGGCACCGACAATCGTCGCCTCGGCACCTTCCATCCCCAGCATATGGGCTTCTGTGATGACGGCCGTGTCACCGACCGCGAACGTCGGATTATCGGCTGTTTTCAAGCCTTCCGGTACGTCGCCAGAGCCGGACATGTCCATTCCTGCATGATTGTTTCCGTCCATCGTCTCTTCCATCTGGTCATTCATATTCGTGTCATTGTTCGTCGTTTCGTCTTCGCCACAGGCGACGAGCAAGCCGCTCAGTGAGAGTGCCATCGTCATCATTCCAAGTTTTTTGTTTACCTTCATCTGTATTCCCTCCAAACATAATGTGGTCAATCTACTTTTAATTGTCCCATCATCCCGTTTTCTTCATGTTCCAAGATGTGACAGTGATACATGAACGTCCCTGTTTCTGTGAACGTCATTTCAATTTTTACTTTTTCGCCAGCTGCGACGGCGACCGTATCCTTCCAGCCGCGTTCGTTGTCAGGCGGGGGCTGGCCGTCTCGTTCAAGTATTCGGAATTGGACGCCATGGACGTGGAACGGGTGGGTCTCGTGTCCCAACATCTAGCCTCCAGTAGCGAACGTGAACAATAGAAGGAACAGTCCAATCACGATACTTATGATACCCATCCCGATTACCCATTTTATGACACGGTTCATAAGACAACATCCTTTCTCATTAAAGCGAATGCCTATTTAGTTATACCAATCACTTATGAAATTTTTGTTAAACGAAAGTAATACCCAGGTCATGGGTCATCGATTTATATCTAAGTATGTACAATCAGACGATTCAAAAAGTGATGGCAAATCTTGTCCCATCCTTTTTCATGGATTTGATGAGCCTCAGTACCGTCATCGTCGCTTTGAACGCGCGGACGCTCAAACTTTAACAAGTTTTTCATCTTTAGTTTTTATACTAGGGAAGATGCTAAAGATGGAGGGACTTTAAATGAGACGAACATTGCTCGTACCGACGCTCATCATGACGGTATTCCTTGCCTCGTGTGGGGGAGCGGAACCAGTGAGCGAGACAATTGCACCGGACACGGAAGAAAATGAGGCGCCGACGGAACAGGCGCCGGACCGCTGGGAAGCGACAAAAACAGGCACAACGGTCTCGCATATCCATGGTGCCGGTTTTTGGCAAGACGGACGCCCGGTCATCGCGACGCATACGGGACTGATGGAATTCAGGGAAGACGGCTGGTACGAGTTGTCGTCGAACCGGCATGACTATATGGGCTTCGAGCTCGTCGCGGACGGCTTTTACGCGAGCGGTCACCCAGCGCAGGATTCGCCATATGAGAATCCGCTCGGCGTCGTCCGTGGAACCGAGAAAGGCGAGACGCTCGAGATTCGCTCGCTAGAAGGTGAAGCGGATTTTCACTATATGAGCGTAGGTTATGAAACAGAAAGTATTTACGTCTATTTAGAACAAGCGACAAAAGAGCTCGCGCCAGGTTTTTATCGTTCGCTCGATGGCGGTGTCTCGTTTGAACCGATGAAGATGGACGGGATCGTGGGTCGTGGCATCGCCGGTATTTCGGCCGATGCGAGCGAACCGAAACGTGTCTTCGTCTATGGACCGGATGGCATCCTCGTTTCAGACGACGGGGCAGATACGTTCGAGCCGTTCAATGATCAAGGAAACATCGTCACGATGGCCACTGCAAAGGAGAAACTGGCGTACATCACTAAACAGGACGCTTCGTTTGAATTGGTCGTCTCTGATTTGACCGAGGAGACGGAGACGTCCATCGACTTGCCGTCGATGAGCGCGGACAACGTCCCGATTGAACTTGTGATGGAAGCAGATCGATTGTTGCTAGCGACATCGGACAACAGTGTGTACGTCTTCGAAGACGAGGGGTGGACGCAACTGTTGAAAGCGGGAAACGTGAACTGAAAAAATGGTCGGCGCCTGAGTCAGGGGCCGACCATTTTTAGTGGAGCGGAAGCGTGATCGTGAACGTCGTTCCGGATGGATTGGAGGCGACGGTCAACGTGCCATCATGCAACCGGACGATTTGATGGGCGATGGCGAGGCCGAGGCCGCTGCCTCCTGTACGACGGGAACGTGATTTCTCGACCCGATACAGGCGGTCGAAGATGTAAGGTAAGTCCTCTTGCGGGATTCCTTTCCCGTCGTCTTGAATCGTGAAATGAAGCGACTCATCCGTTCGCTGCATATCAAATCGGACGTGGCGTGCCTCGCTGTGTTCAATCGCATTGTGGGCGATGGAACGGAACACTTGTAAGATTCGGTTTCGGTCCAACTGAAGGACGACGTCTGTTGCACTGCAATCGGTCTGAGCTTTGAAAGCGATCGGTGTCACCCGGAACATCGTATCGAGCACTCTCCGTAAATCTTCGCATAACTCACCTGCAGACACGGTTTCGCGATGCAACGTGAACGTGTTCTCGTCCAACTGGGCGAGCTGGAACGCGTTCTCGACGAGCTCGGTCAACGCCTGGCTCTCCTCGAGAATCGTCTGAATCGATTGTTTTTTTAACGACTCTGGTGTCTGCGGTTTGGACGCGATTTCCGCATAGCCTTGGAGATATGTGAGCGGCGTTTTAATCTCATGGGCGAGGTCAGATAAAAATTGATTGCGCTCTTTCCGGAGGCGGGCCAGTTCAAGCGACATCGCTTCAATCGAGCGGGCGAGTTCCCCAATCTCGTCTTCTCGAGTCGTCGGGAGCGTCAACGTCTCAGGATTTGTCAGTACGTCCTCGGTCGCTCGGCGCAATAGCTGAATCGGATTTGAAATCAAACGGCTCAGTAAGACGAACGTCAAAACGGTGATGACGAGCGCGATCCCTGTGATGTAGAGAAATCGGAGTTGGAGGCGATGGCTGATTTCGTGAATGATCTCGGTCGGGAGAAACATATACACATATCCGAAGCGGGTGCCGTTTTCCATGGCGTCAATCGGGGTCCGCACCGCGAGATACGGCCCGTTCTCCCAATTATTCTCGAGAACGATCGTCTCATTTACATCTTCTCGGTTTGCTTCACCTTGAACGAGCGTCGCGAGCGGGTCAGGAAATCGATTGGACGTCTGTAAGATTGAATGGTCGGGAGCGGTGATGGCGACTTTCGTGTCAGTCTCGCTTTCCATCGTCGCGACGTGACCGATTGTCTCGGCATCAAAACTCATCGACAATACGTTCGCGTGACTCTCGGCCCTCGACTCGAGCCGATCGATTTCTTCGACGACGCGCTCACCGAGGAGTGTATGGTAGAGCAATAAGAACAAGACGCCTTCAATTAATAACGTCGTCAATAAAAAGATCAGGCTGATCCGGAACGGGAGGCTATTGCGTCGAAACGTCATGAGTCCGATCGCTCCTCGCTCCAACGATAGCCGCGTCCCCATACTGTCTTCAAATAATCGTCGATCGGGAAGCCGGACTCACCGAGTTTGTCGCGGATCATGCGGATGTGGGCATCGACCGTGCGCGGGTCCGACTCAGACGAATAGGGCCACACCAAGTCATATAAATCCATCCGATTGTACAGGCGGTTCGGGTGTTGTAGAAACAGTTTCAAGATGGCCGTCGCCTTCGGTGTCAAGACGACTTCTTGCTCTCGATAAAGAATACGACCACTCGCTTCCTCGTAGCGTAATTGACCGTAGCTGACGTTCGTCATCCGGCTGCGTCGCAAGACGGCACGGATGCGAGCGAGTAAGACGTTCCCTTCGAACGGCTTCGTCACATAATCGTCCGCACCGGCGTCCAATCCTCGAATCGTCGTCTCACTATCCGATCGGGCCGTCAGCAAGACGACGGGGAGCTCGGCATCGAGTGCTTTGATTTGGCGGCACAACGTGATCCCGTCGACACCGGGCATCATGATATCTAACATGACGAGGTCCGGGCGCTCAGAAATGAGCTCCATCGCTTCTTGTCCATCCGCTGCCTCGATGCATGTATAGCCGTCCCCTTCGAGGAATAAGCGAAGGAGTCGTCTCATTTTCACTTCGTCATCGACAATCAAGATTTTCATCTGTTGTCCTCCTTTTGTCTGCGTCCATCATTCCTACCAATTTCGAGAGTCGTGCTACGTTCTCCTTGTAAAGAACTGTCGGACAAGTTCCGATTCGTCGAACGGCACGAGGTCGTCGTTTATGCGCTCGACGCGATCATGTCCTTTCCCGAATAGGACGCCACAATCATAGTCTACCATCCGTTCACAGAAGAAACGGATCGCTTCTTCACGCTTGTCGAAATGGGCGAGTTCAGTAGACTGTCCATCCGCTAAATCATCGAGGATTTGCTTCGGGTCTTCATGACGCGGATCGTGGACCGTCAAGATGAAGTCGGCACCTGAAGCGGCGACCACGTCAGTCATCATCCGACGTTTCATCCGGTCTCGCTCCCCGGCAGCACTGAGTAATACGAGGACACGAGAGTGACGAGCCGTTAGCGATGTCACGACTTTTTTTATGGCATCCGGGGTGTGCCCGTAGTCGATATAGACTGGTGTCGTGATACCTGTCACTTTCTCGAGTCGCCCGCTCGGTAAGTGTAAGTGCGAGAGGTGGGGAACAATCTCTTTTAATGAGACACCCGTTTGAAGGACGATACTGATCGCACATAACATATTGTCGAGATTATAGTCTTCTTGGAACGGGAGTGCAGACCAGGTCGTGTCTCCGTCCATATGGATCGCAAAATGGTCATCTTTTGTCTGACCGAGCAAGTCGGCCGTAGACGAAGAACGGCTGAACATGAACTGCCTCGTGTGCGGTGGCGCGATGGACCGCATGACCTCGTGATGCGGATCGTCACCATTGACGATCCCACAACCCACATCCGACAATTGCGCGAACAATTGAGCTTTCGTGTACGCATACGTCTCCATCGTGCCGTGATAGTCCAAGTGGTCGTGAGACAGGTTGAGAAACGAGGTCGTGTCGAATGACAAGTTCGCGATACGTCCCTCCGCGATGGCTTGAGACGAGACTTCAATCAGACAATCCGTCACACCGGCCGCGACCATGGTGTGGAGGTGGCGTTGGATCGTCAGTGCATCGGGTGTTGTGTTCGGTGTCTCGAACGTCTGTCCGGCATAGGTGATGCCAAGTGTGCCGATTAAACCGGCTGAGAGGTCGAGACGGTCAAACAGTTGATGCGCGAGCGCGGTCGTCGTCGTTTTTCCGTTCGTCCCGGTGACGCCATGCAGACGTAGTCGCGCCGATGGATGATCGTAAAATGCACTGGCAAGTTCAGCCAAAGCGTGTTTCGTATCTTTACAGTAGATGACAGGCACCCGGGCCTCGATCGGACGTTCGGCGATGATGGCGACGGCCCCGTTGTGGATTGCTTCGTTCACGAAGTCATAACCATCGTGTCGATACCCTGATATACAGACGAATAAAAAATTTTGTTTGATTTTTTTGAGGAGAAGGAAATGCCTTCAATCACGGTTTCGGCAGGGTTGTCTAAATACGTCCATGTCACGAGCTGTTTCAGCTCTGCCAACAGGTCTTGCATCGTTTTGAGCACGGCTTGATTTCTCCTTTTTCGATAAAGTCCATTTTGACAGTATAGTCCCTGTTTGTGAAAAAGAAGTGAAATGGAAGAAAGGTCGGCTCAACGAGATCATCTGTGGTGTTTTAACGAAAAGAGAATAGGCAAAAAAATATGTAAAAGCAAATAAACAGAAAGGCAGGAGAGAACAATGAAACCTTATGCGAAATTCGGTGTGATGATTCTTGTGTCGACATTCCTCATGTATTGGCTCATGTATTTGAACGTGTTCCAACTCGACCATATCTTCTTCAGTCAGACGCGTCTGTACATGGCGCTCATCATGGGCTCGGTCATGGCGTTCGTCATGCTGTTGTTCATGTGGGGCATGTACAAAAACAAGAAGGTGAACGCGGTCATTTTAGGCGTGAGCGCGCTCGTGTTCGGATTGTCGCTATGGCTCGTTCGGAGTCAGACGACGGTCGATGACGTCAGTTGGATGAAGGCGATGATTCCGCACCACTCCATCGCTATTTTGACGAGCGAGCGGGCTGAAATCGAGGATCCGCGCGTGAAACAGTTGTCAGAAGAAATCATTAAAGCGCAAGAACGAGAAATCGCCGAGATGAAGCGGCTGATTGAAGAGTTAGAAAAAGAAGAAGAGGAAGAGGCAAAAGAAGCTGAATCGACAACAACAGCGACCGAGTAATCGGTCGCTTTTCTCATAGAAAAAACCGAGGCGTGTGCCCCGGCTTAGCGTGCTTGCGGTATATAGTTTCTAGTACGGCGGTTTGTCGAGCGCGGTGCGACGAGGAAGAAGATTCCTAATATCACACCGACTCCAAGTCCCCACAGACTGTTGAACAACAGCATCAACACAATCCCGAAGACGAGTCCAATACTCACATCACCCATACGGTCAAACATTCGTTACCACCTTTTCTTTGTTTGCTAGACGACCGATTCATCCACATTCGAGATGTGATTCACCTGAGAGATTAGCACGTCTCCCTTTTGTTATACGTGCGTTTGTTGATTTGGTTTCGTTTTGAGGTTGAATCTGTATTTTGACAAACAAAATACGCGAGCGGTATGCTTGAAGGGAAAACGATATACACTAGGATTGTTACTGAGATGTCAGGCAAAACCTAAACTGGGCGCACGCGTTGCGTCTGGTTTAGGTTTTTCTTGTTTTTCAGGACAAAAAAGGAGGACATTATGCGACACATCATCTTTCTAGACGTTGACGGCACGCTCGTCGATGACCACGGCAACATCCCGGAATCGGCGAAAGAAGCTGTCCGACAGGCGCGACAAAACGGTCACCTCGTCTTTTTGTCGACCGGGCGCTCGAAGGCCGAGCTATTCTCGGATATTCTCGACGTCGGCTTTGACGGCATCATCGGGGCAGCCGGGGGCTACATCGAGCTCGAGGAGGAAGTGTTGTACCATCAACAAGTCTCCGTCGATGATTTGAGCCACCTCATCTCCTTCTTCACCGAACACGGCATCGACTTCTATCTCGAGTCGAACGACGGCCTGTTCGCCGGCGGCAACGCCAAGGCACGGGTGGCGACGATGATTGACGAGTTGATGGCAAACAATCCGGAGGCGAGCGCGACAATCGAGCGCGGCTTGAAGCCGTTCCATGACGCAATGATGGAAGGGATCGACCTCGTCCGTCCCGACGTGAACAAAATCTCGTTCCTCGGCTCATCCGTGCCGCTCGACGTCATCCAACAAGAGTTCGCATCTCGCTTCACCGTCATCCCGAGCACGGTCGCCGTATTCGGGGCCAACAGTGGGGAGTTGTCCATCCCGGGCGTCAATAAAGCGACGGCGATCGCGACGCTGCTCGAACATCTAGGGTTGGAGCGTTCGCAGACGTTCGCCTACGGGGACGGGTTGAACGACATCGAGATGCTCGAATACGTCGAGGTCGGTGTCGCCATGGGGAACGCCAAGCCCGAGGTCAAGCGCGTCGCGGACGACGTGACGGACGCGTGTGATCAGGACGGGCTCTTCAATAGCTTTAGAAAATATAGACTGATGTAACTGATAAAAGAGACCGTCTTCGGAGAGGGTCTCTTTTTTTGGGTTGCATTTTAGGGAGACTTCAATTAATATCGTTTCATAGCTAACGATTTAGGAGGATGAAGATGAGACACGACCTGCGAGAACCAGATTGGGACGACCGATTCAAACCTTTTGTTGATGAACTCGATCGTGATGCCATAGCGATTTTGACATCGATTGATCATTTTGCGCATACGATGAGAAGTCACTTTGAGAATCAAGTGCTCGTTCACTATCGTCTGTCTTGGACCGCCTTCGCGATTCTTTACGAACTGTTCGTGCATGGAAAGCTAGAAGTACGTGATTTAGCGGGCAAAGTTGGTATCAGTAAGGCCACGGTCAGTAATGTGTCAAAGACGCTTGAGAAGAATGGCTATTGCGGACGTGAGAGCGACAAAAAAGATCGCCGTATGACACGACTATTTTTGACCAAATCCGGTGAAGAAACAGTAGCGACACTGTACCCGAAGTTCCATGCGGAGGAACGCCGACTCGTCCGATATTTGGACACGGGCGAGAAAAAGACATTGCTTCGATTATTAAACAAAATGAACAACAAAGGAGAGAGTGGGTCGAATGAAACAGACGTTTGAAGAGATGACACTGACCGATGAGCAGTTACTGGAAGTCGAGAGGCAGATGGCTGAATACACGCAAGGGGTGGATGACATCATTCCTACCGAAGAGCTGAGGATGAAAGTAGCAAAATCGCTGATCAATAATCGTCCACTCAAGGTCAAACTCGGCCTCGATCCCTCAGCGCCCGATATTCATTTAGGACACACTGTCGTGTTAAACAAGATTCGCCAATTTCAAGAAAACGGTCATGAGATTCACTTGATTATTGGTGATTTCACTGGAAAGATTGGAGATCCGACTGGGAAATCAACGGCGCGGGTCCAACTTACGGATGAAGTGGTCAAGCAAAATGCGCAAACGTATTTTGATCAATTCGGCAAGCTGATCGATATGGACGGTGTCGTCCTGCACTATAATTCAAAATGGCTAAAAGGACTCAGCCTCGAGGATGTCATTGGACTAGCCGGTAAAATCACAGTCGCTCGTATGATGGAACGGGATGACTTCGAGGAACGGCTCGCCCTTGGTAAACCGATTTCCCTCCATGAATTCTTCTACCCTCTATTGCAAGGGTATGACTCGATTCATCTCGAGAGCGATATTGAAATCGGAGGAACCGATCAGCATTTCAATATCTTGATGGGACGACATTTCCAAGAAAAATACGGGCGAGAAAAACAAGTCGCTATCTTGATGCCGCTGTTAGAAGGGCTAGATGGGGTCGAGAAGATGTCGAAATCAAAACACAACTACATCGGGATCGATGATTCGCCCGCGGACATGTATGGAAAGACGATGTCGCTTCCGGATGAGCTCATGCCAAAGTTTTTCACGTTGGCGACGGGATTCCCACAGGAAACGATTGAGACGACGCTACGCGCACTCTCGTCAGGGAGCTTACACCCGCGAGATGCGAAAATGAAACTCGCTAAACGGTTCGTCGAGCTATACCATGGTGAAAAGGCGGCGGAACAAGCCGAACAAGGTTTCAAACAAGTGTTTCAGCTCCGCTTATTGCCAGAGGATATTGAACAACGAAAAATTCCAAACGGGGAATCTGTGACGTTACTTGAGGCAGTCATGAAATTCGATTTATTCGCTTCAAAGAGCGAAGCGAAGCGCATGATTGCTGGTGGTGGAGTACGGATCGATGGGGATAAACAGACGGATAGCGACGCGGCAATCCTACTCAAAGCGGGTATGATTCTACAGGTCGGCAAACGTAAATTCATTCAACTGAAAGACTAAAACAAGGGAAGCCCGCTTCGGGTTTCCCTTGTTTTACGTGTTCGTTTTATCAGCCATGTCGTTGACGACATCGGCGAGGGTCACGTGCTTCAACACAGACTCCATCGCTGATTGGGCGTGGATAAAGATTGGCTCGATCGTTGCTTGGATATGTTGGCCGACGGGACACGCCGGGTTCGGGTTGTCGTGGATGCTGAACAGTTCGTTCTCCTCGACGACACTGACGGCGTGATAGACGTCATAGAGCGAGATCTCGGTCAAGTCTTTCGTCAGTTTGGCTCCGGCTACGCCAGGCTTCACTTCGATCAAATCGGCTTTCTTCAACATGGCCATGATTTTTCGGATCAAAGCCGGGTTCGTGTTGACGCTGCCGGCCAAAAAGTCAGACGAGGTGACGCCATCCTTATTGACCTCGATCAACGTCAAGATATGAATGCCGACCGCGAAACGGCTACTGATGGACATAGGCTAACACCTTTCTGCACAGTCATGTAAGTGAATTGGTTACATCTTCAGTATAACAGGGAACAAACAATTGACAAACGAAGATGCTGTAACTATGATGATTACATGTAACTGATTCAATTACAGGTTAAAGGGAGGAAATGATTTATGAAATACTTAGTCACCGGTGCGACTGGAAAACTCGGTTCGAAAATTGTCGATGTGTTGCTCAAGTCGGTACCCGCAAGTGAACTCGCGGTCAGCGTCCGCAACCCTGAAAAAGCAGAAGCACTGAAAGCGAAAGGGGTCGATGTACGACACGGCGACTTCGACAAGCCGGAGACGCTCGATGAAGCGTTCAAAGGTGTCGAACGACTGCTCATCATCTCAGCGGACGGGGACAACGACACCCGCATCCGTCAACATGCGAACGCCGTCGAGGCGGCTGAACGCGCAGGCGTATCGTTCATCGCCTATACGAGTCTCGCCGACGCGACAGAGAGCCAAAACTTGATGGCACCGCCGCACGTCGAGACGGAAGGCGCAATCGAGCGCACGGGGATCCCGCACGCGTTTCTGCGCAACAACTGGTACTTAGAGAACGAACTGGGCAGCATTCAAGGCGTGCTCGCCGGCGCACCTTGGGTGACGGCGGCCCGTGACGGGAAAGTCGGTTGGGCGCTGCAGGAAGATTACGCCGAAGCGATTGCGAACGTTTTGGTGGCAGACGATTTCGAACAAGACATCTTCGAATTGTCAGGCCCGCTCCATACGCAAGCCGAACTCGTCGAGGCACTCAGTGAGGTGCTTGGCCGCGAGGTGCCCCTCCAAGAAGTGAGTAATGACGCTTACGCTGGCGTCATGCGCGGCGCCGGGGTGCCGGAAGGGGCGATTCCGATCGTCGTTGGCATTCAGGACAGCATCCGTAACGGCTCGCTCGAAGTCGAGTCGAACGATTTCGAGTTGGTGCTCGGTCGTCCGGTGACGCCGCTCAAAGAGGCGCTTCAAAAGCTCGTCTCTTCGCTATAAACGATACTGACGTCACGTTTTCGATTTTCGAGAACGTGACGTTTTTTGATGAATGCTAGCGATTTGTCGTCCCATATTTACCAATTAACTTGATTCATCTTGTATACTGACAATAAGTGGATAATTGAAGTGTACATATTGCAAGGGTCAGTAACTAAAAATATTGTCTCAAGGAGGGAAAAAGACATGAAAAACATCATGTTTCTATTGGCTGTTGTGCTCGGATTAGTTTTACTGTTCGGGTTGAGATATGAATTCCATGTGATTGGAGATCTGGGCTTTAGAGTCACAGCTGTGCTTATGTTGGTGACGGTCCTCGTCGTTCGATCGACTGCAAAAATCTCTTTCTTTAGCCATTCATAAAAACAGCCCGCGAATTCGAAATTCGCGGGCTGTTTTTTAGTTCGCTCTTGCTTCGAGCTGATCAGTCACGTCTTCTAACGTGGTCGCAGTCGAAGCGAGTCGATCGGACATGTGACTCAACTCTTTTTGAATAGCGACTTGTTCTTCGGTGGCGGCAGCCACATGTTGAATCTGTTGTTGCAGCTCACTCGCTGCATGTTTCGTCGTCGCGAGGCGCGTCTCGAGCGTCTCCATTTGAGACGTCACACGTTGACGTGTCTCTTGAATCGAACTGATTTGACCATCGATTTCGGAGACGTCTTCGGTCAAGCGATGGAAGACGGCGGTCACGTCGGCCGAGACGATTTGACAGTTCTCGGTCGCGCGCTTAAACAATTGTGCCGAATCCCGGACGACGGTCGTGTCATCCATCAGTCCGCCGAGGACGCGTGTCATTTCGGTTGCATAGTCTCGGGACTGGACGGCGAGTTTGCCGACTTCAGAGGCGACGACGGCGAAACCACGACCGGCATCACCAGCTCGCGCTGCCTCGATGGATGCGTTCAAAGCAAGCATATTCGTCTGGTCGCTAATGGTTTCAACATGTTGCAAAATGGCTTGAATCTCCGTCGACCGGTTCGACATCGTCGTGACGACATGTTCGAGCCGTTCCGATTCACTGATGATTTCACCGACTTTTGCTTCCATCCGTTGCATATCTTCGTTCCCGGCGATGGCATCGGCCGCAATCCGTGACGAAGCAGCAGCAGTTTGAGCCATCCGCTCTTGGATGAGGGCGGTGAGAGAGCGAATCGATTGAATCTCATCGGCACCGTGATTCATCGATGTCTCTTGCTCGGTCGCATGGGCGACGATCGGGTCGACCGAGACGGCAATCTGTTCTCCAGACTCGAGCGACTGGTTGGCTGCCGTCTCAAGCTCGTTTGCATGATTTTTTAGTGTCATGACGAGTTGGCTCGCATCGGTGACGGCTTGTTTTAGCAACCGGCGCGTCTCTTCTTCCTGTGCTTGAATTCGCGACGATTCGAGGTTACGGAAGTGAATTTGCGCGACGAGCACGGCACTCAGTAACACGAGATAGACGGCATGGACGAGCAACAAGCTGAACGGATAATCTGCCGTCCCGCAAATGATTTCAGGTACCAAGAAGTAGCCGGCTAAATGTTGAACCGCAAAGATGACGGTGCTGTAGACGATTAAGTCGATACGGCGCATGAACGATAGAATGGCCAAGACGACGAAAATCGAGAAGTGATATTCGACGAGCCCTTGCCCGCCGGCGACGGTCGAGATACTCGAAAACGTGAGCGTCAGCATCATCAAATACGGAAACAGATTCGGTTTTACGCGATGGCTGACGAACATAGTGATGAATAGAACAATCGGAACGACGAACAGGATCCATGTCGCGATGGGATACGCATAGTCGACGGCGCCGTTTCGGAGCACGGTGTACGTATAGGCGAAATCCGTGAAGCGGTGGAGCAGGTGAACGATGACAGACGTGAAGACAATAATAAACGTGGTGACGAGCATCAACTGATTGCGTTTCATAGAACTCATAAAGATTCCTCCTGGTGATGGGTCAATATAGCTACTAGAGTATCGTCCGATTGACACGAATGTTTACTGAATTTACACGTCGACGCAAAAAAAAAGAGAAGCGGATGCGCTTCTCTAATTCGAAGTGAGCCCGAGCCAGCGTTTGACCGGTTCGCGGAAGTAGTAGGTGACACCGAGCAATGTGACGAAGACAAGGGCGGCGATGAAGATTAACGTGACGCTACCTGAGGCGAGGCTTGCACCGAGGAAGCTGTAGGCGAGCGTCCCGGGTAGCATACCAAGGACGGTAGCGAGGATGAACGACTTGAATTTGACTTTCGCGATTCCGCCCGCGTAGCTAAGCAAATCGAAGCTGACGAGTGGGATGAGACGCAAGACGAACACATATAGGAAGCCGCGTTGCTCCATCTGCGTGAACAGCTTCTCCGACCACGGATAGTTCTCGACTTTGAGCACCGATCGGCCAAACAAACGTGCCATGACGTAACCGGTCACCGCGGCCGCTGTCGCACCAAATATAATATAGAGGACCCCGGGCCACACCCCGAATGCGAGCCCGGCCCCAAGTGACAGCACGGATGTCGGCAAGAAAATGATCGGGCCGATGGCGTAAATGAGAAAGAAGACGACGGGTCCCCACCATCCGAACGACAAGACGATGTCACGGACGTCAGACGGGCGAAGCTCATAATGGAAATGGGTGATATAGAAGATGCTCCCGAACACGGCGAGCATGAGGCTGATTTTGAGAGGGCGTGGCACGGGAATCATTCCTTTCGAGTCGATTCATCTTTTATTTATCGTATCGCATTTCACCTCTAAATCATCGTGAGCTAGCTTACAAATTAGTGCTCAATGTGTTGTCGATCCGAGAACGGCGCCGAAAATCGAAACTTAGGTCAATGCATGTGCAAATACGCTTCATTCCAACATCCTTTCCTACGATAAAGCAGATGGGAGGGATAATCATGAAAAATTTGAACATGTCCAAAAAGTTGTCGGTGCTCATCACCGTTTTTATCGCGACACTCGTCCTCGTCGCGGCGCTTAGTCACGTCTTTATAGGCAGGATAGCCGACGCAGGAGAAGCCATTTATGAAGAACGGTTGCTGCCGATTCGCGCGCTCGGTCAGATTCGGACCGATAACCGAGCACTTGATAGTCATTTGCTTGAATTGATGCTCACAACAGATGCGGCACGGAATGAAGAGTTACAGGCGAATATTAGTGAACGGCGCGACAGCATCGGGACGAATGTGGCGCTATTCAATGAGACGTTCGCCTCGACGGACGCGGAGATACAAAATCGGGTCGACGACTTGAACGCTGAAATCACAGCGTACCTCGAAGGGACCGAGCTCGTGCTTCAGCCGGCACTTCGAAATGAGAATGCGGCGGCGTACCGTGTCTATACGAACGACTTGCGACCAATTCGTCAAAATTTGGTCGAGACGGCCACGGTCGTCATGGATGAAATCAATCAAGAAGCGGAGACGGCGAGTGCGGAAATGCAAGCAGGACGTGAACAATCTGTCCTCACGTTTTGGGCACTCGTCGCCATCGGGGCGCTCGTCTCCATCGGACTCGGGGTCTACATCACGCGTCTCATCGTGCGACCGGTCCGTGAGTTGAATGGACTCATGAGCCGAGCCGGTGAAGGAGACTTGACGGTCGACAGCACGTACACGTCACGTGATGAGATCGGCTCGCTCGCGGTATCTTTCAATCAGATGAAAGATAACTTGCGTGACTTGATTGGCAATGTCACGTCGACGGCGGGACGTGTCGCGACGTCATCGGACGACTTGAAATCGAACGTCGAAGAGACGACGAAAGCGACAGAGATGGTCGCTGTCACGATGGAGGAGATTGCGTCGGGCTCGCTCCGTCAATTGACACGAGTGAAAGAGTCGAACAGCACATTGACCGAACTGACGAACGGGATTCATCACGTCTCGAATAGCGCCCAACATATGACGGAGTTGTCGGACGGTGCTCTTCAAAAAGTCGGGACCGGCAATGAATTGATTGAGACGCTCGAGTCCCAGCTCGAGGCGATGAACGAGAAAGTGAAGGCG
This sequence comes from Exiguobacterium sp. SL-9, assembly GCF_004336985.1. Lineage (GTDB taxonomy): Bacteria > Bacillota > Bacilli > Exiguobacteriales > Exiguobacteriaceae > Exiguobacterium. Next base: position 356,543 of record NZ_SJUO01000003.1, read on the forward strand.
TTGCAGACGGTCATCGGCCAACTCGACGTCCGCTCGCAAGAAATCGGCAGCATCACCGGTACCATCTCCGGTATCGCCGAACAGACGAACTTGCTCGCCTTGAATGCGGCCATCGAAGCGGCACGGGCCGGCGACCAAGGACGCGGATTCGCCGTCGTCGCCTCAGAAGTCCGTAAACTCGCTGAAGAGTCGGCCGTGGCGACGAAACGGATCTCCGGTTTGATTGGGGATACGCAGACAGAAACAAAACAAGCCGTCCAAACGATGCACATCGTCGAGAGTGAGATGGGCCATAGTGTCACGAACGTCCAACAAGCGGGCGATGCGTTCGAGGACATCAAACGGGCGATTGAAGAAGTAGGACAAAAAGTGGAGGAAGTGTCGGGCGCCGTCCAAGAGATGGCAGCCGGGGCGACCGAGATTTTGACGTCCGTGAACGAGATTCAAGGCATCACCGAGACGACCGCGACCGAAACCGAGAACACCTCGGCGGCGACAGAAGAACAAATGGCGTCGATGGAAGAAATTACGGCCTCGGCCCAAGAACTGTCGAATATGGCAGACGAGATGCGTCAAATGACAAAACGATTCAACGTGTAACGAACAGGCAGGTCGATTGTCGACCTGCCTGTTTTTGTGTTTGATGTAAATGAAGCTGGTACATTATTTCCTCCCGTTTCCTTTTATATATAAATTATGTAAAATTGGATTCGTATTCATTCTCTACGGTAAGGAGTGGCTTATGAAATACTCATTATTTAGATTCAGCGACGTGCTAGAGGCATTTGGCATCTATCTCATGTGCTTTACTTCAAATTTGTTATTGGTTTATGTACAAATTTCGAACGTAGAAGTTGCTTCTCTTTTAGAGGGTTTTATAGAAAGTATTGTAGACTATCGACTGATTATAAGTATTTCTCTTACATTTACGATGATTGTGTTTCACTATCAATTTTTGAATCGAAAGAAGACAGAAATATCCTGCCGAATCCTTGTGGGTGATACACGCGAAGGGATTATCACCCGATACATGTTGAACAGTCTAACGATACTAATGTTCAGCTTCGTAGCATCCCTTTTATTAGGCCTTTATTTAAATGTGATTGGAACGAGCAATCTTTATTTAGTCTTTATTTTTATTCTATACATACTAGTTAGTGCGGGTCAGGTGACGAACAAATGAAAATTTTACACTTTTTTATAACTAAAATCTTTTTGAAGCGATGGATTTTGGTGTTGAGTATGGTTGCCTTACTGTTCCTAGCCAACTCTCTTTCTTTCATTGCTGCACGGTCCATTATTTCAACATTTCAAGGTTATCAAGATGTCGCTGTTTTTAATCAAGAAGGCAATTTCATTGCGAATCTAGACCCCGATCATGAAGCGAAGTTTGATAAAATCGATGTCAAAGATACACAAAAGTTATACGACTATCTAAATGACAACTATACATACGCTTTTCAAGCCGATGGGTTTGGCGCTGTATTGGACAATGAGCATGACATGGAACTTTCTTTCAGTTATATCAATGAAGATGCCTATAGAATCAACCAGTATGAATTATCTGAAGGAAACGATTTATATTTTGATTATCAGGTGGACGAAAATCAAATCCCTGTTTTAGTCGGTGCCGGTCTAGCCTCGACATATCCTGTGGGATCAACGATTGAGACCATGGATCCAGTCACCCAGCGAGTGGTTAATTTAAACGTTCAAGGGGTTTTAGAGAAGAATACGCACCGGTCTAATTTCTATGCGCCCGATTCAAAAAACTATTTTAATTTTGCGATTCTCCTCCCGGTGAACGAACAATTCATTCAACGTGCGGGCCTAGACCTTCATGTGAACGGATTGATGGATCTGGTGCTACTCGATTCGACAAAAGAGGAAGCTGCGGACTTGAATGAATACGTTCAAGAAAATATAGGTCTGAAACTTAACTTTTTTAGTCAACAAGAAAACTTTGATTACTTTGAGGCCTATTATGCGAACTCGATAAAAATAATCTGTGCCATCACCTTCGTTCTGCTTGTTATCCTTGTTGGTCTAGCAACGTGGACCACGTTGACGAGTGTTCGATTGATGATCAAAGAGTTTACCATCAATTTATTAGTTGGATTAAGTTATTCCAAACTGAGAACGATTTTTTATAGTTACTTCGGAATGTTGTTTTCAGTGATTTTAGCCGTGTTGTTCATAGTCATTGCGTTCAATCGATACGGCTATTGGATTAGAAAAGACGCCGTTTTTGCAACGTACGGGCTATTTGGTTTGATCAGTATGGATTGGCTTGCTTTACTCATGGTTCTTTTAATCAATCTGATGATTGGGTTAACGATTGTTGAACTGACGCTACGAAAAATAAAAAGGATTCCAATCTCGGTGGGGGTTTTACAATGAATCGCATTATGAAGTTAAAAATTCAGAACAAAACGTTCAAACAGAAAGGTTTTTCAATCTTGAATGATTTTGAGTTGGAAATTCAACCCGGGGAAAGAGTGTCAATCATCGGAGAGTCTGGGGTCGGAAAAACGTCGCTGCTTAATATTATCGGGTTGCTCGATACACAATACGAAGGAAGCTACGAGCTGTTTGGTTCAGCGGTGAAGGAGTTGTCACGAAATAAACTGGCGGAATGGCGCAATCAAAAGATTGGATTTGTTCTTCAAGATTCCGCGCTCATTAACTCTTTGACCATCGAGGATAATATCAAATTGCCTCTCCTGTATGCCAATATCGAAAAAAATCCCAGCGCCCAAAAACACTTTGAACGAATTGTTCAGAAGATTGGGATCGAGCCCATTTTGAAAAAGAAACCACTTGAGTGTTCGGGGGGGCAACGGTCTAGAGCTGTTTTTGCGAGGGCAGTCATGATGAATCCTCAAATCATTTTATCAGATGAACCGACGGCGTCATTAGATTCAAAAAACAAAGAAAAAATCATCGATCTACTGTTTGAAATGAACAAAGAATTTAATACGACGGTGATCACCGTGACGCATGATTTAGACGTGGCCCATCGTCACGACCGCATCATCACGCTCGAAATGAAGGAATGAGATATGTTCCATGAATGACGAAAGGCAGGTCGACAATCGACCTGCCTGTTTTAGCGTGACTCGTAAGCCGCAATCCATTGATCCGGTGTCATCTTCGAGACGAGCTCGCCAATCAACACATACGGGATGTGTTTGACGTTGCCGAAACGGATACAGCTCTTGCCCATGTTCAACTTCGTCGGCACTTGTACGGCGTAGGATTCCTCGAACCAGCGGAGCAGTTCCGGGTCACTGTAGACGCCCATATGATACACGGCGACATGATTCTTTTGGGCGATGACGCTCAAGAAAGGGAGCGGGGTGCCCGGCGTGACGTGATACCCGGATGGATACGTCGACAGCGGGACGACATAATGGATGCCGTTCCCATCGGTCGTCTTCTCGAACCCGGCCGGCAAGTTCGCATCGATGACGTCAATCAAACGGATGAAGGCGTCGAGTCGTTTGTCGTCGACGAGTGTCGTATAGTCCATCAGACGTCGCCTCCTCGTAAAATTTTCGCCATCGCCTTGCCTTTGGCAAGTTCATCAACGAGTTTATCCAAGTAACGGATTTCGCGCATGAGCGGCTCCTCGACGTTCTCGACGCGGACGCCGCAAACGACTCCTTTGATCAAGGCACGGTCTTCGTTCATCTTAGGTGCCGTGGCAAAGAACGTGTCAAAATCGACCTCGGCAGCGAGTTGGCGCTCGAGCCCAGCCTCGTCATAACCGGTCAACCAGCGAATAATCGTATCGACTTCGTCTTTCGTCCGTCCTTTTCGTTCGGCTTTCGCGACATAAAGCGGATAGACGCTCGCGAAGCTCGTCGTGTAAATGCGGTGTGCCATGAAATCCCCTCGTTTCGTGGAAAGATACCTTCATTTTCTCACACAATCAAAGCTCACACCCAAATTTTTTTATTGTAAATGCAACTAAATCAACTATACTAGACGTAACGTATTGCAAATACAACAATCAGGAGGATTGTATGAGAGACCAGTTGCGTGAAATCGGGATGATTGCCCGAGCCCTCGACTCGATTAGCAACATCGAGTTCAAAGAGCTCGAGCTGACAAAAGGGCAATATTTGTATTTGGTCCGGATTTGTGAGGAGCCAGGCATCATTCAAGAGAAGCTCGCTGAACTCATCAAAGTCGACCGGACGACGGCAGCGCGGGCGATTCAAAAGTTGGAGACGAACGGACTGATCACCAAGCAGGACGACCCATATAATAAGAAAATCAAACGGCTTGTCCCGACCGAACGAGGCAAAGAGTTGTACCCAGTCATCATCCGCGAGCACGAACATTCGACGGACGTCGCACTCACCGGGCTGAGTGACCAAGAAGCCGAACAGCTGCTCCGGCTGTTGAAACGGGTCCGCCACAATATCGAAGGGGACTGGGATGCGGTGAAGAAAGGGAAGAAACGACACTACTAAAGGGGGAAGAAATATGATCACGATCAAAGCTTGCACGATGGAAGATATCGACGCGCTCCGGGACATCAGTATCGAGACGTTCACGGAGACGTTCGAAGCGGAGAACGACCCGGCGCATCTGGCGGCGTATCTCGAGCGGGCGTACAACGTAGCGCAACTCAAAGAAGAACTTTCGAATCCGGACTCACAGTTCTTCTTCGCCATACTCGACGGGGAGGTGGCCGGCTACTTGAAAGTGAACGCCAACAACGCCCAGACCGAGGCCATGGGCGAGGAGGCGTTCGAACTCGAACGGATTTATGTGCGACGCGTCTACCAAGGAAGCGGCGTCGGGAAAGCGTTGTACGACCAGGCCCTCCAGTGTGCGAACGAGCTGAACAAACATGAGATCTGGCTCGGTGTTTGGGAACACAACCATAAAGCGCTCGCCTTTTACCGAAAACATGGTTTCGTCCAGACCGGGGCGCACACGTTCTATATGGGTGACGACGCCCAAGTCGACTTGATTATGGCCAAGCCGCTTCGTCCGTGACCCATTCCAATATCCCGGACAAGTCTTCGTAGACGGCGTCAGGGGCCAGGTCGGGCATGGCGATTGGTTTGCCATCGCGGTTGATCCAAGCCGTATGGAACCCAAAGTTCTTCGCACCGGCGATGTCCCAACCGTTCGAGGACATAAACAGCACCTCGTCGCGCTTCAACCCGCTCTTCTTGAACCAATGCATGTAGGCGGCCGGTGACGGCTTGGCTTGTTTGATGCCATCGATGCTGACGAGTTCATCGAACAGGTCGGTGAACCCGGCGTTGTGGATGAGTGCCTCGAGCATCCCGTCCGTCCCGTTCGAAAGAACGACAGTCTGTTTAGCGTGCAGCTGCTTCAACACGTCTTCGACTTCTTTGTACGGAGACAGCTCCGCATACGTGGCCATCAATGCGTCCTCGGTCTCGGTCGTCCATGTCACTTCGGCCGCCGACAAGGCGTACCGGAGCGCGTCGCGCGTGACGACGGAGAAGTCCGCGTAACGGCCCATGATGTGACGGGTAAAAAAGTAGTCGAGCTGTTTCGTCCGCCACGCCTGGCTGATTTGTTCACCTTTTCCGGGAAACTGTTCGTCACACGCCGTCTTGACGGAATGCACGTCGAACAACGTCCCGTATACATCGAACACGAACGCTTGAATCGTCGGTTTCATCAAATCCCTCCTAAAGGTCGTCTAGCGCCTGCTTCACTTTGTCTGCATGAATCGATAGGCGCAGTCCCTTTTTGATATACCCTTCTTTCTTCAAGTTAGACATGATGACGCTCGTCGTCTCCCGTGTCGTCCCGACCATGGCGGCGATATCGGCATGGGTCAGTTTGATGTTGATCGTCTGCCAATCCTTTTTGCGCACGCCGTTCTTCTCGCTCAACTTCAGAAGAAGGTAGAGGATGCGGTACTTCACGTCGGTCAAGGCGATCTTTTCACTGAGCGCGTACAAGTCTTTCAGCCGTTCGGAGAGGATGTTGATCAGTTTCAAGGCGATTTTCGGGTTCTTCTCGATGAACTGTTCGAACTCGTCGACCCCGATCGTACACAAGTACGTGTCGGTCATCGCCTCGGCGTACAAATCGTCGTCGGTCAACGAGAGCGTCGCCGTCTCGCCGAAGATGTTGCCGCTCGTCAATATATCGACGGTGAACTGTTTGCCGTGCTGATTCATCCGGTAGAGCCGGACCTGTCCTTCTTTCAACAAGAACAGCGCCGGGATCGGAGCGTCCGGGGAGACGATGATCTTCCCTTTTTTGACCGGTCGCATCTGGCTCATCGCGTCGATCACTTTCAACTCTTGCATCGGCAGCTCGTCGAACAAGCTGATGTGCGAGAGCAATGTTAATTTGTCCATCGGTGGCACCTCACTTTCTAGTAATCTGTCTTACTGTCTACTTAGATTGTAAACGATACAATGAGGAAAAGGGGGACGTGCTATGCTCGAACTGTATACGATTGACGGCTGCTCCCGTTGTCACTTGGTCAAATTGCGCCTGAACGAATTGGCCATCCCGTTCATCGAGAAGAACTTGTTCGAGGAGCCCCGCTACGTCGAAGAACTGCTCAAATTGAACCAGCCACTCGTGACGCCGACGCTCGTCGACGAAGCGCGCGTCTTCACCGGAAAAGCGTTATGGGACGAGCTCGAATTGAATAAGTGAACAGGTCAAAAAGGGAGCGATCTGGCTCCCTTTTGGTCATGGTGTGACGTATGCGGCTAAAAACTCGGTGACTTCTCCTGGTGTCTTCGCGTTCGCGCTATGAAGATGTCCAATCTTTTCGCCGTTCTTATACACGAGCAGGCTCGGGATGCCCATCACTTGCTCGCGTTCAGAGAGGGCGGGCAGTTCGTCCTTATTGAGCGTATAGAGCGGCACATCACCGAGTGTCGAGGTGACGTCCGGCATGAAGGCGTCGAGCCGTCTGCAGTCCGGGCACCAGTCCGTGTAGAATTTGACGATCGTGTGTTCATCGGATGAGACGAGTTGTTCGAATTGTTGCTCTGTTGTGATGTTCATATGTGTTCCTCCATTAGCGCACGGCTACTTTCGGCGCGACTTGTTTTTCAGTGCGTAGTTTGAAGACGATGGCTAAGACGAATGAGAAGAATAGATGTGTGACGAGGTTCATCAATTGATCCGGCGCGAACGCGTTCGCGAGGTTCGTCCCCATGCCCATCATGAGCGGCATGACGACGAGCGGACCGACGATCCAAATGCCGATGCCGAACAAGACGGCGAGCGTCCAAAGGTTCGAGATGACCAAGTGCCCGAGTCCGAACGCGACCCCGAAGATGACGCTGATGATCATATGAACGATCCAACCGACGACGAGGCTCTCACTGCCGACCATGCTCGCAATCATGCCAATCATGCCCATCATCTGCATGAAGAGCCCGAACAAAATCCCGCCGATCACTCCACCAATCACGCCGTTGACCACGTACCGTTTCATCTTCCTCACTCCTTCTAGTTTGATACAATAAGCGTATATCGGATGGGGCGATATTTCTGTAACCGTCCTTACAAACCCGAAAAAAATGACGCCGGTTCGGCGCCATCTTGTCATTTGAGATTCTTTTTGATGTATTGGACGATCTTTCGGAGCTCGGTCGCCGTCGGACGGCCGAACGGGCTCGTCTGAATCTGTTGATACAACAGCCGTCCACCTTCATCGATGAGGAAGTAAGCCGGTTCTCCGTGCTCACCGTGGTCGGCATATGGAGCGTCGGTACCATGATACTGCACGCCATAGTCGAGCAACGTCTCGAGCGACTCGTCGTGAAGGACCGGGAAGCTGAGCGCGTTGTCGTCGACCATCTGTTTCAAGTCCTCAGCTTTGTCGGTCGAGATCGTCACGAGACGGATGCCTTTGTCTTGGAAGTAGCCTTGTTGGCTCTCGAGCTCTTTCAAGTCTTGGACACAGACCGGGCACCAAGCACCGCGGAAGAAGATGATGAGATGCCAGCCGTCGTGTCGTTCAATCGATTCTGCGAGTGAGAACGAGTCTCCTGACACGTCCGGCAACTGGATGTCAGGGGCCTTGTCACGTAAGTTGAATAGTGTAGCCAATGGAATTCCTCCTCTGTATATGATCGTCAGGAATCCAGCCTAACATGCCACGCATTATTTTGTTTGTAAGCTAGCTAACACGATAGGAGGAGTTCGATGTACGTCCCAAAGCTATACGCCGTAAACGATCCGAAAGAAGTCCACGCGTTTTTGAAGGCCCATCCGTTCGGCACCGTCGTCACGTATGACGGACAGAAGCCGATCGCGACGCACGTGCCGCTCCGGTTTCACGAAGAAGACGGCCGCACCTGGTTCACAACCCACATCGCCAAAAACAATCCGCAGTGGCAAACGATTGAAGACCAGACCGTGCTCCTGATCGTCCAAGGTCCGGACGCCTATGTGTCCGCATCCTGGTACGGGCACGAGGACGTATCGACGTGGAACTATCAGGCGGTGCATGCGTACGGACAGGCGACCATCTTAAACGCGACACAACTCGAGGAAGATTTGGCCGGACTGCTTCAAGACCATGAAGGGGACCGGGAGCAAGCCGTCGTCTGGGAGGAATTGTCCGAGCCAGTGCAGCGACAGAAATACGGGGTCGTAGGCTTCCGCATCGACATTTCGGAGATGCAGGCGGCGTTCAAACTGAGCCAGAATCGAAACGAGATTGATTATACACGCATCGTCTCGGAGCTCGAGCAGGAAGGATGTCCGATGGCGGATGTGATGCGGCGCAGCCGTTGAAACCCACGTCTCTCTTAATCGAGAGACGTGGGGATTTTTTGATTTTCCGCAAATATATTGAAGTTCAGATTGACAGCACTCCTGAATTCATCCTATACTCATAAATGATAATGATTATCAATGTCGGCGTCAGAACGTTGCCATAGAGAAAAAAGGGGATTAAATCATGAAAAGCTACAAGAAAATGCTACATATGTTCATCATCATGTCTGCTTTCGTGCTCGTGCTCGCAGGATGCGGCTCGAACAATGAAGATGCAGCCACGACAGATGAATCTGCTGAAACGGCAGAAGGCTATCCGATCACAATTAAACACGCGTTAGGCGAGACGGTCATCGACAAGAAGCCAGAACGCGTCGCAACGGTCGGTTGGTCGAACCAAGACGTGGCGCTCGCGCTTGACGTCGTACCAGTCGGTTTCTCGGCTGCGAACTACGGTGTCCAAGACGGCAGCGGCATGCTACCATGGACGGCTGACAAGTTGAAAGACCTCGGTGAAGAAAACCCGAACATCTATCAAGACACGGACGGCCTCGACTTCGAAGCGATTGCCGACTCACAGCCGGACGTCATTCTCGCAGCCTACTCAGGCATCACGCAAGAAGATTATGATACGTTGACAGAGATCGCACCGGTCGTCGCATACCAAGAGACGCCTTGGGTGTCATCATGGCAGGACACGGTCCTTTACGACTCAATGGCCATGGGCATGGAAGCCGAAGGCAAACAGTTGATTGAAGACACAGAGAAACTCATCGCCGACAAGGCGGCTGAAGTACCAGAGATGAAAGGCAAGAAAGCGGCGTTCATCGCGCTTAGCCCGGACGATCTGTCGAAATTCTACATCTACACGACAGGTGACCCGCGCGGTGCCTTCATCGAAGAGCTCGGTATGGAGTACCCTGAGAACATCACGAGCCAAATCAAAGATGAGAACAGCTTCTACCTCGAGCTCAGCTCAGAGAACGCTGACATCTTGAACGACGTCGACATCTTCGTTGCCTACGGGAACGAAGAGACGTTGAAAGCACTTCAAGCTGACCCGCTCTACAGCAAAGTGCCGGCCATCGAACGCGGTTCGGTCGTCATGATCGAAGACAACACGCCGCTCGCGGCTGCTGGGACACCATCACCACTCTCGATCGAATACACGATCGACGACTACGTGAAACTCGTGTCAGAAGCACTCGCGAAAGTCGAGTAATCAAATGAATATGCCGAAGAAGTTACACACGCCGAAACGGTTCGGGCTCCTCCTCGTAGGGTCGCTCGTCCTGCTCGTCGTCTGTATGCTCGCTTCGCTTGCTTTCGGCTCACGGACAGTCGGATGGGATGAACTGCTTGACGGTTTATTCCGTCCGGCTGTTCAGTCGTATGAAGCGGACATCGTCCGGCAGCGGGTCGTTCGGACGGTGTTCAGTTTCATGTGCGGGGCGGCACTCGGTGTCTCGGGCGCATTGATGCAGTCGGTGACACGTAACCCGATCGCCGACCCGAGTATTCTCGGGGTCAATACGGGGGCGGCGCTGTTCGTCGTCGTCGGGATCGCCTTCTTCAACATCTCGACTGCGAGCGACTATATTTGGTTCGCGCTCGCTGGTGCGCTTCTCACGGCCGCGTTCGTGTTCGGCATCGGTTCGCTCGGACGAGGCGGGTCGACACCAATCAAGCTCGTCTTGGCCGGTGCGGCGACGAGTGCGGCGTTGTCCTCACTCGTCATGGCCATCATGATCCCGCGCTCGAACGTCATGGACCAGTTTCGGTTCTGGCAAGTCGGTAGCGTCGGGGCCGGGACGATGGACTCGATTATGACGTTCCTGCCGTTCTTTATCGGCGGCATCGTCATCGCCATCCTGGCGGCACCGTCCCTCAATATCTTGGCGCTCGGGGAAGAACTTGCCACGGGTCTCGGTGTCCGTATCGGCACGTTGAAATTGATTGCTTCGTTCGCCGGCGTCATTTTATGCGGGGCGGCGACGGCACTGGCTGGACCGATCGGCTTTATCGGTCTCTTGGCGCCACACCTCGTCCGCTTGATCATCGGTGCGGATGAACGCTACATCATCCCGATGTCGGCACTGACGGGTGCGATTTTATTGACGTTCGCCGATGTGGTCGGGCGGCTGCTCGGCAGTCCCGGGGAACTCGAGGTCGGAATCGTCACGGCGTTCGTCGGGGCCCCAATTTTGATTGCGTTGACGATGAAAGTGAAGGTGCGTGGCCTATGAACCATCAATCGATTCAACCAATCATTCAGAACAGTCGCAAACGTCGGCAACGTACGGTCGCAGTGACGCTCGTCCTGTTCGGGTTCGCTCTCGTCTTGAGCGCGACGATGCTCATGCTCGGCAATACGATTTATCCGGTCGGAGACGTCGTCCGGGTCTTGTTCGGGGAACAAGTGCCGGGTGCGTCGTTCGCCGTCGGCACGATTCGCCTGCCGCGCATGCTCGCCGGCGTCTTCGCCGGACTCGCGTTCGGGATCGCCGGCACGGTGTTCCAGACAATGCTCCGCAACCCGCTCGCCAACCCGAACGTCATCGGTATCACGACCGGTTCGAGTGCGGCGGCGGTATTCTGTATCGTCGTCTTGCAAGCGAGCAACACGGTCGTCTCGATCGGCTCCATCATTGGAGGACTCGTGACAGTCGTCGCCATCTATTTCTTATCAAAAGGCGCCGCCTTCTCGATCGGTCGACTCGTCTTGGTCGGAATCGGGATTCAAGCGATGCTGACGGCGGTCATCAACTATCTGCTGCTCATCAGCCGACAAAACGATGTCGGCACGGCGATGCGTTGGTTGAGCGGCAGCCTGAACGGCGTCAAGATGGAGACGCTACCACCGCTCATGATCGCGGTCGCGCTCTGTCTGCCGATCATCCTCCGGCTCAGCCGGCAGCTCCAGATTTTAGAGCTCGGGGAGATGACGGCGACGTCGCTCGGCGTCAAGACGAACCAGACGCGGGTGCTCTTGCTCGTCGCGTCCGTACTCATGCTGGCGCTTGCGACGGCGACGACCGGACCGATTGCGTTCGTGGCATTCCTCGCCGGGCCGATCGCGAAGCGACTCGTCGGGGACGGGCGTTCGACGATTATTCCGGCGGCACTCGTCGGTGTCATCTTGGTGCTCGCAGCCGATCTCATCGGTCAGTTCGCCTTCACGGCCCGCTACCCGGTCGGTGTCATCACCGGTATGGTCGGGGCGCCGTATTTGATTTATCTCTTGATCCGGATGAACCGGAGAGGGGAGTTATAAGCAAAAGGAGCCGTGTCTGGTGGGACACGGCTCCTTTTGTTGAAAGCGTCAACAAAATTTCATTGACTTCTCTGTCGCTTGAGGTGTATGCTAAAAATCCTGCCCAAAAAAGAGAGGCCGGGAACTGGCATCAGTTCATTATGAGTCAGAGAGGAACATGATCCCATGAACCAACAACAATTAGTCGAGCGTGCCCGCCAAGTGAAAGAGAACGCCTACTCCCCATATTCGAACTTCCGTGTCGGAGCGGCGCTTCTCATGAAGGACGGCACGGTCATCGACGGCGTCAACGTCGAGAACGTCTCGTTCGGTGCGACGAACTGTGCCGAGCGTACGGCCATCTTCACAGCGGTCGCGCAAGGCTATAAAAAAGGTGATTTCGAAGCCGTCGCGGTGTCAGGTGACACGGTCGATTTCTTACCGCCATGCAGCATTTGCCGCCAAGTGCTCGTCGAGTTCGGCGACCCGGACTTCAAAGTATTGCTCACGAACGGCAACGCCGACGTAAAAGAAGTGACGCTTGAAGAACTCGTCCCGCTCGCGTTCACAGAGCTCGAAATGTAACCGCAATGCTCCCGTATCTATCGATGCGGGGGCATTTTTGATTACCGCCAAAAATTAAACAAGAGTCGCGGAACGGCGAGTGCGAGTTCGAATAAAAAGTCGGCGGCTAAGTCCGTGCGATTCGGTAAGTTGGACAGTTTCGGTCTGACGATGTGACCACGGACCGGCTTTTTTCTTCCTTTTAGACGAATCCGAATCGAGGTGGCGGATGCCAAATTAGGACTGTCCATCACTTGGAAGTGAAGGTGCGGTTCAGACAAATCCCCCGAGTTCCCGCAACGACCGATCAATTGGCGCGTCTTGAGACGGTCTCCGACGTTGACAGCAATCGAGCCGGCTTCGAGGTGGGCGAGGAGACTGTACTCCCCGCCAGCGTGTTCCAGGATGACGTGATTGCCGAAGGGGTGGTTCGAATCTGGGACGTCCGGTACATCATCGACAACCACGACAACCGTCCCGTCCAACGGGGTGATGACGCGTTCCCCGAACGCATAAAACGAGTGGTTCCCTGACTTTGACTTGTTATACGACCAGTTGTTGTTCACTTTTATAAAATCGTAGGCGTATCGTTGCGAGCGTTCCGGATAGTGCCTATTTTCACCAGGATGTGTGCCGCCTGATAGGACGAGCCAGTCATCCGTAAACGGGAGGTGGTATGTATGTTTCGTGAAGCGACGGTCGCCCCTCGAATCGGGTTGATGCGGTGTCATGAGTAGTTCCTCGATGAGTTCGTCCTGATTGAACGTCACGCTAAGCATGCGTTCTTTCCGGTCATCCATCCAGACGAGATGCCGGCTACCGTTCAATTTCATGTCATTGATCACACGATAGCGGCGAACGCCTTCATTGAATGAGGTGGCGAGCCGGTAGAACGTGTCGAGCGAGGTCTGCTGTTTGAATGAGTCGGTCGTCTGGCTATAAATCGAATCGAATTGACCATCGAGAAATGATTTAGGAAACGTTCGGACGTCGAGTTGCATATAGGTTCCACCTTTGCTGGTTGTTCCTATTGTATACGGCGTCAAGAACATAAAGTTTCGAGCATACAAAAAGCTGAGCCCAGATGGACTCAGCAAGTGTCATTCATTCGGTTCCCACGGATTGAAAAAGTTGTACGCGGGATGCACCCCTTCTAACGTCCGGAACTCATAGTCGCGTTCTTTCGCATAACGGATAATCGTATCGAGCGCTTGCGGTGTCATCGAGTGATCGTGTGCCAAGATGATGGAGGCGACATTCAGCTCGTAATTCGCCTCGAGCCGGTTGAACACCCGCTGCTCGATTGGAGCATTGTCTTTCTTATAGATATGGTCGAGACTGCCGACGTTCCAATCCCAAATCTCGAAACCGGCCTCGTCCATCGCTTGCCAGTGCGCGGGCGTCATCCCTGCGTCACTCCCATAGATGGTACGGGCCATATTCGTATGGATACCCGTCACTTCATAAATGAGACGTTGCACGTCCTTCATTTGACGCACGGCCGTCATCGGCGACGCATAAAACTCCTCGCGCACGTGTGTCATGCCATGTAAGGCGATGAGATGGCCTTCGGCGACGATGCGTCGGATGAGGTGCTCATTGCCCGCGATATTTTTCCCGAGGATGAAGAAAGTCGCCTTCACCCGATGCTTCTTCAAGACGTCGAGCAACGCTCCCGTCTTCCGGTTCGGTCCGTCATCGAGCGTCAAATAGATGAGACTGCGGTCGTTATAGGCTTTCGGTTTCGGGATCGCTGCCTGTGACAGGGAGCTGATCAACAAAAAGATGGACATGAGCAAAATGACGCGTTTCTTCATCCTAACAAAACTCCCTCGAGGAAAAAATCAGGTGACGTGGTATCGGTTTGAAGGTTAGAGTACCATAGATTCGATTCAGAAATGAAGCGAATAATGCCCCTGAAATTGAAAATCAGGGCAGGGATGTGATGTCGGTTCAGTTCGTTACAGGGAGTTCATAAATCTGTTCATCGTCTTCCGTCGTGACATAGGTGAAATTCAACTTTTTCAAGAGGGCGATGGACGCCTCGTTCGTCGCGAGCGCACCCGCTTTAATCGTCTCGGCCCCTTGGTCGGACAAGTGATCAATCAGTTCTGACACGACTTCGAAGGCATAGCCTTGGCGCGAGTGGAGGGGTGAAATCGTGTAACCGATCCAATACGTCGTCCCGTCTTGTTGCACATACAAATCGCCGATCAAGTCATTCGTCTCTTGATGGATGATGGCGAGTTGCATCCCGTCCACGATGGATGGGGGCTTCAGCAAGGAGCGTTGATAGTCTTCATAAGACAAACCTTTGAACGACTGGTACTGCATCCAGACCAAGTCGTTGCGATACGTCATAAACGATTCGATGTCTGATGGTTCGAACGGACGAACACGACAACGGGCTGTCATCAGTTTCACGAGAGTGTCTACCTCCTGTACGATTTTTCTGAACGGTTCACTTTCAGTTTACACGGGAAGTGAATCAGCATGACAAAAAACCTGAATCCGGTTGTCTACCGGACTCAGGTGCTTATCGTGAAATCATCTCGCCGTCTTCAGGAACGATGAGTCGCTCGGCGAAGCCATGTTCCGCCGCATAGGCACGTAAGTCGGCACGCGACAAGTTCCAATGGTTGACCGCTTCCATATGGACCGCGATGATCGTCGCCTCGGATGCAGCCTCGTGGACGTGGCGGACATCCTCTTCGTTCATGACGAGCGACCCGCCTTCGACGAATTGGTTGTCGCCGGCGTTGACGACGATGACTGCTGGTTGATGCGTTTGAATCGTCTTAGCGACTTCGTCATACCAGACCGTGTCCCCGGCGACATAGAGCGTCTGTTCCGAAGAGTGGGTGAAGACGACCCCGCACACGAGACCGGCCATTTCCAAGATTGGTCCACGTCCGTGCTCCCCGGATGTCTTCGTGAGGCTGATGCCGTCGAACGATGTCGTGTCGCTCAACACGCTCACGTTCGTGAAGCCGTCGCCTTCGATGACGTTCAAGTCGTCCTCGTTTTGGACGAACAACGGGATTGCTTTTGGCAGTGCTTGTTTCGCGACTTCATCGTAGTGGTCGAGATGCAGATGCGTCAAGATGACGGCGTCGACGCCTGCCAAGACGTCCTTGATTGGAATGGGCAAACTGACCAACGGGTTGTTCTCATCTTGCCGTGCTGAGTTCGGGAACGGCGGATAAGCACCCTTCTCCCCGAGGAACGGGTCGATGAGGAACGTCTTCCCGGCGTATTCGACACGCAGTGTGGCATTACGGATCAATTGTATGTGCATAGAAAAGTCTCTCCTTTTGGCTATAATGTATGTACAGTCTAACAATCAGCCGCGCTTCCATACATAACACGAATCAAGTGTTTTCACGGATTGGCTTGAATAATGAAAGGAGTCACCTATGCTCGATTCAACAGACCGCCTCATCCTCGAGGCGCTTCAGGCGAACAGTCGGATGACGATGAAAGAACTCGGGGCACACGTCCACTTAACGGGACAGGCGACGGCGACGCGCGTCAAAAAGCTCGAAGACCTCGGCATCATCGAAGGCTATACGGTTCGCGTAAACGAGGACAAGCTCGGGCTGCCGGTCCACGCGATGATCACCATCTTCACGTCGAGCACGTTCCACGATCCGTATCTCATGTTCCTCGAGGAGCACCTGCCGTACGTCCGCAATAACTACAAGGTGAGTGGGGACGGCTGTTACGTCTTGGAATGCCGCTTCCCGTCGAACCAAGAGCTGAACGCCTTTTTGGACGGGCTCAGCAAGTACGTCAATTATAAGTTGTCGCTCGTCATCAACTGAAAAAGGACTTGTGAATCGCTTGATTCACAGGTCCTTTTTTAATGCCTCCGCCCCGCGCGGATGATAAAGCGATATTCTTCACTCTTGAAATACGTCTCTGTGAACTCGAAGCGACTGCCATCCATGAGGAACGAATAGAGTTGCACTTTGAGTACAGGCGTTCGTTCACTCACGCCGAGCATCTCGGCGATATCTTTGGTCGGAAGCACCGGAATGAACTCTTGGACGCTGTCCGCAATTTTTAATTGTTTCACGTCTTCGATATAGGCGTACTTTGATTTCGTCATCACTTCGTACGTCAAGTCAGGGAACAATTTGAGCGGGAGGTACGTGTCTTCGACGATGAGTGGTTCACCGTCTGCGAACCGTTGGCGTCTCACGTAAAAGACGAGCTCGCCTTCTTCAAGTTCAAGCGCCTCTCGCACTTTCTCGCTCGGGGGCTGCAGCGTGAACGTGAGCACTTTATTCGTCACGTCTTTCCCTTCTCGTTTCATGTCTTCGGTGAAGCTTTTCAGTTCGTACATATTGTGTTCAATTTTTTCAGACTGGACGTACGTGCCGCTGCCTTGTCGTTTCCATAACAGTCCTTCCTCTTGGAGCAATTTGACCGCCTGGCGGACAGTGACTCGGCTGACGCCGAACTCTTCGACGAGTTGAGCCTCGGTCGGGATCGCCTCACCGGGCGCCCACGTGCCGGATTCGATGAACGTGCGCATTTGGTGGGCGACTTGTTGGTAGAGTGGTGATTTTGCTTTCATGACTGATCCTCCGATTTCGACCTGATTTCATACTTCTAGTATACACAAAGTAAAACGTTTTCAAAAATAGTGTTGACGTTCAAAATAATATGTATTAAATTTGTATTGTAATCAATGAGATATGTATTTGAAAGGGGAACGCACAAATGAAACAAGGACAACGCCTTGTCGTCGTCGGTGGCGGCAGCACGTACACAATCGGTATGATTATGAGCTTGATCGAAGAGAAGGCTCACTTCCCACTACGTTCAATCACGTTTTACGATACGGATGGTGAACGCCAGGAGCGTGTCGCCAAAGCGACTGAAATCATCTTGCGTGAGCATTACCCGGAGCTCGAGCTGTTCGAGTACACCACGGACAAAGAGTACGCCTTCCGCGACAAAGATTTCTTCTTTGTCCAAATTCGGACAGGTGGTCTGGAGATGCGCGAGAAAGATGAACAGATTCCGCTCCGTCACGGCGTGGTTGGACAAGAGACGTGTGGACCGGGCGGGATGTCGTACGGGATGCGTTCGATTGGGGACATGATCGATCTCGTCGCAGACATCCGCCAAGGCTCACCGGAAGGCTGGATCTTGAACTATACGAATCCGGCCGCAATCGTCGCCGAGGCGTTGAAGCGTGCCTACCCGAATGACAAAAAGATTTTGAATATTTGTGACATGCCAGCGGCGATCATGGTCAGTTACGCGAAAATTCTTGGCAAAGAGATTTGGGACCTCGTGCCGGAATACTTCGGACTCAACCACTTCGGCTGGTTTACAGGCATCTATGACAAAGAAGGCAACGAGTTGACGGAAGACATCAAGCGCGCCATCTTGGAGGATGGGTTCATCCCAGAAGATTCGGAGATCGCCAACGACCCATCTTGGATCAAGACGTTCAAGCAAGTCGAGAAAATGCTCACCGACTTCCCGGAATACTTGCCGAACACGTATCTTCAGTACTATTTGTACCCGTCCGACATGGCAGAGAAGGAAGACGTGTCGAATACGCGGGCCCGTCAAGTCATCAATGGTCGTCAGCAGCGCGTCTTCTCGATGTGTGATCAAATCATAGCTGACGACTCGCTCGAGAACGTTCATCTTGAAGTCGATATCCACGGCTGCTACATGATCCGTGTTGCGGCGTCACTCGCCTACAATAATGGCGATATCTTCATCGTCATGGTGAAAAACGACGGCATCATCGCCAACTTGCCGGATGATGCGATGGTAGAAGTACCGGCGATGCTCACGAATCGTGGACCAAAGCCGTTCGCGGTCGGACACATTCCGCGCTTCTATAAAGGGATGATTGAAGGACAGCTCGCTTACGAACAACTCGTCGTCGACGCCTATTTCGAGAATAGCTACGAGAAGGCACTTCAGGCACTCACGCTCAATCGGACTGTCGTCGATGCGCCGGTCGCCCGTCAAATCCTTGACGATTTGATCAACGAGAACGAGAACTATTGGCCGACCCTCAAACAACGGGAAACGGTCGCACGCTAAAGACGAAGGGGATTCATTCCCCTTTGTTCGTTTTGTGAATTGATAACGCTTACACATGAGGAGTGAATCAAATGAGTCAATGGTTCGGAGTATTTCAAAAGTTCGGGAAAGCGCTCATGGTGCCGGTGGCGCTCTTGCCGGCGGCGGGGATTTTGCTTGGTCTCGGCGCGGCGCTAACAGGTCCGCTCGCGGAAAGTTGGACATTTTTACAGAACGGGACGGTCGAAGCGATCAGTGCCGGGATGCTTCAAATCGGATTGAGCATTTTCGCCAACTTGCCGATCATCTTTGCAATCGGCGTCGCGGTCGGACTATCCGGTGGGTCAGGGATTGCGGCACTCGCAGCGCTCGTCGGATATGTCATCATGAACACGACAATTTCGATTGCGCTCGGAATCACTGCGGAGATGGCGGCTGAGAGCGGGGAATACGGCATGCTGCTCGGTATCCCGTCACTCGAGACGGGCGTGCTCGGCGGGATCGCGGTGGGACTACTCGCCGTCTGGGTGTATAAGAAGTTCCATACGTTCAACCCGCCAGAGATGCTCGGCTTTTTCGCCGGAGATCGTTCGGTCGGGATTGTCATGGTATTTTTCTCGATTTTACTCGGTTTCTTTATGATGCTCATCTGGCCTCCGATTCAGACCGGTCTCACGGCGATGGCGAACGTCATCGCGAGTGACGCGACGAATCCGGCCTACGTCGGACTATATGGGATGCTCGAGAGGCTGTTGATTCCGACCGGGTTGCATCACATCTGGTACGCACCGTTCTTATGGACGTCACTCGGCGGTACGGCGACGGTCGGCGGTTCGATTGTGAGCGGGGACCAATACATTTTCCTCGCCCAAATCGCAGAAGGTGTCGACGTGACGGCCGGACGCTTCATGGCCGGCAAGTTCCCGATCGTCATGTTCGGTCTCCTTGGAGCGGCGTTCGCCATGTATCGTCAGGCCGATCCGGACAAGCGTCCCGTCGTGCGTGGTCTCTTACTCGCAGCGGCAGGGACGGCGTTCTTGACTGGAATCACCGAACCGATCGAGTTCACGTTCTTATTCATTGCACCACTTCTTTACGTCGTTCACAGTATGTTGACAGGGGTGTCGTTTGCGCTCATGTACGCTCTTGACGCCCAGATCGGCTGGGCCGGTGGCTCGGGATTGATTGACTATGTTTTGGTGAATGTGTTGCCAGGGACGCCGCGCTGGTGGATGAACCTCGTCGTCGGTGCCGGATTCTTCCTCGTCTATTACGGCATCTTCACGTTCGCGATTAAAAAGTGGAACTTGGCGACGCCGGGTCGAGGGGGACAAGAGACGAAACTGTTTACCCGCAAAGACTACAATGAAAAGAAATCAGAAAAGACATCAATCCAAACGACGGCACTTGCCATTCAAGAGGCGCTCGGTGGCCGTGACAACATCATCGACATCGATGCCTGTTTCACACGTCTCCGTGTCGAATTGAAAGACGTGTCACAAATCGATGAGGACGAGTTGAAGGCACTCGGGGCAGCCGGGGTCGTGAAAGTGAAAAACAACATTCAGGCCATCTTTGGGGGACGCTCGGATTTGTACAAGAATGAGTTGATTAAAATGCATAAAGAGATGGACCAAGCGAATTAAAAAAGAGAGCTCAACCGTTATGGTTGGGCTCTTTGTACGAGTTGAGAAAGTTAGTCCATAGTGGACGGAGTACGATAAAACTGGACACCTTTGAACAGTGTCGACAGGACAAGTCCAATCGCGAGCGGCAACGTGATGACGCCGATGCCTTGCTCGGTGACGATCATATTGCCTTCTTCATAGTAGCCTTTTAGATAGAACAGACCTGAACCGACCGTCTCGTTCAACTCTAGCGTCGAAACGTTGAGATACACCATGATGGCGAATAGCGAGATGACACTGATTGAGACGAATAGCGTGGAGAATGATAGTTTATAATTCATAACAAGACTCCTTTCGTATGATAGCTCACATCGATTTTACCATTAAATTACATTCGTAATATGAGTCAAAGGGATTATCTTTTTATTCATTTTAAGAGTACATATTAGAAAACAGCTTATTTATTTGTTCATATTTGAGTAGTATTGGTAAGTTGTTTTATTGTACAAAAAAAAGTACAATTAGAACATGAAAGGAGGGGTTATAATGTCTACAATTACCTATAGTGATGCACGAAAAAACTTCAAAAAAGTATTAGATCAAGTTCACGAAAATAGTGAAGCGATTGTCATCTCACGAAAGAATAGTGAGAATGCCGTCATTATGTCAGAACAAGAATACGAAAGTTTAATGGAAACCATTTATTTGTTAAGAAGCCCGAAAAATGCGGAGCGGCTATTAGAATCCATTAAACAGATTGAAAATAATGATGCAACGGAAAGAGAATTAATGAATGAGTAAATCTTTATTATTCACTGATAATGGGTGGGAAGATTATTTGTATTGGCAAAAAGAAGATAAAAAGAAATTGAAGCGAATCAATTTGTTAATCGAGGATGTTAGAAGAAACGGAAATTTGAATGGAGTTGGTAAACCAGAAGCATTAAAAGGGAACCTACAAGGTTTCTATAGTCGTAGAATTGATTCAGAGCACAGACTCGTTTATCGAGTTACAAATCAATATGTAGAAATTTTACAATGTCGATACCACTACTCATAAATGGACTCACACCTTTGTTGGTATGAGTCCATTTTCATTTATAAAAATCCCACAACTTGTGTGCCTGCGTTCGCATCATCTCCCGCAATTCAAGTGGCTCAACAACCTCGACTTCCGCCCCAGCTGCGAGCAATTGCCGAGACAAGAACGGAAGCTCGGCCTCCGGCACAATCCACTCATTCTTTTCAGCGATATCGGGTAATACGTCTTCAAGTAGACGTCGACCGAGCGTGGTGATCTCGAGACGAACAGTCACACCGATTCGTTCGTCACTTGCCTCGAGAAGCGTCTCCAAATCGTCCGCTTCGAACGTCTCATCGAGCATGCGCATCGCTTCAATCCGATCGATGCGATATTGGCGCAGCCCGTAATCCGAGAGGCCATACACATACCATTTTAAATTGAGGAGTGCCATCCCGACCGGCGCAACGGTGAACGTGCGGCTGCCTTTCGTCGTCGCATATGTCATCTCGATGTTCTGTCGTTGCTCGACTGCTTGAAAGATTTCTTTCGTGAACGGGGCAGGCGGGACGGTCTTATTCCCGAGCCAAAGGATGTTCTTTTCAAGCCGAGCGATTTTTGTCTCAAGGTCGTGCGGCAATTCGTTCACGTACCAGTCGGACAGCGTATCGCGCATATCGCCGAACGGTACGTCCGGTATCTGTTCCATCCATTTGAGGGTAAGATAGAGCGCGACCGCTTCTTGTTCGCGGAGCTGGAGCGGCGGTAACAAGCGGTTCGGCAACATCTCATAGCCACCGCCCGTGCCGGGTACACTCCAAATCGGATAGCCGAGTTCTTCAAGTGTCAGCATGTCGCGTTGAATCGTCCGGACCGAGGCACCCGTCTCATGGGCGAGTTCGTCCGCGGTGAACCGTCGACCCCGATTCAATAGTCGAATCAACTGCAAATGTCGTTTTTTCATTTCATCCATTCCCGTCAAGTTTTGTCGTTTTTATCGATTAAGCTGAATGTATCACGAATCAAGGAGGAGTTCATTATGGCAAACGTCGTCTTATATATCGCGACGAGTTTGGATGGAAAGATTGCCCGTACGAACGACCAACTCGATTGGTTGTTCGCGATTGAAGGGGAAGGGGACAACGGTTACGCTGACTTCTTTAAGACGGTCGGTGCGGTCATCATGGGACGGAAGACGTACGAGGAAGTGCTCGTGCTTGAGCCGGACGGTTACCCGTACGACAAGATTCCGAACTATATTTTGACGCGGAGCCCGGACCGGGAGGCCGAGCACGTCACGTTCACCGATGAACCGATTGAACAGCTCATCGAACGGTTGAAGCAAGACGTCGACGGAGACATTTGGATCGTCGGAGGTGGTGAGGTCATCAAGGCGGCGATGGCGCATAACTTGATTGACCGCTATGAGATCGCCATCGCCCCGGTCGTATTAGGGGAAGGCATCCCGCTGTTCCCGGAAGGAACGAAAGAGACGAAGTTGAAATTGACGAGTCAACGGGCGTCCGGGCAATTCGTCATGGTGACGTACGAAAGGATATAAAAAATGATCCATTACCGTAACGTTCGATTAACTCCACGTTCTGGTGATAGACCAAAAGTTATAAAAATTCAAATACAAAAAGAGATACAAAGTAGAGGATGGGAAGAAAGGTGATGACTAAGCCGATGACTCTAGTTGATTTTTTCAACTGGATGACTAAACCTATAAACCATACCCCGAATAACAGTAACCAATAGTAGCTGGACGCAGGTTGAGGCCCTTCTGCCATGCCACTTATTCCAAGAGCCAAAATAGTGAGAGCGGTAACAACCAATCCCGTTATAATGTTCATTATAATTAAAAACACTTTATTCAATTTCTTTCCCCCTTCAATTTGATCTATGTCTTGTAAGATACTTTGGTTGCATCCCTCAAACGACTTCCTTTTCTTTTTTGAAAATGCCAACTAACAACAGCGTGAGTCCGATTAAGAAAATAATGGGGAAGATAAGCCACATGATTAATCCGGCCCAACCATTTTCGACACTGATGGCATAGGAGAGTCCGACTGAAAATGCTAAGGCGGGTGAAATGGGAAGCATCATAGCGATGCCCCATATTTTAAGTTTTGTTTTTATCGATTCGCCCGTACTAAACCAATAAGCCACAAACGCACCTATACCTGCAATGATATATCCGATTGCAATGGCCATCTGATTACGCCCTCCTCTCTTTAATAACAATGAAAATAAGCGCTTCTCAGGTAAACGTTGACGTTGACAACTTCAAACCACTATATATTTTCCATATATGTAATAAAATATCCTTTAACAATCTAGTTATTCATTTGCATGATTGTACGCTGACGATGAATAGACTCTAGCACCTCCAACTGAATCCATCAAAAAACCGAGCCCTTAAAGGACTCGGCTTTTTTCATACATGCTTCCGCTGGAACGCGGAAATCGCTTCATACTCTTCCGCGAGATGACGGGAGAGCCGGATATAGATCGGGAGCAACTCCCGGTAAATCGTCGTCGCCTCGTGATTCGGAGCATGCTCGTGCGTCACTTGCGGCACGGCCGTGAAGTCGTCGATGTCGCCGAACGCATACTCGCCGAGCATGACCGCCCCTAAACACGAGCTCTCATGGCTCTCCGGCACGACGACCGGCGTATCGAAAATATCGGCCATCATTTGGCGCCACAGGCTCGACTGGGCGAAACCGCCTGTCGCGTGAATCCGGTTCGGCGCGCCCGTCAACTCGTCGAGCGCCAGCATGACCGTATACAAGTTGAAGATGACGCCTTCTAACACCGATCGGATGAAGTGCTCGCGCTTATGATGAATGCTCAAGCCGAAGAACGAACCACGTGCGTTTGAGTCCCAGAGCGGGGCCCGTTCCCCCATCAAGTACGGATGGAACAACAGACCGTCCGATCCCGGCTTGACCGTCTCGGCGATACGCGTTAATACGTCATAGGCGTCCATTCCGAGCCGTTTCGCCGTCTCGACCTCGCTCGCTGCGAACTCGTCGCGGAGCCAGCGCAAGATGATGCCGCCGTTATTGACCGGTCCGCCGATGACCCAATGCTTGTCGGTCAAGGCGTAACAGAAGATACGGCCTTTCGGGTCTTCGACCGGCTCCCGGACGACCGTGCGGATGGCACCGCTCGTCCCGATCGTGACGGCGACGACACCTTGCTCGAACGCCCCGACCCCGAGGTTCGATAACACCCCGTCGCTCGCCCCGATGACGAGCGGGAAGTCCCAGCCGAGCGTCTCGGTGACGTCCGGTTTGAGCGAGAGAATCTCCGTCGTCGGTACGAGCTCGGACAATTGCTCCGGCGTGACCCCGGCAACTTCAAGCGCCTCCGCATCCCAGTCGCAGTTCTTCAAATTGAACAGCCCTGTCGCCGAGGCGATCGAGTGGTCGATGACGAAACGTCCGGTCAGGCGATAGAAGACGTACTCCTTGATTGAAACGAATTTCACGGCCCGAGTAAACACGTCCGGATGCTCGGCTTTTAGCCAACGCAGCTTCGACAGCGGCGCCATCGGATGGACCGGTGTGCCGGTGCGCATATGGAGCGCGCTCGCATCGAACTCGCGTTTGATCTCTTGCGTATACGGATTCGCCCGGCTATCGGCCCACGTGATGCTGTGGGTGAGCGGACGACCTGACGCATCGAGCGCGATCAAGCTATGCATCGCCGAACTGAATGAAGCGAACCGAATCGGCCCGTCGACTTTCGCGCGGACGGCCGAGATCGCCTCGAGCACGGCCCCGTAGATGACGACCGGGTCTTGCTCGGCCGTCTCCGTGTCCGGGGTGAGGAGCGGATACAACACGTTATGTACCGCGAGTTGTTGCTGGTTATGGAACAGGACGGCTTTCGTGCTCGTCGTCCCGATATCGACGCCAATCGTGTACACACACATCACTTCCTTACTTAAATAATGAATAGGCTGATCAAGAAGACGACCGCGAAGCCGGTCAATCCGATAATCGTTTCCATGACGGTCCACGACTTGAGCGTGTCTTTCACATCCAACCCGAAGTAGCGGTTGACGAGCCAGAACCCTGAGTCGTTGACGTGAGACAAGACGGTCGCCCCTGAGGCGATCGCGATAACGATGAGGCCGAGCGCGGCACCGGTGATATTCTGGATTTCGAGAAGCGGCGTGATGAGTCCTGCCGCCGTGACCATCGAGACGGTCGCCGAGCCTTGGGCGACGCGGACGACGGTCGCGATCAAGAAGGCGAGTACGATGGCTGGAAGCGGTGACCCGGCCATCATTTCCCCGAGCACGTCACCGACACCCGAGTCGATCAACACTTGTTTGAACACGCCACCGGCACCGGTGACGAGAATGATAATCCCGGCCGGTTCGAGCGCTTTCGTCGCAATTTCTTGCACTTCGTCCCGCGTATACCCACGGCGTGTGCCGAGGAAGATGAACGTGAGGAGGGTGGCGAGTGTCAAGGCGACGAACGGGTGACCCATGAACGTGAAGAACGTGCGGACGCTGTTGCCTTCTTCTAATAAGACGGCAGACAACGTGTTGGCGAGAATCAACACAAGCGGGATCGAGATGAGCGAGACAATCATCTTGAAGCTCGGCAACTCTTTCGACGTGTCGATCTCTTCGAACTCCATATAGTCCGGGATGTTGACTTGAATCTTGTTCGCGATATACTTCCCGAAAACCGGTCCGGCCAAAATCGCGGCCGGAATCCCGGCGATGACACCGAACAAGATGACCCAGCCGAGCTCGGCACCGATCAAGTTGGCGACGGCAATCGGCCCTGGTGTCGGCGGGATGAAACTGTGCGTGACGGCGAGACCCGCGAGGAGCGGGATCCCGTAGTAGAGGAGCGAGCGTCCCGTCTTTTTGGCGAGGCCGTAGACGATCGGGACGAGGATGATGAAACCGACGTCGAAGAAGACCGGCACGGCGACGATGAAGCCGGTGATGGCGAGCGCCCATTGCGCCTTGTCTTCCCCGAACTTATTGACGAGCGTCTGGGCGAGGCGTTCCGCGCCACCCGACACTTCTAACATCTTCCCGAACATGGCCCCGAGACCGACGACGACGGCGACGAAGCCGAGCGTTCCGCCCATCCCGTTCTGGATCGAGGCGATGACGTCCCCGAGTGGCATCCCGGCCGCGATCCCGACGAGCAGACTGACAAGGAGCAGCGAGACGAACGCGTGAAGCTTCGTCCGCATGACCAAGAATAAGAGCAAGAAAATCCCTGCGACCGCAATTAAAATGAGTGTCGAACCCGACATATGTATTTCCCCCTTTACCTTATGTGTAACCGTTTACAAATATTACCAAAGGAAAAGGCCACCCCTGACCTTTTCCTTGCCGTTATTTTTTCACGACCGCGTGGCCCCCGAACTCGTTGCGGAGCGCCGCGACGACTTTCCCCGAGAACGTGTCGTCCTCGAGCGAGCGATAGCGCATGATGAGTGACATGGCGATGACCGGGGCCGCCGCCTGTAGCTCGAGTGCCGTCTCGACCGTCCACTTTCCTTCCCCTGAGGAATGCATGACACCGCGGATGTCATCGAGTTTCGCGTCTTTCGAGAACGCGTTCTCCGTCAACTCCATGAGCCATGAGCGGACGACCGATCCATGGTTCCAGACGCGGGCGACCTGTTCGTAATCGTAATCGAACGGGCTCTTCTCCAAGATGTCGAACCCTTCGGCGATCGCCTGCATCATGCCGTACTCGATGCCGTTATGAATCATCTTCAAGAAGTGGCCGCTGCCGGCCGGTCCCGTATACAAGTAGCCGTTCTCGACCGAGAGATCTTTGAAGATTGGTTCAATCGTCGGCCACGCGTCAGCGTCACCGCCGACCATCGTGCAGGCCCCGTTACGGGCACCGTCCGTACCGCCGCTCGTCCCGCAGTCGAAGAAAGCGATCTGCTTCTCGGCGAACTGTTCGGCGCGAGCGACCGACAGTTTGTAGTTCGAGTTCCCGCCGTCGATGACGATGTCACCCGGTTCGAGTTTCTCGAGGAGTTCCGCGAGGACGGCCTCGGTAATGTCCCCGGCTGGTACCATCGCCCAGACGACGCGTGGCGTCTCGAGCTTAGCAACGACGTCTTCAAGTGTCGGCACAATCTCGAACGCGTCCGTTTTGACATCCCCGACGTCCGTCCCGATGACCTTGTGACCATGATCGCTCAAGTTGAGCGCCAAATTGTATCCCATCTTGCCTAATCCAATCAAACCGATTTGCATATCGTCACCTCAAAATCGAATTTTTTTCCATCTCTCCATCATAATATCAAATTAAATTCGATTTTCAAGTATAATCGCGGAATTTTATTCTTTTTTTCATAAAAAAAGACTCCCGAAACCTGGGAGTCGAACGATATTTAGGGATGAGACACTGATTTGACTTGATGGAAGAACGATTCGATTTCGTCTGCCGGCAGCGGTCGGTTGTAATAATAGCCTTGCGCCTGGTTACAGGATTCGGCTTTCAAAAAGGCGACTTGATGTTCGGTCTCGACGCCTTCGGCAATCACATTCAAATCCAGTTCATGGGCCATCCGAATGATCGTCTTGACGAGGGCGGCATCTTTCGTGTCGGTCTCGATGTTCTTCGTGAAGTGCTGGTCGATTTTCAGCGTGTCAATCGGGAACAGCTTCAAATAGCTGAGCGACGAGTACCCGGTCCCGAAGTCGTCAATCGACAGGTGGACGCCGAGGGCGACGAGTTCGTGCATCGTCTCGATGGCCCGGTCCGCACTTTGGATGACGCTCTCGGTCAATTCGAGCTCTAAATACTTCGCATCAAGTCGAGACGCGTCGAGGGCGCGGCTGACGACCTCGGGCAAGTCTTTTTGCGCGAACTGGACGGCTGAAATGTTGACGGCGACACGAAACGGGGAGATGTCGGCGTCTTGCCAAGCTTTATTTTGACGACACGCCTCGTTCAAGACGAACTCACCGAGACGATGGATCGTGCCGGTCTCTTCTGCGATCGGGATGAACTCACCCGGAGAGATGATGCCGAGTTCCGGATGATTCCAACGGACGAGCGCCTCGACTCCGATGATTTCTCCCGACTCCAAATGGATCTGTGGTTGGTAATGGACCGAAAACTCGCCACGGCCGATTCCTTTACGGAGCGCGATCGACAAGTTCGAGCGTCGTGACACCGATTCGTTTAATTCGTCTGTGAAGAACTGGTAACCATTTTTCCCATCTGCCTTGGCCCGATACATGGCGATGTCGGCATTTTTGATTAACTCTTCTGCCGTCTTCCCGTCTGACGGGTGCAAGCTGATGCCGATGGACGCGCCCGTGAACAACTCTTCGTGTTCAAGCTCGAACGGCGGGTGTAAGACGTTGACGAGTTCCTGTGCACGATGGGCGGCCAGGTTACTCGTCGTCTCGGGGGACAGGATGATGAACTCGTCACCGCCGAGGCGGGCGAGCGTGTCGTGTTTTCCGAGAATCGATTCGATACGAGTGGTCACTTGTTTTAAAAACTGGTCTCCGACGGAGTGGCCGAACCGGTCATTGATCACTTTGAAGTTGTCCAAATCGATATAAAACAACGCGAACGTGTTTCGGTGTGTCTGACCGAGAAGGGCGTCGAGACGGTCACTGAACAAGCGACGGTTCGGGAGCCCGGTGAGCGGGTCCAAATAGACGAGGTCGTTGATTTGGGCCTCGACTCGTTTGCGTTCACTAATATCCCGGATGATGCTGCTGAAGAACAACCCTTTCTCCGTCTCCCATGTGCCGAGTGACATCTCGAGCGGGAACTCGGTCCCGTCCTTCCGTAACCCGACGAGTTCGACGGTGCGACCGATGACGTTCGCCTCGCGTGTCTCGTGATACCGTTTCATTCCGCGTTCATGTGCTTCTTGAAACCGTTCCGGCATGATGAGGGTGATCGAATGTCCGAGCACATCTGCAGCGAGGTGACCGAACAGTCGCTCCGCACCTTTGTTCCATTGAACGATGCGACGCTCGGCGTCCGCGACGATGATGGCATCGTTCGCCGACTCGATGACGGACTGAAATTTCGTTTCGGATTCTTTTGACTGGGCCTCGAGCAATTTCTCGTTTCGAATCGAGATGATGATGAGCCAAAACAGCGTCATGACGCTGCCGGCGATCCAATAGGCGAGGAGCGTATTGTCCATCGATTGTCCGGTGAACTCAGAATCGGTCGCGACTGGGGTGAACACGGCGGCCGACATGCCGATATAGTGCATCCCCGCCACAGCAAGACCAATCAACAGCGAGCTGACCAGTTTTCGCCAGTGGAAGCGCGAGACGTCTGGAAGTGAGAACAGCAAATATAATCCGACGAGCGAGGCGACGAAGGCGACGAGTGCCGATAACACCCACAAGAACGGGTCATACGAGAGCACCGCGTTCATCTGCATCGCTTCCATGCCGACGTAGTGCATCGAGACGATCCCGATGCTGATGAAGAGGGCACTGATGACGAGATTGCGCGGACGGGACGATGGACGGCTGACCATGTAGAATGCAAATCCGGATGCGATGACGGCCGGAACGATTGATGCGATGACGATGCCAATATGATAAGTGACGGGCGTCTCCATATGAAACGCCAGCATCCCGATGAAATGCATCGCCCAAATGCCGAGCCCGAGACTGAGTGCGCCGGCTAGAACACAACGGATCCGTGAGACACGCGCGGCATATCTCAGACGACTGCTGATCGTAAGGGAGACATAGGCGGAGAAGACCGCGACGGCGATGGAGAGGAGGACGAGCGGGAGACTGTACGTACTGTGAAGATGGTGTTCGATGGGGACCAACCCTTTCTCTATAAAGTCGGGATAAATAGACGAAATCTGACAGTTTCTCAAAAATGAGCTTTCCTAGCGTAGCATATTTATCTTGACGTGAAGGGAATGTTTTCCACGGCGGGTCAATAATTTGGCACATTGAATTTTGCTAGACAGAGACAATAGATATTTTGGATTTTTTTGTATAAAAGGTGAAATGGGACTTTCGGTTTTACAATGGAACTATATAACTAGAAGAGAGTGGGCGCAAACTATGAAGAAGGTAAATTATTTACTCCTTATTTTTGTTCTCTTGTGTTCAATGTGGGGGCAACGTGTTGAGGCACAATCAGACATCCAACTCATTTATTCGGTTGAGGATTTTAATAAAATCTCGAATCAACTGAACGGGCATTATCGACTAATGAAGGACTTAGATTTTAAGGGTGCAGAACAGTTGCCGATTGGAACGAGAGACAAACCATTTATCGGTATTTTTGATGGGAATGGCTTCTCAGTTTCAAATTATCAATTGGAACATAATGAGTCCATGACACATATCGGATTATTTGCTTACGCGAAAAATGCGACATTCCGAAATCTAAAAGTGATGGATACGCAATTGACAATCGGAACTGATATGAATCTCGAATTGTATGGTGGTGCACTTTTAGGAAAAGGAGAGTCAGTGACGATTGAGAATATCCAAATCGATTCTTCTGTTTCTGTTTCAATCCAACCGTTATTTAAATCGACAGTCGGTGGTATTGCCGGAGAAATTAGAGGGACATCCCTTCGTCCTTCTTCCGTTTTGAATGTTTCCAATGGAGGGACAATTACTGGAAAATACGAGATAGGTGGGGTAGTAGGAAGTGCTTCGTATACAACGATTGAGTCTGCAACAAACAGTGGACAAATAATTGGAGGTGGTAGTGCAGGGGGGATCGCGGGTTATCTGTTCCAAGGAAAGCTGTATAACTCGGAAAATGAAGGAGCGATTAAATCAGTGCAACGAGGTGGTGGCGTGATTGGGTACGCATCGACCGTTACCATTGAAAATGCTTCTAATGGTGGGAAGATTTCATCGAGCGGAAGTTGGGGTGACTTCGGAGGGATAGTCGGTTATATGACAAAGTCAACGTTAGCTGACGCGGAGAATTTCGGAAGTTTTGAGGCTAAGGGAAGTTCTACGTATGTAGGAGGACTTGTTGGAGAAGCAAGCCAAGACAGTATCATTCGTCGTGGAATGAACAGAAGTCCGATTGAAGTACAAGGTTATGTTGGAGGGATTGTCGGGAGTGCCTCACAACTATTTTTAGAGCAAACGTATAATGAAGGCGATTTATCAGGAGCGACAGGTGGAGGGATTGGGGCCTCCATCACCAATGTGACGATTCGAGATAGTTTCAACATGGGTAAAGTACAAGCCAGAGTCACAGCAGGCGGAATCGTCGGATATGCGTATCAAGATTCAAAAATTGAAAAGTCTTATAACAGTGGCTATGTGAAAGCGTATATATCAGGAGCTTTAGCAGGGAAATATGGAGGAACCATGAACGGCGCGTATGGTCTGACAACGTCCAAATTGATTGGTGAAGGAGAGCAAGTTGGACAAGTTATTTCACCAACGGAGGCAGTAACTCCCGAAACGATGCCTCTATTGTCCCCGACTATTTGGGAATTTCCATCAAAGAGTTACCCCACGCTAAAAGGGATGGACAAGCCTACTGGTAATCATCAGCATGCCATCGCAGTGAAACAAGTTGATCTGTCTAAGACTACCTATCGCCAATATGAAGAACTCGATCTCATCAACGGAAAAGCACTTTTGGTAAACAATACCGGCAAACTAACGTCTATTCCGTTAGAAGAGAGTATGGTGTGGCAGAATAAAGTCCTCGAAAATGCAGGAAATCAATCCGTATCGTTTCGAATTTTAGAATTACCTGGTACCACACAAGTACAAGTGACGCCTCGTTATCGAGCGATGTTCATGAACCATCAAAACGTTCAAATCGATGTCCAATACGTCGAACCTGGCCAAACAGCTAAACCGACTATTGTTCCAGAACGAGAAGGATACACGTTACAAAACTGGACACCTGAGTTTGAACCGATGAATAAAGATCAAATCTATAAACCGATTTACACTAAAAACCGATATGACGTTCAGCTGATGGACGGTGAGCAATGGTTAGATACTGTATCGTTCTCACATGGGGAACGTCTGTCATCAAGGATACAAGAGCCTTCAAAAGAAAACCATTTCTTTAGCGGTTGGTATAAAGATTCAACGTTTTCCGAGAAAATTGACTTAAGTCAAAACGTCATGAGACCAATGGAGTTGTATGCGCGATTTATACCTATGCCAGAAGTGACAAACCTCAATGTGGTCTCTAAAGGTGGAGATGCTACAGTATCGTGGGACGGGACAGCTGGAACGACATTCTATCACGTTGAGGTCTCGAACGATCCTGACTTTGGAAGCTTCTCACGTTATACAACAACGGAGCGAAGCTATTCGATTTATCTGACACCAACCGATACGCATTACATTCGAGTGAAGCCGATACGGGTACTTGATTATCAAGAGTGGGAAGGGGTTTCAAATACGGTCACACAGTCACCACTTCTTAGAAAGTTAGACGGAATCCAAACTTCAGACATCACGTCAACATCTGTCAAGCTCTCGTGGAATCGACAAAACTTTGATCAGTTTTATGTGTATCGCGCAGAGGACGATGGTGTGTTCAATCAAGTTGCGACTGTAAAAACGCCATTTTGGACCGACGCAAAATTGAATTATCGTAAAGACTATAAATACAAAATTGTCGGGTACTTGAAAATTGACGAGACGAGTGGTTTGTTGAGCGAAGAGAGCGAAATGATTTCAATTCGCTTGAAGATGCCGTATAACAGCTCGTGGGAAGTGAATTCAATCAGTACGAGCAGCACAGTTGTTAGTGGTCGGGCCTTTGCGCCGAATGGTTATGTAGAGGTGTATAAAGGGTCTCAACGGATTGGGAAAATGACAAAAGTCGTAAACAATTCGTTTAAAGTCACGATTCCAAAACAACCGGGAGGGACACTGCTAACCGTCAAATTGTATCCTCATTCTATATACGACGTTAGTATAAAAAAGGTTTATGTTAAAAAAACGTTACCTGCTTTCTCTGTGTCTGCACCAGCTGCCATGGACAAGGTTTTGACTGGTAAAGGGAAGCCTGGGGCAACGGTGCGCGTCTACGTCGGATCGAACCCAATCAGTAAGGCGATCAAAATCGGAAGCAATGGGACATTCAAACTGCCGATTTCTTCGCAAACTGGCGGGAGAGAGATTCAAGTAAAAATGTCACAATCCGGATACCTTGATCGCACAATCAAAACGAAAGTGCTACGTGTTTTTAAAACGTTCAAAATCGGGACGGTGAAATCGACTCATGCTTATGTGACGGGTACTGGTAACCGTGGGGCTACGGTTCAAGCCTATGTAGGTAAGAAACGCATAGGTAAGCCAAGTACCGTCAATACAAAAGGTGCCTATCGCTTAACCATTCCAAAACAAAAACCAGGAACGGTCATTAAAGTGAACATGACTCAGTCAGGTTATAAGACGCAAGATAAAACGATTAAAGTGATCAAGTGATGAAACAGAGGAGCGTTCATAAAACGTTCCTCTTTTCATTGCGGAATTTTTTTCGAAACGGTATCGTAAAAAGAAAAAGGGTGAGACACATGGAATCGATGAACGGCCTGGCCCGCATCCGTGGCGCCTACACGACACTGAGCAAGAAAGAGCAACGCATCGCTGACTATATCTTGAAACAGCCCGAACGCATCATCCACCATACGATCAACCAAGTCGCCGACGACCTCGACGTCGCCGAGTCGACCGTGTTCCGCTTCTGTCAGCGCGTCGGCTTCAAAGGTTATCAGGCGCTGAAAATCGCGCTCGCCACCGATGTCGTCGCGCCGCTCCAAGACATTCATGAGGACATCTCGAACGAGGACACACCGCATGAAATCGCCGAGAAAATTTTTACTTCGAACGTGAAGACACTCGAGGCGACCCGGCAAATCTTGGACGCGGCCTCGCTCGACAAATCGGTCGCGCTGCTGTTGTCGGCTCGCCGCATCGAGTTTTTCGGGAGCGGGGGTTCGGCCGTCATCGCGCTCGACGCGTACCATAAGTTCGTCCGGAGCGGCCTGTTCGTCACCGCGAACTTGGAGTCGCACATGCAGCTCATGTCGGCGTCCCAACTGACGAACGACGACGTCGCCGTCCTCATCTCGCACTCGGGTGCCTCGAAAGATACGCTCGACGTGGCGAAAGTGTTGAACGAGCGCGGCGTCCCGACGATTGCGATCACGAATTATGCGAAGTCACCGCTGTCGAAGCTGTGTGACGTCGCCCTCTATACGGTGTCGCAAGAGACCGAGTTCCGGTCTGAGGCGCTCGCCTCGCGAATCGCCGAGCTCAGTCTGATTGACGCCTTGTTCACCGTCGTCATGATGCGGCGTGGGGAAGACGGGAGAGAGTCGCTCCAAAAGATGCGGGAAGCCATCTCGCTACGCCGAATCTGACGAAATAGGATTACATTTTGCAAAAAGGTGGAAATTATAAGTCTGAGCGTAACGCGAGGTTTAGAGAGAGAAGGTGGACCGATGAACCATATTGATTTTAAGTCCTCTGACCACTACAACGAGTTCAAGCGATTGGCACAACGGCTCACGGATCCCGGTCAGACGGACCGAGAATATTTTGCCGCGCTGTATGTGATATCAGGGAATCAACAAATTCGTGAGCGAATGCTTCCTTATATGGACCTGGAGGCTGGTACAATCCGTACCTCGACCATCATTGATGACAATACGTTCGACAATCGAGAATTTGTTCTCGCCAAGCTCATCATTCACTTGTACAACCATAAAGAATGGGTCTTGCCGACCGAGCTGATTTCTCTTCCTGAAGATGACTATAAGCTTGCGATGCAGGCGATGACCCTATGCCGAAACGAGCAGTTTGACGGGGTGACAATCCCGAATGACTGACCGTAGCCTGTCCTGATCGTGGGCAGGTTTTTTTATGCGCAGCATATAGCGTGTGAACAAACTGAACAGTAAAAAAACCCACGAAGATGCCGATGAAGAAGGTATCTCGTGGGTTTGTCATGTAGAGAGTTCACGTTGTATAATTTTCCATATTTGTAATACAATCAGATAAATACTGTTAAAATTGATTGTAATTTGATGTCGGATTCGTATGGAAATGAATGAATCCGTTCTTTTTCGCATAGGAGGCACTCGTGGATCGTTGTGTAGACGAAACAGTTAATGTTTTAATCCCAAATGTCTTGTCGAGCTTGCGAAGTTCTTTCATCCGGTCTTTTGACCATTGGTCCTTCGATACGACACGGTAGTTAAACCCCTCCCACATGATGCCATCGACATACGGCGATGTGTGCGTTTGTAGTGTGGCGAAGCCCCAGTTTTGAATCAATGAAAGGGAAGGATGATGCGCTTTGATTGATTTCATGAACGTCCGCATGCCGTTACGTTGTGCTTTTAACGTGGCAGGGTGCGCCGAATGCTCATTGTCAATATTTCCGACGGTGTCCAAAAAAGCACCATCCAAACCTTTCGCCACAATTTGCTTGTTCACTTCACGTCGTAACAGTGAACGATAGTGGGTCGAGGTCATGTCGACCAAATAAGAATCCCATGTCGCGTAGTGGACACGTTTTCCGTTGCGATAAAAGAAGTCAGACTGCTTCATCTGCTTGATGAAATTGACGTTCCAGTTGTCCGCTTCCATCGTGTTGATGTATCCATACACCTTTGTCCCATACTTCTGTAACTCTTTGATTTGAGTCGCCGTATAATAAACAGGCTCGATAATGACCATGTCATATTGTTGCATCTTCTTAATCTTCGCCTTGGTCGGCATGTCGTAATAAATTTTATACGACTTGACGTTCGCCAGTGGATTGCTCGATTGGGCGGACGCTTGTTGAGGCGACCATAAAGTTAGCCCGAGGACGAGCGCACAGCAGAGTGACACCCATTTTCTTGTTG
Source organism: Exiguobacterium sp. SL-9 (assembly GCF_004336985.1). Taxonomy (GTDB): domain Bacteria; phylum Bacillota; class Bacilli; order Exiguobacteriales; family Exiguobacteriaceae; genus Exiguobacterium. The sequence goes on from NZ_SJUO01000003.1 coordinate 392,697, forward strand.
ACATCATACGCATAAAAACCCTCCTGATTGTAATCAGAGAGCGGTAAGTGCAGACTGGCGATCGGTATCTAAAAAGATCGACGACCCATGTCTTTGCGCCCTTACTTTTCAGTAAGTTTGCCCGTCTCGATATGTTGTATTGTCGAACAATCAATTCGATGTCCTATCTATAAAATACCATGTAAAGGAATGAGTGACACTATGATTTATACCCAGCATCGCACGTCGATTAAATGGATTGAAATGATTGTGACTATTTTACTTATCGGCATATTGGACTATACGTTTAACTTGTCGGTATCTGAATGGGCAATCGACCCGCTTATTTTTTATATTCTTCTCTTTTCATTGCGATATGGGTTGCTCGGTGCGTTCGTCAGTTTCACGTTAACGAGTCTGTATCATTTTTCATTTTTGTTGATGGAAGGCGCAGACCTCCTGTTGTTTCTCTATGACTCGAAAGAGTTGGCTTGGATTCTGCTTCACTTCTTCGTGGCGTTGAGCGCGGGTATTTTCAGTACCTCATATCGCGAGCGTTACCAGTCGTTGCACATTCGCCAAGAAGAAGTCGTCGATGAGAACGCGCAACTGAAGCAGACGGTTCAAAAGCTTCAAGAATCGCAAAACGAGATGAGGAAACGCGTGCTCGACTCGACGTATACATTGTCAAAAATCTATGAGGTCGGCCTCCATTTAGATCAAGATGTGACCGGCTTAGTGCGTGACCATTTGATCGGGACGTTCACGCGTGTCTTTAAAGCCCGACAAATTGGTCTGTATCACGTGGACACGTCACGCCGGACGCTTCGCCTTCACGTCCGTTCAGGCGACGTCGACCGTCTGCCCCAGACGTTGTTCATCGATTCGGACGCAGGGATGTTTCAGCGAATGTTTCAAACGAAACGACCGACTCTACGTTTGGCAGACGAATTAGAAGGACCGCTTCTCGTCGCGCCGGTCTGTTACGACGGTGATGTGAAAGAAGTACTGATCGTCCACGAGGTGGACATCCTCCGCCTGCGCAGCCATGAAATGAATATGATGAAGCTCGTATTGGACTGGGCGGGGACACGGATTGAGAAAGCGGATGCGCTCGAATGGTTGCTCGTGAGCGATCAACTCGTGGATGGGACACGCATGTTCAGAATGGACGCCTTCGAACAAAAAGTGGCGCAACAAGTGCTTCGCCATGAGCAATACGGACAACCGTATAGTACGGTCAGGCTCTCTGTGGAAGGGGTCGACTTGACGTTGATTGAGATGGAGTTGATTTTAAGGCAGTCCATGCGTGAAATCGATATCATCGGCTATGACGAGGATGAGCAGATGCTTCACTTCCTCCTTCCCGGCACACCGGTCGAATCCGCGGAGCGGTTCAAAGAGCGGATTGAGCATGTGTTCTATGTGAAAGGGGGGAAACGTTTATGACCGGATGGCTGTTAGTTGCGTTGTTTGTGCTTCACGCCATTCTGTTAATCATCGTTTATCGGCTCGTTGTCCTCCCGAGAACGGAAGGCGAGCAACGAGGGATTTGGCTCTCCATTTTTCTTCTCAGTGCCGTCATCCCGATTATCGGCGAGCTGTTCGGCATCGTGGCCTATGGCATCTCACGTCGTTTCGCCTCTTCGAAGACGCTTCTCGACTACGATGAATACATCACCTTTGAAGCGGTCAACCTCGAGCGGTTGCAACAACAAGCGAAAGAAGACCTTGATCTTGTCCCGTTGACAGAAGGCTTACAGATGGATGGGAAGAAACGAAAGCAGTCCATCACACAACTCATGTCGACACCGTTGTCAAATACGGAAGAATACTTAACCCTCGGTCTTGAGCACGAAGACACCGAAACGGTCCACTACGCGGCAACGGTCAGAAACACGTTATTCGACCGATACGAGTTGCTGTTAAAACAACGCGTGGCGCAAGTGAACGAGGAACGACCGGAGACAATTTACCCTGTCATCGAGACGGGCATGTCGTTTCTAGACAGTGGTTTGTTGGACCAAGATATGCAACATCGAATTGAGTCGCTCGTCATGACACATTTAGATCAGCTCGGTGAGCAGGATGAGACTGATTTGATGTATTTACGGACGAAAGCCCGTCTGTCCTTTCGGTCTGGTGCGTTTGAGACGGGCGTACGACTTGCAGAGGCGCTCACGCTACATCATCCTCAGGTAGCTGATGGGTACATCATGTTAATCGAGCATCATATGACGAACGGGGATTGGGCCTCGTTACGTCCGACGCTCGATTGGCTGCGTCAAAACATTAGTATGCAAGACGTGCCTGAAGATTATCGCTTTGTCATCCAACAGTTAGAAGGTGCCATCCATGAATAAATCGATTACGACTTATATCGTTTCCTTATTTTCGCTGTTGATCGCTCTGATTGTCGTCGTCCAGTTCATCCGACTCGACTATGGGCATCGACTCATCCCGAAAGAATCACATGAGCCAAAATCCTTTACGACGCTTGCGGGAGAGGCGAGCAAATTAGAGGGAGAACCGGTAAACATCTACATCCATGAGAACGAGGACGAGTTGTCCACTTCCATCTTGACGAATGTGAAGTATGCGCTAGACTATGCGAAATTGGCCTATGAGTCGATTGCGGTGGATGACATCGCGTCGATTGAGCCATCGCCACAACACGTCCTCATCGTCAGTGGGGAAAACACGGAAGCGTGGCCATATGAGACGATTCGCTCGTTCGTCGAGCGCGGCGGACGGCTCTATGTCGCGGGTCGTTTCATCGACCAGTCGTGGTCCGATCTCGTCGGCGTCCGTGACTTTGGCGATTTTAAGGATGGGATTAACGGGTTGACGTTCGAACGAGAGTTGTTCCCAGGGTATGTCGACTTGCCGCAAGACTCTGAGTTGTTCATCCATAGTATCGCGGACGTCGACTTGAAGGCCGAGGCCGACGTCTTCATTTCGGCAAAGGATGAGCCGATTTTATGGAAAGCCCCGTACGGACAAGGAGAGGTCATGTTTTGGAATACGACCTCGTTGACCGACAAGAACTCACGAGGGCTTATCGTACAGTCACTATCCATGATGTTTCCTGCGTTCGTCATGCCACAGGCCGGCATTAAAGTCGTGCATCTCGATGACTTCCCGGCACCGGTCCCGAACAATTCACATCCGGTCATCACAGAAGAGTACGATTTGTCGATCAAAGAGTTTTTCTCGGAAGTATGGTGGAAGGACATGAAGCAAATCGGGGAAGACTTTGATGTCGTCTACTCCGGCTTTTTGATTGGGAGTTACAAAGCGACGAATGAAGAGACGGCCGAACAGCTCATCGACAAAGTGCGGGCGCCGATGCTCGAGTACGGCCGCGGGCTCATTCAGACGAACGGAGAAGTCGGATTGCACGGCTTCAACCACCAACCACTCGTCATGGGTGATGAGATCATGGACCCCGAACTCGGTTACACGAGATGGGACAGCCAAGCGGCGATGCGCTCCGCGGTCGACCGTGTCGTCGAGACGTTTGAATATTATTTGCCGAATGAGTCGATTCGCAGTTATGTCCCACCCTCGAACATTATTGGCGACTCGGGTCTTCAAGTATTGAATGACAAGTTTCCAAACGGTTTGATTGTCGCTGGGCTGTATAGCGGGGACGCTTCAAAAGGGAGTTATATCCAGGAGTTCGGACCTGACCCGAATTATCCGAATCTCTATGATTTCCCCCGTGTGTCGAGTGGGTATAACGAGACGCCGGATGACTTGTTCGTCGTCGTTGACGCCGTCGCCAACTTTGGACTCGTCTCACATTTCATTCATCCGGATGATGTCTTGGATGAGTATCGCTCGAAAGGAAAAGGATGGGGGACGATGAAGGAGTCGTTCGGTGGTTTGTTCGAAACGCTTCAGGGGACGTATCCACACCTGGAGGGATTGACGCAATACGACGCATATCGGAAGTATGAACTGTATCAAGATGCTCAAATCGACGTCGCGTATACGGAAGACGCGATTGAGATCAACGCGCAACAACTGATTGTGCCATCGACTGTGCTCGTTCGACTTGAGTCAGACAAGCATCTTGCCACAGGCTCGTTCGACTTTGGCGACGTGCAAGCGTTCGATGAGAGCGGGACACTATATCAGGTTCAATTGAGAGACACGTCGGTCCGTCTCCCGATTTTGGAGGGTCGCCCATGAAAATAGGAATTGTAGTCGAAGGAAGTTATCCATATGTCAGTGGAGGCGTCTCGAGCTGGGTTCACATGTTGATGCAACAGATGCCGATGCATGAGTTCGAGATTATCTCGATTATGCCGAATCCGAAGTCAGAGGCGGACTACCGGTACACGTTACCGGAGAATGTCACAGGCGTGACGACACTCGCCCTCAATCAACGGTCAAAGCGTAAGCGACGGATGCCCGACTTGACGCCGGAAGAGCGCGAACGGATTAAAACGTGGATGACGTTCGGCCACGTCGAGTCCTCGATTTATCCGTTGCTCGAACAAGGAATCGGGACGCCCGAACAATTTTTCTCGAGTCGTCTGTTTTATCAGCTCGTCACAGAGAACTATCAAGAAGAAGGCCAAGCCGGGTCGTTCATTAATTACTTTTGGATGTGGCGCAGCATGTATGCGCCCGTCCTTGATTTGTTGCAGGCGGAGTTGCCCCGCGTCGACGTCGTTCACGCCGCATCGACGGGTTACGCCGGTTTGATTGCGAGCGCGATGAAAGAACGGCAGGAGATTCCGTTCTTCCTCACAGAGCATGGCATCTATTCACGTGAGCGGGAGGAAGAACTGTTACAGGCGTCGTGGATTCCTGCGGAGTTCCGGACACACTGGATTCAATTTTTCCATCACTTGTCACGCGAGGCTTATCGCAAGGCCGATGAGGTGATCACGTTGTTTGAACGAAACAGTGAGCTGCAACGTCAGCTCGGTGCGCCGACCGAGAAGTTGAGCATCATTCCGAATGGGATTGATGTGACCGGACTCTCGGCACTCGGTCACATCGAAGGTGATGACAAGCTCCGAATCGGTGCCATCGTCCGCGTCGTCCCGATCAAGGACATTAAGACGATGATTTATGCCGCGAAGCTGCTTCAGGACATGCTCGTCCCGTTCGAGTTGACGATCATGGGACCACTCGACGAGGACCGCGAATATGCGGCAGAATGTCAGACGCTCATCCGGCAACTCGAGCTCGAGCAACATGTCTTCTTGGTCGGGAAAGTCGATATTCGTCAACACTTGCCACGATTTGATGTCTGTCTGTTGACGAGTATCTCAGAGGGACAACCGCTTGCGGTATTGGAAGGAATGGCTGCCGGCGTCCCTTGGATCGTAACAGACGTCGGGGCATGCGCGGAGCTCGTGAACGGCCGTCCGGACGAACCGTTCGGACCGGCCGGGTTCGTCGTCCCTCCGGTCAATCCACGTCGGATTGCCGAGCGGTGCGTTTGGTTTTATCAAAAAAAGGATGACGCACGAAAACTCGGGCGAAACGGTCAGCAACGGGTCGAGACCTATTATCGCACCGACCAGTTCATCGAGGCGTATGTCAATCTATATGAAGAAAGGAGCGCGGCACATGGCGGGTATCGGCTTTAAATTACAACAGTTGTTCCAGGAAGACTATTTCTCCTCCCGCATCAAGGCGTACACGTTTGCCGGATTCGTCACCTCGGGGCCGTGGCTGATTGTCATCGTCACGATTGCGCTCATGCAGTGGCTGACGAGCTATCTCTCGATTGCCACACTCGAGGAGCGGACGACGTTCAATTTAATCGTCTCCTACAGCTTCATCTTTTCGCAAGTCGTACTCGGTGTGCAGCAGCTCGTCGTCACACGCTACTTGGCGGACTGTTTTTATGAGAAGCGCTATGAGGACATCTTTCCGGTCTATATCGGAATGATGAAGACGACGGTCGCCATCGCCTCCGTCTTATTCGCCCTCTTTTTATCGTTCTCCGAGCTCCCGGCATTATTGAACGCGTTAGCCTTCGTCTTGTTCATGACCGTCAATTTGATTTGGGTCCACTTCCTCTTTTTGAGTGCGGCCAAGTTCTATCAGGCGGTGGCGTATAGCTTTGTGGCGGGCGGGGCCGTCGCGGTCGTCGCCATCCTCATGACCGATCAGTGGTTGATGCCGTATGTGACGACGTCCGATATGAAGAGTTTTGCGTTGACCGCGAGTATGACGCTCGGTCTGATCGTCACGTTGTTCGGCTTGTTCATGTCGATGCTCTTGACGTTCCCGAATCGAAGCACAGTGGGGCAGTTCTCGTTTTATCGCTACTTCGACCGCTATCCGGCCCTCTTTTGGACGAGCTTTCTGTACAACATCGGGATTTGGGTCGGGACGTGGATCATTTGGTTCTCCGAAGGGGGGAGTGTCCATCTCGACACGTTCCGCTATCATCCGATTTATGATACGGCCATCTTCTTGTCCTACTTGACGATTATCCCGACGATGACGATTTTCGTCGTCTCCGTCGAGACCCGGTTCTATGAGCGGTATCGCGTGTTTTACGGCTACGTGAACGAAGGGGGGACGTATCAACAGATTCAACGCGCGAAGGCGGCGATGCTGCTCGTTTTACGACAAGAGCTTCAACGTCTCTTCCGAAACCAAGGTCTCGTCTCGCTCCTCTTCATCATGTTTGCCGGAGTGTTATTTCCACTTCTCGGGCTATCACCTGAGATTCGGAACGTCTTTCAAATGACGACCATTGGCGCGTTCTCGAACGCGATGGTGCTTGTCCTCACGCTCGTGTTGCTGTATTTTGAGGACCATCGTGGGGCGGCGTATACCTCGGCCCTGTTCATCACGCTCAATGCCGGACTGACTGTGTTATTATTGCCGCTTGGCCCAGATAGTTATGGACTTAGCTTTGCCATCGGCTGTACGATCGCCTTCGCATTCTCATTGATCCGGTTAATCCGATACGTGTCTGAAATTGACTATCATACGTTCAGTCGCAGCGAACGATCGCCACGGACGGACACGTTCCGCCGCGTCGGGGAATGGCTCAATGACCGTTCGGCATAATTGCTTCAAAACAACCAGCCGTCTTCTCGAAAGTGAGAGGACGGCTGGTTTTTTTATGACGATTGGATGAGTGCTTGAAGGATAAATGACCGCGGTCACCCGTCTATTACTGTGTCGTCTTCGTCACTTTGAAACTGCGAATGTAAAACTCTTCGAATCGCGTACTGTCTTCTAATAACGTGCGTGCGGTCATCGACAGACGGCGCGTCGGAAAACCGTTTGACCGACTTGGCGTGACGAAATAATCATCGAGATAATCGGCTAATGTGGAGCGGACGAATTCGCGCAACAGCGTGTCGTCCTCTTCAATCCATTGCTCCGGAGGGCCATCGAGATTGTCACGCGTGAGCAAGATGCGCGACCCGTCCCGGATGAACGGATTGAAACTGAGCCGTCGTGTCTCGGGTCCTTCAAACGCGTGGAAAACATGTGTGATCCCAGACGAGGTGACCTCACCGATGACATAGCCGGTCGACCACGCCTTGCCGCATCCGTCCCAAACGGAGAAGATGTGACCAGGATAGACGAGGTCGGCACCGCCACGACGAATCACTTCATAACGATGATGATGACCGAGGGCGTAATAGCTGAATCCGAGCCGGTCGACCACGGATGCGGGGAACCGTTTCCGGTCACCGTGACTAAGGAAGATGTTTGGATACGAATCAGCTCGTACTGGCGTTCTGGCGATCTTTTCTTTCAAACCGGTCTGATTCGTCTCGCAACTGAGTCCGTATATGCCGGCACCAAGTGTTGGGTCGAAGATATAACCAGGGTGAAGGAACACATGAACATGCTCAATCTGACTCCAACAAGCCTGGTAGGCAAGACGGTCGACGTCATGGTCTCCGAAGACGAGGTAGACGGTCGCACCGAGCGTGGTCCACGTCTGCAAATACGGGATGAAATCTTTCGGGTCGCTCACTTCGATATCCCCAGCGATGAGCACCGCCTTGATGTTGTCATGACGAATGACCTCGGTGAGTTGAGCGAGCTTTTCGGCTTGGATAGCAAAACTTGTTCGTTCGGCCGTGATGGCGTTCCCGGTATGTCTCGCGTGATGCAAATCCGCGATATGGATAAAGCGTGTCATGGATGAGCCTCCTTGAACTCGAGTATCCTAATTTTCCCATGAAGCAATAGACATGTCGATGAGATTAATCTTTCCGCGTGACGGGAACATCTAACTGTCTATATGAAGGAGGGATTCGATGAGAGCGTTATTCTTGAACTGTTCATTGAAAGGCGGGGACACGACCTCGCATACGGAAGGATTGATGAAGGACATCATCCCACACTTTGATCAGCTCGGGGTCGACTCGGAGATTGTCCGTGTCGTCGACTACAACGTCGCGTTCGGCGTGACCGAGGACGAAGGGGACGGGGATGCGTGGCCGCAGATTTTTGAGAAGGTGAAGGCGGCCGACATCCTCATCATCGGGACACCGCTTTGGCTAGGCGAGAAGAGCAGCGTGGCCACGCAAGTCATCGAGCGGCTTTATGGGGGAAGCGCCTTGACGAACGACAAAGGCCAGGCCATCTATTACAACAAAGTCGGCGGTGTCGTCGTGACGGGGAATGAGGACGGAGCCAAACACGCCTGTGCTTCGATCTTATACGGACTTTCCCACATCGGCTTCACCGTTCCGCCGAACGTCGACGCGTATTGGGTCGGTGAGGCCGGACCGGGCGACTCGTATATCGATGCCGGCCGCGATAATGCCTTCACGAAAAAGAACGGGCGCGTCATGGCGTATAACTTGTACCATTTCGCGAACATGTTGAAGCAGACGCCGATCCCGGCTGAAGGCAACGTGATGGAGTGAAGTCTACGCACCAATCACATCAAAAAAAGTGACGGGAGAAACCGTCACTTTTTTTGATGTTTATTCGTCGAAGAACGGGCTAACGTCGCCTGGATATGAAGGTTCTCCGTACAGTTTGATTCGTGCTTCCATCCAATTTTTCTGTTGAATCATGTACTCGATGATGTGCTCGACAAAGTGCTCGTTGATTAAGCAAGGCTCGAACTCGAGGACACTTTCCTGACAAAGCGGTACGACCGCCAATAAGCCAGGCGGAAACCAGGCTGTTTTCAAACGGATTCCTTGATCTAGGACTTGAACGACAAAATGAGCCTCGTCTACTTCTTGCTGGTACATCATTTTAAACGAGATGGCTTCACCATCCGGGAACGTACGCGTTAATTTGAGTATGGTCATTGGTCCATAGAGCATCGTATCTCCTTCGAATTGGAAGCGAGGGTCTTGTTCGCTGATGCGGAGCGCTTGATCGGCGATTCGATTGAACGTGTAATCGACATCTCGCCAATCGTTCGTCTGCTTGCGAAAAATAGTCTCTCTTGTGGCTTTGTGCAGGTTTTTCGAGACGCTTACCGGATACTCACGAAGTTTCAACATGTTTTCCACTCCTTGTTTATCACAAGATATTGTGCTCCTTTCATCATAAGCTAACCTTACGGGATAGAATTTTACAGATTCTAGTATATTTAAGAAGCTAATCGATGCGCGTTCCATTCGTAGTCACGTTTTATGTAAAACGTAAAAAAAGAGAGAATTGTCACGCTAGCAAATATTATGCAAAAAACAGAAAGATATCAGTCGAATAGTTGACTGATATCTTAGTGCACAATAAAAGACGCTCTTAGGCGTCTTTAAAAGATTCTCAAAAATTCGGGAGGATTGTTAGTGGGCTTTGATCATTTCTTCTCCACCGCATGCCCGCCGAACTCATTCCGGAGCGCGGCGACGACTTTCCCGGAGAACGTGTCTTCTTCGAGCGAGCGTTGCCGCATCATGAGCGACATCGCGATGACTGGAGCCGGCACGCCGTATTCGAGCGCCGTCTCGACCGTCCATTTGCCTTCACCCGACGCGTGCATGACTCCTTTGATTTCGTCGAGTTTCGCATCCTTATGGAACGCGCTCTCGGTCAACTCCATCAGCCAAGAGCGGACGACCGAGCCGTGGTTCCAGACACGGGCGACTTGCTCGTGATCATAGTCGAACGGGCTCTTCTCAAGAATCTCGAACCCTTCGGCGATTGCCTGCATCATGCCGTATTCGATGCCGTTATGGATCATCTTCAAGAAATGGCCACTGCCACTCGGACCGGCGTATAAATAGCCGTTGTCCGTCGACACGTCGTGGAACAACTCCTCGATTTTGCCGAACGCCTCCAAATCCCCACCTATCATCGTACAGGCGCCGTGACGCGCCCCTTCCATACCGCCACTCGTCCCGACGTCAAAGAAGTAGATGAGTTTGTCTTTGAAGTGCTCGGCCCGTCGCATCGATTCTTTATAATTCGAGTTGCCGCCATCGATGACGATATCCCCCGGTGACAAGAGTGCATGTAGGTCGTTCAAAACGTGCTCCGTCACGTCGCCCGCCGGCACCATCACCCAGAAGACGCGTGGGGCTTTGAGTCCTTCGACGACTTCTTTGAGAGATTGCTTCGTCTCGAACTGGCTCGTCGACACGTTGCCCGGGTCGTAGCCGAGGACACGGTGGCCACTGTCCGTCAGATTGAGCGCCAAGTTCAACCCCATCTTTCCAAGTCCGATCATCCCTAATTCCATATCGGTTCACCCCGTTCGTTGATTTGGTTTCCTTATAAGGGTTACCCGAAATGGATGGAATTCAAAAGAGCGGCTTCACTTCATCGATGCGGTAGGCGAGGATCGATCCGACCTTCACTTTCTTGCCCTCACTTAATTCGACGTAGTCATTGAGCGGGCTCGCCTCGTTTAACGTTCTCTCGAACGTGAACGCAGCTTCATGGATGGATTCTCCATACACCGTAAACACACAAGGTTCTTCTTTCTCTAAAAAACAAGTGACGATGTAGCGCATCTGACGACCCCTTTCCAACCAATTAATGGATTTATATGTGTAATTAATTATGGATAAACCAATTATTACAAAAATTCATGCCTTTGTCTCATGAGGCGTTTAAATATAAGGAAACATACCTATGAAACAGCGGATTCGACAAAAAATTGACATGATTTCGGATGTATGATGATTGAGAAATAGGTCTTTATACGTACCAGTCGGTCATGGTCATGGTTGAATCTGTTGAATGTGAAGAAGTCACAAAAAATAATACCGAGAAAACACTCAATGATTCGTCAGAAAAGACCGATAAGTAACAACGAATGTACGTGTACCAATTTGTTGCATCAATTTCCCTTTTTTTATAAAAATAACGGTATAAAAGACAGTTACATGCTAAAATAAAAATTGGTATTTTTCATAAAAATGGTTTACGAAAGGTGTTAAGTCATGGAAGAGCAGAAGAAGCGAGTGAAAAAACGTCGGAAAAAGAGTTCCCCAGCGAAACGGATCGTAAAAATTGCGGGACTCGTCGTAGGGTTGTTCCTGCTCATCGGAGCCGGTGCAGCTGCCTATCTATATAATCAAGTCGATTCGACTGTCGAGCGATTGAACGAGTCGACAGGCCTCAGCCCGGAGCGCATGCAACCGGAGACAATCAATGACAAAAAACCGATTTCGGTTCTTCTTCTCGGTGTCGACCGTCGTGCCGACGAGCAAGGTCGCAGCGACTCGATTATCGTCATGACGCTCAACCCGAACACGGATCAAAGCGCGATGCTCAGCATCCCGCGTGATACGAAGACGGAGATTATCGGCAAAGGGACGTCGGATAAAATCAACCACGCTTACGCGTTCGGTGGGGCCGAGATGGCACTCGACACGGTCGAGAACTTGCTCGATATCCCGATCGACTACGTGGCCGAGGTGGATATGAAAGGCTTCCAAGACACGGTCGACTTGCTCGGTGGCGTCAACGTGACGAACAACTTGGCGTTCACGTCAGGGGAGCACACGTTCGAACCGGGCGCGCTCTCACTAAATGGCTCGGAGGCGCTCGCTTACACGCGTATGCGTTATGATGACCCGAACGGGGACTTTGGTCGCCAAGAGCGCCAACGTGACGTCATCACGGCGCTCGTCAACAAAGGCAAAGACGAGATTTCAATCTCGAAGTTCAACAACATGCTCGACGTGCTCGGCAATAACGCCAAGACAAACATGACGTTCAAAGATATCCGGACGCTTTCGAGCAACTATATGGCCGCTTTCAAAAACCAGGACGTCCTTCGTCTTGAAGGGTCAGGCGGGAAAGCGAGCGACGGCATCTATTACTGGAACCCAGACGCGACGTCACTCGAAGACGTGAAGTCGTATCTCGGACAATTGATGGAACAGTGACGATTCGCCTCATCCAACAAGGATGGGGCGATTTGTTTTATGGCATAATGAGAAGAAAAGGAGTGACGCGTGTGCTCGATCGCCTGTTCCGTCTCGTCATCGACGTCCGCCATCGGTTCAAGGACCATCATATTAACGACTACAGCGCGACGCTCGCGTTCTTTTGGTTTCTCGCCATCTTCCCAACGTTCGTTCTTTTGTTTACTGTCATGGCGTGGCTTGGGATTGACGACGCCTTGTTGATCGAACAGATCGAGATTCTCATCCCGGGTTCGAGCGTGCGTGACATGCTGTCGATCGTCTATGACGTCAGTGGCAACATTAACGCAGGCGTCGTCTCGGTCGGGGCCGTCATCGCCGTCTGGTCAGCGTCGAACGGGACGGCCCGCCTCGTCAAGCTGACCGTGTTCGCCTACGGCGAGACGGAGGCCCGGAGCTATGTCGTCCGTCGTTTGATCGGTTTATTAACGCTCATCGCCTTCAGCATCGGTGCCGTCATCTTGATCGTGTTCCATATTTTCGGCCGCGAATTCGTCGAGCTCATGTACACATGGTTCCCACATCTTGAAGACTTCGACCGGCTGGCGACGCTCACCCGGTATACGGTATCGACCGTCATCCTGATTTTCGCCTTCTCGCTCTTCTATAAAATTGCCCCGCAACAACGCGTAACCTTCATCGAGACGCTTCCGGGCGCCGTCTTTGCCGTCATTTCCTGGCAGATGCTGTCGACGGGCTACAGTGTCTACGTCGACCAGTTTTCGATGTTCGGCGAGACGTACGGGACGATCGGTGTCGTCATCTTGCTTCAGATTTGGCTCTACTTGACGGCGGCGACGATGCTGCTTGGTGCCGAAATCAATGCGGCTTGGCCTGACCATATGCGACGCAGCCGTTATAAGACCCACTTTCCGTAAAAATCCAAAATAAATAGTTAGCATTTTTTTACAACGTGCTATAATACAACACGTGAAGCGGGAATTATATCCATATCTAACGACGGTGAAAGCAGGTGCACATATGGCGAGACATAAGAAAAAGTCACAATGGAAAAAGGTGTTGGCGATCACGCTCGGCGTATTAACGGTTTTCCTCGTCGCCGGGGGACTGTTCGTCTGGTCGATGTACCGTGACGTCAACGAGACGGTGACGAAAGTGAATGAGAATCTGGAGATCAGTGAAGAACGGAAACAAGTCGAGACGATCGAACAGAAGGAATCGGTGTCGGTGTTACTGCTCGGAATTGACCGCCGCGACGGAGAGCAGGGGCGCAGTGATTCGATCATCGTCATGACACTCAACCCGACGACAGACGAAGGGGCGATGCTCAGCATCCCACGCGATACGAAGACGGAAATCGTCGGGAAAGGCATAAACGATAAAATCAACCACGCCTACGCGTTCGGTGGGGCCGAGATGGCGATGGATTCGGTGGAAGCGCTTTTGGATATACCGATCGATTACGTCGTCGAGGCGGACATGGAGGCGTTCACCGAGGTCGTCGATGCGCTCGGCGGCATCACGGTGACGAACGACTTCGCGTTCTCGTCGGACGGCTACACCTATCCGGTCGGACAGGTCGATTTGAACGGGGCTTCGGCGTTGTCATATGCCCGCATGCGTTACGAAGATCCGAACGGAGACTTCGGTCGTCAAGAACGGCAACGCGCCGTCGTCGCGGCCATCGTCGAGAAGGGACGTTCCGACTTCTCGGTCGACAAAGTGACAAAATTGCTCGACGTCGCCGGCAACCGCGCCAAGACGAACATCGAGTTCAACGAGCTCGTGGCGCTGTCGACGGACTATATGAAGGCGTTCCGCAACGCCAGCACGCTCCGCATCGAAGGGGCGGGCGGTCTCGAGTCGGACGGCATCTATTACTGGAATCCGGATGCGGCCTCGCTCGCCGACGTCCAAGCTGAGTTGCAACGCTTGATGAACTGAGTCGTTCCTTACGGGACGGCTTTTTTTTGCGTTTGAAAATCTTGGTTCGGTGGGACTGATAAAGAGACACTGAGGAGGGATGATATGCTTTGGGAAACTGTTGAACCGATCATCAATCAATTAGAGGACGACCATACGATAGAAGAATGGCAGGAACTATTTATGAAGTGGGACAATCATCATTGGCATGATGGGGAGGAGTTGAGTGAGAAGACGGGCGTGCTTATGATCGATTCGAACGCCGTCACGACGGCCGGGAGCCCTGACTTAGACGCACTACATGACTTGTTGAAGCAACACGTCCAAGCGTCCATCAGCGACTTGTATCTCGTCTCGTTGTTCCCATACTCGGCGAAACCGACCGATACGGCCGTCAACCCGCGTATTCGATTATATGAGGACCTCGGACGCTTCAAACATGAGTTCGAGCTCATGTATGACACGGATCCTGACGTGTATAACGAAATGCAGTTTAATCTGCTCGAGGAGACGGACGCTTTTGTCGAGCGGCTCGCCCAAGGCGCGACGAAATTGCGCGTCCACGTCCAGTCGTTCCGCGGTATGCCGGAGGAGAGCATCCAACGCGTCATCAAAGTGTGGCACACGGTACTGCATCACTATAAACCGCACGGGCAGTTGATTCTCGCATACGAGGGGGACGTGTCAGAGCTCGGATCATATATGAGCGTCGCTGACGCCATCTGTCACTTCGACCTCGCATCGCACACGATGCTCGCCTTCGCGCAAGGCAATGCCAAAAAACTGTCTGACTGGGCGAACCGGATCGAGGCACCGGAAGATGGCAAGACGTACTTCAATTTCTTATCGATGGCAGAGCGAGACCCGTTTGAGAAGAACTTGATCGAGCCGAGCGTTGAGATGATTCTCGCTGCCCACAGCATCTTGTTCTCGCTACAAGGTATCCCGGCCATCGATTACCGGACACTGCTTGGTGTCGAGACACCAATCGACCATGACGCACTCATCCAAGAGCTGAAGACGGACCCGTATCGATTGCAAGTGTTCTCCGGAATCGTCAGCCAGTTGAACGTCAAACGGACACATCCGGCGTTCTCGCCGTATGCGACGCAGCGAATCGACACGACGTCAAATCAGCGTGTGTTCACGGTCGAACGGAAAGCCGAAGGCGAGACACTCTTGCTGCATACGAACGTCAGCAATGAACCGGTCACCTTAAAAGTGAACGGAACGAATCTATTCACAGGTGAGCCCGTCGAGACGATTGAACTCGACGCGTATGGGGTTGCTTGGATCAAACAATGAAAAAACGATTCCTCATCGACATGGATGAGGAATCGTTTTTGTGTTAGCGATAACCGTTCGGATTGTTCGATTGCCAGTTCCAGGCGTCACGGCACATGGCGCGGACGTCATGTTTCGCTTCCCAGCCGAGCACACGTTTCGACTTCGCCGGGTCGGCGAAGCAGATGGCGATGTCACCGGGGCGGCGTGGTGTCACTTTGTAGGGGACATCTTTTCCACTTTCCGCCTCGAACGCCTGGACGAGGTCGAGGACGCTATAGCCGGTCCCGGTCCCGAGGTTGAACGCCTCGGCACCCGTATGGTCCATGACGTAGTCGAGCGCCTTCAAGTGACCCTCAGCCAAGTCGACGACGTGGATATAGTCGCGGACACCGGTCCCGTCTGGTGTATCGTAATCGTCACCGAACACGCTCAATTCATTCAAGCGGCCGACGGCGACTTGCGTGATGTATGGCATCAAGTTGTTCGGGATGTCGAACGGATCTTCGCCAATTTGGCCAGATTCGTGGGCGCCGATCGGATTGAAGTAACGGAGGAGGGCGATGCTCCATGACGGGTCGGCGACGGCGAGGTCGCGCATGATATCTTCAATCATCAGTTTCGTGCGGCCATATGGGTTTGTCGCGCTGAGCGGGAACGACTCGTCGATTGGTGTCCGTTCCGGCATACCGTATACGGTTGCCGACGAGCTGAAGACGATTCGTTTCACATCGAACGCGTTCATCACTTCTAACAGGACGGTCGTCCCGACGACGTTGTTCTCGTAATAGCGGAGCGGCTCGGATACCGATTCGCCGACAGCTTTCAGTCCGGCGAAGTGGATGACGGCGTCAATCGTATGTGTCAAAAAGATTTGTTCGAGCAGTTCGCGGTCGAGGATGTCGCCGAGATAGAATGTGACCGATTTCCCGGTCAATGCTTCAACACGGTCGAGCGCCTCGCGGCGACTGTTCGACAAGTTGTCGAGGACGATGACGTCGTGGCCAGTTTCTAGCAACTGTAAGACGGTGTGGGTACCGATATAACCGGCACCGCCTGTGACGAGGATTGTGTTCATGGGGATTGCTCCTTCCGTGAAACGCTCTTATTTTTCAGTCAGTCGTACCCGGGTTTGTCCGTTCGTGCCTTCAAATAAGCGGAGTGAGTATGTCTCACTCTCATATACCACTGCATCGTCCGTCTCAAGCACAGCTTCACCGAGCGGACTGAAGGCTTCGCGTGTCGTCTGTGTGTTCGTCCAGTCGATGGCGTGTACCTTATCGTCTTGGATCACGAAGAAACCGCCATTATAGAATGTATAAGCGTTCAACGCATCCGTCTCACGGCCGTATGGCGCGCCGATCGTCTCCGTGAGTGCTGCTTCGTTCATGGCGAAGAAATCAGGAATCGATTCGCCGAGCCATTCGTTATTCAAATTCGCGTTGACCCAGTCGAGTAAGGCACTATCCGTCAAATCACCCGTCGGCCAGTCGGTCGTGACGGAGTCGAGCGGGGCCCATGCTGTCGTCCCGTCCAAATTCACTTCGACGTGCTCATCTTGTTCCTTCACAACTTCGTATCGGTCGCCGATATCTCCTATGTAGGTGACCGTCGCGCCGTTCGGTTCTGAGACGAGGTTGACGTTTTTCGAGGCGAGCCATACATAGTTCGTCTCCGGATCTTGGACGACCGGTTCGGGATCCGGCTGTGGTGTTTCCTCGACGACTTGGGCTTCTTGTTTTGGTTCCAACAAGTCCATGACATAGGGATACCCGATATAGCCGCCTCCGATGAATAACACAAGGATGAACAGAACACCAATCCATTTACCGGACTTCCGGCGTGGTCGTGCCGGCTCGATCGTCCGATGGTATTTTGCCCGTTCTGCCCGTGACGGGACCGGGGCTTCCGGCATATACCGTGGTTTTGCGGCGGATGATTTCGCTTCTGGTGTTGGGGTTTCCACTACGGGCGGTTCAGGCACGGAGACCATCGTTTGATCCACAAGCGGTACCTCATTGACCGATGTCTTGTCAACAGGTGTTGGCTTCGGTACTGTCGACTCTTTATGGAACACGTCTTCGTGCATCTCGAGTAAAGACACATAGTATGGAAGGAACGTGGCATCTTTCTTCCCGTCCTTAATCCATGACGCAAAGTCGGCCGCCGATTTGGCTTCGGTCGAAAAGGTTGGGTCCGTTGTCCCCGTCAATTCTTCGAAAGATACGGCCAACGACTTTCCGTCCCCTAAATTTTGTTTAATCGCATCTTGCAATTTGATACGTGTCGTCGCATTCATATCTGCGTACAACTGGAGTAGGCGCTCACTAACGTGCACTATTGTCTCCTCCTTTTGTTAAGTTCTTCCTAACAAAGTTTATCAGATTTACATACCAAAAAACCCAAATTTTAAAAAATGGGTCATCAACTGTGAAGATTTTTGCTATAATGTTTTGGTATTGGCACTGTTAAATATTATCTGCGGAATTTTTCCAGTAGTGACTTTAAAAAACAGAGGAGAGAACAGACGAAGATGAAAGAAGAAACAATTTCCCTTGGAGAACTATTTTCCATTTTAAAACGGAGCAAATGGCTCATCGCAAGTTTAGCAATCATCGCGGCGCTAATCGCCTTTTTAGTGAGCTCATTCGTCATTAGTCCAACATATGAAGCATCGACGCAAGTTCTTGTCGCACCAAAACAATCTGAACAATCGATTGATTTAGGACAAGTTCAATCTTCGATCAACTTAGTAAACACATACCGGGTCATCATTCAAAGTCCAGCCATTTTAGAGCAGGTTCAAGAAAATGTAATCGGTGCCCCTGATAATATTGCAAACTTAATCACAGTCAACAGCGAACAAAACTCGCAGGTCATCAACATTAAAGTGCAACATACGAACCCGGTGCTCGCCACCGATATCGCCAACGAGATTAGCGATGTCTTCTCGACAGAAGTACCTGAATTGATGAGCGTCGACAACGTCAAAGTTCTCTCGAACGCATCGGTCCCGATGTTGCCGGTTAGCCCGAACATCTTATTGAACACGGCCATTGCGACAGTTCTTGGCATGATGATTGGTGTGGCTATGGCATTCCTGAGAGTAGTGCTCGATCGTCGAATCAAGACAGAACAAGATGTCGAGACGATTTTGGAACTTCCGGTTCTCGGCTCAATTCCTGTCATCGATAAAGTCGAAATGCGTCAACAACGTCAAGCTAACGTGAAAGGTGAACGAGTCCATGTTTAAGTTCGGAAAAAAGAAACATAAGCATACCCAATACGACAAGTCAGGTCGTGAGTTGATTACGGTGTTGAAACCGAAGTCGCCAATCTCGGAACAATACCGTACGATCCGCACGAACTTAGAGTTCACGGCGGTCGATGACGAGTTGCAGACGATGGTCATTACATCTTCTTCGTCCGGTGAAGGGAAATCGACGACATCATCTAACCTCGCGGTTGTGTATGCCCAACAAGGGAAACGAGTGTTGCTCGTCGACTGTGACATGCGTCGCCCGACGGCTCACTTCACATTCCGTTTGTCAAACGGGATTGGTCTATCGACAGTATTGGCCAAGAAAACAACGGTGGACAAAGCAACACACACGACACAAATCGAGAACTTAGATTTGATTGCGGCAGGTCCGATCCCACCAAACCCGTCAGAACTATTGTCATCGAAGATGATGGATCGTGTACTAGAAGAATTAAAAGCGAACTATGACGTCATCATTTTAGATGCACCTCCGATGATGCAAGTGGCAGATACGCGCCTCTTGGCCCGCAAAGTCGACGGAGTCGTCCTCGTTGTCGGTTGTGATAAGTCAGACCGCCAAATGGTCGTCAAAGCAAAAGAACAACTTATTTTGGCTGATGCACATATCCTCGGCGTCGTCTTGAACAAGCGCGAACCACAAGGTAGCGATGATCATTATTACTATTACGCATATGAATAAGAAGGAGAGCACGCCATGATTGATATTCATTGTCACTTATTACCGGCCGTCGATGACGGTCCGGAAACAGTCGAACAAGCGGTCGAAATGGCGAAGCGCGCAGTAAGTGAAGGGGTGACTGCAATCGTAGTCACCCCCCACGCGTTTCAGCCGCAGTTTGATACAAGTCGGCTTGATGTCGCAAGTGCTGTGACAAAACTACAAAACGTACTCAGACAAGAAAACATCAATCTCGATTTGTATCCGGGACAAGAGATCCGAATCTTCGGTGACCTCGTTGAATCGTTAGAGCAAGGGGAGGCGTTATCGCTTGCTGGATCTCGTTACGTACTCGTGGAGTTCCCGAGTGACTCGGTACCAGCTTATGCGGAACAGCTCTTCTTCGGCCTTCAAACGGAAGGGTATACCCCGATTATCGCTCATCCAGAACGAAACAAAACGTTCGCGACCAACCCGCAACGACTGATGGATTTTGTATCGTCTGGAGCACTGTCACAAATTACGACAAGTAGTTTGACCGGAGCGTTCGGAAATAACGTCAAAGACCTCGCGTTCACGTTCCTACGTAACGGTTTGAGCCATTTGATTGCATCAGATGCGCATAGTACGGGGCGACGAACGTTTTATTGGACAGAAGTCGAGAAGGTCGTGCGGGATGAACTTGGTGCAGACAAATGGGAAAATTATGTCATCAACGCAGAAGCAGTCATCAAGGATGATTTTGTATTCATCGATCCGCCGACATTGCCGACCAAGAACTGGCGAGGAAAGTGGAAGAAGTGAATTGTTCTGATATTCAGTTAAATTCATTGACTTAATTGGTTAAAAATAGAGAAAATGTCGACAACTGTCGAACGATTTTAGGTTTATTTTACTCCTCGTATGTTTTTATATTAGGTCTAAAGTGATAATCTTAATTTATAATTTTGAAAGGATGTAAGTTACATCCTTTTTTCTATGAATCAGACAGATAATATATATTTACCCATAGAGGAGGAGCATCATGGCAAGTAAAGTAGTGAAAAAAGCTGTGATTCCAGCTGCAGGATTAGGGACGCGTTTTTTGCCGGCAACAAAGGCGATGCCGAAAGAAATGTTACCAATCGTCGATAAACCAACGATTCAATACATCATTGAAGAAGCAGTTGAATCAGGAATTGAAGATATTCTAATTGTCACGGGTAAAGGTAAACGTGCGATTGAAGATCATTTTGATTCTGTGCCAGAGCTTGAACAACAGTTGATTGAAAAGGGGAAGTCTGAATTTTTAAAGTTAGTTGAAGAAACTACCAATATTAATATTCACTTCATTCGTCAATCAAAACCAATGGGGCTGGGTCATGCGGTTTTGCAGGCAAAAGCGTTTGTAGGGAATGAGCCGTTTGTTGTCATGCTTGGAGACGATATTGTGCAGGCCGAGAAGCCTTGTACAAAACAATTGATTGAACAATATGAAATTACAAATAGCTCAATTATTGGTGTGCAGCCTGTTTCAAGTGATGTAACTCACCGTTATGGGATTGTTGACCCTCAGGCGTCACTTGAAGGCGGTTTACATAAAGTTGAATCCTTTGTAGAGAAGCCGGCACCAGGTACAGAACCATCGAATTTGGCCATTTTAGGTCGATATTTGTTTACTCCTCAAATATTTAATTTCTTGGAAACACAGGTTCCAGGAGCAGGTGGCGAAATTCAATTGACGGATGCTATTACCCGATTGAATGAAGTAGAGCGTGTGTATGCTTACGAATTCAATGGCAAACGCTATGATGTTGGAGAAAAGTTAGGATTTATTCAAACAACTCTTGAATTTGCATTAAAAAGAGACGATCTCCGAGAAGATGTATTAAAGATGATGACGGAACTGATGGAAGAACAATCTTCTTTGAATCCAGTGAAGTAAGGAGGAAAACAGATGTCGATTCCTGAGTTAAGTCGAAAATCATTTCGAACAAGCGTACTAGTGTTTCTTGATATTATGGCTATTTTATCTTCAATGTTCGTCACGTACTTCTTTTTATATCCAATTGAATTTATTGAAAATGTGGATCGCAATCATTTTGTGGAGTCCGCTTTACTATACAGCGCGCTATTTATCGTGATGGCCGGTATTAGTCGTCTTTATCGAGTCGCATGGCGCTTCGCGAGCATGTCAGAAGCCATTCGCCTTGCTGTAACTCTTATCATGAGCACGTTGACTTTGTACGCTCTCCAATTTGCTGTTTACGGAGAAGCGATGGAAAGAATGTTATTCCTTAGTTTTTGTCTATCGCTTCTACTATTAGGTGGTATTCGTTTAGGCTCGCGAATATACGTGACCTGGAAACAGGATCGTCGTTTAATACTAGGTGGAAGAAAGATGAAACGTCGTAAATCTGAAAAGAGGACACTGATTGTTGGAGCCGGTCAAGCTGGTCGCATGCTAGTCCGTCAAATCAATCAATCAGATAATCATCGTATGAATCCAGTCGGGTTTATTGATGATAATCTTCATCTTCAAAATCTTACTGTGAACGGTGTCAGAGTATTGGGGACGCTCGAACAATTAGAAAGTGTTGTCGAGAGTCATGCGATTGATAAAATTGTATTCGCTATTCCATCTATGAATTATCAGGACCGACTTGCAGTTATTAAACGGGCCAAAGCAATCTGTATGAATGTTCATACGTTGCCAATGATTGAGGAAGTGGCAGCCGGAAAAGTAGCTGTCAACCAAATGCGTCAAGTATCAATCGATGACTTATTAGGTCGTGAACCGGTGGAACTTGATATTTCAGGGATTCAATCAGAGGTGGAAGGTAAGACAGTGCTCGTTACGGGCGCAGGGGGATCGATCGGGTCAGAAATTTGTCGACAAATTTTGAAATTTAGTCCAGAACGCCTTCTCCTATTAGGTCACGGGGAGAACAGCATTTATTTAATTGAACGTGAACTTCGTGAATTGAAACTAGAAGTCGACTTGATTCCAGTTATTGCCGACGTGCAAGATGTAGAACGGTTGCGTGAAGTGTTCATGAAGCACTCCCCGCATCTAGTCTTCCATGCAGCAGCGCATAAACATGTTCCTTTAATGGAAGCAAATCCACATGAAGCAGTAAAGAATAATATATACGGCACGAGAAATGTCGCGGAAATGGCAAATGAGTTTGGTGCTAATCGATTTGTCATGATTTCAACGGATAAAGCCGTCAATCCGACGAACGTTATGGGATCGACAAAACGTATCGCTGAAATGGTCGTTCAAAATGTAGCGAAAACTAGTCAAACAAAGTATGCCATTGTCCGTTTTGGGAATGTATTGGGCAGTCGGGGTTCTGTTATTCCACTGTTTAAAAAGCAAATTGAAAAAGGTGGACCGGTGACTGTAACACATCCTGATATGACGCGTTACTTTATGACAATTCCTGAAGCTAGTCGCTTGGTTATTCAAGCAGGAACACTCGCTGATGGAGGAGAAGTTTTTGTCCTTGATATGGGTGAACCAGTGAAAATTGTGGATCTTGCCCGTAATATGATTAAATTGAGCGGATTTACTGAAAATCAAATTACGATTGAGTTTAGTGGAATTCGCCCTGGAGAAAAGATGTTCGAAGAGCTGTTAAAAGAAGGAGAAGTTCATCCTGAGGCAGTCTATCCGAAAATTTTTACAGGTATCGTTAGCGAAGAATCGGACTTGGAAGGGAAACTTTCAAGAATGAATGAGTTAAAGACGAGTGAAGCGCTCGGTCTTTATCTCGTTAACTGGGCAAACGATTGTCTCGATGCGGTTAAGCATGATCAACTAAAAGAAACAGTCTAGATTATGGAGTGTGAATGATGAAGTATATTGAACACAAGCGAAAAATTGATTTGATGATGTCGTTGATTGGACTGATTGTACTTGCTCCCTTATTTTTTGGAATTATGATTGCAATTAAACTTGAGTCGAAAGGTCCGGTCTTTTTCAAACAAAAACGAGTCGGTCTTCACCGTTCACACTTCAATATTTTGAAGTTTCGAACGATGCGAATCGACGCCCCGAAAGACACGCCAACACACTTATTAAGTGACCCGGAACTGTACATCACAAAAGTCGGTAAGTTCCTGCGGAAAACGAGTCTTGATGAATTACCACAAATTATTAACATCCTTAAAGGAGAGATGTCTGTAATTGGTCCACGGCCAGCACTCTGGAATCAATATGATTTACTTGAAGAACGTGAAAAATATGGTGCTAATAATGTTCTTCCCGGATTAACGGGGTGGGCTCAAATCAACGGACGAGATGAATTACCAATTACGATCAAAGCAAAATTAGATGGTTATTACATTGAAAAAATCTCTTTTTCATTAGATGCTCGATGCTTTATAGCTACTATTGCTAGTGTTTTAAAGCGTGACGGGGTACTTGAAGGAGGACCAACTATAGCAAATAACGAAGTTGCCATATCTAAAGAGGATGAATCTATATATAAAAATAAGTAATGAATTGAGCTAATACTAAGCTTGCGCAGCAACAAATTTTTTGATTGTGTCAGAACAATAAAAAAATATTATTCTTTAAATAGTGAGGCGTAAACCAATGAAAGTAGTAATTGTTAATTGTTTCGATACTTATGAAGAGAGAGTTAAACTCATTCGAGATTTTTTTAAAGAACAAGGTGATGAAGTGTCAGTTATTTCATCAGATTTCAGCCATTCAAGTAAAAAAAAGCGTGAAATAGAAGAAAATGGTTTTTTTTACTTGAAAACAAGACAATATAAGAAGAATTTATCTTTTAAAAGATTAAAGTCTCATCAAAAATTTTCTGAAGAAGCTTTTATGAAAGTAAAAGAAATTGAACCTGATGTTTTATATATTTTGGTGCCGCCCAACTCACTTGTTAAACAGGCTGCGTTATATAAAAAAAAATACCCGAAGGTCAAAATAATACTTGATATTATTGATTTATGGCCAGAAACACTTCCGTTAAAGAGAGGTAAGAATTTATTCCCAATAAGTGCTTGGAAAAATATAAGATCTAATTATGTGAATTGTGCTGATTTAATTATTACAGAATGTGATTTATACCAAGAGGTTCTGGTTAATGAATTAAGAGATATTCCACAAGTCACTCTGCATCTTGCTAAAAACAAAATTCAATTAAATAAAAATGTAATGCTGAGTAATGAAAAGTTCGATATAGCTTATTTAGGGTCAATTAATAATATAGTAGACATCGATCAAATCGTACAAATAATAAATAATTTGTTAAAAGTCAGACCTGTAACTCTTCATGTGATTGGAAATGGGGAGAGTAAAGATACTTTAATAAATAGCGTAGCGATGACTGGTGCAAAAATTAAGTATTATGGAATTATTTATGATGAAAAAGAAAAACAAGATATATTTAGCAAGTGCCATTATGGTTTGAACATCATGAAACAAACAGTATGTGTAGGCCTTACTATGAAATCAATTGATTACTTTCAGCACGGACTTCCTATTCTAAATAATATCCAAGCTGATACCACAAGGATAGTCGAAAATTATTCAGTGGGTATAAACATCTCGGATGGATTTAACGCATTAAATAATTTAAATGATGAGTACTTCTTGCATCAAAGGATTCAAGTTAAAACAGTATTTGATGAACATTTCTCTATAGAAGCTTTTAATAAAAAATTAGAAACAATCTATAAGGAGAATTTGAAGTATGAAAAATGAATATAGTTTGATGGAATTAATTAGAAACGGGATATCTTATATAGTAACTAAGTGTTTCTATCGAAAGGCAAGATTGATTCGATTGCCATTTTATATTAGAGGTAAAAAAAAGATAATGTATGGGGAAAAATTCACGACAGGATATGGTTGTAGGTTGGAAGCTTTTGATATAAAAGGTGAAGAAACTACAAAAATTAATATTGGATATAATTGTAGAATTGGTGATCATGTACATATTGCAGCTGGAGAACAAGTTTTTATAGGAGATAATTGTCTCTTAGCATCTAAAATCTATATAAGTGATATTGCTCATGGAAATTATTCTGATAGTGCGTTTGCATCGAATCCGAACACACCTCCAAATGAAAGAGAATTAACCACTTCTCCTGTGAGAATTGGAAAAAATGTCTGGATAGGCGACAATGTTTGTGTTCTTCCTGGAGTTACTATAGGCGATGGCTGTGTCATCGGAGCAAATGCTGTTGTCAATAAAGACATACCAAAAAACTCAATTGCTGTAGGCGTTCCTGCGAAAGTTGTAAAATTTTTTGATGTCGAGAAACAGATTTGGAAGAATAAATAATCTTGTATTGCATATTAATAATATAATTTGATTTTGAGATTGAGAAGGTGAATAAATGATTGGACTATTTAGTTTCGATGGGCCTATGTACAAGGACATTAATGGAATATATTGTAACACCACTCTTACAAATGAAATGTTCTCTCGATATTTTGAAGTTGTCGATGAGTTAGTAGTGTTAATTAGAACCTTACCATTAGATAAAACTTACATAGAAGCTAATATGCAAAAAGTAGATTTAAACAATATGAAAATCATAGAAATTCCCAATTTAAACACTGTTAAAGGCTTTCTAATAGAAAGAAATGAGTACAGCAAAATTATTGAACAGTATGTTGGTAAATCCGATTTAATATTTGCAAGAATGCCAAGCATAATCAGTGACTTAACAATTAAGTATAGTTTAAAGCAAAAGAAGAAGTATTTCGTAGAGGTTGGAGGATGTGCCTGGGATGCTCATTGGAATCATGGCTTGTTAGGAAAAATTATAGCCCCATATGTATACCTTAAAGCGAAAAGCGGTATCAAAAAATCAGATTATGCTTCTTATGTTACAGAGAAGTGGTTACAAAAAAGATATCCTTCAAATGGTATAAATACATTTGCTTCAAATGTTTATTTAAACAAAGTAGATAATCATGTACTTCAAAGCAGATTAAAAAAAATTAATGATGTTGATTGTAAAAAACTTAAAATTGGAACAACTGCAGCAGTTAATGTGAAATATAAAGGACAAGAATATATAATCGAAGCTATTTCTATTTTGAATAAATGTGGTTATGACTTTACTTATGAGTTGGTAGGTGGAGGAAGTCCTGACTATTTAAAAAAAATAGCTCACAAATTTGGTGTGGAAGATAAAGTTACATTTAAAGGTTTATTATCAAAAAATGAAGTGATAAATTGGTTGGACACTATCGACTTATATGCACAACCGAGTAAGCAGGAGGGGCTTCCACGTGCATTAATTGAAGCTCTAAGTCGAGGTTGTCCTGCGATTGGATCAAACACAGCCGGAATCCCAGAATTATTAGAAAATAGTGTCAGATTTAATAAAGGCGATGTTAATGTAATTTGTGAAATATTGAAAAAAATGGATAATCCATCGCTATCAAATAATGCAATCATAAATTTTAATAAATCAAAAGAATTTGAGTTGGAAAATTTAAATTTTAAAAGAAACAGAATTTATAAAAAATATAAACAAGCGGTTGTGTCTATAAAGGAGACGTATGAATAATATATATTTACACTTATCAAAAACAAAAAACAAATTATCAAAAAGTAAAAGTGGAAAGTTAATTATTACCCTCTATAGAACTGTTTACGCACGGCCTTTGATTAAGTTTTACGCCTTAAAATTTTCATTAATAAAAAATAGAATGAATAAAATTCATTACTATACTAATGATGAGACTTTTAGTATGTTGAAAAATGAACATAAATCCTTGAGTAGATTTGGCGATGGAGAAATCGCATGGATTTATAAAGATGCAAAAGCATATTTTGGACAAAGTAACTCCGAGGAATTAAGTAGAAGGCTAAAAGAAGTATTACTTTCCAACGAAAATGAAGTTTTAATAGGGGTACCAGACTTTTTTGGTACGCTAAAGTACCATTCTAAAGAGAGACAAGAATCACGAAATGCTCATTTAGGAAAATACTATTACAGATGGATGGAATTATTGGATAGTAACAAAAAATATTCCGACTCATTGATCACTAGAACTTATAATGGTTTAAATAATTTCAATAGCAAACAAATATTTGAACAATGGAAAAAAATATGGGATGGAAGAAACGTCGTCCTCATTGAAGGCGGTCAAACTAGATTTGGTGTTGGCAACGATTTATTAGAAAATGCGTATTCTGTTAAAAGAATAATTGCGCCTTCTGAAAATGCATTTGATAAATATCATGACATCTTAGATTTTGTGAAAGCTAACAATAATAACGCCTTTAGTAATGATCTATATCTAATTGCCCTTGGCCCTACAGCAACTATTCTAAGTTATGATATTGCCATGATGGGATATCAAGCCATAGATATTGGTCATTTAGATATTGAATATGAATGGTACTTAAGGAATGCAACAAAAAAAATTCCTATTACAGGGAAGTATGTTAATGAAGCCGGAGGAACATTTGGAATTGATTTTGATGATGAAACACTCGAGAAATATAATAATGAAATAGTTAAATTTATTTGAAAAGAAGGTGAATTTATTGAACTACGTTATTTTTAATGATGGATTTAAAGATCTTAGTCGGCTATTTTTTTTAGATGTGGAAAATTCAAACAATGTCAGAGTGATACGAAGAAACAATATTTTTAAATTTTCTTTTTTAAATTTCATTTGTAAAGCTCATCTCTCTCATCGGATGAACAACAAATACTCTTTACCATTCAAAAAAATATGGTATAAAAAGTTATTAAATATAAACTTTGAGAAAGAAGATACAGTCTGCTTTATCATTACGGCTGATTGGTATTATCCAGATTTTTTAAAATACATTAAGACTCGTTATCCTAATAGTAAATTTGTTTTCTACTTTAGTGATACGGTAGAATCAAAACTTAATAAAATATCATATATGGATGTTACTCAAATGAAAAAAAAATTTGATTTAATACTATCTTATAATATGAGTGACGTGAAAAAGTACGACTTTATATATACTTCGATACCGTACTCTTTTGTCCCGGAAGAATGGAGAAGAGAAATTCAAGAGTATGAAGAAGTCGACGTTTTATTTATAGGAGCGGCTAGAAATCGTATTGGAGAAATAGAGACAGCGTATAAAAAATTAACTAAAGCTAAATTAAAATGCTTCTTTTATATAGTAGACAAGAACTATTCTTCAAAACAAGTAAAAGAAGGAATAATCTACAGTCCACATGCTATGCCGTTTAAAGAATTTATGGGAAGGACTATGGCTGCTAACTGTATATTAGAGATTTTAGATAAAGGTACTACAGGAAGTACTTTACGTTTTTGGGATGCCATTATGTATAACAAAAAACTATTGACTAATTATCCTTACACCAAAAAATCGAAATTTTATAATCCAAATTACATTCAGTATTTTACACTTCCAGAAGAAATAGATATAGAGTTTTTCAAAACTGAAAATGCTATTGATTATAAGTATATGGGAGAAAATTCACCAGAAACTTTTTTGAGTTTAATTAGCTCTCAATTACAAAAAAAAGATTTATTACAGGTCACAAATAAAGATCGAGGATAACTTTAATGACTATAATCATATATATATCTGCAATATTAATTAATTTATATTGCGGTCTAAAATACAAAAGCAGAATAAATATGCCGGTTTATTCTGTTTCCTTCATTTTCATATTTCTTTTAATTGCTGGTTATCGAAATACATCAGGACTATCTAACGATTTGTATTATTATGAATTAGAATATCAAAACTTTCTAGCGGGATCTTTAAGCCAGTATGAAATAGGTTATAAGATTTTAATGTCAATAGGTGGGATGATTACTGATGATTTTTACTTATTTAGAAGCATAGTAATTTTTCTATCTTTATTATTAGTTTTTGTCTCCGTGAAAAAATATTCTCCTAGTCCTCATTATGTCATTGCTTTATTTACTACGTACTTAGTGATTCTTAGCGCCGAACAGTTTAGATACTTTATCGCTTTTTCTTTGTTTATTATTTCATTCAATATTTTGTTGTTTTCAGACTATAAATTCAAAAAAGTATTTTCCGCGATTGTTTTGGGTTTAGCTACAAGTATACATTTTTCGTTTCTCATATATTTTGTTATTATTGCTCTGTTTTCAGAAAAAACTGAACAAACTATAAAAATAAAAGTGTTAGCGCTTATTACTTTCGTTTTCTGCATTGTAATATTTATCAATAACAATACAATTCCTGGATTAGAAACCTTAATATCAGGCATTGACGACTCAAAGATTCAAATATATTTGAACCAAAAAACAGAGTTTGGTTTTCTTATATTATTTCTCTTACATGGTTTTTCTCTCTTTCTCTCTGGCTGGGCAGTTAAATTATCTCAAAAGAGAACCGATGTAGGAACTTTAAAGAAAATCAAATTGATTCATCAAATAAACATATTATCGGTTATATTTTTCCCCTTATTTATGGTTCAAATCACATTCTATCGACTGATAAGGAATTTTTTAATTTTGAATTATATGTTGGTCTCAGGGATAAGCATATCTAAGGTTATAAAGCTAGACATGCGAGTCTCGTTCTTAGTATTAGCATGGACTTCAGTAATATGTTGGATATACTTTGATCTCGTTTTTAAAACACCAATGGAGGCCCTGTTAATTCCTTTTTTCACTGAAAATTATTATTTAAACTTTTAAAAAAACATAACAGGATTAAGGAAATTCAATGAATAATAAAGCTGTGATTTTTCTGAAAAACATTTGGTATTCGATTTTTAGTAACGTAATTACATTAGCTATTTCCACTATAACTATATTAATCTTTCCGAAGTTGTTAGGAGTTAACGATTATGGTCTTCTGCAACTCTATCTATTTTATTGTGCTTATGTAGGTTTTTTTCATCTAGGTCTTAATGATGGTATCTACTTAAGATATGGTGGTAAACATTACAAGGAACTAAACAAAAAAGTATTCTTTGAACAGTATTACGTGTTACTTATTACTCAATTACTATTTTTCATAGTCTTGTGGTTTTTTGCACATTTATTTGTTCATGATCCAGACAAAACATTTGTGGTCAAAATGGTTTCTATTTCAATGGTACTAGTTAATTTGCGGGTAATGCTTGTATATGTTTTGCAAGCTACTAATGAAATAAAAAAATACGCATTAGTTATGTTATCAGACAGAGTATCTTTTTTATTTGGTATCACATTCTTATTAATCTTTAATAATGGGTTGTACAACGAGATTATAATGATGGATTTAGCAGCAAAACTTATTTCATTATTACTTTCTATATATTACTGCAAAGAAATTGTATTTAATAAAAGTGCATTAGGATGGTCAGCTTTTGAAGAAGCAAAAAAAAACATAAGTGTTGGTATTAAACTTATGATTGCGAACTTCTCTAATCTACTGATAGTTGGAAACGTAAGGTTTGGAATCGAAAAAATATGGGATGTTTCTACTTTTGGAAAAATTTCACTAACCCTTAGCGTTTCAAATTTATTACTAGTTTTTATTAATGCAGTTGGAATTGTGATTTTCCCTGTCTTGAAAAGAGTTCCCAAAAAAGAATTGTCTCAACTGTACTTTACCCTAAGAACGTTACTTTCTATGTCTTTACTGGGGAGTATGATTCTTTTCTATCCATTAAGCTTTTTGCTCTTAATTTGGCTCCCAGAATATGAACTTAGTATTATTTATATGGGATTGCTTTTTCCTATAGTGCTATTTGAAGGGAAAATGGCACTACTAATTAATACCTATTTAAAAGCTATCCGAAAAGAAAAGATTATTTTATCGGTAAATCTACTTTTAGTTTTTTTAAGTTTTATAACCACGGCGATTGTAGTATATAATGTTCAAAATTTAACCCTATCTATTTTATCGATAGTATTTTTATTGGGTTTGAGATCTTTAATCAGTGAATATTTATTGACCAAAATACTTGGAATCCAATTTTTAAAAAGTGTTTTTCCTGAAATTATTATGATTACGTTGTTTATCACACTGAATTCTATAGCATCTAATAGTACGTCTTTTGTGCTTTATTCTGGATTTTATTCTCTTTATTTGTATTTTTTTAAAAACGAAATTAGCATGTCTGTACGTTATTTAACTAAAATCATTAAGACAAAAAATTAAATTCAAGAGGAGGAGTTACTAATGAAAGGAATAGTTTTAGCTGGAGGAAGTGGGACAAGACTTTATCCTTTAACCATGGTTACAAGTAAACAATTATTGCCTATTTATGATAAACCTATGATTTATTATCCGTTATCTACTTTAATGCTTGCGGGAATCAAAGAAATTTTAATTATTTCTACCCCTGAGGACTTGCCGAGATTTAAAGACCTATTAGGTGATGGTTCACAGTTTGGTATCGAACTTGAATATATTGTTCAACCAACTCCTGATGGACTTGCACAGGCATTCATTTTAGGTCAGGAGTTTATTGGAGAGGATTCTGTAGCTATGGTATTAGGTGATAATATTTACTACGGTAGCGGAATGCGAAACATTCTTCAAAGAGCAGCTGAGAAGACAAGTGGGGCCACCGTTTTTGGCTATCATGTGACTGATCCAGAAAGATTTGGTGTAGTCGAGTTTAACGAAGATGGAAAAGTGATTAGTGTCGAAGAAAAGCCAAAATATCCTAAGTCAAACTATGCCATTACTGGTTTATATTTCTACGATAATTCAGTTGTTGAGATTGCAAAGAATGTTCAACCTTCGGAACGTGGTGAACTAGAAATCACATCAATAAATGAAGCTTATTTGAACAATGGAACATTGAGTGTGGAACTGTTAGGTAGAGGATTTACGTGGTTAGATACGGGAACACATCAAAGCTTGGTTGAGGCAACAAATTTTGTCAAAACAGTTGAGGATCATCAAGGCGTTAAAATTGCAGCGTTAGAAGAAATTGCTTTTTTGAACGGTTGGATTGATAAACAGCAATTAGAAGAAGCCGGACAAAGCCTAAATAAAACAGGATATGGACAATACTTATTAGAAGTCGCAGCGGGTAAAATCAGATATTAAATATGGTAGGAGCGATATAACAAATGAAAGTTATTAATACTTTTTTAGACGGAGTAAAAGTTCTAGAGCCTAACTTGTTTGGAGATCATCGTGGATGGTTTATGGAAACCTTCAATTCAAGTTCATTAAAAGAACTAGGTATCACGAATGAATTTATTCAAGACAATCATTCATATTCTGCTGAAGTTAATACACTTCGTGGGCTCCACTATCAACTTGCACCTAAGTCTCAAACTAAACTAGTGCGCTGTACAAAAGGTTCTATTTTTGATGTGGCTGTAGATATTCGCAAAGATAGTCCTACGTACGGCAAATGGTTTGGAGTTGAATTGTCAGCGGAGAACAAGAAACAATTGTTGGTACCTAAAGGATTCGCTCACGGATTTTTAACGTTAACTAATGATGTTGAAGTTCAATATAAAGTTGATGAATTGTACTCTCCAGATCATGATCGAGGAATTATTTGGAATGATCCATCGATTAACATCGGATGGCCATCAACAGAGCAACCTGTTCTTTCGGATAAAGATCAGAAGGCACCGCAATTAAAGGATGCTGACAATAACTTTATCTACGGAGAACAAATATGAAAATACTTGTAACCGGATATAATGGACAACTTGGCTATGATGTCGTTCGTGAAGGACGAAAGCACGGCCTAGACATGATTGGCAGTACGATTGAGGATTTAGATATTACTAATGCAGATGAAGTTACTAAATATGTTCACGATTTAAAACCGGAAGCAATAATTCACTGTGCAGCATACACGGCAGTTGATCGAGCAGAAGAAGACCGAGAGATAGCATGGGATGTAAACGTAAATGGAACAAAATATTTAGTAGAAGCAGCTAAATCCATTCAAGCAAAATTTTTATACATTAGCACTGACTACGTCTATGAGGGTACTGGTGATCAACCTTACACTGAAGAATCGAAAATTTTGCCACAAAGTTATTATGGCCTTACAAAGTATGAAGGTGAGCGAGTGGTTCAAAATCTTTTAGAAAATTCTTTCGTTGTTCGAATTTCTTGGGTCTTCGGTATTAATGGGAATAATTTCATTAAAACGATGCTACGTTTAGCTGAATCTCATAAAGAATTGAAAGTGGTTTCTGACCAGATCGGTTCACCAACTTACACACACGACTTAGCTAAATTATTGATTAATATGATTCAAACGAATAAATATGGTGTTTATCAAGTAACTAATGATGGATATTGCAGTTGGGCGGATTTTGCTAAAAAAATATTTGAAGTAGCTGGAAGTTCCGTCAAGGTAGAAGGTATCACTTCTGAAGAGTACCCTACATTAGCTATAAGACCAAAAAATTCAAGAATGTCAAAGCAAAAGTTGATTGCTAATGGATTTGAGCCTCTGCCACATTGGGAACAGGCTCTTGCGCATTACGTAAATGAATTAAAACAAGAGGTGCAAAATGACAGATAAAAAAATTCTTATCACAGGTGGAGCCGGATTTATTGGGGGAAACTTTGTACATCATATGGCTTCAACTTACCCCATGTATAAAATTTATAACTTGGATTTGTTAACTTATGCTGGGGAGTTGGCTAAACATAAAGATTTAACTGAAAACCCAAACTACAAGTTTATTCAAGCGGATATTGCTGATTACGAGTTAATCATGAGTATTTTTAAGAAGGAAGAGTTTGATTATGTCGTTCATTTTGCAGCTGAAAGTCACGTGGATCGCTCGATTACCGATCCAGGTATTTTTGTAAAAACTAACGTAATGGGCACACAAGCACTATTAGATGCTGCTAAAGAGATTGGTGTGAAAAAATTTGTTCACGTGTCAACTGATGAAGTTTATGGAGAACTAGACTTTGATCCGACTACATTCTTTACGGAAGACACTCCACTTCAACCTAATAGTCCTTATAGTGCTAGTAAGGCCGCCAGTGACTTCTTAGTTCGCTCTTACCATGAAACGTTCGGTTTACCGGTTAACATTACTCGTTGTTCAAATAACTATGGTCCATATCATTTCCCTGAAAAATTGATTCCACTCACAATTTCTAGAGTCCATAATGATCAGAATGTACCTGTCTACGGGAACGGACAAAACATCAGAGATTGGTTGCATGTCGAAGATCATTGCAAAGCGATTGATTTAGTTTTACACGAAGGTCTAAACGGTGAAGTTTATAACGTTGGTGGACATAATGAGAAAACTAATTTAGAGGTCGTTAAAACTATCATTAAACATCTTGGAAAATCAGAAGAATTAATCGAGTTTGTCGAGGATCGTCTCGGGCACGATAAACGATACGCAATTGATCCAAGTAAGCTTGAAGCGCTTGGATGGAAACCAGAACATAACTTTGATAGTGGGATTAAACATACGATTGAATGGTATCTTGATAATGAAGAATGGTGGAAGCCATTGCTTAATGAAGGTGTAGAAGTATGAAAACAATATTAATCACAGGTGCTGCTGGCTTCATCGGCTCTTACTTAGTTAAAGCTTTGGAAAATGAAGAGTTAAGCATTATCGGAATCGATAATTTAAATAGTTACTATAGCGAGAAATTAAAAGCAGATCGTTTGGCCGAGCTTTCTGAACAGTCGAACTTTAAATTCGAAGAAGTGGATATTTCTGATTCAAAGAATTTGAATTTAGTATTTGAGACGTATAAACCTGCTGTCGTAATTAATTTGGCTGCTCAAGCTGGCGTTCGATATTCAATTGAAAATCCTCAAGCATACATGGATTCAAACATGCAAGGTTTCTTAAACATTTTAGAGGCATGCAGAAATAATCCTGTTGAACATTTGATCTATGCGTCATCGAGTTCTGTGTACGGTGGTAACAAAGTTGCTCCCTTCTCAACGAACCATAGTGTAGATCATCCTGTCAGTTTATACGCTGCGACTAAAAAATCGAATGAGTTGATGGCACATACGTATAGTCATCTTTATGGAATTCCAACTACTGGTCTACGATTCTTTACCGTCTACGGTCCTTGGGGACGTCCTGACATGGCTTACTTCTCTTTCACGAAAGATATTATTGAAGGGAACCCGATTAAGGTGTTCAATCACGGTAAGATGGAGCGCGACTTTACTTATATCGATGACATCGTAGAAGGTATTGTTAAACTGATTCCTAATGCTCCTAAAGCGAACCCTGAATGGGACGAAACGATTGATTCAACGAGCGAAAGCTTTGCTCCATATAAAATCTATAACATCGGTAACAACAAACCAGTAACGTTGATGCAATTTATCAATACGCTCGAACAGAAGATTGGTAAAGAAGCCGTAAAAGTCTACATGGATATGCAACCAGGTGACGTCTACCGTACTTATGCGGATGTCTCTGACCTTGTACGTGATATCGATTTTCAACCAAACACATCAATTGAAGAAGGCTTAGGTAAATTCGTTGATTGGTATATGGAATACTACAACGTAAAAATTGTGAATACTTAATCAGGGGGTTTATCATGCGAATTACAGTAGCCGGGACTGGTTATGTCGGCCTTTCGATGGCCGTTTTACTTGCGCAACACAATGATGTGACTGCATTAGATATTATGAAAGACAAAGTCGATGTGATTAATGCGAAGCAGTCTCCAATTGTTGACGCTGAAATCGAAGACTTTTTACAAAATAAAAAATTAAATTTAGTTGCGACAACGGATAATCTGACAGCTTTTAAAGATGCAGAGTATGTAGTGATTGCAACACCTACAGATTATGATCCAGTTCGTAACTACTTCAACACTCGTACAGTGGAGAGCGTAATCGCAACGGTTTTAGCAATCAATCCTGATGCGATTATGGTCATCAAATCAACTGTACCGGTTGGATATACGGATGAAGTAAAAGCAAAATTTGATACTGAGAACATCATTTTTTCACCGGAATTTTTGCGTGAGGGCCAAGCATTGCACGATAACCTCTATCCGTCACGTATTGTTGTCGGTGAGCAGTCAGAGCGTGCTGAAGTGTTCGCGAACTTGTTAAAAGATGCTGCAATTAAAGAAGACATTACGGTGTTGTTGACTGACTCGACTGAAGCGGAAGCCATCAAATTGTTCTCGAACACTTATTTGGCGATGCGTGTCGCGTTCTTTAATGAACTTGATACATACGCTGAAGTGCGTGGTCTTGATTCCAAGCAGATCATCGAAGGTGTAGGGCTCGATCCACGTATCGGCTCACACTACAATAATCCATCATTCGGTTACGGTGGTTACTGCTTGCCGAAAGATACGAAACAGCTGCTTGCCAACTATGAGGACGTACCGAACAACATCATCGGAGCAATTGTAGACGCAAACCGGACACGTAAAGACTTTGTCGCAGAGTCGATTCTGAAGCAAAATCCGAAGCGTGTCGGCGTCTATCGTTTAACGATGAAGACGGATTCGGACAACTTCCGTGCGTCTTCAATCCAAGGGATTATGAAGCGCATCAAGGCGAAAGGTGTCGAGGTCGTCATCTATGAACCGGTTCTAAAAGAAGAGTCTTTCTACAACTCACCTGTCATCAATGATTTTGAAGCATTCAAAGAGACAGCAGACGTCATCGTCACGAACCGTTTACATCCTGAGCTTGAAGATGTAGCGGATAAAGTTTATACACGCGATTTGTACAGTCGTGACTAATCATATGGCAGCACGAGGAAACAGTCCCCGTGCTGCCATATTTTCAATCTTCTAAGTTGTCGATGGCATTTCAACCTTCTAGATCAATTACATACGAGTAGTGGTCGATAGTTTGAATGTATTATGACCTAGTAATTGACGGCTTACCACCGAACTGTCTCCGTTCCGGTAACAAAACTATGACGAAACATGTAGGCGTGAAAGCTAAAATAAATAGGAAAGACAATCATTCTTTTCTATGCAAACTAAGTAAAATCGTTATAAAGCATAGAAATGATTACGGCCACGAGTTTTTACCGCCTCTGACATTTTATTTACCACCAAATGCCATGTTCGGTACCACTCAGTGACATATGTCGACCATCATGTGACTCAAAGTCCGTTGGACAAGGGATTGCAGCATTGTGAGCCATCGATTGCGGACGACTGAGCCACCTAGTGCGAAGAAAAGAGCCATCACTTGGATGGCTCGGACGTCAGCGTGTTGATATGCCATGGCGTTCCCTCATCGATATTTCACCGTCGA
>NZ_SJUO01000040.1 GCF_004336985.1 Exiguobacterium sp. SL-9
GCACATAAAGTGGACGTGCGAGCGGTGGTGAAGTGCGATCTGTACGGCTTTTACTGCTATTTTCCTGAAGACTTGGCTGTTCGCGGGAAATTGGCGCTTTAGCATTTTTATCCAATTGAACCCACGAAGAGGCAGTTCCCTGTAAGGATTTATCCATAAAGTTAATCCAGATTGGCAGTGCTGCGATACCCCCATATTCGCGTCGTCCCAGTGTGGTTGGACGGTCAAATCCGACCCATGCGATAGAAACCAGTTTGCTATTGAAACCTGCAAACCAAGCATCTTTGGCGTCATTGGTCGTACCCGTTTTACCACCTAAATCATCCCGTCCTATTTTCAGTGCTGCACGTCCTGTACCATGTTGGATTACATCGCGCAAAATATTGGCCATATCATAGGC
>NZ_SJUO01000041.1 GCF_004336985.1 Exiguobacterium sp. SL-9
CTTTGTAAACCGTTTCACCTTTAATTTGTACAGTGCCGTTTTCCTGGCTGCAAACCAGTTCATCGCGCACAGCGTGTAAGAAAGGTGCCGGAATAAAGGCGATAGCGCCGTTATCAACCAAACGAACACGCATGCCGCCACGGCTGATATCGACAATTTCCGCTGCGAAACGGGTGTCGGTCCCGGCTTTGTCTTTCAGGAAGCGTGCGTATAACCAGTCACCAACATCACGTTCTGCCATCCGGTTGAGACGGCGACGCTCGGCCATTTGGACAGTGATTTCATCCTGTGGGCGCGTCGCAGTTTCGCCTTTGATAACCGCTTTCAGCAGACGGTGGTTGATCATGTCGCCATATTTACGGATCGGCGAAGTCCAGGTGGCGTATGCTTCCAGAC
>NZ_SJUO01000042.1 GCF_004336985.1 Exiguobacterium sp. SL-9
TACTGAAAGTGATCATATCTATTTTGTCTGCGCTTCGAATAGGTAACACGATTGCTGGGGATAAGCAGTAAACAATAAGTCGTGTGAATAATGAAATTAATGCTAAATCTATTTTTAATAGATAATTAGATTACTGAGAATTCAGTATGGTACACTAATTATTGCTTTCATTTGTCCGCCGTTGTTTTCTGTTTTTCCCTCTCTTTTCTATTCCTTCTCAATGTTTCTTGTTTTTTCATTAATAGCTCAATAACTCAAATATTTTTCCATTTATTCGTTATACTCAAGTCAGTTACAAGGCATGTTTAGTTTCTAGTTTAATGACTACTAAATAATCGACTAACGATTGTTAGTAAAAATAAAAATAAAAGAGTGTCAAGGAGTTACTATGAAA
>NZ_SJUO01000043.1 GCF_004336985.1 Exiguobacterium sp. SL-9
GTTAAAGAGTTCTTTGGTTCCAGCCAGCTGTCCCAGTTTATGGACCAGAACAACCCGCTGTCAGAAATCACGCACAAACGCCGTATCTCAGCATTAGGCCCGGGCGGTCTGACCCGTGAGCGTGCCGGCTTCGAAGTACGAGACGTTCACCCGACTCACTACGGCCGCGTATGTCCTATCGAGACCCCTGAAGGTCCGAACATCGGTCTGATCAACTCCTTATCTGTTTATGCACAGACTAACGAATATGGTTTCCTGGAAACCCCGTACCGTTTAGTGCGTGACGATGTTGTTACCGATGAAATTCATTACCTGTCTGCAATCGAAGAAGGCAACTTCATCATTGCACAGGCAAACACCGTATTAGATGACGATGGCCACTTCGTTGATGAAC
>NZ_SJUO01000044.1 GCF_004336985.1 Exiguobacterium sp. SL-9
GCGGGCCACCGCCGAGCCGACCAGGCCGCGGTGTCCCGCGACGAATATGCGGGAGCCGGGCCGCAGTAGGGGGCGGTCGGATTCCTGGGAGGGGACGGGAAGTTCGGTCGTCATGGCTCGGATTGTGCCAGCAGAAAGGGACTGTGGTGACACTTCGCCGCAGAACGTCCCAATTCAGATATGTCGGTGAACGTCGCCGCCGAGGCGATCAGCAGAGAAGGGGGAATCGTGGCGAAGACCGCGCTCATCACCGGAGTGACCGGCCAGGACGGTTCGTATCTGGCCGAGTTGTTGCTCGACAAGGGGTACACGGTGCACGGCCTCATACGCCGCTCCTCCAGTTTCAACACCGAGCGGATCGACCACATCTACCAGGGGCCCGAGGAGCCGGAG
>NZ_SJUO01000045.1 GCF_004336985.1 Exiguobacterium sp. SL-9
CTCTATTGGAACAAGTTGGGGGCGCGTGTGGCGTTTAGTTAAGTTTGGTGGTGCATCAACAGATCCACAAATGCTAAACAAACGCGGTGAAATGTATAACAGCGTTAAGACATGGCTAAAAATTGGTGGGGCTATTGATGATCAGGAAACCGCAGATGATTTGTCATGTGGTGAATACAAAGTTCGTGTTATCGATAGCAAGATTGTACTAGAAGATAAAACAGAAATTAAAAAGCGTCTTGGTCGTTCACCGGGTAAAGGTGATGCGCTCGCGCTGACGTTCGCCTATCCAGTCACCAAAATAGATAGAAATTACTCTTCACTTCATTCTGGCGCTAGCGTCAGCAATTCAGATTACGATCCATTCGCATAAAAAAAGCCCTCTGGAGTAG
>NZ_SJUO01000046.1 GCF_004336985.1 Exiguobacterium sp. SL-9
TACAACCAATGAGCTAATTTTGAGTATTGTTCATTTAAACAAGATTAATGCTTAACTTGCCTACGGTATATCGGAGATTATGGAATACAAACACATCCTGTCCTCTAACCAAATGTCTTTAAAAACGTTTTACATCGAAAACCCGATGATAGCGATGGTTAGTGGCGCAAAAGGTACGATTTGCATCAATGGACAAACTATTGATGTATCCAGCCATTTAACGCTTATTATTCCGAAATACAGTCAAGTCTCTTGCGATATAGTCAGCCAATTTACGCATAAATCGATTGAACTACACACGCTTGTGTTATGTGAAACAGAGCTTCAATCTGTTTTCTCTTTACTAAAGCCTTTAATTAAATCTAGTTCACCGCTAACAATCCACCTACCTG
>NZ_SJUO01000047.1 GCF_004336985.1 Exiguobacterium sp. SL-9
CTTTTGCCTCTTGTTTAAACCGTTCAATTCGATTACTTGGATCAATCATTGGATGAGGTTTTCCATCTGTGTACTCATCTGCCCCAAAGTCAATAAATGTATGAGCCTCACTTTTAAGTGGATCTTTTAGTTGATGTTCTGCCTCTTTTACTGTGTTGCTATAAATATCATCATATTTTTCTTTTGTAATATAATAAGCTTCACTTGCTAAAGTTCCACCTGAAAATAATCCTCTAATATATTTTTGTTCCTTGTTTAATTTAGCTTTAACCTCTTCAATCAAAGGTAAGTTTAAAGGATGTAAATCTAATTTTGAAATATCTACTCCTGCCAATTCAACAGCTTTTAAAGCTGCATTTTTTGACATATCTTCAAAATAAATATTATCT
>NZ_SJUO01000048.1 GCF_004336985.1 Exiguobacterium sp. SL-9
GTGCACGGGTGAATTGTTGCCATGCATTATCCCCCCTGTTCACTGTGGTCAAGGCTCAATTCCTCCATCGCCTCATGAATAATGTCCTGCAGCGCGGCCACAAACCCTGTATCAGAGGAAGTCAGTGCCAGCGACCGCAGGCGGGGACCGTGTTCAGGGGCTATCGCAATCAGACGGGTGCGCATGGCGTGATACTCCTCACCCACTTTATCGATCATGTCCTGCCACGGCAGCACCAGTCCGGATTCCTTTTCGTACTCCAGGCGGGCAAGCTCAGCAAAATAGTGCTCTTTGATGGCCCTGGATTCTTCCAGCGGACGAACGGCTATTTCACCGGAAATCAGTCCGGCATAAACAGATTCTGCACGCTGCTGAAAATCGCC
>NZ_SJUO01000049.1 GCF_004336985.1 Exiguobacterium sp. SL-9
GCCCAGGTTATGCGGGTTAGATTCGTTTTCCAGGGCCAGTACACAATCCTGCGCGCCTGCCTGGCTTACCCACTGCTGCACGGTTGTACCGTTACGCTTTTTGATCAGGAAGCAAACGCCGCCGTGATGTTCCGTGCCTGACGCTTTTGTCAGTTCCGCTTCATCCACCACATGGTACGCTTTGCGGTTTGCCGCCATCCAGCGCAAGGCTTCTTTAAAACGTGGCGTTACGCTCTGGATAAACCAGGCGCGAACAATCGCTTCCGGACGGCTCTGGAACAGTGCCTGACAGGCGTTTTCGCCGTAGACGCGGGTTTCTTCCGCACGCTGACGACGCAAAACTTCCGGATCAATAAAACTTTTACCACTGATGCCACCGTGAT
>NZ_SJUO01000004.1 GCF_004336985.1 Exiguobacterium sp. SL-9
CCATCAACGTCCCCCCGAAGGGTTCAGATGATTTCCTGCGCTCGACTTGCATGTATTAGGCACGCCGCCAGCGTTCGTCCTGAGCCAGGATCAAACTCTCCAAAGAATTTGATATAGCTCTTTAAAAATGACGAAGCTTGCGCTTCATTCAAAAATTGTAAAACATTTTTTGCCTCATCGTTCAGTTTTCAAAGTTCGTCAGTTTAAATGGTGGGCCTAAGTGGACTCGAACCACCGACCTCACGCTTATCAGGCGTGCGCTCTAACCGGCTGAGCTATAGGCCCATAATGAAAATGGTGCACCCTGAGAGATTCGAACTCCCGGCCTTTAGATTCGTAGTCTAACGCTCTATCCAGCTGAGCTAAGGGTGCATATTGGTGCGGTCGAGAGGACTTGAACCTCCACGGTGTTAACCACCACTAGGCCCTCAACCTAGCGCGTCTACCGATTCCGCCACGACCGCAGCGTATTAAGGTGTTACGAGGGAATAAAAATGGTGAGTCATGCAGGGCTCGAACCTGCGACCCTCTGATTAAAAGTCAGATGCTCTACCAACTGAGCTAATGACTCAAATTATAAGCTGGGCCGGAAGGGATCGAACCTTCGCATGTCGGAATCAAAATCCGATGCCTTACCACTTGGCTACGGCCCAACGTAAATGGCGGTCTTGACGGGATTTGAACCCGCGATCTCCTGCGTGACAGGCAGGCATGTTAACCCCTACACCACAAGACCGTTATACGTGCTTAAATTTGAAATGGTGGAGGATGACGGGATCGAACCGCCGACCCCCTGCTTGTAAGGCAGGTGCTCTCCCAGCTGAGCTAATCCTCCATATGATGGTGACCCGTACGGGATTCGAACCCGTGTTACCGCCGTGAAAGGGCGGTGTCTTAACCGCTTGACCAACGGGCCAGATGTGTGTGTTTTCTAAAAATTAAGTGGCGGAGACGGAGGGATTCGAACCCTCGCACCGGTTTCCCAGCCTACTCCCTTAGCAGGGGAGCCCCTTATAGCCTCTTGGGTACGTCTCCAAAATAAAATGGCTCCGCAAGTAGGATTTGAACCTACGACCTACCGGTTAACAGCCGGTTGCTCTACCACTGAGCTATTGCGGAACGTTGCTTGAATTTATCGAAGTAACGATTTAAATTGTAACCGCAAACCAGAAACCTGTCAATCACTTTTTTAGAAAAGCTTTAATATTCCATGCCGTCTCTCGGCGACTTCTATAAGATAGCACGGGTAGAAAAGACCGTCAACACTTTTTCATAAAAAAATCGAGCAAAATGAAAAACATTTTGCTCGATGCTAGTTTCTTCTTATTTAAGCGCGTGGTTCAAGCATCGTGAGACTGATTCTGCCACGATTGGCATCGACTTGTTCGATCCATACGGTGACAATATCGCCGACCGCGACGACATCGAGCGGATGTTTGACGTAGCGATTCGACAACTTCGAAATATGGACGAGCCCATCTTGCTTCACTCCGATATCGATGAACGCCCCGAAGTCGATGACGTTCCGTACCGTCCCTTGGAACTCCATACCGACTTGAAGGTCTTCTAAGTTCATGACGTCTGTCCGAAGTAACGGCTTTTGAATATCTTCGCGCGGATCACGTCCTGGTTTTGCGAGCGACTTCAAGATATCTTCGACTGTCGGCAATCCGGCGTCCATTTTCTCGCTCAGCGCTTTGGCGTCGACCGTCTTCAATCGATCTCGCAGTTCAGCTGTACCGACCGCTTGCTTCGAAACACCGAGTTCCTTCAATAGAGAGAGCGTCAACTTATAGCTCTCCGGATGAATCTCGGTTTGGTCGAGTACATCACTCCCGTTTGTGATTCGTAAAAAGCCGGCCGCTTGCTCATACGCCTTGGCTCCAAGACGCGGTACTTTCTTGATCTCTTTTCGTGTATCAAAGCGCCCGAACTCATCCCGATACGCGACAATGTTTTTAGCCGTCGTCTTATTCAACCCGGATACGTATGTCAACAGTGATTCGGAAGCCCGGTTCACATCGACCCCAACCATGTTGACGACACTTTCGACGACAAACTCGAGCGATCCCTTCAGCTTGTTCTGACTGACATCGTGCTGATACTGTCCGACCCCGACAGACTGCGGGTCGACTTTAACAAGTTCAGCCATCGCATCTTGAATGCGTCGCGCGATCGAGACAGCCGAACGTTCCTCCACTTTCAATTCCGGGAATTCAGACCGGGCGATCTCTGACGCCGAGTAGACACTCGCCCCCGCCTCGTTGACGATAGCGTAGGCAATCTCTCGTTCAGCTTTCTTCAGCCAGTTCGAGACGAACTGCTCCGTCTCACGTGAAGCGGTCCCGTTTCCGATGACAATGACTGAAACCGGATAACGTTTCACGAGCGATGACAACACTTTCTCCGAACCGGCAACATCGTGTTTCGGTGCGGTCGGATAGAAGACACCGACCTCTTCGACTTTTCCAATCTCATTGACGACCGCCCATTTACATCCTGTACGGTAAGCCGGGTCAATCCCGAGGACGACGACTTCGCGAAGCGGTGGCTGCATGTAGAGCTGCTTCAAGTTTTTCGAGAACACATCGATTGCCTGTTCTTCGGCCGTCTCGGTCAACTCGCTACGAATCTCGCGTTCGATGGCCGGGAATACTGACTTCTTGAACGCGTCCTTCACGGCGAGCGTGACGAGTTCACGTTTTTCCGTCGGCAAACGGTCAAACTTGGCGAGCGCTTGGCGCATGAAGCCCGCTTCGTCGAAGACGACCTTCACTTGCAACACATCCGTGCGCTCTCCTCGATTCAATGCGAGGATGCGGTGCGGAACAATTCCCGCGATTTTTTCTTCATATTCATAATACTGGGCGAACACTTCTTTCTCGTCTTCTGCCTGTTTCTTCTTCTGTGAACGAAGGAGCGCCTCTTTTCGGACTCGCGTTCGAAGTGATTGTCGAAGTGTCGCCACTTCGCCCCACTCCTCCCCGATGATCGATTGCACGAACGGAAGTGCTTCTTCTAGCGAAAGGTCACCCGCGAACGACTCCGCTTCTTTCAGTGAATAGGGTGTCGGTTGACGATACCAGTCGGCGAGGGCTTGCAACCCTTTTTCCCGTCCTTGTTCAGCTTTCGTACGTCGCTTCGGACGATAAGGAAGGTAAATGTCATCGACTTGTTGCAGGGTCGTCGCCGCTTCTAGCGCCCGCGCTAATTCCGGTGTCGCTTTCTCGAGCTCTTCGAGTTTGGCGAGGAC
Source organism: Exiguobacterium sp. SL-9 (assembly GCF_004336985.1). Taxonomy (GTDB): domain Bacteria; phylum Bacillota; class Bacilli; order Exiguobacteriales; family Exiguobacteriaceae; genus Exiguobacterium. Next base: position 3,254 of record NZ_SJUO01000004.1, read on the forward strand.
ATCCGACTTACGCTTCTGCAAACTCTCTTCATATTGTAAGGCGTCGAGAATCGCTTTGATCTCCACTTCATCGAGATTACCGGTCATTTCTTTACGATACCGGGCCATAAACGGAATCGTCGCTCCGTCTGCGGCGAGCTGTTGCACCGTCTCAACTTGACTCGTCTTCAACTTCAACTCTTTGGCAACTTTCGTAATCAATCGAATCACTTCCTTTTCTCTTCTCTCTAGAAGTGTAGCAAACTCACGCGCGGACGACAAAAAAACGATGACCGTTTAGTCATCGTTCGAGAATACTTCATTGAGCGGGACTTTGATGGCTTCACGCAATTTCTCGAGTGCACGTCGTTGCAAGCGCGATACGTGCATCTGTGAAATTCCGAGGAGTTCACCCGTCTCTTTTTGGCTCATGTTTTTATAATAAGCACATTCTAAGATTGCCTGTTCTCGTTCATTCAGCACACTGAACGCTTTTTCAAGAATGAGGCGCTGGTCGACCGACTCGTAGCCACGTTCTTGGCTCCCGACGAGGTCGAGAAGTGTGACGGTCGAACCTTCGTTGTCCGCTTCGATTGAACTATCGACAGAGAGGGCTTGATAACTCTTACCCATCTCGAGCGTCTCGAGAATCTCTTCGTCAGAAACGCCGAGGTGATCCGCAATCTCATCGATGCGTGGCGAACGTTGCAGTTCGGTCGTCAATTCTTCGACCGTCTTCTTGATTTTCGGTCCAAGCTCTTTAATCCGGCGTGGAACGTGGACGCTCCACGTCTTGTCACGGATGAAACGCTTGATTTCACCGATGATCGTCGGAACGGCAAACGATTCGAAACTGCGTCCAAACTCAGGGTCGAAACGACGAAGGGCAGCGAGAAGTCCGATCATACCGACTTGAACGAGGTCGTCATGGATGGCACGGCCGCGTGAAAACTTTCGTGCAAGTGCCTCAACGAGGTCCGAGTATCGGTTAATGAGGAGCATCTGGACTTCTTCATTTTGATCGTCCTGTTGATAACGCTCAATCCACTCTAATACTTCATCATCACTGTGATGGCGTTGTTGAGATTTTGCTGGCACTCTGATCCACCTCGTCCCTATTAAGGAGTTTCGTCATCGTCACCTTGACACCATTGTCCTTGTTGATCGAGACGTCATCCATTAAGGCTTCAATGAGGAAAAGACCGAGTCCCCCTTCGTGAAGCGATTCGATTTCAGCCGTCTCTTCGACTGGCGCCGCTTGGCGTTTCACGTCGTCGGCAAACGTTTTGCCAGAGTCCTCGATAGTCATTTCGAGACGATCGTCATGGACGCCACACGTGAGTTTCACTTCACCTTCTTGGTCTTCATAAGCATGTTGAACAGCATTGCCACAGGCTTCCGAGACCGCGATTTTAATATCTTCGATCTCGTCGTACGTGTATCCCATACGGTTAGCGATTCCTGAGACGACTAAACGGACCACACCGACATACTCCGGTTTGGCCGGGAACGTCATCACCGTCTGTTCGATGTTACTCATTGCGTGCCACCTCTTACGTTTGTATTGATTGAAAGCAACTTGTGCAGTCCTGTCAATTCAAAGAGACGATTGACGCGGTCGGTCACGCCGACGAGCGACAACTCTTTCTCATTACGTTTAGCTATTTTAAGGGCACCGACAAATACGCCGAGACCAGTTGAATCCATATAATCCACTTCATCCAAATGAACGGTAACATCTTGTTCCGTAATGGCCGGGTGCAAGACTTCCTTCAATTTTGGTGCGGTATATGTATCCACTTCTCCGGATACGTAAAGGTGTAATTGTTCTCCAATGACTTGCTCGCGAATCGCTAAATCCATCGTATATTCCCTCCTAATGTGCGTACAGAAAAACTGAGTACGATTAAACTAAATTCCCGTTTTACAGAATTCTAAACTACTTTTAAAGATTTTTTTGAAAAAAAACCGATACCCATGTATCGGTTTTTTTATATGTAAGCTAGAGAGGGATTAATCCCAGACTAATCTCTAGCGCTCGGTCAACTTTGTGCATCGTCTCATCATCGAGATGAGTGACTTTATCCGTCAGACGACGCTTATCAATCGTTCGAATCTGTTCAAGCAAAATCACGGAATCTCGTTCGAGACCATGTTTGACTTGATATACCTCTACATGAGTCGGCAGTTTTGCTTTTTGGATCTGAGCCGTAATCGCAGCGACAATGACGGTCGGGCTAAAGCGATTGCCGATATCGTTTTGAATGACGAGAACCGGACGAACTCCACCTTGCTCTGAACCGACTACGGGCGACAGATTCGCATAAAACACGTCACCACGCTTTACGATCACTCCGCTCACACCCCGCTTACTTGACGTAAGAGAGCATGTTCGGCTTCCGTCTCAATCATCAGCATCTCTTCTGCCATATTCAAATTAAACGCGGCCATCTCTTGATAGCCTTTCGCCAATTCTTCGCGCAGTGTTTGTTGTCGATCAGCAATTTCTTTGGACAAGTACGTCACTACATCGTTCAATGACAATGATTCACGGTCTTTCATCGAAATCGGACCCACATGCTGCGAGAACCGATCTGGAACGGACGCTAAAGCACCCGCAGTTCGCTGTTTCAACATCTTACACCTCCAGAATCGTTTCAATGACTGGCGGAAATCTTCCCGCGTTCTTTACCAATATAACACGCGAGTTTGGGAAAATATAGAGAATTCCTAAAAGAATTCAGATAATTTCACACGGTTTCCGCTTTACACATAACGTCGTGGAAGACGGCTCGTCAATTGACAGACGACTTCATAATTGATCGTCTCGAGTTGCGTGGCCAGTTCGTCAATCGCGACCGGTCCGCCGATGAGCGTGACGGTCGTCCCGACCGGCAGCTCGTTAGGAAGCCTTACCATGAAGCGATCCATACAGACACGACCGACGATTGGACAGCGCTCTCCATTGACGTCGACTTCGAAGCCGCTCGCTTTACGAATCCAGCCGTCGGCATATCCGACCGGCACGGTACCGATCCACTCATCTTCAGTCGTCGTATACGTCGCCCCGTAACTGATCGTCTGTCCGGCTTCGAGTTGCTTCACCTGCATGAGCTTGCTCTTCAAGGTGAAGGCAGGACGAAGGAATGTATAGAAAGAAGCCATCTCAGCAGACGGGTAGAGACCATAGATCGCAATTCCGACCCGTACCAAGTTGTACGGCACATCTTCCCCGGCCATACGGATCGCCCCGGCCGAGTTTGACGTATGGATGTAGCGGAAACGTGAGTGGAGTCCGTCCATCAACTGACGGAACCTCTCCTGTTGCTCATAATACAGCTGGCTGTCCGGCTCATCCGCCGTCGCGAAATGAGTATAGATGCCTTCCACGACGAAGCGGTCATCGGCCGCCTCGAGAAGCGCATCAAGTTCAGCCCGGGTCCGCAGACCGAGGCGTCCCATCCCGGTGTCGACTTTCACATGAACGGTGAGCGGACGGTCAGATAGATGCGTGCGCGCCTCACGTAACCAGTCGGCCGAAAAGACAGACAATGTCACATCGTGCTCGGCTGCGACGCCCGCATATTCTGGGAACTGGGCTTCCATGACGAGAATCGGCGCTTTAATCCCGGCCTCTCGGAGCTCGATGGCTTCCTCGAGCAAAGCCACACCGAGCATCGTCGCTCCGTTCTCGAGCGCGATCTTCGCCACTTCGACAGCACCATGTCCGTAAGCGTTGGCTTTGACGACGGCCATGAGCGCTTGCGGGATCCGTTTTTTGATTTCGATTACGTTATGCTTGATCGCCGCCCGATCAATTTCAATCCAACTTGGACGAAACATCGTGATCCTCCTCTTCAATGATGACTTGTGCCACGGCGTATTGCTCGCTATGGCTGATACTTATATGAATTCGGCCTGAGAACGGCGCCGTCATATGCGGTCGCCCGGTCTCATCCGGTAAGATTTCGATTTGTTGCCACGACAGGCCACGGGCAATCCCGGTCCCGACCGCTTTGGCGTACGCTTCTTTCGCCGCGAATCGTCCGGCGATGAATTCGACGCGGCGCTGTTCCGGGTATGCGTCCGCGAGCGCCCGTTCGGCTTCGGTCAACAGACGCGTGACGAAACGCTCATTTTTGCTCGAGCGGGCAACCCGCACGAGCTCGACAATATCGATTCCGATTCCCACAATCACAGGACACTCGCTCCTTTCCTTTTTCACTCATTTCCTTATACAATTAAAGAAAGAGGTGATGCTATGTTTAGTCGTACTGAGAATGTTCAAACGTTCGTCCGAGCGTATCCGCTCGTAACGCTGTTCATTGTAATCCAACTGCTCGTGTTTGTCATCGATTCTTTGGTCCCTGGCCTCCGAATCGTCGCACTCGGCGGGTCATTCCATCTCGCGCTTGCCCAAGGGGAGTGGTACCGTCTCTTGACGGCCAACTTCATCCACTTAGGCCTCGGTCATTTGTTGTTCAACTCGTTCGCTTTGATCATCTTCGGACCTGCGATGGAACGCATGGTCGGTCACATCAAATTCGCCGTGTTCTATATCGTGGCCGGTGTGCTTGCCAACCTGCTCACGTTCTTCACAGTGAGTGAACTATTTTATCTGCAAGCCGGTGCGTCCGGTGCGATTTTAGCGATTTTTGGCTTCTACGTGTACATCGGTCGGTTCCGCCGAACGCTCATCTATAGCCAAGATGCTCGACTCGTCTATATCTTCGTCGCCATCAGCGCCGTGTTCACGCTCATCGGGGCGAACGTATCGCTGTGGGGACATGTGTACGGCTTCCTGGCCGGATTTGTGCTCGCGATCCCGCTCTCCCGGTTCGCGGTGCCCTATTCGCGCCCGCTCCGTTACGGGAAGTACAAGCCACGTAAGTATTCGCCGCCAATCATCCATACAGGTGAAGGCAAATGGATTTTCTACGTCATCGTCGGACTGGCCGTGTTCGGTCTGTTCGCCCGCTTCCTATGAGAGTAAAAAGAGAGGATTCGCCAAAGCGGCGAATCCTCTCTTTTGTTTAGGCAAGCAAGGTGAGCATAAGTGCCTTTTGCGCGTGTAAGCGATTCTCGGCTTGATCGAACACGACCGATTGCGGGCCATCGATGACGTCGGCCGTCACTTCTTCGCCGCGATGAGCCGGGAGGCAGTGCAGGAAAATCGCATCTGACTTTGCATGCTGCATGAGCGAAGCATCGACTTGGAACGCCGCGAACTGCGTCAACCGTTCCGTCGCTTCCGCTTCTTGCCCCATACTCGCGAACACGTCTGTGTAGACGACGTCAGCTCCCTTAGCCGCAGCGACCGGGTCTTGCCACAAGGTGACACTGCCTCCTGTCGTTGCCGCGAGTTCATTCGCCCGTTCGAAAATGTCGGTCTCAACCGTATACGCTTCTGGCGAGGCGATGCGGATGTGCATCCCACTGAGCGCGCCGCCGATCATGAGCGAATGGGCCATGTTGTTCCCGTCGCCGATGTACGTCAACGTCTTCCCTGTTCTCGTGCCGAACACTTCTTCGACCGTCAACAAGTCGGCGAGCACTTGGCACGGGTGATGGGAATCGGTCAATCCGTTGATGATTGGAATCGAGCCTGCCGAAGCGAGCGTCTCGACCGTCTCATGGGCGTATGTCCGGATCATGAGCGCGTCGACATAGCGGCTCATGACTTGAATCGTGTCCGTCAACGGTTCTCCGCGTCCAATCTGTAAATCACTGCTGCTCAAGAACAACGGGTAACCGCCGAGTTCGACGACCCCGACCTCGAACGACATCCGGGTCCGGGTTGATGCCTTTTCGAACAAGAGCGCCACTTTCTTGCCGGCGAGTGCGGATTGGAACGCTTCCGGCTTTCGTTTCACCTCGGCCGCGAGTCCGAGCAAGTCGTCGAGGGTGGACGGAGTCAGTTCCTCGAGTGTCAGTAGATGGTTGATTGTTTGCGTCGTCATAATGGTAGTCCCTCTCCTGTCTGCATCGTTTGAAGTGAACGGACCGACATCGGTTCCGCTTGCATCGCTTGTTGATAGTAATCGGCTAGATGAATCTCTGAGATGACGTGGACGCCGTTCCGGACCGCCGCCTCACGTGCCGTTTGTTCTTCTGGTACGTTCGAGAATAGGACCGACACGTTCTGGAACTCGGTCGTCTCATCGAGCGCTTGATCACTATATGACGACCAACCTTGTCCGGCTACAATCTCAGTCCGATTCATGACGCGTGTCGTCGTCGCATCATAACAGAACCGTTCGGACACGTACGGGGTCATACTGAATTGAAGCGTTTCTCCGGTCGAGCGCATGACGGGTCCAGTGAGCGGGTCGACGCCCGGTAATTTCAAACTCGAGAACACTGGCGTCTTGATGGCATAGCCACTCCATACCGGACGTACGTCTGGGACGATGGTTGCCAACTCCTGGCCGACCGCAGCGAGCGTCGCCCATTCGATGAGCGGTTCGCCCGTCACTTTGCTGACGATCGGGACGGTCCGAGATGCACGAGGATTGATTTCGAGCACATAAATGATGTCACCTTTCAAGACGAATTGGATGTTGAGCGCCCCCTTATAGGCGAGCGCTTGACCAATCGTTTGAACGATGGCTTCAATCTTCGTTTGTTGCGCGAATGACGTTTTTACTGGCGGCAGAATCATCGTCGAATCGCCCGAATGGACACCGGCTGCCTCAATCTGTTCGAGCAAGGCCGGGACGTAGACGGTCTTTCCGTCTGTCACACAATCGACTTCAAGCTCGCGTCCTTCGACATACGCATCGACGAGGAGCGGATAAGTCAATTGCGGCTCAATTTGGTGTAAATCTGCCGCGGTCCGGATGATATACATCCCTTTTCCACCGATAACGTAGGAAGGACGGACGACACACGGATAGCCGAGGCGATGGATCGCAGACGTCAAATCATCAACTGATCTGACCTCTTCGCCAGGGATGTGGGCCACCCCGATTTCGTCGAGGAATTGATAGAACCGATCCCGATCCTCCATTTGATCGATGACGTCTGCCGTCGCCCCGAGCAAGTGATAGCCTTTGGTTTCTAGTGCATGGGCGAGTGAGATGCCGGTCTGGCCGCCGAACTGGATCAAGACGTCCTGACAGCCTTCTGCCTCCAACACATGCACGACATCTTCAATCGTCAACGGTTCGACATACAATTTGTCGGCGACCGTAAAATCGGTCGACACCGTCTCCGGGTTGTTGTTGATCATGATCGTCTCGACCCCAAGCTTTTGAAGCGCCCAGACGGCGTGCACCGAACTATAGTCGAACTCGATGCCTTGCCCGATCCGAATCGGTCCCGACCCGATAATGGCGACTTTTGGACGCTCGCCCGGCACGACTTCAGACGTCCCGTGCCACGTCCCGTAAAAGTACGGGGTGCGGCTCTCGAACTCGGCGGCACACGTGTCAATCATCTGATAGACCGGCGTGATGTCGTGTTCGATCCGCATCGCTGCGACCGCGTCGGCCGTGACGTTCATCTGCTGGGCAATCTGAGCGTCGGTGAAACCGAACCGTTTCGCTTGTAGCAAGTTCCCTTTCGTCGACAGGTCCATCTTGATTGTCGTCACGAGACGTTCGAACATCGTCATGAAGTGCGGGGCGATGCCGGTCATTGCTTCAAGTTGTGACGCCGTGGCGATTCCCCGGTCGAGTAGCGCGAGGCACGCTAGAAGACGACGATCGGTCGGTGCCGAAATTTCAGCGTATAGCGCGGCGGCATCAGCTGTCGCCATCCAACTCGGATAGAGCGGACGTTGCTCGACGCCGGCACCACGCCACGCTTTCTGAAGCGCTTCTTCGAGCGTTTTGCCCATCGCCATGCTCTCCCCGGTCGCTTTCATCTGCGGCCCAAGCGTCCGGTCCGTCCCATTGAACAAGTCGAACGGGAACGTTGGCACTTTCGCCGTCACATAATCGAGGGCCGGTTCGAAGCTCGCCATCGTCCCGTTCGTGACGGGATTGATGCAATCGTCGAGCCGTTCCCCGAGGGCAAGGCGGGTGGCAATCTTCGCAATCGGATACCCGGTCGCTTTCGAGGCGAGCGCGGAGCTACGTGAGACACGCGGGTTCACTTCAATCACGTAATAAGCGTCTTCCGTCGGATGGACAGCGAACTGGATGTTACACCCGCCGACGACACCGAGTGCCGAGACGATTCGGAACGAAGCACTCCGTAACGTCTGATGCATCGCATCCGATAACGTTTGGGCCGGGGCGAACACGACCGAATCACCCGTATGGACGCCGACCGGGTCGATGTTTTCCATATTGCAGACGATGATGCACGTCCCGTTGGCGTCACGCATGACCTCATATTCGAACTCTTTATAGCCGGCGATGCTCTGCTCGATTAAACATTGCGAGATCGGACTCGCTTCGAGACCACGCTTCGCGAGCGTATACGCAGCGTCCACCGTCTCCGCAATTCCACCGCCGGTACCGCCGAGCGTGAACGCTGGACGAACGATGAGCGGCACACCAGTCTCGGAAATGAAGTGATCCAGGGCGTCGATCGATTCAATCGTCGTGCTGATCGGGAGCGGTTCCCCGAGTTCGTTCATCTTCTGCTTGAACCGTTCGCGGTCTTCCCCGTCACGGATCGTCTCAAGCGACGTACCGAGAAGGTTGATGCCGTATTGACCGAGCACGCCGGCCTCGTCCAAAGCAAGCGCCAAGTTGAGGGCGGTCTGCCCGCCGACCGTGGCGAGCAAGTGGGTCGGGCGTTCTGTCTGGATAATCCATTCGGCCTTCTCAAGCGTCATCGCTTCGATGTACGTGTGATCGGCTATACCCGGATCGGTCATAATCGTGGCCGGGTTCGAGTTGAAGAGTACGACCTCACAGCCCGCTTCCCGGAGTGCTTGGCACGCCTGTGTGCCCGAATAATCAAACTCGGCCGCTTGTCCGATGATGATTGGACCGGAGCCGATGACGAGTACTTTTTTATGCATAGACGTTCACCCCTTGCTGAATCATTTCGTCGAAGCGGTCAAAGATGGCTTGTGCTTCCTTCGGTCCCGGACTGGCCTCCGGATGGAACTGGGCCGTCAGAATCGGGACTGTGCGGTGCAACGTCCCTTCGACCGATAAATCGTTCACGTTCTCAAACAATAGTTCGAGCGGCGTCGCTTCCAAACTGTCTCGTGTGACGACGTACCCGTGGTTTTGGGACGTCATCCACACTTCCCCCGTCTGGACGTTTCGGACCGGATGATTGGACCCACGGTGGCCGTACGTCTGTTTTTCAATCTCACACCCGAACGCGAGCGCGAGCAATTGATGGCCCATACAAATGCCGAGTGTCGGATACGCCAGTGCCACTTCGCGCACATTGTCGAGGTAGTCGACCAAATCACGCGGGTCGCCCGGACCGTTCGACACGAGAATGCCAGTCGGCGCGAGCTCATGGACTTGGGCGGCCGTCGTATCGAACGGTACGACGGTCACTGTGTAACCGCGTTCGACCATCGCCTGAACCATCGACGTCTTCACGCCGAAATCAAGGCAGACGATGTGTCCGTTCGTCCCGTCTCCGTGACGCACATACTCTGGGGTCGAAACCGTCTCTGTGATTTGATGAAGATCTCCATCAAACGATGCATCCAGATCGGATGTCATCATCCCCCATTGATCGCCGTGTTCACGGAGGGCATGGACGAGCGAGCGCGTGTCGACGTCAGACAGTACCGGCACACCGGACTGCTCCAGCCAATCCTTCAAGTCAGTTGCCGCCCCGTTTCCAGCTAACGTCTGAACAAGCACGCCCGCCACTTGAATGTCCGCACTTTCGGATGCCCCCTCGGTCAATCCATATTGCCCGATGAGCGGATATGTGAACGCGACGATTTGCCCGGCGTACGACGGATCGGTCAACACTTCCTGGTAACCGGTCATTCCTGTAAAGAACACGACTTCACCTTTCGCGAAGCGTGCACTCGTCTCCCACGTCCCATCGAACTGTTGACCACTTTGTAACGTCACCGTCCCCGTCATGACACCATCTCCTTTATCATCACATGTCCAATCATCGCGAGCGCCTCATCCACTTCCTCTTCCGTGAGCAGTAAAGACGGCAAGAAGCGAATCACGTCCGGACCTGCCGCAACGACCAAGAGGCCAGTCTCCCTTAACTGTTCGATCCACGACGCGACCGGTTTCGTCGCGACGAGCCCAAGCATCAATCCTAGCCCTCGGACTTCGATGAACGTCTCTCCGTCGACAAATTGTTCCAAACCCGCTCGTAATCGCGCGCCCATCGCATGGACGTGGGCGAGTGCATCCGCCTCGAACAAGATGTCGAGCGTCGCTTCAGCCGCGGCCATCGCGAGCGGATTGCCGCCGAACGTCGAACCGTGACTGCCAGCGGTGAAAACCTGTTCAGCTCCAGGAACTGTCAAAATCGCTCCGACAGGGAAGCCGCTGCCGAGCCCTTTCGCGAGCGTGACGACGTCCGGTTGGAGCGGTGTCTGTTCGAACGCGAAGCGGGTACCTGTGCGGGCAATCCCGGTCTGCACCTCATCAACGACGATTTTGACACCATGCTCGGTCGCTTTCGCTTGAAGCGCTTCGAGCCATGCTGTGTCAGCGACGACGACCCCGCCCTCGCCTTGGACGATTTCGAGCCAGACCGCAGCCGTCTCATCATCGATCATGTCGAGTGCGTCCATGTCGTTGAACGGTGCGTGTACAAAATCAGACACCATCGGGCCGAATCCGGCTTTGACCTTGTCTTGTCCCGTCGCCCCGAGCATGGCGAACGAGCGACCGTGGAACGATTTCGTGAACGTCACGATTTTCGTCTTGTTCGTCCATTTCCGAATTAATTTGAACGCCCCTTCGTTCGCCTCGGTCCCGCTGTTACAGAAGAACGCATGCGTCAAGTGCGTCCCCGACACGAGTTTTTCGGCGACACGCGCCTGCCCGCTGATGTTGTATAAATTCGACGTGTGCCACACTTTTTGCAGCTGCGTCTCGAGCGCTTGGCTCACGTGCGGATGACGATGGCCCGTCCCGCAGACGGCGATGCCCATGACAAAGTCGAGGTACCTTTTCCCTGCGGTGTCGGTCACGTACGACCCGCTCGCCTGTTCGATTTCAATAACTCGTTGTCCGTATGTCGGTAGTAGTGAATGCATGGTGCACCTCCTGTAATATTGTCCCGGGATGATCCGGGTCCTTGCCGTCACGGATGACGGCGGCATCGATTCCTCCTGTCAAAGCAGCCAATAGCGCTTCGGTCTTCGGGATCATCCCCCCATAAATATCCCCTGTGGCGATGGCCGTCTGGATGTCTTCACGCGTGAGCGTTCGACGGAACGTCCCGTCAATCTGAATGCCTGGGACGTCAGTGATCATTTCGAAGCAGTCGGCTTGAAGCGCGACGGCGACGGCGATCGCACAATCGTCCCCGTTACAGTTCAACGTGCTTTCTGTACTGTGTAGTAACGACGTCACGACGGGCACGTAGCGCCCTGCGAGCAATAACTCGAACAAATCGGTTTCGATGCGTTCGACTTCGCCGACCGCTCCGAGTGCCGCGAGTTGTCGTCCCGTCATCGTCTGTCCGTCCACACCCGAGAGACCGACCGCTTGAATGTGATGACGACCGAGGGCTGCGACGATTTCTGTCTGCATCTCGCCCGCGAGCACGCGTTCGGCCCCGGTCAACACGTCGGCGGTCGTGACACGACGACCGTTTTGAAACACAGGTTCGATTTGTTGATGCGCGCAATAGGCCGATAAGGCGGGGCCACCCCCATGAACGAGCACGAGTTCATGTCCCGCCTCGAGCCACGCCTCCCACTCTTTGAAATAGCTTGGGTGGAGCGTGTCCCAAACGCTCCCTCCGAGTTTGACAACCTTCCGTTGCTTCATGTCCGGTAACTCGCATTGATTTTGACGTAGTCGTACGTCAAATCGCATCCATACGCCTGTCCTTGTCCGATCCCGTCTTGTAACCGAATCTGAATCGGCACGATGTCTTGCCCCATCTCTTCTGTCGCGAGCGTCTCATCGAACCAGACCGGCGCACTTTCCATGAGAACGTGCTGTGACCCGATCCGGATATCGACGTGATTCACATCGATTGGCTGCTCGGTGGCACCGATGGCGGCGATGATACGTCCCCAGTTCGCATCTTGTCCGTAGACTGCCGTCTTCACGAGTGAAGACCCGACGACTTGTTTTGCGATCATCCGAGCCGCCTCATCTGTCTTCGCCCCGATGACCTCGACTTCAATCAGTTTCGTCGCCCCTTCCCCGTCACGGGCAATCGCTTTGGCAAGATCTGTGCATACGTCCGTCAACGCTTGAAGGAAACGGTCATAGGCGAGTGTCCCTTCGATGATCTCGTCCATCTCGGTCAGCCCGCTCGCCAAGGCGAGCACCATATCGTTCGTTGAGCTGTCCCCGTCGACGGTGATGCTGTTGAACGAGGCGTCCACGCTCTGCTTCAACGCTCGTTGTAACACAGCTGGCGCGATGACGGCATCCGTCGTGATGAAGCCGAGCATCGTCGCCATGTTCGGATGAATCATGCCCGAGCCTTTGGCGACGCCTGCGATCGTCACGACAGCTTCTCCTTCGGCGTACTTGACCCCTGTACATTTTGTCCCTGTATCGGTCGTTAAAATCGCTTCCGCGAATGCCTCTGCTCCCGATTCATGATGGATTGGTTCGAGCAGGTCAATCCCATTCAATAACGTCTCCATCGGCAACAATTGACCGATGACACCCGTCGAGGCGATGGCCACCTCTTCCGGCTTCACTCCGATATGCTCGGCCGCTTTGTCGCGCATCGTATAGGCATCATCAAGGCCTTGAGGCCCGGTGCAGGCATTGGCGTTCCCACTATTAATTAAGACGGCGCGAATTTTCCCACTCGACGCATGTAGCGTCTCTTTCGTCACTTGGATCGGGGCTGCTTGAAATTGATTCGTCGTATACACGGCGGCTGCACTTGCTGCTTGCTCACAGACGAGCAGGGCTAAATCCTTACGCTTCCGCTTTAGTCCGGCGTGAACCCCGCACGCTTGAAACCCTTTCGGTGTGACGACGTGGACGACAGGGCTAATCGTTGTTTCAATCATCCGTTTGACCTCCTTATATATATTGGGGCTGTCCCTGCAACCCGGCTGTCTCGTTTAAACCAAAGCGAACATTGGCGTTTTGAATCGCTTGTCCGGCCGCACCTTTTTGCATGTTGTCGATCACCGAGATGATAGTTAATCGATTCGTTCGTTGGTCGGCATACACCCAAAGGTCGCAATAGTTCGACCCGACGGCCGTTCGAATCTCTGGTTCACCTTGTTGTACGCGAATAAACGGTTCGTCGGCGTACGCCTGTCGCAACACGTTCACCCAATCTGCTTCACTTTGTTCGATTGTTGGCACGACGCTCATCGTGGCCATGATGCCTCGATTGATGGGCAACAGATGAGTCGATAGCGACACGGTCACTTGCTTTCCGCTCACTGCTTGGAGCGTCTGTTCAATCTCCGGGATGTGTTGATGCGTATGAATTTTATAAAGTTGCACGTTTTCGTTGGAACGGGCATGGTGTGTTTTGGTGCTGAGCCCTTTCCCAGCGCCGGTGATGCCAGAGCAGGCCGAGACGATGATGTGATTGGGATCAATCCAGTCACCATTCACGAACGGGAGCAAACCGAGAGCGACCGCCGTCGCGTAGCATCCAGGATTGGCAATCCAATCGGCCGACTTTACAGCGTCTCGACGCCATTCCGTCAATCCGTATACCGCCTGCGCTTGCAGTGACGCCGGCACAGCCGGCTTGCCGTACCACGCCTCGTAACTCGATGCCGGCAGGCGTAAGTCACCGCTCAAATCGATGACGACCCCTTCATATTCCGTCAACAGCGCCACATATTGCGCCGACACTCCGCTCGGTGTCGCCAAAAACAGGATGTCTATGTCATCTAGCGCGTCCACCCGGAACGGTTCGAGCGTCAAGTGATCGATTTCTAACCACGGATACAATTCGGCAAGCGTCAATCCGGCGCTCGAATCGCTCATCGCCCGGACGAGCGTGAACTCGGGATGTTTCCCGATGAGCTTCAACAACTCCATCCCGGCGTATCCCGTGACACCGACGATTCCACAAGTAATCATCTGTCGAACCTCCTTAAAAGAATAAATCGATTAAAACATACGTATATTTATACTGTCAATTGTATTTTTATACAATTTATTCAGAGCGGTACCGATGACCTCATGAAAAAACGGCCCGGTGCAACAGCACCAGACCGTGGATATGAATTAGATTTGATTTTTGTGACGAGCGTCTTGGAGCGCATCGACCAAGTCTTTCACGTCTTCGACGAGATTTTGAATCGTATCTTGGTTCTCTTCATAGAGTGCCTTCAAATCCATGACACGATCTTTCAAACTCGCTTTCGAAGAGGCTTGAAGGCCGACCGAATGAGCTTGTGTAGACGTATCGTGTGACTTGAGTCGTGATTTCATATGCTTGAGCTGGCTGACTTGTTGCTCGCGCGTCTCCTTGTGGAGAAGCGATGCCCCGGCTCCGATGACGGCACCTGCGGCCATACCTAACCAGAAATAGTTCTTGTTCATAAAAAATCCTCCCCTAACGTGACGTTATGTTTATTATAGGTCATCCGCTTCATCGACGACATAGTGTTTTATGATTGGACCGGCTCCTTTTTGTTCGACGGCTTCTTTCAGCCATTCTTGGAACAAGACATACTCGGTCGAATCACGGAAACGATTTCCGCCCTCGATGAATTGAATGAAGATAATCCCATGGTTGTCTTCGGGATCGACACCGAGCCGATAGGCGGCAAAACCGCTATGGCCAGACCCAAGACGTGATTTGTCTTTCAACAAGCGATGGAACAAGAGCGACCGGGCGTTCGAATCGATCGGAACGTTCGCATAGACAATATTCCCTTTCGAGGCGAATTGTCCTTCCGCTTCTTCGATTTGAAACGTCTTCCCGCTTTGGAACGGAGATTTGTCTCCTTCTGCAAGCAAAATCGTCTCGGTCCCGTTCGCGATGATGACGCCAGGTTGTTGGCGCAATCGTTCAGCGACAGTCCCTGAGGCGAACGTCATGAACAGTTTAGACAAACCCCTCACAACCTTTCGCGAGCATGATGTCTTTCTCCGTGATCCCGCCTTCGTCGTGCGTCGACACGGTCAACGTGACGTTCCGATACTCAATCAAGATATTCGGATGATGATTGAGCGTCTCCGCCAAATCGGCGACGAGATGGACAAATTGAATCGCCTCCGGAAACGTCTCGAGTCGATACGTCTTTTGTAATTCTCCTTCGACAACTTCCCAGCCATTCAGACGAGATAGTTGCTCTGACAGTTCGGTTGATGACAGCAGCATGTGCTGATTCCCCTTTCGCAAACAGTTCTTCTTACACCTAGTACCCGACCCCGATCAAAAATAATCTTTTTCGCATCACGCAAAATGATTTAGAATAAGAAGGATAGCCAACTATTCTTTACATGAGAGAGGAGAGCTCCCCATGCGTGCATTGATCGTTATCGATTACACGTTTGATTTTATCGCAGATACGGGTCGTTTGACTTGTGGAAAACCAGGGCAAGACATAGAAGAACGAATCGTCCAGTTGATTGAGGAGTTCGCAGACGAGGATTATGTCGTCATCGCGAACGACGTCCACGACGCTGGCGACACATATCATCCTGAGACGACACTCTTCCCGCCACACAACATTCGCGGGACCGATGGCCGTGAGTTATACGGTGCCGTCAAAACTGTGTCAAGCCGTGCCGATCACTGGATCGACAAGACACGGTACAGTGCTTTCGCCGGAACGGACCTCGACTTGCGCTTGCGCGAACGGGCCATCACGGAGATTCATCTCGTCGGTGTGTGCACAGACATTTGCGTGCTCCACACCGCTGTCGACGCGTACAACTTAGGCTATACAATCGTCGTCCACGCCGATGCCGTCCAAAGCTTCAACCCAGTCGGACACGCTTGGGCGCTCGAACATTTTGTCACGACCCTCGGAGCAACTGTGACCGGGAAGTGACGTAAAACAGAAAGGAACGATTATGTTACATCGCAACCTAGCACTTCACACAGACTTATACCTCCCACGCTGGATGTATATTTATTGGAAACAAGGACGTCACAACGAAAAAGTCGTGTTCGACCTGTATTATCGCTCGAACCCGTTCAGCGGAGGGTACGTCGTCTTCGCCGGCCTCCAAAACATCGTGCATTATTTAGAGAACGTCTCGTTCACGGAAGAGGATATCCGCTACTTGAAACAGCAACTCGACTTCGAGGACGAGTTCGCGGACGTACTCCGCAATTTCAAGTTTACGGGCTCACTCTATAGTGTCCGTGAAGGAGAAGTCATCTTCCCAAACGAACAAGTCGTCCGCATCGAATCGACAATCTTTGAGGCGAAGCTGTTCCAGACGGCGCTCTTGAACATCGCCAACCACGAGTCACTCATCGCGACGAAATACGCGCGCATCCGTCAAGCCGCGCCGAATGAGACGTTGCTCGAAGGTGGGGCCCGCCGTGCCCAAGGCGTCGATGCTGCGTACTACGGAACACGGGCCGCCTATATCGCTGGTTTTGATGTGACGAGCTTAGTGTCAGCCGGACGTGATTTTGATGTTCCGACCGGCGGTACGATGGAGCACGCCGACATCCAGTTCCACGACGACGAACTCGAGGCGTTCCGCTCGTTCGCTGCGATGTACCCGGACAACACGAGCCTGTTGATCGATACGTATGACACGCTCAAATCGGGTCTTCCGAACGCGATCACGGTCGCCAAAGAACTCGAGGCGAAAGGCTATCGCTTGAAGTCGGTCCGCCTCGATTCGGGCGACTTGGCCTACTTGTCGAAACGAGCCCGAAAAGCATTGAACGCGGCCGGACTCGACTACGTCAAAATCGTCGTCTCGGGCGACCTCGATGAGTACGTCATTCAAGACTTGCGGATGCAAGGGGCTGAAGCCGACACGTTCCTCGTCGGGACGCGTGGCATCACGGCCTACGAGCAACCCGCGCTCGGCATGGTGTACAAGCTCGTCGCCCGCGAAGGCGCCGACGGAAAACTGAAGCCGGTCATCAAAGTGTCGTCTTCGAAAGTGAAGACGACGACACCGCACAAGAAAGAATTGTATCGTATCATCGATAACGAGACCGGGAAGTTCAAAGGGGATTATATCGCCCTAGCTGACGAACCGGTCGAGACGTATAACGAGATCGACTTGATTGACGTGCGCGATCCAGCGTTCCGCATCAAGACACGTAACTTTAGCGTCAAACGTTTGCTCGTGCCAGTTTTCCAAGATGGCGAACGCGTCTATGACTTACCGAACGCGAAAGACATTCGCGCGTATCATCACGAACAAATGAATGGTCTGTGGGAAGAGTACAAACGCCTCCGCTTACCGGAAGTGTACTCGGTCACATTCAGTAAACCGCTCTGGGACTTGAAACTCGAAATGATTCGTCAAACACGAATTCCGAAATAAAGACAAGAGGCTACGGATTTTTCCGTAGCCTCTTGTCTTTATGCCGTCGTCATCTCGTTCGCATGGATTTTATCTTCTTTTCTCCGAAAGTAAAGGGCGATTGAAAGAGAGATCAAAATCAGTATGAAGTACACGGTCCGCTGCCAAAACGTTGCTTCCGTATCCCCTTGGAACAACGCGATGATATAGTCACTCCCGCTCACGAAGAACAATCCCGCGAGCAAGAGGAAGATTCGATATCCGGCCCGACTCCGCTCCTGCTTTACTTTGAAGAAAAGGACACCATAATAACCGATTGCTAGAATCGCGATATACCCGATTATGCCAACAACCCAACTCATCTTGATGCCTCCTTGTCCTCTATTTTTTTACGTCTCTTCCCCGCTATCGTAACACAATCTTCGGATCAGACTGTGTTAAGATGAGTTAAAGAAAATGTGGAAGGGATCGATACGATGAAAACGTTCCGCCTAGTCCAAGTTCGCCTCGTCCAAGACGAGTATGGCAACGAGTTGAACCTCCCCGTCGAACTGCTCGATGGGTTGATCATCTCAAAAGAGCACGACAACGAATGGCTCCTCGAGATGCTCGTCCCGACTGAATTTGCCGTCACGCTTCATCATTACTTGAATAAACGAATCCTGCTCCTCGCCGAAGCCGTTATCACGTCTCCATCGAACCGCCCGGCCGCCCTTGCGCTGACGTTCACGAGCGAACGGTCGCTCAGCGATCATCACACGTTCGTCGCCGAAGGGCTCATGCTGATGCCGAAACAAGACACCACGAAGCAAGTGCTCGACTCGTTGATTTCCGAAGGTGTGGCCAACGCCGAACTCAAACCGTCCTTCTTCGAAAAACAAATGGAGCAACAACAATCATTCAGCCGCTCCGCCTTCACCCAGCTCGTCAAGACAGGATCGTTCGAATAAATCGAACGGTCTTGTTTTTCTTTCCCCCTTTTTTAAAATATCTCAACCCAAAAAGGCGAAGAAATTTCTGCGCCTCAAATGTAGATGAAAAACAAGATGACCATCATCGTCATTCCGACGACTTTAAGCACCGTGCTGCCGAGGAAGGCGAGTACGGTACCGACACCGATACTCCACGCCTCACGCGTCGACTTACCGAGCGTGAGCTCCGCTAGAAACGCGAAGATGAACGGGAAGATGAGCACTCCGACGAGCGGGAAGATGAACGGACCGGCAATCAATCCGATCGTCGCTCCCCACTTCGCCCGTTCGGAACCGCCGCGTTTATCGACCGTTGCCCGAGTGACGATATAGTCGACCACGAACAGGAAGATCAAGAACAAAATTTGCCAGACCCAAAACGTCCACGTGAGTGGCTCGAATGAAAATCCAAAACCGTAAATCATGTAACCGATGAATAAGAACAAGACGCTCGGGATGACCGGATAGATCAAACCCGCAAACGCCACAACAAATGATGCGATGATGAAAATCCAGAGCAATGTCGTCATGAGCTTCTCCTCACTTTGCGACGATCACATTCGTAATATGGTCGGCGACATTGACCGCCTTAACCACGAACTGACCGTCTTGATGTGCGATATAGTTCGAGCAGGCGTTACGCATGGCATGGCGGAACGTGTACGTGTCGTCAATCGCCGACAGGGCGGCTTTAATCGCATGTGAATGACAGACGACGATGATACGTTTACCGGCATGCGCCTCAACGATGTCTTCCATGCCGCTCAAAACACGGGCCCGCATCTCGTCTTCAGACTCGAGACCTGGGACGCGGCTTTGATCATCGGCTTGGACAGCCTCATAGATGCCAGGCACCGGTTTACCCGACGCCGCCCCGAATTCACGTTCGATGAAGCGTTCGTCTTGAATGATGGCGTCTGAGTCGATGCCACACGCCTCTGCGATGTAGCGAGCCGTATCCATCGCTCGTGAAAGCGGGCTCGCGACGATGACGTCCCACGCTTCTTGACTTAAAAAGGCCGCACTCTCTTCGGCCTGTCGATGTCCGAGTGCGTTGAGCGGGATATCTTCCCGTCCTTGAATGATTTCTTGAAAGTTCCAATCGGTCTGACCATGTCGGACCAAGCAAAGTTCTGTCACGCGAGTCACTCCTTTTTGATTCCTAAATCCTTCCCCATCGTACCATCTTTGAAAAAAAGCGCAACGTCACATCATGGCGTCATCAATGAAACGATCGATCCGGGTCATCAGTTGCGTTTCTTTGATCGGGTTATCAGATTGGAGGAAACTCGCTAACGAATGCGTGCCGTTCGGAAAAGAGATCAACTGTACGTTCGCACCGACCTCGCTCGCATGCTCCACGAAATGAAGAGCTTGTCCGAACGGGACGATTGGATCTTTTTTGCCGTGCAACAGGAGAATCGGCGGTGCATCATCGTACAGATGTGTGACCGGGGAGCACTTCACCATCAGCTCACGCCACGCCTCCCGGCTCCCTTCATAAAATTTCAAATGAGCGAGCCATGTCTGGATGAACTTGAACAATAAGAAATTCGTCGGTGGATAGAGGGCGATGACACCTTTCACCTTCGGTACGTCGTCGCCGAGTTCGCCCGTGAACTGTTTGCTTCGGTCGAGCGCCGTCGCGAGAACGAGTGCAGCACCTGCCGAGTCGCCCCAGACAATCAACTTGTCGATGTCGAGAAGGAGCAGACTATCGTGTTGCTTGAGATAGCATAGCGCGTCCGAGACGTCGATGATGTTGTCTGGAAAATACACGCCGTCCTCGAACAGACGATAGTCGATACTGATGACAGCGAAACCCTTGGCGAGAAAATGGTCGAGCAATGGATGGAACAACGTCACCATGCCCCGACTCCCTCGAACGAACGCACCCCCATGCGCGTACATCGCGACCGGGAACGGTCCTTCACCGGGCGGGTAGTACACATCAAATTGGAGCGGACGATCGTCGACAATCTTGTACGTGTGGGTCCGACGTTTCCGGGTCGAGGGACGCACCGGTAACTCGGGCTCTTGCCACCGCACGAGCGATCCATACTGGCTCCACACGCTGGCCCCGGCTGCCGTCGCCGCCGCGAGCGCCGCACCCCCGACGAACCAGGCAGTCTCCTTTCTCATATACATCCACTCCTCGTTCTTTTTTTAATCATATTCCCTTTTTCTCGAAAAACCATCCATCTGAAGTCGGACTTGACGTGTAACGATTCGCCCCCTATAATATAAAACGCAGTCTCAGAACGTAACGGTTACGATTTAAGGGTTTTATATAGAGAGGACAGGTGAAAGAGTTCATGAATAAGAAATTATGGAGTGTCGCCGCTGCCGGCACACTCTTATTAGGTGGATGTGCAAGTAATGAAGAAGGCGGTGCGACGGAGGAGACGAGCGACCAGTTGACCGTCTATGCGTCAACGTTCGCCTTGAAATCGTTCGCCGAGGAAATCGGGGGCGACCGCGTCCGTGTCGAGATGGTCATCCCACCCGGTGCCGACCCACACACGTATGAACCGACCTCGAAACAGATGACCGACATCGCCGAGGCCGATTTGTTCTTAACAGTCGGCCACGACCTCGAGCCATACGTCGAATCGATGGAGAAGAGCTTGCCCAATGAGAACGTCATGTTCGTAAAGACAGCTGAAGATATCTCACTTTTATCGGCTGAGGACACGGTTCACGTCCATGGCAACGATGAGCATGGGCATGAAGAAGACGAGCACGGTCATGAAGAAGATGAGCACGGTCATGGAGAAGATGAGCATGCCGAGGAAGAAGCCGGTCATAGTGAAGATGACGGCCATAACCACGGTCAGTATGACCCGCACGTCTGGCTCGATCCAATGAATGCTGTCTCGATGGCCGAAGCGGTCGAAGCGGCCTTCAGTGAACAGGCCCCTGACTATAAAGACGAGTTCGCGGATCGCTTGAGCGCCTTTAAAGAAGAAGCCGACACGCTCGACGCCGAGCTCAAAGCGGCAGTCGACGCTGGCTCGAAGTCAGAGCTGCTCGTAACGCATGCGGCCTACGGTTACTTGGCAGAGCGCTACGGATTTGACCAACTCCCAATTACAGGTCTCACACCTGCAGAAGAACCGTCCCAACAGGCATTGAAACGCGTCATTGAAGAGGCACAACTTCATGATTTGAAATACATCGCCTTTGAAGACACGGTGACACCGAAAGTCGCCCAAGTCGTTCAAAACGAAATCGGCGCGGAGACGGTGACGATCTACAATTTAGAATCAGTCACGAAAGAACAGATGGACAAGAGTTACTTCGATCTCATGCGCGAGAACGTCAAAGCGCTTGAGACGGCATTGAAATAAGACAAAAAACTCGGCGCTGCGGCGTCGAGTTTTTTGTCTAGATGGTATGACTAGCGTTTGGCGTTGTCCTGTAGAAGTCGTTCCGCGACCAGGACGTAGACTACAGAGACCAAAACGCCGACGGTACCTGGTAGAACGGCCACGATTGGGTCGGCCAAATACGAGTCTGGGATTAGATAGGTGAGTAAGGACTTCACACCATAAAGTGCCAGTAGAGCCGTAAGGAGAATGATGATTCTAGTTTTTTTCTTCACATTCCCAAAAAACTGACGTTCGGTTTGATTTGTTTCATCTGCATTCGTTATACCTAACCAAGATAACATTCAACGAACCCCCATAACATAATAAATGCTTTAGAAGAATATCATTTAAATAACTTATCCCACCCCTCGACGCTACGACGCCGGGGGCTTTACATGTCAGGTTGCCGATTGATTTGTCTCAATCGAATCCAGATGACACTTGTGACAAAAAGAACGACTGTCATCATACTCGCTTGTAGCAACTTCTCTCCCAGTACTTCATGTGAATCGAGATTATAAGTGACTAGCAAGCTTCCTAAAAAGAAAATGATTGCCCTGGCACCGATGGGCAACAAAGAACGGGTCGGCCGACGGTCATATAAAAACATTGCGCTCGTCATCACAGCCAATAAAAGATTTAGGAACAGCAAAATACCCCAAAGGATCGAGACAGGGTGTTCGGAAGACGTCCCCGCTCCAAGGACATAGCCCCAGCTTACGATATAAAGCAAAAGCGTTATCATATTCATCCTTGCGACGCGTTTTTGGCCGATTCGATACGCAAACGCTGGGCTAACCATCATATAAAACAAAGCTAAATTAACAAAGAAATTACCCACTCAGCTTCACCGCCATTTTTTCAATATTATACCATTTAGGCGATGTCATTCATAATAAATCAATACGAGTTCGTCTCGTTTAATCGCTTCTTCGCAGAATCGTTTCAACAGCGTCCATTTAAGCCATACGTCATCGATTCCGTCATGGTCGACGAACGCCATATCCGCGACATCCTCTTTCGTGAACGCGTTCATCGCGTCTTTGACGATATGAAGCAGTTGCGGTGTCAAGATGCCGACGACGACCGCCTGCTTTTCGTTGACGATCAACTCTTCCCCGATGACGGCCATCTCTAAATTATACGTGTCGTCTCCATCGATATACACCTCGATCTGACCGAGAATCTTTTGGAAGCGTTCAATGTTTGGGAGCGTCAACGTTTCATACGTGTCACGTTGTTGAGCGTGCACATGCAACAGCCAATCTAAAATCATTTCCGGATCTTGCCCGAACGAGACCCATACTTCTGGGGAAATGCGTATATAATGTGTCGTCTCCATAATTGAACGCCCCCCTTTTCTTCAGTTTACCCATCTTTTAGGCGCAAAAAAACCGCCTACGTGTTTTCGTAGACGGTTTGGCGTTTATGAACGAATCGTGCCTGTCTTGACTTCTTCCTCTTCTGCCGTTTCCCAAGCCTCGATGTACTCGCGGCCTGGCAAATCGTCAATCGAATCGGCATAGAATACCGGATCGTCACCTTGGCGGCGTTGTTCCAAGTAATCGTCGAGGACGAGACGAGCGACTTTCGCGAGACGGAAGATTGCATACAAGTTGACGAGTGCCATGAGACCCATGAACACGTCCGCAATCGACCAGACGAGACCGGCCGAACGGACGGCTCCGAAGAGAACCATGCCGACGACACCGATGCGGTAGAGCGTGACGTAAATCTTTTTATCCGAGATGAACTGGATGTTCGTCTCGCCGTAGTAGTAGTTTCCAAGAATCGAGCTGAACGCGAACAAAAAAATCGCAATCGTGAGGAACGATGTCGCCATCGGACCAATTTCAGCCGTGAGCGCCGCCTGTGTCAATTCAACACCCGCGAACGACTCCGACCCGGCTACACCTGACAGTAAGATGATCATCGCTGTCGACGTACAGACGAGAAGCGTATCGACGAAGACGCTGAACGATTGAATCAAGCCTTGCTTGACCGGGTGTGACACTTCAGCAGTCGCTGCCGCGTTCGGGGCTGAACCCATCCCGGCTTCGTTCGAGAAGAGGCCGCGACGAATTCCTTGGAGCACCATCGCTCCGATCGCACCACCGAACAATTGTTGAAGACCGAATACACCTTCTGAGAAAATCAAGCCGAATACTTCCGGCAACAGTGAAGCGTTCGAGATCATGACCCAGCCGGCAAGTAAGATATAGCCACCCGCCATGACCGGGACGATGATACTCGAGAGCACGGCGATCGATTGAATCCCACCGAAGATGACGATCGCTGTGATCACGGCCAAGACGAGACCGACTGTCGTCGTGCTCACACCGAACTGGTTGCTCATCGAGAGCGAGATTGTGTTCGATTGTACCGAGTTGAACGCGAATCCGAACGAGAACGTGATGAGAATTGCGAATAAGATCCCGAGCCAACGCTGACCGAGGGCACGTTCCATGTAGTAAGCGGGACCTCCACGCCATGTGCGTCCGTCCCGAATCTTGTAGACTTGTGCGAGCGTGCTTTCCACGAACGCTGAAGCTGATCCGATGAGGGCGATGAGCCACATCCAAAAGACGGCTCCTGGACCTCCGAGCGCGATGGCTGTCGCGACACCGGCGATGTTCCCCGTTCCGACGCGTGCTGCCGTCCCGATGGCGAACGCTTGGAACGACGAGACTTGGCCTTTTTCACGTTTCATGCCGTCTTTGAACAAGAGGCGGAACATTTCAGGCAACATCCGGAACTGGACAAAGCCCATGCGGACGGTGAAGTACAAACCTAAGGCGACAAGGACAACGATTAGCACTGACGACCAAAGCAAGTCGTTGGCTGATGAAACGAGACCTTCTACGAATTTCTCCATCTTTAAATCCTCCGTGTATGTATAAGTTATAAGAAAAAGTTATGTCAACTTTCTTCACATGAGTAGAATTATAGGAAAAACATCTAAAAATTGCAATCCTTTTCGACAAATTTCACGTGGGATGTCGAACAACAGAAAAAGCGACCGGTCAAGTGACCGGTCGCCCATCTTCCATCATTTGATTAGATAAAGAGGTTCAAGTTGCCGCCTTCAGCCGCCCCAAGGTATGCTGCCACACCACCGAGATCGATGCCGTCAATCAACTCTTCTTCTTTGATTCCCATGACGTCCATCGACATCGTACAAGCGACCATTTTGACGCCTGCTTCTTGAGCCGATTTGATCATTTCATCAAGTGATGGCACGTTTTTGTCGCTCATCACTTTCTTCATCATCTTCTGACCAACGCCACCGAAGTTCATGTTCGAGAGCGGAAGCTCGCCCGCATGTGACGGCATCATCATGCCAAACATCTTCTCGAGACCTTGTTTCTTCACTTCCGGTGCATCTGGCTTACGGATGACGTTGAGTCCCCAGAATGTGAAGAACATCGTCACGTCTTTGCCCATCGCCGCCGCACCTTGGGCGATGATGAACGAAGCGAGCGCGCGGTCGAGGTCTCCGCTGAAGACGACCATCGATGCGCCGTCTGTCGCTGGTGCCCCTGCTTGTACAGCCACAGGACCATTACCTTTTTGAAGAATTGCTTCCACGCGACCGTTCACGAACTGTTTCGAGACGAGCTTGTTGCCCGTTTTCTTCGCCCATGCTTCGATGTCCGCGAAGAAACCTGGGTCGCTCGCGAGGACGCGAAGCGTCTCGCCTTCTCCGAGCTCGGCTACTTTTTTATTGACTTCTAAGATTGGTCCCGGGCATTGCAGACCGCACGTATCTAGGAAAATCGGTTCCCCGACTGGTTCATTCGTCATTGCTGGTGGTGCCTCCTCCGTTACTGTTGCGGCAGTCTCATTTGCTGCCGACGCGTCTGCCTTGATGGCATCGAAATCGCGTTTTACTTGTGACCACGTCTTGTAGCCACCACTCAAGTTTTTCACCTTGAATCCGTTTTGACGCAAGATGCGGGATGCGAGATATCCGCGAAGCCCGACTTGGCACGTCACGTAAATCGTTTCGTCTTTGCTGTAGTTGTCCAAGTGATCGCGTAGCGAGTTGAGCGGAACGTTGATTGAACCAGGAATCTTGCCAAGTTCATGTTCTGACTCGTCACGGACGTCGAGCAATGTCGCGCCGTTTTGGACCAACTCGTCAATCTCGTTCCAGTGCACGACTTCGTTATCGCCGAGGACGACGTTCGACGCGACGTAGCCGATCATGTTGACTGGATCTTTCGCTGAGCTGAACGGTGGTGCGTAGCTGAGTTCAAGGTCTGGAAGGTCAAGGACCGTCAAGCCCCCTTTCATCGCTGTCGCAATAACATCGATGCGTTTATCGACACCGTTCATCCCGACACCTTGCGCGCCGTAGATTTCACCGGTCGTCGGATGGAACAAGAGTTTGAGTGATACTGGTGTCGATCCTGGGTAATAACCCGCATGTGAACCCGGGTGCACGTGAACGGCTTCGAATTCTTTACCGGCTGCTGTTAAACGTTTCTCGTTCCAACCTGTTGAAGCAACGGTCATATCGAATACTTTGGCGATCCCAGTCCCCATCGTTCCGTTGTATTTAACGTCACGACCGTTGATGATGTCGGCGACAAGACGACCTTGGCGGTTGGCCGGCCATGCGAGTGGAACGACCGTCGGCTCTTTAAAGATATAATCGAGCACTTCGACGGCGTCCCCGATGGCGTAGATGTTCGGATCTGACGTGAGCATCTTCTCGTTGACGCGGATGGCGCCACGGATGCCTGTTTCAAGTCCCGCTTCCGTTGCGATTGACGATTCTGGTACGACACCGATTGATAAGACGACCATATCGGTCTCGATGACGCGACCACTCTTCAAGTGGACACGTTTCCCTTTCTCAGAGAACGAATCGACCCCGTCAGAGAGCTGAAGGTCGACGCCGTGAAGACGCATGTGTTCGTGAACCGGTGAGACCATCTCACGGTCGAGCGGTGTCATGACTTGATCGGCCATCTCGACGAGCGTGACGTCGACACCACGTTCCCGTAAGTTTTCAGCCATCTCGATCCCGATGAAGCCACCACCGATGACTGTCGCGTGTTTCGGTGCTTGGTCGTCGACGTAGCTACGAATTTTATCCGTATCCGGAATGTTGCGGAGCGTGAAGATGTCTTCCGCCTCTTCAATCCCAGGAATGTTCGGACGAATCGGTTTCGCTCCTGGCGACAAGACGAGTACGTCGTATGACTCATCGTATGTCTCACCTGTCTTGACGTTTTTCACCGATACCGTCTTCTCGGCACGATTGATTTTCGTCACTTCTGTCAAGTTACGGATATCAAGTTGGAAACGTTTGTTCATCCCTTCAACGGTTTGAACGAGCAATTTTTGACGATCTTGAATCACGTCACCGATGTAATATGGGAGACCACAGTTGGCGAACGAAATATACTCGCCCCGGTCGAACATGACGATATGGTTCTCTTCATTCAAGCGACGAAGACGGGCGGCTGCCGAAGCGCCACCGGCCACTCCACCGACGATTACGATTTTTTTACTCATTGCTCATTTCCTCCTTTGATGACTTCACCAGGCCAGCTCATCAAGCCATCTTCTATATTGACCACTTTATAACCTTTCGCTTCCATTTGCCAAGTTGCCTGCGTGCTGCGAGCACCTGAACGGCAGAGAACGATGTATTCTGCTTCAGGATCGAGTGTCTCGATCCATTCCGACATTTCCGATAGCGGATAATTGGTCGCGCCAGCAATGTGCGCTTCTTGGAACTCGTCACGTTCACGAACGTCGACGATGTTCACCGGTACTTCAAAGTCCATTTGACGTTTTAAAGCAGATGCTTTCATGTTCGTTTACCCATCCTTTTCATCTATGATGCTTCACTTGTTTCATAGTCAGTTTGGCAGCGGGCGTCCGAGGAATCTTTGTGATTCATTGAACATATCGCTTCCACGTCATTAATATACCCCCTATGGTATTTGATTGCAAGGGATTTGTTTGTCGAATCGGTAAACTTTTAAAAATCTTCACTTCAAACGTTGTGGCTCGACACATACTCCCCCACGTATTAAGATGAGACTACACATAAAATAGTTGGGTTACTGAACGATTTGAATATAGAGGTGAATCTAATGGAACAGTATCAATACGATGCAAAAGTGTTGAACCGGATGAAACGGGTCGAAGGTCAAATCCGGGCCATCATCCGGATGATGGAAGAAGGAAAAGAATGCCGCGACGTCGTGACGCAGTTGAGCGCGGCTCGATCGGCGCTCGACCGGGCCTCGACGATTATCGTCGCCAAGAACTTGGAGCAGTGTATCATTACCGCCCAACAAGATGGTGAAGATACGTCAGAAACCGTTGAAGAAGCCATCAAAATGTTGATGAAACGCTAGTTCCCCTTGCTTTCCCTCCGCAAATGGGAGAAAGTTAGAGTAACGACTTTTAAGGGGGACTTGTTTGTGAACTTCGAAGAAAAAGTAGAATCATTTAAAGCGCTCGTCGCTGAACGCAATATGACGTTCAAAGAGAGCGAGACTGAAACGCACGTCACATTCTTGACGCGTGAAACGACTAAATCCGGGGCCCAGCCCGTTATGATTATCGCCTTCAATAAAAAGACGACGGATGCGGAATTGTATGCCGCGACAGTCACACACGTGCCGGACTACGTGGAAGACCTACCGATTCTTAACGCCTTGAACGAGTTCAACCAAGAGTTCAAATACTTCCGTTGCGTACTCGATAGCGACCGTGATGTCACGCTCGCCTCGACGCTCGACCTCGACCTCGGTTTCTCGCCAGAGATCATCTTGCAACATTCATTCATGATGTTCCAAGCGGCCGATGAAGTGAACGAGTACATGCAGAAGTTGTATACGCAAGTCCAATAACAAGCAGCCGCCCCGGACGAATCCAGGGCGGCTTTTTTTGAATCATTCTTTCGATTGGGCTCGTATAAGTAGAAAAAGGAGGAATTGCTGATGATGACACGCTATACGCATTACCTCGAAGCACTCGAGGCAATCCGAGGAGCGACAAAATGGTTCACCGATG
The DNA here is from genome assembly GCF_004336985.1 of Exiguobacterium sp. SL-9. Classification (GTDB taxonomy): domain Bacteria; phylum Bacillota; class Bacilli; order Exiguobacteriales; family Exiguobacteriaceae; genus Exiguobacterium. Next base: position 32,141 of record NZ_SJUO01000004.1, read on the forward strand.
ACTTCCGACGCTTGATGGCCATCAATTACGCCATACACGATACCCCGTTCGATGAAGCGCGATTCGAGCAGGCTCAAGCGGCCGTCAAACGAAAAACGAAAGCCTTCTCCAAGTTTCGCGGCAGCAATAATTTCGTCTGGCTGTCGTTTCTTGACGCCAAATACGAGGACATCGAACCGGCCATTGACGAGGCACTCCGACTCGACACGTTGCTCGACCGAAAACATTTCCGGTTCAGTATGTTACGTCCCTTCATCGCGAGCCAACTGATCAACGTTGATGAACCCGAGCGTCGTCTCGATGAGGCGAGCGCACTCTATCAGACGTTCAAACGAAACCATCCTTGGCTGACGAGTGAAGAAGACCTCTTGTCCGCCCTCGTCCTGGTGCAAGCGTTCGATGACCACGATGCGTTGAGTCAACGGATTGAGACGTATTACGAAGCGTTGAAGGCCGAGTTACCCCGCTCAAACGAGCTCCAACTCGTCTCCCATCTGCTTGCTTTTAGCGACTTGCCTTCAGACGAGGTCATCAACCGCCTCCTCGAGTGGCGCACGCGGCTCCAAGGACAAGCAATCGCCGTCAAAAACGAGCATCTGCCAGCGCTCGCCCTCTTGGCCATCGTCGCGGCCCCGAACGACAACGATGAGCGTGACCTGATCGACATCACGAACGCCGAGAAGGAAAAGCATCGCTGGTTCCACGCCCACGCGTTGACGGTCGCCCTGCAACTCGTCGCGGCGAACAACATCAAGGAAGACGCGAGCGATTTACTGTTACACGGTACGTTCGCTCATCTGCTCGCCATGCAACAAGCAGCAACGGCCGCGACGACCGTGGCTATCATTTCGAGCACATCTTCGAGCGATTAAAAAAAGAAGGGTTTCCCCTTCTCAACTAAATAAATACCAACTGAGACAACCGAGCACGAACACCGAGTTGGCGATTTCGACGATCCCGATCTTCATGATAGGGATCTTTTTGCCGTAGAACGCGACCGCCCGGACGAGACTTGGCGCGTAAGCGAGTGCCAAAATCGGATAGCCGAACGCGATGAAGATGGCGACGAGCAAGGAGTGATACCCCCATGATACGTTTCGATAGAATAGACTCTTTTTCTCTCGAATCATCGTCTTGACGAAAAAGATACTTCCGAGGAAATATAAGTACGGCAAAGCGAACATCCACATCATCGTCCCATCCAAGGCATGTGCCCCGAGATAATAACTCGCCGTCCCGCCGATACAAAATGAGGTGACGGCGCTGACGTCGTTCCAGACGTTACGCTCGTCCTTGATTTTGGCGAAATAGGCGTTGACGAGTCCGAACGGGATCATGGCGAGGACGAACCAGACGAGACGCCACTCGGACAGAAACACCGGGATGGCGGCGACGGTCGCAATCGTCAAATACGTCACGACCGTACGCAACAGCCCCTTAGACTTCTTTCGTTGCTTAATGTATTGGAACAAGAAAAATGTTCCCATATAGACGAACAACCAGGCGATGGCGAACGGGATGTGCGCGAGCGTCCACCCTCCGACAATGCCGCCGAGTAAGAACGGTAAGATCAGCATCGACCAAGCACCGTGCTGTTTTGGAATCATCCATGTCATGTGACTCCCTCCTTCTATGTTTAGTGTAGAGCAACAGCTCCAGAAAGCGCTGTGACGTTTGTTACTGTTCTCCGCAGATTTGATTTCTCATGTCCCTGTTACATAAAACAATCGTCTATTTAGAATGTTATTTCGGTATGCTAGAAGTGATTAGAATGAGAGGAGACAGACCAGTGACCCGTCAAACAAATCAAAGAACCAGCCGTCCCATATTCAAAGTCATATTTGGCTTGATTTTTATTCTTCTGATTGCTGGACGGGCTCCATTACCACTCACATTCACGACATCGTTCGTTCCTTTCAAAGTTAATGAACCTAATTATCTTCCAATCGAAACAACGAATCAGTACTCCAATCTTGTCAATTTGAGTCAAGTCAAACTTGTATACGAGAACGACGTCGAATCGTTGACGATATGGACCACGACAAACCTCGGCTGGAATCACGTCACTAGTTGGGACGAGTCTATCGAGTTACTAGATGGCTCGAGTGGACATTATACAGAGGTTGATCAAACAAAAATGGTCAGTTGGCAACACGAAAATGTTGAATACGCAATCGACTATTCAGGGAGTCGTCTTTCAAAAGAAGAGTTATTGAAAATTGCGAGTTCAATCGAAAAGTAAGTAATGACAAGCTCCTTTACATACACCATTAAAAAAACGATCTCACGCGAGATCGTTTTTTGGTGCAAGCTTAGGTTTAATCACTGCCGGTGCAGGCTGTTCGACCACGTCGTCCGCCAACATCTTCGTGACGACACGACCCGCGATCGAGACTGCGAGAAGCGTGTAGAGCGCGTTCGAGAGCGGCAAATAGATGAGCGAGATCGCCAAGACGATGACATCAAATATGATGAGAATCGTCCCGACCGATACGCCGGTCCATTTAGATAGGCCGAGAGCGAATAAATCGTCGCCCCCGGTCGCCCCGCCTGACTTCAAGACGAGACCGAGCCCGTAGCCGGTGACAATCCCGCTGGCGATAGCGGCAAACAACGTCGCCGGCCAGACTTGGATGTCGAATGTGAGTAAATCCAAGCGGTCCCACATCGCATAACTGAGCGATAACGACGCGGCGGCAAGCACGGCTTGTCCGACGAAGCGCCAGCCCTTCCACCAAAGGGCGATTAAAAAGAAGGGGATGTCGAGCACGATCATCGAAATCGCTGGATCGATATCAAATAGATAGCGGCCGAGTAATGCTAACCCGACAAAGCCCCCTTCTGCCAAACCAAACTGTTCATTCAAATAATAATAACCGAACGCCATGATCAGCGTTCCGAGCACTATGGTAGCAACTCGTTTCATTCCGATTGTCCTCCCCGTTTTCAACGGAGAGGAGGATCCTCAGTCGTAGCCGCGGTTCCATCTGTTCCATCTCCGATCTTCCGTTTGTTGATTTTTTACAATGATGTCGCCTGTAAAAAACTCAACGCTAGAAGTCCGGTAATTGAAACAGAGGCCATGTCCTCTCGGTATCCATAAAGACCTTCCTTTCCCAAATTGCGCGTAATCATGAGACTATTTTAACACATTTTCATGACTATTTCATTAAATGTATATTTAGTGTAGATTACGTTTCGGTAAATCTTTCTTCCCGAACCACCACCAGTTCCAGTTCCCGAACAGTTTCATCAAGGACGGTACGAGCAAGATGCGGATGATTGTCGCGTCGATAAAGATGGCGAGCGCGATGCCGACCCCGAGCTGTTTGATTGGGCTGACGCCGGTGAAGGCGAACGCTCCCGTGACGACGATCATGATGACTGCGGCCGATGTGATGATTTTGCTCGTTTTCGCGAGACCCATCTCCGTCGCGTAATCATTATCCCCAGTCTCCCGGTAATATTCTTCGATCCGTGATACGAGGAACACCTCATAGTCCATCGACAGGCCAAACACGAGCGAGAAGATGAACACTGGGGTCAAAATACTGATCGTCTCGGCGTCATATACGTAACCGGATTCGAAGATGATGACGAGCAGTCCGAACGTCGCTCCGAGACCAAGCACGTTCATGATGATCGCTTTGATTGGGATCAAGACAGAACGGAACGCCCACATGAGGATGACCATCGTCGCCAAAATGACAGTGATGACCGCATACGGGATACTGTCGTAAATCTCTTCATAAATCTCTTCGTTGAACGCGGCCGGTCCCCCGACATCGAAGCCGTTCTCGCGCCAATCACGGACGAACGCCTGAGCGTCCTTGTCGCTCGGCGGGACGTCGAAGCTGATGTTGACGAGCGCGAGGTCTGTATTCCCTTCTAGCGTGACGAGACGATCGAGCGCCTCTAGTTGTTCGGGTGCCACTTCGACGAGCTGTTGGAATTCAGCCGGTTCGAGCCCGGAAGCAGTGAGGAACGTCGTGACGTTATCGACAATCGGATCGGCAGACAGTTCCTCAGTGAGCGCCGTCAATTCGTCGAGAATCATCGGATCGGTCAAATCATTCGTCTCAAATAAGAGCACTGCATCGGTCGACGTCTCGCCAAATACATCGTCCCACCGTTCAAGGGCGGCCCGCGACTCATACGAGGTCGGGAGCGCATCGGCATCTGGGATGTTCAGTTCGAGGTCACGGACGAACCAAAGGCTCGGTAGTAACAGCAAGAGTGCCACGAGTGTCATCGTGACGGGACGTCTCATCACGAAACGGGCCAACTTTTGCCAGCGCACTTCAGAGCGCGTCTCGTTCGTTTTGACGAGACGTCCTTTATTAATCGCGTCCCCAACGATGTACAGAGCAGATGGCAATAGCGTGAGCGCCGACAAGACCGCACCCGCCACGGCAATCAACGCACCGAGGGCGATCGCTTGAAACACGTCGACTTGGATGAATAAAAGTCCAGCCAGTCCGACGAAGACACAAAGTCCTGAGAATAAAATCGAACGTCCGGCCGTCGCGACCGTTCGGACGATGGCGGCCTCACGCGACTTCCCTGTCACGAGTTCTTCCCGGTATCGATTGACGAGCAGCAAAGAGAAGTCGATTCCGAGCGCGATGGCAATCATCGCGACCGCATTCAACACGAAAATGGACAGTTCCATCGTCTGGGCAAAGAAGAATAGCGAACCCGCCGCCACGATGAACGTGATTAACCCGACAAATAAAGGCATGAAGGCGGCGAGCGGTGTCCCGAAGACGAGCAAGAGCACGAGCAACGCGACCGGGATCCCAATCAACTCGGCCCGAATCAAGTCATTTTTTGATGCCTCGTTCAAGTCATCGGCGAAGACCGGCTCTCCGGTCAGCCGCACGTCTGTATCCGTGTCGCGAATCAAGGCGCTGCGAACGTCCTCAATCGACGCCTCAGCCGTATCGTAGTCCTCGAACTCGAGCAATAAGTAAGCGACGTCCCCATCGCGGGCCTCCGGATTCTCGGCAGGCGTAATCACGTCGTCGACCCCATCGACCTCTACGAGTTGATCGCGTTGCTGTTCAATGATCGTGTCCAAATCCCCACCTTCGAGCAAGACGATCATCGAGGCACCGGCCCGGTCGAACCGGTCGTTCAATTTGTCTTCCACTTGGGCGAAACGCCCGTCTTGAATGGCGAAACCGTTACCGCGTAACTCACTTGGCAACTGCAGTCCGAAATAAACCGATACGGCGAGTAACACCGTCCAAATCAACACGACAGCATAGCGCCATCGAACCAAGTTTTTTCCCAATCGTTCCATCCCTGTCCACTCCTCTCCATCTAAGAAGACTGTTCCCGTTTTGAGACGAGATTCTGTCAGCCTTCGTAAAAAAATCCTGAACCATGGTCTGGTCCAGGAGCGTCAACGTTCGAACACTTGAAGCCAACAATGGCAAAAGTGGCGAGGTGTTGACAAGACGACAAGTCGGTCGCCCGGTTCGTCCAATAAGACGACTTTCAGTAATTCAGTTTCAGCACACACTTCAGATGAGAACACTTCACGATCGCGCTCAAACAGTTGGAACGACGTCATCGAAGTAATCGCGGTCGTTTCGCCGATTTGATCGACGATGACCAAATCGCGGTCACCCCCGTACGGAATCGTCCAACGCTCCCCTGCTGTGACGTTTTCGACCATGAACTGTTGATTGGGTTCATCGTACAAGGTCACAAGGCCAGGTGCCGTGAATCGTTCGAAATCATAGGTTGGCTGATAAGCAAGCTCAAGGATATTTCCGAACTCTGGAACTTCTTCGTAACGGCTATACCGGAACGTGTGGTCGTTCAAGTTCAAGGCGACGATATCTGACTCGGCTGAGTAAAGATACAAGTCGTCTCCTGACCAATGGTACAGGTTACTGAAACAATCGTCATGAAACGTCCGTGGAATCGGATATTGTTCCATCGTCCCATTTGTTACATCCATGACTCCGTAAGTCTGTAAATCTCGAAACAGCGCGATGGCTCTTCTTCCATGTGGTTCAATATATAGTGCGCACGGTGCCCATTTCCACTCGAGGTCCCATCGGATTTGGAACGTCTCATCGAAAAACAGAAAACCCGTTTGCGCCAAATACAACATCCATCCTTCACCAACGCGCTCCAACCATTCAACCGTTTGATGAAATTGATAGTCTGCTACTTGTTTGTACATTTGATCACTTCCTAGTTTCAGCTTAGCAACGCCCGACGTATTTTTCGATTTTGAATGTGTTCACCGAACACATTCTCAATACGTCTGATTTTCCTGTATACTGGCAGTAACAGACTTGTAAGTAGAAAGGAGGGACCTCCATGCGCCCACTTCAACTCTCTCCCGAGACGGCGGTCGAGCTTGCGAACAAGCTGAACGTTCCGCTCGAGGAGCTCATGCATATGCCAAAACACATCCTCGTCAAGAAGATGATGGAACTCGAGGCAGCCAATACTGAAACAAACGAGGAAAAGGAGACGGAATAACGTCTCCTTTTTTGTTTACTGTTGTTTTTTCTTGCGTTTCTTCGCAACGTACCAGAGACCGAGGATGGCCAAGGCAGCCCCACCGGCGACCGCATATTTGCTGTAATCCGGGCGGCGTTCCGTCACGACGAGCGTCGATAGCGGTGCCACCGTGACGTGACGCTCTTCAATCAGGCGCGGCGCTGTCAAATTGACGGTATGGTCTTCGACGTGAACCTCGAACTTACCGGCCGGCAGTTTCACCTCAACCGCTTCCTCGAGCCCGTTATGGTAGACGAGGTGACGTTCGACGTATCCTTCGAGGTGGCGGCTCAATTCAAAGGCGATCACGCCTTCTTCTTCGTCGAAGAAGCGCAAGTGTTTACGAATCTGCTCCGCGTTCTCGAGACGGAACAACGGATATTGTTTGCGTAGACTGATCAATCCTTTCACGTACTCGACGCTCGGCGTCTCTTGTTCGGCACGTGTCCAATCCAATTGGTTGACGACCTCACCCGAGTTGAAACTGTTCTCGTCCCCATCTTTCGTGCGGAAGAACTCTTGACCGCTATGCAGGAACGGAAGACCTTGACTGAGCAACACGATTGATGTCGCAAGGCGATGCCGGCGGCGACGTGTCGTCTCATCATCGTCCGGGTTCGTGGCGGCAAGCTTGTCCCAAAGCGTCAAGTTGTCATGGCACTCGACATAGTTCACGACTTGGTTCGGTTCATCAGCAAAACTCTGGCTCGTGACCGCGCCCGCAATACCGCGCTTGACGTCCGCCGTCAAATCCGTGTTGCCACTGATCCAACCTGGCAAGTCCTCGATGAACACATCCCCTCGCACGCCGTCGCGAATCGCGTCGTTGAACTGAGCGATGCGTGGCATCTTATGGGCATTATGTTGGTTCGCTTTCTTGCGGACCGAGAGCGGCGTGTCAAGGTCCCACCCTTCCCCGGTGACGAGAATCGATGGGTCGATGCGGTCGAGCGCTTTCCGGACTTGATTCATCGTCTTGACGTCATGGAGACCCATCAAATCGAAGCGGAAGCCATCAATCATGAACTCTTTCGCCCAGTATGAGACGCATTCGACAATCAATTTACGCATCATCGCGCGTTCTGACGCCGTATCGTTTCCACACGCCGAACCATCGGCCAGCGTCCCGTCCTCGTTCAACCGGTAATAGTAATCCGGTACGAACTGGCCGAGCGGTGTCGTCAAGGCGTCGTACGTGTGGTTGAACACGACGTCCATGATGACACGGATGCCACGGTCGTGCAGTGCCTGAATCATCGCCTTCAATTCGATGATGCGAGCGGCCGGGTCATCGGCGGACGAGGCGTACGACCCTTCGACAGCGAAGTAATGGACCGGGTCATAGCCCCAGTTATAATTCGCCTCGCTCTCGCGTGACTCGTTCACTGAACCGTAATCGAAGAACGGCATAAGTTGAAGATGGGTGACACCGAGCGCGGTGATATAGTCGAGTGCGGTCGGATAACCGTTCGACGTTTTCGTGCCGACCTCGGTCATCCCGAGGAATTTCCCGCGATGCATGACGCCGCTATCCGGATGGCTTGTCAAATCACGGACGTGCGCCTCATAAATGACCGCCTCTTGTGAAGAGTGGAAGAGCGGACGTTCTTTGACCCAATGGTCCGGGTTGAGCGCTGACGGGTCGAGCAGACACCCGCGCTTCCCATTGACACCAACGACTTTCGCATACGGATCGAGCGACTCGACGCGCTTGCCGGCGACGACCGCTTCAAACACGTAAAAATATCCTTCGAATGAGGCGCGGTCGAGCTCAAGGACCCACGTCCCTTTCTCAGCCCGTTCGAGTTCAATCCGTTCGAACTTTCGTGCTCGCGGCGTCCGGTATAATTTTACGGTCATCGCTTCGGCGACTGGCGACCAGACCCGCAACCGGATGATATCACCTTTAAACGTCACCCCAAGGTCTTTGCCGTGATACGCCATATGGTCTAAATCTACATTTGTCTGTTGATCGATAGTATGTTCCATCTCTTTCACTCCTTCACTACTTCAAATCTGCTATCATTATAACAAAACCCTTGTAAAGGATGGATGAAACATGGCAAAAGACAATTCTTTTGATATCGTGTCAGAAATGAACCTCGAAGAAGTAAAGAACGCGATTCAAATCGCGGAGAAAGAAATTTTAAACCGTTACGACTTTAAAGGATCGAAGAGTGAGATGTCACTCGACAACGGCGATCTCGTCCTCGTCTCAGATGACGACTATAAGCTCGAGCAATTGAAGGACGTCATGATCACGAAACTGATCAAACGCGGCGTGCCGACAAAAAACCTCGACTATCAAAAAGTCGAGCGCGCCCTCGGTGGCACCGTACGCCAACGCGTCAAGCTGAAGAGCGGCATCGATAAAGACGATGCGAAAAAGATTAACAACGCCATTAAAGAATCGAAATTGAAAGTGAAGTCGCAAATCCAAGACGATCAAATCCGAGTGACGGCCAAGTCACGCGACGATCTTCAAGCCGTCATGCAACTCGTTCGTGAGCTCGAATTGTCCGTCGATGCCCAATTCACGAACTACCGATGAAACTCGCCATCATCAGTGACCCGCATGGTTCGTTTGATGATTTGAAGGCCGTCCTCGATTCGGTCCGGCGTGAGACGGAACATATCCTCTGCCTCGGCGATTTGTATGAATGTCATATCGGCAAGAAGCGACGGAACGAACGGTTCCACGAAGTACCCGACGTCGTGTCGTACGACCCGGACTACGAGGCGCTGCTCACGTTCCCGAGCCTGCGTGGCAATCAAGAGGAACGAATTGATGAGGTGCTCGTCGTGTCGCATCCGATCAAGACCCGGATTTCGTTATTACCGGAACAGACGACGCTCGATGAGGCGTTGTTCTTACATGGTCATCAAGTGAACTGGAGCCCAGCCTGGGAACCGATCGTCGAGAAGGGCAAGTATCCGCTCGTCTTTATCGGACACAGCCACATCCCGGGAATTTACCGGAAAGGCCGCTCGATCCCCTGGGAAATCGGGAAGCCGTTCACGTTAAAGAAAAAGCGTTACGTCATTAACGTCGGTGCCGTCATCTTCGACCGGGAATGGTGTTTGTATGATACGAAAGCCCGGACGGTCACACGAATGAAGGCGTAAGAAAAGGGACCCCCTTAAAAGGGTCCCTTCTTTGTGCTTACATTTCTTCTGGAGCTTGAACGCCAATCAAACGGAGTCCTTCTGTCAATACGATCGTCACTGCTTTGACGAGGGCGAGACGCGATTGTTTGCCTGCATCTTCTTCAAGGACACGGACATGACCGTAATACTTGTTGAACGCTTGCGCCAAGTCGAGGACGTAACGGCTGATGATCGATGGTTCACGGCGCTCATGGGCACGCGTGATTACATGTGGGAACGCGTTGAGCATCGTCACGACACCCCATGTGTGGTCGTCGTCTGCACCGGTGAACGTCGAGCCGTCGTAGTTGCCTTTACGGAGGAGTGAGTTCGCACGCGCATTCGTATACTGCACATATGGCCCTGTCTCCCCTTCGAATTTGAGCATGCTGTCGAGGTCGAACTCGATGTTGTTGATGCGCTCGTTCTTCAAATCGTGGAAGATGACCGCGCCGACACCGACCATGCGTGCCACATCGTCCGCGTTCGCAAGTTCCGGGTTCTTCTGGGCGATATTGCCTTGAGCTTTCTCAATCGCTTCTTTCAGCACTTCTTCGAGCAAGACGATGCGACCTTTACGTGTCGACATCTTCTTCCCTTCTTGCAAAATCAACCCGAACGGCACGTGATGCATGCCATCGACGAAGTCATAGCCGAGCTTGCGCAGAACTGAGAACAATTGTTTGAAGTGAAGCGCCTGCTCGCCGCCGACGACGTAGTTCGCTTGGACGAAGTTGTACGTCTCATGACGATAGACGGCAGCTGCCAAGTCGCGTGTCGCATAAAGCGTCGCGCCGTCTTTCTTTTTGATCAAGCATGGTGGCAAGTTCTCGTCCTCGAGTGAGACGACCATCGCCCCTTCACTTTCGACGAGAAGGTTTTTCTCTTCGAGCATAGTGACGACGCGGTCCATCTTGTCGTTATAGAACGCTTCCCCGTTAAAGCTATCGAATTCGACACCGAGGAGGTCATATACTTTTTGGAACTCTTTGAGTGATTCTTCGCGGAACCACGTCCAAAGCTCTGTCGCTTCCTCATTGCCGTCTTCAAGTTTCTTGAACCACGCACGGCCTTCATCCTCAAGTTCCGGTTGCGTCTTCGCTTCTTCATGGAAATGGACGTAAAGCTTCAAGAGCTCAGCAATCGGATTCTCACGGACTGCTTCCTCATTGCCCCACTTTTTGTAGGCGACCATCAGTTTTCCGAACTGTGTCCCCCAGTCTCCGAGGTGGTTGACCCCGACGACATCGTAGCCGTTCTTACGGGCGATTTGGTTGATGGCGTTCCCGATCACAGTTGAACGGAGGTGTCCCATCGAGAACGGCTTAGCGATGTTCGGTGACGAGAAGTCGGTCACGATTGTCTCGTTGCGGGTCGCGTGCGTCGCATAGTCCGCTTTTTCGTCGAGCACGGTGTTGATGATTTCTTGTGATACGACGTCACGGCTCAAGAAGACGTTCACGTACGGGCCGGCCGCCTCGACTTTCGTGAACAATTCGTCGTTCAAGTCGTTTGCGATATCCGTCGCGATCATGACCGGCGCTTTCCGGTAGGCTTTCGCAAGTTGGAAACAAGGGAAAGCAAGGTCCCCGTGCGCCTCATGTTTTGGTTTTTCAATCAAAGCTTCAATCTGGTCGAGCGTCAACTCGTCCCCGATGACACGGGACAAGGCTTCTGCATATTTGCGTTCATAACTCATTACAATTCCTCCTTAATAAATTCTTCATAAAAAAAACGCCCTTTGCACAGATGCAAAGAGACGGGATGACCCGCGGTACCACTCTTCTTGCCTGCTTGACGCAGACCGCTTTATCGGTGATAACGGGGGTCCCCCGGCTACGCCTACTCGCTTCGGATAGCATCTCAAAAGTGCGTTTCGCGATGTTTGTCAGCCTAGGCTCTCACCAATTCCTAGGTCGCTTTGTTGACGGAACGATCGTTACTCTCTTTTTCATCGACTTTCGTCTATGTGGTTGAAAAGCAATTTCATTATAGAGGAAATTTCATATAGACTCAATGCTAGAATTCCGCCATTATGGTGGATAGGCAGGACTATGGCGCGCTAGTGCCGAATCTTCTACCATACATAATTGAATTTTTCCCACATAGGAGGGAACCATGAACTATTTTCGCAAGATGTCCGTCCTCGGTTGGAGTATTTGGAGTGCTTTATTCATCTTGACGATTTCCTTGTTCGCGACAGGCGTATTGAACATACCGGCCATCGAGCCGTTGCATTTCTTTTTAATCGCGTTGCTCGTCATCATTTTTCAAATGGACTCCATCGAACGGAAAGGTGTCTACTTCACATTTTCAGAAAGTATCGTCCTCATCATTTTCTTGTTTTTCGATTTCGAGACGGCCCTGTTCGTCAACCAAATCGGCCTACTCGTCTTTCAGTTCGTCAACTTGAAACCACGCGTCGCGCTTCGGCGCTTCCGCTTCACGTATCCGTGGAACGCGATCACATCGTTTTTAGAAATCGCGATCCCCGCCAGCGTGTATGTTGCACTCGGCGGTGAGACCGGTCTCGGCTTTTATTCCCAAGACTCGTTTCTCCCGCTCGCCGGTTTGATTGTTGCCATCATTTTGAATACGGTGATCCAAAAGTATCAAGTCGGTTGGTGGTTCCGGGTCGATATCCCGGTCCGCGATTTTTTGAACATCGCGTTTTATACGTATATCGTCAGTCTCATCTTCATTTTGGCGGCATCGTTCTTCCGAGAGACGAACTTGCTCGTCGTCAGCAGCATCGCCGCCGCGCTCACGTTTTTGATCAAGCGGCTCGTCATCCAAAAAGGTCGACAAGACGCTTTCAAGTCATTGATTGAGCAGTATGATGAAGCGAAAGAAGCCGTTTCGCTCTCGCAGAGCGAGGCCCAAGCCATCGAAGTGTTTCTCAGTCAATGCGAGCGACTCAATCACTATGACGAGGGGTTCGTCGAGTTTAAATTGTTCGACCGCACGCTGTACTTTGATTTGAAGACGCGTCAGCCGATTGACCGTCACCTCGTGTTTGATTTGCTTGATCACGCTTATCCGAACGAAGCCTCAGTCGAGTATGAGATGCGCTTCGAATGGGACGCACCGCTGTCGAAGGAATTTAACGACGACTATCACAGTTTCATCTCGGTCCGATCCGAGGAGATTGAAGGAATTCGCACGTGGCTCGTCATGACCGGCGAGCACGTCTACGGCTATCCTCCGATCATTCAACGCGAGATCGTCAAACTGCTCAAGTCGTTCAACCGGACGATCAGTCGTTGCCACGAACGCGACCGTCTCTACACGGAGAGCCGGACGGACAGTTTGACGCTTCTCGCCAATGCGCGGGCTTTTTATGAATACGGGATTCAACAAATCTCGGATGGGTCGATGTATCCGATTTCGGTCGCGATGCTCGATATCGACTTTTTCAAAAAAATCAACGACACGCATGGACATCAAGTCGGGGATCGTGTGCTCCAAGAGTTCGGGCGACGGATTCGCCAAGTATTGCGTACCGACGACTTTGCCGCCCGTTACGGCGGCGAGGAGTTCATCTTGCTGTTGAACCGATGCGATGTCGAACAAGCCATCGAAATCGCCGAACGGATTCGTCAACAAATCGAGAGCAAACCGTTCCATGTCGACGGGATTGACATCTCGGTAACCGCTTCGATCGGTGTTGATACGATTCTGATGTTCGGTGATAAACGCCTCGATGATACGATTCGTAACGCTGACCGGGCCCTCTACGTCGGCGGCAAGTACGCCGGACGCAACCGTGTCGCCCATTACAATTTCTTGACGACTTGACGCATCCCCCACGTTCACCGCGTGGGGGTTTGCTATTGACAAGCGGATGTGAAACAGGTACGTTAGGGAACGTGTCTAATAACTGAATATCACAACTTTTTTATCAAGAGAGACTGAGGGACTGGCCCAGTGACGTCTCGGCAGCGGGTAACCTGTGCCAAATCCAGCGAGCAGTCTGCTCGAAAGATGAAAAAAGTGTTTTCTTGTAGAGGGGGCCTTTTTTCAGAAGGCTCTCTTTTTATTTTAATCAAATGAGGTGAATCGATTGGAACAACCAACAGCTAACAAATGGGCGCTCTTGCCTTTACTCGTCTTCCTCGTCTTCTTTATTGGGGCAGGCATCTACTATGACGACTTTTATAAATTTCCGGTCTTGATCGCGGCATTGATCGCGGTCATCGTCGCGGCGATGATGACGAAAGGTAGCGTCACCCAGACGGTTGAACGTGTCGCCCAAGGTGCGGGGAACCCTAGTATTTTGATCATGGTCTTCATCTTCTTGCTCGCCGGGGCGTTCTCGAACGTCGCGGAAGCAATCGGCGCCATCGATGCGACCGTCAATGCGGCACTGACTTTTTTACCGTCCTCGCTCTTACTGAGCGGTCTATTCGTCATCGCGGCTTTCATCTCGATGGCGATGGGAACATCGACGGGCACAATTGCCGCCCTCGCCCCAATCGCACTCGGTATCCATGAAGAGAGCGGCGTCAATATCGCCATCGCGGCGGCAGCCGTCGTCGGCGGTGCCATGTTCGGGGATAACTTGTCGTTCATCTCGGACACGACGATTGCCGCCGTCCGGACCCAACGCACAAATATGCGTGATAAATTCCGGACCAACTTTTGGATCGTCCTACCGGCCGCACTCATCACAATCGTGCTCTTATCCATCTTGTCGAGCGGTGAATCGACTGTCGATGTGGCCGCGTTTGAATGGTACAAGCTGATTCCCTATCTCGCCGTCATCGCTCTCGCCTTGACCGGGTTGAACGTCATCCTCGTCTTGCTCGGCGGCATCGCCTTGACCGGCATCATCGGGTTGATCGATGGGAGTTTGGCTGTCACGTCATACGTCACGGCTATGGCCGACGGGATGATGGGTATGGCCGAAATCTCAATCTTGACGCTCCTCATGGGCGGACTCGTCGGACTGATTTCGCATAACGGCGGACTCACTTATTTGCGTGACGCGCTCACGTCGCGGATTCAAAAACGGGCCGGCGCCGAATGGAGCATCGCCGGGCTCGTCAGTGCGACGAACGTCGCGACGGCGAACAACACGATTTCGATTCTCGTCGCCGGACCGCTCGCGGCGAACATCGCCGACGATTATGACATCGAGCGTAAAAAGTCAGCGAGTGTACTCGACATCTTCTCGTGCGGCGTCCAAGGCCTGTTGCCTTATGGCGCGCAGCTCCTCATCGCCGCCGAACTGACGAACACGGCGTCACCGGCACTCGTCCCGTATATGTTCTATCCGTTCCTCCTCTTCATTTGTGGCGGATTGGCGATTGTCTTTAACTTCCCGCGTTTCAAAAAGCGCGCCTAACCAAAACGACCCTTTGAAGCATTAGCTTCGAAGGGTCGTTTGACGTTTTGCGTCACGTTCACGTTTTAGTTGTTCGTTTCGTTTTTTGAAGGCGCGCCGCTTGAGCAGTTCTTCGAGACCACGGCTGATCGCCCAAAGGACGAACAGCAACAGCCCAAGCATCGATAAGCGGAGCGGACTTTGAATAAACTCCTCCCACTGGTCGCCAATGACGGAGAAAATCAAGACGACAAGCAATTTCCCAAACCCGGCCGCCATGATAAACGTCCGGAGCGGCATTTGAATGAGGGCGAGTAAGTACGTGATCAAGCTGACGGGGATGAACGGGAGTGAATATAAAAAGCCAAGTGAGATCGGACTCATATGATTGATTCGTTCAAGCCAGTATACTCCTTGTTTGTGCCTCTCGAGCCACCGCGTCATCGGTTTTCGGAATACGTAGCGCACGGCCGCGAAGACAAGAATGGTCCCAAGTAAACTGCCGACCCAAGACAATAACGTCCCGAGCAAGAACCCGTACGTGGCTGCATTCGCTGAAATGATGAGCACGAGCGGAAGAAATGGGAAGATCGCTTCAAGAAACGGTGCCCCGAGTCCTGCCCATGGGCCTCCCGGAAGTTCTTGAAGCCATTCAATCAATTGGATAATCCATTGTTGGAGTGATGTGAGCATATCAGTTTCCACCTTCGACTTTCATTAATACCTTTTTACCCGATTTCGCTCAGGAAGACGCATCCCCCTGCACGCCTTCAAAAAAAATAAAAAGTATTTGCGAAATTCCGCTGTGATATCTATCATATAATATGGACTTGTGGTTGCAGGCAAGTCCGTTTGTCGAACGACACAACCCAACGTTCGTTTTCCTGCAAAAAACTGAACACAGGGGAGTAACACAAATGGAAACAAAACCAATGCGGGTCTTGCTGTACTATAAGTACGTCAATATCGAAGACCCAGAAACGCTCACACAAGAGCATCTGAAGTATTGCAAGGACCTTGGAATCAAAGGACGCATCTTGATTTCTTCCGAAGGAATCAACGGCACGTGCTCTGGGACTTGGGAACAGACCGAGCAGTACATGAACGACTTGAAAGCGAATCCGTACTTCAGCGACATCGAGTTCAAAATCGATGAAGTCGAAGAGCATGCGTTCTCGAAAATTTTTGTCCGTCATAAAAAAGAACTTGTGACGTGGCGCTTTGATGGGGAATTCGACGTGCCTAAACAGCACGGTGCGTACCTCGAACCGGCAGAATGGAAAGAGATGATGAATCGCGACGATGTCGTCATCCTCGATGTTCGTAACAACTACGAGTACGATCTTGGTCACTTCAAAAATGCGATCAAAATCGATGTAGAGGCTTCTCGTTACATGCCAGATTGGCTCGAAGAGAACAAGGACCTCTACGAAGGGAAAACGTTACTCACGTACTGTACCGGAGGCGTCCGTTGCGAGAAATTTACCGCATATATGCGTGACCAAGGTCACGACAACATTTTCCACCTTAAAGGCGGCGTCGCCATGTACGGCAAAGACGACGCGACGAAAGGCGAAGACTGGGAAGGCGAGCTTTACGTCTTTGACGAGCGCATCAACGTCCCCGTCAACACGGTCAACCCGTCGGTCGTCTCTGAGTGCATGCACTGCGGGACAAAGACGGTCCGTTACGTTAATTGTGCCAACCCGGTGTGTAATGCTCAACATTTCTGCTGTGAAGCGTGTGAACCGAAGCAAATGCGTTCATGCTCGAAAGAGTGCCAGGAGCATCCACGTAACCGCTATATCATCGAGAATATCGCGGACAAACTTCAGGAGACTGAAGGCGTCGTCGGGTAACAAAAATCGACCGAGAAGCACTTCGAGCCTATGCTCGGGGTGCTTTTTTTGACAAAAACTTTACGTCTAGTGCCTGACAGAATCGGGTATAGTGTAGATACCATTGTCAGACAGGAAGTGAATCGATTGCTCTTTAACGAACCTTTACTCGCCGCCTTGCTCGCGTGGTTCATCGCCCAAGCGGCCAAGCTCGTAACCGAACTCATTAAAACACGAGATTTTGAACTCGAAATCATGTTTGCCTCAGGTGGGATGCCAAGCTCCCACTCCTCGACCGTCGTCGCATTGACGACCGTCATCGGGCGCATCGAAGGACTCGACTCCAGTATGTTCGCCCTCGCCTTGATTTTCGCAACGATCGTCATGTACGACGCGACAGGCGTCCGGCAAGCGGTCGGATTCCAGGCTCGTTTATTGAATGACTATTTCAAAGGCATCAAACATGAGACGCCGATCTTAAATGAGTTGGTCGGTCACACCCCGTTCCAAGTCATTGTCGGTGCCTTGCTCGGTCTCGTCATCGGATTGTTTTTCCCGATTTAATATGAATTGTGGAGGCATGTCGCCCCTTCTTCTCCAAACACCTCATCTTTTTGTGAACTTTCACAACAGAGACGGTATAGTGAGAGAGAGGAGGAATCGACATGCCTTTTTTGCAGAAATCTTACGAATCGCTCGATACGCTCGCCGAAGCCATCGGACAGGCGATTCGGGCTCCGATCACGATTGAAAATCGCCACCACCAGTTACTCGCCTATAGCACCCATCCCGACTCGACCGATCCGGCACGAATCGCGACGATTATCGGTCGCCGCGTCCCGGAAGCCGTCATCGAGGATTTATGGGAAAGTGGGATCCTGCAAGAAGTGATCGATCGCGACGAACCGGTCGTCATCCCGGCCCGGATGGCCGTCGGTTTAGGGGAACGTGCCGCTGTCGTTATCAAGCAACAGGACGATGTGCTCGGTTATATTTGGAGTCTCGCCCGAACGACCCCGTTTTCTGACCAAGAGCTCACCGTGTTGAAAGAAGGGGCAAGTATCGCTAAAAAGCTGCTGATGACCATCGCCATGCATGAACGACGCATCGATGCCGAGCTCGAGCGTTTCTTTTTAGAAGTGTTGGCCACCCCTAACTTGTCGTCCGCTCATCGCGAGCGCTTAGATGAACTCGCCCCGATTGCCGTCGCCAGTCGACTCACGATCATCGAGTGCAGTCAACCGATCACCCCACAGCTGGCGGAACGATTGTTTTACGTCCTTGCGACCCAACAAGCGATTGAGGTCGTGTTGCACGCAATCGATGGTCAACAGTTACTCGTCTGGCATTATATGAAATCGGAGTTGGCCGAGGAAGAGACGGCCCTCTTGCAATGGGCCATCCGCTTCGAGACCCAGCTGCGAGATAAATTTAACGAGGTGGAGCCGCGTCTTGGAGTCAGCCGTCGTTTCTTTGAGAGCGACATGCTGTATGCCGCGATGGAAGAGGCACGACGGGTCACATCGCTTCGCCGGAAGTTTCCGTATGAACTTGCCACGACGCACACGTTCGAACAGATTGGCATCTATCAACTCGTCCCAGATCTCGCTCGCCGCATCGGGCTGCGACTCGAGACGCATCCGACCATCGAACGTTTGCAAACATATGATGTCGCCCATCATACCGAGCTCGTCACGACGCTCGAATGGTATTTCTATTTTGATGGGAACGTCAAACGTGTCGCATCTCATCTTCATATCCACCCGAACACCGTGCTCTATCGGATTCGACGCATCGAGGAGCTGACGAACATTACGCAAGTCTCCCTTCCCGAACGAGCCGCCGTCTACCTCGCCATCAAGGCTGGCCAATACCGACAAGACGATTAACGTCCACTTTGTGTTTTTTCACAAAGTGGACGTTGTCATTTTTAGAATCCATGCTAAAGACAGCGTTTTCGGATGGGTCTATACTAGAAGTGTGAACAAATTGTGTCAGTAGAGAGAAAGGGGAGCTATACATGAAAATCGGGGTATTGAAAGAGATTAAAAATAACGAGAACCGCGTCGCTTTGACGCCGATGGGTGCATCCATGTTAACAGAACTTGGACATGAGGTACTCGTCGAGACCGAAGCCGGAGTCGGGAGCGGTTTCACGAACATGGAATATATCGATGCCGGGGCGACGATTGTCGATACAGCCGCGGATGTTTGGGGAAACGTCGAATTGGCGTTGAAAGTAAAAGAACCGCAACCATCTGAATACCGTCATTTCCGTCCGGACTTGACGCTCTTCACGTACTTGCACTTGGCGGCCGAACCAGAACTCACGAAAGCACTCGTCGATTCAGGGATGACGGCGATCGCTTACGAGACGGTCGAAGTCGAGCGGACGTTACCGCTCCTCACACCGATGAGCGAAGTCGCAGGACGGATGGCCGCCCAAATCGGAGCGCAAATCCTTGAAAAGCCACACGGCGGAAAAGGGATTCTGTTGTCTGGCCTGCCTGGCGTACCTCGTGCGAATGTCACAGTTATCGGGGGCGGCGTCGTCGGAATGAACGCAGCTCGCATCGCCATCGGTCTCGGTGCCAACGTCACAATCATGGACATCAGCCCGGCCCGCTTGCGCCAAATCGATGACCAGTTCGGCAATACGATCAACACGCTCATCTCGAACAGCTACAACATCGCCAAACAAGTAGCCGAGAGTGACCTCGTCATCGGGGCCGTCCTCATCCCGGGCGCGAAAGCACCGAAGCTTGTCACAAAAGAAATGGTCCAACAGATGTCACCGGGATCGGTCATCGTCGATGTCGCCATCGACCAAGGCGGGATTTGCGAGACAATCGACCATATTACGACGCATGACGCGCCGACGTATGAGCGTTACGGGGTACAACACTATGCGGTCGCCAACATGCCAGGCGCCGTCCCACGTACGTCAACACTCGGTTTGACGAACGCGACGATGCCATATATCGTCGAGTGTGCACAAAAAGGAATCTTCCCGGCGCTCCGTGAAAACGCCGCCTTGCTCAAAGGCTTGAACGTCATCGACGGGACGGTCACGTACGAGGCCGTCGCGCGTGACCTCGGCTACACGTTCGTCGCGCCTGCTGAAGCGATCACGAAGCAATTACAAGCGTAAACGTCAAGCCGCCAGCATCGTAGCTGGCGGCTTTTTGATGTCGTCACCCCATTAAAAATGCTCGAACCGATCGGTTCGAGCGTTTTGCGTATTTATGCGTTCTCGACGGCGATGTCCTCACCGATGATTTTCACTTCAGGCTCAAGCTCAATCTTGAACTTCTCCTTCACGGTCGCTTGGACGTGACGAATGAGCGAGATGTACTCGGTCGCCGTCGCCTCGTCGATATTAACGATGAATCCGGCATGTTTGAGCGAGACTTCCGCTCCACCGATCCGCTTCCCTTGCAGGCCGCAGTCTTGAATCAACTTACCGGCGAAATAACCCGGCGGTCGTTTAAAGACGCTGCCGCATGACGGATATTCGAGCGGTTGTTTCGACTCGCGCTTGTACGTCAAGTCATCCATCACTTCTTTGATCGCCTCGTAGCCGAGCGGTTCGAGTTCGAACGTCGCTTCAAGTACGATCAAGCCCTCTCTCGAGATCCGGCTCGTCCGGTAGTCGAGATCGAGTTCATCTTTCGTGAGCGTCATGAGTTGGCCTTCAGGCGACAACACGACCGCGCTTATGATGACGTCTTTCGTCTCTCCGCCGTAAGCACCTGCGTTCATATACACCGCTCCACCGACCGTTCCCGGGATGCCGCAGGCGAATTCTAAGCCTGATAACTCCTCCGTCAACGCTTGACGCGAGACGTCGATGATGGCCGCGCCAGCTTGAGCGATCAGTTGATTCCCGTCTCGACGAATCGTTTTCAACTCGTTCAAGTTTAAGACGATGCCACGAAGGCCTCCGTCACGGACAATCAAGTTCGATCCAAAGCCAAGAATCATGAACGGCACGCTCTCGCGATGGGCGAGCTCAAGCACGGCTTGAACTTCTTCATACGTGTGCGGGGCCACAAAATAATCGGCCTGCCCACCTAATTTTGTATACGTGTGTGCCGACAGCGGTTCATCTTGCTTCACGCGATCGGCCGGAATGATAGTGAGTAGTTGATCTAAAAAGCTCATGCGTTGCCTCAATCCTTTACGTTCAATTTTAAAGCATGCCTCGGTTCGTCAAGAGAGAGGCAGGCACGTCACTGAATGATTTCAGTACGAAACACAGTATACAAATCTTTGACAGGGGTGACAAGCAACGTTTTCTTTACAATAAAGCAATTAGTTTAGAGCAATAGTGATGTCGCTACCGCTACGACAATCGGAATTGTAAAGTTATCCCAATCCCGATATGAAATCGCTTCTGTTAGCGTAGCGATAATGGAGATAATAAATCCATATGTTACCACTTGCCACAGTGGAATATCATCCCACAAAAATAATAAAAAGAGGACAGCGTATGAACTGAGGAACATGGCCATACTGCCTTGAAACGATCGCTTCTGTCCGTATAGGTCGTACGTCACTGTACCGTATTTGCGTCCGATCAGAGCGGCCAAGCCGTCGCCCCAAGCCAAAACGAGTGATCCCGCTAAAAAGGCGAGCGGCTCGGATTCGAAGAAAAAGTACAGGATGACGAGCAAGGCGATCGGATAATAGACGGTACCGAGTGATTTACGCTCCGTCTGGTGAACCGGTGACGGACTCTTATAAAGAAGGAACGCGTTCGCGAACGTGAAAAAGACGAGCGGAACAGCAGCGATGTACCATGTCTCCATTAACCAGACTGCGAGCAGCGACCAATGACCGACCGCGATATGTACACTCTTACGAATTGTCTCATCCGTCCAGCCGAGGCGTTTGCCAATCTGTTCAAGACCGACGAGAAACACTAGGACAATGACGATGGACAGGATGGAACTGACCCATTCATTCATCGTAGCACCACCTTTATCTACAATTTTTTATACGTTTCCATTATACCTTAATCAGGCGATAGCCTAGCTTCCTTTTCAAACATTTGGTAGAATGAGGTCAAATGACTGTATAGCCAACGGACGTAGGTGGCTATAGAAAGGATGCCTGTATGCGCGACGCAATTTCGATTCAAACTTTGGCTGATTGCCTTCACTATATGCGGGTTGGCGATGTAGACCGGGCCATCTCCCTCTTCCCCGAGGACGTGCGTGAGCATTTCCCGAAAGAACTGCGTAAAATCCATTTGTTTCATATTGAAAAGAACGGATTGTCGATCAATCAAATCGTCGCTTTGGCGAACACGTTGACGGGGGAACATTTATCCGCCACCACGATTCAAAACTGGACGAAACGAGAAGTCCGGAAAATCATCGGCGTGCCTCGGGTTGGCAAAAAATACTCGCTCCAACAAGCGGCCATCATTTATTTACTGGATGACTTGAAGCACTTGTTCTCGCTAGAAGAGACGAGTTCGCTCCTCGCGCTCATTTTCAACAACCCTGATCGTGATGAAGACGACCTCATCTCACCAATCGACTTTTATCGCCTCTACGCCGAGTACGCCAAATCAACGAGCCCCATCGAGCTCCTAGACACCCGTGCGAAGCGTTCGATCGAGAAGATAGGCTACACCCACCCGAACATCTTGCACGTCCTTAAACTCTGTTTATACGCGCACCGCGTGACGACGCTCGAGATTGAGGCCAAACATTATTTGAACCGCTTCATTTGACCTCGTCGAATGGAGCTTTTTTTATAAAAAAACACCAGTCTCGGTGACTGGTGTTCGTCATATTGGTTACACCGATACCGCGATTGGCATCCGTGATTTGACTGTTAACGTTTTAAGGACAGACAACAACTCGAACATCGAGAGTTGATCGGCCTCTTTCGTCAAACAGAAGCAGTCATCCTCTTGTTTGCGAAGTTCCGCTACAAGCTTGCCCGCTTTGTCCCGAACGCTAAACTTATAACGCTCGACATCGTATTGAATCGTATAGAGACCGCGTTCATAGACGTTGTACTCACACTTTTTCCCGAATAACGAGAATTTGTCCTTCAATTGACCGATCGCTTGCCCGTCGTGGTTCATGACGACCCACTTTTGACAGTTCGGGATGTACTTCCCGTGAGCGATTTGACGGCCTGACAAGTTGTGCACTTGAACACTGCCCTCCGCGTCGCGGTGAACAGATCCGATCGCATCATTTGTCTCGTCATAAATGGTTGCTTCGCCTTGCGTAAAGACGCAACCTTTTACATAAATTAATTTGCGCACCGCTTTTCCTCCTAATACGTTCCAACCTTGAATTTGTGTGTGTTTGGTTGGTCTTTCTATGAAACCCCCAAATTGGTACTGTCAGCCGCCTTTTCTCGTTTCAGCGACTACATATTTCATATGACGAAGATGATTATTGCATCGATTGATGAAAAAGACAACCCCTTTTTCTTCGACACAATCCGCCATTCTGTCAAAGTTGTGAACACGCCTCATGTTATCGCTTGAAACCGGCCTCTTTCAGCAGCTGTTCGAGCTCCATTCTTGCAATCAGACGAACTTGATTCGGTTCTGCCAATTCGTACGCACTGTCGGTGTAAGAAGAGTTCGTCACGACCCAGCCTTCGTTCACACCGTAGTACGGAACGGACGCCGCCACTTGCTGGACCGCTTCGAGTCCGACCGCCTTTTCATACCGTTTTGCTTGGACCGCAATCGTCCATCCGTCTTCTGCTTCAAGGAGCAAGTCCGCCCCGAAATCACGTGACGCCGGTGTCACCGTCACCGTGTAACCGAGTGCGGTGAACACTTCCTCTAAAAATAATTCAAATTCACGACCGTCCATCCGATCGATGCGATCGATCGTCGAGAGACGCATCCGCCAAATGAGCCAGAGCAGACCGACGACTACGCATACGATGATGCTCCAAATCGGCGCGTCCCACCACCATAATCCGAGGGCAATCAACAAGCTGAGCCCCATTCCTTTCACGTCCATCGTCCTCTCTATGTGTGCTTGTCTTCACTTTACCGTTTGAAGGCAGGAAAACAAAGGGGGAGCTGTCGAATGTATTGAAGATGTACCCGTTTGATATAGAGAAGGAGGGATCATCGTTAATGGAGAACCGAGGACATCTCCAAAGCGAACTGCTGCACGCCTTGCCTTACGGTGTAGCATTAATCACGACGGATGGGACGATTGTGCAAGCAAACCGTCCGTTTTTAGAGCAATTCCCTGAAGACTTACAAACGCGATCAAACATCTTTCATATGGTGAACCAGTCACCCATCACGATGGAACTGTCACGACGGATGGAGCAAGGACGCTCCTGGACGTATGAGATGCCGACAATCCGGATTCATGCCATCCCGAACGGCGACGTCTACATCCTCTCAATCGAGCCACTCCCGCTCGATACACGTGTGACGGTGCAACACAACGCGTTCGAGGCGATGATGCACACCGAACTTGATATGGCGATGATCATGACCGATGCGAACCTGTTAATCAGTCGCTTCAATAAAGGCGCGACCGAGCTATTCGGGTATGCGCCGCACGAAGTACTTTATGAAATGACCCCGTTCGGTCTATTCGAGTCAAGAGAACTGAGCGAGAAGCGGACTTATTACCAAGACAAGACGGAGCGATTGTTGTCATTTGAACAGATGCTTCGTGTGGCGTTAGATCGAGGCGACCGTGAATGGAAGTTCCAACGAAAAGACCGGACCCATTTCGTCGGAAAACTGTTCATGCACCCTGTCTATGAACAAGCACGTGTCATCGGCTTTTTCTTTTTCGTATTCGATGTCAGTCCTGAGATGGCGCTGAAAGGCGAGTTGCTTCATAAAGAACAGCGTTATCGTATGTTTGCCGAATCAGTCATCGAAGCCGTCCTTTTCCACGAAGGTGGGACGATCTTAGACGCAAACAAGGCCGCCGAGACGATTTTCCGAATCCCGGCCGAACAGATGGTCGGTCGCCAAACAATCGAGTTTATCGCCGAAGGGTACCGGGCCGACGTGTTGCGCCGAATCCGGAACCATATCCAAACACCGTATGAGGTCATCGGTCGTCGTGAGGACGGGACGTTTCTCGAGATGGAAGTGTACCCGAAAGAAGTGACGTTCCAAGGCCAGACGCTCCGCGTCGCCGTCATGCGTGACATCAGCGATCGGAAGAAAGTCGAGCGGATGCTTGAACGGGAGAAGAATGCCATCGCTCGGCAACGGGATATCATCCAATCGATTTTACAGGCATCGAATGAAGCGTTCGTGTTGACCGAGTCGAACGGTAGCGTCCTGTTCATGAACGTACACGCCCGTCGTCTGCTCGACTTACCGGGTATCGCCCCGAATAAGATGCAAGAGCGAATCCCACTCTTGACGACGTTCCATGCGCGCGATCGGACCGAGATGTTGAAAAAAATCGATTTGTTGCTCGACGGCTCGGCTCGCGAAGTGTCGATGCGCTTCTCGATCCCGCAACCGAACGACCGGGACGAACAATATTACGAGATGTATGGGACGGGCATGGACACGAAACGCCAAATCGGAATGGACAGTGGCTTCTTATTCGTGTTCCGTAACCGGACCGAGGAAGAACGGATGGACCAAATCAAAAACGAATTGGTCAGCACCGTGTCACACGAACTGAGAACCCCACTCTCGTCGCTGTCAGGCTATATCGAATTGATGCTCACTCGCGACTTGAACCCAGAGAAGCGCGAGCGCTACTTAAAGACAATGGCGAAAGAAGCGAAGCGCCTGACCGACCTGTTGAACGATTTTCTCGACATTCAACGGATGGAAGACGGCAATCAAGAGTATAAAAAAGATCACTTTATCTTAAACGCACTCGTCCGTGAGGTCGTCGAACGATTCCGCGAGACGAGCAATCACTCGATTCATTTCGATGATGCCGATGAATCGCTTCACCTGATCGCCGACAAAGATCGCATCGAGCAAGTCATCATCAACCTGCTCTCGAACGCGATCAAATACTCGCCTCATCACCATGAAGTCGAGGTACGGGTCCGCCGTGAACAGAACCAAGCCCACGTCTCCATTCAAGACTTCGGCATCGGGATTCCCGAGCATGCGTTTGACGAATTATTCAAGAAATTTTATCGCGTCGATAACTCAGATACGCGCCAAATCGGTGGAACCGGACTCGGTTTATCGATTTGTAAGGAGATTATCGAATCACACGGCGGTAGTATCGAGGTCGAGTCGAGTGTAGGAGTTGGCTCGACATTCACGTTCACGTTGGACTTAGCGGAGGAGACACCATGAACCATTACGCTTTCACCGGTTTCCCCGGCTTTTTAGCCGGGAAGATGATTACGCATCTCGCGTCATTGCCGCATCAAATCGGGACGATTTACGCGCTCCACCTCCCGACCGAACGTTCTGGTGCACTCGCTTTAAAACAGGAGCTATTGGATACCACGTCGTTACGAGACGACCAGCTCGTGCTCGTCGAGGCCGATATCACACTGCCGGAAGTCGTGCTCGATCCAATCATGCGCTCTGTCATCGAGCGTGAAGTGAACTATGTGTTCCATTTGGCCGCCGCCTACGATTTGAGCATCCCGTATGACGTCGGGTATCGCATCAACCTACTCGGGACGAAACACATCACTTCGCTCGCGAAACGGGCCCCGCATTTGAAGCGCTACGTCTACTTCAGCACCGCCTACGTGTCCGGGCGGCGTCAAGGCACCGTCTACGAGAATGAGTTGTGGCACCGCGTCCGCTTTAAAAACCATTATGAGGCGACGAAGTATGAAGCCGAGGCCATCGTCTCGCGCGAGCTCGGCTCGATGCCTGTGACCATCATCCGTCCCGGCATCGTCATCGGCCATAGCCAGACGGGCGAGACGAAAAAATTTGACGGCGTCTACTTCGTCTTGAAACTGATGGACCAGCTCCGCCAAGCGGCGCCGCTGCCGTACATCGGTCGCCAAAACATCGAAGTGAACCTCGTCCCGTACGATTACGTCGTCGAGGCGACCGCTTATCTCGCCCACGCTCCGGTCGGTTTAAAGCGGACGTTCCATTTGACGGACCCGTTCCCACACGGCGCACGCGAAGTGTACCGCATGATTCACGAAGCGATGTTCGATCGGCCACCACGCGGGACGATCCCGCATACGGTCGCCGAGACCGGTTTTTCGGCATTACACCTATCAGAACGTTACGGTGTTCCGCGCGAGCTGCTCGCCTACTTCAGACACCAAGTCCATTTCGATACGACCCAGACGCTCCGCGCACTGAGTGGGACAGATATCGTCTGTCCCGACTTGAAAGACTACTTGCCGAAGGTCGTGTCCTATTACGAGACACACAAAAAGCCCTAATAGGGCTTTTTGTGTGTTATCCGATTAACAGCTTCTCTTTTGGATAGCGAATCTTCCGGTCCATTTGTCGCGCGACCGTGAATAGAATCGTCAATGACCCGACGCGTCCGAGTAACATCATGAACATGATGAAGCTCTTCCCTGCACCGTTCAGTTCCGCTGTGATCCCGAGCGATAACCCGACCGTCCCGAACGCCGACACCGTCTCAAACAAGAGTGCCGTTGCCGGAATGTGCCCGTTCGTCAAAATGGTCAGCGCGGTGATCAATAAGATAAAGAAGAAACTTGTAATGGCCACCATATATGCTTTTTTGATTTGGAACGCATCAATCGTCCGCTCCAAGATGACCGTCTCTTTTTTGCCGACGATGAACGCCCACATATCCGCCAAGATGACGGCCACAGTCGTCACTTTGATTCCGGACCCGGTAGAAGCGGCCCCCGCTCCGATGTACATGAGAATCAAGATGACGCCGATGGAGACAGGAGCCATCATCGAGATATCAATCGTGTTGAAGCCGGCTGTCCGTGTCGTCACCGCCTGGAAAAAGGTGACGTGCAACGCTTCACCGAACGGGCGACCATATAAGCTCCCTTCAACCGATACCCACTCGAACAGCATAAGTGCGAACCAGGCAATCCCGTTGACGATGGCGAGCGAGGCGATCATAATTTTCGAATGGAGCGCGAGCCGTTTCCAACGTTTCACCTCGGTCGCATCCGCAATCGTCGTGAAGCCGAGCCCTCCGATCATCAAAAGGACGGCAATCGTGACGACGATGGCAGTATTTTGTTCGAACTGCATCAAACTGTCGGGCCAAAGCGCGAACCCGGCGTTGTTGAACGCCGACACCGCATGGAAGAAGCCATAATAAAGCGCCTCACCAAAACGATAATCACCGGTGCTGTACAGTTCGAATGTCAAAAACAGCATGCCGATAAATTGGACGATAAGTGTCGTAAAGACGATGTTGCGGACGAGACGGACCGTGCCCCCGGGCCCCGACAAGTTGAGCGACTCTTGGAGAAGGATCCGCTGTTTCAAGCCGATTTTCTTGCCGAGCACACTGAGCAACATGAGGGCGACCGTCATGAAACCTAACCCGCCGATTTGAATCAACGCGACGATGACGAGCTCCCCGAACGTGTTGAAGGAGGAACCGATATCAATTGTCGATAATCCTGTTACTGTGCCGGCCGACGTTGCGATAAATAGACAGTCAATCCACGACACGGGCTGCGTCTGTGCAAATGGCATATAAAGTAATGTCGCCCCCGTCAAGATGGCGAGCAAAAATCCTGTCGCGATAAAACGGGCCGGCTTCTCAAACACAAGCCGGTACAGCGCTTCAATCCGCTTTAAGCGCATCTCACGCACGGTCAATCGATGTCGCATCTCGCAATCTCCTTCGCATCAAGTTTTCTAAGGCTCATATTACTCCTCACGTTTAAAATTGCCAACTAGAAAAATGAATCACTAACTGTTCGTTCGATTTTTTGGTAATATGAGAGATAGACTTTTAGATAGTTGAGGAGGTTGAATGAAACCGTGGACCCTAGTACGGTGGATCATTCGCTAACGGATGTCTCGCGAAGGTTGGAGCGTCAGTCACAATGTATGCCCGCCCATCTTTATTTCCAACTTGAAGAACTGCTGCATTGGTCACTCGATCAAGAAGTTGTGAATCAATTGTACGCATTATTAAAAAAATACGACGTGTTAACCGATATAGAGCGTGAAGAACGAAATATCAGCATTCAACTGCTGATTGACGAAAACGGCGCTTAACCATCGGGAACGCATTTGCGGGAGACGAGTTAAGTCTCTCGCTTTTTTTGTCTCCCGATCTCTTTAGAAAGGTGGAAAACATAGACATGGATGTCGTCACTTTAATAGGACTTTTACTCGGTTTCTTCACGCTTATCGGTGGAATGATTTTGAAAGGCGCGGGGGTCGCACCGCTCATCAACCCGGCAGCACTCGTCATCATTTTTGTCGGTACAGCCGCCGCGGTCAGTATCGCCGTATCAAAAGAACAATTACAAACGGTACCGCAACTCTTTAAAATCTTATTCAAGAAGCAAGAGTTGCCGAGTAAAGCTGGACTGTTGACACAATTCGTCGATTTATCGACGCAAGCACGTAAAGAAGGACTGTTATCGCTTGAGACTGCCTTAGAACAAGTCGAAGAACCATTCTTGAAACAAGGCATGATGATGGTCATCGATGGCCAACCGTCCGAGTACATCGCCGAAGTGATGTCTCGTGATATCGAGAATATGGAAATACGTCATAAAGCGAACGCCGATGTGTTCACGCAAGCGGGTACCTACGCCCCGACACTCGGAGTACTCGGGGCCGTAATCGGACTCGTCGCCGCACTAAAAGATTTATCGGACATCGATAAACTCGGATATGCCATCTCAGCCGCCTTCGTCGCGACGTTGTTCGGTATTTTCAGTGGGTATGTCTTGTGGTTCCCATTCGCCAACAAGTTAAAGCAATATTCGAAGAGCGAAGTCGTCGTCAAAGAAATGATGATTGAAGGGATTTTATCCATCCAAGGCGGAGAATCACCAAAGACGTTAGAAGATAAGTTAGCCGTGTATTTGTCTCCAAAGGAGCGAGCGACCTATGAAGCGCAAAAAGAAGCATGATCATGAAGAACATATCCCTGAAGGCTGGCTCATCCCTTATGCCGATCTCCTGACGCTTCTGCTCGCTTTGTTTATCGTCTTGTTCGCCTCAAGTAACGTCGACCAGACAAAACTCGAAAAGATGTCCCAGTCTTTTAGTCAAGTGTTCTCGGGCGGGACGAGCGTGTTTCAAGCCTCAACCGCCTCGAATAGCGATATTAGCCGCACGACTAAAACGGACACGACTTCGAACCCACGGACATACGAACTCGCCAAACTTGATGAGCTGAAAGAAGAGGTCAATCAATACATTCAAAAGAATGGACTCGAGGATGAAATCAAAGCGACCATCAACTCGAGCGGTCTCGTCTTAACGATTCAGGACCGGGCTCTGTTCAGTATGGGGGAAGCGACACTCGACGCCGATGCTAGAGCGGTCGCCCGTTCTATCAGCGGGATTCTCGAACAGGCCGGCAATCGTGAAATCGTCGTATCGGGTCATACGGATAACATCCCGATTAACACGGCCCGCTTCCCGTCGAACTGGGAACTCAGTTCGGCCCGGGCCACGGCTTTCATGCGTGGCTTGTTGACGAACGACGCCTTGAACCCTGGCCAATTCACACTTGCGAGCTACGGAGAATATAAACCAATTGCGACGAACGACACGGAAGACGGACGTTCAAAAAACCGCCGCGTCGAAGTGTTGATTAAACCACTCGTCGATTTGTCAGAAGGATCACCTAAAATGATTGAAACCATCGTCTTGCCATAAAAAAATCCCACTCTATCGAGAGTGGGATTTTTCGTTAACGGGTCCATTCAAAGTATTTGCGGGACAAATCTGTGAGTGGGCTGTTGAATAAACGCTTCCGCCAATAAAGGTCGGACACTTTTTTCACGGCCTCGCTCCGCGATGGATACGGATAAATCATGCGTGATAGTTTGCCGATCTTATCGCCCCGCTGCATCGCATAGACGACAATTTGCATCCAATCCCCGGCCGTCATCCCGACCGCGTGTCCGCCGATGATTTTGCCGTTCTTCCGGGTGATGATTTTGACGAATCCTGTTTCTTGACGATCCGCGACGAACCGATCGACATCGGACAGTTTTGCTTCAAACACCTCGACGTCGTCGCCGTGACGCTCACGTGCCTCGGCCTCGGTCATGCCGACGTGGAATACTTCCGGTTCGGTGAACGTGATCCACGGCATTTTCGTGTAGTCGACCTTGTTCCAAAGTCCGAACAAGGCGTTCGCCACGACCGCCTTCCCTTCTTCTCCGGCCGCGTGGGTGAACGGTAACGTCTTAATCGTATCGCCAATCGCAAAAATATGCGGTTGGGACGTCCGATATGTCGAAGAGACATCGATATATCCGTCTTTCACATTCACATGGGCCCGGTCGAGCCGTAATTCATCGATTCGCGGTTTACGCCCCGTCGCCATGAGCAGTTTGTCGGCCTCATACGTTACGGTCTCGCCATCGACTTCAGTCGTGACGTGAATACGTCCTCCCGCTTCTGCAATCTGCTTCACCTTCACCCCGATTTTAAGGCGCATCGCCATCTCGAGCTGTGAGCGGAGCAACTTGCTGACAGACTCGTCTTCTTTCGGCAAAAATGTGTCCTGTGCCTCGAGCACGGTCACTTGGCTTCCGAGACGAGCGAACGATTGGGCAAGTTCAAGTCCGACCGTACCGGCACCGATAACGATAATACTTTCTGGCAACGTCTCTTCTTCAAAGACTTGTTCATTCGTTAAGTACGGCACACTGTCCAAGCCATCAATCGGCGGCACCGTCGGTTTCGACCCGGTCGCGATGACGAATTTTTTCCCAATCAATAAGTCGTCTCCGACTTTAAGTTCATACGGGCTTTGGAATGACGCCTCGCCGATATACACATCGACACCAAGTTTTTCGAAACGCTCCGTGCCGTCATGATCTTGGATGATGGCACGAGCACGATCGACACGCGCCTTCGTCGTCTGGTAATGGTCGCGGCCGTCAAACTCAGCTCCGAGCACACGGGCAGCCTGCATCATGCTACTCGCTTCTTTCGAAGCGGCAATCAGCGCTTTCGACGGGACACATCCGACGTGTAGACAGTCACCACCAAGGTGCTTTTTCTTTTCAACCAAGGCGACTTTTGCACCTAAGTTGGCGGCACCAGCCGCGACCGTCATTCCAGCCGCGCCACCACCGATCACAATCAACTGATAATCCTTCATCTCATCAACCTCCGATAGCGTTCACTTACATCTTGCATCCGGTTCCGGTTCACCCCAAAATCAGAATGGCCAAGTCGTGATGCCGAGCGAAATTCAATTTGTCTCGTCTCATCGTCGAATCGGAATTCAACGTCATCCTTAAAGCGCATCAATTTCGACGTGACGACATAATGGAGCGTGTCATCGGTCTCCTTGACGAGCTCGGTCCGAGGCAGTTGCCCCATGACCATCTTTATTGTCTCGATGCTCTCAGCGCGGTCTCCCCTGTATGGGAGCGGGTCCATGCGCAGCGCTTCGATTGTTGTTTCGGTCGAGACAGCGTTCGGACTACCTTTTAACGGTTTCAACGGTTTCGTTGCCACAAAAAAACCTCCCTCATTCTACATACAATTACATGTATCCTGAATTCGGGAAGTTTAACCCTTTTAATGCAGTTCACTCGGGTCAAGTGGTAATAAAACGGTCACCGTCGTCCCATGACCGACTTCACTTTCGATGACGAGCTTCCCTTCGTGCGCCTCAATCAACTCTTTGGCGATGGCGAGACCAAGACCACTGCTTCCTTTCGTCACTTGTGCCTGATAGAACATTTCCGTGATGCGCTGCAGATGCTCCCGTGAGATACCAGGCCCCTCATCAATGATTGAGATGAACGCGACCCGTTCCGACTGAACAAAGCGTACCGTCAACGTCCCACCTTCCGGCGAGAAGCGAATCGCGTTCTCGAGCAAGTTCAAAAATACTTGTTTCAACCGGTTCTCATCAAACAGACCGATCGATTTTTGCGGGTACCGTTCGATGAGCGTGATCTGTTTGTCTTCGAGCGACTGTTTCAACTGAATTGTCACTTTCCGTAACAGCGATACGAGATCGAGTTCTTGCCGATACAAGACGAGACGGCTCTCTTCGATTTTTGTGTAATCGAGCAACTGCTCGACGAGCCCGATCATCCGCTCTGTCTCCGAGTGAATGATGCTCAAACCGAGTTCGGTCTCATCCGATACTTTCTCGTCCCCGCCGCGAATCGTTTCGGTCCATCCTTTGATTGAAGTGAGCGGTGTCCGCAACTCGTGCGACACGTTTGATAGAAATTCATTTCGCGTCGACTGGTGCTGCTGTACTTTTGCCCCTAAATACGTGAGTGTCCGAGCCAGTGCCCCGAGCTCATGTTTTTCATTGGAATAGACTTCGACGTCGAAATCACCTTGCGCCATCTCATCGGCCGTTTCAATGATGTCCCGAATCGGTCGTACGAAGCGGTCTGCAATCCGAATGACGGCATAGAGTGCGACCAGCCAAATCAAAACCCCAATCATGACAACAGCCATCCAAATCTCACGGATTAACGTGTCGAGATCGGCGAGCGGTCGCGTGAAGCTGATGGCGAACTCACTTGTGCCGTCCGTCATAATGGGACTCGTCACCGACAAGTAGTGGTTCCCTTCCGCATCGTAATCTTGGACGACGGACTCGCCGCGTGCGAGGTCTTGCAATTGTTCCGGCGTGAAAGCCGACTGTTGCACCCGCTGTCCTGTCGTTTTTATAATTTGACCGGCGCGGTCGACAATCGTCAAATCGGTGCCGGGATACCCGAACGTCCGGACGAGAACCGAGAACGCGCTCGGTGTCTCAAAACCGACCTGCGCCTGCGGATAGAGATAGGCACTCGTCGTCGCATGGCTAAGTAAGGCCTCTGATTCATATTCATAGTAGTAGCGGTACGTTCCGTACGACAAGACGCTCATGAGCAAGACGAGCACGAGCGTCATGACGAGCATAATCCGAATGACGAGCTGTTGCTTCATCCGTCATGTCTCCGCCATTTGTACCCGTGTCCCCAAAGCGTCTCGATATAAGCCGGATGACTCGGGTCGTCTTCAATTTTTTGACGGAGACGACGAATATTGACGTCGACCGTCTTTCTGTCTCCGAAGTAATTGATGCCCCAAACAGCATCCAACAACGCGTCACGCGATAAGACGACTTCCTCGTTTTGAACGAGATGACAAATCAAATCGTATTCGGTCGGGGTCAAATCGATGGACTGTCCATACTTCGTCACTTGCTTCGCCGCCAAATCGATCGCGAACGGCCCTGACTTCAATCGTTTCTTCTCTTTACGTTTCACTTTCTCGACACGTCGGAGGAGCGCTTGAATCCGTGCGACGAGCTCACCCGGACTGAACGGCTTGGCGATATAGTCGTCCGCCCCTCTGCCCAGTCCCTCGATTTTATCTTCTTCGAGTGTGCGCGCCGTCAGCATGATGATGCCGACGTTCTCATCTAAGTCGCGAATGGCCGCACAAGCTTCGAACCCGTCCATCTCGGGCATCATCACATCCAATAACACGATATCAAACGGTTCACGATCGAACGCCGTGACCGCCTCGCGTCCGTTCGTCGCCTCAAAGACGTCAAATCCGGCTCGCTTTAAATTAACGATGATAAAGCTGCGAATCGCATGCTCATCTTCGGCTACTAATATTCGATTCATCATTCCACCTCTTCTGAAGTTCACTACTTCTTAATAGTTACGTTTTTGCGACAAGGTTGTCAATTGACCTCAAATCGTATTAGGATGGAGTCATTAGATTCTGAAGGAGGACTCCTTACCATTATGAGTTACAAGATGATTGTTTTAGATATGGACGATACGCTCCTCACGAGCGATCACACGATTTCCGCCAAGACGAAAGCGGCATTGCTGGATGTACAAGAACGTGGACACAAGGTCGTGCTCGCGAGCGGACGTCCGACGTACGCGATGTGGGAAGCAGCCCGAGAGCTAGAGCTCGCCAAATACGGCAGCTATATTCTCTCATTTAACGGTGCCTCAATCATCAACTGGGAGACAAATGAAGAAATCTTTTCGAGTACGTTGCTTCCGGAAACGGTCGCCCATCTCCATGATATCAGTGTCCGGGAAGAAATCGCGATTCATACGTACATCGGTAACGAAATCGTAACCGATCAACCGAACCCATATACCGATATCGAAGGTGAGTTGACAGGTATGCCGGTCATCCATGTCGATGACTTCAAAGAAGCGGTCACGACGCCTGTCGTCAAGTGTCTTATGCTCGGTGACGGAGACACGCTCGCCCCGATTGAAACGAAACTTCAAGTCGAGCTCGAAGGAAAACTCGCCGTCGCACGATCGAAGCCGTTCTTCCTGGAGTTCACAGAAGCGGGTGTGACCAAAGGGACGAGTCTTGCCTTCCTCGCCGAACACGTCGGGATCGAGCAAGCCCACGTCATCGCTTGTGGTGACGGAAACAATGACTTGACGATGATCGAATGGGCCGGCCTCGGTGTCGCGATGGGTAATGCCAACGCGACGGTCAAAGGCAAAGCCGACTTCATCACGAAATCAAACAATGAAGACGGGATCGCGCACGTCGTCGAAACATTCATGGGAACTGTCCTCGCCGATCGGTAAGCGGACAGCTTAGGTTGAACTGAAGGAGGAATTACGATGAATAAAGGATTGAAACGAGCAGGACTTGGACTGATCGGGACGGCTGTCGCCGGTGCCGCTTATGTATTCTTGTCCCCGAAACCGACCTCACGCCTCGTCAAGACCTCATTTGCCGGCGGGAACGAAGTGGCCATCAAAGGGTTTGAGGAGGTCGTTCAAAAAACGTCGGTCCGGAAAGACATCGACTACCATTCTGCTTATGAGCACGGGACGTTCGACTTGATTCGTTATGAAGGCGAGAAACAGATTGTCCCGACCATCTTTTGGGTGCACGGTGGTTCGTTCGTCGGTGGCGATAAGGCCGACGTCTTCAAGTATGCGACATCGATCGCGAGCAACGGTTATAACGTCGTTAGCGTCAATTATGCGCTCGCCCCTGACGTCACGTACCCGGTACCGCTCCAACAACTCGAAGAGGCGTACACGTATATCGCTGAAAACAATGACCGCTTCCGGCTCGACCTCGACCGCGTCTTTTTTGCGGGCGATTCGAACGGTGCACAACTCGTCGCCCAGTTCGTCGGTATTCAATTGAATGACGACTACGCGCCGTCTGCCGAAGTGAATCAAGTCGTCCCGAAATCGTCCATCCTCGGCACGGTTCTCATGTCGGGGCCGTACGACTTGAAACGAAGCATCGTCGAGTCATCGAAGGCGCTCAATCGCTTCTTGTTCAAACGGATCGGTTGGGCTTACTTTGGGACATACAACTGGGAAGACTTGCCGGTCGTCGCCGAGGCGTCGCCGCTCGTGAACATCCCGGCCACGTTCGTTCCGACGTTTATCACTGACGGCAACAGCGGGTCGTTCGAGATTCAAGCGAAAGAGTTCGCGACGATTCTTTCAGGTCGTACTGACGTCACGAGCGTCTTTTACGACCGAAACGAACACACACTTGGCCATGACTACCATTTCGAGATGGATCAACCAGCCGCTAGTGCGACGTATCGCCGTTTGATCACGTTTTTGCGTGAGACGACACGCTAAACAAAGAATCCCCGCCCATCACAGGGCGGGGATTCTTTTTGTCAGTTGAGTAAGCGAAGCGCGCGGCCAATCAACTCATGCCGCGACGGTGACGTCTCGCGTAACGCGTGAAGGCGTTCTGTCAACGCCTGTCGAAGTTCGGTGGACTCGACGAGCTCCAAGCATTCGATGTGGAGCAGCCATGCATCGGGATGGTCGGCCAGAATCGTCGGTACGAGCTCATCAATCGATTCACCTTGCTCCCGCATATTACGAACTTGATTGAACATCGGGTCATCCTTCGTCCAGACACGTGCGTCACGCTCGATGTGGACCGGTTTCTCCAAGATGACGAGTTCGTCAATCTCGGTGCCCGGGAAAATCGATGGGAGCGTATCTTGTCTCACTTCAAGTGTGGCCAGTTTAATCTGTCGACCTTCGATGGTCACGACGACGTCTTCAAGCTGCAACGCTTCTGCCGTCTCGTTAACGACTTGACCATCTAACTGGATTCCCGCTGTCGCCAACACCTCTTGAAGCGGTCCGTCGAGAACGAGTAGGCCGTGATTGTGTAAGTTCGTCAATTGACCGTGGTTGACGTTCACGCAGTCGTCCCATTGGACGAGCGCGTGCGCCCCAGAGCGCGTCACATGACGAATCACACCGACGCGGTCTGTCCCGTCCTCAAGTCGGACGGTCGATTGACTACCCGAGGCGAGCGCCTTCTCGAGCGAGGCGATGCCACCTTTGTTGACCGCCATCCGTGACTCGAGCTCATCCAGCGCGTCCTTCAATGCCTCAAAGTCTGGAATGACGAACAGTTCACGTTGCATATTCGTCACGTCCTGCTTCGTCTCAAGTGCGTGCTCCAAGTCGAACGGATGTTTCGTGACGGCGTCAGTCAAACAGTGACGGCTCTCTCCGACCGAAGATAACAGGCCGGCCCCGTAAATGAGCGGACTGTCCACATCACCGATGAGACCAAACTCGACCGTCCACCAAAAGATGCGGGCCACTTGTTGCGCTTCAGAGAAACCGGTCACTTGCGCTTTGGCCGCATGGACCGCCGCTTCGGCTGCCGCGATCTCTTCATCCGTCGAGTTCGCATTCTCCTTCACGACGGTCAATCGTTTTAGTGCTGCAAACGAGGCGTGTTCTTCCCGATTCATGAACGCTTTCGCCCCAAGCTGACCGAACCGCTTCACAATTTGTGAGAACTCCGGATCCATCAACATCGGTGCGTGACCGGCCGCCTCATGGATAATGTCCGGCGCCGGGCTGTACAAGATATTCTCGACTTTCCGAATGTCGGTCGCGACCGGCAACATCCCGTTCCCTTGGAAATCAAAGAAAGCGACGCCTGGAATGAGTCCATCGACCGCGACCGTCGACCAACCGGCCGTCCGCATCTCCTCGGTCATTTTTTCAACGTCGGGAAGGCGATTTGGCCCCATGCCTGTCTTCTTTAGGCCTTCGATGTAGAACGGATGGGCCTTTCCTTCGAGCGTATGCAAATTCAGGCGTAGCACGAAGCGCCAGACGGCATGGTCGGTCGGCGTGTACTCGTCGTAGAACTGTGGTGAAATATGAGGGGCCAAATGGCGTGGGATCGATTGTGTGAGCATGATGTTTCCTCCTTTGATTGACTGAACGTAAAAAAGTCCCTATCGAGTTACTCGATAGGGACGACTTTGCCGCGGTACCACCCTGATTACTAGACGGAGTCTAGTCACTCTAATCCGATAACGGGGGACCGCTCAACAAGTGAGAGCTCGCAAACTGTAATTCGATTCATCCTTTGGGCGTGTTCACAGCACCACACGCTCTCTGGGCCAGGGAAGATGTCTCTACTTCGGTTTGGTCGTTGCTTTTATACTGTTATACAGTTATGCTTCTATGCACATTCGCTTTTAAGTGCTAAAGCGTCTTGTTGCTAGTAACAATAACAGACGATTCGGACGCCGTCAACAAAAAAACAGTCCGCATCTGCAGACTGTTACAAACACCAATCGATTTCCGATTGTCCCCACACCTTCAGCTTGGCGTTCACTTGCGAGAACGGTTTCGATCCGAAAAAGCCGCGATGGGACGAGAGCGGACTCGGATGGACCGACGTCAAGACGGCGTGTTGCGGGCCAATCCATTTCTGTTTCTTCTTCGCGTCGTTGCCCCATAAGACGAATACGATCGGCTCTTCCCGCTGCCCGAGTCGCTCGATGATGGAATCAGTGAACTGCTCCCATCCCTGCCCGCGATGTGACCCGGCCTTACCCGCTTCGACCGTGAGCGCGGTGTTGAGCAACAGCACACCTTGTCGGGCCCATTTTTCCAAATTCCCGCTAGTCGGCACTGGACAACCGATATCGTCCTGCAATTCTTTAAAAATGTTACGGAGTGACGGTGGAAGGCGGACGCCGTCTTGGACCGAGAAACTGAGTCCATGCGCTTGGTTCGGCCCATGGTATGGATCTTGTCCGAGAATGACGCATTTGACGTCCTTGAACTTCGTGTAGACGAATGCGTTCCAAATGTCTTCTCGGACCGGATACACGGTCGATGTGGCATACGCCTCATCGACGAACGTCTTTAAGTCAGCAAAATATGGCTCGCTCATCTCGGTCGCGATGATGTCGCTCCAATCGCCGAGCAAGCGATCTGATAACGTTTCTCCCATGTTCTTCTCCCCTTTCCGTCTTATCATACCCGAATCGATGGCACAGAAAAAGACGAGCCCGATTGGACTCGCCTTGATGATTATACTGTGATTGCGCCTGCGACTTCTTTCGCAAGTGCTTCGGCTTTCGCTTTTGCGTCAGCAACGATTTCTTCGATTTTGTCTGGGTATTGGTTCATGCCTTCAACCGGAAGTGTCGTCACTTCTGTCACGCCTACGAATGCGAGTGCTTGACGGAGGTAAGCGTCTGCGAAGTTGAGGTCCGTACCTGTGTAGATACCACCCGTACCTTGGATGTGGATCGCTTGTTTGTTCTCGAGAAGGCCGACTGGACCTTGCTCTGTGTAACGGAACGTTTTACCGGCAGTCAAGACGCTATCGAGGAACATCTTCATGCGTGCTGGGAAGAAGAAGTTCCACATCGGTGTCGCGAACACATACATGTCAGCTTCCATGAACTTCTCGAGCATGCCGCTCATCGTCGCGACTTTAGACGCTTCAACGTCTGTGAGGGCTTCGCCTGATGCGAATTTGCCCCATGCGCTGAGGACGTCGCCGTCGATTTCTTGGACATCGACATCGTAAAGTTCGATCGCTTCGACTTCGAGTGACGCGTTCTCGTTCGTGAGTGTCGTCATGAACGTTTCAGCGACTTGTTTGCTGTATGACAATTCTGTCGGTTTCGGGTTAGCCGATACGTATAATACCTTTTTCATAATGGGTTCCTCCATGAATGTAATCTCTATTTGTAACAACAGTATGAACTATATCACCTGTATATCTCACAGTCAATTATTTTAACTTCAAGATAAATTGGTAAAAAACAGGCAGGCGTCATTTGCCTGCCGCGTTATAACCGACCCGTTTCAATAAGTCGATCAGCATTTCCGTCTCCTCTTCACTGAGTGGACCGTAAATATCTTTAAAGATTTCAATATGCTCCGGATAGACGACGTCCATCAAGCGCTTGCCTTCCTCGGTCAGCGAGGCATACGTGACACGTCGGTCAGACGGACAAGCCACACGCTCAATCAAGCCACGTTTTTCAAGCTTATCAATGACGTATGTGACGCTGCCGCTCGTAATCAAAATTTGATCTCCGATTTGCTGGAGCGGGGTATCCCCTCGTTTATACAATACGGATAAAACACCGAACTCTGTTGAATTCAATTGGTGGCGTCTCAGGTCGTCTTTTACACGGTCACTGATTGCGTCCATTGTCCGTGCCAAAACGATCCATGCCTTCAATTCGAGTGATTCAATCATGTCGGTTTCACCTCAATTCGTTCATCATTTATCTTTAGTATAGCAGGACATGAGCAGTATACGGTGGGAAAAACACTTCGTCAAGAAACTTCTTCATTGTCGCCCCTGTCTGAAACGTTTAGAATGGAATTATTGCGATTTTTAGAAAGGATGGACGGTATGCGCGAGTATTATGAAATTTCATTGACGATTAAACAAGCCTATTTGGGTACGGTCATCGAGTTGTTGAACCGGGAAGGGATTGCTCCAGATTATGCGCTCGAAAAAGAAGGAGCGGTCTTTTTATTGTTCAACCACTTACCATGGCCAAACGTCACACGCGAGCCCCACGCGGTCGAACGTTTCTTGTTGACGTTATCACGTGAGGACTACTTGTTCGTCAAAACGAAACGTAAGTCTCCCGTCCCTGACCATGAACCGGTCGCCTGTATGGGCGCGTTCGACTCACCGTTCCATGAACATTTGAAAATCGAACTCGCCGTCGACGAGTCGGATGCAAGCCATCTCGATATGTCGGCGTTCCGGCACTACTGAACAACACGTCTGTGTTGTTTTTTTTATGACTAGTCGAGTCACATGACGGGAATAGATGACAATATCCGAATGTGAAAAGGAGAATGTTGTTAGATGGATACAGTCATGTTAATCGTTAACCCATCGTCTGGGAAAGAGTTAGGAAACGAGCACGCTGCCTTCGCTGAAGAAGTGCTGCGGGAACGGTACGGCAACGTCGATGTCCGCTTTACGAAAAAAGCAGATGACGCGACCGAGTTCGCCCGAGAAGCGGCAGCGAAACACTATCAAGCCGTCATCGCGATGGGTGGCGACGGAACGTTGAACGAGGCGGTGACCGGTCTCGCCGAAGCCGACCACCGTCCCGATTTCGGGATCATCCCGCTCGGTACCGTCAACGATCTCGCCCGCGCCCTCGGAGTCCCGAGCGATCCCGAGGCGGCAATTGAGGCGCTAAAAACCGCGCAACCGACACCGATGGATATCGGCAAATATGAGAATGGCTACTTTATGAATGTCATCGCCATCGGTCTCATCGCCGAGGCGGTCGATGAGGTCAGTGTCGAGGAGAAAACAAAATGGGGACCGTTCGCCTACTTGATTGAAGGCATCAAAGCGTTCCGCGAACATAGTCCATACGCGCTGTCGGTCCAATCGGACGAGCATACGTTCGACGGAGACGCGTATTTGGTCGTCATCGCCCTCACGAACTCGGTCGGCGGATTTGAGAACTTCGAACCGGATGCTGAACTGAACGATGGCTTGCTTCACGTTTACTTATTTGAAAACCTCGGCTTCAAAGACGCGGTCCAACTTGCCCCGGCCCTGTTCACAGGAAAATTGAAAGAGACGGACAGCGTCACATCGTTCACGACGAAACGAATCCATGTCGACTCACCAGAGTCACTCCCAGTCAATGCCGACGGCGACACAGGTGGCAAGCTCCCGCTCACGTTTGAAGTGCTCCCAAGCCATTTGAACGTCTTGAAACCGATCGAGTGAGACAAGGACTTTTCCTCTCAAGCGCGAAAGCATGTTACGGAAAGGAGGGGAAATGATGACCATCTCGCTCGTCCCTTTACAAGAAGCGTCGGACGCCATCGTCGCGACGTTTAATCGCTGGAACAATGACCCGACAATCGTCCATTTGATTCGTCCGGCCCGGTCGGAAGAAGAGCTCGTCGCCGAACAGTACATGACGGTACACGATTTGACGAACCGCCTCCAGACACATGACATCTTCCTCATCT
This sequence comes from Exiguobacterium sp. SL-9, assembly GCF_004336985.1. Taxonomy (GTDB): domain Bacteria; phylum Bacillota; class Bacilli; order Exiguobacteriales; family Exiguobacteriaceae; genus Exiguobacterium. Next base: position 74,363 of record NZ_SJUO01000004.1, read on the forward strand.
ACACAAACGACACGCTCGTTGGGGAGGTGAACGTGATCTATGATGCCCCGCATCTTTACGACAAAGAGCCCGGAAGCGCTTGGCTCGGGCTTGTGATTGGAGAACCGAGCGGTCGCGGGAGAGGTGTCGGCACAACGGCCCTCGCCCTGTTAGAAGAACGACTGCGTGCGCAAGGCGTGCCTCGCATCGAGCTCGGTGTGTTTGGGTTCAATGAAGCGGCTCATCACCTTTATCGAAAGGTCGGCTACACGGAAATTGCCCGCATCGAGGCGTTCACCTATTGGAACGGCCGGTTTTGGCCAGATATTCGAATGGAAAAACGATTGGACTGAAAAGACCTTCCTCAAGCACGAGGAAGGTCTTTAATCAGTTGTTCAAGTTTTCGACTTCGACGACGCGGAACCCTTTTTGTTCAAGTTTCGCGACGATTTTGTCCTTCGTCTTCTCGTCACAGTCCGGTGGCAACGTGATCAATACCCGGCGCAAGACTTTACTCTTGGCGTCAAGCGTCATGAGACTAGCGATCGATGAATATTTGCTGATGACTTTCGTGATTTTCTCAAGCGCCCCCGCCTGCTCACTAAGTGCGATTGTGACAACATAACTCCCCGTATCACGGCTCCATGCCTCTTCGAGCATGCCGAGCATCTTCCCGTGCGGCAAAATCCCGTAGAATTCGTTGCTCTCATCTTTCAAAACAGCGATATACGGTAATTCTTTGATCGAGAAGAACACTTTGAAGAAGCCGTCCGATTCATGGACGTACTTTTGCGTGTTCTTGATGAGCTCCATGACGTTATCGTCTAGGCTCGCCCCACTCATCCCGTGGCGATAAATATGCATTTTATAAATATTACCGCGGAAAAACGTTCCCGTCTCATCGAGCACAGGGACACAGCGGTAGCCTGTCTTTTCGAGCGTGTCGAGCGCCTCGCGTAATGTCGCCTTTTCACTGATTGTGACGACATCTTTCTTCGGAATGCATAAGCTATGCACTAACATGCGGTTTTCCTCCTAGCCAATTGAAAGTGGTCTACACCCTATTCATTACTATTCCCCAAATATGATTGAAATCCTGCCACCAAATTTCAAAACTTATTCCTGTCTCGATGCGACCTCGGGATTTGTCGTATCGTCAAAAAGTCGTTATAGTGAAACTATCCAAACAGACAAAGGGGATTGAACGACTATGACAATGAAAAAAGCGTTAACGATCGCCGGCTCGGATACGAGCGGCGGTGCAGGCATCCAGGCTGATTTGAAGACGATGGAAGAGCTCGGTGTTTACGGGATGACCGCACTCACAGTCATCGTAGCGCAAGACCCGCATAACGCGTGGCACCACGAAGTGTTCCCGATTGACACGACGTTGATCGAGAAACAAATCGATACGGTCCTCGCCGGAATCGGGGTTGATGCTGTCAAGACCGGCATGCTCCCGACGCCAGAGATCATCGAACTCGCCGCTCGTAAAATTAAAGAGTACGGCATCCAAAACGCGGTCGTCGATCCGGTCATGGCATGCAAAGGTGCTGATGAAATTCTCAATCCGGACGTCGCGGTCGCGATGCGCAAGCACCTCGTGCCGGTCGCTAAAATCATCACACCAAACTTGTTCGAGGCGCGTATGCTCGCTGGCCTTGATAAAACACCTTCAACGATGGAAGAAATCAAAGAGGCCGCACGCTTGATCCATGAACTCGGCGCTGAAATCGTCATCGTCAAAGTCGGTGGCAAGCTCGGCTTCGATACAGCGTTCGACGTGCTTTACGACGGCAACGAGTACCGTCTCCTTGAGAGTGAGAAAATCGAACCAGCTTTCACACATGGTGGGGGTTGCACGTTCTCATCAGCAATTGCGGCATCACTCGCGAACGGTCACTCTGTCGACGAGGCGATTCAAATCGGAAAAGAGTTCATCACGGAAGCGGTCCGTCATTCGTTCCGTCTCAACCAATACGTTGGTCCGACGAACCATACCGGGTACCGTAAAAAATTAGCAACACAATCTTAACGGGTGGCCCGGGACGCATGTCTCGGGTCATCGTTTCCATTGGAGGGAACCGCGTGAAATCGATTCAACCTACAACCATCCAGACCTACTTAGACGCGCATGTATCCATGCCGCTCTATGTCCATGTCGAGACGACGAACGGGGCGTATGCGACGCATAACGACCCTGATTTCCATAACGCCGGCATGTTTATTCGCAACGTCGTCATCGAATATAGCATCGGCCAAATCAAAGGCAACGGCCCATACCGGGTCGGCTTGAAGCTTGATCACGGGTGGCTTTACGTCGAAGGCTTGACCGACTACGAACAGCATGGGGATCAACTCCTGCTCGCCGGTCACGACCGCCTCGGTCGTCTCGCCTGCGCCTTACACTTAGACATCAAACCGCTCCCGCAAGGAGCCTCGGAGGTGGAAAGCCAATGAATGGACCATTACTCGTCATTTTTCCGCATCCCGATGATGAAGCGTTCAGCTCCGCCGGGACGATCATCCAACATCAAAAAAACGGATTCCCGGTCACGTACGTCTGCTTGACGCTCGGTGAGATGGGCCGCAATATGGGTTCGCCGATTTTCACGACGCGAGAAGAGTTACCGAAGATTCGCAAGCATGAGCTCGAGGAAGCGTGTGCCGTCATGGGCATCGACGACCTCCGCATGTGGGGACTCCGCGACAAGACCGTCGAATTCGAAGACGAAGCGGAACTTGCCGGACGGTTTAGTGCCTTGATTGAAGAAGTGAATCCTGCTCGTGTCATCTCGTTCTACCCGGGTTACGCCGTCCACCCCGATCACGAGGCGACGGCACGGGCGGTCGTTCGAGCGCTCCAAGAGATGGATGAAGCGAATCGTCCTGAGTTTTTAGGGGTCGCGTTCGACCACCGCACCGAAGCAGAACTTGGAAAACCGCACGTCATCATCGAAGTCGGTGACGAGAGCGCCGCGAAACGCGAGGCGTTGCTCGCCCACCGCTCCCAGACGGAAGGCCTGCTCCGTGCGATTGATAACGCAGAAAACGCCCACGTCATGGAGTTACTCCAACGTGAGCGCTTCTATCACTATCCGTTCTCATGATTCGTAGGCGAGACGTGTCATGTACAATAGTGCACCGACAGCCCCGAGGCCGATCAACGTTCCCAATACGACAACGATATGTTCCATGTTCTCACCTCTACTTGGTTATACGAACTTGATGGATCATTGGTTTCAAAGCGCATGTGCTGACATGCGCTTTTTTGCTTAGAAGTACAAGAAGTAAATCACAGCCGCCAGCACGATGCGATACACCGCGAACGGCGTCAACTTCACTTTGTTGATCAACTTCAAGAAGAATTTAATCGACAACAGCGCGAATAAGAACGCGCTAATGAATCCGACGACGAAGACCGGGAGGGTCGCCATCGTAAAGTACTCCCATTTGCTGTAGAGCGACAGCGCACTAGCACCGAACATAATCGGTACAGCCATGATGAATGTAAAGTCTGCCGCTGCCCGGTGACTCATCCCTAAGAGGACACCTCCCGAGATGGTCGAACCTGAGCGTGAAAAACCTGGCCAGAGCGAGAAACATTGAATCAGGCCGACACCGAGTGCCTGCTTATACGTAATCTCATCAAGCGTTGCAGTCGTTTGACGCTTTACGCCTGACAAGTCCGCGGCAATCATGAAGAATGCCCCGATGACGAGTCCGATTAAGACGGTTTTGATCGAGAACAAGTTCTCATCGATATAGTCTTCAAACAATAGCCCGAGCACGCCTGCCGGGAGCAGACCGATGAAGATATGTAGCAAGTTCAGTTTCTTTGTCGGTCCGCTACTACGAATCGCGAGCAACTCCTTCGGATTCAATAACTCTTTGAACCGATTTCGAAATACGACGATGACCGCTAAAATCGAACCGAGCTGAATGACGATCTTAAATGTGTTCGCCACCTCTTGACCGAGGAAACTACTCGAGTTGAGCCATAGGTCGTCCACGAGAATCATATGTCCCGTTGACGATACCGGAGCAAACTCTGTCAGTCCTTCGACGACACCTAACAAAAACCCAATCAGTAGTTCATACCATTCCATCTTCTGTCTCCTACTTCTGTATTGTTTCTTATCATACACGGTTGCTTCTCCGCCCGCCTCGGTCTTGAGGCGTAAAAAAGAGGATGCTCGCTTACGCATCCCCTCTCCATCCTATGAATATGACGACCAGCTGATGCATACAGACGACCACACCGATGAACAAAAATGCGATGAATAGCGTCATACCAGCTCCAACAATAAACACTAGTCCGATGAGAATGATGCTCCCGTGTAGCAACATCGAGACGGATGACTCGGTCGTCGCCCGGATGACGGACGGGACACGGTGATGCAGCACGCCGAGATAGAGCGGCTCGACCATGCCGACAAGAAACGCCATGCCTGCCATCCAGACGAGACCGGCTTGTCCCGGGAAAAGGCCCAGTAGGACGAAACCGATGCCGATGCCCCAGCCGATTCCGTTCAACCAGCGATCGGCCGTCGCGATTTGTAACAAGATCGGTGCGAGCAGTTGCCCCGGTACTTGAATGAGCAACAGAACGGTCGATATCATTCCGAACCAATAGATGGGCACCTCAACGTCGCGGGCATATACCTGCCAAAACTCATCGATGAAATTGAAGGCGGCAAACGTCACAACAAACATCGACGTCATGATGAGCAATTGCCGAAGCTGCCAGACGAAGCGGAAACCGGCCTCGATATCCGCCCACGTCAAGCGTTCGTCTGACATGACTCGTTTCGGTTCGACGAGCCCGCAACTGCAACACGTCGCGATGAACAAACTGACAATCGACAGCACATAGTTCAGTTCAAACGGGAAGCGTGTGGCCAGCAGACTACCACTGATGGCAGCGAGAACGGCTGCGACGATTCCAATCACATTCAATCGGCCGACCGAGCGCTCGAACGTCTCCGTCTTCCCATCTTGCTCAAGCGTCTCATAGAGCAGTGCGTTCTCCGCCCCACTCCGGAGCGCCGCCCCAATGCCTGATAAGGCGATGGCTAATGCGAAACCACCAAACGAAAAGGAAACAAGCAACACGACAAAGGAACCCCACTCGAGTGCAGTCCCAATTTGCAACAGACGTCGGCGTTCCAAGCGATCAGCCAACACACCTGTCGGCACTTCGAGCATCACGACGAGGACGGCATAAATCATCTCGAGATAGACAACCTCTTGAAGCGTGATCGTCCGCGACTCCCAAAACAGACGTTCAATCGTGTAGGCTGGGATGAGCGCATCGAACCAACGCATCCAGCCGAGCAACACGACGTTTCGACCGACTTAACTAGGTGAACGTGCTCGTTTCATCTGAATCTCCTCCTTATTCACCTATTCCCGCTTCCACAAAAAAAGCCACGGAAAATTCCGTGGCTTGCACATTATTTAAGCAGATTGAGCATCTCGCGATTGAACGCCGGGATGTCATCCGGTTGACGGCTCGTCACGAGCTGTTCTTGGCAGACGACGACTTCTTTGTCGGCATACTTCGCACCGGCATATTCCATGTCGACTTTAATCGACTTGTAGCCGGTCGCGTCGCGTCCTTCGAGCGTCTTCGCCGTAATCAACAGCTGTGGGCCGTGACAGATGGCGAATACCGGCTTTTTCGCGTCCATGAACGCCTTGGCGAATTGGACGAAACGGTCATCTTCGCGTAACAAGTCAGGTGAGAATCCGCCCGGTAACAGTAGTGCGTCAAAATCTTCCGGTGACACGTCATCGATGGCTTTGTCGATTGTGACCTTCGACTCCCCTTGTTTGCCTTCGACCGTGTTGCCGGCTTTCTTCTCGATCGTGACAACGTCGTGCCCCGCTTCCACCAATGCGTCGCGTGGACCTGTAAACTCTACGTCTTCAAACATATCTGTGATTAGCGTTGCTACTTTTGCCATATCGGAAACACTCCTTAGTTTTTGTTTTATGCACATAAGGACTGTTCCACCCGTAACGGACCATTAAACATTCAGCGGAACTTTGAGACGTACGGATTGGCTCGTTCGAAGAAGCGGTACGGGTAGTCACGCGCTTCGCCCGTATTCGGAATGCCGACCCGCGGACCGGCCTCGATATCCGGGATGGCGCTCCCTTCGACGATATAAAGCGGTTCATGTTGAAGCGAATGCCCATACAGGTCCATCGTGATCCCGAGCGCTTTCGTCAGCTTGCCGGGACCGTTCGTCTGATCGAACCGTTTGATGCCAGGTCGATTCATGTCGATGATGGCCTGTCCTTCAATCGGCTCGATGGCTCGGATGAGGACGGCTTCCGGCGTGCCGACCGGACCGCTCACGACGTTCAAGAGTGTATGTGTGTGCATCTGATACGTATAGACATGTCCCGGTAACCCGAACATGACCTCGGTCCGATTCGTCCGCCTGCCCCCGAAGCTATGGGCCGCTCGATCGATGGCACCAAGGTACGCTTCCGTCTCGACGATTTTCCCGACAATTTGACCGTCGAGATGATCATGGACGAGATAATGACCGAGTAGTGACCGGGCCAGTTCGAGCGTCGGTTGTTCATAAAATGATGGATCGAGTCGTTTCATCATCATCCCTCCCTCGGTTTATTTTCTCAAATGAAGACGGGGTGACACAAAGAAGATGCCCGATGACAATCAAGTCGGCTCAGGCAGGAGTTTCAAGGGTATGACCGGAATGTATGTACAGGAAAGTGAGGCGAACCAAGGTGGGATATCTATTAGAATTAAGAAAGACAGTCGGCAACAGGCCATTAATCACTGTCGGGGCGACCGTGCTCGTCTTGAATGACAGGCATGAGCTATTGTTTCAGCATCGTTCCGATACGCATGATTGGGGATTGCCTGGGGGATCGATGGAGTTGAACGAGACGTTAGAAGAAGTGGCCGCTCGTGAATTGAATGAAGAGACAGGGCTTGAAACCGATCAATTTGAACTCGTCGGTGTCTGTTCGGGGCCGAAGTTTTACTTCAAGTACCCGAACGGGGATGAGACGCACAGTGTCATCAACCTCTTCCATGCGAAGCGCGTGCAAGGGACGTTAGCCATGAACGACGGAGAAAGTCTGGACTTGCAGTATTTCTCAAGAGCTGATTTGCCGACGGATATCGAATCCAGAGCGCAGGCGCTCATCGACCAGTTCGGGGATGCGTTATGGCAACTCGAGAACTCTTTTATCTGAGACACTCAAAAACCATCCAGGACAGCTAATTGTCCTGGATGGTCTTTTTGGAATCATTCGATTAAGATGCGATTCGCATCGCCTCACGTTGCTTTCCCAACTTCACGTATCCGAGAATAATCGAGAAGATCGGGCTGAGCCAGAGGAAGAAGGCGAACGGTGCGTATTCAAGCACCGGCACACCGAGCGTGGCCGCGAAGAACGCACCCGACACGCCCCATGGGATGAGCGGGTTGATCACCGTCCCGCCATCTTCGAGGGCACGTGACAAGTAACGGGGATCGATGCCGCGGTCGATAAACCCTTGCTTGAACGCCTGACCTGGGAGCAAGATTGACAAGTACTGCTCGCCCGCGAGCAAGTTGACACCAATCGAGCTGAGGACGACCGAGAGCACGGAACTGCCCGGTGACTTCAATCGTTCGAGCAATGCGTCGACAATCGCTTGGAACACACCGAGTTCACGGAGCAACCCACCGAAGGCGAGCGCAATCAAGACGAGGCTGACCGACCAGAGCATCGACTCGAGTCCACCACGGTCCAGTACGGCCGCAATCGTCTCGTTCTCGACGCCCGACTTGAAGCCGGCCTGCATGACGCCGAACCAGTTCGTGACGTTCCAGTTACCTTGAACAAACCCTGCCGTCAACACACCGGCGAACATCCCGACGAGCATCGTCGGCAAGACCGGCATCCGGCGGAACGCAAGCACCGCGACGAGAACAGGTGCGAGGAGTGTCAACCAAGATAAGTTGAATCGCCCGGCGAGTGCCGCCTGTGCTTCAGCGATTTGGGCCGTATCCGCTGCTTGACCGCTCCGACCGAGAATCGTAAATAAGACGAGTGTGATGAGGAAGGCTGGGACGGTCGTTCCCATCATGAAGCGGATATGATCAAACAGTTTGACACCGGCCACGGCCGGCGCAAAGTTCGTCGTATCTGACAATGGACTCATTTTATCGCCGAACAATGCACCCGAAACGATTGCCCCGGCGGCAAGCGCCGGAGAGATCCCGAGCGCCATCCCGATTCCGAACAAGGCGACCCCGACCGTACCGACTGTCGTGAAGGCACTACCCGTAAACGACGAGACGATCATCGTGATGAGCAGGACGCTCGGCAAGAACCATTGCGCTGAAATTGTATCTAAACCGATGGAGAGGATTGTCGCCACCGTGCCAGACATTTGCCATACGCCAATCAACATCCCGATCAACAATAAAATCAAGACCGGCATGATGGCTTCGCGAATCCCGCTAATCATCGCGGCTTCGATTCGTTTGAAATCACGCGTGCGATAATACGCGTAACCTCCTATTAATACCATTGTGCCAAAGATCGCCATATGTGGCGTCGCTTTGGCCAAAAACATCAGTGCGAGCAGGGAAATACCGCTCAGCAGCACGACGAATACAGCCTCTTTTCCTTTCATCTGCATCGACGTCCCCTCCTTTCAGTTCCATTATTTTCTACCTAACCGCTTAAACGCTTTTATGCGCGAAAGTGTTTCAGTGATGTTCTTTACTATACCTGCTTCTCTTTTCCCTGTCAAACGTCTTTTTATGGTAAAGTAAACGCTCGAGGGTGACCTCCGGAGTTCGTAACCTCCTCCGACATCAAAACTAGCGAAAAAGGAAGTGTGCACGTTGCAACACGAAAAAGCATTGGTCGTCTTTAGTGGCGGTCAAGATTCTACCACTTGCCTGTTCTGGGCAAAACAACAATTCTCTCATGTGGAAGCGGTGACGTTCGCCTACGGGCAGCGCCACGACGCGGAAATCGAGGTCGCGAAAGAAATTGCGGCCGAACTCGATGTCCCGCACCACATCCTCGACTTGTCCTTACTCGGACAACTCACCTCCAATGCGCTGACGAGACACGATCTCGACATCGACAATGCGGACGTCCCAAACACGTTCGTCGATGGACGCAATCACTTATTCTTATCCTTTGCGGCCGTCATGGCCAAACAGCTCGGTATGCATCACATCGTCACGGGCGTATGTGAGACCGATTTTTCTGGTTATCCGGATTGCCGGGACCAATTCGTCAAATCACTGAACGTGACGCTCAACTTGGCGATGGACTATCCGTTCGTCATCGATACACCACTCATGTGGCTCGACAAAAAACAGACGTGGGAACTCGCGGACCGACTCGGTGCGTTCGACTTCATCAAAGAACGGACGCTCACGTGCTATAACGGTATCCTCGGATCAGGTTGTGGCGAATGTCCGGCGTGCGTGCTCCGTCAAAACGGCCTCGCCGCTTATGAGGAGGTGCGCGTATGAAGAACGCTCCATTCCTCGCCCCGACGAGTGTCGAAGCCAAACAAGACGGCTCGCTCATCTACTGTCCGCACCGCGTCCAAATCGTCAAAGAAGTGACATTCGATGCCGCGCATCATTTGTTCGATTACGACGGTAAATGCCGCGCGCTGCACGGACATACGTATAAATTGCAAATGGGCATCAGCGGTTTTCTCGATAACCGTGGCATGACGCTCGACTTTGGCGATTTAAAAGCCATCTTTAAAGAAGAACTCGAACCATACCTCGACCATCGTTATTTGAATGAGTCGTTACCTTATATGAATACAACCGCTGAAAATATGTGCTACTGGATTTTCGAGCAGCTCGCCAAACACTTACCTGACGAGCGTGACGTCCGTGTCGAGTTCGTCAAATTGTACGAGACGCCGACATCGTACGCCGAGTTCCGACGCGAATGGTTGGTGGACTGATGAAAATCCCTGTTCTCGAAGTGTTCGGCCCGACGTTTCAAGGTGAAGGTCGTGCCATCGGGCAAAAGACGATGTTCGTCCGGACCGCCGGTTGCGATTATCGCTGTTCATGGTGCGACTCCGCCTTCACGTGGGACGGCTCGGAGAAACCAGATATGCTCACGGCCGATGAGATCATCGAACGGCTCGACGCCCTAGGTAGTTACGACTACGTGACCATCTCGGGAGGCAACCCGCTCCTCATTGCCGCGATGAAAGACTTGGTGACGAAATTGAAGGCGCGCGACGTCAAACTCGCCGTCGAGACGCAAGGCAGTCGCTATCAGGACTGGCTCGCTGATATCGACGACGTGACGCTCAGTCCGAAACCACCGTCTTCCGGCATGGCGACCGACTGGGAGAAACTCGATGTCATCGTCGAACGGCTGCGCCCCGAACAAACAACGTTCAAAGTCGCCGTCTTTGACGAGATTGACCTCGCCTATGCGAAATCAGTCCAGGCACGTTACACGCCGGACGTCATGTACTTATCGGCCGGCAATCCTGAGCCCGGTGCGGACGGTGACATCACCGACGCCCAGCTCCGTCGCTTAAAAGAATTGTGGGAGGACGTCGCCCGTGACCCGTCATGGCAAAGCGTCCGTGTCCTGCCGCAACTGCACACATTACTATACGCCAACGAACGTGGCGTCTAAGGAGAATATCTATGAGACCAGAAGACTTACAAGACTTGTCGCTCCTCGGACAGAAGAGCGTCCCATACATTTTTGAATACGCACCGGACGTCCTCGAAGCATTCCCGAACCGTCACCCGGAGAACGACTACTTCGTGAAGTTCAACGCACCGGAGTTCACGTCACTCTGCCCGATCACGAACCAACCGGACTTCGCGACGATTTACATCTCATACATCCCAGACGAGAAACTCGTCGAGTCGAAATCACTCAAGCTGTACTTGTTCAGCTTCCGTAACCATGGGGACTTCCATGAGAACTGCATCAACGTCATCGGGAAAGACCTCGTCAAATTGATGGAGCCACGCTATCTCGAAGTGTGGGGCAAGTTCACGCCACGCGGCGGCATCTCGATCGATCCATATTACAACTACGGCAAGCCGGGCACGAAATACGAAAGAATGGCGGAGCATCGCTTGTTCAATCACGACTTGTATCCGGAGACGGTCGACAACCGTTAACCAAAAAGTAGGCGTCCCTTCCTAGGAACGCCTACTTCTTTTTGTAGCGATTAATTTGTCGTTTAATCGGTTCGCGGAACACGGTCGCCACGAGCGTCAGGACGACAAAGACGACGAGGGCGAGGATGATTAGCTTAACGTCTCCGCTCGCGAGGCTACTGCCGAGGAAGTTGTTGGCGAACGCTCCTGGAATCATCCCGACCATGGTCGCAAAGACATAACCCGGGAGTTTCACTTTCGCCAAACCTGAGGCATAGCTGACCAAGTCAAAGTTGACGAGCGGGATCAAGCGCAAAATCAAGACGTAGAAGAACCCGTCCTCTTCAATCTTATGTTGCACCTTCTCATAGCTACTCGTCTCGAAATGGTGGAGAAAACGGTCGCCGAAACGAATCGCAATATAATAAGCGACGAGCGCGCTGAGTGTGGCCCCGATGACCGTATAGACGACACCAGGCAACGTCCCGAACGCCAACCCACCGGCGACGGACAAGACCGACGTCGGGAATAAGATCAACGGACGAACGGTGAACAGTAAAATGTAGACGAGCGGGGCGAGCCAACCGAATTGAACGATATAATCGCGAATCTCACCCGGTCGCAAATCAATCCACTGATAAAGGAACGTCGCGATACCGAAGACGAGCAAGACGATGGCAATAATCCACTGCGTTTTCCACTTGTTCATCGGTCGACCACCTCTCTTTCTTTCATCATATCGCCTCCTCTTGGAAAAGTAACGCCTTCCTTTTTTTAGGAATCACATTATGGTACGGTTAGAAAAAGCAGAAGGAGGAATCCCTATGTACTTGGCAGATGCCATTAAACTGAAGAGCCTGCTCATCAAGCAGATTGATAAACTTGTTGAAGAAATCGAACGTGTCGCGTTCATCGAACTCGAGAAAGACGAACCACTCCCGACGATTCAATCCCGCTCACTCGAAGACATCGAAGTTGAGCTCGAGGCGATTCGGACCGATTTACGTCGCCTCGACCGCCTCGTCTGTGAGGCGAACCTGCATACCATCATCGAGACGAATGACGGACCGCTCCCACTCGTCGAAGCGATGGAGTTCGCCGTTCAATTACGGGCTCAAGCCCGGATGTATCAAGATTTGGCCGAACGCCCGAAACGTGAATTTCAAACCGGTTACGGTGAAGCGACGACCATCATCAAGCATGCGCTCTATGACCCGGAACTGTATCGCTTGAAAGCCCGCGACGTCGAGAAACGAGCTACCCGCATCAGAAGTGCCATCGACTCCGCCAATCATCGAACCGAGATCGAGTTTGACGCAAGTCGTTATATGTAACGAAAACGCGCTGGGATTTTTCCCGGCGCGTTTTTACATGTGATGATTATGGTGGTCGTGATGATGTGAGCTCGAACGGCGTCGCGGGACCGGCTCATCGGCGAACTTCTCCCCGTCCAAGATGCCGAGCCGTTTATATTGGCGGTCGACCCGCTCTTTCGTCTCGTCGTGCACGTGCGGCGACTCCATGACCAAATGGTAACTGCCAAGCGCGACCCGGAACGGCTCCATCTGTGTCCGCTCGACCGGGAACGACGTCACGTCTCGCAAGTAGTCAGCGAGACGGTTCGCCGACTCGTCACTCGGATGGTCGGCCAAGTCTGACGCGAACTGTTGCATATCTTTCAACAGGCTGTTCGTCTTTACTTGCTTACCGACCCCCCCGATAACAGCGAATACGATAATACCGATAATCAAGAAAAAGAAAATCGGAAAAATGATGGGCACGCCACTAAAAAATGAATCCCCCATTCCTCCCGAATCGATGTATACTTCTTCTCCAAATGCAAACGCATGGACCATAATGTCTCCCCCTTTTTTCTATCATACGAATGTAGCCCCATTTGGTTTCATGCCAATAAAAAAACCGTGGCATTCGCCACGGCTTTTCGGTCAGTTCAATTGTTTCTCCATCATGATACGAGGCTCGTTATCCTCTGTATACGCCCCCATGATGTCGTATCCGCACAACAGGTTCAAGATGATGACCCCTTTGTTCGTATTGCGTGCCTTCGTTCGAATCGAGTGGAACCCTTGCGCCTTCACCCATTCGAGTTGCGTGTCCATCAGCTTGCGGCCGATGCCATGCTTTTGAAACTCAGGGTGGACACCGCCGGCCCAGCTATAGAAGCGATACGGCTCGGCCTCATAACCGATTTTAAAACCGACGAGACGCTCGTCTGAAAACGCGAGCAACACGAGCGGGTTCGCATGACGATACAGCCGTTCTTTAAAACGCAGTTGATCGATGTCCCCGTAAAGCGTCCGGTACAGATTAAAGAATTCCTCTTCATAGTCTTTGAAATTCGTCGTCACATCTTTCACGATAAATGAACTGGTCGTACTCATCTTTCCATCCCCTTTCAGTATATGGACAAGTTGTTCGTACGCCTGTACCTTTCGCCGTTTACTCCGTTTTTCCTGTCTCGCGCGCAAAAGCGGTCAAACCTTTTTGCTTATACACGCCGAGCGACCGCTTCGGAAGGCTCTTCACCATCCAATTTTTTAAGATGCGCTGCTTCTCTTCCACCTTCAGTCCATAGCCGTCCGTCACGACGTGGCGCGCCCGCGTCGTCACATCGTACAACGAGATGGCGGCAGCGACCGAGATGTTCAAGCTTTGGACGTATCCTTGCATCGGGATCAAGTAATTGCCGTCCGCCTTGGCGAGCGCCCGTTCCGATACGCCGTGATGTTCATTCCCGAACAAGAGTACAGTCGGTTTCGACACGTCGAGATTCTCAAGCGGGACCGCCTTCTCACTAAGTGCCGTCGCAAGCACTTGGTAACCGTCCGCCTTCAACCGATCGATCGCGTCCTCGATGGAAGGGTGTTCGACCACGTCGACCCAACGATCGGCGCTTTTGGCGATAATCGAGTTTGGCTTGAACTTGGCCCGTCCCTCGACGACGTGCAACGTCTGGACACCGAACGCGTCCGCCGAACGGAGCACGGCCGACTGGTTGTGCGGGTCATCGACCCCTTCCGTCAAAATCGTGATATGGTTCGTTCGTAAATCCAGCACTTCCTGCATGCGCTTGACGCGGTCAGGCATCAACATGCTGTACAGCAGTCGGTCCTCTTCTAATAACAGGCCCGACTGCAACAATTCATCGAGTAGTGCCGCCTGCTCTTCTTTTGATAATGCCGATGTCGTCTGTCTCCATCCCATCGTTCTCGCCCCTTTCAACCTCTAGTATTGTAGCGAGATTCGTTCCGACTGACAAGTTGGGCGAGAAACGACTCGAATATCCTCTCGGTATGAAAATCTATGAAAATTAGGAAAACGGTTGCACAAATTTATGCAATCGATTACAATCATCTATGCAAGCGATTGCATTGACAGTCGCCATAGACAGATAAAAAGTTCCGTATAGGAAGGAAGCGTATCACATGAAACAACTCATCTCGTTCGACTTTTGGCAGAAACTCGGTAAGGCCTTAATGGTCGTCATCGCCGTCATGCCAGCCGCAGGTCTCATGATTTCGATTGGTAAATTGATTGGCATGTCAGCCGGAGACGTCAGCATCTTGCTCACGACGGCCCGCATCATTGAAGACCTCGGTTGGGGAATCATCGTCAACTTACATATCTTGTTCGCAGTCGCCATCGGTGGCTCATGGGCGAAAGATAAAGCCGGCGGTGCCTTCGCTGCGCTGATCGCCTTCATCTTGATCAACCGTGTCACAGGCGCCATCTTCGCCGTCAACGGAACGATGCTCCAAGACCCGGAAGCGACAGTCCAGTCACTCTTCGGAGCTGACCTTGTCGTCGCTGACTACTTCACATCTGTACTTGGTTCACCTGCCCTCAACATGGGCGTGTTCGTCGGGATTATCGCCGGTTTCCTCGGTGGTGCCCTCTATAACAAGTTCTACAACTTCAACAAATTACCGAATGCCCTCTCGTTCTTCAACGGGAAGCGCTTCGTGCCATTCGTCGTCATCCTCGGTTCGGTCGTTGCCGCCATCGCGTTGTCCATCATTTGGCCGACGATTCAAGGCGCGCTCAACAGCTTCGGTGAATGGATCGCGACGTCGCGCAACACGGCGCCGGTTCTCGCGCCGTTCATCTACGGTGCACTCGAGCGTCTCCTCTTGCCGTTCGGACTTCACCACATGTTGACGGTACCAATGAACTACACGGAACTCGGTGGCACGTACACGATTTTGACAGGGGCGACAGCCGGTTCGGTCGTTGCGGGTCAAGATCCGCTCTGGTTGGCTTGGGTCACTGACCTCGTTAACCTGCGCGCTGCGGGTGATACGGCTGCTTACAACGCGTTGCTCGCTGACGTCGTACCGGCCCGTTTCAAAGTCGGTCAAGTCATCTTGTCATTCGCTGCCTTGATCGGTGCCGCTTACGCGATGTACCGCAACGTCGACGAAGACAAGAAAGCACAATACAAGCCGATGTTCTTGTCGGCTGGTCTCGCCGTCTTCTTGACGGGTGTCACAGAACCAATCGAATTCATGTTCATGTTCGTCGCTCCAGTCCTTTACGTCGTCTACGCGCTCATGGCCGGTGCCGCCTTCGCTTTAGCGGATGTCATCGACCTTCGTGTCCACGCGTTCGGTGCGATTGAATTACTCACACGCATCCCGATGATCGTCAAAGCGGGACTGTTGCAAGACTTGATTAACTTCTTCCTCGTTTCGGCTGCCTTCTTCTTCTTGAACTTCGGTGTGTTCAACTTCTTCATCAAGAAGATGAACCTCCCGACGCCTGGCCGTAACGGGAACTATATGGAAGAAGTGACAGAGAAATCGAACGTGACAGGCAACGAGCAGGTCATGGGGATTATCGCGCTACTCGGTGGGGAAGAGAACATCGAGGACGTCGATGCCTGCATGACGCGTCTCCGTGTCACAGTCAAAGACATGTCGCTCGTCTCAGAAGAGAGCGAGTGGAAAAAGAACGGCGCCATGGGTCTCATCTTGAAAGACCGTGGTGTCCAGGCAATCTACGGCCCGAAAGCCGACGTATTGAAGTCTGATATTCAAGACGTCATCGGTGCATAATCAACAGGCCAGCTCGTACGAGTTGGCCTGTTTTTTCTAAAGGAGGACTATCGTGAATATTTTAACGCTGAACTGTCACGCCTGGTTAGAAGACCGTCAACAAGAGAAAATCGACTCGATCGTCGAACGGATCGCGAGCGAGGAATACGACATCATCGCACTCCAAGAAGTGAATCAACATAAAGAGGCCCCACACATCGACGGCTTGATTCGAGAGAACAACTTCGCCTACGTGCTCGTCGAGCGTTTGAAAGAGCAAGGCGTCGATTACTACATGACGTGGGACTTTGCTCATTATGGCTATGATATCTACGAAGAAGGCGTCGCGATTTTATCGCGCACTCCGTTCGTGTCGACCGAATCGTTCTTCGTCTCCCAGACGACCGACCCGAACGATTACAAATCTCGGAAAATCGTCAAGGCGGTCGTAGACGGTATGGACGCACCGATGGCGATTTACTCCTGTCACCTTGGTTGGTGGCATGATGCCGATGAACCGGTACGCCATCAGCTCGATGAACTACTTCGTCGCGTCGAAGATGACGATCGCGCCTTACTGCTCGGCGACTTCAATAACGATGCGTTCATTCGTGGCGAAGGGTATGATTACTTGATCGAGCACGGTCTCCAAGACTTGTTCCACTTGGCGACCGAGCGTGAAGGCGATGCGACCGTCCAAGGCAAGATTGCCGGCTGGGACGAGAACAAGCAGGCGCTTCGCATCGACTTGATGTTGACGAACGCCCCGATTCACGTCTCGCGCCATGCCGTCGTCTTTGACGGCGAGAACGGTCCGATCGTCTCGGATCATGCCGGTGTCGAAGCGACTGCATTCTGGCGTTAATTTAACCCTTTTCTTTCACAATGTGAGAGAAAAGGGTTTTGCTTTTGGCGAAAATTCGGTATGGTTGGAAACGACTGATGTCTAATGACTATATTTCTGAAAGTAGTGATTTATTTTGACGACCACCCCATCGCTCAGTCGGACCGACTGGACGCTGATCTTATCGCTCGCCTTGCTCACGTTCGTGCTCGGAACGAGTGAGTTTGTCATCGTCGGGATTTTACCCGATATCGCCGATGGCCTATCGATTTCGATTGCCACGGCCGGAACGCTCGTCTCGGCGTTCGCCATCACCTTTGCCATTGGGACCCCGCTCACGATGTCGTTCACGAGCCATTTGCCGAAACGAAAATTGATGCTCACGCTCACAGCTGGGTTCATCGTCTTCAACTTATTCAGCAGCCTCGCTCCGACGTACGGGATATTGCTCGTGCTCCGGATGATGACCGCCGTCGTGACCGGCGTACTCATCTCACTCGCCATGCTCGTCGCCAGTGAATCGGTACCAACCGGGAAGCGCGGCATCGCTGTCTCCTTCATCTTCGGCGGTTTCACGATGGCGAACGTATTTGGCGTCCCGCTCGGTACGTTCATCGGGCAACGGGCCGGATGGGAAACGACATTCCTGTTGACGACCGCTTTAGGCGTCGTCGCATTTCTCGCCGTCTACCGTGTCGTGCCGAGCCATTTAACGAGCGTCAAAACGTCGATTGCCGATCAATTGCGCCTCTTGACGAACCCGCGGATTTTAATCGCGTTCTTCATCCCCGCGTTCGGCTTCGGTGCAACGTACGTCGTCTATACATATCTCGTCCCAATCTTAAAAGATGTCCTCGGCGTACCTGTCGCTTGGGTCAGCCCGATCTTGTTCGCTTACGGGTTCATCTCCATCTTCAGCAATCTGGCGGCTGGAAAGATCGCGAGCCATAATCCAATCGGACGGCTACGGTTCGTCTTTCTCATCCAAGCGCTCATCTTAGCGGCCTTGTATGTGACGACATCGAGCGTGACGCTCGGTCTGATCAATATCGCGCTCATGTCGTTCATGGCGATTCTACTGACGACGTCGACGCAAATCTATTTGATCGATTTGGCCGAGAAGTTCAATCCTGACGCCAAAGGCCTGGCCTCATCGCTCATGCCGGTCGCAAGCAACGTCGGGATCGGAATGGGCTCGGCGCTTGGTGGTCTTGTCTATGCCAACGCACCCGTCATGACGCTCGCCCTCGTCGGTGGTGCCGTCGCGCTCGTGACAGCTTTGCTGACCGCGGTCAGTCATCAGCTCGACCAACGTTAAAACAGCGTGCCCCTTGATGTGGGCACGCTGTTTTTATAACCAATCCAAGATTTGATCGATCGTCTCGTCGAGTTGTTGTTTGGCGCTGAGCGGGCTGTCGTTGTCCCCGTCCTGTGGTCCGTACATCCCGAAGTTAGCGTGGTTGCCGTCTTTGATTTGATGGAAGACGGCGTCATCCTGCACGTTGTCACGACTCGCCTCGATATCAGCCGGTGTGGCGAGACCGTCGATTTCCCCGGAGACGGACAAGACACGTAAATCGCTGTCCGCCATCGTACTGATTGGATACGATGCGAGGAAGATGACCCCGTCGACTTGCTCCTCATGCTCAAGCGCGTAACCGGACGCAGCCGAGCCACCGAGTGAATGCCCCCCGACGACCCAACGTTCGATGTCTGGATGGGCGGCGATGATCTCTTCTGCTGCATCGATATCTGCTATCCCAAGATTTAAGCGCAACGATGGGATGGCGACGAAGACACCTTCTTCTGCCAGTCTGGTGCCATAATAGGCGTATGCCTCTTTCTCGACTTTCGCTCCCGGATACAGGATGAACCCAACCTCGCTGTCCGTCTGCCCGAACTCGAGACGATTGTCCACTTCCGTCGCCTCCGCCGCGTAGCTGAGCGCCTCATCCGTCGGTCCGTATGTCAGTTGTGTCCACACAAGGAATCCGATGATGGCGACCAAGATGATTCCTACTAGGCCAAGGCCAATCCACTTCAATTTTTTCTTCATTATAAGACCTCCATTTGCATCCACTTCCCCATCACGGTACACTAGTAGTAAAAAAGGGAAATATCAGGGGGACACCATGACGAAAAGTTCTGTAACCACGACGATTCAGTGGTTTATTTTTATTTTAGCTACAAACATTGTACCACCGCTCTCGATCGCTGCCTTATTTGAACTGTCACCAGCCGAGACGATGACGTTCATCTCGCGCTCGCTGTTCATCTTCGCCCTCTTCAGCATCATCCAAACACTGCTCGGCCACCGTCTACCGATTTTAGAAGGACCGGCCGGGATATGGTGGGGCGTGTTCACACTCTATGCCTCCATCGGTCCGGCGCTTTACGGTAGCGGACAAGAGACACTCCAAGCGCTCGGTTTCATGTTGTTCTTGAGTGGTGTGCTCGGTGTGGTCATGACCGTCACCGGCCTGTTGCGACGGATGCTGTCGTTGTTCACCCCACAAGTACTCGGCGTCTATATGATTCTGCTCGTCTTGCAACTGTCGGGCGCCGTCATTAAAGGTGGCTTCGGCGTGACCGAGGACGGCATTAACGTCGTTCAGGCCGTCGCGACGGCCGGTCTCGTTTTGTTCGCGCTCACGCTCGAGCGGAGCCGGTTCAAACAGTACGGACTCGTCATGACGCTCATCGCCGGATTTTGGTTGTTCAACCTGCTCGGACTCGGCAACCCGATCGTCCGTTCCGAGTCATTCTTCCTCGTACCTGAACTATTCCCGTTCGGAACGTGGGTGTGGGATTGGAACTTGCTCCCGACGGCTTTCGTCATCACGCTCCTGCTCATGACGAACGTCCTCGCCAATATCAAGTTGATTGAACGCATCGTCAGCTCGCGCGAGAAGCGTCAAATCGAAGGCAACGTCCCGGCGTCCGGTGTCGTCAGCGGCATCAGTCAAATGGTCGCGGGCATGTTCGGGACACCGGGACCGGTCGCCATCTCTGGAACGGCTGGTTTCTTATCCTCGACGGAGAGCGTCCATCGCTCACCACATCTCGTGGCCCACGCTGTGATGATGGTGCTCGCCCTTATCGGTCCGTTCGTCTCGCTCATCGCGAGCATCCCGGCCGCCGTCGGATACGCCATCGTCACCCCGCTCATCGCGACGATGATCATCATCGGAATCAACGAGGCGGCGTTCGAATTGAACCAAAAGACGGCGTCACTCACTGTCGGTCTCCCGCTCGTGATCGGAGCCGGCGCGATGTTGCTCCCACCTGGGGCAATGAACGATTTGCCACCGCTCTTGGCGACCGTATTCTCGAACGGACTCGTCCTCGGAACGATCGTCGCCTTGACGACGGCCATTCTCAGCCGCATCAAAGACTAAAAAAACTGACCTCGCGAGGTCAGTTTTTTTCGATTACGTGCATATGGAACGCTGCATCGTGCGGCAAGACGGCACCGGCTTCGGCCTCGAAATGCGCACGGTCCTTGACGTAGGCGACAATCGAGCGCGTATCGCGGTGCAGTGCCCGTTTGAACGCTTGCTCGGCCGTGACTGGTGTCCCGTCGTCGTTCGTCAACTCGAGACCCATCAGCTTATAGCCGAGCGTCTGTCCGCCGCGACGCATCTGACATGCCTCGAGCGCATAGGCGACGAGCATCGGCGTGATGACGGTATGGACGAACTCGCTCTTCACTTTCTTACGTACAATCTGTTCGACACCGTAACTGACCAATCCAGCGATGACGCTATCCATCAACACGGCTTGCGTCCGCTTTTTCGTTAGTCGCTTCATTGGCTCATCCTCTGCATCATGCCAGACGTCAATACTTCGATGCCTTGTCCTTCTTCCGCGGCCATGATCAAGGCACGCGCCACGTGGAGCGCTTGAATCGGTGCGGCATCTGGTAGTTTATCGAGTAACAACGGTTGGAGCGGACGGCTGACGACTTCGGCCGCTTTCTCGCCGAGACGGAACTCTTCCCGATCTCCGAGCAGGAGCGACGGACGGGCGATAATCAAGTGTTCGAAGCCGAACACTTTGAGCCCGTTCTCGAGCTCTCCTTTCACCCGGTTGTAGAAGAAAGGTGACCGAAGTGACGCGCCTTGTGCCGAGACGACGGCATAACGTGTCGCACCGTGCTGCTTCGCGACGCGCGCCACTTCGAGCGGCAACTCGAGGTCGACGTGTTTGAACGCCTGACGTGAGCCGGCGACGGCAATCGTCGTCCCGAGTGCACAGTAGACGTCATCAATGTGCGGCAACGCCTCGTCCATCCCTTCGAACCCGACGACTTCATGCAGTTTCGGGTGACTCCATCGTTTCGAGCGACGGACGACAATCCAGACTTGATCATACCGTTCCTGTTCGAGTAACTGTTCGACGAGTTCGCGTCCAATCAATCCGGTGGCGCCAACGACTAATGCAGTTTTCCCCATGCTTGTTCCCCCTAGTTACGTAGTTCCTTTCAGTCTAGCTGACTTGCCGGTTATCGGCAACGACCTCGGCCGGACGGAACCGGTCGACGAGACGGAAGAAACCGTTCAAGAACAGGGCTGTGAATGAGCCAGCGACGATGGCACTGTCCGTGAACAACTGCACCGCTTCCGGCATATTTGCGACGATGGCCGGGTTGGCCGTGATGCCGAGCCCGACACCGATTGACAAGGCGATTGTAATCAAGTTCTCATTTTTCGCGAAATCGACTTGGCTCAAAATCCGAATCCCTGACGCGGCGACCGTACCGAACATGACGAGCATCGCCCCACCGAGTACCGGTTTCGGGATCAATGTCGTGAACGTCGCGACTTTCGGCAAGAAGCCGAGTAAAATCAATAGTCCACTCGTCCAGAAGATGACGCGACGCGATTTGACGCCTGACAATTGGACGAGTCCGACGTTTTGACTGAACGTCGTGTATGGGAAGCTGTTGAAAATCCCACCGAGAATCGTCGCCACACCTTCGGCCCGATACCCTTTCGTCAACTCGTTCGAGCCAATCGGTTTTTTCGTAATATCGCTCAATGCCAAGAAGACACCCGTCGATTCAATCATCGAGATGATGGCCACGAGCGTCATGACGAGGATGGCCGAGACGTCAAACGTCGGCATCCCGAAATAGAACGGTTGCACCATTTGGAACCAGCCCGCCTCACGCACCGGGCTGAAGTCGACGAGACCTAAGAACGCGGCGACACCTGTGCCGATCAAGACGGCAAACAAGACAGCTGCCGCACGCGTGAACACGGTACCGATTCGGTTCAAGATGAGAATCAAACCGATAGTCAAGCCACCGAGCGCTAAGTTTTGCATCGAAGCGAAGCCGGGCTCACCCGGCATCCCGCCACCGATGTCATTGACAGCGACTGGGATGAGCGAGAGACCGATAATCGTCACGACCGAGCCTAGCACGACCGGCGGGAAGAAACGGGCCAGTTTCCCGACAAAGCCTGAAATGAAGATGACAATGATTCCGCTCGCGATGAGTGCCCCGTAAATAGCGGTGATGCCGCTCGAACTACCGATGGCAATCATCGGACCGACCGCGGTGAACGTACAACCGAGTACGACTGGCAGACCAACACCGGTGAAACGAGTCGTCCATACTTGCAACAGTGTCGCGACGCCGCACATGAACAAATCAATCGCAACGAGGTAAGCGAGTTCTGTCGGACCGAGCCCGATGGCTCCGCCGACGATGAGCGGGACGATGGCCGCGCCCGTGTACATGGCGAGTAAATGTTGGAATCCGAGGCTGGCTGTCTTGAACGTATTCATCGGACCACCTCCACGAAGGAAATCTCACCCGCTTCAAGTTTGGCGATCCGGGCGAGTGACTCGACTTGATAGCCTCGCTCGAGCAGCTTGTCCCGTCCTGGTTGGAACGACTTCTCGATGACGATGCCGACACCGGCGACGACCGCACCAGCCGACTCGACGAGTTGTGTCAAACCGAGTGCTGCTTCGCCGTTGGCGAGAAAATCGTCGATGACGAGCACGCGCTCCCCAGGTTGGACGAAGCGACGGCTCAAACTGATGCGATTCGTTTCTTGTTTCGTGAACGAATAGACGTCGGCTTCGACGAGATCGTCTTGAAGCGTGAGTGATTTGCGTTTGCGGGCGAAGACGAACGGAATGTCCATCTCAAGTGCCGTCATCATCGCCGGAGCGATCCCACTCGACTCCAATGTGACGATGCGGTCGATTCTGGCGTCACGGAACCGGTCCGCGAACTCACGACCAATCGCCTGCATCAAGACAGGATCGACTTGATGGTTCAAGAAGGCATCGACTTTCAATACGTGTTCGGACAACGCTTGTCCTTCATTTCTGATTTTGTCTTCTAGCTGCTTCATTGTTTTCCCTCCAACAAAAAAATGCGATTCGTCACCCCAACCCGGGGACGACGAACCGCATGGAAACAAAACGAATGCACACGACAAGCGTCACCCGTAGTCGAACCATTTACGGTGGTTCGGTAGAGACTTGCGGGCCATATTCCCGCTGATATACGAGTGCGAATCTTTTATTTATATAAGATAGGACTTATTCTAGACGATATTTCGTAAAATGCAACCCGTTTCCGAAAAGACGGCTAAAAGTTCGATTTTTCTGAAACTGCTGTATACTAAAGATACTGGAAAATCGAGAGGAGCCACGTCCATTATGAAGCTATTCGTTTTAGGTGCCACCGGTCGGACCGGTCATCAGTTTATCGACCAGGCCATCGAGCATGGCCACCACGTGACCGCTTTCGTGCGGGAACAGAAAAAATTGATTCCGACGCCGCAACTTGAAATCATCGAAGGCGATGTCACGGACAGTGCCTCTTTGACAGACGCTGTAGCTGGTCATGATGCCGTCATCAGCTGTCTCGGGACTGACTTGAGCGACTCGGACTTCTTGGCCCGTGTCACCGATGCGCTCGTCCCGGCACTGAAAGCGAACGGCATCACCCGCGTCGTCTATCTCGCCTCGGCTGGGATTGATAAAGAAATTCCGGGCCTTGCTGGTACGGTCGTGACGTTCATGCTTCGGAAGCCACTCCGTGACCACCGGGCCGCGGTCGATCTGTGGCGCAACTCGTCGTTCGATTATACGATCGTGCGGCCGATGCAATTGACGGACGGTCCCCGGACTTCCGTGTATCGCACGTCCCTCGACAGCATTCCAGACAACGGAAAACAGATTTCACGGGCCGATGTTGCCCAGTTCATGCTGAACGCCGTCGAAGACCAACTCTTCATCCGCCAATCGATCGGACTGGCGTACTAATTTTTTGGATTCCATGCTACAATATCGGATAGTCAACTTTGAAGGGAACGAATAAGAATTATGAGTATATTAACAGTACAAAACTTAAGCCACGGTTTCGGTGACCGCGCCATTTTGAATGATGTGTCTTTCCGTCTATTGAAAGGCGAACACATCGGTCTCATCGGAGCCAACGGTGAAGGAAAATCAACGTTTATGAACATCATCACGCGTAAGCTCCAGCCGGACGAAGGCAAAATCGAGTGGGCGAAAAACGTCCGTGTCGGTTACCTCGACCAGCACGCCGTCCTCGAGCGCGGGATGACGATTCGGGACGTATTAAAGAGCGCGTTCCAATACTTGATTGACACCGAAACACGAATCGGTGAGCTTTATATGGAGATGGGCGATGCGACGCCTGAACAGATGGACGACATGCTCGCCGAAGTCGGCGAACTTCAGGAGATGCTCGATTCGAACGACTTCTATATCATCGACGCGAAAGTCGAAGAAGTCGCACGCGGTCTCGGTATTTTAGACGTCGGACTCGACCGTGACGTCACGGACCTCTCGGGTGGTCAGCGGACGAAAGTATTGCTCGCGAAATTGCTTCTCGAGAAGCCGGACATCCTTCTCCTCGATGAGCCGACCAACTATTTGGACGAAGCCCATATCGAGTGGTTGAAGCGTTATCTCCAAAACTACGACAACGCCTTCATCTTGATCTCGCACGATATCCCGTTCTTAAACAGCGTCATCAACTTGGTCTACCATATGGAGAACCAAGACTTGTCACGCTATGTCGGGGACTACGACAAATTCATGGAAGTGTACGAGATGAAACGCTCGCAGCTCGAATCGGCTTATAAACGCCAACAAGCTGAAATCGCCGACCTGAAAGACTTCGTTGCCCGCAACAAGGCCCGTGTCTCGACGCGGAACATGGCGATGTCACGCCAGAAGAAACTCGATAAGATGGACGTCATCGAATTGAGTGCGGAACGTCCGAAACCAGAGTTCCGGTTCTTGCAGGCACGCACGTCAGGTCGTCTCATCTTTGACGCCAAAAATCTCGTCATCGGTTACGATGAGCCGCTTTCACGCCCGCTCGACCTCCAAATGGAGCGCGGTCAGAAGATCGCCCTCGTCGGTGCGAACGGGATCGGGAAAACGACGCTGTTGAAGAGTCTTCTCGGCATGATCAACCCGCTTGAAGGAACCGTCGAACGCGGTGAGTTCTTGGAGATCGGGTACTTCGAACAAGAAGCGGCCGTCAGCAACAACACGTGTATCGAAGAGATTTGGAGCGAGTTCCCATCACTCAACCAGCAACAAGTCCGGGCCATGCTCGCGAAATGCGGTCTCATGACGAAGCATATCGAGAGTAAAATCGCGGTCCTCAGTGGTGGAGAGAAAGCGAAGGTCCGTCTCTGTAAGCTCCAAAACAACGAATCGAACTTGCTCCTCCTCGATGAGCCGACGAACCACTTGGACGTCGACGCGAAGGAAGAGTTGAAGCGCGCATTGAAAGAATATAAAGGCAGTATCCTACTCATCAGTCACGAACCGGAGTTCTATCAAGACATCGTCACCGACGTCTGGAACTGTGAATCGTGGACGACAAAAGTATTCTAATCCGTGTAGAGGAAGTGGCGTATGGCTGGCCCGATTCAATTAAATGAACGCATTGTTCTATATGACATCATTCGAGGGTTTGCCCTGTGCGGCATCTTCCTCGTCAACATCCCAAGCATGCTCGGGAGCGACTGGATTTTCGGTAATCCGATATATGAAGGAAGCGACCTCTTCGTCAGGACGCTGTTCGATTTGTTCGTCCAGACGAAGTTTTACACGATCTTCTCGCTCTTGTTCGGAATCGGCTTCTCGATTTTCCTCGAGCGCTCGTACGCGCGCGGGGATTCGGTCGGCCGTTATATCCGCCGCATCGCCATTTTGTTTCTATTCGGACTCGCTCACCTGGCCATTTGGTCGGGTGACATCTTACATACGTATGCGATGTGGGGCTTGTTGCTCCCGTTGTTTTATGGATTAAGCAACCGGGCGATTTTAACGTGGGCATGGGGTTTGTTGATCACAAGCTATGTATTGTTTTATGGCTCATCAATCTATCTGGAATGGGCGTTAGGTTATACGTCTATTGCAGGACCATTCCCGACCGCATTCAATTTCGGATTCGGACCCTGGTTCGACTATCGCTTGGATAATGAGATTTTTGACATGTTCCAAAACTCGTTGTTCGCCGGTTTTGAAATCTTCAGCCTGTTTTTGTTCGGACTTTATATCGGACGTGAACGGAAACTCCTCACGTGGAGTATCCGAGGATTGACGCGGACGGCCATCATCTGTACGGTAGCGGCCCTGCCGTTCTTCGCAGTCATTATTTGGCATCACTACGGTGGCGGTGCCGAGTACTCGGCGACGAACTCTGCGGCCGTCCTCGTCTCCGGCAAACTGCTCGCGACGACGTACGTCTGTCTCTTTACGATTGCCGTCCGTAACGGGCGCGCATTCCGTCCGTTGCAGGCGCTCGGCCGTATGGCACTGACGAACTATTTGACGCACACGCTCGTCGTCGTCATCCCGGTCATCGCCCTCGGCTACTACGGTCGCCTGTCGTTGACGGAAGGATTGTTCTTGAGTATCGCGA
This sequence comes from Exiguobacterium sp. SL-9, assembly GCF_004336985.1. Classification (GTDB taxonomy): domain Bacteria; phylum Bacillota; class Bacilli; order Exiguobacteriales; family Exiguobacteriaceae; genus Exiguobacterium. The sequence continues at coordinate 101,333 of NZ_SJUO01000004.1, forward strand.
TTTTGATCGCCCAAGCGTTCTTCTCGATGTGGTGGCTGAAATCGCATCGATACGGTCCGTTCGAGAAATTATGGCGCATCGGAACGTATGGACGACAAAAACAAGCATCTTAACCACAAAAAAAGGCTCGAAGCGTCTGCTTCGGGCCTTTCTCGTTTCTTAGTTCGTCGCCGCTGCTGTGAGCACCGGTACGATTTGCTTTTTGCGTGAAACGACACCAGGAAGTGTCGCCAGACCATCGACCAATTTGACGTTGAACGCCTGCTCGAATAGGTCCGTCTTCTTACCGACAACGAGAACCTCCGAGTCGTTCGTCAAGATGTTCGTGATGGCGAAGACGAACAAGTCGAGCTCTTTATCTAACATCTTGATTGCCATCGCCGATTCAACAGCGTCTTTACGACTCAACACATCGTTTGCGTCGACCGTGTTCACTTGAGCAATCTCAATGCGGTAGTCGCCCATCGCAAACTCTTTCGCGTCGAGCGAGATGAGTTCTGGGATTGTTTTTTGGCTAAGATCCGCTCCCGCTTTCAACATCTCAAGACCGTATGTCTCGATGTCTGTGCCCGAGATGGCTGCGAGTTCTTTTGCCGCCTTGATGTCCTCGTCCGTGCACGTCGGTGACTTGAACAAGAGCGAGTCCGAGATAATGGCCGATAGCATCAATCCTGCCATGTCAGGCGCGATTTCGACACCGTGCTCTTTATAGAGTTTGAGCAAGATCGTTGCCGTACAACCGACCGGCTCCGCACGGTAATAGAGCGCATCCGCTGTTTGGAAGTTGGCGATCCGGTGGTGGTCGACGACTTCGAGGATACGCACGTCTGCGATGTCTTCCGCGCTTTGTTGGAACTCGTTATGGTCGACCAAGATGACAGATTCTACTTCGTCTGACACGCGTTCTACGAGGCGCGGTGCTTTGACACGGAAGTGGTCGAGCGCATATTGCGTCTCTCCGTTCACTTCGCCGAGTCGAACCGCTTCAGCGTCCATCCCTAACTTTTTCTTCAGCTCCGCGTAAGCGAGCGCCGAACAAATCGTATCCGTGTCTGGATTTTTATGTCCGAAGACTAGTACTGTACTCATGATACATTCTCCTCACTATGATAGTTTTCCCTTATCCATTATACCGTCTCTACTCATTCTTTCAATTCCCAAACAAAAAAGAGCCAGCAAGGGCTCTTTATGCTTGTTCGTCTTCGTCCGTCTCTTCGAGGTCCGAATGATCGCCTTTTGAATCTTCTTCATGCGAAATATCCGGTTGGTCTCGTTTTAACTTCTCTTGTTCTTCTTGTTCACGTTTTTTATCTTGTTCTGACATCTGTCTCATCCTTTCGGTACTGAGTCTTGTCGTAGACTGTTCCCTGAGCGCGCTCTAGCCAAACAGATGTCTCTCATCCGTAAACAAACTGTCATATCAGTCGGCTTGAACGAAGACGACCTCGTCACCGCGGATTTCGACGTTGACGTCTTGTCCTTGGAATAACCACTCGTCCTGTTCAGCCACGACGAAGCGAATGCCGTCCGCTTCCGTTTCAACGGCCGCGTTGTCGATGTCTTCTGTGATGACGCCCACCGAGAAACCGTGCGTCAAATCGGTCGAACCCCCATATTTGGCGAATAGGCGCACCGTCTGGCCTGCCTCGACCTCCATCTCATCTTTGAAAAACTGGAGTGCTTCATCTGTCACGTTAATCTTCATCTGTCATCCTCCTCTCGACTTCTGTCTTCATTCTAATCGTTTCAGAAAAACCGAGCGAGGAAGTTGCCTAGAGCGTCGTACCTGGTAAGTAGGTGACCGTCAAACTGTTCGTGATAGAAGTGGCCCCGTTCATCTCTTCGAACGTCACATCGAACAACGTCCGGCCGATGTCCTCGTTTGGCGAATACATCGTTGATAACCCGAACGCCTGACCGATCGGATGGCCATCGAAGCCGAGGATGGCGACTTCATCCGGGATGCGGACACAGCGACGGCGCAACTCTCCTAAAAAACCAAGCGCCACATAATCTGACGAGAAAAAGAGCGCTCGAGGACGCTCTTGTTGACGCAGAAATTCATCGGCAAGCCGGATTCCGTCCTCGCTCGTCAAGTAGCCGGTCCAGACCCATCGCTCACGCGCAAGTTCGACTTCATCGAAGTACGCTTGCTGACGCGCGATGGAGCTTGGACTGTCTTGTCGTGACAACACGATGCCGATTTCAATATATCCAGCTTGCGCCAGCACATTTAAACCGGCGACGAAGGCGGCATAGTGATCGACGTGAACCGAAGAAATCGTCTCTGGTGCCCCGACGGTCGCGACCGCGATTGGGCCGAACTGCCGATACATTTCCATTTCATCGAATGACATCGTATGGGATAACAGAATCGCCCCATCGACTTCACGGTGCTTCAATAAATCAAGCGCTTGCCGTTCTTGGTCGAGTTGATACTCGGTCTGCCACATGACGAGTCGGTAATCTCTTTGGAGGGCAGCTTTCGCGAGCCCGTTGACGAACAGTCCATAATACGGATGATCCAAATACGGCAACACGACGACGAAACGCTGCGTGCGACCGGTCGATAACGTCAGCGCCTGCTGATTCCGTAAATAGCCGAGTTCGGCCATCGCCTGTCGCACCCGTTCCCGCTTCTCTTTCGACACGTACGGGTGCTCATTGAGCACGCGCGACACCGTCGTCACGGATACGTCTGCGTATTTTGCGATATCTCGAATGTTCGCCATCTCGTTTCACCTCAATCTGTCAGTCTTTGCATATAGTGTACCCACTCTGCCTCCTGACTGTCACCTTTCGCAATCACTTGTTTCCGGATGGCTTGGACGAGACGAAACCGTTCTTCGATTGGTAAATGAAGAAACTCGTCTTGGAAACGGGCGCACAACATTCTTCCGAGCGGCGTATACAACTGATTGATGACGAGTTCGTAGACGACCCCACCGCACCATGTTTTCCACGTTGTCGGATTCATGAGCAATCCCTCCTTTGACTTAACCGTACAGTCTGAAACGCGTTTCAGAGCAAGTACTATTTTCATTTCGTCTAATTCCGAACATTCAATAGTCAAATAATAAAATTTCAGGTTTTTTCGTTCGAAATCATTGACGATAGCCGCTTCATTTTGTATAGTCATCAGGTTGATAACGTTTATTCAACGATTAACGAATAATAATGTTCGGAAATTAAATAGATTAGGGAGTTTTATTCATGAACTTTTTTCAATTAAAACAACATGGAACGAACGTTAAACAAGAAGTGATGGCGGGTATCACAACGTTCGTGACGATGGCGTACATCTCTGTCGTCAACCCGGCAATTCTGTCAGATGCCGGCATCCCGTTCGCCCAGGCGTTCACGGCGACCATCATCGCCATCTTGATCGGTACCGGGCTCATGGCGTTCTACGCCAACCTTCCGATTGCCGTCGCCCCAGGGATGGGACTGAACGCGTTCTTCGCGTATACGCTCGTCGCCCAGCAACAGATCACGCCGTCCGCAGCGCTCGGCGTCGTCTTCGTGTCGTCGGTCTTCTTCTTGATTTTGTCGTTGTCACCGATTCGGACGAAACTGATTCAAGCGATCCCGGCGTCACTCAAGCACGCAATCACGACCGGCATCGGCTTGTTCATCGCCTCGCTCGGGTTGAAGTTATCAGGTCTCATCGTCGCCGATGAGGCGAATCTCGTTCGTCTTGGGGACTTATCGTCGCCAAGCGTCCTGCTCGTCCTCGGTGGGTTGATCGTCTCGGCCCTCTTGTTCTCACGGAACGTCCCGGGCTCACTCCTCATCGGGATGGTACTCACGGGCATCGCGGCCTATTTCATGGGTCTATTGAAGATTGAAGGCGTGACGGCGATGCCGACGTTGCCGGAAGGACTCATGGTCAATCCGCTCACGGCGTTCTCGGACGTCATCCAATACGGTTTGTTCGGTGCCGTCTTGTCGTTCTTCCTCGTCACGTTGTTCGATACGACGGGGACGCTCGTCGGAGTCGGAAAACAGGCCAACCTGTTGAAAGAAGATGGGACGATCGAGAACGGGCACCGCGCATTGTTCGCCGATTCACTCGCGACGATGGGTGGTTCGCTCGTAGGAACGAGCCCGTCGACGGCTTACATTGAATCAGCTGCCGGTGTCGCTCAAGGTGGACGGACCGGTCTCACGACAGCGGTCGTTGCCGGTTTGTTCGGATTGACGTTGTTCTTCAGTCCGCTCATTGGTGCCATCTCTGGCGTTGCTGCCATCACGGCACCGGCCTTGATCATCGTCGGCGCGCTCATGTTGACGAACGTCCGTTACATCGACTGGACCGACTTCAGCGAATACTTCCCGGCGTTCATGACGATTCTCATCATGCCGCTCTCAGGCAGTATCGAACGCGGAATCGCTTTTGGGTTCATCCTGTATCCGATTTTTAAAGCGATGAACAAAGAGACGGTCCACCCGCTCATCTACTTGTTCGGCGCGCTATTCATACTGGAAATGTTTTTCTTATAAGTTAGATTCGAACCCTCGTCGACCGACGAGGGTTTTTCTGTTATCAAGCAGGGTAATGCTGTTTTATAGCAGTTGTCTTCTGAATATTGATTCATTATCATTCCGTTCTCAATTAGACAGGATTTGACAATTTTTTGAGAGAATCGTTCCATTTTTCTGTTTTGACCTTGTTTGTTATGGAATAATAACTGTGAAACCGTTTTCGAATTTGACTAATGAACAGGAAAGAAGGAATGGACATGCCTAACGTGGCGCTGTTCGTCACTTGTCTCTCTGATACGTTATTCCCATCGGTAGGACAAGCGACGGTCGAACTATTAGAACATCTCGGTTGTGACGTCAGTTTTCCGTTTGAGCAAACATGTTGCGGGCAGCCCGCCTACAACAGTGGCTACCATGAAGAGACGAAAAAGATTGCGAAGCATATGATTGAGACGTTCGAGAAGGCGGATGCCGAGTACATCGTCGGTCCGTCCGGCTCGTGTGTCATGATGATGCGCGACTATCCACATCTATTTAAAGATGATCCCGCTTGGAAGGCGCGGGCCGAGGCTCATGCGGCGAAGACGTTCGAGTTGACGCAGTTCATCGTCGACGTACTTGAAGTGACGGACGTCGGGGCCAAGTTTCCGGCCAAGGCGACATATCACGCTTCGTGCCATATGACACGGTTGCTTGGGATCGAGGCGGCTCCAGGCCAGTTGCTCAAAAATGTCGACGGCTTGACGATGCTCCCGCTCGACAACGTCCATAACTGTTGCGGCTTCGGGGGAACGTTCTCCGTCAAAATGCCAGATGTGTCGGTGCAGATGGTCGATGAGAAAGTCGAGTCGATCTTGAACTCGGGGGCCGAGGTGTTGATTGGGGCTGACGCGTCGTGTCTGATGAATATCGGGGGGCGTCTGCATAAACAAGGGCACCCAATCAAAGTGATGCATATCGCGGAAGTGTTGAACGAAGGGGTGAGACAAGCATGAGTATGGGGATTCGGTTAGATGAGAAGTTTCAGGATCGACGCAAAGACGGAATCGACAATCCGTTCATGCGTCAGGCTGTCAGTTCGGCGCAAAACCGTCTGCGTGACGGTCGTTTAAACGCGGCAGGTGAACTCGGGGATTGGGAAGCGTTCCGGGACCATTCGGAAGAGATTCGCCAACACGTGCTCGAACATCTCGACTATTACTTATATCAATTGAGCGAGAACATCTCGAAACGAGGTGGCAACGTCTTCTTCGCCGAGACACCGGAAGAAGCGAACCGCTATATCCGGGAAGTCGTGCGCGCTAAGAATGCCAAACACGTCGTCAAATCAAAGTCGATGGTGACAGAAGAGATTGGCTTGAACGAGGCGCTCCATGAGGAAGGTTGCACGGTCGTCGAGTCCGACCTCGGGGAATGGATCCTTCAACTCGATAATGACCCGCCGTCGCATATCGTCGCCCCGGCCCTCCATAAAGACCGGAACGCCGTCCACGAGACGTTCACAGCCCACGGCTACGAAGGATCGAACGACCCGACCGAGCTCGGGCGCTATGCACGCCGTGAGTTGCGGAAAGACTTTTTGAAAGCGGAGGTCGGCATCACCGGCTGTAACTTCGCCATCGCCGAGAGCGGTGCCGTCGGGCTCGTGACGAACGAAGGGAACGGCCGCATGGTGACGTCGCTTCCGGACACGGTCATTTCCGTCATGGGGATGGAACGGATCGTCCCGTCATACGAGGAGTTCGAGGTGCTCGTCAATATGTTGTGCCGGAGCGCTGTCGGTCAACGACTCACCTCGTACATCACGACGTTCGCTGGCACGCGCGGCCACGGCGAAGTCGATGGACCCGAGGAGTTCCATCTCGTCATCGTCGACAACAAACGTTCCGGCATCCTCGGCACACAGTTCCAATCTGTGCTCCAATGCATCCGTTGTGCGGCCTGTATTAACGTCTGTCCCGTGTACCGCCACATCGGCGGTCATGCCTACGGCTCGATTTATCCGGGTCCGATCGGCGCTGTGCTCGCCCCGCTCCTCGACGGCTACGAGAATTATAAAGAGTTGCCGTACGCCTCGAGTCTATGCGGTGCCTGTACGGAAGCCTGCCCGGTCAAGATTCCGCTCCACGAGCTATTGATCGAACATCGCCGTGTCATCGTCGAAGAGAGAAAACAGTCACCGTTCGTCGAGCGCATCGCCATGAAAGGCTTCGCGGTCACGTCGTCGAGTCCGTTCTTGTTCGAAGCGGCCGAACACATCGCGCCGTTCGCATCGTCCCCGTTCACGAAAGCGGGACAAATCGACAAAGGGTTGCCGGCGTGGACGGATTCGAAAAACTTGCCACAACCCGCCAAGCAGACGGTACGGGATTGGTTCAAGAAACGGGGGAATGCAAAATGAATCCAGGAACGATCACCAATCGCGAAGATTTTCTAAAACGAATCGCGGGACAGCTCGGACGTGACGTCGACTTGACGCCGCCGAAACGCGTTTACAAGCACCGACCGCAAGACGAGGTGTTGAAGGACGCCTCTGATGAGGAGCTGCTCGAGACGTTCCGGATGGTCGCGACGCGCATCCACACCGACGTCATCGAATGCGAATCCGCCAACCTCGACGATACGCTCCGGCTGTTGATTGAACGGTATGACGGGAGCACCATCATCGCCGAACATGACGATCGCATTCAGGCGTGGGCGCCACAGACGAGTGAGTCATTCGACTGGTGGGATGCGGAGCGGCCGGAAGACAGCCGTGCCCTCGCCGTAAAGGCGGATATCGGCATCACCATCGCCGATCAGGCGCTCGCTGAGAGTGCGACCATCGTCCAATACGCGGCTCCTGGGAAGTCACGCACGATCAGCTTATTGCCCCGCGACCATATCGCCATCATCCCGAAATCGGTGCTCGTGCCGCGGATGACACAGGCAGCTAAAAAATTAGCCGAACTTGACCGCACCGGTGACCTCAACTCGCCGAACGGCGTTAATTTCATCTCCGGCCCATCGAACTCGGCCGATATCGAGATGAATTTGATTGTCGGGGTGCACGGACCAGTCCGTGTCGCCTACTTGCTCGTCCACGATTTGTAAACCAAAAGACTCGCACGTGAATGGCTCACGCGCGAGTCTTTTTATTGCTTATTCGACGGTGATACTCCCGTTCGAGCTCGTCAGTTTGAGTTCGACCGTTCCGTCTCCGAACGTCCGCTCGTTCGCCCGATCGCCGAACAACTCGACTTTGCCGTTTCTTGTCTTCGCCCGGATGACGGCGTCACGCGGATCTCGATTCAGACGCACATCGATGCGCCCGTTGTTCGTTTTCAGACGGACCGGTTGCTCGAGCACATCGATGACACAGTCGATGCGTCCGTTCGATGTCTTCGCCTCGACTGCCCCTGTCACGTCATGGATATCGAGACGGCCGTTCGACGACTGAACCTCGAGACGATCCACAGTCGAGCCAAGAACTTCCACGCGTCCGTTCGAAGATTGCGCGTCAAGGTCCTGGCCTGTCATCGACGTGAGACTGACTTTCCCGTTCGAAGAGCGGAACGAGCCTCGCTTGGCGCTAACGGTATGGGCCGTGATGGTCCCGTTCTCGCTCTCAACTTCGATCGATGCGGCCTCGAGATTGCGCACATCACAGGAGCCGAGACGATTTTTCAAGACGACTTGCTCATATGCATGGCGTGGTAGCTCGACGTGTAACACCGGTGCCTTTGTCACTGCCCAGGCGAACAAGTTCGACAGACCGAACCGGCGCTCTGATTCGATTCGAATCTCCAGGGTGTCCCCGACAATCTCCATCGTCACCCCGTGATCTCGTTCTGTCTCAAGCGTCGCGTAGGCAAAACCGTCATCAGATGGAACGACTTTGACGTGCGCTTGCAGGACGTTGATGGAGACGTTACGGAACGCCACGTTTGGACTTTTCACCATAGCCGGTTCTTTACGCTCTTCAATGAGTGGCTCGACCGTGCCGAGTAACTCATTCGCAAGCGCATCCGGCGTCCCGAGCTCTTCGACCATCGCAGCGTCACTTTTCCCATCGAGTCGCCCGCTCGCAAAGTACTCCGACACATCCCGTAAAATATCGACCCGGTCGATGACGCTCATCCCCATCAGCAACCGTTCGAGTTCCAATAAATACTGCTCTTCTGTCATTTGTCCGTTCCCCCTTCGATCAATTCGTTGACGCCGGTCGTGAACACCTCCCACTCCGCGCGCAATTCCGCCAAATGGCCCTTCCCTTGCTCCGTGATCGCGTAATACTTCCGCGGTGGTCCTTCTGCCGACTCTTTTAAGTACGTCGTGAAGTATCCGTCTGACGTGAGGCGCCTGAGGAGCGGATAGACGGCCCCTTCCGAGATGGCGACTTTCGCCGAAATGGCTTGCACGAGCTCATAGCCGTAGCGATCATGTGTCTCGACAAGTGCGAGCACGCACAAGTTGAGCACGCCTTTCTTAAATTGAGGATTCATTCCCTCGCCTCCTCTACTATATATTAAACAATAGCTTATCATTCACTATTATTCAATAAATAATAGTGAATTTCCGCATATTTCTTGATTGGTGGAAACAACTGGTTCAAATCTGTACAATGAAAGAACGACACTCGCAGGATATTTGTCACAGTAGGAATGTACGCAGTTCCGGGAAGGACCGGTCTTTATGAAAGCATGGATTGACCAGCGGATCGGAAGACAGTTTTTATTCGTCTTCTATTTATTCATCGGACTGATCCTCCTGACCTCGCTCGCCGTCTATATGTATACGGAAAACCGAATCGAGCAGACGACGTCATCGCTCGAGAACATTAGCGAACGGCGCACGAACGCGACCGAGCTATTCGAGACATGGCAGTCGATGCAATATGAAATGCGCGGGTACGTCATCCTCGGCGACGAGGCGATGCTCGCCCGCGTCAAAGATAAACAAGAATTGATTGAAACGCAGACCGCCTGGTTCGAGACGAACGCGGTCACGGAAAAAGAAAAAACGTATGCCAGTGACGCCCGGACGCTCTTCTCGGCCTATCAACAACGCGTCATGCCGAGCCTTGAGCGTTACGTCGTCGCCAAACGCGAAGGAACGGTCACCGAACCGTTCTTGAAAATGCCGACGCTCGGTAAAGTGAATCCGCAAGCGGAACCACCTGCTGAGCGCAAATTCAAGATCAACTCGAAAAGTGCGGCTGACATGAGCGCGAGCATCGTCGACATGGAGACGGTGTTCACGGAATATCGCAACTCGTTGAACGAAGAAGAGAATCAGCTACGCGAACAACTGGCCACACATACGAAGTGGGCCCAAGTGTTATGGCTCCTCTCACTCCTAGCGGTCTTGCTCGTCCTCTTTATCGCCGCCCGACCTTACGTCCAACGCCTGACCGGTCAACTTCATGAGCTGATCATCAACAGTGATCGATTGGCGGATGAACGGATCATTCCGATTCCAGCGGCCGTATCTTCGCGAAACGAGGTCGGACAATTGACGAACTCCTTCCGTCAAATGGCCTCTTCGCTTGCGACACAACGCAACCAAGTCGAGGAAGAACGCGAGAAAACGGCGCGGCTCCTGCACTCCATTCGTGATGCAGTTATTTATGTGGAGCATACGACACATGAGAAGTTCGCCAACCAGGCCCTCTTCATCATGTTCAATCAAGCCGCCACGAAACGGAACGAGATGGACTTGTACCGCTTGGACGCCGATTTAGAAGAACTCGGTCTTCAAGTCGATCAGAAAGACTCGTTCTTCTCATTCATGCGCCGTGCATTTGAGGGCGAGAGCATGGAAGAAAGCGTGACGTTCTCGATGAATCAAGACGCACGATTCATCCAGATGTACGCGGAGAAAATCCATTTGCGCGGCACCCGGCACGGCACGATGCTCGTCTTCCGGGACGTGACACAAGAGACCGAGGTCGACCGATTGAAGACAGAGCTCGTATCGACCGTGTCGCATGAACTGCGCACACCGCTCACGAGCATCATCGGCTTCACCGAGCTGTTGCGTTATCGAACGATGCCTGCCGAACGCACCGATCAATATTTAGGGATGATTCACCAAGAGACGCTACGTCTCGAGGACTTGATTTCAAACTTATTGGACGTGCAACGGATGGAGTCCGGCAAACAGACGTACCATAGCCAACCGGAGAGCCTGCATGAGATCTTGAAAGAGACGATTGCCGTCCACCAAGGCGCGAGCGAACATCATCAGCTCGCCCTCGAATGTGACACAAATCTCTATGTATATGGTGACCGAGATCGGCTCAGTCAGCTGTTCACGAACTTGCTCCACAATGCGATCAAGTACTCGCCGGATGGCGGGAAAGTGGCCGTCTGCGTTACAAATGACAAGTCCGACGTCATTGAAATTTCAATCCAGGATACAGGCATCGGGATTCCGATGGCGGCGTTACCGAAACTGTTCGACAAGTTTTATCGTGTCGACAATTCGGCCAGCCGTAAAATCGGCGGCACGGGCCTCGGCCTCGCCATCTGTAAAGAGATTGCTGAAGGGCACGGCGGCTCGATTCGAGTCGATTCTAGCGTTGGCCATGGCTCGACGTTCACGATTATCTTGCCAAAGTATAGTATGGAAGACCAGATGAGCAGCTAACGAACAAGGGAGGACTCGCGTAAAGCGAGCCCTCCCTTTCGTCATTGTACTTTATTTTCAGGACCGAAAGCCGGGTACAGCGATAGCCCGCCATCCGCGAAAATCGTCGCGCCTGTGACATACGACGACTCGTCAGAAGCAAGCCAGGCCGCCACGGCCGCAATCTGTTCAGGACGCCCGATCTCATGCGTCGGGATGAGTGCCTCGAGTCCTTTCTTCTCTTCCGGGTCTTGCATTGTCTCTTCGTTGATCGGTGTGTCGATCGCACCCGGCGCGATGCCGTTGACACGAATCTTGTTCGGTGCGTACTCGAGCGCGACCGATTTCGTGAACATCTTGACGCCACCTTTACTCGCCGCATAATGCGTATAGCCAGGACGCGGGATCACTTCGTGCACCGAGGACATGTTGATGATGTTTCCTTGAATTTCATGCTCGACGAAGTACTTGAGGGCGGCCCGCACGCCAAGGAACGTTCCGGTCAAGTTCGTGTCGATGATTTTCTTCCAGTTGTCGAGTTCCATCTCATGCGTTTTCGCTTCGACTTGCACGCCTGCGTTGTTGACGAAGATGTCCATCTTTCCGAACTCGGACACGGCCGTCTCAATCATCTTCTCAGCGAGCCCTTCTTCCGCGACGTCACCTTTCACCGCGACCGCCTTACCGCCAGCCTCCTCGATGCCTTGGATGACTTTGTTCATCTCGTCTTCGCTGCTTCGATAGTTCAGGACGACATGGACCCCTTCTTTCGCGTAGCGCTCGGCAATCGCTCGACCGAGTCCTTTCGAACTGCCGGTGATGACTGCGACTTTACCTTGTAACTCTGGATAGTTCGCCATATGAATTCCTCCTTCGTCTCTTCTCGATTTGTACTTCCCTCATTCCCCTCTTCGTGAAACCTTTTAGGCTGTTTTTTGAATATTTGTGTCAAATCTACTATACTGAAACAAACTATTCGTTTTCAGGGATTCTCCTGAACGCATATAACTTACTCTAATGGAGGTGACTCCCCGATTTTTGGGGGAATTTTTGGACAGTCCCATGTTATTCAGCTTATTGATCGTCGCCCTGCTCATTTTCATGACCGCCTTTTTTGTAGCGGCTGAATTCTCAATCGTCAAAGTGCGCGGCGCCCGTCTTGACCAACTCGTACTCGAGGGAAACAAACGGGCCTCTGTCGCCAAAAAGGTAATTGAAAACCTTGACGACTCGCTGTCGGCTTCACAGTTCGGCATCACGCTCGCCGCCCTCGGTCTCGGTTGGATCGGTGCGGATCAAATCGAAGGGATGATTCAACCGCTTGTCGACAGCTTGAACGTATCATCGTCGCTCGCGACCGTCCTGTCCTTTTTGATCGCCTTTTTACTGATCGCCTTCTTGCACGTCGTCATCGGTGAACTTGTCCCGAAGACCCTCGCCGTGCATGAAGCCGAGCGCTTGACACTGCTCGTCGCCCGACCCCTTTATTTCTTCACCAAACTACTGTATCCGTTCATCCACGTGCTAAACGGCACGGCCCGCCTGACACTTCGACTGTTCGGCGTACAGACGACGGCACAAGAGACGGCGCACTCGGAAGAAGAACTGAAAATCATTATGACCGAGAGTTTCCGAAGTGGAGAAATTAACGAGAATGAGCTCGCCTACGTTCAAAATATCTTCTCTTTCGACGAACGTGTCGCAAAAGATGCGATGGTCCCACGAATGAATATGGTGACCATCGATGAAGAAGACCCGATCGAGATGATTATCGCTACCGTCCAAGAGCACCAATATACACGTTATCCGGTCACACGTGACGGTGACCGTGACGATGTGCTTGGCTTTATTAACGCCAAACAGTTATTCACGGCCCAACTCGTCAAGAGCGACGCCCCGTTCGAATCGTTCATCCATCAACTCCCGCTCGTGACGGAGTTCACGCCGCTCCAAGAGGCGATGGTGAAAATGCAAAACGCTCGAACGATGATGTGTCTCGTCATCGACGAGTACGGAGGCACGGCCGGTCTCCTCACGATTGAAGACATCCTAGAGGAAATCGTCGGAGAGATTCGAGATGAGTTCGACCGCGACGAGCAGGCTGAAATCACCGAGGTCACACCCGGCCATTATCGCCTGTCTGGCCTCGTCTTAACGCAAGAGATTGAAGAACGGTTCGGCATCGAGATTGAGGATGACGTCGATACGATCGGCGGCTTCGTCTTGTCACAAAAAGCGAATGCACGCACTGGCGAACGCTTCATATTGCCGGGCGAACACGAGTTGATCGTCCGTGAAATCGACAATCACCGCATCGTTTTCGTCGACTTGATTTTAGCTCATAAAGACGAGATTCAACCTAAACTCGACTGACCGATTTGACCGCCCTCCCCGAATTTTCGGGGAGGGCTTTTCGTGGGCCGTTCGAAGTGTCGCTATATTTTCAAGCCTTGTCGTGATATACTGCACATATGTTGCTTATTTGAGTGCGTGTCACTCATTGACACAACATCACCGAACAGTTCATAAATGTTCGGTCCAACAACTGCAGAAAGAAGGTTACGCATGGAACGTAAACTATTTTTAATTGACGGAAACTCCATGCTGGCCAGTGCCTACTATGGTGCCGCCGCGAGCCGAACGAAAAAAGGACGCGAGGTATCTAAAAACGATCGGAGTGCCGTCATCGGTATGACCGGCCTCATCCGGACGATTCTGCGCAGACATCGTCCAACTCATTTTGTCGTCGTGTGGGACGTCTCACGTGAAACATTATGGCGCCGCGAGCTTTACCCAGGCTATAAACGCCGTCGCCGCCAGACACCACCCGAGTTGAAAGCTCAAATGGAACTCATGCGCCAATTGCTTGAAGAAAGCGGAATCCCGCAATATCAAGTCGAAGGCTATGAAGGAGAAGATTTGATCGCTCATATCGCTCGGAAGTTTAGCTGTAGCGCCCCTGTCGTCATCATGACGAAGGACAAAGACTTGCTTCAGCTCGTGAGCCCACGCATCACCGTCTGGCTTCAAACGCAGGAGTTGCAACAAATGCAGGCTCGTTGCGACATCAAAGACAATCGTCCACTCCCGCTCAAGCGACATCTCGAGATTCGCCCTGAGGAGATTGCGGCATTGTACGAGGGATTGAAGCCAAAACAGCTCTCAGCAGTCAAAGCATTGACAGGAGACCGTTCAGACGGGATTCCACCTGTGGCCGGATTGGACGAAAGTCAATCGGTCCAGTTAATCAAGCGCTTCGGTTCGCTCGATAAGCTCTATACGGCGCTAAGCGTCAAAGGCGACAAACGACAATTGATCAATGAAACGATCGCGGCACTGACGTCAGAAGAAGTGCCCCGCAACTTGAGACGCACACGTAAAAAGGCCGAGCGCAACATGGAGCTCGTCCGTCTCGATGTCACGGTGCCAGAACTTGAACATTTGAAACTGGCTCATCTCGAGCTCAGCATCAATTCAAAACGTGTCGAACAAGCGTATCAAAAACGCGGCATTCGCCTCTCGTTTGATTCGAGTCAAAAGAAAATTTCAGCACGCTAAAAAAGCGCGGACAATTAGTCCACGCTTTTTATATTTACCTTGATGCCATCATCGTCGGTGAGCGACCATTCCGGTGTCGTCCCGCCAAGCGCGCGGTTCATCTCTGCATCGACCAAAAGCGTCCACGCCTCTAAGCCGGCCGCTTCTCTCATCGGCTCATTCGGACGGGCCCAGACGTTCGTTCCGATGTGGTGATGATACCCGTCGGCCGCGAAAAATAAGGCACCCGGATACGAATCGGTCGTCACCGCGAAACCGAGACGATTTTGATAGAATAATTTTGCCGCTTCTAGGGAACGTACTTTGAAGTGGACATGCCCCATCGTTGTCCCGGTCGGAAGACCGGTGAACGGACGGTCGGCTGCCGCCTCAAGCATCGATTCATACTCAACCGGATCCGTCGCCATCTTCACGTGACCGTTTGCTTCATATTCCCACTGTTCACGGGGACGGTCGGCGTAGAGTTCGATGCCGTTCCCTTCCGGATCGCTCAAATAAAACGCCTCGCTGACTAAATGATCGCCTTGGCCGACTTCGATTCGTTGCTCAATCAAATGACGAAGCATCCTTCCGAGTTCGACGCGGTCTGGCAGTAGAATGGCCATATGGAACAAACCGGCTGCTCGCGGACTCTGACGAACGCCTTTCACTTCATGTAAGACGACGAGCGGTGTATTCGGTGCACCTAGCGTGATACGGCCGAGTCCTACTTCAATGACGTCCATTCCAATGACACGTTCGTAGAATGTTTTCATCGTTGCTAAATCGTTGACGCGCAACGTGACGGCGCCGAGTTTAATGTTTGATAGTTTCATATTTCCTCACCTCTGTCTTCAGTATACTCGCTAAGTAAGATTGACAGAAGACGCCACAAAAAGGTGGTATAGTTACCTCAAGGATACTGCAGAGAGGAGTGAGACGGATGCCACTGATTTCAAGTTGTGAAGTCGATACCGCACTGGAGATGATTACGGGAAAATGGAAACCATCGATTTTACTCGCGCTCATCAACGAAGACACGTTACGGTTCAGCGAGTTGAAACGCTCGCTCCCGAACATCAGCCAAAAGATTTTAACGGCCCAGCTCCGCGATTTAGAAGAGCAGGACCTCATCATCCGGACCGTCTATCCCGAAGTGCCGCCTCGTGTGGACTATCGCTTGAGCGAGTACGGGAAGACGCTCATCCCGGTGCTCGAGACGATGAACGCTTGGGGCATTCAACACGCCGAACGTATGCGCAACAAGTAATTGTCCACATGTGGATAACCTATTTCCGCAACTTAAACCATCACTTATCCACAGGAGGTTCACATGATTCGTTATCCACAGTTAACCGGACATCACTTCGGTGTGACAGCCCCTTCATCTGGAGTTCCCGCTGAATTGCACAAGCTGCTCCACGAGGCCGAAGCCACATTCACCCGTCACGGGTTCACCCTTCAATTTGAACCCTCAGTCTGGACGCAGGACAAAGCAAAATCCGCACCGGCAGAAGTCCGGGCCGATGAGTTGACGCGCTTGTTCCATGACGAGGCCATCGATTTGATTATCCCACCATGGGGCGGCGTCTTATTGACCGAGCTATTAGACCGCATCGACTGGGCTAGCCTCCCGCCAAAGTGGATGCTCGGTTATTCGGACGTCAGCCTGTTTTTATTCGTCTACACGCTCAAGACCGGTATCGCTTCGGCACACGGGACGAACCTCATCGATTTGCGCGGCGAAGAGTGGGATGCGACGAGCTCGCGTTGGCTTGACGTCGTATCGGCGAAAGAAGGCGAGACGGTCATCCAACTTGCCTCGGAGCAGTTCCAAAAAGAGTGGCAGCATGAGAACCCGAGCCCGCACGTCTATCATTTGACCGAACCGACGGAGTGGAAATCACTCGGCGGGACAGAAGCTACCGGACGACTGCTCGGCGGCTGTATCGATGTCCTGATGCATACGATCGGCACACCGTACGGCGACGTCGCCACGTTCCAACAGACCCATTTGAACGGGGAACCGATTCTTTGGTATTTCGAGAACGCCGAGCTCGACGTCCCCGCACTCAAACGGACCCTGCTTCAAATGAAGTGGGCCGGTTGGTTCAATCATACGTCTGGCATTCTGTTCGGGCGCAGCGCGGCCCAACAACCCGTCCAAGGCTACACCGCAGAAGACGTGTATGCAGAACTGCAAGCATTACTCGACGTACCTGTCATTTACGATATCGACTGCGGGCACGTCCCACCGCAAATGACACTCATCAACGGTGCACACGCCTCGATTCAAGTCGAAGATGGGAAAGGGACACTCATTCAAACGTTCAAGGGCTGACACGTCAGCCCTTGATTTTTTTTAATAGCTCGGTCAAATGCGTCCGGTAGAATCCTACTGGGAGCTTTTCGACGGCTTCACGTATAAACGGGATTAACTTCTCCCCACATCCATAGCTCGCCCCAATCAGCACACCTTCGAAATACACGGCCTGGTCAATCAAACTATGTGCCTTCCAATCATCCATTCCTTCCCATAGACGGTCGAACGCCTTGTCCCCTGTTTCTTTGTCCCCTTTCATCGCATAGTAGACGCCTTTTGACATTTCAATCGCGGCGATGAATGGGTAATCTTCAGCTAGCAGTCGTTCCATTTCTTCGATGTGTCGCCCTAAGTGTTCTTCACGACGATAGTGGATGGTATAGAGAGCTTCTGACAATGCGAGTCTTACTTTTGCGACGTGATCGTTAGTGAACTGAATGTACTGTCTCGCTTTCACGAATGCTTCATCGATTCGTTGTTCGTCCTTCAAATACAGCGAACATAACGCGATAGTCCGATATACATCGTCCGCTCGATAATATGTTCTCGTCTGGTGCATATGAACGAGGGCAGCATCTAAATGACGAATTGCTCCTGACAAATCACCGTCATACGTCAGCTCTTTCATAACGAGTAGCATCGCATATTCAATCCGGGTTCTCGAAGACATGTTTCGCACATCTAACCATTCCATCCGATCGATTTGTGCGCTTGCTTCCTCGAACTCATTCCATAAAATGTGATAAAATGCTTTTCCAACAAGCGCCATCGCTAGCTCATCTCGTTCGCCAAGTCGCTCAAATAAGGTGATGGCACGCTCATAAAACGATAACAGTTCGGCTCGTTTGTCGCTATACCTCAATTGGTCTCCCATAATGATATAGGCACGACCTTGCCATACTGAGTTCATCTCGGGCTCTAGGTACGGAATGAGTGCTTCATGCGTGGCTTTCTCAGTCCACGGATCAAGCGTCAATTGCGCATATTCAATCTCCTCGACAATTTTCTGTAGTTCCGCCTCGCGCGGATCGACGAGCAATGACTGCACCGATACGTCCAGTCGTTTCGCAATCTCACGAAGACTGCGCATCGACGCCTCTGCCTTTCCGTTTTCAATCATACTGAGCATCGATTTTGTGATGATGCCTTCGGCCAGTTGACTTTGCGTCAACTTTTTGTCTTTTCGTAACGCTTTAATCCGTTGTCCAATCATAAGGGCACCTCCCAAAAGTTAAATTTAATTGAACTTATTGTTTACATTCTCGTCTGTTTCACTTACTATAAAGTTAAATCAGGTTGAACTTATTAGTAAAGGAGAATTGATATGACGACCACATCATCAAATTTGTATGTACTGTTGCTTGGAAAATTCATGTCGCTATTTGCATCAAGTCTCTTCACCTTCGTCGCCGGCTTGACCGTGCTGACAACATCCGGCTCGGGGCTCCAGTTCGCGCTCGTCCTACTCGCCGGTACAGTACCGCGCGTTTTATTATCACCGTTTGCTGGGGCATTCGCCGACAAACTGGATCGCAAACGTGTGATTATCACGATGGAATCACTTAACGCTGCCTTATTTTTCTTGGCCGGGGCCGCGAGTCTCGTTTGGACATTCGGCGTCCCTGCTTTCTTGATTATCACATGTCTGCTCTCTGTCGTCTCGACTTTCTTATCGGTCACGTTATCGAGTTCGATTCCGCTCTTGTTCAATCAGAACGAACTTCAACGCGCCAACTCATTGATTCAAACTGTCATTTCCGTTTCGAGCATCGGTACACCATTGTTAGCGGGTGCCTTGTTCAAACTGTTACCAATCTCGGCCTTCCTACTCAGTTCATCCCTCTTATTTGTTATCGCCGCTCTTGTCGCCTCTCGCCTCACGTTCCAAACACATGAACGCGTCTCTTCCGATCAATCGACATGGGACGACGTCCGCTCCGGCTTCCGCTATTTGAAACAACAACGCGTGTTATGGACATTGACCGTTCTTGCCGCCTTGCTCAACTTCTTCTTCATCGCCTCAGAAATCTTGTTTCCTATTGTTGCTTTACAGGAAATCGGAGTCAGTCCCCTCCAGTTCGGTTTTTTAGAGAGCATGTTCGCCGTCGGCTTTTTAGTCGCCTCGCTCGCCCATGCGTTACCGGTCTTTGCAATCAAGTATCGCCTTGCGACCGTTCGCACGTCGCTCATTGTCATGAGTTGTCTCTTTATTGTACCGGCCATGCCCATCTATTTTGACTTCTCGGTCACGCCGGCCATCGTCTTGTTCACAAGTTTCGCTTTATTGAGCGGCTTCTTCATTCTCCGCGTCAACATCCCGATGCAACTGTATTTACAGACAAACACGGAACCGAGTTATCTCGGTCGCGTCATGGGCGTCCTCGAAGCACTCGCTATGGGCATCACGCCACTCGGATTTATCTTATTCGGCGCATTGAGCGAATGGGTGTCCGTCGCATACCTCTATACCATTTGCATGGTCTGTCTGCTGTCGATCACGTTATTCGCGATGCATCGAATCCGTCATGATATCGTAGGCGAAAAAGCTGATGCGTTCGCCAATGCCGAAAGCGCGTCGGCACATCAGTGAACGAAAAAAGACATCGAACGTTTCAGTTCGATGTCTTCTCTGTTGATGGAAGGACTCGTTTCTCTAACAAGAACGGTCCGAGCGGAATGACCGACGCCGTGACGGCGAGGACTAACACTTTGAAGCCCCAGTTGAAACGCCATGCCATATAGACAGCAGCTATCACATAAGCAACAAACAAGAATCCATGGGCCGCACCGACGATACTGACAGCCAGCGGCATACCAGCCAAATACTTGAGTGGCATTGCAATCAATAATAAGAGCAGGAATGATGTCCCCTCTGTATAACCAAGCCATTTAAATTGAGTTGCGTTCATATCCGTTCTCCTTTTCAATCGATGCTATGTTTATCGTAGCCGATAACGGTGAGCCTTGTCACAGGAGAACGTTAGAAAATCGTTAGGCTATTTGACGATTTGGTGAACGATGCAACACTTTCGTCTCCACGAATTTGCGTAGGAACAAGCCATCGACACCAAGTTTACCAGCGTTATAACCCGCGACGAGAATTAAGACAGAGACGATTAACATCGTCGGGTTCGTGCTGACCGTACCTGAGAGCAAGAATGCCATGTTCATCACGAGCCCGAAGAAGGCTGCGCTGCGTGTAAGGGCACCGAGCAAGAGACCGAGACCGACTAAAAATTCACCGTATGGAATTAACACATCGAACAAAGCTGCGTTCGGAATTGCAAAGTTTTCAAGGAACGCTGCCCACCAACCAGCAACCGCTGGGTGGTCACCCGTGGCAAGAGTCAGCGCATTATTGAGGAAACCTTCCGAAGCGAATCCACCTGTGATTTTTCCCCAACCTGCTGTGAGCCATTCATATCCGAGCCAGAGACGAAGGACTGTCAAAATACCGGTAGCGATATTATGATTCTGCCAAAATTTTGTGAACATGATCATTCCTCCTTTGAATGAGTGAATAATGACTTATATGTGATTACATTCACAATATACCACTCATGTTCAACTTTTCACATAGGTTAGGATAAGAGTTCACGTTTCGTTAATATGTATGTCACAGGTCAGTCACTTTTTGGAAATCAGTCCATGATAAAAGACGCCCACGCGGGACGTCTTGGGTTGATTTAAAGGTTTACTTCTTGAGGAGATTGACCTTTTTTATTCATCACGCGCATCGACTGCGGTGTGATTTTTAAAATAACGAGTTTTGGATCGTCTGGACCGTCGAACCAGCCTTCAAGTTTATCGTTCCATACTTTTTCTTTCATCGACTCATCGTCCGATACACTCGTCTCCCCTAAAATCTCAAGGTACGTGTCTCCGACACCATCGCCGTCATAGCCGATTAGAATATGCGTATACGGATTGTTCTTCAGTTCGTCCACTTTATCCGTGTCTTTCGAAGTCGCGGTATAGAGCGTCAAATCATCATGGAAAAAAGTCATATAGCGACTGTGTGGCTTCCCTTTGTAAACCGTCGCCATTGTCCCAACGTTACTATGATCCAAAATCTGTTTTGCCGTTTGCATTGCATCCATTCTGAAAAACCTCCTTGTGGTAGTCACTCGTATATTCATTCCCCGGGGACGAGTGATTAAACACGTGGACAACAAAAAACCTGCTCGCCGAAGCGAGCAGGTTATAAAATTCCTTGAGATAAGGAAGATTAGATTTTTTCAACGTTAGAAGCTTGTGGTCCACGAGCTCCGTCAGTGATTTCGAAAGTTACTGCTTGGCCTTCTTCAAGTGTCTTGAAGCCGTCGCCTTGGATTGCTGAGAAGTGTACGAATACGTCGTCTCCGCCTTCCATTTCGATGAAGCCGTAACCTTTTTCTGAGTTAAACCATTTTACTTTACCTGTGTTCATAATGAACCCTCCTGAAATAAACGCTGTGCGTTCTAGTAGTGCCTTACTAGAAAAAACTGACCAATAAAAAATCACAAACCTCTAGGATTATCTTAAACGAAAAATAATCCAAAGCGTTTTGTGAATTATGTTTCCAGCTATTCTTAATTAAGCACATATAGAATATACCATGGATAAATGCTTCTGTCTACTAAATACTTCGGTTTGCTAAAAATACTTCTAAAACGGGTACATCCAATTGTAGTGAACGCTAGGAGGATGAACCATATGACCGCATACATTGATCGCTCGAACATTGCTGCCACAATCGCCCATCACTCGAATTGGACGATGGATGAGCTATTGACGGAATCTCTCGATTGGCATGAGTCGACTCGACGTACCACCTATCCCGAGCAAGCGAAAACTTATCTTTCCCATTTACCGATGACCGAACGCATCGTCCCGGTAACGAGTTCGTTGCCACTCGAGACGGTAGACGGAATCGTCCGCCCAGTGTGGATGCGCCGACTCGATGCCGAGCACTTGAACTTGAGACAACGGGCGCACCATCACGTCGATGTCACTGATTATGGAGCCGTCGGGGACGGACAGACGGATTGTACACTCGCTTTCCGGCTCGCCCTCAGATCGAACCGTCACGTCCACGTACCGGCCGGCGTATACATCGTCCGCGGCATCCGTATCCCGTCGAACTGTGTGCTCGAAGGTGCCGGCCAGCAAGAAACGATTATCAAACTTTCGGACCGAGCCCCGAAACATCGCCGGTTGCTTCGAAATATGACACCGTTCTCCGGAAACCATCATATCGAAGTCGCGCATGTGACGCTCGACTGGAACGTGGAGCGCCTCGGTCACGTCGCTCGCACGTCGAGTGGTGATACGGCTTCAAGTGCGTTGACGTTCGCGCACGTCAAATTCGGCTGGATTCACCACGTTACAGCGAAAAATGCGGGATTGCATGCGTTCGACATCACCTCTCCCCATTATCATTACTTGGGAGACGGGTTACGTGCCAAAAAAGGTAGCCTCTACGTGTGGCTCGACCACTGCGAGGCGACGAACTACGGGGACGATGGCATTACGACCCATCATAGCGACGCCATCTATATCACGAACTGCTACTGTCATCATCCTCACGGACGTACGCATGCCTATGGGTTCTCAAACTCGAACGGGATTGAAATCGATGATGGGTCACGCCACATCACGCTCGTCAACAATATGAGTGAAGGTTGTTTCGGGGGAGTCGAAGTGAAAGCCCACGGGACGTCTTCGGCCGCTCATGACGTCCACATATTCGGACATTTCTCGTATCATGACAATCGTTCATTCAACTTCCGCCATATCAGCCATCACTTGGCCGATGATCCGCAGTCGAAGACGGCACGCTTCATTTCGGGGACGAATCTCGTCTCGATGGAGCCGGTCCGCTCGAAGCTTTATAAGAAGTCTTCTGCGCGTAGCCAGGTCGTATCGGCGTATCAAGACGTGTTCATTCACGGGTTCACGGCGATTGGCAATCCTGAATACGACTATCGTGGAAATCCGGCGCTCGCCATTCAATACAAGTCCCGGAACGTCCGCCTGAAACGGATTGCGGCGAGCGGGTTTACTTCGGGCCGGGCCGATATCGAACTGTTCGGCGGAGATAACCGGACCGATCACGTCACAATTGAAGACGTCATTTGCCGTAACTCGGCCCCCATCGTGTTGAAAGTCGGCGGACAGCTGACGAACGTCATGATCCGCCGGATTGAAGGCGAACAAAAAAGTGGAGACGTACTCATCTCCACTAGTAGCCCGCTCGAGGCTCACGACTTATTCGCTTACGGGTTCTCCGAACGCATGCGTAATGATGCTTGAGCCGACTCGACGAGTTCGTCGAGCATCGCCTCGTCTAAATTGAGCGAGCTCACCGTCTGTTTCGCCATCATGCGGACGATCGCTTTGTCGAGAAAGCCCATCCGTTCGAAGTCATAGCCGTTGCCGACGACTTCAACGAAATAGGCGTGTGTCCGCAACACTTCTCGATAAGCGTCTTCGAGTTCACGTTGCCGTTCGCCCGCGGTCGGTGTACCGGCACAGAGATAGAGGCCGAGCGGTCGTTTGAGCAGTTGTACTTCGTTCATGTGGAGCCAAGCCTTCATCTCGTCTTGAATTTTCCCCATCCGGATCGAGCTGCCGACAATCACATGGTCAACCGTCCCCCACTCGACGTCCGGCTGTTCGACCACGTTTTGAATGTGGACGTCCCCCGGAAGCCGTTCGGCCAACAAATGGGCGACTTTCTCACTCGTACCGTAACGGGTCGAGTATGCAATTAACGTATTCATCGCATTTCCCCCTTTCGGTCAGTCTCTACTATCTCTATTCCCGAAAGCATTCACGTTTACTAGTGACCACAAAAAAACTCGCCACGGAGGCGAGTTTTTTGGTCACACTTTATACACTTGGGCTTCATACGGACGAAGCGTGAACGGTTCAATCGGTTCCATGTTGCCGATGACGCGTTCTGTCACGTCATACGGGAGCTCACGTGTCACCGTTTCTGCCGAGAAGTTACAGAGCACGAGCCACTTCTCCCCTTCGAACGTACGCGTGAAGGCGTATACCGCTTCATCGTCCGGGAGTAACAACTCATACTTCCCGTAAACGACGATTGGATTTTGTTTTCGAATCTGAATCAATTGGCGATAGTAATGGAAGAGCGAGTCCGGATCAAGTCGGGCCGCTTCCGCGTTCACCGTCACGTAGTTCGGGTTGACTCCGATCCACGGTGTCCCTGACGTGAATCCGCCTTGCGGCTCTGACGACCACTGGACCGGTGTCCGTGAGTTATCGCGCCCACGTGCGTGAATGCCGCGGAAAATCTCCTCATGCGTCAACAGCCCGTTCGTCGTGTAATCTCGATACGCGTTGAGCGTCTCGATGTCACGGTACTCATCAATCGAGTCGAACGCCACGTTCGTCATCCCGAACTCTTCACCTTGATAGATGTACGGCGTCCCTTTCAACATGTGCAGGAGCGTCGCCAGCATCTTTCCAGAGACGACACGATACTCGTCCGAGTCGTTCCCGAATCGTGAGATGGCCCGCGGTTGGTCATGGTTGCTCCAGTAGAGACTGTTCCACCCATCTTCTTCAAGACCTTCTTGCCAACGCGAGAAGATCGTCTTCAAGTCCGTCAACTTCCAGTCCGTCGGGTTCCATTTGCCGAAACTGCCGTTGCCGACGTCGACATGCTCGAAGTGGAACACCATGTTCAGCTCGTCACGGTCTTCTCCCGTATAAAGCTTCGCCTCGTCGACGCTGACGCCCGGCATCTCACCGACTGTGATCGTATCGTATTTCGACAGGACCTCACGATTCATCTCCTGCATAAACTCATGGATGCGCGGTCCGTTGAAGAAGAACGGTGTGCCGTCCCCGTAACCCGTCCCCCGCGTCGCGCCATCTGGATAACTCGGATCTTTCGAAATCATGTTGATGACGTCCATTCGGAAGCCGTCGACCCCTTTATCGAGCCAGTACGTCATCAAATCGTACACTTCACGCCGTAGCGTCTCCGACTCCCAGTTTAAATCCGGCTGCTTTTTGCTGAACAGATGCAAGTAGTATTCGTCACTTGCCTCATCGTATTGCCACGCACTCCCTCCAAAGAAAGCGCCCCAGTTCGTCGGCGGCTGACCGTTCTCGCCTTTTTTCCAAATATAATAGTCCCGGTACGGGCTGTCTTTTGAGGAGCGCGACTCCATGAACCATTGGTGTTCGTCCGACGAGTGGTTGACGACGAGGTCCATCATGATTTTGATGCCGTGACGATGCGCCTCTTCGAGCATCGCGTCGAAGTCGTCCATCGTCCCGAACTCATCCATGATGGCCCGGTAATCGCGGATGTCGTATCCGTTGTCGTCGTTCGGTGAATCGTACACCGGCGACAGCCAAATGACATCGATTCCGAGTTCCGCCAAATACGACATCTTTTCGGTGATCCCAGGGATGTCCCCAATCCCGTCGCCGTTCGAGTCATTAAAGCTACGCGGATAAATTTGATACACGACTGCTTCTTTCCACCATTGTTTCATGTTTCATCCTCCTCATACGTTCTGTCGATATCATCGTACCCGCTCCTCGCCCTTTTTTCTATCCATGATATGATGAGAATATGCACGATTTTGCTATTAAGAAAGGATGATTCGATGGAGGTCGGCTTTTGTGGCTATTCATATCACACAACAACCTACACATTTCCCTCACCTAATCGCTTAGACACATATTTGATTCGGTTGCAGACGGAAGGGACGGCGCGAATCGGCATCAATGGGAAGACATATGAGGCGCAGCCTGGCGATTTGTTACTCGTCAAACCCGGTGATGAGTACGAACTACATGTCGACAACCCGGCGAGTGGGGATTACCATCTCTTCTGCAACGGTTCGTCACTTGATGCGTGGTGGACCGGGGCCACCCGTTCACACATCACGTCCATTTCAATCGACCCTCGGTTGTTGTCGCTCTGGCAACACATCACCGAAGAGGCGCGACGCCCGACGACTGAACAAAGTCACGATTTGATTGAAACGTTGATCGAAGCCTTGCTTCTCATGATCGACCGGTCGCTCAGAGAAGTTCAAATGAACATGAGGCCCCCAGTCGTGTCACGTATGATGCGTTATATAGAAGGAAACGTCACGAATGACTTTAAAATCATAGACGTCGCCGATTCAGTCGGACTCAGCGTATCGCGGACCGTCCACTTGTTCAAAGAAGTGACCGGCATGACGATTGTCGCCTATGCCCAGTCGATCCGGCTCCAGCTCGCCGAAGAGCAGATGCGCTATACGCAACACTCCCTCGAACGGATCGCCGAGCTGTCCGGATTTCGCACCTATCCATATTTTCATCGCATCTTTAAACGAAAATATGGCGTCGCACCGGGGGTTTATCGCACACTCCAACAAAAAAACGAAAAAAAATAAAAAAAGAGTGATCCATTTTTTGAACCGCTCCGTTAGATGGGTGTAAACAACGACAACCACTCAAAAAAAGGAGCGATTACCCATGAAGAAGAAAACGATGAACAAGATTGTAGCACCAGCACTCGCACTCGGCTTACTCGTACCATTGAATGCACAGGCAGCGGATCACGCGCCGACAGCAAGCACACCAGCAGGTGACTTACGAGCCACGCTCGACCAACTCTTGTCTGAGCATTACGTCTTAGCCGTCACATCGATGATGAAAGCATACGACGGAGCGCCAGACGCGGAAGTCGCGATGAAAGCACTCGATCAAAACGCACTCGATATGACACCGGCCATCGCATCAATTTACGGAGACGAAGGCGCAGCTCAGTTCGAAGATATCTTCGCCGGCCATAACGACTACTCAGCTGACTTCGTCGAAGCAGCTAAATCAGAAGACAAAGAACTTCGCGCCGAAGCTGAAGCAGAAGTCGATGAATTTGTCGAAGAATTCTCGACATTCCTCGATGCCGCAACAGAAGGGAACTTACCAAAAGATGCAGCTGCTGACGTACTTGAGCTTCACGAAGATCAAGTTCTCTCGGTATTTGACAACTACGTCGCCGGTGACTACGAGTCGGCTTACATGACGTACCGTGAAGGATACAAGCTCATGTTCGACATCAGTAAAGCCCTCTCTGGAGCGGTCGTCACACAGATGCCTGACAAGTTTGAGACTGCTGCTGATACACCAGCCGTCGAACTTCGTTCAACATTGAACAGCCTTGCTGGTGAGCACTTCGCACTCGCTGCGATCGGCATGCAAAAAGGCTACGATAAAGCGGAAGACTTCGACTACGTGAGCTGGGCTGAAGATCAGAACACACTCGACTTCAAAGCAGCTATCGGTTCAGTCTACGGTGACGAAGGTGCGGCCCAATTCGAAAAAGTATGGAACGGGAACCACATCACAGCACAAGGTGACATCGTTGCTGCTACACTCGAAGGCGATGAAGCTAAAATTGAAGAAGCACGCATGAAGCTCGACCAGTTCGCTGTCGATTTCAGCACATTCCTTGATGCAGCGACAGAAGGTAACTTGCCACAAGAAGCTGGCCAAGAAGCGATCAAACAACATGAGGCACTCGTGCTTCAAACGTTCGATCAGTATGTAGCTGGTGACGCGGATGCTGCTTGGATGTCATTCCGTGAAGGATACGCGTTCATGTTCGGTGTTGGTGAGACACTCGGTAACGCAATCGTGACACAAATGCCTGACAAGTTCGCTGAAACAACAATGCCTGAAGAGATGCCTGAAACAGGTCTCGGTGGTGCACAAGAACAATCAATGAACACGCTCTACGCTGGCCTTGCTGTACTTGGCGGAATCTTACTCGCCTTCGTAACGCTTCGCAACCGTAAAGTGTCTGAACAATAATTCAATAAGGAGGGAGCCCCATGAACAAGCGCCATTTGTTTCTGGCGCTCTCTCTCTTTTGTTTTGGCTTCTGGACGTGGACGAGCGCCCAAGAATCGTCGTCACCACCTGTAGAAGAAAAACAAATAGAGGAGAGCCCAGATTTATCGGCTGAATTCTCACTTCTACAGGAAGAGGTGAAGAAGCTCCGATTAGCCGAGGAAGAGGAAAGTGCCAAGGCCGCGACACCCGTCCAACTTCAAATTCCAACCATCAACGTCGATACCGCAATTGAACAAGTCGGCGTACTTGATAATGGACAGATGGGCGTCCCGAAAGACGAGAACCAAGTCGGTTGGTTCGAACCGGGCGTCAAACCCGGCAGTAAAGGGAATGCCGTCATCGCAGGACACGTCGATAGTAAGACAGGACCCGCTGTCTTTTATGAACTCGATCAGCTGAAGAAAGGCGATGACGTAACGATCATCGACGAGAACGGCAACACGTTGACGTTTCGTGTCACAAAGACAGAGAGCTATGATACGAAAAACGCACCAATCGAAGATATCTTCGGGGCCACATCGAGTCGACATTTGAATTTGATCACGTGTTCCGGTACGTTCGGTGACGGCGGTTATGACGAGCGTTTCGTCGTCTATACCGAGCTTGTCGATACCGAAATCAATACGGAAGTCGAACTCGACGCACCGACGAGCGTCGAACTCCGCGGGAACTTGTTGACGTGGCACGCCGTCCGTGACGACGCCGTCATCGGCTATCGCGTCTATGAAGTCGTCGATGGTGAAGCGACGCATATCGAGAGTATCCCGTCGCACGCTCGGAAGAGTATCGAGGTCATGAACGAACAGGCCACTTATTACGTGACAGCCATCGATCAGCTCGGGAATGAGTCCAGTCCTTCCGCACAGACAAAATGATGACCGAAGCACCCACAGACCGCCATCCGTGGGTGCTTTTTACCAACTTGTAACTTCAAGCAAAAAAGCATCCCTCGACCGAGGAATGCTTTTTTATTTAGACGAAACAAGGAATCTGCGGGTTGAACGTCTTATTGTTCTCCGTCATGATCTGTTTTTTAATCTTGCCTTCGCCGAGATAGACGATACGGTCGGCGAGCGCCTCCGCGTCCTCTTCATCGTGGGTGACGAAGATTGTCGTCGTCCCCGTCTGTTTGAGGAGACGGCGCAAATCGTCCCGAATGCGATGTTGGAGCGACGTGTCCAAGTTGCTGAACGGCTCATCTAAGATGAGAAGCGACGGTTTCGGTGCCAACGCACGCGCGAGCGCGACACGCTGTTGCTGACCGCCACTGAGCTCATACGGATAGCGATGACGGAACTCGGATAAGTTCACGAGCGTCAACATTTCTTCAACGCGTTCGTTCCGCTCTTTCCGGCTCAATTTATGCAGACCGAAGCGAATGTTCTTCTCAACGGTCATATGCGGGAAGAGCGCATAATCTTGAAACACCATCCCGACACCACGCTGTTCAGGCGGCATGAACTGACAATCGTCGCAACAAACACAGTCGTTGACGACGACGACCCCTTGGTTCGGCATCTCGAGCCCTGCAATAAGGCGTAAAATCGTACTCTTTCCAGAGCCGCTGTCGCCGAGAAGCGATACGATTTCACCTTTTGTGATCGAAATCGAGAACCCTTTGATCGTCTCTGCTTGCGCACCTTTATAGCTGAAGTGTAAATCGTTGATTTGAACAAACATTAGTCGGCCTCCTTATCAAGCACCTTGTGGAAAACAAAAATCAACAGCCCGCTCATGAGCACGATGACGATCGAGGCGAGCGCTGCCTCATGAATCTTCTCGTCACTGACATATTTGAACGCTTGTGTAGCGAGCGTCGAAAAATTGAATGGCTGTAAAAACAGCGTCAGCGGCAATTCTTTCATAATATCGATAAAGACGAGGATGAACGCGCTCATGATCGCCCCTTTAATCATCGGGATATCGACCCGGAAGAACGTCTGCACCGTCCCCCATCCGAGCATGCGCGACGCTTCCGTGAACGACTTGCCGACTTTCTCAAATCCGCTCTCGATCGAGTTGTAGCCGATGGCGAGGAAACGGATGACGTAGGCAAAGATGAGCATGATGAGTGTCGTCCTGAACACGAACGTCTGGCCTAAATCCAAAGCGAGCGCCACGTTCAGCACCCACTCATCAAGCAGCAAGAACAACGTGATGACGGCGATGGCGATGGCCGCTCCCGGAATCGAATAGCCGAGCGTCGTTACTTTCGAGATGACGCGCGTCATGTTCGACGGGAACAGGCGCGTATAGTTGGCGATAATCAACGCGAACACGAGAATGATCACCGTCGCGATGAAAGCGACGCTCACCGTGTTCCAGACGAGGCGGAAAAACTCGGCCGTGAACACTTGTTCAAAGGTCAATACGGTCCATGCGACGAGTTGAACGAACGGAATGAGAAATGCAATCCCAAAGATTGTAGCCACATAACCGAATACAGCGTAACGATGCCAGCCGTTCAGTTGTCTCGGTTTGAGCGGTTTCACTTTCGTCGTCGCATAACTGAACTGCTTCCGCCCGCGGACGAGCCGTTCCATCGTCAAGATGGCGATGACGAGAATCATGAGCGTCCCGGCCAGTTTGAGCGCCGAGGACGTATCTTTCATTCCGAACCACGTACTGAAGATGGCGGTACTGAACGTCTGAATCCCGAAATATTTGACGACCCCATAATCGTTCAGCACTTCCATCAAGACGAGGCTGACCCCACCGATGATAGCGACGCGCGAAATTGGGATAACGACGGTAAAGAAGATGTCCCATGACCCGCGTCCGAGGATACGGGCGTTCTCGACCATCGAGGACGATTGGTTGTGCAGGAAGGCCCGCGTGATCGTGTAGATATACGGATACAAGAACAGCGTAAAGATGAACACGGTCCCTTGAATCGTCATGATGTTGAAATACGTCTGGTCGACCGTGATGCCGAATTCGTTGCGCAGCGTCGTCTGGATGACGCCTGTATAGTTCAAAATCCCATGATACGTGTAAGCCCCGATATAAGGCGGAATGGCGAGCGGTAAGATGAGCGCCCATTTGAAGAACCGACGGAACGGGAACTCGTACACCGTGACGAACCAGGCTAAACTCGTCCCGATGACCGTCGTCAACACTCCGGTCGCGAGCATGATGAACAGCGTATTGCGCACATAGGTCGGCAATAAGTACTCACGAATATGTTGCCAGTTCTCGTTGACCGGTGCGAACAGCTCGACCAAGACGACAATCCCTGGTAGGACGATAAACAACAGCGCGATAAAGCTCAGGATGGCCCATCCATTCAGTTGTCGTTTGATCGCATACCAGTTCATGTCGTACAACTCCCGTTCTTTCGTTCAGTCACTTCCTGTCCCATCATATCAGTTTCCTCGTCGCCGGTGTACCGTCAGCATGCCGGGAAACGCAAAAACCTTCGGCCTGAACATCTGTTCAAGCCGAAGTCGTCTTATTTCCAGCCCGCTTCGTTGAAGAGACGGATGGCTTCTTGCTGATTTTCACCGAGGACAGACAAGTTGATGTCCTGCTCTTTAAACTCACCCCATGATTGGAGAAGCTCGTTCGGTTCAACCGATTCATTGACCGGATACTCGTAGTTCACGCTTGCAAACTGTTCTTGTGCTGATGGATCAGACATGAACTCCATGAGCTTCTTCGCGTTCTCTGAGTTTTTCGATGCTTTCGTCATCGCAATCCCCGAGATGTTCACATGTGTCCCCGTTGTATCTTGGTTCGGGAAGAATACGCCGAGCTGTTCAGCCACTTTCTTCTCTTCCGCGTCTTCCGAGTTCAACATGAGTCCCATGTAGTATGTGTTCATGATGGCGACATCACCTTCGCCTGCGACGACTGCTTTCGCTTGATCACGGTCGTTCCCTTGTGGGTCGCGTGCGAAGTTATTGACCATACCTTTCGCCCACTCTTTCGCTTGGTCGACACCGTTCACTTCGATGAATGAAGCGAGGAGTGAGATGTTGTACATGTTCTCAGACGGACGAACGAGCACTTTCCCATTCCATTCTTCTTCTGTGAGCGCTTCGTACGTTGATAAGTCTTCAGGTTTCACGCGGTCTTTCGCATAGACGATGACACGTGCTCGTTTCGTGAGACCAAACCATTCGTTGTCCGTATCACGATATTTTTCAGGGACGTTCGATTCAAGCACGTCGCTATCGACCGCTTGGAGATGTCCCGCATCTTTCGCTTGATACAAGTTTCCTGCATCTGCAGTAATAAAGAGGTCAGCCTCTGTGCTCTCACCTTCCGTGTTCAAGCGCTCGAGAAGCTCATCGCTTTTCCCTTCAACAACGTTGACTTTCACACCTGTCTCTTCTTCAAACTGCTTGTAAAGCTCTTTATCGACGTCATAGTGACGGCTCGAGTACACGTTGACGACTTTCGACGCCTCTGCTGTCTCGTTATCATTTGAATTCGTTGTTTCTTCCGTGCTCGCACAAGCGGCCAAAAGTGATGTCGTGAGCGCCGCTGATAGACCGAGCGCCATATACTTTTTGTTCATTTGATCATCCCCCACTTATTCATCTCTACTATCGGTAATGATAATTACTCTCAGTTACTATCATCACTGATAATCATTCTCACGTCAACCTTTTTTTGAAATCGTTTACAGTAGTTATAAAATTATAACTTAACAGTTTTGTCGTCATCATGTCTTGACTTCAAAATGATAGAGCGACTATAGTGGAGGAGAACAAACCGTCTGGTCGGTACAGAAAGAAGGTGTGACATGACAAACCGATCACTACTCACCAAACAAAAACTGTTGGATGCAGCGACGGATATCATTATGGAGCAAGGTGTGCATCATCTGACATTAGATGAAGTCGCGAAGACAGCCGGTGTGTCAAAAGGTGGTCTTTTGTATCACTATCCGTCCAAAGAAGCGCTATTGACCGCAATCGTCGAACGACTTCAAACCGAGCAAAATGAGTTGTACGAATCGCTTCAAACTGAAGGGAATGGCCCTGTCGAAGCATTCGTTCGCCTGTTTGACGAGACGAAACTTCATCCGGAGCGCTCAGCGATTCACATCGACGCCGAGAAAATGATTGCCTTTTTGACATTGTTCGCTGTCGATCAAGAGTATGCCGAACGTTGGAAACACGACCTCGACACGTTCTTCGCTCAGTTTCAACAGACGAGCGACCCTGTCGAAACGATGATTATCCGCTATGCGCTCGAAGGGATGATGATGTCCGAACACTTCAACGTCGGCGTCGCCCCTCCCGCTTTAAAACAAGACATTATCGCTCGCTTGATCGAGCGAGCCCGGAACATCGATTCGGGTAAAACAGACTAAGCCATCAGAGGAGAAATGAACCCCATGCAAAAAATCACGTCCTTCTCCGTCAACAACAAGTTCGCCGTCTGGTTGATGACGATCATCTTGACTGCCGCCGGAATTTTCGCCGGCTTGACGATGAAACTAGAAACATTGCCTGACATCACGACACCGACCGTCTCGGTGACGACGATTTATCCAGGAGCCTCACCTGAACAAGTGCTCGACGAAGTGAGCACCGTGCTCGAAGAACGTTTGAAGAGCTTGAACGGAGTCGAACAAGTCCGTTCAAGCTCGTTCCAGAACGCCTCAAACATTCAAATTGATTACGACTTCAGCACCGACATGGAAGAAGCTGAACAACTCGTCAAAGATGCGCTCAGCAATGTCGAGTTGCCTGAAGCCGCCCAAGACCCACAAGTATCGCGTCTCAGCTTTGATGCGTTCCCAGTTGTAGGTGCGGCCGTCTCAGATGAGAGCCTTGATTTGGCCGAATTGACGAAATTGGTCGAAGAAGAATTACAACCGGCCCTTGAAGGAATCGAAGGTGCCCAGACCGTCCAAATCGCCGGACAAGAGATTCGTCGCGTCGAGTTGCAGTTCGACGCGGACGCCCTCGCCGAATACAACTTGACGGAAGATACGGTCAAACAGTTGATTCAAGCGAATGATGCTCGCATCGCGCTCGGTTTATATGAACTCGGTGATACGGAGCAAGCCGTCGTCATCGACGGGAAGTCAGAGACGCTCGGAGCGTTCCGCGACCTTCAAATCCCGTACTCACCAGCCCAAACGGAACAGCCTGTGCCAAGTGCGCCGACGGAACTTCCGACCGGCGAGACACCACAGGTACCGACTGAAGGACCAGGTGCCGTCCCACCTGCTAACATTCCGACAACCGTCCCGACCGTCGCCTTGAGCGAACTCGCGACGATTGAAGACCGTGGTATCGAGGAGTCCATTTCACGGTCGAACGGGGAACGTTCCATCGGGATTCAAGTGACGAAAACACAAGACGCGAACACCGTTGACGTCGTCAACGCCGTCAAAGAAGTGCTCGCTGATTTCGAAGCCGACTATGACACGGCTAAAGTGTCGGTCACGCTCGACCAAGGTCAACCGATTGAAGAATCGGTCGAAACGATGGTATCGAAAGCGTTACTCGGTGGTCTATTCGCGATCTTGATCATTCTCGTGTTCCTTCGTAACTTCCGCTCGACGATTATTGCGGTCATCTCCATCCCGCTCTCGCTTTTGATGGCATTGATCGTCTTGAAGCAGCTCGATATCACGCTCAATATCATGACGCTCGGCGCGATGACTGTCGCCATTGGGCGGGTCGTTGACGATTCCATCGTCGTCATCGAAAACATTTATCGTCGTCTTACCCGTCCGAACGAGACGTTACGCGGTAAAGAATTGATGGTTGCCGCGACGAAGGAAATGTTCGTCCCGATCGCGTCGTCGACAATCGTTACGATTGCCGTCTTCTTGCCACTCGGATTCGTCACGGGCTTCGTCGGGGAACTGTTCTTACCGTTCGCCTTGACCGTCGTCTTCGCCTTGCTCGCGTCATTACTTGTCGCAATCACAGTCGTACCGATGATGGCCGACTCGTTCTTTAAAAACCGCGACAAGTTGAAACCGGAAGAAGGACCAGGAAAACTAGCCGAATGGTATCGCGGCGTCCTCAACTGGTCGCTCAACCATAAACTCGTCGTCTTCGGACTAGCGACAGCGCTCTTAATCGGAAGCTTCGCCCTCGTCCCGGCCATCGGCGTCAACTTCTTGAACCAAGAGTCTGAGAAGACGCTTTACGTCACGTTCGACCCAGAGCCAGGCCAGACGCTCGATGATTCGATCGCGGCAGCAGAAATTGCTGAAACATATTTCATGGAAGAGCAAGCGAACGCGACCGACGTTCAATTCACGGTCGGTGGCGAGAACCCGCTTAACCCAGGTAATAACAAACAAGGAATTTTCATCGTCCAGTACGATCCGGACACAGAAGACTTTGCCGACGTCAAGTTGGCCGACATCGAACAATTGAACGAACTCGCCTCAGGTGGCGAATGGAAAGAACAAGACTTCGCCGGCGGTGCCGGAACGAGCGGTGTGACATACAACGTCTACGCCAACTCACTCGAGGACCTCGAAGCCATCGTTCCGACGTTCATTGAGACGATTGAAGAAGAGACGGATTACGTCCGCCAAGCGACGTCTGACCTTCGTGAATCATACGTCCAGTACACGTTCAACGTCGACCAGCAAGAAGCTGCTGAAGCAGGTGTGTCGGCCGCTCAGCTCGCCCAGACGATTGGGCAGTTCCAAGCACAGCAAAGTCCGCTCTCGACGGTGACGATTGATGACAAGCAACTCGACGTCATCATTCCAACCGAACAAGTCACGTACGACAGCATTGAAGATTTGCAGGAACAAGAAGTGACGACACCGTTCGGACCACGTCCAATCTCAGACTTCATCGAAGTCGAGGAAGGTACGACACCGGATACGCTCGTTCAACGTGACGGGAAGCTCCTCGCTCGCGTCAACGTCGAACTCAGCACCGACAAAGCGACGGAAGCTTCGGCTGCCATTGAAGAACGTGTGTCTGACATCGAGCTACCGACAGGTGTCACCTATGACGTCGGTGGTGTCACTGAACAGATTCAAGAATCGTTCACTCAGCTCGGTCTCGCGATGCTCGCGGCTATCGCCATCGTCTACTTGGTGCTCGTCATCACGTTCGGCGGTGCCGTCACACCGTTCGTCGTCCTATTCTCGCTCCCGTATGCGATTATCGGGGGACTCGTCGCCCTTCTCATCACAGGCGAAACGATCTCCGTATCCGCTTTGATCGGGGCACTCATGTTGATTGGGATCGTCGTCACGAACGCCATCGTCTTGATTGACCGTGTCATTCATAAAGAAGCGGCTGGTCTTTCGACACGTGATGCCTTACTTGAGGCAGCGGGTACGCGACTCCGTCCAATCCTTATGACGGCACTCGCGACGATTGGTGCCCTAGCACCGCTCGCGCTCGGCCTTGAAGGTGGTGCCTTGATCTCGAAAGGTCTCGGCGTGACCGTCATCGGTGGATTGACAAGTTCAACGCTCTTGACGCTCCTCATCGTCCCAATCGTGTATGAGTTCTTCGCACGGTTCCGTAAGAAAAAAGAAGCTTAATTCAAAAGAGAGTCGCCCGCAACGGGGCGACTCTCTTTTTGTGCTCAGTAACATTGCATGATGATTTCAGTTTCTTCAAAACGCTTGGCTCGGAGCGCTTCGGTCGGGATGAGGAAATAGAGGATACCAGTATCACCGAACATGATGTCGAGTTCTTCGCTTGAATCCATTTGGAATAAGAGAAACGGATCACGGAATCGTTCCCCATGTGTCTCTTCAATCTCTTCAAACACGTCATGTTGTACTTCGTCCGGATGCCCGCCTATCGCATGCGCCTCATCCCGATCGAATAACTCCTCAAGAGTGGAATATTCATCCTCACTCATAAGATCAAACAGCTCATGATCGTTCTGAACATATCCTTCCTCGAATGCGACAGCCCTCTCGTTAAGCGCTTCGCCGACTCGAACTCGTTCAAGCGTTGTCGCTTCTGTATAGAGGACACGCCAAAGATGACGTTCGTTCGCGTCACCCCACGGTTGTTCGTCCAAATCATAGAAAAACGATAACACACCTTCTTTCGGGAGCGCTTCAACCGACTCAAAACCAGCGAAGTCACTCAGCCGGAACTGTGCCAATAACGTCAAATTCTCTCCGGGATGGTCCGACGCACTCGGTAAATCCGGATAGCCGCCAAATTTCGAGTGACCGATTGCGACTTCTTCTCGTGTCGTTCGGGGTACAAGCTTCAAGTTGATGCGCTTCGTGAATGCCGCTAAGATGTCGTCCCCCTGTTCAAGCCCGTGTTGATCAATAAACTGTTTGATTGATTGAAGTTCCATTCGAACACCTCATTCAGATATGATAAAAGTAGTCTACCATACCGAACGTGTGTACCCTTGATCGTTTTTGATATAGCCTTTATCTTGACCGAACGAAGGAAACTTGAGAAAATGCATACGTTTTGAACTTATTCGCGAAAGGATGTCATATATGCAACGTCTCATCAAATGGGTGATTGGCCTTTCGCTCTTGTTTGGTCTGAGCACGCTCGGCAATTGGATTGTCGCGACGCTCAACCTAAAGATTCCTGGAAGCGTCATCGGCATGGTCCTCCTATTACTCTTATTGATGACAAACATCATCCGTGTCGAATGGATTGAGGACAGCGCTGGTTTTTTGACAAAACACCTCGCCTTCTTCTTTATCCCGATCGCGGTCGGACTCATGTCGTACAGTGATTTATTAAAGGCGGAAGGTGTGCCGCTCTTTGCCGCCTTGATTATCAGTCTATTCGTCGGCCTCATCGTCACCGCACTCATCTCAGGAAGACGAGGTGAAGCGTCATGACGTTATTTTGGGTGCTCGTCACTATCGGTGTCTATATGTTGAGCCGCAAACTGTCCTTCAAATGGGCGTCCCCGTTCACGAACGTTGTCTTCTTGAGTACGGCGACGTTGATTGTGGTGCTACTTTTGTCCGGACAGACGTATGATACGTACGCACCGGCCCGGGACGCCATCACAACGTTGCTCGGACCAGCCACGGTCGCACTCGGATTACCACTCTATCGCAACTTGCCCATCTTGCTCGCGCGCGCGAAACGGGCACTCGGGGCCATTATGCTCGGGACGCTGTCGACGATTTTCGTCGCTGTCGGGTTAGGGACCGCGCTCAAATTGACAGATCACGTCTTGCTCGCCTTGTCCGTCAAATCGGTGACGTCACCGATCGCACTGGAATTGGCGCGGCAACTACAAGGTGATGCCGCGCTCGCCGCGTCGGTCGCCGTCGCTTGCGGAATCCTCGGGGCCATGCTCGGTCCGACGATTCTCACACTCTTCAACGTGACCGACCCGTTCACGCGCGGATTGGCGCTCGGAACGCTCAGCCACGGCATCGGAACGGCCCAAGCCGCCACAGAACATCCACTGTCTGGGGCGACAGGCGGCGCCGCGATGGGTCTATCTGCCATCTTCACGTCATTTATGTTGCCGTTTCTCCTCCCCCTTCTTTTCTAACTATTTCACGGTCAAACTACTTCATAATATGTAATAACGCATATTATAATATAGAGAGACGGTGCTTTCTTGTTTGAAAAGGAGGAAGGACAATGGGACGTGTACAAGGTGAAGTCGCATTTGTGACCGGTGGGGCCCGCGGAATGGGTGCCTCCCACGTACGGAAGCTCGTAGCGGAAGGTGCACACGTATTGTTTACCGACATTTTAGTGGATGAAGGCGAAGCGCTCGCCAAAGAACTCGGTGAGGCTGTCGTTTTCTTGAAACACGACGTCACCAAACTAGAAGACTGGGAGAGTGCGGTGAAGACCGCCGAAGCAAAGTTTGGCCCGATCACGATTCTCGTCAACAACGCCGGCATCGCATTGACGCATACACTTGACGAGTTGTCCGAAGCCGATTACCGTAAAGTCATCGACATTAACCAAGTCGGTGTGTTCCTCGGTATGAAATCGGTCATTCCATCGATGCGGAAAGCAGGACATGGATCGATTATCAATATCTCGTCCATTTCAGGCATTCTTGGTCTGGGTGGGGCCGCATACGTCGCCTCGAAATTCGCGGTGCGAGGGATGACGAAAGCGATCGCGCTTGAAGTCGCAGCTGATGGGATTCGCGTCAACTCGATTCACCCGGGCTTAATTGAGACACCGATGATTATGCAACCGGGTGTCGAAGAAATCGTCAGACAGATGGCAGAGACGGTACCGCTTAAACGAATCGGCACACCGGGCGACGTCTCGAACCTCGTCTTGTTCCTCGCATCAGAAGAATCGAGTTACTTTACCGCGGCCGAGTTCGTCATCGATGGCGGCGTCATCGTCCAGTAATCCAGGGAGAGGCCATCGCGCCTCTCTTTTTATTTTCAAACAATTTCGATACTTCCCAAAACGGCTCTCATGCTACACTAAATGAGATAGATTCATTAGAGGAGGCAGACCATGCAATCGAAATTAATTGAACGTTTAATCACGTATGCAAAAATTGATACACAGTCCGACTTTACGAGTGAAACGACACCCTCAACGGCGAAACAGTGGGACTTGATTCGTCATCTCGAGGCTGAGTTGAAAGCGATTGGACTCGAAGACGTCGAGACGGATGAATATGGCTACTTGTTCGCCACCCTTCCGAGTAACGTCGACCATGACGTTCCGACAATCGGCCTGCTTGCCCACGTCGATACGGCGACCGACTTCACCGGGACGAACGTCAACCCGCAACTCGTCGAGCATTACGAGGGCGGCGATATCATCTTGAACGAGGCACTCAATGTCATCTTGTCCCCACGCGACTTCCCTGAACTTGACGGCTACGTCGGGCATACGCTCATCACGACAGACGGGACGACGCTCCTCGGTGCCGATGACAAAGCCGGCATGGCCGAGATCGTCACCGCGATCGAATACTTACTGGCCCATCCGGAGATTCCGCACGGACCGGTCCGAATCGCCTTCACACCGGACGAAGAGATCGGACGAGGACCACATAAATTCGACGTCGCCCGCTTCAACGCCGACTTCGCCTATACGATGGACGGCGGTCCGCTCGGCGAACTGCAATACGAGAGCTTCAATGCCGCCGGGGCGACGGTCACGTTCCACGGGACGAACGTGCACCCGGGCAGTGCTAAAAACAAGATGGTGAACTCGATGAAACTGGCAATGGCGTTCCACAACCGCCTTCCGGCCGATGAGGCACCAGAGCATACGAGCGACTATGAAGGCTTCTTCCATCTGAACGGCTTCTCTGGCGACGTAGAGACGACGACGCTGCAATACATCATCCGTGACCACGACCGAACGAAGTTCGAGGCACGCAAAGCGTTGCTTGAAAAGCTTGTCGTCGAATGGAAACAGAAATACGGCGAAGCGCGCGTCGACTTGAAGATGGACGATCAATACTACAACATGGCCGAGAAAATCGAGCCGGTGAAACACATCG
This sequence comes from Exiguobacterium sp. SL-9, assembly GCF_004336985.1. Taxonomy (GTDB): domain Bacteria; phylum Bacillota; class Bacilli; order Exiguobacteriales; family Exiguobacteriaceae; genus Exiguobacterium. The sequence continues at coordinate 141,559 of NZ_SJUO01000004.1, forward strand.
TTGACACCGTCGCCGACGTCATGCGCGAACTCGACATCGATCCGAAAATTGAGCCGATTCGCGGCGGGACGGACGGTTCACAACTGTCGTATATGGGACTCCCGACCCCGAACATCTTCACGGGCGGCGAGAACTATCACGGCAAGTTCGAGTACGTCTCCGTCAACAACATGGAAAAAGCGACCCACGTCATCATCGGGACGCTCCGCACGTTCGCTGAACGCGCGCGAGCATAACACATGCGCCTCCAACCGTTCTCTTTTAGAATAGAGACATTGGAGGCGATTTTTTTATGAAGCATACGTTTCAAATGAACCTCGACTGGACCGGCGGACGCAACGACGTCGGGACGCTCGAGGCCGAACGGTTAAAGACACAAATTTCGATTCCCCCGGAAATGGACGGTCCTGGCATCGGCACGAACCCGGATGAGATGCTACTCGGTGCCGCGGCGACCTGTTATATCATCACACTTGCGGCTATGCTCGGACGGAGTGACCTGCCGCATCAAGGCATCACGATTGACGCCGAAGGCATCGTCGACGTGACAAACGGAGTCTTCACGTATGAGACGATTCGCTACACGACACGTATCAACGTCCCCAAAACGGCCACAGACCGTGACATCACAATCGTCGAACGGATTGCTAAAAAAGCGAAGGACTCTTGTATGATTTCACGCGCCTTGGCCGGCAATGTCACGTTCGAGCTCGACACGACGGTCACGCGCGTCGTCTGACGATGTATCGCTTTGTATCCCCCTTGCAGGAAGGGGTCATCTTGAAACGCCGCAATCGGTTCCTGATGGACGTGTTGCTCGGCGACACCGTCGTCGCCTGTCACTGTCCGGTCACCGGCCGCATCGGTGACCTCGTCTTTGACGGGGTCCCTTGCCTCGTCTCCACGACGGACGACCCGCGACGGAACACCGCCTTCACGGTGGAGGCCATCTCGATTGACGCGGACCGACAATGGATCGGAATTCATCGAGGGCGCGTCAACGATTTCGTCGAACATTGTTTGCAGACGAACGTGATTTCAGCTTTTCCTTCTCCGAGACATATGGAACGAGAGACAGTCGTCCGCGAGTCACGACTCGATTTCAAGGTCAATGGTGTCTATATGGAAGTGAAGGCACCGCTCGCCGAGTTGTTCGTGACGCCGCTCCCCCGATTTGAACGACGTCCGTTGACGAGACCGATCGAGACCGAACGGTTGATGCGGCATCTCGAGACGTTGATTGCGACGTTGCCGGAAACTAAACGGGCCGTCCTGCTGTATGTCTTCCTATACGATGCGCCCGCCTTCACCGGCAATCCGAACCGGAACCATGATGCACGGATTCGCCAGATGCTTCGCGATGCGATCGCGGACGGACTCGAAATTTGGCAAGTGAACGGCGAGCTGACCACAGAAGGGATTCGTATGATCCGTTGCGTTGAGACAACGCCTCACTTCAAGTAAAAAAAGCCATCGTGGATGGCTTTTTTACTGTAATAATAGCGGGGTCACGTAAGCCTCGATGACAGCGGAAAGGGCGAGGAGCGGCACCGCAATCAACACGAACGTCTTCAACCCAGCGAGAAACAGCGCTTTGAACGTGACGTCCGTCTCTTTTCCCCGCAGTTTCTTCCAGATGTAACGGTTCAGCGATAACCCCATCGCCGCTCCGAGTAAGATGGCCGAAATCTCGGTGATGCCGTGCGGCAAGATGCCGAGCACGATGACCCGGACGACCGATTCGCCGGCGAACCCGACGAGCATGGCGACTAAACCGATCACAGCGGCGTTGATGACGACGAACACGTATGGAATGAAGAGCGGAATCATCCCGAGCAGGAAAGCGAACAACGTGACGCGTGTATTGTTCACGAACAAGGCGATCATCGTCTCGCGCGCGCTCGTATCGAACGTCAAGCCCCTCGATTCAAACGTATCTCCGAGCTGGGCTAAAATCTCGTCTACTTGATCGGGTGCGATAAACGATCGAAACAAGAAGTACGACCCGATACCGGTGACGACAAACAGAATCCATAGGCGTAAAAAGTCTTTCCGATAATAGTTCGACCACGCCTCGCGAATGGATAGTGATGTTTTCATTTGAATTCCCCCTTATCAAGCTATACGAATCTCGTCAACGTTCGTTTCATTTTTCCCCACGACTGCGCGTTTTCCAAAAACGTGATACAATACACGTCGTAAACAAATCAGAAAAACGAGGGATCCTATACATGATTACAGTAAATAACGTAAGTCTCCAATTCGGTGGACGCAAGTTGTTCGAAGACGTGAACATCAAGTTCACACCAGGCAACTGCTACGGCTTGATCGGCGCAAACGGCGCCGGGAAATCAACATTCTTAAAAATTCTTGCCGGTGAGCAAGACACGACAACAGGTGACGTCAGCTTCTCACCTGGCGAACGCCTCGCTGTCCTCAAACAGGACCATTACGCGTACGAAGACCAAGCGGTACTCGAAACGGTCATCATGGGCCATGAGCGTTTGTATCAAGTCATGAAAGAGAAAGACGCCATCTACATGAAAGAAGATTTCTCTGACGAAGATGGCATGCGCGCAGCTGAACTCGAAGGCGAATTCGCCGAGATGAACGGTTGGGAAGCCGAATCGGAAGCTGCCATGGTCCTTCAAGGACTCGGCATCACCGACGCATCCCACCACAAGCTCATGAGCGAGCTCACAGGTGGCGAGAAAGTCAAAGTCCTCCTTGCTCAAGCATTGTTTGGCAAACCTGACATTCTTCTCCTCGATGAGCCGACGAACGGTCTTGACCTCAAAGCGATCCAGTGGCTCGAAGAGTTCTTGATCAACTTCGAGAACACCGTCATCGTCGTATCCCACGACCGTCACTTCTTGAACAAAGTCTGTACGCACATGGCCGACCTCGACTTCGGCAAGATTCAATTGTACGTCGGGAACTATGACTTCTGGTACGAGTCGAGCCAACTTGCTTCACGCATGGCCAACGACCAGAACAAGAAAAAAGAAGAGAAGATCAAAGAGCTTCAAAACTTCATCGCCCGTTTCAGCTCGAACGCCTCGAAGGCGCGTCAAGCGACGTCGCGTAAGAAGTTGCTCGATAAAATCACGCTCGACGATATCCGTCCGTCGTCACGCCGCTACCCGTTCGTCGGGTTCTCGATGGAACGTGAAATCGGGAACGACGTGCTCTACGTCGACAACATCTCGAAAACAATCGACGGCGTCAAAGTGCTCGACAACGTCACGTTCTCACTGAACAAGACGGACAAAGTCGCATTCGTCGGCCGTTCAGACGTCGCCATCACGACACTCTTCAAAATCATCATGGGCGAGATGGAACCGGACGCAGGTACGGTCAAATGGGGTGTGACGACGACACAGTCGTACTTCCCGAAAGATAACTCGGAATACTTCGAAGGCTCGGATAAGAGCATCTTGGATTGGTTACGCCAGTTCTCTCCAGCAGACGAGTCGGATACGTTCCTTCGCGGCTTCCTCGGTCGTATGCTCTTCTCAGGCGAAGAAGTCATGAAGAAAGCATCTGTCCTCTCAGGGGGAGAGAAAGTGCGTTGCATGCTCTCGAAAATGATGCTCTCGAACTCGAACGTCCTCGTCCTCGACGATCCGACGAACCACTTGGACCTCGAGTCGATCACGGCGCTCAACAATGGGCTCGAGACATTCAAAGGCGTACTCCTCTTCAGCTCACATGACCATCAGCTCATCTCGACGATTGCCACACGCATCATCGAAGTGACGCCGAACGGGATTGTCGACAAAGAAGCGACGTACGACGAGTTCCTCGAGAACGAATCGCTCCAACAGCAAGTCGAATCACTTTATCAGAACGCATAAGAAAAATCGATCGGCCGCGGCCGATCGATTTTTTTATTTGACCTCGACCGTCTCCATGATGTGTTCATGGATGTCGTGTCCTTTTGTCACGTGGACTTGAACGTTGTATGTGCCCGTTTCAGGGAACGTATGCTCACCTGCATAACTTCCGCCTTCCGTTTCCTCGAGCTTCACCCAGTCGTGCTTGTCCGCCCCGTCTTTGAACACTTCGAGTTGGACGTCCGCACCCGTTAACGCCTCGTGCTCAATCTCGACGTTGACAGTGAACGGTTGTACTTCATTGGCAACAGCTTGCTTTGGATCGAGGACGATATCCGCTCCGGCATGGTGGTGGTGATCCTCCTCAGCCTCGGCTTCGGCCGCTGTCTCCGGGTGACCGACCGTCACGTTCGTCGTCGGCATCGTGTGCATCGCACGGGCCGTCACATGGACTTGCACCGTGTAGACCGCCTCTTCAGCAAACGCCGTCTCCACCTCATAAACCCCATCTTCTGTGAGCGACGCTTTCATCATCTCGCTCTCTTCCTTGGCGCCATTTTTCCAGACCTCGAACTTAATCTCGTCCGCGTCATCGACCGCTTTTCCCTCTTGAGTGACACGAACGGCCAACGTGACCGCTTCGTCTTTGTCGGCTGTCGCCGGCACGTTTAATTCTGCTTCGACTGGTTCCATCGACTGCACCGTCTCCGTACTGTTAGTCGCTTCATCTGCCCCGCACGCCCCAAGGACGAACAAACCAATTATTCCGGTCGCCATCCCGATTCGTTTCACTGTTTGTCTCATCATGAATCCCCCTATTCAATCGCTTACATTCTTCACACATTGTTCATGATAGCACCCTTTATTAGGAAATGTGTGAGAATTGTGTGATATTTGACGCGTTTATCACTCATAAATTGAACACAAATATTGAGGGTCATTATCCAAAAATTCCTTTACCTATTATTAGACTTTACGACATCTTACATCGAAAGAAGGGTATATAAAATATATACACAGGTAAATATTTGGAAAGCCTTAACATCAAGATACATACACCTAAGACTGGAGGCGAAACCAAAATGAAAAGCAAATTTGTGCGCATGTTGATGGCTGTATTGATCATGTTGGCACCGTTAGTCGCTTATCCAAAATCGGCTGACGCCGCCGCTTCGAAATTCATCACGAGTGTGAACACGACGAGTAAAGTCGTGGCATTGACGTTCGATGACGGAGCGGATGGTGCGAATACGAATAAGATTTTGGACATACTTGCCAAGAACAATGTCAAAGCCACTTTCTTTTTGACTGGATCGGGCGCCGCTAACCATCCCCAATACATTAAAAACATCGCAGCTAAAGGTCACCAACTCGGTAACCACTCGTATACCCATCCAGACTTCACAAAGTTGACCGCCACGCAAATGAAATCAGAACTTGATCGGACGGAAGCAAAAATCAAATCCATTACCGGTAAAACGACGAAACCGATTTTCCGGGCACCGTTCGGCGCCGTCAATAGCGCTGTCTTAAGCGGAGTCGGCGCTGCCGGCTACGGCTATACAATCCAATGGAATATTGACACGATTGATTGGAAAGGTCTCACTGCCACTCAGATTAACACCAAAGTCCAAACGAACATTAAACCTGGTTCAATCGTCTTGATGCACACCGGTGCTGGTGCGCCAGGTACACCGCTCGCCTTGCCGACGATGATTTCGCAACTGAAAGCGAAAGGCTACAAGTTCGTCACCGTCTCCCAATTGCTTGCTTACCAATCAAGCACGACGTCTAAAACGTATACCGTCAAATCCGGCGATACGCTCTACAGCATCGCCCGGACTTACGGCGTCACTGTCTCGACGCTCGCCGCCGCTAACAAGATTACAAACTACAATTTAATCAGTGTCGGACAAGTGCTCGTCATCCCGGGCACGACCGTCACACCACCACCTGCGACGACCGTCAAATATACGGTCAAATCTGGCGACACGCTCTATAAGATTGCCACTCTGTATAAAACGACCGTCGCTAAAATTGCCGCCGCCAACAACATTACGAACGTCAACTCCATTTACGTCGGACAAGTGCTCGTCATCCCAGGTACGACCGTCACACCACCAACGACTACGGTGAAATACACGGTCAAATCAGGGGACACACTCTACAAGATTGCGACGATGTATAACACCACTGTTGCGAAGATTGCGGCCGCTAACAATATTACGAACGTCAGCTTGATCAGCGTCGGGCAAGTACTCACGATTCTGCGTTGAATGCAAAAAGATGATGCCGCGGCATCATCTTTTTGATTGCTTTATTTCACTTCAAACTGCTCTGCCTCGGTCGATCCGGCCAGTGCCGTCGTTGACGACTGACCGCTCGAGATGACGAGAGACACCTCATCGAAATACCCTGTCCCGACCTCGCGCTGGTGACGTGTCGCCGTGTAACCGTGCTGTTCTGCACTGAACTCGGCTTGTTGCAACTCGGAATAGGCGGCCATCCCACGGTCTTTGTAGCCGCGCGCAAGTTCGAACATGCCGAAGTTGAGCGAGTGGAAGCCAGCGAGTGTGACGAACTGGAACTTGTACCCCATCGCACCAATCTCTTGCTGGAATGTCGCAATCTCCTCGTCCGACAGCTTCTTCTTCCAGTTGAACGAAGGTGAGCAGTTGTAAGCGAGCAGTTTCCCTGGATATTTTGCGTGAATCGCGTCCGCAAATTGACGCGCCTCATCCAAATCAGGTTCAGACGTCTCGCACCAGACAAGATCGGCGTAAGGCGCATAAGCGAGACCGCGGGCGATTGCCTGCTCGATGCCTGCCTCGGTCCGATAAAACCCTTCCGGCGTCCGGTCACCGACGATGAACGGATGGTCGATTGGGTCGATATCGCTCGTAATCAAGTTCGCCGCATGCGCATCTGTCCGGGCGACGATGATCGTCGAAACACCCATGACGTCTGCCGCGAGGCGGGCCGCAATCAAGTTTTTCACGGCCGTCTGTGTCGGGAGCAACACTTTCCCACCGAGGTGACCGCACTTCTTCTCTGAAGACAGTTGATCCTCTAAGTGGACACCGGCCGCACCCGCTTCAATCATCGCTTTCGTCAATTCGAACACGTTGAGCACACCGCCGAAACCAGCCTCCATGTCGGCGACAATCGGAGCGAACCATTGCGTGTCCCCTTTTCCTTCCGCCGTTTGGATTTGGTCGGCCCGTTGTAACGCCTGATTGATTCGTTTGACGACGCTCGGCACCGAGTTGGCTGGGTACAGGCTTTGATCCGGGTACATGTGTCCCGACAAGTTCGCATCGGCAGCGACTTGCCAGCCACTCAAATAAATGGCCTCAAGCCCCGCCTTCACTTGTTGGATCGCTTGATTGCCAGTGAGCGCTCCAAGTGCGTGGACGTAGTCTCGTTCATGGAGTAACTTCCATAATCGTTCGGCCCCTTTTGTCGCGAGCGTATGCTCAATTAAGACCGATCCACGAAGCTTCATGACGTCGTCGACTCCATAAGGACGCTCGACCCCGTCAAACCGTTCTGATTGAAAAATCTCCTCGAGTTGCATGCGTTGCTCATTCATATCCGTTCCTCCTGTATCATATTAGATTTAATAAATTTAATTTGTTATATAACATATGGTGCGCATTTAATCCAAGTAGGCGCAGCATTCGAGTGCCGCTTTGAATGACGAGTGCTCCATGCCGCAGCAACGACAGACGTTTTCCTCATCCCGTTCCTCTGGTTTGCGGAACACGACGACTTCTTCGACCGGCTCTCTCATGATTTGAAGCGACCCATCGGTCCGGTCGAGGACGAGGCGCATCAAATCGTTCCCGTAGACGAACGCCGTGTTGGCGAGCGCCGAGGTCGATTCTCCCGAGACGATCCGCCGGACGACCCAACGTTCAATCAACTGTTCACTTTCGATTTTTTTCGTTGTCATGATGATGCTCCTCCTTTTAAATTCGGTTCTAATGATATTTGACCTAAAAATTCTCGACGCCGCCGATGCAAGATCGGTTCCGTATACCCGTTTGGCGACGCATCTCCTTCGAACACTAAGTCTCTCGCCGCTTGATAGGCGATCGAGCGGTCTACATCTGGCGTCATCGGACGATAGTGGGGGTCCGCTGCGTTTTGCGCGTCGACGACCTCGGCCATCCGGTAAAGTGTCGCTTCGACTTGGTCCCGGCTACAAACGTCATGGTATAGCCAATTGGCGACATGTTGACTCGAAATACGGAGCGTTGCTCGGTCTTCCATTAAGCCGACATGATGGATATCAGGCACTTTGGAGCAACCGACACCTTGCTCGACCCAACGGACGACATAACCGAGCAACCCTTGCAAATTGTTCTCGAGCTCCTCGTTCACTTCTTCATCTGTATAAAGACGTGTGGCAAGTGGTACTTCAAGCAGACGGCCCCGCTCGGTGGTTGGATCAAATGAACGACCGATGAACTCACGTTGGACCCCGAACGCATCCATTTGATGGTAGTGTAGCGCGTGGAGCGTCGCGGCTGTCGGCGATGGGACCCAGGCTGTCGTCGCCCCGGACCGGACATGATTGATTTTTTCACGCATCATATCGCGCATCCGATCGGGCATCGCCCACATCCCTTTCCCGATCTGTCCGCGTTGATGGAATCCTGTGTCAAGTCCGATTTGGACATTCAGACGTTCATAAGCGTCAAGCCACTCCGATGTCTTCATCTCGCCTTTCTTTCGCATCGGTCCGAAGGTGAGCGACGAATGAATCTCATCGCCGGTCCGGTCGAGGAATCCGGTATTGATGAAGACGATGCGTTCCTTCACTTGCTCGATGCAGTTTTTCAAATTAAGCGACGTGCGCCGCTCCTCGTCCATCACGCCGACTTTGAGCGTATGACGCGGCAACTCGAGTACATCTTCAATCGCGTTGAACAAATCATTTGTGAACGCCACTTCTTTCGAGCCGTGCATCTTCGGTTTGACGATATAGATGGAGCGTTCGCGGGAATTTTGTCTGGCATCGAGGTGGCGGCTCGCGATGAGCGCGGTGAAAATCCCGTCCAAAATGCCTTCCGGTACTTCACGTCCTTCCGCGTCGAGCATCAAGTCTGTCGTCATCAAGTGACCGACGTTTCGAATAAAGAGGAGCGATCGGCCCGGAAGCGTGACTTCACGCCCATCTTTCCCGATATACTTCCGGTCAGGGTTCAACTTCCGAGTGAGCGGTCGACCTCCTTTCGAGAATGTTGCTTCGAGCGTACCATCCATCAGTCCGAGCCAATTTTTGTAGAGGTGGACCTTGTCCCGAGCGTTGACGGCCGCGACCGAATCCTCACAGTCGACGATGGCCGACAAGGCCGACTCGAGTTCAATATCGGTTAGCCCTGCTCCATCCGTACGGCCGATCGGGTGATTCCGGTCAAATTTCAGTTCAGCGTGGAGCCCGTTATGGACGAGCACCAAGCTCGTTGGATGATTTGGATTCCCGACGTAACCGATGAAACAATCGGTTGCGAATGGGACGTCTCGTCCATTGATGATGGCATATGGTTCATCGGCGCGAACCGTATACCCTTCCGCGTCCCGATGTGAACCTGTTCGAAGCGGGAACGTCTCGTCGAGGTATTGTTTGGCGTACGCGATGACCGCCGCTCCTCGAATCGGATTATAGCCGCTCGACTTCGTTTTTCCGTCCTCTTCGTCGATGACGTCCGTTCCGTACAAGGCGTCATAGAGACTCCCCCAGCGGGCGTTTGCCGCATTCAACGCATAGCGCGCATTGTCGAGTGGAACGACGAGTTGTGGTCCAGCTTGTCTTGTTATTTCTAAATCGACACCAGAAGCGTCGATATTAAAATCAGGGACGGTTGCTTCGATGTAATCGATAGATCGAAGAAAACGCTCGTAATCTGTGAGATCAAAGGTTTGCTTGTGCTCGCTGTACCATTCCTGTAATAGTCGCTCATATGACTCGCGTTCTTGAAGCAGTGATTCATTTCGAGGAATGAACGCATCGAGTATACGTTCGACCCCATGCCAAAAGTGTTGCCGTGCCTCTTCTTCAGGTAGTATGCGAGCCGAGATGAAGTCGAGCAGTGTTTCATGTACGTGATAAGTACCTACTTGTTTGTAATGTTCCAAGCCGTCACATCCTCCCATCCAATTGTTATATATCAGTTGACTATAATATAGACTATTATATAACAGTTTGACAACAGTTTTTTTGAAACTTTTTATTTGTGTTCTCTCTCAAAACCGATTACTATACATGTGTGACCTATCAATGATTGATTTATCAATTAGTTTTTTAAAGGAGGATACCCGATGCGCGACGCTTGTTCGCTCAGCGATGAGATTCTCTACCACGTCATCACCGTACAAAAAGAACTGGCCCAACTGTTCGATACGGAAATGGACGGGCTCAGCTCGACTCGCTTCGATATTTTAAGCAACTTGCATCACGTCGGCTCTTTGCGTCAGCGTGAACTGCAACAACGGGTCGGGGTCGACCATGCCGCCATCACGCGACATTTGAAACAGCTCGAGACACAAGGGTTGATCACGCGCGAACGCTGCCTCCAAGACAATCGGGTCATTTATGTCGACTTGACCGATGTCGGTCGGGAGCGGATTGCACATTGGACCGAGCAAAAGAAGTGCTTATCGGACCGACTTTTTGTAAACATGAAGGTAGAGGAGCAACGACAGTTACTCGAACTTTTAAATACGTTACAAACTAACATTCAACATGAAAGGAAGACTTTTATATGAACATGACAACACAGAAAGACTTTATGGAAATCGTCAAGGGACGCCGCTCGATTCGCGTCTATGATGAGAACGTCAAAATCTCGAAAGAAGAGATGACACAAATTCTGGAGGAAGCGACGACGGCACCGTCATCACTCAACCTTCAACCGTGGCGCTTCGTCGTCATCGATAGCGCGGAAGGCAAAGACACGCTCCTCCCGCTCGCAAGTTTCAATAAACGCCAAGTCGAGACGTCATCTGCTGTGATTGCCATCTTTGCCGACTACCAGATGGCCGATTACACACAAGAAATTTTTGATACGGCCGTCGAGCGTGGCCTCATGCCACCAGAAGTCCGCGACCGTCAAGTTGAGATGATCAAAGGCATCTTCAAAGACGCCCCGAAAGAGTCTGTCAAAGACAGCATCTTGCTCGACTCAGGTCTCGTCGCGATGCAACTCATGCTCGTCGCTCGTGCCCACGGCTACGATACGAACCCGATCGGCGGCTATGACAAAGCGAATATCGCGGAAGCGTTCGGCCTCGAGAAAGAGCGCTATCTTCCGGTCATGCTCCTCTCGATCGGAAAAGCCGCGGAAGACGGTTACCAATCGGTCCGCTTCCCAATCGACCGCATCACCGACTGGAAATAAGCAAAAGCTCAGCAACGTCACGTTGCTGAGCTTTTTTTCATCCGATATATTTGACGACTTCATTGAAATCGCGACGTGTTTTCGGCGCGAAGTCGCGGGCCCGATGTCCGAACGCGACCATGACCGAGAGCGACCAGGCGCCTCGTTCCATAACGCCTTCCGAGATCAATAATTCATCGATTTCCGCTTGATTGAATCCTTCGATCGGGCATGAGTCGACGCCGATCTGGGCGGCGGCCGTCATCATGTTGCCGAGCGGGATGTACGTCTGGCGTTTGATCCATTCTTGGAAGACCCGCTCGTCGTCCAACAGTCGATAATCTTGTTCTTGGAACTCACGGACACGTTTCACCCGAAGCGCGTACTCGTCTTCGGTCCGTCCTTGGACGCCCGTAATGATGTGGCGCAAGTATTCCGAATCATAACGCATCGCTTCAGGCGTCCGCGCCAAAATCAATACGAAATGGCTCGCCGTCAACGTCTGTCCTTGCGCACCCCACGCATGATCTTTGATTTTTTGGAGTAAGTCCTCGCGGCGAATGACGACGAACTGCCAAGGTTCGAAGCCAAAGGAACTTGGTGATAGGCGGCCTGTCTCCAAGATGAATTCGAAATCTTCCTCATCGATTTTTCGGTCCGCGTCGAACTCTTTCGTCGCTTGACGCCAACGATACGCATCTAAAATATCTTCTTTTTTCACGATGATCCACTCCCCATTTACCAAGATGACTCCATCATATCAAACCGATAAATAAGAAAGCGCTCATGAAGATTCTTTAACGGCAAGCGAACGTCCTGTACGTAGCGGAAAGGCGTCTCGTCATTCAAAAAATGTAAGTACTCGTCGGCTGGATAATAGAGGATGAGATCGACCGGTCGCGGCTCGCGTTCGACCGAGTCGATGATGTTCGCAACGACCTGCCGGAACACGTTCACCGAGAACGGGTTGAAGAAATAAAAGCGGTTCGCCTCAACCGGCACCTCAAACTGTTCGGCGTAGCCGCGGACGAGCTGGACACTTCCCCGCGTCCTGTGTTTCTTGGCGTAATTCATCCAGTTCGCGAGCGCCGCCTCGTGGAAGCCACCGTCCATCTCGATACCGATGGCTCGGACTCGGAACGTATAAGCGAGATAAAACGGGAGGCGTCCCTTGCCCGAACCAAAATCGACGACCGTATCCGTGGCCGCGAGCGGATACGCGTCACGCAACAAGTCGAGCGCCTCGTATGGGGTCGGTTCATAACGATGATATTCGGCCGAGGCCGGGAACCCTTGTTGCGGTTTCGCCGTCTCGATTTGAAGCAATCGTTCATAGTCTTGTTCAGTCATGAATGTGTCCTTTCTTGGATGGCGCGGCCATTTTCTTTTGATTTGTAGAACTGTTTATGACATAAATTTGTACCTATAAATTTATCATATTTTGACCTTGAAATGTGTCATAATACTTTTGTCATCCCCCACATAAAGGAGTCGAGCAGTATGCAACATTATTTTGCCATCGATATTGGTGGTACTAGTATCAAATACGGAGTCGTCCAAGCCGACGGCAACCTCTTGTCGAACAAACACGTCCCCACCCCTGCGACGTGGGAAGGCTTGCTCGAACAAGTCGATGTGATATTTAACGAAGCGACCGGCGAGGCCCCACTCGACGGAATCGCCTTCAGTGCGCCCGGCTCCGTCGACTCGACGACCGGTGTGATTCATGGCATCAGCGCATTGCCTTATATCCATAATCGTCCGTTTCTACAGGCGTTCGAAGACCGTTACGACTTACCGGTCACCGTCTTGAACGATGCCAATGCGGCGGCACTTGCAGAAGGATGGAATGGTGCGGCCGCGTCGGTGACGAGCTACGCGACGGTCGTCATCGGAACAGGCATCGGCGGAGCCTTCGTCGATTCGGACGTCCTCATGGTCGGTTCCCATTTCCACGGAGGGGAGTTCGGCTATTGGATTCTCGACCCGTCTCTTCCCCATCCAGATGGGACGTGGAGTAAAATCGGCGCTACCGCCGCTCTCGTCAAGCGTTGCAGCGAGCAACTCGGTCGCCCGCTCACCGGAAAAGATGTGTTCGCGCTTCAAACCAATCCGGTCATCCATACAGAATTAGAGCGCTTCTATCGCTGGAACGCGATCGGCATCTACAATCTCCAGTTCGGGCTCGACCCGGATCTGATCTTAATCGGGGGCGGCATCAGCCGACGTCCTGAAGTGCGGGACGGCATCAAGCGACACTTGGACGCACTGTGCGACGCGTTTGGGACGTTCCGCATCGATCTCGAGACGTGCGCCCATTTCAACGAGGCCAATTTGATTGGTGCCGCACGGTTTCATATGTTGACGAAGTAAAAAAGGGTTTCCATCACGGTCTGAGATGGAAACCCTTTAATTGTGCCAGGCGGTCTTCATGAAGTTGATGATACACCTCGTCTCGAATTGCTTCGAGCGTGCGGCCATGGACAATCATATGTTCCCGAATCGTCCGGTTGACGCGCTCATTGATTTTGCCGGTCTCTAAATATCGATCCAGCACAGGAAGGCTGAAGTCGTCAATCGGCAAATAGGCGATGGGAATCACTGCTGATTCCGATTTTACGGAGACTTGCACGCCGTTCACTTCCGGAAAGAAGTAAGACTCATAATATGGTTCGACGACCAATTCCTCTTTCGCCGCATCGCGGACCTCTGGAATCGTCGTCGGCAACGCGATGAAATACACCATTTGGTCGAACGAGAATGAGACGTCTTTCAATGATACACCGAGCGTCGCAGCGTGTCGTTTCGCAAGGTTACCTGTCACCAAACGATAACACGGCTGACTCGTTAATAAAATCGAACCGATAAAGGCGACGGTCATGATCATAACGCTAAATTCGGTCATAACGGCACCCCTTCCCAACGACAGACTTGGTTTTTCCCTTTTGATTTGGCTGCATACAACGCTTGATCGGCGCACTCAATCAACTGTTCGAGGGACTGTTCATGAAGCGTGTGCTTCGAAGCGACACCGAAGCTGAGCGTCAACTGCCCACCCGGTTGACTTTCTCCATTCAAAAAGTTCGTTTTGAGCACGGCGGTACGGATTGTCTCCGCCACCTGTGCCGCCTCGACCTCGTCATACTGCGGCAACAGGACGACAAACTCTTCGCCCCCGAACCGATAGGCCATCTGTTCATCCGGCACACTTCGGCGAATGACACTCGCGAGTCGCGTGAGCAACTCGTTTCCGGCCAAGTGACCGTTCGTATCGTTGAAGTGTTTAAAATGGTCAATATCCATGACAATCAATGATAGTTCGTCTGTTTCGCATTCCCGGAACAAGACGTCCAAATCTTGTTCGAATGAGCGATGGTTTTTGAGACGCGTCAAGCCGTCACGAAGCGCCAACGTCTCAATCCGCTGATAGAGCGTCGTTTGATGAAGGGCAAGCGAGGCTTGTTCCGCGATTGGGCGAACGCTATCAATCTTTTGAGGGGTGATCGGTTTCTTGTTGACGACGTTATCGATCACGAGGAGTCCGTATGGGATACCTTGATGATGGAGCGGGAAAATCGTACACTCATCCATTTGCAAATCGGTATGTAACATCCGCAGCACAGGATCGTCGGTGATGCTTGCGTAGACGTGGAGCGGCCGTCCCGAGTCGAGTGCCTGTTTGAACAGATGATCTCCCTGAAATGGGATCGTCATTTTCCGAATCCGTTCGTTCAACTGCTCATCGTGCGTCGAGTCCGTCTCTTTCTCATCAATCAGTCCTTGAAGGTCAATGTGTTGTTTCGTGATTTCTTCCCAAATCTGAAAACCGTCCTCTGGATTCATCGGTCCCGTTCCCATGACTCCGTAGATGCTATCTTTTTCTAAATCCGCGAAGAAGATGATCGATCGGTTAAATCCGAGCCCGTGCCCGGCTGTCACCGATGTCAAGATCGTTTGTAGCAACCGATCCGGATCGAGCGTGTCTTGCATCGTAAAACTGACTTCCCGAAACACGTTCAATTGGCGAGAACTCGCCGTCAACATCCGTAACCGTCCCGACCGCTCACGCTTCAACTGCTTGACGTAACCGAAGAGCAACGCGGCGCCTAATCCGAAGAAGATATAACTGAGTAAGAGCGGAAACGACAACGTTCCCGATTGGCTGTACACCAAGATCCACCCGACCAAAATGGCTGCAACCATGCCTTTCCAGTGAAAGCAGACGAGTCCCGTCATCATCAATAACAGCACGGACCAATGCAAATCATAAAAATCGAACAACACCCCGTGCCACATCACGACAAGACTGCTCGTACCGGCCAGCAGCCAGCGATTCAGAGCGGGGGTCGTCATCAACCGAAGGATGTTGAGGACGATGGTGATGAGGACGATGCCGCCAATCAATAAGCCATAAACCATGGTTACCCCTCGTTTCATCAATTCATCTAACTATTTGATTATAAGTCGAATCATCGAAACCGGGACTTTATTCGTCCAATCACTGACCAATTTTTTAAATCGATTGCAATATTTCCCAAAAAATGTAGAGCTGACGTTTTTTACGTATGAGTGATTTCACATAATCCTTTCATTTACTTTAGCGGAGTAACGTGAAATGATGGAATTAACTAACCTATTTAAGCGAGGTGGAAGCGTGACCCATACCGAACATCTTGAAGCAACACAGATTTTACAGCATCTATTTAACGCGTCTTCCTTCGTCGGAATCGATTTTGGCTCCGGTCCCAACCATCATCTCCTCTACTTCAACCGAGACGGCAACGAGTCGTGGCTCTCGATTGAAGGACCTTGGTACGTCCATTCATCGGGCCCTTCTTTCAACGAAGATGAGCAACTCCATCACCTCGTCGGACTCCGGCGTGAACGCGTCCGTTCCATCCGGTTATCTGAAGACAACCCCAACCTTGAACTAACATTTGAATCTGGAGCCGTCTTGTTCGTGAACGGCTATCACGAACAGTATGAAAGTTGGCAGGCCGGAGACGCCCGTCCGCTCGGAGGCGAACATTTCTTACTCGTCGCCATGCCTCAAGGGGACTTGGCCGTTTTTGCCGAGGAAGATGTCTGATGGCAGCCTGGACGGAGATTCTCACATATATGTTGATTGCCGGTGGCGTCAGTCTCGCCATCATCCTCTTACGCAAAGTCACGAAAGCATAAGAAAAGAGCGGCCGCGGCCGCTCTTTTTTATTTTACCGTCTCATCTTCGAACAAGCTCGCTCCGTTCGTCTGGATGACGTCTTGATACCAGAAGAACGAGTCTTTCCGCGAACGCTCGAGCGTTCCCGACCCGTCGTCATGCTTATCGACGTAGATGAAGCCGTAACGCTTGCTATATTCCCCGGTCGACGCGCTCACGAGATCGATACAACCCCAGCTCGTATAACCGATGACGTCGACTCCATCTTCAATTGCCTCCACCATCGCTTTCAAATGGTCACGCAAGTACTCGATCCGGTAATCGTCATGGACCGAACCGTCCGCTTCGACTTTGTCATAAGCGCCGAGACCGTTCTCGACGATGAAGAGCGGTAATTCATAGCGCTCATACAGTTTATTCAAAATGACGCGTAATCCCATCGGATCGATCTCCCAACCCCAGTCACTCGCCTTGAGGTAAGGATTTTTCACTCCGCTCATGATGTTCCCTGCTGCCTCTTCTTCCGTCTTCTCTGCTTTCTCGGTACGTGACATATAGTAGCTGAGCGAGAAGAAGTCCACCGTGTTCGCTTTCAGCGTCTCGAGATCCCCGTCTTCCATCACGAGTTCGATCCCGTTCTCACGGAAGAATCGTTTCGCGAATGATGGATATTCACCACGGACATGGACGTCGCCGCAGAAGAAGTTCATCATACGCTCGGCGTCGTGTGCATACCAGATGTCTTCCGGATTCGAGCTGTACGGATAGACCGGCGCAGCGATGAGCATGCAGCCGATTTGCATCGATGGATCGATTTCTTTCGCCGCTTTTGTTGCGAGCGCGCTCGCGACGAGCTGATGGTGCAACCCTTGGTACGTCAATTGCAACTGGTCGTCCCCTTCGCGGATCGCCATCCCGAGACTGAGCATCGGCATGAACTGGGCTCCGTTGATTTCATTGAACGTGAGCCAATATTTGACCTTGCCTTGGTAACGTTCGAACAAGACACGGCTGTACCGTTCGAAGCATGTCACGAGGCGACGATCGCGCCAACCCCCGTATGCTGTCGCCAAATGGAGTGGCAACTCGTAATGTGAGATCGTGACGAGTGGCTCGATTCCTTGTGCGACGAGCTCATCGATGACGCGGTCATAGAATTTGAGCCCTTCCTCGTTCGGCTCGAGCTCATCCCCGTTCGGGAAGATGCGCGACCACGCGATCGACATGCGGAACGTCTTGAAGCCCATCTCTTTGAAGAGGGCGATATCTTCCTTGTAGTGATGATAGAAGTCGATCCCTTCATGGTTCGGGTACGTGTACTCGTCATGCAACTCGAAATCGAACGTCGGGTCATGGATGATTTTCATCCGATCCTTGCCGCCTGGCATCACATCCGCGATCGAGAGCCCTTTGCCACCTTCTTGGTACCCACCTTCAAATTGGTTCGCCGCCGTGGCGCCACCCCATAAAAAGTTTTTCGCTACTTGTTTCATGTTCATTTCCTCCTTTTAGGCTAAGACGCGCAAGACGTCGTGGTTTGGTTCGACAATGCCGACATGTGTCGGCAAGACATCTAAGTAATTCCCTGTATTCGTGACAATGACCGGGGTAATCGTGTCATAACCGGCTTGGGCGATAGCCTCTAAATCAAATTTCACCAATACATCACCCTCGGTCACACGCTGTCCAGCTTGGACGAACGTTTCAAAATGTTTTCCACCGAGTTGGACCGTATCGATTCCGACATGAATCAATACTTCGACGCCGCCATTCGAGCGGAGGCCGATGGCATGCTTCGATTGGAAGACTGTGACAACTTCGCCATCGAATGGGGCATAGACGACCCCTTCTGTCGGCATGATGGCAAGTCCTTTCCCCATCGCGCCGCTTGAGAACACTTCATCGCGAACGGTCTCGAGGGAAACCGCTTCTCCTCTGACTGGAGCCGATACCGGGAAACCGACGTGTTTTGAGACGGCCGGTGCTACTTCTGCCGTTGTCGCTTCACCTGCCTCGACTTCTTTATGGAATGCGAACGTGAGTCCGAACGAGACGAGTGTGGCGACTGCCATCCCAATTAACGCACCATAGAACGTCATATCGAGGCCCGTCGCCGGAATCATGACCGGGATGCTGAACACACCGAGGCCACCCATCGCATAAGCTGCCGTACCGAGCATACCGCCGACGACCCCGCCGGCCGCACCGCCAACCATCCCGAAGACGAACGGTTTTTTACGTGGGAGCGTCAATCCATAAATCGCCGGTTCGGTGATGCCGAACACGCCGGCAATCGTCGATGACGTCCCGAGCCCTTTCGTTTTCGCGTCACGCGCCTTCAATGTGATGGCGAGCGTCGCTCCGACTTGACCGAATGTCGCCATGAGGACCCCGACGACGATCGTATCCATGCCGACGACCGCCAAGTTGTTGATGATAATCGGCACGAGCCCCCAGTGGAGACCGAACATGACGAGCACTTGCCAGAACGCGCCGATGAAGGCGATGGCGACGACCGGGCTAAGTTCATATAAGAACGAATAGCCGCCGGCGAGTCCTTGGCTCGCGTATGTCGCGACCGGACCGATCGCGAGGAACGTGAGCGGGACGACGATCAAGAGGGCCATCATCGGGGTCGTGAAGTTACGGACCGCCTCATGCGTGTGTTTGTTGAAGAACGTCTCGACTTTCGATGACACGTACGCCGCCAAGATAATCGGAATGACCGAAGACGCGTAGCTCATCAAGACGACCGGAACCGTGAGGAACGTGAGTGACTCGCCCGCTCCTTGCATCGCGACGATGGCCGGGTAGACGAGCGCACCCCCGATGATCATCCCGATATACGGATTGCCGCCGAACTTCTTCGCTGCCGAATGGCCAAGAATGACTGGTAAGAAGTAAAAGAGCGCGTCGGCCGCTGCGTTCAAGACGATGTACGTGCCCATGTCTTGCGTGAGCAAGCCGAGGGCGACAAGAATGGCGAGCAATCCTTTCAATAGACCGCTACCGGCCATCGGACCGAGAATCGGGGTGAAAATCCCCGCAATCACATCAATCAAACGGTTAAAGACACCCGTTTTTTCCGTATCGTCGTTCGATGACGTCTGGAATCCACCTGCCTCGACCACGTCTTGGTAAACGTAAGGAACGTTGTTGCCGATGACGACTTGGAACTGACCACCGCTTTGGACGACCGTGATGACACCGTCATGGTTTTTTAATGCCTCGGGATTCGCTTTCTGTTCATCTTTCAATTTAAAACGTAGCCGTGTCGCACAATGGAACACGCTTTTGACGTTGTCTTTCCCGCCGACGTGACGAATGATGTCCGCGGCGAGCGTTTTTGTTTGGCTCATGCTATTCACTCCTTCAATTTGGGTAAAAAGAAAAACCTAAATGAACGCACACGGGAGGTGTCGTCATTTAGGTTTGGCCTGCATCATCAGTAACCATCCTTAGGATCGTCGTTCTTTCATTAAGTTTTCGATATGAATCATCATATACAAGCGTTCATCGGTCGAGACCTCGTAATTGTACTTCGTGGCAATCAGACCGGCGATTTTCTCGACACATTCGTAAGCGTCCGGATAACGCAGCTTCACCATCTCGAACAGCGTCTCGTCGCCACCTGGCTTAATCTGCTCCCCTGAGGCAAGTCGTTGGACGAAATACTTCAAGTGGGTCAAAAACCGTGAGTAAGCGTATGACTCTTCATCCAAATCAATTTGAAAGTGGTACGTGATGATGGTGAGGATCGCTTGTGTGGCGCGTGTCATCTCGGTGACAAGATGCAAATTCTCACCTTTGGCGCCTGACATCGTCGCGTTGACGAGATGAAGGGCGATGGCGACCGCCTCGTCTTCGTCTAACTTGACGTCATGTCGCTCGTTGATGAGGGCGACCGCTTCTTTCCCGATTACGAACTCGGGTCCATAAAATCGTTTCACTTCCCAAACGAGCGGGTTCCGAATGATGATCCCATCCCGATACCGACTGAGGGCAAAATGGATGTGATCGGCGAGGGTCACGTATAGCGAATCATGGACCGGCTTCTCAAGTCGCGTCTCCGCGAGCTTGACGATTTCTTTGACCGTATCCATCTCAGTAGCTGGCATCTCATTCAAAAAATGAACGAACCGTTCGTGGCTCTCTTTACTCTCGAGCGTAAAGACCTTTTCAATCCGCGCTTGATCGATCGCATCGCCCGGACGCTTTTGAAACGCAATCCCCCGTCCCATGACGACTTGCTCTTGACCGTTCGCTTGAATGGCCACGACGTTGTTGTTGAACACTTTTGAAATCTGCATGGAATCAATTCACCTCCGCTCAAGTTCGAATGAAAAGAAAAAAACCTAAATTCACACCGGTCCCCAAATTTGGATGAACGGCATCAATTTAGGTTTTGCCTGCTTGACCAGTAACAATCCCAAAATGGATTTTCTTCTTCTCGCTACTAGCATACTCCGTTGAAATCTTGACGTCAACATAAAAATAAAACGCTTACACCGTGACCGTTTTCACTCGAACAGGATGCGTTGCATTCGTTCTGGTGCCGCTAAAAAGTCACGCATGACACGAACATGCTCGAGTTCATCGAACGTCGTCGGTTGGAGTCCTGTCTCGACTTC
This sequence comes from Exiguobacterium sp. SL-9, assembly GCF_004336985.1. Taxonomy (GTDB): domain Bacteria; phylum Bacillota; class Bacilli; order Exiguobacteriales; family Exiguobacteriaceae; genus Exiguobacterium. Next base: position 162,572 of record NZ_SJUO01000004.1, read on the forward strand.
CAAAATCGCCGCGTCCGGATACGACATGAGAATTGGCGAGTGGGTCGCAATGATAAATTGGCTCCCAGTTTGCACGAGTTCATGCATCCGTGCGAGCATCGTCAACTGCCGCATCGGCGACAAGGCGGCCTCGGGCTCATCTAAAATATATAGTCCCCCGTCCCGGAATCGGTGAAGCATGAGCGACAAGAACGCCTCACCGTGTGACTGCTCATGGAGCGACCGCCCCCCGTAGGACGCATAAAACCGTTCCGGATCAGGAGACGTCCGTGCAATTTCATCCACATAACTCGACAGTTGATACGCCGTCTCGGCCCGAAGGAAAAAACCGTCCTTCGGGCGATAGGCGCCACGAATCGGACGTAACGCCTCGAACAGCGGGCTATGTGTCGACTCGGTCTCAAATCGGAACGTCGTCGCACCACCTTCCGGATTGAATCCGGCGGCGATGGCCATCCCTTCGATCAACGTCGACTTGCCACTACCATTTTCTCCGACTAAAAACGTGACCGACTTCGTCAGCGTCAACTCGTCAAATCCTTCAAAAATCGGGAGCGAGAACGGGTAACCTCGCGTCTCAATCCGATCTCGCTCTAAGCGGACACCTCGTAAAAACAAGTTCAGTCCCATTCGATCCAAAAAATCGCCCCCTCGTTTGATTCAACCCCGTAAGTGAGTTGGTGCGCTTCAAGCAACAGCTTATTGATAGCAAGACCGAGACCATGCCCGTTCGAACGATCGCCTTTCACATACATGTCCCAAATGTTGGCGCGCATCGTCTCGGCAATACCCGGCCCTTCGTCTTCGATTTCCAGTCGTCGCTCGGATAGCCTGATGGTGATCACGCCTCCAATTGGACTGGCGTGGTATGCGTTTTGAAGAAAGTTCGACAGCACACGTTCCATCGCCAACCGGTCCGCCTGGATTGTCACGTCCTCAAGTTCGAGTACAACCGCGACCTCTTTTTGAAGGAACCAGTCATCCATCCGCAAGACGGTCTCTTCAATTAATTGGCTCACGTGGACGGACCCCATCGTGAGCGCCAGCTTGCCCGCCGATAACTTCGAGTACTCAAGCATCTGACTGACGAGCCGATCGATCCGATCGACTTCTTCAGTTAAACTTCGACCCGTCGCCGCCACATCTTCTTGTTTGACGACACCGAGTTCAAGCATTTCGGCCTCGTTTCGTACGATGGCAAGCGGCGTCCGGACATCGTGCGTAACCCCTGAGATGAACGTATTTTGCAGTCGTTCTTTCTCTTCGAGCGACGTGTTCATCTGACGGACCGCTTCCGTCAAATCGCCAATCTCATCGTCGGTGACAGGCGGTAGCGCGATGTCATGCCTGCCCGACATGATGGCTGTGGTTGCCTGTTTCAATTTGATGAGCGGGGACGTCAAGCGAAGCCCCATCCAATACGTCACACCGATGGCGACGAGGAGTGCCAGTAAGAAACCACTCCCGAGAATGACGTAAATTTGGCGAAACTGAGGGGTCGACAGCGGGACGGGTGCATACGTCACGATTTGCACATCCCCTTCTTCTCGAAGGAACGTCAATAACCTTGACCCGTTCGCGCTGACCTCATCTCGTTCGGAAAGTGAGTCTGGATCGAGGACTGGGGTCATATGACGACGCATCCTGCCTCCACGGTCCAGGTTGACCGCCTCTCCGTCCTGAAACACAAGAACGTCGAGTTGACCCGGGATGCCTCGACCATCCACGAGTGCCTCATACACGATATCCGCCTCACGTTCGAGTTGGTCATAGCTCTCCGTCTCAGCGAAACGTCCAATCAATAGCGATGTCAGGCCAAACGTGAGCAACGCCATGACAACGAGGGGGAGAATTGCCGTCCAGAGTAATTTTTTCATCAACCGGCTCATCGGATTTCCTCCAATCGATAACCGACGCGGTGCACCGTCTTCAATTGCCGTTTCATCGTCGGCGATTTGTCGCGCAACTGTTTGACGTGCGTATCGACCGTCCGTGTGTCTCCGGCGAACGTATAGTCCCACACCTCGTCAAGTAGACGGTTCCGATCGAGCGCTTCTCCGCTATGCTTCAACAAGTAGAGCAATAACTCATACTCTTTATTGGTCACGCGAATCGCTTGCCCGGCGTCCATCACCGTGCGGGAGCGAACGTCCACCGTCATGTCGCCGAACGACAGCTCATCCGTCTGCTTGACGAGACGCTTCAGACGGATTTCGAGTTCTTTTAATACAATCGGTTTGACCAAATAATCGTCGGCTCCGAGCTCGAGGCCGAACACACGGTCATCTGCCTCTCCCCGTGCCGTCGTCAAGATGATGGCCGGCCGCGGCTTTAGCGTCTTCAGTTTCGGAATGAGCGTCCATCCTTCCCCGTCCGGCAAACGCACGTCTAGCAGGACCGCATCAAACGGTTGTCCGAGCTGTCGTTTCGCTTCGGCGAGCGTACTCGCCACACTGACGTGAAAACCCGCATACGTCAAAAAACGGGCCATCCCGTCCGCTAGTTTCGGTTCATCTTCGACTACAAGTACGTTCATCTCGATCGCCTCCATCTTCATTATATCGTATCGCGAAATCTTCCCATCGTTTCCCAAAGACAATTTGCAGAAACCTTGCAACTCCCTCACAACTTTTGAACGCCCACGTCCTACACTTGAGGTAGTAAAGGAGGAGATTGACATGAAGACATCTAAATTAGCAATCGCCCTGGCCGGCCTACTTGCCGTCTCAGGCACCGGCGTCTATGCCGCCACGAACGATACGACCACGACAGAAGGAACGGAAACGACGACACAATGCGAACGCGGTGAACGCGGTGAGCGGGGTATGTTCGGTGACCGGGCAGCCGGGCAGGCCGCTTTGCTCGAGGCACTCGGTTTGACCGAAGCCGAAGTGGAAGCTGCGCGAGAAGAAGGACAATCGCTTCCTGAACTCGCAGAAGAAAAAGGGATCACCATCGAACAGTTCATCGAAGGGATGATCACCTCTCATGAAGTGAAACTTGAGGCAGCCGTCGAATCCGGTGACTTGACGCAAGAGGAGGCCGACGCGATTCTTGCCGACCATGAAGAGCGTTTTGCTGACGTCACGAGTTACGACGACTTAGGCGATATGCGCGGTTTTGGTGGTGGACGTCACGGAGGTGGACACGGCCCTCATCACGGTGGCCCATTCGGTGGATCAAATCAAGATGAGGACACACCTGCGACCGATGATAACGTAGACAATCAGAGCACCAATTCCTTATAAACAAAAAGGCAACCTCGTGGTTGCCTTTTCATATGACCAATAACAGTAATGCGTATCCGATCAGCCCAACGGCAAACGCGCGAAAACTGCTGTCCCGTTCTTCTGGCAACTCTTCTTTCATGACGTTCAAGATGATGCCACCAGCCAAGAACGCGACAATCATTGACAGTGTCACTTCATGGAGCGCCGAGAATGTCCCGATTCCCCAGCCGGCGAGCACGGCCAACGACAGCCACAATCGGCCACGCTTGTCATACTGCTCGCGATGATGATGCCTCAGGCCCTGATCGACCGTGATGAAGTGAATCCCTAACGCAAGAAAGTAGAGCGTCATCGCCCATGGCGTATCGAATTCACTTTCTGCGAGCACGTAACCGATACTGAAGTTGTACACGACGAACAACGTCATATGAATCCAAAACACGTTGCCGCGCCCACGGTTTTTCATTTGTGTGGCCAATCGTTCCAATCCATAAAAGACGGCTAACCCGAGCATACTGACGACGAGGATATGATTCTCAATCGAGGCGAACAGGCCGCTCTCAAGATGCCCTTCAAGTTCTTGTTGATATTCGTTCAGCTCAGGCAAAAGATGCAGAAACACATAAGCGACAGCGATACCGCCGGCGAGCGACATAAAGCGGCTCCGCGGTGTCTCCCGCACATGAATCAATTGTCCGGAGAAATAATGAATCAAAGCAAATCCGATGGCAAACAACAAGCTTAACCAAAACATCCAGTCACCTCCAACACGTTACCCGAAAGCCGAATGATACGTGGTGACCCCCGGTCCTTGTTCCTTACCCGAGTGCCTTGTTGCATACACTCATTCGCCTCGTTCGGCACGCTGCCGCGCCCGAATCTCTTTCTCGACACGACGGAGCGCCTTCTTCGAACCGCGGGCAAAGTCATGGGCTTCTTTCCGGTCCCGATAATCGACGAACAACGTTTCCAGGTCGTAACCAGCCGGATACAAGTCGAGCGCTTTCGCCTCACGCCGGACCCGACGGAGCGGATGCTCGCTGAAAACACCGTCAACATATACAGTGACTTGACGCAACGATTCGTCCATCGCATAGACAAGACCGACTTGATCCGTATCGAGCAGACGGACTCGATCCCCTTTCGACAAGACTTGATCTGGTTCGACGACTGGGCGGACGACTTCTTGTGTCAGACGCGTCGTATCAAGGAGCGACTGGTCGTACGTCTTGTCGTGCATATAACGGGCCGCTTGCTTCAAAATCGATTCAGGTAGCTTCATTTTCCGGGCAATGAACAAGGCGTTGCTGTCACCCGACTGTCCGATCAACAACCGATATTTCGGTTCGAGCGTGTCGGGGTCGAACTGCATGGCAGCATTCATGAAGTCCGGATGCGTCTCGGAATACGCCTTGATTTCCCCGTAATGGGTCGAAGCGACGACGAGACAACCTCGTTTGTACGCTTCTTCTAAAATCGCGATGGCAAGGGCCGCGCCTTCGTTCGGCTCGGTCCCGCTCCCAATCTCATCGAATAGCAGGAGCGACCGTTTCCCCGCCTTCTGCATGATACTTGCCACGTTATGCATATGGGCCGAGAACGTGCTGAGCGCCGAACCCATGTCCTGGTTGTCCCCGATGTCGACGAAGACGTCGTCAAACGTCGAGATGTCCGTGTCGGAATGAGCTGGGATATGAAGGCCGCTCATCGTCATCAAGCTGAGCAGCCCGATCGTCTTCAAGACGACCGTCTTCCCGCCTGCGTTCGGTCCAGTGATGATGAGTCCACGGTACGTCTCCCCAAGCGAGAAGTCGAGCGGGACCGCACCTTCGAGGAGCGGATGCCGGACTTGTTTCAAACGGATTCTCCCGACACCGTTCACACGCGGGGCGATGCCGTCGATGGTTTGGCTATACTTTCCTTTCGCGAACACCATGTCATATTGCGCGATGACGTCGAGCGTCGCCTCGATTGTCGGCAATACTTCCGCCACCATACCGGTGAGCGTGGCGAGCACTTGATAGATTTCGACCGCTTCCTCGGTTCGTCTGACGACGAGTTCCGCGTTCAACTTCGCGACCGCTTCCGGTTCGATGAAGACCGTCGTCCCCCGGCTGGACGTATCGATGATCGCCCCGGCGACTTTGTGCTTATATGAAGCTTTGATTGGAATCGTGAATCGATCTTGTTTCTTCGTCACAAATCCGTCTTGAATCGCCTCTCGGTTCGCGGCGCTCTTCAAGAACTTGTTCAACCGCTCCTCGATTCGTCCTTCGAGAATATCGATTTGTTTGCGGACCCGCTTCAATTCTTTGGACGCCTCATCGACGACACGTCCCCCGCGGATCGCTTGGACGATGTCTTCCTCGATGCTGCGCCATTCGCTCATTTCGCCCGCATAAAGAGACAGGAGTGGGGCGAAGAACGCCTGCTCGGCCATGAAGCGTTTCAACTTACGGGCACCTCGGAAAAATTCAGCGACGGCTTCGAGTTCGCTCGCCTCGAGCTGGATGCCACGACTGATTTTACCGATGAGCGGTTCCATAGCAGACACGCCAATAAAAGGAACGTGTGACGTCGCGTCGAGAATCGCACGTGCCTCCGATGTCTCTTGGAGCCGTTTTTTTACCGTCTGCAGGTGACTCGTCGGACGTTGGTTCCGGAGCAAGTGACGGCCGAATCCGCTGATGCAGTAGCGCTCAACGCGTTGAATCAAGTCGTTATATTGTAATTTCTCTAATGTTTGTTCGTTCATGGTGATCTCTCCTTAAAATTAGGTTGGAGATACCGCGCAAACAAAAAGCGTCGGCCGATGACGACCAACGCAAAAAGACAGACCGGTGTCTGGCAGTTTAGGATGGGCGGTATCTGTAACAGAACATGAAGGCATGACAAAAACATGTGTCATCCAACATTTTTCAGTTCGTTAGGCAGATACAACCTCACTCATTAACATGCAACACCTTTCTCATTCAGTTTCGCCCTTACTATACAACAGATTTTCGAAGAAGTAAAATTTCTAGAGAACGCTTTCAAATTAGGTCTTGATATCTATACATTGGCGTGCTATCTTGAAGGTGACAAAACGAATAATGATCACATGTGACTGATTCGATCAGGCATGGGGTAGGACGAAAGGCTCACGCCACCCGTCTATACTCCATGCCTGTTTTGTTTTTTCACAATCATTTTTCAAGCGAAAGGATGATTCAAATATGTTATTGAATAAGTGGATGAAGAGACATACACTGACACTTTATGCACCCATGGAAGGAGACATCATTCCACTTGAGGAAGTGACCGATCCTGTCTTCAGCGAGAAGATGATGGGCGACGGGATCGCCATCATGCCGACAAACGGTACGGTCGTAGCACCGGCTAATGGAACAATCGTCCAGGTTGCACCGACGAAACACGCCATCGGTATTCGGACAGAAGACGGAGCTGAAATTTTGATTCATGTCGGGTTAGACACGGTCGAACTGAATGGCGCCCCCTTCACAGTCCACGTCGAAGTCGACGATACGGTCTCGGTCGGGCAGTCACTCTTAACCGCCGACTTGGAACAAATCCAACGAGCCGGTAAAGATACAGTCACTCCGATGATTGTCACGAATGGAAACGACTTGCCTCACCCCTACTCGTTTCACGTAGGCGGGCCCTCAATTTCTGGAAAGACTGTCGTCGCTCAAGCGGAACAATGACTCCTCGATAGGAGGACACATGTTAAAAATTAAAAAGATTTTAAACAACAACGCGGTCATTGTCTCGGACGAGGGCGAAGAAAAGATCGCCATCGGTCCTGGCGTCGCGTTCAAGAAGGCACGCAACGATATCGTCAATCCCCATAAGGTGGAAAAGTTATTCGTCATGTCCGAGAATGATAAATTTCAACAACTGCTCACACGGATTCCAATCGAGCACTTCACGATTTCAGAAGAAATCATCACGTATGCGGAAAAACGACTCGAGACGACGTTCAACGAACATATCCATATCGTCCTCACCGATCACATCTCGTTCGCCATCGAACGTGAGCAAGAAGGCATCTCGCTTCGAAACAAGCTGTTGAACGAGATAAAAATTTTATATCGGAACGAATACGAGATCGGGTTATGGGCGCTTCAACTCATCGAGGACAAACTCGGTGTGAAAATGCCGAAAGACGAAGCAGCTTTCATCGCGCTCCATATCCATACACTTAAAGTGAAAGGAGGTGATTTACGCAAGACGGTCAAGCAGACGACGATCGTAAGGGACATGATTCAATCGATTTCACGACGACTCGACTTATCTATTGAAGAAGATGACTTATCCTATCAACGCTTATTAACTCATTTACGATTCGTCATGGATCGGGTCAACCATTACGATCACCATACGATCGACGAAGATATGCTTCAGATGATTCAAACGAAATTTTCGTCGGCCTATGCATGTGCGTCTGACGTCGCCAACGAAATGGAAGACTTATACGGCATCGTCTTGCCCGAATCAGAGCTTGGTTATATCTCGCTCCACATTCAACGCTTACAAGATCAACACCATCAAAAAGGAGGACATTCACAATGATGAACTATTTACAACGTCTCGGACGTTCCCTCATGTTGCCGGTCGCGGTACTTCCTGCAGCTGCCATCCTCATGGGAATCGGTTATTGGATCGACCCATCAGGTTGGGGGTCTGGTAACGTGGCCGCCGCCTTCCTCATTAAAGCCGGCGCTGCCATTATCGATAATATTCCAATTCTCTTCGCAGTCGGGGTCGGATTGGGAATGGCGAAAAATCGTGACGGTTCGGCGGCACTAAGCGGACTTGTCGCGTTCCTTACTATCACGACTCTTCTTTCTGCAGGATCAGTCGCCCTCTTCCAAAGCATCGATGTAGAAGCAGTCAACCCTGCATTTGGTCGAATTGAGAATGCATTTATCGGAATTTTATCAGGGCTTGTTGCCGCATCAATGTATAATCGCTTTAGTCATGTGCAATTGCCTGACGCGCTCGCTTTCTTTAGCGGTAAACGTCTCGTCCCGATCATGACGGCGTTCTCGATGATCCTCGTCTCGGTCGCCCTTTACTTTATCTGGCCGGTCGTGTATACAGGACTCGTCGGCTTCGGGGAAACCATTTCGAAAATGGGCGCAGTCGGGGCCGGTCTTTACGGCTTCTTCAACCGTCTGTTAATCCCGACTGGTCTTCACCACGCCTTGAACTCGGTATTCTGGTTTGACGTGGCCGGTATTAACGATATCGGGAACTTCTGGTCAGGTGAAGGGGAGAAAGGGATTACGGGTCGCTATCAAGCTGGGTTCTTCCCAATCATGATGTTCGGTCTTCCGGCCGCGGCACTCGCGATGTACCACACTGCGAAAACGAAACGGAAGAAACAAGCAGCCTCACTTCTTCTCGCAGCTGGATTTGCAGCCTTCTTCACAGGTGTCACGGAACCACTCGAATTCTCGTTCATGTTCCTCGCACCAGTTCTTTACCTTGTTCACGCAGTCTTGACAGGACTGTCGCTCTTTATCGCGGCGACGTTCCAATGGACAGCAGGCTTTGCCTTCAGTGCTGGTTTCGTGGATTTCTTCCTCAGCTCACGGCTACCACTCGCGAACCAACCGTATATGTTAATCGTTCAAGGTCTTGTGTTTGCGGTCATTTACTACTTCGTCTTCCGCTTCATGATCGTCAAATTTAACTTGGCGACACCTGGCCGCGAGTCAGACGAAGCGGTTGACGCTGTCGCAACGGAAACGACTCCTGAAGGAGAAACGAAGACAGCTCCCGTCGCAGCAGGCGGTCAATATTCAGCGATGGCAGCAATGATTTACGACGGTCTCGGCGGCGATCAAAACGTCACCGGCATCGAATCGTGTGTCACGCGCCTCCGCGTCGATGTGAAAGACATGGATACGGTCGATCAAACTCAAATCAAGAAAGCGGGCATTCCAGGCATTAAAGTCGTCAGCCCGACCCATATTCAAGTCATCGTCGGAACGAACGTCCAATTCGTCCTCGAAGAGATTGAAAAACTCCGGAGCCACCGCGCCGGGTAACTGACGAAAGCCACCTCGTGCGCGAGGTGGCTTTTTTACTGTCTTTGCTCATATGTTTTGTAGAACCGGATAAAAAAGTAAAGAAAGATCCATGGCAACACGTAAGTCGTCGTCCACATGAATAACTCGATGAGTAATCGCCACGGGTTAAATCCGAAAAAACCGAGGACAGACAGTCCGATGAACAATGCTAGTCCGATGCCTATGTACTTGATAAATGTTTGAATCGCCACTCACTCCTCTTCCATTTTTCTCCATGATATCATACAAAAAATCGGCCATGTTCATGACCGACCCATACAGACGTTTGACCGTTTAAATCGTGTGACCGCTCCTACTTAGCTCTTCTTTTTGACTGACATCAACATGAGTGAAACCGTAATGGAATACATCAATAAAAAGATGACAATGCCTAACTCGAGTGCCGACTCAAACATGACGTCCCCTCCAATCCGTTTTCTTTTTACTATCATTCCATTCAGTATTGATACAAACGGGATTTACGAAATGCGTTGGTCCTATTCACGTACAAAGGCCCTCTTCCTAAAAAAGAGAGCCATTGTTATGCATTACATACTTCGCAGTCTAGCAATCCGTTCAGCCGGGTTCGGGTGCGTGGAGAACAGACCACTCAGCTTTTTCTTAAGCGGGTCTGAAAAATAAAGAGACGCCGAAGAGCGCGAGGCTTCTTTCACCGGTGTCTGGATATTCGCGATCTTCTCGAGCGCCGACGCGAGGGCATCCGGATTACGCGTCAACTCGGCCCCGCTCGCATCCGCCAAAAACTCACGATTCCGTGAGATGGCCAAGTTGACGAGCGTGGCGATGAGCGGTGCGAGAATTAATAACACTAACCCGACAATCATAAAAATCGGGTTTTGGTTGTTGTCGCGGCGGCCGCCGACGCTCCGGAAGAACAGCATCCGTGAGCCGATATCGCTCATGATGGCGATGACCGAGACGAGGGCGAGCGTCACCGTCGCCAATCGCACATCGTAATTTTTAATATGGGCGACTTCGTGGGCAATGACGCCTTCGACTTCTTCCCGCGTCAACTGGTCGAGTAGTCCGGTCGTCACGGCGACGGCCGCTTTCTCCGGTTTTAGCCCGGTCGCGAACGCGTTCGGTGACGCGTCATTGATGATAAATATTCGCGGCATCGGGACGCGGGCGACCATCGCCATGTTCTCGACCGTATGCCAAAGGAAACGGTGTTGGTCGACTGACGTGATCTCTTGGGCGTGATTCATCTTCATGACAATGTTTGTACTCGACATGATGACAATCCCGATATAAAAGAGCGAGAATACCGGAGTGAAGATGAGCCCCGGGAGCGGGTCACCATAGTTCAAATACGAGATCACCACCCCGACAGCCAAGACGAGGAGGACGAACCCGGCCACGATGAACACGGTCTTGATTTTGTTTTTACGAATCTGTTCGTACAGAATCATCGTCGCCACTCCAATCCATTAGAATGAGACGCGCACATTCTCGCGTTCTTCCTCACGCGCCTCAAGCATGTCGCGTTTTTCAAAGTTGTGGACGGAGGCGATGATGTTCGTCGGTACTGATTCGACTTTCGTGTTATATTTCATGACCGTATTGTTATAAAGCTGTCGTGAATAAGCAACTTTGTTTTCCGTCTGTGTCAATTCTTCTTGTAACATCTTGAAGTTTTCGTTCGCTTTCAAATCTGGATACGCCTCACGAAGAGCGAACAAATTCTTCAAAGCGCCGCTCAGTTGATCGTTCACTTCCATCTGTTCTTGACGACTCGTCTTCGAACCGAGCTGATTTCGTAACTCGACGACTTTCGTGAGCGTCTCCTGCTCATGCTTGGCATAACCCTTCACCGTCTCGACCAAGTTCGGGATCAAGTCATATCGACGTTTCAACTGCACGTCGATCTGTGCCCATGCCTCGTCGACCCAGTTCCGATATTTGACGAGTCCGTTGTACATCGAAAAATAGATGAACACCAAGACAACGATGATTCCAATTGCGATAATCCAACCCATTTCGACACCTCATTTCATGATTTTCTCCTGTATTAATTCCCTTTTGTCGTATACCATAAGCATAACTTAGGGAATATGTAGAAAATGATTCATTTCTACTGTAGGTTTTCTCACGAATTCATGAAAAGGAGTGTCGCCATGTCCGTTCCTACCATCGTTGTTGCTGTGAAAGCGGTGATTGTGTAAGATGACCTCCTCCTTATCATCAAACGAGCTGATGATGACGAGGTCCATCCCGGTACGTGGGAGCTTGTCGGCGGTAAGCTCGACTTTGGCGAGACGCTCGAACAGGCGCTTGAACGGGAAGTGTTCGAAGAGGCCGGTTTGCACGTGGCGGTCCGGCAATTGTTATACGCTACGACGTTTTTGACCGACCCGACTCGTCAAGTCGTCATCATGACGTACTTGGCTCACCCGATTGCGACGAACGTCACCCTGTCTGTGGAACATAGTGATGCCAGATGGGTGACGGCTGACGAAGCCAAAACAGTATTACATCGTCCGATTCTCGACGATTTGGATTCACACGACGTATGGGCCTTGCTTCAACCAAAAATCAACAACGGACAGGAGTTCAAATCATGCTTGTGACTGACCTCAATTCACGCTTGACGGAGCTATACGACGAGATGGTGACGCTCCGTCGCCACTTTCATCAACATCCCGAACTCTCATTCGAAGAACGAGAGACACCTCGGACGATTGCAGCTTATTTACGTGACCTCGGTCTTGACGTGCGCGAACATGTCGGTGGTAACGGTGTCGTCGCGCGCATCCGAGGCGGCAATGGACCAACCATCGCGTTTCGGGCGGACTTTGACGCCTTGCCGATTCAAGATTTAAAAGACGTCCCGTACCGCTCGAAAGTGAACGGTTCGATGCACGCTTGCGGTCATGACGCCCATACGGCGACGTTGCTCGTTCTCGCGAAAGTACTGAGTGAGATCGACCTTCCAGGAGACGTCGTCTTGATTCACCAGTTCGCGGAAGAACTTGCACCGGGTGGGGCCAAACCAATGATTGAAGACGGATGCCTCGACGGTGTCGATTATATTTACGGCTCTCATATTTGGACCCCGCTTCCATACGGAACGATTGGTGTGAAGACGGGACCGATCATGGCCGCGGCCGATCGCTTTGAACTGACGATCAAAGGCAAAGGCGGCCACGGCGCCATTCCGCAACACACGGTCGATGCCGTCATGGTCGGGACGAACATCGTCAGCCAATTACAACAAGTCATCAGCCGTCGCATCGACCCGCTCGAACCGGCCGTCTTGACCGTCGGTACGTTCGTTGCCGGTCAGGCGTTCAACGTCATCGCCGATGAAGCGAAGCTGTCCGGCACGGTACGGACGTTCACACCGGAGACGCAAACGCGCATCATCGCCGAGATGGAGCGGACCATCGCCCATATCTGTTCGGCGAGCGAAGCGCACTACGAACTCGACTATATCCGGGGCTATCCCGCCGTGATCAACCATCCCAACGAGACGGATCACGTCCGTCGAAGTGCCGCGCGCGTCGTTGGTGCCGATGGGATCATCGAGATGGCACCGCTCATGGTCGGAGAAGACTTTGCGTACTACATGCAACACGTACCGGGCAGCTTCTTCTTTACTGGAGCTGGGAATCCCGAAGTCGGGGCCGTCTTCCCTCACCATCATCCTCGCTTCGATGTGGATGAACGGGCGATGCTCCATACTGCCCGCGTCCTCATGCAGGCGGCGTTTGAGACATGGAACACGCACAAAAAAGAAGACTGACGCCGCAGCGTCAGTCTTCTTCTGTTTGTTCAGGCAACATCGACACGAGCACTTGGTCGACGCGTTTACCGTCCATATCGACGACCTCGAATCGAAGGCCGTATGCTTCGACGACGTCTCCTCGCTTCGGAAAGTCGCCGAGTGAGTAAATGACGAGCCCGGCAAGCGTATGGTACGAGTTCCGTCCTTCGTCAAAACGATTGTCTCGAATTCCGAACGTCCGTTTCAAATCTTCGATGCCGAGCAGACCGTCGGCCAAGTATGTTCCGTCTTCACGGCGCACGACTTCCGGTGTCTCTTCTTCGATCATCACTTCGCCGACGATTTCTTCCAAAATATCGAACAACGTGACCATCCCAAGGAACCCACCATACTCATCGAGCACGAAGGCGATCTCGACGCCATTTTTTTGCATCATTTGCAACACTTGGCTCGCTTCGCGCTGTTTCGGCACGATGAGCGGTTGTTTAATCCGTTTCAAAATTTGTGACGGCTCCCGAAGCGTCGGTAACGTTAAGATGTCACGGACATCGATATAACCGACAAATTCGTCGAGCGTGTCGCGACCGACCGGGAGTTTATTGTGTTTACTTTCATAAATCGATTTCTTGATATCGTCCATATCATCCTCGAGGTCAACCCATTCAAGCGTCGTCCGCGGTTGCATCAACTCATAGATCAACTGGTCATGGAACGCAAACACGCGCTCGACTTGTTGCACTTCTTCATGGGCGAATGCTCCTTGTTGGGCACCTTCGAACAAGAGCTGCTTGATTTCGAGCTCCGTCTCGCCACTTGATTGTTCCGCTTTCAAGCCGAGCAATTTGAAGAGGAACAGCGTCGATTTCGACAAGACCCAAATGAACGGCCGCATCACTTTGCTAAACAAGTCGAGTGCCGGAATGATCGCCATCGTGACTTTCTCCGGCGACACGAGCGCGATTCGTTTCGGCACGAGTTCACCGATAATGAGCGACAAGTACGTGATGATCGTGACGACGACGACGTAACCGACGGTTGGCGCGTATTGGGCACTCATACCGAGTTGCGCGAACACATCAGCGAGCGGTGCCGAGAAACGTGCACCCCCGTAAGCCCCGTTGATGATCCCGATCAACGTGATCCCGACTTGAACCGTTGATAACAGGTCGGTCGGGTCTTTTGAGTACTTGAGCGCAATCTCAGCGCTGCGTTTGCCGCGGTTCGCCTCGACCTCAAGTTTGGCCGGTTTGGACGAGATGAGCGCGATTTCCGTCATCGCAAAAATCCCGTTCAACACGATCAAGAATAAAACAATCAGTAAATCGATTACTATGGAAGAATCCACCGTTTTCATCACCTCTGCGTATATTTCGTACTACCATCTCATCATATCAGAGATTCGTTACTCACCTGTACCCGTTTCACTCAAGAAAAAAGCCCCTTCAACGTGAAGTGGCTTCGTTCGAGGTTTCCTGTTGCAGGGCGGCCGCCTGTGATTGCTTGAAGACGATGACGCCGAGGAGCAGCACCATCAACCCGATGACTTGACCTGGTGACAGGGACAATTGGGGCATCCCGAACGCTCCTGTTAGGTCGACACCAAGCGCCCAAATCAACTGAGAAACGAGAATGATCGACACCGACAGCGTCGGTCCGAGCAATTGAATGCTTCGCATGACACAGAAGACGACACCGACGCCAAGCAACCCTCCGAGCGCGTAAATCGGTGAGATGTCAAACAGTCCTTGCAGATTGCCACCAAATAGAACAAGTGGAACGAGTGAACCAAGTAACCCAACGATAAAGACGAGTACCGTCGTCGCCCATGCTCCTAGATAAACGTTCATTTTTGCGTTGACCGCCGCCTGTACACTGATGAATGCACCGGCCACTGCCGAACAGATAATTCCTACTATCATGAATGGCCTCCTTATTCGTACAACATGCCATTGGCACGTTCTTTTAATCGTGTCGCGTCTAAAATCGTCACTTTCGTCCGCGTTCTCTCAACGAGCCCCTCGTCCGCGAACGCTTGTAGTGTCCGATTCAAGTGACGATAACTCGTTCCGAGCCATTCCGCCACTTCTTTCCGTTTCAATTGACTCATCTCATCTTGAAACAAGTCGTTCCCTGATTCACTGAGCGAGACGAGATACCCCGCCAGGCGTTCTTCGAGTGTCGACATGAGATGATTCGACGAGGCGTTCGCCTCGATGAACAATTTCTCAGATACGCCGCGCAGAAGATGTTCGGTGAACTCGATTGTCCGGTTATGCGTGCGCAGCACGTCAAACGGGATGCGTAGACACGTCACCGCCCCGACCGCCTCGACCGTGTGGAGTACATTCCGTCCGCTGGCGTATTCGATATCTCCGATTAACGTGGGGGCCATCTTTAAACGCAGTAAACGTAACTTGCCCTCTTCACTCAACGTATAAATTTTGACACGTCCTTCTAACACAACGAACAACGATTCGATCGTTTGGTCGTTCGCACACAACATCGCACCGGATGGAAACGTCATGATCGACGACGCCGCGAGCGTCTGTGCCGAGAAAAGATGATGCCAGTTCAGGCGTGTTAACGCAGCTTCAACTCCCATATTCTCCCCCCTCACGTGAACGTATAAATCCCGATGCCGACAACCATCAAGGCGAGTCCCATGAGTTGACCTTGGTTGACCGGTTTTTGTTTCACGCCGAACCATCCGTTCACATCGATCAAAAACGCTCCAACCAATTGCGCGACGAGCAGGACACAGATGGCCCATGTCACACCGAGTTGTTGGATAGCCGTCAACTCCCCAAAGACGACGAACACCCCGAAGAGACCGCCTAAACTGTAGTACCAAGGCACACGCCGAAACGCAGTCAGATCGGCGTCACGCTTAAATGCGTAAATGAGGAGCGCGAGCACGAGACCGACGAGGTGGACGACCGTGACCGACATCCAAGCACCGACCGCGTAGCCGAGTTTGGCGTTGAAAATACCTTGCAACGCGATGAACGTGCCCGAGAGCACGGCAAATAAAATACCCAAACAAATCTCCTCCTATCTCCTCGTCTGACTGTACGTGAGATGAAAGACTTTGAAAAGGACATATGTCCGAAAAAAAGACAACTTAGGAATAACCTAAGCTGTCTGTGGGATTAACCGAGCAATTTGACGATTTCTGCTCCGACTTGTTCTGACGATTGCGGGTTCTGACCGGTGACCAGGCGTTCGTCCACGGCTACGTTGACGGCCCAGTTGTCGGCGTGATCGAACTTCCCGCCACGCTCGCGCATCGCTGATTCAAGCAAGAACGGTACCGCTGAGTCGAGTTGCATCTCCCGTTCCTCAGCGTCCGTGAAACCAGTGACACGCTTGTCTTTGACGAGCGGCTCTCCGTTGCTCAACTTGACGTTGACGAGACCAATCGGGCCATGACATACAGCCGCGACGACGTTTCCGCCTTCATACGTGTCACGGATGACACGCTGTAGCGTCTCACTGTTCGGGAAGTCGACGACCGTCCCGTGTCCGCCTGGGAGGAAGACTGCGTCATACGTATCATCTGCCACTTGATCGAGTCGCGCCGTATCTTTTAAGAGATGCTTCGTATCCAACACCTCTTGCGGCAACTCCCCTTCTAAGCTGTTCGCATCGATTGGCACGTCTCCACCTTCGATGCTCGCTACCGTGACTTTATAACCTTGCTTCTCGAATTGAAGGTAAGGTGAGGCAAACTCCTCGAGCCAAAGCCCCGTTGCGTGACCGTTCTCTAATTGATCCGCAGATGTCGTGACAATCAGTACATGTTTAGACATTGTAAATTCCTCCTTCTAAATTAAGCATACGAAAGAGTTGTTCCCGCTATGATTCCATTCAAACCTTTCAATACGTGACGGTACTCTTTTTTTGACCCGGTCCTATTTTTGAAACGGCAAGGACTGGCCAACCGACTATACTGGTCTCATCAGCTGGCAGGAGGGAACGACCGTGATGAAGTATATACTCGACTGGGGATTTCTCGCCGTCGTCGCTTTGATTGTGTTATGCGTGATATTCGGTGGGATGTGAAACAAGCGCAAAGCCGTTTCACTGAGATGTCACATGTAGGACTGTTTGAAAGAGGGGGGGTATCGGGAACAAACTTACTGTTGTCCCATCGTCACAGTTGCTTCAGAAAGGATGTTGAATATGTCAGAACGCGTATTTATCAGTCCGGCCAAGTACGTGCAAGGAAAAAATACAATCGATCGCATCGGGGACCATGTTAACCATTTCGGGTCACAGGCTCTCTTAATCGCCGATGACATCGTCTGGCGCTTGATTGGGGAACGGGTGACCGATTCACTCAAGGCAAGTGGTGTGAACGCTGAAAAGGCCGATTTCGTAGGAGAGGCGTCTCGTCATGAGATTGAACGAATCGCCAAAGCGGCAGCAGAGAGCCATACCGCCTTCGTCATCGGAATGGGCGGCGGGAAGACGCTCGATACGGCGAAAGCCGTTGCCGATGAACTGGACGCTCGCATCGTCATCGTTCCGACCATCGCCTCGACGGATGCGCCAACGAGCGCCCTGTCCGTCATCTATACGGATGAAGGAAACTTTGAGAGTTATCGCTTCTATAAAAAGAATCCGGATTTGGTCCTCGTCGATACGAAATTGATTGCCGAGGCACCGGCCCGTTTCATCGCCTCAGGGATCGCGGACGCGCTTGCCACGTGGGTCGAGGTCCGCAGTGTCCTCGCCTTCGGCGGTAAGACGATGGCAGGTGGTGTCCCGACGATTGCGGCGGAAGCCATCGCCAAACGCTGCGAAGAGGTGCTGTTCGATTACGGCATCCCCGCTTATGAATCTGTAAAGGCCAAAGTCGTCACACCGGCGCTCGAGTCTGTCGTCGAAGCGAATACGCTCCTGAGCGGACTCGGTTTCGAGAGCGGTGGTCTCGCTGCGGCCCACGCCATCCATAACGGCTTCACCGCCCTCCACGGAGAGATCCATCATTTGACGCACGGGGAAAAAGTTGCGTTCGGCACACTCGTGCAACTCGCCCTTGAAGGCCGGACGCAAGAAGAGTTTGATCGCTACGTCGCCTTGTATATGGCGCTCGAGTTACCGGTCACACTCGAAGACGTGAAGTTAAAAGACGCTTCCCGCGAAGATATACTTAAAGTCGGTCAAGCGGCAACGGCAGAAGGTGAGACGATCCACAGTGGATTCGATGTGACCGCTGAACAAGTCGCCGATGCCATTATCGCGGCCGATCGCTATGCCCGACTGTATCAAAGTAAACTCCGCTAAATAAACGAATGAGGAACGGCTCAATTAGCCGTTCCTCATTTTTGTTTGCGGGTGACGAAGGATAGCGCCACCCCAATCGCCATACAACTGACCGTCAAAACGAAAAACGTCAATTGGTTCGCATAGATGATATTCGTGAACTGGTTCCATCCAGATGCGTACGCCGCGTTCTCAGACGCGCGGATTCCGGCCCGGAGCGAAGCCGCTTGACCGGCATTGATTGATAAACCGACTCCCGCCATGACGAGGCTCCCGACTAAAAGACCGATCCGTACCAGCCGATGAACCGATTCGACCGCACGTCGTGCAAGCCGGACGGTGATCCAGATGAACAACAGAACGAACGGCCAACCGATGAGCAAGACGAGCACGTATGGATTTCCTTCATCCGGCGCTTCTGTATAAGCAGCGGTCATCGTCTCGCCGAGTTTGAATAATGCAAACGTAATGAGCGTGATGATGAACCACGCCTTGATCAATTTCTCCATGACAACACCTCGTCTTCAGTATAGCAAAAAACACCATGCGCTTTCGCACACGGTGTCAGGGTCAGTCTTTCGGACGGACGGCATAATAAATCAAAATGACGAGCCACGTCCAAACGCCGGTGAAGATCCCGATGATTCCGACGATAAAGAACCCGAGCGGCATCAGCGATTTTGTCCGATTATAATCTTTCCACATGTTCGATAACCCTTTGATGTTGAAGTACAAAAAGGCGAAGAACAAGACGAGCAACAATAACGGTAAACCAAAAATGAGTTCCATACGCTCACTCCTTTCTAGTCTCAACCATTCTCTTATATTTAGTGTACCCTTTCCAGTTGCACGAAACATCGGGCTCGCGCAGTACAGGAAGCAGGCCATGAGGCGGAGACGGTCTTGTTCATTATTCCCCAATTTCTCTTCTTTTCATCCTTTCGAAAACCGAGAGAAGAGGAGTAGCCCATAAAAAGGGGTCTTTCCTGTGAAGCTCATCCGTTTACGCTTCGTCCTGTCGCTCCTCTTCCCCGTCACGTTCGCCTTCACAGCGACAATCATCTATCAAAAAACTGGACGTTCGAGGAATGGCGGGCAAAACGTTGACGCGAGCATCGAGAGCGAATCAATGAATGCGTTCAAGGTATAATGGACGCGTACGAAATCGCAGAGGAGGACATGTATATGTGGATTGTCATGAACAAGCTAGACGTTGAAAAAGGGAAGGTCGCTGCGGTCACGGCCCGTTTCCAGACGACGAAAGGTATCGAGTCGATGGATGGGTTCGTTCGGATGCAAGTGTTGACGGATACGTCGGACGAAATGAAAGATCAAGTCGTCATCATGACGACGTGGCGCGATGCGGCGAGCTTTGAGAATTGGCGCGATAGCGGAGCGTATAAACATGCCCATAAAAAACGGGACGACGGCACTTCTGAAGTGAAGCCCATCGTCCTTGGCAATACGGTCACCCAATATGAGGTCGCCATCGAGCACGGCGCCTCAACCGATAACGTATAAAATATCTTGCGGTCGGATAATACCGAGCAGCGGTTCATCTTCTTGTCCCGTCTCAGTGATCAACAACGCATCGAGCCGGACCCCGTCTTTCATGTTGATGAAATGATGGTGTGCCTCGATGACCGACGTCTCTTTCGCGATAAACCGATACCGTCGCAGGTGCGGGTCGTGATGGAGCACGTGCTTGACTTGAATGCTTTCGAGTGACACATGCGGCCCGTCGACCGTTTCGGCAAGCCAGCTGGTCACTCCTTTTTTTGTCAATAAACCGCGCCATGACCCGTCATGGTTATAGACCGGGAACTGCGAATAGTTTTTATCCCGAATCTCACCGAGGACGTCGACCAACGAGTCGTCGGCGTCGAACGTCGTCACGATTTTACGAAACAGCGGGATGACTTGACGCGGATGGAGGAGTTCTTTCTCCACCTCGAGAATCAAATTGACGAGCGATTCATGCGGTTCCGCGATGATGAAATCTGGCTCGCGCCGCTCGTGGACGATGGCGTTTCGCAATTGGCTCATTTGATGTAAATCTTCTTTGTAACGTTCAATGATTGGGTTATGTTTGGCAAGACGGTTAACCATGTTGCTAAAACTGAAATGCTGGCCGTCTCCCATCTCTCGACTCAAATAATCCTCAATCCGGTGATACGATGCGATAAATTCTTCAGCTCGACTCATACATTCACACTCCTTATCGCCTATCTATACCCTATTTTTTCGAGTCCGAGCAGGAAACGGTGATCCAATCTCGAATCAACAATAAATTATCTATGAAATGGAGGAAGTCTCATGGCAACCCCGGTCCCGCAAATGACACCGATCTCGAATAAGGACGCCTTCCGTTCTGGCATGCGGGCCGGTATTCCCGTCGCCGTCGGCTACATCCCGATCGCCATCGCCTTCGGCCTGCTTGCGAAATCTTTCGATATGCCGAACGTCATCACGCTCGCCATGTCATTATTCATCTTTGCGGGCGCCAGTCAGTTCATCGGTGTCCAATTGATCATGGCCGGTTCGATGTATTGGGAAATCATTTTGACGACGTTCATTTTGAACTTACGGCACTTCCTCATGTCGGCGGCATTGTCGCAGCGTCTCGAGACGACTTCGAATCGATTTCTGGCCGCCATCGCGTTCGGGGTGACCGATGAGACGTTCAGTGTCGCGTCAACCCGTGATGAGTCGACGCGTGGACACTTTGTGCTCGGGCTAAACATGATCGCTTTTCTCGCTTGGAACGTCGGGACATGGATTGGCGTCTTTCTCGCCTTTGGCCTGCCTACATCGGTCCAAACGAGTATGGGCATCGCCTTATACGCCATGTTCATCGGGCTACTTGTCCCATCACTCACCCGCAAACCGGTCATCGTCGTGGCTGCGATCGCCGTCTTGACACAAGCCGTCCTCTACTACGGCGTCTCCCCATTCATCCCGCTGTCATCCGGCTTGAGCATCATCTTGGCTACGATCGTCGCAGCCGGGATCGGCGCCATGGTATACAAGGAGGATGAAGCATGATCAGTCTGTTCTTACTCGTCCTCGCCATGGCGCTCGTCACGTACATCCCACGGCTCGTTCCGCTACTTTGGCTCCGGGACTTGAAATTACCACCGTTCGTGAAGCGATTTTTACTGTTCACGCCTTATGCGGTGCTCGCCAGTCTCATTTTCCCGGGCATCCTGCAGGCAACGACCAGTCTCACGTCCGCTTTAGTGGGTGGGGCGGTCGCCACATCACTCGCATTCCTCCGTGTCAATTTGATGCTCGTCGTCATCGGCGGCATCGCCGGGGTCTATCTCGTCGAAACGTTCCTCTAACAAACAGGTCCGCCCAAATTGGACGGACCTGTTTGCTTAGGCGGAGATAGCCTCGCGTCGTAACTGAACGAACACATCAACGAACGCCGCGTCCCACTGGGTACCGCGTCCGCTCTCCAAAATCGATAGTGCCTTCTCGACTGGCATCCCGTCCCGGTATGGGCGATTGGAGGTCATCGCGTCATATGCGTCGGCGATTGCCATAATACGACCGAAGAGTGGAATCGCCTCTCCGACCAAGCGGTCCGGATACCCGCGCCCATCCATCCGTTCATGATGGGACCGGACACCGGCCAAAATCGGCTGTAACGTAGCCGGTAGGGAAATTTGATTCAAAATATGAATCCCGATGGTCGGGTGTTCTTGAATTTGGGCGAACTCGTGGTCCGTCAACCTTCCTTCTTTCAACAGCACATCGTCACGGATGCCAATTTTCCCGATATCATGAAGGAGCGCCGATTTGCGGAGCAGTTCAATCTGTTCATTCGGCAACTGGAGCGCCTGTGCCAGCTCGACGGAATAAGCGGCAACCCGCTCGGAATGTCCGGCCGTATATGAATCCCGGGCATCGAGCGTCGCGGCGAACAAGACGAACAGACTATTCAATAACTGCTCGTTCTCTGCATCCCGATGCGTGACGTTCGTGACCATTTGATTGAAGCCTGTGACGAGTTGGGCGAACTCATCCGAGTAAGGGTTGTCGATTGGATTCAATTTTCCGGCATCTAATGCGGCGACCCCTTCCGTTAACGCGCTAATGGGACGTTTGATATTGTCGTAAAGCAAAAAGCTACTGAATGTCGCCACGCCGATGATGACGACTAAAATCAGAGCTGCCCACTGCCAGTACGCATCGACTTGATTGACGGTCGACAGTTGCACCCCGGATGCAAGAATGAACAAGGCGACCGGAAACACACCGATGACGAGCATGCTGATTAATAATTTTGTCCGGACGCTGATGGACCGATACGTCGCTTGGAGCGGGCGCCCATACGAGCTTTCGCTCGTCTCCTGCAAATGAAGCAATAGCGGTTCAACCGAACGATAGGTTAGAAAGAATTCAATCAAGGCGTGCAAGATGGCAATTAAAATGGCACCGAACGCTGCCAGTCCAATCAACCGATACGGCAAGTCGATCCATCCTCGCTCGATAGCGAGGGCCGTCATACTCATCGCCGGCACAGACAAGCCGAACAAATGCGGACCGAGAATCCGTTTCACCGTCAACGTGGGAAAGTGACTCGTTTGATTGAACGCCTGTTGAAGCGCCTCATATGTCGGTATCTCTGTTTGAAACACGTGACGGATCGGTCGGATATGACGCCGGTAGAGGAGCAGTTCGAGCCCAATCATTATCATTCCGGACAGTCCCATGATGACTAATAGGATGAGCATCTCCGTCTTGGATAGGTCGAGCGTCTGGAAGATAAATAGCCCACCGACCCCAAACACGGCGATGCCCGAGCCCCATATGTAGTTCATGACGAGCGTATTTTGAAACTGTTTGAACATCTTCGTTTCACTCCTGCCTTCTTGCCAATCTGTTTTTTATTATATCGACAAAAGTGACACCTGTTTACAGCAATACAAAAACGGGTCCCTTGAGCAGGGACCCGTCATTCACGATTATGGACGAAGTGGGCCTTCGTTGTCATCGAGTGAACGGTTGTCTTGATCTGGTGTGACATTTTCATGGAACGGGTTCGGCTCTGGACCGTCCACGTTCGTCACGTCAGATTGAGAGGCTTGCGAACGATTCGTTTCACGTTTCAACTCTTGTTTCGTTTGATCCGCTTCCCGCTTCGACTGCTCCATACCTTGTTTTGCCTGTTGCTTCGCAACTTCGGCTTCTTGGTTCATTTGTGCTTTCTCTTGTTCGAGACCTTCTTTCGATACTTCTGTCTCATCAATCCGTTGCTCTGCTTTCTTCAAATAGCGAGCCGCTGTCTCACGTCCGCCTAGACCGAAGGCAAGACCGAAGGCGAGGGCGACCGCACCGAGGATAAGCAAGAATGCCGTGTTGACAATCATCGGAGCAATACCGAGCTGGCTGATTGCCATGAAGAAGGCGATACCGAGAATCGCATATTTCGCGACGTGACGCAAGACGCTAGGTTGACCTGCTCCATCTACGAGCACACTGCCAACGAGACGTTCTGCCATGTTCGCGAGCCAGAAACCGACTGCCAAGATGATGACGGCCGCAATGACCATTGGCAAGTAGGCAAAGATCGCTGTCGCAAGCGAAGCCATGAAGTCGAGGTTCGCGACTTGAAGGGCTTCTGAGACGAACAACAGAATAATGATGATTTGAACGATGGTTCCGATGACTTGCGCGATTGATGTCGATGATGACGAGCGACCACCGAGACCCATCTTGCTAGCAAGTGAGTTGACGCCTAAGTTTTCAAGGAGTGAGACAACAACGCCTTTCAACCACTTGGCAATGAACACACCGGCGAGAATTAAGACGATGGCCACGATGATATTTGGAATCATCGCCAAGACATCGTTAAGCATCGAGATGGCCGGATCCGAGATTCCACGAATATCGAGTGCCTCAAGTGCCGAAATGGTGACCGGGATCATAATCAAGATGAAGACAATCGTGCCGACTGCTTTCGCAAGACTTGATCCTTTCACGTAATCCGCTAAATGAAGTTTTTCAGCAAAACGGTTAAGACCCGCTGCTTCCAAAAACTTCGTCAAGATATCGCGGACGATTTTCGCAACGATATATCCAATCGCGAAGATGAGTGCCGCCGCGACAAGTTTCGGAATGAAGGCGAGGAAACTGTTCAACAAGTCTTCGAACGGTCCGCTGATGCCCTGTAAACCAAGCGCGTCAAGTACCGCCGGAAGGGCTAACAATAAAACAAGATAGAAGACGATATTGGCGACCGTGTCGACCCATTTTGTCTGATTGACACTTGTCGACTCTTGTCCTGTCTTCTCCATCAACTTGTTCAAGTTGAGGCGATGACCCGCCATTTGAATGGCCTTCTTCAATAGTGTCGCGATAATCCAAGCAACGAGCAGAATGAGCCCCGCTTTGATGACGCCTGTGATCAAGCCAGAGAAACCGGCATAGATTTGGCTGAACGGTTGCGTAATCGCAGGCACGTTCATGAATTCAAAAATGATTAAGAATGCGAGAAGCAATACACCGAAGAAGACGACTTTACCGATGATCCGCTCAGGCGTCCACCGTTTCTCTTCTTTGCCTGGTTTTCCAGGTTCACCTTCTTGTTTGACACCAACACGGTCGTCAAGGCGTGCTTTGCGAAGCGCTTTGCGCGTCACGTTTTCCAGAACTTTCGCCAAAATGAATCCGACGACTAGAATGACTAATGCGAGCAAAAGCTCAGGCAGCCATGACATGAACGTGTTGAAGTTATACGTAGTATCGTTCATTTACATCTTCCTCCTATCTCTTTTTGAATTGATTTCATTTATTTGACTCTTTGTATAAATACCAACATTTTCATCTACCTAAACCTTGCCATTTCCTATCTCCCTATAACGGATTCATGAGAAAACAATTCTTTAGTAGGCGTTCTTAAAGAAAGAAGGCGTGTTTTTCTAAGTCAAATGTGATACGAATTAAAAGAAGAAGTCTTTTAGAGGAGGAAGTAGGATGAACATCGCCCTGATTGCCCATGACAAGAAGAAGGATGATTTAATCGTACTCGTGAAAGCTTACGCCCACGTTTTAGAAAACCACCATCTGTTCGCGACCGGCACGACCGGTAAGCGCATCGCCGAGGCGACAGGCTTGCCTGTCCATTGCTTCCAGTCCGGCCCGCTCGGCGGCGACCAGGAAATCGGCGCCGCCGTCGCCCGGGGTGAAATGGATATGATTATTTTCTTCCGTGACCCGTTGACAGCTCAACCGCACGAGCCCGATGTGAGCGCCTTAATGCGCCTCTGTGATGTCTATTCCATCCCCTTGGCGACCAATATGGGCGGAAGTGAGATTCTCATCCGTAGCATCGAGCAAGGTGATTTTGACTCACTGACCTTGACCCATAATGACAGTCCCCCTGTATGAATAACTTATTAAGTAGAAGAGAGGAATTTTTCTGAAACCACACGTATCGAACGATCCGGTCGTTCAACAGTTTTACGATCAAGTCCGCACGCATTTGAACGACCTATTAGATGACAAGCAGCAAGTCGACCGATTACTCGACAGTTTGGCCGGTTATATTCAACAATCTGAAAAGAACGAGCAGTCCCTGGAAGGACTCACAAAACAAGACCCGCAAGATTATGCTCGATTTTTGATTGAACAGCCGAAGACAAATGAAGAATATCAACGTCGTTACCATCTGATGATTGAGGCGACAGACGAATTGAAGCCTCATGAGAAAGTGCAGGCCAATCGGGAGTTCGACTGGGCGATCGAACGGCTCAATGAAGTTCAAGTCAAACTCCAAGATGTCGAGATGCGAGATGTCTCCTTTTTAGCCTATACGAAAATCGAGGCCATCAAATCGTCACGTCGTGTCTGGAATCAATTCGGTTGGCTGCTCGGTATGATTTTGGCGTTCGCCTACGCGAACTTGTTGCTCGTGATGGACGACGTGTTCAGCTTGCGCCTCTTCACGGCACCCGCCACGTCTTATCCGCTCGACTACTTCGCGTTCGTCCTCCCTGTGCTGTTGACCGGAGCCGTGTTTGGCCTATTGACGCGATTCCGACACCATTTCCAAACGTTAGGACGGCGGATTTTATTCGCACTTCTCATCGTAGGCGTGTACGTCGGTTTCGTCTTGTTGACCCAGCCCATCTTATTCGCACTCGGGTGGTCGTTCTTGATTCAATTGACACCTGTGTATGCACTCGTCCTTCTCGGAATCAGTGGATTCATGGCCATGTGGACGTTGGTCGAGTTCGTCTGGAAAAACACGCGATGCCATCTCGGAAACGAAACATTGATGATTTATTATTGATCACGTCATTCTCGCCTTGAGATGGCGTTTTTTGTTTGAACCTTTGTGAGAACGGAAATTACTAATAGGGTGACGTCAATTAAAAATGAAACGAAATCGAAGGAGGCACAACATGTCGGATCGTAAAATTATTGGGTTGTTCCATAACGAGCAAGAAGTGATGGATAAGGTGAACGAACTCAAACAAGCTGGGGAAGCTGAGAAAAACATGCACGTCGTGGCCAAGCGGGACGGGGAAATTTCTGCCTTGCGCTACCATACCGATGTGAACGCCGAATCGGGGATTCGTGATGTCAACTGGTTGGACCGTGTGAAAGCGTTCCTTCACGGAAGTGACCGCATTCGGGATGAATTGCGGAACATGGGGCTCAGTGATGCGGAGGCTGAAGAATATTATACGTCGATCGACGACGGCAAATTACTGCTTTACATCGATCAACACTCTTATGAGCGCTATCCGAACATGTATAAGAAAGATAGTGAACTCGACCACGATAAAGGCGAAGAAGCGGATGGCATCGCCTTCGATGCGAAGCCGTTCAATGATCATGACGAAGAACCGCATGGTACGAAGGACGACCCGATCGTCCGCGGACACTCTGGCTTAGAAGACCATCGCCGACTATAAGGAGGAAAACGATATGAGTGAGAAACGATTCATCAGCATGTATGACACGCAAGACGCGGCACTCGGTAAAGTGGAGGAGTTGCGTGCGAAGGGCTACAAAGATTCAGATATCTACGTCGTCGCGAAACACGAGGACAATGTCTCGATTTTACGTCGTCAGACAGACGTCCATACTGAAGCGGCGCACCATACCGGATGGTTCGATAAAGTCCGGGCTTTCTTGAGCGGACACGAGGATGTCCATGCCGGACTTCGCAATATGGGCTTGAGCGAGGACGAGGTGAAACGTCATTACAGTGACGTCGAAGCCGGAAAGATTTTAATCTATGTGGATGAAGACTTCGAGCGGCGCCATACTGAAGGATTGACGGTCGATTCGACACCATATAATGATTCGAAACATGATACGAGCCATCAAGGTCACCATACGGCCGACGGTCTTGAAATCGATTCGAAGCCATACAATGAATCGAAACCCGATGCCACCCATTCAAATCAGCACACGTCCGACGGTGTAGAAATTGATTCGGAACCATATAACGATCCGAAACACCGTGATACGAGCCGGACCGACGAGCGTCACACGTCTGACGGTGTAGAAATCGATTCGAAACCATTCAACGAATCGACTGCCGACAATCCGAATCGGGCCGTCGACCCTGAACAGGACAAATTGGATAAAAAAGCAGAGTTGACTGACCGTGAGAACAAGTTACGTGGACTCGATGACCGGGCACTACGAAACGATTATGAAGATCCAGATAATATCCGCCGTTTCTAATTTAAACAAGGACCTGACCGCACGCGGTCAGGTCCTTGTTTTACGTCAGCCGATTTTTCGGTTCTGCCCCTTCGAGCACGTTCACGATGGCGTCCCGATTGAGCGCCATCATCGCAAGTCGGGTCTTGATTGAGGCACTACCGATATGCGGCAACGTCGTCACGTTCGGAAGCGTCAAGAGCGGATGGTCCATCGCCACCGGCTCTTTGGCGAACACATCGAGCCCTGCCGCCCAAATCCGCTGTTCTTTCAACGCTTCATAGAGCGCAGCCTCATCGATGATCTCACCACGGGCGACGTTGATGAAGACCGCTGTCTCTTTCATTTTCGCGAACTGTTCCGCCCCTAACATCCCACGTGTCTCTTCGGTGAGGGGGGCGAGGACGACGACGAAATCTGATTGCTCGAGCAACTCGTCGAGTTCCGCGTAGACGAAACCGTACATCGATTCCGATTCATGACGACGCGTCCGATTGTGGTACAACACATCCATATCAAAGCCACGGGCCCGGCGCGCGACTGCCTCCCCGATACGGCCCATGCCAATAATCCCGAGTTTCGCCCGGTACAAATCCATCCCGACGTAACCCATCGGTGTCCATGATTTCCATTCGCCGGCTCGTAAATCACGCTCTGCTTCTCCGAGCCGACGCGCTGTCATCATCATCAATCCGAACGCGAGATCGGCCGTCGTCTCCGTCAACACGTCTGGCGTGTTCGTCACGATGATGCCTCGCTCCTTGGCCGCTCCAAGATCGATATTGTTATAGCCGACCGCCAAATTCGAGATGACCTCAAGTTGCGGCGCCTGCTCAATCACTTCCCGGTCAATCGTATCACTGAGCATCGCCCAGAGCGCATGCGCCGACGATGCTTCGTTTAACAAGATGTCGCGTGGGACGCTCTTCGCCTCTTCTTCCCACATCCGGACCTCATACTTGTCCCGTAGCGGTGCCACCGCTTCTTCCGGTAAACGTCTCGTAATATAAATTCGTTTCTTCATTCCGTTTCCCCCTTTGTCTCGTCTCGATCAGTGTATCAAACGTGCGAATCAAGCCTTCTTTTTCGTGACCGGATTTTGCTCCATGAACTGTTCGAACAGTGAGCCAAAGTCGCTGTTGAGCAATTGCTCGATCGTTTTCGATGAATCCATCGCATTCCGGTACGCGACTTCGTTGATGGCAAGTCCAATCGCCCACGTGATGCCTGATGCGACAGTCGCATTGATGACACTCGCGGCCGCGTTCGCACCCGGGAAGAACTTCATGACGTTCAGTAAAATCGTCTTTGAGAGCGCCCGTCCGATTTGCGGGATGATGGTGCTACCGATCAGTGTCTTCAGCATATCGTCGTTCGCTTTCACACCCCAATAGCGGAACAAGTGAACGCTCATCGTCACTTGAATCGGTGTGAGTGCGATCGCATCAGCGAACGGAAGTGGGACCGCGGCAGCCGTCCCGGCACTAGCGACATAACCCGAGATGATTCGGTTCGCTTTCTTCCGTTTCAACTTGAGCATCGCCTCACTCTCGGCATGGACCTCCATGAGCAGTCCTTCTTGGAGCGATTGGTCGAGTTGCTCGACGGACCACGTCACGAGACGCTCCCAATCGAGATGGGCCCGAAGTTCTGGGTCGTGTAACAGTTCTTCGGCGACACTGACTTGAAACACGGCCTGTTCCGGGACGACGTCCGCCAGTTCATTCCGGAGCGCCGTCAGTTCATCTAGGTCGACTTGGTCGATTTGTGTCAACAGAACGGCGACCGATGTCGCTTCGTTCAACTGTTTGATGAGCGCCCGGTCGAGCGGTGTGACTCGTTTCATTGAGGCGTTGATGGCGTACCAAACGAGATGAATCTGTTCGGCCACCTCTTTCGTCTGGGCCTTTTCGACGAAGCCGATGACTTCGTCGGCGTACGCTTGTTGCCGGGCACTCCCAATCTCATACCCTTCACTGTCATAGAGCACGATGGCGATGTCGTCACTCATGAACTGATGAATCCCACGCGTCACCGGCTCACCGGCGGCGACTTTCGTCAAATCACGCCCGAACACATGATTGACGACGGAACTTTTGCCCGACCCGGTCGCTCCCGCAATCAAGATGTTCGGTTTCTTGACTTTGCCGCGCAACCGATCGAGTTCTTCTTTCAAATCGTACGTATCCAAATTGAACGGAACTTTTTTCTCCATATCTATTCCTCCTCATTGATTGAGCGTCTGGCCGAGCCGTCGCATCTCTTCCTCGAATCCGCGGCGCACATCCAATTCGATTGTCTGCTTGACCAGTTCATACTGCTGATTGACGGCTTTTTTGATACCACGCTCCGCCGTCCTGCGCTTGAACGCCCAATAGATGAAATGGACGCCCGGAATCATCCCGAGCACCATCTTCCGAACGGTGCGATTGAATGAATAATCAAACCCGAGCTCGACCCGGCGCGTTTTGAAGACGAGGTCGGACGGGGCACCGACGAGCGGATAGCGCTCCATCAGTTGGATGTAGTGACGGACGCCTTGAGCCATCGCCGCCTCTGTCGTCTCGGCGGCCTCCTCGAGCGTTCGTTCCAAATCTTTTTCGATTTGGCGGGCTTTCCAGCTGATCATCACTTGCGGGGTGATCATACGAATCGTCTCAGCCGAATGATTGCTCCGGTCTCGCCATGCCGCCAACTCGGTCAATAAATGATGCGTCAAGTTGTGCGGCAGTTTTCGTTCGACGTCTCGCCACAGGTTGGTCCGATTGCGTTGCCACACCGCCTCATAGCCGATATGGGGTACGACTTGTCCGCCGAGCAACTTCTTTTCCACACTGTTGACGCGAATCATCGCATCCCGTGAAATTCCGAGTTCGCGCATGAGCACGTCCTCCATCGCTTCCGCCTTCTCGACGTTCATCGCACTGTCCGGGTTATAGTTCGTCAAGATGATCGTGACATTGCTTCGCTTCGCGTAGAGCGGTTTTAAAATGGATTCTAACTCATACGCCTCGACGCGTCCTGAGTTGATGGACAATAAGTAATAGATTGTATGGAACCAGTCGGCGATATCGAGCGCACCTTCCCGTTGATTGACGATCGACAGGACCGCTTCGTGCCATTCGTCGGAGCGGTCCGCTTCGAGTCCCCACGTATCGAAGAAACGGAACAAAATACCTCGCTCGAGATCGTAGTATTCATATTCATGTAACCCCTCGGCCGTCACCGGGCTTCCGGCACGCGACTCGGCGACGTCACGCCCATAAATGTAATTTAGAAAAGCGCTCTTGCCGACCCCCGTCTTTCCCGCGATCAATATGTTCGAGACAAGCCCCGTGTTGTCCATATGGTTCCCCCTGCATTCGTTATATAATTACCATTATACTAAACGGACGGATTTGAAACGTCCGACGGAAGGATGAGACCGATGTTGCATCATGTTGAATTGTACGTTTCTGATTTGAACAAGAGCCTTTCTGCTTGGGGCTGGCTCCTCACGGAACTCGGCTATACCGTTTACCAACAATGGGATGAAGGGAGGAGTTACCGTTTCGGTGACACGTATCTCGTCTTCGTCCAAACCGAGGCCGACCACCTCGAACCGTCCTATCATCGTAAAAAGACAGGGTTGAACCACCTCGCCTTTCATGCCGCGTCGTTGGAGCAACTCGAGCGACTGCGCTCGCAATTGCCTCAGCACGGATTCACGGAGCTCTATGCCGACCGATTCCCTTACGCCGGTGGTCCGAACTATATCGCTCTTTATTTCGAGGATCCCGACCGTATGAAAGTCGAACTCGTGGCAACGATGTGAACAGTTGGAACGGCTTTCAAAAAAAAGTTTGTGAAAACAATTGCAAACTTTTTGTGGACCTCCTAGACTTAAGTTGTCTAAAGGAGGCTGTATTCAAATGGAAAAACAAGCTGTCGAGTATATGGAAGAAGCCGCATATAAAAAAGCGACGCTGTTGCGTCATGCGTTCGGTCACTACGCAATCCGCTCCATCGTCGCTGGTTTCCTAATCGGGATCGGAGTCGTCTTCGCCTTCTCTGTCGGAAACATGTTCATCGACGTCCCTGGGACAATGCTGTTCGCGGGGATGAGTTTCTCGGTTGCGCTCGTCTTTATCGTCTGGATGGGTGGGGAACTGTTCACGAGCAATACGATGTATTTATACACCGGGACGAAACGTGGCCGTGTCGACTGGCGTGACCTCGCTGCTGTCTGGGCCGTGAGCTGGATCGGTAATTTGTTCGGTGCGCTCCTCCTCGTCGGACTCGTCATCGGGGCCCACAGCATGGGTGATGTCAGTGCCGACCATCTGTTATCGGTCGTCGCCGCCAAAAAGATGGGCGGCGAGGCGCTAGCGATTTTTTTGAAAGGGATTTTGTGTAACATCCTTGTCTGCATCGCTATTTTCATGCCATTGAAGACAAAGAATGACGTCGCCAAAATCATGCTGACGATGCTACCAGTCGTCGTCTTTTTCGCCGCCGGCTTCGAGCACTCGATCGCTAATATGGGCATCTTCGGACTCGCGCTCTATTACGCTCCATCTGAGGCGATCAACCTCGGGCTTGCGTTGAATAACCTCTTGTTTGCCACACTCGGCAACATCGTCGGGGGCGCCTTGTTCGTCGCCGGGACGTATGTCCATTTGAATGCGAAGCCAGCCGATACGAAAATCGAATCCATCCGTCAACAAGCATAAAAAGACAGGGACCCCGATGAGCAGGGTCCCTGTTGTTGCCTAACTAATTATTTTGATGAGTCTGCAGCAGCCACTTGGACTGTACCTTCTGCAACCTCGTCCTCTTCGACGTCCCAGCATTCTGTATTCTCGATACCGAGCTTACGAGCCGAGAAGCGTGGGTTGAGGCCTTGTGCACGCTGTTCTTCGTAGTCACGAAGGACTTTGAAGGCAACGCCACCGAGTAACGTGATGGCTGC
Organism: Exiguobacterium sp. SL-9; assembly: GCF_004336985.1. GTDB lineage: Bacteria > Bacillota > Bacilli > Exiguobacteriales > Exiguobacteriaceae > Exiguobacterium. The sequence continues at coordinate 195,536 of NZ_SJUO01000004.1, forward strand.
CAAGTTGATGAGCGTCATGCCCGCCATGAACAAGTCAGCAAGGCTCCAGACGAAGCCGAGGCTTGCGACTGCTCCGATGAAGACGAAGCCCATTGTGAGTAAACGGAAACCAAAGACGGCTGCTTTACTCTTCTTGATGAACTCGATGTTCGTTTCACCGTAGTAGTAGCTACCGACGATCGAACTGAAGGCGAACAAGAGAACGCTGATGGCGATGAAGGCAGGTGCCCACGATCCGATTTGCTCAGCTAATGCATTTTGAAGAAGTGCGATTCCTTCACCGTTACCAGCTGCGTAGCTGTCTGAGAGAAGGACGATGGCAGCTGTTGCCGTACAGACGATCAATGTATCCAAGAAGACACCGAGTGTCTGCATGAAACCTTGTTTTGCTGGGTGTGATACTTCTGCCGTCGCTGCTGCGTTCGGAGCCGAACCCATACCTGCTTCGTTCGAGAAGAGACCGCGACGTACACCCATCATGATTGCCGCTCCGACCGATCCGCCGAACGCTTGCTCGAGACCGAACGCGCTCTGGAAGATCATTCCGATAACAGCTGGCATTTCTGTGATGTTGACGACGACGACGTAAAGCGCAACGACCAAGTAAAGGACTGCCATGATTGGAACAACGATTGCCGAGAAGTTGGCGACCCGTTGAACCCCACCGAAGATGACAAGTCCTGTCAAGACGACGAGGATTGCGCCACCGACTGCGGCTTCGAGGCCAAACGCGTTATCGAATGCTGCTGCGATTGTGTTTGATTGAACCGAGTTGAAGATGAGACCGAATGTGAATGCAATCAAGACCGCGAACACAATTCCAAGGAAACGGTTGTTCAAGCCTTTTTCGATGTAGTAAGCTGGACCACCGCGGTAGGCGACGTCATCTTTTACTTTATATACTTGAGCGAGCGTGCTCTCGATCATTGCGGTCGCTCCACCGAGGAGTGCGACGATCCACATCCAGAAAACCGCTCCCGGTCCACCGAGTGTGATAGCGACTGTGACACCGGCCAAGTTACCTGTACCGATTCGCGTTGCCGCTCCGATAAAGAACGACTTCGCCGAGCTGATGCTCTTACTGTCTGTCGCATCTGATTTTTCCGTGACGACTTGGAACATCTCTTTTAAGTAGCGGAATTGCATAAATCGTGTTTTGACCGTGAAGTAAATCCCTGCCCCGACGAGCGCGACGATCAACACGTACGTCCATAAGATGTTGTTCAAGTAGTCGACGCTTCCTTGCAATAAGCTTTGTACGGCTTCCATGAATAAGTTCCTCCCTGTTGTGTGAATCTAAAGTTGAATTGTTTTATGATGTCTTGTTTTGAATTATACAAAGATTCTGACAATTAGCAATAATTTTTTTATAGGTCAGTTCACACAAATTTCATATGTTATATAACAAAAAGTGAGTAATAGCTTTATTTAAAGCGCTTACAATGTTAAACCTATGAAATAATAAATCTTTATTTCCCGACTGATTTTTGATGTCTACATTCAACTTTTTCGAATCGTTCGCTTTATGAATAGGTTTTATTGTGTAACAAATATTGATTTTATGTAGACTATATATCTAATACGATGGGAAATAAAAAAGCAGTCGCTCCTATGAGCGGCTGCTTTTTAGATGCCCGTCCGTTTCTTCTGGTTGTTCGGCTTCTTCGTCAACTGGTTCGTCAACGGTTTCTGCTTCGTCCCACGAAGTCCTGTCGGCACTTTCGTCTCGTTCTGTTTCTTCTCGGCGAGCTTTTGCTTCATCGCCTCTTGAAAACTTAATTTCTTTTCACTCATGTCATTCACCTCCAGCTTCGATCACTTTCACCCGACCGACCTGTCCATCGCTTAAGCGTACTTTAATGCCGTGCGGGTGACGCGGCGAGTTCGTCAAAATGTCTTTGACGATGCCTGGCGTCAACTTCCCACTCCGCTGATCTTGTTTTAGGACAATCTGGACGTGGAGCCCTGGGCGAATGTCCGCGCGTTTCGTGCCATCCATACCCGACACCCCTTTCCGTATAGTCAACCTCTATCATATGCTCTTTTCCCGCGTTTGTCACAATCTATTCCACGATGCCGACTTGGCCGACCGTCCTCGTCACATAACTTTGGTCGGTTACGAATCGTCTCGTCACCTGCCCCCAGGCCGTCTCGACCTCGACGCGGCCTCGGTCGAACGAGATTGTCAAAATCGCTCGTCCTTCCTCATTCCACAGTCGACAAACTCCTACCAGCGTATGAAAGGCATCGGTCAAGTCCCGCGCGAACCGGACATACGCCTCGGTCCGGACGATCTCGGTGACTAGACCGTGGGCGAGCCGTAACGTCTCGCGTGACGCTTCTATGATACTAAACTCGAATATCGTCTCATCGTTCCCAATCTCGATGTGATGCATGTTCCTACCTCCTAAAAAGACACCTTCGCTTCGAAGGTGTCTTCACATTATAAGCGGTACAGTCTCGCTTCGAACGGCCGCAGCATAAACGTATCCGTCTCGATTGTCTCGGGGTCCATCTCATTCGTTAACACGAGCGTCGCCTTGTCGAGACCAGGCAGTGTCGTCTCGGCAGGGTTTGCCGTCAAGTTGACGACGACATAAAACGTTTGTTCTTCAAACGCGCGCTCATAGGCGAACACTTGCAGATGATCCGGTAACAAATCGCGGTAACTGCCGTACGTGAACGTGTCTTCCGTCCGACGGAGACGGATCATCGCTTTATAGAACGACAAAATCGAATGGGCATCTTTCGATTGGGCGTCGACGTTGAGCGTCTCATATTCTTCATGGATCGGCATCCACGGCGTCGCTGTTGAAAAACCAGCGTACGGTGACGCATCCCATTGGATTGGAGTTCGGACGTTATCGCGTGACGTGCCCCATACGTGTTGCATCGAATCGGTCTCACTCATCCCGTGGGCGATTCGTTCGAAATATTCATTTTTCGTCGCCACATCATCATAATCGTGGATTGACGGGAGCGGTACGTTCTTCATGCCGATTTCCTGTCCTTGATAGATGAACGGTGTCCCGTGCATGAAGAAATACATCATACCAAGGGCAGTCGCACTTTCGCGCCAGTAATGGTTTTCGTCCCCGACGAGCGAGACGGCGCGAACCATGTCATGGTTCTCGATATAGAGCGCGTTCCATCCGGTCTCGAGCAGTCCTTGTTGCCACTTGTCAAAAATTCGTTTCAATTCGACGACATCGAGCGGTGCTAAGCGCGACTTGCGCATGATATCGACGTGGTCAAAATGGAACGCCATGTTCATCGCCCCGTTTTCTGGTCCCATCCATAAATCAGCCGCTTGTGGCTCAATCCCGTTCGTCTCGCCGACTGTCATAATGTCGTAATGGGCGAACGTCGCTTGTTTCATCTCTTGAAGATAGTCGTGAATCCCGTCAATGTTCGAATACATCGAGAACGCCGTGACGTACGGCTTCCCGTCCGGAGACGGCAACATCGTCTCAGTCGGCATCTTCTTGATGTGGCTGATCGCATCGACCCGGAATCCATCGATGCCTTTGTCGAGCCACCAGTTGATCATGTCATAGACGGCGCCACGCACTTCTTCATTTTCCCAGTTCAAGTCTGGCTGCTTTTTCGAGAAGACATGCAAATAGTACTGTTCAGTCGCCTCATCCAGTTCCCAAGCCGAACCGCCAAAGATGCTCGCCCAGTTGTTCGGGGGACCCCCCTCTGCCCCGTCGCGCCAGATATACCAGTCGCGTTTCGGGTCGTCTTTTGACCGCTTCGATTCGACGAACCATGGGTGCTCATCGGACGTATGGTTGACGACGAGGTCCAAAAGCAACTTCATACCGCGCGCATGGACGGCTTTGAGCAACGCATCGAAATCTTCCATCGTTCCAAACTCTTCCATAATTCCATGATAGTCTGAGATGTCATAACCATTGTCATCGTTCGGTGATTTGTACATCGGACAAAGCCAGATCACGTCGATGCCAAGGTCTTCTAAGTAATCTAACTTTTCAATGATACCTCGAAGATCGCCAATGCCATCCCCATTCGAATCTTTGAAACTGCGCGGGTAAATCTGATAGGCGATTGCTTCTTTCCACCACGCGCGGGTGACCGTTTTCTTCTTTACTTGTTGTCTACTGACCATCGACTCCATACGCTGCTTGCCTCCTATATGTCATCATATATATTTACTATACTTGAACAGCAATACCTGTTTTGGGCTGAATCTAATCCTACAATAGCACTTGTGCAAGCGTTTGCAAATAATGAGATATTAAAAAATGCAGTCCAAGGACTACATTTCAGAGACAGTCGCAACTTGTTCACAAAATGTTCCGATGACGTTGGCCAACCGCTCCCAGTCATGGTCCATCGTGGCGACATGATAAGACCGTTCGAGTACCTCTCGTTGCTTCGGGGCTTGAATGATATCGTACAGCCACATCGAATCTTCAGGCGGGACGACGTTGTCGATGGAGGAATGGATGACGCACGTCGGCACCGTCACCTCGGCTGCTCTCGGTCGCACCTCCTCGATGAGTGCGAGCAGTTCACGAATGGCTGACGTCGGCACTTTGTCGTAGACGATCTCGTACACACCCGGTGCACAGATGTCCGGTTCGTCTTCATCGATGAAACGACAGACATCATCCTTGGCGTGACAGGCATAGCCCGGCACCGACAGCGCCGCATTGATCGTGACGATTGCATCGGCATGACCGGACAAGGCGGCCTTCATCGCCAATGTTCCACCCATTGACTGCCCGACGACGATGACGTGTCGACATCGCTCACGTAATAGACGGATGCCGGCTTCCATCGACTCATACCAGCAGCGGCGGGTCGATTGTCGAAACTCTTCCGGGTCCGTGCCATGTCCTTTGAGCCGAGGGGCATAGACGGTGAACCCTTTCTCCATCAAGGAAATCCCAACGTCGCGCACACTTTGGGGCGTCCCGTTGAAGCCGTGACACAATAAGATTCCTATTTCATTTCCTTCATAATAAAACGCACCCGCTCCCGGGATGACCGGATAAGTAATTGTTGTCATTCGTTTCCTCCCTGTTTAATACACAGTTAACCGATTCATTTAATAGTATTAATGAATTGTAAGAGTTGTGCGTCGTTCCGTCAACCCGATTGGCCTCCTCTCTCGTCTCTTCCTTCTTGTCATCAAACTGTAATATGAACTTCTTATTAAGTCGATTGAGTTCTGACGTCTGCTTGGTTATGTTTAACATGTAGTTGAAAAGTTGGTAAATGATAGTGAAATTCGTCAAACGATGGGGCGTATAAGTGACTTTTCGTTGCGACAAGAACCGTTATGTAAGCGCTATCATTTCGTTTGGACTAAGGGGGCATTCGTTCAAATAAAGGACCACACGAATTGGGACATCGTATCGGCCATCTACATAATCAAAGGGAGACTAACACATGGGGAAACCACAAGCACGTTCATTCAAACAAATGACCGGCCTCGCCTTATCAGCCGGACTCATCGTCAGCAGCATGACGCCGATTGCGGCAAACGTACACGCAGAGACGTTGAACGCTTCAGACCTATTCATCTCGGAATACGTGGAAGGATCGAGCAACAACAAAGCGATTGAGCTGTTCAACGGGACGAACGCGGCCATCGATCTCTCGGCCTATAAGCTCGAACTGTATTCAAACGGAGGGACCGCTCCAGGCACGACGCTCAACTTGACGGGGACGCTCGAGCCAGGTGGCACGTATGTCATCGTCAACGGTAGCGCGAGCGAAACCTTGAAAGCGAAAGCCAATACAACAAGCGGCGTGACGAACTTTAACGGCGATGACACGCTCGTCTTGAAAAAAGGCGATACCGTGCTCGACGTCTTCGGTCAAGTCGGGTTCGACCCGGGCACGAAATGGGGAACGACAGTTGCAACCGCTGACCAGTCGTTAGTTCGGAAAGATACGGTCACGACAGGGGATGCGAACGGCGCGGATGCGTTCGACCCGGCCACTGAATGGAACTCACAACCGATCGATACGTTCACGAACCTCGGATCACACACGTTCCAAGGCGTCGACTACGGCGATGGCGGTACGGTCGAACCACCGGCGCCGGTCACTCCGATTTCAATTAGTGATGCCCGGTCGAAAGCCGAAGGCGAAACGGTCACGATTAAAGGTGTCGTCACAGCTAAGCTGGCCAACACGATTTCGATTCAAGATGCGACAGGCGGCCTCTCGGTCCGTCCGACGTCACTCGCCGTCAACGTCGGTGATGAAGTTGTCGTCACGGGTGCAATCGGTTCGTATCGTGAACTTCTTCAATTGAACAGCGCCGTCGTCGTTTCAAAACAAGCGACAAGCGTCCCAGCTGCGCAAGTTCTCACAGGCGAACAGATCAATGAAGACGTCGAGTCTGAACTTGTTACCGTGAACAACGTCACGCTCTCAGGTAGTGGTCAAAACTTGACGGCGACAGACGGCACGAAAGAGTTCGTCGTCCGTGACGAGCGCGGCATTCTCGATTTACAGACGGATGTCAACTACTCGTCAATCACGGGTATCGTTCAACAGTTCGATAACACCTATCAAATCATCCCCCGTGACGTGTCGGACACGGTCATCGACGCATCGGTACTCCGTCCGGCAACAGCGAAGCCAGGCGCGGGCACGTTCGTCGGACCACAAGACGTGACGCTCTCGACGACGACAGCGGGCGCGGACATCTATTACACACTCGACGGATCGGACCCGAAAGCGAACGGCACGCTTTATACGTCACCAGTCCGTATTGAAGAGACGATGACGCTTAAAACGGCCGTCAAATCAGGTGATGTATTCAGCGCCGTGACGACGTTCGAATACAAGATCACGGACAAGATCCGGATCCATGATATCCAAGGCGCGAGCCACACGTCACCGATGAACGGACAGACCGTTGAAGGCGTCGAAGGCGTCGTCACGTACTCGTTCGTGTCGATGGGTACGACGTATTACTACATCCAAACGCCTGACATGGAAGCCGACCAAGATGCGCGTACGTCAGAAGGAATCATCTTGTATGGCGGCCGCTCGATCGCCGGCATCCAAGTCGGTGACCTCGTCAACGTGAAAGGTCTCGTCAGTGAGTACGCCATCGAAGGATACAGCGACCGTCAACAGACGGATATGAAGATGACGCAAATCGACACGCGTAACGGCAGTGTCAATGTCGTCAAGAGCGGTGTCGCACTGCCGACGCCAGTGAAAATCGACGCGTCGAACTTACCGACCGAGTTCATTGACAGCGACGCCCTCGCCGTCTTCAATCCGGATAAAGACGCCATCGATTTCTGGGAGAGCCTCGAAGGGATGCGCGTCGAGACGGGTAACCTCAAATCGGTATCGCCACAACAGTACGGCGACCTCGTGACCGTGCTCGAAGGAACACCGACTGAGACGTTCAACGGTGGTGTGCTCCTTAAAAAAGACGATGCCAACCCGGAACGGATCCAATTCCGTCTCGAGCCGAACGCGGAAGCGCGTGAATTCGACGTCGCGACGGGTGACCGCTTCAATGGCCCAATCGTCGGAATCGTCGGATATTCGTTTGGAAACTATAAGATTCAAGCCTCACTCGACGAGATGAAAGCAGCCTTCGTCAAAGGCGATGCCAAGCGTGAGACGACGTTCATCGAAGCCGAAAAGGACAAGTTGACAATTGCTTCATATAACCTCGAGAACTTCTCAAGCAACGTGAAAGAGACGTCGGATGAGAAGGCACTCAAACTCGCCAAGGCGTTTGTTGAAGAGTTGAACAGCCCGGACATCATCGGTGTGACCGAGGTCCAGGACAACAATGGCCAAGGCACTGGCGATTCTGCGGCCGACCAAAGCTACCAACGCTTGATCGACAATATCGTCTCGATCGGCGGCAAGTCGTACAAATACGTCAACATCGACCCTGAAAACAATAAAGATGGTGGCGCACCGAACGCCAACATCCGCGTCGGCTTCTTGTATGACCCAGAACGCGTGTCGCTCACAGAAGGCATCCCTGCCGGTGACGCAACGACAGCGGTCGGTTATGAGAACGGCAAGTTGACGCACAACCCAGGTCGCATCGACCCGCTCAACCCGGCGTTCGATAGCTCACGTAAACCGCTCGCGGCCCAGTTCGATTTCCAAGGCGAGAACGTCGTCGTCATCGCCAACCACTGGAACTCGAAAGGTGGCGACACCGGTTTCTTCGGCTCGAAACAACCGGTCGTCCTTGGCAGTGAGGTCCAACGGAAACAAATCGCTCAAATCGTCCATGATTTCGTTGCTGGTGTGAAGACGGACAACCCGGATGCGAACGTCGTCGCCCTCGGTGACTTCAACGACTTCGAATTCTCGGATGCGATGCAAATCTTCAAAGGCGACTTGATGACGAACATGGTCGAAAAAGTGCCTGCCGTCGACCGGTACTCGTACGTCTATCAAGGGAACTCGCAAGTGCTCGACCATATCCTCGTATCGAACCGTTTAGCGGCGACGACCGAGATCGATATGATTCACGTCAACGCTGACTTCACGGAGATGTCGGGCCGCGCGAGTGACCACGATCCGGTCCTCGCTCAAATCGACCTCACTCCAGAGCCAGAAGTTGAATTGACGCGCTACACGGTCGAAAATAACCGTGCCGCTCGTCTCGTCCTTCAAGACGACTTCATCGGCGTGACGATTGGCAAAGGCACGAACTTCAAGAACGGCATCTTCGTCCGTGGCGCTTACACGGAATTGACAGGTGAGCCGCTCAAAAATGTCGTCGTTCAAGTGAAACCGAAAGCCGCCGGCGCCATCATCGACTTTGACGGCGCAACGGTCAAAGAAGTTGTAGTAGATGGAACGAACTTAGCTGAAATCCGCGGGGCAAAAAACGTGAAGAAAATCAGCTATACAAAAGGCGCATCCGCTAACTCGGTCGTCATTAAGAAGTAACGCACGCATATAAGATTTATGAGACCGCAGACACGTCGTCTGCGGTTTTTGGCGTTTTCATTCGTGAAATTCGGGGATTAAGTAGAAGATGCTGATTATCGGAGGATGACGTCATGGAGATGCATAATGGGAATTTATATTGGCCGGTCACAGAATCGGAACAGATTGTCTTACAAAAACCGATTAAGAAAGAGCGCTACGACGTACTCGTCATCGGCGCGGGCATGTCCGGGACACTGACGGCCTATACGCTTCACAAGGACGGTGTCGATTTCGCCGTCATCGACCAAGGGAAAGTCGGAGCCGGGAGCACGGCCGCGAACACCGGGCTCATTCAATACTCGAACGACATCATGTTACATGAACTCGCTGAACAAATTGGTGAAGAAGATGCGGTCCGCTTCTATAAACTGTGTGCCGAGGCGGTCGATGCGCTCGACGAGGTCGCCGGGACTGTCGACGCCAAAGACGTCTATATCCGGCGTGACAGTCTTTGCTTCGCCAGCAGCGAGGCAGATGTCTCCAAATTGAAACGGGAGTATGAGATGCTGACGAAACACGGACTCGCGGCCGAATGGCTCGACCGGGAGGCGTTACAAGAACGCTACCCGTTCGATAAACCGGCCGGCTTGATCACGAACGGCGATGCTGAGGTCAATCCACTCACACTCAGCCGTCAGGTCGTCCGTTACTTGTCGACACAGAACGTCCCCATCTTTGAAGAGACTGACGTCACGGAAGTCGTCGCCGACGGAGACGACTGGCTCGTGCTGACACCAGCAGGAACGTTCAAAGCGGGACACGTCATCTTTGCGACCGGCTATCGTCCGGCCCCGCTCCTCGACACGCATCGGATCGAGCTCAATCGTTCCTATGCCATCGCCACGAATCCACTGCCTGATTTTAAAGAGTGGGACGGACAAGCGCTCATTTGGGAAACGAAACGACCGTATCTCTATTTACGGACGACCGTGGACGGCCGCATCATCGCCGGCGGGCTCGATGAAGAAAAAGCAGAGACACCGCATAATGAGGCGCTCATTCAAAAGCGGGCCGAGCGGTTGCGACAAGAAGTCGAGACTTTGTTCCCGATGTATGAGTTGACAGTTGAATACGCCTGGGTGGCCCTGTTCGGTGAGTCGATCGACCAGCTACCTTTTATCGGGGAACATCCGGACCGTCCGAACCTGTTTTATTTACTCGGGTATGGAGGCAACGGAACAGTCTACAGCATGCTAGGTTCTAAAATTTTGAGTGAGTTAGTGCGCGGAATCGAGAATCCAGATGCTCGCATTGTACGATTAGATCGGACACGTTGATCCCCTGACATCAGGGGATTTTTCTATACATATGAATTGGAGTGATCATCATGACGACGAAACGAAAACCGAAATGGGTGTACCGCCTGAGGCGAGGGTTGCTCTTTATCCCCGCCATCGCCTTGACCATTTACGCCTGGCCACATGAACCTGCCAAAGATGGGATCGATGACGCGTTCGCGCAGACCGAGGAGACGCATGACGAAGGGAGCTATACAATCGAAGCGAGACAGCCCGTGCAAGAAGACGAGGCCGTCCGTTATGCGTATGACGTCGTCGTCCACGGCCAACCCGACGTCGAGATGCTCCAGTCCATCAGTCAGGATGTCATTGATGAGGTGACCGCGCGTGATACGTTCCAAGCCGCCCTCATCCGTTTCTATGACCACGAAGCCTATGTCGGTACAGCCTCCCCGCTCGGTGAGGCCGTATTTTCCCCTGAAGGTGATTGGAGTCTGGCTGATCAGGTAGACCCTGGCGCTTATGAGGACATGACGTTCGGCTGGCAATTGAAAGAGAAGGAGTGGGACACACAACTTTCAGACAAGGAAGCACGCGTCTGGCACGCTTGGAATCGTGTCTATGAAGCGGAGCAATCGGATGACCCTGACTTGAAAGCGAAAGTGACCCGCACCATTTCCACCAAATACGACTTGAATCCGGAAACCGTCCAGCAAATCGTTTTAAAGCAGAACGTTTGGGCCGCCTTATAATGTTGACCTTGCGTATTACATTCATCCCCCATTTTAAAAATGGGGGTTTTTTCTCAGTTCGTTAGGGAAAACTCGTTACGTAGGCCAAATCGTGGTTTACAGCGTGTGTGCATACTTAAAGGGGAGGCAACAACATGGGGAACAAGAAAGAAGAACAGTTAAAACAACATATGATCGACAACGAGCAGAAAGCTGGGCTCACAACGAACCAAGGTCTGAAGATTGCGGAGGATGAGTTTTCGCTCAAAGCGGGGCGCCGCGGACCAACGCTCATCGAGGATTTCCATTTCCGTGAGAAGATGACGCATTTCGACCACGAACGGATTCCGGAGCGGATCGTGCATGCGCGCGGTGTCGGGGCCCACGGGGAATTCCAAGTGTACGAGTCGCTCGCCGACTATACGAAAGCCGACTTCTTGAACGACCCGTCGAAAGTGACGCCTGTATTCGTCCGTTTTTCAACGGTGCAAGGTTCGCGCGGTTCTGGGGACACCGTCCGCGACGTTCGCGGATTCGCGACGAAGTTCTACACCGATGAAGGCAACTACGACCTCGTCGGGAACAATATGCCCGTCTTCTTCATCCAAGACGCGATTAAATTCCCGGACCTCGTCCATGCCGTGAAACCAGAGCCGCACACGGAAGTACCGCAAGGCGGCAGTGCCCACGACACGTTCTGGGACTTCGTCGGTCAAAACCATGAGACGGCTCATCACGTCATGTGGGCGATGAGCGACCGGGGCATCCCGCGTAGCCTGCGTATGATGGAAGGATTCGGTGTGCATACGTTCCGACTCGTCAACAAAGATGGCAAGGCGCATTTCGTCAAGTTCCATTGGAAACCGAAACTCGGCGTCCATTCACTAGTGTGGGACGAGGCGCAGAAGGCGCTCGGCAAGAACGCCGACTTCCACCGTGTCGATTTGTACGAGGCCATCGATAAAGGCGATTATCCGGAATGGGAGCTCGGACTTCAAATCATCGCGGAAGAAGATGAGTTCAAGTTCGACTTCGATCTCCTCGACCCGACGAAACTCTGGCCGGAAGAAGACGTGCCGGTCAAACTCGTCGGCAAGATGACGCTCAACCGCAACGTCGACAACTTCTTCGCCGAGACGGAGCAAGTCGCGTTCCACCCGGGCCACCTTGTGCCGGGTATCGACTTCTCGAACGACCCGCTCCTCCAAGGGCGCCTGTTCTCGTACACGGATACCCAGTTATCACGTCTCGGCGGACCGAACTTCCATCAACTCCCGATCAATAAGCCGGTCTGTCCGTTCCATAACAACCAGCGCGACGGCATGCATCAGATGGCTGTCCATAAAGGACAGACAAGCTACCATAAAAACGCGCTCAACAACAATCAACCGGAGCCCGTTCCAGCCGATCAAGGCGGGTTCGAGCACTATCAAGAGAAGGTAGACGGGCATAAAATCCGTGGCCGGAGCGACAGCTTCCTCGACTTCTACTCGCAAGCCAAAATGTTTTATAGCAGTATGACCGACGTCGAGAAACAACACATTCAAGCCGCCTACAGCTTTGAGCTCGGCAAGTGTGAGTCGGACATGGTGAAAGAGAACGCCGTCGACCTATTGAATCACATCGACCGTCACCTCGCCTCGGTCGTCGCGGACAACCTCGGTGTCGAGTTACCCGCCGAGAACAATGAAGTCGTCTCGGACAAAAAATCACCTGCGCTCAGCATGGCCAATACAATCGCGAAACCGGACACGAAGAGCGTAGCCGTCCTCCTCGCCGGAGACGTCGATGCCGTGCAAGTGAAGGCGTGGGTCCAAGTGCTCGCCGACAACAAAGTCAATTACAGTCTCGTCGGGAAGAAATCATACACGCTCGGCGACCTTAAAGTGAAAGAGACGTATGATACGGTCGATTCGAGCCTGTTCGATGCTGCCTTCCTCGTCAGCACCACGACTTCGATCGAAGACGACGTCCTCGAATTCATCGAGAACACGTACAAACACTTCAAGCCGCTCGCGCTTCACTTGCATCACGATGAAGTGCTCGACCGTTGCCGCGTCAAGACGGACCAACCTGGCGTCTATACGCTCAAACAACATAATCTCGCTGGCTTCGATACATTTATCGATGGCATCGCGCAAGGGCGGTTCTGGGACCGCACCTAATCTGAACAATTGAAGGATTCGACCCAATTCGACGGGTCGAATCCTTTTTATGTGCTTCCCTTCCCCTCCGCTCTAGCGATATACTAGGTGGGGTATATATCTATCGAGGAGGAATCCTATCATGCGGAATAAGATCGATCCTTATGTGAGCGACACCGCGCAACAACGCCGACTGTATAAACGGACGTTGTTCGTCGTCGTGTTGTCTCAAATCTTTGGCGGGGCCGGACTCGCCGCCGGGATCACAGTCGGCGCCTTGCTGGCCCGTGATTTACTCGGAACCGACGCATACGCGGGCGTACCGACGGCGCTGTTCACGCTCGGTTCCGCCGCTGCCGCCTTTTTGATCGGGATGATGTCGCAGCGGGTCGGACGCCGTTTCGGACTGGCGACCGGATTCTTGACCGGGGCTGTCGGAGCTGTCGGTGTCATCATTGCTGCCACGTTCGAGAGCGTAACGCTCTTATTCCTCTCACTCCTCGTTTACGGGGCTGGGACAGCGACAAACCTCCAAGCCCGTTACGCCGGGACTGATTTAGCGCTTGCGACCGAGCGAGCGACCGCAGTCAGCATCGCGATGGTCTCGACGACGTTCGGGGCTGTCGCCGGGCCGAACTTGGTCGAGCCGATGGGACGTGTCGCCGATGGGCTCGGGTTGCCGACATTATCGGGACCCTTTTTACTCGCAGGAGCAGCCTACTTGTTCGCCGGCCTCATCTTGCTCGTATTCTTGAACCCCGACCCGCTCCTCGTCGCCCGTGCCATCGAGTCGAAACGGCAAGAAACCACCGACACGTCTGTCCATAAGACTGAATCGACGCATGACAGCCGGGGTGTTTACGTCGGTGCATTCGTCATGATCCTCAGCCAAATTGTGATGGTCGCCATCATGACGATGACGCCCGTTCATATGCGCCACCATGGTCACGAGCTCGGTGCCGTCGGGCTCGTCATCGGGTTCCACATTGGAGCGATGTATTTACCGTCGCTCGTGACCGGAGTGCTCGTCGACAAAGTCGGTCGTGAAATCATGGCCATCGCTTCGGGGGTGACCTTATTCTTCGCCGGTGTCGTCGCGGCATTCGCCCCGGCCGACTCGCTGTTCTTATTGATTGTCGGACTCGTCCTACTCGGTGTCGGTTGGAACTTCGGCCTGATCAGCGGGACCGCTATCTTGGTCGATGCGACGACACCTGAGACGAGGGCCAAAACACAAGGGTCGGTCGACGTGTGGATCGCTTTATCCGGCGCTTCGGGTGGCATGCTCTCGGGGATCATCGCATCCCAGTCGAGCTATTTGATGCTATCCCTGCTTGGTGGAATCATCTCGCTCGTTCTCGTACCGTTCGTCCTTTGGTACCGCCGTCACCTCTCCTTATGACCGATGACCGATGCGCTCACGTGCATCGGTTTTTTTATGCAAAATGCGTCTCCTCTGACAAGCTTCTCTCAATTTGCTATACTCCTTTAGTTATGTTTACTAACTATTTAGATTCAAACAAATAAGGAGGCGTCATCGCCGATGCAACTGACCGCACAAAAATTATGGACGAAAGACTTCCTCATCATCTCGCTCGTCAACTTCTTTTTGACGCTCATCTTCTTCCTACTCATGGTAACGATTGGGGTCCACGCCGTTGAGACATACGGTGCGACGACAAGTGAGGCCGGTCTCGTGACCGGGATCTTTATCATCGGGACGCTCGTTGGTCGACTATTCATCGGTCGATTGATTGACTCGATCGGTCGGCGAAAGACGCTGGTCATCGGGTTGACTTTCTTCACGGCCACAATCCTGCTCTATTTCGTCGACCTCGGTGTCGGCTTCTTACTATTCACCCGTTTCGTACACGGTCTCGGTATGGGACTATCAAGTACAGCGACCGGGACAATCGTCGCCCAGATCATCCCTAGTGCACGTAAGGGCGAAGGCATCGGGTATTACAGCATGAGCTCGACTCTCGCCACTGCCATCGGTCCGTTCGTCGGCTTACTGATGAGCCAGTATACGAGTTTCTCGACCATCTTTATCGCCTGTCTCGTTGTCGGCGTCGTCAGTTTAGTAAGTGCCTTGTTCGTCAACGTCCCGGAAGCGGACAATCCGGAGATTGTCCGCGGGTTGTCATTAAAAGCGTTCGTCGAACCGAAGGCGTTACCGATTGCACTGATCATCGCGATCGCTGCCCTCAGTTTTTCAAGTGTCTTATCTTATATTAACTTTTACGCGACCGAACTCGACCTTGTCGAGGCGGCAAGCGTCTTCTTCCTCGTCTATTCGATTTCCGTCATGTTGTCGCGCCCGATCACGGGACGGCTCATGGACGCACGTGGCGCCAACGTCGTCATGTATCCGGCCATCTTCATCTTTGCAGTCGGACTGTTCATCCTTAGCCAAGCGACGAGCGCTTTGGGCCTTTTGCTCGCCGGCGCATTGATCGGACTCGGCTTCGGCAATATTCAGTCCGGGACGCAGGCCATCGCCGTCAAGGCGGCTTCACCTGGACGGATGGGGATGGCGACGTCGACGTTCTTCATCGCCCTCGACGCCGGTCTCGGCTTCGGTCCTTATTTCATCGGGCTACTCATCCCGCTGACCGGTTTCTCGACCATCTATCTGTTGCTCGCCGGTGTCGTCACGTTCACGATTTTCTTGTATTACGTGATGAACGGCCGCAAAGAGCGAGATCGCCTCAAGCAAGCCGCCTGACAGGACTTTCAAAGTCCTGTCTTTTTTTGAATGTTCACACATCTTTTTATGAAAATTAGGCGAAAATACGCCCACTTCTAAACGTTAAGGGTGAAGCCCTCGTGAAAGTGGGCGATGAATCGCCAACCTCTCTTTTGGGTATAAATACCTAAAAGAGGTGAACATCATGTCGAAGCATAAGGCGTATAAATTCCGGATCTATCCGACAACGGAACAGGAGATCCTGATCGCCAAGACGATCGGTTGTTCACGCTTCGTCTTCAACCACTTCCTGGCGAAATGGGAAGAAACCTACAAGGTGACCGGAAAAGGACTGTCCTACGGCTCTTGTTCGAAAGAAATCCCTGTACTCAAGCAAGAGTTCGACTGGCTGAGGGAGGTCGATAGCACATCTGTCCAGACCAGCGTCAAACATCTGGCAGAGGCGTATGACCGCTTCTTCAAGAGGCAGAACGAACGGCCACGGTTCAAATCGAAGCGGAACCCCGTCCAATCCTATAAGACGAACATCCAAGGCAAGTCTCAACTTCCTGAGGTGTCGATCGTCGGCGACCGGCTCAAGCTGCCGAAATTGAAGTGGGTCCGGTTCGCCAAATCGAGGCAGGTCGAGGGCCGCATCTTGAACGCCACGATCCGACGGAACGCCTCGGGCAAACACTTCGTCTCCCTCCTCGTCGAGCAGGAGATCGATGAACTGCCGAAGACCGGCTCAACCGTCGGCGTCGACGTCGGGCTCAAGGACTTCGCCGTCCTGTCCGACGGCACGGTGTACCAAAACGATCGGTACTTCCGTTCGCTCGAGAAGAGGCAGGCGCGCGAGCAGCGCAAGCTGTCCCGTCGTCGGCTCATCGCCCTGAACCGGAACGTCAAGCTGTCCGAGGCGAGGAACTATCAGAAACAAAAGCGCAAGGTCGCCCGCATCCATGAGAAGATCGCCAACAAGCGCACCGACTTCCTGCACAAGGTATCGACCGAGATCGTCAAAAGCCACGACGTCATCGGCATCGAGACCCTGCAGGTGAAACACATGCAGCAGGACCGCAAGCTCAGCAAATCCATCTCCGATGTCAGTTGGTCGGCGTTCTTCCGCATGCTCGAATACAAGGCGCACTGGTACGGCAAGACCGTCGTGAAGGTCGGGAAGACGTTCGCCTCGAGCCAGCTCTGTTCGAGTTGCGGCCATCGACACAAGGACGTGAAGCATCTTGGTCTGCGTGAGTGGACATGCCCGGGTTGCGGCGCCCACCACGACCGCGATGTGAACGCAGGATTGAATCTTAAACAAGAAGCTGAACGAATCGTGGCTTCTTCAACCGTCGGGACGACGGGGCTAGCCTGGCCAGGTTCCGGTCGTCAGACCGGATGACCCAGGAATCCTCCACCTCTTAGCGAAGCGTAGGTGGAGGTAGTTCAAGAATGTTGTACTATAAGAATGTTGTACTATAAGAATGTTGTACTATAAGAATGACGTGTCAAAATTAGATAGAAACGAGGAACATTATGCGCGCCGATCAGACAATCCACCACCTTTCTTCTATCCTGCTCCAGACGTTCGATAAAATCTCGGATTTTGTGTTCTTCATGGAAGTAGATGATTCCGCCTATCGCTATGTATTCGTGAACGAACCGGGAAAACACGCCATCGGTTGGACAGACGCTGACGTCGGAAAGTCTGTCGGCGACATGGTTCCTCCCGAAACGGCCGAACTCATCATCCACCATTATGACGAGGCGATTCGCGCACGAAAGAGTATTGTTTATGAAGACTATCGTCTCACTGATTCGTTCTACTCGGAAACACTCGAGTACCAAGATGTGATGTTGTTGCCACTTCATTATTTCGAATCTGAAGTGACACCGGTATTTAACGAATCCGGTGCCTGCACCCATATCATCTCGGTCGTCCGGGAAGTGACGGAGCGGAAACGGCGTGAGCTCGAGCTATCGATTTTACGTGACCAGCACGAATCGTTGCGCCGTTACTCGCCCCACGGTATTTTTGTGCTCGACCCGGAGCTTCGGGTCAAATCGATCAATCCTGCCGTCACAACTATCACCGGCTATGGCGAGGCCGATTTCATCAACCGTTCGTTCCTCGACTGGCTACCGGATTCGGAACAATCGCTCGTCTGCGAAGGACTGCAGTTCGCTTTATCCGGAAAACCCCACAAGTACGGGATCACGGCACATCAAAAGACGGGTGCTGCGCTCGACCTTGCCATCTTGAACATCCCGATTGAGGTAGGCGGCAACATTACCGGCTTATTTGCCATCATCATCGACCATACACCGGAGAAAAACGCCGAACGGGCTCTACAAGAGAGCGAACGCCGCTATCGTCAGCTCATCGAGACGATTCCAGAAGGGATTATCGTCCATAAAGACGGAATCGTTTTATATGCGAACGCTTTGGCGTTAAAGACGATTGGAGAGACAGATGTCAAAGGTAAATCCATCTTTACTTATGTCGCTGTGGAATATCATGAGTCGACAAAAAAACGCCTTGCCACCTTGCAACTTGGCGATTCCGTACAAGATACAGAAATCGTTCTTGTCACGCCTATTGGTCAGCACTTACATATGGACCTCGGCAGCTTATTGATCGATTATGAAGGAATGACCGCGGTGATGACTGTGGTTCGTGATATGACCGAGAAGCGGGAGATGGAACGAGCGTTACGTCAAAGTGAGATGCAATACCGGTTGATTACCGAAAATATGAGTGATCTCGTCTGTATCCTCGAACGTGACGGACGTGTCCGTTACGCCTCGCCGTCCCATCAGAGCGTACTCGGATATGCCCCCACGTTCTACGAAGGAAAGAACACACTCGATTTCATCCATCCGGAGGACGTCTTGGCCACGAGACAGCAGCTCAAAGTGATGACGGAAGGTAGTGAACCGCTCACGCTCGAGTTTCGTCACCTTCACCATGATGGCAGATGGATTTGGCTTGAGACGAAAATTCAAGCCATCTATAAAGACGCGACGTTGCTTCACTATTTGACGGTCACTCGTGAGATCATGCAGCGGAAAGTACTCGAAAAACAATTAAAGCACTTAGCCTATCATGATCCGTTGACCGTTCTCCCGAACCGCCGTTACTTCCTGGCGTATTTGGAAGAGGCGCTCTCGAGAATCGATGAGGACGATGAAGAATTGGCTATCCTCTCCCTCGATATCGATCATTTTAAACAAATCAATGATACGCTCGGACATGATATTGGAGACGAACTGCTTCGACAGTTCTCACATCGCCTTACACAGACGCTGCGTAAACAAGACATCATCGCGCGCTTCGGCGGCGATGAATTCTCTGTGCTGATTCGCTATACCAATCCGTCAGCACCTGACCTTGTCGCCGAAAAACTAATCGCCTCGCTTCAACACCCGTGGCAAATCGAAGGGCATACGTTTACCACGACGTCGAGTGTGGGCGTCGCGTGTTATCAATCTGCTGTGACAATAAAACGCCTACTCAAACAAGCCGATCTCGCCTTGTATGAAGCAAAATTGAACGGCCGAAACCAATACGTCATTTTTCAGGACCGCTGACAAGCGGTCTTTTTTCACGTGAAACATTAATATTTTCGGACTAAACACGAACATTATTAATGAAAAATGGGTTATTATATCGTAAAAATACGATTATTTACTATATCCCTTTGACTTTCAGCAGAATATACGTTACATTACCGAATGGGCGAAGTATTTTTAGTCAAATCAATAATAATGTTCGTAAATAGGGGTGTATACAATGGATAAAGTGTTTGATTATGAAGATATTCAATTGATTCCTGCAAAATGTGTCGTCGATAGTCGTTCTGAATGTGATGCAAGCGTCACACTCGGTGGCTTCACGTTCCGCCTTCCGGTTGTTCCGGCCAATATGCAAACCATCATCGATGAGAACGTGGCACTCTCGCTTGCCGAGAACGGTTACTTCTACATCATGCATCGCTTCCATCCCGAGACGCGACTGACGTTTATCGAAGACATGCATGCACGCGGTTTGTATGCATCGATCAGTGTCGGTGTGAAAGAAGATGAGTATCGGTTCGTCGAGATGCTCGCCGAAACGGGACATACGCCAGAATTCATCACGATTGATATCGCGCACGGCCACTCGAATGCAGTCATCCGGATGATTCAACATATCAAACACCACCTTCCAGGCTCGTTCGTCATCGCCGGCAACGTCGGTACACCGGAAGCGGTCCGGGAACTTGAACATGCCGGGGCGGATGCGACGAAGGTCGGGATCGGACCAGGTAAAGTGTGCATCACGAAAATCAAGACAGGCTTCGGCACGGGCGGTTGGCAACTCGCTGCGCTTCGTTGGTGTGCCAAGGCGGCGACAAAACCGATTATCGCGGATGGGGGCATCCGGACACATGGGGACATCGCCAAATCGATTCGATTCGGCGCATCGATGGTCATGATCGGCTCGTTGTTCGCCGGCCACGACGAATCTCCAGGTGAGACGTTCGAGCAGGACGGGAAGCTGCTCAAAGAATACTTCGGTTCGGCTTCTGAATTCCAAAAAGGGGAACGGAAAAACGTCGAAGGCAAGAAAGTGTTCGTCGAGCATAAAGGGGCGCTCCAGGACACGTTGACTGAGATGGAACAAGACCTCCAATCGGCCATCTCCTACTCGGGTGGGGACAATCTAGATGCCTTGCGCACCGTCGATTACGTCATGGTAAAAAATTCAATCTTTAACGGGGATAAAGTATATTGAATTGAAAAAAGGCGACTCGCGCGAGTCGCCTTTTTATAACTGCTTCGTCATCATATAGTAGTCCGATCCCGGCGGATAATCATGGAGCACGCCGGCGACTTCATAGCCGAAGCGCTCATAAAACGTCTTCGCTTGAAAGGAGAACGTCGTCAACTTGACGCGCGTCGCCCCGAGTTCACGGGCCAACCGCTCCCCTTCCTCGAGCAGACGGCTCCCTTGGCCTGCTCCCACATGTTCTGACGCGACCCATAATCGGTCAAGATCGAACCAGCCCCAATAGACGCTCCCGAACAACCCCGCGATCATGTCCCCGTCCTGCTCCACTTTCAATTGGACGACCGGGACATCCGTATTTCGAATCTCGCGGTGGTGGAGCGAATGAGCGTCATTGAACGTCCGCAATCGATTCGTCAGTAATTGTTGAAACGCCTCGTCTTCATCATGAATCCGTTTAATCTCCATTATGCTTCACCGTTTGAACCGTTCACAAAGAACGAAATCAGTTCTTCCTCTTCTTCGTCGACCTTGCGCTCCGTCAAATGTTCGTACTGAGCGGTTATCAACTCTTTATTTCCTGGGAAATCAAGGGTAATCCGGGCCAAACTCCGTAATACGTCGCGATCTTTTTCGTATTCGGGACGAGTCACGACTTGACCGTGGGACCAAACATACGCCTCGGCATCGAACTGGTCGAGTACGTCTAACAGACGAAGCGTCTGTCCCGGTGTCATCCGCCAAGACGGTGCGTAAAGGTTCGCATACAAGGCATCCCCTAAAAACAACACTTTTCCCTCCGGCACATAGGCCACGACTGCATCGGCGGCATGATCTCCACCGACATGCTTCAGGAGGACGTGGACCCCACCGAGGTCGAGCGTGAGCGTATCTTCGAACGTCACGGTCGGTAAGACGACTCGCATCGATCGGTCCTCACCGTACTCGAGTTGAATCGCCTCCGCGCAAAATGCGATCTCACGCCCATCCTCGACCCGTTCAGCCAACGCCACATCGTCCCACGAATAGGGTAGCAGTCGCTCGATCCCTGCCTTTGTCGCCGTGCTCGCGATGGAGACGGTGTCCGTCAGCGCTGACAATCCGAAAATATGGTCCCAATGCCAATGCGTCAATGCGACGAGCGTCGGACGTTTGATTCCTTGTCCGGCCAAAGCATCTAAAAACAAGTTCGTATGTGCCTCGGAGTTTCCCGCATCAATCATGAGCGTATGCGTATCGCCGACAACAGCTCCTAAAATCGGACGATCGGTCTCGGCGACGGGGGTCATATACCAAAAGTGGTCAGAATGTTGTTTCAGTATCTGCATATCCTTGCTCACTCCTTTCTCCATCATACATTCAACGTTTCATACACATCCCGTCCATCGTTGACGCGTGTTCGGTGAATGTCGTCTTCCCGCTCCCCGGTAACCTTTCAATCAACCATAGTTTACTCATTTCCCATCTCCTTTTCAGCCCTCATGATATGAGTCGTAAACGTAGTATCCGTCCCCACCGCAGCTTTTCGCGACATACATCGCCGCGTCCGAATGGTGGATGATCGTGTCGAGCGAGGTTTGGTCCATCTTAGAGTAGGCGACACCGACACTGGCAGACAATCCTAGTCTCAAGCCGTTCCCGACCATCATTTCCTGGGAAATGATATGGTTCAACTCACAAAACTTGTTTGGATCGAGCGCTTCTGGCTCCGCTTCGGTGACGATTAAAAACTCGTCGCCCGCAAATCGATACGCTTTCCCTGAAACCGTTTGGCTGAATGCGCGAATTCGTTTCGCCGTCTCGATGAGCACTTCATCCCCAATCAAGTGACCATAGGAATCATTCACTTGTTTAAAATCATCCAAATCGATAAACAGGAGGGCGACCGCCTGTTTCCGATTCATTTTCTGTCTCAAATCGGTCATGAGCGAATGACGGTTCGCCAGCTTCGTCAGCCCGTCTTGGGTAATGAGCTCGATCACTTCTTGATGTTTGCGTTCACGCCGAATCTCGTTTTCCATCCAACGGGTCACGAGCATGATTGTATCGGTCATCTCGTTGATCGTCACCGAATCGGCGACATCGTCCAAGCTCCCTTGTTCAGCTAAAAAGACAATCCATCCGAACGTCTTCCCTTCATTCGCTAGAGGCAGGCTGACCATCGAGGCAAACTCGACACCTTCAATGACGAGTTCGTTCCGGTCCAACTTTTGATGACCGATCGTCGTCAAGGCGTGCAGTTGCTGCAATTCGTCTCTCTTCCAATCGAGTTTGCTTTCCCCATCCTTTGATAAGATGCGATGTGTGGACTCCGTCGAGAAAACAAGCGCGTGGGAATACCCGATCCATTCACGGAGCACCGTCTGGATCCGTTTCAATTTATCGCTGAACGGTTCGTGGATGGCCGTCACTTCATAGAGTGACTCGAGTGTCTGTTGACGCCGGGTTTGCGCCCGCGCTTGCTCGGTCAATTCGATTTCCGCCATGATCCATCTGGCGAAATCTTCGAGTGTTTGCAGGGCCTCGGCATCGAAGCGACGCGACCGTTCGTCGGTCACGCATAACGTCCCGATGACGTGACCGCTTCGCGTCAAGAGCGGCACACCGGCATAAAAACCGACTCCTTCGAATAACGGGCTGACTGTCATCGCCTCGAACGTTCGTACATCCTCGATGACGAGCGCTGATTTTCCTGTCACGACACGATCGCACAACGTCCACTTCCGTTCCACGCTCGGACTTTCAAGCGCGACCCCTTGGCAGGATTTAATCCATTGTTGATCTGTCGTCAAAATCGAAATCAGTGCGACCGGCATGTCCAACGTGCGGGCAACAAGCCGTGAAATCCGGTCGTACCGTTCTTCTCGCGGGGTGTTTAAAATTTCAAGACGAAGAATCGTCTTTAACCGTTCGGCCTCCGTCTCATCGAGTGACGTCATCAGTAAG
This sequence comes from Exiguobacterium sp. SL-9, assembly GCF_004336985.1. Taxonomy (GTDB): domain Bacteria; phylum Bacillota; class Bacilli; order Exiguobacteriales; family Exiguobacteriaceae; genus Exiguobacterium. Next base: position 219,028 of record NZ_SJUO01000004.1, read on the forward strand.
GTTGGGTCAGGCTGTTCGTGACGTAGTGCCGCATGTTGCGCGACGAGCGCTTCAAGCGCCTGCTTGAGTCCAGATGGCAAAAGGGGGCGACTGAAGAAGTATCCTTGGACTTCATCACATCCGAGCTGATCAATCGTGCGATACTGCACCTCGGTCTCCACACCTTCAGCCGTGACCTCTAAATTCAATTTCTTGGCGAGTGAGACGATCAGTTTGACGATCTCGTACTCTTTCAACCCGTTGTCTTGATCCAATTGATTGATGAACGAACGGTCAATCTTGATGCCATCGATATCAAACATCTTCAAGTAGTTGAGCGATGAATAGCTGACCCCGAAATCGTCAATTAAAATCCGGAACCCTTCCGCTTTCAAATAATCCACCGTTTGAATGCCGAGGAGCGGTTCTTGCATGAGCGTATGTTCTGTGATCTCAAACTCGAACTGCTCCGGGAGCAGCCCATATGTCGAGAGGATGGGCAGTAGCTGCTTCATATAGTCTTGGCGGAACAATATCGGCGAGACGTTGACTGCGACACGCCGTCCTTCAAACAAGTCGGGCTGATCGATCATGTCACGACAGACCCGGTCCAAGACGAACTCGGTAATGTCCTCAATCAAAAGTGACTTTTCAGCAATCTTAATAAACGTTTCCGGCGAGACGTTCCCAAGTGCCGCGCTTTGCCAACGTACGAGCGCCTCAAAATGAACCATCCCGTCCTGACACCTGACTTTCGGCTGATAGACGACGCTCAGTTCACCCGCCTTCAATCCTTTGGCGAGTTCCATCTCAATCGTCATCTCATCGATATAGTGCTGCACGTAATCATCTTTCTCGTACACTTTGATGATTTGTTTCCCAGCCTGCCTCGCTTCGAGGAGCGCCGTCGATGCGTTCATGATGACCCGGTCAGCATCCTCGATCCCCGCGCTGATGCCGAGACAGCCGGACAAGGCGAATTCCGTCTCGGCAACTTGGTACGTGTAGTCGGCAATGGCCGCGAGCAATCGCTCCCCATGGATCGTCGCCGTCTCAATTGATGTGTACGGCAAGACGACGATAAAATCTTCCCCGTCGACGCGACCGATGATCGAGCCTTTCGGCAATAGATTCGACAAGTGCCGAGTCATCTCTTTGATCAAGCGATATGACTGTTCCACGCCTTGGAGGGATAAGATAATCTTGAATCGATTGATGTGTAGGCGCATGACGCTCGTCGCTTCCGTTTCTTGCCGAAGGAATAACTTCTCAAGCTCGAGTTTCACTTTCATCAAGTTCGGCATTCCGGTCAAGTAGTCGATATTTTCGATACTGCTCAACAGTTTCATTTCCGCCTCTTCCGATAAATCGGTCGTCAATCCGAGGACGTACCGGACCTCTCCAGCCTCGTCCTCGAGTGGCATGAGCACGGATGAGGCGAAACGGGCCGTATTGACGTCAATATTCATTTTCGATATGAAATACACCGGTTCGTTCGAGGCGACGACCTCGTCATAATGCATAATCAGCTCGTTGGCGACCTCGGCCGCATACATGTCGTGCAAGTAACGTCCGCCTACGTCGTCCGGAAGCGAGGACGCCAGTTTCCCCTGTTCACTGACACGCACGTAACGATAACCGTCAGGCGTCACTTCCATCAAAAACACCATCCGGTATAGATGAACGAAAACATCAAACAAGTAATGCGGATCAATCTTCATCTGCTGCATACTGTACCTCCAGCCAATCTCCGTTTCTTCTAGTTTAGTTGTTTTAGACGATGTTGTTCACGAAACCGTTCAAAAAAAGGGAAAACATTTTTTAAGGTGTACGGGAAAACGGGTATAGATAGGTAAAAGTCGCAAAAGCGAGGTGAACCATCATGCTCAGTCGAAACGTCTATCCACAGACACGCCCAGGGAAATGGTCGGTCCTCTTGTTGCTCGCTGTGTTCTCTCTCTTAATCGTTTTTGCCCTTATCGTCCAATCGGGTCAACCGTTCAATCTCGACACGCTATTTGACAACGGGTGGGCTGCCGTCGTATCGATCTTAGCTATCGCCGCCGCGTTTGGTGCGTTTATCGTAGGACTCTATACCATCTTCCGCAACCACGAACGCTCGGCCGCCGTCTTCTTTACCGTCTCGATTGGCGGGCTTGTCGCCTTGTTCGTCCTCATGCAACTGTTTCTTTAATCAAAAACGCACCTATCCATTTTAGGACAGGTGCGTTTTGGTCAGAGAAGCTCTTTCGCGAGGAGACGATAGACGTTCAGTCGACTCTCTTGTGTATGTTGGATGCTGCAAATCATCGCCTCATCAAATCCATAATGGGCCGACTCTTCTTGCAGTTGTGTCGCAATCTGCTTCGGTGTCCCGACAAGATGAATCTTCCGGTTGTTGGCGATTTGAATCTTGTCGATCTCGGTGAGCGGATAATCGCGCGCTGCCTCCGGGCTAAGCAATTGCCGGAGCTGGCCCTTCATCAAAAACAGGCGCGACAAATCCGACGGGCGGGCCAAATACTCGGCCTCTTCTTCCGTCTCAGCCGTCGTGACGAGATACGTCACGCTGATGTCCGGCTTCTCCATGAATGCGGACGGGGTGAAGTGATGACGATACGCATCGAGCGCAGCGACGCTTAACTCCCCATTAAAGAACTGAGCGAACGAATAGCCGAGCCCCATCCGTCCTGCTTGGATGGCGCTGTTCCCGCTCGACCCGAGGAGCCACGCCTCTGGAAGCGTCACTCCGGTCGGAGCGGCCGGCGTATTCTTGTACCACCGTTCGTCTGGTGCTTCATCGTTGATCAGTTGCAACGTCGTCCCGAGTTTCTCATATAGACCGTCCATCATCGGCTTTTGACCTTGCGACATCGCGTAGATGGCGTTAGAATCCCCGCCCGGTGCCCGGCCGACCCCGAAGTCGATCCGTCCCGGCGCTAGCGCGCTGAGCGTCTTGAACACTTCCGCCATTTTGAGCGGCGAATAGTGCATCATCATGATCCCACCGGATCCGAGACGAATCCGTTCTGTTTTCGCCGCGATATAAGCCGCAACGACTTCCGGTGCCGAGCTCGCGAACGACATACCGCCGTGATGTTCGGCCATCCACATCCGGTAATAACCTAGTTCCTCTGCCACTTGGGCGAGTTCGACCGCACTTTGCAGCGCGTGTTCTGACGTATGGCCAGATGTCACTGGCGCTTGATCGAGTACACTTAATCTCATCTGTATCGCTCCGTTCTTAAAGTATATATGGTGAATATCTCGAATTTGTAAGACTCGCCGTCATCATACTAAAGTGAGCACGAGAATACGAGCAGTTCGCTCGTGAGAGCGTTCTCTTTTTTTCAGAAAATTGCAACGAGTTGTTGCCTGCTACGTATCCTCTTCTCTATAATGAACGAGAAGAAACTATTCTTTTATAGCGATTCATTCAAGCATGATGGGGACATGCAAGTGAAGCGCGCCAACTACTTTTTTCGGGGAAAAGGGGTAAAAAACATGAATCAGACACCAAACAGGCCTGGTCAAGGCGGGCCGATGTTCACATCCTGGGATTATTTTAAGTTCATCTTTCCATCACTGATTGGTACTTTATTCTTCATCGTGCCTGTCCCGACCGAGGACGGATTTACGATTCCGGTCGCACTCTTGTCGAATCAGCTGATCGACCTCATCGGCGGGACCGTTCCGACGCTTGCCGTCATCATGATGGGCATCTCGGTGCTTGGGTCATTGTGGACGTATTTGGCTAAACCGGCGTTCATTTTAGAGCGACCGCACTTCAATTCACTGTTCAACGTCACACCGTTCTGGTTCGGGATGCGAGTCGTCGGTTTTATTGCCGGAATGATGACGCTTCTCGTGATTGGACCGGAGATGATCACATCCGAATTTACAGGCGGACTCTTGTTGTATGATTTGATTCCGATTTTATTCGCGACGTTTTTATTTGCCGGGATGTTGCTCCCGCTCCTGTTGAACTTCGGGTTGCTCGAATATGTCGGGACGATGCTCACTAAAGTGATGCGTCCGCTCTTCAAACTTCCAGGACGGGCCTCGCTCGACTCGCTCGCATCTTGGGTCGGAGATGCGACGATTGGGATTTTGTTAACGACGAAACAATATGAAAACGGCTACTATACAAAACGAGAAGCCGCCGTCATCGCCACGACATTCTCCGTCGTCTCGATCACGTTCACCATCGTCATCTTATCGTATATGGAGCTCGACGCTTACTTCTTGCAATACTACGGCGCGATTGTCTTATCCGGGATTGTCGCAGCGTTGATTATGCCTCGAATTTATCCGTTGTCGAAAAAGGCGGATACACCGTACGAAGAAACTGAATTAAAACCAGAAGAACCGGTGCCGGCTAACGTGAAGATGCGCACATGGGCGTTGCGCCAAGCACTCTTGAAGTCTAAATCGAGCAAAGGGGCCGTCGCCACGCTCAAAGACGGTTTCCAAAACGTGCTCGACATGTGGCTCGGCATCTTGCCGGTCGTCATGGCGGTCGGGACGATCGCGCTCGTCATTGCAGAATATACGCCACTCTTCACGATTCTCGGTAAACCGTTCGAACCGATTTTGATGTTGCTCCAAGTTCCGGAAGCCGAAGCCGCGGCCCAGACGATGGTCGTCGGGTTCGCCGACATGTTCTTGCCGGCTGTGCTCGGAAGCGGGATCGAGAGCGAGTTGACGCGGTTCGTCATCGCCACGGTATCGGTCACGCAGCTCATCTTCATGTCAGAAGTCGGTGGATTACTCCTCGGGTCGAAACTGCCGATTTCATTCTTTGACCTCGTCCTCATCTTCTTGCTTCGGACGTTTATCACCTTACCAATCATCGTCGGGATTGCCCACTTGGTCTTCTGACGTCACAACGCCTCTTCTCATCGTTTCCTGAGAAGAGGCGTTGTTTGTATACTAAAGAAAAAGGAGGTACGTCATGGAACATCATTACGCAGGTCAGCTCGAGCTCGCGAAAAAAGGCTATGCCGGCATCGTCGACCCTGTCGCTTATGTGAACGACCGCTATCATGGTCATTGGACGGTCAAGAGCGAGAAACACATCAGCGGGGTTCCGGTGTTACTTCAAAAAGCGTTCAACGGCGGCAAGAACAATTGTACGCTTACCTCGATGACGGCCATTTTTCGCTATTACCATGACCTTGGCTATGAACGCATCCCTGAGGACGTGATCGAGATTCAACGAGATGCGCGTGAGATTGCGCTCGCCCATCAATTTAAAGACGAGAAAGGCACACCGCCGACACGAATCAGTACAATCGTCACAAAACTGTGGGCCCATTACGGCTACAACGGGCACAGCAGCTCACGTTATTTATGGAAATGGTCGACGTTCGAGCGTGAACTCGCGGCAAACCGTCCCTTCATCTTGAATATGGCGAACGGTTTTTATAAGAACCATTCTGTGACTGGAATCGGGTACATCATCTTCCGCAAACCCGGCTTTCCCGACGTCATCTTGCTCGAGGTGCTCGATAACCGGTCACGTGATATTCGCTATATCGATTTCAACGAGTTCAACTTTTGGGGCAGCATCACGCGCGTTCATCCGCCAAAGCTTGACGTTCAGCCGAAATAATGACGAGCGCTCGCCTCGATTGCCGCTCCGATTCGGATGAGATGCTCCCGTTTCGCATACGAACCATGGTGGAGCCCGAACGCATTTCGACCGTTCCCGAGACCGACGAACACTTCGGACGGTTTGAAATGTAACCCGATCATCGGGATACCGAGCGTCGCATGATAGCCGAGTTCGAACCGGGCACTCGGATACGCCTCGACTTCCCCTTGATCTGTGAAACCCGGGAACACGGCGCAGTTTTCTCGCCCAAGGACGATCACACGGGACGGATTGACATGACGTATCGTCCGTTCGAGCAAATCGAGCGATGTCGGGTGCTCCATCCATTGACGTCCCGTTCGCAATTGACCCATCTGACCCCACGTCGCATATTTGAAGAAGTCGACATGGAGCGCAGACCCGTCGTAAAACGAGCGGCCCATCCCTTCAAGCATGGCTTCGAGCTTCGCCCCTCCCGGTTTGCCGAACCAGCTCGTCGTCGCCCGTCCGGCCTCGAAGTAAGTCGCGGCGTAGTCAAGCGTCGCTTCGAGCGCACGTTCATCTTGTAAGTAGACATCGAGTGATTCATCACGCCAATAGAACTTTTGTGACTCTCCTCTACGAACGGTCCCTTCCCGTTCGAAAAATTCGCCGCGTGACGGATTCGTCCCGATAGTGAGCCACTGTTTCTCTGTCGGCCTCCCGTACCATAAGACCGGGGATGCCCCCTCAATCAGCTCCGTCTGAAACGACGACGTCATGAGCGCTTGTTGAAATCGAATCGCATCTTGCAATAGCACACGTGCCTGATCCATCGTGCCACATCCTCTCTACTCGGTCGTTTCCCGCTTTCAGGCACATGTAAAATACGTTATAGTGAGAGGACGAAGCCAAAAAAAGGACGTGGATCTATGCGTATCAATAAATTCATCAGTGAATCCGGCAAGGCGTCCCGCCGCCAAGCCGACCGTCTCGTCGAAGAGGGACGGGTCACCATCAACGGGAAGAAAGCGAAAATCGGCGACCAAGTGAACCCAGGAGACGAAGTGCTCGTCAACGGTTCGGCCGCCCGCGTCGCCCGAAACAACGTTTATATCGCCGTCCATAAACCGGTCGGCATCACGAGCACGACCGAGAAGAAAGTTAAAGGCAACTTGGTCGACCTCGTCAATCACCCGCTCCGCATATTCAATATTGGTCGCCTCGATAAAGATTCGGAAGGGCTCATCTTGATGACGAATGATGGCGATATCGTCAACGAGATTCTTCGCGCCGAGGGCGAGCACGAGAAGGAATACATCGTCTCGGTCGATAAGCCGATCACCCCGGAGTTCGTCGAACAGATGGAAGCCGGCGTCAAAATTCTCGGCCAGAAGACGTTGCCGTGTAAAGTGCATCAGCTGTCGAAGTTCGATTTTAACATCACGCTGACGCAAGGGCTCAACCGCCAAATCCGTCGCATGTGTGAAGCGCTCGGCTACGAGGTATACCGACTTCAACGCGTGCGCGTCATGAACATCACGCTCGGCAAGCTCCCGCCCGGACAATGGCGCGATCTCTCGAAGAAAGAGCGCGAGCAGTTGTTCCGCGAATTGAACTACGAACCGAAAGAATGGTATTAAAACAAGCCCAGACGCTTTTGTCTGGGCTTGTCATCGTTCATAGAGTGATGCGACGTGGTCGGTCTCACGAAGAATGAAACGTTTGAGCTGGGCGCTCAGATCATCGAGTTGCCCCATCGTTGTCTTGAACTTGAAGACTGCATGGAGATGGTCGAACGGATCGTGTGGCCACTCGTCATGGATGAAGACGTCGACTTGAATCGTGCCTGTCCGATCAATCCGCGTGAAGGTGAGGTTGATTTTTTGGTAATCCGCATCCGGGTCCACTAACTGCCAAATCACGGGTTCCTTCCCCCAGGTGTTATTGAATCCAGCAATCGAGTCAATCAGTTCTTGCAGTGTCTCGTCCTGCATATATACATCTTGAGTGCTCGAACAGACGGATGCATGGAGGTAAAGCCTAATCTGATAAAACAGTTCGGTCTCATCCATCCAAATTCGTTCCATCTCGAATTGGGTTTTCATTCTCTATACCTGCCTCTCGTGTAACGCGCTTTGCTTACTCCGGACGAAGCGATTCGACGAGATCGGTTTCGCGTGCCAAGAAAGCCGACAATTGTCGCTGCAACTCATCCATCTGACCCATCGTCGTCTCGAACGAGAACGTCGCCTTCATGTCCCCGCCATCGCCTTTCATTTGTTCAATATCGACATTGACCCGAACGGTCCCTCTCGCATTCGCAAGTTCGAACGTCAAGGAGACGTGGACGAGCGGAACATCGAGTGTCCACGTCTTGGGCGACTTCCCATTTCGTGCATTGAACGCGGATAACATAGAGACGAGCGCGTCGATATCGGATGCGGTGACATACTCGTCCACCGTGACCTCGCACCATTTTGCTTTTAACGTCAATGCCACATTCATCTCGCGCGCATCCTCCCAAACGCGTCTCATCTTGAACTGTTCGACCATAGCCATCCCCCACTCTCATTTCGACTATATCATGTCGTTTCAACGAAATCCGTCAACTTTTCACCAAAACGGGAATAGACTTATACAGACGATTTTGAAACGAAAAGAGGTGAATCGTCATGAATGGCGCCTTGTTCCCTCGCACCTCAATCGGCAAGTGGTCGATTATCCTCATCGGCTTGTTCCTGGCCATGTACGTGCCGTTCCTCCTGCTCGATAACTTCGATACGACCTTTCATTCGACGCTTTGGAGCGACAACGCCGCGAACATGCTTCGGCTCAGCTATATGACCACGTTCTTCGTCCTCGGGCTCGGAGCGTTCGTGACCGGGTGGTGGGCCATCTTGAAACAAAAAGAGTATGCCGTGCTCGTCTTCTTCGCGGCCGTGCTCGGCTCCGGACTCTTCATTTTATTGGTCATGGAGCTCCTCGGTATCATCGAGTAGAAGACAAAACAAGGAGTTCGCCGTGGCGGACTCCTTGTTTATGATGGTTTAGCGGACGAAGACGTACTTCGTTTGACTCACGTGACCTTTTGCATCCTCGATGTGTACCGAGAGACGCTCCCCTTTTTTGAGGGTGCGTGTCTTCGTGACGAATGTACCTGTAAGTCCGGTCGTCCCTTTTCCGATGACGCGGCGCTTCGCGTCGCGGACGATGACCGTCATCCCGGCGTCCCCACGTCCTGTCACTTGCTTCGCATTCGCTCGAGGGGTCGAGACCGTCGGGCGTTTCGCACGGGCACCTTTCATAACAAGAAGACGCTCGCTCGAGACGAACTTCCCATTGCTATACACAACACGGAGCACCGTATCTTGTTTTTGAGCCCCAATCTTCAATGCGACACGAGCTTGTTTCGACGTGCCTGTCGCCAGACGTTTCTCACCTTTATAGACGGTTACTTTTGTTCCACTCTTCACACTAGCAGCAAACACTGTCGAATTATCACGAACCACACTAGGCTTAGCATTGAGGCTTAGCATCGACGCTGCGTGATGTACGTTGACCTTACCGTAGCCACTGATGTAGTCATAGTTGAACGGAAGTTCTTCTTCAGGATCATCCATGAAGTAGTCCAGTCCGTCTTCATAACTGATTCCGCCTGGCGCATCCCCACCTGAGAAAGCAAGGGGTTCCGCTGTTCGATGGAGCAACTGACGTACTTCTTCCACTTTGAGCGTCGGGCGGGTCGACAACAATAATCCCACGACAGCTGAGACGTGCGGGGTCGCCATACTCGTCCCGTCCATATAGACGACATTCCCGTTCGGAATAAGACTCGCGACTTTCGTTCCTGGCGCTACGACATCGACACCGCGGCCATAGTTCGAGTAATCCGAGACGATACCGAACGTGTTGGTTGCGCCGACTGAAATCGTATATTTCGATGAGGCAGGGTACGAGAGGTTTGAATCTCCCTCGTTTCCAGTAGCTGCTACGACGACGACGCCGCGGTCATAGGCGTACTTCAGCATATAACCGATTGTTCGACTCTGACTTCCGCCAAGACTCATGTTAATGACTTTGGCACCTGCATCGACGGCATATTTAATCCCAAGCGCGATTTGTTCTGTATCACCTGAACCGCTCGCGTCGAGCACTTTGACCGGAAGAATCGAGACAGCCGGCATGATTCCGCGCATCGATGTCCCGTTGTTTTGAATGGCACCGATGACACCGGCCACGTGTGTCCCGTGTCCATGGTCATCAAGGGCACTCCCTTCCCCGTTCGGGTCGACAAAGTTTTTCTCATTGGCGATATCGACACGCCCTTTGAAGTCAAGGAGGCGATAATCGACACCTGTGTCGAGTACAGCTACTTTGACCGATCGAGCCGGTAAGTTGAGCGACTCGAATCCATCAAGTCCGATTCCAGCCTCTTGGAACGGCTGCAATACTGACTTCGGGTTGAGTGACCATTGATAGTCGTAGCTTGTGTCGGCCATGAACGCTTGATACGTTTGGACCGGCTCAATGAATTCGACGTTCGCATCACGCTCAAGCGTCGACTTGGCCGTCGCCTGCGTTTTCGTGCTCGCCGCTTCGACATCGACGACCGCGAAGTGGTCACCCGGACGGCCGAGGTCTACCTGCTCCGCCGAGACGTTCGACAATGCGTTGATCTTGCCGATGGACTTGCTCGGTGACGACTTATATTTGACGATATAACGCGGGGCGTCATCGATTTCAATTGACATCCCGAACTTACCCATCACGTCTTGAAGCGGCGTATCGGCAAGTGCCTCGGTGCCGAGTGTGGCTGCTACCTTGTTTACTTCTGTTTGCAACGCTTTCGGGACGTTTGTCATCACGAACGCCTGCAAGCTCTTGATGGCAGCCTCATCTGCTTTCGTGAGCGTGTACGCCTTACGGTCGACGAGCGCGTTCATAAGCGGCTGTAACGTCTTCAAATCATTGTACGCTTGTTGGCGTTTGGCTCCATCTTTCACGATCGCTTTGATCAAGTATGGTGACGTGCGATAGTACAAAGCAGCCAAATCGTTCCCAGCCTCAGACTGTGATAACACATCCGTCTGAATGCGACGGATGAGTTTTAACATCGAGTCGCGCTCCGGCGTCGGATTCAAAATTGACTCAACCGCGCACATGCCAGCCTCGGTCTCGATGTTCTCGTATTTAACCGGCAATTTGACCGGGTTGTAGACGAGCTTGATGTCAGACGCGGCGGCTTCTGCCTCTTCTGTCATGGGCAGATACTCGACTTTGATGTAGTAAGGGCCTTCCCATGCATACGGAAGACGAATCGTCGCCGTCTGCTGTTCTTCTTCTTGTGTCGCACTCGCTCGATACGGCTCGAACGTCTCATCTTTCGCTGCCAGATCGGCGCTCGGATAGACCGAGATGTTCGCGAGTTTTGTTGACTCAAACTGGATTTCCATATGTGTCATCGATGACGGGGCGCCCCGTTCCATTTTGAACCAGTATGTATTCGTGGCGTCTGTCCCCGTTTCAAACGTGACTTCCACTCCTGGGCTGAGCGTCTTCGCCTCTTGCATGCCCGCTCCGGCGTCCGCACTCACGTGGGGTGGAATCAAGGCCAAGACAAGCATAAGCACCGTGACAACCGATAAAATTTGTTTCCATGTTGCTTTCATCTGTTTTCCTCATTTCTATATGTCCAAAGCTTCAACCGACGGATCCGTCAATTCATGTATACGTGATAATGGCTTGAAGGTTCCAACAATTAACTACAAAAAATCACTTAATTTCATTATTTTAGGAAATGAGTATTTTGTCTATCTCTAATCTATTTTTTTTGAAAAAAAATTTAAAAAGGCCAGAGGATCGTCCTCTGACCTAGATGTACATTTACGTTTATTTTGCTGTGACGCCCCCATCGACGGGGAGTTCGATTCCCGTGATGTGATTCGCCTCGTCCGATGCGAGGAAGAGGACGGCTGCCGCCACTTCCCCCGCCTGACCGAGATGTGGCAGGGCAATTTGATTCAAAAAATGCTGTTTATAGTCCGGATGCTCCATGTGTGGCGCGCTCATCGGCGTCACGATATAGCCCGGATGAACCGAGTTGACGCGAATGTTGTGTTTCCCATAGTCGACGGCCGCCGCCTTCGTAAGTGAACGCACGGCTCCTTTTGAGGCTGTATAGGCACCGGCACCTGCCATACCGGTTAATGCCGAGATTGACGAGATGTTGACGATTGAACCCCCACCATTTTGTTCCATGAGCGGGATCGCATATTGCGTACCGAGCATGACGCCATCGATATTGATTCGGTACGTCCGTGCCCAGTCGTCCTCAGTCTGTTCCAAAAATGGTTTCGCAAGCGCAATCCCTGCGTTGTTGACGAGCACATCGAGTTTGCCGCACACCGATCGGACTTCATCGTAAATTCTTTCCCAGTCACCACGCGAGGTGACGTCGTGCTGAAGCGCGAGCGCCTCGCCCCCGCTTGACCGAATCGTTTCGACGACGTTCGTCACGGCCTGTAAATTAATGTCGGTCGCGACAACAGTCGCCCCTTCGCGTGCGAACAGCTTGGCTGTCTCCTCACCCATACCACTGCCTGCCCCCGTAATGACCGCTACTTTCCCCGTTAACCGCATTGTTCCAGCTCCAATCTTATATTATGATAGTCTAACTATCATAATAATAGTCGATGCACATTCGATTCTCAACGAAACTGCTTCAACGCGTTATAATGACAAGAGAACAAAGAGGTGATGACATGAGTAAACGTCAACAAAACAAAGAAGAACGGTTAAATCGCATTATCAGCCAAGCTGAAATCCTGTTTCTGAAAGACGGGTTCGAGCGCGTCCAAATGCAGGACATCGCTGATGCCGCCGAAATCGGTGTCGCGACACTGTTTCGCTATTTCCCGAAAAAAGACCAATTGATCGTCGCCGCGGCTGTCCGCAACTTGACACCGACGCTCGACGCATTCAAGGAGCTAACGAGTCAGTCGGGAGACGCCTACTCGCGACTCAAGGCGATCGTAGACTATTTGCTCGACCAACAAATGAAACGGACGAGCCATTCTCGTTTCCGTGAAGCGTTCGAGAGTTACGCGTCGTTCGTTCCAACTCCCCTACCAGGGATTGACGATTACATCGAGTTACAACGCGAGATCATGGAGACGCTCGAACCGCTCATCGAAGCCGGGAAGACGGACGGCTCGCTTCGAGGCGACATCGACGTGAAAACGACCGTCGTCACCATCATCAACGCGTTCGGGACGTTCGGCAACAATATCATTTTGAAGTCCCACATCAGTTATTTAGAAGACGATATCGAGCCATTGATCCAACAACGGGTGTTGCGAGAGATGCTCTTGTCGTATGTGCGCCCATAACGAAAGCCCCTTCGCGTGAAGGGGCTTCACTTATTTACTCCGTTACTTCCTTTACTTGGATTGGAGACAAGTCGTGGATGAATCCGGTGATTCCTTCTGTCTCGATTGTCCATTCACCTGTTAAAAAAAATCGACTTGTGAAAACTGTCATCCCTTCATCAACAAAAATCTCAATACTTGAAGCGTCTACAAAAATTCTAATGCTTTGTACCATGTCATAATGCCGATGTGCTTGCCGTACTGTGCCGTATTCGGTTGCATATAGTTCAGTCATATTCGAACGATCTAACGTATACATCTCACGATCTGAATAAAACTCAATCGCATCTCCTTCAGCATTCACGATACTAAACCGGAATGTTTCTTGGAGTGTACCTTCGATTTCAAACCCTCTTCGATGAATTTCTGACTTTGATTGTAGTCGCCGTGAAGAATGGCGAAGATCTTTTAATTCAGCAAGCGGTGACTGTAAAAGATATCTTCCCTTGATAGATAATTCACGAGGAATTGTCAGCATATGTGCCCACATATTTCGGTCCGTTGGATATGCACTCTTGGAATTTCCTAACCAGCCATACATAATTTGACGACCTTGTTCATCTTGATAGACTTGGGGGGCATAAAAATCAAATCCCTTATCCATCTCCACATAACGTTGATGTTTAAAGTCACCTGTATCAAAGTTAAGATGATCACCAATCAAGTAAACAACAGAGAACACATTATTAAATTCATTAGGATCTTCCGAGGTTGCTCCTTGAGGCGCAAATAAGAGGATGCCTCTACCTTCCAACTCAAAATAAGAAGGACATTCCCACATGTATCCAAAGTTTGATACATCAAGCTGCAAAGGACGAACCAAAGACACATCTTCTAATTCCTGCTTATATAATAGGATTGTTCCTTCATGGTCCACATTTTCCGCACCTACAAATAAATAAATCTCATCATCTTTTCGATACGGGACCGGATCTCGAAAATTATAAGTCGTCAAATTAAAGTCAGGATAAATAATCGGTCCTTTTTTATGAATGACACCATGTGAATCACACTGTGCTATACATTGGACTTGTACAAATTTCCCTTCCTCATCTTTGACATTTCCCGTGTAGTAAATAACAAGGTAATCCTCTTGTGAAAGGGCACCACCCGAAAAACAACCGTGTTGATCGTACAATGTGTCAGGTTTCAATGCCACCCCATGGTCCGTATAGTGAATAAAATCTTTCGTAGACAAATGATACCAATGCTTCAATCCATGGACCGGACCTAAAGGAAACCATTGATAGAATATATGATGTATTCCTTCATGATAAACTAATCCGTTCGGATCATTTAGCAGTCCATGTGGTGGTGCGATATGATACGTCGGATAATATAAATCATTTTTTGATTTATTACGGATATCTAATACATACTCTTCTGAAATGTCATCTAATGTGATGAATCGGTTCTCTCTGTTAGAAAAATCAATGACCATTCGTTAACTCTCCTTTAACTGCAGAAGGTGAAAGAAAGGATCCTATCCCTTCTCTCACCAATTGTTTATGCTACCTTCTTTTCCGACTTCGTCTCCTTCTCTCTATAAGCAAACTTTGTGATTGTAAATGAAGTTGCCAAAGCTACTAGGATCACCAAAACGTATAACAACAGACCGTCCCCGATGTAGAGTAGCATCCCAGGAATCATCGTTGAGCCAGTACCGGCTGCAGCAAGACCTAGAACTGAAGCAAGACCCCCACCAACAGCTCCACCAATACATCCAAACAAGAATGGAGACCCTTTCGGAAGGTTAATGGCAAACATAACAGGTTCCGTGATTCCAAAGAAAGCAGGAATGACAGACGTGAACATCGTCGAACGTTTCACTTTATCTTTGATGGCCATCACGATTGCTAAGGCAGCACCAGCTTGACCCGCAATCGCCGCTGTACCAATTGGGTTGATAATGTCATAGCCAGTCTCAGCTACCATCTTCACGGTAACCGGAACGATGGTGTGATGCATGCCGGTTACTGCTAAGAACTGAATCAACCCTCCATAGATTACGCCGCCGATTCCAAATGGTAGTTCGAAGAAGAACATGATGGCATCCGTGAGTAAATTTTCAATCAACAAAATGAATGGGCCGACCAATACAAGACCTAACACCAATGAAGTGAGCAATGTTAGGAACGGTGTGAGAATTAAATCAAGCACATTTGGCACAACTTTTCTAAATGCTTTTTCTAAACGTGCAGCCAACCATCCAATGAACACTGCAGGCAAAATCGAGCTTTGCATACCAGTGATCGACAAATCCAGACCAAAAATCGAGATGATTAAAGGTTCTGCTTCACCAAACGCAACCGCCCACTTATCAGGTAACTGCGGGGCGACCAACATGAGTCCAAGCACGACCCCAATGACTGGCGTCCCCCCAAAATTCTTCATGGCGGACCAAGTGACAAGAACCGGAATAAAAATAAATGCCGTGTCTGTCAGTACTTGAGAGAGGATCAACAGTTCAGGAGAAAGTTCAACACCGAAGCCATCTACAATCAACCCACGAAGACCCATCAATAGACCGGTCGCAATCAAAACGGGAATGATTGGGATGAAGATATCTGCTAATGTTTTGACAAACCGCTGTGGTTTTGACAATTTTTCATTTGCTGCTTCTTTGTAATTCCCTTCATCGACCCCTGTATCAAGCAACTGCTGATAAACTTTGTTAACAAAGCCCGTACCAAGAATTACCTGATGCTGACCCGACTGATAGAAATAACCACTTACGCCATCAATTTCTTGAAGCTGTTCTGTTTCAACCTTCTCACTATCTTTTACAACTACTCTTAATCTCGTTGCACAATGTGTCATTGATTGAATATTATCTTTACCGCCTAAGGCATTTAAAATCCTTGTAGACACCACTTCGACATTCTTGCTCATGTGAATATCCTCCTGTCAAACAAGTAATTAATTGAAACGTTTCCAAAATTATTTAAAATGGAAACGTTTCCGTTTTGTCTTAAATAAAAAAGAAAGCGGATCCGTTAAGTTAAAAATAAACCGCTTTCATTCACTTGTCAACAGGTTTCGTTGTATTCCCTTCATAAAATTCTACAGGAAGGATGTGTTTTCTTACATTTCCGACTTGGTTGATTTGTAGTAGCAACGCATCCACTGCTTTAAACGCCAGTTTCTCAATAGGCTGCTTAATGGTAGAGTGTGTCAGGAAATCCTCTGCGCTTTTACGTGCTCCATCAAATCCGATAATTTGAATATCGTTCGGTATACCTCTGCCTAGCTCGTTACAAACAGCGATGGCAGCAATGGCCCATGTATCATTCATACAAAACAGACCGTCGATAGATGGATGTTGTATAAGAAAATCTCGAATCACACGATGCTTCTCTACAATCGGTTCTGACTCTTCCACAATTTTGTATTCAACTTGATGGTCAATCGCATATTGTTCGAATCCAACTTTTCGTAACATCGATTCGTTCTCAATTTTAGATTTACTACCTATATAGGCAACCGACTGGCAACCACGTTTCAATAATTCTTCGATTGCAATCTGTCCACCTTTGAAATGGTCGCTGGACACATACACAACGTCTTCACGGAAATGACGATCGATGCTGACAATAGGTAAATTACTCGTCACATACGAATCAATTTCCTCGCTATACGTAATCGCAATGATTCCATCGATTTGGTTCTTTTTAAGCATGTCGATATATTCGATTTCTCGCTCAACTTCATTTCGGGAGTTGCATAAAATCAGTTTAAACTGACGACGAAACAACTCTCTCTCCACATGATAAGCGAACTCTGAATAGAATGGGTGCCATACTGTAGGTATAATCAATGCAATCGACTGAGACTGCCGTTTTTTAAAGTTGCGGGCCGCTTCGTTCGGCTCATATTGTAATTCCTGAATGGCCCTTTCAACTTTCAAACGAGTGCTCTCTTTCAATGAATCGGGTTGATTGATATAACGAGAGACTGTTCCTACCCCTACGTTTGCTTTTTGGGCCACATCTTTCATTGTCGGCATTTTCTACACCTCACATCTCAAGCTTTCTCTGTGTATAGTATAGCCTCATTAATGCGCTTATGTGAATTTATTCATGAAGTTCGAGCGGCAGACCGTCCGGGTCGAAGAAGAACGTCATCTTCTCGCCCGTGAATGTATCAATCCGGATCGGTTCTGTCGTGACACCATGCGTATTCAGTTCGGCGACGACTGACTCGATGTCGTCGACTTTGAAGGCGAGATGACGCAATCCGCACGCCTCCGGGAAGCTCGGCCGTTTCGGGCTATCCGGTTTGATGAACAGCTCGAGCTCGTACGCGCCGAGCCGCAGGTCGATCTTGTGGTCGCCCTTGTCCGGACGATGATGCTCGCGGATGACGTCGAAACCGAGGATGTCGATGTAGAACCGCTTTGCCTGGTCATAGTTCGAGGCGATAATCGCCACGTGATGGATTGTATGTAATTCCATAAAAATCCCCCATATACAAAAAAATGAGCACCTCTCACTAGAGGTGCTCTCGAAAAGTCTACCGCGTCGAACCACGCTCCACAACGTGCTCCCGAAGGAATGTCCGCCGTCTTACATAGACCAGCTCATCGCATGTATTCAACTATAGGCGAATCCGGACCTCGCGTCAATCTTTTGTTTGAATCGGGTTGACATCTTCCTAAAAATTAGGATAATCAATAGTGTTAGCACTCTTATAATCAGAGTGCCAAAAATGAACAAACAAAAAGGAGAACGATCATGACAAAGAAACAGTTTCAAGCCGAATCGAAACGAATTTTAGAGTTGATGGTCCACTCAATCTATACGCATAAGGACATCTTCCTCCGTGAGCTCATCTCGAACGCGAGTGACGCCATCGACAAGATGTATTACCGGGCCCTGTCGGACGAGGCAATTGACTTCCACAAAGATGATTACTTCGTCAAAGTCGAGCTCGACAAGGACGCTCGCACGATCACCATCCGCGACACTGGAATCGGGATGACGGCCGACGAGCTCGAATCGAACCTTGGGATCATCGCCAAGAGTGGCTCGCTCGCGATGAAGCAGGCGACGAAGATGGAAGAAGATCACAGCCTCATCGGTCAGTTCGGTGTCGGGTTCTACTCGGCGTTCATGGTCGCCGACCGCGTGACGGTCCGTACCCGCTCGGTCGACAGCGAACAAGGTTACTTGTGGGAATCAGAAGGCACGGACGGCTATACAATCGAGCCGACGGACAAGACCGACATCGGGACCGAGATCACGTTGCACGTGAAAGCCGATACGGACGACGAGACGTACTCATCATTCCTCGAAGAGTACGAGATTCGCTCGCTCATCAAGAAGCACTCGGATTTCATCCGCTATCCGATCAAGCTCGACGTGACGAAGCACCGTCAAAAAGACGACTCAGAAGAGTATGAGGACTATATCGAAGAAGAGACGGTCAACAGCATGGTGCCGATTTGGCGCAAACGGAAGAGCGAGCTCTCGGACGAAGACTACAAGGCGTTCTATCATGAGAAACGCTACGGCTTCGACGAGCCGCTCAAGCACCTCCACTTGAACGTCGACGGCACGATCCGGTATCAGTCGATCCTCTACATCCCATCAACGGTCCCGTTCGACTATTACACGAAAGAGTTCGAGAAAGGACTCGAGCTGTATTCGAACGGCGTCTTGATCATGGAGAAGTCGCCTGACCTGCTTCCGGACTATTTCGGTTTCGTCAAAGGAATGGTCGACTCGGAAGACCTATCGCTTAACATTTCCCGGGAAATGTTGCAACAAGACCGCCAACTTCGCGTCATCGCGAAGAACGTGAAGTCGAAAATTAAAGGCATGCTCGAGAAGATGCTCCAAAACGAGCGTGAGAATTACGAGAAGTTCTTCGAGTCATTCGGCCGTCAAATCAAGTTCGGCGTCTACGACCAATTCGGCGCCGCCAAGGACGAGTTGAAAGACTTGCTCTTGTTCCACTCATCGAACGAGAACAAGCTCGTCACGCTCAAAGAGTACGTCGAGCGCATGAAAGACGACCAGAAGTACATCTATTACGCGACGGGCGAATCGATTCATCGAATCGACCTGTTGCCACAGGCGGAGCGCTTGAAAGAAGAAGGATTTGAGATTCTCTACTTCACTGAAGAAATCGATGAGTTCGCGATCAAGATGCTCCAGTCGTATGACGACAAAGAGTTCAAGTCGATCGCGAGCGGTGACCTCGGGCTTGATGACGAGGCGGCCAAGTCGCTCAACGAGGAAAACAAGGACTTGTTCGCCTTCATGAAGGATGAACTCGGGGACCGCGTCAAAGAAGTGCGCGCGTCGACACGCCTCAAGTCACATCCGGTTTGCTTGACGGTCGCCGGCGACGTCTCGATCGAGATGGAGAAGATTTTGAACACTATGCCGAATGGCGGCGGCATGAAAGCCGAGAAAGTGCTTGAAGTGAACGCCGATCACGCCATCTTCCAGACGTTACAGCGCACCTATAAGGAAGATGAAGCGAAAGCGAAACAGTATACCGATTTGCTCTATCAGCAAGCGCTCCTCATCGAAGGGCTACCGATTGAAGACCCGGTCGCTTATTCGAATGCGGTGTGTGCGTTGATGGCGGAATGATGGAAAGGCAGAGGGCGACCTCTGTCTTTTTCATTTATTCAGTGAGAGACGTGATACAATTTATGTAGATGAAATTCTTAGGAATGAGGTGTCGTATGCTGTTCGAAAAAAATAAGTTGTATAAACGATCTGAACTTCACGATCGTTACGGCGGAAGTCGACAACGAGGGATTAGTACCCCAAATAAACATAAACTCATTTTTATGTTCGATAGTGGGATGGATGAAGAGTTTGGATATAAAAATGGTTGGAACGAAGATGACGGTCTCTACTATTACAGTGGTGAGGGACAGGAAGGAAATCAATCGTTTTCGTTTGGGAATAAAGCACTCCTCAATCATATAGAGAATGGCGAAGACGTTTATTTATTCGAATCGCTCGGACGAGGGACCTACCGCTTTGTCGATCAACTCATTTTAATTGGCTACGATATTCAATTTGGAATCGATAAACATCATAACCAGCGCGAAGTCATCGTCTTTGCTTTTGAACCATTACACGTGATTCAGGAAGAAGCTCATCAATTCTCATCGACGATGCGCTATAAAACGATTGAAGACTTAGAAGAAATCGCTTCTCGTGATCCAAAACGAGCTACTGGTTTAAGTATGTCGGCACGAAAGTTACAAGTTCGCGAACAAACAGCGGCACTTCATTATTATGTGCTAGCTCGTGCCAATGATTGCTGTGAAGCCTGTGGGCAACCGGCTCCTTTTGAAACAGAAGAAGGTCCCTACCTCGAACTCCACTCACTTTATAAAGAATCAGATGACGGTTTGTCACGACCTGATCAAGTTGTAGCGGTTTGTCCAAACTGCCACGCTCGCCTTCATAAAGGAAAAGACCGAGCAGAATTTAATCAACACATTATAAATACAAGTCAGCAACCTTGATCTACTTCAGATCGAGGTTTTTTTATTTGTAATTGATAATCTAGTGATTTATGACGAGAATCATAGATTCATTTTTTCATCAAACCCATGCCGATGAATTAGGTTTTATTTTTTTCGCATAGGTTATTGAAAACAAAAACACATTTTTTTGTAATCGTTTTCTTTCCTTTCATCAAGCGATTTACCCATTTAACGTTGATATATCAACATTTTACCAGACATGCAAACGCCTTGACATTTTTGGCGGGTTATATGAAGTTAGTATTACATTATAATTATTCTAGTAGAGACGAAAGTCCACTAGAGTAAAAAACCAAGGAGGACATATCCCATGTCATTAATCGGCAAAGAAATCTTACCTTTCAAAGCACAAGCATTCCAAACAGGTGAATTCCTCGAAGTATCAGACAACGACTTCAAAGGTCAATGGAGCGTCGTTTGCTTCTACCCAGCTGACTTCACATTCGTCTGCCCGACTGAACTTGAAGACCTTCAAAACGAATACGCTACATTGAAAAATCTCGGTGTTGAAGTCTACTCTGTATCGACGGACACACACTTCACGCACAAAGCATGGCACGAAACATCAGAGAAAATCGGCAAAATCGAGTACATCATGATTGGTGACCCATCACACACAATCTCACGTAACTTCGACGTCTTGAACGAAGAAGATGGCCTTGCTGACCGCGGTACGTTCATCATCGACCCAGACGGCGTCATCCAAACTGTTGAAATCAACGCAGGCGGCATCGGCCGTGACGCGAGCACACTCGTCAACAAAGTCAAAGCGGCACAATACGTCCGCAACAACCCAGGCGAAGTTTGCCCGGCGAAATGGGAAGAAGGTTCTGAAACACTTCGCCCGAGCCTCGACCTCGTCGGCAAGTTGTAAGGAGCGGATTACATGTTAGAAGCAGATATTAAGCAACAGTTGGATCAATATCTCCAGCTCATGGAGGGCGATGTCGTCCTCCGTGTCAGCGCTGGAGACGACGCGGTCTCTAAAGAGATGCTCGACCTCGTGAACGAACTCGCGAGCATGTCGTCACGCATCTCGGTCGAGAACGTCACGCTCGAACGCACACCGAGCTTCAGCGTGAGCCGTCCGTCTGAAGAAACTGGGATCGTCTTCGCAGGGATTCCGCTCGGTCATGAGTTCACCTCACTCGTCCTCGCGTTGCTCCAAGTGAGCGGCCGGGCGCCGAAAGTGGACGCGGATGCGATCAAACAGATTCAAAACATTCAAGGCACGTACCACTTCGAATCGTATATCAGCCTCAGCTGCCACAACTGCCCGGACGTCGTCCAAGCACTCAACGTCATGAGCGTTCTCAACCCGAACATCTCACACACGATGATCGACGGTGGCGCGTTCAAAGCAGAAGTCGAAGCGAAAGAAATCATGGCTGTTCCGACCGTCTTCTTGAACGGTGAGGCGTTCGGCAACGGACGCATGTCACTTGAAGAGATTTTGGCGAAACTCGGTACTGGCCCGGACGCTTCGGCGTTTGAAAACAAAGAGCCGTATGACGTCCTTGTCATCGGTGGTGGCCCGGCCGGTTCAAGCGCAGCGGTTTACGCGGCTCGTAAAGGCATCCGGACCGGCATCGTCGCAGAACGCTTCGGTGGTCAAGTGATGGACACGATGGGGATTGAGAACTTCATCGGCACATCTTACACGGAAGGCCCAAAACTCGTCGCGAGCTTGGAAGAGCACGTGAAAGAGTACGGCATCGACGTCATGAACCTCCAACGCGCGAAGCGCCTCGAGAAGAAAGACCTCGTCGAAGTCGAACTTGAGAACGGTGCCGTCTTGAAGAGTAAGAGCGTCATCCTCTCGACTGGTGCACGCTGGCGCAACGTCAACGTACCAGGTGAAGCCGAGTTCAAAAACAAAGGTGTCGCCTACTGCCCGCACTGTGATGGCCCTCTCTTCGAAGGCAAGCGCGTCGCAGTCATCGGTGGCGGCAACTCTGGGATTGAAGCAGCGATCGACCTCGCTGGGATCGTCAAACACGTGACGGTGCTTGAGTTCGCTTCTGAACTCAAAGCCGACCAAGTGCTTCAAGACCGTCTCCACAGCCTCCCGAACGTGACCGTCGTCACGAACGCTCAGACGACAGAAATCACGGGTACGGACAAAGTGAACGGCATCTCGTACTTGTCGCGTGAGACGAACGAAACACATCACGTCGAACTCGAAGGCGTCTTCGTCCAGATCGGTCTCGTCCCGAACACGGACTGGCTCGACTCGGTCGAACGCAACAACTTCGGTGAGGTCGTCGTCGACCGTCACGGCGCGACGAACCTTCCAGGTGTATTCGCAGCAGGCGACTGCACGAACAGCGCCTACAAACAAATCATCATCTCGATGGGATCTGGTGCGACTGCCGCACTCGGTGCTTTCGATTATATGATTCGCAACTAATCAGAAACGCGTCCTCACATTGGAGGACGCGTTTTTTAGATTTCGAATGTTTTTCCGGAGTCCGGGATGAACAAAATCGATTGACCGGTTTCAGTTTTAAATACATAAGCCACACTTGGAATAAACGGATTCCATTCATCTCCGCTTGTGCGTACACTTTCCGTATAAGTAACGTTCCCATACGTTGTAAATAGTTCTTGTTCCGCTGCAGCGACTGAGTAAGTCGGAATTGAAAGGACAATCGACGCACCGACTAAAAATATCGCAACAAAACCAGACCACCATTTGCGTTTCGGATACGTGATTCTCACTAAGATCAATATTGAAACCATCCAACTAATCGGCACCCAAAACGTCGCTGCCTGTCCGTACCACCTGTCATTCACATAAAACAAAGCAATCGCCACAATCAACCCACTCATCCACCACCACTTCATCCCTATCACCTCACTTCAATTATCCCAAAAACAGGAAAATAGGCAACTTCATTTTAATCCAAACCAACCGCTTCAAACGTTTCATTTCCCCGGAAAGTGGAATAGCGGACAAGAGAACGGATTTTGAATGAGGAGGCATTTTATGAATATCCCAACCATCAAACTGCATGACGGCTACGAGATTCCCGCCATCGGGCTCGGCACCGTCTATTTACGAGGCGAACCGGGCGTCGACGCCATCACGAGCGCCATTCGAAACGGCTATCGGCTCATCGACTCAGCGATTCGTTACGACAATGAAGGGGCAGTCGGCGAGGCTGTCCGTCAATCCGGCATCCCACGAGAGCAACTGTTCTTGACGTCGAAGCTCCGCGCGCAATACTTCGACTACGATGCCGCGCTGGAAATGATTCGCGAGTCGCTCTATCGGGCGAATCTCGACTATTGGGACTTGTTCCTGTTGCACTGGCCAAACCCGAAACAAGACAAATATGTCGAGGCATGGCGCGCACTCATCCAAGCGAAAGAGAACGGATGGATTCGTTCCATCGGCGTCTCGAACTTCATGCCCGAGCACCTCGACCGTTTGATCGAGGAGACGGGTGAGACACCGGTCATCAACCAAATCGAGCTTCACCCCTATTTCTCACAAGTGGAGCAGCGTCAGGCCGACAAAGAGCGCGGGATCATCACCGAAGCGTGGAGCCCGTTGAGTCGTGCTCGGACCGTCACGCATGACGAGACGATCGCCGAGTTAGCGCGACAAAAAGGCAAAACCGTGTCCCAAGTCATCTTGCGTTGGCACGTCCAACTCGGTGTCATCCCGCTCCCGCGTTCATCGAGCGAGTTGCACCAAAAGGAGAATCTCGACGTCTTCAACTTCGAACTGACCGAGGACGAGATGGAGACGCTCAACGCACTCACGAAACCAGACGGTCGCATCGACAACCAAGACCCGAGAGAATACGAGGAATACTAAAAAAAGATTGAGCCACCTGGGCTCAATCTTTTTTCGTTAAAACGCCGGAATCGCCGTTTCTTCGTAATTCTCTTCCAAGAACGCTCGGACTTCGTCACTTGTGAGTGCTTCGCCGAGTTTCTGGATCGCTTCTTCATCTTTGTTGTCTTCACGGGCCACGAGCGTGATCGCGAAGTCGTTCTCGACACCTTCCGTCAAGAGAGCATCGCTCTTCGGCGTCAAGCCGAGTGGAGCCGCGTAGGCCGGCGTCATGAGGACCGCATCGACGTCGTCATACGCACGCGCGAGCATGAGCAAATCGACTTCCTCGAACTTGAGGTTCTTCGGGTTTTCCGTGATATCGGCTTGCGTGTAATACGAACCGTTCTTCTCACCGAGCTCAATCACATCATGTTGGGCGAGCAACGAGAGCGAGCGGTCGATGTTTGAGACGTCATTGGCGATGGCGAGCGTCGCGCCTTCCGGGATGTCGTCCATATTGTCATACTCTTTCGAGTAGACGCCGTAGTTGGCGAAGTAAATCGGTTCGATCGGGACGAGGTTGGCGTCATTGCTGCGGTTGAACTCTTCCATGTACGGGACGTGTTGGAAGAAGTTCGCGTCGACTTCTTTCGCTGCGAGCGCCGTGTTCGGTTGGACGTTATCGCCGAGGACGACGATTTCGAGCTCGATGTTGTCTTCTGCGAGCTGCTCTTTCGCGATTTCAAGCATATCCGTCATCGGTGGAATGAGCGATGCGACTTTGAGCGTCTGCGGCTCATTTGACGGGGCTTCCGTCGTAGATGTTTCCGAGTCGTTCCCGCATGCCGCGAGGACGAGTGTGAGTGAGGCGAAGAGCGTCATTAATTTTTTCATGTGGTTTCCTTCTTTCTGTAGATGATTAGCGTTTGTCGATGAGTCGGGCCACCGTCGTACCGGTGAACTGAATCATCTGGACGAAGACGAGCATGATCAAAATCATGTACATCATCAGCTCCGTCTTGAACTGTTGATAGCCGTAGCGGATGGCAAAGTCACCGATGCCACCGCCCCCGACCACCCCCATGATGGTCGAGTACGAGATGAAGCTGATGATTGACGTCGTGAGC
Source organism: Exiguobacterium sp. SL-9 (assembly GCF_004336985.1). Classification (GTDB taxonomy): domain Bacteria; phylum Bacillota; class Bacilli; order Exiguobacteriales; family Exiguobacteriaceae; genus Exiguobacterium. The sequence continues at coordinate 244,442 of NZ_SJUO01000004.1, forward strand.
CCGAGGACGAGACCGGAACGGGCCTCGACGTATAGGAACTTGAAGATGACGTCTTTGATGGACGCCCCCATCGACACGGCCGCCTCGACGACGCCACGCGGTACGTCAAGGAGTGACTGCTCGACGAGACGCGAGTAATGGGCGATGGCGATGATGGCGAGCGGCACGGTCGCCGCCGCCGTCCCGATGGCCGTTCCGATGATGAGCCGCGTAAATGGAATCAAAAACACGACGAGTAACAGGAACGGGAACGAGCGGACAATATTGACGATCAAGTTGAGCACGGAGAAGACGGCCCGATTCTCTAACAGTTGTCCTTTTCGTGACAAGTAGAGCCACGTCCCGAGCGGCAGACCGAGGAGGACGGCCGCGAGAATCGAGACGCCGACCATGATGAACGTCTCCCCGATCGATTGCCAAATCTCGGTCTGATATTGCAGGAGCACCTCAGGCATGTGGTTCACCCGCCTTCTTCAGTTGATTGACGAACCAGGCCGGATTGTCGTCGATGTCGGCGACCCCGCTCGGAATGACGTCAATCGTCTCATACACCGCACCGTCCGTCATGACGGTCACGCGGTCACATACTTGTTTGATGGCGTCCATCTCATGCGTCACGATGACGATGGTGACGCCGAGCCGCTCGTTAATCGACTTCAACACGCCGAGCACTTCGCCCGTCGTGTTCGGGTCGAGCGATGACGTCGGCTCATCGCATAACAAGACGTGCGGTTCGTTCGCGAGCGCCCGCGCGATGGCGACGCGCTGCTTTTGACCACCGCTTAGTTGCGCCGGATACTTGTCTTTGAACGACTCGAGGCCGACGAAACGTAGGCACTCGAGTACACGGGCCTCATGCGTCGAGCGCGGGCGGCCGGCCAGCTTCAGTGAGGCGGCCACGTTGTCATAGACGGTCTTGTTCGCGACGAGATTGAACTGTTGAAAGATCATCCCGATGACGTGTCGCTTCTCGCGTAACTGTCGACTCGTTAAGCCCGTCAATTCGTCCCCATCGACCGTGACTTCCCCGGTATCCGGTGTCTCGAGCAGGTTCATCAACCGGAGCAACGTCGACTTGCCGGCCCCACTCGCACCGATGATGCCATACACCTCGCCCCGCTCGATCTGAAGCGAGACGTCACGGACGGCTGCGTCGCGTCCGAACTGCTTGCTGACATTCGTTAACGTGATCATAGACGGTTCCTTTCTTTCGTGATGAAAAAGTGGATGATAACCGTTTTCCATTTTAGCGAACTAAAGCAAACTTGTCAGTTGAGGTGCTTCACAAAAAAGAACCGCACGGGGCGGTTCACTTCAGCGGGTGCTGTTTGAAATGTTCGGCGATATGGCGTCGCATCGATTCACGATTTTCGGCAAAGATGCGATGCCGATGTCCATTCCCTCCGGATGGATGGGGAAATCCGCTCACGACACGTTCCGGCGCGATAATCCGCTTGTCGACGAGCGTCTCGACGGCCCGGCGTACGTTAATCCCCATCGGTAAGATAAGGGCGTCCTCGAGGACAGCCATTTCGTCAGCGAAGCTACCTTCGACATAAGATCGGAACAAGTTCGTCTTCAACATGTCTGGGCTCGATCCGTTATAGTTCTTCCCTTTATAGAAGACCGGATACGGCAACACCGCTGTGTTCTGCACAAGATGGTTCGCCTCGCCGAACAGGTCAAGCGTCGTCGGGAGACCGAGGTGGTGATGCAACTCCAAGTCGTCAAGCATCGTCACCAAGTTCTTACGAATCGGTCCGGAGAAGCTGCCTCGTTGTTTGACGGCTCGGAGCGCCTCCTCGTCGGGCGCGTCCGCTAAATCACGAATCGCCTCGAACGATTGCCGCATTTGGTACAGTCCCGGCGTGATTCCGGCGATGACGACTTTGGCATTCGGGTTGATGTATTCGAACGGCGCATAATAAATCGTAAGTTGCTTGTTCTGGTCCTCCTCGAGCAGCAACGGTTCACTCTTCAGTGTCGCCTCTTCCAAATCGGGTAGATCGAGAATATGTTGTTTATAGCGTTGAAACAAATCGGTGCGTGTCGGCATGCAAGTCCCTCCTCTGTTTTTCTGTTCCCTAAATCGGTCGATCTTATCGAAGCTTCACGAACTCATCTCGCGCATTGACGCGACACATCCGCTTTTGTATAGTTAGGAACGACAAAAACGAATAGGAGTGACCACTTTGACTCCAACAGAACCGACGACACGACTCCTCGACCTCCTCAGTGAGCGACACGACCAAATCCGCCGTATCAGTGAACGGGCTTGGAACGAGCAACACGATATCTACATCTCCAACTCCGAATGGTACGTGCTCGCCCGGATTTATCAAACGAAGCCGACCATTGCCGAAGTGACGCGCAACGTCCACATCTCCCGTCAAGCGATCCATAAGCTCATCAAGAACTTGAAAGCGAAAGAACTCGTCACGGTGACCGATCACCCGACGAGCCGGAAAGATAAATGTATCGCCTTGACCGAACTCGGTGTTCGTTGTTATGAACAGAACGAGGCGTTGAAAGCCGAACTCGAACAAAAAATAGCCGATTCACTCGGTGACGACGCGTTCCGACAGTTGAAAATGTTGTTGAAAGCCGACTGGAATCTGTAATCTCTCCTAACGATCGGGAGGGATTTTTTTGTGTCATATCTCACCTCAAATGTCAACCGAGTTGACATTTCGTGTCATGAACTACTATACTTGATGAAAGGAAGAGGTGATCGATTTGTTCAAAACTGGTGATTTAATCATCTATTCGACCCACGGAGTTTGCCGCATTGACGACATTTCCGACATGACGGTCGCGGGTGAGACGAAGTCGTACTACACGCTCCATCCCATCAACAACGCACAGAAGTTGCAAATCAGTATCCCTGTCGATAGTGACAAAGTGATGATGTTGACGCTCCTCGAAGCGAAAGAAGCAAAAGAGATCCTCGAATCGTTCCGCTCGCCAGGTGTCGAATGGAATCCCCATCCGAACAACCGCAATCGCGAATTCTTGAACGTCGTGCACTCGGGTAACCGCCACGACATCGCTCAAGTCATCAACACGCTTGCCCGCCGCCAAAGCGAAGCTCTCTTGTTGAATAAGAAGTTGTATGAACAGGACCGTAAGATTTTAGAGAACGCTAAAACGATCCTCGTGAAAGAACTTTCGCTCGCGCTTGAATTATCGGAAGAAATCATCGATCAACAAATTGTTGCTTATTTGAGCGAAGAACCTGTCGCCACTACTTGATTGGCCCCTTCCGTGCGAAGAGGTCTTTTTTTATGCAAAAATCACAAAGAAAAAGCGAGAATATAAACATATCCTCGCCTGTACTCGCTTAATTATGGACGACGCCTTTCTCTTTCAGACCGAGCGCCATCGCTGTCGATTCATGAATCGTCTTGAATAGTTCCGGGTGATCCGAGAGCGAGACGCCATAAGACGGCACCATCTCTTTGATTTTCGGTTCCCATTCCGGCATCCGGCTTGGGAAGCACTGCTCGAGTACTTTTAACATGACGTGCACGGCCGTTGAGGCGCCCGGTGACGCACCGAGAAGTGCGGCGACCGATCCATCTTCCGCGCTGACGACTTCCGTTCCGAACTGGAGCGTCCCTTTGCCGTCTGGCGTGTCTTTAATGACTTGGACCCGTTGTCCGGCGACGACGATTTCCCAGTCCTCGTTCTTCGCAGTCGGGATGAACTCACGGAGCTCGTCCATTCGTTTGTCATGCGACAACAGCACCTGCTCAATCAAATATTTCGTGAGCGGCATCTCTTTCGCCCCGGCCGCGAGCATCGTCACGACGTTGTATGGTTTGACCGATTGGATGAGGTCGAGGTTTGAGCCCGTCTTCAAGAACTTCGGCGTAAAGCCGGCAAACGGCCCGAACAACAACTCTTTGCGCCCTTCGATGAAACGCGTGTCGAGGTGCGGCACCGACATCGGCGGTGCGCCGACTTTCGCTTTGCCATATACTTTCGCGTTGTGTTGTTCGATGACGTCACGGTTCTTACAGACGAGGAACAAACCGCTCACCGGGAAGCCACCGATATGCTTCGATTCGGGGATGCCCGTCTTCTGAAGGAGCGGCAGGCTGCCGCCACCGCCACCGATAAACAGGAATGGTGCTGTGTGCGTTTCAATCGTGTTCGCCTGAATATCCTTTACTTTCACTTCCCATAGTCCGTTGTCCAACCGTTTGACGTCCTCGACACTATGCTTGTAATTGACCTCGACGCCTTGGCCGGTCAAATGATCGAACAGCATCCGTGTGAGCGCGCCGAAATTGACGTCGGTGCCTGAGTCGATTTTCGTCGCCGCGATCGGCTCATCGACGGAACGCCCTTCCATGACGATCGGCATCCAGTCACGGAGCTGTTCCGGGTCATCCGATAAAACCATCCCTTCGAACAACGGATTATTTGTTAGCGCTTCCAAACGTTTTTTCAAGAAGCGGACATCGTTCTCGCCTTGGACCATACTCATATGTGGAATCGAACGGATGAACGCTTCCGGATTTTGAATCAAACCTTTATTGACGAGATGCGCCCAAAACTGACGCGAGATTTGGAACTGCTCATTGACGTTGATCGCTTTCGAGATATCGAGCGTGCCATCCGCCTTCTCGGTCGTATAGTTTAACTCGCAGAGGGCAGCATGCCCCGTCCCGGCGTTGTTCCATTCGTTCGAACTCTCTTCCCCTGCACTTTCGAGCTTTTCAAACACTTTGACTTCCCACTCTGGTACGAGCTCTTTAAAGAGCGACCCGAGCGTCGCACTCATGATCCCTGCCCCAATCAAAATGACGTCTGTTTTCTTTTGAACACTGCTCATGAAAACCCCATCCTTCTCCCCTGGATTTGTGTATGAGACGATTCGGTAAATCCCCATTCGCCGACTCGCCCCGTTTATAATTGTTATATTGATTATAACGCTTTTGTGATGTTTGATAAGGGTTAAGTACGGAAAAACTTTTTTAGAGATTCTTGTATAGTCAGCTCTACTTAACTAGGGATGTTATGATGAAAACTATGAATATGAAAGAGAATGAGGTAGCTATGATGAAAAAGAAAGTTAAAGTAGTTGCAGCAGTGATCGAAAACGAAAATCAAGAAATTCTCTGCGCTCTTCGCTCAACGAATATGTTGATTCCAAATATGTGGGAGTTCCCTGGTGGAAAAGTTGAAGACGGTGAGAATTTGCAAGAAGCACTCGAACGTGAGATTTCTGAAGAGTTAGCTTGTGAAATCACTGCGCACGAAGTGATTAATGAACATGTACATGAATATGAAACGTTCATCATTCAATTGATTTCATTGCGTGCTGAGTTAAAATCAGGAACGCCTACCGCGACAGAACACGATGCGTTAATTTGGTTAAAACGCGATAACTTACATTCCCTCGTTTGGGCCCCGGCAGATATTCCCGCTGTCAACGACGTCATCAAGCAAACGACAAAAGCCGAGAACGTGTAATCCCCTCACGTCTCGGCTTTTATTAATGCGTTTGTTCATGTAAGTAGTCATAAATTTGTTGGTCAACGCTTTCTTGAAGAAGTAGGTTCATCGTGACAACCGATAACTCTTGTCCGTCTTGATTCAGCATTGTCGTATCTTGAACAGATTCGCGATCCGGTTTGACTTCACCCAAATAGTAGAAATCTCCGCCTTCATCATCATCCTTTTTCACAAAGAGATGAATATCGATCTCTCTTTCCTGTGCCTCAATGATTTTACGTACTTCTTCCGATTTTGTCGTTCTTCTACTTCTCGTATACCAATGAAATACCTCTGGATTAATAAAGGAGTCTCCGTAATTGACGCTAGCTTCAATGTCTTCACCCTTATGGTACGTGACAAAAATTGGACAAGTTTGATGTTTTATTTTATAGCCATAAATCGTTGATTGTTCTTCTTTATCCCAATTCAACAAGCGGCAAGCATCTTTCCTCGTGTACTTTTCAAGTCGGGTTAATGGTTTTGTTTGGTCGTATCGTTGACCTCTAGCTAAGGAGGCGGTTAATACATCTTTAAACAGCTGAGTAAACCACTCATTTTTTAATAAAAATTGCATATGAGATGAAAATTTATATATTTCATTCTCCCATGAAATTAGAGTTTCTCCACCATACTTTAAGCGATCAGCATCTTTAAAAAAGTTTAATGACAATACGTTCTCTAAAGAGTGAATGGTAGCTTTGTCATTCCGTATTTCATGTTTACGCAAATGATGAATAAAGTCTTCTTTATTCAAGCTCTCCTGCTCCAATAGAAGTTGCATTAACAATGTCTCATGTACTCGTTTTCCTGATAATAACTCTTGGCTCACCATCAACAGAATTTTAGAGTGAACGGAGGGAAGATCAGGGAGATCATGCTCCACTATATTCAAAAATGCACCGTAATGACCCTTCTTTGTTCCAATAACAATTGGATCCATTGAATAATGTTCAACAAAATCGCTTAGCATCGGAGATCTGCCTAAACGATTTTTCAGATTGTGATAAGCCTCTTTTAACACTTTTAAGTCAGTTAGTTTTGCTTGATTTATCGATTCGTAAATGCGCTCTTTTGCGATGGCTTCAAAATTAATAGTTGACGTGCCAGAAATATAGCTACGATCGATCACTTTTCTCCGAATCGAATCTTTATTTTGAGACCGGTCTCCAGATAAGGCGACTGGAATCAAATAGTTATTCTTATAGTTCGCAATAAAATCAACAACTGTCACGTATTGTTTTGAACTATGCTTTCGTAATCCTCGTCCTAGTTGTTGAATAAAAATAATACTAGATTCAGTCTGACGTAACATGACAACTTGATTGATGCTCGGAATATCAATTCCTTCGTTGAATATATCAACTGTTAAAATGTAATCTAAGCGACCTTCTTCCAAGTTAGTCACTTCTACTTGTCTTTTTTCTTGCGAATCATCTCCGGTTAAAGCACATGTTCTAAAACCTCGACGATTCAATTCTTCAGAAAGTCGTTTCGCTTCTCGTTTTGAACTACAGAACATCAAACCACACAAACGCTCCCCCGAAAAACCATAGTAATCAATCTTGTCTATAATTCTTGTCACTCGTTCCTCTGACACGAGCTGATTGAATACATCAATCTCTACTTGATCTCCACTCACCTCAAGGTCTGTCACCCCAAAGTAGTGAAACGGGCATAACATATCTTCTTCAAGCGCTTCTTGCAATCGAATCTCATATGCAATGTTGTAATCAAACAGCTTAAATAAATCATATCCATCTGAGCGTTCAGGAGTTGCCGTCATTCCTAGTAAAAATTCTGGCGTAAAGTGCTCAATAATTCGTTGATACGTAGTCGCTCCTGCCCGATGACTTTCATCAATTAGGATATAATCGAATGCGTTTCGGTCAAACTGATTTAGGGTTTCATGTTTAGAAATCGTTTGAATGGTCGCAAACACATATTTAGCATGTATAGCTCTACTCGTTCCAGAAAGAACTCCAAAATCTTCTTCTTTCCCCCCGATTACTCGCTGAAAATCCTGTTTTGCCTTTTGCAGAATTTGCTCCCGATGAACGATAAATAGCATTCGCTTCGGTCGATAGCGACGAACATCAAAAGCGGCTAAATATGTTTTACCCGTACCAGTCGCTGACACGACGAGCGCTCTTGTATTTCCATTTGCACGAACGGCCTCAATTCCATTTAAAGCTGCTAATTGCATCGAATTAGGTTCTACTTGTAACGCTTCTTTTAATCGATTTACTCCGTACGAGTCGGGAAACTCAGCTACACGTTCTCCGAAGACAGGACGATACGAACGTTCGTAAGCTGATATCCATTCAGGTGTCAACGGGACTGCAACATTCCACATTTCTTCAAATTGATTGAGGAAGTGTCCGACAATTTCGCCATTCTCGTGAGAGGTCAACTTCAGATTCCACTCGTAATTTGTCTTTAACGCTCCAGACGTCAAATTAGAACTTCCAACAATTAATGAGTAATACTCTTTGTGTTGAAAAATGTATCCCTTAGAGTGGAATGCCTCAACTTCTGAAATGCGAATATCTACATTTTTCAGTTTTAATAGTTCTTTGAAGACTTTAGGTTGATTAAAGTATTGGTACGTCGAAGTCATGATTTTTCCCCGGATACCTTTGTTATGTAAGTCGGAAAGCGTAGATTTTAACGTAGCTAAGCCCGCCTCCGTAATAAACGCAACAGAGAATAAGAAAGATTGGCATCCCTTCAGTTCATCTAGAAGCGAAGTGAGTACATCTTGTCGCTTATGCTTTTCATTCATTAATAACTCAGGTTTAAATGGACTCACGTGATGATGATGCTTATCAATGAAACCCTTTTCTAACGAATTTTTGAGTTGTTCTATAAAATGGGTCATACGTACCTCCAACATGATTTATACTAAATTCAAATAATTCCAATACTAAGATTTTATTTTACATATATTTCATTATTAGCTTCTGCATAAAAATGATCAAGGAGGAACTTCATGTCTACGTTCTATCTCATCCGTCATTGCTCGGCCACTGGCCAAGAGCCGGACGCCCCGCTCACCGTGGCCGGCGAACAGCAAGCACTCGCCCTCGCTGAATTTTTTCAAGACATTCCCGTCAATCGCATCATCTCGAGCGACTATACGCGAGCCATCGCCTCGATTACACCGCTCGCCGTATCCAAGCAGCTGACCATTGAGACAGAGCCGAAGTTGCGCGAGCGCATCCTCTCGCTCGAACCGCGCGACGATTGGTTCGAGCTGTTGCGTCACTCGTTCTCCGACGCCTCGTTCAGCTTACCGGGCGCAGAGTCGGGACAAGACGCGACGGACCGGATCTTGAGCGTCATCGATCCACTCGACGACGTAAAAGGCGCGACCGTCCTCGTGACGCACGGCAACCTGCTCGCGTTGCTTCTTCAACATGTGGATAACCGCTATGACTTCGACACGTGGCGTAATCTCAGCAATCCTGATGTCTATCGCCTCGAGATTGTGGATAACTCTTGGTCCGTGAATCGTGTCTGGTCTGTCCCTGCCTGTGGATAACGTTATCCACAGAAAAAGCCGCCTCGTGAATGAGACGGCTTTCGTTTTATTTTTCCACAAAGAACATCGAGATGGCTCCGAGGCCGACGTGCGTCCCGACCGAGACGCCCATCTGCATGAGATAAATCTCGCCTTTGAAGTCGGATTCGGCTTGAATCTTCGCCTTCAAGTTCTCGGCAATCTTTTGATCTGACGTATAGCCGATGATGACGAAGTTGGTAATGTCGTTGTCGCAACGTTTGATGAACTCGTCCGTATAGTGCTTGAGCACTTTACGCGTTCCCCGTTCTTTGGCGACGATGGCCCCTTTTCCGTTCTTCATGCTCATGATCGGTTTGACCATCAACAGCTTGCCGATGATTGCGCTCGCGTTCGAGATGCGGCCGCTTTTGATCAAGTGATCCAAGTCGTCGACCGACAAGAAGTGCTTCACTTTCATTTTGTACTTTTCGTTGAAATCGACAAGTTCCTCGAACGTCGCCCCAGCTTCACGCATCTGGGCGCTCTTCATCAAGAGCCAGCCGCTCCCGTGACTCATCGAACGTGAGTCGACGATATGAATCTTCACCGTCGAATCGGGATGCGCCTCTTCGAAGTATTCTTTTCCGAGCACGGCCGATTGATACGACCCGCTCGTCCCGCTCGACATACAGATACATAGAATCTCATCATGTCCGCTCTCGACGGCCTCTTCCATCAACTTCATAAATGTCGCCGGGCTCGGCATCCCCGTCGTCGGGAATTCCGGTAGCGCTTCCAACATTCCGTAAAACTCATCGGGTTGGATGTCGACACGGTCCTCATACGATTTATTGTCAATCGTGATGATGAGCGGCGCGACGCCAATCTCATATTTTGCTAAAATGTCATCGGATAAATCACAAGTTGAATCTGCTAGTAATTTTATCATGGTACCCTCCAAATAATCGCCCTGAGTGACGAGAATCGTCCTAGACCACTACGTCGATTCAGACGTCACGATAGGACTTCTCCATTGTATCAGATATGGAGGGGGAGATGTTTTTTTGCCAGGCCCGAATATGCGCTTGTTTGCTCGTGTCGAAGCAGCCATTCCTTCCGCCAGAGGCCGCCCGCATAACCCGTCAACGTCCCGTTCGATCCGATGACGCGATGGCACGGGATGACGATGCTCAATCGGTTGCGTCCGTTGGCGCTGCCGACGGCCCGCACGGCACGGGCCCGTCCGAGTGTCACGGCCAGTTCGCGATACGAGGTCGTCTCGGCGTATGGAATCATGACCAGCGCCTGCCACACGTCCTGTTGAAACACCGTCCCCTGCACCTCATACGGGAATGTGAACGCGCGGCGACGTCCGCTGAAATACTCCTCGATTTCTCGGTAGCACGTATTCAACACGTCCGGCGTCATCTCCTCCGCTTCAAAGCAGACGTCAGTACGTTCGACGAACAGGATGGAGCGGATGGCCGTCTCTGTCCCGACAATCTCCAGAATTCCAATCGGACTCACATAGTCCAGTCTATACGTCTCCATACAATGACCTCCATAAATAGAATGTGGCGTACGCTTCCCACCCCGCAAAGCGTTCCCCGTACTGCCTCACTTCGTCTGCCGTCAACTTGTCGCTTCGCCCGAGATGATGCTTTAACGCCTGATGCAGACCAGCGTCAGCAGCCGGGAACGCCGTCGGATCTTGAAAACACTTCATCCTTACATACGCGGCCGTCCACTCCCCGACACCGCGCAAGCTCAGCAACCGTTCATGCATCACGTCGGATGACTTGTTCCGTAACTGCTGTTTCGACAATCGTCCGTCCGTCATCTCCTGGGCGATGCCGATGATATATTCTGCTTTCCGGGTGCTGAATTGAAGTGGTCTCAGTTCACTCGGATCGAGGAGCGCAATCGTCTCAGGATTGGGGAAAGCCCAGTACGTCACGCCGTCCACCTTACGGGATGGTCCATATTGCTCGACGAACCGTCGTTTCAGCGTATAGGCGAACGACAGTGTGATCTGTTGGCCAATGACGGCCCACGCGAGCGCCTCGAACAAGTCAGGGAACCCGATCAGGCGTAGCCCCTCGTACTCTCGGACGAGCGGACGCAACAGTTCATCCGTCTCAGCCATTCGCACGAACGCGGCGACGTCTTGGTCGAGGTCGAACCAGTCACGGACGTATCGCTCCACATGTTCTTGTTCCGCGCTCGTGATGATGTCTTCCGGGAACACGATGACGAGCCCTTGGGACGTCTCCCTGATGTCCCCTAGCAGCAATCGTCCGTCTACATCGAACAGCTTTAAGACGGACGTTTCGCGGGCGACATGCATCACTTCGTCGTTTGAGCGTCGTAAAAACTGCAGACATTGTTGAAAGTCAAACGGAGCGGTGACGTGAATCTGGAATGATGCGCGACTCATTGGCTCCCCCCTTTCGATATAGGCTCGGTGAACATCCCTTTAGCTGTCGGAAGACGCGATAAAAGTTGGATGGGGTTTGAAATCCGACCTCATAACAGATGGCGAGATTGCTCATGTCCGTCGTCCGCAACAAATGGGCCGCCTTGTCGATGCGAACCTTTTCGAGCAGACGGCGCGGCGTCTCGCCCGTCGCTTGCGTGAACGTCCGCTCGACGTAGAACGGGCTCAAGTTGACATGCTCGGCAATTTCCTCGAGCTTGAGCGGCCGTTTGTAATGCGTGAGCACGAACGCCGTCACGTCATGGACGAGCGCACTCGCCGGACTACGGTCAACCTCGGGCTGACATCGCTTGCACGGCCGAAAACCGAACGACTCCGCTTCCGCTTTCGTCTCATAAAAATCGACGTTCTCCCGTTTCGGTTTCCGTGAGCGGCACGAGGGCCGACAGTAAATCCCGGTCGTCTTGACCGCGGTATAGAATTGTCCGTCATACGCCGCGTCACACGCGAGCACTTTCTCCCACTTCTCTTCAAACGTCAGCATCTCAGTCCCCCCTTTTGTTTTACTGTATCAGATTGATTTTCGTTCACTCGTCCTGTTTCTTGCGCTTACAATCTATATTCCCTTGGTTCACGAATCTCATTGATTTTGAATCCGTCTTCCCGTCTGACTCGTACTATGATTACACGACTCGATTGAGTACACTTTAGCTAATCAAGATTTCGATAGTTTGTCAGAAGGAGCACATACGATGCAAAAGCGATTTTCCTGGAAACAACTGAAATGGTTGCTTCCATTCCTATTGATTGGATTGATTCTTTATCAGAGCGGACAAGAGCTCCAAAACTTGTCGCTCGCCGCGGCGTTTCAAACGTTAGAGGCGTTGACGGGCTTCGAACAGATCGCCTTGATCAGCCTCGGCCTCGTGGCCGTGTTGACGATGACCGGCTACGACTACTTTTTATTGCGCTCGCTCGACATCCGTATCCCGCTCGCGAAGCTGCTTCGCGCGGCATGGATCACCAACGCGATGAACGGCATGATCGGGTTCGGCGGCGTCATCGGCATCGCGCTCCGGACATCGTTGTATCGTCCGTATACGGATACGAAGCGGTTGCTCCGAGCCATCGGTTGGATGACCCCGACGCTCATCAGCGGCTTGTCTCTGCTTGCTGCAGGGGTGCTGCTCGGGCTCTTCCCGGCCGATGCGCTCACCGAAACGAAACAGTGGATTTGGCCGGTTCTCTTCGCGACACTCGCCCTCTTGCCGCTCTACATATATGTGACGCGGAAGCGGTCGAACTTGGATTGGCCGACATTGCTCGGCTATATCGCGACGTCGCTCGCCGAATGGGTGACGGCCGGACTCGTCGCCTTGTATGCCCTGCATTTACTTGGAGGCGAAGCACCGCTCGCAGCCATGATGGGTGTCTTCATCGTCGCGACCATCGTTGGAGTCGTCTCGCTCGTCCCGGGAGGTGTCGGTTCGTTTGATTTATTATACCTCGTCGGGATGACCCAGATTGGGATCGATCAAGAGATTGTCTTGTCTTCCTTGATCGTCTATCGCTTCGTCTACTTCATCGTCCCATTCATGATTGGCCTGTTCTTGGCGGCGCTCGTCTTCGGGGACCAGGTCGTCAAACAGATCGAATATAAACCGATTATCGGGTCGTCCTATGAAATCGGGACCGTCGTCTGGCGCATTGTGTCGCGCACACTCGCCAAGACCGGACGGCTTGCTGGTAGCTTAATCGCGTTGATGACGAGTCTCGTCCTTTGGTTCCAAACACTGTTACCGAGCGTGTCACCGCTCTATTCGACTGCCCTTTGGTTGCAGTGGATCGGCTCACTCGCGCTGTTCACGGCTGGTCTATTGACGCTACTGACCACGTTCGGCATGTATATCCGGACGAAACGCGTACTCTGGCTCGTCGGCGTCGCAGTTTTCATTGCCAGTATCGGTGTCATCGCGCGCGGTTTCAATCTATTTGAAGCGTTCGTCGTCGGCGCGTTCGCCTTGTTCGTCTGGTTGACCCGGACCCAGCATAAACGCTATCGCTCGATCGTGACTGTCAGCCGCTTCGTCCGGAACGTCGCCTATGTCAGTCTATACGTCGGCACGCATGCGTTCTTGCTGCAGTCGTTCAGTCAGACCGACACGATTTTCTTTGACCCGGACGCGGCCTTTGCATTGAGCCTCACCGCCGTCGTCTTGTCCGGGCTGCTGTTGATCGGCATATTCACGCTGTTCAACCGGTTGAAACGTCCGAAGCTCGGCTCGTCGTTCGAACCGTCCCGCTTCGCGGCGTTTCAAGCCACGCATGCGACGACGAGCGCGTTCGATTTGGCCTATATGAACGACAAATTTATCTATTATGGAGCAGATGACGAGGCGTGTCTGTTGTTCGCCTTATCCGGCAATCACGCCATCGTCCTCGGTGACGTGCAAGGAGTGAGAGACGCCGCGTCACAGCTGTTGCTCGCCTTTATCGAAGAGACGGACCGGCTCGGCTATATCCCGCTCTTTTATCAAGTCACCCCGGACTGGATGCCGCGCCTGCACGATGCCGGGTTCACATTCTTCAAGCTCGGTGAAGAGGCGACGGTCGACGTCTCCACGTTCTCGCTCACCGGAAAAAAGCGCGCCAACATGCGCTCGCTCCATAACCAATTCACGAAGCGGGGCTATACGACCGACATCGTCATGAACCCGTCATCCGAGTTGATGGCGTCGCTGCGCGGCATCTCGGACGACTGGCTTGGCAATCGAAGCGAGAAAGGCTTCTCGCTCGGCTTTTTCACTGAGCAGGCTTTGGCCCACTATCCGGTCGCCCTCCTTCGTGACGAGACCGGACAAGTCGTCGCCTTCATCACGTTGCTCCGCGGCAATGATACCGTCTCCATCGATTTGATGCGTTCCCATGGTGAGGCTCCGCCCGGATCGATCGAGGTGCTGATTCTGTACGTGATTGAGTGGGCACGGTCAAATGACTACGCCCATGTCGGCCTCGGCATGGCACCGCTCGCCTCGGTCGGTGAGCACACGTTCGCGTACTGGCCGGAACGGATTGCGGCCGACATCTTCGAGAACATCAGTTACATCTATCCGTTCAGCGGGCTCCGTCAATTCAAACGTAAGTTCACACCGACGTGGGAAGCTAGATATTTGGCCATCCGCAAGCGTCGGAAACTGCTCCCGTCCTTGCTTCGGACGGCGCGGTTGATCAGCCGGAAAAAAGGACAATGATATAAGAAAGGAGCGTCTCCACATAATCGAGGCGCTCCTTTTGTTCCGTTATTTCGTTGTCACGCTGACGTTATCAATCGTCACATCGTGCGCGCCGAGCGGCGAGCCGTCCGTGCGGCCGAGCAAGAATTTCATCGCTGTCATGTCTGTCTGGCCCATGACAAACTCGAATTCATACGTGCTCGTCTCAGGAGTAACTTGGACGATTTCGCTCAAGTAACGCGTGTACGCCGCGTTCTCGATTGTCACTTCCATGTTGCGTGCCACCGTCGATTTGGCGTCAAAGCGGACGACGTACGTTTGGCCTGCATGCAACTCGAGGCCGCCTTGTTCCATGAGAACGCTCCACGGCTCTTGTCCTTCTTGCGTGATTGACAACTGAGCAGCCTCATTCACCGCTTCGACCGCCGCTTGGGCGTCAAAGTGGACGTATGAGCCCCAATGCGTCAATCCTTCAGTGAACGAACCGTTCTTGAGTGGCGATGGATCAACCTCGACCGGTGTCACATCGAATAATTGCACATCATCGAGTGTGATTTTGCCTTTGGCCGAACCAAGCACGAATTGGAGTTGGCTCAACAAGTCCGACTCTTGCTCCATCGTGAACGGGATTTCAATTGATTGGAAGTCGCGCGTCAACGCCACGTCTTGGAGCGGGAGATACGCTTGTCCGTCCAATCCGTTCAGGCCGACTTGAAGCGATTTGATGCGTTCCGATTTCGCGTTGAAGCGAAGCACGTACTCACGGCCTTCTGTCAATTGAATGCCGTTTTGGACGAGCGTTGCCGGTTGCCCTTTCTTCGCGTTCGTCACGAACTCGAAATGACGAGCTTCCTCATCAACCGTGCCTGTCCCTTTCGTCGCGCCTGGGTCGAACTGCCAGTATGTCAAGCGGTCCATCGACCCTTGATCGAACGTGCCGTTATAGATGTGGTTCCCGTCTCCGAGCGCCGGTTTCGTCGCGTTCGGGTCAAGCGCTTCACGCGGTGTCTGTTCGACGCGGACGTTCCCGATTTGAACACCTGCCGTGCTGAGACCAACGTTGAACTCGAGGCGTGCCGCGAGGTCTGTGTCTTCCGTCATGTCGAACGTCATCGAATACGTTTGGACATCGGTCGTCAAATCGAACGAGCCTTCATCCGAATACTTGGCGTAACCGCGATCTGGTCCGCCGCCGACTTTGACAGCAATCGAACGGGCAGAGTCAGCACTCGCGTCGAACGTCACTTTGTAGTGACCGCCTTTGCCGAGTGATACGTTTTGAATCAATTGGTGCGAGTAAGGCTGGCTGCCGGCTTGCGTGATCGAGATATCCGCGAAGCGTGAGCCTGCCTGTTCAATCACGTCGATCGATCCGGCCCCACCGAAGTCTGGGAGCGCCACATAGTTCCAATTCACCGGGTCGAGCGCCTGCGAACCGTTCGTCACGGTCGTGATCGGCTCTGTGTAGCCTTGATCGTAGACGAGGTTGCCGTCTTCAGACGGTTGTTTCGCTCCGTCCGGAAGCACGATTTCTTCATCTGTGTAGACCGGTTCGACCGCTTCGCGATAGTCGCGGTTTTTCAAATCGAAGACGCGGACGTAATCGACTTTCATCTCGGCCGGGAATGGCGTCGTCGCATCGACGTCCCCGTCAAACCAGCCGCCGACGGCCAAGTTCATAATCAAATAGAAATTTTGATCGAACGGTGCTGGATAGCTGTATTTCGTCGCTTGGTTCAACCCTTTCGAGTACCAATCGTTTTGAGTCTGATACAATTTCCCGTCAACGTACCAACGCAACTCGCCTGGCTCCCACTCGACCGCATATGTATGCCATTTGTCGATGCCGTTGCCTTCTTCGAAGTGATAGTCTTTGCCGGTATATTTATTGTTCGGCCAGTTCTCGCCGTAATGGATTGTTCCGGCGACCTTGTCAGGCTGGCTGCCCCATGATTCCATGATGTCGATTTCACCAGACGCGGCCCAGGCACCGTAGCGGTCCTGTTCCGGCAACATCCAGAACGCCGGCCATAGCCCTTTGCCGGTCGGGAGCTTCGCCCGCATCTCATAGCGGCCGTATGTTTGACTAAATTTTCCTTTCGTCGTCAACTTCGCCGACGTGAAATCGTATGACCCGAGTTCGTCTGTCACTTGCTCTTTTTTCGCACGGATGACGAGGTTCCCGTTTTTTACGAAAGCGTTTTCGTTTTTGTCCGTGTAAAACTGCTTCTCATTGTTTCCCCACCCCGGTGTGACCGGCGTGCCTTCGGCGTCTTTCAACCAGTTACCCGTGTCAAAATTCCATTTCGTTTGGTCAATCTTTGATTTGTTGAACTCATCCGACCAGACGAGCTTCCATTTCGTGTTGTCTTTTTTCTCCGACTTTTCGGCAGATGCGCCTTGTGCGGCAGATAAGACAAGACCAGTCCCGAGTGCAAGTGCGACCCATTTCTTCATTACATTTCCTCCCTTGGCATGAATGAAGGCAGGGACGACGCAATCGACCTTGCCTTTTCTAGTGACGTACAGATTGAAAACGCTTTCCGAAAGCGCTTTCGTTAATTGCATTATAAATTTTTTCCATGCTTCGATTCAACCATTTTCTTGAAGTGAAATGAAAATGATATATAAAAAGCATCGACCAATGACTCAAGTCGATGCTTCCGTAACCGATGCTTCCGTAACTGTCCAATCTGAAATTGTGACTTTGAATCCAGGCGCCTCCGTATCTGGACTACAGGCGTACGGTCCGACGCGCAACGTCGAGACGTCATGGAGATGAGCAATCCGTAACTGTTCACGCGTACCATCCTCGTATTCGAAGAACACCTCAATATCGCCATCGGTATAGACGAGTTCGAACGTCAACCGTCCGCGGATGGAGTCGTTCGGGAAATCCCGCGTCGACCAATCCGAATAACCAAAGGATGTGACGACGGCCCCGAGGTGTGAAGGTCCATCTGGGATATACTCGACGGACGTCTTGAGCCAATGCTCGTCGTTAACGTATAGCAGGATGCCGGCCTGATCGTATGTATGGCTCGGCTCCATCTCGATCGTCGCCCGGCACGTAAACCGCTTGGCCGCCACGTCCTTCACCAAAGCGTGCGCCGTCATCCGGTTAAAGCCGTAATGGGTGTTCCGCCAAAAGTCGGTGTCTGGTGCCGTCTGGAACGTCAGGTGCTCACCTGCGCTCACTTCATTAGGTTTATTGATCCACGTGTACTGCTGCCACATGATTGATTCCTCCCCACTGTCCTCGCATCGCGAACAACAATGGAATCATCGGTTCGTGATACGGAATGAATTCACCTGAACGGATCAAGCTGAGAATCATCGCCTCATCCGCCCACTGCACGGCCTGAACTTCTGATTCTTGGAGCGTCAAACTGTCGAGGTCTACCTCTGTCTCGACGAGGTAGATGTCGTCGAACCCCTCGTCAAAGTTAACCGTCAAATGCGGTCGCGTGTTCGATAAATCGAGTTTCAGCCCAATTTCTTCTTCGAGCTCGCGCATCGCCGCTTGTTGGCTCGTATCGCCGACCGTTGCGCTGCCACCGACCGTGATGTCCCACATGTTCGACCAACCGTCTTTGAACGGTTGGCGCTGCTGAATTAACATCTGTCCATCTTTGTTGAAAATGCAGACGTGGATGACGAGATGATAATCGCCGTTCTCGAGACGGTTGCCCCGTTGCCACGTCCGCCCTGTCTTCTTGCGGTCCACATCATACACATCCCAAAACTCCATCGTTCCATCCCCTTTATGTCGCCGCACTCGCACCTGCGGCTTGGTCTGCCTTCGCACAATCGATGGCGACGACGATCGAGATGAGCATGTGCTCCATCGTCTCATCCACCACTTGAATCTCGTAACTATCGCCCCATGACAGCCATTTCTTTTGGACACTGCCGATGACTTGACCGTTCTGCGTCACTTGGAAGTCCATGTCCCACCAGTTGCCTTGCACATCGATTCCGGCCGAATCAATCGTATAACGCGGTTTGAACAACGTAAACTCTTTCGAGATTGTGACTGTATCCTGGCCTTCGACATCGACATAGAACTTCGGCAAGAAACTAAACGTCTTTTTCGTGATGGTCGTAATCTCATGGCCTTCTTTGTCTGAGATGGTGAACGACTTCGGCAGCTTCATGAAGCTCCCTTCGACGAAATACTGATCGTTCTCATCCGCATCCTTAATCGTGAAACGTCCGCGTAAGCTTAAAACCTTTTGTTTCATGTAGAGCGTGTTCATCGTCATCCCTCCGATTTAGTTGTGATACTCTGTATACGAGTATTTACCCAACTATGATTCAGTTCACTATATTTTTCTGATTTAATCATCGGGAGGAGTCTTTATGAAGAATCATCTTTCAATCGAGGTAGATCTCGACTCTTTAACTTACGAGACCCATATCATCGGCAATCTTGCCTTCGTCATCGATTTCCATGATTATTTCTCGGGACAAAATTGGTCTGATTTTGTCGCCGTCGTCTTGAACTGGTGGATCGACAATTGCCGTGCCCTCTTATTCGCCCCGTTGCAGGAGACATACTCGTTTCAGTTCATGGACGGCCCAATCCAGATAGCCGCTAAAAAAGTGACCGCCACAGACGTCGAGCTCACATTTGTAGAAGATGGTCATCCAAAGACGTCTATGGGGACTGTATCGCTTGAGGCACTGAAACATGCACTCATCCAAGCCAGTCATCAGTTAATCAACGCCGTGGACCGAAACGGGTGGCAAAACGAGGAGATTGAACAGCTCCGTCACGCCGTCAAAACGCTTCAGACATACTAAAACGCCGCCTCGAAAACGAGGCGGCTCTTTCATTATCCATTTTTCATGCTGAACGAGTCGACGAGCGTGAACGTGATGTCTTTCACGTCGAGACCGCCAAGTGCAAAGTAGAGCTGCAAATAGTTGTGTTGGTTCAAGAAGAACACTTGCTTCGTCTGCGTCACCCATTCTCCGTCCGTGCCGTTGAACGTGAACGTCGGGCCCGGGATGTTGTTGGCGAACAGCGTGACCGGCATCTGGGCGAGTTCGCCCGCGTCCGATTTTGCCGTGATCGTCACGTCGTATGTGCCCGTCTCATCGACCGAGACGGCGAAGACGTGCGTGTTCCCCGTCGACGTGTCGGCGTCACTTAAGCTGACGCTCTCCCCGTTTTCAAGGTGGCGATACATCACATCGAAATCGATCGCTTGTCCGGCTTCCTCGTCGAGCCCGATCACCTCGACCGTGCCGTCATGAATGCCAAGCTCGCGTTCCATCGCCGGAGACTGCAAGACGAAGCGGCAGATGTTCGCCGCACTCCGGAGCAGTTCCCCGCGCGTCAACGTCCCATCAGCGAGCGCCGCGCCCGTGTTGTCATCGAACGAGTTCGTGTCCGGACGGTCGACGACCATATACAAGTCGTTTTGCGACTGGACCATCGCCGCCGTGTTCTGACGGTTCGCCGACTCGTCTTCATGATGGTTCACTTTCGCCCACCAGTCGGTCATGACGATGCCGTCAAAGCCCCACTCGTCACGGAGGATACGTGTGTTCTGATCATAGAGCCCGGCCGTCCACACCCCGTTGACGGCGCCGTACGTCGTCATAATCGATGTCGCTTTGCCTTCTTTGACGGCCATCTCGAACCCTTTCAAGTAAATCTCACGTAACGCCCGCTCCGAGACGATCGAATCGATATCGTGACGGTGCGCCTCCTGGTTGTTGGCGCTGAAGTGTTTGAGCGTTCCTGTCACACCGACGCGATGCATCCCGTTCAATTGAGCGATTGCCATCTTGCCGGTCACGTGCGGGTCTTCCGAGAAGTACTCGAAGTTCCGGCCGTTCAGCGGGTTGCGGTGGATATTCATCCCCGGTCCGAGGAGCGTATCGACGCGATTTTTCCGCATCTCAAGTCCGGTCATCTCGAACAGGTCTTCCACTAATTGGACGTTGAATGTCGAGGCGAGCAGCGTCCCGTTCGGAAGGGCGAACGCCTTCGTTCCGATATCCATCCGGATGCCGGACGGACCGTCCGCGCAACATGCCGCTGGGATACCGAGTTCGTTCAAGCGGTCCGACACCCCACCGAACGCGGCGGCCGTCCCCGGCGTCACGCGCGGCGAGTTCATCCCTTGCCCACGGACGATGCAGGCGAGATCCTCATCCGTCAATTGATTGAGGAACGTTTCGAGTTCGGCTTTGCCTGCATACACATCCGACAACTTCAAACCGTGGTCACCGGCGTAGTCGCGCGAGACCGGACGTTCGGCGATGTAACGTGCCTCGACATCGACCGAACGGAGCGGCGTCGGCACGTATTCGACGAGATAGCCGTTCTCACCCGCGACCGGTTTGATGCGGTCGAACGGGGTGACCGGGGCCATGTTCTCGCTGAGCGTCTCGACGACTTGAAGAGATGCCACTTCATACGTGAACACCGGTTGCGCCGAGCGAACGTCGGTCCCAAGGTGAAGCTCGTATGTCCCGGCCTCGAGAACGAAGCTTGAGGCGTGCCCTGTCGCGCCGTTATCGTCATAGCTCGCGAAGTCCATGACCGGGACACTGAGTGTAAGCGTCGTCCGTTCATCCGGCGCGAGTGTGTCCGTCTTACCGAAGGCGACGAGCGAACGCGCCGGATTCCCGAGCACACCTTGTGGCTTCTCGACGTACAGCTGGACGACTTCTTTTCCGTCGACCATGCCTGTGTTCGTCACATCGACGGTCACCGTGATCACGCCATCCTGTTCGATCGCGCTCACAACATCCGTCGTGAACGTCGTATACGACAACCCGAACCCGAACGGATAGAGCACTGAGTCCTTGGCGAACGTCTCGAAATAGCGGTACCCGACGTAGATGTCTTCTTGATAGATGCCTTTGTCCGCGTGTCCGAAGTTTTTCGTCGATGGGTAGTCCTCAATCGATTTAGCGATCGTATCGGTCAGCTTACCCGATGGCGTGACAGCACCCGTCAAGACGTCGACGAGTCCGGTCCCACCTTCCATGCCACCCTGCCACGTGTAAAGGATCGCGCTCGGTTGATGCGCCCAGTCCATGTCGATGATATTGCCGACGTTCAAGACGACGGCCGTCTTCGCGAATGTTTTTGACACCTTCTCAATCAACGCCTGCTCGATGTCCGTCAACAAATAGCTGCCCGCATCGGCCGTGTTATCCCGGTCCTCACCGGCCGTGCGTCCGATGAAGATGAGCGCCATGTCTGAAGCTTCGGCCGCTGCCGCGACGAGTTCGTTCGTCACGGCCATCTCTGGCTGCGACCACGGCTCACCGGCCCAGCCGACACCCTGGTCGAACGGGTTCGCCTCGACCCACGTCTCATACGTCTCAAGAAGCGATGTATTCAATTGGATTCCTTCGGTCGACTGAAGCGCCTCGAGCGGACTCGTCACATGCGAGACGTTGACCATCCCACCTGACCCTGTACCGCTCTTGTAGTAGTTGAATTGACTGCGCCCGAACACGGAAACGGTCGTCCCCGCTTGAATCGGAAGCGTCGCGTCCTCGTTCTTCAAGAGGACGGCCCCTTCGGCGACGGCTGTCCGCGCCAATTGTTTATATGTATCCCAGTTCAATGTGTAAGTCTTCATCGTGTCATCTCCTTCATTCCATTTGCGATTTCAATCAAACAGTCTTCGGCTTGCGGATAGTCCCCGAGCTTGTCCATAAAGGCGTGGTCCATCCCGCGGTATTGAATCAGTCGCGTCGGTACGCCGTCGCGTGCGAGTTTACGCGCGTACGCCTCGCCTTCGAGACGAAGGTAATCGTATTCGGCCGTGATGATCAAAGCGGGCGGCAAACCGTTCACATCATCCGCGAACAATGGCGACACGAGCGGGTCGGTCAGCTCGGCCTTGCCTTGTAGATAGAGTTGGTTCAAGAGGTCTTCTGAATCTCCGAGTGCCATCACGACGCCACGGATCAAGTCGTGATGATGTTTGATTTCATAGCGGTCGAGCGTCCATTCGTAATCGTCTGTCGGAATCGATCCCAGATTGACGACCGGATAAATGAGCGCCTGGAAACGAATCATGTTCGTCTCGTTCGATCGGTCGAGTAAGCAACAAGCGGTCGCCAAGTTGCCGCCGGCACTGTCGCCGGCGACCGCGATGTCATCCCGTGACACCCCGAGCGCATCGGCACGCTCGTGCACCCATTCGAGCGCTCGGTAACAGTCGTTCAGTCCGGCTGGAAACGGATGCTCCGGCGCGAGCCGGTAATCAACCGAGACGACGAGGGCGTTCACTTTCTCGGCGAGCAGTTTACACGGGTTCTCGACCGTATCGAGCGTCCCTCCGAAGAAGCCACCCCCGTGAAAGAACAGAATGGCCGGTAACATCTCTTCCGTTCGCGGCCGATACAGGCGCACCGGGATGTCGCCGTCAGTGCTCGGAATCATAACGTGGTCTGTCGCGATGTCCATCGTCGTCACGTCACGGTTCGGCCAACCCATACTGGCACGGGCGGACGCCAAGTCGAATGACATTTCTGGCTCGGATGCGGCATACCCTTTGATGACGGCTAACACCCGCGGGTCGAGGTCTCCGGTCACATCAGCGTCTGGAATCGGTTTGATGATTGTTTCGACACCGTCCTCATGATTCATGTTTTGAGACTGGCTCAAGAGCCTCACCAGTTGTGCATAAGTTTGTTTCATCACGGCATCCTCCTTATGTGATTAAAGGGTTTGCCCTCGATTGGTAGAATAAGGATTTATCATCTACGAAAACGAGGTCATTCTATGTACAGTACAGTTGAAAGAGATACACACTTCCAGCACGTTCTTAATCACCTACAAACCAACACAGGCGTTCAAGGTGTTGTTCAGCTCGGCTCCGGTGTCGCAGGATATCAGGACCGTTATTCCGATATCGATTTAATGGTGGCTGCCCGCACTGACGTTGACCCCCAATCAATCAAGCGACGTTTGGCCGACTACTTTCTACAGTTATCCCCGGTTTTCATTAAAGAAAAGCAGTTCGGACCAGATATCTATTTATTGATTGTCCTGCTTGAGAACCGCTTAGAGTTTAACGTCTCCATCGCGCCGCTTGAAATACTCCCGGTTCGTTCCACGCTTTGGAACGTGGTGGTCGATCGGGACGGGCAACTTCTCCAACACATGAAAACCGAACATGAAAGGTTCATCGCCAGCTCAATCCGGTACGAGACTAGCGACGTTCCCTTCGAGTTCATCTATGCTTCGCTGGCGCTTGAGAAAGAGTTGAAGCGAAACAATCCTATTTATGCCTTGAAAATGCTCGAGACGTTGCGCGAGTTAACGTTGACGGCTCAGGCGCTGAAAGAAGGAAGAAAGGTCCATCAATTCAAGGCGTATCATACGTTGAACCATTCGTTCATCGAGGACTATTTACAGACGTATCCCGCTTCCGTCGACCCGGTGTCAATCCGACGCGCCAAACAATCACTTCACGCATTGTTTGCAACTTGTTTGGAAGACCATCCGCAGTTCAAACTTGAATCGTATATGCAACGGTTGCTCCATGAGGCATGACATGCACAAGCTCCTGCTGAACGAACGTTAGCTACGAAGAGTCCGTACGACTTGTCCCGCTTCGCACTCGACCGATTTTCGGCATGAACGACGAACCGCTTCGTTTCGTGTATAATGAAGCGTAATCCAAATTGCTAATGAAAATTTCTCGAATAGAAGTTTCTTACACGAAAATGAGGTAAACCTATGAATCAACCAAGATTTTCAGACTATCGCCTAAGCGAAGATATCCAACGCGCACTCGGCATCATGAAATACGAATCACCGACCGAAGTCCAACAGAAAGTCATCCCGCTCGCACTCGAGCGTCAAGACTTGGTCGTCAAAGCTCAAACCGGGAGCGGGAAGACGGCTGCGTTCGGCATCCCTGTCACGGAACTCATCGAATGGGAAGAGAACAAGCCACAAGTGTTGATTCTCACACCGACGCGCGAACTCGCCGTCCAAGTCCGTGAGGATATGACGAACATCGGTCGTTTCAAGCGTATCAAGGCGACTGCCGTTTACGGTAAAGAGCCTTTCTCGAAGCAACGTGATGAATTGAAACAGAAGACGCACGTCGTCGTCGGGACACCGGGACGCGTCATGGACCACATCGAACGGGAGACGCTCGTCCTCGATAAAATCGATTACTTGATTATCGATGAGGCCGACGAGATGTTGAACCGCGGCTTCCTCGCTGACGTTGAGGCGATTCTTCAAGAATTGCCGCGCGACCGCGTGACGATGGTATTCTCGGCGACGTTCCCGAACGACATCGAGCGTTTGTGTCAAAAGCACATGAACGAACCAGTCCGTGTCGCGATCGAATCGAGTGGGGTTACCGCCTCGACGATCGAACACGGCTTGATTGAAGTGCGCCGCGAAGACAAGCTCGCCGTGCTTCAAGATGTGACGGTCGTTGAAAATCCGGACAGCTGTCTCATCTTCTGCCGGACGAAAGAACACGTCGACACGGTGTACAGCGAACTCGATCAAGCCGGTTACTCGTGCGAACGACTCCACGGTGGCCTCGAGCAAGAAGACCGCTTCGCCGTCATGGAAGGCTTCAAGATGGGTAACTTCCGTTATCTCGTCGCGACCGATGTCGCGGCACGTGGGATTGACGTCGATAACGTCAACCTCGTCATCAACTATGACGTGCCGATGGAAAAAGAGAGCTACGTGCACCGGACCGGGCGCACAGGCCGTGCCGGCAACGCCGGGAAAGCGATCACGCTCGCGACGCCTCATGAAGGCAAGTTCGTTCGCGCCATCGAAGCGTTCATCAAGTTCGATATCCCGGAGATGGATGCCCCGACCGAAACACAAGTCGCGCGCAACCAAGCCGCATTCGAAGAAAAGTTGAGCGGACGACGCGTCGTTCGCAACAACAAGACGGCCCGCATCAACCAAGACATCATGAAGCTTCACTTCAGCGGCGGGAAGAAGAAAAAACTCCGCGCCGTCGACTTCGTCGGTACGATCGCCAAAATCCCTGGTGTGACGGCAGACGACATCGGCATCATCACCATCAACGACCAGATGACGTACGTCGACATTTTGAACGGCAAAGGCTCACTCGTCCTTCAGGCGATGGAATCGACACCGATCAAAGGGAAGAAGTTGAAAGTGAGCAAGGCTAAAAAATAAACATCCTTCCAACCTCAATGCCTCTCCATGCGGAGAAGGGTTGAGGTTTTTTGTCTTCTCAGCCATTATCGAAAGCGCTTTCGATAAACGTCAAAAAAATAAGACTTACCGAGAGAACGCTTTCAAGAGCATCATACCGATAACACGTCATGAATTCAACCTTCCTCACCGGATTGTCATAAAAATAGCTCAGGCGTTGCGCCTGAGCTCACTTTCCGAAATGTTGAAAGTCCATTTTCCCTTCAATCGTCGAACTGAATCCTCGTTGCTCGATTTCGCCTTGGTCTGTCACCTGATAGTAATACTCCGCGTCCGGCTCACTCGAAAACGTCACATATATCGTGTATGGATCCGTACTCTCGTACCCCTCTGTCCGAAATGGAATCGTCGTGACGGTGAACGTTTCATTCGGATATCGTTCTTCGAGTTCGTCTTCGAGGATGACGACGTCCGCAGCAACCCGTTCCTCGATTAAAGACGGACGGATTGCATAGAACACCGCATACGCGATGATGCAGAGTACAGCCAACAGACGAATCATCTTGCGCCATTTCCCACGAAATCCATAAGACGCAGCAAACATCAGAAATACGACAACAGCTACCAGCAAATGTTCAATCAGCTCTATCGGATGCACTCGATGTCCTCCAGTCGGAATAGATTAGTCGAGCAGTTCTTCCGAGATCAATTTGAACCCTTCGATTTCCGTATCCTCTTCTAATTCGATCAACAGGCACCGCTTTCCTTTCACATTCACTTGTCTCACGTACTTCAAGTCTTGCGGACTGATTGAGATATTCGCGACTTTCGTATTGATTTTAATCGACTTCGATGTATATTTTGGGACGACACTGCTCGCCTTCATCTCATATTGACGGTCGTCGACGACTTGTTGGAACGCCTGCTCCACCTTCTCCGTCGTCACGTCCTCGACCCCACTCGCCTTCAATACGATTTCCACGGTGCGGGCATCAATCATCGGTACGCTCTCGTCCTCGTCCTCACGCTCCGCTTCGGCGAGGATCATCTGGTTGATCTCGTCATAGACGGTTGCGAGCGTCCCGACGTTCACTTCTTCGCCGATGACGGTCTTGACGACTTCCTCGAACATCGCCTTCTCCTCGACCGCCGTCACGATCTCGGTCCCGTTCAAGACGTTCTCGATAAATCCAAAGTCCGGTTGATGTGCCTTCTGGGCCGCATACAAGATATGGTTGACGTCAGCCGCGTTATCCGTGAAGCACGGGAACAAGAAACCGCCGATTGGCGCGTCAAGCTTGATGACCGGGTTGATAAAGATATTCGATTTGAACTCTCGCTCGATATAGTCGAACACGAGCGACTGTTTTGGGAGCTCGGTCTGGTTGATGCTGCCGAGAATGAACCGTGATGTCCACACTTCGTCGCGCATATCGATTTCTGTCTCCTCAGAATGGCGACGCGTCGGCTTATTGTATTTGAAGCGGATGAACGTGATCACCATGTCTTTCTCGAACGGCGCGTCCTGAACCATCTTCAACGCAACCCGCTGCATCATGCCGGCCCATTCTTCAATGTCATCGGTCCGGAGTGCCTCATACAACAACGTCTGTGTATGATCGGTCTGACCGGCTTCTGGATGTTGAAACTTCACTTCGAATAGCTTCTCGTCAATCTTGCCGCCTAGCACTTTCTTGAAGTTGGCGAGGAACAGCTCTTGATGTTCCTGCTCGACGAACGGGAACGAGCGCAATTCCTCGTGGAAAATCTCGTTGCTGTCTTGGCGAATATAAATATTATAAATGTCAGCGATTTTGACCGCTTCCGCATTCAACTTGAAATGCTTGCGGATCGCCGCGATGTCTTTTTGATTCATTCATTCCCACTCCTTCGTCCTTTACTACAAACCGCCTTCATTATACCAATAGTTGTTGCTTGCGCGTATGTCAGTAGTGCTAAAGCCGGGACGTCTGATGTCATGTATCATGTCCCTGACCTCAAGTTTTATAATCTTTCGATTCATTTTTGGTAAATTTGCGTATTTCCCACACTTTGGCCATGTATATTCGATGTGCATCATTCAACCGTCATACATAATAGGAGGCACAAACATGTTCAAAAAATGCATCAGTTCGTTGTTTGCCATCGTCTTAATCGTCACGTCTCTCCACTTGACCACACTGACCGCCTCGGCGCTCCCGCCAGGCATCCCATCGAAGTCAAGCGCCCTCACAAAGTTGAACGCATTAACGGTCAAGACTGAAGGAACGATGACCGGCTATAGCCGTGACTTATTCCCGCATTGGAGCAGTCAAGGCAACGGTTGTGACACACGTCAAATCGTCTTGAAACGCGACGCGGACTCATACGTCGGCGACTGCCCGGTCACATCAGGGTCATGGTACAGTTACTATGATGGAGTCACATTCACGTCGCCATCTAGCCTCGATGTCGACCATGTCGTCCCATTGGCTGAAGCATGGCGTTCAGGCGCAAGCAGCTGGACGACGACAAAGCGCCAAAGTTTCGCCAATGATTTGACTGGTCCGCAACTCATCGCCGTCTCAGCCAGCTCGAACCGCTCAAAGGGTGACCAAGATCCCTCGACATGGCAGCCGCCACGCACCGGAGCGCGCTGTGCCTACGCGAAGATGTGGGTCGAGACGAAGAGCCGTTGGGGACTCAGCCTCCAATCGTCAGAGAAGACAGCCCTGCAAACAGCCATCAACGCCTGCATCTATTGATTTTGAAAGGAGTTCGCTATGAGTCAGCTATCTTCTATCTTTAAAGCCTCCCATGGTGTCATGACCGAGGAAGTCGGCGTCATCAGTGGAGAACTTGAATTACGGACGATGTGTCAGGAAGACGGATCGCTCGAGCTCGCCATCACATACGTCGGGGCGGCCGAGTGGTATACATTGCCCGGGAAAGACTACAAGCTGCATGACGTGCGTGACCACGAGGTCGTGCACTGCTTGCTCGTGAATGTCCTCGAGCGGGCGTAACAAATGAGCCGACACGGCATCGTGTCGGCTCATTGTTTGTATTTCTCTAATAATGCTTTCGGGATATGGCAATAATCGTCCGGGCATCGCGCGAGCCGGTCTTGATGCTCGTCCGCGCTTCGGACGTAGTTCGTGAGCGGCAGCACTTCGACCGCAATCCGGTCCGCGTCGCTTCGACTGTCGATAAATGTGCGTGCAGTTTCCAAATGGCGTGGGTCTGTACTATAGACGCCGGTCCGATACTTTTCGCCGACGTCCTCGCCTTGACGATTGACGCTGTACGGATCGATGATTTCGAACAAGTAATCCATCAAATCCTCCATCGTGACGACGCTCGGATCGAACGTCGTTTTGACGCATTCCGTGTAGCCGTCATAGTTTCCGTCAAGTGTATCCGTCGTCCCGTTCGCACGTCCAGCTTCTGTCTCGACGACGCCTGGTAACGTCTTAATGAACGCTTGAACGCCCCAGAGGCAACCTCCCGCTAAATATACAGTCTGCATGCAATGACCTCCTTAAAATTTTAGTCAATCAATCCCACAATTCGGAATAAATACGCTACGATACAATCAAATCTTTTATCGGTGAACAGAGACGGGGGACTTACTTTGAAAAAACTCATGTTAACCACATTTTGTACCATCACGCTCGTCTCAGGCGCCTATCAGACGGCGACAGGAGAATCATTCGTCTCAATGAGCCAGTCCGTTTCCGTTGATCACAAGGAGATTGAACGCTATTTGACGACCGAAGTGATGGAACCGAACTTCGGCGGCGATGTATGGACCACGTATCAAATCCTCGACACGAATACGACGAAGAACGAGGTGTACGTCTGGGCGCTCATTCAAGAGTATGTGCAAGAAGGTGACCGCTTCGAGCAGGGATCCGGCATGTCGGTCCCCCTTGTATTATACATTGATGAAGATGATGAATCATGTACCGTTCAAGGCCATCGCTCACCTCGTGATGGTTCGTATTATCCGACCGACCTATGGACCCTGTTCCCGGTCCATGTTCAACTCGCGATTTCTCCGCATCCGGATGGGATCGTGACCAAATTACATACGGAAATGGAAGAAAAACTTTCGCAAAGCCAGCAGGCGACAGACTGAAAAAGGAAATCTACGCGCTGTAGATTTCCTTGTCTTATAGATAGCCGAGTCGTTTCAAATCCTCATAGACGAGAGAAGATAGGAGCGTTCTCCCTTTCCCGTTCAAATGGT
The DNA here is from genome assembly GCF_004336985.1 of Exiguobacterium sp. SL-9. Classification (GTDB taxonomy): domain Bacteria; phylum Bacillota; class Bacilli; order Exiguobacteriales; family Exiguobacteriaceae; genus Exiguobacterium. The sequence goes on from NZ_SJUO01000004.1 coordinate 274,499, forward strand.
CTGGATTATGAAAGTACTCACGCTGATGGATGAACCGTTCGTCTTCCATATAATCCAGGAACGGGACATCTAAATCGAGTGGTTCCAGATGTTGATGGACAAGTCGATCCATCGCTGTCTCATTAAAGTAGGCCAGGTATGATTCATGGACCGGCTCCATCGCCAACACGACACGATAACCTTTTGCCTGACAATACTCGACGATGTCTTTCAATCGTTCCATATTCTGCTCGATGTCACGATTCTTCACAGCCTGTTTATATTGCGCTTCGACCATCTCGTATTTTCGTTCCGAATAATTCTTGCCGTTGTTCACCCACGGTTTGTGCGACTCCCATCTGAAATCCCGGATCTCTCGCGATAGCGCCGTATAGACGCTCCCACTGTTCAATGCAGGAATCGACGTGTACGTATAGTAATCAAACGTACTGACCGGTTCGATGTCTTCCCGGTCCAACACCTGATAATAGTTTTCTTTCCGGCCAATCTCCGCGTTACTGAACGTGATTTGCGAGAGCGAGACGATGACGACGCCTCCCGGACGCAGATGCTCGTCGTACTGCTTCAACATCTTCAAGTCGTACTCAATCGTTTGGCTCGGCAACGCCAAATCGAGATGCGACAGGCCAAGCGGTTTGAACGCATAGCCGAACATCGCGTGCGATGTCCCCAGGTTGATAATATCCAAAGGAGCCGGGTCTTCTCGAAACGCTAACACACCGCGGTTGTTATTGTACGCCCACGACTCTTTGACAAAATTGTTGAGCGGAATCAACAAGATGACAACAATCCCGATGACCACCGCTATTTTCATCCATACACTTCTCATAGCCATTCCTTTCACTTAGAACCCACCATAAATGAACCCTTCACTCGAAACACCGAAAACCAAGACCGATACGATCACGAACAGTTGAATCGCCACGTTCGTGAAGGCGGAGCGCTCAGCCAACCAGTCCCAGGCCGAACCTTTCGTCCGTTCGATGTACTGAAACACGTGGACGGTCGTAAAGAAGAAGAGGAACACAAGTAAATCGAGTAACGAGAATAATTCAAGTGCCTGCAGCATGTCGACCGGTGCCCATGACGAAGGTGTCACATACAACCGGGCATGGTGAAACGCTTGTGCGACCGAGTCGGAAACGAAGAAGACACGTGAGAAACAGACCAACTGGAACGTGATGGCGATTTTCAGCCATTTATGAAGCTCGGGCGTCCGGTCGAGTCGAACGAAGGACGCCATCTGTTCCCGCTGATGTTTCGTCGCATCCCCGAACACACGGTACAGACCATGAATCAGACCCCACAAGACGAAACTCCAGGCGGCCCCATGCCAGATGCCGCTCACCAAAAATGTGATGACGATAGCGACATAGATCTGATGCCGCTTCTTTTTCCCTTTGCAGAGCGGGATAAAGATATAATCCCGGAGCCACGTCGACAGCGAGATGTGCCACCGGTTCCAAAAGTCGGCGATCGATACCGCGAAATGAGGCTGTCGGAAATTCTCCGTCAACTTGATGCCGAATAGTCTCGCTGTCCCGATGGCGATGTCACTGCAGGCTGAAAAGTCGGCGTACAATTGAATCGAGAACAACATCGTGCCGAGCACGATTTCAGAACCGGTCGGGTTTGGCTGACTGAACACGCTCGCGACCATCGGGGCCAATCGGTCAGCGATGAGCGTCTTCTTAAAGAAGCCCCAAGCAATCCGCTTCATCCCATAGCTGACATGCTCATAGTCGAACCGTTGTTCCGCCTTGAATTGAGGCAGCAACTTCTTGGCCCGCTCGATTGGACCCGCCACTAGTTGCGGGAAGAAAGCGAAGTAAATCGAGAAGTATCCATAATGGCGCTCGGCCTTCAGTTTCCCGCGATACAGGTCGACGAGATAGCTGATGGCCTGGAACGTATAAAACGAAATCGCCAGTGGCAAGACGATGTCGCGATATGGGATGTCATAGTTCCACCCCATCGATGTCGCCAGCGTGTGTAACGAGTCGTTCACGAAGTTAAAGTATTTGAACCAGCCGAGGAACAACACCAAGACGAAGACACCAAGAAGCATCAGCCGCTTTTTCTGTTGCTTCTCATCTTGTCGTTCAATGAGGAGCCCCGTGACAAACGTAAAGGCCGTGCTCACGAGCAACAATGGAATAAATTGGATACTGACCGTCGCATAAAACAAATAGCTCGCCGTCAGTAACAGCACCCATCGGAAGCGATGCGGCACCGTATAATACATCGCCACTAAAATGGCGAGAAAGAGTAAAAACTCGATTGAAATAAACGTCATAGCTTCACCTGATTATTCTAAACTTATATTGCTTTCAACAAAGGCTTCACTTGCACCAGTTTACGTTTTCAGTTGGTGACGAGCTCTCGTTTCGGTAACGCGCCATACAGAATTTTTCCGGATTCGTTCCGGGGAATGGCATCGATTTGTAGAATCGTAACCCCTCTCGTATGCATCATGTCTTTGATGACTTGTTTGATAGCGACACGGTCGTCGTGCAACGTGTAGACGTACAGCTCGTCATCCGTCCCTGTACAGACACACTCATGTCCGTGTGCTCGTAACAGATGTTCCACTTCATCGAGGCTGATCCGGTTCCCGTGCATCTTGATCATGCGCTTGATGCGGCCGACGATAAAGAAATAGCCGTCTTCGTCCATATACGCCAAATCGCCTGTCTGCAGGACGCCCTCGTTCTCATCTCCGTTTGCGAGATCGGACAATGCCTCGGCATAACCGAGCGACACGTTTGCGCCACGATATATCAATTCGCCGACGACGTTTGGCGCGGTGATGAGTTCGCCCGTTTCATTGCGTAACGTCAATTCACCGCCTGGGATGGCGATACCGATGCTGCCTGCCTTCTCACGACTCTGGTCAGGAGGCAAATACGACATGCGTGCCGTCGCTTCCGTTTGCCCATACATCGTGAAAAACTGAATCCCTTTTCGTTCGCAGATGTCGGTAAACGTACTCGCTAAATCCAGATTCAATTTCCCTCCGGCTTGGGTCAGTTTCGTCAAACTCGGTAGCTCCATCTTCTCGAATTTGAGCCGATTGAGCATCTCGTAGATGAATGGGACGCCACCGAACGTCGTGACGTGTTGGTCGCGACACAACTGCCAAAAGTCCTTCTGCATGATCGATGACTCCGTCATCACGATCGTCGCCCCAGACACGAGGTGGCTGTTGATGATGGATAAGCCATATGAGTAGTTCATCGGCAGCGTCGTGATCGGACGATCGTCTTCGCTGATGTCTAGATAAGACACGATCGATGCCGCGTTGCGGAACAAGTTGTCATAGCTAAGCCGTACCAGCTTCGGACTGCCCGTGCTGCCGGACGTCGTCAACAAGAGCGCGAGCTCGTCATGCAGTTCATGTTCGATTGCATGAGGACATTCAAATAACGCATAGTCCCCATATTCATAAGTCGTGTCCATCTCCTGCGCTAATTGATGATGCTCCCGATTCGCCCAAATGTGCGTCGGTCGGTAGCGGTCAATTAAGTGCTGCAGCTGTTCCGAATGAATCGCTGCATCCAACAGGAGCGGCACGATGCGTCCGCGGAGACATCCGACGTAGCCAAACAGTGACTCTTTGTTGTTGGCGCACAAAATAAAGACGAGTGTTCGATGACCGATCTCATCCCCAATCGCGTCGGCCGTCTCGATCATCTCGTCGTAGGAATACGCGCGATCCGCGTAGATGGCGCTACGTTCTCCATACCGCTCGATCGTATCGAAGCGCTTCATTAACCGAAGTCCACACCTAATCGCTTCAACAGGTCGATGCCGGATTGATACGTGTTGAAGTCCGTGATCACATCGGAATCGAGATCGACGTCAAACGCATCTTCAAGCTCAGCAATCAACGTCATGTGGCCGATCGAATCCCATTCTTTCGTGACACCGAGCTTCATTTCTTCGAATGACGCGTCTGGCTCGACATCCAGTCCGTTGATAAATGCGGTTTTATATAATTCGATATTGTTCATTGGTTTAAATTCTCCCCCGTTTTATGTGTAACGTTTATATGCCTATAATTGATAATGATAATCATTTGCTAAGTGATTTTATCACATCGGATTTTTGACGGCAATACAGCATCAGATAATTGGCGCAGATCATCGAGAAAAACCGGCTATCGTTATTCGATAGCCAGTCTTTATATAAACTCTCTAGATCAGTATCAATGGACCAAGGGGCCAAGTGTCATGTATTTTCTTGCTCTTGCACTCGAACTGTTTTCACGTTGGTCGAGACCAGCTTGATGATCCAAGTAAATGTTAGTCGGCTACGCAATATCATCCACCCATATATTTTAGGATTTCGAGTCATCTACATATCCAAACCTTCATATTCGAAGAATCATGCTGAATAGATTTAACCTATAATTTACATGTCTCGTCCTACATGGAATAGATTACTCATCCCCAAACTTCTTTCAACGTATATCGAAATAAATCATTCAGTTGTGCCGTTGGATCATTTACTTCAACGTCCAGCGATTCCACATATACTTCAAAACGTTGAATTTCTCGTTCTACAAATTTGTTAATGACGGTAATCCGAGGTTCTAAATCAAACTCATCTCCGGCCAACTTTCGCTCTAATAATCGATCAATCGAATGCTTTAATTCACCATCTTTTAATGAATCCTCTAAAAGGACATGAAAACTAATCGGTGGTGCCGTATTATATTTTTCAATCCACTGGCAAGCCAAAATCGGACGAAGCACGTAAAAATATTTTTTGATGCGGACTTCTCGTCCTTGCAAATATTCACGGTAGTTGTTTTTAGCCATATTTAAGTAATGATGTAACATCGAGTTCGGATAAAACACCTCTGATTCTAGCGCTCGCATATTATCTATAAGCGTATACTGTTGATAGTAAACAATCTCACTTCTGAGCCATTCCAAGAGAGGGGGATTGTTCTTTCTAAATAGACGCAATGCTTTCGTGACTTCCCAACCACTGATGTCTAATAAATCGTTAATTGGCTCTTCAATTACATCACGCTTTTGTCCAATGCCTTGGGGATCGATGGCTAAATACCACTCAGGAAGATGAATGTAGATAAATCTAACATCATAATCGCTATCTTTTGAAGGGAATCCCCAGGCTCGGCTGCCAGACTCAACCGCATATAGAATTTTTACACCGTACTTCGCTTCAATTTCTATTAGTTTTTGCTGGATCATTGCATGCATTAAAGAGATCTCCTTTGTAATTTAGACGTTAGTTGTTTATCTATGTATGATTATAATGGAAATAGAAATGGAGATGGAGATGAGTCAATGACCTATACCTGCCCTGTCTGTGGATTTGATGAATTAGACGAACCTGCTTACAACGAATTTAATGATCCTTCATTTGAAATTTGTTCGTGTTGTCGATTCCAATTCGGAGATGATGATGACGTCGAAATTGAAGAAGGTTTATTTATGCAACGAGAAGAGACCCACGCCATGTATCGCCAAGCATGGATTGCAAAAGGGACTCCGATCTTCATGCCTGAATATTATCCAAAGCAATTCCAACTCGATGGTGCGGTAACGAAAGAACACTTGATTGAACAACTCAAAAACATTCGTATTTTTGAGGACCAATAAATATTCAAGGGTCTAATGATGTTGTTAAAAAGACCACCTGTGATCTTCTGGTAAACAGTCATCACACAGCAGTTTCCCTTCAAAAGTTGCTCCATTACACAACTGTAACAATGGATCCCTTTTTTCTCTGTCTTTTGTCCATCGTCCACAAGTTGAACATAGTCCACAATTCATTGAACCTGGGTCTAAGACAACCGTGGAGCAACTTTCCCATTCCACATTCACTGCATTCGTACCAATTTGGATTGTTTGGTCCTGACACAACTCGTTTGTGACTTGATCAATCATTCCAAAATCTTTGTGCACTTCAATTTCCTCTACTTCCACCAAAAAAGATGCATTGATTAAAACTGTTTTTTTCAAAGTGAAGCCTCCTTTCAAATATTCAATCTCTGTGAATTTTAATTAAAATAAGTGCTTGATTTTCAACGCTATAAAATCTTTTCAATATGATTAGCATTCGGTAGTTAAAAACATTTACCTGCAAAAAAAAGCGTCAAAGACAGTGAGCTGCCTCTGACGCTAAAAGAATGTATACGCGGTTACTTATGATACGGTTCATTCCGGTTAATCCGATACGCCCGATAAATCTGCTCACACAAGACGAGCTTCATTAACTGATGCGGAAACGTCATTTTTGAGAATGAGATCGTGTCGTCCGAACGCTTCATGACATCATCCGATAAGCCGAGCGAGCCACCGATGACGAACGCGATTTTGCTCTTGCCGTACGTTGCCAAATTATCGAGTTCTCGGGCGAACTCTTCGCTCGTCCGTTGTTTGGCGTCGATGGCCAAAGCAATCACATGCGTGTCCGGACTGATTTTCGCCAAAATTCGCTCGCCTTCTTTTTGTTTTACTAGAATCATGTCCGCTTCACTCAAATGCTCGGGCGCTTTCTCGTCCGCGACCTCGATTTCCTGCACTTTTGCATAGGCCGACAGGCGTTTTGTATACTCGGCAATCCCTAGTTTCAAATACTTCTCTTTTAGTTTGCCGACCGTGATAATTGAAATATTCATCCAATTCTTCCTTTTTCCACAGTTTTTTTGGAGTTATCCATAGGGTTATCCACAGAGTTATCCACAAATCCACATGTTGATAATCATTTTTTGCTTGACACAACATATGTTGCGTCGGCATCGCAGAACTCACATGTCACTTGTCCACTTGTGGATAGTTCTTCGAGCAACGGGTATTCTCCGGTCTCATCGACAATGATATCTAAAGCGATTTCAACATGTTCCTTGCATACTTTTTTTTCCACAATATTTCCTCCTTAAAAAAGAAGCGTCGCCGCTCCTTTAGGTTGCTTCAGTTAATGTGGCTTCGGTCTCGCCTGCCTTGCCGCGTCGCGTATATTCGATCGTGATGTTATCCCCAACCGTGGCGTCTCGGTACAGCGCGTCCCTTAAATCGACGTAGCGTTTGATGTCGCGGTCACCGATTTTGATGATGACGTCACCGACACGAAGACCCGCCTCTTCGGCTGGACTGCCGGGGGTGATCGCCTCGACGAATACGCCGTCCTCATTGTCAAAACTAATCCCATACTCTTCCCGGACGTTACCTGGTACGGCGATGACTTCTTGAATCGTGACGCCGAGTTGAGGCCGCGTCACTTTCCCATCGCGTTCAAGCATGTCGATGACCGGCAGCGCGACATTGACGGGAATCGAGAAGCCGACCCCTTCGACACTCGCCTCAGCGATTTTCATCGAATTGATGCCGACGAGCTCGCCGCGGATGTTGATCAGTGCCCCACCCGAGTTCCCTGGGTTGATGGCAGCATCGGTCTGAATGACCTCAGCGTTATAATCCATGAGTCCGTCACTGTTCGTGTCGACCGGTACGGTGCGTTCGACACCACTGACGATACCACGGGTGACCGAGTTTGAAAAGACGCCGAGCGGATTGCCGATCGCCATGACGGTCTCGCCTGCCTGCAGCACGGTCGAGTCCCCGAGCGTGATCGGGGCAACATCAATATTGGCCGGCAGTTCGACCGATGCGACGGCCAAATCATTGAGTGGGTCTTCTCCGAGAATCGTCGCCGAAGCAACTTGTCCGTCTGAAAACGCCACGTTGATTTCGTCCGCTTCTTCGATGACGTGGAAGTTCGTGACGATATACGCCGTATCCCCCTCGACTTTATAGATGACACCAGAACCTGCTCCAGCCTCCCACTGCGATTCTGAGGTGAAGGCCCGCTGGATGTTCGTAATGCTGACGACGGACGTCTTAGCGCCCGTTACAGCGCCCGTAATATCGGATTCTGTAACAGTGACGGCTTGTTCCGTCCGAATGAGTTCATTTGTCACAAAACGAGAGGTTGGCGAATCCCAGAGCATCATCGCCAAAAAGAACAAAGCCGCTCCTAAGAATCCGCCAACCCCTCCGAGTAACAACGGTTTTAAGTTCATTCGCGGCTTGTGGCGCACATGTTCTTCTTGTTTCGGGCGCCACTCGCTGCGAGATGGGTACGTCGGTTTTTCATCGTTCATTGTATCTGCTTCGTGCTCTAAAGGTTCGACGTCTTGAGGTTCATACTCATGGTGTCTCTCTTCGTTCACGACGCGTCCCCCCTTCAAGACAGTGTGTTATCTGTCTTTTCCCAAGTTCGCTTATAAAGAAACGAGCGAAGTGGGGGTGGATGGGTCGGTATCGCACAATTTGATGCGACCAAGGTCGACATCGCGCATCCCGAGTGTTTGCGAGACGCTCATTTGGGCGAGCTCTTTCATGTTGTTATCTTTACTGAGGTGCGCCAAATAGATGCGTTTCGTCTGGTCTCCGATGACCTCGCTCATCGCGATGGCCGCGTCTTCGTTCGAGACGTGGCCGTAATCCCCAAGAATACGACGCTTGACGCTCCACGGATAACGTCCCATTTGAAGCATCGAGACGTCATGGTTCGATTCGAAAATAAAATCATCAGCCCCGCGGATGACGCCTTTCATCCGGTCGGACACATAGCCCGTGTCGGTGATATGGGCGAGGCGTCTGCCGTCATGGGCGAACTGGTAAAACATCGGGTCGGCCGCGTCATGGCTGACGTTGAACGATTCGATTTCGATATCACCGAACTGTTTAATCTCTCCCACCTCGAAGTGAAACTTCAAGGCCGGATCGACTTTCCCGATCAAGGATTCCATCGCATCCCACGTCTTCGCGTTCGCGTAAATCGGTAAATTGTATTTTCGAGCGAGAATCCCGACACCTTTAATATGGTCGGAGTGCTCATGCGTGACGAGCAGTGCATCGATCCCGTCAAACGACCGGCCGATCTCGGTGATGCGTTGTTGCATCGCCTTCCCGGTCAATCCGGCATCGACGAGCAATTTCGCCCGTTCCGTCTCAATGTAGAGGGCGTTCCCGGTCGAACCGCTCGCAAGCACACTATAGCGTAAAGTCACTCGATCACTCCTTTCATTCTTCTGAGTCAAATTCGACCCGTTCGACGGTCCCGTCGATCGCATTGACGAAGTACACGTCCCCGTCGATTGTGATCGACCAGAGCGGCGGCATGATGATCAAGCTGCCGGAACTGTCGAGCGGCAGGCTATAGAAACCTGTGTTGATGGCTCGCATCTCTTGGTTCGGTTGGAAGTACTTCCGGGCCGCGAGTTGCGAGATGGCCTCGCTCGCCGTCAAGACGAGATCGTCTTGCGACTTTGAGGATAAGTTCGTCAAATGACGTTGTTTATAGTCGGTTACCTCGAGTGATTCATTCAATTGAAGTAGCAGGAGCGACGGACCGATATACTGCTCGGTCTCCCCATCGATTTCAGGATTTGAGAAAATTTTATTATTCTCATACGTCTGCACGAAGGCGACTTGACGTGTCCCGGCGTCATAGCGCCAGTACGCATACTCCGAACCGAAGGGGACGTACTCCGAGACGAACGTCGAGGCGGTCGTCCGTAAATCTTCTTTGTCGAGCGGGACCGGTTGCTTGAGCTCGACTTCGAGCTGCAAATTGTCGAGCGTCGTCGCCAGTTGGGCTTCTCGATTCTGCGTAATCATCGAGGCCGACATCTGTTCGGACGACCCGGTCAAATAACCGATGTCGCGGCCCATCCGTGGCAACTTCGAGGCGTCGACGTTCCGTTGGTCCAAGATTTGCGCGATCGACGTATTGTCGTTCGTCACGACCTCGGTCGCCCACGTTTCCGTCAAGAGCTGGAACAACAGATAGATGTTCAGCGCGAGGAAGGCGAAGAGAAGAATCGTTTTCGCTTTACTCCAATCCACGATACATCATCCTTTCTGTCCAGTCATCCGGTTGATCGAATGGAATCCATCTCCCGGCTTCCCGAACGAACCAGTTCGGGGAGAACGTGACGTAACGGCTCGTGTCTTCATTGTATTCAATCTCGTAGCCGAGACGGATCTCGGTCACGTTTTCAAATCGTCCCGCGTTGACGAGCGTGTCGACCACATCTTGTCCGTCCGCGAGCCGGGTCGTCCCGACTGAGATCAAACGATCGATCTCGAGATGGTGCCGGGTGATCGACCGGACTTGCGTCCCATCGTTCTCAACACGCAGCGTCGACAAGTCGACGGCATCGTTATTGATGAACGCCTCCCGTTGACTGAACACGGGGAACCCGTTCACGTGAAACCGGAACACGGTCGTTTCAAAGCCTTTATTGGCCGGCGTGATCGCATCGAATCGAAGCGACAATCCTTGGCTCTCCGACGTCTCATCGACCCAACCTCCATGGAAGTTGACGAACTCGACAATCGTGTCGAGGCCGATGACCGACTCCTGTTCCGAACTGTTACGTGATAAGTTGCGATAACGGCTCGCGTTCAAGTTCGCATCATATTCGGCGACGCTAATCCCGTTCGTGAGTGCGCCGACCGAACTAGCCGGGTCGACTTCTTGCACGTTCGGATCCCCGGGGAAGAACGTATCCCGCATCCAATCGAGGCGAGCCGAAATTTGAATCTGCGACACGTCGTAAGCGAACAGCTCGTTCATCTCCGGTCCGACGACCGGGATGTAGTTGACGCGTTCATCCGTATACGTGACGCGACGCATCGAGCGGTCCGAGTCTTTCAAGAACAGGCTGTTGACGTCCCCTTGACCGACTTTCGACAACCGCCCTTCCCAAAGCGATTGGTCGCTCATGATCGTGCGGATGCGCCACGTGTCGTCCTTCATGAAGATGAGGGCCCGTTGCGGCACTTTGCCAGACAGGCTGTACGAACCCGGGAGCATATAGCTGAGCGTGTCCGTGTAATACGGCTCCGGTAAAATCAGTTCGACGGCCTCATCGACACCCGCATATAAATTCGGGACGCTCTTGACGGCGAGCGGTTTGAACTCACTCGCCTCGAACGACTCCCGAATGACACGCATAATCTGTTTCGGTGTATTCTTCGTGGCAAAGACGGCGTTGTTCTCGTGAACGACCGTTTGGGCCGGTACGATGATTTGTCGTGGCTGCCGCTGAAGCGACTCATCCACCGTCGCGACTTGCGTCTCTGACTGGACCGACTGATACTTCGGATGGTAGTCCCACAGGATGACCGTTTGGACGATGGACGTGACGATCAAGGTGAGCAAGACGAGCGATTTCACTAGTTCTGGCTTCGCCAAGAAGCGTGGTCGTTCCATCAGTCATTCACCTCCACGATCGTATCGAACGGAATGGTGAAGTAAATCGTCGTGCCTCGTCCGAACTCACTCTCCGCCCAGATGTCGCCGCCATGGGCCGACACGACTTCTTTGGCGATCGATAGACCGAGTCCGGTCCCACCGATATTACGGGCCCGGGCCTTGTCGACCCGATAGAACCGTTCAAAGATTTTTTTCAAGTTCGATTTCGGGATACCGACCCCTTCATCTTTAATGCCGATGACGAGCCGTTTGGCCCGGAGCATCGTCCGGAACGTGATCGTCCCGCCTTCCGGCGAGAACTTGATTGCGTTCGTGATGATGTTGTCGATGACCTGCGTCATCTTGTCTTGATCGGCATGGACGTACACACGGCGCTTCATGAGCTTACGGCGGAACTGGATCGTCTCGCCTTTCGTCATCTCATGACGTTCGATGATGTCGTTAAAGAACTGGATAAAGTCGAACTTCACTTTTTGCATCGTGTACTCTTTGCTGTCCATCTTCGACAGTTGCAACAAATCGTTGACGAGGCGAATCATCCGCTCCGTCTCGTTTTGTGTCGTCTCGAGGAAGCGTGGGGCGAGCTCGTCGTCCTTATACGCGCCTTCCGCGAGCACTTCGAGATAACTTCGCATCGTCGTGAGCGGCGTCCGTAGCTCGTGGCTGACGTTCGCGACGAACTCACGACGGTCTTGCTCGACTTGTTCTTGCTCGGTCACGTCGTGCAAGACGACGATGAGGCCGGTGATCGGTCCGCTATGCTTTTGAATCGGCGAAAAGTAGGCGCGGACGAGGAACAGTTCTTCGTCCGTACTGAGGTCAATCAGTTTCGGCGGCATCGTCCCATCTTCCGGGATGACGATCTCGTCGTCAAACTCGAGCAAGTTCTGCAGATTCGCCCCCATCGCCTCCTCCTCGGCGAGCCCAATCATATCGCGGGCTTGGTCGTTCATCAAGATGACCCGAAGCGAGCGATCCGTCGCGACGACCCCGTCCGACATGTTCTCGAGGACGCTCGTCAAGCGGCGTCGCTCGGCTTCCGTCGTCGCGTTCGCCTCCATGAGCTCATCGGTCAATTCATTGAAGGCGTAGGCGAGTTGGCCGACCTCGTCATCAGAATAGACTTTAACTTTCCGCGAGAAGTTCCCTTTTCGCATCTCGACGGCTTGACGACGCATATCCGCAATCGGTCGCGTAATCGTCCGTGACAGCAAGATTCCCAGAATTGACGTGATGATCAGGGCGATGAGCGTCCCGGTCGCGAGAATCCTCGTCACTTGCTCCATCTGGTTATAGATGGACTGCATCGACGCCTCGATATAGATCATGCCGGTCGTCGTCCCATCGACCTCGGATTTCACTGGAACGGCGACGACACGCATACGCTCGTTCGAGTCTTCATAGACGAGCGTCTCTTGCGCCCCGCTCGTCGCAAATGATTTTTGAATGAACGAGTTCGCCGTCCGTTGTCCGACGAGACTCTGGTTGTTCGGATTCGACGTCGCCCGGACGACACTGTTCGTGTCGATAATCTGGACTTCGCGAATGTCGTCAGCTAGCGTCGTGCTCTCCGTAAATTCAGACAGCAGTTGATCCAGTACCTGGTTCAACTGCTGGTCTGAAGTCGAGTCACCGCCGTTCGATGCGATCCCTTCACTGACGTTATAGCTCAGAAGGTTGGCCCGATCGACGAGCGACTGCGAGAAGTTGTTGATGTATTGTCGTTCGAGGGAGCGTACGAAGTACACTCCGATGACTTGCATCGCAACAAGAATGAGCAGCGCATAGATGACGACGAGCTTCCACTGGATAGATTTAAAGAAGTTCGTCCGTTTCATCGTTTAGTCTTCTTCTCCTGCTTTTAAATAGTACCCGACACCACGGCGCGTGATGATATACGTCGGCGTCGATGGGTTGTCTTCGACTTTCTCGCGCAAACGGCGGACGGTCACGTCGACCGTGCGGACGTCACCGAAGTAATCATAGCCCCATACGGTCTGGAGCAAGTGCTCGCGTGTCATGACTTGCCCGATGTTTTGGGCGAGGTAATGGATCAGCTCGAACTCGCGGTGCGTCAGTTCGATTTTCTCTTCCCGTTTCGTGACCATGTACGAATCCGGATGAATCGTCAAATCACCGATCACGATATCATTGTCGTTGGCACCTTTCGTCTCCGGAGCCGGGGCCGTTGCGTGACGGCGCATATTCGCCTTGACGCGGGCCAAAAGCTCGCGTGAGCTGAACGGTTTCGTGACGTAATCGTCGGCACCGAGCTCGAGCCCGAGCACTTTATCGATCTCAGAGTCTTTCGCCGTCAACATGATGATCGGCATGTCGTACTTCTTCCGGACTTCACGGCACACTTCCATGCCGTCTTTGAGCGGCAACATGATGTCGAGCAAAATCAAATCCGGTTTGACTTCTTCGACTTTCACGAGCGCCTCTTCCCCGTCATACGCGACGTGGACTTGGTATCCTTCTTTTTCGAGCTTAAACTTCAATATATCTGCGATTGGTTGTTCGTCATCTACCACTAAAATCGTACGATCCATTCAGTGAGTCCTCCTCTTATCGTTAAACGTACATGTCTACATTGTAACTCTTTTTCTATAGGTTAGAAAGCGTGGTCCATTTCCGTGGAAATAGACGACAGCTCATAAAAAAGTACATCAAATAATTTGATGTACTTCACTAAAACTTAGATGTCGTTACTTTTGATCACTCGGAATCATGACAGATTGTTCATGTGAACATTCCCAAGTGATTAACGTCGTGCTGTCTCGTACGCCTTTATTTTGAATCGTTTCTAAAATGGAATATAGAGATTCGGAGGTGTGCCCTGAAAATGCATGATGTAATGCCGAAGAATCAACGAACGGATCACCCGGGCATTCCAGTACGCCGTCAGTGACTAACAAGATGCGACTTCTCCCTGACCTGAGTTCCTGTACCCCGCTGCTGTAACTCGGAATCTGTTGACTAAATGTATTTACTTTCCCAATCCATTCATAAAATTGCCTCTGATTAAGTTGATATTGATTCAATTGTACAAGTTCATCATGGAACAAAAAGCAGACACAGTCTCCAACGGAAAGCCACCATACGTATTTGTCTTTACGAACTACAAGTAAACAGGCCGTCTCTCCGTTTAATGTTTCACATTTTTTCAGAAATTCAGGTGACTGTAACAGTTGTAGAATGTGATTTTCAATCTTTGAAAAGTAAGTTCTTGTAATTGGTTGAGTCAACAGACAAGTCAGCGAATCTTCGTTGGCATTCAATAAATCAATCACCGCTTCGGCACTATCCGCTGATTGATGCGCATCCAAAATCATTGCTAATTCCCAATCCTGCTCTTCGTCCATCCATACTAAACAACCGTCTTCATTTTTAGATTGTCCTTTCGTTGAGTTGCCACCAAATCGTCCCACATAAATATGATTGATTGACATGACATCAATTTGATCCACGTAATGCGATTGAGCACCTGTCCAATAAAAATGGTTCGAAATCGATTTCATAAACGGACCAACTCCAACCCATGCTTCATTTGTTCGCAAAACCGAATGAGTGCTTCCGATTGAAGTAATGGGGCATCGTCCCAACCGTAGACATCCATCGGCCCCCAATATTCTTCCGGGGTGCCCGGGTAACGAGCAACCATGTGCATATGCAAATGCGGGACGGAATTCCCGGACACGAGCGTATAGACGTGTTCCGCTCCCGCTATGTCTCTCAGGACTCGACTTAATTGCATCGTCATCACACCCCACGCTTGCGCTTCTTGGACAGTCATGTCTGCCAAAGACGGTACGTGTCTTTTCAAATCAATCATAAGATGACCTTTATAATTCGGCTTTCCTGCCCGATCAATGTGGCCCACATATAACAAGTCATCTTCATAGATGGCTTGACCGTCAGTTTGAATGAGACCCAGATGTTTCTCGCATATAAAGCAGTTATTCACATGTCTCGCCTCCTGTTTGTGTGTCTCATTATGAGGCCGATTATCCACATTTACCCAAATAAAAAAAGAAGAGATTGTTCAAAAAGTGAACAATCTCTTCTTTGGATTTTATGCTTCGTAAATGTCACGCAAGATGACCGTCTGTTCACGTGCCGGTCCGACCGAGAACGTCAACAATTCGATGCCTGTCAACGCTTCGATGCGCTTGACATAGTTCTGCGCGTTCACCGGCAAGTCTTCGAACTTGCGGATACCGGTGATGTCTTCCGTCCAGCCTGGGAGCTCTTCGAACACTGGCTTGCACTGCTCGAGGACGCGGAAGTTCGGTGGGTACTCGTCGAGGAGCTTCCCTTCGAACTCGTACGCTGTACAAATCTTGAGCGTCTCAAGACCTGTCAACACGTCAATCGAGTTGAGGCAAAGGTCTGTGATTCCGCTAACACGACGCGAGTGGCGCACAACGACCGAGTCGAACCAACCGACGCGACGCGGACGGCCTGTCGTCGTCCCGTATTCTTTCCCGACTTCACGAATCGTGTGACCAATCTCGTCATCGAGTTGTGTCGGGAACGGGCCGTCACCGACGCGTGACGTGTACGCCTTACAGACGCCGACGACATGGTGAATCTTCGATGGACCGATTCCGGCACCGCTCGATACGCCGCCTGAAGCCGCGTTCGATGATGTGACGAACGGGTACGTTCCGTGGTCGATGTCGAGCAATACCCCTTGCGCGCCTTCGAACAGCACTTTCTGTTCTTCGTCGAGCGCGTTGTTCAACACGACCGATGTATCACACACGTACTTGGCGAACTGTTGGCCGTACGCATAGTATTCTTCAAAGATGTCATCGAACTCGATCGCATCGACTTCATACATCTTCACGAACATGCGGTTTTTAATCGCAAGGACCGTTTTGAGTTTCTCGGCGAACACTTCTTTGTCGAGCAAATCAGCGATGCGAATCCCGATGCGTGCCGCTTTGTCCATGTAGCAAGGGCCGATCCCTTTGAGCGTCGTCCCGACTTTGGCGTCGCCTTTCGCGTCCTCTTCGAGCTTGTCTTGCAACTGGTGGTACGGCAAGATGACGTGGGCCCGGTTCGAGATGCGGAGGTTATCCGTGCTCACACCGCGCTCGTGCAAATAAGCGAGCTCCGTGACGAGCGATTTCGGATTGACGACCATCCCGTTCCCGATGACACATGTTTTGTCCGAGTAGAAGATCCCCGATGGAATCAAGTGAAGTTTATACTTCGTATCGTTGAAGACGATCGTATGACCAGCGTTGTCTCCCCCTTGATAACGCGCGACGACCTCGGCCTGCTTCGATAAGAAGTCCGTGATTTTCCCTTTACCTTCATCGCCCCACTGCGTTCCCACTACGACTACTGATGACATAATGAATCCTCCTTGTAGATAAACGTTCTATTCAAACCATCCGTAAGTGTACACTTGCTCTTGTTGAAAGTCAACCTAATACCGAACGATATTTTTAAGTTGTAACCTTTCGTTCGTTATTGACGTGTCATTTTTCATTCAATGATTGGATTCTTCAAAATTTGAGTACGTTTAGGTCTAAAGACCGACAAAAAAGACGACGTCTCATGACGTCGCCTTTAGCGGAATGACTCGCCCTACATCGGCGGCGCAAAAGCTTGCGTCTCCATGTTGACGAATTTATTGTATTCTTTTCGGAACGAGAGTTTGACCGTCCCCGTCGGACCGTTACGCTGTTTGGCGATGATGATCTCGATCGTGTTGGCGTCTTCACTCTCTTTGTCGTAATAGTCATCCCGGTACAAGAACGCGACGATATCGGCATCTTGCTCGATCGCCCCGGATTCCCGGATATCTGACATCATCGGACGCTTGTCTTGACGGCTCTCAACACCACGTGAAAGCTGCGACAAAGCGATGACCGGTACTTGGAGCTCACGCGCGATCGCTTTGAGCGTCCGCGAGATCTCTGAGACTTCTTGTTGCCGGTTCTCGCCTGGCTTACCGTTCCCGACGATGAGCTGCAAGTAGTCAATCATGATCATGCCGAGGCCATGCTCTTGTTTCAAGCGGCGGCACTTGGCCCGGATCTCGTTGACGCGAAGACCCGGTGTATCATCGATATAAATACCGGCTTGCGACAGCGATGACATGGCGAGCGAGAGCCGACCCCAGTCCTCGGCCTCGAGCCGTCCCGTCCGCAAGCGCTGGGCGTCGATATTGCCTTCCGCACAGAGCATCCGCATGACGAGTTGCTCGGCACCCATCTCCAAACTGAAGATGGCGACGTTCTCACCGGTACGGACGGCCACGTTTTGCGAGATGTTCAAGGCGAAGGCAGTCTTCCCGACGGAAGGACGGGCCGCGACGATGATGAGGTCGTTACGTTGGAAACCGGCCGTCATCTTGTCGAGATCGCTGAACCCGGTCGCGATACCGGTGATCTCCCCGCTCGATTGGTGCAGTTTTTCAATCGTCGAGTAGGCGTCCGATAAGACCGAGCCAATCGGATGGAAGCTCGACTGCCCTTTGCGTTGCGAAACTTTTAAAATATTCCGCTCGGCGTCTGACAGGACGGCATCGACCTCGTCTTGGCGTTCATAGCCGTCCGAGACGATATTCGTCGCGGTCCGAATCAAGCGGCGGAGCGCCGCCTTTTGATCGACGACGTTCAAATAATACCCGATGTTCCCGATGGCCGGAACCGCTTCGGCGATCTCCGCCAAGTAGTTCAATCCACCGATTTCATCGAGAATGCCTTGAGCTTGAAGTTCCGAACTGAGCGTGACCAAATCGACAAGTTCGCCGCGGTCGTTAATCTTCAGCATCGCCTCAAAGATCCGTTGATGGCTGACACGATAAAAGTCGTCCGGGTCGACCCGCTCCGAGGCCGTGATCAGCCGATCGGAATCGAGAATGACGGCCCCAAGGACAGCTTGTTCCGCTTCGACGCTATGTGGCGGGGTGTTGACTTGAATCGCATCACTCATACGTTGTCTACCTCACCTTCACGCTTCTTGAACATGAACGTTTAACGAAGCCGTGACGTCATGATGCAACTTCACCGGCACTTTCGTGAACCCAAGCGCTTTGATTGGGTGCTCAAGCTCGATTTTACGCTTGTCGATCTTGTAGCCCATCCCTTTCAACGCTTCACCGATTTGCTTGCTCGTGACCGATCCGAAGACGCGACCGCCCTCACCTGACTTCGTCTTGACGACGATCGTCTCTTTTTCAAGCTTGTCTTTCAACTGCTGGGCTTGCTTCAATTCCTCTTCGGCCGCTTCTTCAGCACGTCGTTCTTTCGCGGCGAACGCCTTCAAGTTACCTGGTGTCGCTTCGACCGCCAAGTTCTTTTTGAAGAGTACGTTCTTCGCATAAGCGTCCGCGACGTCCTTGACGTCACCCGCCTTACCTTGACCTTTTACATCTACTTTTAAAATGACTTTCATTCAGAATCCTCTCCCTCTGTTTCATCTGTCATATAATGATCAATCGCTTCTTGTAACAACGTTTTCGCCTGTTCCCGGCTCACGTTCAATTGCGTCGCCGCGTTCGTCAAATGACCGCCCCCGTCCAGCATCTCCATGATGACTTGGACGTTGACATCGCCGAGCGAACGCGCACTGATTCCGGTCCGACCGTCTGGCAAGACGGCGATGACGAACGACGCTTTGACACCCTCCATGTTGAGGAGTTGATCGGCCGATTGGGCGATCAATACTTGATGATGCGCCTCGTCGTCTGAGGCGACGGCAATCGCCATACCTCCGGAATAGATGTCCGTATTTTCGAGAATATGGGACTGCTCGATATACGAATCGAGGTCTTGGCGCATGAAGTGCTGAACGAGCACGGTGTCGGCCCCTTGAATCCGGAGGAAAGAAGCAGCATCAAACGTCCGCGACCCTGTCCGTAAAGTAAATCCTTTCGTGTCGACCACCATACCAGCGAGGAGTGACGTCGCCTCTAAAATCGATAGCTTGCGCGTACCAGCCTGATACTCAATCAACTCCGTCACGAGTTCGCACGTCGAGGACGCGTACGGTTCCATGTAGACGAGGACCGGGTCTTCGATGAACTCTTCACCGCGGCGATGGTGGTCGATGACGACGACCCGTTCCGCACGGTCTAAAATATCCCGCGAGATGACGAGGGACGGCCGGTGTGTATCGACGACGACGAGGAGCGTCTGTTCGTCGATGAGCGGTTGGGCCTCGAACTCGGTCAAGAAGCGGCTATATAGCTCTTCGTCGTTCTCGACTTCATGGACGAGCCGCTGAATTCCCACGCTCGTCTCACCGGCGGGGATGACGACATACGCCTCGCGTCCGACAAATTCGGCCAGTTTCATGATTCCAATCGAGGCTCCAAGTGAGTCCATATCCGGATTTTTATGCCCCATGATCAGGACACGGCTCGACTCACGAATCAAATCGCGCATCGAGTTCGAGATGACGCGGGCCCGAACCCGAGTCCGTTTCTCGGTCGGGTTCGTCTTACCGCCGAAAAAGCGAACTTTTCCGTTATGACGTTTGACGACGACTTGGTCCCCGCCGCGACCGAGCCCTAAATCGAGGCTCGATTGCGATAAATTCCCAAGTTCCGTCAACGTCGTTTCTCCACAACCGATGCCGATGGAGAGTGTAAGTGGAATTTTATGTTCTTTCGTCGCCTCGCGGACCTCATCGAGAATCGAGAAGCGATTGTTCTCAAGTTCAGAGAGCGTCCGTTCGTTCATGACGAGGAAGAAACGGTCGGCTGCCGTTCGGCGCATATAAACGTAGTATTTTTGAGCCCACTGGTTCAATAGGACGGTCACCCGTCGATTGATTTCACTCCGCACCTGTTCATCGACGGCGGTCGACATCTCATCGTAGTTATCTAAGTATAAAACCCCGATCACCGTCTGTGTTTCCGAGTATTTTTGTTCAATCTCTGCTTCATCCGTCATATCGAACAAGTAAAGGGTTTGATATTCCTTGTTATAGAGGACTCGATAGACGCGGTCCCCGACTTCGATGGTCGCTTCATCCTCTTCTTCCTCAATCAACTCGGTGAACGCCGAGTGAATCGAGTCGATCGAGATCCCAAGTTCCATCTCGAGCTCGAAGATGAGCCGAGACTGTTCATTGAACCAGCTGATGCGACGCGCTTCGTCGAAGACGAGAATCCCGATCGGCATGCTGGTGAGCGCCTCTTTCCCGACGTCTTCGATTCGATGCGACAAAGAATGGACGTATTGTTCCCATGCCTTACGCTCTCGTCGAATCGTCACTTGCTGATAGATGAAATAAATCAGCGTGCCCACGAACAGGGTGATTGCCGCCACAATGCTGTAGAACGCCAATCCTAACGCGACGAGCAGTCCAATCACATATGGGACGGCGTGACGCGCGTACTGGTTCTTCACTGATGTTATTGCTTCACCACTGTGCATGTGTGCCTCCTAAAATGAGTGGTATTCCACCCATGATGTCTAAATGGTT
Source organism: Exiguobacterium sp. SL-9 (assembly GCF_004336985.1). Lineage (GTDB taxonomy): Bacteria > Bacillota > Bacilli > Exiguobacteriales > Exiguobacteriaceae > Exiguobacterium. The sequence continues at coordinate 295,214 of NZ_SJUO01000004.1, forward strand.
TCTGCTCTATCATACCATATCCGCCCGTTTCACTTACACTCCAACATCGGCTCAGAAAACAAAAAACGACCTATCCCGAGGGATAAGCCGTGTGTCAAAAATTACTCTGCAACGTATGGAAGCAAAGCCATTTGACGTGAGCGCTTGATAGCGACAGTAAGTGGACGTTGGTATTTCGCTGAAGTACCAGTCACACGACGTGGAAGAATTTTACCACGCTCCGAAACGAAGCGTTTGAGCAATTCTACGTCTTTATAATCGATATGAGTGATGTTGTTCGACGTAAAGAAACATACTTTACGACGACGACGACCTCCTGGACGACGTGCCATGTGAAGACCTCCTTTTTAGTTTAGTTTCGAATCGATGCGATCAAAATGGCAGATCGTCATCCGATAAGTCGATTTTTCCGCCGCCCGAGAACGGATCGGCTTCAAAACCTTTGTTTGAGTTCGAGGACTGAGATGAAGTCGAAGAAGCGGCTGCGCCCCATCCTGACCCACTTGACTCACCACCACCGAAGACATCTCCAGCCGGTGCTGTATCACGTTGCGTTGAAGCACCGCGTGGTTCAAGGAAGCGTACGCTATCGGCTACGACTTCTGCCCGGTAACGACGTTGGCCATCTTGACCTTCGTAACTACTGATTTGAAGGCGACCGTCTACGCCGGCCATGCTGCCTTTTTTCAAATATTGTGCTACGTTCTCTGCTTGTTTGCGCCAAACGACACAATCAATAAAGTCCGCCTCGCGCTTCCCATCTTGTCCAGTGAATGGACGATCGCAAGCGAGAGTGAAGCGAGTTACGGCAATCCCGCTCTGCGTATAACGCATTTCCGGATCACGTGTCAATCGACCAACTAACACAACTCGGTTAATCATCTCAAAGCTCCCCTTTCGCAATATGAAGCGTTAAGAATTAACGCTCGTCTTTAGTTGTCATTTGACGGACAACGTCATCAGAGATCTTCATGAGACGCTCTGTTTCTTGAATCGCTTTAGGCTCAGCAGTGATGTTGAGAAGAACGTAGTGTCCTTCGCGCATCTTGTTGATTTCGTAAGCGAGACGACGTTTACCCATGTCTGTTGTTTTGTCAACAGTACCACCGTTTTCAGTGATGACGTTGTTGAAGCGTTCGATCAAAGCTTTCTTCGCTTCCTCATCAACTGATGGACGGATAATGTAAAGAAGTTCGTATTTACGCATTATCTTTCACCTCCTCTTGGACTAACGGCTCCTACCGGTTGTAGGAGCAAGGAGCAAACAATTGTTTTACTCACGTCATAATATACTATCAAACTTCTGTTCATTTTACAATACGTTTCCGTAAAATGGCTTAAACGTTGAAACGGAACGTGACCACGTCGCCATCTTGGAAGACGTACTCTTTCCCTTCCGAGCGAAGCTTCCCTTGTTCTTTGACGGCCGTCATGTTGCCGGCAGCAGACAAATCTTCATACGCGACGACTTCGGCACGGATGAATCCACGTTCGAAGTCAGAGTGAATGACGCCCGCACATTGTGGAGCTTTCATGCCTTGCTTGAACGTCCAAGCACGTACTTCTTTCTCGCCCGCCGTGAAGTATGTCGCGAGACCGAGCGTCGAGTAAGCGGCACGGATCAATTGATCGAGTCCAGACTCCTCGATGCCGAGATCTTGCAAGAACTCAAGGCGTTCTTCTGGTTCAAGCTCCGAGATTTCCTCTTCGATACGGGCACAGATGACAATCACTTTCGCCCCTTCTGTCGCCGCGTGTTCACGAACCGCTTGGACGTATGGGTTTTGATCGGCATCCGCCACTTCGTCTTCGCTGACGTTCGCGACGTAAAGCATCGGCTTCATCGTGAGCAACTGGAAGTGTTTGACGATGGCGAGTTGGTCTTCTGTCAATTCAGCGACACGGGCCGGACGCTCCGATTCAAGAATCGCTTGAACGATTTCGAGCGCCTCAAGTTCTTGGGCCGCCCCTTTATCTTTCGATTTGACCATTTTTTGGACACGCGTGATGCGTTTCTCGACCAATTCGAGGTCAGCCAAAATCAACTCGAGGTTAATTGTCGTGATGTCATCGATTGGTGAGACTTTACCTGCCACGTGCGTGATGTTGTCATCTTCAAAGCAACGGACGACTTGGCAAATTGCATCGACTTCGCGGATGTTGGCCAAGAACTTGTTTCCGAGTCCTTCTCCTTTTGACGCGCCTTTCACGATTCCGGCGATATCTGTAAATTCAAAAGCGGTCGGTACGGTTTTCTTCGGTTTGACGAGTTCCGTCAATCGGTCAAGACGCGCATCCGGTACTTCAACGACCCCAACGTTCGGGTCGATCGTGGCGAACGGATAGTTGGCTGCTTCTACACCGGCTTGCGTGATGGCGTTAAATAATGTCGATTTCCCGACGTTCGGTAATCCGACGATTCCTGCTGTTAATCCCACTTGTATTTCCTCCTCATCCGGCTTTCCCGGGAAATGTTGATCCGTCTGTGGAGTGGGTACGTTCAGTACACCACACCGTCACATCCTTCACAATTATAGTTAGTCCTCGATTAAACCGCAACTCACGGTTGTAACATAGAGAAGAACGCCACTTAGTCAGCGGCGTTCTCTTGTGGAAGCACTTTTTTCAATCGCTTATCGAAGTCTCGGCGTGGCATGAGTACGCTTGCCCCGCAGCCTTGACACTTGATGCGAATATCCATCCCGACCCGAGTCACCTGCCAACGGTTCGTCTGACACGCATGCGGTTTCTTCATTTCTACAAAATCGTTTAATTCATACGATTTAGCCTGCATTTTCGGGCGCTCCTTTAGTCGATGTAGTTGGCGGCATCATGACGGTCCGCGGATACGGAATCTCGATTCCGCGCTCATCCAATCCGGCCTTCAACTCTTTATGCAAAATTCTCCCGGCCGCGAAATGTTGCGTCGGTGGAACTTCAGCCATAAGACGATAAACGACTTCTGATGGTCCGAGCGACTGGACGCCGGCGAGCGTGATCGGCTCGATGAACAAATCGTGATACTTCTCTTCGACCGTCTTCGCAATCTCTTTCAACGCCTTCTCGACTTTGCCCATATCTTCTTCATAGGCGACACCGATGTCGACGACCGCGACGCTATTCTCGAGCGAGTAGTTCGTCACTTGCATGATCTGTCCGTTCGGGATGATCGTCACTTGTCCGTTCAACCCTTTCAACTTCGTCGTCCGAATCCCGACTTCGATGACGGTCCCGTCGACTTGTTGATTCAAATTGACGTAATCCCCGTTTTTGTACTGATTCTCAAAAATGATGAAGGCGCCCGTAATGACGTCTTTCACCAAGTTCTGTGCCCCGAACGAGATGGCGAGACCAGCAACCCCGGCCGATGCGATCAACCCGGCGATATTGACACCGAACTGACCGAGCACCGTCAAAATCATAATCAGGCCAAGCACGTAACGAATCGTGTTTTGAGCCAGTTTCGACAACGTCTCATTTTGACGTTGGGCGACGATATTATCTTCTTTGATTTTACGTAATGCGAACACGCGCTGGACCATCGATGTCAAAATGCGTGACGCCACATAAAGCGCCAAGATGATGAGTGCGACACCCGTCAATTTAATGCCAAGGCCGATCCACATCTCCGTGTCTTGGAAATAGGCGACGAACCGATTGACGTTATCAATCGTCTCGTCTGCCACCGTACTTAAGTCTGTATCTGTATTTTGTGAAGCCATGTTGTCACCTCTAAAGTTATAGATTCTCACTCATCAAACCATAATTGACGACTTTTCTCAAACGCTACATCCCGACGTTATAAGTTTTGATGTTCCGGGAATGGGATAATACGATGTCATTCCGCAATTGCAACTAGACGCAGACAGCTTAGAAGAGAGGATGAGATTCATGCCGTTTCGCCTAAAACCTCATAAACCATACTCTTTCTTCATCGAACATACCGAACGGAGTGGATCCAAGCTCTTTGCCGATCAACTGCACGACCAGTTGGCAAAAGAGACGCATCGTCCGATTGTCCTCGTTTGTATCGGCTCCGACCGTTCAACCGGTGATTCCCTCGGACCGCTTGTCGGAACGTTCCTCGAAGAACGGTCCGTTCGCAATATCCATGTTTACGGCACACTGACGAAACCGGTCCATGCCCTGAACCTCGTCGAGACGCTCCACGAGGTGCAGACACGCTTCCACCGTCCCCTCATCATCGCGATCGACGCCTGTCTGGGCCGATTGTCGAGTGTCGGGTATATTTTCTTTTCGGAAGGACCGCTCGCTCCCGGCGCCGGTGTCCAAAAAGAACTCCCTTCGGTCGGTGAGTACAATATTAAAGCTGTCGTCAATGTGAGCGGCTTCATGGAAATGATGATTTTGCAAAACACGCGCTTACATCTCGTCTATGAGTTGGCCCGTTTCATCACCGATGGCTTCGCCGAATTCGACTCACGAATCGGACGGCTCCCTCAAGAAGAAGCGGCCATTACTCGGCTACGTCAATCCCGCGACGAATCGAAATCTTGAGGCGATAAAAGTGTCAACAGATGCTCCAAATCATCTTGTGAGAAATACTTCAGTTCAAGCACGCCCCCTTTTCGACGCGGGCGAATCGACACATCCATTTGAAGACGTTCCGCTAGTACCGCCTCGACGGCTTCCACGTCGGCGTCCGAGCGCTTGAGCGTCTTTTTTTCGATGCGTTCTTTTTGTAAGTAGCGCTCGAGCCGTCGAACCGTCCACTGCTCGGTGATGACGCGACGAGCGATCTGTTCCATGGCTTGAGCCGATTTCATGCCTGTAATGGCACGTGCGTGTCCCATCGTCAATTCGCCGATCATGACCGCATGTTGGACCGCACTCGGCAACCGGAGCAGTCTGAGACTGTTCGTCACGTGGCTCCGACTTTTCCCAACGCGTTCGGCAAGGTGTTGCTGCGTCAACCCGAGCGTTTGCATCAACTGCTCGTAGGCAAGCGCCTCTTCAATCGCATTCAAGTCGGCTCGTTGAATGTTCTCAATCAAGGCCAGTTCCATGACGCGGTCCGAGTCGGCTGTCACGATCAGCGCCGGGATGTCCGCTTTGCCGGCTAACTTCGCAGCTTGAAATCGGCGTTCCCCGGCAATGATCTCATAAAATCCGCTCGCTTTACGGACGACGATTGGTTGCAACACACCGTAACGCTCAATCGACTGTCTGAGTTCGTCTAACTTTTCCGGCTCAAACTGTTTGCGGGGTTGGTTCGGGTTCGGGCGAATATGATTGATTGGTAACCGTTCCATCCTGATTCCTCCATTCCATCTAATTGCTACAAAAAAAGCACGGGCTCACTTTTGTGGCCGTGCTTTCGGGATTCGAATCCGAATTTCAACAAATTCATCCTCTTCGACTTCCTCGGTTTGGACTTCGATGCCGGTTTTACCGATCAAGCTGACCGAGTCACGGATGGTGTTGATAGCGATTCGCGTATCTCTAGCAAAACTTTTCGTCCGACGGCGCTGTTTTTTCGGTTTCCGTTTCTCTTCTTCAATCGGTGTCGTCAAAAATTCGACGCGTTCCTCCGTCTCTTTGACGTTGAAGTCTTGCTCTAAAATCTCCATGAGCACTTGGATTTGAAGGCCGGACTCTTTGAGCGGTAAAAGCGCCCGGGCATGACGTTCATTGATTTGGCGGTCACGCAAACATTGCTTCACGTCTTCTGGTAGTTTCAACAGACGCAATTTATTGGCGATTGTCGACTGACTCTTTCCGAGACTCTTCGCAAGTGCGGCTTGTGTCAGCCCGTTCATCGCGAGCAGACGGTCATACGCTTCCGCTTCCTCGATTGGACTGAGCTGTTCCCGTTGCAAGTTTTCAATCAATGCCAAAGCAGCTGTCGTATCGTCATCCATATCACGGACGATGGCCGGAATGACAGACCAACCGAGCGACTTGACGGCACGGAAGCGACGCTCTCCAGCGATAATCTCGTAGCGCTCCCCGTCCGCCTTGCGAACGACGATCGGCTGCAACAGACCGTGCTCGTCAATCGTGACGGCCAATTCTTCAATCTTAGCCGGCTCGAATACTTTACGCGGTTGATAACGGTTCGGTAGAAGCAACGATAAGGCGATTTCTTGGACAGCGTCATTCGGTTTGACTTCTGCCAGTTCCGTGACGGCTACTTCCGGACGACTTCCGAACAGTTTAGCAAATGTTTTCTTCAACGTCGGCACCCCTCTATGTAAAAAAATAAGCAGATTCCACTACCGGAATCTGCTTTTAGTTTCACGTGAAACACTATTGCTCAGATTAGCGGCTCTTTCGCCGGGGTCCCCGCTTTACGAGGATATTTCCCAGGCGTTTTTCGTAATTTATCTACAATTACGATATTACGCTCACTCATCTCTCCTGGCAATAGGAACTGGTGTGTCGTTTTTACTTTCCCACCGAGCACGGCCAAAGCATTTTTCGCATCGACGAGTTCATCCGAAACTTTCGCCGCCTTGAGCGCTACGAACGTTCCTCCAACTTTTGTGAGCGGTAAACAGTACTCGGCGAGCACCGTCATCCGGGCAACAGCACGGGCGGTCACAACATCAAACTGCTCCCGAAATTTTTTATTTTTCCCGAACTCTTCAGCCCGACCATGATGGAACGCGACACCGTCTACTCCGAGTGCAAGCGCGAGTTCGTTTAAGAACGTGATGCGCTTGTTCAATGAGTCGATAATCGTCACATGAAGGTGGGGGTATAAAATTTTCAGTGGCAAGCTCGGGAAACCGGCCCCTGCGCCGACATCACATACGGTCTCGACGTTCGAGAAGTCAAAATGGAACGCTGCACTGAGCGAATCATAGAAATGCTTCAAGTATACTTCTTCTTTGTCTGTAATCGCCGTCAAATTCATCTTCTCGTTCCATTCGACGAGCATCTCGAAATAACGCTCGAATTGAGCGAGTTGTTTCTCACTCAATTCGAATCCTTCTGCCTGCAACGCCTCAATAAATTGGGATTGGTTCATCGTTTCACTCCACTGTCGCGTATTGTCCTTGCTCGATATAGACAAGAAGGATCGAGACGTCCGCTGGGTTTACCCCGGAAATACGTGACGCTTGTCCAATCGAGAGCGGACGAACTTGTTTTAGTTTTTGTTTTGCTTCCGTCGCAAGCCCACCGATTGCATCGTAGTCGAGCTTCTCCGGAATCCGTTTTTCTTCCATCCGACGCATCTTCTCGACTTGTTCGAGTTGCTTTGAGATGTATCCTTCGTATTTCACTTGAATCTCGACTTGTTCCGCCACTTCGAACGGTACTTCAATCGGAGCCGGTGCAAAGCGCGTGAGTGTCGCGTACGTCACTTCAGGCCGCTTCAACAAGATGCTGGCATGGGTTGCTTCCTTGAGCGGGTTCGCGCCGACTTCTTCGAGCACCGCGTTCACTTCTGCTGACGGTTTGATGACGAGTCCATTGAGACGCTTCACTTCTGCCGCGATGGCAGCTCGTTTGTCTTCAAGGTGGGCATGACGCGCTGGAGACAATAGACCGACCTCATGGCCGATATCGCTCAAGCGAAGATCGGCATTGTCGTGGCGAAGGAGCAACCGATACTCGGCACGTGATGTGAGCAAGCGGTACGGCTCGTTCGTGCCTTTCGTCACGAGGTCGTCAATCAAGACGCCAATATACGCTTGCGAGCGGTCCAAGATGACCGGCTCTTTGCCGAGCACTTGGCATGCGGCGTTGATTCCGGCCATGATGCCTTGTCCAGCCGCTTCTTCGTAGCCGCTCGTCCCGTTGATTTGACCTGCTGTGAACAGTCCACCGACCGTCTTTGTCTCAAGCGTCGGCCAAAGTTGTGTCGGCACGACCGCATCATATTCAATCGCGTATCCAGGGCGCATCATCTCTGAGTTCTCAAGTCCCGGGATCGTCCGGAGCATTTGATGTTGGACGTCTTCCGGCATGCTCGTCGAGAAGCCTTGAACGTAAATTTCTTCCGTGTCGCGGCCTTCCGGCTCGAGGAAGATTTGGTGCCGTGGTTTGTCGTTGAATCGAACGACTTTATCTTCGATTGATGGACAATAACGTGGGCCCGTCCCTTTGATCGCACCTGAGTACATCGGCGAACGGTGTAAGTTCTCGTCAATCAACTGGTGTGTCCGTTCGCTCGTATACGTGAGCCAACATGGAATCTGTTCGATCGGATCGAGATCTGTCGATGTGTACGAGAAGAGCGACGGATTGTCGTCCCCTGGTTGAATCTCTGTCTTCGAGTAATCGATCGTCTTGCCGTCGATGCGTGGCGGTGTCCCTGTTTTGAAACGAACGAGTTCGAGCCCGAGCTCTTCTAAATGCTTCGATAATTCGACCGAAGGCATCTGGTTGTTCGGACCGCTCTCATACGACAATTCGCCGATGATGATTTGACCGCGCATAAACGTCCCCGTCGTTACGATGACCGCCTTCGAGCGGTACTCCGACCCGGTATTCGTGACGACGCCGGCGACTTTCCCATCTTCGATGAGGAGTCGTTCGACGAGTGCTTGACGAAGCAACAAGTTCGGTTCGTCTTCAAGCACTTTCTTCATATGATTTTGATATTGGAATTTGTCCGCTTGCGCCCGCAATGCGCGAACCGCTGGACCTTTCGATGTGTTGAGCATCTTCATCTGGATGTACGTCGCATCAATCGCCTTCGCCATCTCGCCGCCAAGGGCATCGATTTCGCGAACGACGATCCCTTTTGCGGGACCACCGATTGACGGGTTGCAGTACATGAATCCGACCATGTCCGGATTCATCGTGAGCATCGCCGTTTTCGCGCCCATGCGCGCCGACGCGAGCGCCGCCTCGATCCCTGCATGACCGGCTCCGATGACGATGACATCAAACTCTCCTGCCGTGTAAGCCATAGTTGTTCCTCCTTATTATTTCCCAAGACAAAACTGTGAAAAAAGTTGATCAATCAAACTTTCTTGAACGGTATCCCCATTGATTTCGCCAAGCGTATCCCACGCCCGTCGTAAATCGATTTGGACCATATCGATTGGCATGTTCATGACGGCACTTCCGAGTGCCTCATCGATTTGGTCGATCGTCCGTTTGATGAGTTGAATGTGTCGTGCATTCGAGATATATGTCATATCCTGTGATTCGACGCCTTTGGCGAAGAACAAGTTCGAGATCGCCTTCTCCAATGCGTCGATGCCCTCTTCTAATAAGAGGGACGTCGCCACGATCGGGCGACCCGCCGCTAGTTTCTCCAGCTTAGAAGAATCCATATTTTGTGGCAAGTCCGTCTTATTGATAATGATGATGGCATTCATTCCAGCAATCGCCTCAAACAGCGCCTCATCTTCGACGGTCAGTCCTTCGTGCCCGTTCAAGACGAGCAAAATCAAATCTGCGCCCTCGAGCGCCTTGCGCGACTTCTCGACACCGATCCGCTCGACGATATCTTCTGTCTCCCGAATCCCGGCCGTATCGATCAATTTGAGCGGAACGCCTTTGACGTTCACATACTCTTCAATCGTATCACGTGTCGTACCGGCAATTTCCGTGACAATCGCTTTCGTCTCTTGAACGAGTGTGTTCATGAGCGATGACTTCCCGACGTTCGGGCGACCGATAATCGCTGTCGCGAGCCCTTCGCGTAAAATCTTCCCTTGTCGCGCCGTCTCGAGCAGTTGCTCAAGGACACGTTTCACTTCGCCCGCCTTGTCTTCGACAATAGCTTGGGTCATTTCTTCAGCGTCGTATTCCGGATAGTCGATATTGACCTCGACCGCCGCAATCGTCTCAAGCAACAGTTGGCGCAAGTCGCGGACGAGCCGTGACAAACGTCCTTCCATCTGTGACATGGCGACGTTCATGGCCCGATCCGTTTTGGCACGAATCAAATCCATGACGGCCTCTGCTTGCGATAAATCGATGCGTCCATTCAAAAAGGCGCGTTTCGTGAACTCGCCAGGTTCTGCCAAGCGGATGTCTGGTTGTTCAAGAATCAGTTCGAGGACACGATTGACCGCGACGATTCCTCCGTGGCAATTGATTTCGACGACGTCTTCTCGCGTGAACGTCTTCGGTGCGCGCATGATGCTCACCATGACTTCATCGACGACCTCGTCCGTGCCAGGACGTTTCAATTTTCCGTAATGGATCGTGTGTGACTCCACTTCCGTCAAATCTTTTCCAGAAAACACACGGGCCACCGTCTCGACGGCGCGGTCACCGGACAAGCGGACGATTCCGATTGCCCCTTCACCCATCGGCGTCGAAATCGCCGTAATCGTGTCAAACTCTAGCATCATCTTTCCCTCCCATACTTCTTACTACTTCCTTTATCTTATGCATAACGCACCTACTATACACGATATTTGTCTCGAACGAAAGAGTCCGACCTCTCGAGAGATGCTTGCATTTCAGGGAATTACTTTAGTACAATAAAGGAATATATTTCCATGGAGGACGTGATGAAATGCGACAGCAAGATGCCATCGCCACATTGACCGACAGCCTCATCTCCGATGCGGACGTGCAGGCCATTTTCTTGAAAGGATCGTTCGGACGTGGTGAAGCGGACGAACATTCCGATGTCGACTTGTACGTTATGGTCGCCCCTGACAGCCTGAATGAGTTCTTGTCGCGCCGCCGCGACCATCTGGCCACATATCGCCCGTTGCTGCTCGAGGACGAAATCGATATCGTGGCTCCCCAACTGATCGTCGTCTACGATGATTTCTTGCATCTCGACTTCTTCACGGTGACGGCGGATACGTTGAACCATCAAGACACAATCACGGTGCTGTATGATCCGGAACACCGACTAAGGCAGCATCCGAGTTCGCTCGCTTTGTCGGATGAGGACTTAAGTGGACACGTATTCGATGCGATTTGGTTCTTTTTCCAATATACGAAAGCCCGTGACCGCGGCAATGACATTTGGGCCGTCGAGATGCTCCGGCAAGGGATGAGTCATTTCGCTTACGCGCTCGCCGCTCATCATGAAGCTGAACGGGCCGCACTCGGATTGAAGGACGTCGCCGCCAGACAGCGGATTGAACTCCGGAGTTTTTATGAAGCGTTGACACCCGACCATCATGCCACGGCCGCGCGTTGGTATGTCGCTCGCCTCGAAGCCGAACGTCCTTTTTTTGAGACGACCGATGCGTTCGAACAAATCGGCCCCTTTTTCGACAGTCTCATGGCACGCGAAAAAAGCCGCTCCTGATGTGAGCGGCTTTTCGTTATCCTTGCTGACGTCTCGAGGAGCGCAGCGTGAAGTATAGTACCCATTCGATCACTCCGACGACGATGAGAAAACCACCGAACAGTTGGAACAAGACGAGCAGGCTTTCGAACGGGTTCGCCAACATGAGGAGCCCGATTCCGATCCATAGTAGACTGCTCAGCATGAAGTACATCCACCGATTGGCGATGGTCCGGCGAAACCCAACGGCTTGAATCAATCGGATGATACCGCCGAACAAGAACAGCACACCGATAAAAATCGGAAGCAGGCTCGCTAATGTTTCAGCGAAGAAAAAGACGATCAAAGCGATCAATAAATAGATGATTCCCATAAAGAAGCCAGGGGGGAGACCGTCTCGTTTATGACGTAACCCTTGAACGATGGCAACTAAACCGATGATGGCAAAATAAGCAGCGACCAAATAGACGATCGCGTCAAAAAAGAAGCGTGGATACAAGATGATGAGTAAGCCGATGATGACATAAAGCGCCGCCTGAATGAATGTCGACCGTTCTAACCGTTTGACGAGTGTCTCCATATGAAAGACCCCTTTCCCATGTAACGAAATAGACCACTTCTTCCTTTATTCCCGTATTCTGCCTTGATCCATCCGAAACGACAAAAAAAGGCTGTGGATTGGTTATCCACAGCTTTAACAGTTATTTACGTTTTTTCTTTTTCGTCTTCTTCTCTTCTTCTGCGAGTACGGCACGTTCTGCTTCTTTCGCCGCGATTTTCGCTTCAGCTTGAACTTTCATCTTCTCACGCATCGGGAGCATGATTGCCATCGTCACGATGATTGAGATGATGTAACCGACGACCCAGTACATAGAGAGGGCTGCCGGAAGCGTGATCGACATGACGAAGATCATCACAGGGAAGATGTAGAGCATCATTTTCAATTGCGGGTTCTGTTCTTGGCCCGCCATTGAGATTTTTTGTTGTGCATACGTCAAGATCGCCGCGAGAATCGGTAAGATAAACGTTGGATCTGGCGCCCCGAGGTCGAACCAGAGGAACTGCGCTTCAAAGATTTCAGGTGTCCGACGAATCGCATCGTAGAACGCGAAGAGGATCGGCATTTGAATCAAGATTGGCAAGCAGCCCGCGAGCGGGTTGATTTGATACTCTTGATACATTTTCATCATTTCTTCTTGCAGTTTACGTTGTGTCTCTTGGTCTTTCGAGCTGTATTTCTCACGCAACTTGAGCATCTCTGGCTGCAACACTTGCATCGCACCCATGCTCTTCGTTTGCTTGATCATAAGCGGTAAAATCAAGAGGCGGACGATAATCGTCGCAACGATGATCGAGTAACCGTACTGCCACGTCCCACCGATTAAGTAAGCCGCTTCTTTCAACAACCATGCTAGTGGCCAAACAAAGTATTGTGACCAGAAGCCTTCCGTCTCAGCCGTGATCGGCTCTCCTTGGATCGTCGATGGGTCGACACAGCCGGCCATCAACATGATGACGCCGGTCATGACGGCCAACAATCCTAATTTTAGCTTTTTGCTCATAGTTCCTCCTACGCTTTCTTTATTGATTCTTTTGTTTCATCACACGTCTATCGGTCAATCCTAATTAGTTCGCGTTATATATGAAAGAACGAGCTCGGATTGTTACGATCGATCGACTTGTCTCTGCTTCCAAACTTTAGCCCGTTTAAAGACGTGTTTCAAGCTTTCCGTCACTTCATCTTGCGTCAGTGACGTCGCAGGCTTGCGCGCAATGATGACGTAATTGTGCGGCGCCACGTTTGGTTCGAGCAAGCGGAGTGATTCACGCATCAATCGTTTCATCCGGTTTCGTTCCACGGCATTCCCAAGCTTTTTGCTGACCGAAAGTCCGACCCGGAAGTGCGCTTGATCCGCTTTTTGCGTGTAGACAACAAACTGACGATTGGCCACGGAGCGTCCTTCACGAAACACCGCTTGGAACTCTTCATTCTTTTGCAGGCGGTATTCTTTTTTCAAAATTCTCACTCCATCCTTCACTTCAAAAATCGTCAACTAACATCATACCATATCCCATAGATTTCAACGAGAGCGAATCAGTTTTTTCCGTTCGTTTGTGTGACTTCTGTGACGATATAAAAAAATTGCCCAAGGAGAATTCCTCGGGCAATTTCATGATCTGTATTAGACAGTCAAGGCTTTGCGGCCTTTACGACGGCGAGCTGCAAGAATGTTGCGGCCGTTTTTAGTCGCCATGCGTGCACGGAATCCGTGGACTTTCTTACGCTTACGGTTGTTAGGGTTGAAAGTTGGTTTCATTGTTAAAGCACCTCCTCAAGGTTAACGCTCTATTAGCAAGTTATAGTTTCATTTAAGGCAGTCTTTAAGATTATATAAACTGTTGTCTAGAATGTCAATGAGTTTTCGTCAGGTTTTCCGTTAGGGGGAAATCCATCAGGCGGGAAGGGGACAACGCCTCATGATGGCATGATCTAGAAGAAACGGAAGCGATCAGTAACATTGAAAATTAACACTCTGACAGTGACTTTTTTACAAACAGCTGTCTAAAGCCATTTTATCCACATATTCTGATAGTTATCCACACTTATATGTGAATAACTCCTCTTCTTTCAACAATTTTACGATTCCGATTTTTAATTTTTCATTTTCTTCTCTTAAAAAAATATTCTCCCCAATTCCTTCTTCCTCTTTTGTGTATAACTTTCCCACTCTATGTTTCCTTACTTTTAATTATCCACAACATATCCACAGTTTATCCACACTATACACAGCATGTGGATAACTGCCTGTGGATTCTTTTTGTGGTCTGTGGATAAATATCGAAAACCGTTGCCACGTCTATTTTATTTTGATAAACTGAATGTGCACAAACTTGTGGATGAACTTTTAGCAATTCCAAGATATACACAGGCTGTGGATAACTGTTATCCCCAACATTAACACCATGTGGATAACTTTATCCACAGTTTTTGTTCTCTGGGGATAACCCTAGTATCTACTATAGAATAGTGTATGTGTATATCGTGTGAATAAGTTTCGCCAACATGTGAGTAAAGGAGGTCTTTCATTGAAGAATGCTCGCGAGATTTGGAGAAATGTTTTATCTCTGATTGAAGAAGAGGAACGAACACCAAAAGCCAGCTTTGATATGTGGTTGAAATCAACAGAAGGAATTTCGTTGATGGGGACGACGCTCGTCGTGTCCGCACCAGCCAGTTTCATTGTGACTTGGCTCGAACGTCAGTACTTGTCATTGTTACAAGATACGATCGAAGAAGTGACGAACAACAAGCTTGAGATTCATTTTATCGAGGAATCACAAGCACACAAGTATGCACCTGTGGAGGGATCGAAAGAAACGATTGCTGCCACAGAAATGAAAGAACAACCGCTTCCAGTACTGCCGAAAGAGGAAGGGAACCTCGGGCAGTTGAATGACAAGTACATTTTTGAGACGTTTGTCATCGGCTCGGGGAACCGATTTGCTCACGCTGCCTCACTCGCCGTGGCGGAAGCGCCGGCACGCGCCTATAACCCGCTCTTCATTTATGGAGGAGTCGGACTCGGCAAGACGCATTTGATGCATGCGATTGGGCATTACGTGAAAGGGCAAAAGCCTGGTGCGCGAATCGCTTACGTATCTTCAGAAAAGTTCACAAATGAGTTCATCAACTCCATTCGTGACAATAAGACCGAAGAATTCCGCAACCGTTATCGGAACATCGATGTCCTCTTGATTGATGATATTCAGTTTTTGGCGGGTAAAGAACAGACACAGGAAGAATTTTTCCATACGTTCAATGCGCTCCATAACGACCAAAAGCAAATCGTCATCTCGAGTGATCGACCTCCAAAAGAGATCCCGACGCTAGAAGACCGTCTTCGTTCACGATTCGAATGGGGACTGATCACAGACATCACACCACCTGACCTTGAAACACGAATTGCCATCTTGCGTAAGAAGGCGACGGCGGAAGGGCTTGATATCGCAAACGACGTCATGCTATACATTGCTAATCAAATCGACACGAACATTCGTGAACTCGAAGGGGCGTTGACGCGCGTCGTAGCCTACGCAAAACTCGTCGGTCGTCCGATTGATCCGGATGTCGCTGCTGAAGCGTTACACAATATCATGCCGGTCCAAGAAGCGAAGAAGATCGTCATTCGTGACATTCAAGAAATCGTTGGCCGACACTTTAATATTGAAGTCGACGAGCTGAAGGCGAAAAAGCGGACGAAGACGCTCGCATTCCCTCGTCAAATCGCAATGTACTTGTCCCGTGAGATGACGGAGAGCTCACTTCCTAAAATCGGGGAGGAGTTTGGAGGACGCGATCACACGACGGTCATCCACGCCCATGAGAAAATTAGTACGTTACTCAAGCACGATGCAGAGATGCAAGAGACGATTCAAACGTTAAAGAAAGCTTTGTCATAACAGCATCGATTTCGTTGTGGATATCCTGTGGATAAACCCACCTAGTTATCCACAAGTTATTCACAGGCAGAATGGCTCAATACGAGTGGTTTAAGTGACTTATCCCCAGTATCCACAGCCCTTATTACTATTATGACTTAAATAATACTATTATTATTAACTTATATGACTCAGTTCACTTAGGAGGAATTATCCACATGCACTTAACGATTCAGCGAGATGTATTCATGCAAGCCGTACAAGATGTATCGAAAGCCGTTGCTTCTAGAACGACGATTCCAATTCTCACAGGATTAAAGCTTGAGGCTCATGCCGATGGCTTGACGCTCACAGGAAGTGACACCGAGATTTCAATCGAACGTTTAATCCCGATTGAAGAAGGCGGGATCGAACTCATTCAAATTCAACGGGCAGGCAGTGTCGTGCTCAATGCACGCTTCCTTGGTGAAATCGTTAAAAAGTTGCCGACGAATGAAGTGACACTCGAAGTATCGCCAAACTTCATGACGCGGATTGAGTCGGGACAAGCCGAATTCCATTTGAACGGACTCGACCCGGATGAATATCCACGTCTACCTGAACTTTCGAGCGAGCGTCGTTTCTACTTGCCAGCCGATCTGTTAAAGACAATCATTCGTCAAACTAGCTTTGCTGTTTCAGCGCAAGAGACACGTCCTGTGTTGACAGGGGTCAACTTCTCTGCTGAAAAAGGATTCTTGACGTGTGTCGCTACGGATAGCCACCGTCTGGCACTTCGCCGGGCACGATTTGAGACAGACAACGATTTGACGTTCCAAAATGTTGTCGTCCCGGGCCGCTCATTGAACGAACTTGCAAAATTGTTGGATCGTGAAGAATTACCAGTCGAAATCGTGTTGACGGACCAACAAATTTTGTTCCGTTTGAAAAACATCTCGTTCTTCTCGCGTTTACTCGACGGGGCATACCCAGACACATCGCGCTTGATTCCGGAAGAATACCGTACGGCGGTCCGCATGAACGCGAAGGACTTCCTTCAAGCGATCGATCGTGCGTCACTGCTTGCACGTGCTGATCGGAACAACGTGATCAAGTTTGTCGCGGAAGAAGCGACGACGGTAGAAGTCTCATCTCATTCTCCAGAAGTCGGGAAAGTGTCAGAGCGCGTCAGCATCCTGTCACTTGAAGGAGAAGAGTTAAAAATTTCATTCAACTCGAAATTTGTCATGGATGCGCTTCGGGCGCTTGACGCTTCAGAGATCGAAATCCAGTTCACAGGTTCGATGCGTCCGTTCATCTTGCGTCCGGTCGAACAGGATAGCGTCCTACAGTTGATCTTGCCAGTCCGCACGTCTTAAGTCAGACTGAGCGGATTCGGGGATGATGAGGTGTTTCACCTTGTCATCCCCATTTTTGCCTTATTCGACGTTTTTCGATAAACTAATAAGTATGGCGATTTTTTGTACTAAGTATGAAGGAAAGGAAGTGACGACATGGGAAAAGTGTCGATTACAACCGAGTATGTAACACTCGGACAATTTTTGAAGTTGGCTGATATTATTTCAAGTGGAGGCCAGGCGAAGTTCTTCTTAGAGGACGTTCAAGTGAAAGTGAACGGTGAGGTTGATCAACGTCGTGGACGCAAACTACGCGATGGGGACACGATTGAGGTCGAAGGTTTCGGAGACTTCCAAATCGAGGGTAACTAACGTGCATTTAAAGTCGATCCGATTGCAAAATTACCGCAACTACGAAACCCTCGAGCTAGATTTTTCAGAACAGACGAACGTTCTCATCGGTGAAAATGCCCAAGGGAAAACGAATCTGCTCGAATCGATTTACGTACTTGCGCTCGCAAAGTCACATCGGACGACGCAAGACCGTGAACTGATTGGCTGGGAGGCAGATGCGGCGATGGTCGAGGGACGGATTCATAAGCGGACCGGTGAAACGGTCCAGTCGCTGACGTTTTCACCGAAAGGGAAGAAAGCGAAATTGAACCACCTCGAACAACGTCGCCTCAGCGACTATGTCGGCGCCTTTAACGTCGTGTTGTTCGCACCGGAAGACCTCGCCATCGTCAAAGGCAGCCCGCAAGGAAGACGACGGTTTTTAGATATGGAAATCGGACAAGTAAGTCCTGTCTATTTACATGAATTGAATCAGTACTTGAAGATACTGAAGCAACGGAACGCCTTGTTGAAACAGCTGTCCATCAAAGGCGGGGACGAGACATTACTCGAGGTGCTTACCGATCAAATGATTGAACTTGCCGTGAAAATCGTTTCACGCCGGCATCATTTTATCGATCAGCTTGAAAAATGGGCGGGCCCAATCCACGCCGGCATCACACGTGACTTGGAGACACTGACGATTCAATACGTATCGGATACGTTCCAAAAAGAACGTTATCCAAAAGATGCGATGTTTGAAACGTATCGTCAAAAGTTTGATAAAATAAGAGAGAACGAACGAAGACGAGGCGTGACGTTATTTGGTCCGCATCGGGATGATTTTGAGTTGTATGTGAACAATCGCAACGTCCAAACGTTCGGTTCGCAAGGTCAGCAACGCACAGCTGCTTTGTCTTTAAAGCTAGCGGAGATTGAACTGATCCATGAAGAAGTCGGGGAATATCCGCTGCTGTTGTTAGATGACGTGTTATCTGAATTAGACGACCATCGCCAAACCCATCTGCTCGATACGATGGGCCAGAAAGTCCAAACCATCATCACGACGACAAATATCGATGGAATCGCTCACGAAACGATTCAACAAGCAAAGGTGTTTCACGTGAAACAAGGCGAAGTTGAAACGGAATCTGTATAACGTAAGACCAATCCATATGAACACCAATTCATGTATAGTAGGTGAACAAAACCGATGAGTAACGAAAACGAAAAACAAATGCAAGATTATGGTGCCGATCAGATTCAAGTGCTTGAAGGGTTAGAAGCTGTTCGTAAACGCCCGGGGATGTATATCGGTTCAACGAGCTCGCGAGGACTCCACCACTTGGTATGGGAAATCGTCGACAACTCAATTGACGAAGCACTCGCCGGACACTGTGACACGATCACGGTCACGGTCGAACCAGGCAATTCAGTCGTCGTTGAAGACAACGGACGAGGCATTCCGGTCGACGTTCAAAAGAAAACTGGACGTCCTGCCGTCGAAGTCATCTTCACCGTCCTTCACGCCGGAGGTAAGTTCGGCGGTGGCGGATATAAAGTTTCAGGTGGTCTGCACGGCGTCGGTGCTTCGGTCGTCAACGCTTTGTCGACGAAACTTGAAGTATTCGTCCGTCGTAACGGCAACGTCTACTACCAGTCATTCAAACGCGGTGTACCGCAAGGTGAGCTTGAAATCGTCGGAACGACCGATACGACGGGTACGACTGTCCGTTTCTTCCCAGACGGAGATATCTTTGAAGAGACGCTCGAATACGACTTCGATTTGCTCGCTACACGTCTGCGCGAACTTGCGTTCTTAAATAAAGGACTTCGTATCGTCGCCAAAGACGAGCGTAGTGATGAGACGATTGAACGTAACTATCATTACGAGGGCGGAATCAAGTCATACGTTGAACACTTGAACCGTTCGAAAGCCTCAATCCACGATGAGCCTGTGTATGTACATGGCACGAAGGACGGGATTGAAGTCGAGATTGCGCTTCAGTACAACGAAGGATTCGCGAGCAACATCTATTCGTTCACGAACAACATCCCGACGCATGAAGGTGGGACGCACGAGACCGGGTTTAAAACGGCGCTCACACGTTCAATCAACGACTATGCAAAACGCTTCGGTCTCATGAAAGAAGCCGACGGTAGCCTCTCAGGGGATGATGTCCGCGAAGGATTGACGGCGATTGTCTCGGTCAAACACCCGTCGCCACAGTTCGAGGGGCAGACGAAGACGAAACTCGGTAACGCCGATGCGCGTACAGCGACAGACTCGCTCTTCACGGATACGTTCGAGCAATTCTTGCTCGAGAACCCATCTGTCGGTCGACTCATCGTCGATAAAGGCTTGATGGCGGCCCGGGCCCGCCTAGCGGCAAAACGTGCTCGTGAGATGACACGCCGTAAAGGGATTCTGGAGGTCAGTTCATTACCTGGGAAACTGGCTGACTGTTCATCGAAAGATGCCTCGAAATCTGAACTGTACATCGTCGAGGGTGACTCGGCTGGTGGATCAGCGAAATCAGGTCGTGATCGTCACTTCCAAGCGATTTTGCCAATCCGAGGTAAAATCATCAACGTCGAAAAAGCGAGACTTGATAAAATTTTAGCCAACCAAGAAGTGCGCACAATCATTACGGCGCTCGGGACTGGGATCGCGGAAGAGTTTGATCTCGCGAAGGCACGCTACCATAAATTGATTATCATGACCGATGCCGACGTCGATGGCGCCCACATTCGCACGTTGCTCTTGACGTTCTTCTACCGTTACATGCGTCCGCTCGTCGAAAGTGGCTATGTGTATATCGCGCAACCGCCGCTTTACGGGGTGAAACACGGGAAAGACGTCACCTATGTCCAGAATGACCGTGAACTTCAAGAAGCGATTAAACAGCTTCCAGAAAATGCACGGTACAGTGTACAGCGTTACAAAGGTCTCGGTGAGATGGACCCTGAACAGTTGTGGAGTACGACGATGAATCCAGAGACACGCTCGATGCTTCGTGTCGACCTTCAAGACGCCATTGAGGCGGATGAGATCTTTGAGACGCTCATGGGTGACAATGTCGAGCCGCGACGTGATTTCATCCAATCACATGCGCATTACGTGAAAAACCTCGATATTTAAAAAGAAGGGTAGGCAATAACGAATGGCAGAACAAGAAAATATCAAGGATATAAATATTAGCCAAGAGATGCGCACCTCGTTCATGGACTATGCGATGAGCGTAATCGTGTCACGTGCCCTCCCCGACGTACGAGACGGTCTGAAGCCAGTTCACCGCCGGATCCTGTATGCGATGAACGAACTTGGGATTCGTGCCGACAAGCCCCATAAGAAGTCGGCACGTGTAGTCGGCGACGTTATCGGTAAGTATCACCCGCACGGTGACTCTGCCGTTTACGAGACGATGGTTCGGATGGCGCAAGATTTCAGTTATCGTTACGAGCTTGTCGACGGACACGGAAACTTTGGTTCGGTCGACGGTGACTCGGCGGCAGCGATGCGTTATACGGAAGCACGTATGTCGAAGATCGCGATGGAACTCGTCCGTGATATCGGCAAAAACACGATCGATTATCAAGCGAACTTTGACGGAGAAGAGAAAGAGCCGGTCGTCATGCCAGCCCGGTTCCCGAACTTCTTGGTCAACGGGACGAGCGGGATTGCGGTCGGGATGGCCACGAACGTGCCGCCGCATAACTTGAACGAAGTGATTGACGGGGTGCTTGCGTTGACGCATAACCCGGATATCACGATTTCTGAGTTGATGCAGCACATCCCGGGTCCTGACTTCCCGACAGCTGGTGAAATTTTAGGACGTAGCGGAATTCGCCGCGCCTATGAGACGGGTCGTGGATCGATCACGATGCGTGCCAAAGCTGAAATCGAAGTGTTGAAAAATGGTCGTGAACGGATTCTCGTTCATGAAATCCCATATCAAGTGAACAAAGCACGTCTTGTCGAAAAGATTGCCGACTTAGTACGTGATAAGAAAATCGAAGGGATTACTGACCTTCGTGATGAGTCAGATCGTAACGGGATGCGTGTCGTCATCGAAGTACGCCGCGATGCGAATGCTAGCGTTATTTTGAACAACTTGTATAAACAAACGCCGATGCAAACGACGTTTGGTGTCAACATGCTTGCCCTCGTCGGAGGTCGACCGAAGACGCTCAACTTGAAACAGGCGATCTATTACTACATCGAGCACCAAAAAGAAGTCGTCCGTCGTCGGACACAGTTCGACCTCGACAAGGCCGAGGCGCGCGCGCATATCCTCGAAGGATTACGTGTCGCACTCGATCACTTGGACGAAGTCATCGCCATCATCCGCAGCACGCGGACCGGTGACGAGGCTCGTGAGAAATTGATTGCTCGCTTCGGATTGTCGACCGAGCAGACCCAGGCGATTCTCGATATGCGTCTTCAACGATTGACTGGACTTGAACGTGAGAAAATTGAAGGCGAGTATCGCGAGATTCGTGCCTTGATCGAAGAACTTCGTGCCATTTTAGGGGATGAAGAACTCTTGCTTCAAATCATTCGCAACGAGTTGACAGAAATCAAAGAGCGTTATGGCGATGCACGTCGGACAGTAATCCGTACGGACATCATCGAGCTCGAAGATGAAGACTTGATTCCGGTTCGCGACATGATGATCACACTTACAAGCGAAGGGTACATCAAGTCGATCCCGAGCGATTCATATCGTACACAACGTCGTGGTGGACGAGGGAAGCAAGGAATGGGCACGAACGATGAAGATTTCGTGTTACGTCTCTTGTCAGCTTCGACGCATGATACGATCTTGTTCTTTACGAACTTCGGTCGCGTCTTCCGCTTGAAAGGCTATGAAATCCCAGAGATGAGCCGGACAGCGAAAGGGATGCCGATTATCAACTTATTGCAAGTCGATAAAGGAGAGAAAGTCGAAACGATGATCCCGGTCGACTTCAATAGCTACTTGGCAGACAAAGCCATCGTTGAGGATGGAAGTGAAGATTCGGAAGCGGAAGTAGCGGATGAGCAATTGTCACTCGTATTTATTACGAAACAAGGACTCGTTAAACGTTCACCGCTCTCAGCGTATGCCCGCATCAATAAAAACGGACTTCGAGCTATCAGCTTGAATGACACCGATGAACTCGTCACGGTCCGCCTCGCGAAGAGTGACGATGAGATGTTGATTGTGACGCGCGAAGGGATGTCGATTCGCTTCCCGCTCGAAGGTGAAGTACGTTCGATGGGCCGTACCGCCCGAGGAGTCCGAGCCATCCGTTTGAAGAAGGATGACGATCAAGTCGTCTCGATGGAAATCGTACGACCGACGCAAGACGTATTGATCATTACGGAAAAAGGTTACGGAAAACGTACCGCCATGGAACAATTCCGTACGCAAGGTCGAGGCGGTTCTGGAATTATCGGGATCAAGACCGACCGTGGTACCGTCGTCGGCATGCGAGTCGTGGATGAGGACGATGATATCATGCTCATGACCGAGCTCGGTGTCGCCATTCGAATCGATTCCCAGACGATTTCGCAAATGGGACGTAGCACACGCGGTGTGAAAGTGATGAATATCGAGGACGGCGATCGTTTGGCAACAATCGCTAAATTGAAAAAAGATGAGCTAGAAGAGGAATCAGCAGATGAGATGGAGAATGGGTTTGATGGTGAAGCACCAGAGACCGACCTGTCGTCTGAAGTGACCGAATAAGGCGAAACAGGTCGAGCGGAGCTTCCGTTCGACCTGTTTTTATATAATTAGGAGGGATGATCATGCGACTCGCTATTTCTAACGTTCACGTAGGGATGATCTTAAAAACATCGGTCTCTTCCTTAGAAGCCGGCATTAGACTGACGAATGAACACTTACGCTTACTTCGGTTTTTAAAAGTCGATGCGATTGAAGTTGATCCGGTGGAACGCCGTCGATTCACACAAGAAGAAGAACGTGATTTATGCGAGAAAATCCTTCAGTATGAACGTCACTATAACCAATGGGAGGAACAGATTGCTCCGAACCCATACGAGGCTCTAGAGTTTGTTCATCAACTGTTTCGTCATGATTATCCGTTATCAGCCATCGTTGCATTTTTCACGAAACAACCCCTTCGTAAAAATCATGTGATTCATCATGCGATTTATCGCGCACTCGTAGCGAAGACGTTGTCGAAATATCGAGGTGATGAACATCGGCTTCAATTTGACTATGGTATCGCCTCATATTTTGCGGATGCTAGCTATGCAAAAATTCGAAAATGGTCACATATGCGTTATTTCACAAAAATGGAACGAGAATTATTGTATCAACATCCTCTTGTATCAATGGCGATGTTGCCTCAAAACCAAACGTTGCGTCAGCGCGTCAGTAAATTGGTTGCGGAACATCATGAGCGGCTCGATGGCTCTGGATTCCCACATCGTTTAGAAGAGCGATCACTCCATCCGGCCTCACCACTGTTCATTGTGGCAGATCGCTTTTGTCAGTTAACGGCACCACGAACGTTTCGAGACGCGTTGACACCGGAAGAGGCTTATTTCTATATGTGGCAAAACGAAGCCTACGATGAGGAAGCACTTACCCTCTTGGCCACATTGCTTGGGTTCTATGAAGTCGGTCGCAGCGTTTTGTTGAGCAGTGGGATCCGTGGGACCATCCGTAACTATACAACGAGCGTCGAACAACCGATTGTCGTATCCGAACCGACGAAAGAAATGTACGATTTGACGCGTCTAGACGAAGTTCGAATCATTGCATTTCAATGAGTTGTGGTGTGTTTCTTCTATATAGTGGCGATGAAGAACACACCACCTTTTTATTCTTTTAAAATATTTTATTTTTATAGTTGACGAATAATAAAGCAGGTGCTATTATTAATGAGTCGCTAAGAGCGGCAGACGAACTTTGAAAACTGAACGATGAGGCAAAAAAAGTTTTACAATTTTTGAATGAAGCGCAAGCTTCGTCATTTTTAAAGAGCTATATCAAATTCTTTGGAGAGTTTGATCCTGGCTCAGGACGAACGCTGGCGGCGTGCCTAATACATGCAAGTCGAGCGCAGGAAATCATCTGAACCCTTCGGGGGGACGTTGATGG
>NZ_SJUO01000050.1 GCF_004336985.1 Exiguobacterium sp. SL-9
ATATAAATCGCATCGATGAAGTGGGTATGACACAGCGTTCAGTTAATCAATTAGGGCGTATGTTTCGTTGGTTAGTCAGTGATGTGAGTCATCAAATACATCAAGTAGACATCTCTTGTGATCAATTAGCAGCAGATAATCGCGATCTGTATGTAAGAACAGAGCAAACTGCCAGCAATGTTGAAGCAACTGCCTCAACGATGAATGAATTAACGACAGCGGTAAGTAGTAATAGTGAAACGGCAGGGCAAGCAAACAACCTTTCTAATATCACTTGTGAGGCAGCGATAAAAGGAGGTAGTGCAATGGATAATATCGTTAATACAATGAATGATATTGCGAAGAGTTCTGATCGTATTAGTAATATCATTGGTGTTATTG
>NZ_SJUO01000051.1 GCF_004336985.1 Exiguobacterium sp. SL-9
TCTTTCACCAGGAAGCTATTCTCAAAGAAGTGTGATTGTTGATAGAGGAATTCACACCGCGCATCGATGATGGCGATCTGCTGCTGGCAGTAGTGCGGTAGAGTGCGCGTAAAGAAGTCATCCAGCGATTCGCTGCGCTCGGCAATGGCTTTCAGGTTAAGGCGTACCAGCGTGCTGCCACCACCCGCCAGCGGCAGTGAGTTGTAACAGCTCACAATCCCGTAGCCCCCTTTTGTGAAAATTTTATCATGCACCGGACCGTTGGCGATGTGCGGTTTGCTACATTCACAGATGTTCTTCGCCACTTCCAGCAGCAGGTCATCAGGGGTGATTTCAGGATCGTAGATAAAGGTCAGGTTCGGTGAAACCTGCTTCAACTC
>NZ_SJUO01000052.1 GCF_004336985.1 Exiguobacterium sp. SL-9
CTACTTCCTTTTTTGAATCTTCTAGATTACTCAAAGCTAGTAGTATTTTTGTATTTCTGATATATCGATTAAATTCAGAGATATTGGTATCAATATCATAAATTTTTTCAAATATTGATAAACTAATTTCTACTAAAAACAAAATGATATAAATTATTTTATCATAATACAAATCCCAAAATTCATTCCAAATTTCATCGGTCGCAAAAACAAAGTTTAAGTTTTGACTATCTGTTAGATAGTTAGAATTATTAGTCACCAAATGAATAGATTTATCAAATACACTTGTTAAACTATTTGGTGCTTTTTTATTATAAATTACATCATACAACATACTAGGATCTAAAATATATTGGCCGATATCCATGAAGGAATCACTC
>NZ_SJUO01000053.1 GCF_004336985.1 Exiguobacterium sp. SL-9
CGACTTGCATGTATTAGGCACGCCGCCAGCGTTCGTCCTGAGCCAGGATCAAACTCTCCAAAGAATTTGATATAGCTCTTTAAAATGACGAAGCTTGCGCTTCATTCAAAAATTGTAAAACTTTTTTGCCTCATCGTTCAGTTTTCAAAGTTCGTCGGTTTCAAAAATGGTGGAGCCTAGCGGGATCGAACCGCTGACCTCCTGCGTGCAAGGCAGGCGCTCTCCCAGCTGAGCTAAGGCCCCAAAAGTTATGATGGTCGGGAAGACAGGATTCGAACCTGCGACCCCTTGGTCCCAAACCAAGTGCTCTACCAAGCTGAGCTACTTCCCGTTATAAATGGTGCACCCTGAGAGATTCGAACTCCCGGCCTTTAGATTCG
>NZ_SJUO01000054.1 GCF_004336985.1 Exiguobacterium sp. SL-9
GCACAAAACGGGCTGATGAACAGTTTGACTGACTTGACGTAAATAATCGAAACTCCCTTGAAAATATTTTTCATCAGTTAATACAGAAATTGCAGCAGCATAAGGCTGATAAATTTTTGCAATCGTCGCGGGATCAAAATCAGCACGGATTAAGCCTTTTGATGGTGATGCTTTTTTACACTCTAAGATAAAAACAGTATTAGGCTGAGTTAATGCCTGATAAAACGAACGTGTTGATGGCTCTATTTGGTGCACAAATTCTGATAGCGGTTGGTTTGCTTTACGTACAATCAGATATTCAGCTTTATCTTTTACAATGGCGTTTAATACAGTCATGCTCTTATCCTCTTGCTGCTAATGCAGTTACACGATCTATTGC
>NZ_SJUO01000055.1 GCF_004336985.1 Exiguobacterium sp. SL-9
CCCCAGATCCGAAACCGTCGCCCGCACCGGATGGCCTTTCTCGCCAAAGATATCCCACACCACCACCGGATTGGCATGCGGTTGCCAGTCATTGACGCCGATATTTTTAAGCCTTGCGAGCAGTTTTTCCGACACCGTTCCTGCCTGCGCGACGCCGGTCAGATCGCCTTTCACATCAGCCATAAACACCGGCACGCCGATTTCCGACAATGACTCCGCCAGTTTTTGCAGCGTAACGGTTTTACCCGTCCCCGTTGCGCCGGTAATCAGCCCATGACGGTTAGCCATTCCCGGCAGTAAAAACAGTTCTGTGTCCGGCGTGCGGGCAATTAACAGGGGTTCACTCATGAGATATCCTCCAGTTTCCTGCCTGGAGTAT
>NZ_SJUO01000056.1 GCF_004336985.1 Exiguobacterium sp. SL-9
GGAGTTAGGTTCCTGGGGCGTGGATCTCAATTGCGGCTGCCCGTCGAAAACGGTTAACGGTAGCGGCGGCGGGGCGACGTTACTCAAAGATCCTGAACTCATCTACCAGGGTGCAAAAGCGATGCGTGAAGCTGTACCGGCGCATTTGCCCGTCAGCGTGAAAGTGCGTCTGGGCTGGGACAGCGGTGAGAAGAAATTTGAAATCGCCGATGCGGTTCAACAGGCTGGCGCTACGGAGCTGGTGGTGCATGGGCGGACGAAAGAGCAGGGTTACCGCGCGGAGCATATTGACTGGCAGGCGATTGGCGATATTCGCCAGCGGCTGAATATTCCGGTGATTGCCAACGGTGAAATCTGGGACTGGCAGAGCGCGCAACAA
>NZ_SJUO01000057.1 GCF_004336985.1 Exiguobacterium sp. SL-9
GCCGCCGAAGGTGGGACAGATGATTGGGGTGAAGTCGTAACAAGGTAGCCGTATCGGAAGGTGCGGCTGGATCACCTCCTTTCTAAGGAAAATGCCCATGTGGCATTGCCCATCGTTCAGTTTTGAGGGTTCGTCCCTCGATTGTTCCTTGAAAACTGAAGATTCATCAAGACATCAAACCAATTAATTTCACATATGGTCCGTGAGGACCGTGTGTCTTAGACGCTAGATCAAGGTAGAAAGGGCGTACGGTGGATGCCTTGGCACT
>NZ_SJUO01000058.1 GCF_004336985.1 Exiguobacterium sp. SL-9
CGTTCGTCCTGAGCCAGGATCAAACTCTCCAAAGAATTTGATATAGCTCTTTAAAAATGACGAAGCTTGCGCTTCATTCAAAAATTGTAAAACATTTTTGCCTCATCGTTCAGTTTTCAAAGACCAAATTGAATTAAGAAATGGTCGGGAAGACAGGATTCGAACCTGCGACCCCTTGGTCCCAAACCAAGTGCTCTACCAAGCTGAGCTACTTCCCGTTATAAATGGTGCACCCTGAGAGATTCGAACTCCCGGCCTTTAGATTCG
>NZ_SJUO01000005.1 GCF_004336985.1 Exiguobacterium sp. SL-9
TGAGATTTCCCTTTGAGCAATCAAGAAAGACCCCTCAGAGACGATGAGGTAGATAGGTCATGGGTGGAAGCACGGCGACGTGTGGAGCTGAATGATACTAATCGGTCGAGGCTTTGATCTAGTCTAATGGTTTGTATGAATTGATGAGTCTTCAGTTTTGAGAGAACAATCTCTCGATGTCTGGTGGCGATGGCGAAGTGGTCACACCCGTTCCCATGCCGAACACGGAAGTTAAGCACTTCAGCGCCGAAAGTAGTTGGGGGTCTCCCCCTGTGAGGATAGGACGTCGCCAGGCAAACGGTGGTTCTGGAGCATTCGCTCAAGGGCCGCCGCTTTTTTTATTTATATCGTGATTCAAATGAAAGAGAGGAAGAACAGATGGCCAAAAAAATCAAAGTATACGTCGAGCCAAACGAGACGATCGATGAGTGTTTAAATCGAATTGCTCAAATGGGGTATCGCCCGGTACGTAGGATTGAAAAGCCTGTCTTTGAACAAACGGGAACCAAAGACGAACCTGTACATTCCCATCAGTCGATTTTATTTGAGTGCGTTACTCTCGAATCGTAATGCCAAACCGTCACTCGTTCGTGACGGTTTTTTTGTATTTTGATAGCGCTAAAGACGAACGATGAATATTCAGACAATTAAATTGTTCGCAGTTTGTTGACATGTTTTAAAGGAACAAGGTACGATAGGCGTGTGAGTTAAGAAAATTAAATAGTGCTCCATATAATCGCGAGGAAATGGCTCGCAAGTTTCTACCTGATCGCCGATTCTGATCAGACTATGGGGTATAGTCGACATTTTTTTTGTCGTGGTCTATACCCTAAACTGGTTATTCGGTTTAGGGATTTCTTTTTTTAAGGGGGACATTTAAGTGAAGGCAACAGTAGGTGTGATCATGGGTAGTTCATCTGATTGGGAAACAATGAGCCACGCTTGTGAAATCCTTGAAGAGTTGAGTATTCCATATGAAAAACAAGTTGTCTCGGCGCATCGGACGCCGGACTTAATGTTCGACTACGCCGAGGAAGCACGAGCACGTGGCATACAGGTCATTATCGCAGGAGCGGGAGGGGCAGCCCATCTACCAGGCATGGTCGCCGCAAAGACGACGCTTCCTGTCATCGGGGTCCCCGTACAATCCAAGGCATTAAATGGACTCGATTCATTACTCTCGATTGTTCAAATGCCGGCAGGTGTGCCGGTCGCAACCGTCGCCATCGGTCGAGCTGGGGCGACAAACGCAGGTCTTCTCGCGGCACAAATCTTGAGCCTCCAATCTCCTGAATTGATTGAACGTCTCGAGAAGTACCGTCAAGCGAAACGAGATATGGCACTCAAAGCGACGGAGGAGCTGATTTGATGAGAATAGGAATTTTAGGCGGAGGTCAGCTAGGTCGGATGATGTCACTTAGTGCGAGTGCTATGGGATACGATACGCTAAGTCTTGATCCAAACCCAAACGCACCGGCCGCTCAGGTCTCACCAAGCATCGTGGCTACATTTGATGACGTCACAGCAGCTCGTGAACTTGCTCAACGTTCAGATATTATCACATACGAATTCGAAAATATCGATACAGCGATGATTGAAGCCATTGCTGACAAATGCCCGCAAGGGATGGATGTCTTGAAGGCGACACAGCATCGAATCTTTGAAAAGCAAATGATTGAAGGGGCAGGTCTTCAAGTCGCACCGTACATTCCAGTCCGTTCCGTCCGTGATGTCATTCGAGCAAGAGACGTGTTAGGTTTTCCGTTCGTGATTAAGACGTGCCGGTTCGGATATGACGGGAAAGGTCAAACGGTACTGAAGTCGGAACAAGATATTCGCGCATTTACGGATCAGTTCGAAGAGACGGAGTACGTGGCAGAAGCTTGGCTACCTTTTAAAAAAGAAATCTCTGTCATCGTAACGAGAGGGACGCACGAGACGACAACGTTCCCGATCAGCGAGAATATTCACCGGAACAATATTTTACACTTATCGATCGTGCCAGCACGAGTGGACCAAGACATTTTGGAAGAGGCCCGGCATTTGGCCCTTCAACTCGCAGACCACATCGGATTGATTGGAACGCTTGCGGTGGAATTATTCATCATGGAAGACGGTTCATTGTATGTGAATGAACTAGCCCCACGCCCCCATAACTCAGGGCATTATACGATTGACGCCTGTGAGACGTCACAGTTCGAACAACACATTCGGGCGATCGTCGGGATGAACCTTGGGAGAACGACGCTACGTACCCCGGTTGTCATGGTCAACTTGTTAGGCGAACACCTGGACGAGCTGAATCCGCAAACGTTACCGTCGAATGTTAAACTACATTTGTATGGGAAAGAAGAAGCGAAGGTTGGTCGGAAGATGGGGCACTTGAACGTGCTCGCCGATTCCGTCGAAGAAGCGCTTCAGACCATCGAACAATTGGCAATTTGGAAGGAGACCGTTTTATGATTTCACGTTATACCCGTCCCGAGATGGCGGCGATTTGGACAGATCAAAACAAATTTGAGGCATGGCTTCAAGTAGAGCTTTACGCATGTGAGGCGTGGAGCGAACTAGGCGTTATTCCGAAAGAAGACGTCTCGGTATTGTGGGACAAGGCATCGTTTGATGTCGAACGCATCCTGGAGATTGAACAAGAGACACGCCATGATGTCATTGCCTTCACTCGTGCCGTCTCAGAGACACTCGGCGAAGAGAAGAAGTGGGTACATTACGGATTGACTTCGACGGACGTCGTCGATACGGCCTTGTCGTACTTGATTAAGCAAGCGAACGACATTTTAGAAGCCGATATCGACCGTTTCATAGACATCCTCGCCGAGAAAGCAAAAGCACATAAGTACGACATCATGATGGGACGTACACATGGCGTTCACGCAGAACCGACGACGTTCGGATTAAAGCTCGCCCTTTGGTACGAAGAGATGAAACGTAACAAGAAGCGATTCATGGCCGCCCGTGAGACGATCGAGTTCGGAAAGATGAGTGGTGCGGTAGGCACGTTCGCAAACATCGATCCATTCATCGAATCGTATGTGTGTGACAAGTTAGGAATTCAAGCAGCGCCAATTTCGACACAGACGTTGCAACGTGACCGTCACGCCGAGTATATGTCGACGCTCGCGTTAATCGCCACATCAATCGAGAAGATGGCGACAGAGATTCGAGGACTCCAAAAGACAGAGACACGCGAAGTCGAAGAATTCTTCGCCAAGGGCCAAAAAGGTTCGTCAGCAATGCCGCATAAACGTAACCCAATCGGTTCAGAGAACATGACGGGCCTTGCCCGTGTCATTCGCGGTCATATGGTGACGGCGTATGAGAACGTCCCGCTCTGGCATGAACGTGATATCTCGCACTCATCAGCAGAACGAATCATCCTTCCGGATGCGACGAGCCTCCTCAACTATATGCTGAATCGATTCGGCAATATCGTGAAGAACTTGACGGTCTTCCCGGACAACATGCGACGGAACATGGACCGGACGTTTGGTATCATTTTCTCACAACGGATTTTGCTCGCGTTGATTGAAAAAGGATGGTCGCGCGAAGCGGCGTATGACGCTGTTCAGCCAAAGGCGATGCAAGCGTGGGAAGAAGAGACGATGTTCCGCACCTTGATTGAACGAGACGAAGAGATGGGCGCGCTCTTCACGAGTGACGAGCTCGACGAACTATTCGACCCGAGCCATCACGTGCGACGTGTCGATGTCATTTTTGAACGCTGTGGTTTGTGATCGTTGAGGGGCATCATGCCCCTCTCACTTTTAAGGGGGACGATACAGATGGAAGCAATTTACGAAGGTAAGGCGAAAGCGTTATTTGAGACAGAAGATCAGGGTGTGCTCCGCGTCTATTACAAAGACGACGCGACAGCATTTAACGGGGAAAAGAAAGAATCGATTGCCGGAAAAGGTGTTTTGAACAACGCCATTACGACGCGTTTGTTCGAGCTCATGCACGACAACAAGATTCCGACACATTTCATTAAGCGTCTATCGGACCGCGAGCAACTCGTGCGCCGTGTAAAGATCATCCCGCTTGAGGTCGTCGTGCGAAACGTGGCCGCAGGAAGCCTTGCGAAACGACTCGGTTGGGAAGAAGGGACACCGCTCCTGTCACCAATCGTCGAGTTCTACTATAAAGATGACGCACTTGGAGACCCGCTCTTAACAGAGGACCATATCCGTTTACTACAAGTCGCCACACACAAAGAAGTCGAAACATTGCGACAACTCGGGCTGTGGGTCAACGATGTGTTGCTTGATTTCTTCAACGGACACGGCATCGATTTAATCGATTTTAAACTCGAGTTCGGTAAAGTCGATGGCACGATTATCCTTGCCGATGAGATTTCGCCAGACACGTGCCGACTCTGGGACAAAGAGACGAAACAAAAGCTCGATAAAGACGTTTTTCGTAGAGACCTCGGATCTCTGACAGACACGTATAGCCAGTTGTTAACACGCATAGGGGGAATGAACTGATGAAAAAAGTAAACGTGTACGTGACATTACGTGAAAGTGTACTCGACCCACAAGGGGTCGCCGTCAAAGGCGGACTCGAACATCTCGGTTTTACAGGCGTTGAATCAGTACGGATCGGGAAAGTCATCGAACTCCAAGTTGAAGATGCAACGACCGAAGCGATGGTCCGTGACATGTGCGAGAAGCTACTCGTCAACACGGTCATCGAGAACTATCGGATCGAGATGGGGGTACTCGCATGAAATTCGCTGTCATCGTCTTCCCGGGATCAAACTGTGACCTCGACATGTACCATGCTGTAAAAGATGTCCTCGGCGAAGAAGCAGATTATGTGTTCCATACGGAAACGTCGCTTGACGGTTACGACGGTGTGCTCCTTCCAGGCGGATTCTCATACGGAGATTACTTGCGCTGTGGCGCCATCGCCCAGTTCTCGCCAATCATGAGTGAAGTCAAACGGTTCGCCGAAGAAGGGCGTCCAGTACTCGGCGTCTGTAACGGTTTCCAAGTGCTCGTCGAAGCGGGACTTCTCCCAGGCGTGTTGATGCGCAACCGAGACTTGAAGTTCATGTGCAAGACGGTCGAATTGAAAGTCGAGACGAACGAGACGATGTTTACGAACGATTATGGGCTCGGGGAGACGATTCAAGTCCCGATCGCGCATGGAGAAGGCAACTATTACTGTGACGAGGCGACGCTAGAGGAGCTCCGAGCGAATGGGCAAATCGCCTTCACATATACCGACAATCCGAACGGATCGGTCGCGAATATTGCAGGAATCACGAACAAACAAGGCAACGTGCTCGGAATGATGCCACACCCGGAACGAGCGGTCGAAGCATTGCTCGGCGGGGAAGACGGCAAACGATTATTCACTTCGATGGTGAAATGGGGGACTCGACATGCTACTTACAACTGAACCGACAGCAACACACATCCGTGAAGAGCGACTTTACGCCACGATGGGCTTGACCGACGAAGAATACGCGCTCGTTGTCTCACTCCTTGGACGTGAGCCGAATTACACAGAGATTGGGTTATTCTCGGTCATGTGGTCTGAACACTGTTCGTACAAAAACTCGAAGCCTGTCCTGCGGAAATTCCCGACCACTGGGAAACACGTCCTTCAAGGACCTGGGGAAGGTGCTGGCATCGTCGATATCGGCGATGGTCAGGCCGTCGCATTTAAAATCGAGAGCCATAACCATCCGTCGGCCATCGAGCCTTACCAAGGAGCGGCTACGGGTGTTGGCGGGATTATCCGTGACATCTTCTCGATGGGCGCGCGTCCGGTCGCACTCCTCAACTCGCTTCGCTTCGGAGATTTGAACGAATCACGTGTGAAACATCTCTTCGGACATGTCGTCTCAGGCATCGCCGGGTACGGCAACTGTGTCGGCATCCCGACAGTCGGCGGGGAAGTCGCCTTCGACCCGGCCTATGCCGGCAATCCACTCGTCAACGCCATGTGCGTCGGACTCATTCGCCATGAAGACATTCAAAAAGGAATTGCCGAAGGGGTCGGCAACTCGGTCATGTATGTCGGTGCGACGACCGGACGTGACGGCATTCACGGAGCGACGTTCGC
Organism: Exiguobacterium sp. SL-9; assembly: GCF_004336985.1. Lineage (GTDB taxonomy): Bacteria > Bacillota > Bacilli > Exiguobacteriales > Exiguobacteriaceae > Exiguobacterium. Next base: position 6,091 of record NZ_SJUO01000005.1, read on the forward strand.
CTCGGAAGAACTCGGTGAGGATGCGGACGAGAAACGTCCGGCCGTCCAAGTCGGTGACCCGTTCATGGAGAAGCTATTGATTGAGGCGTGTTTGGAAGTCATCAAGCACCCGGCGCTCGTCGGCATCCAAGACATGGGGGCAGCCGGTCTCACGTCGTCTTCGGCCGAGATGGCGTCGAAGGCGGGGATGGGGATCGAGATGAACCTCGACCTCGTGCCACAACGCGAGGCGGACATGACGCCTTACGAGATGATGTTGTCCGAGTCACAAGAACGGATGCTCCTCGTCGTTAAGGCAGGACATGAAGAGGAAATCGAAGCCATCGTCACGAAGTGGGGACTTCATGCAATCAAAGTCGGCGAAGTCATCGAAGACAAAGTGCTCCGTCTTCTTCATCACGGGGAAGTCGCGGCCGAAGTACCGGTCGACGCGCTCGCAGAAGATGCACCGGTTTACCATAAGCCGTCGAAAGTACCGGCTTATTATGAGACGTTCCAAGCGATGGAACCGGTCCAACCGGTCGTCACGGACGTGCTCACGACATGGAAAGATGTGCTCGCCATGCCGACAATCGCTTCGAAACGCTGGGTGTATGAGCAATACGATCATATGGTCCAAACGTCGACCGTGGTCGCACCAGGCAGTGACGCGGCCGTCATCCGGATTCGTGACACGGACAAGGCGCTCGCGATGACGACGGACTGCAACGCCAAATACGTGTACCTTGACCCACGTGTCGGCGGTGCGATCGCGGTCGCAGAGGCGGCGCGCAACATCGTCGCGAGTGGCGCCACGCCGCTCGCGCTCACCGACTGCTTGAACTTTGGTAGTCCGGATAAGCCAGAAGGCTTCTGGCAGCTTGACCAAGCGGTAGAAGGGATGGCCGAGGCGTGCCTTGCCCTCGACACACCGGTTATCGGTGGAAATGTGTCACTTTATAACGAATCGAACGGGACGGCAATTTATCCGACTCCGGTCGTCGGTATGGTCGGTTTGATCGACAAGCCGGAACATATCACGACGTCGTTCGCGAAAGCGACAGGCGATATCATCTTCCTTCTAGGCGAGACGAAACCTGAATTCGGGGGCAGTGCGCTTCAAATGCTGCAAGATGGTAAAGTGAGCGGTCAAGCGCCGACGCTTGACCTTGAAACAGAGAGCCGTCAGCAACAAGCACTCCTCACGGCAATCCGTGAAGGACTTGTCACGGCGGCCCATGACGTCTCGGAAGGCGGACTCGCCGCGGCACTTCCTGAGCTCGTGTTCGGCACGGGCTTCGGCGCAGACGTCACGGTCGACACAGATCTCGTGACGACGCTCTTCAGTGAATCACAGTCACGATTCCTCGTCACGGTCGCGCCAAGTCATGCTGATACATTCGCTTCATTGACGAAAGCGACACGCATCGGGCAGGTGACAGACACGACACAACTGACGATCCGTGCGAGCGATCGTTTGATTGAAATGGACGTCACGGAACTTGAACGGGTATGGGAAGGAGCTATTCCATGTTATATGACATCCGAGGCATGAACGAGGAGTGTGGAGTGTTCGGGGTGTTTAATCACCACGAAGCGTCACACCTCGCCTACTACGGCCTCCACAGTCTGCAACACCGGGGACAAGAAGGCACGGGCATCGTCACGGCTGACGGTGAGCACTTGCACGCCAAACGCGGGCTCGGGCTCGTTGCCGAAGTGTTCGACGAACCGTCGCTCGACGCATTGACCGGGCAGCACGCCATCGGTCATGTCCGTTATTCGACGGCAGGCGGTAACACGCTCGAGAACGTTCAACCGCTCCATTTCAAGTCACTCACAGGTGACCTCGCGATGGCGCACAACGGCAACCTCGTCAACGCGAACGAGTTGAAACATATGCTCGAAGCGGAAGGGGCCATCTTTCAGACGACGTCCGACACGGAAGTCGTCGCTCACTTGATTAAGCGGAGCCGCGGTAATTCGATGAAAGAGCGAATCGCAGACAGCTTGGCTCGTCTCGTCGGCGCGTTCGCCTTCCTTTTCTTGACGGAAGACGCGCTTTATGTCGGCGTTGACGTCCATGGGTTACGTCCACTCTCGCTCGGGCAAACTGAGGACGGGGCTTACGTATTCGCCTCAGAGACATGCGCGTTTGACGTCGTGGGGGCGACGTACGTACGCGATGTCGAGCCAGGAGAACTGTTGATGATCACAAAAGACGGGATTGTGTCGGAGCGGTACAGCGAAGCAGCGGTCCGCGCGATGTGTTCAATGGAATACATCTACTTTTCGCGGCCGGACTCCATCATCGACGGGATTAACGTGCATACGGCTCGTAAGGCGATGGGGAAAAAAATGTTCGATGAGGCGCCGGTCGAAGCGGATGTCGTCACCGGCGTCCCTGACTCGAGCATTTCGGCGGCCATCGGTTATGCCGAGGCGAGCGGGATTCCGTACGAGATGGGACTCATCAAAAACCGTTACGTCGGGCGGACGTTCATTCAACCGTCGCAAGAATTACGGGAGCGCGGCGTCAAGATGAAACTGTCGGCGCTTCGAGGCGTCGTGAGCGGGAAGCGGGTCATCATGGTCGACGATTCGATCGTCCGCGGTACGACGAGCCGACGCATCGTCAAGTTGCTCCGTGAAGCCGGGGCGACCGAGGTGCACGTGCGCATCACGTCACCACCAATCAAGCATCCGTGCTATTACGGCATCGATACATCATCAAAGGAAGAGTTAATTGCGGCCACCAAATCCATCGAAGAGATTAAAGAAGAGATTGGGGCCGATTCACTAGCGTTCCTCACATTGGACGGGACGGTCGAAGCGATTGACCGTCCGTTTGAAGGGAACTTGCGCGGGCAGTGTGCCGCTTGCTTCACCGGACTTTATCCAACTGAACTGGCGGAACTTGTAACCGAGACAAAAGCTTGAGGGGGACTGACGATGAGTTTAAGATATGAACAAGCGGGTGTGAATTTAGAAGCAGGCTATGAGGCAGTATCACGTATGAAGCGTCACGTTGCACGGACGATGCGTCCAGAAGTGATGACTGGGCTCGGCAGTTTCGGGGCGATGATTGACCTTGGCTCGATGCAGTTGAAACATCCGATTCTCGTCAGCGGAACGGATGGGGTCGGCACGAAGCTTAAACTCGCGTTCGCGCTCGACCAACATGATACGATTGGAATTGACTGTGTAGCGATGTGTGTCAATGACTGTCTCGTCCACGGTGCCGAACCGCTTTATTTCTTAGACTATATCGCGACCGGCAAAGCGGAACCGGCCAAACTTGAGCGCATCGTCGCAGGCGTCGCCGAAGGATGTGTCCAAGCAGGCTGTGCCCTCGTCGGCGGCGAGACGGCCGAGATGCCGGGTATGTATCCGGACGGCGAGTATGATATCGCCGGATTCGCCGTCGGTGTCGTCGAGAAAGAAGCACTCATCGATGGACGAACGATTGAAGCGGGGGATATCGTCCTAGGGTTAGCATCATCGGGTGTCCACTCGAACGGTTTTTCCCTCGTCCGCCATATCGTCGAGTCGCAAGGACTTGCCTACACCGATGAGATCGCCATGCTCGACACGACGCTCGGGAACGCCCTCTTGTTGCCGACGCGCATTTATTCCGAGGCGGCGAAAGCGGCCATCGCGACGGGACGCGTCCAAGGCATGGCCCATATCACGGGCGGTGGGTTTTACGAGAACGTGCCACGCATGCTGCCGGAAGGCTTTGGTGTCACATTTGATGCCTCGAGTTGGCCGAGCCTGCCGGTGTTCGACTGGCTCGAACAAGTCGGACACGTCTCGAAACAAGAGATGTTCAACGTCTTCAACATGGGTATCGGCTTCATCATCACGGTCCGTCCTGAAGATGTCGAAGCCGTCGAAGCCGCACTCGAGCGCGCCGGCGAGACGTCACATCGCATCGGGAAAGTCGATGCCAAACCAGGAGTCCGCATCATGGGGGTCGACCAGTGAAAAAGTTTGCCATCTTCGCCTCCGGGTCCGGTAGCAACGCCGAAGCGATTTGGCAAGCCATCGACCGAGGTGACTTGTCAGGGGAATGCGTCCTCCTCGTCACGGACAAACCGGAAGCGAGAGTACTCGAACGGGCGGAGCGATTCAACATCCCGAGCTTCTCGTTCGAACCGAAGACGTATGCGTCAAAAGTAGAATTCGAACAAGAGATTCTCGTCTTATTACAGGCACTCGGCGCAGACTATATCGTCTTGGCCGGGTATATGCGGTTGATTGGGGACGTGCTGCTTACCGCGTACCCAAAGCACATCATCAACATCCATCCGTCGCTCTTACCGGCGTTCCCTGGTAAAGATGCCATCGGACAAGCACTCGCGGCGAACGTGCCGACGAGCGGCGTCACCGTGCATTACGTCGATGCCGGGATGGATACGGGACCGATGATTGCGCAACAAGAAGTCGTCATTTCAGGCTGTGATGCGGCCGAAGCGACACGACGCATCCAAGCGGTCGAGCATCAGCTCTATCCGCGCGTACTACAACAAGTGTTTATCCAACAGGAGGTTTTCAAGTGAGAGCATTACTGAGTGTGTCAGATAAAACAGGAATCGTCGAACTCGCACAAGCATTGCATGAAGCGGGTATCGAACTCATTTCGACAGGCGGGACGGAAGCGGCGCTCATCGCGGCCGGCCTTCCCGTGAAAAACATCTCGGAAGTGACATCGTTCCCAGAGATGCTCGACGGTCGCGTGAAGACGCTCCATCCGCTCGTGCATGGCGGACTTCTCGGACGCCGTGATTTGGACTCGCACGTCGAGCAGATGAAAGACCACGACATCGAACCGATTGACTATGTCGTCGTCAATCTGTATCCGTTCAAAGAGACGATCGCGAAAGAGAATGCGACGTATGATGAAGCGATTGAGAATATCGATATCGGTGGGCCGAGCATGCTCCGTTCGGCTGCGAAAAACCATGCCAGCGTGACGGTCGTCGTTGACCCGGCCGACTATGGTCATGTGGCCGAAGCAGTTCGTGACGGCGGGACGACGTTCGAAACACGTCAACGTCTTGCGACAAAAGCGTTCCGTCACACGGCGGCGTATGACGCCTTGATTGCCGACTATCTAGGACAACAGATCGGCGAGACGTTCCCAGAGCAGCTCACGGTCACGTATGAGAAAGTACAAGACCTCCGTTACGGGGAAAACCCGCACCAGCAGGCAGCGTTTTATAAGACGCCCCTCTATCACGGGATGACGCTCGCAAACGCAGTGCAGCTCCACGGCAAGGAACTTTCGTATAACAACATCCAAGACACGAACGCTGCGCTCGAGGCGCTAAGTGAATTGACGGAGCCGGCTGCCGTCGTCGTCAAACATATGAACCCGTGCGGCGTCGCCGTCGGACGGACGATTAGCCAAGCGTTCTCAAGAGCCCATGCGGCCGATCCGGTCTCGATTTTTGGTGGGATCGTCGCTTTGAACCGTGAAGTCGATGTAGAGACGGCAGAGGCGCTTCGTAACATTTTCTTAGAAATCATCATCGCACCATCCTTTAGTGAGGCAGCACTTGACCGATTGAAAGAGAAGAAGAATCTTCGGTTATTGACGCTCGAAATGGGTCAGATGACCGGTATGCGTTTGACCGCGGTCGCAGGTGGCCTTCTCGTGCAAGACGGGGACGACGTCACACTCGACGATGCGTCATGCCAAATCGTGACCGACCGTCGCCCGACGGCGTCTGAGTGGGAAGACTTGAAACTCGCGTGGCGCGTCGTCAAGCACGTGAAATCAAACGCCATCGTCGTAGCGAAAGATGAGACGACAATCGGTATTGGCGCTGGACAGATGAACCGCGTCGGCGCGGCGAAAATCGCTTTCGAACAAGCCGGTGAACGTGCGCAAGGGGCTGCGCTCGGTAGCGATGCGTTCTTCCCGATGGGGGACACGGTCGAAGCCGCAGCTGCAGCCGGGATCACAGCCATCATCCAACCAGGCGGATCGATTCGTGACGAAGAATCAATCGAAGCGGCGAACCGACACGGAATCACGATGGTGTTCACGTCAGTTCGACACTTTAAACACTGAGAGGAGCGATACGATGAACGTACTCGTCATTGGACGCGGCGGGCGTGAGCACGCACTCGCCTGGAAGTTGAGACAAGACGGACATGAAGTGTTCGTCGCTCCGGGTAATCTTAATATGAGCGGAGTGACGTGTGTGCCGATCGAAGAGACGGATGCTTCGGCTCTTGTCGCGTTTGCGAAGCGTGAAGCGATGGACTGGACGATTGTTGGTCCGGAGTCATCTCTCATGGCCGGCGTCGTCGATTTGTTTCAAGACCATGGTCAAAAAATCTTCGGACCGACGAAGGCAGCGGCGTTGCTTGAAGGCAGTAAAGCGTTCGCGAAAGAAGTGATGCGCGAAGCCGATATTCCGACAGCGGGGTATGACACGTTCACGGACGCAGCGTCAGCGCTACGTCATATCGATCAGTCGGCAGCCCCACTCGTCGTCAAAGCGGACGGGCTCGCTGCCGGCAAAGGCGTGACCGTCGCGTTCACACTCGATGAGGCGCGGGCTGCGATTCACGACATCTTCGACACCGATAAGTTCGGAGACCAGTCTCGTGTCGTCATCGAAGAGTTTTTGGATGGGGAAGAGTTTTCGCTCATGGCGTTCGTCTCAGGAGAGCACGTCATCCCGATGATCACGTCACAAGACCATAAGCGCGCTTATGACGGAGACGCGGGACCGAACACGGGTGGCATGGGCGCGTATAGCCCGATGCCTCACTTAGATGATGCTGTGTATCAAGAGGCGGTCGAACGTGTGCTCTTCCCGCTTGCACGGACGATGGTCGAGCGGGGCACCCCGTTCGAAGGGTTCTTGTACGCGGGTCTCATTCTAACAGAGGACGGTCCGAAAGTGATCGAGTTCAACGCGCGGTTCGGCGACCCCGAGACCGAGGTCATTCTCCCGAACTTGGCGTCCCCGCTCCTCGAGGTCATCGAGGCGGTCGTGGAAGAGAAGCCGTATCCGATTGAATGGGTGGATGGCTACACGATCGGTGTCGTCGTCGCAGCGGAAGGGTATCCTGATAAAGCGGCGACCGGCCAAGTATTGTCAGGTTTTGAGCGTTTACCAGACGATGTGATTGTGTTTCATGCAGGGACGACCCGTGACGGATCCCACATCGTCGGTAACGGGGGACGATTGTTCGTGCTCACGTCAACGAAACCAACGTTGCTCGAAGCGAAGACGGCCGTTTATACGGCACTCGAACAGCTCGAATTGCCTCAGACATTTTATCGTCGAGATATCGGTGGACGGGCATTGGCACAGATTTTTTAAAGGATGGGTCAACCCGTCCTTTTTTTTCATGCGAAAAGAAGGGAATTCTCGCTTCCTGCTCTACAATAGTGGAGTAGATTGAAGGAAGAAGGTGGTCGACGTGCGCATTCGGACGAAGCTCATGATTGCAGTGGCCGTGAATATAATTGTGTTTGTCGGTGTCATCTTTTTTGGGGTCCGCCCTTATTTCATTGAGAAAAGCATGGAGCAAGACCGCCAAATGGTTGAACGGCGAATCGCCAGTGTGACTGAGACGTTGGTCAATCGAAAAAGTACGCTCGAACGGACGCTCGTCGATTGGGCGGTCTGGAATGATACGTATACGTTCGTTCAAAATCAGAATGATAAGTATATAAATAGCAACATCAGTGAGGAGACACTTGAAAATTTGGGTGTACAGGCGATGGTGTTTTTAAATCGTACAGGCGAGGTCGAATACTCGACATTCCGTCAAGAAGATTCGCCATTATCAAAAGCGAGTCAGCAAACGATTATCTCTGATATTACGAAACGGTTGAGACCGAACCTAGAACTACAAGACGGTGTATATGATAGCGAGTACGGGCCAATTTTATACGCCAGTCATCCGATTTTACGAAGTGATTCGAGCGGACCCGCACAAGGAACACTCGTCATGCTTGAATTCGTTGACGTTGATTTTTTGGCAGACTTAAGCGCTCAAACGAAAATCCCGCTGACCATTCAGCCTGCTCAATATAGCGAGACGAAGATGACGCTTCAAAATGATGGGACCGAGGTGATCGTGCCTCTCGATACTGTTTTTCAAACAACAGACTTCGAAGTCAGTTTTATCGTTGAACCGACTCATTATCAGAACACGATTTCGATGCTGCGACTAGGTATGTTTGCGTTACTTGTGCTCGGGTTAGGTTTGTTTTTATCGCTTCTATGGACGATTCATCATGTTGTGATTCGACGATTGATAGAAATTGTCGATGAGTTGAAACAAATCACGCTCGAGCGAGATAGCCGGCTTCGACTCAGTCGTGACAAACATAGCCGAGACGAGATCGAACAGATGGCAATGAGCATGAACGAAGTGCTGTCTGCACTCGAAGATACACGGGCAGAAGTACTCGATCGCGCGTTCCGCGACGCATTGACCCAACTGCCGAACCGCCTCGGTCTCGAAGACTATTTTTCAACCGTGAGAGGAAGACATGGACGAATCGGTGTGATTGGTTTGGATTTGGATGACTTCCGACGGATCAACGACCAATACGGACATCGAACGGGTGACTCGGTTCTGATCTATATCGCCTCGCGACTCAATTTCTATAAAGAAGCCGGATTCGTCGCCCGCATCGGAGCCGATGAGTTTATGCTCGTGCACCCGGGGTGGACGCTCGAGCAGTTACAGCCGGTCGCCCGGCACTTGACGAAAGATTTGAAGGACTGGGCCGATGTCAACGGAGTGAAAGGTATGGCGGTGACGATTGGAATCGATGTGTTTACTTGTGCCGAACCGCACCATACTTACGAGATCATGATGGGGCGGCTTGACGTCGTCATTCATGAGGCGAAAATGTCCGGGAAAAACCGTGTCCTCACATTCCAAGAGATTGAGGATGGGAGCCATTATTTACAGACGCTCGAGATGGAACGCGATTTGCGACATGCCCTCGAGCATGATGAGTTTGAGTTATACTATCAGCCCATCGTATCGCCTCGACCATTTTCGGTGCGAGGCGTCGAAGCACTCATCCGTTGGAATCATCCGAGCAAAGGTCAAATCTCACCGGGGTTGTTTATCCCGGTCGCTGAACAGCTCGGTCTGATTTCAGACTTGGGACGTTGGGTGCTCGAACAAGCAGTCAGAGAAATGACAGAGCAAGTGAAGCGCCATCACTTGTTCCTTTCGATTAACGTATCGAAACGCCAAATTGCCGACGGATCGTTTTTAGATTCATTGGAACACGTACTGACTGAAACGGGATTTGACCCTCATCGTCTTCATGTTGAAATCACTGAAAGTGAGGTCGGTGGGAACTTGTATGAACTTCAGCAGTTCATCCACGCACTAAAAGCAATTGGTGTTAAAATCTCGCTCGACGACTTTGGTGTTGGCACGTCGTCGTTGTCCTTTTTACAGTCGCTTCAACTCGATATTATTAAAATCGATCAAAACTTCGTCAAAGGGATTCCGGAGAATACGTTCGACCGGGCCCTCCTTGAAGGACTGTACCAGACGTTCCACACACTCGGTCTTGATATCGTCACCGAAGGGGTCGAACGTCCCGAACAGCTCGCCTTCGTGCTCGAGCATAGTAGTTCACTCATTCAAGGTTATCATTACAGTAAACCGGTTCCGCTCGCTCAACTCGAGCATTATTTGAAGCAAACGGTCATGATGTATGACTGATAAAGACGCCTCCCGAGAGAGGTGTCTTTATTTGTGTGAATTTCATGTGAATTCCGTTACAATGGTCAACATAGCTTGCGACCCTTTCATAGAAAAGGTAAACTTGAAACAGATGAAAGAAAACGCTTACAAAATTATTGTTTAATAATAATGGCGAGGCGATTAAGGGAGGATTGGGTTCGATGCCAACAAAACGATCGGCGCGGGCACCGTGGTCTAAAGCGATGATTCGGTCACAATTAGAAGTCGTGAGCCAAGTCAGGCCACCTTCGCTCGTATTGACGAATGCCACATACTTGAACATGTACGTGAAGCAATGGAAACAAGCAAATATTTGGATAGAGCATGACCGAATCGTCTACGTCGGGCCGGATTTGCCGAAAACGGCCGTCGAGACGGTGGACGTATCCGGAAAATATATCGTCCCCGGCTATATCGAGCCACACGCTCATCCATTTCAACTTTATAATCCGGCGACGCTGTCGAAGTATGCAGGCGAGCGGGGGACAACGACGCTCGTGAATGACAACATGCTTCTTTTTTTACAAAATAAGGAGCAAGCGTTTGCACAACTCGACGCGATGCAACAGTTACCGACGAGCACGTATTGGTGGGCCCGTCTTGATACACAAACCGAACTCGACCGGGACAGTGTCCTTGTCGATTCAGAGCGGATTCACGACTGGTTTAATCATCCAGACGTCATCATGGCCGGTGAATTAACAGCATGGCCGCGCACGTTAAAAGGTGATGACGAGATGCTCCAATGGATGCTCGACGCGGAGACGTGCGGGCTCCCGGTCGAAGGACATTTCCCAGGTGCTTCGGCGAAGACATTGACGAAGATGGCGTTGATGGGTGTTCACAGCGACCATGAAGCGATGACAGCAGACGAGGCGCTATGCCGGCTCGAACACGGCTATACGACGACGCTCCGTCATTCTTCGATTCGTCCCGATCTTCCAGGATTGATCCGCGGTCTTCTCGACGCCGGACTTGAGGCGTTCGATCATGTGATGGTCACGACGGACGGATCGACCCCAGGTTTTTATCAAGACGGGCTTCAAGACGCGCTCGTCAAGATTATGATTGATGCCGGGTTGCCGCCGATTGAGGCGTATCGGATCGTGTCGTTGAATGTGGCGCGACATTTTGGTCTCGACCACGTCCTCGGTTCGATTGCGCCGGGGCGCATCGCCCATCTCAATATTCTTGATGCGATCGACGAGCCACGTCCGACCGCCGTCATCGCCAAAGGTCAATGGATTTATCGGGACGGGACGTCATTGTTCCCGAACGAGCTCGTCGATGCGGCGCTCGCGCTCATGCCATCGACGGACGTCGATATCGAACTGACGCCGAACGATCTGTCGTTCAGCATGCCGGTCGGGCTTGATATGGTCAACTCGGTCATCATGAAACTGTTCAAAATCTCGCACGACACCGGGCAAGATGAACTGCCGCGTGAAGGGGACGAATCGTTCCTCATGTTGCTTGATAAAGAAGGGAAATGGCGCCTCAATACGGTGTTAAAAGGGTTTGCCAACGACTTTGGCGGTCTCGTCAGTTCGTATTCAATCAGTGGTGACTACTTGATTCTCGGAAAATGCAAACAAGATATGTTGATGGCGTTCGAACGAATGAAACAGCTCGGCGGCGGCATCGTTCTCGTCGACCGTGGCGAGATGATCGCGGAAATTCCGCTCCCGCTCTGTGGCATGACGTCGCAAGAGCCGGTCGAACAGTTGATCGTCCAAGAAGAGCGGTTGCGGTCTGAGCTGCTCGCGCGCGGATACAAGTTCGAAGACCCGATCTATACGCTCTTGTTCTTGGCATCGACACACTTGCCGTACGTCCGGGCCACACCGCTCGGAATTTACGAAGTGATGAAGAAACAAATACTATTTCCGGCGATTTTACGATGAACAGTTGAGTCCGAGCCGGTCGTGCTTTAGAATGATAAAGAAGTACGATGGAGAGAGGATGCTTGCGGATGCAACTCGATAAATTACGAGGACGAGAGCTCGATCAGCTGTTTGAGGCGATTTTGAAGCTCGATACACTCGAAGATTGTTATCAACTATTTGAAGATTTAGCGACCGTGAACGAAGTGCAGGCGCTCGCCCAACGGCTAGAAGTGGCCCGCCAAATTCGTGAAGGTAGCACGTACCATAAAATTGAAGAAGCGACAGGAGCTTCGACGGCCACGATTTCCCGCGTCAAGCGTTGCTTGAACTACGGGTCAGGCGGCTATGATCTTGCCCTTGAACGTCTACAACAATCAGAAGGTGACTCGTAAGAGTCATCTTGTTTTTGATGGGAGAGGAGGGGCGAGATGCAAGACAAGTTTATGAAGCGAAATTTACAGCTGTTCTTTCGGAAGCTGACACCGGTCCAGACACTCGTGTTGATTTATAGCGCTGCGGTCGTGTTGGCCGTCATTTTGCTCGCTTTACCGATTGCGCGACAACCGGGCGTCTCGATTACGTTCACCGATCTTGTCTTTTTCGCGGTCAGCTGTGTCAGCGTCACCGGATTGACCCCGATCGTCGTGACCGATACGTTCTCGACGTTCGGATTATTTATCATCTTGTTCATCGTTCAAGTGAGCGGGGTCGGTCTGATCAGTCTTCACGTCATCATGTGGATTTTGCTTGGCAAGCGCATCGGTTTTCGCGAGCGCCAGCTCATTTTACGTGACCAAAACCAGACGTCGATGTCTGGGATCGTCAAGTATATCACCGAAATCGTCATCACCGTTATCGCGATTGAAGCGGTCGGTGCGGTATTGCTTGGGGTCCATTACTTAAATTACTTCGATACGGCCAGCGAGGCGTTCCTGCAAGGCCTGTTCGGTTCGATCAGTGCGACGACGAACGCCGGCTTCGACATCACCGGCAGCTCGCTCGCACCATTCCGGGAAGATCCGTTCGTCATCTTTACGCAAATCGCGCTCATGACCGGTGGTGCCATCGGGTTCCCGGTCCTCGTCGAGATTCGCACGTATTTGACGAACCGGATCATTCGGAAGCGCGAGAATTTCCCGCGCCGCTTCTCACTGTTCACAAAACTGACGGTATCGACGTTCTTCATCTTGATTGCCATTGGGACCGTCGGCTTGTTCCTGTTTGAGTATGATAACGCGTTCAAAGAGTTACCGCTCTGGCTCGCACTCTCGGACTCGTTGTTCCAGTCCGTGACGACGCGAAATGGGGGGTTGTCGACCGTCGATGTCAACTTGTTCTCGGAAGGAAGTATGTTGCTACTGTCGATTCTCATGTTCATCGGGGCGTCACCGTCCTCGGTCGGTGGGGGGATTCGAACGACGACGTTCGCCGTCGCCGTGCTCGGGGTCATCGCGTTCATTCGCGGGGACTCGTCCATTAAAATCTTCGGACGTGAGATTGTGCTCGAGGACATTTGGAAAGCGTTCGTCATCATCACCGTATCACTGGCCGTCCTGTTGACCGGGGTCATGGTGCTGACGTTCTTCGAGGATGCATCGCTCACCCGGATTTTGTTCGAGGCATGTTCGGCGTTCGGGACGACCGGATTGTCGGTCGGCCTATCGTCTGAATTCAGTAACGTCGGCAAGTGGGTGCTCACCATTTTAATGTTCATTGGACGCATCGGTGTCATCGCCTTCATCTTGATTTTGCAGCGGAGACAGCCGAAGCGGATGTACAACTATCCGAAAGAATCGATCATCTTAGGGTAAGGAGATCAGAACATGAAAGCTTTTTGGATCAATTTCGGTTACGTGTTCGCCGTCCCGGTGTTGCCGTTCATCGCAGTCGTGAACGGAACGGCGCTCTGTTCACCAGATTCACCGCTACTTGATATTCCAGTGCTCGGCTTTTTCTTGGCCAACCCGCTTTGGTTCATCCCGGTGTACGGGCTGTTCGCGCTGCTCGTCGCCAAGTGGATGACGGCCCGCGAACAAAAGACGCACGCCAGACGTGCTTGAGACTTGCCTCGGCAAGTCTTTTTTTGTTCAACAGATGCAAGTGACGAGAAAAATCGCTACACTAGAGAAGGTATCGAAGGGGAGGGAAGTTGAATGAATTTTCAATCGTGGCGCCACGTGTTTAAACTAGATCCGAATAAACGACTCGATGATTCGGCGCTCGCGGCGCTCATTCGCTCTGGTACGGACGCCTTCCTCATCGGAGGGACCGACGGGGTCGATGCGGAGAACACATTCGCGCTCTATGCCCGACTCGAAGGGTGCGGCATTCCACTCGCGCTCGAGATGAGCCATCCCGAGCAAGTGATTCGTGGTTTCGATCACTATTTTATTCCGACCGTCCTGAATGCTGGAACGGTTGACTGGCTCATCGGTCATCAAGTGAAGGCGTTTGAACGGCATGGACACTTGTTTCATGACCATGTGACCGGACAAGGCTATATCGTTTTGAACCCTGAGGCGAAAGTGGCTCACGTGACCGAGGCGAAAAGCAATCTCTCGATCGAGCAGGCGGTTGCGTATGCGGAAGCAGGTCATCGCTTGTTCCGTTTGCCTTCGCTCTACTTGGAGTATAGCGGCACACTCGGGTCCGTCGAGCTCGTCAAAGAAGTTCGCTTGGCGGTGCCGGACGCCCATTTGTTTTATGGGGGCGGTATTACCGGGTACGAGTCGGCCCGGATGATGGCCGAACACGCGGACACGATTGTCGTCGGCAATGTGATTTATGACAATTTCGAAGGAGCGCTTGCGACTGTCGCGGCACTCCGATAAAATAAGAACAAACGTTTGGTTATAGAAAGGAAACGATTATGTACAACTTGAGTGAAGAATTAGTCAAAGGCATGAACCCCCCGCAGGCGGAGGCAGTCAAATATACGGACGGTCCGCTCCTCATCATGGCCGGGGCAGGGTCTGGGAAAACGCGTGTCTTGACACATCGCGTCGCCTACTTGATGGCATCGAAACAAATCGCCCCGTGGAACATTCTCGCCATTACGTTCACGAACAAAGCGGCCCGCGAGATGAAAGACCGGATCGCCCGCCTCGTCGGTGGCGTCGCGGACGATATTTGGATTTCAACGTTCCACTCGATGTGTGTCCGGATTTTACGCCGTGATATCGATCGCATCCGCTATGACCGGAACTTCTCGATTCTCGATTCGTCCGATCAGTTGACGGCAATCAAGCAAGTGCTCAAAGAGTTGAACCTTGACCCGAAAAAATATGAGCCGCGGACGCTCCTCGGCATGATCTCGAACCATAAGAACGAACTCCGCACGCCGCAAGACGCAGCCGCACTCGTTGGCAACAACCCATACGAGAAAGTCATTTCGGACGTCTATACGGCGTATGAGAAGAAGTTGAAGCAGAACAACGTGCTCGACTTTGACGACTTGATCATGAAGGCGATCCAGTTATTCCAAGAAGCACCGGACGTACTCGCGTTTTATCAGAAGAAATTCCAATACATCCACGTCGACGAGTATCAAGATACGAACCGGGCCCAATATACGCTCGTTAAACTGCTCGCGCAAGCGCATGAGAACTTGTGTGTCGTCGGTGACTCGGACCAGTCGATCTATCGCTGGCGCGGGGCCGACATCGCCAACATCTTGACGTTCGAGAAAGATTACCCGAGCGCGCACGTCATCTTACTCGAACAAAACTATCGATCGACGAAACGGATTTTGGAAGCGGCGAACGGTGTCATTCAAAATAACTCGAGTCGTAAAGACAAGAAGCTCTGGACGGAGAATGTTGAAGGGGAGAAATTGCTCCTTCACGTCGCTTCGGACGACCGGGATGAAGCGTTCTTTATCATCAATCAGATGAAAGAACTCCGCCAAGAAGGCGTCGATTACGGCGAGATGGCCGTCTTGTATCGGACGAACGCCCAATCGCGTGGACTCGAAGAAATGCTCCTCAAGTCGAACATTCCATATAAGATGGTCGGCGGGACGAAGTTCTATGAGCGAAAAGAAATCAAGGATATCTTGGCGTATTTACGCTTGATCGCCAATCCGGATGAGGATATTTCCTTCGTCCGTGTCGTCAACGAACCGAAACGCGGCATCGGCGCCGCGACGGTCGATAAGCTCGGTGACTTTGCCGGGATGCAAGGCGTGTCGCTCATGGAAGCGATCCGTGACATCGAACTGTCTGGGATTGCCCCACGCACAGCGACGAAGCTCGCCGAGTTCCGTCAATTGATGGTCGATTTGCGTCAAATGGCCGATTACTTGTCGATTTCCGAATTGATTGAAGAAGTGCTGAAGAAGTCAGGCTATGAAGAGATGCTCAAAATCGAGAAGACGCTTGAAGCCGAGAGCCGCCTCGAGAACTTGCAAGAATTCCTCTCGGTCGCTCAAAACTTTGAGAAAGAGAGTGACGAACAGACGCTCGTCGCGTTCCTGACCGATTTGACACTCGTCTCGGACCTCGACACACTCGAAGAAGTCGATGAGTTGCACCAAGTGACGCTCATGACGCTGCACTCGGCCAAAGGACTCGAGTTCCCGGTCGTCTTCTTGATCGGGATGGAAGAAGGACTGTTCCCACACAGTCGTGCCTTGAACGACCCGGAAGAGATGGAAGAAGAACGCCGCCTCGCGTACGTCGGCATCACCCGGGCCGAAAAGCGTCTCTATTTGACGCGGGCCCAGTCGCGCATGTTATACGGGCGTTTCCAAAACAACCCGGAATCACGATTCTTGCATGAGTTGCCAGAGACGCTCTTAGAGCGGTCGGGCAAAGCGAAAAAGCCGATGCCATGGAATCCGGTCGAGTCGCCTGGGAAACTTCCGGTGAACGGATTCAGCTCGAAACCAAAACCGAAACTCGCCCAGTCGTCCGGTGCCGAATCAATCGGTTGGGGAGTCGGAGACAAGGCAAATCATAAAAAGTGGGGACAAGGCACGGTCGTTCAGACGCGTGGCGAAGGCGATCAGCTCGAACTTGATATCGCGTTCCCGGCAGTCGGCATCAAACGCCTGCTCGCCAAGTTTGCCCCAATCGAAAAAGCGTGAGGTGATTCTATGGAGATGGCAGAACGCGTTGAAGCGATTCGTCAAAAGTTAAATCAATACGGATATGAATATTATGTGCTCGACCGGCCGAGTGTCCCGGATGCGGAGTACGACCGGCTCATGAACGAATTGATTGAAATCGAGACGGACTATCCCGAACTCCGGAGTCCGGACTCACCGACGCAACGTGTCGGCGGTGCCCCGCTCGATGCGTTCGTCAAAGTGACGCATGACACACCGATGCTGTCGCTCGGGAACGTGTTCTCGAAAGAAGAGCTCGTCGAATGGGTCGGGCGCATCGAAAAAGATCTTGGCTACAGTCCGCTCTTCGTCGCCGAGCTCAAGTTTGACGGGCTCGCCGTATCGCTGAAATACGAGAGCGGTCGATTCGAGCGGGGGGCGACACGCGGCGACGGGACGACGGGGGAAGACATCACACAAAACTTGAAGACAATCCGCTCAATCCCGCTCCGATTGAACGAGGACGTGACGTTCGAGGTGCGTGGTGAGGCATATATGCCGAAGCGGTCGTTCGAACATTTGAACGATGAGCGGGAACGCCTTGGGGAACCGTTATTCGCCAACCCACGAAATGCGGCTGCAGGCTCGCTCCGCCAACTCGACTCGAAAGTCGCGGCGTCGCGGAATTTGGCGTTTTTCGCCTACGGGCTTGTCTCGACGGACGATCTCGTCGCCTCGCACGACGCGTCGCTTGCGTACTTGGGCCGTCTCGGAATTGCCGTCAGCCAAGAATACACGACGTGTCATACGGCCGATGAGTTATGGGACTATATTGAAACGTACGTAACGAAGCGGTCGGAACTGCCGTACGAGATTGACGGCATCGTCATCAAAGTCGCGGCCTACGAGGAGCAAGAACAGCTCGGCTTTACGGCGAAGAGTCCACGCTGGGCCGTCGCGTATAAATTCCCGGCCGAAGAAGTCGTGACGACGATCGAAGACGTCGACTTCAGTGTCGGGCGGACTGGAAAAGTCACGCCGCGGGCGCGGTTCGCACCGGTCTCGGTCGCAGGGTCGACCGTGACGTACGCGACGCTCCATAACGAGGACTTCATTTTAGAGAAGGACCTTCATATCGGGGACCGCGTCGTCATCAAGAAAGCCGGCGATGTGATCCCGGCCGTCGTCTCTGCGCTCGTCAGTGAGCGGACAGGCGATGAGACGGAAATCGTCTTCCCGACCCATTGTCCAGCTTGTGAATCTGAACTCGTCCGGTTAGAAGGGGAGGCGGACCATCGTTGCGTCAATCCGGAATGTCCGGCCCAACTGCTTGAAGGGCTGATTCATTTCGTGTCGCGCCCGGCGATGAATATCGATGGCCTCGGCGAGAAAGTGATCACACAACTCCACGCGTCCGGGCTCGTCCATAACGTGGCCGACCTGTACCGTCTCGACCGGGACGCGCTCCTCGCGCTCGACCGGATGGGCGAGACGTCGGTGACGAACTTGCTCGCGGCGATTGAACAGTCGAAACAGAACTCGCTCGAGCGTGTCTTGTTCGCCCTCGGCATCCGTCTTGTCGGCCAGAAAGCGGCTGTGTTGATTGCGGAGCGGTTCGAGACGATGGACGCGGTCATGGAAGCATCCATCGACGAATTGACGTCAATCGATGGCATCGGGACGAAGATGGCGGAATCGATCGCCTTATACTTCGAGAAGCCGGAAGCCCGTGACCTCGTCCGTGACCTCGGTGAGGCGGGTGTCAATTTGACGTTCAAAGGTGCAAAACGACCAGTTGATCTGGATGCCCCACTCGCCGGCAAGACGGTCGTCTTGACCGGGAAACTCCATGAGATGACGCGCGGCGAAGCCGGGAAGCGACTTGAGTTGCTCGGTGCGAGCGTCACGGGAAGTGTCAGCAAGAACACCGATCTTCTCGTCGCTGGCGAGAAGGCCGGGTCGAAACTGACGAAGGCCGAATCGCTTGGCATCGAAGTCTGGGACGAGGCGGCGTTGCTCGCTTTCTTAGCAGAACAGTCTTAACAGAAAGGTCTTCCATGAGAAGGCCTTTTTTCATTGACCTGATTTTCAACGGTTTTGAGATGGCGACGGGTTCGTTGGAACGTGCGACGGGTAATGAATAGTATCTACAAATACTTTTTGACACCAAGAACTCACACCACGACTCGCGCACAATCATCCTCCATTCCTCTCCCGTGCCGGAGCGTGTCATCGCAGACGTTCGTCACAGTTTGGCAGACACCTTAGAGGAGGAACCATCATGAGAAACACAAAACGACGTATGTTTGCACTCATCACATTCGTCCTCGTATTGATTAGTATGTGGGCACCGAATAGTATTTATGCGAACTCGATGATGACACCGACCACGATTTACGCACAAATTGAGTTGAGCACCGACGAAATCGAGGTGTACGAGGAAGCGAGCCTAATCTACGCGGACGTGACGTATTATGGGGCTCGTGAAACGGAAACGGTTTGGCGGTTCATGATTGACGCGACCGAGGTCGACGTGACGACTATCGATCAAGTCACGTTATATAACAATGAGGGCGTTCCGTATTCATTTCCGAGTGCCGTCTATGCGTTCGAGATGGAGGAACTTGCAGATGAGTCGAGTGAACCGGGTGACGATGGGACGGAGACGGTTCCGGACGTCGAAACACCAATCGAGCCTCCGCTCGTTGAACCGGAAGCATCGCCAGAAGAACCTGTGACAGAAGAACCTGTGACAGAAGAGGTGACTGAACCGTCCGCCACACCCGATGTGACGAGTGAGACGGATGTGACGAACGAGATGATTGGCCTCGAGGTCGGAAAAGAGGCAAATATTGACCAAGCCGTCGTCGGTGGGATGATCCCGTATACGTTCGTCATCGAGAACACAGGCGAGACGACACTCACGATTACATCCATCGAGGATGAGTTCTTTAGTGGCGACATCGACGCTGACAAGGTCGAAGCATTCAATGCTGACGTGCGTGAGCAGTTGATGGCGCTCATCGGGAAAAACGGCCTCGCCGCAGGTGAACGCGTCGAGACGACGGTCCACTTAACAATCCCGAGCGACTATGACCGGACGAACGCGCCTGAAATCGGGAACGTGTTCCGCGTTGAGGCGACTGATCCTTACGGTCGGGTCATCGATGCCGAGAGTCAACAAATCGTCTTGTTGAATCAGGCCGATTTCACGGTCACGAAGACGGCGCGCCCGGAGACGGTGCACCCGGGAGAGACAATTCGTTACACGTATACGATCACGAACACGTCGAACGTCACGTTATATTTTGTCGACGTCATCGATGAATGGACGAGTGGGGCGTTGACGACCGAGGAACAACGCGAGACGACCGAGACACTTCGAGACGGTATGCGGGCCCTCGCTGAAATCGAGAACGGACTCGTACCGGGTGAAGAAGTTGTGCTTGAGATGGAAAAAGTGCTTTTGCCGTCCTATGATGTGCGAGCGGGCGCGATCTTGACGAACCGGACGACGTTCACGTTCGAGGTCAATCGTGAGGCGCGTGTGTCGCGGACGGTCGAGGCGACCGTGCACGTGAAGCAACATATTCCGAAACCGGACAACGATAACCATGATGACCAAGATGAATCGGTCTATGTGCCGGAACCGACGACCCCGGTGACACCGGACCAAGCGACGTTGCCGATGACAGGTTCGACGGAAACGCGGGGGACGGTCATTGGTCTCATCTTGATCGGACTCGGTCTCTTGTTCGTGACACATCGACGCCGTCCAACCTCGAAAGCGTGAACGTGGCACCCTTCAGCGTGAGTTGGAGGGTGTTTTTTTGTGAATCGGGACTGATTCCGCTTCGACACTTTTTTCGGCGGACGATTTTGTTATAATGGATGAAGTGTAACGAAACGAATCATCAAAGGAGTTTAGACATAGATGAAATGGAAACAATTGATCATCCCAGCTCTCGCCGCGACAGTTTTTCTCGGCGGATGCTCCATGAAAATCCCGATGGGGGAAGAGGAAGTCACACCGACGGGCGAAGAGACGGCGGCTGAAGGGGTCACGCAAGCGATCGAAGCACGCGACTCGTATTATCAAATGGTCATTCCGTTCAAACCTGCCGCGGCCCGAGGCTTGGCGCAGCGCCAAGTGAGCTCGTCGCTCGAACTTGAAGAAGTCGAACTTGGACTCATGCGTCATTCGACCGGTGCATTCAAACCGGGGGACTATGCGTATCAAGAAGGACAGCTGTTGACGAGCGAAGACGTCTCGCGTCTGCTCAGTCGTAAAGACAAAACAGCAGAGGGGCTCGTTCCCCTCAACCCGTCGTACGCGAACGGCACAGCCGAAGTGGCCGAAACCAAGTTCGTCGAAGAGAACAAAAAGTCTCCGCTTTATTTGGCGTCTCTCGTCGAACAGAATTACATGACGAAGACAGATAGCGGTTATGAACTCGGTGGCGTCTCATTCGCTTTGATTTTGAACCAGGAGTATGTGTTCCAAGCGCCGAACTTTGGTCCCACGTACACGGAGAAGCTTGACGAGAAGAAAGTCATTGCCGAAGGCGAGCGTATGGCCAACGAACTTATCGCCCAGCTACGTAAGCGGGAAGACTTCAAAGATCTCGACATCAACGTCGCTCTCTATATGAAGGCACCACAAGGCTCCCCGACGCCTGGTAACTATGTCAAATCGGCATTCGTCGGTACGGCCGAAGAGGTGACAGCGAACGACTGGAAAGCTATCGACGAAACGTATTATTACTTCCCGTCCGCGAAAGCGACGACGGAAGTGCGCGATGACGCCCAAAAATTCTCACTCTTCAGCGACCGGATCGCCGATGTGTTCCCGGATTTCAGTGGAATGATTGGAAAAGGGTTTTATCAGAACGGGGAGTTGTCACGGATTGAAATCGACATTCCGATCCAGTTTTATAGCCGGGCTGAACTCGTCGGTTTCACTCAGCACGTCGTCGGTCTGCTCGAAAATCGATGGGAGTATAACCGGAACGTACCTGTACGCATTAACGTCACCTCGCTCGGTGGCAATCAGGAAGTGACCATCGTGTTCGAAGAGGACATGGATAGTCCAAAAGTGTATTTCTAATCAACAAGAGGGCTTCGTGATGAAACGAATGCCCTCTTTTTTTCGTATGACAAGTAACGAGGAAAATCTTTGACCTTCTTTGACCAAATCGGTAGAATAGACTTAACAGAATCGGGAAAGGGATAGGTGAGGTGAAACGAGATGGCAAAAAACTATTATGACGTCCTTGGCGTGCCTAAACAGGCATCCGACCAAGACATTAAACGAGCGTATCGAAAGCTGGCAAAACAATACCATCCGGACGTGAACAAAGACCCGGGTGCCCAAGACAAGTTCAAAGCGATTCAAGAGGCGTTTGACGTGTTGAGCGATCCTGACAAGAAAGCGAACTATGACCGTTACGGAAGTCCGGATGGGCCGACGTTCGGCGGAGGATACAGCGGCGATGGTTACGGGGAAGGGTCGGCCCAGTTCGAGGACTTGTTCCGTCAATTCGGCGGCGGATCACGGACGACATCGCGGACGTTCGGGTTC
Source organism: Exiguobacterium sp. SL-9 (assembly GCF_004336985.1). GTDB lineage: Bacteria > Bacillota > Bacilli > Exiguobacteriales > Exiguobacteriaceae > Exiguobacterium. The sequence continues at coordinate 28,334 of NZ_SJUO01000005.1, forward strand.
GAGGACATGTTCGGCAGCTTCTTTGACCAGGCGGTCGAGGAAGACCTCGATGAGACGGTCCGCGTCAACGTCCCGCTCAGTCAGTTGACGAGTGAGGCCAAAGTGAGCCTGCGCCTACAGACGGGAACGGTCAACGTCAAAATCCCGCAAGGCGCACATGAAGGACAAAAGCTGCGGCTTAAAGGCAAGAGCAGTAAAGTCGGACAATCGGGCGATCGTGGCGACGTGTACGTCGAGCTCCACTTCACCGATGACGACACGTATCGGCGGGAAGGAGCGAACGTCATCACTGTCAAACGGTTGCGACCGCTCGCTTTCCTTGACGGTACGGAAGTCGTCGTGGCGACACTCGATGGCGGTCGGGTCAAACTAAAAGTCAAACCGGGATCACGTCCTGGTCAACGGATGCGCATCCCGGGACGCGGATTCATGACCGCCTCAAAAGTCCGGTCAGATCTGTTCGTCCAACTCGAAGTTGATTTGCCGCTAGACGCCGCCCACCGATCTGTTTACGAACAACTCGAGCGCTGAGCCTAAGGAGGAAGCAGAATGGATTTCAATCGATTTACCGATAAAGCACATGAAGGCATCGTCAGCTCGCAGGCACTTGCGAAACAGTACCACCATAGCGAGATGAACGAATGGCACGTCTTGGCGTCGATGATCTCACAAACGGACGGCATCGCGCCGCTCTTACTTCAAAAAATGGAACTGAGCGTCGCCGATATCGAGGCCGAGGTCGCGATGGCGCTCAAAAACGCACCGAAACTTCAAACGCCGCCGACGCCGATGATTTCAGCCTCGTTGTTGAACGTGTTGACGACGGCGGAACGTGAAGCGACAGGGATGAGTGATGAATACGTCTCGGTCGAGCACATCCTGCTCGGGATCGTCATGAACAAGAGTCAAGCGCAAAGCATGCTCGAGCGTAAAGGCGTAACCGAGGAGAGATTGCGTGAGGCACTCGTCGCCGTTCGTGGTAATCGACGGATCACGTCGAAATCACCGGAAGCGACATACGATGTCTTGACGAAGTACGGACGCGACTTGATTCAAGAAGTGAAGACCGGAAAAATCGATCCTGTCATCGGGCGCGATAGCGAGATTCGGCGTGTCATTCGCATTTTGAGCCGGAAGACGAAAAACAACCCGGTCTTGATTGGAGAACCAGGCGTCGGGAAAACGGCGATTGTCGAAGGGCTCGCCCAGCGCATCGTCCGCGGCGATGTTCCAGAGAGCTTGAAAGATAAGACGATTTTCAGTCTCGACATGAGTTCGCTCGTCGCCGGGGCCAAATATCGCGGCGAGTTCGAAGAGCGGCTCCAAGCTGTGTTGAACGAAGTGAAAGAAGCGGAAGGGAAAATCATCCTCTTCATCGATGAACTACACACAATCGTCGGGGCCGGCAAGTCCGAAGGGGCGATGGACGCCGGGAACATGCTCAAACCGATGCTCGCTCGCGGAGAGCTTCATTGTATCGGCGCGACGACGCTCGACGAATATCGGCAATATATCGAGAAAGATCCGGCGCTCGAGCGCCGCTTCCAACAAGTGATTGTCGATGAACCGGACGTCGAGGATACGGTGTCGATCTTACGTGGTTTGAAAGAGCGCTTCGAGATTCACCACGGGGTGCGGATTCACGATAACGCGCTCGTCGCGGCGGCCGTTTTATCGAACCGTTATATTACCGACCGGTTCATGCCGGACAAGGCGATCGACCTCGTCGACGAATCGTGCGCGATGATTCGGACGGAGATGGAGTCGATGCCGGCCGAGCTCGATGAACTCGTCCGTCGCGTCATGCAACTCGAGATCGAGGAGGCGGCTTTGAAGAAAGAGAGCGATGACGCCTCGAAGAAACGGCTCGACACACTGCAGCAAGAACTCGCCTCGATTCGCGAACAGTCGGACGCGCTCCGGCTCCGTTGGGAGAACGAGAAAGAGTCGACGCACCGCGTGCAACATATCCGTGGGGATTTAGAGAAAGTGAAACTCGAACTGCAAGAAGCCGAGAGCCGCTACGATTTGAACCGGGCCTCTGAACTCAAATATGGCCGTATCCCGGAACTCGAGCGCGAACTTGCGGAAGCGGAACGGCTTGCCGGGTCCGTGACGCGTGAACTCGTCCGCGAGGAAGTGACCGAGGAAGAAATCGCCGAGGTCGTCTCAAAATGGACGGGCATTCCCGTGACGAAATTGACCGAAGGCGAGCGGGATAAATTGCTCAATCTCGAGACGGTGCTTCACCAACGCGTCTTCGGACAAGACGATGCAATTCGTCTCGTCAGTGATGCCGTCATTCGGGCTCGGGCGGGTATTAAAGATCCGAACCGCCCGATCGGTTCGTTCCTCTTCCTCGGACCGACCGGTGTCGGGAAGACCGAACTCGGAAAAGCGCTCGCCGAGGCGATGTTCGATTCGGAAGACCATATCGTTCGTCTCGACATGAGCGAATATATGGAGAAACATGCCGTGTCGCGTCTCGTCGGGGCGCCTCCCGGCTATATCGGTTATGAAGAGGGCGGTCAATTGACAGAAGCGGTCCGCCGCAACCCGTATTCGGTGCTCCTGCTCGACGAGGTCGAGAAAGCGCACGCCGATGTGTTCAACATCTTACTGCAACTGCTCGATGATGGACGCTTGACGGACTCCCATGGGCGTGTCGTCGACTTCAAAAACACGATTGTCATCATGACGTCGAACATTGGTGCCGACATCTTGCTTGAAGCGGCGAAAGACGGCATCATCGATGAGGCGGAAGAACGCCAAGTCATCGAGCGACTCCGTCGCCACTTCCGTCCCGAGTTTTTGAACCGGGTCGATGAGACGATTTTATTCCATCCGCTCACGCGTGCTCAAATCGGTCAAATCGTCGAGAAAGCGGTCGCGCGCATGGGCAGTCGCTTGACGTCGCGATCGATTCAAATCGAGATTACGGATGCCGCGAAAGTGTTCATCGCCGACGAGGCGTATGAGCCACAGTTCGGGGCCCGTCCGATCAACCGGTACGTGCAACGGACGATTGAGACGAAACTCGCCCGTAGCATTCTCGCAGGAGACATCGAGGACGGCCAGACAGTCGTCATCGATGTCGAGAACGACGAGTTGACGCTTCGTCCCGCGACGGTCACTCACTGAATAAGGAAAGAGCGCTGGCTGATGCCGGCGCTCTTTGTTTATGCAATCGGTTCGGGTTGATAGATGCAATACGGTTCCTCGGCCTTATAATCGCCGGTGACGGCATAAGCGCGGGCTCGAGAACCTCCGCACACGTATCGATATTCACAGTAGCCGCATTTCCCATGGTGTGTATCGGGATCGCGCAGCGACTTGAAGACCGGGTGGTGCCGGTAAATCTCGGCGAGCGATGTCTGTTTCACGTTGCCGCACTGGATCGGCAAGAAACCGGACGGCTGCACGTCGCCCGTATGCGAGATGAAGACGAAACCGTTCCCGTCATTCGTGCCGCGGGGCGCCTTGGCGAGATCGTCATGCGGATGGCCGATGGGCGACAATCCAACTTGTTTTCGTTTCAAGTTCTCTTGCCGGGCGATGCGCCGATAAAACTGCGCCTCGGTCGTTGAGATGATGAACGGGACGTGTTCTTGCAACGCGAACGCCCAGCGGAGCACATCTTCATGCCGTTCCGGTGAGATTGGCTGTAAGAGCGACCCGCGACCGGTCGGTACGAGGAAGAACAACGTCCACACCGAGACGCCGAGTTCACCGACGAGCTTGGCAATCTCCGGGAGTTGGTCGACGTTATATTCCGTGACCGTCGTGTTGATTTGGAATGACATCGCTTCTTCTCGGAAGTAAGAGATGCCGCGCAGTGTCCGCTCGAAACTGCCGCGCGTACCGCGGAAGTAGTCGTGCGACTTGGCGTCCGGCCCGTCGAGCGAGAACGCCCAACGTGTCAAACCGGCGTCTTTTGCCCGTTTGACGGCGTCATGGGTCACACGTGGTGTCGCCGAGGGGGTCATTGACACGCGCATGCCGAGCGAGGCGGCATATTCCGTCAACTCGAACAAGTCTTCGCGCATGAGCGGGTCGCCACCGGTGAAGACTAGAATCGGATTGTCCATCGCGTGGATGTCTCGGATGAGTGCTTTACCTTGCTCCGTATCGAGTTCACCCGGATACCGATGGAACTGGGCCTCGGCCCGGCAATGGACGCACGACAGCGCACAGGCGCGCGTTACTTCCCAGATGACGATGAACGGGTTCTCATTGTAATCGACTCGCTTCATACGGACGCCGCCTGTCTCGCCATCACCCGGGAGACGGCTTGTTTGGCCGAGTCGACGCAGTCTGGGAGACCAACGCCATGCAAGATGGCCCCGCATGCCTCGACCCCGTCGAGCGTGGACAACTGCTCTTCGAAGGCACGCACGTATTGTTTATGTCCGACCTCATATTGAGGCATCGTATCGATATGTCGCTCGACTTTCGTGAAAATCGGAGTACCGACGTGTTGAATTTTCCGAAGCTCACGCAGCGCGAACTCGGCGATTGCATCGTCGGATTGTGTCAACAGGTCGGGAACGAACGCAGAGCCGATGTAGACACGTAATAGCGCTTTGTTTTCGGGCGCCATGTGCGGCCACTTCTTATGCATCCAACTGCAGGCCGTCAAGGCATTCCCTTCCGCTTTGGCGATGACGTAACCGGTCCCGTCGAGTGCCGCCACATCTTTCTCGTCGAACGCCGCGAGCACGGTAATGGAAGACGTTCGTTTCAACTCGGACAATGTCTCTGCTTCCGGGAGACCAAGAATCGGGCCGAGCATATCTGGTGAGGTCGCCAAAATGATGCCATCGAACGACTCGGTCATCCCGTTGGCAAGCGTGACTTCATGGGACCGGACCGATGCGACTTTTGTCTCTGTATAGAGGCGGTCGATCGACGGACGAAGCGCCTCGATGAGGACGCCGAGACCTTGCCTGAGCGATAGGAATTTCCCGGATTCACGAGGTTTGACGCCGGCTTGAACGGGCGGGGTCAATGCTTTCATGCCGAGAATCAGGCTGCGTGTTTTCTGTTCAATCGTGATAAACTGAGGGAAAGTAGACTCGATGCTCATATCGTCGAGCGTCCCGTTGTAAATCCCCGAGAGAAGCGGTTCAATCATCGCATCGACGACTTCGGATCCGAGCCGGGTTCGGAAAAATTTGTCGAGCGAGATGTCGGTTCCCGTGTAGACGCGTGGAAGCACCAGGTCCATCCCGGCCCGAAGCTTGCCACGCCACGTGAACAGGTCGGTCTTGACCATCGGCCAAAACTTGGTCGGGATGCCCATGACCGATCCGTCCGGCATTTGTCGAAGCTGTTGGCGGACGTAAATATACGATGTTCCGGTCATCGATCGGACGAGATCATCGTCGAGTCCGAGCTCGGTGATCAGTTCGGTCAATGTTGGTTTTCGGGCCATGTATCCGTCCGGTCCGCATTCTAAGACGAAGCCGTCTCGATAGACGGTCTTGATTTTACCGCCGATTCGATTGCTCGCTTCGTACAAGGTGACGTGCGCCCCGGCTTGTTTCGCGTAATAAGCGGCAGCCATACCTGTGATTCCTCCACCAATAATTGCAATCTTGTTCAATCGATTCACCCATTTCTATGTATTGTTCTCCTAACGGTACCGAGAATATCGATGTAGACATAGGATAAGTCTCACGTGGTTCTAGACAAATTTGTCACGAATGGGAAGGAGAGGCTCCATATGGTTTGGTTCGGTATAACGGCGACAATCGTTGTGGTCGGGATTATCGCTTTCATCGCTTCAATGAATCGACACGGGGAGAAGCTCGAAGGTGATGAAGACAACCCGTCGCTCCTTTGGGCCGATGAGGAATGGTATAAACCAGAAAAAGAAGACGGGCCACTTGATGGTTAACCGTCTTGGAATATGATAAGATGACCCGGTTGAAAACTATCGGACATGAGGTGATTGGATGAACGTATTGGAACAACAGTTGGCGCATTTGGTCGACGAGTGTCGTCCGTATACAGCACAAGGAAAAGTTGCCGACTACATTCCTGAGCTCGCGCATGTACAGGACGATTTGCTCGGTGTGGCGATTTGCCTGCCTGATGGTTCATATATACATGCGGGGGACGTCCATCATAAATTTACGATTCAAAGCGTCTCGAAGGCGTTGACGCTCTGTTACGTCTTGATGGAATTTGGGGAAGATTACGTGTTTTCGAAAGTCGGGATGGAACCGACAGGCGACGCGTTCAACTCGATTGCCAAGCTTGAAGAGACAGTGCCATCGAAGCCGCTCAATCCGATGATCAACGCGGGGGCACTCGCTGTCACGAGCATGATTTTAGGGGACACGGCGGAACTGAAAATCTATCAGTTCCGCCAGTTTTTGGCGACGTTGCTTGACGTTCCGGTCGAGGAAATCACATATAACGAAAAAGTCGCCCGCTCGGAATACGAGACGACCGACTTGAACCGGGCCTTGCTCTATTTCATGCGCCATCACGGGATCGTCGAGGGCGATGTTGATGAAATCATCGATGTGTACACGAAACAGTGTGCGATTGAGATTGACTGTTTTGACCTGGCCCGTATCGGTCGGATCCTGTCCGGTAACGGGGAAGACCCGGTCACAGGTGAGGAACTGATTCCGCGTCGCGTCGTCCGAATCGTCAAAGCGATCATGACGACGTGCGGCATGTACGATGCGTCTGGAGAATTTGCTGTCCGTGTCGGGCTCCCAGGAAAAAGCGGGGTGTCGGGTGCGATTCTCGCGACCGGTAAACATGAGCTCGGCCTGAGTGATGTCGGCTTCGGGATTTTCGGACCGGCCCTCGATTCGAAAGGGAACTCGATTGCCGGAATGAAACTACTCGAACTGCTCGTCGAGCGTTACACGTCCCGCTAAAGTTGGATGGCGTTGACTGATTCGTTGAGCCGGCTCTGTAGCTCGTGCAAGACTTGTTCGTAATCATCGGTCAGCGTGGCCGGTGGAGTGAACCCCGTCCAACGTAGCAAGAGTTGGTGCCGATCGTTCATATCGCCAAGCTCGGTCTGGAGGCGTTTCAGCTTTTGGATTTGATCTTTTGAAGCGCTCTCCTCGTAGTTCAACAAGTATTCGTTTAAATAGCGCTCGCGTTTCACGGCGAGCCTGACTTTGTGGAGCGTCTCGAGCCGGTCGGACATCTCCGTCGCGTCTCGATGTGTCTCGATGCGTCGTTTACGCTCACTCCTCGCTTTATCGATAAATGACGCGGCGTCCTGCTTTTTGAAGGCACGGAACAACTGTCCGCCGATAAAGCGACGAACTTGTTGGTCGAGCGAGGGGGTCATCTTTTCAGTGACGCGCGTATTTAACATCGTTCGGTCTTTGGCGCGGCTCGCTTCCACGTGTTCGGCGAAAGCCTGCTCGAGCTCGGTCTCGACGGCGAGCCCTTCGAGAAGAACGTCCCCGTCACGCACTGCGCCGAGCGCATCCATCAACTGTTTTAACTGGCGATACGTGGAAGGTTTCGTATCGTACAGGTGCATGAACGTCAATAGTTTCCGAAGGTGGACCCGCGCTTGGTGGATGTCTTCGCTGTTTTGGAACGTGAGCGCCTCGGTCATATAATGATTGAACGTATTCCACGTCTCCAAAAGCTCATATTTTAGTTTCTCCGCATTCCGTTGATTCATTCTAATTTTTCCTTTCTGAAATGAGATGAGGTTGTCCATGTATCAAACACATTCACTTAATGAAAAAATTAAACTGTTCTTCACCATCTTCTTCCCGATTTTGGTGACACAAGTATCCTTTTACTTAATCAGCTTTTTTGACACGGTCATGTCAGGCCGGGCCGGTGCCGTCGATTTGGCCGGCGTCGGTGTCGGTTCAAGTCTATGGATGCCAGTCTATACGGGGCTAAGCGGGATTTTGCTCGCTGTCGCACCGATTGTCGCGCAGGCGCTCGGAGCCCGTAATATCCAACAGATTCAACGCACACTGTATCAAGGGGTATACTTAGCGATCGGACTGAGCGTCGCGACGCTCGTGCTCGGCTTCCTTCTCGTCCCGACGGCTGTTGACGGCATGGGACTGAGCGAGGAAGGGAAACGGATTGCCAAAGGGTATTTGCTCGCCCTCGGATTCGGGGTGTTGCCGATGTTCTTGTTCAACGTGCTGCGCACGCTCATGGACTCACTCGGCAAAACGCGAATCTCGATGCTGCTTATACTATTAGGGTTACCCATTAACGTCGGGTTAAACTACATCTTCATCTTTGGAAAACTCGGAGTCCCGGCGTATGGCGGTGTCGGTGCGGGAATCGCCTCGGCCATCACGTATTGGTTGCTCTTCTTTATGGCGTTCGCGTTCGTTCGGAACGGCAAGCCGTTCCTCGAATATCGCTTCCTGCGGTCGGTGGAACGTGTCATGTGGCCGAGACAAAAAGAGTTGCTCAAGCTCGGCACGCCGATTGGTCTCGCCATTTTCGCCGAAGTGAGCATCTTTGCCGCGGTGACGTTGCTCTTGAGTGAATACGGCGATAATATCGTCGCCGCCCACCAAGCGGCGATCAACTTCGCGTCATTCGTCTACATGTTGCCGTTGTCGGCATCGAGCGCGCTGACGATCGTCGTCGGCTATGAGCTCGGGGCCCGGCGGCTGAAGGATGCCGTGCGCTATGCCAAAATCGGCATCGTCCTTTGTCTCGGTGTATCGTTGTTCTCAGGAGCGCTTCTGTTTTGGCAAAATGAACGGGTTGCTGCCATCTATACGAATGATGTGGCCGTCGTGGAACTCGCGGCTCACTTCATGATTTTTGCGGTCTTCTTCCAATTATCGGATGCGGTCGCCGCCCCGATTCAAGGGATTTTGCGCGGGTTCAAAGACGTCAACGTGACGCTCATCTTGTCGCTCATCGCCTATTGGGTCATCGGTCTCCCGCTCGGCTATGCGCTCGCCGAACAGTTCGGCTTCGGACCGGACGGTTATTGGATTGGGTTGATTGCGGGTCTAGCGGCCGGAGCCGTGTTGCTCGTCATGCGCCTCATCCATATCGTCAAACGATATGAGCCTAAACCACTCACGAACGAAACATCCTAATCGAGAAAGGTTGACGTTACGACGTCAGCCTTTCTGTTGTTTGAGGGAGAAACAGGACGGGCAAAGGATGGGGGAAATGGCGTTTAACTGTTAATTAAATTGGTCTATACAACTATACTGATTTTTGATATGATAACGATGAAGCTACTTGAAGAAAGGTGGATGACCGATTATGGTGATCATCAATGCACATATCGTTTCGGGGGACAACACGTGGGAACGAGGCTATATCCGGTTCGATGGCACGACGATTGTGAGCGTCGGTGCGATGGAGGACTATCAGGCAGGAACAGATTCAGAGCTCGACGTGCGCGGGGCGCTCGTGACGCCAGGAATGATTGACGTCCACATCCACGGCGGTTACGACGTCGATACGATGGATGCGGATGTGGACCGACTCCGTCACCTCAGCCATTCGATGTTCGCAGAAGGCGTGACGTCTTATTTTGCGACGACGATTACGCAGTCACCTGCTGCCATCACGAAGGCGTTGCAATCAGCCCGGACCGTCATCGAGGCGGGAGACACGTCACTCGTCGGCATCCATCTAGAGGGACCGTTCGTCAACGTCGATAACGCTGGCGCACAGCCGGCAGAATATATTATCGATCCCGACGCAGAACAGTTCCGGACGTGGCAACAGGAGGCAGGCGGACACATTCGTCTCGTCACATATGCCCCTGAACGTCCTGGGGCACGTGAACTCGAACGAGTGATGCGTGAGACCGGGGCGATCGGGTCGACCGGGCACACGAACGCCACGTTCGCCGAGAACAAGGAAGCGAACGTCAAACACGCGACGCACTTATACAATCAGATGCGCGGACTTCACCATCGGGAACCGGGGACGGTCGGCTATTGTTTATTGGAGCGTGACGTCATGGTCGAAATCATTCCAGACGGGATTCACAGCCGTCACGAGATGGTCGACTTCGCCTATCGCATGAAAGGGGCGGACGGTCTCGTCGTCATCACGGACGCGATGCGCGCCAAAGGGCTTCCGGACGGTCGCTATGAACTAGGAGGCCAACCGGTCATCGTTGCGGACGGGGCAGCTCGCCTTGAAGCTGGAAACTTGGCAGGTAGCGTCTTGACGATGGACGCGGCATTTCGAAATGTGGTGACGTTCACAGGGTGTACGTTACCGGAGGCTGTGAAGATGACGTCAACAAACCAAGCGCGTGAATTCGGATTGACGAAAAAAGGGTCGATTGCGGCCGGATTTGATGCGGACCTCGTCATTTGGGACGATACGCTGTCGGTCACGACGACGATTCATCAAGGACGCGTCGCTTATTCGAAGGAGGATATGACATGAACATATTAGTCGCGAAAACGCCGACAGATGCAGAAACCATCGCGTATACGCTCATCACTGAACGATTGGCCGGGAAACGGGAGTTCGTGCTCGGACTTGCGACCGGCAGCACGCCGGTCGGCATGTATGAGATGTTCAAACGTGACGCGCTCGACTGCAGTCATGTGACGAGCGTCAATTTAGATGAATACATTGGACTCGCACCGAGCCATCCGCAAAGTTATCATCATTTCATGGAAGAGAAGCTGTTCAATGACGTCCCGTTCAAAGAGAGCCATGTGCCTCGTGGTGACGCAGCCGATCCAGAAGCGGAAGCAGCCCGCTACGAACAACTCGTTCGATCAATCGGGGTCGATCTTCAATTGCTCGGTATCGGGGAAAACGGACATATCGCCTTCAATGAGCCGGGGACGGCGCTCGATGCGAAGACGCACGTGACCGAGCTGACCGAATCGACGCGGGAAGCGAACCGTCGTTTCTTTGATACGATTGAGGAAGTACCGACGCATGCTATCACGATGGGGCTCGATACGATCATGAACGCACGCGAAATTGTTCTCGTGGCGACAGGTACTCGAAAAGCGGAAGCGGTTCACCATATGATTGAGAGCGTACCGACAATCGAGTGGCCGGCCTCCATCTTACAGGCGCATCCGAGCGTCACGATCGTGCTCGACGCCGAGGCGGCGTCCGGATGTAGTGACGTGTTACAAGCACGCGGCAGCGAAGCGGGCGACCGATTCTTTTCAATCCGTGCTTAACGACCTGGGGACAAACGTCTCCAGGTTTTTTTATCGTCAACTGTGGGAAATTGTATGGAAATGGTTTTGTAATCAAAACGTTTTCGACAAAAGTCGAGGATTCCTCTATAATAGGTGAAGCTCATATCAATCGACCGTGAAGGAGAAAATCATGAATTCAAGAACCCAGGCTCGTAGACGTCGCAAAGGCCCGTCTGCGTTTTATAAGCTGTTCAGCGCCCTCGTATTGATCGCCGTCATCGTTGGCTCGAGCATGTATGGGACAGCGTTTTATCAAGCACATAACATGTTGTCCGGTACGCAAGTGACACTTGAGGATGATCCGACCCTCGAACCGACCCGATTCGATAAAGAGGATACCGAGAGCTTCCTCGTGCTCGGAACTGACTTGTCGCCGCAAAAGAAAGCGCGCGGTGAGTATGGTCGTTCAGATGTCATGATCGTCGTCATCTTGAATAAGAAGAACAAACAGACGACGATGCTAAGCATCCCGCGCGACTCGTACGTCAATATTGACTACACGGGCTTTAACATCCCATACGGCAAGACCGGTCTCGATCAAGATAAGATTACGCATGCGTATTACTTCGGATCGATGGACGAATCGAATCCGAACAACGGGATGCGGATGGCGACGAATACGATTGAGGATCTAGTCGGTATCGACATCGATCACGTCGTCTCGCTCAACTTCCAAGGGTTCGTCGACTTTATCGATGCCGTCGGCGGCGTCGAAATCGATGTCCCGTTCTCGTCTGAACAAAACAGTTATGACGCTTCTCGCGAAGTCGTTCAAGTCGAAGCAGGGCTGCAACAGTTGTCAGGTGAAGAGGCACTCGCTTACGTCCGGAACCGCTATGATGACCCGCGTGGGGATATCGGACGCGGACAGCGCCAGATGGAAGTGATCAATGCGGTCCTTGACCAAGCGCTCGGCACATCGCTCATCAACAACTACGACAAAGTGTTGAAAGCGGTCGGTGACAACATGCAGACGACGCTCGGTCCGAACGATTATATGCGTTTGATTGAAGACATCGGTGCCCTCAACAACACGGTCCAATATCAGTTGACCGGTGAAGGGGCCCGCGGCAATGACGGTCATTTCTATTACTTCTTGAACGAGCCGTTGCTCGAAGAAGTCCGTTATCGCGTCCAACAGGCCGATGCGGGCAATGAAGTGGAACCGATGACCGATACAGAGCTCGAAACGTATATGTACGACCCAGCTGGAATCACATACGAAGCACAATAAAAAATGGTTTGCCGTCCGCGGCAAACCATTTTTTACGTCCGGTCCATGGCCACGGTGAACGAGTAGGCGTCACCACGGAACAAGGAGCGGCTATATTCGAACATGTCCCCATTTTCGAGATACGTTCGTTGATCAATCAATAGGACAGGAGCGTTTGGAGAAATCGTCAACAACGTTGCGTCCTCAAGTCCCGCACTCCGTGCTTCGAGCGTTTGGGTCGCGTTTTTCAGCCGAAGGCCGGACTGCTCGGCAAACTCGTAAATCGAGCCGATGGCATCCGTCTCGGTCAAGTCCGGCAATAAGGCGACCGGGATGTACGCCGTCTCGAGGGCGAGAACTTGTTCATCGGCGAGCCGCAAGCGGCGCATCTCATAGACGGGGGTATCGAGGGACACGCTCAACTTTTGAGCGATTTTTGCCGGGGCCGGGATGGTCTGGAACGATAATAGGCGACTGAACGGACGCATGCCCCGATGTTTGATTTCTTCGGAGAAACTCGTCAATCCGGATAAGGCCATCGTGATTTTCTTATTGGCGACAAACGTTCCCCGGCCTTTTTGCCGGCTCAAATAACCGGCGTTGACCAAGTTGGTGATCGCTTGACGGACCGTCATCCGACTGACGTTATAGCGCTCGGAAAACTCTCGTTCGGACGGAATCGATTCACCGGGTTGGAGAATGCCGGCATCTATTTGTTGCTTTAAATAGGCTTCAATTTGATAATAAATAGGTAGCGGTGATTGTTTATCAATCTGTAACATGCATATCGCTCCTGACTTCAAAAGTAAGTGTTTCTTATTATAGACTAAATTAGACTAGTTGTCTGAACATATCCTACAGAAAAGGCGGCGACAGCAATGAATCCATGGCAATTTGAAACGACGGTGACCGAGACCCGCACCGATGCGCGCGGAACGTGGGTTGCGCTTGAATCAACGTTATTTTATGCGGAAGGAGGAGGCCAACCGCCTGACGCCGGTACACTCACCGGCGAGCCCGTGCTCGATGTGCAACGGGTCGATGACGTCGTTTGGCACTTGGTCGAACAGGAACTCGAACGTGGAGCGCGTGTGACCGGCGTCGTCGATGAGGCGGTCCGTCGCGACCACTCCATCCAACATACGACTCAACATGTGTTGACGGCCTTGTTAGAAGACGAGTACGGCATTCAGACGTTAAGCTTTGGCATCGGACAAGAAGAATCGTCGCTTGAAATCGGGACAGAGACGTTCGACTGGATTCAAATCGAGTCGTTAGAACGAGACGTGCAACGCATCATCTTTGAAAACCGTCCCGTCTCCACATACGAACTCGTGTCTGAAGAGGTCGAGGTCGCGCGGTTACGTAAACCGACCGATCGCACCGGGATGGTTCGGATCGTCGACATCGACGGCCTCGATTACAACGCGTGCGGCGGGACACATGTCGAGGCGACCGGTCAACTCGGGATTGTCCACGTGACCTCGATGAAGAAAGTCCGCGGGAACGTCCGTCTGACCTATGTCGCCGGTCACCGTGCTTTGTCCGCCATCCATTCGTCGCGAACCGCATTACGGACGATTCATCAAACGTTATCGACGACGAACGAGACGGTCGCTGCCCGCGTGATCGAGGAACGTAATCTTCGTCTAGAGCGGGACAAGGAAGTGAAAGCGCTCGAGGCACGGGTGGCGAAAGCGAAAGTCGCTGCCTTTTTGCAAGAAGACAATTATGTCATCACCCACATTGGCAAGACGGAAGCGGAGACGTTGACGACGACGATCGTCGAGCGCATCGCCGCGACGGGCCGGATTGCCGTCGGGGCAAACCACTCGGGACAAAAGTTGTGGCTCATGCACGACGGGACGCATGACATCGCCATCGGTAAATTTTTGAAACGGACGCTCGACGACCTCGGCATCGGTCGTGGCGGCGGTAGCCATAAACAAGCCCAAGCCCGCTTCGAATCGGTCAGCGAGTTGGAGCACGCGACGGCAGAAATCGTGAAACGGCTTCAGGAAGGAATGGTATCATGTTGAAAATTGAACACGGCACAGAAGCCGAACTGATTGAACAGGCACGGGTCGTGCGAGCGACGGTATTTATTCACGAACAAGGCATCGCCCCTGAACTTGAGTATGACGAGCTCGACCCAGACTGCATCCATTTTGTCGGGACGGTGGAGGGCGAGCCGGTGACGACGGCGCGTCTGCGTCCAATCGGCGACGGGATCGGAAAAGTGGAACGGGTCGCCACGATCGCGACGGCACGAGGTAACGGATACGCGAAGGAAATCATGCTCGCCATCGAATCCGTCGCCCGGACGAACGAGTTACGTGAGCTCAAACTTGGGGCCCAACTGACGGCGCTCCCGTTCTATGAACGAATCGGCTACGAGGCATACGGCGATGAATTTTTAGACGCCGACATCCCGCACCGGATGATGCACAAGGCGTGGTGACCATTGTTTGAAATTTTCCTTTTTTCTAAAAAAAGGTTGGCAAGCCGTGAAGCATTTGTTATAACTAAAACTAACAACTGACAGATAGAGGTTGCGAATGACATGAGTACGCTTGATCGACACGGACGCATTCCGGATCGAGCCGAAAGGGGAAATTCGCCGAAGTCGACGTTCGCATGCGTACGAACGAAGGCTGGGGTAGTCGTGAACAACGCCTACACTGCCATGGATGAAATGCCATGGAGCGCTATCTACGGAACGATTCTTTAATCGTTTTTCAACTGCGCGTACAAGCGGCAGACCGTAGGGAGAGTGCTTCCTACCGGTCTGCCGCTTTTTCTGTTGGTGGACATCATGAAAGTGGGGAACCTGATGACAACCGTATTGAAATTCGGAGGTAGCTCCGTTGCCACAATTGAACAACTCCAGGCCATTTCCGAATATTTACAGACTCGGGTCGCGGCCGGAGAAAAGCTTGTCGTCGTCGTTTCCGCGATGGGGAAGACAACCGACTCGCTCTTGTCACTCGCCAAACAAATCACGGAACGCCCGATGATTCGCGAACTGGACCGCTTGCTCGCGGTCGGTGAGGAACAGACGATCAGTCTGCTCAGCATCGCCTTGAACTCACGAGGCGTCGCCGCCATCTCGCTCACCGGCCAACAAGCCGGAATCGACACGATGGGGATTCACACGAAAAGTAAAATCAAGGCGATTCGCAAAGAAGTGCTCGAAGAGAAGTTGCGGACATATGACGTCGTCATCGTCGCCGGCTTCCAAGGCGTCAATGAGTTCGGTGATGTGACGACGCTCGGACGAGGTGGATCGGATACGACCGCCGTCGCCTTGGCCGCTGTCCTTAGCAAACGTTGTGAAATCTACACGGATGTCGCCGGCGTCTACACGGCTGACCCGCGCATCCATAAAGCAGCACGCCGGCTAGATACCGTCTCGTACGACGAGATGATGGAGATGAGTGCACTTGGGTCGAAAGTGATGGAGATGCGTAGCGTCGAGCTTGCGAAAAAATTTGATGTGAACATCTTTGTAGGAAAGACGCTTGCGAGCGAAGGAGGAACATGGATCATGGATATGACACAGGCGATGGAACAAAAAGCGGTGACGAGCGTGAGCGTCGTGAAGAACGTGCTCAGCGTATCGATTAAACATATTCCACATTCGGTGGCAGGAGTCGCCGACATTTTCGAGAAGTTGTCACAGCGTCATGTCAATATCGATATGATCAGTCAGACGGCGTTCGACGGGGAAGTGTTCTTATCGTTCACGTGTCCGCTCGATGAAGAGGCGTTTCTCGAAGAGGCGCTCGCGGAATTGACCGAGACGTTCCCACAAATCAAAATCGACCGTCATACCGAGCATGCCAAAATCTCTGTCGTCGGCATCGGCATGCGTGACGCGACCGGGGTCGCCGCCGAACTGTTCGCCACGTTCCGCGAGAGCGGGATTCCATTCTATCAAGTCACGACATCCGAGATCAGCATCTCGTACACGATTAACGAACAAGACGTCGAAGCAGCCGTCGCGGCCATCGCGACCCGCTTCAAGTTATAAGGAGGACGCCACATGTATAACGTAGCCGTCGTCGGTGCGACCGGTGCCGTCGGCCAAAAAATGATTGACGTATTGACTGAGTATGAATTTCCGATCAACGAATTGATGCTGTACGCATCGTCCCGTTCAGCTGGGAAGACCGTGAACGTGAACGGTACGGACGTCGTCATCCGAGAATTATCGGACGCGATTTACGCAGATCCGATTGATATCGCCCTCTTCTCGGCCGGTGGGAGCATCAGCGAACAATATGCGCCTCGCTTGAGTAAACAAGGGGTCATCGTCATCGACAACTCGAGTGCATTCCGGATGCAAGCGGACATCCCGCTCATCGTCCCGGAAGTGAACCGGGTCGAACTGAGCCCGGACAAGACGCTCATCGCCAACCCGAACTGCTCGACGATCCAATCGGTCGTCGCGCTCGCGCCGCTCGCCGAAGTATACGGGTTGACTCGCGTCGCCTATACGTCGTATCAAGCCGTCTCCGGATCAGGACAAAAAGGGATTGAAGACTTGGAGCGTGGCGCACGTGGGGAAGAGCCGAAGAACTATCCGTATCCGATTTATGATAACGTCTTGCCACATATTGATGTGTTCTTAGAGAACGGTTATACGAAAGAAGAGCAGAAGATGATCGAGGAGACACGCAAGATTTTAAATGCGCCGAACCTCGGTGTCACAGCGACGTGTGTTCGTGTCCCGGTCCGCAACAGCCACGCCGTCTCCATCACGGTCACGCTCGACCGCGACGCGACGCTCGCCGAAGTGAAAGCTGTGCTCGCGGACGCGCCGGGTGTCGTCTTGATGGATAACCCAGGGGAACTCGTCTATCCGACACCGCTCGATGCGAACGGGACAGACGACGTGTACGTCGGCCGTATCCGTGTCGACGAGTCGCAACCGAACACGTTCCATCTCTGGTGCGTCGCTGATAACGTTCGAAAAGGTGCGGCGGCGAACGCCGTTCAAATCGCCCAGTGCATGATCGGGCAGACCGCTACGAAATAAGGGGGAAATCAAATGTTTACAGGAGTCGCAACCGCACTCGCTACACCGTTCCAAGCAGACGGTCAGTTACATCTCACAGCGTGGGAAGCATTGATTGAAGATCAAATCAAAGAAGGCGTCAGCGGCCTCGTCATCGGGGGAACGACTGGTGAAGGCATGACCATCACGGACGAAGAGTTCGAGACGCTTCTCGTCAAAGCGATTGAAGTCGCTGCCGGCCGCACCGTCATCATCGCCGGAACCGGGTCGAACAATACGGCGCTCAGCATTCAAAAGACGAAACGAGCCGCCGAACTTGGAGCCGAGATGGCGATGGTCGTCACACCTTATTACAATAAATCGACGCAAGCGGGTCTGATCGCCCACTTCACAGCGATCGCCGACGCGTCACCGATTCCGCTCATGCTCTACAACGTACCTTCACGGACGGGCGTCGCGCTTGATCCGGCAACGGTCGGAGAACTCGCCGATCATCCACGCATCGCTGCGCTTAAGGAAGCGAGCGGCGATATCTCGGTCATGGCTCAAATGATGGCTCATGTACCGGAAGGGTTCCCGGTCTATTGCGGGAACGATGATCAAATTCTTCCTTATATGGCTTGGGGGGCGCAAGGTGTCGTCTCGGTCCTCTCGAACGTCTATCCGGGTGCGACGGTTGCGCTCGCCGAGGCGCTCCTCGCGGGAGACTTGGAGACGGCGCGCACATGGCAGCTCCGACTGCTCCCGGTCATCGACGAATTGTTCGCTGAAGTGAACCCGATTCCGGTCAAAGCGGCACTAAATGCGCGCGGCTTCGAGTTTGGCGCACCACGCCTCCCGCTCGTCCCGATGAGCGCGACGGCCGAAGCACGCCTCTTGTCGGCGATGGAGCAGTTTAATGAGGTGAGACAGTGAATTTACTCATTCATGGATACGGAGCGATGGGACAAATCGTCGAAGAAGTCGCCCGGACACAAAACGTGAACGTCGCGGCGATTGTCTCGCCGGCTGGAGGGGAACATCCTGCCTCGCTGCAAGACGTCACCGCCGATGTCGACGTCGTCATCGACTTCTCGAACCCGGCACTGTTGGATGACGTGCTCGCGTTCGGAAAAGCCAAGCACATCCCGCTCGTCATCGCGACGACGGGGTTCTCCGAGGCAGAGCTCGCTAAAATTGAGGCGGCGTCTCAGGAAATCCCGATTTTTCAGTCGTACAATACGTCTTATGGGATCGCTCTCCTGAAACAGTTGCTCGACCAACTCGTCCCGCTCACGCTTGGGTATGACATCGAAGTGATTGAGGCGCACCACCGTAAGAAAGTCGACGCACCGAGCGGGACAGCGGAACTGCTCGCTCGTGCCATCGAGGCGAAACGAGACGTGACACCGGTATATGACCGGACACCGCGGCGGGAAGCGCGTGCGGCTGATGAACTCGGCATGCACTCGGTACGTGGAGGGACGATTTTCGGTGAACATACCGTCCTGTTTGCCGGAGACGATGAAATGCTCGAATTGAAACATACGGCCCTGTCCAAACGTGTCTTCGCGAACGGGGCACTCGCTGCGGCGGCAACGATTCTTGACCGCCCAGCCGGATTATACAATTTAACGAACCTATACGAGGAGGCCACTCATGTTACTCACAAACGCTTATGAAATCGCGCAATACATTAAAGATGCCAAGAAAGAAACGCCTGTCAAACTATACGTCAACGGTCAATTGGCCGGTCTCACGATCGAAGATGCCAAAGCTTTCGGAACGGACGAGTCGAAGCTGTTTTTGACGACAGCAGAACGTGCGGCCGCTTTCGTTGAAGCGAACGCAGCCGTCATCACGGACACACATCTCGAGTACGATCGCCGGAACAGTGCCGTACCGATGCTCGACACGACACAGTTGAACGCCCGCATCGAACCAGGTTCGTTCATCCGTGACCACGTTCAAATCGGCAACAACGTTGTCGTCATGATGGGGGCCGTCATCAATATCGGTGCCGTCATCGGCGACGGGTCGATGGTCGACATGAACGCGGTCATTGGTGCCCGCGGAACGCTCGGCAAAAACGTCCACCTTGGCGCCGGCGCCGTCGTGGCGGGTGTCCTTGAGCCACCTTCAAAAGACCCGGTCATCATTGAAGACGGTGTCATGGTCGGTGCGAACGCCGTCATCTTGGAAGGTGTCCGCATCGGTGAAAATGCCGTCGTCGCAGCAGGCAGTGTCGTCACACAAGACGTACCGGCCGGCGTCGTCGTCGCCGGTACGCCAGCCCGCGTCATCAAGCAGAAGGATGAAAAAACAGCAGAAAAAACACAACTTGTTGATGACTTACGCTCCCTGTAACGTATAATAGACAGAAAATATAAACAATGAATGGGAGAGTTGAACTATGGAACAGTATGGACAATGGATGTGGAAAGACGGGGCTTGGATTGAACCGAGTGACGCGAATACGAGCATTATGACACACGCGATTCACTACGGTAGCGGGTTCTTCGAAGGAATTCGGGCGTATCATACCGAGGAAGGCCCAGCCATCTTCCGACTCCGTGAACACTTGGAGCGACTCGTTCGGTCGTGTGCTTACTATCACGTCGAACTCCCGTACACGGTCGATGAGCTCGAACAGGCGACGATTGAATTGATCGAACGCAACGGCTTTGAAGCGTGTTACATCCGTCCATTCGTTTTCCTCGGCACACCTTGGCAGGCACTCATGCCGACGCAGGAAACGAAAGTACACGTCGCGATTTCGTGCTGGCCGCTCGGCGAATACTTCAGCAAGACGGTCGGGATCCGCGCGAAAGTCGCATCGTACCGTCGCGTCTCTTCGACGATGATGCCGATGCAAGCGAAAGCGGCAGCGAACTATATGAACTCGCAACTCCTTAAAGGAGAAGCGGTCCGCGACGGGTATGACGAAGCGATCGCCCTCGACATGAACGGAAACGTCAGCGAGGCGAGCGTCGCCAACATCTTCCTCGTCAAAGGAAACAAAATTTTCACACCGTCACTCGACTGTTCGGTGCTCGACGGCATCACGCGTCAAACGGTGATCGAACTTGCCCGTGAGGAAGGGTTCGAGGTCATCGAACGCCACATCGGACGTGACGAACTATATGTCGCAGATGAGATTTTCTTGACGGGAACAGCGGCTGAAGTGACGAGCGTCATCGAAATCGACAACATTTCGATCGGTGGCGGCGTCCAGACAGTCGCGACGAATATGCTCGCGCGTTACCGTGAGGCTGTAACAGGACAAATCGCAAGCCACCGCGATTGGGTCACATTCGTCAAAGCAGGAGTCATAGAATAAAGGAGTTTTTGTATGGGAGTCACAATTGACTTAAACGCGATTCGCGAAAACAAACGTCGGATTGAAGCACTTGGCCGACCAGTGTTTGCCGTCGTGAAAAACAACGCCTATAACTTAGGGATGGAGCCAGTTGTGACGACACTGTACGAAGAAGGGGTGCGTCATTTCATGGTGACGACGCTTGACGAGGCGCGCGAGGTGCGGACATCAGCGCCAGAAGCGCGCGTCCTCGTCATGAACCCGGTATACGAGTGGACGAACGTCCATCGCGACGGACTTGACGTCGCCATCAGTTCCTACGACTGGCTCGTCTCGCAACGGGATCAGTTGAATGGCGTCCGGCTTCACTTGAAGCTTGACGTCGGGATGAACCGCTTCGGTGCCAAGACGTTCAAGGAAGCGTTGGCCATCGTCGCCTTCTGCCAAGATGAAGGGCTCGACCTTGTCGGGTTATGTACACACTTTCCACTCGCTGACGCGGACAATGCTGAAATCGAACATAGCGTCCACGTCGAACGGTTCGCCGACTGGTCGAATCGTCTCATCGAACGCCATTCGTTTGAAATCGTGCACGCGGCCAACAGCGCCGCGACGCTTCAAGCGGACCCGCGTCTCGGACATTGCACGCACGTTCGTGTCGGCATCTTCCTTTATGGCTATTCCTCGGTCGAACCGGTCGAGTGGCTCGTCCCAGCGTTTCGCTGGGAGACGGAAGTCGTCGCCGTGCATGACATCGAGGCCGGTGCCCATGTCGGTTACGGTACGGGCTACACGGCGGAGACGAATGAACGCATCGCCGTGCTCTCCGTCGGCTATGGCGATGGACTCATGCGCGCCCGGCGCTTCTTGCCGGCCCATATCGAAGGCCGCGCTTATCCGTTCATTAGCAACATCTTCATGAGCCATAGTTTCTTGCGTGTCGATGACACCGTTCAAGTCGGAGACCGTGTCGAACTATACGGCTATCTCACGAAAATCGATGACGTGACCCGCACCGGGCACGCCAATAACTCAGAACAATTATGCGCACGCTCATGGCGTGTCCCGCACCGCTTTGAAGGAGGCAATGTATGTACACCACCAACCAATCAGTTTGTATGATCGAAGGCGTGTCCGTCCGTGAACTTCAAGCGACGTACGGGACGCCACTCTATATCATGAGTGAACCGGAGCTCGAACGTCGTCTTGGCCTTGTCCGGAGCGCATTCCTCGACAAGTATCCGAACACGTACGCACTTTACGCCTCAAAAGCGATGTCGATCGCGGCCGTGTATGAGAAAGTGATTGCGGCGGGCTTGAGCATCGACGTCGTCTCACGCGGTGAGATGTTCGTCGCGCTCCACGCAGGTGTTCCAGCTGACCGGATTCACGTCCATGGGTCGAACAAGACGGTACAGGACATCACGTTCGCACTCGAGAACGGCATCACCCACTTTACGATTGACAACATGCGCGAGATTGGACTGTTGTCGGGTCTCGCCGTTGAACAAGGGGTAGACGTCGATGTGTTACTCCGCATCGTCCCACAGGTCGTCGGAGGCGCTCACGAGGCGATTCAGACGGGTGGGGTCGATACGAAGTTCGGTTTCCCGACTCATGACGATGCGTATCTCGAAGCGATCAAGGCGACGCTGCAGGCGGAACGTCTGCAGTTACAGGGAATTCATTGTCACGTCGGCTCGCAGATTCAAGAACCGACGCTGTTCATCAATACGGTCAAGACGATGGTCAACTTCATCGAGACGATTCGTCAACAGACGGGCTATACAGCCGACGTCTTGAACATCGGTGGCGGCTTCGGTGTCGCCTATCTCGAGTCGGACGATCCGCTCGACTTCGCCGATACGATGACGCAAGTGATGGACACGCTCGTCGCAGAAGTAAACCGCTTCGGTCTACCGCTCCCGAAAATTGGGATCGAACCGGGTCGTTGGCTCGTTGCTAACGCCGGTGCGACGCTCTATGAAGTTGGGACGGTGAAAGAAGTGAGCGGTGTCCGCACGTACGTCTCGGTCGACGGGGGGATGACGGATAATATTCGTCCGGCCCTTTATGACGCCGAATATGATGTGATTGCGGCGACGCGGATGGATGAGCCGAAGACACTCGAAGCGAAGATTGTCGGGGCGTGCTGTGAGTCGGGAGACATCATCTCGAACCGTTCACTCATCCCACCGGTCGAAGCGGGCGATCTCCTCCTCGTCAAAGCGACGGGGGCGTATAACTTCTCGATGGCGAGCAACTATAACCAGATGCTCCGCCCGGCCGTCGTCTTCGTGAAGGACGGGACACACCGTCTCGTCGTCCGCAGACAGACGCTCGAAGATTTGGTCGCCTGTGAGATTGTTGGACAGTCGACATGATACGATGAACGCATTCCTGAATCAGGGATGCGTTCTTTTTTCGAAGTCATTCCTCTTCAAATGAGAACTGTTTTCAATTATGATGGTAGAGAGAATAGAGGGGGAAGTGATGGGAATGGAAAAGACAGTAGGACAGCAGTTGATTGAATCGCGACGGACGATTCGGATGTTCACGGAAGAACCGATTGCGACGAAAGTACTCTATGAGTTGCTGGCATCGGCGCATCAAGCACCGTTTCATAATAAAGTCGAGCCGTGGAATCTCTATTTGTTCAACGGGGACGGAAAAGACGTCTTGCTTCATGCGCTCGAACCGGCGTTTGACGACGGTCCCGAAGCGAAGCGCGAGAAAATTGCGGGACGAATTCGAAATGCGGCCGCCTGTATATATGTGACGACGAAACAGTTCGAGACGGACAAAGGGAAGAAAGATGCGCTGCTCGCCACGGCGACGATGATTCAAAACTTTCATTTATTATGTAGTGAGCAACAGATCGGCCTCGTCTGGCGGACGGGTGGCATTTTCGAAGACGCCCGTCTCCAAGAGCTGATCGGGGCCGAGGGGGAGACGTTCGTCGGATTGCTTCAGCTCGGACGATATGAGGATGTGCCACCGATGAAACAGCGTGAGTCCATCGATGCCAGTTTGACAATCTTTGAATGAACGAAAAGCCCGGTCGTGAGTAGACTACGACCGGGCGAAGATGTATGAATGGATAGACTGAGACGTTCTTTTGGGCGCTCAGTTTATTTTTTTAGCTTGTTTGCGAGCCAATCTTGAATGACATTCGTTGGAATCATTTTGTTCACGTTCCCTTAATTTTAGTTTCTTCCTCTTTAGTATTATCCGATTGCAACCGTTCCCAAACCTCTCGATGTGTGCCTTGTAGCGTATCGTCGAACGAATCCTCGATATGCAGGCAATAGCTTGGGTTTACGGACGAGGCGTACAAGTCTAACATGAGTTCGGCATGGTTTGGATACATTACAATTGGCCCCTTTCGACACGTCGGCTTGACTACATCCTCAGTATACAAAGGAAACATGAAGAAAAATCGGGATAATCGTTAACAATTTATGAATCTTGTAAACGCTTTCACAATCTTTGGGTCGATGTGAGTGGCTCGCATGTCGTCAAGTACTGCTCAGCCCGTTTGGCGTATTTGTTGACGGTCCGTTCCATGATGAAGCGATCCTCGTCATTGAGCGGACGGACGACTTTGGCGGGCACGCCCATGACCATGACGCCTTCTGGGATTTGCATATTTGGTGTGACGAGTGCACCGGCCGCGATGAATGAACCTTTGCCGATCTTAGCCCCGTCGAGGACGGTCGCATGCATGCCGATGAGACAGCCTTCTTCGATTTCGCAACCGTGAATCATCGCCATATGACCGATCGACACCCGGTCATGGATGATGGTCGGGGACCCTTCATATTGGTGGACCATCGATCCGTCTTGAATATTCACGTAAGAACCAATTTGAATCGGTCCCTCATCTCCTCGAATGACCGTATTGAACCAGACGCCGGAATGGGCGCCGATGGTAACGTCACCGATGACGTGGGCTCCTGGTGCGATGAAGACTGTCTCATCGACGTGTGGAATCAGTTCGCCTAATTTATATTGCATATGTGTAACCCCTTTCAAATGGATATGCTTTCATTGTCGCATAAGTTGAAAAAGAAATTGCACCGGAAAGATTATTCTTGTTAAGATAGTAAAAATACGTAGAAAAAAGGAGACACACAGATGGAGAAACAACATTTGATCGACATCGCGGCGAAAAAAAAGAAAGCAGCGGTCGTCTTTAAGGATGTGGCGGTCATCGATGTCTACAGCCGTGAGACGATTCGCACCGATGTCGCGATCGACGCCGGCTATATCGTGGCCATCGGGGACGGTTACGAAGGGGAGACCGAATACCATGACCCGTCATGGACACTCGCGCCGTCGTTCATCGACGCACATGTCCATATCGAGTCATCGATGGTCCCCCCTCATGAGTTTGCCAAAGCCGTGCTTCCGCTCGGGGTGACGACGGTCATCGCCGACCCGCACGAGATCGCGAACGTGAACGGGGCGCTCGGCATCGAATATATGCTCGCCGATGCCAAGGGGTTGCCGCTCGATGTCCGAATGATGCTACCAAGTTGCGTTCCGGCGACGCCGTTCGAGCACGCAGGGGCGAAGCTATACGCCGAGGATTTGGCACCATTTTTAGGGGACCCGGGCGTACACGGTCTCGGTGAAGTGATGGACTATCCGTCCGTCGAGTCCGGGAGCGAGGACATGCTTCAAAAGATCGCCCAGACAGAACGCGCTGGGAAAGTCGTCGACGGTCATGCCTCAGGCCTTGGACCTGATCAGTTGAACGTGTACCGTACAGCGGGTATCATGACCGACCACGAGTGTACGACGGCGGAAGAAGCACTTGAACGCGTGCGTCGCGGCTTTTACGTTCAAATTCGGGAAGGGTCGGTCGCTCGAAACGTCGAGAAAGTCAGCCGTGCCATCACCGAGAGCAACGCCCACCGGTTCTTGTTCTGTACGGACGATAAGCATTTGGACGATCTTGTCGCCGAGGGCGGTATCGACTACAACATTCGCATGGCCATCAAACAAGGCGTCAAGCCAGAGACGGCCTATGCCGTTGCCAGTCTTCACGCGGCCGAGGCATACGGTTTGAAAGACGTCGGTGCCATCGCCCCGGGTAAACGAGCGAACTTCGTCATCTTGTCAGACGTCCAATCGGTGAAAATCGAAACTGTCTACGTGAACGGGGAGGTCGTCGCCAAAGAAGGCAAGGCGACGTTCGAGGCTGACGGGATTGAAGTGCCGAAACCGATGAAAGGGGAACTCAAACTGCCGGACTTGACAGCAGAATCGTTCCGCTTAGCAGTGAAGGAAGAAGCAGTCGATGTGATTCAAGTGTTACCGAACAGTCTCTTGACGAAGCGGGAGCGTCTTGTCTTCACACCTGATGCGTCCGGAGCGGACCTCGCCCAAGACATTGCCACGCTCGCTGTCATCGAACGTCATCATGGGACGGGGCACATGGCCCTTGCCCCGGTGACAGGTTTCGGTTTGAAGCGAGGGGCACTCGCGGCGACGGTCGCGCATGACAGTCATAACCTCGTCATCGCCGGGGTGAGCCCGGACGACATGTTGCTCGCAGCCGAGACGCTCGAGAAAGTAGGCGGTGGTGTCGTCGCGGTCGCGGATGGCAAAGTGTTAGCCGTCTTGCCGCTCGAAATCGGGGGACTCATGACAAGACGTCCGTACGGAGAAGTGGCGGACGTGCTCGAACAGTTGAACGACGCACTCGACGTCGTCGGGGCACATCGTCACTTCAACCCCTATTTGACGATGTCGTTCCTAGCCCTCCCGGTCATCCCGGATTTGAAGTTGACCGATATGGGACTATTCGACGTCACGACGTTCTCATTTATCGAGTCGTGAGTCCGTCTAACGTATGATTTTTGTTAAGAACGACCCGAAACGATTGAACGCTTTTGTTTAAGTTGGTATAGTTACGACAAGTTTCATCGGTACAAATGAAAGGGGGGATATCACAGATGGAACAAGTTGCATACAACCGGTCGTATGATGAACATGGGGATTTGATCAATTCTGTATATCGTGCCTTCCAAGACCGATGTCAAGAATTGCCTGACGAGACGCGGACGAAACGACGGTTGCGTCACCTGATTTTCTTAACGATCAAAGAACAAACGACGTCACACGCCGAACGATTCGTCTTGTATCATTTCTTTAGTGATTTCTTTAAAGCGGTCGAGTCTGACGATCAAGCCGCACTCGCTGTATTAAAACAAATCATCCGAGATGAAAAAAACTATTGATTAGTCACTATGACCTATGATAATTTAGACGTAACTTTAAATGAATATTCGTGCTATCGATGAGGTAGAGGTGCGATGCTGATGAGTAAGTAGTCCGAGGATGACAACGGTGAAGACTACAGAAAGGCAAGATCGCCGAAGTGTAAAGTCATGTCTCTGACTTTGTGCTGGGCTGACGGGAAATACCCGTCAGACTGCCATACATATTTACGTATGGAGCGCTCCAAGTCGGCTAAGAAAGACGGAACATCCAGCGAGGGTGTCGGCTTTGTTGCCGATGCCCTCGCTTTGCGTTTTTTTAAGCATAGGGGGGCCTCATCTCAAATAGAAGAGGAGGAAATCAGCATGGTAGATTATTCAACTTCGGTACTCTCACTCGTACCGGCTTTACTCGCCATTATTATGGCCATCACAACACGGAAAGTCATTCCGTCACTCGGTGTCGGGATTGTCGCAGGGGTCTTATTGCTTCACAATTTCAACCCGCTCGAATCGATTCAGTATTTATGGTCAAACATCATCGCACTATTCTGGGCGGATGGGGCCATCAATGAATGGAACGTGCTGTTGATCGCGTTCTTGCTCTTGCTCGGCATCTTGTCATCCATCATTCAAACATCAGGCGGTGCCCGTGCGTTTGGTGAATGGGCAGCTTCTAACGTCAAAACGGCTCGTGGCGCCCGCCTCGTCTCGTTCGGCCTTGGAATCTTGATTTTCATCGATGACTATTTCAACAGTCTTGCCGTCGGGAATATTAGCCGACCGCTCACGGACCGGAAAAAAGTATCGCGCGCGAAACTCGCTTATACGATTGACTCGACGGCCGCACCGGTCTGTGTCATTAGTCCGCTCTCGAGTTGGGGAGCGTACATCATCGCCATCATCGCCGGAATTCTTGCGAAGTACTCGATTGATAGCTACTCGTCATTCTCAGCATTCATCCAAATCATTCCGATGAACTTCTACGCCATCTTCGCCCTTATGTTGACGGCTTACGTTGCCTACACCGGACTTGCGATCGGACCGATGCGGACGCATGAGCTACGTGCCCTTCAAGGTGAGCTCTACGATTCATCGAAAGGCGCACCGATGGGGATGAGTGAAGATATTAAAGAACACGATGGCGGGAAAGTCCGCGACTTGATCGTCCCGATCATCGTCTTGATTATTGCCACCGTCTCAGCCATGTTATACACAGGCGGTCAAGCGCTCGCTGCTGATGGTCAAAGTTTCTCGCTTCTCGGTGCGTTCGAGTCAACAGACGTGACGCGGTCACTCGTGACTGGTGCCGTGATCAGCTTGCTCGTTGCTCTCTTGCTCTTGATTGGTCGCAACATTCCAGCCAAGGACTACGGTCATGCGACATGGGCTGGTATCCGTGCCATGTGGCCAGCCGTGCTCATCTTGCTCTTTGCCTGGACGATCATTGCCGTCATCGGGGATATGAAAACCGGTGATTACTTGGCAAGCTTCGTCACGGACTCGATTGCAGCATCTTACTTGCCACTGATCTTGTTCGCAATCGCCGGTCTGATGGCGTTCTCGACAGGGACAAGTTGGGGGACATTCGGTTTGATGCTTCCAATCGGGGCTGACTTGATTATGGCGGTCGATCCGGAGCTGTTGCTTCCGACACTCGCGGCGGTACTCGCTGGTGCGGTATTCGGTGACCACTGTTCACCAATTTCGGATACGACCATCCTCAGTTCGACGGGTGCCGGATCGCACCATATCGACCACGTGTTGACACAACTTCCATACGCTTTGATTGCGGCTGGTGTGTCAGCGGTCGGATATTTGGTCCTCGGCATCACAGGCTCGATGTGGATCGGATTCTTTACAGCATTCGCGACATTCGTCGTATTACTTGTCATCGCTCAAATCATTTCTAAACGCGGACGTGTTCCAGCCGAAATTCGCGCTGAACGTGAAGCTTGATCACTTAAATGAGAGGCGTGCCACAACTCGTGGTACGCCTCTTGGCTTGTCCTAAGTGACGATACACAAACAAACCCTGTCACATGAGTGACAGGGTTTGTTAATTAGTTGACGTCCAACCACTTGAAGCTAGCGTCAGCTCCGAACGGATGGCGGTGCATGTTTTTAATGTTTGAGCGTTCGAGGTACGCCTCACCTTTTTGGTAGATCGGTGCAATCGCAAAGTCATCTTCGAGCAAGATGCGTTCTGCTTCTTGCATCGTTTCCCAACGTTTCATTTGATCGGCTTCTTGTTTCGCACTTTGGATCAATTTGTCATACTCGTCGTTCGAGTAGGCCATCCGGTTGAACGGACCGTCCGTTACCCACATGTCGAGGTACGTCATTGGATCCTGGTAATCAGGGCCCCAGCCAGCAGCAGAGACGTCATAGTCGCCTTCTCCTTCGAGTTCAAGGAAGTTTTTGAACGGTTGTTGCTTGATGTTAAGTGTGAGGCCAGGAAGGTTCTTCTCGAGCTCACCTTTGATATACTCGTTAACTTTTTTGAACGCTTCTTCATCACGTGAGAGGAACTCAAGTTCGACCGTCTCGACACCAAGTTCGGCGAGACCTTTCTCCCATGCGGCTTTCGCCTCGTCGACGTTATAGTTTTGAAGGTCCGGATATTTCTCGCGGAAGTCGGCTCCGTCCTCTGTGAACGTGAAGTCTTTCGCGACGATAAAGTTAGCCGGCTGTGAACCGTCTGTCAAGATGACGTCTGTGACACCTTGCTTATCGAAGCCTTTCGCGAGCGCCTCACGAATGTTGACGTTTTGGAGCGCTTCGTTCTTTTGGTTGAAGCGAAGGAAGTTGATGCGTGCGTCAGCACGAGTCTTGAACTCTTCACTGTCTTGGAATTGTGGCACGAATTCAGACGACAAGAGTGTGTAGTCGACTTCGCCCGATTCGAACAAGTTGACGCCTGTCGCGACTTCTTTGACGACTTTAACGTTGATTGTCTCCATCTTGACGTTGTCAGCATCCCAGTAGTCCGGATTCTTTTTGTACACCCAACCTTCATTGTCTTGCCAGCTGTCTAAGACGTAAGGGCCGTTATAGAGCGTCTTATCGACCGCTGTCGCGAACGACTCGCCTTGCTCTTCGACGAATTCTTGCTTTTGTGGCATGTACGTCGGGAATCCTGTCAACCCGAGGAAGTAAGGGGCAGGTGCCTCCAATTGAACTTCGAGTGTCTTTTCATCGAGTGCTTTCGCACCGAGTGCATCGAGTTCTTCTTCGCCTGCAAGAATCTTGTTGGCGTTTTTCAAGTCCTGAAGGATGTATGCGTACTCGGCGCCTGTCTCAGGGTTGAGGGCGCGTTTCCAAGAGTAGACGAAATCTTCAGCTGTGACTGGTGATCCGTCTGACCAGTTCGCATCACGCAATTTGAACGTGTATGTAAGTCCGTCTTCTGAAATTTCAACGTCTTCAGCAATTCCCGGTACCGGCTGGTTGTTCTCATCAAGACGATACAGTCCCTCGAAGACGTTGTTCGTCACGATGATTGATGTTGAGTCCGTAGTGAGCGTTGGATCGAGCTGTGGTAAATCTGTCGCCGAAACGAGCGTGATTTCCTTCTTCGCATCACCCGATGATGATCCTTCTGATGTGTTAGACGATGATTCTTCTCCGCCGCCACATGCTGCTGTCGCAAGCAAGGCAACACCCGATAAAGCTAACCATTTCTTATTACGCATTGTCATACCTCCCGAAAATTCTGATTGTTTCGAATATATTGTCATTAAACTATAAACAGAATGAATAAGCAATTAATTTTTTTAATTATTCGAAAATATAAACATTAGTAAAATACCTATCTAAACGTCATTGTATTCAGTAGAATAAGGAAATCGCCGAATGAATATACATTATTGATGTATAGTTATTCGTCAGACGTCAACTGTTTTTGGAGGGTTTGGAATGAAAGGACAATCAGCCGGAATCGGCTTTTTCGGGCTTGCTGCGATGGTCGTCGGAACGATGATTGGCGGAGGCGCATTTAACTTGCCTGGCGCGATGGCGCAAGGTGCCGGGGTCGGTTCGGTCTTGATCGGTTGGACGATCACGGGTATCGGCATGGTCATGCTCGCGTTCGTGTTTCAATTTTTAGCGAATACGAGACCTGAACTTGAAGGTGGGATTTACGCCTATGCGAAGGAAGGGTTCGGCAAGTTTGTCGGATTCAATAGCGGATGGGGCTATTGGATGTCCGCATGGATCGGGACGGTGGCAAACATCACATTGATTTTTAGCACGCTCAGCTACTTCTTTCCGATTTTTTCGTCAGAGCATCGAACGTTTCGTTTAATCATGAGCGCAGTCGTCATTTGGGGATTGTTTTGGATTATCTCACGCGGGATGAGAGAGGCGGCACTCCTCAATATCGTCACGACGATCGCAAAGCTCGTCCCGATTTTCTTATTTATCGTCCTGATCTTGTTCGCCTTCCGGATCGACACGTTTCAAATTGATTTTTGGGGGCAATCCGGATTTAGCTGGTCACAAGTGTTCCCACAAGTGAAGTCGACAATGCTCGTGACACTTTGGGCCTTCGTCGGCATCGAAGGAGCGGTCGTCTTGTCATCACGCGCCCGCCATAAACGGGACGTCGGACGGGCGACGGTGATCGGTCTTATCGGGACGCTCGTCATTTACATGATGATTTCAATCCTCTCGTTCGGGGTGATGACACAAGAGCAACTCGCGTCGCTCGCAGAACCGTCGATGGCGTACGTACTCGAGGCAGTCGTCGGTCCTGTCGGTGCGACCATCATTAACATCGGACTCCTCGTCTCACTCTCCGGTGCGTTGCTTGGGTGGACGATTCTTGCGACCGAGATTTCTTATTTGGCAAGTCGCGATGGGGTGTTCCCGAAACTGTTCAACCGAATCAACCGAAACGAGACACCGGTGAGTGCGCTGTTCATCACGCAAGTCTTCACACAACTCGTCACCATGATCGCCTTGTTCTCCGAACAGACCTATTTGGTGCTCTCGAGCATCGCCGGGATTGCAGCACTCGTCCCGTACTTGTTTTCCGCCTTGTTCGGCTGGAAAGAGGCGCGACGCACTGGGGCACGCTCGATGCTCGTCATGTCGGGAATCGCGACCATCTATGCGGCCTGGCTCCTCTATGCGTCAGGTGTCGAATATATGCTCATCGCGATGATTCTTTACGCGCCAGGCGTGTTCGTCTTCATGCTAGCCGAACGCGAACAGGGACGGCCGTTCCTCAGCCGCCTGCAATATATGATCGCGCTCGTCATCCTATTGGCAGCCACGTACGGTGTCTACGGACTATGGACAGCAACGATCAGCCTGTGAAAAAAACCATCGGATGTCGTGAGACATCCGATGGTTTTTGTTATGGTCGTTCGCCCGTTAACAAACGAAATACTTCGATTGGAGGCATCGGTTTGGCGTACAAGAAACCTTGGAACGAATCGCAGGCGGTTTGTCTCAAGTGATCGAGCATCTCCTGGTCTTCGACCCCTTCGGCCACGACGTGCAAGTGTAGGCTCTTCCCAAGATGGACGATGACGTCGAGCAAGTGTGACTTCGATGCTAGCCAGTCGTCTAAAAAGACTTTATCGATTTTTAGTTCGTCCACCGGGAACGACTTCAAGTATTGAAGTGAAGAGAAGCCAGTCCCGAAGTCATCAATCGATAAGCGATAGTCGAGGCGCTTGATTTGATTCATCCGCGCAATGATTTCATCCGTCTGTTGCATGACGAGACTTTCCGTGATCTCGAGAATGATATCGGACGGGTTTAAATTGAGTTGTTGTTTAATGTTTCGAAGCGTGTTGATGAAACTATCACTCCGGAATTGATTCGGTGAGATGTTGACGGCCATCGACAACGGATAATCGACGAGACGTTGCCACGCTTTCAACTGTTTGGCTGCCTCCAGGATGACCCAGTTGTTAATTGGGACAATGAGCGCCATTTCCTCGGCGAGCGGAATGAACTCCGATGGCGGGATTTGACCGAGTTCATCGTGATGCCAACGAAGAAGCGCTTCGAACCCGATGAGCGTATCGGTCTTCAACTCGAACTTTGGTTGATACTCCAAATAAAAATGTTTTTCCTCGAGCGCTTGATAGAGCGCCTTTTCGATATGGATTTGCCTAGAGAATGCATCGTCCATGTCTTTCGTGACGAACTGAATCGTCCCGACGCCAATCCGTTTTCCTTTGAACAAAGCGCTCTCGGCTCGCGTATATAGTTCTTCTAATGAAGACGTAGCCGATGGATAGAAGACGCAACCGATTGAAATCGACACCATGATCGAATGATGATAAATCCGGAACGGGCGTTGCAGTTCATGTTGTAGTTGACGCAACAACTGGAACACTTCTTCTTTCGACTCTTCAAAGAACAGCAGTCCGAACAAACCACCCGATGGATGGAACATGACGCTCGTCTCCGGTATGAACTGAGTGGCCCGTTCCTTGATTTGGATGAGCAGTTCGTTGCCGACGCGAGAGCCGAACGATTCGTTGATGATTTTGAAACGATCAATGTCGAACAAAGCGACATGAATCAAGCCGTCCCCTTGATCGATATCCTGCAGGATATGGGCATATTGACGAAGCCATCCCTTTTTATTCAATAGACCGGTCAAATCGTTATGATAGGCGAGGTACTTGACATCTTGCTCGAGTCGCTTTTTATCTGAGACGTCAAACCCGAAGGCGGTATATTGCAAGACGTCGCCATCTTCGTTCAAAATCGGAATGATCGTCAAATTGAGCCAGCACGTGTTCGTCACATGTCGCTCGGAACGGATTGGCATCTCGCCGTTCCAAATGCGATTGGTCGTAAGCGCTTGAAGCACGTCCTCGCAAATCGGGTCGTTCTCGAATGAGGGATGGATGAGCTCGAACCAATTACGACCGATAAATTGATGATCAGTTGCTCCGATGAATCCACATAACAACGGGTTGATCTCGGTGATTTCCCCGTGTGCGTTCGTAGCCAAATAATAAGTCGACTGCTCAATCATCGCTTGAAAGTGATGGAGCAAGTTGAACTGTTCCGTGCTTAGGAGGGGACTAAACCCTTTCGGTAAAAAGGCTAGAAAATAGCCGGTGAAGTCATTGATGGAGAAGGTTTGTAAATAGGCGGTCGCATAGACGATCGATCCGTCCTTATGTTTGAACGGCGTCATTGCCGTCGTCGAGAACGGATATTGAAGGAGCAGTGGAGACCACGTCTCGAGCGTATATTCTAAGTGCTCGACGACCGGGAGCGGGCGGTGAAGGACATCGCCGCGTCTCCATCCGAAGAGCGATTCAGCATGTTCGTTCCAAAGAAGGACGTTGCCATCGAGATTGATATAACAGCATGGGACAGATAAAGCATCGATGAACTCGTCAATCGGCAAATCACGCAATGAAGCCACAACCTTTCCCCCAATCTACGTCAAATGAGTCATACTCTACGTTTAGTGTACCTTATTTTCCCAACTCGAGGAATGGGCAAGTTGGTCGTTGTCAAAAGAAAGACGGTCATCATATACTGAAGGAGTAAGATAGTTTTTTTTGATAAGGGGGAAATCAAATGTCAAAGACACAAGAAGTGATTGAATTAACAGAGAAGTTCGGGGCGCACAACTATCATCCACTTCCGATCGTCATCTCGGAAGCGAAGGGGATCTGGGTGACGGACCCGGAGGGGAACCGCTACATGGATATGTTGAGCGCATATTCAGCTGTCAACCAAGGGCACTGCCATCCGAAAATCATTCAAGCATTAAAAGATCAGGCAGATAAAATCACGTTGACGTCACGTGCATTTTATAACGATCAGCTCGGTCGCTTCTATAAAAAAGTGGCAGCGCTTACAAACAAAGAGATGGTACTACCGATGAACACGGGCGCGGAAGCGGTGGAAACGGCGGTCAAAGCATCACGTCGTTGGGCGTATGAAGTGAAACAAATCCCGGGACAAGCAGAAATCATCGTCTGTTCGGGCAACTTCCACGGTCGGACGATGGCGGCGGTATCGATGTCGACTGAAGCGGAATATCAACGTGGATTCGGGCCGTTATTGCCAGGCTTCAAAGTCGTCCCGTACGGTGATATCGATGCCTTCGAAGCGGCGATCACGGAAAATACGGCAGCGTTCATCGTTGAGCCGATTCAAGGCGAAGCAGGCATCATCATCCCACCGGCTGGTTATTTGAAACGCGCCAGTGAACTGTGTCAGCAGCATAACGTCTTGTTCGTGGCCGACGAGATTCAATCAGGGCTCGGACGCTCAGGCAAATGGTTCGCCATCGAATGGGAAGAAGTGGAGCCGGATATGTATATTCTCGGAAAAGCGCTCGGGGGGGGCGTTTTCCCGGTATCATGTGTCGCGGCCAATGAGAACGTATTAAGTGTGTTCAATCCAGGGTCACACGGATCGACGTTCGGTGGGAACCCGCTCGCGGCAGCCGTCTCAATCGCGTCGCTCGAAGTGCTTGAAGAAGAACAATTACCAGAGCGTTCACTTGAGCTCGGGACGTACTTCATGGATCGGTTGAAATCAATCGACAATCCACTCATCCACGATGTCCGTGGGCGTGGCTTGTTCATCGGGATCGAATTGACGGAAGCGGCGCGTCCTTACTGTGAGGCGCTCAAAGAACGCGGTCTGCTCTGTAAAGAGACGCACGAGACAGTGATTCGTTTGGCGCCACCGCTCGTCATCACGAAAGAAGAGCTCGACGAGGCGTTCGAGGCGATTTCGGCCGTGTTCGCACCAGCAGCTATTTCGTGATCGCGCATCGCTTGGTATAATGAATGCAGAATTAAAACACCTGTCTTGCGATCTGTTCGCGACAGGTGTTTTTTTGAAGGGAGGCGAGGCCATGCTCTATGTATACGTCGGGTTGGCCGGTGCTCTCGGTGCCCTCACGCGTTACGGGCTCGGGATGGCGATTGGGTCGTATTGGATCGGGGTGTTTCCGCTCGGGACCCTCGTCATCAACGTGATAGGCAGTTTTATTCTCGGATGGCTGACGCATTTCTTATTCCGATCCGGAAGATTGTCACCGACGGCCGTCACCGCACTCGGGACCGGGTTCATCGGTTCATTCACGACGTTTTCAACGTTCAGTGTGGAGACGATTCAACTGCTAGAGGCCGGTGCGCTCGGCTCAGCCCTGCTTTATGTGACGCTCAGTCTCGGCCTCGGGCTGTTCAGTTCATGGCTCGGATTTCGGCTTGGTCGGCGACGGTTCAATCGATTTTTGGCGCGAGAGGAGGGAACACGATGACGCTTCTCGTCATCATGATTGGCGCTTTCTTCGGCGCGATGGCGCGATTTGGGATCGGTCAGTTCGTCAAAACAAGGACGACATCGGCGTTTCCTTGGGCGACGCTCATCGTCAATGTGACCGGTTCGTTCGGCCTTGGGTATTTATATGGAGTGAGTGTTCACCCGACGCTCATGCTCGGTCTCGGTGTCGGTTTTCTCGGGTCGTTCACGACGTTCTCGACGTTCAAGCTCGAAGTGATGCGGTTCGTCGCCAAAGAT
Source organism: Exiguobacterium sp. SL-9 (assembly GCF_004336985.1). Taxonomy (GTDB): domain Bacteria; phylum Bacillota; class Bacilli; order Exiguobacteriales; family Exiguobacteriaceae; genus Exiguobacterium. Next base: position 64,794 of record NZ_SJUO01000005.1, read on the forward strand.
TGGGTTCGTTTCGGCACCTATCTGCTCGCAACGTATATCCTCGGGCTGATCGCGGCCTATCTCGGTTATCATCTGCCATGACAAATCCCTCGGAACACGTTTCCGAGGGATTGTTTTATTCGCTAAGTTGCAGTTTTTCAGCACAAGATGCGCATGTGCTCTCATATGACTCGCACTGCTCATCCATATGTTTTCCGCATTCTTGACACGTCTTGTCCGGTAACTTCCGATAAAATTCGACCGAAGACTCAAGTCGGCTCGCCCACTCATTCATAAAAACTGCCTCCTTTATTTAAGTAACGTGACTGTTAAGGTTGTTTTAATTGTATTATAACAGTGGTTTATAAGTCAATGATAATATATAACAGATTTATCGGGATGAATTTGTTAAAATGAGAGTACAGAAAATGAGGTGAGATGAATGAAAGCACCCCAGTGTGAAACGATTGCCATTCAGAACGAGGATGTGACGGTATTACAACAAGCGTTGACCGATCTTGATGCGACGCGGGTCAGTCGCTTATTCAAGGCGTTCGCCGATCCGACCCGGCTCAAAGTATTGTACGTCCTGACGCTAGAACAGGAACTATGTGTCTGCGATGTGGCCGCCGTGATTGGACATTCAAACGCTACAGCGTCGCATCATTTACGGACGTTGCTCGAGCAAGGGCTTGTCAAATATCGAAAAGATGGCAAAGTCGTCTACTATTCACTCGATGATGACCATGTCCGGCTACTCGTCGAAATTGCGATGGCTCACAGTGCCGAACAACTTGATGTGCAGCCCGATGCGTGACGAGAGCCAGCTGGAATTCCAGTCGGCTCTTTTTTTGGTTGTAATTGTTCGCTTACAGCGTTACGATATATTCAAATGAACGTTTGAATGTAAAGGGGCGAAGGATATGAAACGGGATGTATTGCCTGTCGAAGGAATCACGTGTACGAACTGTGCCGCCAAAATCGAGAAAAGCGTGACGGGAGTAGACAGTGTCGCCGCTTGTCAGATTGATTTTGCGACAAGTCGAATGATCATCGAATGGAATGATTCGAAGGATCACACGGAGACGCTTCGTGCCATCGAAGCAACGATGGGTCGAATTGAACCGGGTGCGCATTTTGTTAAAGATGAGGCGGAAGTACCGATGTCGAGTCGCTTATTATGGCGGTTTGGAGTCGCGTTCGTCCTCCTACTCGCCGGTCTGTACACCGATTCGATTGTCGTGTACGGAATCGCCTACGTGGTCGCGGGCTATGACGTCGTCTATGCGGCAATTCGTAATGTATGGCATCGGGAATGGTTTGACGAAAAATTTTTAATGACAATCGCGACCATTGGTGCGATTGCGATTGCGGAGTATCCGGAAGCGGTCGCCGTCATGCTGTTCTACCAGCTTGGTGAATACTTCCAGGCACGGGCCGTCCACGCATCGCGACGGTCGATTCAATCGCTGTTGAACATGAAACCGACGATTGCGCGCGTGTTCGAAGATGAACGGGAAATAGAAAGACGTCCTGAAGAGGTCGCGGTCGGTAGCATCATCATCGTTCGAGCAGGCGAACAGATTCCGATGGACGGTCGTGTACTGCGAGGCTCGAGCTCATTGGATACGGCTTCGCTGACAGGAGAGTCGTTACCACGCCCCATCGGTCCCGAGGAAGACGTCCTTGCGGGAATGGTCAACCTTGACGGGCGGCTCGAAGTACGAGTCGAACGCCCGGCGACTGAATCGAGCCTGCAAAAAATGATTGCTCTCGTTGAACAAGCGAGCATGAATAAGGCGAAAACGGAACAGATGATCACGCGATTGGCAAAAGTATACACGCCGATCGTCGTCGTGCTCGCAGCGGTCGTCGCTTTTGTTCCGCCGCTGTTTGTTGGAAATCTCGAGGAGTGGGTATACCGGGCCTTGATTTTCCTCGTGATCAGTTGTCCATGCGCCTTAGTGATCTCGATTCCACTCGGTTATTTCGGTGGGATCGGAGCAGGTTCACGGCGTGGCATCCTGGTGAAAGGCGGCGAATATTTAGATGTGCTCGCCGAAGTCGATACGGTCGTATTCGATAAGACCGGTACGCTCACGACGGGCCGCTTTGAAGTGACGGACGTCGCGACGAACGGGGAACTGACGCCGGATGAATTGCTCCGGCTGGCCGCTCGTGTGGAGATGGCCTCGACACATCCGCTCGCGAAAGCGATTGTCGAACATACGGATCCGGTCTCACCGTTCTCGATGATTAAAGAAGAACCGGGATACGGGTTGATGGCGACAGATGGTGAAGATCGCATTTACGTCGGCAGCGCCCGCTACGTCCAAAAACTGGGCTACCCGATTCCGGAGGAGACATCGGGGACAATCGTCCATATCGTTAAAAATGACCGATGGCTCGGACGTGTCGAGTTGAGCGACCAAGTAAAGCCGGATGCGCAAGAAACGATTCAAGCTTTGAAGCGCTATGGTTGTCAGACGGTCATGTTGACCGGGGACCGGCAAGAAGTCGCGGTGGCCGTCGGTTCAGCGATTGGGATTGATGCAGTGAAGAGTGAATTACTTCCGCATCAAAAAGTCGCAGAAGTCGAAAGATTGGCCGCAACAGGCAAGGTCGCCTTTGTCGGGGACGGGCTGAACGATGCGGCAGCGCTCGCACGGGCCGATGTCGGACTCGTGATGGGTGGTGTCGGGAGTGATGCCGCCGTCACGGCAGCCGATCTCGTGCTGATGAACGACGCTCCGCGAGACGTCGTGGCAGCGATTGAACTAAGTAAGCGCACGCGACGGATCGTTTGGCAAAACATCACGTTCGCGTTCGGGATGAAGGCACTCTTCCTCTTGCTCGGTCTCTTCGGATTCGCTTCGATGTGGGAAGCCGTGTTTGCAGACGTCGGGGTTGCATTGCTGGCGATTGGGAACGCCGCACGCCTCATTCATTCCAAATAAAACGACCTCACCTTGAATGGTGAGGTCGAAGGACCGTCTCATTGGGGACGGTCTTTTTTTCGTGTTTTAAAGATGAGGAACGCTAAAACGAAAAGTATGGCAATAAACAACACGGCAATCGAAGTAAGAACTTGAATCAACACATCAATTTGATTCTCGGTCGCAACGAGCTGTTTACGGATATCTTCATATTGCATTTTTTTTAAGGCACGCAAATCCTCAAGGATGGTTTGACGTTGATCAGTCAATGTTTCTGCGAGCTCGGTTGCGCCTTTGACATCCCCTTGTTCATAAAGAAAAAGTACTTGGGTGGCTCCTTTTTCCCAAATTCCGTCACGATGAAGCAGGTCGATTAACGAGCTCGGTGTGCGCGGGTCGTTCGCAATCGATGTCTTCAACTCTTCTGCCTGCTGGGACATACTATAATACGACTCTAAAAAGCGGCGGTCTTCATAGGCGAGAAGTCCACGGATGGCGTTTGCCCGTTCGATATTAAAGTACATAATATCTTCGATTGCATCATGGGAATCAAGACGTTGGCTATGGATGGATTCGATTTGATTCATTGTGTCTCGAAGTTGAAATGTGAAGCTTGTGAGGACCAGAATACATAAAACGGATAACGAGACGAGTAAGGTTAACCATTTTTGTTGAGACACAGTCATCCCTCCTTCTATACAATCCTACAATATTTACCGATTTCGTCGCAAAATATTTTTTTGGAAAAGGAAAATATCGGGTAAAGGTATAAATATATAGTAATGCGTTTCTTGTTATCGTTTACAATGAAACGAGGAACGATTTTATTCATAAGGAGAATACACATGCCAGAGAACTCATCGTTACACAAGCTGCACCAGGTCTTGAAAGAGAAACGAGCGAACATGCAATACGAAATCCCGACCTTATGGAACCGCCTGCAATTCCCTTCAGAGCCTGTCCGAGATGGTGTCGAACGGGTCAATCCTTACGATTTTTTAATCGAGACGATTGAAAAAGCGATTCTTCCGCATGCGGTCGATGGACGGGAATATCATCAATCGGTCGCCCAAGCGGACGGATACCTTCAAACCGGAGGCGATTGGATCAAGCGTGCCTCGGTATATTCGATGCAAGTCCGGACTTCGACGTCATGGGATCATGACGGTTCAGGTTATGTCGAGATGGAAAACTCGATTGGGATGAAGGATACGGGCACGTTCGTCAAAACGCTCGCGTTGATTCCGCACCTGTTGTACATGGGAATCGATACATTGTTCTTATTGCCAATCTCCCAACATAGTCATAAAAATAAAAAAGGTGAATTCGGTTCTCCTTATGCCGTACAAGATTTCTTTGGAATTGATGAAGAATTGAAAGAGACGTTGACCGGAGACGGGTTAACGGTCGAGGAAGAATTCGCCGCGTTCGTTGAGGCGTGTCATATGGTCGGGATTCGCGTCGTCATCGATGTCATCCCGCGCACGTGCGCGCGTGATAACCGGCTCATTTTAGAAAATCCCGAATGGTTTTATTGGATTCCGGTGACGGAACTTGACTACTACCATCCACCGCACGTGCCAGGCATCGGTGAAAACGTAAAGCCAGAGCACGCCTTTTTGCCGATGATTTATGGGTCGGAGGACGTGTGGGCGCATTTACGTCGCTTCTCGATGGCGCCGAACCTCGTTGATGCGGACAAGTGGGAGACGGTGAAAACATACTTACTCGAACACCCAGAAGAGAACTTACTCGCCGTCATCGAGCGTGAGTTCGGCTTGACGACCGCTCCAGCGTTTTCCGATTGTATCAATGATCCGCAACCGCCATGGTCGGACGTCACATATTTCCGTCTGTTCCTCGATCACCCGACAGTGGCTGCACCTTACGTCAGCGAGGCAAACTTGGCGCCATACATCCTGTTCGATTCAATCAAGTCGAATCAATTCCGTGGCGATCAAATCAATGAACCGTTATGGGCGATGCTTGCCGATATCATTCCGCACTATCAGCGTGAATATGGGATTGATGGGGCCCGCATCGACATGGGACACGCCTTGCCGGTCGATTTGGCGCAACGGATCCTTCAACAGCCACGCGCACTCGACGCCAACTTCAGCTTCATCGCTGAAGAGTTGATTGAAATCGGAGCATGGGCAGCGAAAGAAGCAGGGTACAACATGATAATCGGCTACGGGTTTTATAAAGAACCTCGTTTTGATACGCATGAGACACACCAGTTCATTTATGATTCACGCTTCTTGCCATTGCCGGTATTCGCCGCCGGAGAGACGGCCGACACCCGCCGCGTGGCGACACGTGACGGTGGACGCCGAGCGAGTCGCTTGCTCACCGTGTTGAACGGGTTCGTGCCGAACGGTGTACCGATGACGAACTCCGGGCTCGAACTGTATGAGACACAACCGATGAACACAGGGCTCGACTGCCGACCGGAAGAGGCGTATCAACTGTTCCCGACCGACCCTTATTTTGGGAAACTCGCTTTCTTCGACGCGTACCAGTTCCACTGGGATCATCCGGAACGGAACGAGATGATTGAACTCATGCATCAAGTGGCCGAAGTGCGCCGTCGTTGGTTGGATGTGCTCGTCAATCCGAGTCATTTCGAACCACTGGCGATGCAACAGATGGATGCGCCGTTCATCGGGCTGGCCTGGTTGCGTCCGGACACGAACGAGACGCTCCTTGTCGTCGCCAACACGAACATGCATCATGCTTTGCAGGGCAAAGTCCCGCTCGATGGGGTGCGCCGCCGTAACTGGAACGCGAGTCGTTTCGCTGAAATGGTCTATTCGCCAACTTCGTGGCCGTATGCCGAGCATTCGTTCGATGAGAATTGGGACCTGTGGGTCGATTTAAAACCAGGTGAAGTCAAAATTTATGAAATGAAATGACAAAATACCTCGAACCGGGTCCCGGTTCGAGGTATTTTCGTTACATCGACTGTTTCATGTAATAGATGACAAACTCATCGAGCGGCATCGGTTTCGCATAGCGATACCCTTGCATCGAGTCACAGCCGATTTTCCGCAAAAAGTTCTCTTGGTACTCTGTCTCGACGCCTTCGGCGACAAGCGCCATCCCGAGTTGACGGGCCATTGCGACGATGGTCGCGGTGACAGTCTGATATTCTCGGTTCTCTTCGAGTTGCATCGTGAACTCGCGTGGGATTTTCAACTCATCAATCGGATAACGGACGAGATAGGCGAGTGAGCTGTAGCCGGTCCCGAAGTCATCAATCGACAGTTTGATGCCGAGCGCCTTGAGTTCGAGAATCCGTGTCAACACCCGGTCGGAATGGTGGGCGGCGACGGTCTCGGTCAACTCGAAGTTGAGTCGGCTCGGCTCGATTGGGAAGCGTTCAAACAAGGTCGTCAAATACTCGATTAAATGTTCATCGAACAATTGACGGACGGATAGGTTGACCGACAATTTTGGTAAATGGATGTCTCCTTGTTCGAAGGCGTACATCAATTGGAACGTCTCATGGATCATCCAGCGACCCAGGTCGTGGATGTGCCCCGTCTCCTCGGCGACTGGGATGAATTGACTCGGCGGGATGAAATCTCCGTCGCGTTGCCAGCGCATCAATGCCTCGGCACCGATGATGGCTTTTGTCGAAGCGTCGACTTGAGGTTGGAGATAGAGTGAAATCTCACCTTTTTCAAGGGCGGTATCGAGACCTTCCATCAACAGCTTGCGCTCTTCTTTATCCGCACGTAGCTCAGGTGCGAACAGAACGGTCTCGTTCCGTCCTTTGTCCTTCGCCTTATACATCGCAAGGTCTGCGTTTGAGAGCAGGTGTTTGAGCGTCGACCCGTGATCAGGATAGCGGACAATCCCGATCGACGCATGGATTTCAACGAGTGTCCCGCCCATAAAGTAAGGCGGACGATAGACGAAGCGTCGCAACCGTTCGACGAGCATCTCGTCATCCTCATGTTCAGCGACGACGATAAACTCGTCACCGCCGAGACGTCCCGCGTACTCGTTCGGCAATAAGGCACCTCGTAGTCGTTTGCCGATGTGTTGTAGCAATTCGTCTCCCATATGATGGCCGAACTGGTCATTGATTTCCTTGAATCCGTCGAGGTCGGAGAACATGAGCGAGAACGGTCGGCCCTCTGCGATGAGCCGTTCGATTTGTTCTTGCAGCGCATAGCGGTTGTGTAGTCCTGTCAGACTGTCGTGGTTCGCCTGATAGTAAATTTGATCTTGTTGGACAATCATTTGAGTGATGTCTTTGACGATCGCATAAATGCCTTCGACCTCCCCGTCGATGATCATCGGGATGTTCATCAACTGCCATACCCGTTTCGACCCGTCCTCGGTGACGACATCGACGTCGAGCGTGCGCGGACGTCCGTTCTGCAACTCATGCAACACGGTCGCGTAAGCGGACCGGTCTTTTTGTTCGATGATATCTAATACATTGGAACCGATCAATGTCTCTGTGTCGTGGCCGAGTACCGAGCTCCCAGCCTCGTTCACGGACAATACTTCACCGTGAAGGTCGAACAAGAAAATCGGTTCGGCATGATAAGCGAACAATGATCGATATTGCTGCTCCCGAATTTCAAGTTCATGTGCTTTTGTCGTCACGGCAACCTCAAGGTCGGTATTGACAGTATGTAAGCGGTGGCTGATCAAGGCGTTTTGCTTGGCGACGACGAACTGACGAATGAGCAGCAACAAGACGGCGTTCGCCGTCATCGAATCGAGCAAGGATGTACCGAGCAATCGGTCGGAGGCGAGCATGAACAACATGACGATTGTGCTATAGACGACGTAATCGAACACAGAGTCATGGACGAGGGCGTCCTCGGTCGATTCGTCAAACATGTAACTGATTGAAATGATGAAAATGCTGCTCACTTGAACCAAGTGCACCAACTCATGGCCGATGCCATTGAAAATCAGCAATTGATTTACGATCGAAGCGGTCGTAAAGCCGAGAACGCCAATCAATAAGAGCACGCGGAAGCTCTGACCGGCCGAAGTGATTCGATTCAAATAGAGAAAACCGAGCATCATGTACAGGCTGATCAACACCATCTGTTCTTCAAACCCATTCAAGTTAGCCGCATAGCTTCCGTCCTGGTTCGAATAAATGAACAGATGCAACGCACCGATCAACAGAAAACTGAGCAAAGCGAAAATATCAAACGTTCGTAGTTTCAATGTCCGAATTTCAATTGACTGGGTGATGACAATCAATGACATGATCAAATAAAAGAAGTTTTGAATAAACGGCATAAGCTCGATTCCGGTCGACACGGCAAAGTGATGTCCGACCAAATAGGCGATGAAACAAATGTTGCCGGCGCTGATCAACAAATGGATGTAGCGGCGCATTCCGCGATTTTGAAAGACGGCGGTGATGCTGAAGGCAGACGCAATGAGCGTGACCACCGTAAAATAGACGAATAGACTCGTCTCCCTCAAGTCATAAGGGGTGAACAGGATCAATAAAAGGCCGAGAAAAAAGGTCCCGACGAGCAAAGCGGGGACTGTTTGGCGCAACGAGTGATTAGACAACTCATGCACCTCCTTCTGTATATGTCTAAGAGGCTCATCAGTATTATCGGATTGTTTCTGGATTTGTTACACAAAAAAATCGACAGCAAGTTGCTGTCGATTAAAGCGTATACGAATGTTCTTTAAAGTTACCGACGACCGAATCGATTTCCGAGACCGTGATGAACGCTTCCGAATCGATGTCGGAGACGATTTGACGCAGTTTCGGAATCTCATTGTTCTGCACGACGACGTACAACATCTTCTTCGAGTCGTTCGAATAACCGCCGATCGCGTCCATGATCGTGACACCGCGTTTCAAGTTTTGTTTGATGACAAGGTTGATCTCATCGGATTTTTTACAGATGATGAAGCACTGCTTTTGTGCCGAGAAGAACCGGTGAATCGTCAACAGCGTCCGCGACCGGACGAAACTGAGCACGAGCGCGTACATGACCGCTTTAATGTCGAACGTGATGAACACGAGGACATAGACGATGATGTCTTGCGTCAAAAAGATTTTAGGGAGCGATAAATTCCGATTGTTCGTGTAAATCACTTTTCCGAGAATATCAAGGCCGCCGGTCGAGGCACCCGCGAACAACAGCAAGGCGAGCCCGAGCCCGGAGACGATTCCGCTGAACACCGAGGCGACGAGTGGATCGTCGAGCGGGGTCGGTGGGATCAGGACCGGCAACGTATCGATCAAGATGGACGACAAGACGACGACGAGGCCGGTCATCAGGATGAACCGTTTCCCAAGGTATTTGATTCCGACGATAAAGAGCGGGATATTCAACACGAGTTGAGTGAATCCGATCGGTGTGCCAAACAGCTCGTTGATGATCAAGGTGATCCCGACGATGCCCCCAGACCCAATCTCGTTTGGTTTGAGCAATAAGCCTACAAAGATTGATTGTAGAATCGTCCCGGCGATGATGAACAAAGTCGTCTCGACGGCGATCCGTTTTCTTGATTTTGCGTACATAGATGATGGCTAGGCGCCATACGCCCCCTTTAAAATAAGCTCATTCAAGCGTACTCCGACGATGGCGGAATTTCAAGCGCTGAACGATTACAATTCGTTGTGGAAGCGGTCGATATCACTTGCGAGCTGCTCGTGTACGTAATCAATGACTTGAGCATCGTCGAACAAGCCGAGCGGTGCGTCGTCTGGAATCGCATCGAACGGGGATACAAAGTATAAGACAGCCGCCACGAGAGCGTCTTGTTTATTCGGTTGCATTTCAAACTGGTTGTTATAGATGGCCCGCAAGATGTTAAGCAATTGTTTCATTTGAAAATAAAGCGTGAGTTCTTCTTCGCGTTCGATATTGCTAATCTCGTTTGACGCGACGTCGACCGTCACTTTAGCTAAAGCGAGTTCGCCTTGGACCAACAGATCACCCAATTTTTCATTGTCGGTATACTCCTCGGTCGCGCTCGTTAAAAAGTGTGTGTACGTTGTTTTCCAATCTGACATGTATATTCCTCCTTCTGTCTTCCTCTACTAATATGCCCGTTTTTGCGATTTGGTTGCAACTTTTCCGAAAATTTAAGAAAATAGAAATAAGTGAAAAAGGAGGAACTGTACATATGTCTACCGTAACCATGCCGACTGAGGCAGAATTTGCCCGCTATGCTGAACTGGCCGTCAAAAAAGGCGTCAACATTCAGCCGGGCCAACAGCTCGAAGTTCGAGCTGATATTAGCCAAGCACCGCTCGTCCGTCAAATCGTGAAAGCAGCTTACACGGCTGGCGCGAAACAAGTGTATGTCAACTGGAGTGACGAAGAGACGACGAAAGTCCGTTACTTCAACGCTCCGGCGGATGCCTTCAAAGAATACCCGGAATGGCTCAAGGCTCGCTTTGAGCAACTGGCTGAAGAGAAGACGGCGTTCCTATCGATCGTCAGCGACGACCCGGACGCTTTGAACGGCGTCGAGTCGTCACGCATCGCGGACTCGAACCGTGCTGCCGGCGTGGCGCTCGCGAAATGGCGTAAATATGTCATGAGCGATAACGTCAGCTGGTCAATCGTCGCCGGTGCGTCCGAGGCGTGGGCGAAGAAAGTCTTCCCAGACCGTGAAGACGCAGTGCCTGCCCTGTGGAAAGCGATTTTCGAAGCAACACGCATGGACCAATCGGATGTCGTCGCCGCATGGGACGAGCATGACGCATCGCTCCGTGAGCGGGCGACGTTACTCACGAACAAGAAATATGCGAAGCTCCATTACAAGGCACCGGGCACGGAGTTGACAATTGGCTTGCCGAAGAAACACGTCTTCCTCGGCGGCGGTGGTCCGAACATCGACGGTGTCGACTTTATCGCCAACATGCCGACCGAAGAAGTGTTCACGCTCGCCGATAAAGATTCGGTCGAAGGACACGTGTCGAGCACGAAACCGCTCAGCTATAGCGGCAACTTGATCGATGAGTTCACGCTTTGGTTCGAAGGTGGGAGAGTCGTGAAGGCGGAAGCGAAGCAAGGGCAAGCCGCGCTCGATGAATTGTTGAACCTCGACGAAGGCGCGCGCCGCATCGGGGAAGTCGCCCTCGTGCCGGACGATTCGCCAATCTCGAACTCGGGCCTTCTTTTCTATAACACGTTGTTCGACGAGAACGCATCGTGCCACTTGGCGCTCGGACGCGCCTACTCGACATGTCTCGAAGGTGGACCGCAAATGTCGGCCGAAGAACTCGCTGAGAACGGCGCGAACGACTCGATGACACACGTTGACTTCATGATCGGTTCGGCCGAGATGAACATCGACGGGGAACTTGAAGACGGTTCACGCGAAGCCATCATGCGTGACGGGAACTGGGTCATCTAAACAAGCAAGAGACGAATTCCTTCGCGGAGTTCGTCTCTTTTTTTACGTTAATTCATAGAGGAAAGCGAGGGCGTTCGGTAGCCGTCGCCGCCACGCGACTTCATTATGGACGGCGCCGGGCTCGACCTCGTACCGAAAGGTGATCCCTTTGCGTGCGATCGTCTCGACAAGTTTCGCATTCGTATATAAGTAATCTTCGGGCGTGATCGGTCCGCTCGTCTCGTTCGTCCCGATGTCCATATAGAGGCGCGCTGTCACATCAGCCTGCTTCACTTCCTGAATGAGCGAGTCGAGATTGGCCCACACGGCCGTCGAGAGCGAGCCGACGCGCCGGATGGACGGATAGGTGGTCATCATATAGAGCGAGATGACCCCACCCATCGAGCTACCCATCACGCCGACGTCTTCCGGGTCGGTCGCATAGCGCTCGTCAATCCACGGCTTCAATTCCTGCATGATCCAGTCGGCGTAAGCTCGACCTTTTCCCCCGAGGGTGGGCCGGGTCTTGGCGAGTTCAGGCCCGATTCGTCGATACAGCATCTCATCCTCATAAAACGAGTATTCGTCGTATCGGTCGAGCCAGTCCGGTGCGCTCGAGATGGCGACGACCATAAGCGGCAGTTGCAGATCCTCGATCTGGCGGTCAATCGACCAACCTTCCCCAATCGTGGCGGTCTTGCCGTCGAACACGTTTTGACCGTCGTGCATATAGAGGACCGGGATCCGCTCGTCAGCCGACACAAAGTCGGGACGATAGACGCGCACGATCCGTTTCCGTCCGCGTGTCGTCTCGGTCGGTAACGTAAAGCTGAATTGCTCAAGCATATAAAGCGCTCCTTTCCCATTAGCTGTCTCCATTTTGCCGGGTGGAACTAGACAATGCAATCCTCATACTTGACTACCTACCGTTCGTTAGGTAAGGTGATGGGAGAGAAAGGGGACGATCATGGATGAACACGAAACAGCGAATCGAACTGGCGGCGCGGCGCCGGTTTGCGCTTGAAGGATATGAAGGCTTGTCGCTCGCCTCGCTTGCTGAGGATGTCGGCATCAAAAAGGCGTCGCTATACGCCCACATTGAAGGGAAAGAACAACTGTTCAAACAAGTCGTCGAAGACATGGCGAAGCGTTATGAACACGTCTGGCAGGAGGCTCGGGACGCGACCACAGACGCGACACCGCTCGAGCAGATCGAGGCGATCATTGAGGCGCTGATTCGCTTCTTTGAAGAAGAAGAGACGTGGATGCTGACGAAACGGATGTTGCTCGTTCCGCCACCGGAACTGCGTTCGTTCATCGAGACGACGCTCGGTTCGGTCGAAACAGATCTGCAAGCGTTCGAGAAAGAACAGTTTCGCTTGGCAATGGAGCAGGGAGCCTTACCGGAACAATCGCTGGAGGATGTGTATGACGCGTATTATTGTTTTTTAGACGGGGCGCTCCTTTCGCTCTTCACACTTGAGACGAATCGCGTCAAACGGCAACAGGCCGCCTTCAAGATTTTCAAGAAAGGAGTCGGTTGGATATGAAACGAGAGCAAATGGCTTGGATTTGGCTCGTGCTCGCCGGTCTGCTCGAAATCGTTTGGGCGACGACGATGAAATTGTCGAACGGATTCACAGTGCTCGGACCGACCGTGATTACCATTGTGTTGTTGATTGTGAGCTTTGGACTGCTGGCGCTGGCGTTTCGTGTCTTGCCGGCAGGGACCGGCTATGCGGTATTCACCGGAATCGGGGCCGTCGGAACGGTCATCGTCGGTGCAGTCTTGTTCGATGAGGCACTGACCGGGATGAAGCTCGTCTTTATTGTGACGCTCCTCATCGGTGTGATTGGATTGAAACAAGTGACGGGAGGAGAGTCGGCATGAGTTGGGTATTTTTGATTGGTGCGGGTCTTGCCGAGATGATGGCCGTCTTTTGGATGGGGAAATCGAAAGGCTATCAGATTGTTAAATGGTCGATCTTGTCGGTCGGAACGTTTGCCTTAAGCTTTTATTTATTATCGCGTTCGCTCGAGACGCTCCCACTCGGATTGGCTTATTCGATTTGGGTCGGGATTGGAGCGGCCGGTGGCGTTGTGCTCGGTATGCTGTATTTGAACGAATCGCGTGACCGTTGGCGTATTTTCTTCCTATTGCTTATTATCGGCAGCGTCATCGGGTTGAAAGTTGTCGCGTGATCAGGATTAGCTTCGAATAAAAACGGGAATTGAATAATTCAGACTGTGAATGAAAGGGGCGGGGACGATGAGTCAGATCAAGCTGCAATCCGAGCGTCTACGACTCGAACCTTACACGATTGCTGATTTTTATTTCGTGAAATCGCTACTCCAAGATCCGCGCGTGATGCGTTTCATTAGCCCGGACGGAAAGCCATATACGGATGAACAGACGATCGAATGGTTCGAGCGCCAGTTGGCCCGCTATCAGACGGGTCGTCAAACCGGATTGCTCAAATTGATGTCGCATGAAAATGACGAACCGATTGGCCATGCCGGCACGTTGCTCCATGAACTCGACGGCACGATTGAACTTGAAGTCGGATATTGGTTGGCGCCGAAGCATTGGCATATGGGCTACGGACGCGAGGCGGCGGCACGTCTCATGCGTTACGCGTTCGAAGAAGGGGAGAAGGAGATTATCTCCTTGATCCATCCGGATAACGTCCCATCACAGCGGGTCGCGAAAGCGAACGGACTGCATTGGGACCGCGACACCGAGTACCAAGGCATGCTCGTCTCCGTCTATGCCGGGGATTTAGAGCGGTTGTGCCGCCATATGAAACGGGAAGAAATGACGCGTTGAAAAAAAGTAAAAAAAAGTTTTAAAAAACAGTTGCCAAGGCATTAGTTTCTTGATATATTAATAGTGTCCTTAAGAGAGGACACGACCTGATTCTGTAGCTCAGCTGGGAGAGCGCTACCTTGACAGGGTAGAGGTCGCTGGTTCGAGCCCAGTCAGAATCACTTGGGTGCCAAACCCGATGCGAAACCCATAGGAACGTGGGTTTCCGCGACGCCACTTCTTGCGAGAAGTGGCTTTTTTTGTTTTTCTTTCAATTGACAGCTCATATAAACAGTTGGTATATTCCTCTCAATACATACAGAAACGGGGAATCATCGAATGGTCTTAACCGGAACCATCGTCAATGCGGCGTTAATCGTGATTGGCACATTACTTGGACTCTTGTTTCACCGCATCCCCGAACGAATGAAAGAGACGGTCACTGCAGCCATCGGTCTCGCGGTCGTCTTGCTTGGGATTCAAATGGGGATGAAGAGTGAGAACTTTTTAATCGTGATCGGCAGTCTCGTCATCGGGGCGGCGCTCGGTGAATGGTGGAAACTTGATGAGAAGTTGAACGAGGTCGGCTATCAATTGGAACGCCGGCTCGGGGGCAAGAGTAAGTCGAGTATCGCCGAAGGGTTCATCACGGCGACGCTCATCTTCGTCATCGGGGCGATGGCCGTCATCGGCGCGCTCGACAGCGGATTGCGCGGGGACCATGACGTGCTGTACACGAAAGGATTGATTGATGGCTTCACGGCACTCGTGCTCAGCTCGACGCTCGGCATCGGGGTCATGTTCTCGGCCGTCCCGGTGCTCTTGTATCAAGGGGCAATCGCTTTGCTCGCCATCCAAATTATGAAGTTCATCCCCGAGTCGCTCATGGATGATTTCATTTTGGAGATGACAGCGACTGGTGGTGTCATGATTGTCGCGATCGGGTTGAACTTGGTCGGCATCACGCGGATTCGCGTCGCGAACTTATTGCCGGGCATCTTGATGGTCGCGGTCATCGTCTCCATCTTACATATCGTCTAATCAAAAAATCCGAGACACGCGATGCATGTCTCGGATTTTTTTAGTTCTTCGGTTGTTCGACTTCCTCTTTCGCACTTTCGCGAAGCGCTGAAGCCATGACGTCCGCTAAATCGCGCGAGCGGAGAACGCCGACACCACGATCAGTCGGACCGTCCGGCGCGGCCACGTCTGCGATCAAGTCGTTCGTCGGGCGTGTCTCGTGAAGGAGCAGCTCGGCCGACCCTTTCATCGCTTGGGCGACGATTTGGCGAGCCGTCGTTTCGTCAAAGCCAGCTTCTGTCAAGACGGGCGTCATCGACCCGACGATCTCATAAAAGAACGCAGGACTGCATCCAGCGGCAGCCATGAACGCCGACATCGTCTTCGCATCTGTCACGGCCGTCCGACCGACACGTTCAAACAGCGCGGTCACGGTCTCACGGACCGCATCATCCGTTTCGGGACCAAACCAGAGCCCAGTCATCCCGCTTTGATAAGCGACCGGTGTGTTCGGCATCGCGCAGACGGCAGGGAGTCCTGACATCTCTTCAATCTCGCTCGGTTCGATATGAGCTGCGACTGATACGAGAAGCGGTGTGTTCCACGTTTTAGATTGCACGTAAGGAAGGACGCCGTCCGGTTGCATCGCGAGGACGACGATGTCATACGCGTTGACATCCTCTTCGTCGACGATTTGCACACCGAGCTCGGCCTGGAGCTCTGTCAAACGGGTCCGGTCACTTCGGTTCGTCATCGTGATTTGTTCAGGTGACAGGCCTGAGGCAAGCCATCCGCGTACGAGTGACTCACTCATCGATCCTGCACCCACCATTAAAATATTCATTCTCGTCACCTCTTCATGATAGATTCGGTCATGTATATGTTGCTTATCATAACAAATGAGACGTCAAATAGCGCCTCTTGTGCTCAAATTGTAAAACAAAGGAAAAACGTGACCCCAGTTTGTCACTGGATTGTCGCAACCGTCACGGATGACAAGTCGAACCGGTCGAGCTATCATGACAGTAATCAATCAGGAGGCGATAAAAGTGAAACGAGTGCTAGTCCGGGGGATTCAAGGGTATCAACGCTTCATTTCTCCGTTGAAACCACCGACTTGTCGGTTTTATCCGAGTTGTTCACATTATGGGATTGAAGCGATCGAGAAACACGGTGCTGTCAAAGGTGGGTATTTGACGACACGTCGGCTCATGCGGTGTCAACCGTTCCATTCAGGTGGACTTGACTACGTGCCGGACGAGTTCGATTGGAAAGCACCATTACAACGTGAAAAACCCCCATCTCAGCGAGACGTCTAATCGGCGGCTCGCTGTTTTAGATACAGCTACCATTTCTCCGTCTTGTTTTATTACAATACTTTTGACAATCTTCTAAGTATTCTGAAAAAATAGAGATGCACGATTACATAAGGGGAAAGGGGAATACAACATGGGTCAATCGTTCAGTGAACTGATTGGTACGATTTCAAACTTTGTGTGGGGACCACCGTTATTGATTTTGCTTGTGGGGACAGGCATTTACTTGACGGTACGTCTCGGGGGGATTCAAATCACTAAGTTGCCTTATGCATTGAAACTCGCATTCTCTAAAAATCAAGACAAGTCATCGGAAGGGGATATCAGTCACTTCCAAGCGCTCATGACGGCGCTTGCGGCCACGGTCGGTACGGGGAATATCGTCGGGGTCGCGACGGCCGTCGTACTCGGTGGTCCAGGCGCGATCGTCTGGATGTGGGTGTCCGGATTCTTTGGGATGGCGACGAAGTACGCGGAAGCCGTGCTCGCGGTCAAATATCGAGTCACCGATGAACGGGGGCAGATGGCCGGGGGGCCGATGTATTACTTGGAGCGTGGCCTGAAACAACGGTGGCTCGCCGTCGCCTTCGCCGGGTTCGCTTCACTCGCGGCGTTCGGGATCGGGAATGGGGTTCAGACGAATTCAGTGGCGATGGCACTCCAAACGACGTTTGATGTGCCACTTTACGTATCCGGCATCTTGATCATGATCTTCACAGGGGCCGTCATCTTAGGCGGGGTCAAATCGATTGGACGCGTCGTCAGTTATTTCGTACCGGTGATGATCGTCTTTTATCTCGGTAGCGGGCTGTTGATTATGATCATGAACTATACACTTATTCCAGATGCGGTCGCACTCATCTTCAGTAGCACGTTAAGTCCTGAGGCGATTGGAGGAGGAGCTATCGGGGCCGCCATTCGTTACGGGGTCGCACGTGGCGTCTTCTCGAACGAGGCAGGTCTCGGATCGGCACCGATCGCGGCTGCGGCCGCTAAGACGGATATGCCGGGACGTCAGGCGCTCGTCTCGATGACGCAAGTGTTCCTCGATACGCTCATCGTCTGTTCGGTCACAGGGATCACGCTCGTCATGGGGGGACAAATCGGATCCGGGCTTGAAGGGGTCGCGTTGACGACGGCGACGTTCGAGCAGTTCTTAGGACCGGCCGGCGGTTATATCGTGACGATCGGACTTGTGATGTTTGCCTATTCGACGGTGCTCGGATGGTCATATTATGGCGAACGTTCGATTCACTACTTATTCGGTCAGAAATCGATTCTTCCGTATCGGATCGCCTTCGTCCTAGTCGCCGGTCTTGGCGCGATGACGACGAATTTGAACTTGGTCTGGGCGCTCTCAGATGTGTTCAACGGCTTGATGGCGATCCCGAACTTGATTGGGCTATTGTTCTTGTCGGGTGTCGTCATTGCGGAGACGAAACGATTCAATCAGCAGCTCGAGCTCGAGAATCGAAACAGAAAAGCATCTTAACAGCAGACGCCACCATCCTCAAGGGGACGGTGGCGTCTTTCGCTTGCGGATTTCTTCAAGTCGTGCTTGCTGAAGATGATCAAACACTTTCGTGATGAAGCCGACCATGATGCCGACACCGGTAATGACGTAACCAATCGTGAACACTTTTCCTAAGTCAGTCGTCGGAACGAAATCTCCATAGCCGATTGTCGTGAGCGTGACGACGCTGAAATATAAGGCGTCGAGCCAACGCATATCCTCGAACCGCGAATAAAATAGCGTCCCCGAGACGATGGTCAGGAGGGCGAGGCTAAACAACACTTGAAACTCAGCGTCCTTCAAACCGCGCCAAATCCCGCGAAACATGCGCCGAAACGTCAAAATGAATGAGAGCATTCGTCCGCCTCCTTTCTATAATAGGTTTGTTCGCGATGAACAGGGGAACATCCTCTATAGAAAAGTTGGAAAGGATGATCCATGATGACGCGACCAATCCCGAAAGAAGAGGGTCTAGACCATAGTCTGGCGTTCCTGCGGGAGGGCTATTTGTACGTCCCGAACCGTAGGAGGAGCTTTCAGTCGAACGTATTCGAAACCCGCTTGCTCGGTGAGCGAGTCCTCTGTCTCGGTGGTGCCGAGGCGGCAGCCTTATTTTATGACGCCGATAAATTCGTTCGACAAGATGCGGCACCGAAGCGGTTGCTGAAGACATTGTTCGGAGAAGATGGCGTGCAGACGTTGGACGGTGCGGCGCATACGCATCGAAAAAAGATGTTCATGTCGCTCATGTTCCCTGGAAATATCGAGCGGCTGACGAAACTCGTCAGCCGTGAATGGGAACGGTCGCTCGATGCGGCCGAAGGCGAGACGGTGCTCTACGATACGGCGCAAGAAGTTCTTATGCGGGCCGTCTGTGAATGGGCCGGGGTCCCACTCGGTGAGCATGAAGTGACACGACGGACGGACGAGCTGCGGTTGCTGTTCGAATCGGGGACCGCCCTCGGACCGAAGCATATCCGGGGACGAGCGGCCCGGTCATCGGCCGAGTCATGGGTCCGAGAGATGGTCGAGGACGTACGGACGAACCGGTTGCTACCGAACGAACAGACGGCCTTGTACGAATTTTCATGGCATCGGGATGAGGCGGGTGACCTACTTCCGGCCGATGTCGTGGCCGTCGAGGTGCTCAATATATTACGACCGACCGTGGCCGTGTCGATTTACGTCTTGTTCACCGTACTGGCCCTGCATCAGTTTCCGGAGGCTCGTGCCCGGTTAGCCTATGGCGAGACGGATTCGACATGGTTCGTCCAAGAAGTTCGACGCTTCTATCCGTTCTTCCCGGTGACGGCTGCGCGCGTCAAGCAGGACTTCGAATGGGATGGTTTTGAGTTCGAACAAGGGACGCTCGTCTTGCTCGACTTGTATGGAACGAATCACGACCTCTCACTGTGGACGGAACCCGAACAGTTCAATCCGGACCGATTTAAAGATTGGACCGAGAGTCCGTTCACGTTCATCCCGCAAGGTGGCGGGGATGTGGATTTTGGTCATCGTTGCGCCGGGGAGCATGTGACCATCGCCATCATGCGTGAAACAATTGACGTGTTCCTGAAACGTTACGACTATCAAGTGCCACCTCAAGATCTCAGCTACAGTTTTGTGGACTTACCGAGTTTGCCGAAAAGTAGGCTCGTCTTAAAACAAATTGAGCGCAAATGAGTCGCCGAGAGGCGACTCATTTTGTGTGTAATGCTAACCGTTTCGTGATCGGTTGAATCGTGATGTTCGTATCGACCATGCGATTGTCCCGCTTCGGTCCGTCCGCTCGTTCGATTTGCCATGACGTGTCGTGTAACTCTTTCAAACCGAATGCGATGTCATAGAAAGAATGACTCGGATTGCCGTTCAATTGATACAGTCCCGGTCCTCGTTTCGTCAAAATCTCGAACAACGCGTCTGCTGTGTCTTGTAAAAACGAGCAGGACGGATACCAGTGCGCGCTAGCGACGATTACACCTTTTTGTTTCATCTCGCTCTCGAAATAATCCATCATATTGTTCGAACCCGCTCCGTCTCCGATTTGCCAACCGAGACGGACGATTTGGGCACCTGGGTTGGTCCGGGCAATCGTTTCTTCACACGCCCGTTTATAGGCGCCATATTCATCCGTTGCATCGGGCGGTGTGTCCGGAGTAATTGGTCCGGTCACGTTGTCGGAGAAAACGGAGACGGTACTCGTGAAGAGGAACGGGATGTTGTACTCCCCGCACAGACGTGCGAGTGTATCGGCCCATTCGACGGCGCCCATGCCGATGTGAAGAAAATAAGTTGGTTGGACCGATTCGATAAAGACCCGCATTTCTGCCTCGTCTGAGGTGGACACTTTCGTTCGATCCCAGGCGACCGGCTCGATGCCGTGTTGTTGGAGTGTCTCGGCGACGACAGGAGCGACCGTCCCGTTCATGCCTGTCAAAATTGCTTTCATTATTCATTCCTCCCTTCTGTTTGTATCATCCCACACTTTCTGGTCACACAAACCCCTTGAATGGCACTTTATGCTAGACTGTTGGATGGAGGCGATCAAGATGAATATTCGAAAAGCGACACCGGATGACAGTACACAAATCGCGCCGCTCGTTTACGCGGCGATTCACGAAATTGCGTACTCGTTGACCGGTACGTCAAATCAACAACAAGTGCTCGAGCGACTCTCGATGTGGGTTGGTCAACCGGGAAACCGCTTGAGTTACGAAAACGTTTGGGTGGCAGAGACCGAGGCGACGGTGGCGGGGATTTTGATTGCGTATCACGGCGAACGGGCCGCGCAGTTGGATGAACCGATTAAAACGTGGCTCAACGCACAAGGGCAGCCGGACGACCTTGATGTCGAAACGTCAGGCGATGTGCTCTACATCGATTCGGTCGCCGTCGACGCGTCGTTCGGTGGACGTGGGATTGGAACGAAACTGATTCAACAAGCAATCCATCACGCGCGTGAGACAGGTATCCCGCAAGTTACGCTCAACGTCGACCAGACGAACCCGGCAGCCGGGCGGCTATATGAGCGTCTCGGCTTCAAGAAAGAGAAAGAGATTGACATCTCCGGGGGGCGGTTCGATTATATGGTGCTCACGCTTTGACTGAACGATCAATCCCTTCTCAGTCTTAAAACCGATGCAAAATGATTGTGACTCGGCTATACTAAATGCTTGAAATGAATCAGTAGCGAAAAAGGAGATCATGTATGGAATGGAAAAATATCCTGCGCGGCATCGCGATGGGGACGAGTGACTTGATTCCTGGCGTCAGCGGCGGGACGATTGCAGTTATTTTAGGGATTTATGACCGGTTGATTGAAGCAATCAGCGGGATTTTCAGTCGACATTGGAAACAGCACATCTTGTTTTTGATTCCGCTCGGGATCGGGATGGCGGGTGCGATTTTAGGTCTCAGCCGCGTCATTGAGTTTTTGCTGCTTGAATATTATGAGCCGACCCAGTTCTTTTTCATCGGGTTGATTCTCGGGATTATCCCGTTGCTCTTGTTTGAATTTCGATCGCGTGCGGTCATGCGTCCGGTACATATCGTCGCCATGGTGATCGGAGCGATTCTTGTGGCGAGCATGGCCATCATCAAACCGGCGGATACGGCGATCATTACGGAACTTTCGACGGGGACGGCGATTCTGTTGTTCTTCTCGGGATGGCTCGGTAGTATGGCTATGTTGTTGCCAGGGATTAGTGGTTCGTTCGTCTTGCTCCTGATCGGTGTCTATCCGACCGTTATCAGTGCGTTATCGAACTTGAATATCCTCATTATCGGCATCGTCGGTCTTGGGGTGGCGGTCGGGTTCATCGTCAGCAGTAAAGTGATTCGCTATTTGCTCGGTCATTTTCCAGGCATGACGTTTTCTGTCATTTTAGGCCTCGTCATCGGTTCGCTCGCGGTCGTCTTCCCGGGTCTCCCGGACACGACGGTCATGTGGGTGCTCAGTATTCTCTCATTCGTGGCGGGTTTTATGATTGTCCGTCTGCTCGGACGTTTCTCTGTATAAAAAACATGCACGACCGTCATCGATTGACGGCGTGCATGTTTTTTTCGTTCGTTCCGGAGCGGTAATCAATAGATGAATGGGATCAATCGTTTGCGCGATTTGGCCCATGTTCGATACGCGCTCCCAAAATGAGAGGTCAGCATCTTCTCTTCAATGTGAATTCGCCATAACAGCGCTAAACCGATTGAACATGTGCCGAACAAGGCGATGCCCCAATGTGTGAAGTAAAGCGAGAACCCAAGCGTGATAAACAAAAGGCCTGTGTAGAGCGGGTGCCGTAAATAACGATACGGACCCGAACTGACGATTTCATCGGCGGGTCGGACGACGACGTGGCGGGTGAATTGATGGCGCAACTGCCCGATGCCCCAATAGCGAAGTGACACTCCGGCTGCGAAGCAACCGAGTCCGAGCAGACGCTGTGGAAGCGTTTGACGTACATCCGTCCAGACGGATAATCCGATGGAAACGGCGAACACGGTGACCATGATGAACGAAACAATGTAAAAACTAGCGTGCTCGCTGGCACCGTCGGTCGGCTCGGACCG
This sequence comes from Exiguobacterium sp. SL-9, assembly GCF_004336985.1. GTDB lineage: Bacteria > Bacillota > Bacilli > Exiguobacteriales > Exiguobacteriaceae > Exiguobacterium. The sequence continues at coordinate 87,282 of NZ_SJUO01000005.1, forward strand.
ATTTCGGTAACGCCATATTTCATAAATCCATGCGACCGAGATGAGAATGAATAACCCGTCTAACCAATCCATAACGTGCCCCCTTTCCCATATCTTCCACTCAATACCCGTGTCTTCCTCCCTGAAAACGCGCAATGAATGAAAAAACGTCTCGCGATGTGCGGGACGTCAAATAGCGCTTGATCAGTCAATAAGCGTTGGCAAGTAGTGCCGCGGCAACCTGTTTGTCTTGAGACGCTTCGCGGATGTCTTCTTTGATCAAGTGATACGTGAGACACATCGGCTTTTCGGTCCGTGGATCGCGGCCGATAATCGCATCGATGTGGAATACTTGTCTGAGGACGAGCGGACAGATAACTTCCTCAGCCGTTCCCGTCGCAAGCACTTCGCCGTCTTTCATCGCAACGATGTGATCGGCAAAACGAGCGGCCTGGTTCAAGTCGTGGAGCACCATGACAATGGTTCGTCCTTGCTCTCGATTGAGCGTCTCGAGCAGCTCGAGCACTTCGAGCTGATGGGCCAAATCGAGATACGTCGTCGGCTCGTCCAAGAAGATTAAATCGGTCTCTTGGGCAAGTGCCATCGCGATCCATACACGTTGACGTTGTCCGCCTGAAAGGGCATCGACGCTACGGTCTTTATAAGCGAGCGTCCCGGTTACGTCAAGCGCCCAATCGATGACTTCGTGGTCATGTTTCGAGAGGCGGCCAAATCCGGATTGATAGGGGAAGCGACCGTAGGAAACGAGTTCGCCTACCGTCAAGCCACCGGCACCTTCAGGCGTTTGAGGCAAGATAGCCATCTTACGGGCGATTTCTTTCGTATTACATTTCGCGATGTCAGCTCCGTCTAAATGCACAGAGCCGTTGGATGGGGAAAGAATCCGTGTCATCGCTTTTAAAAGCGTCGATTTTCCACAACCGTTCGGTCCGATGATTGTCGTGATTTTATGGTCAGGAATCGACAAGCTCAATTGTTTCACAATCGTCTTGTCCCCATATCCGACCTCGATATCCGTCGTATGTATCCGTGACATAATGGATTCCCCTTTCCGTAGATGACACCCATGATAATGATTCTCAATATCGTGTTTACTATAGCAAGCCCGCTCCGTCGTGTCAATGTTTGTTTGATATCAAAATAGATTGTCGAGAAGCGTGTTTCACGGTATAGTGAATGAGAATGATAATCAGTGGCGATGGAGTTTGAAGGAAGGGTGAGGAAGATGAGCGAACAAGACCTATATGATGTAACGATTATTGGAGGCGGACCGGCCGGGCTATATGCGACGTTTTACAGTGGACTCCGTGGAATGAAGACGAAGTTAATCGAGTTTCAACCACATCTCGGCGGCAAGATCCATGTCTATCCAGAGAAGATGATTTGGGATGTTGGAGGTGTCACCCCGACGACTGGGGCCCGACTCATTGAACAGTTGGTAGAACAAGGCTTGACGTTTGATCCGACCGTCGTGCTCGGAGAGAAAGTCGAAGCGATGACGAAGAATAGCCAAGGCCATTTCGTACTCGATACGACACACGGACAGCACATTTCTAAGACCGTCATCGTCGCGACAGGGAGTGGCATCTTACAGCCGCAAAAAATCGACATCAGCGGTGCGGAGCGCTTTGAGGTCTCGAACTTACACTATACGGTCAAATCGCTCATGGCGTTCAAAGGGAAAACGGTATTGATCTCAGGGGGCGGGAACAGTGCCATCGATTGGGCCAATGAGCTCGAACCGATTGCCGAGCGCGTCATTTTGACGTATCGGAAAGAAGCGTTAAAAGGTCATGAGTCGCAAGTCGATAAGTTGCTTTGTGGCCGTGTCGACTGTCGGTTGCATACGCAAATCGAAGACCTCATCTCCCGGGATGGGATGACGATTCACGCGGTGGCGCTCGTCGATTGCGGGACAGGCGCGCGCGAACTCGTGGAAGTGGACGAGGTGGTCATCAACCACGGGTATGAGCAAGACTCTGCGCTTCTCGGTGATTGCGAACTTCAGATCGAGATGGTAGACGGTTTTTACGTAAAAGGCAACGCGAGTAGCGAGTCGTCAGTGCCGGGTCTTTACGCAGCTGGTGACATTTTGACGCATGAAGGAAAAGTACACCTCATCGCGGGGGCTTTCCAAGATGCGGCCAACGCTGTCAACCGGGCGAAGACGTTCATCGATCCGGATGCTACGAAAGCGGCGATGGTGTCCTCGCACAACGAACGATTGAAGACCAAGAACCGTGATATCATCGAGCAGGCATTACAAAAGCAGTGAGGGCGTTCAAATCCCTCACTGCTTGTTTGTTGTCGGATAGTCACATAGTTCGACGATGACGCCACCCGAATGACGGGGGTCCATATAGATGAGACGTCGGCCTTTTGCCGTCGTCCGCAACGTGTCCTCTAAAAAGGAGATGCCGTCCTGTTTGAGCGACTCGATTGATTGCGTTAAGTCGTCAACACGATAGGCGATATGGTGGACGCCTTTGCCTCGTGCTTTCATGAAACGAGCGATCGGACTCGTTGGGCTCGTCGGCAACAACAGTTCAATCACATCGTCACCGACGTGGATGACGGCGATCTCCGTCTCGACGCCGACCGCCGTGTTCGTGTAGCGATCGACGAGTTTCCCATGTAGGACAGTCGTGTAAAAAGAAATCGCTTCGTCTAAATCACGGACGGCGATTCCGGTATGGTCAATGTGCATCATAATCCCTCCTCAAACTCTAGTTTGACGAAACTTGAACAAAATGTCACTTCACAACGTTTTGTCAGAATCCGATATACTAAAAGAGGGAGGGACGGCGAAATGAACGGAAAGATCACTCTTGGATTGATCAGTGCATTCGCGCTGGTGTCATTTGTGTTTGGACTCTCACTTGCGACGTTTGTCGATTATCGGATCAATGAAGAACAAGTCGTCCTGGAGCGATTGACGACACATAAAAAAATTGGTCCTTCCGAAATCTTGTCGACGGAAGTGGACTTTCACTTGAACGGTTCCAATTACGCCTTGCGTTTCGCAGACGAACCACACATCACCTATTGGTTCAGTGTGGCGGACCGCGAGATCCAATTCGATCGAATCGAATCGTTGGACCGACGCGATACAGGACTTAGAACCGATCTTTTTGAACAGATGCCACCGCTCGCGATGGAATCGACAAACGCTGCCGAATAAAAACACGAAACGAACGAGTCCGCTGAAGGGCCCAGTACGTTTCGTGTTTTTTACTATGCAGAAGGATATGGAGTCAACTCTTTCAATAGTGTGTAAGTGCTGACAGGTGTTCGGGTTGCTTTTTGTATGAGTAGGGCGTCTCGTACGCTTGGTTGAAGCGATGTTACAGTTACCTTGACGTCCTGAAGGGTTTTCATTTTTATGTAGGATGATTGCTGGAGAAATGAGACCCCTTCTCGAACCGTAGACGAATTGCACGTCATGTGGAGCTCGTGAATATGCAAGCGCGAACATTCGATTCGGCTATACATCGTGCCTACGACAGCCCCGTCCCGTTTTAATAAATGGAACGCGCCTTGTTTTTGGTGCCATTCGTCAACGGTTCGCTCTGAAACCGGTAAGGCGCCAGGGAGAAGGCGAGCATACTGATTGCGGGTCGATGACCATACCCCGTACGTGTCTGGGTGCTCAAGACAGATTTGCCATTGCGCGAATGTATGTTTTCGGAACGGAAGTAGCGGTAAGTCATAGACCGTCGACTCGAGGTGAGAGGTGAATCCGATGGCAGTGAAGGGATCGAGGCGTTGGAGATTCCGTTCGTTCCGGACGTTTAAAGAGACCGTTGTTTTTTGCCGGACCTGTGAATGAAATTGATACAGCACGCGGTCAATCAATCCACGTAATGATGTGGTGTCTTTGTACGCCGCATCAGCTAAGCGAATCTGGTGGGTGGTGTGGAGGTCCCGATAATCCACGGTGACGGCGGCCACGAGATTATCCCCTAGCCAACCGGTGTATACCAAGCACTTCGGTGGGAGGCTGAATAAATTTGGGACGCGTTGAGAGGGATAAAGACTGTGTAGCAAAAATCGAAGGTGGGGTGGAAGGTGGCGACTTTCTTTGATTGTAAACGTCTGCTTCATCCGAGCAATCCTACTTTCTGTATAAAATGAGATACCCTTAAATTGTAAGCGCTACCACATTTAAATGTCCGTATTAAATTGATGAACATTTTTTGGGAGGTGAACGCGGTGTCCCTATAAAAAATTGTCGCCATTTCTGACGAGATACCGTAAAAAATGGCTTAAGAGAAGGCGTAGACCTAGACTAAATATGTAGAGGGAATCCAGATGGGGGAGAATGAACTAGGGTGTGAGATTTGTTTAAGTTGGAAACAGTCCAAGCCATGTCAAATGAAAAAGACATGCTATACTGATGAAATAAGAAACAAGTCAAGGAGACGACTATGCGATACGTAATCAGTTTTTGGTTGTTAGCAGTAGTGTTGATCGGTATACCGGATACGACGCAGGCGGAAACGAATCCGGTTGTTGTTCATGAGAACGTCATCGTTGATGAAGCGGTAGAACTATATGAAGGGTTTCGCTCCCCGAACGAGATGGTGTTCATTTTTGTATTGATTGTACTATTGTCCGTGATTGGTCTTGGGATTATCAATGCCATTGAATAACGTGAAAACGTTCACAAAAATGCAATATCTGGACCGGAAGCGGTTTCAAATCTATTTTATACTAATGATGTAGGAAGGAAGTTCTGCACCAACTCCCCTCCTCCTTTTCAGATGAACACCCCTCGTTCATATCATGTTTTGGAGTCAACCGACGCTGTCGATTGACTCCCTTTTTTGTATGGTTAAAATTGAATCCGTTTTTCTTTGGCGAGTCGTCGCAACCGTTTCGTTTCGTTCGCGTGTCCACGACTTTCAAGCATATTGACATACACTTTAAACGGCTCAGAACGATGGGCGAAGAAAGGAATGTATTCAGCGAACAATTTTTGCTCGGCTTCTGATAACTGGCCGCGTTCCACGAGTAACTCCAGTTCAAGCATTTTCAAGGCTTGATAATCGGCAAGTGCGTTCTCGTCTGTGTGAGCTTTGGCTAATGTGCGGTCGCACAACGTTGTCAGGCGTTCGTGCAGCAAGTTCCATTCGGATGAGTTATACGAGTGATCGAGGAGTGTCGAGAGCAGGTCGACCCGGGTAGAGTCAACGTCTTTTGGGACATGGAGTGCGGTATATAAGGAACGGTCGATCCAAACGGCGGTGGTGGGGGCGTCGAGTTGATAGTAATGAATGAGTTGGGATAACATCGTGGTTTGAGACAATTTTAACAACCGGAAAGGATCGCTCGTTGTGAAGAGCGGTTCTTCTCCCGCTGAAGACGACAGCAATAAAAACATTTCTTCGTACATCGTCCGGGCCTCTGGCTCGTCATCCGCGTAATAGGCTAAATCGCGAATGATTTTTTTCGCATGAATGTACCAGTTTTTCTGGTCACGTTCACTCATCACTTGGTTCGATAATAAATATAAGTGATCATAAGCCAATTCGACAAAACGCTCGGCGAGGACGATCGCTTGTGAGAGCGAATGACGCTCGTCTGACGATTTTTGTTCTTTATATCGTGTGAACTGGCTGACCATAAAATCGATCTCTTTTTCTTCAATAACGGTTTTAGGGATGTTTCGATACATCTCGACAATCACATCACGAAGCGTCGCTTCGCCGTACTGTTCGAGCAACATCCGTAACTTCCCGATACGCATTAGCTCTCCCTCCTTTCAAGAGGACGTCGAACAAACTGCCTGTCTGAAGATAGGCAGACACCAATTATTATTCCTTTCCCGCTTTCGATTCAAAACAACCCTTTCGTCTCATGCTTGAGACGGATTTTTGCGCTAACCGTTGTCAGAATGACGTTTGTCGATGATAATGTAGGAAAATCTAACCATAATAGAGGGATTGCATATGAGTGACGATCAACACTTATCACGTGTCGAACGTAGAAAACGTGAGCTCGAACGAGAACAGGCTCAGTTAAACGAACAAGCTCGACACGAAACGATACATCATCAAACAAACGAAGAAGACCTGGAAAGAAGCGAGTCGGGTAAGCAAGAAGAGGCCACACAAGGCGAGCATCCGTTTCTACACCGCGCGGACGAACAGTCGTCTGAACCAAAAAAGACAGCGCGTGACATTCGGAAATCGAAACGGAAACCGAAGTTAACCCTTCCGTTCGGAACGAAACGCAAATCAAAGCCACGTCGAGATGAGCGACGTGAACCGAGACGCCAAACACGTGAACCGGAACGAAACCATGTCAAACACGAGGCGGTCGCACCGAAAGGCAAACCTCGCCGCCGGAAGTGGAAAGGAAAACTGCTCCTGGTCATGTTGCTCCTTCTGATCGGGGTCGGTTATTTGGCAACGCGTCCCGTCACGTTTTTAGTGATGGGGAGTGACGCTCGCGTCGGAGAGTCATTATCCGGATCACGGACGGACTCTTTGCAGCTGATGGAATTTGTCCCGCGTTCACGCACTGTCCAAAACGTCTCGATTCCGCGGGACACGTATACAGCGATTCCTTGCGAACCGGATCGAGAAGGCGATAAGATCACCCACGCGTTCGCGTATGGCGGTGCGGATTGTACGGTCGGGGCGGTGGAAGGACTGACGGAAACCTCGGTTGACGGCCAAGTCGTGATCACGTTTGAAACATTCATGGAATTGATTGACCTCGTCGGTGGCGTCAACGTCACAGCGACACACTCGTTCAGTGAGAAAGGCTTCAATCAAACGTACGAGTATACGGAAGGCGTCTCATATGCCATGGACGGGGATATGGCGCTTGCTTACGCCCGTCACCGGAAGACAGACACGGACGGGGCTCGTTCGAACCGCCAGACCGAGGTTATGTCGGCAGTTGCCGACAAGTTGGCCAGTCCGACGGGATGGACGAAAATCCCGGCGACGTATCGTTTCATGAAAGACGAGATGGGGCTCGAAATGAACCCGTTGCAGATGGCGTCAATCGGAATGACGATGGTGCTACAACCGCAGGTGGATAAACTTCAAATTGAAGGGGAAGACGCCTACATCGATAACATCTATTACTATCAACCGACGGAAGCAAGTGTTCAAGCCATCCGTGACGCTCTCGACTTGACGGTGTGGGGAACGGTGAGATAATTTCACGAAATGGGTTTGATTCTGTTCCGAAAGAGGAAATTTAATCAAATGAACTACTCTTTTGAGGAGGGAAATTTGAATGAAAGTTTTAGTCATTGGAGCAACAGGAAAGATCGGTAGACGTGTATTGAAAAGTTTAGCCAAATCGCATCAAGTGACCGCTTTAATTCGTTATCCTGAACTACAGGCAGAGTATGAAAAGATGGGTGCACGCGTGCTCACCGTCGACGTCGAGAAAGAATTGGATAAAGGGATTCACGAGGCGACTTCGGGACAAGATGCTGTCATCATCGCAGCAACGGCAGGAGCAGATGGGTCGAGCAAGGAGATCGAACTGCTGGACCGCAATGTCGCGATGAAAGCAATCGACGCTGCTAAAAAAGAACGTGTCCGTCACGTCGTCTTGCTCAGTGCATACGGCGCGGATCAACCGGACGCGGCACCGAAAGAACATTTCAACTTCTTGTCTGCCAATAATGCGGCCGATGAGTATATCGAACATAGCGGTTTAAACTACACGATCATTTGCCCAGTGACCATTGTGGATGGGCCAGGAAAAGGCTCGATTGAGGCATCGGAAGATTTAAGTGATGCGAGTGGTGCGACGATTTCTGAAACGGACGTCGCGACGATCATTGCTGCCTCGCTTGATAATCGCGGGTTGTATGGCCGTCGAATCGAAGTGAAATCTGGCAGTACCCCAATCAATGAAGCGCTCGATTTTGATAGTCGTGGAGAAGTGGCGACCGGTGGCAGAACGACGCTTCGTCGACCACAACGCTAACGAAAATCTGGAGAAGAAGGTGTCCTGATGGAACGAAAATTGTATAAAGATCCGTCTGATCAAATGATTGCCGGTGTCTGTTCGGGACTTGGGAAATACCTCGGCGTCGATGTCACGTTAATGCGTATCATTTTCGTCGTGCTCGCCTTGTTCGGGGGTCCCGGTCTATTGATTTATATCGTCCTGGCCATCGTCATGAAAAAACCGCCATCAGAGTATGAGGCGGAGCAAGAGAATCGCTTTTAACAAAACGTGCTGACCATATCGGTCAGCACGTTTTTTATTCGGTGTATAGGGTGTAAGTCGCCTCGAACGACTCGCCTGGGTCGAGCAGTTGCATATCTTCTTTATGGCGGATGTCTTTTCGAGGACCTTTGTAGTCGGCGTGTCCGAACCAAGGTTCGAGACAGACGAACGGGGCGTCAGATTGTGGAGGCGACCAGATGCCAAAATGGGTGAAGTGCGGGGACTCCATGACGATGGCCCGACCGCTCGGCTGATGTCTGAGCGCCGCGTATTCGATTTGTTCAAAGATGAGAGCGTCCTGGTCGAACAGGTGATGGGTCAACGGGATGTACCGGCGTTCTCCGAGCGGTTGATAGGCACCCGTCAAGTACGGACCTTCCAGCAATAACCGGTCGAGCGTTCGCGTCTCCCCAAAGTCGATTGTGTAGTCTTCGAACGTGCCCCCCGCAAACGGGATGTTGAAGGCAGGATGTCCGCCGATGCTGAACGGGAGGACGGCGTCATCTCGGTTGACGACACGATACGTCACACTCAACTCTTCGCCGATGAGACGATAAATGACGTTCAGTTCGAAGGAGAACGGATAGTGTTTACACGTCTCGACCGAATCGCGAAGGCGGAAACGGACATGTGTATCGGAAGCCTCGGCGACCTCAAACAGTTCATCGCGCGCAAACCCGTGTTGGCTCATCGTGTACGTCATCCCGTCATATAAGTAACGGTCGTCGAGCAGTCGTCCGACGAACGGGAACAGGATGGGGGCTTGCCGCCCCCAATATGTCGGATCGCCTTGCCAAAGGAGTTCCGTCCCATCGACTTTCCAACTCGTCATTTCGGCGCCGTGCGCTTTTAAAGTGACGCTAACTTTCTCATTGTGAAGTTGCAAGATAGTTACTCTCCTTTGAATGATGTGATAAGTTAAGTTTAGGAGTGAATAGTACACAGGACAAGGGGTAAATCATGCGATTTCATAAACTAGCTATCGGGCTGATCATGGCAGGCCTCATCGCCGGATTGGGCTATAAAGGATATGACGAGTTTAACAGCCAAGCGAATGAGCCGGCAGTCAGCATCGCCACGGACGATAGCGTCCTCGGTGGACTCGAGGTCGGTCAGCGAGCGCCGAAGTTTGACCTCGAAACAACCGAGGGAGAACGGTTGTCGCTCGCCGATTACGAAGGACAACCAGTCGTCTTAAATTTTTGGGCGTCGTGGTGTCCACCGTGTCGAGACGAACTGCCCGAGTTGATTGCGTTTGGTGAAGAAACGGGTATTCCGGTGCTCGGGGTGAACGCGACGAAAAACGAACGCCGCGGCAAACAAGACGTCGACGCTTTTTTACGGGAAGTCCCGGTCAGTTTCCCGGTCTTATTGGACGAGGACGGGGCGGTCGAGAAGACGTATCGCGTCGTTGCTCTCCCGACGACCTATGTCATTGGTCCAGACGGTGTGATTACCGCCAAACAAGTCGGACCAGTTGATTTCGATTGGTTGCGTGATCAAACGAAATGAATGGAACGGACAAAGACAGACTGGGAGTGAACCGGTCTGTCTTTGTCTACTTTTTATAATGTTGTTTGATCAGTGCATCGAAATTCGGTGTCATGTCTTCCTCGAGATAATAATGGTGGTTATCTCGAATAATTGTATCGCCAACACGTGCTTCTGATGGCAAGAATCGTCTCGGGATAAAACTCGAGCCGTTGTTCCAACGTAACACGGCATACTTCCCTTCGACCCGCACCAATGTGCCGTATTTAATCATGCCTCTTCCTCCTCAACGAACAGCTTTCTGTCTCTTTATTCTTATAGAGTGTATTCCCACATTACACAAAAGCTACACATATTTGAGCGAGGTTGGACAAGCAAACATGAACATGAAGCGTTGACGGAAATGTGAAGAAAGTTAGAAGAAAACGCTTTCTTTTTTGTTTATTTTCTTCTATAATGAAGGCACGGGGTGATTTTGACGAATTTGTGAACAATGGGGGTATGGTCAATGTTTTCATCAGCTATGATTGGATTGCTCGCTTTCACCGGCGTGACCATTTATGGGATTGACCGTATGTTCACGGTCCGTTCAGAGCGCGTCACAAAGAAATAGGTCTACATAATAGGGGGGAATCGCAACGTCTTGGGGAGACGTTGCGATTTTTTTGTGTCAATAATCTTGTTGGCGCGACTCGCGCTCTTTCGTTTTTTGTTCGACATGCTTCCGATTCCGTTCATGAACACGTTGGAAGAAAGCGTGCTCGGGCCAATGGGGAGACCAGACGCGTTCCTCGGGCAGAGCGAGGATATACTCTTCGGCCGCGCTCAGCCGTTCTATCATCTTGCTGCGATCATCGCATAAATCACCGTGACCTGGAATGAGCCAACGAATCTCATACTCGTAAATGGCAGACTGAAGCTTTTGCAAGGAGTTTACATACGCTTCGGCGTCATGCTCGATGAACGGAGGTTCGATATTGGAACCGTAATCTCCGCATACGAGAAGTCTCAGCGGTTCGACGATTAAAGACATATGAGTCGATTCGTGACCAGGGGTTAATAAAAACGTGATGGGAGTGGAGCCGAGTGCGAGGGTACCATCTTCCGAAATCATAATATCGACAGTAGGTTTGACGATGGGACGATCGATGTAATACTGTTCGTAGAACGATTGGATCTCATTGAGCTGAGAACTCGCATCCGTCTCGACGAACGCTTGAGACGCAATCACGGTCGCATCAGGGAACGCATAAGCCCCGATGATATGGTCATAGTGCTGATGTGTATAGATAACATACAGCTTTTTTCCTTGTCGACGCAGTTCGACGTCGCGGCGAATGGTAGCAATCTCTTCAGGCAACCAGTTCGGATCGATGACGATCAAGCTCTCATTCGTCTCGACTAACGTCGAAGTCGTCCGCATTAAAGCGCTCTCGTACACGGTGAACGGTTGAAGACGTACTTGAATCACGGGAATCCCTCCTTCTTGTCTTCCATCCTTTTCCCGAATCGCCATCATTTAAGCGTCGTCGGTATGACTGCTATTATCGTAAAAAACAAAAAAGCAGAACGTCGAATGACGTCCTGCTTCAGGCACGGTACACCGTGCAGTTATGTGTGCGAGCAAACTCTCGCGTATATGTCGGTAATTGGAGCGGGTGAAGAGAATCGAACTCTCGTCATCAGCTTGGAAGGCTGAGGTTTTACCATTAAACTACACCCGCATATGAAATTTAAAATTGGAGCGGGTGAAGAGAATCGAACTCTCGTCATCAGCTTGGAAGGCTGAGGTTTTACCATTAAACTACACCCGCGAAACGCTTAACGTTACGGTAATATAATAGCACAGGATTTTAGCTTTGCAAACCCTTTTTTGAAAAAACATTGGTTGTTGCGGCTAGGTCGTCTTGCTAAGATAATAGAAGAGAGGAGTGGATGGGGCATGAGTGAGCGTAAATCCTATTTACAGATGATGAGCGAAGGGTTTCGGATGATGAAACAATCCAAACCACTCAACCACGATATGAAGCTTCGTCAATGGATGTTCTCAATTAATCACGAGACGGACTGGCAGGTGATTCTTCGAACGGAACGATTGAAATGGATCGGTCCGGCCACGAACGAGTTCATCGTCGAACCGCTATTCGTTCAAATCGGGGCACTTCAGCTCACGCGTCATCTCGAAACGAATGAAGTACGTTTGACTATCGATGAAAAATGGGGAATTGAAAGTAAGGTCGTCTGTGATGACCAAGAGTGGGAACGATTCGTCGCGTCGCTCAAACAATTGAAGGGGGAGTAGTCGTGGGACGAGAAAGGTTATATCGGATTGAAGCGGAAGCTCGTGGGAGTGCATGGCGGGCCCGTGTATTGACCGGCATCCAACGATTCCGCTTTTTTAAAGGGGAATTGCTCGCACCGACTGAACGCCCTTATGTTGTCTTGAGTATCTCTCAAGACAAACAGGCGCTTCCCGATTTGATTGAGACGGATATGGGCGTCTTACTTATCCACGAACGAATCGGCCCAATTTTTATGAATGTATGCCCATACGATATTCAACTCGTTCGAGTCGAGTTGCACACGAGCACCGGGAAGACGGATCAATACTGCGCACTCAATGTGTTACGTCGCTTTGAGATTGAACATCTCGAAGATTCCGGTGAGTATCGACCGTTAGATCCGGACCGGCTCTATTTTTTATCACATCAAACAGTACGATTGAACTTATTCGGGCACATGATTGCCCAAGATCGAAACAGCCAACGCCTTTACGTGACGGAGCGTCTCAAATATGCGCTTCAAGCGAAAATGGTGACTGGGCTGGCATTCAAGAAAACGAAGGAGCAAACAGCATGAAGGAATATGAGATCGACGGTTGGATCCGTCTATCCTACCCAGAACACTTTGAATACAACGAAGAAGAAGACCACGTCAGTTTTTACTCTGTTGAGACAGATGCACAAGGAACGCTTCAAATGTCGATTTATGAAGCGGAAGAAGCGCAAGCCCCAAGTGATGCGGCCCTTCAAGAGTTGAACACGTTTTTAGGCGAGTTCCCGATCGACATCAAAGTCGCCCCGAGCGTTACAACGGAGGCCGGCGGCATGACGACGGCCTATGCGAGCGGAATCGAGGACGGCATGCATCTTGATGTGTGGTCGTTGACAGACGGAAAGCGGCTTTTGTTTTTGACGTATGTCGCCGACGAAGTGACGAATGAGAAGTTAGAGATCGAATCGATTATCGACTCGATTGAATGGACATGAAAAGAGACACGCGCCCATGACGGCTGCGTGTCTCTTTTGTGTTATTGGAATTTTGGAACTTCAAAGTAAAGCGTGTAAGCGTCGAGCTGTTGGTACATGTTATAAATATTGGCCGTTTGTTTTGTCGCCCACGAAATATCGGTGGCATATTGATACGTACCAGGATTGCTCGGATTGAACCGCATCTTATAGAGCGTGTTCTGTTTCCGGTTCGGGTTGTTGATATACGAGTCGCCGATAAACTTGGCCCCGCCGATGATGGCAGCTTCTGGTGTGAACCAGCCTTCTTTATAAGCGCGTTCGGCCCCTTTGACATGGGCGTTCCCATCGATTGCACCGATGCCATACATGTTGTAGACCGTCTTCGGAGTAACGGCTTTGCCGTCGACAGTCGAGACGAGCGTCCCGGTGGCGAGGGCGGATGTGCCGTGACCGGTTTCAAGCAGCGCATGCGACAACAAGTAAATTTCGTTGACGTTGTGTGTGCGTGAGGCGTCGATGAACGCCTGGCCACGACCTGCTAAAATCCCTTTTCCGATGAGCGATTTGTTTAAGACGGTTGCCGTCAAATCGGCACTCTTCGACAAGTCGAGGAATTGGAAATATTCACGTGACGTCGTGGCGAACGATGTCGGTGAGACTTGACGCGTAATTTCCTCATCCGTCGCGAGACGCCATGCGCGGTCGTAGACACGGATGTTATAGCCGCTCGGTCGGTAGTAGCTGATTGTGTAATATTGACCGATTTCACCGGTGATTGCCACCGCTTCGCCTGGATTGAGCACCCCGAACGAATGTGCCGTCATCGAGGCATCTTTCAACACTTTGACGTTTCCAGCGACGTTGGCTGCGCTGACGTATCCAGTGAATAGACCAGACTTTACTTTAAACCAAGTCGTCGAGCCGACCTTTTGAGTGCCGAGATACTCGAGCTTCGTATTGGTCGAGAGACTAGCCAAGTTTGTCGCTGATGATGAAGCGGTTGCTTTCAAGTATTGGAATGAAGTCGTAAATAGCTCTGTCGAGTTGACTGTCCCGGTTGTAGCAGTCGCTGTAGCGCGTGTGATGTACGCTTTTGGCACGTAAGCGTACGCTGTCCGGTAAGCATCCGACTGGGCGAACACGTTGCGCTGCGTCGCGATCATCGAAGTGAGCGTGTACGGATAAGCAGTGTGTGTGATCACCATCTCTTTGCTACCGGCAACAGGTGGCGTATACGGTTTCGTATACGTGAGAGAGATATATCCTTTTACGAGCGAACCGTTAAGGAGATACGAGATGAGCCCCCAGTCGCTGCCGACGATTGGTTTTACTTTGACGACTGTCCCGTTAGCGAGCGTACCAATGACATCGCCGTCCACGGGCTTCGTTCGGACGTTCAACGTGCCATTGTTGGCGACTACGACTTGAACTTCCCGCTCGGTTCCGTATTGTTCTGTTACAGGAGGCGTTAACGCAAAGTTGCGAGATGCGACATAGCCTGTCTGATTCGCATAGCGAACTTTATACCACGACTTGTTTGTTCCATAGGTCTCAAGATGTTCGACTTTTGCCCCTGATGGAATTGTTTGAATCACTTTACTCGATGTCCATCTTGATGTATACATCAAGGCCTCTTGTTGAGCAAAATACGGAGTGATTGTTGCCACGACTTTTGTCTCAGCGAGATCTCGTTTCGGAATGTATCCGGTAATTGATCCTACAGACACTTTAATCCATGATCCCAAATCAGATAGTTGTTTAACCTCTGTATTCAGTGGGAGTTGTTTTAAGACAGTGCCAGCCGTCCATTTGGTTTTATAGACCGCAGTGTTGCGTTGTGTGTAAAGCGAAATCGTATTTTGCTTCTCGATCGACTGCAAGCTACGGTTTGGAATATATCCTGTCAACTTGTTATACGTGATTTTTGCCCAAGATCCTGTCGCTCCATGTAAGGAAATTAATGTGACGTGTGCCCCTGAAGGAATGCTTGTAAGTGTCTTTGCACTGCTGTATGTTCCTTGCTTCAAGCTAACAGCCTCTTTTGTCGTATGAGTTGATGACGAAGAAGGTGTAGAAGGAGTAGAACCGGAAGAAACTTTAGTGAAGTATGCCGCTGCGACATACCCGGTTTTTCCATTGTATTTAATCTTCATCCATGATCCTGACGCACCATGTGAAGAAATATAACTGACAATGCTTCCTTTTGGCACACTTCCAATAATCGAAGCTGTTGTCGAAGTACTTGAACGTAAATTAACCGTTGCTTTTGCTGCATAATTCACAGAGGTCGATTGCTGAACGACAGTAGAGGAATCTTTAATTGTAAAGTAACGTGCCGCTACATATCCTGTTTTGCCCTTGTAAGACACTTTTAACCACGAACCAGTAGCACCGTAGGATGCCAAATAAGTGACGGTTGACCCTTTAGGAATGGTCGTGATGACAGATGATGAAGTTGTCCGAGAAACTCTTACATTCACGTTTTCTTGAGCGATATATTCTTTAGATGGTTGAGCCGTCTCTTGATTAGAAGCCGATTTTAAAGACAGATAACTGGCAGAGACGTATCGCTTTTGGCCATTGAAGTCAATTTGAGCCCAATTATTGCTTGTTGAGTAGACAGTGACGACACTGCCCTTTGTAAGTTTTCCTACAATTGGTGAGGCTGTAGATGTTGAGGAGCGAACATTCAAAATTGACGTATTCACTGTTCCTTCGTACGTTGCTGCGTATGATTGAGTCGGCGCTTGTGTAATAAATAATGTACTAGAAAGCAGTACGGCTGTACTCAATCTTGTGATCGTTGGTTTCAATGTCTTACCCCTTTCGGTGAATACAGACTTGTGAATTAGTATTCGTTTATGGCTTTGCGGTCTAAGTATATCTTATTTGAAAATTGGAAAGAAGGAGTGGAATTACAAAAAAGGTAAATGAATTAGAATGAATATGTATTATTTTGTAAATTAAAAAGAACCTCCATTTACTAGGAGGTTCTTTTTGTGATTTGTACGGTTTGACCCATCCAATCGCCGATATCGGTCCAGACATCTTGTTGTTGTCGTTCACGTAGAATCTCATGTCTGGCGTCGTCATAGGAGAGGACGGTCAACTCGATGTCAGCAGACTGATGCTTGCGGACGATTCCCGTTAGTCCCTCACCGTCATGGACGACTGGATCGTCGGCTCCGACAACGAACAACATCGGTAACGTTTTCGGATGTTCGTGGATTCGAGCGGTGGACGTCACATCGAGCGATGCGCGTGCTACTTCGTGCAAGTAACCGAGCGTCGGAATTCCGCCGCAATTCGGGTCACTTAAATAGGCGGATACTTCTTCAGGAACACTTGAAATCCAATCGCTCTCGGTCGTGGCCGGTAAGAATTTCAAGTTATACCGTCCAAATAGTAAGCGTTCGAAAAAGCGAGAGTTATAGTTGCTCCCTTTGAACCGGATGGCCAGTTCAATCGCATAGAGTCCGACGCGTCCAATCCATCCCGAGTGGGGAGGTGGAGAGACGGCGATCACGCCAGCTAGGCGATGACCTAACTGTTGCCCGAGGCGACGGGCAAGGAGTGAGCCGAAACTATGCCCGAGAATGACGGTCGGCAAATCGTCTTGATAATGGTCGAGGAGCGAGATGGCGTCGTCGACCATTTGATCGAAGCCTGCATGTGGAGACAAGTGAGCGTAAGTGGATTGATCCCGTGCTGAAGAACCTGCGCCTCGGAGGTCACATAGGAATACGTTAAAACCAATTTTTGACAAATAATCAGCGAATTCGACATATCGACCATGATGCTCTAGCATGCCGTGAAAGATGAAACAATTTCCAATTGGCTGTCTCGCCTTGACGTGCAGGAGTTGTGTCCTGTATCCGTCCGCATACGTATGTTCTGTGACGTCCATCCCTATCCCTCCATCGCTTTTTTAAAATAAACCGATCGCTTTACCGGTGTCGTCGATTCCCATATTCAAGGCGGCCGGTTGTTTCGGCAACCCTGGCATCGTCAAGACGTTTCCTGTCAAGGCGACGAGGAAACCGGCGCCGACCGACGGTTTCAACTCTCGCACTGTCACAGTGAACCCGTGTTGGTAGCCGAGTTTTGTCGGGTCATCCGACAGTGAGAACGGCGTCTTCGCCATACAGATCGGCAAGTGCTGCCAGCCGTTTGCTTCAATTTGTGCCATCTGCTTTTTCGCGGTCGCGGTGAACGCGACGTCGGCCGCCCCATACACTTCGCGGGCAATCGTCAAGATTTTTTGTTCGATCGAATCGGTCAACGCATAGAGGGGAGTAAACGTACTCTCGTTCGACTCAATCGTTTCGATGACGGCCTCGGCGAGGGCGAGTCCGCCTTGTCCGCCATTTGACCAAACCTCACTTAACGCGACACGAATGTGGTTCGCTTCACACCACTCGATGACGGCCGACAATTCTTCTGGCGTATCCGAATTGAATCGGTTGAGTGCGACGACAGTCGGCAATCCGAGTTTCCCCATCGTCTCAACGTGTTTGGCGAGAAGTTTCAATCCGTTCCCGACGGCTCCGACGTTCTCGACGTGGAGTTGATCTTTGGCGATACCGCCATGCATTTTCAAGGCACGAACCGTTGCCACGAGGACGACGGCGTCTGGATTCAGTTTTCCGATACGCGACTTGATATGACAGAACTTCTCGGCCCCGAGGTCGGCTCCGAATCCGGCTTCAGTGACGACGTATTCGCCGAGTTTGAGCGCGGTTTTCGTCGCGATCAACGAGTTGCAGCCGTGGGCGATGTTGGCGAACGGTCCGCCGTGGACGAGGGCAGGCGTCTGTTCGAGCGTCTGCACCAAGTTCGGCTTGAACGCTTCTTTCAACAGTAGTGTCGCGGCTCCGGCCGCACCGATTTGTTCGGCTGTGATCGGCTCATTGTCCTGATCGTACGCGACGACGATTCGTTTGATGCGCGCCTCAAGATCGGTCAACGAATCGGCGAGGCAGAGGATGGCCATGATTTCAGAAGCGACCGTGATATCGAACCCGTCTTCACGAGGCACTCCGTGGGCACTGCCGCCAAGGCCGATCGTCACGTGACGAAGCGCGCGGTCATTCAAGTCGAGGACACGTTTCCAAACGATTTTACGGACGTCGATCCCGAGATCGTTTCCTTGGTGGAGATGATTATCGAGCATGGCGCTAATTGTGTTATGTGCGGAAGTGATTGCGTGCATGTCACCTGTGAAGTGAAGATTGATGTCTTCCATCGGCAACACTTGGCTGAACCCGCCGCCGGCCGCACCGCCTTTTAAGCCCATCGTCGGGCCGAGCGACGGTTCACGAAGACAAACGATCGCTTGTTTGTCGAGTTGGTTGAGTGCTTGGCCGAGGCCAACGGTGACGGTCGACTTTCCTTCACCGGCTGGGGTCGGATTGATTGCCGTGACAAGGATGAGTTTCCCGTCTTCGCGAGTCGACATCCGATCAAGTACATCGAAGGATAACTTGGCTTTATATTTCCCGTATAGATCGATGTCATCTTCTTGTAAACCGAGTTTTTCCGCAATCTCTTTGACGGGTAACATCTCGGCTTGTTGGGCAATTGTTAGGTCGGATAACGGTTTAATCGTCGTCATGTATAAAATCCCTCCACTTTCGAACATTGTAGTATTTTTAAGTATTTTCATTCGTGAATCGACTTGGAATCAAGGTTTAAATCTCCATTAGGGAAGACTCGTTCGTGTTGTCATTGAGTTTATCATAACTCATCGTCTCGTAGAATTCACCCATTGAGTGCAATATATTCCACCCTTTCTGTCAAATGTATCCGTTTTCATTCTTGGCTGTAGACGGTAAGTTGATAGTGGAGGCGATGAACATGACAGAAACATCGAAACGAATCAAGCAGAAACGGAACTGGAAAAAGCCGGCGATTTTTATCGCATTCGTCGGTCCGGCGTTTTTAGCGTTTGTGGCGATTGTGCTTATTCCATTCTTCAACGGGATTTACTACAGTTTCACGGATTGGAACGGCGTGACAGGACAATTGAATATGGTTGGACTCGACAACTATCATCGGATTTTATTTGAGGATGAGCAGTTCCGTGCCTCGTTCTGGATCACGACGAAATATACGCTCGTGGCCGTGGTGCTGACGAATATTGTCGGCTTCCTGTTGGCTTTGCTATTGACGATGAACATCAAGACACGCAACCTGTTGCGAACGATCTTTTTCATGCCGAACTTGATCGGAGGACTCATCCTCGGATTCATTTGGCAGTTCATCTATGTGAAAGGTTTCGAGTCAATCGGGGCGCTGACAGGATGGAGTCTGTTCGAACTACCGTGGCTTGGTGATGCCCAAACAGCGTTTTGGGGCATCGTCATTGTCGCCATCTGGCAAGGTGGGGGCTATGTGATGGTCATTTACATCGCAGCGCTTCAAAATGTGCCGACAGATTTACTCGAAGCGGCTAAAATCGACGGGGCGAACAAGTTGAAAATGTTGCGTCACATCACGTTACCGATGATTATGCCGTCAATCACCATCTGTCTGTTTTTGACGATTTCCTGGTCGTTCAAAGTGTTCGACACGAACTTGTCGCTCACGAACGGAGGCCCGTTCAAATCGACCGAGATGCTCGCCTTGAACATCTATACGGAATCGTTCGTGAATAACAATTACGGTCTCGGGTCGGCGAAAGCGGTCATCTTCTTCCTTGTCGTCGCGGCGATTACCGTCACTCAAGTCTACTTGACGAAAAAGCGGGAGGTGGAGGCATGACAACGGAAAAAATGGAACGCATCGAAGCAAACATCGACCAGACACCGCGACAGTTGTTGCCACAAAAACCGCTGCGTACGGGTGGATATACGGCGGGGCTCGGTCTTGTCGAGCTGGTAGCGATTTTGCTCGGGCTGTTATATCTCGTCCCGTTCTATTACGTCATCGTCAACTCGTTCAAATCGATTGCTGAGATTTACACGAACACGTCCGCCTTGCCGAGCGTTTGGCTCGGCTCGAATTATTCAGAGGCGTGGGAGGCGATGAACTACGGACGCGTCTTCTTGAACTCGCTTCTCATCACGGCAGGGGCAAACCTTCTCATCGTGCTGTTCACGTCGATGGCGGCATGGAAGCTCGTCCGGACAAAACATTGGATTTCGACCGTCATCTTCTTCTTGTTCGTTGCGGCAATGGTCATCCCGTTCCAATCGATTATGATTCCACTCGTAAAAGTGTCGAGCGTACTCGGTCTGTTAAACAGCCATTGGGGGCTGATGGTCATGTATCTTGGCTTCGGCTCTGGAATCTCCGTCTTTCTATACCACGGTTTTATGAAGTCGATTCCGGAAGAGATTGAAGAAGCGGCCATTATTGACGGTTGCTCGACGTGGGGTGTCTTTTGGCGGATCGTGTTCCCACTCCTGAAACCGATCACGGTGACGATCGTCATTTTGAACAGCCTTTGGATTTGGAACGATTTTCTCTTACCTTCACTTGTCCTCCGAGACATCGAGCTGCGGACGATTCCGCTCGCGACGTTCTATTTCTTCGGACAATATACAAAACAATGGGATTTGGCACTTGCTGGTTTAGTCCTTGGGATCGTTCCGCTCCTCGTCTTTTTCTTCGGTATGCAAAAGCATATCATCAAAGGGATCACGAGCGGCTCGATCAAATAACCCTTCCCAAGGGATCTCCCTCGTCCGCTACACGGGGGAGAATTTTTTTTTTGAAAAATCTGTTGACATTCGTCTGAATATTGATAATAATTGGGTCAATTCAATTGTGAACGACATTGAAAGGACGAGTACACAGAAGACGTAAGCAAAGCGAGCCGGGGAAGGTGAGAGCCCGGACTGAAATCTCTGTCGAAGAACCTCCTGGAGTCGCTACCCGAAAGCTCTGCAAGTAGACGTAGCCGGACTGTTCCCCGTTATCGGAACTACGAGATGTTCGTCTCGAAAAAGTGAGTAGATTCGTCTACTAATTTGGGTGGCACCGCGGAGCTTGAAGCCTTCCGTCCCATAGTCCATGGGATTGGAGGGCTTTTTTCTATTGCTCCATCCCGAAATCCCACAATTGGAGGAAGAAAAAATGACAACAACAGCAACAAGCAAGATGAAAGCAAAACAACAGGCGATTACAGTAGTGAAGGCGACATTCGAAGACAAGTTCAGCACGGCACTCGGACTCACACAAGTTCAAGCACCTCTGTTCGTCACATCGGCGAGCGGTGTCAACGACCATTTGAACGGCGTCGAACGCATCATCCAATTCGACACACAGTATCCAGGACACGAACTCGAAATCGTTCAATCGCTCGCAAAATGGAAACGTGAAGCGCTTGGCCGCTACGGATTCGAAGTCGGTGAAGGGTTGTACACACAGATGCGCGCCATCCGTCGTGATGAAGAGCTCGATGCCACACACTCGCTCTACGTCGATCAGTGGGATTGGGAACGTGTCATCGCTCGGGAACACCGGACGATCGAATATTTGAAGGCGACGGTCGAATCAATCTACGCGGCACTGCGCGAAACGGAGCAGACGGTCGAATCGATGTACGGGATTGAGGCGATTTTGCCAGAGGCAATTCATTTCTTGACGAGCCAAGAGTTGGAAGACCTTTACCCGGCGCTCACACCAAAAGAACGTGAGCACGCGATTTGTAAAGAATATGGCGCGGTCTTCCTCTCGCAAATCGGCGGCGCACTCGCTTCGGGCGATAAGCATGACGGGCGTGCGGCGGATTATGACGACTGGTCACTCAACGGCGATATCCTCGTCTGGCACCCGGAACTCGAATCGGCGTTCGAATTGTCGTCGATGGGAATCCGTGTCGATGAGAAGGCGCTTGAAGAGCAGTTGGTGACAGCCGGTGCTGAAGAAAAACGGAAATATCCGTTCCATCAAGCAGTCCTTGAAGGACGCCTCCCGCTCACGATTGGCGGCGGCATCGGACAATCACGTATCGCGATGTACTTGCTTCGCGCTCGCCATATCGGCGAAGTTCAATCTTCGGTTTGGCCGAGTGAGATGATCGCAGCATGTGAAGAAGCTGGAATCAGTCTGTTGTAATTATATAGAAGAAACTAGAACCAGGACTTTCTTTCCAACAAGAAAGTCCTGGTTTTCTGTGCAACATTTTCCACCCTACACGTCAATTTTGACACCTACATAATGGAAGCGTTTTCATCTAAAGTTAGGGTGTACCGAATGTTGAAGGATTGTCGACTCTATACTTAGGAGGAAGCGAAATGAAACGTAAATGGAGATTATCAACCGCCGTCATGACGGCGGGAATGGTATTGACACTTGCGGCCTGTGGCGGCGGGTCGCTTACGGAAGATGAAGGATCGAACGATGCGAACGCGGATAACGGGGATAAGCAAGATGTCACGTTGAACGTCTTCCAGTTCAAAGCGGAAATTGCCAAAGACCTCGAAGCGATGGCGAAAGAATACGAGGAAGAGACCGGCGTCAAAGTGACCGTTCAAACAGTCGGCGGCGGAGCCGATTACGGCGCTGCGCTCAAGTCACAGTTCGCGTCGGGCAACGAGCCGGATATCTTCAATAATGGTGGCTTTACCGAAGCGCAGACGTGGAAGGACAAATTGGAAGACTTGTCAGGCGAGAAGTGGGTCGGTGATTTGACGGAAGTGGCCAAAGAACCGATGACGATGGACGACAAACTTTACGGAATGCCGATGAACTTGGAAGGGTATGGTTTCATCTATAATAAAGAGCTGTTCGAAAAGGCCGGCATCAGCGAACTGCCGAAGACGTTGTCAGAGTTGACGGATGCGGCTGAGAAATTGGACAAAGCGGGCATCACACCGTTCTCAGTCGGTTACGCCGAGTTCTGGATTCTCGGAATCCACTTGCTCAACATTCCAATGGCGCAACAAGACGATCCGGATGCGTTCATCCAGGCATTGAACGAGAATAAAGGGAAATTTGAGGACAACGAGCAGTTCCAACAGTTCTTGAAACTGTTCGACCTCACCATCAAATACGGCAATAAGAATCCACTCACGACGGACTATAATACGCAAGTCACACAGTTCGCGCAAGGTGAGACGGCAATGCTCCAACAAGGGAACTGGGCCCAACAGATGATTCTCGACGTAAACCCGGACATCGAGATGGGCTTCGTGCCAATCCCGATTAACGATGACAAAGAGAAGATGGACCGCTTGCCGGTCGGTGTCCCGAACAACTGGGTCGTCAACAAAAACTCGGAGTATAAGGAAGAAGCGAAAGACTTCCTCGAGTGGATGGCGACATCCGACACAGGTAAAGACTATATGGTCAACAAGTTCAAATTCATCCCGGCGTTCAAATCGATTGAAGCGAACGACCTTGGACCACTGGCTGATGATATCTTGGCCTATTCGAACGAAGGCAAGACGATCTCATGGAACTGGTTCAAGTACCCGGATGGTGCGGTCAACGAATATGGTGCGTTGATGCAAGCGTACGTTGGCGGTCAAAAGACCGGCGACGAGATGCTCCAAGACTTCACGAAAGTATGGGCCGACAAGGCGAAATAACAGCAACACAAGCGGCGAAATGACCCCTTCGCCGCTTGTGTTTTTTTTATGAAGAAACTGTCAAACGAATCCCATAAAAACGACACACATACCCCCCTAGGTTTTCGTACAATATGGTTTGTAAGCGATTCATCAAGAGGAGGGGTTATGAGACAACTAGGCTGGTTACTCGCGTTATGGTTTTTCGCGCCCGCAGCAGTACACGCGGATACAGGGGCGGTGTCGCTCGAAGCACCAATCGTGATTCAATCGAACGAAACGTTTAACGGCGAAGGAAAGCGATTCAGCAGTTGCGAACGCCCTGCATTTCAACTTGAAGGGACCGGGGCCGTGCTCGAGAACGTCGAGATCGAGCAGTGCAATCAGGCCAGGGGACCCGCGGTATTTATCGTAGGACTCGGCCATCAAGTCATCGATGTCACAATCGAGGCGGCCGGGACCGGGATTGCTGTCGAGGATAGTTACGGGGTCCGATTGATTCGCCCGAACGTGACGGGCAAGGGCCGTGAAGACGGCATCTCCATCCACGATAGCGAAGCGACTGTGATCAAAGGAGCCAGCATCGACCATGTCCGTGACGGGATTTATATCGAAAATGGGACCGGACACGAATTGGTCCGACCGCTCGTCACGAACTCAAGGTACGGCATTCATCTCATGTTCCCGACGGACGTCTCGATTCTATCACCGAACCTGCACCACAATAAAACGGGCGCGATGGTGATGGGGACCGAGCGCGTCCGCATCGAAAATGGACAAATCTATGACCAAGTCGGTGCGAGCGGGATGGGACTCATGTTGTTCGAAGCGGTTGAAACGAGCATCCGCGCCAATGCGATCTATGGGAACCGTGTCGGCATCTATGCCGAGAAGTCGGAATGGACAGCGATTCACGACAATGGAGTGAACGGAAATGATATTGGCCTGCGTTTAAAACGGGCTAACGGGATGACGCTGACCGGGAACGATGTGACGAATAATCGCTATCCCGTCGTATCATTCGAAGCGGCCGATAACGTGGTCGTCGGGAACGATTGGGGTGGACAGACACTTGATTTGACACGGGATGGACAGAGTGAGATCCCGTATCGGGCCGATCCGTATTTGTTTTTACTCGCTGATTCATATGAAGCGTTTGAATTATTGTACGGGGCCCCAGGATTGACCGTACTCGAGCGTGTCCTCAGGAGCCCCGACGAGGTCACGCTCACCGACGTTTCGCCCCGGGCGACGTCGTTCGAGTTGGAATGGCAAGGAACAGTTGGGGCAACCGTGTTGAGTGGATTATTGATTTTATTATGGCGATTTGGGAGGAAACAAGATGATTACTTATAAGAAGATGGCAGGATTACTCACCGCGTCAGGATTGACGCTAGCCTTAGGGGCATGTTCGAGTGCGGCGGCGGAACCGTTCGACATCAAATGGGGCGAGACCGAATGCGAGGTGTGTAACATGAAGATCATGGACGAACAGTTCGCTGCCGAGGCGATCATGGACAACGGAAAAGGCTATGCGTTTGATGACATCGGGTGTTTGATGCGGGACTGGTATCCAGAACAAACGGAGGAAGACATCGCGGCCATGTACGTCAAAGACTACAACACGAAAGAATGGGTCGACCTCGAAGAAGGGGCGTTCGTTTACGATAAGATGTCGAAGACACCGATGGCTTACAATATCGTCTCGTTCGCGAAGGCAGCGGATGCTGAGGCTTATGTGGACGAGAACGGTGGCACGGTCATGGACCTCGACGACTTGAAGAGCCATTCATGGGAACGCGGAGAAATGAAACAACATAAAAAGATGCACACAGATGATGACAACAAGATGAGTGATAGCGATTCGTCAGAAGGCCACGGACAGTAAATGATGCTGTGGCGGATCGAGTGGTCGCGCACGTTACGTCAAAAAGAGAGTTATGTCTTCCTGTTCACCTGGATGGTGACACTCGTGCTGCTCGGCGGTCTCGGGCAAGCACTGCCGGTGGCGACCGCCTACACGAACATCAACGCGACATTGCTCACCATCATCGGCCTCGTCTTGCCCCTGTTCGTCATGTTGACGACGGCGCTCCAGTGGGGGGGAGAACGGGAGTCGAAACGGTTGCGACTATTGACGACGTACCCGCTATCGATGTTTCGACTCGTCTGGATGCGTTACAGCGCCTTTCTCACGACGCAGGCTTTGATTGTCACGCTCGCCTATGCGCTCTCGTCATTCTTCGTATCGATGCCTCTCAAGACGTGGGTCGTCCTATGGGCATATTCGTTTGGCCTCATCGCGTATGGTACGGCGCTCGGGACATTCGTTGGCGTCATCGGCCGAAATCGGCTTCAAGCCGTCCTCATGTCTTTCCTCGTCTGGATTGTCATGATTTTATTATGGCCGACGGTGCTCGTGAGTGTCATCGCGTGGATGCCGTACGGGGTTCAGGCGGAAGCGATGGTCGGTGCCCTTTTCTTGAACGGATTCGAGCTGTTGCGAGTCTGGGTGAGTGCAGTATTGGCGGCCCCCGATTTGTTCGGGGCCATCTATGAGACGTTTATTGGTTGGCTCGACGGCCCGGTCGGTACGGCCGTCGTCGGTGCGACGATCGTCGGGGTCATTCTCAGTCTATTGGGCGCGGCGGCTTGGTGGTTAAGATGGGAGGGACGACATGATTCAGCTTAATCAAGTAGGGAAACGCTACGGCGAGTCATGGGCGCTCCATCCGCTTGATGGAATGATTGCTTCAGGTCAGATCGTCGCTTTATGTGGCAGCAACGGTGCTGGGAAGTCGACGCTGTTGAATCTCATGAACGGCACGATTTCCCCAAGCGTCGGGAGCGTGTCCTTGAACGGTCTGACAATCGATGACGGCAAGGCGTACCATCAGACGTTTGGATACATGCCAGACGACTTTGCGTTCGACCCGTCTTGGACCGTCGGTGAAACCTACGCCTACTACGCATTATGGCAAGGTGTGAAGCCGGATTTGGCACTATTGAAGCGCGTCGGTCTCGACGGATTGAGAAGTCAGGACGTCGGGAAGTTGTCAAAAGGGATGCGTCAACGTCTCTTGCTGGCGCAGGCGCTCGTGACGAAACCAGACATCCTACTCCTCGATGAACCGACGAACGGACTCGATCCGACTTGGATGCGTCTGCTCGGTGGCCTGTTGCGGGAAGAAGCTGAGCGCGGGGCGACGATTGTCTGCTCGACGCACCAGCTCGACGTTGCGGCGATGCTCGCTGACGAGGTATGGATGCTCAAGGGTGGTCAGCTCGCGGGTCGTGTCGTCGTAACAGACGAAGCGTTGGCCTACGCTGAAATCAAACGTTTCTTTTTTGAATCGGAAGTTGAGGCTTGTCAAACGGTCGTCGCTCGCACAAAATAATAGATAGTTGAAGTGGTGCTCGGAACCTTCCGGCACCACTATTTTGTTGGGGAGATGAAACAAATGAGAAAGAATGTTACGGTCGCGCTGTTGTTGGCGACTTTTTTAGCGGCGATTGAAGGGACGGTCGTCTCCGTCGCGACGCCGGTCATCGCGAGTGAATTGAACGGGGCCGCCCTCGTGAGCTGGGTGTTTGCCGCCTTCTTGCTGTTCACGGCGGTATCGACACCAATCTATGGGAAGGTGGCCGATTTGTTCGGCCGCAAGCGTGTCCTGTTATTCGGGATCGGGCTGTTCACAATCGCCTCACTTCTTTGCGGACTTGCCACATCGATGGAACAACTGATTGTCTTCCGGGCGCTTCAAGGGCTCGGCGCCGGTGCGGTCTTACCGATTTCGATGACGATTATCGGTGATTTATATAAATATGAAGAGCGCGGCAAGATTCAAGGGATTTTGAGCGCGGTGTGGGGCGTATCGGGCGTGCTCGGTCCGGTCATCGGCGGTTTCTTGGTCGAGACGTTGTCTTGGCGCTACGTCTTCTTATTGAACGTACCGTTCGCGCTCTTATCGTTCATCATGATCATTGTCTTCTATAAAGAGACGGTGACGGAGACGACGGAGCGGATTGACGTCAAAGGAGCGCTGTTGTTCGCGTTTGGGACGACGGCATTCTTATATGGATTGATCACGTTCAGCGAGACGAACGTCTGGACGCCGTCGATTATCGTCAGTGCCGTTTTCAGCGTCATCTTGCTCACCAGTTTCTTCTTATCGGAACGACGGGTGAAGACACCGTTGTTGCCACTCGAATTATTGAAACAACCAATCATCGCGTCCATCAACGGGGCCGTCTTCTTCGCGGCGTGGGTGCTCGTGTCAATGTCGGCCTATATCCCGATTTGGGCACAGGCCGTCCTTGGGAAATCAGCGACGGAAGCCGGATTCATGCTCATGCCGCTCTCGGTCGCATGGACGTTCACGTCAATCATTGGCGGTCGCACGCTCGGGGCAGCATCCCCACGCCGTCGGGCCGTCACGGGGATGAGCCTGCTCTTGATTGGGACGATCATGTTGACGCTGCTCACGCAATCGAGCCCAGACCTTTTCGTCTATCTAGCCGTGGCAATCATCGGGGTCGGTTTCGGCTTATCACAGCCGATGTTCATCGTCGTCTTACAGACGGTTGTATCGTATCGTCAACGTGGTACCGCAACGGCGGCGAACTCATTTTTGAGCACCGTCGGTCAGACGCTCGGTGTTGCCGTGTTTGGTGCCGTGTTCAACTTCATCGTACTCAGCGGTTTCCGTGACGAGGCCGGGTTAAGCGGTGTGTCGCTCGAGTCGTTCTTCAATCGAAGTGTCACCGAGACGTTAGACGCCACGGTCCGGCTCCAAGGCGAGCAACTCATCGCCACAGGATTGAACACCGTCTTCATCGGAGCGGCACTCGCGGCGTTCATCGCGCTGTTGATCGCGCTTCGCTTACCGGCTAGCCCACCCGAACCTTCACGCGACAACTAAAGACACGGTATGATGGTGAAAAGGAGGCGATCATGTTGAAACGATGGATCCTCATATTGTCACTCGCCGTATTGGCAGGTTGTGCATCGGAACCTGCTGACGCACCGGAACCAGAAGAGGCACCGGTCGAAGAGTCGACCGAAGAAACGCCTGCGGGCGACACTCCTGTCGAAGAGGAAGCGCCGGAAACAGACGGTTCGTTGACAGTCGGTTCGAGCGAATCTGTCGTCGAGCAATTGGACGTACCGTGGTCGATGATCAGGACCGATCAAGGATGGCTCATCTCGGAACGGGGTGGCACGATCGCCGTCATTGATGCGGAAGGGAACCTTGACCGACAACCGGTCGTCCTCGAAGAAGACGTGCTCGAAATCGGGGAGGGTGGTCTACTCGGCCTGGCCTTGGCGGAAGACTTCGCGACATCTCGACAAGTGTACGCCTATCACACGTACGGGACACCCGGGGACGTACGTAACCGGGTCGTCGAATTGACGTGGGACGGGGAACAGTTTCAAGAGACGGCAGTCGTACTAGATGACATCCCAGGCGCCCAGTTCCATAACGGAGGCCGGTTGTTGCTCGATGGCGACGCACTTTGGGTCACGACGGGAGACGCCCTCGTTCCGGATCTCGCTCAGGACGAGACGTCAATTGCCGGAAAAGTGTTACGGGTGCCGTTATCAGGAGCAGGCGAGCCGACCGATTGGATTTATTCGTCGGGTCACCGTAATCCTCAAGGGTTGACGCAAGTCGAGGACACGCTCTATGCGAGTGAACATGGAGCGTCCGGCCATGACGAAGTGAACATCCTTGAAGAGGGCAATAACTATGGCTGGCCGCTCATCGAGGCAGATCAAGAACGAGACGGGCTCGAGACACCGTGGTTCGAGGTCGGAGAGACGTCGTGGGCCCCGTCGGGAATCGAGGCGGATGATCGTTACGTGTACATGGCGACGCTTCGTGGGAATCGCCTTGTTGCCATCGACCGAGAGACGAAAGAGGTCACTCCGCTCGTCGAGGATAGAGGGCGCATCCGTGACGTCTGGTTAGGCGACGGAGAACTCTACTTCATCACGAACAACACAGACGGACGCGGGAATCCGAGCAATGAGGACGATCAACTGTATCGCTTGACCATCGAATAGAAACTGACATCTGTGTCAGTTTCTATTTTTTTGTTGTCGATATCCAATTATCCGGTATAATGGACTTCATATGGAAAATGAAGGGGAAATTTACATGAAACAATCGCAATTGGTACATAAGAACGAAAAATTGTATTTTGGATTACTCGTCGCAGCCAGCGTGTTGACGGTAATTTTAGGAATTGTCTTCACGATCGCCTCGCTCGGCATCTTTTTATGGGTGATCGTCTCGATTTTGGCGTTGTCGCTGTTCACGCACTGGCTTCAAATCGGATATATTCGCACGAACGGCGTCAAAGTGACGGAGCGTCAATTCGCCGACTTGTATCAGACGTATCAGCGTGTCGGACAGGAAATGGGAATTCGTTTACTTCCGGACGTGTATATTCTTCAAGCCGGAGGCGTCTTGAACGCTTTCGCGACCCGTTTCTTCCAAAAAAACATGGTTATCTTGTATTCGGATATCGTCGAGTTGTCACGTGATGGGTACACAAAAGAAGTTGAGTTTGTCATCGCACATGAGTTGGCACACATTCGCCGTAATCACGTCCAAAAACAGTGGGCCATGATGCTCGGCGGCTGGATCCCGTTTTTAGGGTCAGCCTATTCACGTGCCTGTGAGTTTACGTGTGACCGTATGGCAGCTCATCATATTCAAGACCAAACGGCATCGAAACGTGCCCTCACGATTCTTGCCATCGGTGGGAAGTTAGCAAAAGAAGTGAGCGAGTTTGACTACTTATATGAAGCGAGCCGTGAGAACGGATTTATCGCCAAGCTGAGTGAGCTGTTATCGTCGCATCCGCCGCTCCCGAAACGGATCGCGGCCATCGCGACGAACGCGGGGGAAACGAACGTCCCGGTCTTCAAGACGGCCGGATATGTCAAAGGATCAATCATCAGCACAATCGTGTTGAGCGTGATTGTGAACGTGGCGATTGTCGCTTGGTTGTTCACGAGCGACGGATTGACGGGCTTCTCAGAAGGTTTTGGCTCGCTTGATACAATGACGGAAGAACCAATTCAAGAACTTGCCTATAACGATGCATCGTACGAAGAGTTCGCGGCATTGCTGGCAGACGGGGCCGATGTCAACACGCAAGATCTGTATGGGGATACGCCGCTCCATAACTTGCTATACAGGGAAGGCGCGGATATCGATACGATCGAACTGTTGCTCGAGAGCGGGGCTGACGTGTCCCTCGAGAATGAGGACGGGATGACACCGGCTGAGCTCGCTGCCGATTCGGGTCAACCAGCAGGGATTATCGAATTGATTCAATCGTATGAATGAACAGAGCGGTTTATGGCCCTGCATGTGGCCGTAGACCTTTTTAGTTCTAGGTGTTGCAAACGCTTGCATAAGCCGTGATATAATGACATCGAGGAGGCGATGCGTGGATGAGCATTCGGACGAAGCTGACGGGGATGATCGCGTTGACGATTATCGTCCCCGTCATTTTGGCGACGGTCATTTCGTTTTGGTACGTCAAAGACCGGGAGCGGGAACGGGGGCTTCAGCTCACCGAATGGTCGCTTGAGCGCGGGACGTTGCAGATGGAACGGTATGTCTCGGACTTGAGCCGTTTGCCGACAAGTCTGTATGCGAACCGTGACGTGCTCGATATTCTCGAATACGGGCCAGGGCTGTCACTTGAGCAGACCGAGCTCGAAGTACGACGGGCGCTCCTCGGGATGTATTTGTCCCGGGAAGACGTCGCCCAGATTCAATTGCTCATGCTCGAGGACATGGACTCGTTCGCCGCCTATAAAATGAAAGTGTCGCCGCGGTCGAAAAGACAACCGAGCGCGATTCAGCAGCAGTTGTTGAAGTACGAAGAGAGTCGCGTCCTGCTCGAGGCCTCACATCCGCTCGTGCCGTATCATGATTTCGGTCCGCTCGTCTCAGAAGAAGAGGTCGTCACGCTTCATTTCCGACTCGATAAAATCGAGACGGACCAGCCACTCGCGATTTTGTCGATTGATATCCCCGAGGACGTCTTCACCGGCCAGCTCGCCTCGCTACAGAATAACCCGAGCGAGAGTCTCTGGTTCATCGGGGGCGGCAATCAAGTCTTTGCTCAACTCGGGGATGGCGAGATTCCGCAGAACGTATCGACGAACTCGCTGTCGAGCGATGGGAAGCACCACCGCATCGTCAAATCGTTCGAGTTTGAAAATCAGACGTTTTACGTCGGGAAATCGATTCCGGATCGTCTGTTGACCGAGCCGGCTTCACGTACGTCGTTCATCGTTTTCGTCGTCGGGATGGTGTCGCTCGTGTTGGCGTTGATTGGTGCGACGTACGCATCGATGCGTTTGACGACGCCAATCAAGACACTCACCTCAAACATTTGGCGCATCGAACAAGGGGATATGACGGTTTCATTCGATTCCCTAGGAAATGATGAGTTCGGTGTGCTCGGTCGACAGTTTAAGCGGATGATTGAACGAATCGATGATTTGATTCAACGAGAATATCGCCTGGCGCTTGAAAATCGAACGAACGAGCTGAGAGCGCTCCAAGCCCAGACGAACCCACACTTCCTGTTCAACGCCCTACAGTCGATTGGGACGCTTGCCCTGAAAGGAGACGGCAAGACGGTGTATCGGTTGATTACCCAGCTCTCCTCGATGATGCGTTACACGATGCATCCGGACGAATCGATGGTGACGCTCAAACGTGAAGTCGACCATCTGAAGTCTTATGTTCGGTTGCAACAAGTCCGTTTTCCCGATCAATTTGAGATTGAGGTCGACGTGCCTGATTCGCTTCTCGACTTGACCGTCCCGAAGATGATTTTACAGCCGCTTGCTGAGAATTTCTTTAAGCACGGGTTCGAACGGGATGGCGCGACAGCATCGAACCGCTTCTCGGTCCGGATTCACCAAGTGGGACCTGACCTCGTGATTCGATGTGAGAATAGCGGACGAGACATAGCGGACGAAGAGTTGGCGCTGTTAAAAGAACGGATTGAGGTGTCGACCCAGCCTTTGAATGGGACAGAAGGTACCGGTTTAAAGAACATTCGGGATCGACTCATGTTAAACTATAATCGGGAGGCTCAGTTTATGTTGGCTACACCAGAGACAGGCGGATTTCGTATTGTCATGCGTTTCCCGGCCGTGAAGGAGGCGGATGCGTCATGACGAAAGTATTGATCGTCGACGATGAGTCGCCGGTACGGGAAGCGGTGAAACTGCTCGGGGAGTGGGAGCGACTCGGTGTCACGAAATTGATTGAGGCGCAGGACGGGGAAGAAGCGAAACGAATCATCGCCAAGGAACGGCCGGCTTTGGTTTTATCGGACCTGCAGATGCCTCGATGTAACGGCATCGAGTTGATGGAATGGGTTCATCAGGAAGCTGAGACGACTAAGCTGATCGTGTTGACGGGCTATGACGAATATTCGTACATGCGTCGTGCGATTCAGCTCGGTAGTTTTGATTACTTGCTGAAGCCGATTGACCCAGACGTCTTGAACGAGACGCTCGCACGCGCTCTCGCGGACGTCACTCCTGACGAAGACGATCCGATTCTACAGATTGGCGCGTTCATCGAACGCCATTATGCGGAAGAACTCAGCTTACAAGGGATGAGCGAGCGCTTTTACTTGAGCCGCGAATACATATCGCGTCGCTTCAAACAGCAGTACGGCGTCAACTTATCCGAATACTTGCTGTCGATCCGAATGCTCGAGGCGAAACGTCTCCTTGAGACGAGTAGACAACGTATTTATGAAGTCGCCCAAGCGGTCGGCTTTTCGGATGATAAATATTTCCGGAAAGTCTTTAAAAAACAAGTTGGCATCACTCCCAATGAATATCGGGAACAGTGCCAACGACTATCTTGAAGGAGGAATTTAATCATGAGTGTACACATTGGGGCAGAACCAGGACAAATCGCAGAAACGGTATTATTACCAGGAGACCCGCTTCGCGCGAAATATATCGCGGAAACGTTCCTCGAGGACGTCGAGCTATACAACGAGGTCCGTGGGATGTATGGTTTCACAGGGACATATAAAGGAAAACGCATTTCGGTCCAAGGGACAGGAATGGGCGTTCCATCGATGTCGATTTACGTGAACGAATTGATTATGTCATACGGCGCGAAAAACTTGATCCGTGTCGGTACGGCTGGCGGGATTCAAGAAGATGTCAAAGTACGTGACGTCGTCATCGCCATGAGTGCATCGAGTGAGATGGGTCAAAACCGCGTCCGTTTCAACGGGATGGATTATGCACCGACAGCGACGTTCGACCTCCTACATCGTGCGTATATGAATGCTGAAAAAGCCGGCATCCCGGTCAAAGTCGGTCAAATCTTCACGGCCGACCAGTTCTACCAAGATGATTTCCACCATTTCAAAAAGTGGGCCGACTTCGGTTGCCTCGCGATCGAGATGGAAGCCGCAGGCCTCTACACACTCGCTGCGAAACATAAAGTGAACGCGTTGACGATTCTTACGATCTCGGACCACTTGTTGACAGGTGAAGAGACGACATCGGAAGAGCGTCAATCGACGTTTGACGAAATGATCCGTGTCGCACTCGACACAGCGGTCGAAGTCACAAACTAATGAACACGCCTTACAGACCAATGGTTTGTAAGGCGTTTTTGTGTCCGCACGCTTTCTCGTGTATACAAAGTGAAACCGGCAGGCTAGACTGAAGCTGAAACGAACAGTTCAAACATCGAGCTGTACGAAGGAGTTGTGATCATGAACAAAGCATCCGCTTTTGTCATTTATAGTATCGTCTTTTTCGCTTTCTTTGATTTATTCGCCCAACTTCCCGTCATGAGCACGTTCGCGACATCGGTCGGAGCGACACCGTTCATCGCCGGACTCGTCATCGCCATCTATTCGTTGTCGAACACGTTCGGGAACATTTTGTCCGGCATTTGGACCGACCGGATTGGTCCAATTGTCATTTTGCTCGTCGGTCTCGGGCTATCGAGCCTCAGTCTAATCTCATATCACCTCGTCGATTCATCGACGACGCTTCTCATCGTCCGGATTGTGCACGGCTTTGTCGCCGGCTTGATCGTCCCGGCCGCGTTCACGTTGTCTGCCAACTTGACCGCCGCGAACCGTCAAGGTAAAAAAGTGGCGTTGACCGGTAGTTTTGTCGGTTTGGCAGCCATCGTTGGTCCGGCGTTCAGCGGGATCATGGCGAGCCAGACGACCGTACCCGTCGTCTTCACGTACGTCGCGCTGTACGGGGCAGCGGTCGCGTTCCTCGCATTCGTCTTTTTGCGCCCGTCGACGTTAACAGTTGAAACTTCCCATCGTACAGATGAAGAGCCGTCGCGCCTCGATCGTGACGTCGTGAAGGCGTATATCGGCGCTTTCCTGTTGATGTTCTCACAAGGGGCGCTCGCGTACTTGCTTCCCTTATACGTGCAGTCACTCGGGTATGACTCTCGTCTGAGCGGGACGTTGCTCAGCACGTTCGGCATCATGGCGGTGCTCGTGTTTGTGTTGCCGACGAACCGTTTGTTCGATCAAATCGAACCGGCGAAGCTCGGGGCACTCGGTGTCGGGATTCTCGGGGTGAGTCAACTGTTGATCGGCCGGGCTGAGACGTCGGGTCTTCTGTACGGCGTGCTCGCCTTGTATGGCGTCGGGTTCGCGATTTTATTCCCGGCAATCAATACGATGTTGATTAAAGCGACGAATCAAGCTAATCGGGGCAAGTCGTACGGCTATTTTTATGCCTTCTTCTCGCTCGGAACGGTGACGGGATCGGCTTTTTTAGGCTGGCTCTCCATCTCGGTGACGCAAAAATTTACGGTAACCGGAGGCATCTTGCTCGCCGCTGGCTTGATTCTCGTCGTCATGCAGAAAACGAAAAAACGTGACGTGCCTGTCAGATAGACTGGACGTGTTTCGAAGGTTCAAAATGGTCGATGGGTAATAGGAAATGATAAGATGAAGCTAGCGCTATCATCCAAGGGAGGCAGATTTATGCTCGCACCAATCGAACAGTTGACCATTGAAGAGCTCATTCGTAAACAACGTCGCTTCTTTCGGACGCAAGCGACCAAGTCGCTCGCATTCCGTCTCAGCATGTTGACGTTTTTAAAAGAATCAATCAAGCATCATGAAGCAGAGATTCTTCAAGCGTTGGAGCAGGATTTGAACAAATCAGAACTCGACGCGTTCACGACGGAAATCGGTTTTGTCTATGACGAGATTACACGGACGACGCGTGAGTTGAAGCGTTGGATGCGGCCGAAACGTGTCCGTGGCGCCGCGATCCATCTCGGAACGAAAAGTGAGGTCATGTATGAACCTTATGGCACGGTATTGGTGATCGCTCCGTGGAACTATCCGTTTCAGTTGGCGATCGCGCCGCTCATTGGAGCAATCGCCGCAGGGAACACGGCCGTCGTCAAACCTTCAGAATTGACACCGAACGTCGCCCAAATGATTACAAAAGTGCTCGAACGGGCGTTCACTGACCGCTACGTCGTCAGCGTCGAAGGGGACAAGGACGTTGCGTCCGAGTTGCTTGCCCAAAAGTGGGACCATATCTTTTTCACCGGGTCGACACCGGTCGGTAAAATTGTCATGGAAGCGGCGGCGAAACATTTGACGCCGGTCACGCTTGAACTCGGCGGGAAATCGCCGGCAATCGTCCATGACGATGCCAATATCGAGATTGCTGCGAAACGGATTGCCTGGGGCAAGTGGATGAACGCTGGACAGACGTGTGTCGCTCCGGACTATGTCCTCGTCCATGAATCAAAACGCGAGGCGTTCCTCGAAGCGATTAAACGCGAGGCGTTCACGATGTTTGGGAACGGTGTCGGGACAAAGCGGTTCACACGGATTGTCAATGCGACACACTTCGACCGCCTGACCGGATATTTGACCGAGGGCGACGTGTTCTTCGGAGGCCAGACCGACCGCGATCAATTAAAAATCGCCCCGACCGTGTTGACGGATATCGAAGAAAACGCGAACGTCATGAAGGATGAAATCTTTGGGCCGATTTTACCGGTGCTCACGTATCGTCAACTCGACGACGTGATCGACTTTGTCGGAGCACGTCCACACCCGCTCGCGCTCTATTTGTTCACAGAGACAAAAACGGTCGAGCAGACGGTGATGAAGCACCTCACGTTCGGCGGAGGCTGTGTCAATGATGTCCTCATGCATTTGACCAACCCGAACCTTCCGTTCGGTGGAGTCGGTGAGAGCGGTATGGGCTCGTATCACGGTCGTTACAGCTTCGAGACGTTCAGTCACGCCAAATCGATTTTGCGCAATACGACGAAATTTGATTTACCGGTTCGTTATCCAAACTTTAAAGGGGCCGAGAAGTTGATTCGACTCGTCTACCGATGATTGGATTGGACTGCAGGCTTCCTGCAGTCTTTTTTTGTGAACGAAAACATGAGAAGATTGTTTGAAATGTCACATACTTTTATGAAAATGTCCATTTTCCTCCTGTATAATAAAGCCATAGATCACGCACGAGGCCTGATTAGGCATGAGACCAGTGGAGGGAGCAGACAACATGACTATGAAATGTGGGACGACCCAACCGAACAGCTTCGTTTTTTCAGAAGAGACGAAACAGCTATTATTCGAGATGATGACGTTTCAAGAATATTCGAAAGCAAGTATCGTTTGTTGGGAAGGCGAAAAATGCAGTAAATTCTTTTACTTGAAGAGCGGTACCGTCAAATTCACGAAGCTGACGAAAAAAGGAAGCTCGCTCATCATGTTCATATACGGAGTTGACGATTTCTTTGGAGAGTTCGATATCGATGAGGTGTTCCCAAGCTCATATAGTATCGAGACGACTGAAGACAGTGTCATCGGATGGATTTCGAAACAAGAGATGGACGAGCTCGTTCGTCAAGATGCGCAACTGGCCTCGGAGGTGTTGCGTTGGACGTCGATGATGCGTAAACAGTCCGAGATGAAACTACGTGACTTGTTGCTCTACGGGAAGCCAGGTGCGCTCGCCTCGACGTTGCTTCGCATGGCGGCGATGCACGGCGTGGAGGAGCAGGAGGGGATCGTCGTCCCGAAACATCCATCTGACGGCGAACTCGGTCAATTGATTGGTGCGCCTCGAGAAACGGTCAATCGAATGATGAACCAGTGGCGTAAAGAAGGTGTGTTGACGACGACTCCGACGTCGATGGTGTTGCATGACATCGATTTCTTAAAAGAACTATGTTATTGCGAAGGCTGTCCCGCAGGCATTTGTCGGCTTTGATGTGCTATTTGTCTATCCGTTTTGTAGAGGATCAGACAATTCGTGTTGTCACAACATAAGAGAAGAAACGGGTGATTGGACCGACCGATATCGGAGCAATCGCCTTTTTTTTATGCCTATTTTCTAAATGTGAACTTTATGTGTGAAAACTACGCGAATTTGATGTGATTGTCACTTTTGAAGTGACAAATGTCACATATTAATCCACGTCCCATTTCATACAATGAGAGTGGAAATCAAAGGGAAAGGGGTCCTTCACGTGGAGAAAAACGATGGACAAGAACCGAACTTAAAAGGCGCGTTCACATCGGTCATGATTGTCGCTGGCGTCATCATTGCCATGTGGTCGTCGGTCTTTTACTTATTTGTGACACGATAACGAGCAAGGGAGAGAAGCACGATGCATATTCATAAACTTGAGAAGTATTGGTTAGTATTCGGCATTATTCTATTAGGCGTCTTTTTGACAGTGCTCGGCATCTCTGCGTTCGCGGCAGGGAATCAGCCAGCCTCGGACGCTGATTTGATCGACCCGGCAAAAGTGCATCAAACCGCACCGTTCGACAAACCAGGGCTTCATCAGATCGGCGACAACGAGTATGAACTCGTCATGGTCGCTCAAGCGTTCACGTTCACACCGGGCAATGTGGAAATTCCAAAAGGTGCGAAAGTCACGTTTCTCGTCACCTCACCGGACGTCGTCCATGGGTTCCAGTTGACGGGGACTCCGGTCAACATGATGGTCGTACCCGGCCATATCAACTCGCTCACGTATACGTTTGATGAGGCAGGCGAGTTCTTGATTTTATGTAACGAATACTGTGGAACCGGACATCATATGATGTCGACAAAAATTAAGGTGGTGGACTAAATGAATGACGTAGCCTCAAAACTAAAGCAGTGGGAAATGGAGCGCGGCGTACCGGTACCGAGTATAGGTGCCAAAGAAGCACGCCTCGCATACGCCCACGTCGTCATCTCAGTCCTCGCCGTCTTGATTGGCGGTTTGGCAGGACTCATGCAAACGCTCATCCGGACAGGTGTCATTCCGGAAGTGTTCGGCTATTATCAATTGTTGACCGCACACGGAATCATGCTCGGTCTCGTCTTCACGACGATGTTCATCATCGGTCTTCTTTACGCGCTCCTCGCCAAGTCGTTCGGACGTTTTGAGTCGTTCCCGACCCGGGTCGCCTGGCTCGGATTTTGGATGATCATCGCCGGCGCCGTGCTCGTCACAATCATGGTGCTCGCCAATAAAGCGACTGTATTGTATACGTTCTACGCACCGCTCATGGCAGACCCGATTTTCTATATCGGTCTCGTCTTGTTCGTCGTCGGTACCTGGTTGTCTGCGTTCGCCATGTTCCGGATGTATGCCGACTACAAACGAGAGAATCCGGGCGTTCATCCGCCACTACCAGCGTATATGAGTATCATGACGATGCTCCTATGGGTCATCGCCACGCTCGGTGTCGCCGGAACGATTTTGTTCCAACTTCTCCCGCTCTCGCTCGGTTGGAAAGACATGGTCGGAATCGAGTTGTCACGGACGCTCTTCTGGTACTTTGGTCACCCGCTCGTCTATTTCTGGCTCATGCCGGCTTATATCGTCTGGTATACTGTCGTACCAAAAGTCATCGGCGGGAAGATTTTCTCGGATGCACTCGCGCGGATGGCGTTTCTCTTGTTCCTCTTGTTCTCGTTCCCGGTCGGTTTCCACCACCAGTTGACAGAGCCAGGGATTGATCCGTTTTGGAAGTTCGTTCAAGTCATCTTGACGTTCCTCGTCGTCATTCCGTCGTTCATGACGGCGTTCTCGCTGTTTGCGACGTTCGAGTTGCGCGGTCGCGCACTCGGTGCCCGCGGTCTATTCGGTTGGGTCAAGAAGATGCCGTATGGGGATGTCCGCTTCCTCGCGCCGTTCGTCGGGATGTTGTTCTTCATTCCGGCAGGTGCCGGTGGGATCATCAACGCGTCACACCAATTGAACGCGATGGTCCACAATACACTATGGGTCACGGGCCACTTCCATATCACAGTCGGGACGGCCGTCGCCTTGACGTTCTTCGGTACTGCGTATTGGCTCGTTCCTGTCCTTCGAGGTCGTACACTCACGAAATCGATGAACCGACTCGGATTGATTCAAACGGGAACGTGGGCGTTCGGGATGTCAATCATGTCTTATGCGATGCACATCTCAGGTCTACAAGGTAACCCGCGTCGGACTGGTCCAGCGACATACTTCTCGGACGCACTCACGCGCGAATGGATTCCGTACCATATCGCCATGGCGATCGGTGGGACGATTCTCTTGATTTCGGTCCTCATCTTCGTCTACTCGATGTTCAACTTGTCGTTCCTCGCGCCGAAAGGAGAAGAGGAGTTCCCGCTCGCTGAGACGGAAGAGGCAGCGATGGAGACGCCTCGTTTCTTCGAGAACTGGAAACTTTGGATCACTGTCACGTTCGTCTTGATCGCCTTCGCCTACACGATCCCGATTTGGCACTTGATTGAAAGTGCACCTCCGGGAGCGAAAGGTTGGGTGCTTTGGTAAACTGAAGTCAGCCCTAGCGGCTGACTTTTTTTTGTGGGAAGGGGATGAGGAGATGGACACCTTACGGGACACACTTCGCCAAGAATATGCCAAGCATCCACAAGACCGTCCGTTCATCGTGGCCATCGATGGCTTGAGCGGAGCCGGGAAGACGACGCTCGTCGAAAAGTTGCGCGGGACCTCATTGAATGAAGTGGTGCTA
Organism: Exiguobacterium sp. SL-9; assembly: GCF_004336985.1. Classification (GTDB taxonomy): domain Bacteria; phylum Bacillota; class Bacilli; order Exiguobacteriales; family Exiguobacteriaceae; genus Exiguobacterium. The sequence continues at coordinate 127,813 of NZ_SJUO01000005.1, forward strand.
CATATCGATGACTTCATCGTCGAACGACACCGGCGTTACGAGACGGGACAACCGGAAGCGGTGGAATATTATGCGCTGCAATGGGACGTCGACTTGCTCGTGGAGACGTTGTTCAAACCGCTTCACGAAGGGGAGACGACGCTGACGTTGCCATATTATGAACGAGACCGGGATGAGGTCATCATGCGAACGGTTGAGATTGCTCCGAACGCGCTCATCCTGATTGAAGGTATCTTTTTACTCCGTGACGAATGGTGCACTTATTTCGACTACGTCATCTATCTCGACTGTCCGCAAGAGGTCCGGTATGAACGTGTCCTGCATCGTGATACGTATATCGGCGACTTGTCGGAGCGGCTTGACAAGTATGAGCGCCGATATTGGCCGGGAGAAGCGCATTATCTCAAGACGGTCAATCCGAAAGCCAAAGCCGATCACATCATTCGATCTAGTTGACGCATCCGCATGAGCAGCGGATGCGTTTTTGTTTTGGAAAAAAACGGTTGACTCTGTTAGTGTACTATGGTGATAATACAGTTAGGTAGTGTATTAGTCGCATCATACACTTAGAGAGGTGACCACATGATTATACAATTCAACACGAGAGCTCCCGTCTACATCCAAGTCGTCGACCACTTCAAAAAGAAGATGGCGCTTGGTGAACTGCAGGCGGGCGAAGAGATGCCGTCGCGGCGAGAACTCGCGACCGAACTGAAAATTAACCCGAACACCGTCCAAAAGGCGTTCAAAGAGATGGAGGAACAACAATTGATTACGACCGAACGGAACCGTCCGAGCCGAGTGACGACGGATGAACATGTATTGAAACGCATCCGCACCGAGCTCGTCGATGAGGCGATCGCCGTCTTCGTCGAATCGATTCAAGAACTCGACGTCACGATGGATGAGCTTGTCGATAAAATCAAACGACAATACGGGGAGGGGAATCTCAATGATCGAAGTACTGGGAGTTAAGAAACGTTACCGCAAAAAACAAGTCATCGAAGATGTGTCGTTCACGGCTCAAAAAGGGGAAATCACCTGCCTGATCGGCTTGAATGGGACCGGGAAGTCAACCATTCTCAAAGGCATCATGGGACTGACACCGTTCGATCAGGGGACGGTGCTCGTCGACGGAAAACCGATCGATTTGAATCGCGTCGCGTTCGTACCGGACCACTCGACGTTCCCGATTCACTTCACGATTGAACAGTGCGAAGCGTTCATGCGCGACTTTTATCCAACGTTCGACCCGAAATTGTTCGCGCGTCTCGTCGACGAGTTCAAGCTGTTCCCGGAAGACAAGTTGAACGAGCTGTCGAAAGGGACGCTCGCCAAAGTGAACTTGGCGCTCGGGATCGCCCAAGACCCGGATTATTTATTGCTCGATGAACCGTTCTCAGGGATTGACGTGTTCTCAAAAGAACAAATCGTCGAGTTGTTCTCGAGTGACTTGATGGAAGACCGTGGCGTCTTGATTACGACGCATGAGATTGAAGATATTGAATACTTGGTCGACAAGGCTGTCATGTTGAATCGAGGACGGATCGCTCGAGAGTTCGACGTCGAGGACGTCCGCTTCATTCATGGGAAGTCGATTGTCGATGTCATGAGAGAGGAGTACGGGGCATGAATCTATTGAAATTGATTGGCTGGGAACTCGATCGCGTCAAAAAGATTTACGGGTTGTTGCTAGGGGTATTGATAACGATTCAATTCGGTTGGTTGGCCGTGTTTCTATGGCGGAATACAGTACTGAATGAAGAATACAGACGGGAAGGTCAAAGCTTGTTGGTAGTGTTTCATTCCTATCTCATGAGCACTCCTTACATTTTATCGATTGGGATTGGACTCATCGTGATGCTCGTCTTCAGTGGCTGGATTTGGTATCGAGAATTTTGGGGCCGTGGCACGTTCATGATGCGTTTACTGACGTTACCCACGAAACGGATTCAACTGTTCATCTCGAAATTCATCACGATCATGATGATGATTTTAGGGCTGATTGCCGTGCAATGGTTCGCGCTCGTTATCGAATATCAGATTTTCACGACATGGTTGGACGGACAGGGGATACGACAACAAGATACGTTCGCAGACATTCGACAATTAGATGTGTTCTCCCTTTTATATCCGACATCATTCGTCAATTTTATCATTCATGTGATGCTTATCGCTTTCGTCGTCTTAACAATCTTCACGTTCGTATTGGTGGAACGGAGTTTATGGCAACGAACAATCTTTTCTCCGCTCGTGTCCATCGCGCTCATCGGAGGCGTCCTCGCGATTCCGTCAACCATCTTTTATGTCATTGAACAATATTTGTTTATGGATGAGCTCGCACTCATCCTCGTTATAGGGTTTCTCTTCAGCGTTGCGACATTGACGATAATTGCGCGACAGTACTTACAAAAAAAATTAAGTGTGTGAGGTGAAGTGACATGAGACGTATACTGAATATCGTCGCTTTAGGCGCAATCATCGTAGCGGGAATCGGTACATATGCCGTCAATGGGGAACAAAACCAGGACGACTGGATGTTACACGTCGATTCGAACGAGGCCGTATGGAAAAATCGCGCGGTACGCCTCTCGGCTACTGATATGGATCAATCGGGTCAAGATGTAGAGGTGTCTATTGAAGGGAGTCGATTTGTCAATGGAAGTTATATTGACGAAGTCATGCAATATCGAAGCGATATCGGGGGACAAGACCGCTCGTTCGCTCGTGCTTTAAAGCAACTTAATTATGCGCAACAAATTAAAACGGAAGACGGCTATGTGGCTATCGGACAAAAAGGCCAAGACACGCTTGTATTATTGCAATCGAGAGACGGGAATATGGTCGAACGGACAGAGTTTCCTAACGTACAGTCGATTGTCGACAGTGGATGGGGCGGAATGTTTGTTTATGACGGTACTGTTCATATCGTGTATAACGAAAACTATGAACTGACGAATCAGCATGTAGCGGTGCTCGACGTTGCGACAACAACGATTGACACGAAAAAAATCGAACGTGATGGTGTGCTCATTGAATACGTGATGGGTGAAACGTGGGGATTCGCGTTAGGTGATGGTCAGCGAACGACAATCGGGAAAGACAATCGCTACATCCCGATTCAAGCGACACGCTTAGAGACGGTCGAGGCAGACGATGGTGAAGCATATTCAGAACATATGTCTTTATCTGGCTTATACGTCTACGACGTCGAAGAAAATCGGGTCGTTTCATTAGATGTTGAGCAAGAAGCGATTGCAACTAACGTATTCGGGGATACGTATCAGGCCCTTCTCGCCGATGGGACGGAGACGAATATCAACTTAAAAACGTTAACCGAAACGTCACGGACAATCATTCAAGACGAAGTCGGGACAGCAAGTTATTACGATGGGTTGCTTTACCATGTGAGTCCGACAGAAGATGGGGCCAAAGTCGATGTCTATGACGGAGCCGACCTCGTCTCAGAGGCGACCGTGACAGGGAAAGAGGTCAATCCCGACTCATTCCAATACTATGTCTATTAAAAAAGAGGCAGCGCGAGAGCTGCCTCTTTTTACGTGGTCGGTTTCGGGATAATGACCCCTTCTTCTAGATCAAGCAACATGTCGATCAGTTCCGCACAAAACTCGGGGAACTGGTCGAGGAACGCACCTGGACCGACTTCATCAGTGAAGTCGATATACAGGTCCGAGACGTTGCCGGCCATCTTCGCCGGGAGGGCGAGGAATGCCGACCCGAACCGCCAGTTGCCGCGGATATCGAGCAGTTTGCCGAGCATCACATCGCCCGGTTCACGAGCTTCCGGAAGCATCACTTTGTAGATCTCTTTCGTCTCCCAGTCACGTAAACCGTCCTCGGTCACTTCGAAGACCGAACAGCGCGGGACCGCCAAGCCCCGGAGCGCGTGATAGAGGGCGGGAGACATGTCAGCCTTATGGTCCGCCAAGTAGCGTCCGTGCGGCGTCATCCCGTCCTCGTCTGTCTCGAAGAAGACGGCCCAATCGATGAACAAGTCGCGGAACAGCTCCGCGTCTTTCAAATGCCATGTGCCTTCCGAGGCGATTTCTTGTATATAGTTCGTCCATTGCGTGCTGCGCGCGAGCGCGGCTTGCTCGTATAACTTTTTCAGCTCGGCCAGCAATTCGGACTCTTCTACGAGCAAAGGGAATGGAATTACTTTCCGGTCTTTTTTCATCGACGCGGTCCTCGCTTGTTCGCAGGGCGTTTGACGACCGGCGGTTTATCCTCGATGCGCTTCTCGATGACGTCGCCACGATAAATCTCGAGCTCTTTCAATTCGACGCCGAGTTGACGGGCGAACGATTTCAAGTGCGTCAAATCTTCATCCGTCACGAGCGAGAGGACAGTCCCAGTCGCGTTTCCACGTGCCGTCCGGCCTGAGCGGTGAATGAAGTCATCGATTGATTCTGGCAAGTCGAAGTGGACGACGTGCGTCACTTCCTCGATATCGAGGCCACGGGCTGCTAAACCTGTCGTGATGAGGAGCGGGTAGTCGCCTTTACGGAACTCACGAAGCGTTTCGACACGTTCGCGCTTTCCTTTCAAGCTGTCGAGCATGCGATAGTTTACTTTCATTTTGTCGAGCTCACCTTTCAACGGTGGCAAGAACGAGCGGTTATTGATGAAGGCGAGCGCTTTGACGTTGTCGACATGCGACAGACGGCGGAGCAACTCGGGTTTGTAGCGGCGTGTCGTCAACATGTAGCCGTACGTGACTTGACTGCTCACGGCCCGCTCGATTTTCACGTGTGCCGACTCTTTTAAGAACGGGGCAGCCCACGCTTGAAGCGTGTCCGTGAGCGTCGCCGAGACGAGGGCGATTTGATGTTCATGCGCTGTGTGCTTGATGATCCGCTCAGCCGATTCTGTCAAACCGCTATCGATGATTTGGTCGGCTTCGTCGAGGACGATCGTGTGCGTCTCGTGAAGTTTCAACTTCTTCTTCTCAATGAGTTCGACGAGTCGACCTGGTGTCCCGACGATCAAATGTGGTTTTTTCTTCAATCGGTCGATTTGACGTTTCAACTCGACGCCGCCGATGAACGAGGCGATGCGGACGTCACCTTTCTCGGTGAAGCGTTGCGCGACCGTTTGAATCTGCATGACGAGTTCACGCGTCGGTGCGACGATGACGACTTGAATACGGTCGTTCGAAGCGTCGATTTTTTCAATGGCGGGTAACAAATAAGCAAGCGTCTTCCCGGTTCCTGTCGGCGCTTCGATCGTGACATCTTTTCCGTCCAACAGAAGCGGGAACGCTTCGGCTTGGACTGGCATCGGTTCAGTAAAGCCAAGGCGATCCCAGGCTTCGTTAATAAATGGTTTTGTAAAGTTCATATCATTTCTCCTTATCGTTGGGCAAAAACAAAGGAAGCATAAGTGCTCCCTGTCTTAGATATAGCGAACATGTTCTGTGTCTTGGTCGAATGAAGAGCGGAGTGTCTGTGTGAACGTCTGTCCATCCTCGATGAGTTTGATGTGTACATCGATCTGGTCAGTCGACGCTTCGACGCCTTCGACGGTGAAGCCTTGATAGACACGATACTGCAATTCTTTCGTCAACCGTTCGTATGAAGCGAGCTCCGGATACGTCGCTGCCACGTCAATCGGGCGCGAGATAAGCGCCGCGAGCAAGTGATCGCGGTAATCGATGAAATCCTCGTTTTCGATGTCGTCGTCAAAGCGAATCCAAAAACCTGCTTCTTCAAACTCAGTGATAAATCCGTCACGCTGTTCCCCGTTCTCTTCTACTTTAAGAGAGATCCGGTCACCTGTCTTCAAGTCGTGAGCGGGTGTCAATAATTCGTACGTCATGGGAAGAACCCCTTCCTCTTCTACAATGTTCTGCCTTCATTGTGTCCGATATAAGGCAAAAATTCAAGTTCTATCCCCGAGGTGTGAGGTACATCACTCTAAAAACTGTATAAATCGCCACATCCTATTTGAAATGGTACAGAAACGAGTAGAATCCTATTCCAACAAGACTTATCTGTTTCAGAAGTGATTGAGTTTGCATTGTAACAGTATTTGAAGCGCTTACAAAAACGGCTTTATGCCAACGTTCATGAGATTGTTACAACTTTCACAAGAATGTAAAACATAATGTTCACGTTTTCACGTACACTCAACTTATAGAAAGCACGCAGTTATCTCAACTATGAGGAGTGACCCACAATGGCAACCGAAATTAAATCAGCCTGGTCAGGATTTGTACCTGGGCAGTGGACGAACGAAGTGAACGTTGGTGAGTTTATCCGTTTGAACCGACACGAGTACACATCGGACGATTCGTTCTTAGCAGGACCGACCGAAGCGACGAAACGTCTTTGGGCACAAGTGATGGAATTGACGAAAGAAGAGCGGGAGCGTGGCGGTGTTTGGGCAGTCGATCAAAATAACCCATCGACAATCGTCTCGCACGGACCGGGATACTTAAACAAAGAACTCGAGAAAGTGGTCGGCGTTCAAACGGACGAACCGTTCAAACGTTCGATTCATCCAAACGGCGGCATCCGGATGGTCGACGCTGCTCTTGAGTCATATGGTTTCGAGCCGAACGCTGAAATCACAAAGATTTATTCGGAAATTCGCAAAACGCATAACCAAGGTGTATTCGATGCGTACACACCTGAGATGCGGGCGGCGCGGAAGTCAGGGATCATCACAGGTCTTCCTGACGCTTACGGACGTGGCCGAATCATCGGCGACTACCGTCGTGTTGCCTTGTACGGGTTAGACTTCTTGATTGCCGAGCGTAAAAAAGATTTGGCGAACCGCGGTGGCTTCTTGTCTGAGTCAGACATTCGGACGCGTGAAGAAATGTCTGAGCAACTGCGGGCGATGCAAGAGTTGAAACAGCTTGGTGCGGCGTACGGGTTTGATCTCGGCCGTCCAGCAGAAAATACGCAAGAGGCATACCAATGGGTGTACCTCGCGTATCTCGCAGCCGTCAAAGAACAGAACGGTGCCGCGATGTCGCTTGGACGCGTCTCGACGTTCCTTGACGTATACGCCGAACGTGACATGGCAGCAGGTCGTTTGACAGAATCAGACGTTCAAGAGATCGTCGATCACTTCATCATGAAACTCCGCATCGTCAAATTCTTGCGGACACCTGACTATAACGAATTGTTCTCAGGTGACCCAACGTGGGTGACCGAGTCAATCGGTGGGATGAGTGAGGATGGACGTTCGAACGTGACGAAGAGCTCGTTCCGCTTCTTGCATTCGCTCTCGAACCTCGGCCCAGCGCCAGAACCGAACTTGACGGTGCTATGGTCGACGAAATTGCCAGAAGGATTCAAACAGTATTGTGCGAAGATGTCGATTGAGACGTCTGCGATCCAATATGAGAACGACGACCTCATGCTTCCACAGTTCGGCGACGATTACGGCATCGCCTGCTGTGTGTCACCGATGAAAATCGGGAAACAGATGCAGTTCTTCGGAGCCCGTGCCAACATGGCGAAAGCACTCCTTTACAGTATGAACGGAGGACGTGACGAGAAGAGTGGCGACCAAATCGCGCCGGTTTGGGAGATGAACACCGAAGACGTGCTCACGTACGACAAAGTGTATGCCGACTTCGACCGCACACTCGATTGGCTCGCCGAACTTTACGTCAACACGCTCAACGTCATCCACTTCATGCATGATAAATATGCGTACGAACGGATTGAGATGGCGCTCCACGACCCTGAGATTTTACGGACAATGGCATGCGGAATCGCCGGCCTCTCGGTCACGGCAGATAGTCTATCGGCCATCAAATATGCGACCGTGAAACCGGTCCGCAACGAACAAGGCATTGCCGTCGATTTCGAGACGGAAGGCGACTTCCCTAAATTCGGAAACAACGACGACCGCGTCGATGCAATCGCCGTCGAACTCGTTGAGTCGTTCATGGAAAAAGTGCGTAAACATAAAACGTACCGTGACGCACTCCATACCCAATCGGTCTTGACGATCACGTCAAACGTCGTCTACGGCAAAAAGACGGGGAACACACCGGACGGACGCCGTGCCGGCGAACCGTTCGCGCCAGGTGCGAACCCGATGCACGGCCGCGATACGAAAGGTGCTGCCGCTTCACTCTCTTCAGTCGCAAAACTTCCGTTCGAGCACGCGCAAGACGGGATCTCATACACGTTCTCGATCGTACCGAAAGCACTCGGCAAAGAAGAAGTGGCTCGTGAACTCAACTTGGCTGCCTTGCTTGACGGCTATATGGGCGGCGAGCATAAGGGACATCACTTGAACGTGAACGTCTTCAACCGGGAGACGTTGCTCGATGCGATGGAGCATCCGGAAGAATATCCACAGCTCACGATCCGTGTCTCTGGTTATGCGGTCAACTTCATCAAGTTGACACGCGAGCAACAGATCGACGTCATCAACCGGACGTTCCACGGTTCATTGTAAGTAGTCAAGGCTTGGCGGCCTTCACGTGAAGGCCGCTCATTCGTTAGGAGGTCATTTCGATGACAATGGGATATGTACACTCGGTCGAATCGTTTGGAACCGTTGACGGCCCGGGAATTCGTTTTATCGTCTTTTTACAAGGTTGTGCGCTTCGATGCTTATATTGTCACAACGCAGATACGTGGGATTTCAAAAAGAATAACCATCGTTCGGCCGAGGACGTCATCCAAGAAGCGCTCAGCTATCGTCCGTTCATGGAAGCATCAAAAGGCGGCATCACGATTTCAGGGGGCGACCCGCTCGCGCAGCCAGAGTTTTTAGAGGCACTTTTGCGTGAAGCGAAGAAACACGGGCTTCATACGACACTCGACACATCGGGTGCACTACGTCCTCCTAACTTGGACGCAATCTTGGATCATACCGACCTTGTCTTGCTCGATATCAAACATATCGATGACGACATGTGCAAGAAACTGACAGGACGGAGCAACGTCAACACGCTCGCGCTCGCTGAACATCTGTCCGAGCGCGGAACGAAAATGTGGATTCGCCACGTCCTCGTCCCAGAGTGGACGCTTGATGAAGGGGCGCTTCGCCGCACGGCAGCGTTCATTCAAAAGCTCGACCACGTCGAGAAAGTCGAAATCTTGCCGTACCATGAGATGGGTGTCTATAAATGGGAGGCACTCGGTCTAGACTATCCGCTCAAAGGGATTAAACCCCCGACGACGGAAGAAGTCGAATGGGCGGAAGGGATCTTACAAGGTACCGTCTAAAAAACTGCGCAGACCAATACGGTCTGCGCAGTTTTTGGATTATAGATGTTTTTGACTGACGTGTAAGCGAATCGCGGCCTCGTCGAGCGGACGTTTGGCGACGCCTGTCTCGACGGCGGATTTGGCGACCGCAACCGCGACAGCCGGTGCGATTCGCTCATCGAACGGGCTCGGGATGACGACCCCGTTCGTGAGGTCTTCCTCGGTCAACAAATCGGCGATGGCGTGAACGGCCGCTTCCTTCATCTCTTCGTTAATCTCAGTGGCGCGAACGTCAAGCGCCCCGCGGAAAATACCAGGGAAGGCGAGGACGTTGTTCACTTGGTTGGCGAAGTCGGAACGTCCCGTCGCGACGACACGCGCACCGGCTTTTGTCGCGAGGTCCGGCATGATCTCTGGGATCGGGTTCGCGAGTGCGAAGATGACCGGATTGACAGCCATCGAACGAACCATCTCTTCGGTGACGGCACCAGCTGCCGAGACGCCGATAAAGACGTCGGCACCTTGAAGCACGTCGGCGAGCGACCCTTCGTGTTGCTTCCGGTTCGTCGCTTTGGCGATTTGATCTTTGAACGGGTTCATCCCCTCGACACGCCCTTCGTAAATCGCACCTTTCGTGTCACAGATGACGAGGTCTTCGACGCCGAAACGCTTCAACAATTTCGCGATGGCGATGCCGGCAGCCCCGGCACCGTTCATAACGACCCGAAGTTCAGGCATCGTCTTGTCGACGAGGCGCAAGGCGTTGACGAGACCTGCTAGGACAACGATGGCCGTCCCGTGTTGGTCGTCATGGAAGACGGGGATCGGGAGCGTCTGTTTCAGGCGCGCCTCGATCTCAAAACATTCGGGCGCCTTGATGTCTTCTAAGTTGACGGCACCGAACGTCGGTGCAAGCAGTTCGACGGTCCGGACGATCTCATCGACGTTATGCGTGTCGAGACAAATCGGGAACGCATCGACGCCGGCAAAGCTTTTAAACAAGACAGCTTTCCCTTCCATGACCGGGAGCGCGGCCTCTGGACCGATATTGCCGAGGCCGAGGACGGCACTTCCGTCCGAGACGACGGCGACTGTGTTGGCGCGGAGTGTATAGTCATAAGACAATTCTTTATCTTCAGCGATGCGACGGCACGGTTCGGCGACACCTGGTGAGTAGGCGAGGCTGAGCGCTTCTTTTGTATCTACATCGACTTTTGGTGTCGTTTCCAATTTTCCGTGGTGCATGGCGTGCATCTCGAGTGCGCGTTCGTTCAATGTTTTCATAAGTCTCTCCCTGTGTGCTAGCGATTTTGAGCTGCGACAATACGAGTCCATTGTAACGGAGAAACCGCTTACTTTCGAGGATTTTACCTGCATTTGGACGAACTATTTCTGAACGGTTGTTCAAAAATGTCGGATTGATGATAAGACTTGGTGCTAGGTCAGGAAGGTCAAAAAAGGAGCCACAGTTTTTCTGTGACTCCTTTCGTAGATTAAGCTTTCGTTTTTCGTTTCTTCTTCTCAGCGAGACGAGCCGCTTCCGCTTGTCGTTTTTCGGCGTAGCGTAGTTCGCGCTCGAGTTTGACGAAGCTTTGATAGCGTTTCGCATCGAGCGTTCCTTTTTCGATGGCGGCTCGGACGGCGCAGCCCGGTTCGTTGCCGTGCGCACAGTCCCGGAACCGACACGTCTCGGCGAGCGCCTCGATATCCCGGAACGTATCGTCGAGGTGGTCGGCCCCGTCCCAAAGCCCGAACTCACGCATGCCCGGGGTGTCGATGACGAACAAATCGTCAATCCGGAACAATTCCCGATGCGTCGTCGTATGCTTACCGCGTTCATCGCTCTCGCGGACGGCCTGTGTCTCAGCGACGGTCGTCCCGGCGAGCGCGTTCGTCAGCGTCGATTTCCCGACGCCGGACGAGCCGACGAGCACGATCGTGCTTCCGCTCGGCAGTGCGGATCGCAACGCTTCGACGCCGTCACCAGTGACTGAACTGACAGGGAAGACGTCAACCCCAGGAACCGTCAAAGCGAGCTCATCGACGAGCGTCTCGGTGTTGTCGACTTGGTCTGATTTCGTCAAGACGATGAGCGGCGTGGCGCCGGTTTCCCACGCGGCAAGTGAGTAACGCTCGAGCCGACGCAGATTGAAATCGTGTCCGCACGCCATCGTGATCAAGATAAAGTCGACGTTCGCACAGATCAGCTGTTCGCGCGTCTCGTTGCCGGCGGCTGCCCGTGATAGGACAGTGCGCCGTTCAAGGAGACGTCGAATCACGCCTTGACCATGTTCGCGAACGATGAACTCGACGAAGTCACCGATGACCGGATAGTCGCGCTCGCTTTCGGCCTCATGTCGAAATTTTCCGGTGACGCTGCACGTGTAGGCGGCATTTTCGGTCGTGACCGTGTACATATGTTGGAACTGTGCCGTGACACGTCCCGTTGTGATTGTTGTTTGATTCAAATAGAATCCTCCTCTTAGTAATGGAGGACAGTCGCCCTCCGATTGGCTGACAAGGTGTATACTGCGTTGAATACGGTGCTCATAAAACATCATCCTTTCATTGTTCGATGCATCCAGTATAACACACGATTTGGGAACGCTATCATCTCAGTCTATAGACCGAGGGAAAACAAGCCTTCCGCTCGTCGCACTATCGAAAATAACGTATTATGATAAGAGTGTACTTAACGAGGAGGGATAATCGATGAATCGCCAGGTGAAGCAAGTATTGTTCATTGTGGCCGCGATCTCTTTAGTTCTCGTTCTAATCGGCTTTTTACCGAACATGATTATGTTCGGTTTGGGGGCGCTCTTAGCACTGTGGGCTGGAGTCAGATTCATGGCCGTGACACATGTCGGCGCAAAAATCGGTTACGGCACGCTTGCCGTGATCGGGATCATCACCATCTTATCGAATATTTGGGCATTAATCGGGATTGTGGTGGCATGGGTATTGTTTAAAGGGTATATGATGTATGCCAACCAAAAACAAGACGTCGAGATTTTCAATGCGGACGGGTCGCGTGCGAGCCGCAGCAGCTTTCAATCGTTCGATCAAGTTTGGCAGAAGTTTGTAAACCGTCGCTAAGATTCAAAAGGAGGACATCAAGATGAAAACACCATTTGACCAGTTTCGTGATTTAGCTAACGAGTTGACGAAAGAACTATCGAAAGAAATGAAGAAGTTCCAAGAAAAAGAGGGTCCACGTTCGGCACCACGTTCGAGTGGGGAAGCCGAATTGAACCGCCATATCCGTGGGGCTGAGAAAGAGGCGCTGTCAGTCGAACGTCTCGTCGAACGTCAAAAGGCATTACTTGAGGAACTCGCGACGAAACGCGATGACGCCAAGCAGATGGCCGATAAGCGTTATGAGCAGACCGAGCTTGCCAAACAAGCGGGCGAAGACAAGCTCGCCGAACGGGCGGCGCTTGAGTCGAAACACTACGGGGAGCAATATCGTTATTTCGAAGGTCTTCTCGACGAAGGAACACGTGAACTCGATGCCCTTGAACGTCGTGCCCTCGAGATGCGGCTGAAGCTCGATGAGATGCAAAACAAACGGTACGAATTTGCGATGCGTGAGAACCTGGATCTATTGAAAGGTGCGCTCGATCAAATTTTCGGGGCGGAGACGTCGAAGACACATCCGTTCACGGAAGAAGAGAAAAAAGAAGAAGACAAGCAACAAGAACCGGCCGCTGAAGAGAAAATTGATGCAGCGGACGAAGATGATTTCGAAGCAAAATTGAAAGAACTTGAGCGTCGCTTCAAACAAGACTGACGCAACGGTTCAGCGATGGTCCGGCGAATTGTTGGGCCATCGCTTCTTTGCTTCATGTTACATACTGTCAGAGAGGGGGAAGCAACGTGGAACGTTGGAACACACGCCAAATCATCGGCTTTATGATTATTTTATTCGCGATTGGACTATTTATCGATATCATGACGGGTGGTAACAGCGTCCTCTTTAGCATGGTCGTTCCGTTATTGCTGCTGTATATTGGGCGTCGTTTCAGTCGTAAAGGCAATCAACCGGTCAGTTATATCTTTTATGGGATTGGCGGTATTATGCTCGTCGGGCTCATCTTCTCGTCGGCGGCGTTCGGCTTTGTGTTATCCGGCTTATTGCTCATGTTCGGCTATCGGCTGTATAAAAACCGTCCACTCGAATCGAGCCGGTTCAAGTCACATATCCGCCAAGAACAAGCGTTTTCGTTCGGGACGAAAGAGAGCGGTCACTACGTACTTCAAGACACGAATGAATTCTTTTTGTTGCGTGACGTCGAACTCGACCTATCGCGCGCCATTATCCCTGAAGGAGAGACGTTCCTGTTGTTGAACGGACTCGCCGGGGATATCCGAATTCTCATTCCGGCCGGCTACGATTACTCGATTGATGCCTCGATTGGTTTCGGCAAGATTCAAGTCGATGAGTCGAACTATTCACCGGTGTTCAACCGTCGCTTTTACACGGCCTCGGACGACTATCCAGCGGCGACACGGAAAGTCCGGATTCATATCGTGCTCATGAGCGGAAGTGTCGAGGTGATGACCGTATGAAGAAGGATTCGTATCCAAGGACGGTCGTCTGGCATCAGCTATTCAGCAGCTTGCTGACGGCGTTGTTCGTGACGATTGCGTTTTTAATAGGTGACTCGACTTCACTCCGAGATTTGTTCACACGTGAAGAAGGGTTGCCTTTCGGTGTGTCTATCCTCGTTATCGCTGTTTTGATCGGCAGCATCTTCGGGGTTGGTTCTTATTTTTATTTACGACGTGACTTCCGGGAAGTGGCGATCGCCTTGTGGAAGCTCGAGAATCAAAAAGAGATCACGTTCCGTCCGCTGTCGCCTTACCGCGATACGCTTGAGCGGATCGCCCGGATTGCTAAGCAACGCACGGAAATGGTCGAGATGGCCAAACGGGTAGGGGACCGGCCTGTCAGCGTCGAGGAAGCACGGAGTGAGGCGGTCGTCGAAGAACGACGTCGTGTCGCTCGGGAGCTGCATGACTCGGTCAGCCAACAACTATACGCCATCTCCATGATGACGACGGCGGCCAAACAGACGATCACTTCAAAACCGGACGTGGCTGCCAAACAAATCGAACAAGTCGAGGTGATGGCACAAACCGCTCAGGCGGAAATGCGCTCGCTCTTGTTGCAACTTCGTCCGGTCGAACTCGAAGGGATGACGCTCAAGACGGGAATCGAGCGGCTGTTAGAAGAATTGTCACGTAAACAATCGACCGAGCTCGTCTGGCGTCTCGAAGAAGTCGAGTTGTCACGCCATACCGAGAACGAACTGTTCCGCATCGTTCAAGAAGCGATCAGCAATACGCTTCGCCATGCGAAAGCGAAACGGCTTGAAATCGAAATGCGGACCGTGCAACAGACGGTCATCTTAAAAATTAACGACGACGGGATCGGCTTTAATGTCGATGATACACAAGTCGCCTCATATGGCTTACAATCGATAAGAGAGAGGACGGCTGAGGTCGGCGGGACGTTACGACTCGTCAGTGTGCCTGGCGTCGGTACTCAGATTGAAGTGCGTGTGAAACAACAAGTGGAGGGGTTACAATGATTCGAGTCGTATTGATTGATGACCATGAGATGGTACGGGCCGGTGTCTCGGCGTTCTTGTCGACGCAGCCTGACATCGAGGTCGTCGGAGAGGCATCGGACGGCGCGACTGGGGCCGAGCTCGCCATCGCCGAGAAGCCTGATGTCGTCTTAATGGATTTAGTTATGGAGCCCGTCGATGGGGTCGAGTCGACGAAGCGGATCAAGGCGAGTTGGAAAGAGGCCAAAATTTTAGTCGTGACAAGTTTTTTAGATGACGAAAAAGTGTATCCGGTCATCGAAGCCGGGGCGATGAGTTACGTCTTGAAGACAGCGAACGCCAACGAGATCGCCGATGCGATTCGTCAAACGGCAGCCGGTAATCCGGTCATGGCTGCCCAAGTGACGGGCAAGATGCTCGAACGGCTCCGTCACCCGGAAAAGACGTTGCATGAGAGTCTGACGGCAAGGGAACGTGAAATTTTGCAATTGATGGCGGAAGGGAAATCGAACCAAGTCATCGCCGACGAACTATACATCTCGTTGAAGACGGTAAAAACACACGTCTCCAACATTTTGACGAAGCTTGACGTCTATGACCGGACGCAAGCGGTCGTCTATGCGTTTCAACATAACATTGTCAGTAAAGGGTGAGCGACTTGCTTCCAACGATTGAAACGGAACGACTCCGTTTACGACAGCTTGACTTAACAGACGCCGGACGGCTGTTCACCATCTTTTCAGACTCCGATGTCTTGCGTTATTACGGCATGGAGCCTCATACGTCGTCCTCCGAGACGGAGCAGATGCTTGCCGGTATGATTGAAGGGGTGGAGTCCGGTGCGGTGATACGCTGGGGCATCGTGACGAAAGAGACGTCCGACTTGATTGGGACGATCGGATTCCACAATCGGGCACCGCGACATCGACGAGCTGAGATTGGCTATGAGATTCACCCGGACTACTGGCGTCACGGTTACGCCACGGAAGCGCTCCAGGCCGCCTTAACCTATGCCGGGCAAACAGGCGAAATGGAGCGAATCGGGGCCATCGTCTTCACCGAGAATATCGCGTCGCAACAAATGCTCGAAAAGAACGGGTTCTCGCGGGAAGGGACGCTTCACCGCTATATGCGACAAGGTGACCGTGCGCACGATGTGCATGTATATGGCTATACGACAAGCAAGGATCACGCCGACGCGTGATCCTTGTTTTCATTTCTTCTGTGCTTGAATTTGTTCATCGAGCTCCGATAAATATTCCCAACGCTCCATTTTCGCGTCGAGTGCTTCTTTTAAAGAGGCGATATCGGCGTACAGTTCATTCACTTTGCCGAGGTCGCTTCCGGCTGCAGCGAGTCGGGCCTCCGCTGCTTCAATGTCAGACTCGAGAGATGCGATGTCATCCTCGATCGTCTCCCATTCCTTCTGTTCTTTGAAAGTGAATTTGACGACGTCGACTTTGACGCGCTCTTTCTTTTCTTTCGATTCTTTCTTCACTTGTTGCTTCGTCTGTTCTTGGAGCGTGGCCAAATAGTCACTGTACTCCGCATGATAGACGTTGATCGTCCCATCTTCAAAGGCGATGAGCTGTTCGGCGATGCGGTCTAAGAAATAGCGGTCGTGACTGACAGCGATGACCGTCCCTGGGAACGACTCCAAATAGTCTTCAAGGACAGACAGTGTCTCCGTATCGAGATCGTTCGTCGGTTCATCTAAGAATAGCACGTTCGGCTCGTCCATTAAAATTCGGAGCAAGACGAGGCGGCGTTTCTCACCACCAGACAGCTTAGCGATTGGTTTATATTGTGCGTCCGGTGTGAATAAGAAGCGTTCGAGCATCTGACTGGCCGTAATCGTCTCGCCGTCCGGCGTATAGATGACTTGGGCGATGCGCTCGATCTCGTCAATGACGCGGCGCGTCGTGTCTTCGAATTCGACTTGTTGTCCGTAATACCCGAGATGGACCGTCTCACCGTGGATGACCGTTCCGTTCGTCGGTTCGAGGCGGTGGGCGAGCAAGTTCATGAGTGTCGTCTTCCCGCTTCCGTTCGGTCCGACGATGCCGTACCGTTCACGTCGTCCGAACAGCCATGTGAAGTCTTGAATGAGCAAGTTGTCGTCATAACCAAAGGACAAATTCTCCACTTCGATTACTTTCTTCCCGAGGCGGCGTGAACCGACAGACACTTCGAGCGCCTCATCCTCAGCGAGCGTCTCTTGATGCTTCAAATCTTCGACGCGTTGGATGCGCGCCTTCTGTTTGGTCGTCCTAGCCTTGGCACCGCGGCGCAACCAGGCGAGCTCGCGGCGCAAGATGTTTTGGCGCTTCTGCTCCATCGAATGCGACCGGGCCTTACGTTCGGCCCGTTTCTCAAGGAAGAGCTCATAGTTGCCGTCATAGAAGTAACTCGTCCCGTCGGCAATCTCGAGAATGTGGTTCGTGACCCGATTCAAGAAGTAGCGGTCGTGGGTGATGAGTAAGATGGCGCCTCGATAATCGGCCAGAATCGTCTCGAGCCAAGCAATCGTATCGGCGTCGAGTTCGTTCGTCGGCTCATCGAGTAACAACAGGTCGGCTTCGTCGAGTAAGGCGGCGGCCAAGGCGACCCGTTTTTGTTGTCCTCCGGAGAGCGAGCTGATTTCTGCCGTTACGTCCGGAAGACCGAGTCGGTTCAAAATCGACTTCAGCTTTGCTTCGGTCTCCCACGCGTCGGCGGCGTCGATCGCTTGTTGGGCTTTCATAAAGCGTTCTAAGCCTTTTTCACTCGTCGGGTTCGCCTCGAGTGCTTGGCGCGCTAGTTCGTATTGCTTTAATGCCTGGACGGACGGGGTGTCACTTGTGAACAAGGCGTCTAAAATCGTTTGACCGGGTGCGAAGTCGACCGTTTGGGTCAAATAACGAATCCGGTAATCGTTCGGGTGTTGCATCGAACCGCGGTCTGCCGTCTCGACGCCGGCGATGATTTTTAAGAACGTCGACTTTCCGGAACCGTTGACGCCGATGATACCGATGCGATTGCCCGGATGGATGGTCATCGTGACGTCATCGAATAACACTTTATCTGCAAATTCTTTATGGATCCCTTCGATTGCTAATAAACTCATGATTCTTCTCCTTCAACGACGCGGCGAATCATCGTTTCCGCAAGCGCGGCGATTTCTTTGTTCGGGACGTCGGCCGGGTCGATGACCGGTAAAAAGGTGACGTCGACCGTACCCGGGGTGATGCGGTTTTTCGTCTCGAGCAAATGGTGACTTCCTTTGATGGCGACCGGGACAATCTTGGCGCCGCTTGAAGTGGCGAGCGTCAGGCTACCGGCTTTAAATTCTTTAATCGGCCCGCCTTTTGAGCGGGTGCCTTCTGGGAAGACGATAATCGACTGTCCTGATTGGATTGTCTCGACACCAGAACGAATCGCTTTAATGGACTGGCGGCGGTCACCGCGGTCGATAAAGATACAGCCCATCAGCTCCATCCAGCGTGGGATGATTGGGAATTTTTGAACTTCGATTTTTGAGATGAACGCTTTCGGATGTTTCGTTGCCGTAATCATGATCGGGACATCAAAGTTCCCTTGGTGGTTCGCGACGTAGACGACCGGTTCGTTCGGAATGTTTTCTTGACCGTGAACGCGGACACGGGTGCCGGCAATGCGGAGTAGAAAACTTGCCCATTGATAGGCGACGGTTTGAACGTACGCGTAACGTTCAGGTGGTGTCAGACGTTTTGCTTTCGGATAAAACGGAAGCGTCAGCGGTAAGACGGCGAAAAAGGCGATAAACCAGATGGCGGTGCGGATCATACATATTTCTCCTCTCGATCGTTCAGTTATAAGTCTAGACACGAAGAAAGAGTCTTCCTCTCTTGACGAGAATCCGACTCTTCGGCATGAATCTTTATTCCCAGAAGCGAGAATCGCTTTCCTCTTCTTCTTCCTCGAGTTCGAACGTGATTCGTTTATTCACCGGGTCGACGGCAAAGTAAGCCCCGTCTTGTTCGATGCTCTTGAACTGCATGACTTGGTCACTGCCGATTTCGAGCGTGAGTCGAATGCGGTTGTCATCGTCAACGAGCAAGATGCCGTCTTCTTTCAGCCATAGCTCCATGACAGGTGAATAACGTAATAGCCATTCGTTCGATAAAGGGATTTCATTCATACGTGTTTGTGCCTCCTACGGGTTGAGTCCGTTTTGCTCTCTGTCTACAATAGAATAACAAAAGTGGAGGGGGAAGACGAGCGTTATGTAGAACGTTTACGCGTACTCGAATGCATGCGTGCAACGATGCGTTTAATTTTTTTCTCGTTGCGGCGTTCGATGAGCAAGACGTTCGTTTGTGCGACTAACTGTTTAAATGAAGATAAGCCCATGGCGAGCAATACAGCGAACAGGAATGTACCGATCGGGTCTTTGAAAAAACCGGTTTGGAGCGAGACGGACAAACCGACGACCGAAAGAATCGTGGTGAGAAAATAAAATAGCATGAATGACTCTCCCTTCCCAGATGATTCAATTGTAAAAGCCGAACGTTATGTTCGTTCGACAAACACATAAAAAATCCCTTTTTCTGTCGGAACAAAACAAAAAAACGCCTTCTGTCAGGAGAGGGCGTTTACTCTTGGACCGTCGTGATGGATGAGGATACGTTTGTATCGACTCCGTTAGAAAAAATGAAGCTAAGTGAAGCGAGTAGCGCGAAGAAAGCAATCAATAAACCTTTCATGAAGCGCTTCGCGAATGATCGAGATTGTACATCAAACATTTTATATCCCCCGTTCGGCCATGGCTGAAACCTAAATCGCTAAACAACACTTCCTTAATAATAACGTTTTCAAAATGTGGATACTAGATGGAAAATGCACGTTCACAAAATTGTCATAAAATTTGAAATAAGGACGTTAGAACGACCGCCAACTAGTTCGCTAACTTGATCAACCCTTGTTCACAAATTAGACACAATTGGATGGAGCAGTGAAATCGAACGTGATATGATTAGGAACGTGTGTAGGTAGGTATACTGACAGTAATAGATGAAAAAGGATGTGGATTGTATGGCATTACGAGCAGGAGAAGTAGTAGACTTGGTCGCTGAACGTTCAGCTGATTTTGGTGTGTTTATCGGAAACGGTCGCGAAGAGGTACTCCTTCATCGAAAGGAACAAACAGAAGAAGTCGCAGTCGGGCAGACGGTACGTGTCTTCCTTTATCATGACTCGGAAGGGCGCCTCGCTTCGACGATGACGATTCCGAGCGTTACGTTCGATGACTATGAGTGGTATGAAGTGACGGGAGTCCGATATAACACCGGTGTATTCGTCAATATCGGGATTCAAAAGGATGTGCTCGTCTCATTAGATGATCTTCCTGAGAACCGGTCGTATTGGCCAAAAGAAGGGGACAAGCTTTGCGTTCGTCTCAAGTACGACCAAAAGAGCCGCCTTCTCGGGGAACCGGCCCATTATGCGTACTTGAACTTGTTGGCGCGTCCCGCTAAAGAAGAATGGGGCAATCAAGATGTTCATGCGATCGTCGTCAATCGACGCGAAGTCGGTGTGAACGTCTGGGTCGAAAATGAGTCGCTCGGTTTCTTACATGAAGCAGAGATGACACGTTGGCCACGTCTCGGTGAGCAATTGACCGTACGTGTGACGCAAGTGAAACAAGACGGGACGGTACTCGTCTCGATGAAACCTCGGGCCTATGAAGCGATCGACCCGGACGCGGAAAGTATCCGTGCTTATATAGAAGAACGCGGCGGTCAAATGCCTTACGGCGACAAGACGGCGCCAGACGTGATCGATCGTGAGTTCGGGATGAGTAAAGCGGCGTTCAAACGCGCACTCGGGAAACTGCTGAAAGAAAAGCAAGTTGAAAAACTCGACAATGGCTATAAATTGAAATAAGATAACTCATGTCCAGGTGGCTATGAAAAGTTTTAGAATGTATTTCTTTCATTTTAGAAACAAATGCGTTATAGTAGTAAGAGTTGACTACGAGGAAACATTGGAAAAACGTCTGTAGAACTAAACCTCAGACGTTTTTTGTATGAAAAAAGGAGAATATAATTTGACAAAATTCCAAGATTTACAGTTAAGTGAAGCATTAGTAAAAGGTGTACTCAAAATGGGCTTCGAAGAAGCTACACCGATCCAAGCTGAGACAATTCCTGTCGCACTCACAGGAGTGGACGTATTAGGTCAAGCGCAAACAGGTACAGGGAAAACAGCAGCTTTCGGTATTCCGACAATTGAGCGAATCGACACAAAGGCACGTCAAGTCCAAGCACTTGTTCTTGCACCGACACGTGAACTTGCGATTCAAGTTGCAGAAGAATTGAACAAAATCGGTGAAGCGAAGCGCGTTTACGCACTTCCAGTATACGGTGGTCAACAAATCGACCGCCAAATCCGTGGTTTGAAAAAGAACCCGCAAATCGTCGTTGCGACACCTGGACGTCTCATGGACCACATGAAACGCAAGACGATCAAACTCGACGAGATCCAAACTGTGATCTTGGACGAGGCAGATGAAATGCTCAACATGGGCTTCGTTGAAGATATCGAGATGATTTTGAAAGGCCTTCCGGCTGAACGTCAAACACTTCTCTTCTCAGCGACGATGCCACCACAAATCAAGAAGATTGCTGAGCGCTTCATGAAGTCGCCGACAATCATCAAAGTAAAAGCGAAGGAAATGACAGTTGAGAACATCAACCAACAATTCCTCGAATTGCGCGAAGGTCAAAAATTCGATACGCTCTGCCGTTTGATCGACATCGACTCGCCAGAACTCAGCATCATCTTCGCTCGTACGAAGAAACGTGTTGACGAAGTGACAGAAGCGCTCATCAAACGTGGTTACACGGCTGATGGTCTTCACGGTGACTTGACGCAATCAAAACGTGACCAAGTCATCCGTCGTTTCAAAAATGGCACAATCGACATCTTGGTCGCGACAGACGTTGCAGCCCGTGGTCTTGATATCTCAGGCGTTACACACGTTTATAACTTTGATGTGCCACAAGATCCGGAAAGCTACGTGCACCGTATCGGACGTACAGGCCGTGCTGGTAAAACAGGTACAGCCCTTACGTTCATCACGCCACGTGAATTCGGTCAAGTCAAAGCAATCGAACGCGTAACGAACAAGAAGATGAACCGTCGTCACGTACCGACAATCGCAGAAGTGCTCGAGGGCAACCAAAAGCAATCGGCTGAAGAATTGATCGAACGTGTACAAGCGGGCGACTTCAAAGCTTACACGCAACTTGCGACTGAGCTTCTTGAAGAATACGAAGCAGTCGAGCTTCTTGCAGCGGCACTTCGTGGATTGACGAAAGAGCCAGATTCAACTCCGGTTGAAATCTCGTATGCAGAACCAGTTCGCGTCAAACGTCAAGGTGGACGCAACGACCGTGGTGGATACCGTGGAAATCGCAGTGGCGGCGGCGAACGTCGTGGCGGCGGTGACCGTGGTGGACGCAGCGGTGGCGGCGGTGGATACCGTGGCAAACGCACGGGTGGAGACGACCGTCGTCGTTCAGACGACCGTGGCCCACGCCGTCCGCGTGACTAATCAATAACCAAAAACCGCATCTCCTTAAGTGGATTTGCGGTTTTTTTTTTGGTGTCATGCTACACTAAACGAGTAGAGACAGAAGAATGAGGTGTCAACGGATGATTGAACTAGGTTTTGGTCTCGTCATACTAATGGCGTGCGTCCTGGCTTTGAAACCGATTATAACGCGGACCGAGCGTCCGAACTTCCGATATATCCCGGTCGCCACGCTCTTGTTCGGCGCCATGATTTGGCTTGTGATGTCCATTGGCGTCGGCGGGAAGATGGGGATTGGCTACGGCGTGATGAGTATCGTATATTTCATTGCTTGTTTCGGTGCCTATATGTATGTGCATACACGAGCGAGCTGAACCCAGCTCGCTTTCGTGTTTAGAAAAAAGACGAGGTGATCAAAGTGGATGCAGTGGATGTGATGATGAACCCAGAGGAAGTCGAAGTGACATTTGAACCGATTCTCGGGGCTGCTACCTTTCAAGTAGAGGGGTATATGGTGCATGGACAGTTCAGGGGTGAATCGCTCACCCCATTCTTTTATGACGATGACGTTCCACTCGAATACCAGCTCGATATCGCTAAACGGATGGAGCGTTTAGCGGCCGAGCAGTTACGAGATGCGACGCAATTCGTCACGTTCCGATGTCGTTCAGAATGGATTCTCGAGCAAGGTGGCGAGGCGTTTTTGGCTCCGCTTCGAGAATTGAATTTTCCGCTTCATCGCATTTATGTGACGCTCCAAGGGACCGATCTCGTCGACGTATCGCGTTTGTCCCGTGTCGTCCAGTATTATCGTTCTTCCGGTGTCAAAGTGGCGCTCGACTTTGCGGAGTCAACGAGCATCGAAGATATCATGACTGTCGCACCTGAGATGCTGCTCGTCGATTTGGCGACGATGGTCGAGAAGAAGACGTTGTCGGTCACGTATCCGCAAATGCTACAGACGATGGAATATATCGCGTCTCGTCTTGGGGCGCCGCTCCTCTATAAATCAATCGACCATCTTGGACAGCTACGCTATGCATGGCGTCACGGCGGACGTTATTATATGGGAAGTCTCCTCGGTCAACACGATGCGACACCGCCGCGCGAAGCGAAGGGAATGAGCGTGTTGACGCAAGAAGTGCCGTCTTTCTTCCTGCATGACCAAGAGCGGATCAAGCGCTTGTATGAGCTCGAGTTCGAACTCCATAAACAAATCCACGACCTCGTCCAAAGTGGGAAATGGTCGCGCGATAAGAAAGATGAATGGCTGCTCCACATCGCCCCGAAACTCGAAGGGACGTTCGTCCGTTACTATTTGACGGACCAAACGGGCTTCCAAACAAGTGCGAACGTCTATCAGACGCAGTCCATTTGGACAGTCGATAACACGTATCGCGGTTACAATTGGAGCTTCCGGCCGTACTTCATTCGAACGATGGCGGCAATGGACGTGCGCGGACGAGGTTATTTGTCCGAGGATTATCGCGACTTCAGTTCGAACGAAGTGACGCGGACGTTCAGTTATCCGTTACCGGACGGCATGTTTCTGTTTGCGGATTTATCCGAAGAGTTCTTATACCAAAATCGATTATTAGATTGAGAGGGAAAAAATATGTTTGATTATGATTACGATGCATTGCGCGAGATCGGGCGGATTGTCGCCTTGGCCCGCGACGAGATGGCGAAAGCGGTCAAACCGGGCATGACGACGAAACAGTTGGATGAGATTGGACAACGTATTTTGGAAGCGGAAGGGGCCGCCTCGGCACCGATCACGATGTACGAGTTTCCAGGATATACGTGTATCTCCATCAATGAGGTCGCAGCTCACGGGATTCCGGGTGACCTCGTCATCCAAGACGGGGACGTGGTCAACGTCGACGTATCGGCTGTGAAGGACGGCTACTATGCGGACACAGGACGTACGGTCATCGCAGGAACGCCGAAATCCGCGAAACACGAGCGTTTGGTCGAGGTGTCATTGACTTCGCTCGAAGCAGGTCTCAGCAAAGTGAAGGCTGGGGTCAAGGTCAATCAAATCGGGAAAGCGATTTATGCCGATGCCCGTAAGAATGGCTTCACGGTCATCCGTAACTTGGCGGGCCATGGCCTCGGTCGCACGCTTCACGGTGAGCCGGAGACGATTTCAAACTACTATAGCCGTGAAGAGAACGACATCTTGAAAGAAGGACAAGTCATTGCCGTCGAGACGTTCATCTCGACGAAAGATGAAATCGTCTATCAATCGGAAGAGGACGGTTGGTCGTTGTTCACCCCGAATAACAGCTTCGTCTCGCAGTTCGAGCATACAGTCGTCGTTACGAAAGATGGCTATGAAGTGTTGACGGGCACGTTCCGTTAACCATGAAAAAGGCAGCAGACCTCGTGTCTGCCGCCTTTTTTAGATGAGTCGGATCGTCTCTTCGCTCAGTCGCTTGATGATTGTCCAATCCGGTGCGACCTGGTCGGGGAGAAGCAGCTGTCCGTTCGCAACCTCGAGTGGGGTGTCGAGTAGGTCGGTCTCAAAGTAAGCGCTCGTTCCGGCCATATCAGCCGGATAAGCGGCTCCGCTCAATGAAGCGAATAAGAGCGTGTGATAGCGGCCGATTGAGGACTCGTACATCCCTCCGACCCAATATGGGGTGTCGCTGTCGCGAATCGCGAGTGCCGCATTCAACCCGCCGACACGGGCCGGTTTAATATTGACGATCCGGCCTGCTTTGAGCCGGTTCATCGTTTCGACGTCTTTGACGTCGGTAATCGATTCGTCGAGGCAAATCGGAGTCTCGAGTCTCGTCTGTAAATCGGCCGATGCGGACCAATGTTGACTTGGATACGGTTGTTCAATCATCAATAGGCGATAGGCATCTAACGCCTCGAACCAGTCGAGTGGTTGCTCCGAGCCACTGCCGTTCAAATCGATCATGAGCGGGGCATCCGGAAAGACGCTACGAATCTCACTGAGCGCGGGAAGCAGTTCGTGCGGGGACGCTTTTAATTTGATGCGTTCAAATCCAGAGTCGAGTGCCGCCTCAATCGAGTTCAGTGTTTGACTGAGCAGACCGATGCCGATTGTTCGGCCGCACGAGACGGTGTCTCCCGCTTTGAGGTATTGCTTTAACGTCATGTTCGAACGGGCGGCTTCAATCTCCCATAATGCGCTTTCCCACATCGCTTTTGCCATCTGATGTCCGATGATGGAATTGACTTGAGTACCAAACGAGGCAGCGGACAACGTCATGCCTTTCAATAGTTGGACGATCAAGGCAGATACCTCCGTGACAGAGCGTACCGTCTCGGCCGTATACCAAGGTGTCTCGAACGCGACACCTTCTCCGTATCCGATTATTCCGTCGACCGTCTCGACGCGGAGGATGACGGTTCGTCTCGTCGTCAAGACGGCGTGGGCGGTGACGATCGGATGTTTGAACGTGAGGGGAACGATATATAGTTCAGCGCGTTGAATCATGGTCGGCCTCCTTTAGACGATGACGCATCAATTTTCCGTTGGCGTTACGTGGGAGTACGTCGATCTCAATCCAATCTTTCGGATGTTTATATGCCGCCAAACGGTCGTGCAGCAATTGTTTCGCTTGGTCGAGGTCGAACGAGCCGACCGTGAAGGCGATCGGAACTGCTCCCCACGTCGGGTCAGGACGGCCGATGACGCCGACGTCCTCGATACCCGGACAACGTAAGAGGACACTTTCGATTTCAGCCGGATATATGTTTTCGCCGCCAGAGATGATTAAATCACTACGGCGGTCATGGACATACAAATAACCGTCCGTCATCGTGCCGAGGTCGCCGGTCTGCCAATAACCGTCGTCGGTCCAGGTGTCGGCCTCAGGTTGCTGATAATAGCCGGAAGTCACCGTCGGACCTTTCACTTCGATTTCCCCGTCCGGATTGATTCGAATCCGTGTCGGAGCGATGGCTTGACCGCTTGACCCGAGGTGAGCCAGCGCCTCGGAAGGTAAGAGCGTCGCAACTTGTGAACACGTCTCGGTCAT
The DNA here is from genome assembly GCF_004336985.1 of Exiguobacterium sp. SL-9. Classification (GTDB taxonomy): domain Bacteria; phylum Bacillota; class Bacilli; order Exiguobacteriales; family Exiguobacteriaceae; genus Exiguobacterium. Next base: position 154,160 of record NZ_SJUO01000005.1, read on the forward strand.
CCCGTATGTTTGGGCGACAGGTAACTGCCGCCGCTCGGCTTCTTCGAGCAGTGGCTTTGGTACCGGGCCTCCGCCGACGAGAAGGAGGCGCAACTGATGGCGGGACAAGCCGGCATCGAGCAGACGGTGGAGCATGACCGCAACGAGTGAGATGTGGGTGATTCGTTCCGTCACGATCAACTCGAGTGTCCGGGTGACATCAAACTTCGATTCGACATAAAGTGTCGAGCCGAAACGGGCGCTCCGATATACTTGGGCGAGCCCGCTCATATGAAACAGCGGCGTCACGACGAGCGTTCGGTCGCTCGCCTCGTAGCCGAGGTGAGCGTTGGCCGCTTCGGCGCTTGCGATGTGATTGCCAAACGTCTGTTGGACGGCTTTGGGGCGTCCGGTCGTGCCAGAGGTGAACATAAGCGACATGACGTCCTCGTTTTGCCAATCGTACGATGTGAGGATTGCTGTTTCATCTCGGGACGTCACGACGAGTTGCTCGATCGGGTGATCAATCGGTGCATCGACGAGCAACACATCGACATCAGCCGTCTCGATTTGTCCCGCGAGTTCGCTCGTCGTCAGCCGTGTATTGAAGGGGACGAGCACTTTTCCGAGAAGCTGAACGGCATGGACGGCGATGACGTAGTCAGCGCTGTTGGCGGCGAATAATCCGATGTGACGGGCATCCGGAACGGTGCGATTCAGGAAATGGGCCAAACGCGCACTCTCATCCATCAACTCAGACCAAGTCCATCGACTAGAGGCGGTGACGAGCGCCATTGCGTCATGCTGATGTTGTTTCAAATAACGATTCATCTGAATGACCTCCAAAAAAAGAGTAGCGAAGTCGCTACTCTTTGTCGATTTACGGGAAACGTGGGAACTGACCGAAGTCTGGATCGCGTTTTTCTTTGAAAGCGTCGCGTCCTTCTTTCGCTTCGTCTGTCGTGTAGTAGAGAAGTGTCGCATCTCCTGCCAGCTGTTGAAGACCTGCGAGTCCGTCCGTATCGGCGTTCATCGCTGCTTTCAAGAAGCGAAGAGCCGTTGGAGAGTGTTGCAAGATCTCTTGGCACCATTGGATCGTCTCGGCTTCAAGTTGGTCGAGTGGAACGACTGTGTTGACGAGTCCCATCTCAAGCGCTTGCTGGGCGTCATATTGACGGCAAAGGTACCAGATTTCACGAGCTTTCTTGTGGCCGATGATGCGAGCCAAGTAACCTGAACCATAGCCGGCATCGAACGATCCCACTTTTGGTCCAGTTTGACCGAAACGGGCATTGTCGGCTGCAATCGTCAAGTCACAGACGACGTGCAAGACGTGTCCGCCCCCGATGGCGTAACCTGCCACCATGGCGATGACCGGTTTCGGGATGACACGGATCAAACGTTGAAGGTCAAGGACGTTCAAGCGCGGGATTTCGTCGTCACCGACGTAGCCGCCGTGGCCGCGTACTTTTTGGTCGCCGCCTGAGCAGAAGGCTTGTTCGCCTTCACCTGTTAAGATGATGACGCCGACTTCTTTATCGTCACGAGCGCGAGCGAACGCGTCGATGAGCTCGTTGACCGTGAGCGGACGGAACGCGTTCCGTACTTCCGGACGGTTGATGGTGATTTTGGCGATGCCGTTCCACTTCTCGTACTTGATATCTTCGTACGTACGGACCGATGTCCAGTTTGCTACTGATTCCATTTAAATTCCCCCTAAAATCAATTTCTCTATCATTGTACCAAATTGTTGGGCATTCTCGATATGTGGAGCATGGGATGCGTCCGAAATTTCATGAATTACAATATCGGGACGGATCGACTGCATATTCCGCGCGATTTGTTGAAACTTCACATCGTGCTCCCCGACGATCAAATCGGTGCGAGGTAAACGATTTAGTAATGGCCAAAGCGACGGCATGCTCCCAGTCCCGATGGCGCGAAGACTGTCCGCGAGAGCGGCCGGATGTTGGGCCAGCCGCTCGGGCCGAAGGGCGCGGCGCATTGCATCTGTCTGATGCCAAAGCGGGAGTTGTTCCCATCGCTCAACGAACGCCTCGATGCCATTCTGTTCAATAAATGTCGCAAGGCTCTCGTCTTGAAGCCGTCGTTCGCGGCGTTCGGTCGCCGAGTCGAGTCCAGGTGTCGTGCTGATCCCGATGAAGTGGGCAACCCGATCATCATAGATAGCGAGCGTCATGCCGATCCGACCGCCGAGCGAGTAGCCGACGACCGTCCACGGACCGTCGTACCTGTCGAGAAGTACCGATAAATCTTTAATCTGTTGACTCATCTTGACGCGTTCGACCGCTTGCTGCGCGGTGCCGCCATGTTGCAATAGCGACGGGGCGACGAGCCGGACCGGCAACTCGGGGAAGTTGGAAATCCATTCTCCACTACCGGTGAACCCGTGTAGAATCAACACGGGACGGCCGCTGCCGCGTTCGAGCACCTCATAGGAGACACCACGTAACGAACGCATCACGACTCGTTCTCCGTCGTCAAACGGTCCGTGAGCGAAGCGGTCCAACGACGATGCTCGGCCACGTTTCGAGCACGATCAGACGGAAACTCGATCAGTTGAACGCCTGCTTCAATCGCGGCTGTGACATCTTCCGGCCGCTCGAGCAAGCGATAGCTGAGTCCGTATGTCTCAGCGAACCCACGTAAGTTCAAGTGGAGCGGTGTCCCGAATAAATCTTCGAACATTTGCGGTGCGATTGAGGCTTGCGGCAAGAAAGAGAAGATACCGCCCCCGTCGTTATTGACGACGACAATGGAGAACGAGCCTGGATGTGATTTGACGAGTTGTAAGGCGTTACTGTCGTGATAGAACGCCAAGTCGCCAATCAAGAGCGCGGACCGGTCTGTATCGTAACAGGCGCCGAGTGCACTTGAGATAATCCCGTCAATCCCGTTCGCCCCACGGTTGGCGAGGACGTCAGTTGATTGACCGGCTGAAAGCGTCGTATCGATATCGCGAATTGGCATACTATTGCTAACGAAGATGCGTTCAAGACGAGACGCCAGCAAATGACGCGTCAATGCGCTTTCTCCGCTCAAGCCAGGTTTTGCCGACTCGGCGACGCGCTCGAGCAACGCGAAACAGTCGAATAGGTCGGCGTCATACGTTTGAGCGATGGTGGCTACGTAGTCGGTCGCATCGCCGTACACGACGATGGCGCGGTTCGACGGGTCCCGGAATGATCCGGGTTGTTCGATCAAGACGCACGGGACGTCTTGAAGCCACTGGTTCAGCCGTTTTGAGACGGGTGCGGCCCCGAACCGGACGACTGCGTCAAGCGCCCATTCCGCTCGATGCTCACTCGCGAGCCACGCGTCATAGTTCGTCAAGACGTGGTCGAACCGTCTCATCCCGCTCAATGGATCGGCGAAGACCGGGATGTGGTGGGCCAGTGCAGACGCATAAATGTCTTCAAGCCATGCCAGTGGTGTTCCCGGGCCGACGACGAAGGCGAGACGATTGACATCGATCTCGTGTTTGAACCGTTCCAAGTCGAGGCCTGTCGGTTTGAGATAAGTCGGTTCAGCCAGCTTTGTTTTACCGTTCAAGAGTTCCGTCAAGCGCTCGATATCCGGCAACAACGGCTCACGGAACGGAATGTTCACATGGACCGGACCGAACGGCGTATGCATGCTCGCTTGGACGAGGCGGGCGACGGTTTGTTCCATGTAGCGTTGGCTAGCGGCTTCTGGAACGGGCAGGTCGATGCTCGCTTTCACATGCTCACCGTACAGTCGGACTTGGTCGATCGCTTGAGGCGCACCGACGTTCCGGAGTTCATGCGGCCGATCGGTCGTCAACACGACGAGCGGTAGTTGCGAGATATTCGCCTCGGCCACCGCCGAAAAATAGTTGGTCGCAGCGGTGCCACTCGTGCAGACGAGCGCGACCGGACGGAGCGATGATTGTGAACGCGTCAACCCGAGGGCGAAAAAGGCGGCCGACCGTTCGTCGACGATGATATGGTGTCGGACGCTCGGGTGAAGGTAGGCGGCCATGGCGAGCGGTGTCGAACGCGAACCGGGACTGATCACGACGTCCTCGATTCCTTGTTCGACGAGCCGATTCATCAGACCGGCGACCCACTCCGTTAACGTTTCATTCATGCTTGATGGCCTCCTGCGCGTGCTTTGTCTAATCCGAGTGCTTGCTTGATTGGACTGAGCTTGATTTCCGTCTCGGCGAGCTCTGCGTCGAGTTCAGACTCTTGGACGATTCCACAGCCTGCGTATAACGCCACGAATTGATGGTGGACGAGAGCGGACCGGATGGAGACGACGAACTCGCCTTCACCGTCCGTGTTTAGCCACCCGAACGGTGATCCGTACCAGCCGCGATCGAATCGTTCAATTTCACGCAACAAGCGGACGGACGCCCGTTTCGGCGATCCACCGAGTGCCGGTGTCGGGTGGAGCGATTCGATAATCGATAGCAAGGACGCGTTCGTGTCGAGTGTCGCTTGAATCGGCGTGTGCAGATGGAACACCGAGCGGTTCTCTAAAATGCGCGGCGACTCCGGCGCTTTGATGGTAGCGGCGTAAGGCGTGAGGGCGTTTTTAATATCCTTCACGACGATTTGGTGCTCCTCTAGATTTTTAGTGTCGTGCAGCAACGTCTGTTTGGCTATCTCCGATTCGATTTCTGTGTCCGGTCGTTTGATCGTCCCGGCGATGGCGGCCGTTTCAATATAAGGTCCTTGTTTTTTGACGAGTCGTTCGGGTGTCGCCCCGAAAAATCCGATCTCTCGTTTCGGTTGATATAAAAAGACGTAACTGCCCGTTTGATTCTCTGACAAATGGCGTAGCGTCGTCGCGAACGGGAACGCTTCTTCCGATGTCTGATAAATCTCTTCACGGGCGATGACGATTTTCTCGACTCGCTCTTCGGTGATACTCAGTTTGGCTTGTTGGAAGCTCGACTTGAAATGGTCGACGCCATCTTTGACTTGCGAGTATGTCGGTGTCTGTTCATCGGGCGCGTGTAGCGCGTTGAACTGGGCGAGTTGATCGGCCAATTGAATCAAATATTGTTCGACCGAACGTTTGGCGGAGACGAGCGTTGAAACGGTCAACGTGTGCTTGTCGCCCGAGCGGCGATATAAAAATTTTGGCACGACCAACGACGCCTCTCCGAACGCTTCCCACATGTTTTTTTGAGGGCGGACGAATGTGTCGAACGAGAAGCCTGAGAATGCGTAAATGACCGCGTCGACGTCTCGGCGGTGTAGGCTCCAATCGTACTGTAGACGTTGGAAACGTTCCGGACCAGAAGCCGTCAACACGAGCGCATCGGAACATCCGAGCATCTCGAGGGAACGGTCGGGTGTCGAAAAATAGTAGTGTGACGTTTCGGTGTTTTGAATAATATGAAACGCGTCGAACGAAGGGATTTCCCACGTGTACGAGGCAAGTACCGGTCGTTGCCAAGCACGTGCCCGTTTATGGGCTTGCTCGATTCGTTGTTTAATGTGTGTTTGAGTATCTGGCATGAAAGAAAAGCCTCCTCAATCCAATGGAATTCTCATTCTTTAGTGTATCATGACTTTACGACAGAACTGGCCGTCAAATGCTCGAGAAAGTGAAGGTAGCCGTCCGAGCGGCGGGCATTGACAGTTTTTTTCAAAGAGACGTAAACTAACGAAGGGAGGGAAGTGCATGAAGCAGAGAGAGAAAGGTGCGTATTGGCGCATGATTCGCCCGCATACATTGACAGCGAGCTTCATACCGGTGCTGTTAGGGACGTTCATCGTCCTCGGGCAAGTCGAGTTGAAATGGGGATTATTCTTGGCAATGCTCATCGCCTCGATTTTGATTCAAATCGCGACGAATTTATTCAATGAGTATTATGATTATAAGCGAGGTCTTGACCATGAAGGGTCGATTGGAATCGGTGGCTCGATTGTACGCGACGGATTCACACCCGGGCAGGTGCTCGGAATCGCCCTCGGGATGTATGGAGTAGCGGCCGTGCTCGGTCTTTACATTGCGGCTTCGACAAGCTGGCATTTGATTTGGATCGGTGTGCTGTCGATGGTCGTCGGATTTCTGTATACGGGTGGCCCGTTACCAATCGCCTATACGCCGTTCGGCGAGCTCGTCGCCGGCTTATTCATGGGTTATATCATCATCGGGATTTCCGGATATATTCAAATCGGAACGGTGACGACGGAATTGTTGCTCGTCTCGTTCCCGATGGCGCTCTTGATTGGAGCCATCTTGCTCGCGAACAACATTCGTGATTTGGATAATGATAAAGTGAACGGACGCAAAACGATCGCCTGTCTCGTCGGACATCGTCGTGCCGTCCTCGTCTTAGCCGGATTCTTTATCGCGGCGTTGATTGGTATCATCGTCGCCGTATTCGGGTTTGGCGTGACGCCTTGGGTACTGTTGTCGCTGTTCACGGTTCCGATCATGGTCCGGGCGGTGAAGCGCTTCTGGGTCAAACGTGAACCGGCTGAACTCATGCCGGCGATGGCGATGACCGCAAAAGTGAACACATTGTTCGGCGCGTGGATGGTCATCGGATTAATCGTCGCGCGGTTGATCGCGTGAACAAAAAGGAGGGAAACGCATGTCAGTCGTTCAAGAAATGCTAGCATTCAATGAAAAATTCGTAACAGAGAAACAATATGAGCAATTCGTCTCGGACAAGTTTCCCGATAAGAAAATCGTCATTTTAACGTGTATGGATACTCGTTTGACGGCATTGTTGCCTCAAGCCCTCGGTCTAAAAAACGGGGATGCTAAAATCATAAAAAATGCGGGAGCCGTATTGTCACATCCGTTCGGATCGGTCATGCGTTCCATCCTCGTCGCGTTATACGCGCTCGGAGCCGAAGAGGTCATCGTCATCGGTCATTATGATTGCGGCATGGCGGCAATCGACCCGAACGCGGTCATCGCGGAAATGGAACGTCGTGGCATTGAGCCGCAGACACTCCACACGCTTAAATCGTCAGGAATGGACTTAGAAAAGTGGTTGCACGGGTTTGACTCGGTCGAAGCGAACGTCATCAACTCGGTCAGCCTCGTCAAAAACCATCCGCTCTTACCGCCGGGCACGAACGTCCACGGGTTTGTGATTGACCCTGCGACTGGACGTCTCGATACCGTCGGAGCATAACGTAAAAGGCGCCCTCTTTCGAAGAGGCCGCCTTTTGGTCGTCATCCGTATGTGTTGACGGGAATATCCTTATAGTCGTCTTCGTCCGAATCATTTGATTTGGACTTTTTGTTTTTCTTATAGTTTTTCTCGTACTCGCGCTCGCTCGGCGTTTTGAAGAACCGCTGCCACGTGGCGTTGATCTCTGACCCGATTAAAATGATCATCCCGGTCAGTTGGAGCCAAAGCAATGTGACGATGATCCCTCCGAGTGAGCCGTACGTCGAATCGTAGTTGCCGAAGTTCGAGACGTACAGGCTGAAACCGAGTGAGACAAGCTGCCAAGCGATGACGCCGAAGATGGCGCCAGGAACGGTACTCTTCCAAAATACGTGTTGTTGTGGTGCGATTTTATAGAAAACCGACAGCGTGATAATCAAGATGACTGTCGTCAACACGTACCGGAACAGGTTGATGAGAATAACCTCTGCACCTGAAATTGGAATGTAGCGCGAAATAAATTCGATGATTTGTGAACCGAACACGTTCGAGACGATGAGCAATAACATGCCAACGCCGAGTAATAACGTCAATCCGAGGGCGATGCCTTTGCTGACGAAGAAGTTGCGTTCATTGTCCTCTCCGTATGCGTGAATCGACATATTAATCAACCGTTCAACGCCTTTAGCTGCTGACCAAATCGCTAAAATCGCACCAATCGAGAGGAGTCCACCGCGAGGTTCACCGATGGCGTCAAAGATACCGGTCAAAAATTCCGTCGCGGCCGCTCCTGGCGCCAAGTTGTTCAACTGTTCTTGGAACGATGCCTGCGAAATGTCGAAGAACGACAGCAACGCGAGAATGAAGATGATACCCGGGAAAATCGATAAGAACCAAAAAAAAGCGAGTGTCGCGCCGTAATCTTGAACATCATGTTCTTTGAAACGACGAAGCAACTCTTTCCCGAAGGCGAACCAATTCTTTTTTTCTTTCACTTCTGTAGTATCCATACGTGTGCCTCCTGAATGTTATCGTTAGAAACTTTCTTTCCCGAAATGTCGGGAGGCTACACATGAAATCAGTCTTCCGCCAGCGTTTTATTGAAAAAACGCTCAGCCTCATTTGACAATAAATCAGCGAGTGACGGTGGTCGTACCGGCAGGTGGCTGAGCGCGCTGCGTTTCACCCACATGGGCGTATACGAGCCGTTCGTTTGCTCTGCTTGAAACTCTTCACCTGTCCCGGTCCCGAATTCACCGCCGGTCACACGGGCCCAGTAGTATGGGTTCAGTTCTCCGTTGAAGGCAACGTGAGCGGCCACGCCTTCAAGTTCGACGTGGACGCCGAGCTCTTCAAACGCTTCACGGACGGCCGTTTCTTCGGCCGTATGGCCGAATTCGACACCGCCGCCTGGGAACACGTAATACAAAAGGTTATCTTTCTCGCGGCGAATGAGCGCGACTTCATCATGTTCATTCACGAGGATGATGGCACTGCGTAATTTCGTTCTGACCAATGGAATCGTTCCTTTCGATTTCGTATCGTGAACAAAACGCATCGACTCGCGGCCGATGCGTTCTGGTCAATCTGTTGCGGGTTGTTCGAGTGAGGCATACATATCAGGTGTCAGCCCGTTATCGTGTGAGGCGATGACTTTCCCGGCGACGCGCATCCCGAGTCGGAGCGCATCTTCAATCGGATGACGTTTCATCAACTCAGAGATGACAGCGGAGAAGAATGAGTCACCGGCACCGGTCGAGTCGGCGACTTTTACTTTCGTCGTCGGGACGTGACCTTGTTCGTTCGTTCGTAAGTCGACATAGACAGCACCGAGTTCACTCATTGTAACGATTGTGAGCGGGGCTCCTTTCATCGCGAGCACTTCGGCGACGCGTAACGCGTCGTCGACTGTGACGATGGACATGTCAGATAAAATCTCTGCTTCTTCACGACTACAAATGAAGCCAGTAAAACCTTGGAGCAAATGACGGTTTCGTTCGATCACCGACAGATGACCGCACACACCATAAAGCGGAAGCTTCATCTCGCGGCACAGTTCAATTGTCTCGTTCAACACGTTGACTGATAAGTCGAGGTCAATCGCGACTGCCTGACTTTCAGCAAACACCGTATCGATGCGACGGAGGATACATTCTTCCATCATCGCTTCGTCCGGTTGCTTCGAGATTGACGTTTGCAGGTCGCCATTGTTATCCATGACGGCAAGCCACATGCCCATCCCGTTATCGTCGAGTAAATCGACGTGATCGACATTGACGTTCAGACCGCGGAGCTCCTCGAGGACGCCCATCCCGATCTGGTCATTCGTCACGGTCGACACGAAACGGACATCATTCCCGAGAACGCCTAAGTTTTGAGCGACGTTTCGGCCAGTCCCACCGTTCGAGAACGCGATGTCACCGACGTTCTTGGCATCTTTATGAAGCGGGGCGAACGAGGTTCCTTTAATATCGACAAACACCTTGCCGATTACTGCAATCGTATTCATACACTGTACCACCTTTAGCCAATCTTCCTATCAGTTCCGGTCTAATTAGACACATTGTTTCTATTATAGCGAAACCGCGAACGGCTTTCAACGACGGTTTCGCTAGATGTCGATTTTTGTCACTCCCACGACGAGCTGAGCAAGCGGAGGCCGTTCAAAATGACGAGAATGGTCGAACCTTCATGGCCGACAACCGCGAACGGCATGACGAGCAATTCAAAGATGTTCGTCGCAATCAACACGAGAATGACACCTAAGGCGAACACGACGTTTTGGAGGACGACGCGATTCAATTTACGGGACTGTTTGATGGCGGAGCTCAATCGGCGAAGGTCGTTTTTCATTAAGACGACGTCGGCCGTCTCGAGAGCGGCATCGGTACCTTCACCCATTGCGATTCCGACATCGGCTGTCGCGAGGGCAGGTGCGTCGTTGATGCCGTCGCCGATCATCCCGATGCTACCGTACTCTTGTTTTAATCGTTTAACCTGTTCAACCTTGTCTTCCGGAAGACATTCAGCGATATAACGGGTCAACCCGGCCTCAGAGGCGATGGCACGTGCGGTTGCCTCGTTATCGCCTGTGATCATGATGGTCGCGATACCGAGATGGTTGAGGCGTTCAATCGCTTGTTTGGCTTCAGGGCGTAGTGTGTCGCGGAGCGCGAACGCTCCGATTGTCTGCTCTTCATCGCTGACGAACACGAGTGTATGGCCAGCTGCTTTTAAACGTTCGACATCGTCGCGGAAGAAGTCTCCGCTCTGATCAGCGAACTTTTGTTTGCCGACCCGATAGGCGACACCGTCAATCGTTGCCTCAATCCCGGACCCGGTCACGTCTTTGAAGCGTTCCATCGTGCCTGTATAAGTGCCTGTGAACTGGACGAGCGCTTCGGCGAGCGGGTGCATCGAATGTTCTTCAATCAAGCTGACGATGCGATAGAGGTGTTCTTTGTCCACATCTGGATGGATCAATGCCGATTGGACTTCTGGTTTACCAATGGTGAGCGTACCGGTCTTATCGAAGGCGATCGCTTTCAAGCGCCCCATGTTCTCGATATGGACGCCACCTTTGAATAAAATGCCGTGCTTGGCGGATGAAGCGATGGCAGCGAGTGCGGCCGGGGTGATGGCTGCGACGAGTGCACAAGGCGATGCGACGACGAGCAAAATCATACCACGATAAATACTCGTCTCAAGCGACCACGATGTCAAAACGGGACCGAGCAAGATGATCGCCGTGACGGATGCAAGTACGACTTGGACATAACGCCCTTCGTAGCGGTCGATGAATTGAGCGGACGGTGATTTTTCTTCTTGGGCTTGCTGCACCATTTGAATGATTTTCTGAAACAATGTTTCCGTCGCAAGTTTCGTCACTTCTAGCGTCAAGACGCCGTTCAAGTTGACACTAGAACCGTACACCTCGTCGCCGACATTGCGATCGACCGGAATCGATTCGCCGGTGATGGCTGCTTCCTCAATCGAGGCGCTACCGCTCAAAATACGGCCGTCAACCGGGATGCGTTCGCCCGGTCTAACATAAATGTGATCCCCGACGCGAAGGTCGTCGATATGGACGACTTCGAGTCCGCCAGAGGCGTTCAACCGTGTTGCTTGTTCAGGTTGCAATTCCATCAATGACTCGAGGGCGCGTTCGTTTTTGTTCATCGTGTACGTCTCGAGCGCACCGGATAAAGCGAAGATGAAGATGAGGATGGCCCCCTCCATCCAATAGCCGATGGCGGCAGCGCCGATTGCGGCGATAATCATGAGCAATTCGACGTTTAATGAGCGGGTTTCCCACGTATCCGTTAGCCCTTCCTTCGCTTTGGCGTATCCGCCGATTAAGAAAGCGGTCAAATAGAGGGTGACGTAGAGCCCGGGAGCTCCGTCTTGTCTTTCCGCGATATATGCGAGTACAATCAATACACCACTGATGAGCGCCATGATGAGCTCGATATGTTCAATCCAGTTGGCCCGTTTGAAAACGTGGCTTTTTTCATGTGTGACGGTCGATGTGTTCATGTGAGCACCTCTTTCTAATTGAGAATATATATCATTTAAATGATAATGATTGAGGATGATTATCATTATCTATTGTTGATTTGATAGGATTTAAACCTATTTTCAAGGCAACTCCTTATTTATAATGATTATCATGTAAGTTCATTTTAACACCAAATGTAATCACTCACAAACTAAAAGATTAAGGAGTTTTTGTGTCATGCAGAATGTATTTCAACGCCCTTGGACGGTCACGTTCCTAGCGCTATTCAACACGTTTTTATGGGGGAGCGCGTTCCCATTCATTAAATTGAGCTATGAAGCGCTTGAAATCCAAGAACATGAATACGGACAGCAGTTGTTTTTCGCCGGCGAACGTTTTTTATTGGCCGGTCTGCTCTTACTCGTCATCAGCCGCCTCGTCTTTAAACGGCCGATTCGATTAAACGCTGAAAAACTGAAGGCGTATGCACATTTAGGAGCTTTTTTGACGTTCTTACAATACTTGTTCTTTTATATCGGGCTTTCCATCTCGACCGGGGTACAAGGCTCGATTATCGCGGGATCGACATCGTTCTTCCAAATGGCGCTCGCTCATTTTCGTTATGAGGATGACCGTCTCAATCGGTTGAAAGGGATCGCCCTCACACTTGGTTTTTCAGGCATCGTCATCGCCAACTGGCCGACGGCACACGCGGAGATAGGGTTTGGGATTGGTGAGATTCTGCTCATTATGGCGATGATCTCAGGAGCGTTTGGGAATTTGATCGCCAAAGATTATTCCCGTAGCCATGACGTCGCGCCGATGACTGCTTGGGCGATGGTGTTCGGTTCAATTGGTTTACTCGTCGTCGGCTATGTGCTCGCGCCAGGAGACGTGTTGCTTCCTTACACAGTGACGACACTCTTCTTCTTGTTGTACCTCGCGCTCTTGTCTGCGATCGGGTTTACGTTATGGAACACACTCATGAAATATAATCCGGTCAGTCGCGTATCACTCTATATGTTCTTTGTTCCCTTGTTCGGCGTCGTCTTATCGAGCGTTTTGCTCGGAGAAACGATTCCGTGGAACGCGCTCGTCGGGTTGCTGTTCGTCATCGCGGGCATTTATCTCTCCACTTATTTTCAAGGGAAAGCAAGCCGGTCGGCCCGCTAACGAATCAACGTCGAGGCACAGTTGACGGAATTTTGTTCCCATGGCAAAATATATTAAAAATTCTGAATTCTTTCAGTTGAAATCGGTCTTCGTTGTAAAGACTTGCGTGCGAATCTGATTGAAAGGAGGGTTATGCCATGGCAAGAAATCCGATTGTCCGACACATACTCATCTCGCGCCAGCCGCGTGACGAGTACGTCAAATACGTGATGAAGTGCGTGAGTCGCGGATTGAAGGAGCACCATGAGCAAGTGGACGCGCGTGCCATGCGGCAAGGCGATGATATTCAGACGAAGTGGCAAATCAATGATCGTATCATTGAAGTCACACTCAAGTCTGACGTATTGGCCTCGCTTGAAACGGAACCGTTCGCGCTCGATGAAGTGTTCATGCGCGCATTTGAACGGAACGATGTCAGGCTTGGTCCAGTGAAAGAATGATACGAAAAAGGGTGGATCTCCAAGGAGACCCACCCTTTTTAGACGTCAATCGGTTTGGCTTTCGCCGTGAACAAACTGACGGCCAAAATTCCGAGAATGAGTGTGTACATCAAGAAATACACTTCTTTCGGTAACGCGATCCAAAATGCACCAATCATCGGACCGCTAATTGAACCGACGCTAAACGAGATGCTATAGAGCATATTGCCGGTTGGTAACAGAGAGCGCGGTAATACTTCCGTCATGTGGGCCAGTCCGAGTGAATACGTCGAGCCGAGCCCGGCACCTGCTAAGGCGAACAGGACAAGGAGCCAGGCGTAATGGTCGACGGCGAGGTTGGCGATGGCGAAGACGAGCGTGCCGAGCGTCAACACGATTTGCAGGATCCGTTTCTTCCCGAAGTGATCGGCGAGGCGGCCGAGCGGTAACTGCACGACAATCGAGGCGACGATGAACGTCGTGATCAGCGTGCTCGTCTGGGTGAGTCCGATGTCGTTTCGGACCGTGAAAATCGGCAAGTTCGCATTCAAACTCGCCTCGAGGAATCCGTATGTAAAGGCGGGCAAGAGCGTATAGCCGCCACCGATGAGGACAAGACGAATCCGTCCTTTTGAATCGGTCTTCACTTTCTCGGCTTCCGGGTATTCGTTGTCGACCTTGAAGATCAAAAATAACGATGCGAGACAGAAAACGATCAAAACGAGGAACGGTAACCAAAAATGTAAATCAACGAGCGGGGCGATGAGCGGACCGACCGCAAAACCGAGGCTGAACGCCATGCCGTAATACGCCATCGCCCGGCCGAGGCTCCGCTTATCGCTCGCGGACGTGACCCACACTTGTGAACCATAGTGGAGCGCCGAATCACCGAAACCGATCACAAAACGCATGAGTGCCCACATGAGGAGCGACGGCCAGAGCGGCAAGAAGAACGTAGCGAGTGCCGTCAACACGATCCCGAGGACGATGGTCGGCCGGAACCCGTACTTGCGGACAAATCGTTCAAGCAGGGGCGCGGAGACGATGACGCCGAGATAGAGCATCGTCGCATTCAATCCGTTCAACCAGGCCGGATTGCCGTCACGCTCGATCAAGGTCGATAATAACGGGATCAGAGCCCCTTGAATCAAACCAGAAATAAAGACGACAAGTAATAAAATCGAAAATCGAAATCGTTGCATAGTGCACCTCATCATTCATTGCATAGTAAAAAGCTGAGAAAGGTCTCAGCTTTTTGGCTCGTCAATCGGTTGGGGTACATGGTTCAAGTGTAAGAGTTCATCATCCCAACTGCCTTGACTAAATACTTCATCACGGTCTACTTTGTCTGAAACGAATGCGGCTGTCAATAAGATGCTGAGCACACCACCGAAAATGATGATGGCCATGACGGTAATCATGAATACATAGATGGCTGTCATCTTCAAACACCTCGATTCAGTTTATATACTGAACATTTCCCGAATCGAAACAATTAAAACGGCTCGGCTACGCGTTCTCGGAAGTTTACGTTCGGATAGTACGCTTGTTTGACGAGCGCATTCGGACCGAGACACTTGACGGCTGGGCAGTGGCACGACAGCGTGGCGTTCAAGCTGCTATTGGACCACGTGTCGTACGCCTCTTGAAACGATGTATCGTACAGTGTTCCGAGCGTGCCGAGTTCATCTCCAAAGTCGGTGACAATGATCTGGCCATCAAAAATATTTGTGTTGAGACGTGAGCGGCCATCCGGGTCGTTCCGCACGGTCACGTTTTTCGCCTCGTGGAGCCGTTTTAATAAAGCACGGTCTTCCGGCAAGTCGGAGCAAGCATAAAACGGCAACGTCCCGAACAGCATCCAAACGTTCTCATCACGGACGTCGAGCAGGTCGTGGATGGCCTGACGGGTGTCCGGTAGCGACGCTGACTCGAGCGCACTTGCGAAGTCGGCGGGGTACATCGGGTGCACTTCATGGCGCTGACAGCCGAGGGTGACGATTTCTTCATGAATTTCTTTCAAGTGCGGAATCGTCCGCTTATTAATCATCGTCTCAGCCGATACGATGATGCCTTCGGCAGTGAGTGCCCGCGCGTTATCTTTCATCGTCTGGAGCATCTTCAAACGTGCCTCCGCGCTCGGTTTCCGGTCCATCATCGCGAAACCGCCCTCTAAGAAATCAGCGTCCGTCCCCCAGTTATGCGAAATGTGCAAAACGTCGAGGTAAGGGGTAATAAGATGGTAGCGAGAGAGTGGGAGGGTCAAGTTCGAGTTGATTTGTGTCCGGGCGCCGCGCTCTTTCGCATAACGAAGCAATGGGACGACGTAGTTCCGTACCGACTTCATCGATAACATCGGTTCGCCGCCCGTAATCGAGAACGCGCGCAAATGCTCGATCTCATCAAGGCGCGAAATCAATAGGTCGAGCGGGACTTCAGGTTCTTCCGTCTGATCAAGCATATAGCCGACCGCGCAATGTTCGCAGCGCATATTGCATAGCTTGGTCGTCGTCACTTCGACGTTCGAAAGGACGAGGCGACCGAACTCAGTTTGATCGAGGTAAGCTTCCCATGGATCAAACGTTGTCGAGATGTTTTGCATATCAATTCCACCTTTTCATCAAGTCACACGAAATAGTATGCTATAATAACAACTCTTTGTCACGAACCAAAGGAGCGATCACGAGATGGGTAAATCACGAACAGATACGGCAGGAAAAATGAATGTGTTAAAATCGAGAACGGAATTACTGTGCTTATCAGTCAATACGTTGGACGAATTTACGACGCCAGAGGATTTGCATCGATTGTTAGCTGATATTGATTCCTTACGTGCGAAAGTCGTACGTTACGCCAAAGATTTAGAACAAGTATCTCGAAAGGATGAAACACATTGAAACTGATCGTAGGAGAATACACTAGCGCCCAAGCCGAACGGCTAGGCATAAACGGAGAGGGCATCGCGACGATTGATCGGATGGTCATCTTCATCCCGAACTTATTACCAGGTGAGAAGGCGAAAGTCGAGATCACACGCGTCGAGCGGAACTACGCTGAGGCCCGCGTCATCAAGCGGGACAACGACTCGCCGGAACGGGTCAAGCCGCCATGTCCGATTTATGATGAGTGCGGCGGCTGCCAAATTCAGCATATGAGTCCGCGCCTGCAGATGGACTATAAAGAAGAAATCGTCCGTAACGCCTTCCGTCAAAAGACAAAATTGAACGTCGACAAGTCGGATATCCGTGGTACAAAAGGAATGGACAATCCTTGGTACTACCGCAATAAGTCACAGTTCCCACTCTCGACACGACGTGGCGAGATCGTGTCAGGGCTCTACAAGCCGAACACGAATGAGCTCGTACCGATTGAACACTGCATGGTGCAACAACGGGACACGACGAACATCAACAACGCCATCGTCCGCATTTTGAACGAACTCGACATCCCGGTATACGATGCGCGTCGTGACGTCGGCTTCGCCCGTACCGTCATCGTCCGCTCAGGTTACAAGACAGACGATGTACAAGTCGTGCTTGTCGTTGGGAATGAAGACGTGCCACGTTTAGACGAATTGAGCGATCGGATCATGGCGTTACCGAACGTCGTGTCGTTCCATATCAATATCAACTCGAACCGTTCGGGTGTCATCTTCGGTTACCGCACGGTCCACATTGCCGGGCAAGACAAGATGGATGAACAACTTGATGACGTTCATTATCATTTGTCGCCACGTGCGTTCTTCCAGCTCAATCCGGCCCAGACGGAAATTATGTATCGTGAAGTCGTCGAGGCGGCAGGGCTCACGGGCGAAGAGCGCGTCATTGATGCGTACGCCGGTGTCGGTTCGATCGGGCTATGGCTCGCCCCGCACGCGAAAGAGATTCGCGGGATGGAAGTCGTCCCGGAAGCAGTCGAAGATGCAAATGCGCACATGCGTGAGAACGGCTTCAACCATGCGACTTATGTCGAAGGGCGGGCCGAACATTGGATTCCGCGCTGGGTGAAGGACGGTTGGATTCCAGACGTCATCGTCGTCGATCCACCGCGCACAGGAGTAGATCATCAACTGTTAAACGCGATGATCTCATCGAAAGCGAAACGGATCGTCTACGTATCTTGTAATCCACAGACGCTCGCACGTGACGCGGATCAACTCATGAAAGCTGACTATAAGATCAACTATATCCAGCCGTATGATATGTTCCCACAGACGGCGCACGTCGAGTCAATCGTCGTCTTCGAGAAGAAGAAAAAGAAAAAGTATTGACGGGGTTGTGAAACCGCTTGCAAAATAGCGGTTTTCACGCTATAGTTCAGATGTCAGACTTCTTTAATAAACGTTAAGAAGCGGAGGAACATCAGATGATCCCACAAGAAAAAGTGAACGAGCTCGTCCATAAAGCAATTGATGCGCAATCACGCGCCTATACACCTTATTCGAAGTTCAATGTCGGGGCAGTCGTCATCGATGAGACCGGCAAAGAAATCTCAGGTTGCAACGTCGAGAATGCCTCGTACGGCTTGTCGATGTGCGCTGAACGGACCGCCATCTTTAAAGCGGTATCGGAAGGCAGCAAGTCGATTGAGACGGTCGTCGTCGTCGGTGATACGGACGGACCAATCTCGCCATGCGGGGCCTGTCGTCAAGTCATCGCCGAGTTTGCGAGTGACAACTTTACGTTGATTCTCGCGAATATGGCGGGGGACACGAAAGTGATGACGAAAGAAGAGATGCTGCCATACGGCTTCTCACCAAAAGATTTAACGTAACGTAAAGATGCGGACGAAATTCGTCCGCATCTTTATTTGTTGCTGTCATATTTTTTCTCGCTGACCGAGTCATCTTTCGAGTGTCGCTTTTGTTTCTCGTCTTTCACTTTCTGATTCAGCTCTTCCACCGGGATTGGGTCGACGGTCTCCATCCCTTCCTGGTCGAAGATGCTCTCTTTGTCCGTATCGACGGCATCTGGGTTGTCGAACGGTCGTTTGGACGGATCTTTTGACTGTTTCATCTTCATCGCCTCCTTGTCTTGACTGTTATTCCACTTCCTGAATGGGTGTAAACGCTTTAGAAAGTTGGTTTCAATTTCCTGGAACAGTGGAATTATCCGTACATAGTGACTAAGGAGGGTATTCGGATGGATAAGAAAGTATTGATGGGAATCGTGCTCGGGGTAGCGGGGGCAGCACTCGTCGCACCGAAAGTAGCGGCGCTCTTGACCCAGGACCGCGATGACGATACATGGAGCAAGATGGACAAGATGGAAAGCGTCGATTCGGATAAGGATGAGGCGGAGGAAGGTCTCACTCAACTGGATTCGAACTATCGGGCCGAGTGGCAAGCGAACGGCTATCCGCAGACACACGCCGAGCGTGAACGTCTCATGAATGAATCGGATGATGCCTACAAAGGGAAAGACATATAAAAAAGACAGCTCGCGTGAGCTGTCTTTTTTATATGTCTTCGTCCGGCAAGAGCGGCAAAGTGAGCGTGACGGTCGTTCCGTTGCCGACTTCTGAAGTGAAGTGCATCGAGCCGCCGTGACGTTCCATAATGTGCTTAGCGATGGCAAGTCCGAGTCCGGTCCCGCCGTCCTCGCGTGTTCGCGACTTATTGACACGATAAAAACGCTTCGTCAATTGATCGAGGTCCTCTTTCGGGATGCCTCGGCCTTCGTCTCGAATCTCGGTGATGGCATTGTCGGCGGTCGCATACGTCTTCACATGGATCGACTTCCCAGCCTCGGTGTAGCGGAGGGCGTTATCGAGCAAATTCCCGACGACTTGCTCGAGCCGGTCGTGGTCCCCGAGAATAATCAAGTCGAAGTCGAGGTCCGTCTCGATGGTGACGCCTTTCGCCCCGGCAATCGGCTCGAAGCGGTATAAGACGTCTTCGAGCACTTGCGAGTAGACGACTGGTTCTTTCGTCATCGGATATGAGTCACGTTCGAGTTGGGCCAAGTCGAGCAAATCGTTGACGAGCCGTTGCAAGCGCTCCGTCTCGTTCTCGATGATCTCGTAATATTGATTTTTCGTTTTCTCGTCGAGCGACGGGTCTTGGAGCATTTCCGTATAGCCGCGAATATACGATAGCGGTGTCCGTAATTCATGGCTGACGTTCGCCAAAAACTCTTTTCGTTGCTCTTCGACGAGACCGAGCGATTCGGCCATCCGGTTCAGCGTCTCGGCGAGTTCGCCAATCTCATCATCGGAATAAATCGGGATGCGGTGCGAGAAATCACCTTTGGCATACACTTGCGACGCTCGTTTCATTTGAATGAGCGGCTGAATGATCGTATCGATGATTTGTGTCCCGAAGATGAGCAAGTTTACAATCATCAAGATAAGCAAGAACGTGATCATGAGCCGGATCGGTTGGAACGGCTCGCTGATTTTACTCAGCTCCATATACAAGATGAGGGCGTTATCGAGCTCACCGTCCCGGATGAGCGGAAAGGCGGACATGAGGATATCGACATCCTCGGTCGGGTGTTTACGGGTGACGGAAATCGCATAGCCGTCTTGTAGCTTGGCGAGATCTTGTTCCCGTAAAAACGTCTTGCCTGATCCGAGGCTGTCTTCTCGGACCGATGAAAGGAACACTTTCGTTTCGGTCAGTTCGTTCGTGTACGTCATACTGTCGGAAAACGCGTCAGAGAAGCCGTCCGCCTTATAGATGGTGACAAGCTTCTCGCCGCGATTGATGAGCAGTTCTTCTTGTGTCTGAATATAGAACTTGTCGTACAAGTAAAACGTCATGATGATGAACACGAACGCGGAGAAAAGGCTAGCGGTCCAGATGGTGATCCAAATCCGCTTCCGGATCGTGTATTGCTTCATACAGTCGCCTCGAACTTGTAGCCGATCCCCCAGACAGTTTGAATATAGCCGCCGGCTTCACCGAGCTTGAGCCGAAGTGTCTTGATGTGCGTGTCGACGGTCCGTAGGTTACCGTGGTACTCCGTCCCCCAAATTTGGTCGAGCAATTGTTCACGTGAGAATACTTTCTCTTCGTTCGTGATGAACAAGTAGAGCAAATCGAACTCTTTGCGGGTCAAGTTGACCGTTTTGCCTTTCACGCTGACCGCGCGGCCATCGATATCAATCGATAGGACACCTGTATCGAACGTCGCTTCTTGTTCTTTCGAGAAGTTATGTGTCCGCCGAAGTGTCGCCTCGATTCGGGCGAGCAGCTCGCGCGGGCTGAACGGCTTCGTGATATAGTCATCCGCACCAATCTTCAAGCCATGAATGCGGTCGAGCTCCTCTGAGCGAGCCGTCAGCATGATGATCGGCACGTTTGAGAACTCACGGATGCGCATGCATGCTGTGAGGCCGTCAAGTTCAGGCATCATCACATCAAGCAGGACGAGGTGGAACGACTGTTCTTTCAATAAGTCGATTGCCTCGAGACCGTTCGTGGCTGTGACGGTCTCATATCCTTCCTTCTCTAAATTCGAAACGAGCAAATCTCGCATTTGTTCTTCATCATCGGTCACTAAGATGCGAAACGTTGGTTCTGACATTGGGCATTCTCCTTTACAAAACGGTTAACGAGGACGTGTGATCATTCCCTCATACCTCTATCATACCTATCTCTCCGAATTAGAACAGAAATATTCATTGACGTAAAGTTGTCCTCATGAAATCCACACAAAAACGCCACAAAAAAGCCAATTCTTTGTCAGAATTGGCTTATGCTTCGAGCTGGGCTTCATAGGTATGGTCGAATTCAGGCGCATGGAGTGAGTGCAAGTAAAGTTGGAAACTCGACTTCGACACTTCATACAGAACGTATTCGACATCCCCTTGATTGATTTCAGTTAATAATTCAGACCGAATCTCATTGGCGCAGAAGGCGTACGGCAATTTTTCTGCCGCCGCGATCGAGCGCTCATTCGATTGACGGATTTTCAAAAATACACTTTCGATGTCAAGTTCGAAGAAAAGTTCGGAGAAGAACGCTTCTTTCGCGACTTGATTGTAACCTTTGCCGTGATACGGTTTGCCAAGCCACGTCCCGAGGAATCCATAGCCGGATTCCACATCGAACAAGCTGATTGTCCCAATCGGGGTACCAAACTCGTTCGTAATGGTGCGTGAGATGATATTTCCTTGCTCTTCTAGCTCGATAATTTGCTTCGTGCTAAATAAAAACTCGTCAAAGTGGACCGTCTTTTGACGGACATATGGAAAGACATCTGGGTGTTGCATCAGTTCGAACAACTCCGCGCAGTCGGTAAGCTCACGAAATTTGAGCACCTTTACATTCCTCCTCCTATTTCAGACCGCTGAAGAATAGTTGTAACGAAAGCATACTTCTGGCTTCGTTGTTCGAACTTGCCTTGGCTGCTCCCTTTTATGAAGTTACAAGATTATTTTATATAGTTTTTTTGAAAAAGCAAGTAAATAAAATGCAACTTCATAAAAAAAAAATAAGAGCGCTTTCAAGACTAGTGTCACTCACATCTCATGGTGCGTTTTTGAACGACTCGTCGAGTAAACGATGTGACCGTCGACGATGGTCATAATCGGCTTGGACATGTAATCGAGCGGGAAGTGGCTCCACAAGACGAGGTCGGCGTCTTTGCCGATCTCGAGCGAGCCGATCCGGTCGTCTACTCCAAGCGATTCGGCCGGATGAATCGTGATGGCACGAAGCGCGATATCGACCGGGAGGCCTTCTCGGGCAGCAAGACCGGCACAAAGGTTCAAATATTGGACCGGTGTGTACGGATGATCCGTCGTGATGGAGACGATCATATCGTGCTCATGCAAGATTCGATATGTCTCCCATGTTTTGTTTTGGAGCTCAATTTTCGACTTGCGTGTGAACGTCGGTCCGACGGTAACGTGTTTGACACCGAGTTCACGCAACTTTTCAGCGACGAGATGTCCTTCCGTACAATGTTCGATCCGATAGTCGAGGTCGAACTCTTGTGCGAAGCGGACGACTGATAAAATATCGTCGGCGCGGTGGGCGTGGACGCGAATCGGCATCTTGCGATCGAGGGCGAGTTGAATCATCTGGCTACCGAACGTGCCAATCGTCTTCGTCGAGTCGACGGTCCGGAACGCTTCACGCAACAACCCCATGATGCCCATACGGGTCAACTCACCGGATTTCCCCATACTGTGGACACGCTTCGGGTTTTCTCCGAGGGCGAGCTTGAGACCTGCATAACGACGGAGCACCATGTCCTCGATGAAACGGCCATGGGTTTTAATGACACTTGTCACCCCGCCGATGACGTTCATACTGCCGGGCATGACTTGAACGGCCGTGACTCCGGCCATGAGCGCTTCTTGAAATCCTTCATCGAGCGGATAGACGCCGTCGATGGCCCGGGCGTGTGGCGTCATCGCCTCGACGGTCTCGTTCGCATCGTTCCCGACGGAGCCCGTCCCTTCGTCATACAGTCCGAGGTGAGTGTGGGCGTCGATGAAGCCGGGGAACAAGAAATTGCCCTCGGCCTCGATGACCGTCTCTCCGTCGAGTGGGTCCAACAAATCCGCCATCTCGACGATTTTGCCGTCCTTGACGCGGAGGTCCCCATAAAAGTGTGGGGCAGTGATCGGATAAATATGGGCGTTACGAATTAACAAATTACTCACGTGCTGGCTCCTTTCAAGTCAAATGAAGTAGTTGTTTCAAAGCGGGTTCTAACGTTTCATAACGGAAGCGGAAACCGTGGTTGAGCGCTTTCGTCGGAACGACTTTGGCTCCCTCGAGGACGATGACACTCTTCTCTCCAAGCGCGAGCTTCAGGAGCGGTGCCGGGGCAGGTGCCCAATGCGGGCGATGCATGATCCGGGCGAGTGTTTTTCCGAACTCGTCCATCGTGACGGGCGTCGGTGCCGTCCCGTTAACAGGTCCCTCAATCGAATGCGTATCAATCACGTGAACGAACAACCGGACGAGGTCGTCCAAATGAATCCATGGTACCCATTGCTTGCCAGAGCCGAGTCGTCCACCGACACCGAACGTGTATGGCAGTTTCATGAGTGGGAAGGCACCGCCATCATTCGATAAGACGACGCCGGTCCGCATCGTGACGAGACGGATGCCCATGTCTTGAACGGGTTTCGCCTCGTTCTCCCACAAGACACAGACGTTACCTAAGAAGTTGGTCCGGTCCGGGAGTGGGGTCGTCTCCGAATACGTGATGGAGCGGTCTTCTCCGTAAATCCCAATCGCGGACCCGCTGATGACGACGTTTGGCTTGCGCTTCATATTTTTAATGATCCGGATGACTTCTTTCGTCCCATCGATCCGGCTTTGAAGAATGGCTTGTTTCTGTTTATGTGTCCAACGACCATCGTTGATCGAAGCACCAGCCAAATGAATGAATGCGTCGACATCTTGAAGGTCGGACTCAGGATGACTGTCTGGCGTCATCCATTCGACGAACGAGATCCCTCCTTGCCGCGGACGCGGGCGGCGTGTCAAGACGACGACTTGATGTCCGGCTTCGGCGAGTGCGCGAACGAGCGGCCGGCCGATCAATCCAGTGCCACCGGTGATTGCTATTTTCATGGGTCTCCCTCCAATATCCTTTAAGCGATTTCAAAACGGGTATGAGGACTATAAGAATAACTAGTACAGATAATACCCCTTCTTCTAACTTATCAAAAATCCTGCTCGAAAGGGGAACGTGATATGTTAGAAGCAGGAAATGGAGGGATTTCGTGAAAATCGCCAAGTTTACGACCCAGAAGAAAAATCAAGACCGGCTCAACGTATACGTCGAGAAGGATGGGCGTGAGGAGTTTGCGTTCGCCATCGACTTAGATGTCTTCATCAAATATGGATTGACGAAAGGGATGGAGCTTGAAGACGACTTCGTCCGTGACGTCCTTCAAGCTGAAGAAGAACAGAAAGCGTATAAAGCGGCCGTCAATTATTTATCGTACCGAATGCGCGCCGTTTCAGAGGTACGTGACTACCTCGTGAAGAAAGAGATAGATGAGGCAGCCATCAAGCGCGTCATCGAGCGATTGATCGAACAGCGCTATTTGAACGATGCCGAATTTGCCAAAGCCTACACCCAGACGAAATTCAATACGAGTCCGAGCGGGCCAGTCAAAATCAAACGAGAACTCACTCAGCTTCGAATCGACCCGGACATCATTGAAGAAGTGATCAGCGCGATTTCGCACGAAGACCAGCTTGAAAAGGCCGGAAAGTTCGTAAATAGGAAACAAATGGAAACAAATCGTCGTTCTGCCACAGAAGTGCAACAAAGAATTCAACAAACCCTGATGCAAAGGGGATTTACGTTTGATATTATTTCAGAGGCGATTCTCACGTTTTGGGAGAACGAGGATGAGGACGTTGAACTTTCGGCTTGTTTGACACAGGCGGAAAAACTGAATCGGAAGTTCAGTGGATATGCTCCATATGAGCGGAAACAGCGGATGAAGATGCAGCTTCGACGCAAAGGTTTTCCATATGAGGTGATTGACCGGGCTTTAGATCGACTCGCTGAACAAGAGTCATAATGGGAGATTCATTTACGGTAGGGGAAAAATCTGAAAAGGTGGGTCTACATTGACGATTTTCGAATGGATTACAGCACTGATGCCGATTGTGGCAGTGCTCGTATTATTGGTCATTATGCGTTTACCGGCGTCAGTCGCGATGCCGCTCTCGCTTGTATTGACGGCAGGACTTGCGTTCTTCGTCTGGCAACTCGATGCGACGCGGATCATGGCGGCGACGTTACAAGGGCTCGTGATCGCCGTCACGACAGTCTGGATTGTGTACGGTGCAATCGGGATGATGAATACGATGAAAGAGGGGGGCGGTATGAACGCGATTCGATCTGGATTCGTTAACATTACACCAGATCCCCGAATTCAAGTGCTCATCGTCGGTTGGTTGTTCGTCTCATTCATCGAAGGTGCTTCAGGCTTCGGGACACCAGCTACGGTCGCGGCTCCGCTGTTGATCGCCCTCGGCTTCCCGCCGATTGCGGCGGTCGTCATCGCCTTATCGGCCGACGTCTCGGCGGTCACGTTCGGTGCGGTCGGAACTCCGGCTTTAATCGGAATTGGGAACGGGTTGTCGCTTGACGTCAATCAGCCTGAGACCATCGAGTTTTTGACAAGTGTCGTCTTACAGACGGTACTCATCGACATGTTCGTCGGTTTGCTCATCCCGTTTATTTTGATTTTGATGCTGACTCGATTCTTCAGTAAAGAGAAGTCAATCAAGCCAGCGCTCGAAGTGTTCCCGATTGCCATTATCGCGGCACTCGCTTACAGTATCCCGGCTTACATTTGGACGCTCATTCTCGGATTTGAATTCGGAGGCATGCTCGGTGGGTTGACGGGTCTCGTCATTCTCGTCACGATGGCACGGAAAGGGATTCTTATGCCAAAACGGGTGTGGACGTTCGACGGCTATGCCGACGAGATTGACCAACCGCTCGATCAACCGACGATTGGCAAAGGCAAACGTGAACTGCCACAGTGGAAGGCGTGGGCACCGTATTTGATTTTGACGATCTTCCTCGTCTTGACACGGACTGTGCCATTCTTGAACGAATTGACGCGCAGCGTCCGCATCGACTTGCCAAATATTATCGGGGTCGAAGGAATCTCGACGTCGTGGGAACCGTTCTATTCACCAGGGTTCATGTTCATCTTGACGATGATCGCGACGTTCTTCCTCCACAACATGAGCTGGTCACAAGTGACCTCGGTGTTTAAAGCGACGACGCTCGGTGTCGTCGGGACGGCCATCACACTCGCCGCATCGGTGCCGATGGTCCGTATCTTCATTCACTCAGAAAACGGTGGAGCTGGCCTGGCCTCGATGCCGGTCGAGCTTGCAACGGCCGCAGCCGATACGTTCGGCGGGGTTTGGCCGCTTGTCGCACCGTGGATCGGGGCGCTCGGCGCCTTCGTTTCCGGATCGGCCACGTTCTCGAACATGATGTTCTCGAGTTTGACGACGAATGTCGCCGAATCCGTCGGGTTGAACGAGACGCTCGCGTTATCGATGCAAATGGCAGGAGCGAACGCCGGTAACATGATTTGTGTCATGAACGTCGTCGCGGTCGCCTCGGTCGCAGGTCTTCTTGGAAAAGAAGGGACGATCATCCGCTACACGCTCATGCCGATGATTTATTACGTGACAGCGACCGGACTTGTCGGTTTGATGCTCGCCACGTTCTTCTTGTAAAAAAGTTACAAACTATTTACAACAATAATATTGACAATTTTCTGAACAGTCTGCTAAGGTTTTAGTAGATTTTCAAACTATGAACAGAGAGGAGCCAGCATGATGAAGTACATTCCAACACTACAACGCACACACACAACATCATATGGCTACTCGTATTTGACTGCGTAATTTGGCAGCTGGATAGGGGTAGTGTCCTTTCCCTGACCATGCAAAAGACTGAAGACTCAGAAGCGTACTTCATCCGATTGGTTGCACAATCAGGTGACGTGCGCTTTTTTTGCGTGCGCGGAAAGGACGAAAGGGGGAATCAGTCATGAAACTGATTAAACAATTGGATTGGTTTATTAAAAGACAGAAGCGGACGTATATCGTCGCCATCATCCTACTCATCATCACCGGCGTCGTCGATATGCTACCGCCGTGGATCATCGGGCAGGCAATCGATGCGATCCGCGAAGGGAGCTTGACGACAGAACGTCTCGTTATGATCGTCGGTTCATTGCTCGGCATCATGGTATTATCGTACGTCCTTTCGTATTTATGGATCGCCCGCCTGTTCGGTACGGCGTTCCTACTCGAGAAAAAATTACGGGCTCGCTTCTTCGGCCACTTGCTCCGGCAGACGCCGCGCTTTTATCAGCAGCATCGCACGGGGGATTTGATGGCGCTCGCGACGAACGATTTGAAAGCGGTTGAACGGACGGCCGGTTTCGGCGTCATGACGCTCGTCGACTCGTTCAATATGACGCTGATCGCGCTCACGATTATGGGTGTCTTCATCGATTGGAAGTTGACGCTTGCGGCGCTCTTGCCGATGCCGCTTCTCGCCTGGTCGATGAATAAGCTCGGCCGCCAAATCCATGCCCGCTTCACAGCGGCGCAAGACGCGTTTGGCGTGATGAACGACCAAGTCGTCGAATCGATTTCGGGACTTCGAGTCGTCCGCTCGTTCGTCCAAGAAGACGCGGATACGAAAAAGTTCGATACGATCACCGACGACGTGATGGCGAAAAACATGCATGTCGCCAAAATCGACGTCTTGTTTGAACCGGTCATTAAACTGCTCGTCGGCTTGAGCTATTTGATTGGGTTGTCGTTCGGCACGTATCTCGTGTTCACGAACGACATCACGCTCGGTCAGCTCGTCTCGTTCAATATCTATCTTGGGATGCTTATTTGGCCGATGTATGCGTTCGGTGAACTGATTAACGTCGTGCAACGTGGTACGGCCAGCCTTGAACGCATCGAGGCGACGATGAATGAACCACCGGACGTCGTCTCAACCGGAACGGTCGAAGTCGGCGTCCCGGAAAAAATCACGTTCAAATCACTGTCGTTCCAATATCCGGGAACGACTCGCGCGTCGCTTGAAGACATCGTCTTGCACGTGTCACGCGGTGAGACAATCGGCATCGTCGGACCGACGGGGGCCGGAAAGACGACGCTGTTGCGTCAGTTGCTCCGAGAGTATCCGATTGATGACTCGTTACTCGTCAATGGAATCCCGATTCACGACATCAAGCTTGATACCGTTCGGGGTTGGAGCGGTTATGTCTCGCAAGAGCATTTGCTGTTCTCGAAGACGGTCCGTGACAATATTTTGTTCGGCGCCGATGACGCGACGGAACAAGACCTCGAGACGGCGATTCGGCTCGCGGCGTTCGATACCGATATCGAACATTTAGAGAACGGCCTTGACACGGTCGTCGGGGAGCAGGGGGTTATGCTCTCGGGCGGTCAGAAACAACGGCTGTCTATCGCCCGCGCGCTCTTGAAAGATCCAGAGATCCTCTTGCTCGACGATTCGCTCTCAGCAGTCGATGCCAAGACGGAAGCCCGCATTATCGATTCGGTCCGGACGAGCCGGGCCGAACAGACGACGTTTATCGTCGCGCACCGCCTGTCCGCTGTGGCCCATGCCGACCAGATTCTTGTATTACAAGACGGTCGCGTTACAGAACGGGGCACACACGACCAACTGATGGAACGACACGGTTGGTATTATGAACAATACGTTCGACAAGGAGAGTCGGAGTAATCCGGGAAAGGGGGAATCTCTCATGATCGATCAATACGAATTAGATCCAGCTCGTAGGAAACGGACGATTCGCTCACTCGTTGGGTACGCCAAACAAGTGAAGCGCTCGATTTTCCTCGGCTTGACGTTACTCTTTTTAGCGGTCGGCGCGGAACTCGCGGGACCGTATATCGCAAAAATTATTATCGATGACCATATCGTCGCCATCGAGCGCGATTGGGTTCAAGTCGAGTCAGGCGGGAGTGTCGACTTTGACGGCAACTCCTATGAGAAAGAGACGCGGCTTGACGAAGAGACTGTCGTCCGACCTGTCTCGATCGTTCAGACGACAGACGGATACTATCTTGTTCCGGATGCCGTTATGAGCGGTGGGGTACGTGAAGTCGAAGACGGCGTCCTCACCATCACACGAAGCGAGGAATCAGCGACGTACGACAATATTGTGCCGCTCTCCTCGACTGACGTGTTCAAGTTTTATGAGACGGATCTTCGGGCTGTGCTTATGTTGTCTGCCTTGTACGTCGTCTTGCTTCTCATCGCGGCAGGGTTGAACTGGGGGCAACAGATGCTCCTCCAACGGTCGGCCCATAAGATTGTCAAGACGATGCGACTCGATGTCATGCGGCACTTACAGACGATCCCGGTCCGCTACTTTGACCAGACGCCGATCGGAAAAATCGTCAGCCGTGTCACGAATGACACTGAGACGATTCGCGACTTGTATTTAGGTGTGCTCGCACGTGTCTTCCAAAGCGTCGTCATGATGATTGGTGTCTTGATCGCCATGTTCTTCTTAGACGCGCGCCTCGGTTTCGTGTCGCTCATCATCATCCCGGTCGTCATCGTATGGATCAAGTTGTTCCAACGGCTGTCGACACGAAACAACTTCCGTGTTCGCGCCCTCGTCGCCGACATGAACGCGCAGTTGAATGAGAGCATTCAGACGATGCCGATCATTCAATCGTACGTCAAAGAAGATCTCGTCTATGACGAGTTCAACGAGAAAAATAGCGACAACTTCCAGACGCGCCGGAAACTGCTCAAACTCGATGCACTCATGTCGCACAATTTGGTCAACTTTTTCCGCAACATGGCGCTTGCCTTACTCATCTGGGTCGTTGGCGCGCAGACGCTCGGCACGGGCAGCGTGCTCACCCTCGGGATTTTGTACGCTTATATCGATTACGTGTCACGGATTTTCGAGCCGGTCACGCAAATCATGAACCAGCTGTCCCCGCTCCAACAAGCGCTCGTCTCGGCAGATCGGATGTTCCAATTGCTCGACGAGAAGGGGGAAGACGTCTCCTCAGAACGCATTGCACGCTTTAACGGCGAGGTCGCCTTCGAGGACGTGTCCTTCAGCTATGAAGCCGGAAAACCGGTGCTCCAACACATCGATATCCATGCAGAGCCAGGTGAAACGGTCGCACTCGTCGGCCATACGGGTAGCGGTAAAAGTTCGATTATGAACTTGCTCATGCGTTTTTATGACCCATCAGAAGGAACGCTTAACATCGACGGTATGGATGTTACGAAATTGCCGACACAAGCTGTCCGCGATCATCTCGGCATCGTGCTTCAAGACCCGTTCTTATTTACAGGTTCGATTCGCACGAACGTGACGCTCGGTGACGAAAGCATTTCTGACGACCGGATTTGGCAAGCGTTGACGGCGGTCGGGGCCGACCGTTTCGTCAAACAGTTACCGCACGGTCTCGACGAACCGGTCATCGAACGCGGTGCCTCGCTCTCGAGTGGGGAACGTCAGCTGATCAGCTTCGCCCGTGCCCTCGTCTTCGACCCGGCCATCCTCGTT
Organism: Exiguobacterium sp. SL-9; assembly: GCF_004336985.1. GTDB lineage: Bacteria > Bacillota > Bacilli > Exiguobacteriales > Exiguobacteriaceae > Exiguobacterium. The sequence continues at coordinate 184,407 of NZ_SJUO01000005.1, forward strand.
TTAGACGAAGCGACGGCAAGCGTCGATTCAGAGACGGAAGCGCTCATTCAAGAAGCGCTTAAGACGCTCACGTACGGCCGGACGACGTTCGTCATCGCCCACCGTCTCTCGACGATACGGGAAGCGGACCAAATCCTCGTTCTCGATCACGGTCACATCATCGAGCGGGGGAACCATCAGTCGCTCATCGCAGATGGCGGCGTCTACGCTCGAATGCATGAGCTACAAAGTAAACAACAGGCCATCAGTTAAGGAGGCAACATGGAAATCATCGGAATGTATAACCGCGCCAAAGTCTTCAATGAACGGATTGACGATACGACGCGGGCCCAAATCCAAACACTTCTCGACCAACCGTTCACGAAAGGTGCCTCGATTCGAATCATGCCGGACATGCATGCCGGCAAAGGATCGGTCGTCGGGACAACGATGACGATTCACGACAAGGTCGTGCCGAATCTAGTGGGTGTCGACCTCGGGTGCGGCATGCTCTGTACGGAGATCAAAGTGAAGCGAATCGACTTTCAACGGCTCGACGACGTCATCCGTCAATACGTACCGAGCGGGATGAACATCCGGGATGCGGCACACCCATATGCCGCCGAGCTCCCGCTCGAAGATGTGCGGGCACCGTATAAGCTCGACCGGGCATTGCGCTCGGTCGGCACGCTCGGCTCAGGTAATCACTTCATCGAAGTGAACCGCGACGAAGCCGGTCGCACGTTTCTCGTCATTCATTCCGGCTCACGCCACCTCGGTGTCCAAATCGCCGACCATTATCAACAGTTGGCGGTCGAGCACATGATGAAGACGGTCGACATTCGAGACGAGATTGAACGGATGAAGGCAACGGGACGGCAGCAGGATATCTCGGCTTATCTCGAGACGGAGCGCGAGACACGGAAACGTTTCCGCGACCTCGCCTACGTCGAAGGGGAAGCGATGGAAGATTATATGCACGACGTACGCATCGCCCAGCAATATGCGGCCGCTAACCGTCTTGCCATGACCGATGTCATCGTCGAGGCGATGAACTGGAATGTCGTCGATCAATTCGACACGGTGCACAACTATATCGACCATGATGCGATGATTCTTCGGAAAGGTGCCATTTCGGCGCGGGACGGCGAGCGGGTCATCATCCCGATGAACATGCGCGACGGCTCGCTGATCTGTACTGGCAAGGGGAACCCGGACTGGAACTTCTCCGGACCACACGGCGCCGGTCGCGTCATGTCACGCTCGGCCGCGCGGAAACGCGTCGACTTCAAAGAGTTCAAACAAGCGATGGACGGCATTTGGTCGAGCTCGGTCCGGCCGTCGACGATTGATGAATCACCGTTCGTCTATAAGTCGATGAAGGAAATCATCCGTTATATCGAACCGGCTGTCACGATCAATCAACGGATTAAGCCACTCTACAATTTTAAATCGAATTAAATGAAGACGGAGCTCGATTTTTAAGTTCTTCCTCTACTTTAAAGAGGGGGAACCTAGAATCGAGCTTTTATGCATTTGGGAATGATCGGATGCTGCGTTACACTAAGATAAAGGGGGGAGCGGGTTGAAGAAAATAACCAATCCACTAATCGTGTTGATGTTCATATTAGTGTTAAGTGCATGCGCTAAACCGATAGCGTCAATTGATGAAGTCGATTCTATACCGATCGAAATTCAAAATAATTTAAATAAAGAGGCACGCTTGCAACTGTTTACGAACAATCAAGGCGATCAATATATCCTCTTCGGCTCAAATGCAAGAGTGAATCGTGAGGTGAACGAAAAAAATAATCACGTCATCGTATCGTTTAAAGAAACGGAGGCGGATGGACAACAAGATGACGTTTATCGAGTCCATGCATACAAACTTAACGTCAATCAAAGTGAGGATACAACGCTCGACATCTATGTAAATGGTGAATTAACTCCAATCGATAACGTAACGAGTTTTTGACGAACCATTTCAATCTGAAATCTGATAGGCTACAAGTGAGGTGAGCGAAATGGAAAAACGATTGAGTGATTTATCAAAGTATGAGCTCGAGCAAGAGATTCGAGCGCTCCATGAACGGAAGCGGAAAGCCGAACAGATGGGCATGGTCAGTGAGATCGAGGTCGTCTTGCGACGAATCGCGATTGCCGAGAGCTATTTGATCGACCCGAACTCGTTCAAGCCGGGAACGACGTATATTGTCAACTATAATGAGCGTCCATTCCGCTTGAAGTTCGTGAACGGTGTCATGGGCTGGGGGACGTTTGAAGGAGAGACGGCCGAGCACGCCATCCCACTGTCGGAGCTATCGGAGGTGAAGGCATGAACCGGACCGAACAATACGAGCGTTTGGCTCATATCTTGAAACAAAAAAACGATGTCTTGAGCGACGTCGAGGCGTTGACGTGGGTCGAAGTACTATGGGAGGATTTTGAGACGACGCTCGCCCGTGCCGGCGAGCCGTATCCTGGGGAAGCGAAATCGTTCCAATACGTCGTCCAACAAATCGATGCGTACGGGTCGCAGCTCCATTTGTTCCAAACGAAAAATGAGAAGTTCAAACACTTGATGTCCAAGCGCGACATTCATTAAAAACCACGTCGAAATCGGCGTGGTTTTTTTACTTGCAAACCGCACATAATCCGTTATAATAAAGGTCGCTATTAGTTCGCTTTGTAGTTAAGTATTTATAAACTTTCTTTAGTTGGAATCATCTTTCACTAAACTTGATTCAAAGCCGGAAGGAGGGGGTTTCACTTGGACGTCGGTCAAAAAATCAAGCGACTCCGCGTCAAGAAGGGCTTGACGCAAGAAGAGTTGGCCGAACGCACGGATTTGAGCAAAGGCTATATCTCTCAAATCGAGCGCGATTTAAGCTCTCCTTCGCTTGAGACGCTATTCGACTTGTTGGAAGTGCTCGGTTGCTCACCGAAAGAATTTTTCGATGAAGAGATCTTTCAAAAGGTAAGCTATACCGCAGATGACCGGACTGTGTATGTTGATGAGGAACGAAAATACCGGACCGAATGGCTCATCCCGGAATCGAACGAAAAAGAGATGGAGCCGATTTTGCTGACATTCTCCAAACAAGGGGAATTCAAGCGCTATGAGCCTTCCCGCTCCGAGACGTTCGTCTATGTTCTATCGGGACGAATCGCCTTGAAACTTGGCAATCACACGTATTTCGCGAGAGCGGGAGAAACGTTATATTACGTCGCCTCTGATTCACATCAACTCGTCAACGACTGTGACGGTGAGAGTGAATGTCTGATTGTCGCGACCCATTCATATTTATAAGGGAGGAACTGAAATGAATCCAGAAACGATTATTCGCTTTGACAACGTGTCGAAGCGTTACGATGACACCGTCGTCTTGGAAAACATTAGCTTTGAGATTGAACGAGGGAAATTCTATACGTTGCTCGGCCCATCTGGATGTGGAAAGACGACGATTTTGCGTCTGATCGCCGGCTTCACGGATGCGTCAGAAGGCGATATTGAGTTCAACGGGAAACGCATCAACGACGTCCCGGCGAACAAACGTCAAGTGAACACCGTGTTCCAAGACTATGCGCTTTTCCCGCACTTGAACGTGTTTGAGAATGTTGCGTTCGGTCTGCGCATCAAAAAGATGAAAGAGGCGGACGTGAAGACGAAAGTCGAACAGGCGCTCAAATTCGTCAACTTGAAAGGGTACGAGTCACGTGAGATCGACGAGATGTCAGGCGGACAACGCCAACGTGTCGCCATCGCCCGTGCCATCGTCAACGAACCGGAAGTCATCTTGCTCGATGAACCGCTCTCGGCGCTCGATTTGAAACTTCGGACCGAGATGCAATATGAGCTCCGCGAATTGCAGCAGCGTCTTGGCATCACGTTCATCTTTGTCACGCACGATCAAGAAGAAGCGCTCGCGATGTCGGATGAGATTTTCGTCATGAATAACGGGAAAATTGTCCAAAGCGGGACACCGACCGATATTTACGATGAGCCGATCAACCGTTTCGTCGCCGATTTCATCGGGGAATCGAACATCGTACCGGGCGTCATGCCAGAGGACAACGTCGTCACGTTCGCCGGGAAGACGTTCGATTGCGTCGACCAAGGGTTTGACCGTAACGAGAAAGTCGAAGTCATCATCCGTCCGGAAGACTTGGAGATGACATCGGTCGATTCGGCGAAACTTGTCGTCGACGTCGACTCGCAACTGTTCCGCGGTGTCCACTATGAGATTTGTTGCTATGACCAAGAAGGCAATGAATGGCTTGTCCATTCGACGAAAAAATCGGTCGTCGGTTCGAAAATCGGCCTCACGTTCGATGATGAGGCGATTCACGTCATGCGCTTAGGGGAGACGGAGGAAGAGTTCGACCGTCGTCTCGAGTCCTATGAGGAGGTCGCTCATGAATCAAACTAGTCAAACCGCGAAGACGGTCTATTTAACGACGTATTGGTTATGGATCGCGTTGTTCGTCATCGCGCCGCTCCTGCTCGTCGTCTACTACTCGTTTTTTGATATCGAAGGGAATTTGAGTTTAGAGAACTATCAGATGTTTTTCACGTCGACGTATTTAACGATGACGTTGTCTTCCTTCTGGTATGCGTTCCTCATCACATTCTTCTCGCTCTTGATCGGGTATCCGACCGCTTATTTATTGACGAAGACGAAGCATAAGCAACTTTGGCTCTTGCTCATCATCTTGCCATCGTGGATCAACTTATTGCTCAAAGCTTATGCGTTTCTCGGCATCTTCGGGACGTACGGCATCACAAACCAATTTTTAGAGGCGATTGGTATCGGGACGCAACAGATTTTGTTCACGGACTTCAGTTTCGTGTTCGTGTCAGTTTACATCTTCATCCCGTTCATGATTTTGCCGATCTATAACGCCATCGAGAAACTCCCACCGTCGCTCGTCTATGCGTCGCGTGATCTCGGTGCTTCGAACTGGACGACGTTCCGCCGGGTCATCTTCCCGCTCACGCTCGATGGCGTGAAGTCAGGGATTCAAATCGTCTTTATCCCGGCGTTGTCACTCTTCATGATCACGCGACTCATCGCTGGGAACCGCGTCATCACGCTCGGGACGGCGATTGAACAACAATTCCTCGTTACGCAAAACTGGGGCATGGGCTCGACGATTGCCGTGTTCTTAATTTTGGCGATGGTGCTCGTCATGGTCATCACGCGTGACTGGGGCGCGAAAGGAGCGGTGCGTCGATGAAACCGAAAAAATTTAAATTAGCCAACCTCTATTTGATGGCGGTGTTCTTCATTTTGTACGCGCCGATTGTCTACCTGGTCGTCTACTCGTTCAACAGTGGCGGGACGATGAGTAATTTTGAAGGCTTCACGCTCGATTGGTACAAGTCGCTCTTTACCGATACGCGCCTGCTCGTCATCGTCTTGAACACAATCGTCATCGCCTTGCTGTCGGCGACGATTTCGACCGTGCTCGGAGTCATCGGGGCACTCGCGATTTATACGGCGCGACAACGTTTTACGAAGACATCGCTCTTGTCGCTCAACAACGTGTTGATCGTCAGCCCGGACGTCATCATCGGGGCGTCGTTCCTCATCTTGTTCACGATGCTCGGGATTCAGCTCGGCTTCTATTCGGTGCTGTTGGCACACATCGCTTTCTCGGTGCCGATCGTTGTCATTCTGGTCTTACCAAAACTACAAGAGATGAGCCCGACGCTCATCGATGCGTCGCGTGACCTCGGGGCGAGCACATGGGATGTGTTGACGAAAGTCATCTTACCGTACATCACGCCAGGCATCTTCGCCGGTTTCTTCACGGCGCTCACGTATTCGCTCGATGACTTTGCCGTCACGTTCTTCGTGACCGGCAACGGTTTCACGACACTTGCCGTCGAAGTCTATTCACGGGCCCGCCAAGGGATTTCGCTTGAGATCAACGCCTTGTCGGCGATTCTATTCTTATTCACACTCGTTCTCGTCATTGGGTATTACGTGCTCGCGCAACGTGGGGCAAAAGGGAAGGAGGTAAGACGATGAAAAAATTGGTCATCATGTTAACGGTGCCGGTCCTCGTCAGCGCCGCCCTCTTGCTTTGGGTGTATCAAATCAATATGGCGCAAGGGTTCGGCGGCGACAATACGCTCGTCGTCTACAACTGGGGCGATTATATCGATGAAGACTTGATTGGAGAGTTCGAGGAAGAGACGGGTTTGAAAGTCATTTACCAAACGTTTGATTCGAACGAGGCGATGCTCACGAAAATCGAGCAAGGCGGTACGGCCTTCGACATCGCCGTCCCGTCTGACTATGCAATCAGTAAAATGATCGAAGAGGACCTGCTCTTGCCGATCGACTATGACAAGCTTGAAAACTTCGGCAACATCGACCCACGTTTTCTCGACAAGTCGTTCGACCCAGGCAATACGTACTCGGTCCCTTACTTCTGGGGAACGGTCGGCATCGTCTATAACCCTGAGCTCGTCGACGGTGAGATCACGTCGTGGAACGACCTTTGGGACATGCCGCTTGAAAATGACATCTTGCTCGCAGACGGGACACGGGAAGTGATGGGCTTCGGTCTGAACTCACTCGGCTACTCGTTGAATACGACCGACAAGGATGAGTTGCTCGAGGCGGAGAAGAAGCTCGAGACACTCTGGCCGAACATTAAAGCGATCGTCGGCGACGAGATCAAGATGCTCATGGCCAATCGCGAAGCGGCTGCGGCTGTCGTCTGGTCTGGAGATGCTTCCGAGATCATGTACGAGAACGAAGAGTTGACGTACGTTATCCCAGAAGAAGGAACGAATCTCTGGTTCGATAACCTCGTCATCCCGAACACATCGAAAAACGTCGAAGGCGCTCATCAGTTCATCGACTTCATGCTCGACGCGGAAATCGCGGCACGAAATACCGACTATGTCGGCTATTCGACGCCGAACGAAGCGGCGCTTGAATTTTTAGATGAAGAAGTGACGTCAGATGAACGCTTCTATCCGACGAAAGACGTGACGGATGAGCTCGAAGTGTATGAGAACTTAGGCAAGCGCATGAACGCGTATTATAACGAATTATACTTGCGCTTTAAAATGCAGAGTAAATAAGCAAAGTCCCGCTCCGAGTAGCGGGACTTTTGTTTATAGGATAGACATTCAACTCTGTTGCAATTCGGCCCGTTCTTCGTCCGTGAACACCCGGGAACGGCTCAAAAACCGCTTTCCTTCGACGCCCTCGACCGAGAACATGCCGCCCCGGCCCTCGACGACGTCGATGATGAGCTGAGTGTGTTTCCAGTAATCATATTGTTTTTCGTGGATGTAGAACGGACACCCACCAATCTCACCGAGTAGGACGTCGTGATCCCCGATCATGAACTCATCTTGCGGGAAACACATCGGGGAGCTCCCGTCACAACAACCGCCCGACTGGTGAAACAAGAGCGGTCCATGTTTTCGTTTCAGCTGTTCGAGGAGTGCGAGCGTGGCGGGGGTGGCCTCGACGCGGTTCACCATCTCAGAAGAACCCGAGTTTTTGTTCGCTATAGCTGACGAGCATGTTTTTCGTCCGTTGATAATGGTTGAGCATCATCTTATGGTTCTCACGACCAATCCCAGACATCTTATACCCGCCGAACGCGGCATGGGCCGGATATTGGTGATAGCAGTTGATCCAGACACGACCTGCTTGAATCTCACGACCGAACCGGTAAGCCCGATTCATGTCACGCGTCCAAACGCCGGCACCGAGACCGTACAACGTGTCGTTCGCGATGGCGAGCGCCTCGGCATCGTCTTTGAACGTCGTCACCGATAACACCGGTCCGAAGATCTCTTCTTGGAAGATGCGCATCTTGTTGTGGCCTTTAAAGATCGTCGGTTGCACGTAATAGCCGTCGGCGAGTTCGCCGTCCATCATGTTGCGTTCACCGCCGATCAAGCATTCCGCGCCTTCCGATTTCCCGATTTCGAGATACGACAAGATTTTTTCCATCTGCTCATTCGAGGCTTGGGCGCCCATCATGACGTCAGGGTCGAGTGGATTGCCGAGCTTGATCGCTTTGACCCGTTCGAGCACACGTTCCATGAACGGCTCGTAAATCGACTCATGGATGAGGGCGCGCGATGGGCACGTGCATACCTCACCTTGGTTCAAGGCGAACATGACGAGTCCTTCAATCGATTTATCAAAGAAGTCATCATCCGCATCCATAATGTCGGCGAAGAAGATGTTTGGTGACTTCCCACCGAGTTCGAGCGTGACCGGGATGATGTTTTGTGACGCATATTGCATGATCAAACGTCCCGTCGTCGTCTCGCCAGTGAAGGCGACCTTGTCGACGCGATTGCTCGATGCGAGCGGTTTGCCGGCCTCGAGACCGAAGCCGTTGACGATATTCAACACGCCTGGTGGGAGCAAATCTTCAATCAGTTCCATGAGCACCATCATCGAAGCCGGTGTCTGTTCGGCTGGCTTCAACACGATGCAATTGCCGGCGGCGAGGGCCGGTGCGACTTTCCAGACCGCCATCAAAATCGGGAAGTTCCATGGGATGATTTGAGCGACGACACCGAGTGGCTCGGTGAAGTGATAGGCGACCGTATCTTGATCGAGTTCACTGATGCCACCTTCTTGTGACCGAATGACACCCGCGAAATAACGGAAATGATCGATGGCGAGTGGAAGGTCGGCGTTTAGCGTCTCACGGACGGCTTTGCCGTTCTCCCACGTCTCGGCGTAGGCGAGCATCTCGAGGTTCGCTTCCATGCGATCGGCAATCTTATTTAAAATGACAGAACGTTCCGTGACAGACGTTTTGCCCCATGCGTCCTTGGCGGCGTGGGCCGCATCCAAGGCGAGCTCGATATCTTCTTTCGTCGAGCGGGCGACTTCGCATAAAACTTTACCATTTACCGGAGAGGTGTTCTCAAAATATTCTCCCCCTGCAGGCGCGGTCCACTTTCCGTTGATGTAGTTCTCATAGCGGTCTTTAAAGTGTACTTTCGTGCCTGTCGAGTTTGGGACTTCATAAATCATGGTCGTTCCTCCCTTTTCCGTAAAGTATAGGGACTCTATGTATGCGCTTACATTTTACTGTAAGACAACGACTCCCTTTTCCATCGTACCGGGTCGATGTGATAAAAGTCAAAATTTTTCGACAATAATTTGTCACATTTGAATCGAAATGTTTTGAAGTCAAGATTTGTGGTAAACATCATATTAGTATCAATCTCAAATCGAAGGAGTGGACGGATTCATGGCAAAAACATATCAAGTCGATCCAGCGCACAGCACCATTAACTTTACAGTCAAGCATATGATGATTTCGAAAGTAAAAGGAGAGTTCAAAGATTTTCACGTCGAGGCGAACGGGCAACCGGACGATCTCGCGAACGCGCGTGTGAACGTGACAATCAAAGCAGCATCGATTGATACGAATAACACCGACCGTGACAACCATTTACGGTCCGGCGACTTCTTTGATGTGGAGCAACATGAGGACATCGTGTTCGAGTCGACATCGTTCCGCTCACAAGGTGGCGGCGAGTTCGAATTGACCGGGAACTTGACGATTCGTGGGACAACTCGGGAAGAGATGTTCGCAGTCGAGTATGAGGGAAGCGCGAAAGATCCATGGGGCAACATGAAACACGCCTTCACCGGGGGCGGGTCGATCAATCGGGAAGATTATGGATTGACGTGGAACCAAGCGCTCGAAGCGGGCGGCGTACTCGTCGATAAAAAAGTGAAATTTGACTTCGAACTTCAGTTCACCGAGTCGGAAGCATAATAAAAAGTCGCTCTCGCCGAGCGACTTTTTATTATTCATAGGCCAATTTCTTTTGCAGGCTCTCTTCACTGAACACCCAACCGGTGAACGAAGACAACACTTCATTTGACTCTTCGTCGACGATGACGACGGCGACGAATGGATAGATATCTTTCGCGAAGTAGCGCAAGTTCGTGAAGCGATACTCGATCATCCCGTTATGACGTGTGACCGTATACGTATGAATCTTCGAGAACTCGAGGAACGATTGTAGGTCCGTATTTTTACGCGCTTCCACGAAGTGAAGGTCATCTTCACCTGGCATCGGTTTGTCGCGGAAACGGCCGCATTCGATGACCGTCCCTTTTTTCACTTTGACCGCACCTAAACCGTTGCGGAATCGAACGGCGACATGCCAGTCATCCCAACCGATACCCGGCGAGATGAACAATTCGTGGGCACCGGCAAAGTGACGGGCGACCGTGGCAAGAGCGCGGTTACGCAATTTGAACTGAATCGCGTAATAGCTGATGACGAGCGCAATGAGCAGTGCAAAAATCGGGACAGTCGCCCCTGTGATAAGCCATAATACATATGCCCCGTAGTAGGCAGAGAACAAATACGGATCAAACGTCCCGATGACGCCCCAACCAATCCATTTTTTTGAAAACGGTTGGAGGGCCTGCGTCCCGTAAGCGTTGAACAAGTCGACCGTAACGTGAAGCAATACAGCGATTTGTGCCATGACCCATAATGAAGCAGGATTGACGCCAAGCGCGAGTCCGATGACGGCGCTGACGATGATTGGCCAAGCGAGAAGTGCGGTGATTCCGTGTGAACGACCGCGGTGCTGACGTAAATACGTGCTATTTCCTTTTAGTTTGAAGACCGTGTCAAAGTCCGGAGCATGCGAGCCGACGAGAGCAGTAGCTGTCATGGCTAGAAACATTTGTGCGTCGCCTGACACCTCTGGGCTGAGTGTCGCGATTGCACTTAAACCAAGTCCCATCCCAATGTGAGTAGCAGTATCCAATGTGCTTCAGCACCTCCATAAAAGTTGAAAATTCGCATATGTTAATCCATTTCATCATACAATATTTTTAAAACGAGGGGAAACGAAATGCTCGATATTGATAAATTGTTCACAAATTATAATATTCAAGAATTCAACACAAATTTAGTGACATGGTTCAATCGCGAAAAGCGTGATTTACCATGGCGTCACGGCAAAAATCCGTATCGTGTCTGGGTGAGTGAAGTCATGCTCCAACAGACGCGTGTCGATACGGTCATCCCGTATTACAATCGTTTCATGGAGCGTTTTCCAACTATCGAGGCGTTAGCGGCGGCTGAACCTGACGAGGTCGTCAAATATTGGGAAGGGCTCGGGTATTACTCACGGGTCCGTAACCTTCATCAAGCCGTCCGAGAAGTCGTCGCGGTATACGACGGCATCGTTCCTGAAGAAAAAGAACGATTCGAAAAGTTGAAAGGCGTCGGACCGTATACGACCGGGGCCGTGCTCTCGATCGCCTATAATCAGCCGGAACCCGCCGTCGATGGGAATGTTATGCGTGTCATGTCTCGTCAGTTCGGGATTTATGACGATATCGTCATCCCGAAAACGCGAAAACTGTTCGAACAGGTCGTGCGCCGACTGATGGACCCGAATCATGCCTCGGACTTCAATGAAGGGGTTATGGAACTCGGGGCGACGGTATGCACCCCGAAAAACCCGATGTGCTCGCTCTGTCCCGTTCAAGACGATTGTTATGCGTATTCGCATAACGTCCAAGATGAACTCCCGGTCAAGACGAGAAAAGGGGCGGCCCGGATCGAGATGTACGACGCGCTTTACTGTCGTCAGAACGGCCGGACCGCATATGTGAAACGACCGGACGCCGGTCTTCTTGCCGGAATGTGGCAATATCCGCTTACAGACCGGGGAACGGGGGAACAGATAAACGGAACCTATGTTGGACAAGTGAAACACGTGTTTTCCCACATCGTCTGGTATATCGATTTATACGAAGTCGAGACGTTACCGATAGGGGAATGGACTTGGCTCGACGAAGAAGAACGCAACGTGGTGACCGTATCGGTCGCCCAACAAAAATTAGAGCAGATGGCAGGTGTGAATGATGAGACAGTTTGATGTACGAACTCCATACGATACGACCGTTGACAAGCTTTGGACATTGCTTCAAGATGCTTCACTGCTATCAGAACTGACATCGTTTCCGAAAGTGACGCTTCTTGGGGAGGGGGCGTCGGTCGAAGGAAACCTCGTTCAATTACGGGTTGGTATCGGTCCCATTTCATTACCGTGGAACAGTGCCATCACATTGACGGGGAATCACGCATTTTGTGATCAAGGCGTCAAGCTGCCATTTCCGTTCCGTCGCTTCAGTCACGTCCATCGGGTCGAACAAGTAGGCGGACAGGCTGTCATGGTCGACGAGGTGACGTTTGATAGTTACGTGCCGACTGTTCTCGTCGAATTCTTCGTACTTCGGCCGATGTTCAAAGCGCGAGCCGAGGCATTCCAAAAAACACTAAATTCGTGAAAATAAGAGATTTCCTTTTTCATTGGTTCTGAAAGTCGCTATAATTAAATATGAGAATTGTATAGCATCATAGCGGAAAGGAGGAGCTTATGAGCTTATTTCCCAAAGCAGGTAGCAAGATCGAGATACAGAGCTACAAGCACAACGGAACTTTGCATCGCGTTTGGGAAGAAACGCTCGTCCTTCAGTCGTCAAAAACGGATATGATCGGATTCAATGACCGCATCATGGTCAGCGAGTCAGACGGCCGGCAATGGAGAACACGTGAGCCGGCAATTTGCTACTTTTCATCTGAGTTTTGGTTCAATGTCATCTGCATGATTCGCGAAGATGGGATTTACTACTACTGTAATCTAGGTTCGCCGACAACGTTCGATGGGGCAGAACGTGCCATCAAGTACATCGACTACGATTTGGACATCAAGGTGTTCCCAGATATGTCGTACACGATTTTAGATGAGGATGAATATGAGCGGCATCGTCGCGAGATGAATTATCCGAAAGCGATTGATCGAATCTTGAAACAGAACGTTCAAGAACTTATTAACTGGATTCGAGGACGGAAAGGGCCGTTCAACCCAACATTCGTCGATGAATGGTATCGCGAATACGAAGCACGTTACCGGAGATGATTGCTCATCTCCGCTTTTTTTCTTGAAGGAGGAACTAATGGGTAGTATTAAACGTTATTTAAAGTTCGTTAAACCGTATAAGAAACAAATCGCGCTGACCATCTTCGTCGGGATTTTGAAATTCTCCATCCCGCTCGGGTTGCCGCTCCTTTACAGATATGTGATCGACACTTATTTGACAGACCCGGAACCGGCGAGAGATTATACCGAGCTCGTCTGGCTGTTCAGCATCGTCTTCTTCGTCTTCCTCGTCTTGAAGCCACCGATTGAATACTTACGCCAATATTTGGCGCAATGGGCAGCGACACGCATTTTATTCGATGTCCGGAACCGATTGTTCGACCACGTTCAAAAGTTGTCGCTCCGCTATTATTCGAACAATAAGACGGGACAGATCATCTCGCGCATCATCAACGACGTCGAGCAGACGAAAGATTTCGTCATCACCGGCCTGATGAACATTTGGCTCGATATGGTCACGATTTTGATTGCCATCGCCATCATGTATACGATTGATCCGCAACTGACGCTCATCGCCATCTTGCCGCTCCCGTTCTACGCCATCGCCGTCCGCTACTTCTACGGACGATTGCGCCGACTCACGCGCGAACGCTCGGCCGCCCTCGCGGACCTTCAAGGACATTTGACCGAACGGGTCAACGGGATGGCCGTCATCCGCAGTTTCGCGCTTGAACCGTATGAAAACAAGGCGTTCGAAGAACAGAACGGTGGTTTCTTGAAAGCCGCGCTTCGCCACACCGGCTGGAACGCGAAGACGTACGTCGTCGTCTCGACGATCACGGACATCGCACCGATTTTAATCTTCACGTCGGCGTCTTGGCTCGTCTTGCAAGAACAAGTATCGCTCGGTACGCTCGTCGCCTTCATCGCGTATATCGATCGTCTCTACGCACCGCTCGGTCGTCTCGTCAACTCGGCGACGACGCTCACACAGTCGGTCGCTTCGATGGACCGCGTGTTTGAGTTCCTCGATGAGCCGTACGACATCGAAGAGAAACATAGTGCGTTCGTGCCCGTGAAAACGGCGGGTGACATCGAGCTCGATCGTGTCAGCTTTGCGTATGAGAAAGACGGCGCCCGTGCCCTCCATGACGTCAACCTGCATATCCGCTCCGGGGAGCGGGTCGCCTTCGTCGGCATGTCCGGCGGTGGGAAGTCGACGCTCGTCAGCTTGATTCCACGGTTTTATGACGTCACGTCGGGTAGCATCAAAATCGATGGCACCGACGTCCGTGATTTTAAACTGCGGGCCCTTCGCGATCAAATCGGGATGGTCATGCAAGATTCGGTCCTATTCAGTGAATCGGTCGCGATGAACATCCGGATGGGGAATCCGGAAGCGAGTGACGAAGATGTCATCGCCGCCGCGAAAGCAGCGAACGCACATGAGTTCATCTCGAACTTACAGGACGGCTACAATACGCCGGTCGGGGAGAAAGGCGTCAAACTGTCAGGCGGTCAGAAACAACGGCTCGCCATCGCCCGTGTCTTCTTGAAACATCCACCGATCATCATCCTTGACGAAGCGACGAGTGCGCTTGACCTTGAGAGTGAGGCGATGATTCAAGACTCGCTCGCGCGCTTGACGAAAGGGAGAACGACGCTCATCGTCGCGCACCGCTTGTCGACGATCACCGATGCCGATAAGATTGTCGTCGTCGATAACGGACAAATCATGGAGACCGGTACGCACGAAGAATTGATGCGTCGCCGTGGCGCCTATTATGATTTGTATATGATTCAAGATTTAGCAGTCGTCGAATGAGACGGGGCCTCGAGGAAACTCGAGGTCTTTTTGTTTTCTACGACAGTGAGACGGGAATGAAGAAACGACATGCCAAAAGGGGGATGATTCAATGATGAACGGGGAAGGCTTAATCACGGTAAACCCGCTAAAAGACGCACTCGAACTGACGTGGTCAGTTGAGGGGACGGTCCGTCTTACGCGAAACGGGAAGTATGTGTACGAAGGAACCGACCAACACTACGTCGATCACGACACAGGTGTGGGGGAACAAGTTGCCTATCGGATCACGGACGAACAAGGGGAAGTGGCGAAAGTGTATACGGCCGCCGTGAACCCAACTGACGACCTGTACTGGAATCGACATCTCACGTCGGCAGTCGTCGCATCAAACGGTACCCATCTGCAATGGGACCCGATCGCTGACGTCGAGACGTATGCGATTTACCGGCAAGGACGACGCATCGCCGAAGTCGTCGGCAATGCCTACTTGGACGAGACACCGCTTCATGAGCCGACGATGTATGAAGTGAGGGCGCTCCGTCCCGTGAAACGAGACGAGAAACCGGGGACGAGCTTGATTCACGCCGTCGGCAAAGGGATGTCGCTCGCCAAGGAGTTGAAGACGGACACACGACGGGACAAGGAACTATACGTCATGTATTTCCTCGTCAGTCCGATTCGACCTGATGTGGAGACGGTGGACCAAATTCAGCTTCGCGTCCAGACGTTCATCCGTCCGCCGATGATCAAAAACCCGAACTTGTTGTCACCCCATCCGTATTTTGAAGGAGACGGTCGCCCTTATAACGTTCATGCGACCGACTATCGGACACGAACGGAAGTGAAAGCTGAAGGGTTGAGCGACATTCCGATTGTTTCTATCAAAAAAGACGCGAATGTGACGCGTGGCTATACAAAGCATCATCGATTGACAGGTGAAGATATCGCCTCGGTCGACCAAGTATATCTTGAAGATGTGGTCATCGACCGTAGGCGTGCCGCGTATCGGTTGCAACATTCCGTCGGCAACCCGCTCGTTATCGCGCCGGACATCAAATATACGATCGTCGCGCAGTTGAAGGATACCGCCACGTTTAAACTAGCGGGCAGCCATACGCAGTCGCCACATCATGAAGTGTACCTTCAAGTCGGCGATGCCCCATGGATGACGATTCACCGTGCCGATGACCTCGGTGTCAGTTTCATGGGTAATCCGATGCCTGAATGTCACTGGACGTATTTGACCTGTATGGACTAAAAAAACCGTCGACTCATTGAGGAGGACACTGAAAAACTTCAAATGTTTTTGAACAGAGGAGCGCCGTCCCGGAAGGGATGGCGCTCCTCTGTTTTCATCGCCCTTCAGCCGCCCTGTCCGGCACGCCGCTTTCCTGGGGGCGGGCTGCGAGCCGCATCGCGACGGTGTCGCTGCTAGGTCTCGCTTTGCCCGCTGATTCCCCGGGAGTCGGCGTGCCCTCGGGCGGCGCTGTACGCGCCTTCCATTCCGGAATATACTGGCTGTAACCAACCAATTTGGAGGCGATTCCGATGATGCCCGACCTGCCGAACATGCCGCCGAGCCCGTATGCGGCCCTCTATGACCTGTTGATCCCGGCCGATGATGAGCTGCGACTCAGCCATGACCTCGTCTCGTTCGATTTCATCACCGGCCTGCTCGAGGATACGTATTGCCACGACAACGGTCGGATGGCCGTCCATCCTGTCCGGATGTTCAAGTATCTGTTCCTGAAGGCGCATTCAAACCTGTCCGACGTCGACCTCGTCAGACGGGCGAAGACCGACCTCACTTACAAATATTTTCTGGACCTCGCACCGGAAGATGACGTCATCAACCCCTCCTCGCCTATGCGCTCGCCGTCGCCGAGACCGTCGAGACCGTGATGCCCGAGCTGATGTTTCGCGAACACATCCGAGACCAGGTGAACCAGGTGCGTGAGCTCGCGGAGGACGCGCACGTCGAGCTGCAGGTATCCAAAAACAGTGATGCCCGGACCGGGCACAAGAGTGCCGACTCCTCGTTTTTCGGCTACAAGCATCATCTCGCGATGACGGAGGAGGGAATCATTACGGCCGTCATCGTCACATCTGGCGAGGCGGCAGACGGTCCACAATTGGCGAGCCTTGTCGAGAAGAGCCATCTAGCCGGTGTCGAGTTCGACCACATCGTGGGTGACGCCGCCTATTCTGGCCGTGACAACCTGATTTACGCAGCCTCGCAAGGATGTAAGCTTGTCGCTCCGTTGAATCCGCGTGTCTATTCGCCTGCCGATAACCGCGGTGAAGGGTTCACCTACAATAAGGATGCCGAACGCTACGTCTGTCCCGCCGGGCACATGGCCATCCGAAAGGCCCGGACAGGGACAAGGAACATCGGTAAAAATCAGAAAGAGACGCATTATTTCGATATCGAGCTCTGTAAGCAATGCTCATTGCGCGATGGCTGTTACAAGGATGGCGCAAAATCGAAAACGTACAGCGTGTCCTTGAAATCGAGGGAGCATAGTGAACAGTACGAGTACGAGCAGACGGATGAATTCAAGGACTATCGCCGCAAACGGCACGCCATCGAGGCGAAGAATAGTCAACTGAAGAACCCGCAAGGTTTGGCGCGCAACAAGACGTCAGACCTGAAAGGCATGACGTTGCAGGCCGTGATGGCGATCATCGCGGTCAACCTGAAGCGGATCATCGTCCTTCGAAAAGAAAATACAGGATGAGGGCAAGGAAAAAGAGCGATCGTCCCGACTTGAGTCGGTCCAATCGCTCTTTTTTCTGTCCACGCTCGGATAGAGCGGAGGTTTTTCAGTGCCCTCCTCATTGAGTCGGCGGTTTTGATTGTTGATCGAGAAACCGGCTTCGTTCTTCCGGTGTCGGCAGTTTACACGTCTGTTTTTGACCGAACCATTCATAACGATGTTTAGCGATTACGTCATAGCCGAAATCACGAATCGGTTTTGGGACGAATCTAACAAACCGGAGCCAACGCCAGTTCCCATCCAATCCTTCAGCGATGCGGACCGCCGCGTCGGATTTAATGTACGGGACACCCTCACGAATCAACACGATGCTGTCGACCGAGTCGATGATCCGATGACGTTCGCGCAAAGTTTGACCAGCCTCGCCTTGAAGCGAGGCGAAATGAAAATTCCCTGTCGTGTCCCGGTTCAAGATGAACTGGACACTGGCGTCGCAAAAGTTACAATCTCCATCAAATAATACAATGGCTGGCATACCATTCGCCTCCTTCACTCTTGCTTGTTTCCGTTCCAGGGTCGGTTCAAACGTCAGGCGGCGAGCTGACGCACCGATTCCATCTTATAAAGTGAGATGTAGTAGAGGTAGGCACCGAGCGCCCCGAACAAGAAGATATAGCCACTCATGAACACGGGGCCGATGAACGCCCCGACGACGATGCCGGCCGCGGCCACGAGTTTGGCCCCATGGAATGTGAGTCCCCCAAAAGCGAGATATGAGGCGCGGCGCTCTGGGTCGAGCAGGTCGACTTGCTTCACTTGGCGAATCGGCGAGTACAACAACTCGCCGACCGTGAACACGACGGCCAAGACGGCGAGAATCAGGAACGAGTTCATCGACGTGATGGCAGCGTACGCCGTGATATAGAGCGACAAGCCGATGAAGAACACGTATTTCTCACGATATCGTTTCACAAAGGCGGTGACGGCGAACGTGATGGCGACGACGAGGAGTGTATTCTCGAGTTGCATGAACGCCATCATCCGGACCCCGTCGAACGGGACCCCAATGATCGAGCGCTGTTGGAACGATTCCGCTAAATGAACACCGATATAGTTCGCCATATGGAATTCGGTCGAGAAGACGAGCATGCTGCCGAGCACGAACAACATCCAGCGTCGGTCATTGAGGGCGATCCGGTAGTTTTGAATCACGCCGACAATCGGATTGGCCGGCGTCGACCGGTTACCTTGATGCGAATCAACGAGATAGCGCTGTAAGATGATTGTCGTGATCATCAAGACGAGCGTCATCCCGACGAACAAGCCGAAGCGGAAGTCGCGATAGAAGGCACCGCCGAGCATGACACCGCCAGCGATGGCCAAGTTGACGAGCCAATAGTCATATACATAGATCGCTTTTCGATTCGATTCTTCCATCGAATCGATGACGATCGCCTCTAAGGCCGGGTAGTTCAACCCGTTGGCGACCGCGTGACCGAAGTAGAGAATGGCCACGGCGAGTGCCCAATTGTTGGATGGGTGAATCGCCACCGTCATCCCGATGAAGCAAAGGATTTGAACGAATTGGCCGATTTGTAAGACTTGCTTTCGATTAAAGCGATCCGAGAAGTACCCACCGAACAAGCCAGTGACATACCCGACGATGACGAATGACGTCATGATGATCCCGGCAGCGATTTTGCCGAGTTCTTCTGAAAAGTATAAAGCCATGAATGGAAAGATGGCCGAGCCGACGATGCGGATGAAAAAGCCGCAGACGAGTCGAAGTCGGACGTTGGTTGGAAAATCTTTGAATTTCACGTGAGCACCTCCTTGTCACTACTTTAAACGTGGACTACACTTGGTAAAAAGAGACAAATTATTTAGACATGTCCACTTTTAGGGGGAACGATATGAATGCGAAACTAGTGGCCATTTACCGCCATGCGGTGGAGACGGGCAAAGGGGAAGTGACGTTACGGGAAGCGGTCGAGGCGGTCGGCTATAGCGAGAAACAAGTAAAGCGCGATATCAAAGTGTGGCAATCATTGGGCTTAGTGGAGTATCAGGCCGGGAAAGGACGCGGTCATGAATCTGTGCTCCGCTTTCAGCCGGACTTTGCTCGGACGCTCAGCGGGTGGGTTGACACTTCCTTCTCGACAGCCTCGATGGCGGATGCGGCCAAGTGGTTGGAATGGGATTGGCCACCTGCGTTGCGTGAATTGATTCAAGCCCGGGTTTGGAGCCGTTTCGGTTTCGAACAGACGGAAGAAGACCGATTTGTGTTTCCGCGCACCCGGACGCTTGAATCCCTCGACCCGCTCGACATCCATATCGCGATGGAAGCATCCTTGTCGAGACACGTCTTCGATCGTCTGTTCGAATGGGACGGCACTATGGTTCAACCGTCCCTAGCCCACCATATCGAAGACACACCGTTCGGGTTTCGATGTTACATCCGTAAAGGTGTCACGTTCCACAATGGGATGACGTTAGCGGCCAAAGACGTCGTGTACTCGTTGAATCGATTATTAGCGCGCGGTAAACAAGTATGGTTGTTCGCGCCAATCGAACGGCTCGAGTCTCCGGCACCTTACGTGGTCGACATCCATACGAAAGCGCACCGGGCCTACATCGAACGGTTGCTTGCTCAGACGCCGGCATCCATCACGTATGAAGGGGCGGAAGGGGTTGTCGGGACAGGGCCTTTCAAATTGGAGAAACAATCTGATGACGTCGTTCGGTTGCGAGCGTTCGAGCGTGGGCTACGGCCGCGACCATCATTAGACGTGGTCGAATTCGTCACGTTCTCGGAAATGGATTATGCCAAGTGGAGCGACGGTGATGAGCAGAGCCTCGTCAAATGGATTGCCGAGGCCGGGGCGCGTTACCTCATGTTCAACTTGCAACACTCTTGGCTCAAAGATGATGTGGAAACACGACTTGCGATTCAACAGGCGATTGACAAAAAAGCGTTCGTTGAATTAGGAGGAGAACGTCATCAAGTGGCCCATGGCTTTTTCCCGGAGACGAGTCGACCGTTGCCACGGCCAAAGGCAGCGGGAAGTTTGCGTCGTCCGCTCCGGTTGTTGCACTTGCCTTTCGATGTGGCGACAGAAGATGCGATGCTTATTGCGGCACAGTTACGTACCGCCGGCTTTACTGTCGAGACCGAGACGTATACGCTCGGCTGTTTGTTGCAAGAGGAGACGCTTCGCCGGGCCGACTTGATTTTGTGCGGGGAGATGATGAGTGAAGATCTCGATTTGGCGTTTCTCGCTTTTTTGACGAGTGAACTGTCACTCGTCGGCAAGCTTGTCGCGCATGAAACCGAGCTGCGAACGATGATGGACCGCTATCGTCAGACTGATATGAGCGCTTGGCCATTGCTCCATCGGGAAGTGGAACGCCATCTGACGGAGTCGGCGCTCGTCATTCCGCTGTATCACGTTGCGCGAGAGCGGCGTTTCCCGAGTTTTCTTGGCGAGGTTCCTGTCGATGTGTTCGGACACCCCCGTTACGACCAGCTATGGATTCGGCATTCGGTGTAAACGAAAAGGAGATGCCGCGGCATCTCCTTTTGCTTATAGTTGGGCGAACGCGCGGTTTACCGCGACAATCGTCTCTTCGATATCTTGTTCAGTATGCTCGGTCGTCAAGAACCAAGCTTCGTATTTCGAAGGTGCCAAATTGACACCGTTCTCGAGCATCAATTTAAAGAAGCGGCCGAACACTTCGCCGTCCGACTTTTCGGCGCCCTCGTAATCGGTCACAATCTCATCTGTGAAGTAAACCGTGAGTGCGCCTTTTAAGCGGTTCAACGTGATGGTCACACCGTGTGCTTCGGCGGCTTCGCGAATCCCTGCTTCGAGTTGGGCGCCGAGTGCGTCAAGCTTTTCATAAACGCCCGGTTGCTCGAGTACCTCTAGACAGGCGAGACCTGTTGCCATCGACGCCGGGTTGCCGGCCATCGTTCCGGCCTGATAGGCTGGGCCGAGTGGGGCGACCGTTTCCATAATTTCAGCTTTTCCACCGTAAGCGCCGATTGGAAGTCCGCCACCGATGATTTTCCCGAGTGCGGTCATATCCGGCTCAATCCCATATACTTGCTGGGCGCTTCCGTACGTGAAACGGAATGCTGTAATGACTTCATCGTAAATGACGAGCGCGCCATGTTCATGCGTGATGTCATTGACCGCCTGCAGGAATCCTGGTTTCGGTTCGACGATCCCGAAATTCCCGACGATTGGTTCGACGAGGACGCAGGCGATTTGACTTCCCCATTCGCGCATCATGTCGCGGAACGCATCGACGTCATTGAACGGTACGGTGATCACTTCTTTCGCCGTAGCCCGTGTGACGCCGGCTGAGTCGGGCGACCCGAGTGTAGCCGGTCCGCTACCTGCCGCGATAAGCATCAAGTCCGAGTGACCGTGATAGCAACCGCTGAATTTGACGACGAGCTCACGGCCGGTATAGGCGCGGGCGACGCGAACGGTCGTCATGACCGCTTCGGTCCCTGAATTCGTGAACCGGACTTTATCCATTGACGGGATGGCAGCTTTTAATTTTTTCGCGAACTCGACTTCGAGTGCGTGCGGTGTTCCATAGAGAAGCCCTTTTGACGATGCCTCGATTAACGCGTTATGGATATGCGGATGGGCGTGACCGGTGATAATCGGACCATACGCCGCCAAATAGTCGATATAGCGATTGCCGTCGACGTCATAGAAATAGGCGCCGTCTCCTCGCTCCATATAGACGGGTGCACCGCCGCCGACTGCCTTGAATGAACGGGAAGGGCTGTTGACCCCGCCGACGATATGCGTCAAGGCGTCGCTATACAAAATGTCTGATTTGTCACGTGTAGATGGTGTTGCCATATGTATTGCCTCCTTTTACAAATTCGCATTTATTGTATCACAGCCGTCAACCGCTTAAGCTCAACGTTTGACGACGGTTCAAGAAATCAGTACACTATTTATAAAGATTACTATGTAAGAAATAGGTTAATTCTAACTAACATTTCGCATGAATTCTATAGAAGAAATGAGGGATTGACGTGGGAAGCGAAATGCTTGACCATGCTGTTCAGTCGCTCCGAGAACATGGAGTCAGAATGACGCCTCAGCGCCAGGCCATTTTGGAGTACCTCGTCACGGAGCACAGTCACCCGACAGCGGATGACATTTATAAGGCACTTTCGGCTAGGTTCCCGAACATGAGTGTCGCTACCGTCTACAACAACTTACGCGTCTTTAAAGAAGTCGGACTCGTCCAAGAGATGAACTACGGGGACGCTTCGAGTCGTTTTGATTTCGTGACGTCGCGCCACTATCACATCATTTGTGATGCATGTGGAAAAGTCGTCGATTTCAACTATCCGGTCCTCGATGAAATCGAATCGGTCGCGTCTCAATTGACAGGGTTCAAAGTCGATCGTCACCGTCTCGAAGTATACGGGACGTGCCCTACTTGCCAAACTGAACAAGCGCATAAACATTAAAAAACATCCTCGCTGTGAGGATGTTTTTTTATTCGTGTGAATGTGTTTGGCGTTTATTATATTTTTCGTCGAACTCTTTACCTTCGAGCGATTGATCGATTGTGAGTGGTTCGTCGCAATGCATACATAAGTCGACCCGACCGAGCATCTTTGTCTGTTTCTCACAATTCGGGCAAGTGACGACGATGGCTTTCGTGGATGCCATCCCAATAATGAAGTAGAGCGCTGAACTCGATAACACCATCACAAAGCCGAGCAACATGAAAATAATCATCAGCCATGTGATGCTTTTCGCCAATAGGCCGAGATACATGACCCCGATTCCCGCAAAGACGAGCAACAACGCAAGGTTTCGAGCGCGGTTGATTTTATTCCCCCGTTTTTTCATTTCGTAATCCCTCCATGTCTGTCTTTACTATAGCTTATCTGCACGGACCTGAGAAGTTCATACAATCGCGGGCAGGAGAATTTTATAAAGAAGGCGAATCATTTTCGTATCAGATTATTGGATGGACGATTGTGGTCCATCATTATAGAAAGAAGGTATCAAGGTGACTATGGAGTATGCGACGCGAACGATCTATTCGGAATATGCGGCCTTGAAGACGACGCTTGGCATCATTGAGGTGAAGAAGAAACGGCCGAGAGATCCTTTGACCGATCAATCCGACCGGCTGTTGATTGTGATTGAAGCAAGGGAAGAACCGTTCTGGACAGTGAAACATTATCAAGTCGGGCAAGAGAAAATCATTCTTCATCTCGTGAGTGATTTGATGATGGATCGTTGGATTATAATGAACGAGAACCGCCGAGCCATCCACTGGATTGAAGATGGTATGGTGTTGTTCGAACGGAATACGTTTTTACTCGACCTTCGACAGCGTCTCCGTAATTTCTCGAACGAAGAGCAACGTCTTCAGCTGTCGCTTGCTTTTGCGAAGTTGTTGCGACGTTTTGAAGATGGACGAAGCCTGTTTTTACAAGGGGAGCATCAAGATGCCTTCACGCAAATTCATCACGCTTTGACCCATTTAGCGCGCTTATCGGTTTTAGAAGCCGGAATCCATCCTGAAATCGTGTTGTGGAAGCAAGTGCGCACACTCGATTTGGAAATATACAAGCTTCACGAAGAATTAGTGAGCGGACAAGAGTCGCTTGAACAGCGGATTCATTTGGTGATCATCGGGATTGAACATTTGATTCAATCGAAAGTGTTGCCCGGCACACTCCTTCTATTACAAACGATGCAACTACGGGATGAACCGTGGCCGTTCTCCGAATTAATGGAACACCCCAACTTGCAAGCATTGAAAGTCGACCTCGGCAGCATTGTCGGTTTCCTCGTCCGCAAAGGATATGTTCGGTCAGTCGCCCGGCCGACCAAAGGTGTCGGTGTCGAAGCGATCGCTTATGAGATTGCTTGACTATATAGAAGCAAATGGGGTAGTTGAATCCAATGCAGATCGTCAAGTTTATATTAGGTAGTGTGTTGACCGTTCTTTCGACCGCAGTTATATCAGTCTTTGCAGCACTCTTTACGATGGGTGACCCGATTGCAGGGGGACGCCCGATTCTTTGGACAATTTGGTACGTAGCCGGCTTATTCATTGTCATTATGGCGCTATATGACTTCTCTTCGTTAACGAAGGAGAAAATTAAACGAGTCGGATTAATTAGTACCGCGATTGGAGTCGTGTTCTTCGGTTCAGTGAAAGGGTACTATGTGTACACAGAAGGTTTGCGGATTGAAGAACGCGGCGTCGAGTTGTTGGACGATCAACCGTTCAAAGGAGAATCGGATTTAGTGCAACTGAACGGTGCTTCTACGTTTAAACTAGATTCGGAGTTGCCGCGTCTGGATGGCGCGAATGGGTATGCCTGGGCTGCGGCGTCCACCACGACGCGATGTGAACGCAGGACTGAACATCAAACGAGAGGCTGAACGAATCTTAGCATCTTCAACCGTCGGGACGACGGGGCTAGCCTGATCAGGTTTCGACTGTTAGGTCGAATAACTCAGGAATCTTCCACCTCTAAGCGAAGCGTAGGTGGGGTAGTTCAAGCCATCACGTCAGAAGGGCATTATGAAACATACAAGCCGTTTTTAGATTGGATGACATCTGAAGAAGGGCAGACATTGGTAGAGCGGACGGGCTATGTGCCGCTAGCAAAAGATTGAAGCGTTGAGCCTCATCGCGGAGGTTCAACCTTTTTTATTTTTTTTTGTAATATTTCTATTGACGAAGTGGTAAATAGAGATTATAGTTATAAACGTTGTCACGGCGAAAGATTATTTCAGTAAAACAATTTGTGAAAAAAGTTGTTGACGCGGAGATAGACAACGTGATAAATTAATGAAGTCGCCAAGAGCGGCAGACGAACTTTGAAAACTGAACGATGAGGCAAAAAATGTTTTACAATTTTTGAATGAAGCGCAAGCTTCGTCATTTTTAAAGAGCTATATCAAATTCTTTGGAGAGTTTGATCCTGGCTCAGGACGAACGCTGGCGGCGTGCCTAATACATGCAAGTCGAGCGCAGGAAATCATCTGAACCCTTCGGGGGGACGTTGATGG
>NZ_SJUO01000006.1 GCF_004336985.1 Exiguobacterium sp. SL-9
TGAGATTTCCCTTTGAGCAATCAAGAAAGACCCCTCAGAGACGATGAGGTAGATAGGTCATGGGTGGAAGCACGGCGACGTGTGGAGCTGAATGATACTAATCGGTCGAGGCTTTGATCTAGTCTAATGGTTTGTATGAATTGATGAGTCTTCAGTTTTGAGAGAACAATCTCTCGATGTCTGGTGGCGATGGCGAAGTGGTCACACCCGTTCCCATGCCGAACACGGAAGTTAAGCACTTCAGCGCCGAAAGTAGTTGGGGGTCTCCCCCTGTGAGGATAGGACGTTGCCAGGCCAACGCGAAGGACGATCAAGCATCTGCTTGGTCGTTCTTTTTTCATAAAAGTGTTGACGAATTATATATATAATGTTAATATAATAATTGTCTAGTGGCGATAGCGAAGTGGTCACACCCGTTCCCATGCCGAACACGGAAGTTAAGTACTTCAGCGCCGAAAGTAGTTGGGGGTCTCCCCCTGTGAGGATAGGACGTTGCTAGGCCAACGCGAAGGACGATCAAGCATCTGCTTGGTCGTCCTTTTTTGTCGTTCTCCTTGAAACTTTTCATGCATTCTTCTCGTATGAAGAGACAGAAGAGGGGGAGTCAAGTATGCTAATCCGTGAAGCGACCGTCTCAGACCATAAAGTGTTCACTGAGGTTTCACGAGCGAGTTTTAAACAAGAGGCAGATCGTCTCCGGCTACCATATCGTGACCTCAATATTGAGCCACCCGGCTATGATAATGAATCGATGAATCGTTATTTGATTGAGCAGCTGACCTGTTATGTAATCGAACTTGATGGACAGGTAATCGGTGGAACCGTTGTGACATTGACCGGACAGGAGTATGGTCGAATCGATCGTATGTTTATCCATCCCGAGCAGCAAGGACGAGGAATAGGGAAACGCGCGCTACAATTGATCGAGGAACTTCATCCGACTATACGAATCTGGGAGTTGGAGACGTCAGCAGCCCAACCTAACAATGTCGCATTTTATCGCGCTGCCGGTTACCAGTCTGTCTTCGAGTCGGACGAGGAAGTCTGTTTCATCAAACGAGTAAAGCGACCCGTAGATGAAGCAATCACATTTCGATATGAAGAGCGCTCCATCAAAGGTGCCCAAGCGTATGGGGTGGATGCGAGCCAACTTGCCATCACGAATAGTAACATCTCGGAACTACGGGCCAGCAATTGTAATTTCACGAGGAGTCAGTTCCGAAATATCAATTTCCGAGAATCTGAGTTCGATGACTTAAATCTATCCGGCTCCCAGTATCGGTTCGTTACCATGTTCGAGTCGGGACGGCCGACGACGTTCTTCCACACAAACCTGACGAGCACGATTATGAAGAACTGTCGGCTCGATGGTATGCAAATCGAAGACTCATCGATTGACGGCTTGACGATTGATGGGGTACACATCAAAGACCTGTTAGAACATTATCGAAAAGAAACTGGAGGAATGAAACGTTATGAGTGATCTCTACCAAACCCAACACGACTTACAACAACAGATGGCAGAACGGGACCGACTCGCCCGAAAATTAAAAACACTCGACAAGCAAATTGCCGAACACGAAGCTGTACGAAAGCAACTTCTCAATTCGTTTACGAAGGAACAGCGCGATGTCTATGACTTAGATTCATTCTCGCTCGTCAAAGCATGGCGTAAGCTAAGGGGAACATTCAACGAACAAAAAACGATTGAATTAGAAGAGGCGGCCCGGGCCGAATTGAAGTTACGGGAACATGAGGCAATGGTAGATGAGTTGGCGCTTGAGCGTCGTGACTTATATGAAACGTTTGAGACGTATCATGGAATCGACGCAAAATGGGAGACTTTCCTAAAAGAGAAGGAAACGCATTTGAAGCAAGATTCTACTGTTCGGGAAGAATTATATCGACTCACGGATCAACAGGTAAAAATGAATGAGGTGCTTGTTGAATATAAAGAAGCCATCGGTGCTGGAAATTCAGCACGGACGGCCATCTCAAGAACACTGAAACATCTCGACAGTGCGAAAGGTTGGTCGACATATGATACGTTCTTTGGAGGAGGATTGATTGCGACAGCGATGAAACATGATGCCATCGATGCTTCAGAGCGGAAGATGCATGAACTTCAAGCCGCACTCGAGCGCTTCTCGCGGGAGTTGGCTGATGTGAAAGGCGTCGTCAGCGGCTTACACATCGAACGTGGGTCACTCATTCAGTTCGCAGACTATTTCCTCGACGACATTTTCTCGGAATGGACGATGCACGGACGAATCAATGATTCACTTGATAAAGTGAACGGGCTCGATCGTGAAATCGCTAAACTGATTGAGAAAATGGAGAGAGAAGTTGAACGATTGGAGCGACAACTCGAAGCGACCGAAACGAAACGCCAACAGCTCATCCTCACGCGATGAGCTGTTGGTCATTCTGATTATTTCGGGACGATGACGCCAGAGCCGACGTGAACAAGACGATTCGTTGTGATGGGTCAAGCTGTGGATGACAATATGGACAAGTAGACATCGGATGAGTACACTTCCTTTCAATATGAAGTGTACCAAAAGGGGGATTCAAATGAATGAGTTGATCGATTATATCGTCGACGAAGTCGGGCAAGAAAGACATACAATTATCGGGATTTCAGGACACGGGGGTGCCGGGAAGTCGACGCTCGCAGACGCTTTGCGTGTACGCCTCGCGGACGTGAACTATATCAATACCGACCCATACATCACGGATTCGACGTTACGGAAGAGTGCGATGCTCAACTATACGGTCGACGGAACACCACATCACTATAAAATGACGGCCTGTCATCCGGCGGCGCATCACTTGCTGTCACTCGAGCGTGATGTCCGGATGGTACGGGAAGGCATCGGCTTTTATACGATTGATGTCCCATATCTTGAACGGAAATGGATCAATCCAGCAAAACAAATCACGATTATCGAAGGGATGAGCGTCGCGTTCCTCGAACCCCACTATTTCGATGTATCGGTCTATTTGTATACGAATAGCGATAAAGAGTTCGAACGCCGTTCCGTCAGAGACGTCCAAGAGCGAGGGATGGACCTGGCGTATTTGAAAGCCTCGCACGACGAGCGTCGGCTTCAGTACGAACTGTTCATGCATCCGCATCGTGAGAAGTTCCAGGTGGTCGTGAACACGAGTGGAGATGAATGGGTAAAGGATGTGACGTTGTGAAAAAACCAATCATATGGGTGATAGGTAGTTCCATTCTGGTGTTTGTGTTCATGGCCACTCAATTGTTATTTCCGATTACGTTTCAAGAATTTATCGCCATTCTCATCGCATCTGTTGTTTTGGGCATTGTTCCCGGTGTAATTGCCTCGATGTTGCATCAATTTATAACCACGAAAAAAGACAAATGAGATACGTAGCCCCGCTCATGATGAGCGGTGACTACGTAATGTTTCTTGAATCCCGAGTCCGAGACGGTCTTGTTCTCGTTCGAGTTGATCCCACGTGAGTGAGCGATGGCGCAACGTGACGTCGTTGGCGATGGACTCGAGTGTCCGTTGTTTTTCGATGTTGTCGAGCCAGTAATAGACGTCGACCCCATCTTCATCGATGCGCCAAAACGATTTTACGACTTCGAACTCGTCGGCCCAATCACCCACCGGTTTAAATCCGTACTTCTCGACGAACGGATACGGTCGTTCTTCCCCGAGCGGGTCGATGACGTTACGGACGAACATGAGCTCGAGACCGGCGTGCTCGGTCGCCTCTAGCAAGCGTTTTAAAGCGGGGAGGGGTTCAACTTCAACGTTCTCAATGACATCGAACCAAACTCGTTTACCGTCCGTGTCCCAAACGGTCGCTTCGACGCTATAAGGGGCCCCGGCAGTCGATGGGGCATACATCGTCAAATCAAACGTGAACGGGATATGCTCTTCAGCACCTGGTTCGAGCACGGCCGTTAGAGGGATTGGAATTTCTTGAAGATCGGCCTCGCGGTTGAACTCGTTTCCTTCGAGCGTGATGTCTTTGAAAGTCGTCAAAAAATTGAGCGTCAACTCTTGCAGCCGCACGACATGTGAAGTGGTGTTCGACACGCGTAACGTTCCATGGACGGTCTCGTTCGGTAGAAACGGTACGGTATGAAAATAGACGGATGCATCCAGTTCGGAAAAGAACCATTTTTTAAAGCGATTACCCCATTTCGACATGACGGTCGCGCCCCTTTTCTCTAGTAAAATACACTCTCTTAATTGTTCCCGAATCCAATTCTCAAAAAACATTTAGAAAAAGGTTGCATTTTATAACTACTTCACTTATTATAGAGGATGTCGAAACAATTCAAACCATCGCGGGGTGGAGCAGTCTGGTAGCTCGTCGGGCTCATAACCCGAAGGTCGTCGGTTCAAATCCGGCCCCCGCAACCAATTTTTATTTAATTTCATATGTCGTCGCGGGGTGGAGCAGTCTGGTAGCTCGTCGGGCTCATAACCCGAAGGTCGTTGGTTCAAATCCAGCCCCCGCAACCAATTTTTTAAATGAGATAGCGAAACGATGACGTTTCGTGTTTTTTTTTGCGTAAAATTGAGTGTACAATGAGTACGTATCGCTAGAACTACTAAAGGAGAAACATCATGTATACATTGATTACCCATTCTGCGGCCGAGACGCAGGCGGTGGCAGAAAAACTCGCCACGCTCGTCCAAGCCGGGACGGTCATAACGTTGAACGGTGACCTCGGTGCCGGGAAGACGACGTTCACCCAAGGCATTGGCAAAGGTCTCGGTGTCACGCGTAATGTCAATAGCCCGACGTTCACGATCATGAAACAGTATCAAGGGCGCTTGCCGCTTTATCATATGGACGTCTATCGTCTCGAAGACACGGGGGACGATATCGGGCTCGAAGAATATATTAACGGGGATGGCGTCGCTATCGTCGAATGGTCGAACTTGATCGAGTCATCGTTGCCGACTGAACGCCTCGCCATCACGATCGAGCGAATCGGGGACGAGGAACGTCAACTGACGTTCGCGCCCGTCGGTGACATGTACGATGCGCTCGTGAAAGAGGTGCTCGCATGAAGCAACTCATGATTGATACGGCAACGACACGTCTGTCTGTCGCCTTGAGCGAACACGGACAGATTCAAGCCGAAGCGACGGTCATGGTGTCTAAAAACCATGCCGTCACGCTCATGCCGATGATCGAACAATTGATGAGCGCTGTCAAATGGACACCGCCCGAGCTTGAACGCATCGTCGTGACGACAGGGCCTGGGTCTTATACGGGCATTCGTATCGGTGTGACGACGGCGAAGACGCTCGCCTACACGCTTCAAATCCCGCTCGTCGGGGTCTCGGCGCTCCGTCTCATGGCGGCGGCCCCGAACACGGAGCTCCCGGTCGTATCGCTCATCGACGCCCGTCGTGGCAATGCGTATATCGGTCATTATCAACAGAACGAGGCCGTTACACCCGACCGTCACGCCTCGGTAACTGCTTGGCTCGAAGCCAATATCACAGGACCGTTCGTCGTCGTCGGCGACGTCGAGCCGTTCCGTGACGTCTTGGCCGCGTATGAGTATACAGAAGCGCCGGCCGCGCATAGTTACGGCCGGGCGAGCGATCTCGTCGCCTTAGGTGAAGTCACGAACGATGTCCACGCGTTTGAGCCCGAGTATCTCCGTCTCGCTGAGGCGGAAGCGAAATGGCTCGAGGGACAGAACAATGGCTGACATTCAAATCCGTCGCATGAACTGGCTCGACGTCGATGAAGTGACCAAAGTCGAGGAAGCCTCGTTCGCCATTCCTTGGACGAAAGAGGCGTTCATGAACGAGATGCTCCGCAATGACCAAGCGATTTACTTCGTCGCTGTCCATGAACGACGCGTCGTCGGTTTCATCGGCGTCTGGCAAATCGTAGACGAGGGGCATATCACGAACATCGCCGTCTTACCGGAGTATCGCGGGCAAGGCATCGGCAACCTGCTCCTGACGCAACTCATCGAATTTGCCCGTTCAAAGTCACTCGCAGCGCTCACACTCGAAGTGCGTGTCTCAAACATCGGTGCCCAAAAGCTGTATGAACAGTTTGGTTTTGAAAATGCGGGACGCCGGAAACGATATTATCAAGACAATAATGAAGACGCCTATATCTACTGGGCGAAGTTAGGAAGTGAAACAGATGGACACATCGCTCATCCTCGCGATTGAGTCGAGCTGTGATGAGACGTCGGTCGCGCTCGTGCGTGACGGTAAGACGCTCTTATCGAACGTCGTCTCGTCGCAGATTGAAAGCCACAAACGGTTCGGTGGGGTCGTGCCCGAGGTCGCCTCGCGCCATCACGTCGAACGAATCACGTACGTCATCGATGACGCCCTTAGTGAAGCCGGTGTGACGATGCAAGACGTCGATGCCGTCGCGGTCACGCAAGGACCGGGTCTCGTCGGGGCACTTCTCGTCGGCATCAGTGCGGCCAAGGCGCTCGCGTTCGCCCATAGTAAACCACTCATCGGCGTGCATCACATCGCCGGACACATCTATGCGAACGAACTCGTCGAAAAGATGGAGTTCCCACTCGTCTGTCTCGTCGTCTCAGGCGGACATACGGAGCTCGTCTACATGCCGGAGCACGGTGTGTTCGAAGTCATCGGTGAGACGCGTGACGATGCGGCCGGAGAAGCATATGATAAAGTCGCGCGGACGCTTAATCTGCCGTACCCAGGTGGACCGGCCATCGACCGTCTTGCGGCCGATGGGGAAGACACGTACAAGTTTCCGCGCGTCCGGCTCGAAGCGGGCAGTTTTGAT
The DNA here is from genome assembly GCF_004336985.1 of Exiguobacterium sp. SL-9. Taxonomy (GTDB): domain Bacteria; phylum Bacillota; class Bacilli; order Exiguobacteriales; family Exiguobacteriaceae; genus Exiguobacterium. The sequence continues at coordinate 6,793 of NZ_SJUO01000006.1, forward strand.
TTCAGTTTCAGCGGACTCAAGTCGTCGGTCATCAACGCCGTCCATAACGCTGAACAGCGCGGGGAGACGGTCATCCCTGAAAACTTAGCGGCCAGCTTCCAAGCGAGTGTCGTCGAAGTGCTCGTCGAGAAAGCGATTCGTGCCGTGAAAGAAAAAGGCGCGAAGCAGCTACTCGTTGCGGGTGGTGTCGCGGCCAACCGTGGACTCCGTGCCGCGCTTCAAGAAGCGACGGACCGTGAAGGTATCCGCCTCGTCATCCCACCACTCGATCTATGCGGAGATAACGCCGGTATGATTGGTGTCGCGGCGCATCATGCGTATGTGCGCGGAAAGCGCGATACACTAGCGATGAATGCGGTTCCTGGGTTATCCTTAGAAGAGAGCATGACAGTCTAGGGGGAAAATATACAGATGATGAAACGCATAATCATTGGAGGTCTCATCGTACTGCTCGTCGTCGCGACGTTTTTGCAAGTACGGGAGATCATCCGCGCTTATAATATCGCTTATCAAGAAGAAATCGTGCCGGAAGAGACACGCGTTCGCTCACTGACCGATGCAGACTCGCTCGAAGGCATCGGTCGAGTCACGGGTGAGAACACGCTCGTCGAGACGTTGTACGGCTATAAGAGCCTAGACGATCAAGATATCGAGAGTGTCATCGTCGTCGACCGTAACCTCGGCGTTCAGCCGAAAGCGAGCGACGCGTATTACGAGATCGCACCGGGCCGGGAAGCGACCGAAGAGGAAGCGGCCAAGTTCGAGGACATCGTCAACGAGTTTGACAAAGAGCAACTGTTCGCCCAAGTCATCTCGACGCATGAGGCGAAGTATGTGACGAACGACGAAGAGACGCTCACGTTCTACAAAGTGTTCGTCCGCGACGTCGATACAAACGAGTACGTGTTCTTCATCACGGAAGACGGCCTCAAGCTCGACTTCCATACGCGCGGATTCCAACCGCTGCGTTACTTCTAAACAAACCGTCCGACGCTGAGCGTTGGACGGTTTGTTTTTGTATAGATTAAGCCTTCAAATCGGCAATGATTTTTCCGACGACATGGCGTTCGGAAAGTTCGACTAATTTTTCTGGAATGTCAGCAAACGCGATCGTCTCTTGAATCATCGAAGAAATCTCTTTTGCTTCTAAAAGACGCAACATGTGTGAACCGATGCGGACGATATTTGCTTCGCTAATGCGGTCTTGTTGATGATGGATGGCATTCAGTGCGACCTCATGATATGAGATGACCCGAGTAAAAGGCTTAATGATACCAGGCTCTGGTGCGCCGGCGATATGGACAAGGTGTCCATTATAAGCGATGACGTGTAATGAAGCGGTAGCCGTCTCGCGGCCGACTGGGTCAATGACAGCATTGACGCCGTGCCCATCAGTCAACTCCATGACCCGTTGTTGCCAATTTTCTGTCGTATAGTCGATTGCTTCATCTGCACCAAGTTGTTTGACCCAATCGTGGTTGCGTGCTGATGCGGTCGTGATGACCCGCTTGCCTAGATGTTTCGCGAGTTGGATAGCGAATCCGCCCACGCCACCCGCACCGGCGTGGATCAGCACTGTATCAATCGCATTCATAGGTAATTTCTCAAAGATGGCCTGATATGCGGTGAATCCGGCGGTGGGAAGAGCGGCCGCTTCTTGCGTCGAGACGCCGTCTGGGATCGGCACGACCATATGTGCTTTAGCGCGAGTGTACTCAGCGAATCCACCCCATTCGTTCCAGTTGCCATGATAAAGGACACGATCACCGATGCGTACGTCCGTCACATCATCCGCGACGGCTTTGATGGTACCGGCGACGTCTAGGCCGAGGATGTGCGGATAGGACCAGTTCGGATTGCCGTTCGTCGCCGTCTTATAATCGACGGGATTCAGTCCGGCATGTTCTCCTTCAATCAAGACTTCACCAGCACGTAACGTCGGAGTCTCGATTTCTTCAAGTCGCATCGTCTGCCAGGTGTTCGGTTCGTGTAACAGTAAAGCTTTCATATAGAATCTACTCCTTATAAATTTATTTATCGATTAGTCAATGAAATGTTATTTGTCTTATGAATAGCTCTCTTCTATACTGAGGTAAAGAAATAAAAGGGAGTTTACACATATGATTGATTTTGAATGGTATCGCAGTTTTATCCATGTTTACCAACAGCGCTCTGTGTCCGCAGCCGCACGTGTCCGTTTTTTGACACAACCTGCGGTGAGTCAGCATATCGCGGCACTTGAAGCAGAACTTCAAACGTCGCTATTCACACGTGCCCCGAGACAGATGATTCCGACTGACGCAGGAAAAGAGTTATACACGCAAGTCGTTGGACTCATCGATCGGCTCGAGGAGCTATCGCTCGAAATGCGCTATGTCTCAGGCGAATCGACACGACCGGTCTTGAAGTTCGGGGGACCGACCGAATTTGTTACACATGAGGTCATCCCCATGTTGCCGCTCGACATAGCACAATATATCGCCGATTTTGGGATGGTCGACCAACTCATCAAGCGGCTCGCAGATGGCGAGCTCGATTTCGTCATCGCCACAAAACGGATGGATGAACCAGGAATCCAATACGTCCCGATTGCGGATGAGACATTTTTACTTGTCGCACCGAGTGATTGGACGGTGCCGACAGATGAGCTGAAAGAATGGATGGATCGACAGCCATGGATTAGCTACGGGCTGGAATTGCCAATTATTCGTCGTTATTACCAAACCCAATTCGGTGAGCGCCCTGACATTCGTCCTGAGATGGTCTTACCGAACGTCGACGCAATTTTGACTGCCGTTGAGACAAAAAGCGGCATCAGCGTCCTACCGAACTATCTGATTCGGCACGCGCTCGAACGTGGGACGATACAAGTCGTCGCCCCGGACCGTTTTGCGACGAACGTCCTCTATTTGGCGCATCGGACCGAGTCAAAACATGACCCAATCATCAACCAAGTCATAAAAGCACTGAAGGATGAAACATAAAGTAGGACCCTTTGTGGGCCCTACTTTTTATAATGCGTTTTTTAAGATAGCAGCTACATCTTGCTGATGAAGCGGAACGTACTGACCAATCTGTTCAGCCACCATTGCCCGTTTCGCCATCAATTCGAGATGCGTCTCGTCAATCTCATAATCGCTTAGGCGTGACGGGGCACCGATTGATGTCCAGAAGTCTTGTAGCGCCTGAATGGTCTCTTCGACGAGCATGTCATCCGACTTGCCGTTCACTTCGATTCCAAAGACCCGTTCCCCGAGTTGAATAATGCGCTCGGGACGTGTCTTACTGACGTAACGAAGCCATTCCGGGAAGAGGATGGCAAGTCCGCCACCGTGTGGGATATCATAGACGGCAGAGACTGCATGTTCCATCATATGAGTCGCCCAGTCCGTCTTCACTCCCATCGATAACGTACCGTTCAAGGCGAATGTTCCGTTCAACAGCATCGTTTCACGGGCCTCGAAATCATGCAAGTTTTGAACGAGACGAGGCGCAATCTCGATCATTGTACGTAAAATAGACTCACCGAACCGCTCCTGGAGCAGCGCGTTCTCAGAAGCGTGAAAATACTGTTCAAGTACGTGCGACATGATATCGACGATTCCATAGACCGTTTGGTTCGCTGGAACACTTAACGTGTATGTCGGGTCGAGCACGCTGAATTTCGGGTAAGTGAGCGGCGAACCGAAAGAGCGTTTATCTTGTGCCTCCCAGTTCGTGATGACGGCACCACCGTTCATTTCCGATCCGGTCGCTGCAAGTGTCAGCACTGTCCCGATTGGTAACGCATCTTTGACTGGAACTTGTCGTGTCACGATGTCCCACGGATTCCCGTCATATTTTGCACCGGCTGCGATTCCTTTCGCGCAGTCGATGACACTACCTCCACCGACAGCTAAAATTAAATCGATTTCATGTTCATGGACTAAATGAATCCCTTTTTGAACCGTCGTCAGCCGTGGATTCGGTTCGACACCCGAAAGTTCGACGACGTGTGCTCCCGAATCTGACAAGAGAGCGGTCACTTCATCATAAAGACCGTTTGCTTTAATACTACCTCCACCATATAAGAGAAGCACGCGGTCCCCGTATTGGGGGATTTCGGTACGGAGCGATTCGAGTTGTCCTTTCCCGAATAACAGTTTAGTCGGATTGTGATATTGAAAACGTTCCATTGGTCATTCAACCTCCTTGATTTCCTCTAAGTATTGAACATCGCGACTGGAAAGAAGTGATGCTGCTTGTTCACGATATGTTTGATAGTGGGGTGATGCAATATGGGAATCGAGTGCCGTCTTGTCTGTCCATTTCTCATAAAAGACAAATGCATCAGCGTTTCCTTCGACACGATGTAACGTATACGAGACGCAACCTGCCTCGCTGCGAGATGGGGCGACGACTTGACGTAAATGTGTCTCAAGCGCTGATCCAAGACCAGATTTTGCTTGAATCCGAGCTAAAATGGTGATCATCTTGGTTCCTCCTAGGACATAAAACCCGCCTGTTCGAACAGGCGGGTCATCTTCTTTCATCGATTGGCAACGAGAAAGAATGGATTAGTTTAATGTGCCGATGACGGCTTTTGCGACAGCGACTGTCGATTGTGGGTTTTGGCCTGTCACCAAGTTACCGTCGACTTGAACGTTCTCTGTAAAATTGTCAGCGAGTACGATGTTCGCACCGAGCTCACGAAGACGAGTCTCGAGCATGAACGGCATGTAGACATCGAGTCCGGTCGCACGCTCTTCTTCGTCCGTGAACGTCGCAATCGTTTTTCCGTTGACGAGCGGTGTGCCGTCCGAAAGTGTCGCGTTGACGAGTCCGGCTGGTCCGTGGCAGACCGCTGCGACCGTTTTGTTTGCTTCAAACAACGTACGGAGCGCATGGTTCAAAGCATCGCTATGTGGGAGGTCGAACATCGTCCCATGTCCCCCTGGCAAGAAGATGGCATCGAACGAGCTGAAGTCTGTGATTGTTTTCAAGTCAATCGTATCTTTGAGAAGCGGTGCCGTTGCTTGAATCGCTTCCGGTACCTCACCTTCTAAGCTACGTGCGTCGATCGGTGCTTCGCCACCGTTCGGACTCGCGACTGTGATGGTATACCCAGCTTCTTTAAATTCGACATATGCTTCCCCGAATTCAGATAACCAAAGACCTGTCGCATGACCTTCCTTCATTTCATTGGCGTTCGTGACGACCATTAAGACGTGTTTACTCATTGTGAGTTCCTCCTTCAAATTCAACCTGTTGTGTTGCACGAGATTAGAATAACGTGCATCCGAATGAAAAACAAATTAATAAAAATAAGGCTATCGATAAATAAATTTATAGCAAAAAACATCACCTGATGAATCAGGTGATGTCAGTGGTTCTTCATCCGATATGTTTCACGGTGCCATGTGTTAATCCGGCTCACGGCGAAGACGATCAGGGCGAGCATCCACATGAGGAGCGTCGATTGATAGAAGTGTCCCCATACCGAGCCTGGGGTGTAAAAGCTGTGAACGGTCACATCGACCGGCCAGACGACAAAGCGGATAAACAGCGTGCTCATGAGCAGACCGCTCAACAAACTGATGACAATCCCGCTCCACGTCTGGATGATGAAGCCGATGACGACCGGTAAGAAATAAAACAGGAGCGAAGGGACGACGGTCGGTTCGCCCCGAATCAGTTCGGATACGTACTCCGTCCCCGTCGGCACGATATAGGCGAGACCGGTCAGGAAGGCGTGCATCCATTCGATTCGCATCGCACGGAATCGCATCATGAATGGAGCTCCTCCCATTCTGCGTACAGCGCCGTAATTGATTCTTTCGTCGCGTCGGACTCGGTCGACAGTTCTTGCGCCCGGGCGAAGTCGTTGAAGACGTCCGGTTCACACAACAGCTGCTCGATCTCCTCGAGTCGTGCTTCATGCCGCTCGATCGTCAGCTCGATTTCCTCGATCCGCTGTTTCATCCGGCGCTCCTCGCGCTGCTGCTCCTTGTCGGCCCGCTGTTTTTTGACGACGACTTGTTTCGTTTCCTCGCGGGCGAGCCGGGCCAGGTCTTCGAGCTCTTCCTTTTTCTCGACGTAATACGAGTAGTCGCCGAGGTACTCATCGATGCCGCTCGGCGTGATCTCTAAGACGCGCGTCGCGAGCCGGTCGATGAAGTACCGGTCGTGCGACACGAACAGGATCGTACCTGGATAGTCGACGAGGGCGTTCTCGAGAATCATCTTCGAGTCGAGGTCCAAGTGGTTCGTCGGCTCATCCAAGATGAGCAAGTTTGGTTGCTCGAGTTTCAGTTTGGCGAGCGTCAAACGGGCTCGTTCTCCACCCGACAGTTCATGGACGCGTTTCATGACGTCGTCACCGCTGAACAGGAACTGTCCAAGCAGGCTGCGGACTTCTTGTTCGCGCATGAGCGGCCAGTCGTTCCAAATCTCGTCGATGACGCGGTTTTTGTCCGACAAGTTCTGTTGCTCCTGGTCGTAGTAGCCGATCTCGACGCCGGCACCGTAGCGGATGTCGCCGGTAAGGGCCGGCTGTTGTTTCGTCAATACTTTCAAGAGCGTCGACTTGCCGACCCCGTTCGGGCCGACGAGGGCGACTGATTCGCCGCGCTGTAGCTGGAAGCGAAGATGTTGTGCGATTGGTTCCTCATAGCCGATGGCGAGGTCACTGCCGCTCAACACGTCGTTCCCGCTTTGGCGTTTGATCGAGAAGGAGAGGACGGCACTGCGCTCGTCACCGTCCGGCGCTTCCATCCGGTCGACTTTCTCGAGACGCTTGCGGACACTCTGCGCCCGTTTCGTCGTCGTCGCCCGGGCGATGTTGCGTTGGATGAAGTCCTGCATCTTGGCGATCTCTTCTTGTTGCGACTCGAACTGCTTCTTCTCTTGTTCGTAGATGGCGGCTTTCTGTTCGAGGTACTTCGTATAGTTCCCGACGAAGCGGCGGCTTCGATGGCGTGACAGTTCATAGACGACCGATACGACGCGGTCGAGGAAGTAGCGGTCGTGGGAGACGATAAGAACGGCGCCTTTATAGCCGCTCAAATACTTCTCGAGCCAACCGAGCGTCTCGATGTCCAAATGGTTCGTCGGCTCATCTAAGATGAGCAGGTCAGGACTTTGGAGCAGCATCTTCGCCAAGGCGAGACGTGTCCGTTGTCCGCCGGAGAGCGTATCGATGCGGCGTTCGAAGTCGTCCGGATAGAAACGCATCCCGTGAAGGACGGAGCGGATCGTTGCCTCGTACTGATAGCCGCCGCGGTCTTTGAACGTATGTTGTTCTTCATCATAAGATGACAATAAGCGTTCATAGGCGGCCGGGTCGTTCAAGATGCGCTCGGAACCCATGTCTTGCTCCATGCGGCGGAGCGTCTTCTCTTGCTCGATCAAATCGGTGAAGACGGTGAGCATCTCATTCCACATCGTCTCGTTCGACTCTAACCCTGAGTCCTGGGCGAGATAGCCGATGGTGACGTCTTTCGGCTTCATGATATCGCCTGAGTCGTAATTGTATTCCCCGGCGATGACTTTGAGCAGTGTCGACTTACCGGCGCCGTTGCGGCCGACGAGGGCGACGCGTTCGCCTTCTTGAATCTCGAGTTTGACGTTCTCTAAAATCGGCTCGACGCCGAATGATTTCGATAAGTTATTGACTTGCAGTAGGATCAAGTGAAAAAACCCCTTTCTCTCTATTTAGTATACTTTATTTCTTCCCCATTTCAGGTATATTCATTGAGTGGTCATGTGAATTCGTTTACAATCAAGGTGTATGACATTAGATTCGTTTGAAACGCGTCGTAAAAAGGAGGCTCTTTCCGTTGAGTCAAAACGAACCAAAGATTCCGCAAGCGACAGCCAAACGGTTGCCACTATACTATCGGTTTATCCAAAGCCTACATTCATCAGGAAAACAGCGTGTCTCTTCTGCTGAACTGAGCGAGGCGGTCAAGGTCGATTCGGCCACGATCCGTCGCGATTTCTCGTACTTCGGTGCGCTCGGTAAAAAGGGATATGGCTATAACGTACAGTATCTGTTAGACTTTTTCCGTAAGACACTGAATCAAGACGAGATTACGAACGTCGCCTTGGTCGGGGTTGGTCATCTCGGGACAGCTTTCGTCAACTATAACTTTCTTAAAAACAATAACACACATATCGTCGTCGGGTTCGACGCAGACGAGACAAAAGTCGGCACGACGATGTCCGGTGTCCCGATTCATCACGTCGATGAGATGGAACAGATTATGAAGCAAAACAAGATTGACGTCGCCATTTTAACGGTGCCGTCTGCCTATGCACAGCCTGTCGCAGATGATTTGGTCCGCTTCGGCATCAAAGGCATCTTGAACTTCACGCCGGCCAGGCTTACTGTGCCGGACACGGTCCGCGTCCATCATATCGACTTGTCGATCGAACTCCAGTCGCTCATTTACTTTATGCAACACTATCCATCTGCTGAGGGGGTCCATCAATAATGGAATTACTATCATCGTTGCTCATCGTCGGTATTCCTGGGGGAGCAAGTATCTTCATTATCGCCATCGTCGCGCTCATCATCTTCGGGCCGAAGAAATTGCCTGAATTCGGACGCGCCGCCGGACAGACGCTCCGTGAGTTCAAAAATGCCACGAGTGGTATGATGAACGAACATGACGAGAAAGACAAGAAAGAAATTGAGAAGAAAGAGCAGTAAACGATGAGCCATCAACCTGATCAAGAACGGGCACTGTCCGACCACTTGACAGAGCTGCGGAGACGACTGATGCTGTCGGCATTTGTCGTCTTTGCCTTCTTTTTGATCGCTTTGCCGAGTGTCAAATACGTGCTCGCTTATCTGCAGGCGGACCTCGTCGAACGAGGACTCGAGTTGAACGCCTTTGGGGTCGCGGACCCGCTCATGATTTATTTGAACTTGGCGCTCGTCATCGGTCTCGTCGCGGCTGGTCCGTTTCTACTGTATCAACTGTGGGCGTTTGTCGCACCTGGTCTGCATCCGAACGAGCGGAAAGCGACGCTTGCTTACATTCCAATCATTTCGGTTTTATTCCTCGTCGGTTTGGCGTTCGCCTATTATTGGTTGTTCCCGCTCGTCCTCGATATCTCGACGGACCTCGGGCAAGACCTCGGTCTGACACAAATCATCGGGGCGTCGAACTACTTCACGTTCTTGTTGCAACTGACCATCCCATTCGGACTGTTATTCCAGTTACCGGTCGTGACGATGTTCTTGACGCGCATCGGTGTCGTGACGCCGTATTTCCTCTCGAAAATCCGGAAGTACGCCTACTTCGCTTTGTTCGTCGTCGCAGCGTTTATCACGCCGCCGGATTTGACGTCGCACCTCATGGTGTCACTGCCGCTCTTCTTCTTGTACGAGATTAGCTTGTCGATCTCACGCGTGACGTACCGGGGTGTGCTTCGACGTGAGAAAGAGGCGCAAGTGAAAGAACAGATGGATTTGATGAAACAGATGAATGAGAAGTGAACACTACGTCGTGCGACGTGGTGTTTTTTTGTGATTTTAGGGCTATTCAATTTTAAGAAAACGACTTAAAATTAGGAGGGTTAAATCAAAAAATGGATTATTTTTGAAAGTTATGCATTCATAAACAGAAATGAGGAGAGTAATGAAGAAATGGTTATGGAGCATGCTCGTGGTGCTCGTCATGATGGTAGCACCGGGAGTCGAAGTCCGAGCAGAGGATTATGCCAAACCGGAAAGTATTCCGTCAGGAGAAGTCGTAGGAGATAGTGGGTATGTGTGGCGTTCGGGAGATCCGGAGACGCTTGTTCACATCAAGACCGGTGAGGAATATACGTTACCGATTCGCGTGTCTGTTCTTCATAACATTCACGCAATCGGAGACGGTCGATTCATTTTGGAGGGCTGGCAAGAATGGATGGTCTGGAATCCTCACACCGGTTCAAAGACGGTCTTTCCAATTGACGCAGGGAGCGGACTTCATGCGGTCGTAGATATTAATTTGGCAGCAGACACGGTATTGTGGACCGATGACAAGAAGTATGTCACGACATCGCTTTCGGGCAAAATTCTCGGGTCGATTCAGGCGGAAAGTATGTATGAAGCGTATGGACTGCTTGATGATGGAAATGTTCTCGCATTCGTGGACGGTCAAGTGACGAAGCGAACGGTGACGGGTGAGACAATTGAAACACTCGGATCGTATACGGGTCAGGTGAGGGGCGCATCCTCAATCAAGGGATCAAATCAGTGGATTGTAGCAAAAGTAGGGGAATCGGATACACTTTTCATCTTTGATCTCGTAACGAAACAATGGATCGAGAAAGAAGCCCCAAGCGTAAGAAACCTCATATGGAATGACGGCGTCTACTATTTCACGATTCGGAAAATGTACACGACGTTCTATGTTAGTTATAACGTCGCCACAAATGAGTGGCGAGAGGCACCGATTGATGATGTCTTCGTCCAAAAACGTGGATCATGGTACGTCTTTTCTGAGAACCGGTCAGCAGGCTACACGCCCGAGTCATTTTGGAAGGCACCGTGGCAACTGCAGGTCAGTGTGCCGAAAACGACGACTCGCTATGAGGTAGGTCATCCTTACGAGGTTAGCGGAACGACCACACTCGTCGATGGTACGACCTTACCGATTCCAGCGACTGAGTTGACGGCACGTTTAGCCTATCAAGACGACCCGTTCGTTTGGGAGCAAGGGAAACTGACGCTACAGACGAATGAATCGTATGACATGATTTTTAAATGGAGCGATTTTGAGCGACGGTTAGATTTATGGGCATCGAAATATGTGCCGCTCACGCTCGACCCGCCAACCGGTGTCTTAGGCCCGATCAGCGGGAAGACGGCTCCGAACACGCCTGTTTTTGTCAGTGTGACGAAAAACTTGTATCAATCGAACTCATCGGATTCGTTGTTGAACTATCAATCGGCGACGGTCCAATCGGATGAATCGGGACGCTATACGTGGCAACCGGCACGTTGGTTCACACCTGGATCGCGTGTGACTGTGAAAATCGGTAGTGGATCAGGTGTTTACGCCGATCCGATTGAACTTCAAACGGTCAAAGAGATTGAGGACACATCATCGAACGGCATCTCGGTTCTGACGAAAACGGTCACTTCAGGTGTCACGTTGAAAACGACTCCGAACGCCACGGTGGATGTGTTGATTCGCAGTGGGAAATACTACGAGATTTCGAACGAGCAAGCGGATGAAGACGGGCTCATTTCGATTAAAGAGTTTAGTACGATACCTATAGACATTGGAACCAAAGTCTACTTCAAATTAAAAGAGGCACCCGCTTCTGCGTTCCGACTCACAACCGTGGACACAAGAGTGGAACCGCCTGTGTTTTCGTGGACTCGGACACCGTTAATGTATGACAAATCCATCAATATCACATCGAGTACCAATCAGGCCTATCGCATCTATCGGAATGGTACGCATGTGGCGACAACACGCGTCATGCCGTACACGTTCGATACCCCATTGAAGGAAGGAGATGTCATCCTCGTCACACGTTCGAGCGGGGATGCGACGTACGAACTTACGAAGACGGTCCAAGCGTTCACTCCGACGCTCAGTGTAACGGACACGTTGGTGACAAAGACACAAGCGACACTCTCAATCAAAAAGACGAGCACGGCGACGGTGCGTTTCTATGTGAACGACAAACTCGTCTCGGCCAAACGCCTATCGACGACACGTTACACCGTTCCGGCCAAACCGGGGGATCGCGTTCGCGTCAAAGCATCGGTCGGGTCGAAATCACGAGAGGTCTCACTGAGCTTGCCGAAGACGTCGCTCTCGACACTCTCCATCAACGATGAGAAGTCGCTTTGGGTCGGCTACATGATCCCGAATAGCACGGTCACGTTGAAGAACGGTTCGAAAGTATTGGCTACGGGCAAGTCGAGTAGTACTGGACGTGTGACGCTCCGCTTCACGCGGCAGCCGGTCAATGCAACACTTTCGTTGACGAGCCAAAGCGGCACGTTCCGACACACCCAGACGGTGAAAGTGACGACCGGACCGACACCAACGCTCGTGACGACGATTCCATCGAGCGCATCGAAGACACTGAAGGCGACATCGAACGTCTCATACGGTACGTTAACGCTCACACGTGGCTCGACGGTGCTCGCCAAGAAGACGGTAACGGCAACATCGTCAACGCTCAGTTTCGCGCCACAAAAGAAAGGTACGAAATTGACGCTCCGTCTCGTGACGCCGCAAGGCCGAAGTGTGACGAAGACAATTTATGTACGATGAGAAGAAGCCATTCGCGATGATGCGGATGGCTTTTTTCGGAGATGGGGAATGCGGACAGGTCGTGATACGATAGAGTCAATTAAATCATGTCAGGAGGAGAAGCGATGACTTGGGAATACTACGGGGATGCACTCATCATCGTTGGTGTGTTGACGACGATTTTATTGATTACCGGACTGAACTTTTTGAAGTCGCGATTCAGGCGACGACTCGTCTTCTCGCTGACGCTGCTTGTGATGGGCTACGGGATATTCCTTATAGGCCTTGTCTTTGTCCGCGGGTGGGATGGACTAGGTTGGAGTATGATTGGCTTCAGTTTGTACGTGATTGGCCTCGTCACGTATATCGGTGTCGTTATCTATCACTGGATCAAAGCGAGACGCACGACAAATTCATAAGGGAACCGTTCCGGTTGCGGGACGGTTTTTTTGTCGTCACAACGGACGTTCAAACTTTAGACAAAATTACGTGAAGAAGTGAGCAAACAGATTGTCAAACATCCTTGTGAAATAGTACACTAAGTTCAGAAAGTGAATGTGATATTTATCACAATCGTAAACTTGCCAACCACTCAAAGGAGAGACTACCATATGAAAATCGCAGTCATCGGATGTACACACGCAGGAACAGCAGCAGTCAAAGGATTACTCGCCAAGCACGATAATCTTGACATCACCGTCTATGAGCGGAACGACAACGTCAGCTTCCTCTCGTGTGGGATCGCCCTCCACGTCGGCGGTGTCGTCAAACGTGCGGAAGAATTGTTTTACTCGTCACCGACCGAGCTCGAAGAACTCGGCGCGACGATGCGCATGAAACACGACGTGTTGAACATCGATACAGAAGCGAAGACTGTCCATGCCAAAAACCTTGAGACGGGGGAAGACGTGCATGACACGTTCGACCGTTTGATCGTCACAACGGGTTCATGGCCGATCGTCCCGACGCTGCCTGGCATCGAGATGACTGGGATTGAGCTCTGCAAAAACTATGGCCACGCCCAGCGGATCATCGAGCGGGCGAAAGACGCGACGAACATCGCCGTCATCGGTGCCGGCTATATCGGCGTCGAACTCGTCGAAGCGTTCGAAGTGTACGGCAAACACGTCACGTTCATCGATAGTGCCGACCGCATCTTGAACAAGTACCTCGACAAGTCGTTCACGGATCAACTCGAAGTGGACATGACGTCACGCGGCATCGACCTCGAGCTCGGCCAGACGGTCGAAGCGTTCCGTGGGACAGACGGTAACGTTACGCACGTCGTGACCGACAAAGGTGAGTTTGAAGCTGACCTCGTCATCCTTTGTGTCGGATTCCGCCCAAACACGGGACTCCTCGAAGGGAAAGTCGACATGCTCGGCAACGGCGCCATCATCGTCGACGAATATATGCGCACGAGCAACCCGGACGTCTTCGCCGCTGGTGACAGCTGTGCCGTCTATTACAACCCGGCGCGCACACACGCCTACATTCCGCTTGCGACGAACGCGGTCCGCATGGGAACGCTCGTCGCCGAGAACCTCGTCACACCGCGTGTCCGTTATCAAGGCACGCAAGGGACGTCAGGCCTCCGTCTCTATGATTGGAACATTGCTTCGTCAGGTCTCACAGAAGAAGCAGCCGGCTTGTTCGGTCTCGACGTCGAGAGTGTCGTGATTGAAGACGCGTACCGTCCGGAGTTCATGCCTACAGCGGAACCGGTCCAGTTCAAACTCGTCTATGAAGTCGGCACGCATCGCGTCGTCGGTGGACAAGTTCTCTCGAAAGCGGATATGACGCAAGCGGTCAACACGTTGTCGCTCGCAATCCAAAACGAGATGACGGTCGAAGAACTTGCCTACGTCGACTTCTTCTTCCAACCGCACTACAACAAGCCATGGCACTTCATCAACAGTGGTGCGCTCGCGGCGATGAAAGACAAAGTCAACGCATAAAAAAACTCGGGAGCCGCGGCTTCCGAGTTTTTTATAAATAGCGCGGGGCTTCCTTCATCGAATTGGCGAGAATGATATAGATGAGGACGTTTCCCGGTACGATCAAAAAGAGCAGGCGGACACCGAGTGGGGACAAGTCGAAGTATTCAGCGATGCCGCCACAGACGCCCGAGAGTGAGCGGTTCGTGGCAGATTTACGAAGCGGACGTTGCATAAGTAGGGCTCCTCTCTCAACTGTGATATGAAAATTTTACCATATGACAATAGCAAAAAGCGCGCCGATTTGGCGCGCTTTCGCTTATTTCAAGATGGTGACGAGTTCGTCGAGCACTTCGTTGGCTGACAAGACACCGCCTGATGTGTTCCACGTGTCATCGCTCACTTCGGTCACTTCACCGGCCTTGACAGCGTCGAGGTCTTTCCAAAGTTGGTTCGACTGCCACTCTTCGGCTGTCTTCGATCCATCTGCTCCGCCGTATGTGAAGTAGACGATATGGTCGCCATCCATTTCCGGGATGCGCTCCATCGTGATCTCTTCAGCGAACTCGGTGCGGTCTTGTGACGCCGGGCGTTTGATGCCGACGTCGCCCAAGATGACACCTGAGAAGCTGTCCGTGAAGTAGATGCGTGACGCGCCAGGAAGGAAGCGTACGACCGAAAGCTCTTTGTTCACAGCGTCGTCGAGCTCGGTTTTCGTATCTTCGACGTGTTGCTCGTAGTCAGCCAAGACGTCTTTTCCTTTGTCCTCAAGGTTGAGGGCGTTCGCGTAGAGCGCGAAGTTCTCCTGCCAATCACCTTTGAGCGTCTCCGACATGACCGTCGGTGCGATGGCGTTCAACTTGTCATAGATGTTCTCTTGGCGAAGTTTCGTCCCGATGATGAGGTCTGGCTCGAGTTTCGCGATCGCTTCGAGGTTGACCTCGCTCTCCGTCCCGACTTCAGTGACATCGGTCATCTCTGACTCGATGTGTGGGTACCACGGGTCACCGTTCCATGATTTGACGGCGCCGACTTGTTTGACGCCGAGGGCGATGAGCGCCTCGGTCCCTTCGTTCGTCAAGACGACGACACGTTTCGGTTCGACTGGCACTTCAGCCGTACCCATGGCGTGCTCGACCGTGCGCGTTTCTTGATCTGCTGACTCGTTCGAGTTGCTCGTCTCGTCTGACCCGCCGCAAGCAGCAAGGACGACCGTGAGGCAGAGCGTGAGTAGGGCTAACGCAAACTTTTTCATATGTATAAAGTCTCCTCTGATTTGTAAGATTTCCTCCCTGACTATAAGTGATAATGATTCTCACTGTCAACCCCTTTTTCTGGCAGCGAGATTTTGCTATGGTAGGAGAGGAAAGAAGTGAGTAAAATGATAAAACCTTGGATCAAACTAATCGCCTTGATCATCGCGTTACCTATCTTGAGTTATATCAGTCTCCGTGTCGGCGTCATCCCGGTCGGCCATACTGACGTCCTTGCACTTGGAAGCGACGCGTCATCGCAAGCGATGATTGCGCTCAACGACAATCGCATTCCGCGAACCGTCGTCGCCCTTCTCGTCGGAAGCGTCCTCGGTCTCGCCGGGTTGCTGTTCCAACTCGTGACCCGCAACCCGCTCGCGTCGCCCGACATTTTGGCGGTCAATGCGGGTGCGAGCCTGGCCATCGTCCTCGTGACGTTGTTCGGCTTCAGCAGCATCGCCTCGTTCACATCAGCCGCGCTCGTCGGAGCCTTTATCGCCGGGGTCATCGTCTACCTCCTCAGCGCGAACGGGGGCAACGTCATGTATATGACGCTCGCCGGGGCATCACTCGCGGCGCTGTTCAGCTCGTTCACACAGTCGATTATCGCCTACGAGGAAGGGGCGCTCGATGAGGTCCTGTTCTGGTTGACGGGCTCGGTCGCGGGCCGCTCGCTCGCACTCGTCACGACGTTGTTGCCGTGGATGATTGTCGCGAGCCTGTGCGTCCTCCTCATCAGTAAAGAACTCGAGACGTTGTCGCTCGGTGACCAGGTCGCCCGATCGCTCGGCCAAAACGTCGGTGTCATCAAGTTTGTCGCCGTCACGCTCGCCGTTGTCTTGTCGGCGTTCGGGGTCGCGCTCGCAGGTCCCATCGCCTTCGTCGGCTTGCTGGCCCCGCATCTCGCACGCTATATGTTCGGTACGGCGTTCTTCGCTCGGCTCGCCGGGAGTGCGCTCCTTGGGAGTGTGCTGCTGTTATCGGCCGACATCTTCGGACGACTCGTCCTGTTCCCACGGGAAGTGACGGTCGGCGTCGTGCTCGCCGTCATCGGGGGCGCGTTCTTCATCTATCTCGTCAGCGCCAGACAAGGAGTCTTTAAATCATGAAATCATACAGTTTTCGAAAAGGCCCGTTCTCATTCACGCTCCGGAAACGGGAGATCGTGCTCGCGGTCGCCCTCATCGTCGGTTTACTGCTCTCCTTCTATTTAGGACTCGCCATCGGCGATACGTTTTTGACGCCGTGGTCGCTTGGAGCGCTCTTCCTCGGGTCGGGTGACGCATTCGCCGAGCTCGTCGTGTTCGAGTTCCGGATGCCGCGCGTCCTCATGGCCATCACGGCCGGTGCATGTCTCGCGGTCAGCGGGCACTTATTACAACTCACGATTAAGAACGAACTCGCCTCGCCGGAGATTTTTGGAATTGTCGGCGGGGCCGGGGTGGCGACGGCGACGTTCTTCACCGTCTTCACGGATGAGCGAACGAACCAATTGTCCGTCCCGCTCGCCTATATCCCGTTCGCTTCGTTCGCCGGGGCGCTCACGGTCGGTGCGTTCTTATTTTATCTATTGAAACGGGGCGTCCCGCCGGTCCGGCTCGCGTTGATTGGAATCGGGATTAGCATCTTCTCGCAAGGCATCGTCCAGTTCATGATGCTCGCCTCGAACGTGTACCGGAAGAACGACATCCAACAATGGCTCACCGGTACCGTCTACGCGGCGACATGGAATCAATTGAAAATCATGGTACCGCTCGCGATCCTATTCTTGCTCGCCGCCTTCTTGATTGAACGGCACGTTCGCCCGCTCCACATTAGCGAGGCGGTCGCGACGAGTATCGGTGTACCGGTCCGAGGCACACAGCGTGGGACTTTACTCTTATCGTGTCTCCTTGCTGGAATCGGGGTCGCCTTCGTCGGAGCAATCGGCTTCGTCGGACTGATGGCGCCGCACATCGCCCGCCAAGGCTTGAAGCTGCCGTACATTTGGGCGACGCTACTCGTCGGGGCGACGATTGTCGTCTTGGCGGACGTGCTCGCCCGAACGATCTTTTACCCGTATGAACTGCGAACCGGTGTCATGACGGCTGTTATCGGTGCGCCGTACTTCTTCTATTTACTTCGCCGGATGATGAAAGGAAGCATGAGATGAATACATTTGATTTACAACAAGTCGTCATCGGCTATGACCAGAAGATGGTGCTCGAGGACTTGACGTTCTCGATTCCCCACGGCAAAATCACCGTGCTGTTAGGGGCGAACGGATGCGGCAAGTCGACGTTGTTATCGACGCTCGCTCGTCAACGGGACGTGCTCGGTGGGACGATTGCGTTCCGCGACAAGCCGCTCGATGCGTATCGGGCGAAGGAAGCGGCCCGGCTCATGGCGTTCATGCCGCAAGTGAACGTCGCGCCGGACGGATTGACCGTCGAACAACTCGTCCGGTTCGGCCGTTATCCGTATCAGACGTTCTTCAAGCGCTACTCGGAAGATGATGAACGGGCCGTCGAACGGGCGCTCGCCTTCACGGACACTGTCTCGCTCCGGGACACGCTCGTTTCGAACTTATCGGGCGGGCAGAAGCAACGCGTCTGGATTGCGCTCGCATTGGCCCAGGAGTCGGAAACGATTCTACTCGATGAGCCGACGACGTATCTCGATATGTCGCACCAAATCGAGATTCTCGACTTGATGTACCGCTTGAACCGGTTAGAGGGTAAGACGATCATCATGGTGCTCCACGACTTGCATCTCGCTTGTCGCTACGCCGACCATATCATCGCGCTCGCTGGAGGCAACGTCTATCGGCAAGGTAGTCCGAACGATGTCGTCGACGAGGATTTCATGCAGGACGTGTTCGGCTTGAAAGTCGTCGTGACGGAAGACCCGCTCTACGGCACGCCGCTCTGCATCCCGTATTCGCATTACGAACTAAATGAGAAGCGGCCACCCACGACCTAGTCCTCGGACTAGGTTTTTTTTCGTCTGAAGCCGGGGAAGTGGTAAGAGAAAGCTGATGTGTCACCTGTGTTCCATAAAGGAGGAGCCAACATGGCCAAGAAGGAAAAACAACCGTACCATATCGTCACGTTCACGTTTCCAGAGGAGTCCATCTCGTATCAAGCGTTCAGCAAGTTGAAAAAGTATCACGCCGAAGGGCTCGTCGGGTTCGAACAACTCGTCGTCATCAAGCGTGAAGACAACGGGGCCTTCTCGTTCGAGGACGCTGTCCAACTGACACCGACGAACAAGTCGACGAAAGGTGCCTTGATCGGGATGGCGGTCGGGATTCTCGGCGGACCGTTCGGGATTCTGTTCGGGACGCTCACAGGCGGACTCATCGGAGGGACGAAAGATTTGAAACACGTCCAAAGTATTCAAGAGACGTTCAAGCGGACGGTCGGGAATATCGAGCCCGGTCAGACCGGGGTAATGGCAATCGGGGAAGAGTTCGATCACTCGGTGCTCGATGGACTCGCGACGGAACTCGGCGGGACGGTGACGCGGACGGACGAAGAACTGTGAAGGGGAGTCGGTATACATGAAGATTGGTATTTTAGGGGCAGGGAAAGTCGGGCGGACGCTCGGACGCAAGTTCGAGGACGTCGGTTATGAAGTATTGTACGGGACGCGCTCGGAGCGCGAGGGGACGATGTCGCTCCAGGAAGTGGCGTCGAACGCGCAAATCCTTTTATTGACGACGCCGTTCGCGGCGGCCGTCGATTTGA
The DNA here is from genome assembly GCF_004336985.1 of Exiguobacterium sp. SL-9. Classification (GTDB taxonomy): domain Bacteria; phylum Bacillota; class Bacilli; order Exiguobacteriales; family Exiguobacteriaceae; genus Exiguobacterium. Next base: position 25,962 of record NZ_SJUO01000006.1, read on the forward strand.
TTCAATCACTTCGAGACTTGGACGATAAGATCGTCATCGACGTGACGAATCCGATCGCCAAAGAGTTCGATTCCGTCGAGCGACCGGAAGGGAAATCAGGGGCCGAGCATCTGCAGGAACTTGCGCCGCACGTCCGCATCGTCAAGGCGTTCAATCAGACCGGCGTCGAGAACTTGGAGAACCCGAACATGTCGATGATGTTCATCGCCGGAGACGAGCAAGAATCGGTCCGAGCCGTTCAAGACCTTGCCTCGAAAATCGGCTTCGACGCCCATACGCTCCGTCACTTGAAGTTGGCGCGTGAGCTTGAGTCGCTCGCGTGGCTGTGGATCCATTACGCGACGAAAGAACGGAAGCACCGCAACTTCGCGTTCTATTTGAAAGAGAATAGCTTCTAATAGAAAAGACGGTCACGCGTTGGCGTGACCGTCTGGTCGTTAAAAGGCAGCTTGACGCTCAGAGCGAGTTTTCAACGACTCGATCGTTTCGCGCTCGATCGCTTCGACTTCGCGTTGTTGCCAGCCTGGCATGAGGAACGCGTCGACGAGCGCCCAAATGCCTGCGACGAACAATCCGACGAAACCAATCAAGACGACGGTAAGGATGATTGAACCAACCGTGAGAGCCAGCATCCCAAGGGCACTACCTGTCTTTTTAAAGTAGAAACGGTGTGCGCCGAAACCGCCGAGGAAGAACCAAAGCAAGTACGCGACGACGAGATTGCGTTTCTTTTTCTCGACTTCGCTGTTGACGAGGAGCATTTCCTCCGTCGTTAAATCGATACGTGAATAATTCATGATGGGATGTGCCTTCTTTCTGAGAATTGATATAATGAATGCAGTCTTTAGTGTACCGGGAAACGAATGAATTCCCATGATTTTCTATTTATTTTTTTTGAAAGCGAGGAATGAGACAATGGGTTTTGCGATTGTGACGTTCATCGTCGCGTTTATTCACGTCATCGCGGGAGCGGTCGTGCTACATAAATATCCGCAATATAAGTCGATTGCCATCAGTGTAATCGTGCTCGGTTTCTTATATGGGGTGTTGACGGTTGGGTTCATTGTGTTATGAAAAAATCATCAACGATGCTTCGTATTCGGGGGAAGTACTCGAATCAGGATGTATTAAAACTAGGGACGGGTGTTATGCTCGGATTTGTCGTAGTGGAGCTGCTGCTCGGGGACATGCCTCAAGGTACTTTGATGTCGTTCGCGTTAGTCCTCTATTACTGGCGCCGTGACGTGGCGTATGCACAAGGTGACGCGAAAGGGAAGGCCATCGGGGAACAGGCAAGTACGTTCACGCTTCGTGCCGTGATTGTTGCCTTGATGATTGGTTTCTTCATCTCATTCCGTGTGGACACGGTTGACTATTCGTTGCGGGCGCTCATGCATTACGGGTTGGCGTTCATATTTGGTTTGAAAGGCTTTGGTCTTTGGTTTTTTCAAGACCTCGAACCTTCTACCGAACGTCACGTATAACATAGCGGTAAGACCTGGCCGACGCGATATTTTCTGTTTGTATTCTTAAGCTTATTTGATGCAGACAAGCTAACGATAACGATGCTACTATGGCATCAATTTTATCCACGCGTTGAAAGGGATTTACATGATGAATGAGTGTCACGACTTCGAGACCGGTCAGGCGAAAGCCTGACCGGTCTTTGGTTGAAGTTCCGCTATAACGTGAATAGGACAAAGAGTGCTGTTATTGTCTGCATTAGAATGGAAGGAGTTTTGTTATGTGTACAGCAATCACGTACGCTCCGCACGCCCACTACTTCGGCAGAAACTTAGACTTGAACGTGTCCTATCACGAGCAAGTGACGATCACGCCCCGACACTATCCGTTCAACTTCAGACGGATGGGCGAGAATGCGAACCATTACGCAATGATCGGAATGGCGACCGTCGTTGAAGACTACCCGCTCTATTACGAGGCGACGAATGAGAAGGGACTGAGCATGGCGGGGTTGAACTTCCCGGGGAATGCCGTGTTCAAGCCGGAAGTCGACGGACGAGACAACGTCTCCCCGTTCGAGTTCATTCCGTGGATCCTCGGACAATGCGCGACGATTGAGGAAGTGAAAGAACGACTGGCGACGATTCATCTGGTCAATCTCAATTTCAGCGACGCGCTTCCACTTCACCCGCTACACTGGATCATTGCCGATAAGCAGGAATCAATTGTCGTCGAGCCGATGGCGGACGGATTGCGCGTGTACGACAATCCAGTCGGGGTTTTGACGAACAATCCGTCGTTCGAGTATCAACTGTTCAATCTGAATGATTATCGCCACGTCTCGACGAAACTGCCGGCCAATACGTTCGCGCCGACATTGAACCTCGATGCCTATTGTCTCGGGTTAGGCGGGCAAGGCTTACCGGGTGACTTATCGTCGACGTCACGCTTCGTCCGGGCGACGTTCGCGACCTTCAATTCGATTTGTGAACCGACCGAGGCGTCCGCGGTCGGACAATTTTTCAAACTGTTGGATACGGTGCTGCAAACGCGTGGCTTGAACGAGGCCGAAGACGGGACGTACGAGTACACGATCTATTCCTCATGTTGTAATGTCGATGAGGGCATCTATTACTATCGGACGTATGACAATAACCAAATCACGGCCGTGTCACTATTTAATGAACCGTTAGACAGTGAGCGGTTGATCACGTATCACCTACAACATGAGCAACAAATTCATTACGAAAATTGAGAACAGCCCTCTTCGCGTGAAGAGGGCTGTGTTTCATAGCGTGTCGTTATAGAGCGGGCCCTCATCGTCCGTGCTGATTATTTTCAAATGACGCCCATCTTTCACATAGACGCTCTTATAGGCCACACGTTCACCTTCATAGAACAAGATGACGCGGTTGCCGTCGTTGTCCGTCTCGACTTTCGGTTCATACTGCGCGACATCAATCGTCTCTTCGAGCACGCCATACTCGTCGTATGTAGACAAGTCGTCTTCGTTTGAGCAGGCGACGAGAAACAGGGACGCGACCAGCGCGAGAAATGCTTTCTTCATCGTATCTCTCCTTATTTGATAGTTTACCTATCAAATATAACGTAGATTGATTTCTTTTTCAAAAACGAATGAAACTTTGATTCGTTTTCTTCGTATAGATTGAACAGAGGAGGGGACAGGATGAGGGGACGTAAGATGGCAGTAGCGGTGAGTATTGGTTTAGTGGCGGCAGCCGTTCTTTTCGGTGTGTCCTCGCATGTGTTGTTTCTCATCGCGAGTGTGTTATTTTATCGGTGGCACCGACGAAAGGCCGGGCAGTATCCGACCTCTACGCGAGAGCGCCTGTTTTGGCGTTCGAGTGAGAAGACGTGGCTCGTCGCGATTCTCGTGTTCATTGTCATCTTCTTAATCGGATTTGATGCGCCGCGCCTGACGCAATCGACACAACAGTTCGCACTGACCGCGTTGACGTATTTGTTTGCGACGAAAGGGTTATTTTTGATGAATGAAATACATATGTACGAGCAGGAGCGGAACCAGACTTGAACTTTGTCAGGATGTCACCATAGATCATGGTGGAAACACCGCTCAAACTATAGAGAAGAGGTAAGATAATGAGACTCACTAAAAAAATGGTTCATCGTTTTATTAATCCTGTGGCCCGTTTTGTTCGGGCTAGGTGTATGGGACGGCGAATATGCAATGAGCGTAGTCACCGGATTCGGGGTGACGTTATCGGCTTACTATGAACAGCAATTGAGCAAACTCGACAAAGAAACGAATGTGACGATTCGTGCCGCCGTCAACCAGTCACTCGTGACATGGTTCGGCGTGGGCCTCATGCTCGTGTTTATCATCGGCGTCTTTTTCTTTGATGAGCCACGGGTGCCGTTGCTGGATACGATTTATCTCGTTCTAGGTATCGGATTGACGCTCAACGGTTTGTTCATTCGGAGCGCGTATCGAGACGGGCTGAGCGATACGTCCAACGCGATTCGACACTAAAAAAGACCAAGCTGCACGCTTGGTCTTTTCGTTATGCCGATTTATCGGTCTTTTCTTTTTTCGCTTTTCGGGCGAGCGTTAAAATCTGATACACCTTGAAGAAGTCATACGCGGCTACGGCGATGATGAAGTACGTCCAGAAGCTGAAGCCGTACTCTTGCACCGAGTAGTAAGCGAGGACGGTGAACAGAATCCCGAATGAGAGACTGAACAAAAACATTACTTTTAAGTGTCGCGGCATCAATGCCACCTCATTTCTACATTAAGAATAATACGACCATGACGAGCGCGTTGTTGAATGCGTGAATCGCGATTGGCACGATCAAGCGACGCGTCTTGGCGTATGCGACCGTGAAGGCGAAGCTCATCGCCACGTAAACGAGAATCTTGTTGTCGCCATGGATGAACGCGAACAAGAGCGAGCTGACCGCAAACGCAATCCAGAACCCGAAGCGGGCGCTCAAGTTACCGAACAAGATATGACGGAAGAGGATTTCTTCCATAATCGGGCCGAGCAAGACGACCGAGAGCGTCATGACCGGGACGAGTCGGACGATATCCGCGATTTGTTCGGTGTTTTGAGACCCCATGACGTCACCGGAGATCCACGTCTCAATCAAGTTGGCGACGATGACAAGCCCGTACTGCATGAGAATCCCGAGCCCGATCCATTTGACCGTGTCGTTCAAGTTCGACTGGATCCCTTGTTGCTTATACAGCTTCAAGTCGGGACGAAGCAGGAAGAGCGAGATGACGATCGTCAAGCTGAATCCGATGGCGAACCAGAGTCCGGTTGCCGTCGGCGTGATCCATTCCGGACGCACTATGCTAATCAATACCGGAAAGAATTGAACAAACGCGTAGAGTAGAATCGGGATGATATGCCGAATCCGAATGTTAGGCGCCATCGAAAAACGGGTATTTATCGATTGGTTTGAGTTTAGTGTAGCCAATTGAACACGTCCTTATTCCTAAGAGTCAACGTTCCTTTTAACCATTGTAACAAATAAGGTCTCTTGACCGCGAGTGGGAGCATTTTTTCGATGTTCCCGCTTGCATTTTCAGGCGTCTCATACTACACTAATCAATGTTAGCACTCCATTTTGATGAGTGCTAAAACTTACGATTCAACGATACATCATTCATATTCGGAGGAGGTTTTTTCTATGTTAAAACCACTAGGCGATCGCGTCATCATCGAAGTCGTGGAGAAAGAAGAAAAGACGATCGGAGGCATCGTGCTTCCTGACACGGCGAAAGAAAAGCCGCAACAAGGACGCGTCCTCGCAGTCGGTACAGGCCGCGTCACGGACCAAGGTGAGCGAATCGCGCTCGACGTCAAAGAAAATGATTTGGTCATCTACTCGAAGTACGCGGGTACCGAAGTGAAGCATGAAGGCAAAGAATACTTAATCGTTCGAGAGAGCGACATTCTCGCAATCGTAGGCTAAGACTCACCATTTTTCAAAAACTTTTCTAGGGGGAAATGAACAATGGCAAAAGAAATTAAATTCTCAGAAGACGCACGTCACGCGATGCTTCGCGGTGTCGACGCACTCGCTGACGCGGTAAAAGTCACAATCGGACCGAAAGGACGCAACGTCGTCCTCGAGAAGAAGTTCGGCTCACCGCTCATCACGAATGATGGCGTGACAATCGCGAAAGAAATCGAACTCGAAGACCATTTCGAAAACATGGGCGCGAAGCTCGTTGCCGAAGTCGCCTCGAAGACGAACGAAGTCGCAGGGGACGGTACGACTACGGCGACAGTCCTCGCTCAAGCGATGATCCGTGAAGGTCTCAAAAACGTGACAGCGGGCGCGAACCCGATGATTCTCCGTAAAGGGATCGACAAAGCGGTTCGTCGTGCACTCGAAGAACTCAAGCTCATCTCGAAACCAATCGAGTCGAAAGAAGCAATCGCACAAGTCGCGGCCATCTCGGCAGCTGACGAAGAAGTCGGCGAATTGATCGCTGAAGCGATGGAACGCGTCGGCAACGACGGCGTCATCACGATTGAAGAGTCACGCGGCTTCACGACTGAACTCGACGTCGTTGAAGGCATGCAGTTCGACCGCGGATATCTTTCGCCATACATGATCTCAGACTCAGACAAGATGGAAGCGGTGCTCGACAACCCGTTCATCTTGATCACGGATAAGAAGATCTCGAACATCCAAGAGATCATCCCAGTGCTCGAGCAAGTCGTGCAACAAGGGAAACCGATCTTGATCGTCGCAGAAGACATCGAAGGCGATGCGCTCGCGACACTCGTCTTGAACAAGCTCCGTGGTACGTTCAACGCGGTCGCGGTCAAGGCTCCAGGCTTCGGCGATCGTCGTAAAGCGATGCTCGAAGACCTCGCGACGCTCACAGGCGGCCAAGTCATCACAGAAGACCTCGGCCTCGAGCTCAAGTCGGCCTCGCTCCAACAACTCGGACGCGCATCGAAAGTCGTCGTCACGAAAGACACGACAACGATTGTCGAAGGTGCTGGAGACGAAGCAACGATCAAAGCACGCGTTCAAACGATTCGCAACCAAATCGAAGAGACATCGTCTGACTTCGACCGTGAGAAACTCCAAGAGCGTCTCGCGAAACTCGCTGGCGGCGTAGCCGTCGTCAAAGTCGGCGCTGCTACTGAGACTGAACTCAAAGAACGTAAGCTCCGCATCGAAGACGCGCTCAACGCGACACGCGCAGCAGTCGAAGAAGGCATCGTCGCAGGTGGTGGTACGGCGTTTATTAACGTCATCCCAGCCGTTCGTGCACTTCTTTCTGAAGTGACAGCGGATGAGGCGACAGGTGTCAAACTCGTCCTCCGTGCCCTTGAGTCACCGGTCCGTCAAATCGCGGAAAACGCGGGTGAAGAAGGCTCGGTCATCGTCGAGAAGCTCAAGAACGAGTCGGTCGGCATCGGCTACAACGCCGCATCAGGCGAGTACGTCGATATGATCGCACACGGTATCGTCGACCCGGCGAAAGTGACGCGCTCAGCGCTTCAAAACGCAGCGTCAGTATCAGCTATGTTCCTCACAACGGAAGCGGTCATCGCAGACAAGCCAGAACCAGCAGGCGCTGGCGGCGGCATGCCTGACATGGGCGGCATGGGTGGAATGGGCGGAATGATGTAAGTTTATAATTGACGTTGAACCTGTGAAGATGGGTTCAGCGTTTTTTTTTTGGAGTAAATTAACTATAGATGGAGGAATATCAGAAATGCCTTTATCAAAAATATGGTAAAATTTTTGATAAAGGCATTTCTAGTTATCAGTATTCAATTAAGTAAAATAAACAGAATAAATTTTTTAATACTTTAATTTTTTTAGAAATTCTAAGGGAGTAAAGCGCATGTTTAATACTGAGAAAGAATTAGTAGATAGTTTTGTGTTGCATGAAAGTAAAAAGAAGGATACTAAGATTTTTGTAGAATTAGAAACAAATTATGGACGTCCAGATATTGTAGTAGTTAAATATCATCCACATATAATAGAAAAACGAATTGAAAAAAATTATGATGGTCCATTTTCAAGAATCCATAGTTACGCTTTAACTTTTTTGTATAATAAAAGATGGATACGAACGGAAAAACTTAGAGAATTTTTGAATGTTAATGAAAATCAAATATCTAAAATTGTTATTAATTTAGAAAGTAGAGGATTAATTGAAAAAAAAAGTCATTTAATTAAAATAAAAAAGAATGAAGATATTTTAGCTATAAAGAGTATTAAGTGTGTCGAAGCAAAGTTAACGAACTGGAAGTATGTCGTTGAACAAGCGGAAAGACATCTATGGTTTACAAATGAATCATTAGTATTACTTCCTACATTATCTGAAGATATTTTATTTAAATGTGAAGAATTATGCAAAAAAACGGGGGTAAATTTAATTGTTTCTGGTAACAAGGAGATAACTACAAAAGTATATACTAATAACAAAAAACTCATTAATACCCCTCTGTTATGGGAAATTAACGAACGACTTATAAAGGAGTTAAAAAAATGAATGAGGCGATATTACGACAGAAAATCTCATCTGAGTTTGAAGGAATAAACCTTTTAGAAAAAATAGGAGAAGGGGGTCAAAAAATAGTTTTTAAATGTGAAAACGGAAATTCTTTTCATGTTATGAAGTTAATAAAAATTAATGAAGCTCATTCCTTACTTCGAGCCAAGAGAGAGTTAGATATAGCAGAAACTCTAAAATCTTCTTACTTTCCTGAAGTATATAATCATGGTGAAATTGAGATTGGGGCAGATAGTTACTTGTATGTAATTGAAGAATTTGTAGAAGGAGATAGCTTAAGAAATTACATATTAAAACAGGGTTATGAGTTTAAAGAGGTTTTAAATATAGGCATCAATCTATTGAAGGCACTTGAATTAGTTCACTCTAAACAGTTGGTTCATCGTGATATTAAGCCTGAGAATATAATTATACATAACAATAAAATTACTTTACTAGATTTTGGTATTGCTAGAGATTTGACTAAAGAATCTCTCACCGCAGACATTGCTTTTTGGGGGCCGATGACAATAGGATATGCTGCGCCAGAACAAATATTGAATCAAAAAAAAATAATTTGTAACAGAACCGATATTTTTTCTTGGGGAGTGTTAATGTGCGAGTTAAGTACAGGTATTCATCCGTTTCGAAAAGATGGTCTGTCCAATATGGAAGTCATTGAAAATACTTTGAAATTGAAAGTTCCTAAATTAGAAACTCCAAATGAGACGTTCAATAATTTAGTTTTTAAAAGTATGAATAAAGAATTACATCGTAGACCCATAAGCGTCACCAAAATAATTGAAAAACTGAATTGAATAGAGAGGCTGAGTGAAATGACGTTTTATCTACAACAAGGTTATGGAATGATGAAATTAAATGAAGAATTTGCAGACAAGCCCGATGATATAGCTTTTATTTTGTCTCCAAGATCACTTCAAAGACAGTCATCGATAGTTAAAATTGCACAACACGGTTCTAAATTACAGCGAAAGAATAAAAAAATACTATTTGATCCACAATTTTATGAACCAAAAACTAATATGGATAAAATCTTAAAGTTTCCCTATTTTGATGACCTAGATTACTCTACTCTTGAATTTGATAAACAAACGGCTCAAATTTTTGGTGAGAATGTTATTAAATATCAACATGAACATCTTAATGTAGATGAATATATTATCTCTGGGATGTATACAAATAGCATTACTGAAGAGTGGTTTGATGCTCATGAAAATATGATGTTGGGTGGTATGGCATACCCTGAAAAAAAAGTTACTTATCAAACCTTAGCGATAGGTCCTGATGTAGTAAAAAATGAAAAACAATTCAGTGAATTAATTAATAGATGTGTACAATATCCAGTTGATGGTTATTATATAGTTTTGAAAAGTCCTGATAACTATTTGATAAAAAACGAAAGTTATTTATATAGTCTCCTCGACGCCTTGATAAGCTTAAATATCGCAGGGAAAAAAGTTATTATGGGATATTCCAATCAACAAAGTTTAATTTTTGGTGGAGTTGGAGTATCAGGCATTGCAACGGGGAATTATAGAAATGTTAGATCTTTTGATCCTAGTATTTTCTTTGAAAGTGATGAAGATGAATTTAAAAGAAAAGGAATATGGTATTTTGATGGAAATACTTTAGGAGAATACAATCAACAACAATTAAGCTTGGCATTTAAAAGAAATTTAAAAGACTTTTTCGGTCCTGTTACTGAATATAGTCGTTCTTTGCTTGAAAGTCCTGATCCAGCCAACATACCATGGACGGAAAAATTAGCTTTTAATCATTATTTACATGTGATGAATGAGAAATGGAAGATACTTAAAAGCTCACACCCGAGTCAAAGAATAGACTCTTTAATTTCTATGTTAGAGAGTTCAAAATCTATTAATGAAGAACTGGTAGAAAAACGATTCCGATTAGGTAATAAAGGTTTTGATATAGAGATTTTTGAGTCAACTATTAGTGCGTTGGATGCGATAAAGCATGATCGTCAAGATGATATAGAAGACCTTAAAGACTTATAAAATTTATCAAATGGTGTCGCTTTTCAAGTCGGAGCGACACCATTTTTCTATTAATCCGTTTGTTTCCGGTTATACATCATAGTACTGCCGACGAACATGACAAGTGCCCAGGCAGTCAGAATCGCAAGGTCCACCCATGTAGAGCCGAGTCCAGCTCCCGCCTCGATTTGATGCGCGAGGTCGATCAAGACGATGTTCGGCAAATACTCGAGTAAACCGATGATAGAGAAACGGTCCTCGTACACCAACAACATCGGTGAGAACGAGAAGAAGAAAAACGCCGGCATGACGATGAGCGAAGCTTCCATGACCGTCTTCGTCATCAATCCGAGAATCGTCCCAATCCCGATATAAAAGAACGTCGAGACGATCAATGCGAGTGAGATGACGAGTAGGTTCGCAGGACTGTATCCCATGATAAAGGCACACGCCGCGATAAGGATGAGCGTGGTCACGAACGTGAGCGCACTCTTCCCTAGCAAGATGTCGAGCGTGCTCGCCGGCGATAACATCAGCCCACGGAGTGTGTTCTTCTCTTTCTCTTCGGCAATTAAGGCACACTGGACGAACGTCGCAACGAGGCTGAACGTGATATTGATGACGAAGTACGTCACGTCGAGGCCTCCTCCGCCGAGCTGTGAATAGAAGACGGCGAAGAACAGCGGCATGATCAACGTCGAGGAGACGAATAAGTTCCGCGACAAGTCTTTATAGTCTTTCTGGAAAATGGCAAGTGCCCGTTTCATTGAAAATGTCATGATAATTTCCTCCCCGTCACTTCGATAAAGATATCCCCGAGCGTCGGCTCGTTCGAATGGATGGCCGCGATATTCTGGTCGCGCATCTGTTCATGGAGCCAGTCGGCACCGTCTTTTCCTTGCTTCAATTCAACCGTTTCCCCGTCATGCAGTTCGACGCGCATCGAGCCGTTCGCATATTTCCGGCGCAATCGTTTCGGGGCGTCGAGCAGTTGAATTTCCCCTTGATGTAAGAAGGCGACGCGGTCGCACAGTTCTTCGGCTTCGTTCATGTCGTGTGTCGTCAAGAAAATCGTCGTCCCTTTTGCCTTCAACCGTTCAATCCCTTTATAAATATGACGCGAGTTGACTGGGTCGAGCGCAGACGTAGGCTCATCTAAAAACAACAGTTCCGGTTCATGCAACAACGCCCGAGCCAGTGTCACCCGTTGCAGCATCCCGCGCGATAAGGCGGAGATGCGTTTTTTGCGTTCGCCGGCCAAATTCACCATCTGGAGTACGTCATCGATTCGTGAACGCGGTTCGTCATACAGATCACAGTAGAGCTGTAGATTCTCTTCAATCGAGAGGCGCGTGTATAGGCCACTGTTGTCGGTCAACACGCCGATCCGCTTCCGATACTGTTCTTGTTTCAACTCTGAGACCGGGACGCCGAATACGGTGGCGTCACCTGACGTCTGGGCGAGTTGCGACGTCAAAATTTTGATGGTCGTCGTCTTCCCGGATCCGCTCGGTCCGAGGAACCCGAACACCTCTCCTTTTTTAACAGAAAACGTCACGTCTCGTAACGCCTCTTCATTGCCGAATAGCTTTTTTAATCCGTTCACTTGAATGATTGAGTCCATTCTCGTTCCTCCTCGTCGATGTCGTCTTGCTTGCTTACATCATATCGAGAGGAAAAGGGGGGCGCATTAGAATGGCGGCAAATGGCGCTTTATGAAGATCGAGTGGAGTGGATGAGGCGGTGAATGGAGCCTATTTCAGCCCGATCATCGTCTTCAATTCGGCCATTTTCGTCTTCGAGAGCGGGATGGTCGTCTTCGCCGCATCATCGAGCACGAGGCTGAAACTGTTCTTCGTGTACGTGAGGACTTCTCGTACCCGTTGCAGGTTGACGATGTACGATCGATGACAACGGAAGAAGCCGTACGGCGTCAGACGCGCCTCGAGCTCGTTCATCGTGAAGACGCTCGGGAACTGCTCGGACTGACTGTGCAGCACAGATTGGCCATCTTGACTTTCGATGTAGTCGATTTCCGGTGGATCGAGCAAGACGATCTTCTCGTTCACTTTCGTCGGTATCTTCTCGAAGCGGACCTGCATGACCTCTGGCGTGACGTCTTCGTTCGTATCCGGTTCATCCGGTTCCACATCAAGTAAGCGCAAGTGTCGATGGTCGATGCGATAGACGGTCGACGTGACGAACAGGGCGCTCTCCATGTTGCTCGTAAGGAGCAGGATGGCTTTTTGTTGCTGCTTCAGTTTCATCAAGACTGTCGCGAACAAGTGCCGTGTCTCTTGATCGACGTTTTGATCCGGTTCTTCGAGGACATAGATGTCGCGATTATGTAGCAGTAGTGCCGCGTATTGAACGCGCCGGACGAGTGACAAGCTGAGTCGGTTCAATCGTTTGTTCCGGTATGGGGTGAGTTGAACGGTTTGTAGGACGGTATCCAGCGATTCCATCGATTCGTAAAGTGTGTGCGTGAAACGCAAGTATTCCTCGACAGTTAGCCGGTCGTATAACCCGTCACGGATGGAGAAAAGTGACAGCGTACAATTCGCTGTATCGATGGTCCCGGAGTAGTTCGCATGCTCGTCCGTCAATAGCGCGAACAATATTTCCCGGGAAGTGACGCCGCAATGGATGGCTGCGATTTCACCCGGATTGATGGTGAATGAGATATGTTCAAGGATGAGCGTGTCTTGTTGGCGAACAGAGACGTTGTCGAAAGTAAGCACCAAATCCCTCCCTTTTTAGTTGGAGTATACCATTGATTCAGGAAAGACTTGAGTAATGAAATGGAATAAGACTATGCTAAACTGGAGATAATTTGAAATTAGATGAGGGTGTGTCGGTGAAGATGATTGAGGTCATTCCTTTAGATTTTGATAAAACGAGTATAGATGAGATTGATCGGACAGCTGATTACTTGAACTATCCGGTGATTTATATTTTGAACGGACTGAAGGAAGCGTATATCGGAGAGACCGTCTATTTCCAAAAGCGCATGAAGCAACATCTAAAGCTGAAACAAGCTGATCGGAAAAATGTAGACCAAATCAATCTCGTAAAGCATGAGACGTTCAATCGGTCGGCGACGTTCCATCTTGAGACGAAGTTGATTAACTACTTTTTAGGGGACGAGAAGTACACCTTACAAAACAAAAGCAAGACGGCAAGCGACTTCACACACAATTATTACAATAAATCATTCTACGACAATGAGCTGTTTCCTGAGTTATGGGGTGTGCTACATAAGAATGGGCTCGTCGAAAACGACCTGCACGCCATCGAGAACAAAGACATCTTTAAATTGTCGCCGTTCAAAGAACTATCCGTTGAACAGATGGATTTAAAAGAGCGTGTGCTTGAATTCTGTGAGACACGGATTACGAAGGCCAAGCCCGAAGACACGTATGGAGACTTGTATGTCATTGAAGGAGAGGCCGGTGTCGGCAAGAGTGTTGTACTGAGCTCCATCTTTAATACGATTCAGGCGAGAACGAATGAAGCGGGTTCGAATCTGTATCAAACAGAGAACTATTTGGTCGTCAATCATGAGGAGATGCTGAAGACGTATAAGGGGATTGCCAAACAAGTCAAACACTTGAAGGCTGTCAATTTCGTCAAACCGACGCCGCTCCTTAACAAGTTAAAAGATAAGAAGGTCGATATCATTTTGGTCGACGAGGCGCACCTTCTATTGACGAAGTCAGATGCATACAACAACTTTCGGGCAGATAATCATCTCGAAGAATTGATGAAGATCGCAAAAATTGTCATTGTCATCTTCGACCAAGACCAAGTGTTAAAGCTGAAGAGCCGGTGGGACCAAAGTGTATTAAAGAGATATAAACAAAAAGCGAAGTGTTTGAAAACATATAAACTGACAAATCAGTTTCGGATGCAGGCGGATGAGGATGTCATCGATTGGATCAACGCTTTTAAAGCTAAGCAGATACAGGTATTCCCGTCGTCTACAGACTATGATTTGCGCGTGTTTGAAACGTTGGAAGAGATGCATCAAATGATTATCGAACAAGATCAGAAACATGGACTCAGTCGAGTCGTGTCGACGTTTGATTATCTTCATAAAAAGGATGGAGAAACGTATTACGTCTATGAGTCGAACGGGGAGTATAAGATGCCGTGGAATACGACGGGCGGCAAGACGACGTGGGCCGAGAAATCTGAGACGATTGCTGAGGCCGGGTCGATTTATACAATTCAAGGCTTTGATTTGAACTACGTCGGCGTCGTGCTCGGTCCTTCGGTAACGTACGATGAGACGAAGGATTGCTTGGTGATTGACACGAATCTTTATAAAGATACAGGAGCTTATGCTGGGATTGACGGTGTTAAAGATGTCGAGTTGGCGAAAGAACAGATTGTCTTGAACTCGATTAATGTGTTGATGAAGCGAGGCGTCCGAGGACTTTATTTGTATGCGAGCAATCAAGCGTTGCGAGATAAGCTGCTACACATTCAAAGAGAGAAGGTACAGACATGAACGAAGTACAACGATTGATGGACAAAGTGATTGAATTCCGTGACGAGCGCGATTGGGCGTTCCACCATAACCCGAAAGACTTGGCGTTGTCGTTATCGCTTGAGGCGAGCGAACTGTTGGAGGTGTTCCAATGGGTGTCGAGCGAAGAAGCGCTCGAGACTAAACACGTCGAGATGAAAGAAGAACTCGCGGATGTCCTCATCTATGCGCTGACGTTCGCCCATGCGGCAGGGATTGATGTGTCGCAGGCGATTGAAGAGAAGCTTGAGAAAAATGCGGTGAAATATCCGAGTCCACAATCATGAGTGAAACGCTCGAAAGGTATCCTCCAGATCAATTTATGATTCCTTGCCATTTAATCGGAAAGAATTTCTCACCTCGCGTCGCATCGGAGAAAACAGGCATTCGGTTTTATACCCAGACCGAAGTCGGGGAGATGGAGCGCATAGGAAAGCAGATTGCTACGCACGGTCATGCGTCATTTGAACCACCAATGGAATTTCAACAAATGGAAAATCCGTATATCGGACTCTTTTGGATGGTAGACACCCTTACGGAACATATCGACACCCTTCGTTCTTGTGGAGCCGACCATATTTATATCGACTTAGGTGTCATTTATTATGGTGATTTAAAGTTGGGGTTTGACCCAGACTTCTTGATGAAACTTGCAAACTTGAAGATTGAGTTTTGGATTAGTGGTTATGAAGAGAAGGGAGAGAACTCATAATGAGAGCGAAACATCGACGCCTTTTTCTCATGTATCTCAGTGTAGGTCTATTGAATATCGTCCTTTTGCTTATGATGCCGCTTTTTCAAATCGAGAGTTCAACATGGATGCTCGTCATGTTTCCGTTATTGACGATTATTTGGTTTGCGAATGCTTTCGTTCATTGGAGACATATGAAACAAGAGACGATTCGATAAAAAACGGCTGAAGCCTAGCATCTAGATAAAATAAATTCGAAAGGAGCTCGTCATGTATCATTACCTGAACGACATATAACCTTATATTCGCGGACCGCCTTATGATTTGTCTCGAACTTACTAGACAAATCAAATGAGGAGCGGATGATATGAATCGGAACATAGTAGTTTTGTTATCTGTACGTGTGATTGCGAATTTCGCGGACAGTTTTTATTTTTTAGCATCGGTATGGTACGTCAAAGACATGACGGACTCGTCTTTTTGGGTTGGCGTCACGACGTTTGTGGCAATGGTGCCGGTTGCGTTTCAAGTGCTGTATGGACCGTTGATCGATCGTTACGACAAAAAGAAGTTATTGCTTTGGGCAATGGCAGTGCAGGCGACTGTCTTCACAATCCTCGCGAGTTTATATGTAATAGATGAACTGTCGGTAGGGGTCGTCATTGTCGGTTTGTTCGTCGCGACGTTGGCGAGCGAATTGAGTTATCCAACGGAGTATGCACTCGTTCCGACTCTCGTTCGGGAGGCGGACCTACAAAAAGTCAATGCACTCTTCACGTTCACCTATCATAGTCTCGATATCTTGTGCAATGCCATTGCTGGGATTTTGCTGGCGCTTATTGGTGTCGGTCTCGTCTATACGAGTAACGCCATCCTCTATCTGTTTTTATTTGGGGGGATTGGCTTTTTGTTACGCATCAACGAAACAAAGGGCCACACACCAAGTGATTTTCCGTATTTTGCTGATTTACAATTTGGATTTCGTTACGTATGGAAACTCGGTTCGTTTCGCACGTTGATTCTTGTCTTCACGTGCCTTAACTTCATGATTTCGATCTCGCTTGGCGTCCTCCCGATTTTGGCGACGAAGGAACAGGAATACGGCTTATGGCTTGCAGCCATTTCGATTGGTACGTTATTGGGAAGCGGCTTATCGATTCGATTTGGCGTTCGTTACGATGGACATTCGTCTTGGCAACCGGATTCGGTGGAGTCGCTTGGTGCATCTCGGCATTTTGGTTGAATCGTAATTTTGGCGTGACGTTGATTTGTTTTAGTATGGCTTGGGTGGCGATTGGGATGATGGGGATTCAATTTCAAACGCTTCTTCAGCGTCAAATCGAACCTGATTATTTAGGACGCGTATTGACCGTTGTCTATGCCCTTCAAGGAATATTGGCTCCGTTCGGTTATTTACTCGGTGGAGCGCTCGCGGACTGGGTTGGACACGGATTACTGTATCTCGTCGGGGCAGTTACCTTATTAGGTATGAGCCGCTATTTTTTGAGAAATTCTTTTTTGAAATCTTCTATTGCGATGCACGATCAAGCTGTGTGACGCAGACGCCGTACAGCCTTTCCGAAAAAGACTGTACGGTGCTTTGTTAAATCAACATGTCGAACAGTGAAGGCGAAAAACATGCGAAAAATTGTGGAGCATCATAAATGATCCATATCAAAAGGAGATCAAGAAAGTGAATGCACGAACCAAAATGTGGTAGGTGCTCGCCATCCTTCACGGGATTTCCGTATGATTTTCCCGCTGTTGCTGTGCGGGTTTCAGATTCTGTTAGCGAGACAAGAACAGGAAGTGTCCTTAGACGAATGAATGTTAGTCCGGTGAAGTCTAATACCCCTCATCCTGATATGGGTTCGCATATAAATCGATGTCAAACTCGGCACGGATCCGATGGGCGAATTGAATCGTCTCCAAATCAAACACAAGCGACGGTGTTTGACCGCCTTCCATTACGATTACGATGATGAATCGCGCTTTGATGTCGTCATACGCACTGTAAATGTCATCTAAAATTGGTTCTTTTCCACGAAGTTGAGCAATGATATGTTGCAGCTGATCGTTCACATCAAATGAAGGCTGATAGCCCGTACCGAGTGACCACGATGTATGTTCGCGAGGATGGGAAGAATAGCCTTTTTCACCTCGTTTGAAGGTTTCTGTAGGAATGATTCCTAGCCGACGCGTCACATCTTCGATTGAGAAATCATCGGCAAGCAGTTGGAAATAGACCAGGACTTCGGTTTGTGTAGGATTCATGAACACCCTCTTTTCTTTGTATGACAGTCTACTTGAATATAAACGATGCAATCGTAGAAAGGAATATGAATATGACCCAACGCGAACGGTTTGATCATTTATATGAGGCGGGGAAACGTTCCACCCGCCAAGCACTTCTTCTTGGAGTGTTCATCGTCTTACTTGGCGTCATCTTTTGGTTCACAGGCGAGCGTCGACTCGCTGAACTGGTAGGGTTCGTCTTGTTCATTCCGGTCATCTTGTTCGTCAAAGTGTGGGCACGGACGAAAACGCTGCTCACGTTCAACGAGGCTCCAGACTATCGGCGTCTCGTCTGGTATGAGTATTGGAGCGGGATGGCCGTGATTGTAATCTTTTGTGTGTTGATTGTGACGTTGCTGTTACGTCCGGAACAAGAGAATATTTTGATTCTCGTTGTGGCGTTCAATCTATTTGCGTGGATTGCTTCTTCTAAGATTGATCAAAAGCTTGCTAACATCGACCCGGAACACGTGACGCATAAAGCCTATGAACGCGGTAAAGTCGGTTTCTTTTTAAAATAAAGGCAGTCAAAAAGGAGTAGCACACGCTACTCCCTTTCGTTTACCCGATCGACCAATTGTTTCGCTTCAAGCAGCGACAGGTCATATGTCTCACGCAAGAATTTAACGGTCGGAATCACGCCAATCGTATCGATTTTTTCCTTAATCGACGCATGAAACTCAGCATCTTGCACGATTGGTTCGGTATGAAGTTGTTTTCGTTTCAATGCACTCATGTCCTTTGCTTGTTGCGCAATGATATTGATCAAGAAGGCGTTCAAGATCAATGAGGCAGTCAACAGGATCGTGGTCCAATCCATTCAAACACTCCTTTCGCTTAATTATCGATGATATCGAAACTGTAAGCATTGGTGAGCGGATTATAAATAATCAATTCATAGCTTAGCTGTTGTTCGTCCGCTTTATCAATCAACAGATTGATTTCCGACATATTGAAGACACGTTGACAAGTAACAGTCGCAACGAGTAACAGACCACCGATGATGGCTGTGGTGACGAGACGTTTCGTCCATATCGTGAGTGATGTCGACATTAAGGGCGTGTCTCTATTTTTTCTTCGATTCGCTCGAGGCGCTCCACTAAGACGTCGAACTGTTGTTGCTGATGAGCCGCGGTTTGACGATCCAACTCGAGTCGCGCATCCGCCCGCTTCTCGTAGCGATCGATAAATCGAACAATCATCACGATGACCGCGATGAGTAACGCGAGTGGGACAAGTATTGCCAATAAACTAAATAGTAACGTCATTAAAACATTCATGCTTTTTCCTCCTTTATGTAATCCATACGGCTAGTATACTTCCAAATTCAGACAAACCCAAACGATTCCCGTGATGGATGCAAAGTGGGAAGGTCAGTTATGCTAACAGTATCTTCAAAAAAAGAGGTGAACCTATGGCAATTTACTATACATATCAACATGCGGGCGCCTGGGAAGCTGCCAATGCGTGTGGCTACTTGTTTGGGAATCCGGCGTACGGCATTTTTCAAGACGAGGACTACGCGTATCATCGCCCTGCCTACAATTGGCTCGCGGGGCAATATGAGCAACGGACGAAAATCTCGCTTCGTGGAAACTATCCGGTTTGGTTGAGCAAAACAAGGCCAGACGTCGCACGGGGTGGCTACTTGGAATCTGGAGAACCGGGCGTCGTGCTGACGGTTGAGCTGCCGGACGCACATGTGCTCGCAGTCGAGGCCGGTTATTGGACGTTCGCGTTGAATCGGTGTTTTCTCTCGTTTGAAGACCGGGAAGCTAGGAATGAGGAAGAGTTGAAAAAATCGTGGGAGAAGATGTTCGACATTGACTGGTGCGAATCAATTGTCGAGGAGTATCCGGAGACGAACACGAAGTATCACTATCTCGTCGCTCGGGTTGATCTCGGACAAGTGCTCGACGTGACGACGTTTATTGAGGAGGGTGTGTGATGGAGCTACCGACACGACTAGGTACAGACGAGGCGGGTTACGTCATCAATCAAACAGACGTGATACGGATTCAACCGATGTTTCGGCCAGTGCTTGATCAAGTGATTCAATTGTTGCGAGAAGAATTCGCTGAAGCGCTGCATAGCGTATATGTATATGGAAGCGTCGGTCGCGGGACGGCTGTAGCCGGACGGTCGGATTTAGACGTGACGGTCATCGTCAAACGGGAAATGGATGATAATGTATTGAAGCGACGTACCGTGCTCCTGTTGCGGGAACATCCGGAAGTAATCAAAATTGATTATGACATTGGTCTGTTGGATACAGTGCTTGAGCCCACTAATCATGTTGAATGGGGATTTTGGTTACGTCACATGTGTGCATGTGTTGACGGGACTGACTTGTCTCATCGTTTTCCGTATATGAAACCGGACGAGCGGACTAGCCGAGCGTTGAATCGAGATTTGTTCGATCAGTTACGAGAAGCGAAAGTGCAATTGAAGACAAGACGTATGACGGGAAACGAAAAACGGTCACTCGTCAAACGGATGATTCGAGGTGCGTATTTGACAATCAACGTCGAAGATCAAAGTTTTGTATCGACGATTACAGACAGTCTGTTTGTATTGCGCCTCTATTTTCCAAACAGTGAAATCATAGATGACTTAGAGCGAGGCATGGAGTCAGAAGAAGTTCAAGATGACTGGTTGGGTAAGTTGATTGATCAGTATGAATCATTGTTTCTTCCACGATGACAGTCATTTATTAAAGCGACTTCTGTTGGTCTAAATCATCAAAATGAAATTCGACGTAAATCATCCCGAGGATGAGATACATGATTACGAACGTCCGAACTAAATTGGGTACGTAGAGGATTTGGAAAAACAGCAATCCTTCAAACGAGAACACGAATAGATAGGCAAGGAGATACATCAAGATCTTGCCTCTTCGAAATCGAGAGAACAGACGAATGCCTACGAGGAACGGATAAAGTAGCGTCTTGACGGTATTGGACATGTTGGTAAATCCTTTCTTAGACGTTACCGTTCATTAAGTGGAACGTATCCTGATTTTGCGCGTCTGCGCCTGACATCCGATTCGAAGTAATACATTGGGGTGAACAATCCTGCCAAAAGATAAATTCTAAAAACGGTTTCTAGTAAAAGCGACACTTGGAGGCCATATCCGATGATGAGGACATGGGCAGGAACAAAGAACAGCATGAATGCATAAGACATTGTACTTTCTGTTTTGATAAATCGATATAATCCTCGCATCAACAAGATGTAAGGAAATAAGATGTAATAGAAGAAACGCTTCACGTCGTAACGCCCTTTCCTGAGCGGTGCGCCCAAATTATGTACATTCGTCTTTTTCAGTATAATGGGAGCACCACGTATAGAGAAGGAGTATTTATATGACCAAATCAATCGCCATCATCGGGGCGGGCGTGAGCGGCTTATATGCCGCGTCGCTCCTCACTGAGAAAGGCTATGACGTCACCGTGTTCGAGGCGCGCAGTCGCATCGGGGGACGGGTGTTGAGCCAAGACGGGTTCGACCTCGGCCCGACCTGGTATTGGCCAGAGACGGAGACGACAATCACGCAACTGATCGAACGACTCGGTCTCCCGACGTTCTCTCAACACACGAGCGGGGACTTGGTGCTCGAGCGGCAGTTCGGTGTCATCGAGCGTCATACGCTCCCGCCAGGTCACACTGTTCCATCGATGCGACTCGTCGGTGGCATGGCCAGTTTGACGACGTCGCTCGCTTCGACACTACCGGCAGGGACAATTCAACTCGAGTCGACCGTCACCTCAATTCAACAGGCGGAAGACGAGATATTGGTCGAGCTCGAAGGCGGACGGACAACAGCGTTCGAACATGTCATCTTAGCCATCCCGCCACGACTCGTCTCACGCATCTCGTTTCACCCTGAACTGTCTGAAACGACGAAGTCGAAGCTGGCAAACACGCCGACCTGGATGGCTGGACAGGCGAAAGTACTCGCCGTCTACGACCGCCCGTTTTGGCGAGACAGTGGTCAATCTGGTCAAGGCATGAGCTGGGCCGGGGTGTTGCAGGAGATTCATGACGCCTCGCAGCCGGGCGGATTGGCCGCGTTATTCGGCTTCTTCCGGTTGTCTGCTACCGAACGCTCGGTACTCGACCGGGACGAGCTGAATCGTCGCGTCATCGATCAATTCGTGCGTCTGTTCGGGGAAGAAGCGCGCCATCCGCGTGACGTGTTATACGTCGATTGGTCGAGTGATCGTGACACGTCAAGCCCACGAGATGCCCAGCCGTTGACCGACTTCCCGGTCTATCAACCGATCGCGCTCGATTCAGCATGGGAAGGACGACTCTCACTCGCTGGGACGGAGACGGACTCCTTGTTCGGCGGCCATATCGAAGGCGCGCTCCGGGCAGCGGAACGTGTCGTCAATCAACTCTAACCAAAAATGCGTATCCTCCCGAGTCAGGGACGATACGCATTTTTCATTTGAACTTTTTAATCATCAGCGCGAGTGAGCGATTGATCATCGTCATCTCGTCATCTTCGAGTACGGAGAACATCTCTTCAGCGAGCCGTTCTTCAATCGCATCGATTTGTTTCGAATACTCTAAACCGATCGGTCCGAGTCGGATGAAACTCTCGCGCAAGTTGTCCGGGTTCTTCTCTTTTTTAACAAACTGACGCTGTTCGAGTACTTTGAGCACTTGGCTGACCGCACTTTTCGAGATATTCATCTTCGTCGCAATCTCGGTCGTCGTCCATGTGTCTTGTCGTTTGAACAGGAGTAGCATCTGTTCTTGCTGGTAACTGAGTTCGAATTCGTTCAACTCGGTAAAGTATTTGGTGAACAACAAGTCGAGCTCGTCGATTTGACGGTACATCTCGATGACTTGCTGTTTGCGTGTGTCGTTCAATCGTCGTTCTCCTTTCATCGCGTGTCACGGAACGTCTGGCTCCGCACGTATAACACGATACTCAATACTAATCCGATTATACCAAACGAGATGAGGAGCGTTTGAATCGGTACAGCCAAGGCGACCAAAATCGATAGGACAGCGAACGCGATCGGCTCGAGGCCAGATGCGGCGAGCGCCATGATGCTCATGACCCGTCCGATCTTGTCATGGTCGCTATGTTCTTGCATGAGTGTGACCGTTGGCAAGTAGACGAGCATCAACATGAATCCGCTCGCGGCCGCAGCCAAGGCAAGGAGTGTGATGGACTGCGCCTGCGTATAGAGGAAGAAGGCGCCAATCGTCAAAAACAGGACGCGGAAGACGAAGCGACCACGATGGACCGAGCGGAACAACAGGACGAGAAAACTCGCGACGAACGTCCCGACAGCAAGTCCACCTTCAATCAAACTCAAATCAAACGCGTTGCCGCCCCGTTCACCGACGAGAATCGGGATGCTCATGATGAGCGGACCCATGACGAACAGGTTGACGATGGCGATGGACAACGTCCCGCTCCGTAAAATCGGTGTGCTCGAGACGTAACGGATGCCTTCTTTCAAGTCAACGATGACATGACCGAGCGACATGGCACGGGCTAGGGGAATCGAATCACGAATCAAGCGCGGCATAATCAAGATGGCGGCGATGAAAATCAGGACGGCCGCCGTCCCGAAGCTGAGCCCGAAGCCACCCCATGTCAGTAAGGCCCCGGCGAGAAACGGTCCAAACACGAACATGAGCTCGAGCGTTCCTTGGAAGAGCGAATTGGCACGTTGTAGCTCTTCTTGTTTGACGAGCGACGGAATCAAAGATGACAACGCTGGATAAGACATGCCGTCGAGTAGACCGAACACGATGGAAATCATAATCAAGGCGAACACTGAATACGCGTCCGCGAGATGGAGCGCTACGACCGCGACCATAAGAAGACCTTGCCCGAGGTTCGTCAAAAACAAGAGCCGACTCTTTTGGAATCGGTCGGCGAACACACCGCCGAACACCATCATTACGACACGCGGTAACGAGACGGCGGTCATGATAATCCCGAGAAGGGCCGGTTGCTTCAGCACATCGATTGTGAGCCAGGATACACTCAAGAAGAAAATCGAGAACCCGAGTGTGAGCGTCATGCCGGATAACCACGTGAACACGAAGCGTGTATTTTGTAGGAAATTCATAAAGAAAACCTCAGTCTTTCTACCTTTTAATATAGTTAAGTTAACTAAACTGTAAAGCGAAGTCACAGGTTCGTCAAGCGAGTAGGTGGCTGTGAAGTTAATTGTAAAAAAACGGAACTTTTTTCACTGACAACCGTATAGTTAGTTAAGAGGTGAATGCGATGAGTAAACAAGAACGATTACATAGCGTGAAACAAATGAATGTACAGTGGATGTTGTTACGTTTGATGTTTGCTTTGCCGACTGGGGTTTTGATCTATTACTTCTTACAGTCGCAAGGCTCCCCGATGATTATGGCAGCGTTCCTTCTATCGTTGACCAGTGCAGCAAGTATTTTGTTTATGAGGGAAGCGCGCTTCGTCAAAGCATTAACGACGCATGATCAAGCGAAAAAGGTGATCGGTATCCAATATCAACTCGACTACTTATTCGTCATCATGATGGCCGTGATTTTTCCGATGATGATGCGACTGAATATCCTGACCAGCTTGATTCCCTTTGTTCTGTTCGTCAGTGGTAGCGCGTTCATCTTGTTTACGCAACATAAACTTGATCAACAGTTGAGCTGGATGGATATAGAACAACCGACTCGTCGCGAGATTCAACGCACGAGATTCACGTGGTGAGGTTGAAACAGACATGAGGTTAGCTTGGATCCATCACAATTAAAGGAGTAGCTTATGAATAAACATCACCGTTTGAAGCAAATGGTTACCGCAAACCGGAAATGGCTTCTCGTACGACTCGGTTTTGCGATTCCGATTGGGGTATTGCTCTTCTTCTTTCTACAAACCGAGACACGATCGCTCGTATACGGAAGTTTGATGGTCGTGTCGCTGTTAGCATACGGCGTGATGATCATGCGGGAAAGTCGATTCATGAGCAGTTTCACAGACCACATTCGAGCGAAGCGGGTCATCCACATTCAATATGTGTTCGACTATATGATGGTTGTCTTTAGCTGTTTGTTTTTCCCGTTGCTTTTGAAGCTCGAAACAATCAGTTGGGTCCCCTTTTTCATCTTCTCCCTTGCGGCGTTAGCGCTGGTAATTGTCGAACGCCTGCTTGATGAGAAAGTAAAACGGATTGATCCTGAGCAACCGAGGCGTCGCGACGTCAAACGAGAAAGCTTTTAAGGGGGGATTCGATGACCAAACAAGAACGTATCAATCTGATTTATAAAACCAATATAAAGACGGCCGTTCTTCAAAGTCTGCTCACGTTTCCGATGGTGTTTTGTCTCGTCGGATTGATTCAATCGGATTCATGGAACGGGTGGTATGTGGCCGGCGTACTCGTCTGTCTGTTGCTGCTGGGAGGAATCTTCTTCAAGGCGAACCGAGTCGAGACCGAGTTGACCGAGCGAGAGGATGCCAAAATCATCATCGCCCGTCGGAACGGATTTGTCTTTGCGCTGTTCGTCGTATTCATTTTATCGTTTGCGCTGACGCTTAACCTTGGTTGGATGTACGCCTGGATATTAGCTGTGGCAGTTGGTGTACTATACGGTGGCTACCGCTTAATTCGAAAACAAGACGAGCGATTGACGGATATCGATCCAGATCATCCGATGTTGCGTGAGATTCGACTCGACAACGTCAGAGACTGAGGAGGTACGAGATGAACAGGGAAGCCCGGACTGAAGCGTTGTTACAAATCAACACGACGTATCGTCGTTTTATGATTGGGAGCAGTGTCGTCATCTTTGTGAGTGCACTCTATTTCATGATGCAGACGACTTACTCTGGCGTGATTGCGGTGGTCAGTCTCATCCCGACGTTGTTTTTCGAATGGAAACAGACGACGCTCTATCTGCAGTTCAATGACGACTGGACGTATCGACGTCTCATTAAACTACAGTTTTCCTCACTCGTTTTCACGTTCATCTTATTGTTCAGTCTGATCGCCCTGTTTTTAACGGGGCAAGTCCATAAGGACGTATTGATGTGGGTGATTGTCATCGGGGCACCACCTTCTGTCTTGTTACCGCTGTGGATTGATCGAAAACTGCTCAAACTCGACCCGGAACACGTCACGTCGAACATGCTGGCTAAAGCCAATCGCGAGAAGTTAAAACGTCGTCTTGACGGAATCAATGATTAGAAAAGGAATGGAATCGTATGACGAAACAACAACGGATTGACGAAATGAATCGATATCGTGAGCAAAGGAAGCGGCGACGAGACATGTTGTTCGCTCCTGTCCCTGGACTTTTATTTGTCACGTTGCTCGCGGATCACATTTGGTGGGTGGGCTTAGGGTTGATGGGTTTGTTCGCCAGCGGTTCAATCGTGTATTTGCTAAAAGAAGGGAAGGCATTCGCTCGTCTATCCAATCAAAGCGAAGCACGAGTGGCGACGCAAAACGTCTACCGGATTTTAGGTGGGTGGTACGTCTTGATCGTCGGTAGCGTGGCAAGTTATAAACTGGCGGTCCCTTGGTGGACATGGATTCTCGTCCTTGGGATGGCGGTGCTGTTGCCGCTTCTGTATAAACGCTTCAATGAGACTGTCCGAAGCGCGGATGCAGCTCAACCGGTCCGCTCTGAATTGGCAACAGCGAGTGGATTGCTATGAAGATGTTGACGAAACAGGAACGAATCGAGCGTTTGCTCGCACATGAGGATGCGACGTGGCATTGGCGCTATTGGGGTCTCTTCTTCAACCTCATCGTCGTCGCGTTCATCTCGTATCAGACATCGATTTACTTACCGCTCATCCTATTTGCAGTGTATTTGCCGCAATTGTGTGTTGCGTGGTGCAAGACGAAAGTGTTGCTGACATTTAATTCAGAGCCTCGCTATCGACGTTGGGTTTACAGTGATTTTATCGTCGAATGGTTCATTTTTTTACTGTTTCTCTGTCTGCTTGCTGCTCATCACACCGGGTTTCTCACGATTTGGCCACTCCTAACGATCTTAGGAGTCGGCACGATTGGTGGGTTGGTGTTTTCACGTCTAGTCCATCGAGTCATACTGACGTTTGATGCACACCACGTGACGAATCGGATGTTCGACGAAGCGAAAACTGAGCGCTATACGCACCGAAAGACGAGTTCCTGATAGTTGGAACTCGTCTTTTTTCATTTTTCAGGACATCGGTCCTTTATGCTCGAGTGCTCGAGGAGTAAGCTTGAGACGTACACAGTATATAGAGAGAATCGAGGAAGAGACTATGTTAGCCATTGTAATTGGACTCGTCATCGGAATTTTGTTACCGATGCAGACGAGCGTGAACTCGCGTCTGCGCACCATCGTCGGGTCACCGTTCGTCGCGTCGTTCCTGTCATTTGCGATCGGGACGACCTTTTTAACGCTCACGTTACTGCTCACCGGGCAGTCATTCGGGATCGAATCATCCATTTTCCAAGGAGAACCGCTTTGGATGTGGTCGGGTGGTTTGTTGGGGGTCATCTTTTTAACGGGGAACATTTTGCTGTTCCCGAGACTCGGTAGTGTCCAGACCGTCATCATGCCGATCTTTGGACAGATTTTGATGGGACTGTTGATTGACCACTTCGGTTGGTTTAATTCAACCGTCAACGTCCTCACACCGTGGCGCGTGTTCGGGGCACTGCTCGTCTTACTCGGCGTCGTCTGCACGGTCGCACTCACGGACTGGATTAACCGTCGCCGTGGTAAACTCGTCGCCACATCGCAGACGGGAACCGGCAATTTGAACGTCTGGCGCCTCGTCGGAATCGGGACCGGGATGATGAGTGCGACACAGACGGCCATCAACGGTTATTTGGGAACGGTGCTCGAATCGGCTTTGAAAGGGGCGCTTGTTTCGTTCGTTGTCGGGACGGTCACGTTACTGCTCATCTTGCTCGTCTTGCGGCCGAGCGTTGAATGGCGCGGACTACGCGGTCAGCCTTGGTGGATTTGGCTCGGTGGCATCATCGGGGCACTCTTTATTGGCGGGAACGTCTTGATTGTGCCGATGGTCGGGACCGGCATCGCCGTCGTCATCGTCATTGTCGGCTTGCTATGCGGAAGCCTGCTCATCGACCGTTTTGGTTGGTTCGGGGCCGCCAAGAACCCGGTCACTGGGATACAACTCGTCAGTTTACTCGTCATGGTCATCGGGATCATGCTGATTCGTTTATCGTAAAGGAGGAAGACAACATGCGCGGAGTACTGTTCGCCATCAGCGGCGGCTTCTTTTTGACGCTACAGAGCGTCGCCAACGCTCGCATCAGTTCGAGTATCGGGACGTGGCAGGCAGCGACGTTGACGCAACTGACGGGTTTTCTCGTCGCACTTGTCATCATGCTCCTCGTTCGCGACCGTTCGTACGTTCACATGCGTCGCGTCGAGCCGCTCTATTTGTCAGGGGGCGCATTCGCTGCGTTCATCTTGTTCAGCAATATGACGGCCGTGCATGAGCTCGGCGTCACACTCACGATTTCATTGTTTCTCATCGCCCAACTCGCCCTCGCGCTCGTCATCGACTGGCGCGGCTGGTTCGGGATGTTGCGCCGGGACTTGAATCGGACGCAACTGCTAGGTGTCATTATGATGATCGTCGGGATTCTCGTATTGAAAGGATGACACGTGATGGAACAGATTGACCATTATATGAAGCGGTATGGGTTGGATGTGGTGCTGCCATCAGCCGTCCGACCTCAACTTAAGCTCGTCCGTTACGCGACGGGGGAGGCGATTTGCACCCAAGGCGCTAAGGCCGAGCAGCTCCACTTTCTCGTCAGTGGAAAGATTCGGGTGGCCCACACGTCAGTGGCCGGGAAGCGGCTCGTCTTGTCGTTCAAATATCCGCTCGACTTGATTGGCGACATCGAATACGTTCGACGTACGCCGTTCTTGAACACAGTCGAGGCGGTCACGCCGGTCGAGATGATCGTCGTCCGCTTCGACGACCTCGCGCGTCATGCCAAGGAGGACGTCACGTGGCTCCACTATTTGCTGGAAGGGATCACGAAGAAGTTCGAGATGAAGTCGCAGTCGATGAGTTTTAACTTGTTTTATCCGGTCAATGTGCGGCTCGCGAGCTATCTGTTGTCGATGACACCGCAAGAGACGACGCTCGGGTCGACCGTGGATGAGTTGACGGACATCGCCGATTTGATTGGGACGAGCTATCGCCACGTCAACCGAACGCTCAAACGGTTCGTGGAACAAGGATTGATTGAACGTGATCGTCGGTCGATTGCAATCATTGATCGCGCTGGGCTGATTGCCGTTGCTGGGGAGAGTATTTATGAATGAGGAGGATACATCATGGCACTTGGGATGATGCTCGCGGTGATGGGCGGGATGCTCGTATGTGTGCAGAATACGTTTAACGCCAAAGTGAAAGAACAGGTCGGGGCGTGGGCGACGACGACGCTCGTGCTCGCCCTCGGTTTCCTGGCATCGCTACTCGTCGGATTGATTAGTGAAGGAATGGGTCTGTTCGCCGTCACGGGGATGGAGACGTGGTATTGGTTCAGCGGCATCATCGGAGTCGGCGTCGTCATGAGTGTGACGCAAGGCGTCCAACAGCTCGGGCCGAGCCACGCCATCTCGATCGTCATGGTGTCACAAATCCTATTCGCACTCCTCTGGGATACGCTCGGCTGGTTCGGGCTCGAAGCCATCCCGTTCACATGGAAGACAGCGCTTGGCATCGTGCTAATCGTTGGTGGGGTGCTGTTGTTCCAGTTGAGTGGGAAAAAAGAGACGGTCCACCAAAAAGAAAAGCAAGCTGTCTAAAAGGATTTTCGACAAGTTGAACAAGTTTGCCCGTGTTCCTGCCGTCTAACGACGGCTTGGCAATGCGGGCATGTTGTCGTGAGCGAGGCGCGGGGTTGGACGGGGGAACGGTCTCCGAACGATGACGGATAGATGGTATAAGAGCGGGTCACGATGAAGCCGACGATGCCGAGTAGAATAGCTAAAATCAGAATATCCATCGAAATACCTCCTAATTATTGGTATGCTACTTGTATATACGGTAAACGATCCGAATTGGTGTCAAGGAGGAATACATTTATGGTGACACTAGAAGAACGAATCGAGCAGTTGTATAAACGAAATAAGACTGGGATTGTCATGTTAATCGGAACATTTTTAATTGGATTGGCGGGGGGACTGTGGTTTTTTACAGGTGGCACCTATGAGCAGGTGGCTGCGTTCGTCTTCTTTTTCGTTGTCGCGCTGCCGCTCAGCTTCGTAGCTTGGCGTAAGACAAGAACGCTTTTGACATTCAATGAGGATAAACGCTATCGTCGCTGGATTCGCTTGAAAGGGTTTCTAAATATCGTCTTATTGATCGGGATGATGGGGATGATGTCGCTCTTTACATCAGGGTTGGTCCTGTTGTCATTGTTCACCGGGACGGTAGTGAGCTTGGCGATTGCATTTCTACTCATCGAAATGGTGATTGATCGACGCCTTCTTCAAATCGATGATGAGCACGTCGTCGATAGTCTGATCGGATTGACAAAACGTGAGCGCTTGAAGCGAAAATGGGAGGACAAATGATGGTCGAGCATAAAAACCGCTTGCTTCAATTGATGCGGTTTGAACAAGTCTCGATTCGTTTATTTGGTCTACTAGTCGCCATCATCATCTTGACCTCGTTTTATCTCCATAGTCGTTACACTTTAACGAACATGCAGGTGTTCGCAGCCTTTTTAGTCATTTACGCATCACTGATTTTATGGGGCTGGTTACGGATGAAGCTATTGCTTCGCTTTAGTTCGGCTGAGCTGTATCGCCGATATGTTCGAATCAACTTTTTATTCATCTTCATGACGGTCATCGGGCTCGCGGTATTTATTTGGGGTACAGTCATTCAAAATTTTCAACACGTCACGTATTCATTGCTTGGTATGCTAATCGTCTTGCCTTGTCTTTATTTTGAATGGTGGGTGAATGAGCGACTCAAAAAGATTGATCCAGAACATGTGACGAATCAAGACATTCGCCAATATAGACGTTTGAAGAAAGCAGGGGAACAATGATCATTTGGAACGATATACCGGACGACCCGAACCGGTTGACCGCATTAACGGATGACGTGTTGACTGAAGTGGAGACGCGACTCGGAGTGAAACTGCCGATTGATTATCTCGAGGCGATTCGTATCCAGAACGGGGGATATGTCGAACAGCGCGACTTGCCGATTATATGGAATGGGCAAGATGACATCGCTCTCGTTGATTCAATTGCTGGAGTTGGTTTAAATAAAGGGCTGATCGAATCGAAAGCTTTATTGACGGAATGGGGTGTCGAGGATGACCGATTAATCGCCTTCGCTGGTGACGGGCACTTTTTCCTCGCATTCGACTACCGTGCAGGCGCGACGCCGAAGATTGCCTATATCGATACGGATACGGAAGAGATTGATGTCTTGTTCGACTCATTCCGTCAATTCACGGAAGCGCTCACGACGGTGGATATGGCAGTATATGAAGAAATGATTCCAGAACCAGGTACTGAAATGAAACAAGGGGAGGCGCTCCTGAACGATGCGCGACACCTACTCTATAGCGATCATCTAGAAGACAAAAGGATTGGTGCGGTTATTTGGTTCAATGGATTAGATTCACTTGAGGCGAACGAACTCGTTCGTGAGCTGTTGACCTGGATGGATGACGAGACGTTACGAGAGACGGCGACAAGCGTCATTCAAGAAGTCATTATTCGACGGAAGCCTTTAGATCAACAACTGTTCGAAGCATTTTTTGAGACGCTCCACAGGCAAGACGACGTCTATAGTAAACAACGCTACGAAGAGACGATGTACATTCTCGATAACGATATTCGAGTTGAGTGAAACGATTTGCCGTTTCCTTTCGTAAAAGAAGGTAACGAGATTTGATTAGGGGGATTGGATGGTTGACCATAACACAAGACTTGAACGCATGATGGAGAACGATCGAAAGCGACAAAAACAAATGTTGTACCCGACGATAGGGATCATCGCACTGTTCATCATCTATTTTTGGGCGACGGACGTCCTCTTACTGTTGCCGATCATCTTGGTTGGACAGCTGCCCGTACTGTATAAAGGGTGGCATCGGATGAAGTTGCTGCTCACCTTCAACGACGATGCTCGCTACCAACAGAAAGTGCGGTCCGAGTTCGGTTTGGCAGTAGGGAACATCGTGTTTCTTTTGCTGTTGATCGCGAGCTCGATGCTCGGGTGGATCACGCTACTCACGCTCGTCATCGTCGTTATCGTCGGTCTGATCACGTTCCTAGCGCTTGGGATTCGCATCGACCGTGAGTTGAAAACGATTGACCCGGAGCACGTGACCGCGACGGAGCTTGGCAAGGCGCAACTCGAGCGCGATAAACGAAAGACATCATGATGGGAGTACCTAACTATGGTTAATAAAAATGAACGACTGAAACAAATGGTCGAGAACGACCGAAAGGTGAACCGGACGGCGCTCTTGCTCACGTTCGCAATTTTAGGGATCGCCTTTTACTTCATCTTTACTCAAGACATCACGGTCGCGACGTTCGCTGTGATCATCATGGCGACGCAATTGCCGAGCCTCTACCGGGCGTGGCATCGCATGAACTTACTGCTTACGTTTAATGGTGAGGCGCGCTATCAAAAGTTTGTACGGCTCGAGTTCGGCATCGTGCTCGCGAACGTCATCTTGCTTGGGATCTTTATCGCCATCGCTTGGGCGATTGAAGGGTCACTCGTCCTCTTCGCAATCATGTTGCTCGCTCTGTTCATCCCATTCATCTTCTTGTCAGTATGGGTGAACCGAAAAATCGAGTTGATTGACCCGGAGCACGTGACGAATCATGAGCTGCGGACGGCGCATCGCGATGAAGCGAAACGCCAGTTCAAATAAGGAGGAAGACGATGGACATGCGAGTGTTGGACATGCTCTGGTCGCTTGGTACCTTTGCTGTCATGTTAGGCGGAATCATTGTGGTACTGAAGCTGATTATCGGAAAATCGAGTTCAGGCGACTAAAAGAAGCATCTGACGTCGTGTCAGATGCTTTTTCTTATGAAAACATACCTACCAATATACCGCAGATGACCATACCAATCGTATAGAACTTGAAGCGGTGGCGTTCCCAAAACGAGTCGGTCATCGTGTCACCGCCACATCGTTCATTGTTCCTTCGACCATCGTGACGAACGCCTCGTCCGGATCGGTCGTCCCGGAGGCGCGCAACCAGTCTTGGAAGTCGCCTTCATATAACACACGTCCCGCGTGGAGGAAGATGACATGTGCATCAAATTGTGAGAGGTCATGTAGCTGATGGGTCGAGATGAGGCACGTCCGTCCGTCTTGGACGAGACGGTGTAACCGCCGCATGATGTGGATCCGGGATGCCGGGTCGACCCCGCTCGTCGGTTCGTCGAACAGATAGAGGGAGCGCTTGACCGAGGCAAGTAACGTCACGAATAACCATTTCCGCTCCCCGACCGACATCTTCCCGAGTTTCATCTTCCATAAGTGTTCGAATAGTTCTTGCTCCCGAGCGGTCGAGAGGCCGTTCACATATGACTCGAGTTTCTTGAAATCGGGACGTTTGGACAACCGTCCGATAAAGTAGGTGAGGTCTTTGCCGGTCAGTTCATTGTAGTATAGAATATTTTGCGTCAAATAGAGCATGTCTGTCGAGGGGACGAGCGACAACGACGCATGATCAACTGAGAGTGTGCCGGTCATGCAATCGAACAGTGTTGTCTTCCCGGCACCGTTTTGTCCGATCAAGACGTTCAGCTTATTCGGTTGCAGTGTGAACGAAACACCGTCGAGCACAGGACGCGTCGCTTTCGGATAGTGATAAGTAAGTTGGTGTACGTGCATAAGAACCTCCTAGCGTGTGATGAGTGAGACGAGACTGAAGCGTTTCAACGCAATCGCGCCGATGATGAAGTAACCGAGTACGGAAAGGAATGTCGCCCATACTCCAAACGAGAGTTCGACTTGAGTCGTCAGGTGCAGCAATCCGAGCGCGAATTCATGGAGCGTGTAGAACGGATTGAGGAAGCTGAACCATTGATCAGGTGAGTTGATTGCCAATAAAAAGAGCGGAAACATCAGAATGTTCGCGAACGTCCCGAGACTCGATACTTTCACTGGAAGTGCCGTGATGGCGACACTAGCAACCGCGAAAGGGATACTCCCAATCAATACGAGTAGAGACGTTGCAATCAACTTGAACGAGAAGAACCCGTGTACGAATGTGACGACTGTTGTGAATAAAAGCAGACTGATGGAGGCGAATAACAGCTGTGCTAAGATGACGGCGATGACATACGTCAGTTTGTTCCCGGAAATCATCACGTACGTTTTCATCAGTCCATATTCGCGCATGCGAGCGAGTTCTATACCGACACCGTTCACATATGTAGCAAGAATAATATACACCCAGAAATAAGAGAGCCCTGGGTAGTATTCCACTGTCGTCGCTTGGCGGATATCTGAAAACGACTGCGTCAAGGCGATAATGAGTGGGATTCCGAGTGTCCAGATGAATGGAATCTTATCGGTGACAACGACTTTGGCGTACATAAAGAAATAACTTGTGATTTGATGCATGGCTTCCTCCCGATATGTAGTCAGTATTCTAAAGCTTTATGTAGTATACGGAAGAAAATTGTAAAAAGTTTCAAGTTTGAGGCGAATGAAAAAAGAGCTCTCATTCAGTCGTATGAATGAGAGCTCTTCAAGTATTCAGTTCGTGGCAACCCCGTCACGTTTCGCAATCTTATCACTCACTTGCTGGCCGCTCAGTGTCACCATTGGCATGCCGCCGCCGGGATTGACCGTGCCGCCGACGAAGTAGAGATTGTCGTACAGATCGCTCTGCTTCTTGTGCTTGAAGCCGCCGTTCCGTTTTTTATCGGCGACGGTCCCATAAATCGCGCCCCGGTCAGAGCCGTACATGCGCTCGATGTCATGTGGCGTCCAAACGTCGCGCGTCACCGTATGTTCTCGCAGTCCGTCCAATCCCATCCGCTCGAGCTTGTCGAGGACGCGCTCTTCAAACGCGGCGTACTGTTCAGGTGTGAACGGGTTGTCTTGGATATACGGGATATGCGGCAAAATCTTGATGTTCTCGTGCCCGGGCGGTGCTTGTGTCGGGTCGGTCTTATTGACGTTCACCAAGTAAATCGTCGGGTCGTCCGGCAACTCGTGCTGCTCAAAGATTTTGTCCATCTGTTCATGCAAGTTCTCCGAGAAGAAGAAGTTGTGATGGCCGAGCGCCGGATACTCTTTGTTCACGCCGAGGTGGAGCACGAAACCGGAACTGGCCGGTTCGTACTTTTCAACGAGCTTGTCGACATATTGCTCGTCCGCTTCGACCATCTTTTGATAGAACGGGATGACTTCCATGTTGGAGACGAAATAATCGGCTGAGCGGAGTCGTCCATCCTCGAGTTCGATGGCCGTGAGTTGTCCGTTCAACGTATGCGCCCGGATGACGCCTTGACCGGTATGGAGCTTTACACCAATCTCTTC
Organism: Exiguobacterium sp. SL-9; assembly: GCF_004336985.1. Lineage (GTDB taxonomy): Bacteria > Bacillota > Bacilli > Exiguobacteriales > Exiguobacteriaceae > Exiguobacterium. The sequence continues at coordinate 61,032 of NZ_SJUO01000006.1, forward strand.
CGCGAGTTTCGTCAATCCTTCCGCCAGCTTATGCGTGCCACCTTCGACGTACCAGCAGCCTTGGGCGTGCTGCATATAGATCATCATGTTGAGAACGGCCGGTGCACTGTACGGGGATGAGCCGACGTATTTCACGTAATATGACAGCATCGTCCGTAAATGCGGGTTATTGATCCGTTTCGCAATCCCATCATACATCGTTGACGTCAAATCAAATCCGAACAACGTCGAGAAGAGGCCCGTCTGTGCGACTGCTTCACGAGGCGATTCGAACCCTTCTTTTAAGTACGCCTTCTCCGTCGTGTGGTAGATACGTTCAGCATACTTCAACAGCTCGCGATACTCGTACATGTCTTTACGTGACAGTGTCGGGTTGGCGCGCTCCATCACGTCCAAGTCATGATAGAGATCGAGCACGGTGCCATCCGGGAAGAACGAGCGCCACTCAAGGTCGAGCCGTTTGATTGGCACGTAGTCTTCCATCCGCTTGCCGCTGCCTTTGAACAACTTCTCAAAAATCTGTGGCATCGTTAAAATCGACGGACCGAGGTCAAAGCCGAAGCCGTCTTGTTCGAGCCGATTCACTTTCCCGCCGATATGGTCGTTCTTTTCGTATAAGGAGACGTCGTACCCTTTTTGTGCGAGTGAGATGGCCGCCGAAATCCCCCCAAGCCCTCCACCGATCACAATCACCGATTTGTTCACGTTTTGCATATGTGTCTCGCCCTTCTTCCATCATGTATTTTTTAATCTTAAGTATGAAAGCGTAATGGTCTACTCTAACAGTTTGCCATCACGTCTCTTATTCCCTGCTTCGTGATGTATGAACACGCATATCGCGCGTGAATGTACAAAAACAACTCGACCTTCATTCGTCGAAGCCTGTTTATACTTTGTTTACATCTTCTGATTATCCTTTAGGTACAACCAAAAGGAGGAATACACAGATGAAACAGAAATGGAAATGGGGCCTCGGGATCGGGGTATTGGCGATTGCATTAGGGGCAGGCGTCGCGTTGATGCCACAGTCGGTCGAATATAAGACAGAGGCCGTATCGGTCGAGACGATTGAGAATGTATATACGTTCGCGGGACAAGTGACGAGCGTCGAAGAGAGAATGGGTACGCTGTTCGTCGATGAACGAGATGTCGGTAAAGTCGAGGAAGGAGATCCACTGACGATTTATGTGAGTGCGCTCGATCGCGAGGTAGATGGAACGATTGAATCGATTGCAGACGAGGCGGAGCGGATGACGACACCGGGTGCATCGGCACGGTATGCGATGGACGTCGAACTACCAGAGATGGATGGTATGCGCAACGGGATGACGCTTGAAGGCTCCGTCGTCGCTGCCCGTGCCGAAGAAGCGGACACACTCTCACTCGACAGCATCACGTTCGAAGAGGAGGACGCATACGTGTACGTCGAAGGAGACGACGGTCCGATCAAACGACAAGTCGAGCTCGGCATCACGGACGGTAGCCGTGTCGAAATCAAGGATGGATTGGACGCAGACCGTGTCTTATTGCTTGATGAAGCGACGAGCGGCGGATTGATGCCGCCACGAATCGGAGGTGCCCAATGACTTTCATTGAAGTAGAGGCGCTCACGAAAACGTATGGATTGGGCGACAATGCGCAGACCGTCTTACGTGGAATCGACCTCGAGATTCAAGAAGGAGAGTTTGTCGCCATCCTTGGGCCGTCTGGGTCCGGCAAGTCGACGCTCATGAACATTCTCGGTTGTTTGGATGGCTATACGAGCGGGCGATACCGATTCGGTGACAAGGACGTGACGGGACTATCCGAGACCGAGCTATCGTTGTTTCGCAACAAACAAATCGGCTTCATCTTTCAACAGTTCAATTTGCTGCCCCGTCTATCCGCCTACTCGAACGTCGAACTGCCCTTGATTTATCAGCGCAGCTCGAAGGCAGACCGCCAAGTGCGCACGAAGCAGATGCTCACGCGCGTCGGACTCGGCGATAAGATCGACGCTTTCCCGAACCAACTGTCCGGCGGGCAACAACAGCGGGTTGCCATCGCGCGTGCGTTAGTGACGAATCCGTCATTACTGTTGGCCGATGAGCCGACCGGTGCGCTCGATCAAGCGAACGGGCGTCAAATCATGGAGCTGTTCCATGACCTGCACGCCGAAGGGAAGACAATTATCATGATCACGCACGACATCGATATCGCGAGAGAAGCGACACGCATCGTCCATGTACGGGACGGGAAGATTGAAAAGGAGGAACGGGTACGATGATTCGAGAAAATATACGCATGGCCTGGTTGACGGTCATCAGTCATAAGATGCGTTCCTTCTTGACGATTCTCGGAATCGTTATTGGGACGGCGTCCATCATCGCTTTGATGACGATCATCTCAGGGGTGACCGATTCCATCAATGAAGAAGTGGCGACGTTCGGGGCGGACCGGATGACCGTTCAAATCGAAGACGCGAGCAAGAGCGGTGTCAGTGTCGCTGAACTCGAGCGGCTCGAAGCCATCGACGGGGTCCGCTCTGTATCGCCGACGACGACACAACAGACAGACGTCTATGTGACAGCACAGACATCGACGCAGTCGGTAGTCGGCAAGAGTGATACCTATTTCGATGATTCGACCGTCGCGACCGGTCGTGGTCTCACACCGGTCGACCTCGAGCAACAGACGCACGTCGCCTTGCTTGGGGACACGCTGGCCAAAGAAGCATTCCCGACGACTTCACCGCTCGGAGAGACGATTGTCGTAGGTGGCATTCGTTATACCGTCGTCGGAACACTCGCCCCGTCATCTGAATTTTCGATGTCGACCGATGAGGCGATCGTCATCCCGGTGACGACCGCACTCCAACAGTTCCATCAAAACACAATCGCCTCATTCGATATTTACACCGAAGCCGGACAATCGGAGACGGTGAACGAAGCAGTGACGCAACAATTGACGACCGCCTTCAATGGTCGTGACACGTTTACCGTTACGAGCTTTGAGGACGCGCTCGCCTCGATTGATCAAATCAATGCCTTGCTCAGTATGCTACTCGTCGGCATCGCCTCCATCTCACTCCTCGTCGGTGGGATTGGGATCATGAACATGATGCTCGTTTCCGTGACGGAACGAACGAGCGAAATTGGCTTACGAAAAGCGCTAGGGGCGACACCGGGGAAGATTCGCCAACAGTTCTTGTTCGAATCAGTCCTATTGTCGCTGCTTGGTGGATTCATCGGCGTGGTCGTGGGCGGACTGCTCGCATTTGGATTGACGCTCGTCATGGGCGTACCGTTCACACTCGCCAGTTCGACAATCGGGCTTGCACTCGGGTTCTCGATTCTGATTGGCGTCGTCTTCGGCTATATTCCAGCTCGGAAGGCGTCGAATTTACAACCGATTGAAGCATTACGAAACGCTTAAGGAAAGCAGGGGTTCACGATGGTCACCATTCTACTGGTCGAAGATGATCCGGCGCTCGGGGGTCTATTACACGAATATTTGACGACGTCGGGTTACCGCGTCCATTTGGCAGTGGACGGGGAAGAGGCATTGGACGTGCTCGAACGGGAACCGATCGATCTGATGGTGACCGACGTCATGATGCCTCGGCTCGATGGCCGCGAATTGACGGAGCAATTGCGCGATGCCGGATACACGTTCCCGATTTTAATGTTGACTGCGCTCGAAACGTTGCCGGATAAGAAGAAAGGGTTCCGGGCCGGGGCTGACGATTATCTCGTCAAACCGGTCGATTTGGAAGAACTCGAACTTCGCATCGAGGCGATGCTCCGGCGGGCCAACATCTACCGGGAGCATCAGATTCAATTGAACGACTGCGTGTTGGATGAGAGTTCACTCACCGTGGTCACGCCGTCCGAGACGATTGAAGTGGCGAAGAAAGAGTTCGAGTTGCTGTTCTATCTGGCGACGCACTTGAACCAAGTGTTCACAAGACAACAGTTGCTCGATCGGATTTGGGGCTATGAGACGGAGAGTGACGTGCGAACAATCGATGTCCATATCAATCGTTTGCGCAGTCGCCTGAAACATGTCGAGGCGTTCCAAATCAGTACGGCTTGGGGTCTTGGTTACCGGTTGGAGTTGAAGTCATGAAGCGATTCCTCAGTTCAATCTATGGCCGTTTCCTCATCATCTTCTTCGGCCTGTTGCTCATCCCGATTCTGTTGACATTGACGCTCTTTTTGACGTTCCAATTCAACTCGTTGACGACGCAAGTCGAGACGATGCTCGTCGAACGGGCCGACAGCATGCGGACGGCATCCGAACGCTATGAGCTCGGGGCCGATGAGGTCGTCGAACTGTTTTCGGAACAGACGCTCGTCATGGCGACGAAACGATACGAGACCGATGCTTGGTCCGTATCCGAACGTGCTCGCCTGGAACGGGGAGACGTGTTGACCGTTCGCGATGAACGGTTGCCTGCAGTCGCATTGTTGATTGACGAGACGATTGTGACGTTGACGCCGAATGCGGAGGACAACCCGATTTCGATTTTCCGTGACTTGTCACTTCAGACGCTGCTGCTCACGGCGCTCGTCTCGAGCGGGTTCGTGTTACTCGCGGTTCGTCTCATGACGCGTCGAATCGACCGGGTGACGGAAGCGGCGAGCCGGGTCGCCTCAGGTGATTTAACGGTGCGGGTCCAAGACGGTGGGAATGATGAGATTGGCAAGTTGGCCAGCCAATTCAATCAAATGACCGAGACGCTCGCAACGAATGAGTCGAAGAATGAGGAATTGACGTCGATCATGGCTCACGAGTTCAAGACGCCCGTCGCCTCGATTCTCGGGTATGCGACGATGTTGAAACGAAACGACGTCTCGTCCGAGAAACGAATCGATTATGCGACGATGATTGAACAGGAAGGGAAGCGGCTGTCGCGATTGTCTCGCGATTTACTTCGTCTGGCCAAACTCGATCACACGGTCGTCGGCTTAGACCTGGCCAGTTTCTCGCTCACCGAACAGATTCGGGAGAGTATCTTATCATTCGAGCGCGAATCGACCCGGAAACGGCTGAAGTGGGTCGTTGATTTGGATGAAGTCGATATGGTCGGGGATGCCGGGTTACTGCAACAAGTGTGGATGAACTTGCTTCAGAATGCGATGACCCATGCCTACGAGGACGGGAAGGTGCAAGTCCGCTTGATGCAGACGTCCGAAGCAATCGTATTTGAGATTGAGGACGAGGGGGAAGGGATGACCCCGGATCAAGTGGATCGCATATACGAACGGTTTTACCAGGCCGATAGTTCGAGACATCAAGGTGGCTCGGGACTCGGCATGGCGATCGTTCAAAAGATTGTCACGTTGCATGGTGGACAGATTCAGGTGAATAGTGAGGTGCAGGTCGGAACGACGGTGACCGTCACGCTGCCGCTTCGAAGAGACAGGTTATGATGACCTGTCTCTTTTTATGGCTTCAAACCACCTGCCGTGAGCGGCCCTTCGAATGTGATTGTATAAATGATGCGGGCGATCTCTTCGGCCGTTTCAGGCCGGTCGTTATACAACCATTCGTAGATGACACCCATATGCGCCGAGGAGATGTAAGACACTAAGTAGTCGGCTGGTACGAGGGAGTTCGTCTCGTCGAACAACACCGTCGGGGAACGTTGGAACAGCGCCGCGTGCATATACGACCGGAGCCGTGCTTGGAACTGTGGGTCCCCATTCGGTCTGAGGAGTGGTTTCATCAAGACTTTGTTCGCTTCGATGAAACGGATGAACGGGACGAGCAGTTGATAGGAAGATTCGCTGCGCTCTTCCCCGAAAACATGGGGGAGGTTTTTCACGAGTTTATGTTCGGCTTCATGAAAGATGGCTTCAATCGACTTCTCCATCAAATCGAACTTATCCACATAGTGACTATAAAACGTGCCCCGATTGATACCGGCCCGTTCGGTGATCGCTTTCACGGTGACCGCTTCGAATCCTTGCTCGTCCATCAAGTCTAAAAAGGCTGTCTTGATCAATTGTTTCGTTCGTATGATACGTAAATCTTCATGTCCCATCTAATTTTTCTCCTTTATCCAACACTTGAGTAGAAACTGTCTGATAACCGACACGATGGCCGATATTGCCGATTGTTGGGTTGTCTGCCGAGGTCTATACTGAACCTATAAACCAACACGGTGTCTATTAATTTAGTTTACTCGAACATGGCATCGAAAAGGAGAATGAATATGGATATTCAACTGAACGACATCAGCAAATCGTTCGGTGACCAATTGGCCATCGATCATGTTGGCTTTACCATCAACTCAGGCGACATTTGTTGCTTGCTCGGCCCATCCGGCTCAGGTAAGACGACGCTCATCCGGCTGATGATTGGTGCCTTGGCCGCAGACAAGGGTTCCATCCGGGTCGGCGAGACGACGATGCCGAGCATGGATATGCTCCACAACATTGGCTTCATGCCTCAAAACGATGGATTGTACGAAGACTTGTCGGCCGAGGCAAACCTTGAATTTTTCGGGTCGATTTATAAGCTCGGCAAGGCGAAGCTGCAGCAACGCATCACCGACGTGCTCGCCCTCGTCGATTTGACGGCCGATCGGAAAAAGCTCGTTCGGAACTTCTCAGGAGGAATGAAGAAACGACTGTCGCTCGCCATCGCCATTCTCCATCAACCGGACGTCTTGTTTCTAGATGAGCCGACGGTCGGCATCGATCCGATTCTGCGCCGCCAGATTTGGGACCAGTTTCAAGCGATCCGCGCGAACGGGACGACCATTATCGTCTCGACGCACGTCATGGACGAAGTACTCGAATGTGACCGGGCCGCGCTCATCTATAACGGCCGCTTGATTGCCTATGACACGGTGCCGCATCTATTGGACCAGACGGAGAACGGTCGCGTCGAGGAACTGTTCCTCATCGCTGGACGAGAAGGAGGGACGGGTCATGCGTAACTTGGCGAAACGCGTCATCTTTCAGACGCTCAACGATAAACGAAGTGTCGCGTTGATTTTGATTGCCCCGCTCCTCATCTTGACGCTCGTCTACTTTCTCCTCGGCGACTCGGATTACGTGCCGGTCGTCGTGCTCGATGAGGATGCACAAACACAACTCGTCGAAGCGCTCGAAGCCGAGACGCTCGACGTCCGCTTGGACACGGTCGACAATCCGTTCGGATATTTAGAGGACAATAAGGACGTCGATGCGATCTTTGAAGCGACGCAGGAAGGGACGACGATCACGCTCCGAGAACCGTCGACGAAATCGTCGAAGGCGGTACGGGAGATTCAAGCGGCGTTGTCGGCATTGAATCCGGCGGCTGATATCGAGATGAACTATGTATATGGGGAAGAAGGGCAATCGACGTTCGACTCGTTCGGCTACGTGTTCTTGTCGCTGTTCTCGTTCTTCTTCGTCTTCATCCTGTCGGCGATGGCGCTCGTCAAAGAGCGGAGCGGTGGCACGCTCGAACGTCTTCTGATGACACCGATTAAACGCGGACAGGTCATTCTAGGATATACGCTCGGCTACGGCGTGTTCGCGGTCGTCCAGTCCGTGCTCATCGTGCTGTATACGATTTACGTGCTCGGCCTGACCTCGCTCGGGAATATCGGTTGGGTTATGTTGGTCATGCTGCTCATGGCCGGGACGGCCGTCTTGTTCGGGGCGACGATTTCGGTGTTCGCCCGTTCGGAGCTTCAAGTCGTCCAGATGATTCCATTCACGATTATTCCGCAAGTGTTCTTCTCTGGCTTGATTCCACTCGACTTGATTCCGTACGGGCTCGGCAATTTGAGCTACGTCATGCCAATCTTTTACGGGGCGACGGCCATCAAAGAAGTGATGGTGTACGGCAGCGGTTTTTCTGGAATCTCGGGTTATGTGCTCGGCTTGGTCGTCTATGCCGGGGTGCTCTACTTGCTCAACATGCGAGCGCTCGGGAAGTATCGGGGGCATTGAGTCATAAAGCGAGGACCCAATCTTGTAACTGTTGAAATGCCGGGACTTGACCGGCTAAGCGAATCACGATGAACCAGGCTCCTGTATAAAGCAAGGCCGAGATGGCATTGTAGAGCGCATACGTCCGAAACTTGAGCGATGTGAAACCAGCAACGTAATGAAGCGGATGGCGCAGGCCGGGAATGAAATAAGAGATGAGGACAATCCGTGACCCGTACTTCTCATAGAGTGCCTTCGCCCGATTCAAGTACCGGGAATTGCGCTTGGAAGTCGGAATCACGCGATGGAGTCCGCGACCGACAAGATAAAACCAACTGAACGCGAGCGTGAAGACGACCCACGTCGTGACGAAGAGCGCCCAACCTGGGGGCGCGACAGTCAAATGGGTAATCATCAGCACGTCGTCTGATAATGGGGTAAACATGATCCCGATGGCGAGCATCACGTATTGCGTCAATAATTCCATATTCGATCACTCCTTATTTTTGTCTAGTATCCCCCGACAAACGTAAGGAGTTTTTAGCGCCATCTTAAGAAATCTTAAGAAGTACCACAGAAATCGTTGCGATCCGCTCGGTATCCTTAAGATAATCAGACGAGTTGACGCGTAGGATGGAACAGAAGCGGAAAAAAGATGCTACGCTAGGTTCAATCGAGACGACTGCTAAGGTCGTCCATAAATCGTACGTTTAACATGTATTCAAGTAAGGAGGAAGAACATGCGGTCACAACCGACCATTTTGATTGCCGATGACGATGAGGCAATTCGCGAGCTGCTCGCGATTTATTTGAAGAACGAAGGATATGCGCTTCGGTTTGCGAAAACAGGCCAAGAGGTGCTCGACATCGTCGCGCATGAACCGATTGATTTACTCATTTTAGACTGGATGATGCCCGTCATGGACGGCATCTCCGCCTGTATCGAGATTCGGAAGACACAGTTCATGCCAATCTTGATGCTAACAGCTAAAACGAGTGACTTGGATTTGATGCAAGGGATTTCTGTCGGAGCAGATGACTATATGAAAAAGCCGTTCAATCCGCTCGAAGTGACGTTACGGGTCAAGTCATTGCTCCGACGCTATCGTGACTATGGGGCACATCAAGCGACCCAGTCTGGAAAACTCATGTTTCAAGAATTGACGCTTGATGTGCAGACGAGGCAATGTCAAAAAGGTGAGGCGCTGATTCGCCTCACCCCAAAAGAGTTTGATATTCTTTCCTATTTCATGCGACATCCGAATCAAGTGCTGACGGTCGAACAGATTTATGAGGCCGTGTGGGGAGAGGATGCGTTTGAGGTCGATAATACCGTGATGGTGCACATCACTAAAATTCGCGAAAAGATTGAAGAGACACCACGGAAACCATCGTTTATCAAGACGGTTTGGGGCGTAGGGTATCGGTTATGAAGCAGCGACAATGGGACCGATTACTCGTCAAGCTGATTGGGATTATTTTAGTCAATGCTCTCATCGCCACGATTGCCTTTTTAATTATGGGCTACTCGATTAGCATGTATTACATTCGGAGCGGGAACACGCCTGAGCCGTTGACGTCCAATCTTGCCTTTTTGACCGTGACGTTCATTACGATTTTCATTTTCATCATCGGTTTCTCGTTGATGATGCGAAAAACATTACGAAAAATCACGTATTTGTCAGATGAGATTAAACAGATTGCGAACGGGGACCTCGATCGAACCGTTGACCTGAAGGGCCAGGATGAACTCGCGTCACTTGCGAAAAATGTCACACAAATGTCCGTTCAATTAAAAGAACTGTTTGAACGGGAACGGGCCCACGAAGAAGAACGGAATCAACTGTTCTCGAACCTGTCCCACGACTTACGGACACCGTTGACGAGCATTCGTGGCTACCTACAATTGCTCGAAAGCGAACGTGTGATGACGGACATAGAACGGAGTCATTTCAACGTGTTGAACGAGAAAACGGCTCAGCTCGAACAATTGCTCGATCAGTTGATGGACGTGAACCGGTTGTATTCGTCTCAAGTGACGCTCTCGAAACATCGAATGAACATCAGTCTGTTGACGACACAGCTCGTCCACGAGATGGGCCCGTTGTTTGAAGAGGCTGGATCTCGCGTGTCGGTCAATGTGCAACCCGATCTCTACATCGAAGCCGATCAAGACCAACTGATTCGCGTCTTTCAGAACTTGATGTCGAACGCATTGAAATACGCGACACCAGGTGGACCGATCGAATTGACGCTTGTTGAACGAGACGAGTATGTCTTATGGCAACTGTGTAATGAGACGACACCCCAGACGATTGCGTCCATCGACCATTTGTTTGACCGGACGTATCGGGTGGACGCATCACGAGGCGAGACGCCCGGCGATGGTCTTGGCCTGTCGATTGCCCGGCAAATCATGCTCCTGCATGAAGGCACGTTGACGGCATATGCTTTAGAGGCGAATCGGATTTGTTTCGAAGCCTGTTTTCGAATCGAACGAGAAACCAATTCTTCGATTCAGTGATGTTTTTGTCCGATATATTGCAAGACCGCCGATTCACCGTTGTGGAGTGCGCCTTCGTGTCGCTCCACAGTACCGTCGAAAAAGTGAATCGTTTTGAATGAATCCATGAGTGAGGCGAAATCGGCTGGCGTATAGAGCAGTTCTTTTTGCTTCGGGCCGCCCGTCCCATAAGCGAGTTGTGCCTCGCTGTAGACTTCCGTCACAAAATAACCGCCTGGCTTTAGGGCTCGGTTGACCCCAGCAACGACGGACTTTTTCACATGATTGGGAAAATGTCCGTAAATACAGATGATGGCGTCATAGGCGTCTTCCGGCCAATCGGCATCGACCAAATCGACGAGATGGGTGTGAAGAGTGACCCCGCTACGTTTCGCTAACCGGTTTGCTTTGTCGAGACCGACTTGCGAGTAGTCCCACATGTCCACGTCGACTCCTTGTTCCGCGAGCCAAACCGCATTTCGTCCTTCCCCTTCCGCGATTGCGAGTACACGCATCCCTTGTTTGAACAGGTGTGCCTGTTGCTTCACAAAGGCGTTCGGGTTTTCTCCGTACACATACTCATCCGTATTGAATCGTTTATCCCAAGTCGACATGCTCTGTTCCTCCTTAATGGACGTAGCGCGTACACGTCCTCAAGTTTGTTCTTTCAGTTTACATGAAAAAAGCATCCGAGCAGATGCCCGAATGCTTGTTAACGTTTAAGTAGTAAAGCGACGCCCGTCACGAGAAGTGCGAGTCCGCTAAACAGTCGTATTTGGTTGCAAGTCACTATCCTTCACCCCTATATTCAAGATCATCCTCTAATCAGAATAATCTAAATCGTTAAAAAAGGAAACAAAAACCAGTTTCCTTACGTAAGATAGAAGTGAGGTGATGAGAAATGGAGAAACAAGCACGAATTCGAACGATTCAACTGTATCAAAAAAGATGGATGCCTTTGCACGTATCGGTCGTCATCGCGGTCGGGATCTCATTTGCGTTATTGGTCATGAACGAGTTTCAAACGGGTTATGGGGTCGCGTTTTTAGTGGGACTCGTCGTGTTAAGTTATTTAGAATGGCGTGAAAGCCGGTTTATGCAGCGTTTGACAGATGAACCGCACGTTCAAACACTCATTCGTCGTTCCTATATGGGGCGAAACGCCATCTCGTTGCTCGGCGCGATGGGGTTCTATGTTTTATTCAAGGCCGGGCTACAGTCTAATTTTTTCTTATGGATGACCATTGTATTGTGTGCATTTGCTACTCAAACGATGACGACGATGTATTACGAACGTAAAATTCGGCAACATGACCCGGAACATCCGAATCGGCACGATTTGAGTTTTACAAAAGGATAGACAGCAAACAAGCCGCCCTGTTCAGGACGGCTTGTTTCATTAATTCAATTCGCTTTTTTGAGTTCTGCTGTCTCTTCTTTAAAATCAAGTTTTTTCACGTCGACTCGTTTCACGAAGAACGCAAGCACGAGCGCCAAAATGTTCATACCGAGAGCGACATAGAATGAAACTTGAATCCCTGACAGTAACGCTTGCTGCGTCAACGCGCCCATCGCACTCTCGGTGAGTGTCGCTGGGTCGACGCCGGTCATGAGTGATTCGGCTTCAGTCTTCGTCACCGAGTTCATGATGGTGACAAGGACGGCCGTCCCAATCGCACCCGACACTTGTTGGGCCGTGTTATTGATGGCCGTTCCGTGCGGGTTGAGGCTCGTTGGCAACTGGTTGAGACCATTAGTCATGATGGGCATCATGACCATCGACATCCCGAACATGCGAAGCGTATACGTCGTCACGATGTACGTGTACGTCGAATCGAGTTGGACGTTGGCGAGCATGTACGTCGAGATGGCCGTAATCGTGAGACCTGTGATCGAGAGCAACTTCGGTCCGAACTTATCGAACAGTTTCCCTGTGATCGGCGACATGATCCCCATGATGATGGCACCCGGCAATAGCATGAGCCCAGAGTCGAGCGGCGAGATGCCGCGGACGCTTTGCACATAGGCCGGTGTCAAAATCATCCCTGAGAACATGGCGACGGCGTTGACGATCGCAATGATTGAAGCGAGTGCGAACATCGGATACTTATACGCACGAAGATCGAGGAGCGGTTTCTCCATATTGAGCTGACGGATGACGAAGGCGATTAATGCGACGAACCCGACGATCATCGTCGTCAAGACGATCGGGTTGTCCCAACCGTCCGAACTCGCCGAGCTGACACCGTACAAGACGCCACCAAAACCGAGTGTCGACAAGACGAGCGAGAGATAGTCGAGCGATTGCTCTTTGTTTTGGACCATGACGTTCTCGGCTTTCCAAATGGCAAGACCGAGCCCGATGATGGCGAGCGGGAGAATCATCTCGAACAAGACGCGCCAGTCATAGTACTCGACAATATAACCCGAGAGTGTCGGACCGATGGCTGGTGCTGAGATCATGACAAGACCGAAAATCCCCATCGCCGTTCCGCGTTTTTCACGCGGGAAACTGACGAGCATGACGTTCATGAGGAGAGGGCCCATCGTCGAAGCACCGACCGCTTGAATCATCCGACCGGCGAGTAAGACGCCGAAGGTTGGAGAGAAGGCAGCGATAGCCGTCCCGAGGGCGAAAATCGCCATCGAAGTGATGAAGAGGCTCCGGTTTGAGAACCGGGTGATCAAGTAGGCCGATGCCGGGACAAGTACGCCCGTCACGAGCATGAAGCCGGTCGCGAGCCACTGCACTGTCGAGTAGTCAGCAATCTCCAAATCGACCATGATCGATGGGAGCGCGACGTTCAATAAAGAGTTGTTGAGGAAGGCGATGAACGCCCCAACAAAGAGGACCGCGAGCATGAGATACGGCGGTTTCTTTTGGAATTCTGGTTTCATACGAGTTGCTCCTTTATTTTCTAAATAGTTATATACTAGTAAGTGTCGATGTCATGATTTTATACCCGTCGTATAAATAAATCAACCATTTTGTACTAAGGGTTCAAAATGGTATACTTAAGCTAGAATTCAAACAGAACGGAGCAATCAGTATATGAAGGATAAGAAACGAAAAGTTGCTGACGTGGCCATGGCTTTGTTCATTGAGAACGGAGTGCAGCAGACGTCGGTCCAAGAAATCATCGAACGGGCCAACATCTCCAAAGGCACGTTCTACAATTACTTCGCCTCGAAGACGGACTGTGTCGCCAACATTCTCGAAAATTTGCGCTACGACGCCGGCCAACGACGGATTGAGATGCAGATGGGACGTGATAAGCGCGACAAGGACGTCTTTATCGAGCAGATTTCCATCCTCATTCAATTGAACGAAGAACGGAACCTCCACGCCTTGTTCGAGTCGATTATGTCAGCGAATGAGCCCGAATTGAAAAAGCTCGTCCTCCAACACCGCGTCTATGAAATCGAGTGGCTCGCCATGCGCTTGACGGAGATTATCGGGGAAGCGATTCGTCCGTATTCGGTCGAGTTGACGGTGCTCTTCAACGGGATGTTGCAACATATCCTGTTCACACTCCGGATCACGAACACGGCCTACTCGATTCAGCGATTGATTCGTAATTTGTACGCCTACGTCGAACTGATGGCGGCTCGGATGGTCGATACCGGAGAACATATCCTGAACCCGGTCACGGTCGACCAAATGCGCGGGACGACGGATAAGAATCTCGTCACGAAAGAGGAGCTAATCGAGATGGCAGCGCGCATCCATGAGCACGTGAAAATGACCGAGGAGCAAGCGGATTTGTTTGAAGCAATCACATACGAGCTCCATCAAGACCGGCTTCGGAAAATCGTCCTCGAACAGTTGCTCAAGCCGTTCCAACGTTTGTTCAAAGGGGTGACGGGAGAGACAGAAGTACAAAAGTTCACGAACCTCGTTTGGCTGTATACACGGACACACTAACGACAAAAAGTGACTTTATCCGTTAATATAGAAGAAACACGGTACGAAAATAAATCTCAAAATATTCCACGAAAAAGAATTGATTCCTACAAATTCATGCGCTACAATCAAATTACCGAAAGCGCTTTCGGGAAGAGGAGAATGACATGGGTACGATTTATGATTTAGCTAAAAAAACCGGCTTTTCGATTACGACCGTCTCTAAAGCGTTGAACAACTATAAGGACGTCAGCGAAAAGACGAGAGCCAAAATATTACAAGCTGCGGCTGAGATGGACTATCTGCCAAACGCACACGCACAGTCGTTATCGACGAAGAAATCGTGGGCGATCGGGGTCATGTTCTCAGAAGCGAACGAAGTCGGAATGAAGCATCCATTCTTCAACGGCATCATTGAAAGTTTCCGTCACGCGACCGAGGAGCACGGCTATGATTTGATTTTCGCCTCGCGAAACCTCCGGAACCGGGACATGAGTTATCTCGAACACTTCAAACATCGAGCAGTCGATGGCATCGTCGTGATTTGTTCGGACCGGATGGACGAGCAAGTACAAGAGCTCATGCAAAGTGACATCCCGATCGTCGTGGTCGATATGGATAGCGCCAACTGTAGCGTCGTCTATTCGGACAACACGGAAGGTGCCCGCATGGCTGTAAACTACTTGTACGAGTTAGGACATCGCCACATCGCGCATATCGCCGGAGATTCGTCGATTGACGCTGGTGCGGCCCGGGTGAAAGGGTATGAGCTTGCGATGCATGCACTCGACTTACCGATTCAACCTAATCACTTGGTCAACGCCGGATTCTTCTCCGTCGAAGAAGGCAAGCAGGCGATGGAAAAGTTGTTACAACTGGAGTCACCGCCGACAGCCGTCTTCGTCGCAGGCGACCAAATGGCCATCGGGGCAATCGAAGCCGTCCATGAACACGGTCTCCGGGTCCCGGAAGACATCTCGATTATCGGCTATGACGACATCGAGATGATCAAGTACATCACACCGAAACTGACGACGATTCGTCAAGATACCGACGAAATCGGAGAAGCGGCGGCCGAGCTACTCATCGAGCAGATGACAGCCAAAGAACGTCGAACTGAACGTCGCGTCATCCCAGTTCGGTTAATTGAACGGGCGTCCTGCGCACCGGTCAAAAAGTAAACAAGTCACGATGATCTTTCGAAGTCGCTCTGTTCGCTTCAGCGGACTGGAGAAAAGAGAGCGATTTCGAAAATCATTTACCCTAAATCGAAACCGCTTTCGATATTTTATTTCAGTATTTCCGAAAGCGCTTTCGAAAAATTATTACCTCTTCTTGTAAACGCTTTCTAAAACACTTAAAAGGATGGGTTCACACATGCGTAAAAAATTAGTCAGCTTACTCTCAATCGGAGCACTATCAGTCGGCGTCTTGGGCGCTTGCTCAAACGACGAAGAGACTTCAGGTTCTGGGTCAGGTTCTAAAGACGACGTTCTCAAAGTTTGGTCGTTCACGGATGAGCTCAAAGAACCAATCAAAACATACGAAGAGAAGAACGGCGTCAAAGTCGAATTGACAATCGTTCCAATCGCCGACTATCCGACAAAACTCAAGCCAGCACTTGAAAGCGGCGTGGGGGCACCGGACGTCTTCACAGGCGAGATCGCGTTCCTCAAGCAATGGGTTGACGCAGGCTATTGGGAAAACCTTTCAGATGAGCCGTACAACGTCAACGAAATCTCTGGCGACTATATCCCGTACGTCTTCGACCTCGGGAAAGACCAAGACGGCAACGTGCGCGCCCTCTCATGGCAAACGACACCAGGTGGCGTCTACTACAAACGTAGCTTAGCAAAAGAAGTCCTCGGCACAGACGATCCGACTGAAATCGGCAACATGATGAGCTCGATGGACGGCGTCTTCGAAGTTGCTGAGAAGATGAAGCAAAAAGGCTACAAAATGTTCCCAGACGAAGGCGCGATCCGTTGGTTCTCACAAGGCGCGAACCCAGAAGCATGGGTAAACGACAAGAACGAACTCGTGTTGACAGAAGACAAGATCAACTACATGGACTATGCGAAAGAACTTCGTGAGAAACAATACACGGCACTCGCTCCAGAATGGTCACCATCTTGGTTCGAAGGGATGTCGAAGCCAATCAAAGTGAAAGAAGGCGGCAAAGAAACGGAAACAGAAGTCTTCTCTTACGTCCTTCCGACATGGGGCCTTCACAGCGTCTTGAAAGACAGCGCGAAAGATACAGCCGGTGACTGGGCAGTCACGAACGGTCCAAGCCCGTACTTCTGGGGCGGCACATGGCTCGGTGTTTACGAAGGATCGAAAAACAAAGAAGCTGCTTACGACTTCGTGAAGCTCATGACACAAGACGAAGAGTTCTTGACTGGCTGGGCTGAAGAGACAGGTGACGTCCTCGCTTACAAACCAGTTACCGACAAAATCAAAGACGACTTCAGCGATGAGTTCCTCGGCGGACAGAACAACTACGAGTTCTTCCTCGACCAAGCGGATGAAATCACACCGGGAATCGTCACGAAATACGACCAACAGCTCGACACGCTCTACGGCGCTTCAGTCCTCCAGTACGTAGAAGGCAAGAAGTCGAAAGAAGAAGCGATCGAAGAGTTCAAGAAACAAGCGAAAAACGCTTACCCAGACATTACAGTTGACTGAGGCCAGCTAACCCGTGGGGGGATTTCCCCCCTTTGAGGGTTGCTAGGGAAGGAGTAACACGACGTGAAAAAATTAGACCGCTATGGCTATGCCTTTATTGCCCCGTTTTGGGTCGTCTTTTTGACATTCAGTATTTATCCGGTCTTCTTGACCCTGTACTACAGTTTTACTAACTATACCGGCAGCCCGGGAGAAGAGGTCGTCGGATTCGCCAACTACACGCGACTCTTGACGGATACGTACTTCATCGAGGCGTTCGTCAATACGATCAAGATTTGGGGAGTAAACTTTGCCTTACAGATCGGTCTTGCACTGGCTCTCGCACTCCTGTTCTCAGATCTTCGTCTAAAATTGAAGGGCCTCGCGTTCTTCCGTTCATTTTTCTACTTGCCTAACTTGATCACGATCAGTTCGGTCGCGCTCTTGTTCGGTATCTTGCTTGACTGGCAGCACGGTTCACTCAACATGATCCTCTTGAAACTAGGAATCATCTCGGACCCGATCAACTGGTTATCGCAACCGGTGACGGCACAACTGTCCGTCTCGCTCATTTTGACATGGATGTGGTTCGGTCACTCGTTCATCATCGTCATGGCCGGCGTGTCGGGGATTTCAAAAGATTTCTTCGAAGCTGCCCATATCGATGGCGCGAACCGTTGGCAAATGTTTACGTTCGTCACACTGCCACTACTTAAACCGATTCTCTTGTACATCATGATCACATCGCTCATCGGTGGACTTCAACTGTTCGACCTTCCGCTCCTCTTAACGGATGGAATCGGCGCACCAGATGGCTCATTGAACACGATGGTACTTTACTTGTACAACCAGGCATTCAAGTATAACAACTACGGCTATGCGGCAGCGGTCGCTTACGGCTTGTTCTTGATCACACTCGTCTTCTCGGCGATTGTCTTCAAAGGCATGTTCCGTAAAGAACGCGCTGCGCAGAAGGGAGCATAAGCAATGGAACAAAATGCAGAATCACGGCGTATGCTCGCCGACAGCGAAGTGCAGCCGCCACGCAAAGAGACACCGCGTCAAGTCGATCCGCCGCAACAAAAGCAAAAGAAAAAACTGTTCAGCCGGGGTGTCATCTATACGGGCTTGATCGTCTTGACGATCGTTTGCTTCATCCCGTTCCTCATGATGCTCGTCAACGCGACACGGACGAACGGAGAAATCATGTCTGGTTTCTCTCTTCTCCCGGGGACGGCACTCATCGAGAACTATGCGATTTTGAGTGACTACATCAACATCTGGAACGGCTTCAAGAACAGCTTGATTATCGCCGTTCTCGTCACACTGTTATCTGGTTACTTCTCGGCGATGACCGCATTCGGTTTTGCGTTCTACGACTTCAAAGGGAAAAATGTGATGTTCATCTTCATGCTCGTCATGATGATGGTCCCAGGCCAACTCGGACTCATCGGGTTCTACGAGATTTCGAAGACGCTCGGGATTCTCGATTCGTTCATCCCGCTCATCATTCCGTCAATCGCGAGTCCGTTCGTCGTCTTCTTCATCCGGCAGTACACGCAGGCCACGCTTCATGTCAGTATGATCGAAGCGGCCCGAATCGATGGGGCGAGCGAGCTTCGCATCTTCCATACGATCGCGCTTCCGATGATGATGCCGGCTGTCGCCACGATGTCGATCTTCACGTTCATCGGCTCATGGAACAACTACCTAATGCCGCTCGTGCTCTTGTTCTCACCAGAGAAGTACACGTTACCGGTCCTCATGGGCTTCCTGAAAGGCTCACAAGTCGCCGAGAACCTCGGTGCCCTTTACCTCGGTATCGCCATCTCGGTCGTGCCGATCATGATCGCCTTCTTGTTCATGTCGAAGTATATCGTCAGCAGTATCTCGGCTGGTGCGGTCAAAGAATAACTAGAGAGAAAAGAGGAATGGACTATGCAGTTTAACAAAGACTTTGTCTTCGGCACCGCGACCTCGTCGTATCAGATTGAAGGCGCGCATAACGAAGACGGGCGTACGCCGTCGATTTGGGACATGTTCTGTGACATCGACGGACGCGTGTTCGAGAAGCATAACGGTGACGTCGCGTGCGACCACTACCATCGCTTCGAAGAAGACATCCAGCACATCAAACAGCTCGGTGTCGACACGTATCGCTTCTCGATCGCGTGGCCGCGCATCTTTCCGGCGAAGGGGGAGTTCAACCCGGCTGGGATGGCGTTCTATAAGACGCTCGCGACACGCCTCCGTGAGGAAGGTATCAAGCCGGCCGTCACGCTCTACCACTGGGATCTCCCGATGTGGGCACATGAAGAAGGCGGCTGGGTGAACCGCGACTCGGTCGACTGGTTCCTTGACTACGCCAAAGTATGCTTCGATGAGCTTGACGGCATCGTCGACTCATGGATCACGCACAATGAGCCATGGTGTGCCGGCTTCCTCGGCTACCATCTCGGTGTCCACGCACCGGGGCATCGCGACATGAACGAAGCGGTCCGCGCCGTGCACCATATGCTCCTCTCGCACGGGAAAGCAGTCGAACTGTTGAAGCAAGAGTTGAAGTCGACGACGCCGATCGGGATCACGCTCAACCTGTCACCGGTTTACGCCAAGACGGACTCGGTAAATGACCGACTCGCCCAAAACAACTCGGACGGTTACTCGAATCGCTGGTTCCTCGACCCGGTTTTCAAAGGTCAGTATCCGGTCGACATGATGAACTTGTTTGCGAAATATGTTCATACGTACGACTTCATCAAACTAGGTGACATGGAGACGATCTCGACAGAGTGCGACTTCTTCGGCATCAACTTCTACAGCCGCGGACTCGTTGAGTTCAGCGCAGCCAACGACTTCATGACGGTCGGTGCTTACTCCGATTACGACAAGACGGGCATGGGCTGGGATATCGCCCCGAACGAATTCAAAGACCTGATCCGTCGCTTACGTAACGAGTACACTGATCTTCCTATCATCATCACCGAGAACGGCGCCGCGTATGACGACGTGCTTGAGAACGGCGAAGTCCATGACGATAAACGGATCGACTACGTCCAAAAGCACCTCACAGCCGTATCTGATTTGAACGATGAAGGCATGAACATCGCTGGCTACTATCTCTGGTCCTTGATGGACAACTTCGAATGGAGCTTCGGTTACGAGAAGCGCTTCGGCATTCTCTACATCGACTTCGACACACAAGAGCGCGTCTGGAAAGACAGCGCGAAATGGTACGCAGGCGTCATCGCGGACCATAAAGCCAAACACGCGGATAGCGTCGAGGCGTAAGACGAATCCCTCCCTGCCGCTACAGGGATGGATTTTTTGTGTGGATAAATAAAGTTACTGGGAAAAGTAATATTATAAGAACCATTTTGGTAAAGTATAGGTAATATAGTAATTTAATTGATAAATGAGGTGGGAATATGAATAACAAAAATCTTGAAAGTACGTTCCGATACGTATTAAATAATTATTTGACTGAAAAGCAATCCCCATTTAAAAAAAACGAACTCAGTCGTGAAGTTAGAAAAGAAATTCCGAATTTAATGTATGAGCAGTTAAACTTAGATCAGAAAAAATATACAATCACTGGTTCAGTAGGGAAGGGGAATTGGGCGACAGTTCCTTGGATCGGTTGTTTTGATCGAGCAATTACTTCTTCAGCAACCAGAGGGTACTATCTGGTGTATCTTTTTAAAAGCGACATGTCTGGATTTTATCTTAGTTTGA
This sequence comes from Exiguobacterium sp. SL-9, assembly GCF_004336985.1. Taxonomy (GTDB): domain Bacteria; phylum Bacillota; class Bacilli; order Exiguobacteriales; family Exiguobacteriaceae; genus Exiguobacterium. The sequence continues at coordinate 81,757 of NZ_SJUO01000006.1, forward strand.
ATCAGGGATATACATATTTCAGTAAAGAATACGGAGCGAAATTGGGAAAAGAGAAAGCTAGAACAGCTGCTAGCATTATGCGCAGTAAAATCAATGTACCTTCAAAGTTTAATCTGAAAAAAATTGATTTAGCATCACAAAAGGATTTAGCAATTGGATATGAAAATGGTCATATTATGGGTATCTATTATGATATGAACGCGATACCAGATAACTCGGTTCTCATACATGACTTTAGTTTGCTGTTAGAAAGCTATCAAAAATTAAAGACACTACTTAACGACCGAAGTGCTGAAGAATTCAACAGGTATATCCTTTTAAAAGATGATAATGAATATCTTGAAAATAATGAAATCGAGTATCAACAAGCTATTGATCGATATTCTGGTATCGTCAAAGAAGAAGATCCATCTTTACATGAAGTGCCAAGACCACGTAAACAGCTAGTCATTGATGAAGGTGGTCGTCAAAAATACCCAAGAGATGTTCGAGAGGCGGCTGCAGCATTGACCAGAGCAGGGCACCAATGTGAGGTAGGATCTGAGCACGCAACCTTTATTTCTAAATCTTCGAGACATCCATATTGTGAAGCGCACCATTTCGTGGGAATATCTCGATATGATGATTTTCCAGATGTTGATTTAGATCGTGCTGCGAATATTATCTGCTTATGCGCCAACTGCCATCGCAAAATTCATTACGGAGTAGATGAAGATCGTGTAGACATGATTAAAGAACTCTATGAACTAGTGAATCCAAGATTAGAAAAAGTCGGGATCCAAGTTACTTTGAATCAAGTCAAAGAATATTACGGGATAGGGAAGTGATTTATTAAGTACACAAGACGTTTAAAGGAGGTTGTTACTAATGAAACGCGAGTATGCGACATACGAAGTGACAGGTTACGACGATAAAGGGAAAATCAAGTTCATTCACTTGAAGGAAGGCGAGTTCGTCTTACCGGTCGAGATTAAGGGCGACGACTTGACGAAAATCAAGAAGATGATGGAGCTCAATCCGGGGGTGACGGTCATCGTGCATGCGGCCGTCGATCAGAAACGGATGCGTCTACAGGAGATTGACGGCTATTCACTGCGAAAGGACGGATAACGATGCCGATTGCGAAATTGATGTCGCGTGACGAGACGATGGATGTGACGATCGAGAGTTACGCGTACGCCTATCCAGACGCCGACAACATGCATGACGCGTCGTGGCATCGGAATTGGGTAGGACTCCATACGCCTGACCATCGCATCACGTTCGACGACATTATGCTCGACAGTTTGATCGTGGCGCGCTACATATCTGTGTTCGAGTCGTTTGTTGCCGGGGTCGTGTCTGAAGTCGTGTTCGCGCCGACAGAACCGTTCGTCAGCTTAGTGTTGGTGAGAAGAGATCTGGATGGGGATGAGGTCATAGTAAATGGGTATCTCGAGCATCCACTTGGGAACGAGGCGGAAGCGCTTGATATTAAATTTGAAACCTCTGTAGCGAACGTGAAACGCTTCCTTGAAGGCTTAAGGGATATCGCGATTGAATTTCCGGTCCGGGAATTGGAGAGCGATCTGAAACAGGAAAATCGGCACAAAAAAACACCGTGACCGTAAAAGGTCATGGTGTCACACGTCGAGTTGAGAGGCGTGGGCCCGATACTTACCGAGCGAATAGGCAGCGCATCCGATGAAAATCATATGTAAACCGATACCAATCAACATCGCATACGGAATGATGGATTTGAACCCAAGTCCGAAGGCCAGTGCTGCGCTCGATAAGATCATGAAGCTAGGGGTATAGTTTTTCAAATCAAATGTCTCCTTTACTAGGGTTTGTGGGTTGACGTTGTTTTCCAAACTGATAGCCGGCGAGTAAAAGGAATGCCATGCTTAAAAACAACGGATAGACAGATTGGATCGCAAGAGCAACAAAGCCAGATATGCTGGATAAGAAACAAAAGAGCGAAGTGTTGTTCAGTTTCATTGTTTATCAACTTTCTTAGGTAAGAAAAGAGAAATCAAGATTATGACAATCGAGATTGCATAAAAGATAAGCGAGAAATCTTTCATTGCGTCTCTTGATACATGCATTCCGCTGATCATCGCAATTACTAAAAAACCGGACGAAGGCAAAATAGCGATAGCAAACGCAATCCATTGCAGGTTCTTTCTCGTCATAGAGGTTTCCTTTCTAATTCTTTACTAGTGTCGACTGAGCAGACAATGTTTGATAACCATCCACATTATTACTTGTTTCCCTAAATATAACAGCCCTTCTCAATGATGAGAAGGGCTGTCGTTTTTTGCTTAGGCTGACGCTTTGTCTGCGTCTTCTTGTGCTTTCAACTCTTCACCGTACGACACACGGTCTTGCATGCGGACGAATGGGAGATAGACAGCTACGGCCATAGCGATTGTGAGAATCTGTAAGAGCGCTGCACGCCATCCGCCAATCAAGAAACCAGAGATGACGGGTGGTGTCGTCCACGGCACTTGAAGTGCGTTGAACGGGTCGACCCAGCCCCAAAGGATTGAGAAGTACACCATGAACGATGCAATCGCAGGTACGATGACGAACGGTACGAACATGATCGGGTTGAACACGATTGGCATCCCGAAGATGACCGGCTCGTTGATGTTGAACAAACTTGGTGCAAGCGAGAGCTTACCGAGTTGCTTCAAATGAGCCGAACGAGCGACGATGAGTGTTGCGATAATGAAACCGATTGTAATTCCTGATCCACCGAGCTTCGTGAAGACATCGAGGAACTGGATTGTAACGATTTTTGCGTTCTCACCGGCAACGAGTGTTTCACCCGAATCGAGGATCGCTTGGTTTTGAAGCGCGTTTGCTGTAAGGAGTGGTCCCATGATACCCATGATGATCGCAGCTCCGTGAATTCCACACCACCACATGACTGACATGAGCACCATGATGATGACGGCTCCAGCGAGTGTGTCCGTCAAGTTTTGAAGTGGTGCTTGAAGCACGTCATAGACGACTTCTGTGAACGTACGATCTGCAACCGCTTGGAACGTTGCGAACGTCGCAACCGCAAGAGTAATGATGGCAAGACCAGGGACGAGTGCTGAGAATGAGTTCGATACGCCCGGTGGAACACCGTCAGGCATTTTAATGCTGATGCCGCGTTTGATGAACTGCGAATAAATGAATCCGACAACCAATCCGACGACGATGGCAGCGAGGACACCTTGTCCGCCTGTCCATACTTTCGGGATGACTCCGCCAACTGTTTCTCCACCTTCAGAGAGGACAGACGCTTGTGTGATGATCAAGAACGAGATGATTCCGAGGATACCAGCTGGTACGCCTTCGATCTTCTCATTTTTAACGTACGAGTAAGCGATTCCAAAAACGCCGATTAAAGCAAGGATGTCAAACGTCGCACCGACGACTTGCGTGAGCGGGAGCGTCCAATCGGCTCCGAACAGACCTGACATGAATTCGGCCCAGCCTGGAATTGGGAGCGCGAGGATGAGCAAGAACAATGACCCGATGATCGTCATCGGCATCGTCAGGATGAACCCGTCCTTAATAGCAAGGACGGGCTTGGCGTTCGCAAAACGAACGAACCCTGGCGTGAATTTTTCAAATACGGTTTCTAAGCGGCTCATGGGGAACCTCCTTATAGGTTTTCAGCGCGAGTAGCGATAATGTCTTTGTACCAGTAGAACGATTTTTTCTTCTTACGAGCAAGCCCGTTCGCATGGTCAACGTAGATGAAGCCATATTGCTTCTTATATCCGTTGAGCCAGCTGAGAAGATCGATGGCCGACCAAGCGTAGTAGCCTGCGACGTTGATGCCTTGTTCGACCGCATGTTTCACGGCGCGTAAGTGACCTTCGATATATTCGATGCGTGGGTCGTCGAGGATTTCTCCGTCAACGATTGGGTCGACATCACCGAGACCGTTCTCTGTGATGTAGATTTTCACGTCGCCGTAACGATCTTTAAGCATGTGCATGCCGTCAAGGAACGCTTCCGGTGAGATTTCCCAAGCCCATTTCGTGTAAACCTTATCATCCATCATGACAGTTTTATAGACACCGTCGAATGAAGGGTTACCCGGGCGGCCTGTCGAGTTCTCACGGCCACCGGCCATGACGAGTGCCGAGTCATTTTTCATGACACGTTGCGGGCTGTAGTAGTTGAGGCCGATGAAGTCGTTCATCGAAGCTGTGCGCTTCAAGAGGTCGAGTTCTTCATCTGTCATCTCAGGGAGAAGGCCTTGCTCTTCAAGCCCTTTCACGACGTATTCTGGGTATTCGCCTTTCAAAATCGGGTCATAGAACCAGTGTGTCGAGTAGGCGTTCGCATGCATTTCCGCGAACTTGTTCTCTTCTGCGTCATCGATGCTGAAGGCTGGGTTGAATACGTGTGTAATCCCGATTTCGCCCTCATATCCGTTTTGTTTGAACAACTCGACGGCACGAGCGTGAGCGACGAAGACGTGGTGCGTCGTTTGGAAGTATCCTTTGACGTCGCCTTCGATGCCTGGTGGGTGTGCCCCAGTCAAGTAGCCGAGCGAGCAGAAGATGACTGCTTCGTTGAACGTGATCCAGTGACGGACCCGGTCGCCGAACGATTGGAAACAAGTATCGGCGAAACGGACGAATGCGTCAACCGTGGCCGGATTTTTCCAGCCGCCTGTCTCTTCAAGCGCTTGCGGAAGGTCCCAGTGGTAGAGTGTCACGAATGGGACGATGTTGTGCTTCAAGCACTCATCGATCAAGTTGTTATAAAACTCAAGTCCTTTTTCGTTTACCTCGCCTGTACCGTTCGGGAAGATGCGCGGCCATGAGATCGAGAAGCGATATGATTCGAGTCCCATCTCTGCCATGAGCGCGATGTCTTCTTTATAACGGTGGTAATGGTCGACTGCGACGTCGCCGTTCGTATCTTCAAATGTTTTTCCAGGAATTTTCGAGAAGACGTCCCAGTTTGAGAGTCCTTTCCCGTCCTCGTTCCATGCGCCTTCGACTTGGTAAGAAGCCGAAGCGGCGCCGAACAAGAAATTGTTTGGCATTTTCAAAGTGGTCACCTCAGTTTATTTATTTACGAGTTTCAATGCGTGGTCTAATACTTTCGTTCCGTTCATCATGCCGTAGTCGACTGTGTTGATGACGTCGATTGGAACGCCTTTAGGCTCACAGATCTGTTTGCCTTTCGAGAGCAAGTATTTCACTTGTGGTCCGAGAAGCGCGACGTCGAGGTGGTCGACATACGTTTCCATTTCTGATTCTGGGTAAGCTGCGATTTCAGCATCAATGCCTCGTTCAGCGGCAACCGCTTTCATTTTTTCTACTAACATACTTGTTGACATACCTGCTGCGCAGAAGAGTCCGATTTTCATCATTTTTGATCCATTCCTTTCAATTGGTTGATTTCGTTTTGCATGTTCATCATATAACCGAGCATCTCTTTTACGAGAATCGTGTTCATCAAGTGATCTTGCGCGTGCACCATGAGGACGCCGACCGTGGCCGTTTTCCCTTGTGCCTCGAGCGTGACGAATTTCGTCTGGATGGCGTGTGCTTCTTTCAAAGTCGCGTCGCCGGCTTTCACTGCTTCCGCCGCTTCCTCCGCTTTGCCTTCTTGCATCAAGAGCATCGCGTGATGGTAGCTCGCTTTGGCGTCGCCTGAAAGGGCGATTAAACCGAAGATATCTTCGGGAGTAATTTCGATTGTTTCAGAAACCATAGTATCTCTCCTTTTTGTATGGATAACCAAAATTCATAGGTACAAATTCTACAAGTTGATAGTAGCACGATACCGCTTACATGTAAACCCTTTCTTTTCGTCCAAAATGTGAACATAAGAAAACGCACGCGAGAACAATCTCTCGAGTGCGTTTAGGACTTGATGTTAGAGACTTTGAGCATCTTCACATGGCGGAAATGATGTGTCGAGCGCGATACGTCGAAGATTTGACCGTTCGTCAAATAGACGGTGTTGTCGACGAGGAGGGCCGGGTCGTTTTCGTGCAATCCTAGCAACTCCGCGTCTTCCTTGTTTAAGAAGTCGGCGTAAATGACACGGTCGGCAAAGCCGATGGCGAGCTTTTGGTCGTTGCGGAAGTAGTTGTAGATCGACTTCTCGGTGATGTTCCGGTCGAGATAGACGACGAGGTCTTTTCGGAAATAGGAGTCCTCGACCGAGAACGGGTGGTCATCGACGAGCCGGAGACGTTTGACGTAGTAGACGGGTGTCCCGACGTTACACTTCATCCGTTCGGAGACTTCATCGTTCGCTGTCGTCAATTCAAAATCAAGTACTCGCGTCTCGACTTTCCGTCCACTGAAGTCGCTTGTGAGACCTTGTAACTTCTCGAGGTTCACGTAATCGCTCATGTAATGGTCACGGACGAAGACGCCGCTCCCTTGGACTTGATAGACATAACCTTTGTTGACGAGAATCTCAATTGCTTTTCGAATTGTATTGCGGCTGACGCCATATTTTGTGGCGTATTCGTCCTCGGTGAGGAGCTTGTTCGTATGTTGATAGACGTGATTCATAATGTCCGTCTCAATCTGTTCAGCGACTTGTTTATACTTTGGAGCCATCAGGGTCTGCACCTTTCATATAAAAAATTTGTAGGTATGAATACGCTAACAGTATATCAGAAATTGAATCGGGGTGGCGGACAATCCTTCGGCAATTGTTGAAAAACGTCGAACGATTCATTGCGAGAATATTTGGAAAATATGAAACAATTAGGTGATAGGGCACGTATGAGTAAGGTAAGCATTGTAATGAAAGGGTGTGCCTTAAGTGAAAGAGACACGTTGGTATATGGAGGAGGATACATGGGGGAAGTCACCTCTTCGTATAAGCTATGCTTCCCTTGCGTTCGCATCAATGGCGCTCGCTATATCCTATTTCGGAAGTTACTTATGGTTGACCATTCCGCTTGTCGTGATTGGAATCGCCATGATTGTGTTGGATGTGAAAAAGTATCGAATGCGGCGTACACATATAAGCGAACGTGATTTAGTACGATTACTTAAGTGGGATCTCGTATATGATTTGGTGAGCTCAACGATTCTCATTTCAATAACTGTAACGCTCCTCCTCTTGAAATATGACAGTTTGACGCTATTCATTGTACTGCTCCTATGGGTAGTGTTCGGCCGATCATTCCAGAAGCAGATGAGTGAACGTATCCCACTGTTAGAGGAATCAGGGAAGGAACGATTGAAGAGATGAATGAGCGGATGATACAAGAGAAGGCATGGGCCCGACTTTTCGATCAATGGATTTTTGGTCTTTTTGGAACATTTTTTGTCCTGATGTTACCAATCAGTTTCTGGACGGTTGAACTCAAGTGGGGCGCCCTGTACATCGCTTGTACACTCATTCCACTTAATCTTTTATATATGAAACGCTATCGTATGCGCCTAACATTCCACCCAGAATTGAAGGGGTTGTATCGTCGCCAACTTGCTCGAGATGGCATAAACAGTGTCGCATTTTTTCTTGGATTGAATCATGGGATTTTGTTCACATCAAACGTGGCGTACGTATACGTGATGATCTTCATCGGAGGCGCCTTCCTATGGACGTGGAACGTTGAAACGCAAACGAAACGTCATGATATAAAGTATAAACAGTTAAACAAGGAGGCGATTTAAGATGGAGCGGGACGTGAGATGGGTTCAACGGATGCGACGTTATGGGGCACCCGTCCTCATTCTGTATGTCACAGCTTTCATCGTCGCCTTGTTGTTGGAGAAAATGTGGCTCATTCCCATCATGGGCTCGGTCTCTTTCATCATCGTTGTGACAGGCTATAAAGAAATGCGCATCATGTGGAGGGTGACGGAGCATCCTAAGGCGCATCGGATCCTCATGCTCCAATTCGTTTTTGAACTGCTGGACGCACTTTTGTTGACGACACTCATGGTGACGCTGCTGACAGCGGAAGATCTCGGTCTTTTGATTGGTCTCTTTTTTGGGATATGGGGAGTGTTGAGTCCGATTCGGCGGAAGTGGTTTGTCAAAAAACTTAAACAAGTTGGGCCAGAGCTGCCGACGTATGAGGAAGTGATTGAAGGGAGGGTCCCGAATGGATCGTCAATTTGATATCTCGTTAGAACGTGCCAAACAATTCGAACGGGTCTTTAGCTGGCCGATCCTATTCATTTTCTTGATTTCGTTAATCGTTATGTTATGGACACAGGCGACGTGGGTCATCCCAGTCATGTTGATCGTATCTATGGGAAAGGCCTATAAAGGATACATGGAATATCGAGTCGTGCGTCATTTTGCCGACCATCAGGCCGTCGTGCAGGTGTTACGTTACCGACTCGTTGACTGCTGGATTAAGGCCGCTTCATTATTTGCGCTGTTCATTCCGCTGTACGTAAACGAGGGTGCCTTTATTTTAACTGGCGGTGTAGTCGCCCTTTGGAATTTAACAGGATCTTATCGGGAGAAAAAATGGAAACAACGAATCAATCTGCATCAACCGCAGTTGTTAACCTATTCAGAAATCTTGGAACAAGAGGATGACGCATGGGACGATCACCAAAAATAACAATACATTTTTAAAAAGTCGAAGTGTTGTGAAGAATTGATTGAAAGGATGAGTTGAATGGAACTATCACCGCAATCCAAACAACAGATTGATACGGTTCTTCGATTTGAAAAGTGGACCGGTTGGGGTTTTGGCATCCTGGCTGTTTCTGCAATCGTTGGAATGCTCGTTTACGCATCGTACTGGGACATGCCAGATTCATTTTTCCTCGTATTCTTAGTAGCGATTTTCGTTCTTCTGTTTAGTATCGAAACCGCTCGATTCTTCATGTGGCTCCGGTTCGTGAAAAACGAAAAAGCACGGAAGCTGCTCACGCTGCGATATACGGTTTATTTGATTGGGTTTAGCGCGATTGGATACTACGGGATTGTCGTATTTTATGAGACGACACAACCACAAACGTTCCAGGCATTCTTGTTGTCGCAAGCCTTTTTCTGGGGAGCTGCCTTTTTAGGGAGATGGCTCGACCGCATCATCCAAAAGCATGACGGTCATTATTTGACGGGAGAGGACTTAAAATTGATTCGAGAAGCCCGTGAGATTGAGCAGGAACGAGAGCATGGATAAGCGCAGCCAAATGCGTGAATTGACGGCGTTCGATCAGAGAAAGCATTCCACACACGTGTTCTTGTCAGCGGTGTTGGCCGTGCTTCTATTTTTCTCAATGGAATATAATTGGCTATCACCAATGACAGTCATATTTCTCAGCATCGCAGCGGGCCTGCCTGATTTTCGCAAGATGTGGCAACGAGAGAACATCAAAAAGCAATTTTTGCAGTCGGATGCAGCAAAGCGGCTCATTCACCTCAACTCGATCTTTGGGCTCGTGACGTTACCCTTCTTCTTATTGTGGGTTTACGCATTGCTCACGGATCTCATTTCACTCCAAACGTTCGCCTTGATTGGTCTAGGGGGATACATGCTTGCCATTTTCGAGCATCGTCTGTATGAACGGCATATGGCTCAACTCGATGATCACTACGTCACGGAAGCCGAATTGAGAGAAGAACAAAAATGGGGGAGCGCTTGAGCGCTTCCTCTTGATGGTTGAGGGGGAAGAACTGATGAAGAAAAGACTGTGGATTGTATCGGGACCGGCCGGCGTAGGGAAATCGACGACGGCGAAACGACTCGTTCAAAATATGAAGAAAAGTGCATACGTCTCGGGAGATGACATTAGTCATATGGTAGTCTCTGGTCGTGAAAGACCTTGGGAATCGGAGCGGGCGAACGACCTGGTTTGGAAAAACATTGTCGCCTTAACTGACAACTTTTTTGAAGCAGGCTATGAAGTCGTTGTGGACTGGGTCGCGTTTTGGCACGACGTGAAGCGTTACACGGCGCACTGGATCGCGCAAGGAATCGAAGTGCGCTACGTCATCTTATGGGCGAATCAAGACGTTCACGTCCGACGCGATCAGCACAGACCAATCGATGCGCAGATGGGGGAGCGGGTGATCCTATTACGGAACGAGTTTCGAAGCTCGGGCGCACCAGACCGTTACTACTTCGACAACACGGTCGGTGAGTTGAGCCAAACGATTCAACAGATTCAAGAAAGCGAGCGATTTGTGCTGGCAGATACGTACCAAAGCGGGGCCGGCATATGAGGATTGCGACGTTCAACATCTGGAACAATCCGACATCCTGGTCCGAACGAATCGAATCTATCTGTGCCACAGTGCAGAAGATTGATGCCGATCTACTGGCGCTTCAAGAAGTCAAAACGTATGTGGAAGGGGAGCAAGGCATCCGTGTAGCCGAACAGATCGCCAACGAAACGGGCTATCCGTGTTGCGTGTTTCTCGCCTATCCGGACTCACCCGATGAAGGGCTCGCTATCTTAAGTAAAGTTCCGCTCGATACAGAAGATGCGATTTGGCACCACGATGTAGAAGAAGTGAACTACTGTGCGATGCGGGTGACGTTTCAAGCCGGAGGTCACGCGTTCGGATTGACGAACGTCCATCTAAATTGGAGGTCGCCGGACATTCGGGAAGCGCAAGTGCGAGCGGTCCGCGAGTGGATCGGTGCGGGAGAACGCTACGAGATTTTGTGTGGGGACTTCAATGACGATCCGCAGTCGGAGATTCATCGCTACTTGAGTGAACATCGCTGGATCGATGTCGCCACATGTGACTGTGGTGGGGATGAGCCGACGTTAGACTATGTACATAATCCGTATTTGAAGCAGGATGCTTTACTGAAACGACCAGAGCGCTATGATTGGGTGTTATTGCGTCACGATGCAAGGAGCGTCCCCTCCATTTCGAACGTGGACGTGTTTGGGAAGACGCCCGACCCGAACACCGACGTACTGCCGAGTGATCACTATGGAGTCCTACTCGACTTCGACATCTCTTAAAAAAGAGGAACGCCTAGGCGCTCCCCTTTTTCATTTGAACGTGCGGATGACGAAGTAGAGACAGATGAAGAACGGAATCAAGAACATACTTCCGATCCACTCGCCTTGCCCGAACAGGAGCCAGGCGAAGAGCTGGAATGACAAGACGCCGCCGGCAGCAAGTCCGGCAAAGCGATATGCTTTCGGACGGAGCGACGGGTCGTCCCACCATTCTTTAAAGAACGGAAAGCTGAACATGAGCGCGAGCGCCAAGAAGAAGGCGGCCGGAAACACGAGAAAATCTCCAATCTCACTTTGTCCTTCAATCTGTAGCCATTTCGATGCTGTTGATAAGATGATGCCGATGACGAGAAAGACGATATTCATAGCCATTCCTCCACTTCATCTATATATACTTCCATCATGCCCGAACGAGCTCGACGGGACAACCCTGTTAAAAAAGTAGCTTTTTAGTGAAAGTGGTGACTTTTGCATGAACAGTAAAAAAGTATCGGATTCTGTTGTGACATAAACACTTTCGGATTCGATCGAGACCGGCTAGCATGAAAGGGTATCTGGAGAAACGGCCAGCTATGAAGGAAAAGCGCCAGAACTCTACGGAGTTGACGAGGTGGGGGTAATCGATGTTTCGGCGGATGCCCTCTAGTCGCCTGTCACGACTACAAGTGGTCTTCTAAAACGTTCGGGTGACCGGACGGACAACGAGGAACACGTTGACAGCACTCTAAAAAGCCCGTTTCCTTTTTCGAGAAATTGAATCGATGAGGAGAATTGTTATGTGTGGAATTGTAGGGATGATTGGTCAAGTCGGAGCGAAAGAGATTTTATTGAAAGGGTTGGAAAAGCTCGAGTATCGAGGCTATGACTCAGCCGGAATCGCGCTCGTCGGTGACGATGTGCATGTGTTCAAAGAAGTCGGTCGCATCGCCGCACTTCGTGACATCGTACCGGTCGAAGCGGAAGGCGCCATCGGCATCGGCCACACACGTTGGGCGACACACGGCGTGCCGAGCGTCCCGAACGCGCATCCGCACCAGAGCACGACGGGCCGCTTCACGCTCGTCCACAACGGTGTCATCGAGAACGACGAGCAGATCAAGGCGACGCTAGACGTCCCGTTCCTCTCGGAGACGGACACGGAAGTCATCGTCCAGTTGATGGAGAAGAATTTTGTCGCGCTACATGACGTCGAGGCGGCGTTCCGTAAGACGTTGTCTGAGCTTCACGGCTCGTACGCTATCGCGATGATCGACTCGGAGGACAAAGAACGCCTCTATATCGGCAAGAACAAGTCACCGCTCCTCGTCGGACTCGGCGACGGCACGTTCAATGTCGTGGCGTCTGACGCGATGGCGATGCTCCAAGTGACGGACCAGTACCTCGAGCTCCACGACGGCGAGATCGTCATCTTGACGCGCGAATCGGCGACGATCAAGACGCTCGACGGCGAGATCCTCGAACGTGCCCCGTACACGGCCGAGATCGATGCGTCAGACATCGAGAAGGGCACGTACGCGCACTACATGTTGAAGGAGATGGACGAGCAACCGGCCGTCATCCGTAACATCATCCAACACTACCAGAACGAAGCCGGTGACATCGAGCTCACAGAAGGCGTGCGCTCGCTCGTCTCGGAAGCCGACCGCATCTATATCGTCGCCTGTGGCACGAGCTATAACGCTGGGCTCGTTGGAAAAGACATCCTTGAGCGGATTGCCGGTATCCCGACCGAGGTCCATGTCTCATCGGAATTCGGCTACAATATGCCGCTCTTAAGTTCACGTCCGCTCTTCGTCTTCTTGTCACAGTCTGGAGAGACGGCTGACAGCCGGGCCGTCCTCGTCGAAGTGAAGAAGCGCGGCTACAAGGCGCTCACGATGACGAACGTGCCAGGGTCGACACTCTCGCGTGAGGCCAACGAGACGATGCTCCTCCATGCTGGCCCGGAGATCGCGGTCGCGTCGACGAAAGCGTACACGGCCCAAATCGCCGTGCTCGCCATTCTCGCCTACGACATCGCCCGGGCGAACGGGAAAGAGTTGCCGTTCGAGTTGATGCCGGAACTCGCGCGCGTCGCGACGATCATGGACTCGATCATGTCTCAAAAAGAACTGTTTGAAGATTTGTCGGACCGCTACTTGAAGACGACGCCGAACACGTTCTTCATCGGACGTGGCCTCGATGCGTCGGTCTGTCTCGAAGGCGCGCTCAAAGTAAAAGAGATCTCGTATATCCAAGCAGAAGGCTACCCGGGCGGGGAGCTCAAACACGGTTCGATCGCCTTGATTGAAGACGGCACACCGGTCATCGCACTCATCTCGCAACCGAAGACGAACTTGAACATCCGCGGCAACGTCAAAGAAGTCGTCGCCCGTGGTGCCAATGCGTGTATCATCTCGATGCAAGGCGTCGAGCATGAGAACGACGAGTTCATCTTGCCGCACGTTGAACCGATTCTCGCTCCGCTCATCACGGTATTACCGGTCCAACTCATGGCGTATTACGCCGCGCTCGCTCGTGGCTGCGACGTCGACAAACCTCGTAACTTGGCGAAATCGGTAACGGTTGAATAATTTCCAAAAATAATGCTTACGAAGCAAGCCTCCAACTTGCTACACTATGACAATCAGTTTGTAGAGATATTGGTCATAGACCAAAAATATATGTCGCAAGATACGTCTGCCAGCTGAAATTATATGTAGTGTGGAGGATTTACCATGTACAAAGAAAATCGATTACCTCAAAATCCTAAAGAAGGCGTCTTGTTCATGCTGATTATTTCCATCTTGTCCGTAAACACGATCGCACCAATCATCGTCGGGATGGAACGCGGCTTTAGTGTCGCCCATTATATCGACACGCTCAAAATCATCCCGTTCGCCTGGATTGCGCTTATGATTTTGATTCGCTTCATCGTCAAACCTGCAGCCGGGTTCCTGTTCAAGCGATTTGCCGGAGAAGCGGACGGCTTTAACGCCCGCATCTTGCTGAACATCGTGTTGAACGTCTCGCTGATCTCGTTTTTCATGACGATCATCGGGCCGTGGATCGGGATGGGGGAAATCAACTTTGATACGTTGCAACACTTCTTCCCGACGTGGTTCCGTAACTTCGGTATCGCATTCTGGGTCGAGCTGTTGTTCGCTCAACCGATTGCTCGCGCTGTCATGAAGTCGATTCATACACGGAATCGCCTGAAGACCGCCTAACTTTAGACAAAGCATCTTTCCGATTGAGGAAAGATGCTTTTTACTGCTTGCCGATATCTTTGCCAACAAGCAAAATAGTAGGTGACGTAAGCGGTTGCATCGTATGGTTATATAGAGATAAGCGATGAAAGAAGGTCTGACATGAACGTATATATTGCCTGTCCATGCGGGTTCGTCACGAGCGCGATGGCGGCGAAGCTGTTTGCCGAAGCATGTTCGGGAAAAGTGTCGTGCGTGATTCAACACGGCACATATCAGGACATCCCGGAAGAGGTGGATTGGATTATCTATCAAGCCGGGACAGAGACGATTGATCATCCGACCGCGCACGTTCGCTCGGTCAGACACATGTTATCGCTCACGGAATATCGACAACTCGTCGAGGAATGGGTGAATGGATATGAAACATGAGTGGAGCGCCCGGGAGCGCTCGATTTTACTACATCTATTGGCAACGGAGACATCGACACCGCTCGCGGAGATTGCGCAAGCGGTCAATTTGTCTGAGCGGACGATTCAACGGGAGCGTCAACTGCTCGAGGGCATCTTGCGCGAGTTCGAATTAGAACTCGCTTGGCAACGCGGGCACGGTCTCAGTCTCATCGGTCGTTCCGATGCGAAACAACAGTTGCGCGAAGACTTGATTTTGTCGGCCGAGGCGATCCCGACAGCCGAGGATCGCATCTTCGAGCTCGCGTGGCGGCTTTTATTTGAAAAAGACACGCTCAAACTGCAGGCGGTCGCGAAACAGATGCACGTCTCACCGAGCACGCTCACACAAGACCTTGAGAAACTCGATCGTTGGTTCGACGAGTATCACCTTGAAGTCGAGCGGAAGAAAGGGGTCGGGGCCCGGGTGCTCGGCTTGGAAGCCGAGAAGCGGAAGCTGATGATCAATGCGCTGCTCGCTCATTGGGACACGCTCGCGTTCTATCGTTTCGTGCGTGGGGAGGATGACTATATCCCAGCCTTTTTAAAGACCGTCCCTTGTGACACCATGCTTGAAGCGCTTCGTGACGGTTACGATTATTTAAAGGAACATCCGTATGAGCGGATGGACGACCGGACGATCATGCGGGTGACGTTCGCTTATGGTGTACAACAAGCTCGACTAGACGCTGGCTTCTTCTTAGAGATGTATACGAAAGGGCGTTCGGACGACTACTTGAAAGTCGCGCTCGATATGGAGACGGCACTCGGGACGCCGTTCTCGATGGCGGAGCGGGTCTGGTTCGCCGAGGAAGCGAACCGGCTCCGGTCGTTGAAGGAACAGATGAAAGAAGATGAGGAAGAGCGCTGGGTCATGCAGATTCGAGTCCATAAACTCATTCATCACGTCTCGCTCATCCATGGGTTCGCCTTCACCGATGACGCAGCGCTCGAGAAAGGGCTCCTCGCCCATATCTTGTCGAGTATGAACACCCAAGCGCTCCCCGATACGGACACGGTCCGTCCGCACATCGACCGCGATTATCCAAACTTACGGTCTGCCATTCAACAGGCGGCCGATATCGTCTTCGGGACGAACACGTTCACAGAAGAAGAGACGGTGTTTTGGGCGATGCATTTCGCCGCCGCACTCGTCAAACCGGTCCGGCGCAGGGAATATCGGGCCCTCGTCGTCTGCTCGGCCGGTCTCGGCTCCTCGAAGATGCTCGTCAACCGGGTCAAACAAGAGTTCCCGGAGATGCAGGACGTCGTCAACTCGTCGTTGTTCGGTCTCGAACAACATCGACTCGACGACTATGACGTCATCTTGTCGACCGTGCCGTTGCCGCCGTTGTCGGTGCCGACACTTATCGTCAACCCCCTGTTGACGAATGAGGAAGTGCAACGCGTCCGCCATTTGCTGTTATCGCTCCCACAGTCGTTCCAGACGAAAGAGAAGAGCCACTCGACGATGCTCGACTTCAACGAACTCGGTGCCCTCGTCGAGACGTTCGAACGAATGGATCGCCAGTTCGATCTCGTCACGCTTGATAATAGCGACCGGCTTGAAGACATCTTGCTCGATATCGGGACGCATCTTGAAGAACGTGGACTCGTCGAAAGCGGCATTCAATTGTCAGCTCAATTGCTCCGGCGTCACGAAGTAGCTGGGCTTGGGATTCCGGGAACGAAACTGGCCTTGTTCCATGGACGTCACACGTCAATCGAACGGGCGAGCGTGTTCGCCTTCGATTTGAACCGTTCGATCCCGCTCCTCATGATGGATCAGTCGACCGAACCGGTGTCGCGTCTGCTCGTCCTGCTCGCGTCGGAAGAGGCGGAGGACGTCGAACTCCAGTTTTTGAGCGCGGTCAGCGGTTCGCTCATCGAGAGTGAGCGCCATATGAACTTATACAGTAACGGTTCAAAGAAAGAACTACGCCTCTTGCTTCATGAATGTATGAAGAAAATGATTCAAGATACGTTGCACGAGAAATGACCCGCCGTGGTCATTTTTTTATTTGGCATAAAATGTTGCCAAAGTGTGAACTGAATTGAATTGAGAAAGCGCTTACGCTGAGACTACAATACGAGTGTAGAGCACAAACCGGTTAGCTACACGACAACAATCTACCTTTCACAATAATCGACTGGAGGTTTTATACATGGCGAATGCGCAAGCTGGCTCGGGCGGGGTTCGAGTCAAAGTACAACGGTTCGGGAGTTTCCTGAGCGGAATGGTCATGCCAAACATCGGCGCCTTTATTGCTTGGGGGATTATCACCGCCCTCTTCATTCCAACAGGCTGGTGGCCGAATGAAAAATTAGCAGAACTCGTCGGTCCGACGATCACGTATCTGTTACCGCTTTTGATCGGGTTCACCGGCGGTAAGTTGATTCATGACGTACGAGGCGGAGTCGTCGGGGTACTCGCCACGATGGGTGTCATCGTCGGGACGGACATTCCGATGTTCCTCGGCGCGATGATCATGGGTCCGCTCGGTGGATATGTCATTAAACAGTTTGACCGTCTCATCGAAGGCAAAGTCAAAGCTGGATTCGAAATGCTCGTCAACAACTTCTCGGTCGGTATCATCGGTGGTCTTCTCATGATCGGTGGCTTCGAGGTGTTCGGTCCAATCATGAGCGGCCTCGATAAAGTCATGGCAGCCGGTGTCGACTGGATTGTCGGCGCAAAATTGTTGCCGATCGCAAGTTTGTTCATCGAGCCTGCAAAAATCTTGTTCTTGAACAACGCTATCAACCACGGGATTTTAAGCCCGCTCGGTGTCGACCAAGTGGCGGACGCCGGAAAATCGGTCTTGTTCTTACTTGAAGCAAACCCGGGACCAGGTCTTGGTTTACTGCTCGCTTACATGGTGTTCGCGAAAGGTGCGGCCAAACGGACGGCACCAGGGGCGGCCATCATCCACTTCCTCGGTGGGATTCACGAAATTTACTTCCCATACGTCTTGATGAAACCAGTTTTGATTTTGGCGATGATCGCAGGGGGCGCAACAGGCGTCTTCACATTCGTCTTGTTCGATGTCGGCCTCGTCGCACCAGCGTCACCAGGTAGTATCTTCGCGATTCTCGCGATGGCGTCACGCGGTTCGTACCTCGGACTTGTGACAGGAATCCTCTTGTCGGCAGCGGTCACGTTCGCCGTGGCGAGCGTCATCTTGAAATCAAGTGCGGCAGAAGAAGTATCACTTGAAGAAGCGACGCAAAACGTTAGCGCGATGAAAGGCAAACAGTCGTATGCGTCAGCTCTCGTTCACGACCGTCTCGACAAAGTCGATCACATCATCTTTGCTTGTGACGCCGGTATGGGTTCGAGCGCGATGGGCGCCTCGGTACTTCGCAATAAAGTGAACAAGGCGAATTTGCCAATCAAAGTGACGAACACGTCAATCAGCCAATTGCCGAAAGACGCCCAATTCGTCATCACCCATGAGGATTTGACGGACCGGGCCGAAGCACAAGTGCCGGATGCGATTCATCGTTCGGTCACGAACTTCTTGAACGCAGACTATTACGATCAATTGATCGAAGAAATTAAAGCAGAGCGCAGCAAAATCTCATAACACAGCAGACAGAGACAAGGTTTTAGGTATAGGAGGAACTAAAATGCCATTCATTCAGACAGAGATGATTCGACTCAACCAATCATTCCACACGTCGGCCGAAGCGATCGATGCAGCCGGTGAGGTGTTAGAAACAGCCGGTTGCGTCTCACCGGCTTACGTCCAAGCGATGCACGAACGTCAAGCGCTATCGAGTGTTTATATCGGGAACCACGTCGCGATTCCGCACGGGACCGAGGAAGCGAAATCCGCCGTTCAAAAGACGGGGATTTCTATCCTCCAAGTGCCGGAAGGCGTCGACTTCGGTGGCCAGACGGCGAAACTCGTCATCGGGATTGCTGGGGTGGATGACGAACATTTGGAACTCCTGTCCCAAATCGCGGTCATCTGCTCAGATGAGGATAACGTCGAGCGCCTTGTCCAGGCGAAGACGAAAGAAGAGATTTTGTCGCTATTCATGGAAGAGGTGGCGTCATGAAAGCCGTACATTTTGGGGCAGGGAATATCGGACGTGGGTTTATCGGGTTGTTGCTCAACCAGAGTGGCTACGAGGTCACGTTCGTCGATATTAACGATACTGTCATCCAGGCACTAGAAGACAAACGGTTCTATGAAGTCGGATTCGCCGAAGAAGGCGTCGGCAATATCGTCGTCGACCGGGTCCGCGGCGTCAACAGCTTGACCGACCCGGAGCGTGTCATCGCCCTCATCGCGGAGGCTGATCTCGTTACGACTGCGGTCGGACCGACACTGCTGCCGAAAGTCGCACCACTCATCAGTGCAGGGCTACGTGATCGTGAAACGGAGGCCCCGGTTTATGTGATCGCTTGCGAAAATATGATTGGCGGTAGCGCATCGCTCCACCAAGCAATCGAGTCGTTAGGTGGCGTCGGGACAGCGAACGTCTCGTTCCCGAACGCGGCCGTCGATCGGATCGTCCCGTTACAGCAACATGCCGACCCGTTGTTCGTCGAAGTCGAAACGTTCTACGAATGGGTCATCGAGACGAAAGGATTGGCCGAGCGGCCCCCGCTTCAAGGTGTGACGTGGGTCGACGAGATTGGGCCATACATCGAACGGAAATTGTTCACGGTCAACACCGGTCACGCCATTGCCTCTTACATCGGTTCCTTGTTCGGGAAAGAAACGATTGACGAGGCGCTGAAAGACCGTCGTGTCCGTCAAGTCGTGCAAGGTGCTTTGTATGAGACGGGGTGGCTCCTTCTTGAAAAGTACGGGTTCGAGGCGAAAGAACATAGCCAATACATTCAAAAGATCATCAAGCGGTTCGAAAATCCAAAGTTGAAAGATGAGGTCTCACGCGTCGCCCGCTCACCAATCCGTAAACTTGGACCGAGTGACCGGCTCGTCAAACCGGCCCGTGAGCTCATCGATAACGGCATCGAACCGAATGAACTCGCCTACGGAATCGCGGCTGCCTTGACCTATTACAACCCTGAGGATTCGGAATCTTCTGAACTTTATGTGTCTATCGAAGAAGATGGCATCGTGTCGACGGTGGAAAAGTACTTGCAATTGCATGAGGACGATACGCTGACGAAGTTGATCCTCGAACAATACCACCTGATTCGCGAACAAGAAAAAGCACAAGTCTCGTAAATCGAATCTCCTGTGCCCGAGCGGCATGGGAGATTTTTGGTATATAAAAAAGACTGCAACGCAGGGTTGCAGTCTCATCAAGCACGTGTCTTTCCGAATTCGATATACGTCGTGACGGATTTGATATGCTTCACGACGTCCTTCTCGCGAAGCGGATGGCTGAAATAATAACCTTGGACGTAGTCGCACTGTTCATTGAGCAACCATTCGAGCTGATCTGACGTCTCGACACCTTCCATGAGCACTTTCATATTCAAGTTGTGGCCGAGTTGGATCATCGAGCGGACAATCGCTTCCTGGTTCCGGTCCGTGAACAAGTTGACGATAAACGACTGGTCGATCTTTAGCACTTGGACGGGAAGCTCCCGTAATTGACGGAACGACGAGTAGCCGGTCCCGAAGTCATCGAGTGAGATTAAAATCCCGAACTGCTGGAGCTGGGTGAATTTCTCTCTTGTCGATGCTTCATAGGACAACATCGACGACTCCGTCACTTCAAGTTCAAGGAACATCGGGTCCATCCCGGTCTCCTCCAAGATGGCCTGGAGCGACTCGACGAAGTCTTCACGGGCGAACTGGAGCGGTGAGACGTTGACCGAGAGCATGAACGGTTTCACGCCAGATTTTTTCCAGCGTACCCATGCCCGGCACGACTCGCGCATGACCCAGTTCCCAATCGGATGGATTAACCCAGTGTTTTCGGCGATGTGAATGAAGTCGTTCGGCGGCACGTGACCGAGTTCACGGTTGTTCCAACGCAAGAGCGCCTCGACGCCTTCGAGCCGGTTTTGTGTCAATGACACTTTCGGTTGGTAGACGAGTGAAAACTCATTCCGGTCGAGCGCGTGCGTGAGCGCCTTTTCGATTTCAACGGTACGAAGGATTTGATGTTTCGACTCATCTTCGAACTCTTTAATCTGATTCTTTCCGGTCTGTTTCGACTCGTGGACGGCGAGACGGGCGTACTGAACGAGCTCCTCGGCCGACGTCGTGTCTTTCGGATAATGGCTGATTCCGGCACTCATCGTCAGTTCGATGGTCGTGCCGTCGATATCGAACGGTTGCGAGATCGCTTTGATGCACTTCTCGGCTTTTTGTTTGGCGAGCGTGCTCCGCTTATCGAACAACAAGATGATGAATTCAGATGAACCGACGCGTGTTAAGATGTCGTCCGGGTGAATCGTTATTCGTAGACGCTCGGCGATTTGCATCGTCAGTTCATCCGAGCCGTGATGTCCGAGCATATCGCTCAAGAAACGCCAACGATCGACGTCGATATACAGACAAGCGACCGGGTCTTCGATTTGAATATGTTCGGCGAGAATACGTTCGAGTTTGTGACGGTTCGGCAAGTCGGTGAGCGTGTCATGATACGCCATATGTTCGACGAGACGCTGTGAGGCGATCGCCTCCGAGACATCACGCAAGAACCAAAGCATTTGGTCCATCGTTTCGCCTTTGAGCGGATAGCTCGTCACTTCGATCGTCCGGTCTTCGATGTCCACGCGTCGTGGTTCGTAAAACGGTTGATTGATCGTGAGCGACGGATGATAGTCTTGGAAGAAGGCGTGTTCCTCGACTTCATCGAACAAGCGATAAAACGCCGTGTTCGCATATTGGATCATTCCATCTTTTGTCGTCGTGACGACAGCATCCGTTGTCGAATCGAGGATCGTCGCTTGAATGAATTCTTGTTTTCGAAGATGACGATCGAGCGTGAGCGACAGAAAGAAGATTGCGAATAAGAGAACCGTGATTGCCGTGACGAGCCATGCGAGTAAAGATGGTTCAATCGCATTGGCGAAAGTTCCGTCTGTCTCGATGAATGTGAATGATGCGGCCAGCATCCCGACGAAGTGCATGCCAAAGATAGCGACGCCCATCAACAACGAGAAGAATACTTTCAATTCAAGATCGATGTTTTGTTTGGCATACTTCGAGAAGAAGCCGATCCATAGGGCGACGAGCGAAGCGGCAACCGCAATCAGAATCGATAGTGCCGCTAGCCACGGGTTATACGAAGTAACCACGCCTTGCAAGGCAGCCATACCGACATAATGCATGCTCGCGATACTACCGCCCATGATCACCCCTGCGCCGATCAAAGCGGGACGGGTCGTACGACGCGAGACAATCAAGAAGCCGATTATGCACCCGGCCATGGCGATGATGACGGACAACAAGACGAGCGAGACCGAATACGAGGCAGGACGCAACACCTCATGCGCGAGCATGGCGATGAAATGCATCGACCAGATTCCAAGACCGAGCGTCGCCCCTCCGGCCAAAATCCACACGTTTTGGACAGCTCGGTTCGCTGAATTGACACGCCGTGCCAGTTCGATGGCGGCGTACGCGGACACCGTGGCGATGATATAAGACAGAATCACGAGAAAAATATTATGACTCATCGAGTGTTCGACTACTGATTCCATATGTACCTCGCTAACAATCATATTTTATAGTAATTCTAATTATACCCCGCAAAACAAAAGCCCACCTATCATTTTGCTTCACGTGTTGAAAATATTTTTCGGGTGAAATAGGGAAGTCATTCCAAAAGCGGGTAAACTACGTGTAGAAGGAGGGGGAACCGTTGATTCCGACAAAAAAAGAAATCATCTTATTTCTTCTCATCGCGTTCGGATTTTCGTGGCTGACGTGGTGGGGACTGTATATGTGGACTCGGTTACCAATCCAGTCAATCGTAGTGATTGGCGCGTTCGGTCCGAGTCTGGCCGGTAGTTACATGGCGCTCCGGGAGAACGGGTGGTCAGGAGTTATGACGTTATGGAAGCGCGGATTCGAGTGGCGGATGGCTGGAAGATACTATGCCTTCGGGCTCTTGTTCCTTCCATTCCTCTTTTTGATTGCCTATTGGTGGTCCGAAGCCGATGGGGCATCGTTGTTCACACGTCCATGGCTCGTTGTCCCGACGTTCATCTATATGCTGTTCCTCGGTGGGACGATTCAACAAGAGTATGGGTGGCGCGGCTATTTGCTCGATGCGTTTCAACTGAAGGTGACACCGGTCAAAGCAAGTCTAGCTGTCGGCGTCATTTGGGCGGTTTGGCATATTCCGCTCTTTTTCATGGTAGGGACAGGGCAAGCATTGATCCCATTTTGGGCGTATGGCACGGCACTTCTCGCATTCACATTCATCATTTCGTGGCTGTATAACGTCACGACAATGAACTTATGGGCCGTATTTCTGCTCCATACGATATTCAACGTTTCGTTCACGCTCATTCCGTTGAGTGAGCCGGATGCGTTTCCAATCGGTTTTCTGCACTTGACGCTGTTGCTCGTCACGACTACGATCATCCTCATCTGGCAGACGCACGGCCATCTCGGTTATGATCATCTTGAGCAACTCGAAGCGGTCGAAGGGTCACATCAAGCGAACGTTACACCCAACCGGGACGCGGGTAAAGACTAGAACGTACAATACAGGACTAAAAGGAAGTGGAGACTTTGAATTTTCGCCCGCTTGCACGCGAAGACGTCCAACCGCTCCAACGGTTGTTTATGGAGAGTCTGAGTGATTTGATTCGCCGAGAACAGTTCGAGGACGCCGACCTGTTGGATGAAGAAGTTGAGCGATTGAACACGACCGTTCAAGATAGTTTCGAGGACGAGACCGTTCAAATTTTCGTTGTCGTACAAGACGGCGTCATCGTGGGGACAGCGGCGATTTTACCTCCAAACGATATTATCACCGCCCACGTGGACGTCGAACCGAACACGCCAGAAGTCGGTTGCATGTATGTGTCACCTACGTACCAGCGTCAAGGGGTCGGTCACTTTCTAATTGAACAGGTGAAACGACAATTGTCAGCGAACGGACAGACAGCGTTTTACTTAGATGCCGGCTTTCCGACGTCTCAAACCTATTGGGAAAAGCGACTTGGACCGCCTTTGATGACGATTGAGCATTATTGGGGCCCGGGCGCACCACATAAAATCTGGCGCTGCACGGCCACGGAAAAAGAGACCTGATCGCAAATGCGGTCAGGTCTCTCACTTATTTATAAGTGCTCAT
This sequence comes from Exiguobacterium sp. SL-9, assembly GCF_004336985.1. GTDB lineage: Bacteria > Bacillota > Bacilli > Exiguobacteriales > Exiguobacteriaceae > Exiguobacterium. Next base: position 105,563 of record NZ_SJUO01000006.1, read on the forward strand.
GAATTGATGAATCCCAGAAGCGGTGGCGTCTGCCATCCGTTGCCGGTATGTCGTGCTCGTCAAATGCGAGCGGTCGTTCGAGTTGCTGATGAAGCCATATTCGACGAGTGTCGCAGGGACGCTGTTCTTTCCGACAACGTAAACGTTTTGATATTTCACGCCACGGTTACGGATCGTCGGGATGCGAACACCGAGTTCACGGTTGATGGCCGTACCTAAACTTCGGCTAGCCGAGATGTATGGGTTCGTCGTATAGCTTTCTCCGGTCGGTACGAGTACCTCATGACCGTGATAAGACGTATTTGTAGAGGAATTGGCATGGATGCTGACAAAGGCGCTGCCTTTATAGGACTTTGTCAATTCGACGCGTTGTGCGAGCGACAAGTAGACATCGTTCGTTCGTGTCATCCGGGCGTTATAACCGTATGTACTCGAAAGCGTGCTCGCGAGTCGTGCGGCAATATCGAATGCAATTACTTTTTCGTAAGATGAGCCGTAGACGGCCCCAGGATCATTTCCACCGTGTCCGGGATCAATCACAATCGTTCGGCCCGTGCCCGTGGACGTCGTCGGTGTTGTCGTCGTTGAGACCTTTACATACTGGGCAGAAACATATCCAGTCTTGCCACCATAGCTGACCTTGAACCATGTACCGTAAGCGCCCAAATAAGTCACAGCCTTGCCACTTGGGATGGTCACGAGCACGGTAGCGGATGTGGAGGCGCTCTTACGTAAGTTCAAGTTGGCCGTAGTCATGTAAGTTTTTGTAGGACTTGTTGTCGTAGTGCTTGTCGTCGAAACTTTTATGTATTGAGACGAAACATAGCCAGTCTTGCCACCATAGCTAACTTTGTACCAAGAGCCATACGTACCGAGATACGTGACGGCTTTACCGCTTGGGATGGTCACGAGCACGGTAGCGGATGTAGACGCGCTCTTACGTAGATTCAAATTAACAGTCGTAGTGTATTTTTTTGAAGAAGTCGTAGTTACGGTGCTAGTCGTTGAAACTTTTACGTATTGAGATGAAACATATCCAGTCTTGCCGCCGTAACTGACTTTGAACCAAGATCCATATGTGCCGAGATAAGTGATGGCTTTACCACTAGGGATGGTCACGAGCACTGTGGCAGATGTGGATGCACTCTTACGTAAGTTCAAATTGGCAGTAGTTGTATAAGTAGAGGCAGCTTCAACTTGACTTGTGTCGAAATATTTTGATGTCAAATCAGATGGAGCGACAACCATTCCCCCTAAAACGAGAGACGAGCTAAGTAGCAGTTTAAGATTCCAAGACGGTTTCGATAGGTTCAATCAAGATCCGCTCCTTTAATGGGTAATGTGAAATGAAATGATGATCATGTCTTCGTTATTATATAAGGAAACAAGAAAAAAATGGAGGTTAATATGTAAATTGTTTGACTTTATTTCAACGTGGATCTTTTCAAAGTTTTATATAGTAAAAAAGAGACGCGCGAAAGGCGTCTCTTTTTAATAATCAAGTAAGGCGTGGTAAATCTTCACCTAGTGGCTTGATTGTGGACTCGATTTTTGTCAAACGGGGGAGATCTTCACCGAGTGGTTTAATTATTGGCTCAAACTTTGTCAAACGCGGGAGATCTTCACCAAACGTTTGAATTGGGGCATCAAATTTCGTCAGACGTGGTAAGTCTTCTCCCATCGGTTTAATTGAGCTACCCAATAGTAATACTGCTGCTGCGATGAATAATAGTCCTGTAATCTTCTTCATTGCGAATCCCTCCATCGATGTAGTGTTGTATTGAAAGCTGCAATCCCTAGTGTAATGGTACTTAGTAGTCAGAAACTGGAGATTCTAGTAAATTATATACCGATTCTGATTGTTGGTAAATACGAGATTCTAAATCGCCAATATATTGCTGTGGCATATTCGGTTCATGCAAGATGACTTTATCAGACCCTTCTTTAGTAGAAGACGATAAAATTGGGACGTTAGCTTCTTGGCTAAGCAATGTACTACATAGTGGGCTAAGTGTGTGCTCTAAAGATTGCAAATGCTCTGGGCGCCAACAAATAGAAGCTTCAGGAAGGATGTACAGAATATGTCCTTCCTGTAATAAAGCTAGACATTGCCGAAGGACTCCTTGGAAATCAAGTTCTACATTTATATAACCAAATTCTTGGAAGTGTTTCTCATAGACGGTTTTTGAACTGCGTTTTAGAATAGAGAGAGACAGTTCAGGTCCGAGAATGTATAGTTTTTTATATGACCGATTTTCTTTAAGTGTTCTTGTAATCAATTGTGGCAAAGTTTGATAGTAGTCAATCTGAAAAGCGTTGAGTATAAAGCCTTTAGGAGAACGCAATAATCGGGTCAGATGCTCTAGCCCTTCGAACTGTTTGCGATCAGCATAAGAATAAGACACATCAAACAGTGGGGCTTGCTTAGATTGGAAATAAATTTTAGGTTTAATGTAATCTTCCGCGAGTAAAAAATTTAATTTTCCCATCTGATGTAGTCACCTCCGAAAATATGAATCCTTTATTAGGTTTCAAGTGAATCATTTTACCTAAAGAAACATAAATATTTTTATTTACTGGTTAAATTTTATCATGATTGAATAGTCTAACGGACTGCTATAGGTTGGGAAAATGATAGCAAGAAAACAACAAAAATTTCGGTTTTTGGAGAAGAATTTCCTTCTATGTGTGTTTTTAGATTATATTTATTTCAAAAAACGCTAATAATTAGGGCGAAGGGGCTATTGCTTAGGATGGAATACAACTACGGAAACCTTATAAAAATTGAGAGAATGCGTAGGAATATGAAGCAGTCGGTCTTAGCTAGAGGTATTTGTTCAATATCTTATTTGAGTAAAATCGAGAATAATCAAACGTCTGCTAGTGAAGAAGTACTAGAGATGATTTTTAAGAGGCTTGGAATTGAAGTACCTCTCTATTATGACTTTAGCGAACAAGTTGAGAAAGTACGGGCCGAAATCAAAGGAATCTTAAAAGATGCAGTGTTAACAAGAAAAGATCAGGATAAGCGAATTGAGATTAATAAATATTTGAACAACCCGGTGGTTAATCAATCAAAGGAACTTTATATCACCTTACTAATGGCGTTAGCAAGGTTTGAGATAATGCCGGATGGCAAAGGGGAATACTTTACTGAAATCGGTTGGATTGAAGACCAATTAAGTCGAGAAGACAAACTGAGATACACTTTGATAAAAAGCATTCGGTTAATTAACCAAAATGAGAAGGAGAAATCATTAGATTTACTTGAAGAGTTGACTGAACAACTTCCGAATTCAAATCTACCTATGTGGGAAATGGCAGATATGAGATATATCATGGGTGGAATGTATTACAAATTTACAGATTATCTTCAAGCAGTCGAGAATGTGAAATTTGCGCTCGACTATTTTCAAGAGCATTTTTTCCTAGAGAGAATTGTTGAATGTCATATCATTATTGGGTTAGCTTTTAAACGCCGAAGGCGCTTTACGGAAGCTTTGGCACATTATCACAGAGCGGTAAAGGTCATTAGTGCGACGAGTCTGAACAATTATTACGGGATGCTTTACAATAATATGGGTGAGATCTATTCTTCTTTAGGCGATCAAGAAACAGCTCTTGAGTACTTTATGCAAAGCTTTGATTATAAGGTAGAAGTAAAGAGTAAGTTATATAGTGTCGTCTCGTTAATTGAAGGATATTCAAATTATAACAATATAGAAGAAATACTAAACTGGTTAGCTAAAGGGTACGAAATAAAAGGTGACCGCACTGGATTAGAGGAGTTTGATCACCACTTTGAAATTTATAATAATTGTTATCAAGTCCCAGATAAACTGAAGTTGATTCAATCACTTAAAGAAGCAGTTCGCTATTTTGAGATGCATAATGATTATGTGTATATGCAAAAGTACTCTTTATGGTTAGCCAGAGAACTTCGAAGTAATGGTAAGTATAAATTGGCTACTGAATATTATGAAAAATACATCGATATTATATCACAAGCCGATTAACGCCTCCTGAGGCGTTTTTTTACGCAAAAAAAAGAGACGCCCGAATCGTCTCTTTTCATTTATGGAGTGGTGAAATAATGAACCGTCCAAATTGGCTCGTTCATCAATGCCTTATTTTCCACATGACCCATTTGCACTTGTTGGAGCAAGTGAATGATGTGCTTTTGTAAATTGGCCTCGTGTGAACCGCTCGTCAAAATCCCATCTTCACTGGCGATGATATAAAATCCACCCAATCGCAACGGAATATGATTTCTTACAATCGACACGGCAGTCTGAAGTTCAGCTTGCCCGCCCTGCAGTGGCACGTTTATATCAAAACGTCCCCATTGTTTAAAGTCGCCTACTTCTGAAAACGGTGGGTCGCGATGATCCAACTCCATGACCTCCAATCTTGTCTGTCTCTCCCTTACTAGTATAGCTCTTTTTTTAAACTTTACCTGCGAGAATAATGGAAAGGGTGCAGTGACGTACCCTCAGTTTCTCGGTGTTGCTCTTTTTCTAGATTATTCCAAAACATTCCTGCAAAAAAAGAGTAGCAATAGTATAAAAAACACGACCGGAATGAATCCGGCCGCGCTCATTGATGAATCGCCTCTTTTGACGTCGGGAGCTCACAGATGAAGGTGCTGCCTTCGCCGTAAATGGATTCAACGTGCAGATGTCCGTCGTGCGCTTTCGCAATCTCTTTACAAATCGCGAGTCCAAGGCCCGTACCGCCGATTTTGCGGCGGTCCGAGTTGTCGACGCGATAAAACTTTCCGAACAAGTTCGGCAAGGCAGACGCAGGAATCCCCATCCCGTTGTCCCGAACTTTTATGACGACTTGATCATCTAGTCGTTCCAATGAAACAAGGACGTTGCCGCCATCTGGAGAATACTTGATGGCATTGCTGAGCAAGTTGCCGAGCAACTGTCGCATCCCTTCTAAGTCAGCTTCGATTTTGAAGTCTTGTCCGACATCGGCATCCAGGTGTAAATGATGCGAGCTGGTCGTCTCTTGATAAAAGTTGATGCTGTCACGTGCTAGGTCAAGAAGGTCGACCGTTTCCCATTCAAACGTCTGCTTTCCAGCCTCCATCTTCTGCAAATCGAGGAAATCGTTGACCAAATAGGATAGACGCTTCGCTTCGTCATGAATCGTTTTCAAATAAAGTTCACGCCTGCTTTCTTTCAAATCACGCTCAAGCATCAATTCCGTGAACCCGTAAATGGAAGACAACGGCGTTCGTAATTCGTGAGACACTGTCGAGACAAGTTCCGACTTCATCCGGTCAATTTCCGTCTCGGCCGTCACATCGCGCAAGACGAGCATCGTGCCATGAATCTTTCCATCCCGGTAGATGCTCTCGGCGTATACTTGGAGGAAGCAATCGCCTTGATCCAATGAAATCGACAACCCATCTTCCGGCGGGTCTTGTTCGAAGACACGTTCGATGTAACTGATAAAGAGGTCTTGTTGATCGACCCGTTCGGCGAACTGTTCGATATCAATCGACACGGCTGACAATTCCTCATAGCCCGCGTATTCGAATTGGAGCTCGTCGAACATGCGGATAAAGGCACGATTCCCGACAATCGTATCCTCTTCGTAATTGAAGTAGAGGATGGCTTCGCGCACTGAGTTGATCAGTTGTGCCGTCTCTTTTCGGTCTTGTTGCATTTGGCGATACAGCCGTGTCCGTAATAGTGAGATGGCTAACTGATTCGCAAACGCATTCAGTTCCGAAGTCTCACTCGCATCGAACGGCTCGTCATAGCATGCCAAGTACAAGCAACCGATCATTGTGCCGTCTGATGGGTCTTTCACTGGAATGACCGTCTCATGGATGTAATACGGATAACCATGAATCTGGTCAGTTACTTTCTTTGAAGTCGCCTCCAGCGATTTCGAAATCATGACGCGCTTTAATAATAGCGACTGTACTTTCAAATCTTCTTGTTGTTCTGTCGTCATACCTTTCGGGACGACAGATGTGATTTCATCGTCTTTGATCAAAAGGACCGCGCCGAACTCAGCCTCGGTCAGCCAGACGATTTTTTCGATGACAGCCGAGTAATCTGATAACGATTCTTTTGAAGCGAGTACTTCAATCAGTTCGTTCCGATACTTTAATTTTGTCTCATTTTGTTTCGAAGCTTCGAGCACCGATTGCATCTCTTGTTGCTTCGTATGCATCTTCTCGTTTTGTCCAACCATTCGTTTAATCAAAGGACGCCCGATCAATAAAATAGCAGTGATAAACATGACTAACCCGATCATCCAAATCCAACGCAACGTCAAGAGCTCGTTCGGTGAGACGTTATCATCTCGAACGAACCAAGCCCCGATTGCCGTTAAAAAGAGACTGACGATACAGACTCCATAGAGGATGCCGAGTATTTGACGACTGTTCAATTGTTCAATCCACTTGCCCATAATACGCTCTACTTCCTTCCTTAACTAAAAACCAACTCCAATTCAATTGTCATAACCGAAATATACAAAAAGAAAAATCAGATGAACACCGAACTGCTCACGTGATGTATCATCAAGGATTCTCTGTTTAAATGTCATATCTAGACCGATATACCCCGTATTTTATCATCCTACACATTCCGATATGTTTAAGTTTGACACAGTCGTCGTGAACGAGATAATTTGAACCTATAGTCGAATCTAAAGGAGTGCTACCGCATGCTATCGATTGAACCCTCAGCTTTAACCGAACGGGACGCTTATAAATTTTTGATTGGGAGTGTCGTTCCGCGCCCGATCGCATTTGTCACGACCCGTAACGGCGAGACGGTCAACGCCGCGCCGTTCAGTTATTTCAACATCGTGGCTTCTGAACCACCGCTCCTGTCCGTATCGATTCAACGGAAAAATGGTGTCATGAAAGACACGGCCCGTAATGCGGTCGCGACCGAAGAACTCGTCATCCATATCGTGGACGAGACGAACGTGGCTCTCGTGAACGAGACAGCCGCCAATCTCGGACCCGAGGAAAGTGAACTCGAGCGGACGACATTCACACTCGTGTCGAGTGACGTCATTGAAACGCCCGGGGTGAAAGAAGCCAAAATTCGGATGGAGTGTAAACTTCATCATCACGTTCCCATCGAACATGATGGCATGGTGACCGCCGATTTATTGATTGCCCGCGTCGTCCGTTTTCACATCGATCCGACGCTCTATCAGGCCGGCCGCATCGATGCGGAGCAACTGGCGCCGGTCAGTCGCCTCGCCGGTAATTTTTATGCGACACTCGGGGATACTTTTGAAATCGAACGACCGAAATAAATGCAATGGCGCCTGCTCAAATCAGAGACAAGGCGCCTTTTTTCGGGTAAAGAATGGAAAACCGATTGGCGTGATGGTTTTCTTTCACACGAGCGCTTGAATATGTCACAATAAAATCAGAACATTCAATTTTCGAACGCGTCAGCGATTAGAGAAAAAAAGGGGAGTCGGCTATGTCCTATCGTCCAGCCATTCAATCGATCATCAATGCCATTGAGACGGTGATCGTCGGGAAAGAAGATGTCATCGCAAAAAGTTTGACTGCTTTGCTTGCCGGAGGTCACGTCTTGTTAGAAGATGTTCCGGGTGTCGGGAAAACGATGCTCGTTCGTACGTTCAGTCGCGCCATCGATTTGGATTTCAAACGTGTCCAGTTCACACCGGACATGTTGCCGTCCGATTTGACGGGGATTTCGATGTACAACCAAAAAACGAAAGAGTTCGAATACCGCCCGGGACCATTGATGGGAAACATCGTTTTGGCTGATGAGATCAACCGGACTTCTCCGAAAACACAGTCAGCGCTTCTTGAGGCGATGGCGGAGCGCAGCGTGACGGTCGACGGGGAAGTGAAGATTTTACCGTCCCCGTTCTTCGTTATGGCGACGCAAAACCCGATTGAGCATGAAGGGACATATCCGCTCCCGGAAGCCCAACTCGACCGCTTCCTGCTTAAAATCGAGATGGGCTATCCATCGTTCAATGAAGAAATTTCCCTGTTGACCCGCTTCGAAAAGGCGGAACCGCTCGAGGCGCTACAAAGCGTGATCACGAAACACGAAGTCGAGCAGATGCAACGGGAAGTGCGTGAAGTGCACGTCTCGAGTGCTGTCAAACAGTATATCGTGCGCTTGATTCATGAATCGCGCAACGACCCGAATACGTATCTCGGAGGCAGCCCGCGTGCGACTCTCGCCTTGATGAAGGCATCGCAAGCGTGGGCGTATATCCATAATCGTGATTTCGTTTTGCCGGATGATGTGAAGGCGCTCGCCGGCAGTGTGCTCGGTCATCGCATCTTGCTGACGGCAGAAGCGCGTTATAAAGGAAAGACGGCCGAACAACTCGTCAAAGGCTGGCTCGACTCGTTGCCAGTACCGATGGATCGTGAGGTCAAAGAAGTATGAAAAATTGGATGAAGCTGTTCCTTGTTTGGGCGGCGGCATTCGGTCTTTACGCATTTGCCCGGATTGAAGGAAGTATTGTCGCCTCGACGCTGTGGTGGTCATTTTTTGTCTTGGCTGCGTACTGGACCATCTTTATGATTTATCCGGTCACGGCGGCCAACGTCTCGCGTCGGGTCACGACAAAACGACTCGTCTCGGGACAGACGATGGACGTACAACTGCAAGTGGAGCGCAAGTACCCGTTTCTCGTCGGGATCGTCACATTAGAAGAGACGCCGCCGCCGCGTCTCGCAACGTCGACGAACGTCATCATTACTCCGGTCGACCGCTTCTTTCGGCGGACAGAGACGGTTCATTATGAGATTGAGCAGATTCACCGAGGCATTCATGTATTTGATCGGACGGTCCTTCACGTGCGTGACGTGTTCGGTCTTTTTGATCGCAAACGCACGTTGCGACTCGAGACGGTCGTTGAAGTGTCCCCGGCGGAACTTCCGTTCGACTTGCCGCGTGACGAGCAAGTCGGAGGGCGTGGGGAACAGTATCGTCGTACGCGAACGTATACCGAGGTCGCGAATACGACGAGCGGTGTCCGGGAATATGCGGCCGGTGACCGCATCGGTCGGATTGATTGGAAGGCATCGGCTCGTCGAGGCAACTTGATGACAAAAACGTTCGACCAAGAGCAAGAGAAGAAACTGTCGCTCGTCTTTGTCCCGTCGACAACGGCAGGCCATGAAGAAGCGTTCGAGCGCTCCTTGTCGCTCCTCGTCGGTGCGATCCGACAGCTCGAACGGAAAAACCTGCCGTTCGAACTGTACGTCATCGAAGAGCAGGTTCGTCTGTTCCATTTGCCGGACCAAAGCGCCGAGGTCGGCCATTACTTGCTGACGGCAACTCCGGAACCGGAAGGGCGCCTCGTCGAACGAGTGAAACGCAACCTGCCGCAAGAGGTGGGGAACTTGATTTTGATTAGCCCGCTCGAGACGAAATGGGTGCGTGAGATGATGAACGAGACGCAAGGAAGCTATCACCTGTATACGGCGAACGAGGTGACGACATGACGATGTGGGTGAAACGGATTGTCTATACGGCGCTTGCCGCCTACTTATTGTCATTTTGGGTCGAGCCGATTGTCGGAAGCACGACGTTCGACGTCAACTGGCCGTTCTTGTTCTTGCTTATTGTGCCGATGTTTGCGAGTTTGTTGCCTTGGTATGGCTTTATTGGCGTAGTCGTTGTCAACTTCTTTATCGTCTTGTACGTGTACCACGGGAGTATCCTCGATTGGTTCGGCCTCTGGTTAGAAGATTTAAGTGGGGTACTGAGCGGGGCTTTACCGGAGGAAGCGATTTTCTTCTCAGCGATGGCGCTCATCGGTGTCTTATTCGCCATTTTGGTCGGACGAACATATCCGAGCTATGGCTTCGTCCTCGGGATGATCGTCTCGACGCTAGGACTGATGGCGTATTTTGACACGTGGACGCTTTATGACGGGGAAGGCAAGATTTTATTCGCGATTTTAGCATCGCTCCTATTACTCTTCGTCACCGACCTAGCGAAGCGACCGAGCAAGTCGCTCGTGCGCTATGTCAGCATCGCGCTCCTCGCGTCAGTCGTCTTGGCGCTCGCGAGCGTATCGCCGACGATTGAAGGAGACTGGTCCGATCGGTTGACGACGAGCTTCCAAAACGCGGTGAACGATGAAGGATCAGGCAGCGGTCGTGTCGGTTATGGGGTGAACGATGAACAACTTGGTGGGCCGTTTGAGCAAGATGACGGCATCGTCTTCATCGCCCGTGGTGTACCGGCACGCTATTGGCGTATCGAAGCAAAAGAGATTTATACCGGGAAGGGCTGGGTCGAGTCCCCGGTCCTTGACTCGGATTATAATCGCGGGCAGCTCGTCGACCAAGCTGTGGATACGACACCGGAACAGGCGCTGCTCCGCTTTGACCGGCGCCAAACGTTCGTCCCGTATGGCGGGGAGTATCCACAAGCGACCGAAACGGAAAACGGAACCGAATTCCGGGTCGGGAATATCGAGGAGCCGTTCCCGAACGAGACGACTCATATCCGGCCGTCTGGAAAAATCGTGTTCGACAACGATGGCCAAACGACGCCTCAGACGATTCAACTTCGCTACAGCGTCCCTTCCTTCACGGAAGAGCAACTGGCGTTGAATGAATCGGTGACAACATTGACGGAAGAAGAGCGACAGGCGTACTTACAGTTACCGGACTCGCTTCCAGATCGGGTCCGAGACTTGTCGGCTGACATCACGGCCGACAGTGAAACGCCTTATGATCAAGCCCAAGCGGTCCAGGCCTACTTCCAATCCGGAGATTTTCAATACAATACGGAAGATGTGGCTGTCCCGGAAGGTGATACGGATTACGTCGATCAATTTTTGTTCGATACATTAATCGGGTACTGCGACAACTTCTCGACCTCGGCTGCTGTCCTTCTCCGGGCGAGCGGGGTACCGACGCGTTGGGTCAAAGGCTTTACGATGGGTGATGCGCGTGGGGTCATCCAAGGGGAAGAAGAGTACACTGTCCGAAACCGCCACGCCCACTCATGGATCGAATATTTCATTGAAGGCGCAGGATGGGTACCGCTCGAGGCAACCATCAGTTTCTCTGACGCCAACTTGCTTCAAATCGAGACGGAGGCCGACGCGAATGCAGAAGATCCAGCGACCAACGATCCACAGGCGTCGCAAGATGACGAGCCGACGAACCGTCCGCAAGAAGATTTGGCACTTGATGATGTCACGCCGGGAGAGGCGGCAACAGAGAATTGGAATATGCCGGTCTGGGGTTGGATGTTAATTGTGTTCACGGTCGCTGTTCTCGTATGGAACCGAAAAGCAATCGAACGTCTCGTCATGACGCTTTGGTGGACGCGTCGTCCGTTGAATGAGAACCGGCTCGTTGCCATGCATCGTTATCTAGTCAAACGGCTTCGCGGCGCAGGTTTCAAAGTCGATGGGCGGACGCCGTCGGAGCTCGCTGCCGAAGTGGATGCCTATTATGAATCGACCGAAATGACACGATTGACGCGTCTGTTCGAACAAAGCATTTATGCCGATCAAACTCCGAATTCTAAATATAAAGAATATTGGAAAATCATGATTCGTCGAATTATGAGTTGAAGTGGGCGAGTGCATACAGTAAGATAGACGCATTAGTTAGATAATTGAACAGCATTCCTTCGTATATACTCGCGAATTGGCGCGAGAGTCTCTACCGGACCACCGTAAATGGACCGACTATGAAGGAGCACGTTTCGTATACACAGAAAAGGGCGTGCTTCTTCTTCGGTTTCGTGAATCCGTGGGAGAGGCTCGCTCTTTTTTTGAGAAGAAGGCAGAAAGGTGGAGGTTTTGTGAAAGTAGAACAAGAGATGATTTTGGTGCTCGATTTTGGAGGCCAGTATAACCAGTTGATCACACGTCGTGTGCGTGACCTTGGCGTATATAGTGAGCTTCATTCTCACAAGATGACTGCTGCTGAGATTCGTGAACTCGCTCCGGCCGGGATTATTTTCTCTGGAGGACCGAACAGTGTTTATGCGGAAGGTGCTTACCGCTGTGACCCAGAAATTTTCGAACTTGGCATTCCAATTTTCGGGATCTGCTACGGCATGCAGCTCATGACGCATCACTTCGGTGGACGTGTCGAACGAGCCGCGCATCGCGAATACGGGAAAGCGACACTGTTCTCGACACCGGAAGCGTCGGCGCTCTACAAGGATCTCCCAGTGGAACATACCGTCTGGATGAGTCATGGCGACCTCGTCATGGAAGCCCCACCAGGATTTATCGTTGATGGGACGAACCCGTCTTGTCCGGTCGCTTCAATTAAAAACGATGATCTCAAAATGTATGGCGTGCAGTACCACCCTGAAGTGCGTCACTCGGAGTACGGAAATGACATTTTGAAGAATTTCATTTATGAAGTGTGTGGTGCCAAAGGTGAATGGTCGATGGAAAACTTCATCGATATCGAAGTCGAGAAGATTCGTGAAATTGTCGGTGACAAGCAAGTTCTTTGTGCCTTGTCAGGCGGGGTTGACTCGTCAGTCGTCGCGGCACTCGTTCATCGCGCGATCGGTGACCAGTTGACATGTATGTTCGTCGACCATGGCTTGCTTCGTAAAAATGAAGCGGACAGCGTCATGAAGACGTTCGCGGACGGCTTCAACATGAAAGTCATTAAGATTGACGCGCGTGATCGTTTCATGGCGAAACTCGCCGGCGTCTCAGATCCGGAACAAAAGCGTAAAATCATCGGCAACGAGTTCATCTATGTGTTTGACGAAGAAGCGTCGAAACTTGTGGACATGGACTTCCTTGCCCAAGGTACACTTTATACGGATATCATCGAGAGTGGGACGGATACGGCACAAACGATCAAGTCGCACCATAACGTCGGTGGACTTCCGGAAGATATGAACTTCACGTTGATCGAGCCGCTCAACACACTCTTCAAAGATGAAGTACGTGAGCTCGGGACTGAGCTCGGATTGCCAGACTATATCGTATGGCGTCAACCGTTCCCAGGTCCAGGTCTTGGGATCCGTGTCCTCGGCGAAATCACGGAAGAAAAACTCGAAATCGTGCGCGAATCAGACGCGATTTTGCGTGAAGAAGTAAAGAAAGCCGGTCTCGAACGTGACATTTGGCAGTACTTCACGGTTCTTACACCAATTCGTTCAGTCGGCGTCATGGGTGACGAGCGGACGTATGACTATGCGGTCGGTGTTCGTGCTGTCACATCGATTGATGGGATGACTTCAGATTGGGCCCGTATTCCATGGGACGTACTCGAGAAAATCTCGGTTCGTATCGTCAATGAAGTCAGTCACGTCAACCGTGTCCTGTACGACATCACATCGAAGCCACCAGCAACGATTGAGTGGGAATAAAAGGCAGAGGGGAGTAATCCCCTCTGTTTTTATGTGGAAAAACCGAACATTAAGCTTGTATATTTATTTAAAATCCGTTATTAGTGTTGACATTCACTTTTGACGTTGTTAAGATAAAAACGTTCTTATCATATCCGAACAATTAAAAATTATTTTGCCGTATAATATCGGGAATATGGCCCGAGAGTCTCTACGAAATCACCTTAAATGATTTCACTACGGCGAGACATAGATTGGGGACGTATGTCCCTATATGTTTCGCGTGGGGTCTCCGGTCATCGATCGGGGACCTTTTCTCGTTTTACGGCGAGCCAAGGAGGAAAACCAATGAGCACACAGCTCAAGCAAGAGCCGCAACATCAACCGTCAGAAAGCCGGATTGAACGTCACTTTCAGTTAAAAGAACTTGGAACGAACGTGAAAACCGAACTCGTCGCAGGATTTACGACATTCCTTGCGATGGCGTACATCTTATTCGTCAACCCGAACGTATTGGGTGCTGCTGGTATGGACATGGGAGCCGTTTTCGTGGCAACTGGTCTCGTCGCACTGATTGGATCGGTCACAATGGGGCTGTTCGCCAACTACCCGATTGCCATCGCGCCAGGCATGGGGCTTAACGCCTTCTTCGCCTACAGTGTCGTCATCGGCATGGGCATCCCTTGGCAGACGGCACTCTCGGGAGTGCTCGTCTCAGGATTGTTCTTTATTGCTTTGACACTCTCGGGTATTCGTGAAACGGTCGTCAATGCGATTCCGGCTCCGCTTAAAATGGCGGTTGCTGCAGGGATTGGTTTCTTCATCGCCTTCATCGGCTTAAAAAATGCAGGAATTGTCGTTGCGAACGAAGCGACGCTTGTTAGTCTCGGTTCGCTCGGAACAGGAACTACGCTCCTTGCGGTATTCGGTCTTGTTGTAAGTGCATTGCTAATGGCCCGAGACGTCAAAGGTGGCATTTTCATTGGGATGTTGTTGACAGCTATCGCGGGAATGATTTTTGGTCTCGTGCCGACACCGACTGCAATTTCAGATGTTGTATCGATGCCGCCGAGCATGTCTTCGACGTTCGGTCAAGCGTTCATTAACTTTGGTGATGTCTTCACACTTCAAATGCTTATCGTCATCTTGACGTTCTTCTTCATCGACTTCTTCGATACAGCCGGCACGCTCGTCGCGGTGGCGCGTCAAGCTGGGATCATGAAAGAAAACAAAGTGCCGCGTGCGAGTAAGGCGCTCATGGCTGATTCGACTGCGACGGTTGCAGGTGCGATTTTTGGTACATCGACAGCTACTTCATACGTGGAGTCTTCGGCGGGGGTTGCGGCTGGTGGTCGTACAGGGTTGACTGCTGTATTCGCAGGTTTGTTCTTCGGGTTGGCGTTGTTCTTCTCACCACTTTTAGCGGTTGTCACGGCACCGGTCACGGCACCGGCCTTGATTATTGTTGGTGTGTTGATGGCTTCAGCTCTCCTTGATATCGATTGGAAAAAAATCGAAATCGCGGTTCCGGCATTCTTAACGATTATCATGATGCCACTCACGTCGTCGATTGCGACGGGGATTGGGCTTGGGTTCATCTTGTATCCGCTCATGATGATTGCGAAAGGGAAGACAAAAGAGATTCACCCGATCATGTACGGGATGCTGGTCATCTTCTTAGCTTATTTTATGTTCTTGCCACACGCTTAATTAAACGAAGCCGACTCGGTTTATGAGTCGGCTTTTTTGTATGCGGTGTTTTCTGGCAAGAAGGGGTCGTACATGGTTAAAGCATGGTTTTCTGTGATGAATTCATTGCGGATGAACGTGCCGTCTTGTGAGAGGACGCTTCTGAATATTTGGTTATGACGAACGGTTCCGCCCCACCATTCACTCGTGAAATGATGATTTTCTTCATATATCTTATATTGGAAAGCTGGTGGAGTATTGGACCGCCATTGCCCTACGAGATAATCCTCCTCTATATATAGAAGGAGTTGAAACGTCTGTGCCGTCCGATTGGTGATTTGAAGGTCTAAATAATTGTAGGAACATGTGGCACCGCTCCCGAATGGTTGATCTCTTCGTGAATCGGGGAAGACATCATAACTGTGGCGATAACGCTCGGTCACTGTTAGGGGGCTATGGAGCGTGATCCAATAAATCAGGTTGGATAATTGGCATAGTCCGCCTCCGGTTCCGGTCGTGACCTTTCCGTAATGCAAAATCATTCCGTCCACATAGCCTTTCCGTTTTGTGGGTCGCCCGATTGTTTTCCAATACGAGAGCACTTCATTCGGAGAGACGATGATGCCGTTCAACTGTTTGATGGCGATGTTGAGATTGATGACTTTATTTTGTTGCATCTCAAGGTCAACGTCTCTCAATCTTCGGTAGAGTGGAGTGCGGTGCTCATGGACGAGGTGAGGCAGCGGTGTAGTGTTTTGTTGAGTCGTATAACGCTTCCCGTCCGTCATCCATTGAACCCGGCGTTTTAATGTATAATACTGTGTCCCTGACCAGATCCGCAGGTTTGATCGTTTCTTCGGTTTCAGTTGGAGCATCGATTAGTCACCTTCTTTAAGTAGAGTAATGAGGTATATTCGGTAAAAGGGAATAATACCCTCTTCAAACTCAAAACAAAGTGAAGTAAGGTGATTTAAAACTTTTTAAAGTTTTTTTAGAATAATGCTTGCCATGTTATAGAAGGGGATGCTATAGTTATCTCTGTTGCCAGCGATGCTTACAACTAAGTAAACAAAGTGGTTGACACGTAATAAAGATAAATGTTATTATCATTTAGTCGCTAAGAGCGGCAGACGAACTTTGAAAACTGAACGATGAGGCAAAAAAAGTTTTACAATTTTTGAATGAAGCGCAAGCTTCGTCATTTTAAAGAGCTATATCAAATTCTTTGGAGAGTTTGATCCTGGCTCAGGACGAACGCTGGCGGCGTGCCTAATACATGCAAGTCGAGCGCAGGAAATCATCCGAACCCTTCGGGGGGACGTTGATGG
>NZ_SJUO01000007.1 GCF_004336985.1 Exiguobacterium sp. SL-9
ATAAATAAGACGTAACTCTGATTCACTAAATACAGTTGAAGAGCTTCATTACAGGCTGTTCAGAAGTTTTCACGGTACAATATATGACTGCTCGGTCATGAATAACGTCACCACCTTTCTCCGAGATACAACATAAGTAATATCTCGGAGAATATAGTAGTCCTTTTCAAACATAGAATACGAAATGTCGGCACGTGATAACTCTTGATTGATAAACTGTTCCATAAAGCTTAATGAATAATCAGAACCGATTCGCTCACGAAATCGGTTCACTGCATGTTTAGACAAAGTTAGTGACATCATATACTTCGCGCCCTCCGTGTCGATGATAATGAACAGCATGACTGTGCAAAGTGTACACTGGTCGATTTTGGGCAACGCACCATTTAATCAAGGATTCAATGAATTGAATTGCGTTGCGGTTGAGCTCAGGGTATTCGAGTAGAATCTCATAATCCGGAATGAGTAGAACTTGCGACGGTATGCGCGATGTTGGTCGAAATAAATACTCCGCTCCCATCACAAAGAAGTCTTCGTAGTCAATTGGTGCAGCAACTTCCGTTTTTTGACGCAAGTTATTTTTGTATTTTTGTACAAAGGCCGCTACTGTGTGAGCATCAAAGTGACGTAAAATTTCGGTATTTCCGTTCAAATGTGAGCGGAATAAATTCGCGAAATGAGCTGTGGAAATAGTCGCTTCTTGAGGATATACAGACGAGATGGCCTCATTCATATAGTCTCCCGCATAACGTTCTTGATTCGGTAACATGCGATGAATAAATTGATGGTACGTCAGGTGACGATTCGGATTTTGAAGGCCACTGTCAAATCGTCGACGTGAAATCACCATGACAGGTGCGTTGTGATAGGTTTCTAAAGCAGAATGGATAGGTTCGATCATGCGGATCGCTTGATTAGGTAAAGTGTTCATTGAAGTGTCTCCTTTCAAAAGACAAGGGTATAGTTTTTAAATTCAATTCTCGGCGGTGGGAACCGCGCGCAAGTACCTTTGTGGGATGGACTGAAGAGCTATGCCTGCCCACCCAAAGTTAAAAGACTCCCTTTAGTGCACGCGATCTTTAGGGAAACACTCACCCTAGAGGAATCCATTCGCTTCTCGGCGATGTTAACCGCGCTAAGATTTTTTTATAGATCAACGTATGTTTTTAACGGAAAGTCTTAAAACATATATTAATCTCACAAATTTTACCGGCGGCAGAAGCCGCAACAAGGACTGTCGGATTTCAAACTTTTTATTCACTTCTCGCCGGCGGTAGCCGGACCAAGGCATACAAAAAGAGGATGAGATCGCCTGTACATAAGGCAATCCCATCCTTCACTCGATACGTTATGAACAACTCTGATAGTTCTGAGTTTCTGTAGACCATACATAGACATCTTTTTGCATGGTCATTCCGCAAACTTCACATGTGCCATCAGATTTATCTTTCTTAGCTCTCACCACTTTTAATGTCTCTTTTAAATTCCCTCCAAAAGCAATGATTCTCCGTTTGAAAAGAGCTTCTTCATATACTTGAAAATCACCCTGTCTCAAAATACTGGATAAATCATTCACTTTCATAGGGTACTTACACACTTCTAAAATAGCCCCCACCAGTCCTTTAGAACTCTGTTGTGTTTTTGATTTCACGCGACGCACGTCAACTATAGGATCATAATCGACATTCAAACTTTCTTTCCACAACCGCTGCCATTCTTTTTGGGATATATAGTACTTACCTGAAAAGTAAGACGCATTTGTATTAATCAACACATGAAAATGGGGATGATACGTCTGCTCTTCTTTGTTATAGGTAAGTTCAAAAGCACGAAACCAACCTTTCACTGCAGTTCTAAATGATTTTCGCTGAGAGAATCGTTGCCAACTTCTCATCATATTATCGATCTCTCCAGCTAACTCGCTCACTTCACAATTTCGAATCGTTAACGTTAAAAATATCCAATTTTCTTGCCTTACTCCATTGTCATGGAGATCATCTACTACCAGACGTAATTCTTGCCCAAGGACATGAGATCGATGAACTGTACATGTCGGACAAAAGCGATTCTTACAATACTGAATTCTTACTTTAGATTGAGCCTCATGTTCTCCACAGTGACTGTGCATTATGACGTCACTACACTGCTGAAGTGACTCCGCAGCATTGTGCTTCCCAATGTTATGATATTCATCAGCGAGTCGCTGTTGGGTTGTTTGAAATTGTTTAAAAGACTTGTATCTTGCTGTATTACTCAAATAGACACCTCATAAAAATGTAATTTTTTTCTTTTATTATAATATCAGAAAAGTATTTTACCCAATTTTATAAATGTCTGTAAACTATTGATTATTTTTCGAGATGTGTAGAGCCAATTAATGTATTCATTTCACTTTTAAAATATTTGCTGCAGTCTCCGGCATATCATGTCCATTATCAATAATTAAATACACTGTTTTGGCTTGAAAAGGAGTGGTTTCTATAAAATGAATCAAACTCTCAACTGATAGTTCAAACTCTTTTTCGAGCACATCAAAAAATTGAGACGTACTAATGCTAAATAGCAAAGATACTCCTTTGTAATCCTTCTGCGCTTTATTTAACATATTTTGTTTTGTCTCATTCATGTAGTATTCTGCTCGTTGCTTCAATCCAGAATAATCCGTTACTCGACCGTGACTATATCCAACATCATTTAACCCTTTTGCGATTTCCATATTTCTTTGACCTTCTTGAAACGCGCTAACCTCAAACTTCTCTTCATACCCATGTTGATCTTTCACTATAAAATCATATCCTTGCTTTCCTAAAATCAGTTTTACTTTTGATGCAGGAGGAAAATGTGGAGATAATGAAAATAGATATGCGGGCACAAGCTCTTCGTTAAACTTTTTAAAGATACCAGTACCAGAACGAGCTAACTTCAGAGCCTCTTTATCCTCTTTCAGAGAATCTACAACATAGTCAAAATATAGTTGCATCTCATAAGGTGTTCGATACTGTGAAAGCTCTTTTAAAATGTCAAACTGCTGCTGCATACTCTTACTCCCCTCTTAACTAGCACTTTCAATTTATTAACTATCCGTATAGGAGTGAATAACATGAACCATGGTTGGTCAGGATCGATACAAGAATTTTTAGCTGTTTCACAGGACTCATTTCTTCAGCGGTTACAACGAACAATCCCAGACGCATCGGAAAGTCAGATTAAGGCTTGGGTCGATTCATTTCATAAATTACAAGTGCTGTTTTATACTTTTCCTAATTTGAAAGGTTCACTTATTTTTGAGTATCAGTTAATTCGAGGAGGTGGGCGACGACCCGATGTCATCCTGTTAATCGAACATCATTTAATTGTCATTGAGTGCAAAAGTTACAATGAAGTCTCCCAGGCAGAGCTCATTCAAACTTCCCTTTATGTTCGTGACCTTGCAAACTACCATTCTGCAGTTTTAGCATCTAACGTAAAAGTTTCAGGAATTTTGTTACTTACAGGTGATACGAGTGATCGCGTGACAAACGATCCAAACCACAATATTTTCATTGCTTCACTTATTGGTTTATCTCGAGTAATCCAAAAAATAAGCAAAGAAAATCATTCTCAAGTATTAAGTCTGAGTGATTTTCTATCGGGTCACTATCAACCCTCCCCATCTGTTTTGGAAGCCGCTCGTTCAATCATGAAGAATGAAGAGTTACCTCGTGTTCGAGCCCTACAAAGTTCAAATTTTGAAAGTGTTCATGAAACAATACAAGGCATTATTCACCATGCGCAAGCACATCATGAACATCACCTCGTTTTAGTAACCGGCGAGCCCGGTGCAGGTAAAACTTACTTAGGGATGTTAGTGGCTCATGAATTTGATAATGCGGTATATCTGACAGGAAATGGCCCACTAGTAGACGTATTACAAGATACACTCCAAAATGAGACATTTGTACAAAGTCTTTATAATTACAAGATGGAGTATTTGAAGCATGAACGCGTCCTTTACGAACAAATCATTATTTTTGATGAAGCACAGCGGGCGTGGGATGCGAATAAGGTAGACGCGTCCTTAGAGAAAACAACAGTTGGAAAGCGTCAATTAAGCGAACCCGATATTATCATGAATATTGCTACGCAGGGTAAACCTTGGAGCGTGACAATCGGACTCGTTGGTGAAGGACAGGAAATATACTCGGGAGAAGAAGGTGGGCTTCCTTTATGGAATCAAGCTATTGAAGGTAAGAATGTAATCGTCCACTACAAAGATCCCGCTTCCTTATTTAAACATGCTATGCACATTTCTAAAGAGGAACATCTTCACTTAAATACGTCTTTACGATCACATACTGCGCTAAACTATTCGAACTTCGTCTCCAGTTTCATTGAAGGAAACTTCGCAGAGGCTTTAGCATTTACTCAGGATCTAGACACTTCACACTTCCACTTGCGCGTAACACGCGATTTGGATAAAGCCCTATCCGTGATCAATGAGTTGTATACTGACGATTTCAAAACAGTAGGAGTAGTGTATGCAAGTGGACGGGATCATCAAAAACATGTTACAGCTCTTCCATGGAACTCACGCTATGAAAAACCCTCAAAAATCGTGCAATTTTTTAATAAACCGGACTCAGAATATCACTGTAGAACACTGAATTATGCTATTACAGAGTTTCAGTCGCAAGGACTTGAACTCGATTTTGCTCTCTTACATTGGGATGATGATTTCTACATAAAAGATAGTGAGTGGCGTGGTCAATACTTCCAAAAAAATGTGGAGCACCCGCTTCAAATCAAACGCAATGCTTATCGTGTAAATTTAACGCGCGGCCGTGATGGAATTATTGTATACATTCCATCAAAATCAATACTTGATGAAACATGGTACATGCTCACGAAAAATTTAAAAATTCCAGAGCTATAAAAGTATACGCTATTGATGAATAGCGTATACTTTTTCACTAGGCATTGGGGTTAGATCCAACAAAATCATTCTACCGTTGATATAAAACATTTCGACGTCGAAAGTATACAACGAATAATATTAGTATGTTTTTGAAAAGATGCGAGACTGAACATATTTAGTATAGGCTTCTAATTCACTAAACTAAATTGACTACTTAGTTTTCGTTGAAACTTTATCTGATTACACTTCGTATTAAAAAAGTGAATTAATATCTTTTACTAAAGGCGGGAGTATTATTGAAAGTCGATAAAATTCTTAAACATCACATGACTTCTTTAAAAGAGTATTCTAAGAATCCAGATTATAGCGTGAAAAAAAGTAAGACCTTTATATTCTCTTTAGCCTCCATCTTTTTATTTTCAATTGTTAGTTCCATTACGAGCTATAATATTGAAAACTTGACCAGCATGGCTCCTATATGGTCTTTGCTTGCCATACTTATGCTGTTTTTACTTCTAGCCTTGATTATTTATTTTGATAAAAGACTTAATAAAGAGTACGAACGGTTCCAAAAGATAAAATTAGACAAATTAATTTACAAGTACAAAATATATATTCAAAAAGAACTTCAGATGTTTTCTTCTGATGAAGTAAAAAACCTTTCTAATTTTGTGAAAGAAGAAGCAATTCAAAAGAGTAAATCTACTTCAATCAACTACGCATTATTTTCAATTTTCATTGCCATTTCTTTACCTCTAATAATTAATTTTACAAATGAAGAAAACAGACAATACTGGCTCATAATTTTTATTGTTATCTTTTTCCCATCCTTTTTCAGCTACGTTTTATATCAAAAAACTAAACAATTCTTTTATACGACCAAAAAAGAGCGTACTCTAGAGTTAGTAAGTATCTTACAAGAGATTTATCTTGATTTATTGAAAGAAGAAAAACAAAAGCAATTAAATACAATAGAATCAAAAACAGCTAACGCGAATGAGTTATATTCAATACATTATACAGCTAATGAAATTCCACCTAATAAGTCGACATTTAAAAGTACTAGAAAAAATAAGAAAAAGTAAAAGAGAATATTTCATTCACTAGGTAAGTTGAGGAGTTTAGTAGACTCAATGATCAATTCGAAAGATACAATATAAATACGAAGTGAAACAAAAAAATCATTGATATGTATAAATATTTGTAAAAAATGATATGGAGTGAAGACTATATGGCCTCAAACGAAACAAAAGTAAAATCATTTCGTGTCTCACAAGAAGTGACCGAACATATTCAACGTCTGATGGAGGAACGACAGCTCACTACTAACCAGCTGTTCGAAGAATTCATTCAATTAGCCAATAAACAAGCTCCAGACCCTTTAATTGATGAGGAGAACAGCGTGCTAGAGTCGACGTTGAATCAAATTGTGGCCCTCTTTAACGAGCGCGCGACTCGACTCGAGCGACAACAATCAGAAACCCGACGAATCAATTCTAAATATATAGAGACGATACGTGAACTTGAACAAAGCATCGTCGCTGAAAGTGACGAGCTTAAAATGGAGTACGATAAGAAAATCGCGTTATTTCATGAGGAACGGGCCGAGCTTGAAAATCAAATAACACAACTTTCTGAGGAAAAGACACTCCTTCAATCCACATTAGATTCAGAACAAAAGGCTTTCAAAGAAGAATTGAAGGTACATAAGAAATTGATTTTTGATCTGGAAGGTAAAGTGAAGCAGCTCGAAGATGAACGTACTCAACTCAATCGTCAAAATCAAAGCTTGATGGACGTGGTCGACGATTTAAAAGGACGAACTCGTCGTTCAGATCAGTTGGAAGAAGAAAATCAAAAGCTGCACCTTGAGGTTCAACTTTTACGTCGTGAGAAAGAAGCATTCGAAAATCGCATGAAAGAACAGATTGAACTTGCTGTCCTTCGCGAACGAAACAATCAGCCAGACAACTCTTAAATCAACAAAAAAGGTACCTTATTCATTCTGATGCGAATGAACGAGGTACCTTTTCTTTTTATACGATCCTATTCTAACCAATCATTGCTTAGAATGAGCGAGTAGTTACAATTAAGATTTCATGCGCAATCCGTGAGTTTTAAATCGGTTACGCTTTTCTTCTAATTTTACTTTCATATCTACCGAGAACGCACTTTCGGGAGTATTGTAGGCACGTCGCGCTGCCATACTAAGCATTTTGGCCACATCTTCCGCGCGATCTTCCTGTAAATCCATCGAGACAGCTCTCACGTACTGACGTGCTACTTCTCGATCACGTAGCGATTCAGGGACTTTCACATGACGACTTAATGCAAGGGCCAATTGAGCGGTCTCTAAGCGATAGCTTGTGCCACCTCCCTGCATGCGATTCAGTTCAATTGCTAGCTCGCTTTGCAGAAATACATTTTCCTTGTTTGTCATCGGTCACCCTCCTCTACTGTTCTTTTGATTAATTATATACCCTTTTCCTGAAAAATTCGACTTAAGTCATGCACGTTACAAAATGGATCGTCCCACGTCATGTTACCTTTGTATTCTTCTACAAGTTCGAGAAGTTTGTCTTTATCGCAAAGTTCCAATAGGTTCGTCTTTTCGAGATCCTCTAGATCCTTTTGGCGAGAGGAGAAGATCTTGGTACATGCTAAGAGTTCAATGTCAGGGATATACACGTCAATCGCCTCAAACAGACCCTCAATCTTATGACGGAATTCATTTTCTCTAAAGTCTTCACGAGGTGGGAACTGAATCACCCCTTCGACAATTTCAATTTCGTATTCATAAAGTGCTTCTTTCAATTCAGGTGTCACAACACCCTCCGTCACGCGAATATCAATATCTCGCGTCGGACGATACTCGGCATCTTTATTCATCATTTCAATGAAGAGAAGAATCCCTGAAGCGCCAACCACGACAAATTCGACTTCGATGTCTCTTGAGGCGCAAAACGTATCAAGAACGAGCAAGGTATCGATAATACTTTCAACGTCCTTGTATTGATTGGAGTAAGTCATGTATGTCCCTCCTAATGAAAATGACCCACTCTGATCCGGTATGTTAGGAGTCTTCGTGGGCCATGATGTATTTCACATCTCTCAATTTAATTCGTATTTAAATAGGCACTGAGAGCCCGCCGGATAATCTCATCTTCTGACACGTGTTCTTTTTGCGCGGCTTGTGTTAATCCGACGTATAAAGGATCTGTCAAATCAGCAAAACGAATCTGTACACGCATTGGTTTCACAGATTTAGTTTCGACTTCGAGCACACGTTGTTCCTGACGTTCAATCAACATCCGTTTCACTTCACGGAGTTCTTCACGTGTCATCTCGTACACCGTCTTGTCTCCTGAAGCTGTGTAGTACTTTTTATTCTCGAGTAGCGCGAGCTTTGGATCTTCTGGCCACGACAATAACTCAGCAAGTTTCGTCGCGCTAAAATCCTGCTCGAGCGTCTTCTCCAAGATGTTCGGACCAAATGTATTCCAAAATGAGACAAATCGATTCACTTGAGAATGTGACATGCCAATTTTGGCTAAGAAGTCTTTCCAATTTCCTTCTTCTTGTTTGAACTCTTTCTTCGTCTCAGGATCACGGAACAGACTATTTGCGTGTGCAAGAATACGACATTTTTCGACAAAACTCGTCGCTTGAATCGCATCGATGTGGTTATAATACTGAACGATTCCATCCATGTCCTCGGGCAGCCTCTTCGTAATGATACGTGACAATCCCGTCGCTGGGAGGGCCTGATAAGGGTTCGACACGGTCGTCGTCGCGGAGAATTCTTTCACAGCCTCGACTTGTTCCGTACGGCTATCCGTCGCTTGTTGATTCTGATTCACCGGAAGGTTGGCACTAAATGTAGAAATTTTCGGTGTATGTTTCTTTCGGTTGCGTGTCATAACGAAAGGACCTCCTGAGCAAGTTGTAGATAGGCATCGGTTGCTGGGCTCTTGTGATCAATGACCGGACGAGACTCACGTTGTAATGTCTGTACCTTCACCGCGTAAGGTATCGTCGTCAAAACCGGAATACCGACTTCTTTTCCGAGTTCTTCAAGTTCTTCGACTGTCGTGACATCCCCTTTTGAGCGGGCGCTCACCATTGTCGGGATGAACGCTGCGATATGGATGTCTTCCCGGAACCGCTTCATCTCTTCAAGCTCTTCTGGAGCCGAGTAGACGGCGTCCATCGAGAATTTCTGCATTTGGACAGGCATCACGATTCGGTCTTGGGCGACAAGTGCGCAGCGAGCATACGGGTTAAGCGCTGAAGTCGATCCTGGGCAATCGATGAGACAGATGTCAAACAGCTCGTCAATCTTGGCGAGTTCTTCACTGAGACGATATTCATATCCGATTTGACTCGTTAAGTCACTCGGTGAGGCCGAACGTCTGGTTGGCACAAGATAGACGGTACCTGTCTCATACTCGCATGTCACAATGACCTGTTCGATTGGTGTGTAGAATGGGTCATTCTCTTCTAGTAGACAATCGAGTAAGACTTTTCCTTCGTAATCGTTCGTGAGACCGAGTCCATTCGTCGAAGAGGCCTGATCGTCCGCGTCAATGACGAGGACACGTAATCCGTCACGAGCATAAGCATGAGCCAAGTTGATGGTCGTCGTCGATTTCCCGACACCGCCCTTTCGATTGTACAATGCGATTTTCTTCATGATTCGTCTCCTCGCTTCTCGTCTGTGACGTCGATGATATTGTCGTTCACAGTCCGCTCGATGATTTCCGTTAGAAGTTCACTCACACTACGATTTTGAGCATGTGCATACTGTTGGAATTGATCGGACAGGTCGGACGGGATTCGTGCTGAAAGAACGGCAGATGGTTTCTTTGTTTTTTGAAACGGGCTGACTTTGACCTGTTGCACAGGCTCACGGGTCTTACGGGCCTCACGGATTTGTTTGACCGTCAACTCGTCAACGCTTCGTGACTCTCCATCAATATAGAGTCCCTGTTCGACTACCTCTTCGACGTTGTCGAGATACATCAGTTCAAACAGTTTGGAAGCCGGTAAGCTCGCAAGTGATGATTCGAGTGGATGTAACGTCTCATAGGCTTTGACGTACCGTGATGCAAGCGAACTGGACATCGACACGGCCTCGAGGAACCCCATCCATTCTTTTTTGTCTTTCATCTCAGAACGAGCAATAACGAGCCGTTTCCCAATCTCGAATACAGAAATTGTTTGAACTTTTGATAGCTCATTGATCTCATGAACAAGGTCCTCGACTTCTCTAGAGACCGGAAGTTTTTGGACGAGCGCGCTGATATTCGTCAAACCACTCTGGTACGGGTGCTGCTCACTCGGTTTGATTTTATGAATGTTGCGGTTCCGTGCCTTCATGATGTCTCACCTGCCTGTTCAACGACTTGCTTAGCCAATAGTCGAAACGGTTCAGCAAGTACCTTCGATTCCTTGGAGCGGTACTGGATGACACTCTTTCCACTATCGGCAGCTTTCTCGATAAATGTGGAGCGCTTGATCATCGGAAGAATATCTAACCCCTCTTCCTTCGCGATGACTTCCATCGCCTCATAATACTCTTTATCTGCCTTTAAAGAAGCATCCATGGCGACGGGAAGAATACCTGTGATGACAAGGTCCGGGTTATAGAACTTTTTTACTTTCTGTACGGTCCGTACCGTACTCGCAAGTTGATCGAACACGAGCTTTTTCGGCATGAACGGGATGACCGTCATGTTTGACGTCGAAAGCACGACTTTGGAGAGTTCGTTGATTGATGGAACCGAATCTAAGATAATCCAATCAAACTCATCCTCGAGCGGTGCGATCATGTCCTTTAATAAGAAGAGCTTATCTTGCTCGGAAATCAAATTGATTAACCTGGCATTTCGTTCATTCGAAGGGAGAAGACTCACGTGATACGTTTCATCATCAAATAGGACTTCTTTTATATCGAGATTGCGTGTATGTACATCAAACATCGTCATATACTTGATCGTGTCGGATTCTTTTAACATCAGCTTACTGAGTGAGCCTTGGGGATCCAAATCAATGATGAGGACTCGTTGCCCCAGCTCACCCAATGCGTAAGCCATATTTAAAGAACAGGTTGTCTTGCCTGATCCACCTTTCGATATGTAAAACGTAAGTATGTTCATCTTCTCTCCCCTTCCTCTCTCATATCATGTCACAATCTTATTTTCCTTACAACATAAAAACGATTACGAGCTTAATAAATACCGATTTAATTTGTATACAATAAAATAAAGTCATTGTATACGATACTTATTAGCCGATAGATAATGTATACGTTTCGACGTCGAATTATATACATATTTTTATTAGTGGTTTTGTCAGAAACTGATTGAACATGACCAAATTGGATTCCTAAATCTCTTAAAGAAGAAATACGTTATATAGTTGGCTCTGGCTTTAAATAATAGAAGAAGATAAACAAACCGTATTCTTCTGAGTTTAAGAAATATAAATAGATTATAGAGAGTTAAATAAAGATTAATAGAATTGGAAAAGGTAGAGGATCTCCCAACCCAGTCATACCAGTCGCTCTGACAGTTTAAGTGAAAAGAGAAACTTCGATGGGATTACTGTTTCTTTCATCAAGGTTTTTTTTTATTTCACTAAGGATTTGGGATTAAAGAAACAAAAGATGATTTACTTCAATGAAAACTTGATTAAGTGGTTAGTAGTTTTGATTTTTTTCCTAAAATTAAAAATAGGACAGTCGATACCTACTGACTACCTACGAATACAGTTGAAAATAATAAATAGACAGAAACCACTCGTAAGAATAGGTGATTTTCATATCTTTTTTCAAAAATGAGCATGACAAATAGACCATCATGCGATAGCCAATTTTGCCTGGTTCTCTTTTAGTCGTTGGTGAAGATAGAAAATCGGCTCCTCAAAGAACAGCTTATGGGTACTCGAGTGGACCAAGTCCTCACGATGGTGTAGGAATGCTTGCTTTAACTCTTCGACGACCTGTTTAAACGTTTCGGTCCCGAATGTATCACTCATCGAGAAGAGTGAGTCACGGTTAACCTTGAGTGCGTCAAAGTCGAAGAACTCCCCAACTCGCTTACGCAGCTCAAACCAAAGGAGCTGAACTTCAGTGCGGTCTTTTTCTTTGATCTGCTTACTGTCTTGCGCAGCCGATAGCTGGATTTCAAGTAAGAGCGGTCGTGTCACGTCTTGAACCCGTTTCTTGAGCGAGACATTTTGTTTCACTATGTTCAAGAAACGCTTACTGTCCTCGACAAGCGAGACTTGAAGGAATTTGAGACCAGACATCATCTTTTGGATGGCGAGCTTATGGCCACAGTATTTAGGAAGGAATCCTTTGATCTCATCGTAGGTCAGAATGGCCTGTTCATTTTCTTGGACATGAACATCTTTTTCGACCTGGACGATTGTCCGTAGCGCGAGTCGCAATGTATTCACATTATCGAGTGAGATCAGTTCGGACAAGAGGCCGTGCCAAACAGACGTATACCCGGTCTTCGAACTGACCGTAGCACCATCTACAAACAAATCACGATAGTTTTCAAGGTAATCCGTCAACTGGATTGAAATCACTCCTGGGAAGTGACGGACAACCGTCATGAGATCATTCTGTTCGAAGGTCTTCAAGTTGTTATGTAAGGAGCGGACCGACGTGCAGGCAAAATCCGCGACCATGTGGTCTTCGATGAATTCAATCTTCCCTTGGTCGTCAGCGTAGGCGAGAATAGAGAGCATATGGCGGATCCGAGACTTGGTCCATTTGAAGGCCGTGAAACAGGCCGGGATGTTATAGTGATGCTGCTCATAACGGTAATGATCGGCGCGTTTCGTCCAGCGTGTCAATCCGCTCATCGCGACCAATAGTTTATTGGCTATTAAAATATGTCGATTCGTCTCCATCATCTCTCCTACACCTCCCCTATCCTAAAATATGCTAGTTTCAGTATCCAGCTCTTTCAAGATAGTGTCAAAGTGCATTTTCAGTACGGGATTTTGTTACCAAAATGAAAAATACGTTGATATAAAGCCATTTTGAACCGAGAAAAATATGCACTTTCAGTACGGTCATTTGTTACCAAAATTGATTCGTCCGCTCTATAGTGCCATTCCTATAGAAAATAGAGTAGATTTTTTTTGTTGAAAAAGAGAAAAGTGTAGTTTCGGTACGGTGTTTTGTTACCAAAAAAGCAAAAGTGTAAGTTTGGTACGGTCGTTTGTTACCAAAAGAGAAGGAAATGTAGTTTCAGTACGGTCGTCTGTTACCAAAAAGGCAAAAAGAGTCTCGAAAAATTATTTTTTGTAGAGCGATGAATCGGCAAAAATGTAGTTTCGGTACGGTGTTTCGTGACAAAAATAAGAAAATGCAATTTCAGTACGGTCATCTATTACCAAAAAACACAAAGTGCAGGTTTAGTACGGTCATCTGTTACCAAAATCGTTGAAATCTGATATAAAGGAAAGCTATATTCACCAAGAAAGGCGATTTGATTGAATATCTATCGAATCTTTAGAGGAGAATATAAAGAGGGTACATTCAAACCAACCCATTTATAAAGCAGAATGAAAGAAATTTGTAGGTTTGGTACGGGACAAGCAAAGATATAATTCCGGATGTTCGATGATACTCGATATCATTGGACGTGTTGGACCCAACTTCACTGTCAAATTCGAATCGTCATGATTCATGTGAAACAATGAAGTAGATAAACTAAAAAAGAACCCAGATAGACTGGGCTCTCCGCGACGACAGTTATAACAGTAACGTGTCCGCATGACCTGGCAATTCCCAAGATTCCAACGGATAGAAGGTGAAGAAGTAATAATCGCCGGAACGGTGCCAATCCTTCAGGATGAAATCATGTTCCTTGATCCGATCCAGATTCAACTCAAGCTCTTTTAGGTTGTCGGCCTTTCGGACCTTGTTGAATCGAATCGAATAGGTGAACTGACGCCAGTGCCTTCGGACGGGTTGTTGCTCCCCTGTCTGGATGGAACTCATCCGCTCTTTTTGTAGGACGAAGGCCAGATGATAGGCGAAGCTGCCTTTCAACTGTTCGATCTGTTCCCCATAGATGCTGACGATCTGTTGTTTCAATAGGTCATCGTAAATCTCCTCACTGACCGTGACGATGACTTGGCTCTCGGCTAATGTCGTCGCATTTTTAATGGTAACCGAGGAGAAAAGTCCTCGGATGAAGAAGTCCCCGTCTTCGTTGTGTCCTGCGACCCTATAATAACCAAGCTTCATGAGACGTTGCGTCGTCAGATCGTAGCTTTTCCCACTATCGTTCGCATACAGCTTCTTGACGAGCTGCGAGAGCGGGAAGATGATTTTCCGGCTTGTCTGGAACGTCATGTCCCGATACGCCAGAATCTCTGTGAAGGCCTCGAAGTCTTTCGAGTCAAGGTCAGGCACTTTCCCGTTCAATTCTTGGATGAACTCTTTGCTGACGAGGACCGAAAGGTGGTCTGGAATTCCCTTCTTATATTTCGGGATCACCGTGTCATAGTTCTGAAGCTCGAGGTTCAACTGCGACGCTTCGTTCAGTTTCTCATCCAACAGTTCCGTTTGGTTCTTGATGCGGTCGGACATGCCGAAGAATGGGATATCAACGGCGAGTGTCGGAGAATGATGCGCCGTCGGTTGATTGAGATCGACCTCTTTGGCAACCTCCCATAAAATCATCAAAACGTCCGTCTTTAGTGAGGTCTTCTTCTGATTCACCGTCTTTTGTGACCAGTAAGGATATGTGTGGATTAACAGATTCGGATTCTCAGCCCATTCCTTCAACTCCAAGATGCATTGTTGCATATAACCTTCGATGGTTTTCACGTGAAACTCTTTCAGGAAGGCTTCAGGGCCGACCAAATGATGATATGCGGTAATCATCTCGAACCGGGCACGCAATTCTTTTTTCGGGCCACGCCCCTCTTCATAATTTCGGATGGCGGCCTGCACCCATCGTTTCTTTAGCTTGTTGAATGAATGATAACGTATCTTCTTATATGAAGCCTCTAGATTTTCAAATTGATAGTTCTCTTGATAAAGTGACGTGACGAATTCTTGGATATCAAAGATAGACACGCTGTGGAGGATCTCTTCCATACGATGTCTTTGAATAGCTGTGACCGCCTGAGAAATAATGAGTTGTTGCGAGCGGTTATTGGAGGATAAATGGTTCTCCATATTAATCACCTCTTCTGCACTAAATATAGCATATTTCACATAACATAATATGATTTAATTATTTCAAATACCGTAAAGTGTGCGCTGGCGCACACTTTTTCGTTAAGGGCTTTTATTTCCTTTGTACACGTAGGATTGATGCCATAAAAGGTATTTTAAGTTTTCATTGAAGATTTTAATGTTCATCGAATCGGAGACATCAAAAATAGGAGGATTTGCATTAGATACAGTATCTGATACCAGCATATACCCACTAGAATCAAACGAAATGAGTCCTGAATCAAATAATGAATCATGATGGGAACACAATAAGAGACCATTATAAGGGTCTATTTTTTCTCGATCTGTACAATCTTTCCATGGTTTGGCGTGTGAAGCTTTTAAAATTTCAGGGATATTCACCTTGCATATTGCACACTGATGATTCCAGAGTTCTGATAATTGTTTTTTGTAAACGCTTTGTCCGATGCGTGCTTGAGCTTCAACTTTTGTTTCTGTAACTAATAAAGCTTTATTAAGATTCTTTCTCTCATTTTTGATGCCAATTTTTCGAAGTAATAAAGTAGCTAAGTAATCATCACATGGATAAAGGTAACCATTATTGTCTCGTCCCCCTTTTTGGAAAGGGGAATACTCGATTGGGATGAGATTCGAAATTTCTTCCCAGTGACTTCTTATATGTAAGGGATATGATAGTAAATCATAGTCTACTAGAGTTCTGAAGACAGGGTAATTTTGTGATTCATCTTGGGTTACATAGGTAGAAGACTTTACTCTCCCAATGGCAAGGATACTACCATTAGCATAGTGAAATATATAGTCACCTTTTTTTAGATTAATCATACGGGAAAAATAATGGGGAATATTGCCGAGTGAATCCTTTTGTGGACACTGTAGATAGCCAGGCTTATATTGATCATCGAAGCTTTCATTTTGTAAAACGATATAGAAATTCATATATCCTCCTTAATTGTCGTCATTGACTTTGAATGTATACATACAATCTTACTTTATAATTAAAGACCCATTTACCTCTAATTGTTTATACAAGGTAAATGGGTTGAGAACGATCTAGCACTTTTATTTTATTGTTTTAGCGTTAATAACAACTTCTTCAGGGATACTACCTAAGAAATAATCTTCTATAACTTCCCAGAAGGTAGCGGTGTCCATTTTGTTTTCGAAAATGTACTTTAACATTTCGATAGAAAGTTTGTGACGATAATGGACATTATTCAAAATTTGATTTTGATATTTTTCAGGATTTTTTATTAAACTTTCTAATGTTAATGTGGAGTTGATTCGAATATAAATTTCAGGTGTGTTTCCTCCCTGAATTTGATAGGTTATTAGCTTGAAAGCTTCAAGAATTCCAAATGTGATACTTAAACGGTCCATTGCGTTGCGCACGCTCTTAGATAGATAAATGTTATAACTTCCATCAGTTTGTTGGTCTACTTGAGAAGTGAGATATTGTAAAGTTTGACGCTGTAAGAATTTGAAGAAGTCTTCGTATGCAGGTCCAACTTGATAACCAGAAACTTCATGGTGTCGTATTACCGATTTCGCATTCGTATTTTGATTTATGACATTAAACCTGACCATTGAATGTAAGAAGACTTGAGCTAAACTAGCAGCTTCATATTTATGAAGTTTAAGTGATTTTTGAATAGAGAATGCTAGTTGATCAGATGTGAAATAGGTATTTGTTAAAGCATACTGACTGAAAAATTGACTTATGCTTTGAAGACGTTGGTTAAACTGAGCAGAAGCAGATTCAAGGCTATTTGAGCTTTGGAAATTAACCACAAACGTAGGATCGATCTCATTTAAGAAATTCAACTTGATCATGTCATCGCGTTCATGAAACCTTCTTTTAAAATCAGGGAAGGAAAGATTACGGTATTTCTTTTCCCAAATTTCTTTTAAGTTTAATTCGTAAATAGCAGTGTGAAGGTTAGACTTAATAGAACGGATAAACTTTGCATATGGTCGATTTTGAATTTGTTGTAGTAACTTTTCCCCTTGGGCTGTGACAGTAAAGTACTCTCTTGAAAATAGGCCGCGTGGACGCGCCACAAAAGGAGCATAGCCAATCTTATTTACAAAATCTTTTTCGATTAAAAGCAAAGCGGTTTTCAGTTTTCCTTCAACGTCAATATCTTCTATACGATTGTTAGATGTGAAAATATAAGCAAAATCTTCAACGTTTACCAGCAAGTTTCTTGAGCGCTTTTTCTCCTTATATATGTTGTAGATTTTTTGTGCTACTAACTGTAATTGAGTTCTTCGGATGGTAGACATTCCGTGAAGTCGTTTAATATGTGAAAAATCATTTTTAAGAAAATCAAAATAAGCTTGACCAGAAATGGATTCGTCACGTGCGGCACGACCGATTTCTTGTACATAATCGCAAACGTTACCAGTAGGTGCATAGTGATATACAACATTGATATCGGGTAAATCGATCCCCATACCATATGCTTTAGTGGCAAACATGATCTTAGCATCTCCAGCAGAAAATCTAGAATGATTTCCGTCCTTATTTGCTTTATCTAAGCTGCCATAATACTGTACAATCTCTTTCGCTAATCTTGGATGATGCTCTTCTATATAGGTCTGTAATTGACGGATTAAAGGAATGGTAGGAAAGTAGACTAGTACTTTTGATTCTTCTTTCATAAATACCTTCAATCTTCTTGAAACGAATTCGAATTTTGCTCGTTGATATTCATTTGTTTTTAAATCTTTAGTATGCATGTCAATTTTCATTTCAATATCATCTCGTTTGACTTTTCCAAGATAAAACTTTGGATTAATTAATCCGAGGCTATCTCGTGTTTCCTTATACATATCTTCCTCTCCACCATAAATCGCAGTTGCAGTAAATGTTGCGATTGGGAATTTCATTTCTTTACGTAGTTTCTTAAGATACGGTCCTAGATACCAATAATCTGAACGAAACGCTTTCCCCCAGGTAGTCACAATATGTGCCTCATCTACGATAAATAACCCCACTTTTGTTTCATTACCAATCAACATTTTGATATCAGATCGACCAAGTAGAGTTTCAGGTGAAATATATAAAATTGCGATTTCTTTATTTCGAATTCTTTCTTGAATTGCGGCTTTTTCAGCGGGAGTAACATTCGAATTTATGGTAGCTACGTTATGAATGCCTCTGTCTTTTAGATTTTTAACTTGATCGTTCATTAGGCCAATTAAGGGAGAAATGACTATTGTAAGTAACTGATATTCTTTATATATCAGAAAAGATGGCAATTGAAACATGACAGATTTTCCTGCCCCTGTCGATGAGGTAATGAAAATATCTTTAAAAGGGAGCTCTTTTTGAGCATTTTCAATTTCTTCTACGATGTCATGGATGATTTGTGATTGAGAAACATCAACAAGTTCTTTTGAATGATCAGGATCTTTATACATACTCAAATTTCGAAAAGAAGAATAGCCAAAATATTCATCAAGTAAACTTAGGTATTTTGATTCATCAAACTTCTTGACGGACAAGGATTTCTGAGTGAATGTCAGAACAATATTATCATTTAGCATTTTTAAAACAGATAATCGGTCTGAATAGTGATTTATGTAAATATCTTGGAGGTTTGAATGAACAATATTGACGATTTGTTTGCTTTGGCTGTTTAGTAATTTATCCGTCAAAAGAAGAAATTCGGTCTGATCCTCTTGTAACTCAATAACGAGATCGTAAGCCGGGTAAGTATTATTTAATTTATCTACCTTTTCAAATCCATCAAAATATGGAGTCATGGCTTCTAGAATATCTTGATCAATTGAATAAGACGCATACACTTTATCTAATTTAAAAACATTACTATAGAACTTGATTATGGCTTCAAAATTAGATGATGTAATTTCTCTATCTTCTTCTTCAAAGTCATTCAATACTTCATTAAAATTTTCGAATGTATAGAAAATTGGAAATGTGGAATGGTAAAGATTGTTATACAATAGGTGTATGTCGAAAAAATTGTCTAATTGATTACGAATATAAAATTGATATTCTTCAGCAGTACACCAAAAGAAATCTTTAGAAGTTCCAATTTTTTGGGCAACATGGGTAAGAATATCTGGAGAATTTTTAAATGATTCTATCGGTTGGGGAAACGCATCATTTAATAGTTTATATTCATTTAGGTCTTGAACATCCTCAGGACTAAATCCGAAAAATACAAATAGCACTTTATTAGGGGTCTGGGCATTCTCAAGTTGATTTCGTAAAGTCTCAATGTTGATTTTTGTAAGTGTTCTCATGATATCTCTCCTTTTTTTGAGTATATCAAATTGTGTAATAAGATTGAGGTGTAGCATGAACAACTCTTTATTTTTAAAGCGTTTTATCCTAAATAATTTTAAAGTTCAAGAAAAGATTTCATTAGAAGACATTAAACAGAAATTAATGATATTTTTTCAACAGGATACATTGAATATCAAAGATGATGATCTGATTATTTACCTGAAAGAGTTGGGATTTGAAAAAATTGAGATTCTAGAACAGAGCGTGCAACAAAATACAAAAAATGATTTAGAAATTAATGTTGAAGAGGAAGTTATATTAGAAGAAGAATTAACATTAGATGCTTTTTTTGATGATTATGACAGTGAACATCATTTGAAAATTGCTGGGGACTATCGTGATAATAAAAAAATGCTTGAACTTTTTCATGGGAATTCTGAGTTTGATCCATTAGTTTTTGAAAAATTAATGGTCAATAATCAACTCCTAGTAGAGAAGATAGCAAATAGATATTTGTTTATGAGCAAGGGAATGACCTTAGAAGATTTAATTAGCGAAGGAAATTTAGGGTTGATGAAAGCTATTAAAAAGTTCGATATTAATATGGAAAACTCGTTTTCGACCTATGCATTTGTATGGATTAGACAAAGTATTACACGAGCAATTGCAGATAAAAGCAATTTGATTCGAATACCCGTTCATATGATGGAAAAAATAAATAAAATGAATCGAATTGAGAGGGAGCTCGAATCACTGAAAAATAAAGTGTGTGTAGAAGAAGTCTGTAGCTTAATGGAAACAACTAAAGAAAAATATTATTGGATGAAGGAAATCCAGCATCGATTCCTACACGAGGTTTCGCTCAATGGTAAAATTGCAGTCGAAAATGCTAACGATGAGATTATAGACTTTATTCCAGCAATGAATAGTGATTTTATAATAGATCCTTCAGTAGAAGAGATTGCTTTAATACATGAGAAATTAATCATAATTCAAAGCGAATTAAATCAATTACCTTATAGAGAGAGACAAATTATAGTACTGCGATTTGGACTTGAGAATGGGGACCCTCAAACATTAGAGGAAGTAGGCAAGGTTATAGGAGTGACAAGGGAAAGAATTAGGCAAATTGAAGCAAAAATTATTCGGAAATTAAGAAATAGCAAAAATATAGTTGCACTTAAAGAATAATAATAATTTACGTGAAGATATTAGCATATTTATTCATAGATATTTCGCAAGTATAAATATTCATATAATTTCTATGAAGATATTAAATTACAAAGGGATGATCTCGTATGGGTAAACTACTATTTTTGTTTATCAAAAGTGTAAATAGAAAGTTAACTAATCAAGAATTAAATTTTAGTGAAGAGTTTGATGTACATTTTAATAAGGAAAATACATTGGTTATTAAAGAAAAATCAAACAGATTGAAAGGCTTTTGGGGGGATGGGGTCTACAATTTTAATCTGCTATTAGGTAAGAATGGTGTTGGAAAAACAAGCATCCTCGATCTGTTAGGATTAAATAATAAAACTAGAGGGCTTCATTTTAATAGAGGAAAGTATTTCAAAATATATCAAATTCAAGATAATTTATTCTATTATTCAGGAACAATGAGTAATCAGATTAAAAATATTGATGAAAATTTAAAAAAGAAAAATAATTTTTTATTTAAATTTGAGGATGGATTTGTAAAAGAAACAAACACAAGAGCTCAGAATCAAATCCATATTCACTATATTAGAAATGCAATAAATTTTTCATGGAGCTCAACCAAAAAGATCTTTAGAAAAAATGATGACACCTTAATTAGATATTCTTACCCAACTTCTAAGTTTAAAGATGTGCTGAACGCATATTATAAATTTGGCTTATTTGAAAATCAAAATCGAGCAATAAAAATCGAACAAAAAATTACTTATAGTAACAATTCGCGTTATTTATCATATATTTATAACTTTAATTCAAAAGATATAAGTCGAGATTCAAACAATTTCTTATTCTTAGATGATAAGAGTAATGAATTAAATAATTTGATATATAAAGAATACTCCAGAATAAATCAGAATTCGATTTACGAAAATCATACTAATCATAAAAGTTATTTCATTTTAAGATTGTTAGAAAAAATACTAATTAAGCAATTATCTACTTTAATTTCTTTAGAAAGAAATAAAGACTCGAAATTCAATGTTTTATTTAATATATTAGAATCTAAACAAATGAATGATGAAATTATTGATAATGAAACTTCAATAGAAACTAAAATTAATTATTTAATTTATATGATGAATTTTATGAGTTTTTCTTTCAAAGAAATTAACTTACCAATCATTGAGATAGATAACTTAATTGAGTTGCTTGATAAAATTCCTGACAAGTTTTTTTATAGTTACAATGAGATAGTCTTCCCTCAAGAAGGTAATTATCATCTCGATGAAATTTCAATCCTAATTGAAGAATATACAAATTATTTTAAAACTTCATTTGTTAACTTCAGTGATGGAGAATTGGTGTATCTAAATGTCTTTTCAACAATAGCAAAGGCAATCGAAGATTCATATGCTCACGATACAATTCTTCTCCTAGATGAGCCTGATATTAATTTACATCCAGAGTGGGCGAGAAGATTTATTCACGATTTAATTCGAATAATTCAAACTAAATACCTTAGTAAAAAAGTTCAGATAATAATTTCCTCTCATTCTCCTTTTATAGTTACTGATTTTCCAAAAGAAAACATTTATTTAATAAAAACCAATAAAAAAAGCACTAACGAGATTTCAAAT
This sequence comes from Exiguobacterium sp. SL-9, assembly GCF_004336985.1. Lineage (GTDB taxonomy): Bacteria > Bacillota > Bacilli > Exiguobacteriales > Exiguobacteriaceae > Exiguobacterium. The sequence continues at coordinate 22,176 of NZ_SJUO01000007.1, forward strand.
CCTGAATTCGGATTCGCTGCAAATTTTTATGATCTGATATCTGACACTTTTTTTATGGAATCTCCAATCGGTGAGTTTGCATTGCAAAAAATCCAAAACATTAAAAATTCAAAAGTTACTAATAGTAATCAAGTAATAGATACAATTGATGATCAATTATTAAAACGTTTAATTATAGAGGAAAACATAAATGATAAAAATTGATATTAGTAATTTCAATCATGATCAACTAAATTTTATGAAAGACAAATTATTAGACGAATTTTATTTGAAAATAAGTACGAAGAGATCGAAGTTAAGACACTTCAGGTGTAATCTAAAACAAATCACAAAAAGACCAGTATCAATAAAAAAAAATGTTAGGGATATTGTTGAATTTGATTTTGATTTTGAAAAGTATCAAGATGATTATTTTTTTTATGAGTACATTAACTTTTCTGAGTTCTATAGACAAACAAAATATCTTACTAATAAGGAGCAAAGGGAATGTTATTTAATGAGATTAAAAGAGTTTGCTGAAATGCCTGATAATATTGGCTTTTATTCTTTTGATCACAATTTCCAAAGATTCATTGAACCATCGTACTTCATGAATAAAATTAATAATAATGATAATTTTAAAGATTATATCGATAATGAATTGTTTTTTAAAATTAAAACAATTAATGAAAATTTCAAGATTTTTTTCGATTATGATACGTTCATTTCACCTATCAGATCACGTCTATTAAATGCTATAGGTCTTGAAGTTTGCCCTTATTGTAACGAAACATTGATTCATAAGTTGCCTGACCGTACTTACGCTGATTTAGACCATTTTTATAGTCAATCGAATTTTCCTCTATTCACTTTGTCATTTAATAATTTTATACCTAGTTGTTTACTATGTAATAGAACTTTAAAAAAATCTTCAATCACAAAAATTATGAACCCTAGAATAGAGGGGTTTGAAAAAATGGCATATTTTAGGATGAATAATGTAATTGAGTTATTAAGCTACAATGACGTAACTGTTGATATAAGTGTAGCTCATAATACTGAATATTTAGATCGTGAAAAGATTAATAGTTCTATCGAAATGTTTGATTTAAATAATAGATATAATCATTCTGATGTTAAAAAGATTGCAAAAGGATATTTTGATAAGACTCAGAATAATTTAAATGAAAAGTATAGAGAATATATTGGTGAAATAATACCATACGTGCTTCAAATGAATGAAAAAGAATATATTCAATATATTTTCGGAATTGATTTTGACGAAACAAGTATTTTAAACAATCGACTAGGTAAATTTAAATTAGATTTAATTAATCAACTCACACAGGACTAAATCTATTTAAAGGGTAGTTCGAAGTTGTTGGACAGGTTTGCGAGCTGGTTAAACGATTGCAAATAACCGTTTGTTGTATTTATCGAATCATGGCCGACTAATTGCATGACCCCGATCAACGGACTGCCATTAGCTAAGAGTTTTGTGATATAGGCGCGACGGAACCAGTGGGGTGGGGTTTTCACTTCCGTTGCTACGTGCTCGACCGCTTGATGGGTCATCAAGCGAAGGGCTTCATAGGTCATTGGATGACCTTGCTTCTTCGTGCTGAAGGCGATGAAAGGAGAAGTCTCTTCTTCAATCATCATCAATGTCTGCAGTCGATTGATGAGGTGACTCGCCTTTTCGGTGAGCGGGATGCGGCGCCATTTGCCGCGCTTCCCTTTCACCTCGAGATAGAACGTGTGCTGATTCCGCTTGACGTCAGTGAACTTAACTGAGAGCAGTTCGGCCGCCCGCATGCCCGTCGTCAACAACAAATACCCGATTGTCTCGTTCCGGAGCTCCATGAGCTCCTTTTTTTGTGCCCGTTTGACAGTGTGGCGGAACGACTCGGCAATCTGCTCAATCTCGTCGAAGTCGACCTCACGCCGGAGCAACTCAGGCCGCTGCTGGTTCTTCACATGGAAGGCCAGGTTATGTAGATGATACTGGTTGACGTGGAGGTAGGTCAGGAGGCGCTTTAACATGTGGTTTTTCCGCTGTGCCGTGCGTGGGGCATACTGTTCGTTCACCTCAAACAGGTAACGATGGATGTCGAGTACGGTCAGGTGTTTTAACCCATCTGTCTTCGTCATCACAAAACTGAGGACGAACTCGAGGTCCAATTTATACGCGCGTCGCGTGTGCGGGCTCTTGTCCGCATAGATCGGGAACAGTTCTGTCGCCCAGAACAATTCGATGATCTCGATATCATTCAAGGTCTCGAGATCAATATGGTCCTTCCTTAATGCTTCGGCCAGTTTCGGGTTGGCCCCGGTCAGTTCTCGCAATGCTACCTCGAACGCTTGCTGTTTTTTCTCGATCTCCATGCTTCTCCCTCTTTTCGCTCTCTGTTTTCAACTAAATATCTGTAGTCCTTGAAATGTGAGGTAAAAAATAAGTAATACATATGTATTTATATTTAAAATACGTTTGTAATTAGATAAATTGATTAAATAAATATGTATTACATTTATATATTTAAATACAACTAAATTATTAATACTTGTGATAATCTTATATTATCACAAGTTAAGAAATAATATAACGGGACATAGGATACCATTCATCCCATGTCCCGGTTTGCTAAATAGATAAATCAACGTTTGTTTAGATTCCAAGTCTCAATCCCGAAATTAATGTAGGTTTCAATGAGATTAGGACTATAAGAATGTGATTCCCCGTTGATTGATTTTTTATATTCGATGATCTGTGCCTTCCATTCAGGAGGAAGTTGTCGGGTATCGCCTAAGTCAATTGCTGCGTGACCCAAATGGTGAAAGAGATTCATCTTTATATTATCATCGTTTGCGTACTTGATGGACGACATATAGTGATTCGTCGATTCCTCCCGTCGGCCTAAAAGATAACAAATTTTCCCAAGAGCGTTATGAATTTCGCAAGCATCATCCGGGTGCTGAATCATCTGCAGTAGTTCTTTGTAGATAGAATAAGATTTCTGGTAGTCACCGACACGTTTATAGTTGACGCCTAGGTACAACTTGATGTTAAAAAGCTCGTTTTTGACATTGGCCGGACTGGAACTGTTGATTTTGCCTAACGCATTTTCGAGATACTTGATGGCCTCGATTTTTTGACCGTTCTGATGGGCAGAGTACCCGAGTCTTATCAACTCATCTACGCTTTTACCGTTGTCGTTCGAAAAATAACGTTTGAATTTGTCTTCAAGATTATCCATTATATTCTCACCTCGTTTTAAATTTTAGGGCATCGATTGTCTAATAGGTTAGCCGTTTCTAGAACACTCATGAGTCCGAATCCAAAGATGATGGTCATTCAAATAGTGAAATACGTCACTCCATGAATTGTAGGTGACCACGCTCTTTTCATGGATGATGTTATCCATGTAGTTGCTGAATGTTAATGCTCCCCATTCTTCTTCAAAGACCTTTTCGATACCGAAGAACACATATTCTTGCGTAGATGGGTCAAACTCAGCCAGTAATATACTACCAATAAACTCTTTGGCTCCTTCAGGACCGAAACTCACCCTCGACCCGTGTTTCGTTGACAGGACGTGATAAATATTATCAATAGTTGACTTTAACAGGCCGTGAGAATAACCGCTCACAAATTGTTTGAAGGAGTCATCCTGTTCAGTTTTGGCGGCAATGAAAGGTTGTATTTTATCCTTCATAACTCTTTCTTTTACCATTTTTAACGACTTCTGCATCTCAGAAGTATCTATAAAAGCCTTTAATTGAATTAAAATTTTCTCCAAATGTTGCTGTTTGAAGCCGTCATCAATATCAGGAGAATTACAAATTAAATCAAAATAGAACTCTAAAGCGTATCCTGAGAATCTCAAGGCGTTTCGGTACATGTCTGACATTGGCACATCATCCTCATCATACCTTGACATATAGGTGGTTTCTCGAGATTCAGACGGGTCAATTTCACCTTCTCCTACGGCAATCCAATATAAAGCCTCATTTGTGTCATCTACTTCATCGTCATAATCGCTAGGTCCATTCTTTCGAGTGGATCTATATTCAAATGATTTAAAGTATCCTTTTTCAAGTTCCACACCTTGCACTAGATCTCCTAAGCTGTGAAAGACAGGAAGAAGGTATCTGCCATTGTGCGTTTCAACCATATGTTGAGCCATATTTTTAGTAATTTTTTCTTTTAACAGGTCAAGATAACTCATCACCAAGTTTTCTTCTTTGTCATAAAGAACAAATTCAAGATTGGTTTTCTGTCGATTGAACAAATAAAGAAAGCATTCGGCGATGATTCTATCACCAACAAAAGGTGACACGTGAAGTTTAGCCCTCTCGAAAATGTGATTAACGACTTCTAGTTCATCCATACCCGTGAAATTCTGAATGGTGTCAACGGTTTTAGAAACGAGTTTCTGTGTATCTTCCTGTCTTCGATATACCTTGTCATATGTGTTCAATAGATATTCTATTTGGCTGTTAAACGCTTCGAACAGCTCATGATCAAAAGACATTTCATGAATCCCCTTTCGTTATGGAAGAGAAAAGTGAGAGAGTATCATATAAAGCCTAGATGCATCACTCCGTTTAATTTTTGATCTTGACCATATTTGAATTGCAAAAAATGCTTTATGTATTTAATTGGTCTAACATCTCTTTTGATATGAAACTAAACGTTCTGATTGATCATTCGGACTTTTGACGCTTGGGAATGTTTCAACTGACCAGTTTGATTCATTTAATTATGTAGTTCAATCGCATATTGAAAATCCAATATTAGTTAATATTCTCCTTAAAAACTTACAATCCTTCACTCATTAATAATTATTTTTCCATGTATTCATATTTATAATTTTACTTATATTTAAACTTTAACATGCTCTAGATTTATAGATGATAAGAGGTGATAAATGACATACCAATGATCCATTGACCCAGCGGCTCTGGTTATAAAAGTTCATGACAATCTTTGAAATGTCGTATGCGATAAAGTACCCGTGAATCCAGTTCATTATAGTCATTGTGATAGAGAGATTAAATTTTAAAGGGATCTGTAAAGAATTAATCGACAAGTTGATGATTGCAGTCTTCTAGTATGATAAGAGCCAACGTCCGAAGAAAGTTCATGCTTTAAATACCAAGACATTTAACCACATAAATAGATGAGTGAGAAATAACGCCTAAGGTCGATGTTCGTCTTTCGGGAGGACTCTTAAAAAAATGCTCAAGATGGTCTAAGTCATGCAGTTTGGTACTAGGCTGGAAAAAAATGAGGTCTTTAAGGGAGTTCGATAAGATTGATTAAATGAAATGAAATCTCATATAAAAAAATCCCTAATGAAAAATAGATTTAAGATATCATCCAATTAACTACTAAAGGGTAGGTAATACATATTTTATTTCCTTATAAATTTTCAAGAATGTGATTTAATTCCTGTTCTTGTCTATCTGTTCGAGCATAGTTTGATTGAATTGTTTGTCCCGTTTAGAGATTTTTTCAACCGGATCATAGCCCCCATACGAGAAATTCATTTTACCGTCCGTTTTTTGAACGTAGAGATAATAAGTGATTGTTTGTTCATCATCGAAAGTTACAAGATAAGCAAAACCGAACTGGTCAAAACCTCCAGATTCTATGTCATAGGAAGAGGGCGAATAAGAATATTTATCACTAAGGAATTGTATAAGGTATTCTTCTCTGCTATTTTTCTCAGAGGTATAATAAACAAAAATCAAAATCGCCATAAAGGTTATAATTATCAAGAAAACAATTGATGGTTTTTTTAACAAAATAAACCACTCCCCTTATTAAAATTGTAATATTTATAATGTAATTAAAAAATAATGACAGGAGGTTTTCAAGTGAAACATTTCTTTAAGATTTTCTTGTTCAGTATTGCATTGATTTTAGGTTCACTTCATCCGATGGCTCACTCATATGCTGAAGAGGATGCTACAAGTGAAGACTCCATATCTTTCGAATCGTTTGAATTGATTGAAACAAATTCAAACGATTTTGGCACAGGGACATTTGCAATTACGGATCCAGGTGGTAACAGTGGAGGGAGTATCAAATACCCCAATTCCAATATAACCGTTCGAACAGGCGATATCTTGATTTCGTCAAAATCTTGGGATGCCACAAATTTCGTTGGCCATGTAGCAATCGTGGGAAATGATTTGCGAGTAAAAGAGGTGTTACCTACAAATCCTTCACGTAATGTGACATTAGCAACACACTTGGCTGCACAAAGTGGATATCCGGTCAAAATTTATCGGCATTCAAGTAGTGCGGCATCTTCACGAGCGAGTACTTGGGCTACAAATAACATAAGTAAAGTAAATTTTTATATTTTTACAACGACCCTAAGCGGTGTCTCTTGGAATTACTGTTCAAAATTCGTTTATCAGGCATATAAGCAGACGGGTACGAGTATAGGGAAAGTTTCTAGGACTGGTAGTCCTAGCGGACCTCAAATCCAAACTGAATACATGTTGCCAAATAATTTGGCATATGGCATGAACTATATCGGAACTTACAAGTAACTTCGCTAAAGAACAAAGTTCTTACATATGAAGTTAATAGATTTGTACCTTGGAAGGGATTAAAAATTAGAATTCGTATATTAAGAACTCAGAAAGGAAAAAGACGTTTTATCGTCCCTTCCTTTCTGAGTTCATTTAAATTTATCACTAAAAAAATCACTTAATGAGATTCCGAGCCCCTCACAATATTTTTGAATCGTACTAACTTTTGGATGCTTGGTACGACCATTCATTAATTCTGAAATCGTAGTTTGATTCAGTCCGCCTTTTTGGATAACTTGATTAATCGTCATGTTTCGTTCAACAGCGAGTTCTTTCATCCGCTCGATGATTGCCTTGTTTAACTCCACTCATTCACCCCACAATCATAATACTCTCTACATTCTTACTTATTCTTTATAAACGCTTCTATTCCTCTACCTATATCAATCTCTTGAAATCCGTGAACTTACAGTTCTTTTCTCAAGTCATAAATTAATTTGTATATTAGTAACACAAATTAATGATTATTGAGTTTCTGTTGCTTGCTAATCTCATTTTAGAGCGCTTTTCGACAAAAATAGCAATCTATAAAATTCTGACATATCAGAAAACTGGTGACTAAATAGATATTTCCTGATATATTCTAAGCAACAAAAGGAAACATTTGTTTGGTCGCCGCTCTGGTTTATCAGAAAGGGGAAGCCTTATGTATCGATTCGGGGAATGGTTGAAGGAAAACCGCCAGCTTTCGGGCTGGTCGCAGGTCGAATTATCAGAGAAAACGCTCGGGGAGATCTCGCAGCCCGCCATCAGCCAATATGAACAGAACCGTTCGGTGCCGTCGATCGCAGACATCGATCATCTGGCCCGCGCGTTCGGACACACACTAGCTACCGTCCCTTGGGACGCCATCGATTTCGGTTACGGGGCAAAACGATGTATCACGAAACTTGAACGGCGCCGTTTTGACTTGAAAGAGCTCCCGCAGGCCGACTCGGTCCGCACGTTCGATGGGAAGACGTATGAATTGCACGGCTTCCTCGGGATTGAGGAAGAGAGCGGCGAGGCGGTCCAGCTGACGCAACTCTATTACCGGATTCGCACAGTAGTCAGTGATTCACATATTTTGGCCAAACGGAAAAATCCGGATGACGAGCTCGTCCACGTCAAAAAGCGAAAAAACGTTCGACAGTAACCGACATCGACGCAGCAGCACATCCTTAAGGATGGTCTCCTCCAATCACATATCGGCGTGTCCCTCACCAGTGACCGGGTGGGCGGGATTTACGCACAGATGGTTCGGCGAGAGTCGCCTAAAACTCGCCACAAGGTCACCGTATCGTTCCGGGTCATCGAAAAACCCTGTACAGCTCCTTCGATTCATGAGGAGCAGAGTTCGTGGGGGAACGGCTAGAAACCCACCGCACCGAATCCGACTGTCCTTAATGATGTGTTGCTGCACATCACGAGATCAAGGGAAGGAAGTGTGTACTGTGGCATCAAAAGAACAGAAACAGAACCGTAGCTTCGCCGAGAAACTCTTACGCATCCGTGGGAAGGACTATGAGGAGTGGCTCGACGAGCAGCATCAACAGGTCATCCAGGACAACCAGGAACTCATCATGGAGGCGCTCGAGGCGAAGCTCAGCTTCAAGTCGCCGGCGCACCAGGACTAAGGAGGGAACGACATGGGACTCAATGAGACAGGGCTCAGCTTGCTTCAGTTCTTTCAGGGGCTCGCCGTCATCGCCGCAGCCATCGCCTTCGCAATCGGGGGCTTCTACTTCATCTTCGGCGGGGATCGGGGCCGCTCGAAGGCGGTCGGTTGGCTCGTCGGAGGCGCCGTCGGTCTGATCATCGTCATGGGCGCGTTCACGCTCGCCGAGATGGTCGACCAGAACATCAAATTCTAATGCTCACTTACGCAGCGTTCCAATCGGAAGGCTTTTTTTGTTGCTTGAAATGAGAGGAGGAACTAACGCGATGCTGTTTGTACGATTTACGGACGTGCCCGACACACGGATCCAGAACTATGAGCGGCTCCCCTTCGCCGAGGCGGTCATCGCGACCCATGACCTGCACCAGGCACTCAGCGAGGAAGGGACGAGCTGTTCCGGTGACTTCCGGCTCTTCGACCAGACAGACGAACTGCTCTATCGGGGGATGTTCACGTTCGGAACCGAAGGCACCTATCCGAACCTGTATCATCAAGTGAAGGACCGCGTGCAACGGATCCGGACGAAGAAGGAGGACAACGCGAAGAAGATGTGGCTCCTAGACGAGATCGAGACCGAGACACCGGACGACTATAAGCGTTCGTCCGCCAAATCGAATCTGATTGTATCGTCAACCTATCAGTCACGGCTGACCCGACTGCAGCGCCGCCTCATCTACGGGGCGGCCGCAGCCGGGATTCTGTTCACATCGTTGTTCACTGCCACCCAATGGTTCATCGACAAGGAGGCACACGCTGAACAGGTAACCGGGGGCGAACAGGCGTGGCTGGATGCCTACGACCAGGCGCTCCAAGGCGAGGAATCCTCACTTATCCAACTGCTAGAGCGGAAAGACCGGTCCGAGGAAGAGGATGCCTTATTGGTCGACCTCTATCTCGCAGAAGGAGAAGACCAGAAGGCACTCGAGCTCACGGATGACCCCATCCTGATCGAGACGAAGCTGGCCGGGCTCGATCTATCCGATACAGAGAAATTGGAACGGCTCCATGACTTCCAAGCGTCACATCCGACCGACGAGGGCGCTTTCGATATCGCCGTACTGGAACGGAACCATGAGATTGTTGCCAAGACGAAAGACGTGGAGTGGACCGCGCCCCGCGTCTCTGCAAAAGTGACCGCCTATCTCTTTCTCGGGGACATCGCGTCCGCAAATGAATGGGCGTCCAAGACGAACGACCCTAACGTACAAGAAAAAATCGACGCGTACCAAGACATTACGACCACAATCGACGGACTGAACGAGAAACTGAAGAAGACCTCTAGCAAGGACACTTCGGCCCGTGAGAAGATTCAAGCCGCTATCGCTGCTGAAGAAGTTGAACTAGAAACAGTTCTTTATTCAGATTAAGGTAGGTGAAATAATTGAGAACTCAGTCTCTATCACCACGATTTTCGATACGCCTGATCTTCCCCGCCCTGTTCTGCCTGTTGGTGTTACCGGTCGGGATTTTTTATCTGCTGAACGGGGTCTACAACATCATTCGACAAATCATGACTCCAATCGTACACGACGGGCTGTTGGCCGGAGCGACGATTCCGACGCTCTCCCCCTCCATGTTCGTGGAGGTAAGTCTTCCCTCTACGGCCGTCTTGATAGGACTGATGGCGTTCAGTCTGTTCATCGGACTGATTGTCTTCGGCAAGGTATGGCTGAACTTTCGGGACCTGCGAAAGAACCAGAAAGGGAGTGCCCGCTTCACCTCGTTCGACGAACTGAAACAACAGTACCGCCGCGTACCGGACCGGAAGAAACGGTATGACGAATCAGGTGGTGTCCCCGTCGGACGTGTCAAAAACGAGCTGTTCATCGATGATTCGCCCGTCAACAACCTGGTCATCGGGACGACGCGGTCCGGTAAGGGTGAGACGTTCGTCTTCTCGACGATCGACCTGTACAGTCGGGCGCGTGACCAAGCGAGCCTAATCATCAACGACCCGAAAGGCGAACTCTTCGCCGCCTCGAAAGAGACGCTCGAGCAACGTGGCTATCAGGTCGAGGTGTTGAACCTGATGAACCCGCTCCAATCGATGTCGTACAACCTGTTGCAGCTGACGATTGACGCGTTTTTAGAAGAGAACTACTCGCTCGCCCAACAGTATGCGCGCTCGGTCGCCTTCATGTTGTACCATGACCCGAAGGCACGGGACCCGTTCTGGGCCAACTCGTCGATCGACCTGTGTACGGCGCTCATCCTCGGCCTCTGTGAGGAGGCGAAGGACACTCCGGAGAAGATCAACATGTACAACGTCGCCCTAATGCTCTCGGACCTCGGCTCTCGGACGATCGTGACGCGACAAGGGCAGGAAATCTCGGCACTCGACGAGTTCTTTCAGCGCTTTCCTGAGAATCACCCGGCCCGGCTCCAATTCGCGACGCTCCACTTCTCTGGTGGCCAGACACGGGCAAGTATCCTGGCTAACACGAATGCGAAGCTCGGCATCTTCACCTTGAACGGGACCGGAAAGCTGACGTCGATGAACTCGCTCGACATGCGACGCATCGGATTCAACCGCTGGATCAGCGGACGGAGCGAGCCTTTGACACGGCTCACGGTCAGATTCCCCGACGGGACGACCTATGCGCTCACGACGGACGACGACGGTAGCTTCATCCTATACCATACGTCAACACTCCAAATTGGGGACGTCGTTCAAATCTCAATCGACTCAAGCACTGCGACGATCCAGCTGGAAGCGCATGACGAGGAGAGTGGACGATTCCACTACGCAATTGACGGGACGATACAGATCCGTGAAGTGATGCACCAGCTCCTTCCCGTGGCGGTCTTCCTCATCGTCCCGGACTATGACCCGACATTCAACGTCATCGCGTCCCTATATATCAAACAGGTATACACGGCGCTCGCTCGTGTCGCCTCGCAGACGAAACAAGGTAAATGCGAGCGTCAGGTCGTCTTCCTTCTCGATGAGTTCGGCAACATGCCGCCAATCGAGGGTATGGCCAACATCATCACGGTCTGCCTCGGCCGCAACATGCGTTTCAATCTCGTCATCCAGGCCTACTCTCAACTCGAGAACCTATACGGGGAGGATTGGAAGACGATCGACGGCAACTGTGGGAACACGCACTATCTGTTGACCGCGGACGAATCGACCGCCGAACTGATCTCGAAGAAGCTTGGTGAGGCGACCATCGTCACTAAGTCCCGGTCCGGGCAGACGTTCTCACTCAAGAAATCGAAGACGGAGAATGTGGACGGTCGTCGGCTCATGACGGCGACTGAGGTCATGGGGTTAAAGGAAGGCGAGATGCTCATCATCCGTGTCATCAAGCGTCAGGACACGAAGAAACGGCGCATCCAGTCATATCCGATCTTCCTGAGCGGCAAGACAGCGATGAAGTACCGCTACGAATACCTGGCGGACGACTTTGACACGGACCGCTCCCTGCATGACATCGATATTCCCTGCCGTCACGCCGGTCTCGACTTCGAACAGATCCGTATCCGTTTCGCGAAGCATGAAGACGAAACGGAAATTAACACTCCATCGAATCAGGAAGAAAAGCCACTGACAGTACGTGACGTGCTGCAGGACAGCATCCTCCGCTCGATGTTCGAGGGACATGACATCGGTGGGATGTCCCTCCCTGAGTTCGAGACGAACCTGAACTTAGGAGTATACGACATCACCGACAGCCAGAAGAGCTTTCTGAGCACGATGATTGCGAAGCGACTCGAGAAACTGAAGCAAGGCACACCGTAGAGAGGAGGCCGAACCTATGGCCGAGAGTGCGAGAGAGAAGAGAATCCAGAACGAATTACGTGTCGTCGCGAGGATCATCGAGACGCAGCGAGTCCGCCTCGAACGGGGCGACGTGCTCAATATTCAGACGACCGATGGCTTTCTGACCGTCTATCAGGACGACACCTCAGACATCCCAAAAACTGTTACACTAATAGATAAGTTCGACTTCCGCGTCAATTTAAAAGTCGCGGATCTATTGAAGGGGAAAATCGTCTGACGGAGGGGTAAACGTTATGAGGAAAATCTTGATTGGTGTCCTACTCGGGAGTTCGTTACTTTTAGCATCGTGTGGTGCCAAAAGTTCGAATTATCTTTCTACGACTTCTGTTGAAGAAATTGCAGATATTAAAACTGAGCAAGAAAGTGCATACGTTCTTGTAGACAGCGATAGTCAAGGTAATGAAGGGGCTTACGTTGATACTGTGCGAGAAGTCGCCACGGAAAAAAAGAAAGACGTTCTCTTATTCAATCCATTTCAGCCTAATGGGGAAGATATTGAAGAACGTTCTACCCAAGAACATCCTGAACTTAAAGGTGGCAGATTGTACGAGATGACTGATGGTAAAATCAGTCGTGAATTAAATGTATCTGCCCTTACAGAAGATGAATTAAAAGATCAAGTCACTAACTTCATTAAATAGCCTTTGAATGGAGGGATTCCATGAGTGATAACGAAGTCGTAAATAAGCTACAAGAGTTCACTGATATCCTTAGTCTCAGTACACTGGTACTGGATGCCCTCCGCTCAATGGGTTGGATTTTAATACGTGGCTTAGCAGTATTGATTGATGGACTTGAAAAAGTGACTGACAGCATACTACTAACTAAAACATTTTTTAATAACTCTCAAGTGGTTGAATTCGTTTCTACGATTCAACCTTTTTTGTACGTTCTTTTAGCTGCTAGCTTCCTATTCACGGGTTATCTCATTATTTTTCAAAAGAAATTTGATCGAGAAGGATTTTTAATCAATCTGTTTATCACGTTGCTCATTCTCGGACTATTATCTCCAACGATGACGCAAGTAAGTGAATTCAGTGATACCGCGATTGATTTCACAGCTCAAAACTCTGACGAAAACTCTTCCAGTGAATCGATATCAAATCAGATTTTACGAGAAAACATTCATGATTTGATTGAATATGACCGAAATGATTTTTCTGATTTGGAAGGTGCGGCTTTAAACTCCTTACCTCAAAGTCATTTACGAAATATTGATATCAACGAGGTATTCGATAGTAATGAATTTCGCTTGGGAAGTACTGGCGAACAAATCTCTCAGTCCAAACTAACCTGGAATGGTGAAACGATGGGAAGCTCGAAACTCGACCAAGGTGGCGTCGAGTGGAACAACCAGTATTACTACCGCTATCAGCCGAATTGGTTGACCATTTTCGTCACGCTCGGGATCATGGGCTTTACGCTGTTCTCGATCGCCTACAAACTGGCGCGCCTGTCGTTCGAGCTCGCCTTCAACTATGTCTTGGCGATCCTCGTCGCACCGGCCGATCTGCACAGTGGTCAAAAGACGAAGAAGGTCATCCAGAGCATTCTGAATACGTTCCTCGTGATTATCCTGATCTTCGTCTCCATCAAGTTGTATACGATTGGGACTGCCTATCTTGCGGAGACGTTGGACGGGTTCGCCTATCTAATCGCCCTCATCGCTTTCTCAGTCGCGTTGATTGACGGACCGAACATGGTCGAGCGGCTGTTCGGGATCGATGCCGGGCTCAAACGGGGCTGGGGTGTCGCGCTCGGCGCCTATGCCGCGGGGAAAGGCGTGACCTCGGCCGGTGCCCATGCGGTTTCGAAGGTCGCGCGTTCCGCACAAGGCGCACCGAAAAAGCCATCGCTCCATGAAGCCGCGACGGCTCGGATGGATTCGAATGCTATACCGCAAAATGGCTCACCGCTTAATGCGGCGAGCCAAGCTCCACAAAGAGCGGATACAGAGAGGCAAACCGATCCAGATGGTATCGGTCAGACCGCCAGTCGCACGCAGACCGACCAAGAGAAACCGACAAATCCGAGGAACGATGTGCAACCAAACAACGGTCAAGAATCCGAGCTGGAAGCAGACGGTTCTCCACAAGTGAACGAAGCATCGGGCCGCCCATCTCCCGAATCAATCCATGCGACGAACCCTGACTCCAATGTCGAACGTGGACCCGACCATCAACCAACTTCATCGGAGACGCAAAGACCGGAATCGATTCACGACCATTCAAGCTCTGTTCATTCTCCAGTCCCTGCTTCGTCGACAATCGAATCGGCCACTGAATCCGCCGATACCACATCCGGACCAGGTCATCGTCACGACGAATCGGTAACCAGAAACGACGTGACGACACCTCATGAGGCACCACATTCAAACGATTCATCGTCGTCTTCGTCGTCTGCGACAGATTCGAGTGATACAGCAACAGAGAAACGCCAAGGACACGCCCGCCGGACCATCCATCAAGACACCGTGCTCGACATCGAGACCGAGGTCATAGAACAGGTGCGCGAGAGCCAGACGCACCGTCATACTCAGAACCATGAGGAGTCGCGACGGATCTATCCGACCTCGTCGCCGCGACCTGACCAAACTAAGAAAAAGGAGTGATGACCCATGAGCAAATACCGGATCCCGAACGAGGTCACGACCGAACTGAAGATCAACAAGATGCTCTATCTGCATGACTTCCTGTTCCTTGTCGGGCTCATCGTGCTGCGGCTCGTGACACTCCCGTTCATCCCTTCGGTGCTGCACATCCCGTTCACGGTCTTTCTCGTCATCTTCGGACTGTTCATGGTGCTCCGGCCGGCGACAAACCCACAGAAGCGGATGGTCCACGCGCTCTATTACGCGCTCATCAAACGGAAAGACACCTATCTTGCGCTCGACGCGCACACGAAAGGACGTGATTGAGATGGCTTTCATCGAGGAGTCGCTACAGGGTCCGAGACGCACGGGCACCTGGCTCGACGAACAGGACGTGGTCGAGAAACGGAAGGTCAAAGACAAGGTCGTCGTCAAACCGACGGTCGCCGAACTGATGCCGGTCGTCGACATCACCGGTACCGAGTCGTTCGAGATGCGCGACGGGACCTATCTCGACATGGTCCAGCTCACCTCGAAAGACATCTACTCCTTGAACGAGGAGGAAAAGGACCATGACGTGTTCTCACTCGCCTATCTCCTGCAGGCGTATACGCACCCGCTCAAAGTCGTACCGTTGAACACGCCACTCAGTCTCGATCGGCAGAAGATCAGCATCGAACGACAGATTCGACAAAATCAGACACCGGCCTACCTGCCCTTCTTACTAAAGAAGAAGCAGGAGCTCGAATACCTCGAGGAGCATCGCACCAATCGCGATTATCTCCTCTTTTTTTATGCCGAAGACGAGCGGACGCTACGGGAACGCAAGACACACCTCTATAAACTGCTCCGACGCTCGAACCCGATGCGCGAGCTGACGCTCGACCAGAAGGTCCATGTGCTCTACCAACTGAACAACCCGAACACGAAACCGCAACTCGACGCCTGAAGAAAGGAGTGACGCGCATGTGGCAGCGCCTACGTGCCAAGTTATCCAAACAACAGGACCCGGAGACCGTCAAGATCGAGAAAGGCTATAACCCCGACGTCATCGCCAAGATCCAGCCACAGGGTGGCATTAAGTTCGACGCCAACTTCGTCCGGCTCGGGGACGGCTACCTGTCCTGTCTCCATGTCTATAAATATCAGTCGCTCGTCTATGACTACTGGCTCGAACCGATTCTGAACATGCCGGGCGTCCTGACGACGCTCGACATCGGGACAGCCGACAAGCGTGAAATCATCCAGACCATCAACAAGTCGATGGCCGAACAGAACACACGCTTCGAGAACGCGAAAGACAATATCGACCGCATCGATGCTCGGGAGACGTATAAGGAGTTGAATGAGCTCTACGAACAGATCACCCAAGGCGAGACGATGAAATATCTGCATCTGCGCCTCTATGTGAAAGCGAAGACGCTCGATGCGCTCGAGGTGAAGGTGCAGGAAGTGATGGAAGAACTCGAGGCCCGGAATTTCCGCTCGACGATCTTCCTGAACGAACAGGAATGGGAGTGGCAGAGCTTGTTCACAAGCTATGACCAACAACAGAGACTGCCGAACCGGCGCTGTGGGAAAGAGATCCCTTCCCTCTCCATCGCCGGCGGCTATCCGTTCCACTTCACGTCGCTACAGGACGCGACCGGCACGTATTACGGGACGACCGACACGAACGGTAGCGTCATCTTTGACCTGTTCCATAAGGACAAACAGCGCAAGTTCTATAACGCGCTCATGATTGGCAAGATGGGGTCCGGGAAATCGACGCTCCTCAAGAAGACGGTGCTCGACCAGGCGATCAAGGGCAACAAGATCCGCATCCTCGACGTCACGGGCGAGTTCTCCGACCTCGTGCGCCAGCTCGGCGGGAAAGAGATCGCGCTCGACGGGTCGGCCGGGCTCATCAACCCGCTCCATGTCTATAAGACGGTGACGAACAACGACGGCAGCGCCAACGAGGCGCTCTCGTTCATGCAGCACCTCTCAAAGATGGCGGTGTTCTATCACTACATCAACCCGGCAGCGACGCAGGAAGAGACGAACGAGTTCGAGATCCTGCTCCGTGACCTGTACGTCCGGCACGGACTTTGGGACGAACAGGGTGAGCTGCCGATCACGACGCACCCGGCGAACCGGTACCCGACGTTCTCCGACTTCCTGTATCTCGTACGTCGTGAGCTCTACACGGACGACACGCGCACCTCGATCAAGGAAGCAATCAGCCCGAATCGGGTCCGGCGTCTCGAGAACATCGAGCTCGCCGTCACGAACCTCGTCCATAACTATGGCAACATCTTCGACGGGCACTCCTCGATCGATCGGTTCGACGAGGAGCTCATCGTCTCGTTCCCGCTCCGGAACCTGACGAGCCTGCGGGACGAGGTGTTCCAGGCGCAAGTGTTCTCGCTGATGAACATGCTGTGGGACGGGATGATCGCCAACGGTTCGAGTCAACTGAAGGCTTATAACCAGGGTGTGCTCCGGACCGAGGAAGCGTGCAAGTACCTCATCGTCATCGATGAGGCGCATCACTTGATCAACACGCGCGACATCGCGCAACCGGCCATCCTGTATCTGCAACGCTGTATGCGTGAGGCGCGCAAGTATTTCGGTGGCATCTTCTTCGTGTCGCATCTGATCACCGATTTCGTGCCGGCCGGGTCAAAGTCCGAGAACGCCGAGAACGTCAAGTCACTCTTCCAATTGACGCAATACAAGATCATCGGCGAACAGGACGCGGAGAGCATCCCGATCATCCAGACGGTGTTCGATGGACAGCTCTCGAACTCCGAGATGCGCATCATCCCTTCGCTCGAGACGGGGCGTGTCGTCCTCAGTATCTCGGGCGTGCAGAACCTCATCTTTGACGTCGATGTCGCGCCCGAGGAGCTCGCCCTGTTCGGTGGAGGTGCCTGATGTGGGCGGCCGCGAAACGGACGGCCCGCTTCGCCGTCACGGCGAAATGGCAGCTCGCGACGCTCAAGTGGCGACTCATCCTACTCGGCATCGCGGCACTCGTCTTGTTCCTGGTCATCCTCATAGTCGGAATCCTCGACACGCTCACAGGTGTCCAGAACGAACAACCGACCGACGTCACATTCGACACAACAGGCGGTCTCCAGGTAAGTGACCAGGTACTCCAATATCGGGGCTTGGTAGAAAGTGAACTGACGAAGCACGGGCTGGCCGAACAGACGAACCTCGTGCTCGCGCTCATGATGCAGGAGAGCGGCGGACGCGGGAACGACCCGATGCAGGCGAGCGAATCGAAGTGTGGACGCATCGGATGTATCACCTCCCCCGAGGAGAGCATCGTCTACGGCGTCGAGCATTTCGCTTCCGTCTTCGAACGGGCGAACCGTGATGTGCAACTCACGTTACAGAGTTACAACTTCGGCGGCGGCTTTATCGATTATGTCCAGGAGAACAGCGGCCGTTACTCGAAAGAGCTCGCCATCTCGTTCTCCCAGATGATGTATCAGCGCGTGAAACACACCGGCATCTATCGCTGTCATCGTCCGAGTGCGGTCCAGCACGGTGCCTGTTACGGCGACATCGAGTATGTCGACGCGGTGTTGAAATACCTTGCGCCGGTCGCCGTCGCCGATGGGGTCATCACGAAAGAACTGTTGTCGGGACTACGTTCCCCGCTCGCCATCCCGCTCAACGTGACATCGCGTTTCGGATGGCGCGTCATCTTCGGACAACGGGACAACCACACCGGGATCGACTTCAGTTGCACGCCATCCGACACGATCCACGCGGTCAAGAGCGGCACCGTCATCTATAGCGGGAACCGCGGACCGTACGGAAATCTCGTCCAGGTTCGACACGACAATTACATCACGGCGTACGCGCACCTGAGTCGTCTCGGCGTCCAGACCGGGCAACAGATCGACGCCGGGCAGGCGCTCGGATACTGCGGCACGACCGGCCGATCGAGCGGGAACCATCTGCATTTTGAGATCAAGACGAGTGAATGGTCAGGCCATATCGACCCCGCCCCGGTCTTCGGATTTTGAGTCATGGATGTATGGAAAGGAGGAGGGAAAATGAACTTCACCGGACGTCACCTTGCGTATCTGTTTGGGATACTGCTTCTCATTTCACTCGCGGCGAACATCTTTTTTTATCAACGCGCGGCACCAGCGGCAAATCCCTCGAACACGAGTGAGACACAAAACGAGAGAACCGTTCCCTCTAAGTCAGTGACTTCCGAAGATACGCCGTCAGACACTGAACCCGTTGTCGCATCGTCGGACACTGAACAAATGGAGGAGCTGACGACACGCGCGATGCGTTTCGTCGAGTACGCCTTCACCATCACGAAGGACAGTTACACGACCCAAAAACGACAGGCGAAAGATGTCATGTCGGAGGACCTCACGGCCACGCTCTTCGCCGCGAACGGCAGTGACGTCGGCACGTTCGAGACGACCGTCCGCGATATCGAGGTGTTCCCTTCTGTCTCCGGAGAAGATTGTCTCGTGCGGTTCGAACAAGACCTGTTGATCACCGAGACGGGTTATGAAGAGACGACGCAAGAACTGTTGGCTTTGACGTTTGAGTCCATCGACGGGCGTTTGGTCGTCACAGAGATGGAAGACCTGACACCGAAAGGAGGGATTTAGATGCGTCGGCAAACGCGACGACGCCTCACCCAGAACGTCTCCCGATTCTACCTCGGACTCGGCGTATTCTTTGTCATCGGTTTCCTCTTCTTTGGCACCTCGTCGTTCTTTTTCGCCGACGAGGCACCGGTCAATGAGACGCCAATCAACGAGGCGATCCGGCTCTCGAACGGGGAGGTCGTGACGCTCCATGCCTGGAATTATGACATGGATAAACGGACGATGCGTGTCCGCCTCTCACTCGATGAGACACCAGGTAACACGAATAATCATCTCTATCGCTATGTCTATAAGGCGCGTCCGGATTCTGAGAAGGAAGTCACGTTGCTGTATGAACGGAACGACCAATACGTGCTCGAATTGAAGGACGTGCCGAACGATTTCGACCAACTCGCCGTCCGGATCTATGGGGTCGACGACTCACAATCAATCGATGAACTCACACCCGAGGAATGGGAGAACGGTCTATTGACGTCACTCTATGCCGACCGTCGGACCATCGAACAGGCGAACCACAGTTCATCTGACGAGACATACTTCACGAAACTATTCATTGAGGACGCGCTCACAGAGACCGAGAGACAGTTGGAAAAATCGCAGCAGTCAGTCGAAGCGCAACGGCAACAGATCAAGCGGCTCGACCGTGACAAAGAGGAACTTGAAAGCGAACTCCCCTACCTCTCGCTCGACGAACAGGTCGAACAGGAGAACCAGATTTTCGACCTCGGCCGGAAGCATGACGAGCTCACACTGGAACTCGAGAAGCTCGAACAGTCGGTCACAGCGCTCGAAGAAAAGTACGACAAGTTGCGCGTCCGGCTCCGGGAACTGTCGATTTAAGTGGCACATTTCGTGCCAAATCGCTGGTTTTACTGGCACATTTCGTGCCGTTTTCGGACTTTTGGTGATATCACGGAAACCCCAGGCTCTGCCTGGGCTATCACGACAAGTGATAGCAGTTTCCCCTTATGCTCTTTGAACGAACTTTTAGGACCTCGGCAATATACAACCTCTAGAAAGGTGGTCAGGCAGATGGACCTGTTACTCCGCGACATCGACCCCGTCATCGTGAAGCAAATCGATGAATGGGCGAAGGAACACAAACGCTCACGGCAACAATATTTGAAAGAACTGCTCGCCTCCTGGTGCACGAACGGCATCCAATCGACGCAAATCGAGCGCCTCGAACGACAGCTCGAGGCGAACACGCTCCACCTGAAACGGAGCGCGGACGAACTCGCCGAAGTGACTCGGTTGTTGAATGAGGTGATGCAGGATGCGTGAGACGCCAGGCGTCGTCATCAAGTCGAAGTTCAAGGTACCGGGCACGAAAAAGAAGTCACGTCGCTACACGACGTACCTCGATTACATCAATCGACCGGACGCCAAAGACAGCCGCGAACAGTTTGAGACGTACCATGATTATATGGAGGACGAGATGAAATCGAGCGGTCTGTTCACACGTGAGGACGACCGGTTGGACGACCAAAAGCGTCGCGCCGTCCGCGACATCTTCAAGAACGCGCAAGAGAACGGGAGCATCCTTTGGCAAGACGTCATCTCGTTCGATAACGCCTGGCTACGAGAGACCGGTGTGCTTCATGACGACCTCGTCGACGAGAAACGGCTGATTCAGGCGACACGGAACGCGATCGATTCAATGCTTCAAAAAGAGAAGATGGTCCACGCCTACTGGACCGGTGCCGTGCATTACAACACCGACAATATCCACGTGCATGTCGCCATCGTCGAGACGAGCCACATGCGCGAGCGAGGCAAACGAAAACCAAAATCGATCGAGCTGATGAAGTCGAAAGTCATCTATTCCCTCGCCGACCGGACGAAAGAACAGGAGAAACTGAACGCTTTCATCCGCGACGAGTTGGTCGCGCATAAACGGAACCGGAGGATCCCAACGCTCCCGAACCGTGTCCAGCATCCCGAGCTCGTCCGTCAGTTCAAGGACATCTATGAGCGGTTGCCGGAAGACAAACGACAGTGGCGCTACAATATGAACGGGATGCAGCCGCTCCGTGAGTCGCTCGACCGTCTGACCGACCGCTACATCGACATTCACTTCAAATCAGAGTTCCAAGCCTTCAACGAGCGACTTGAACAGGAGGTGTCGTTCCATCGTCGCAGCTACGGCGACACGGAGAAGGCCGAGCGGTACCGGACGACGAAACGACAGGACCTCTACACCCGGATGGGGAATGCCATCCTCTCCGAGATGCGCGACTTGTCAAAAGAACAAACGATAGTTGAGAAAAATGGAGCCCCAAAACATCCGGTCAGACGCGCATTCAACCAACAAAAGATATTCAACGAATCACTCTACCGGATCGAGCGGCATATGAACGACGAATTAGAACACTTGAAGAACCAACGCGCTTTCGAACAGTTGGAACGGGACATCGAATATGGAAAGTGAGGGAGGACGATGGAAGAGTTGAGACAGATCCGTCTCCGATTGAAGCCGGAGACGGTCGCATATTTAGAAGAGTTCGCCGACGACAAACGCTTCGGCCACCTCGGTCAGGTCATCGACCATATCGCAGACGAGCATAAACAACTGGCCGACGAGAAGTGGGACATGCAGTTCCTCACCCGCTCGATCAGCACGCAGGTCTCTCATCATATCGAGGAGTTGATGATCGAGCAGGTGTCGTCGGAACTCGAGCGGATCCGGCTCGCCGCGAACCGTTCCGACCGCCACGGGCAAATCTTGACTGAGCTCCTGCAGGCACTCATGCAGACAGAGGGCATCGAGGACATCATGACGACCGACCAATTCAAGCCGACGTTCCTCGCGACGGCGGAACGTGTCGTCCAAGGACGTATCGAACACCAAAAACAGAAGAAGGACACACTAACTTTTGAGAGAGGATGAATCCTATGCGACCACTTGACCGTCCCTTCACGATGGGACAATTTTTGACGCTTCAACCCGATACCGTCACGGTCCTCATCTATGGAAAACGGTACGATATCCCGGTGTCCGTTTCCGAGCATCAACTTTTGACTGCCATCGCGCAAGACGAGATTATCTTGCTTCCCGTCAATTTCGAGCGGACACGGCTGTTACTCGGCATCCCGGAAACGTCGCCACAACTCGAACGTGAAATGAACGAATTTGCGGATAGTGATGAATCTGTCACCGACTTGTTGAAGGAAGGAGTCTGACACGATGGCCAACATCAAGACGAACGAAGAACGGAAAGCCGAGCTCGAAGCATTGACCGAACAGATGGGACAACAGATCGACAGCTTCTTTGAGAGTCCAGAGAAAATCCGGGAACATCTGCAGTTCCTCGGCAAGTTCCATCAATACTCGATGCGGAACGCGGTCTTGATCGAGTCACAGTTCCCTGGCGCGATCGCGGTCGGTTCTTATCCGTTCTGGGAGAAGCAAGGCGCGCAGGTCCAAAAAGGTGAGCGTGGCATCAAGGTGTTCGTCCCGAACCCGGTGACGTACGCCTTACACAAAGATGAATGGGTACCGCTCAGCAAGGCACCGAAGCCAGTCAAAGACGCCGTGAAACAAGGACGCATTCCGTCACGCAAGATGATGTACTTCAAAATCGGTCACGTCTTCGAATACACGCAGACCGACGCACGCGAGAAAGGAATCGAGGTCTCGGACATCTTCAAACGGTATCATCGGGACGGCGGGCTCGAGAACGAACAAGACATCCGTGACGCCTTGACAACGCTCGCGGATGCCCGGAATGTGACGCTATTGGAGGAACCGCTCGACGAGATCGGGACGGCGAAGGGCTGTTATTACCCAGAGCTACATGCGATCGCCTTGAACCCGCGGAACACATCGATCGAGGACATCAGCGTCCTGATCCACGAGCTCGCCCACGCGGAGCTGCACAACCAGGAGCGGAACTTCGAACAAGACCAACCGCTCACCGCACCCGAGAAAGAGTTCCAAGCCGAGATGGTCGCCTATGTCGTCTCGCATCAGCTCGGTTTCCCGACGGACGACTTCTCACTTTCTTACCTGGCCGGTTGGACGAAAGACAAGGAACTCCTCGACAAGGAAAAGTTGTTGCAGGAGGTCCACCAGACATCCGCGACTTTCCTCAACCATATCGAGTCACACCTAGAAAACGTACACACCTTACAACAGGAGAAAGAACGGAGCCCTCTCGATTACCTTGAACAGCTGGAGCGGCGCATGGGATGGAAAGACGCTGACCTCAGTCTTTATGAACGGGTGCATGCCGTACAGAGTCTGTTCCCCGAGGAGGTGGAGCCTTATCTGAACACAAAAGCGGCCCTCGAGACGAACCTGAAGGTGGATCGTGTCGATGAGCCGCTCATGTATATTCACGATAAAGGA
Source organism: Exiguobacterium sp. SL-9 (assembly GCF_004336985.1). Classification (GTDB taxonomy): domain Bacteria; phylum Bacillota; class Bacilli; order Exiguobacteriales; family Exiguobacteriaceae; genus Exiguobacterium. The sequence goes on from NZ_SJUO01000007.1 coordinate 45,780, forward strand.
TTCGGGTTCCAATCATTCGGTGTCGCCAACAATCATGACTTTGCTGAAGAAACACTTGTCGCCTACACAATCGCCTTACCGAATCAGCCATTGATTAGTGGTCACTTCGACCCTGAAAGAACTGTGCATCCATTACACGACCTTGGAAAAAACAAACGGTTAGAAATACCGATTCTAAAGTCTCTTGAAGACCGTTGGCATGAAGTGCTACTTGATGAAGAAAAAAAGTCTCTTTCAAGGACAGCCATTTTAAATACTGAACGATTAATTTAATGCCCTAAAGCTCATTTGAAAAGCCGTAATTTCATAGATGAATTATCAATGAATTACGGCTGATATTTAAATTTTTCTAGATACATCAAGTTAATTAAGTGATTGAAGTCAATAACCTATTTTTGTACGGTGACATAACCATCTTCTTTAAGTCTTGTAACTTCACAATTTTCGCGAGCTTCAAATTCTTTCAGTCTATCTTCGATAGTCTTGTTTGTACTGTTCTTGAATAAATCTTCTCTGTCGTAGTGAGGGAAAACAAGTTTATCCGTTAATCCTAATGCTGAATAATCCTGAGTATTTAGTTTATCCATCTGTGGAGTAAAAAAATTCACTATTTCAATGTTAGGTCCAAGTAGAATGGCACCAGCACTAACCCCTACAACAACTATATTTTTTGAGATTAATTGTCTAAGGATGTTATCTGCTCCACTATTTTTAAAATGGAATAACAAATTAAATGGATTTCCACCACCAATGTATATGACATCTTGCTGTATAAGACATTCAGGACTCTCGAATTCTAAATCAATGAAATCAATATTTTGAAACCCCATTTGTTTAAAATCTTCTTTTGCCTTTTGAGCATATTTATTATTTTCTTTATGTGGTGAGGCTGTTGTGATAATAGCAACATTCAATTCGTAAACTTCATCACCTACGAGATTTAAAAAGTGTCCTTTTATAGAGTCAGTGTAAAAGCCATTAGAAGTTAATAGCAATTTCAAAATATTCAACCCCATTCTCTTCTCACTTCAATTCTTGAAATTTCCTTATTTCAAAAAAAAAGGCTATATGTTTTTATTAAAATCATATTTTCTAACAACCACCTTCATATTCAATCTTCCCAAAGCTCATCCATCAACTCATCGATTTCATCAGATAGTCGTTCCCGTTCCTTGGCGTCCACTTCAACTTTCCCATCTTCATAAAACCAAAGTACGTCACCAGGTTGAACCGACTCAGGGAGTCTCGACTTTGGAATATCCTTCAACAGATTTGAAAAGCCGATTTTGAAATCCATGGAAGGTCATTGATGCTATGTTCTAATTAATTAAAAGGATAATTTATTTCGGAATGGATTTTCTATAATCGATTAATGATTTAATTCAAAGTGGGCTTCCTTCAGTTCTGTTGCAATGATACCCGGATGTAATTCTACTATTTTCTGCACTAGCGTTTCTACCCCATAGAGTTCTGTAAAAGTGTGACTTCCCACTAATAAATTAATTCCTACGAATTCTGCATACTGAATCGAGTATAAAGTAGCTTCTCCTGTTATATACGTATCGCAACCCTCATCAACTGCTTTTTGGATAATTGACGAAGAATGGCCAGCTCCTGTTAAAACCCCAATTCGTTGGACTTTTTTATTATTGTTTTTCCATGCCCGTACTGGTTCATTTAATTTAATGCACATTTGTTCTCTAAAGTGATCAAAATCAAGCGGATTGCTATACTCTCCAATACCAGGCAATTCCCCATCTTCTCTATCGTATGAAGAATATTTTGTGATTTTATCAACTTCTAATACTCTCATTAAAGATGTGCAGGTTCCGAATTCAACAAAATCTAAAGGAGAATGAATCCAAAAGTGACTGATGTTATGTCCTTGCATCTTCTTTACACATTCTTCTCTTAAACCGTAAAGAAAATCCCAAGCATCATGATGGGTAACAATTAAATCAATCCCAAGTTGACTTGCTTGTTCGATAGTTTCAAGCGAAAGGTTAGTTGCATAGCCGATTTTGTTAATGTTGTCATTTGAAGTGTTAGTAAAACCATAGTCGTCATGCTCTTCTAATAATTTCGAGCTGAAAAGTTTTTTTATCGTTTTCTCAAACTCATGTAAATTCATACTATATTCCCCTTTATTTTTCCCAAAGCTCATCCATCAAATCATCGATTTCTTTCGATAGCCGTTCCTTTTCCTCTGCATCTATCTCGACTCGCCCATCCTCATAAAACCACAGTACATCTCCAGATTTAATCGGTTCTGGGAGTCGTGACTTTGGAATATCCTCCATCACTTCCCCAAATTCGACGACAGCTAAATCCCCTTCAAATCGATCGATGATGCCTCTGCGTCGCTTCATTTTGATTTCTTCACGGCGTAGCTTGTGCCGTTCCCCGTGATGATGATCGTACCGTTCTTGTCCGTGCGAAGCGTGTTCGCTTTTTGTCGCTTCAAGTTCGTCACCACTTCGGACGTCGGATGCCCATAGCTGTTCTTCCCGACGCTGATGATGGCATGCTTCGGTTTGACCGTGTTCAGGAACGTGCTACTAGTCGACGTCTTGGCACCGTGATGGCCCACTTTCAATACATCCGCCCGGAGCGTCTGCTTTTTGGCCATCATGTCCTTCTCAGAAACATGTTCCGCATCCCCTGTAAACAAGAACGTGTTCTTCTTGTACGTGACATGAAGGACTGCACTCCAATTGTTCAAGTCACTGTTCGAGTAGGATTTGACCGGACCTACAAACTTCGCGCTGACACCTTTGATTGGCAGTTTCACACCGGCCTGTGCCTTTTTGATGGTCTTGCCTTCCCGTTTGACGGCTTGTAGAAAATCTTTGTAAGCCTGGGTCGTGTGCTTCACTTTTGGCGCGTAGACGTTCTCGACACGATAGGCATCCAATATCTCGTCCAATCCACCGATATGATCCGCATCCGGATGCGTCGAGATCAATACTTCGATATCGTCGACTTTTTGTTTTTTGAGATAGGCGACGATGGCATCCCCTTTACCTTTGTTCCCACCGTCAATGATGACGTCCTCACCGCTTGGCATCTTGATGTAGATGGCGTCCCCTTGCCCGACATCGATGTAATGGACTTTGATGCTCGCAGCGGCCGATGCTTCCCCGTATGGCGACACCAATAGCGCTCCACTAAATAGAACGGCACTCCCAATCTTGATCAATTTATTCATCTTTTATCACTCCACTTTAAAATTATTGTAAAATTATCCAACACACCTTTATTATAATCCGCTATTTGTTAAATTGCTTCTAATTCCTGAGTTTGACCTTATACATAAATAGTTAGGCTGTGACGATAGGAGGAGTGAGAGAAATGAATTTACGAAAACCCATCGCAATAAACAAGAAGTATAAACCGGTCCTGATTTTTAAAGACGGGGTGGAATTAAAAGAGTGTGTCTCTATTCAGGAAGCCGCACACTATCTGAAGGGACACACGTTATGCACGGCCATGCCGTATCGTCATATTATGAATGGCATCATCTTTGACGAGACCTGGATCTATGAGGGAAGCAGCTATCGATTCACCACTGACCCTGAAGTGAAAAAGGCAAAGTCAATAGAGATGGAGACTCAGAATAAAGTCCGTTTTTAAGGAATGATAGAATTATAAAATCGAACAGGTCTCATGTGCGGTATCTTATACACGCTGTACACTGATTCGTCACTGTTTGTTAAAACCCTACGAGGTACACTTGAACTAAAAAGGGGTTCTCCTCATGCGACTTCAAGATTGGATTCAGCAATATCACAATACGGAGATACTGCGGTTTGATCACCTCTGCGAGTACCTGGATGCGACACCATTTGAAATCAAACACCACCTTGATGGAATCAGTCCCGAAATCACTGGTGTACTGAAGTCAGAAGAGGGTGTTGGCGACGACGCGTTCGTCACGAAGCTGGAACATCATTTGCTCAGTCGATTCGACAAACGAAGAAAAAAAGTAAAAGTTACGATTGAAGTCGAGTTGCCACTGCCGGAAGAAGCCTACAACTTTTGTCAGCGTGAACGGTTTAGTATGATTGAACGCGTGACCCAGCATATGAGTGAACAAAACGTGAAGGATTGGCGCATCGTAAACATGCGGAGGATATAATTGAATACCAGTAATGTTGACTCATCTATGAATATACATACTAAAAGGAGAAAAAATGAAATTTACCTACTTAATCTTCCCTTTGGCCATCCTACTGATGGCCGGATGTACCAGTGAAGCCACACCTTCTACAAGTGAGAAAGCAGAGGAGTCTGCTGTTCAGACAGAAGAAGTCGTCGAGACGACTGAAACAAGCACAGACGATTCAAATACGGAAACGACTGCAGAAGCCGAGGAAACGGTCACAAGTTCGGATAACGATCTGTTCTCTGGTTATAAGCTGATTGACATTGATGGCGGGGATTTGTCCGGCTACCGCGAGGCGAACGTCGTCGTCGATATCGGATATGGGGATCGCGAGTATTGGGCGTTCACGAACGAGCATGGTCAATTGATTCGTGTCATCGCCGACCAGATTATCCTGCAAGATGATGATTCGGAAGACGTGACCTCGGATGGCCGCTACTATAATGACGAAGCAAAGGTCCCAGGTGTCGAACACAGTGAGCTCGACGAAGGTCATGTCATCGCCGACTCACTAGGTGGCGTCTCGAACGCCTACAACATCACGCCACAGGATAGTACGCTCAACCGTTACGGCGATCAGGCCTATATGGAAGACATCATCCGGAAGGCCGGCGGCGCGACCGACTTCGAGGCAATCATCACATACCCAGACACGAGCACACATATCCCTTCACACTACGAATACACATATACCGTGAAAGGGAACATCGTCACCGACTCATTCGACAACGTGAACCCGGACGAGGTAAATGAGACGCTCGGCCTCACAGAAAGTGAGCCGGAACCCGAAGCCACAGGCGATGTCTCGAGCGTAGACACGAACGGCAATGGTCAGGTGACGATCCAAGAGGCGAAAGACGCCGGTTACACGATGCCGATCATGAGCGACCATTGGCTTTATCCTTATATGCGTGATAACGACAATGACGGAATGGTAGGGGAATAAAAATAGAATCATTTTAATACAAGGAAAATTGCAAATAAGAAGGCAGCATTTTTTCAAGTGCTGCCTTCTTATTTTTTCAGCTGTTTTGTTGAATCAGACGATGACTAAGGACTGTCTCGACAAGTACCACTGTCTCAAATGTTGCACAATAGTCAACTTCCTCGAAGTCTGTATGCTCGTCACGGTAACCGATAGATAGATTCACAGATGCAATACCGAATTCGGCAAAAATTTTTGCATCACTCGATCCCCCGTTACGAGTCGCCTCCCAATCATCCATTCCGACCAATCGCCCCGCTCTTTCGAACAGTTCTCCATAAGACGCTTCACAAAAATCGAACATGCCTCGACATCCGGTGACAATGTCGCGTGTACCCCGACGGTCCAACACGATGGCTGCATCCACGTCACGGATAAATTCTTTATTGATGCCACGCGCACCACATAACCCTGTCTCTTCTTCGACCGTGAACGCCACCTTGATGGTGCCACTGAAATTCGTTCTCGGCAAACGTTCGAGTAGTTCCAAAATAGCAGCGATGCCGGCCCGGTCGTCTGCTCCGAGAATCCCTTCCGAACTCGTGAGTATAGTACCTTCCTGATGGATGACGCGCCCTCTCTTGATACGCTCGACCGTATCCATGTGCGCCGACAAAAGAATCGTCGGCCCTTCTCCGTGACGAACGGTTGCCAGTAAATTGCCTGCTTCATCAATTTGTTGTTCATCCGTGAGTTTTCTCAAACTCGATGTGAGCCGTCGACGAACTTTCTGTTCCCGTCCACTCTCACCAGGCACCTCGAGCCAGTCGAGAAGGCGATGTTTGAACCGTTCTGTCTCAAGCATTTGGATATACCGTTCGTCGCTCGACATCTTGAATAGCATTTCCGCGATATCGAGCAACGCTTTCCGCTCCGTCTGACTGTAGTCAAAGAGGACGGTATGTCTACGCCGACTTTTACGGATACGGATACGAACCGCTGAATCTGAAGGGACAGCAAGATTCAATACATGTATTTGTTTGTCAGTCAAAAATCCGTCCATTTCAACGTACGCATGACGTTCTCCGTGTCCATCACAACACATGCTCGTCATCATTCCTAATTCGTTCATCCAACGAACGATGCCACGGATATAGGCGTCAAACGCATAATAAGGCAGTTCTTCAGTCTTCGAATTGAACAGATGCTCCTGACTGACAGAATTCCAAGGTCCTTCCTCATTCTGAAGACTCTCAATATACGCTACGATTTGTTCGTCCTTCACCAATTCACCCGCGATTTTTTTTTGAATAGAATAACTTAATTTGTTCAATACCATATTTGTTTCATTCATCCATTCCTTCAATCCATGTCTTGCCATCATCTCTGCTTGGTTCATCATCATCCAGCTCCTTCTCTTTTGATGAGCCAAATATATCAATACCGATGTGACAGCTTGTCACACAGGTCTAGACAAAACTATGATGAGAGAAACGGTTGACGAGGAGAGGGTTGTAAATGGAGACGAGCGGTTATATGGAAGAGTTGACATTAAAACGACGCATACGTGATGAAAAATCAAAAGAAGAGAAAATGAAGTTTCGGAAAGAACTTGTCGCACTCTATGTACGTCAGGCCGAGCACTTCAAACTGTCCGACCGACCCGATTTCAAGGTGGCGCGACAGATTCTCGAGAAAGCGATCGAGCTACAAGTCGATCATCCGCTCGCGAACTATCGCCTCGGCTATATCCACTACAGGGACGGTCGTTACGCGAGTGCGGTACATCATTTCAATATCGCTTTAGGCCGGAAGACGACCAATTCGTTGAGTGAGGTCCAGATAACACTGGCCCATATGTTCTCGGCGAATTGCGGTATCCATATCGCACGCGAAGCGCTCTTCAAGATAGAAGGCTTGGAGAACGTATTCGAGCCGATTGACGACGAAGGCGCAGAAAAAATCAAGCGCTATCGGGATGAGCTGCTCGTTCAAGAATGGGAGATGTTTGATCGGTTATACTATCGAAAAATCCGGAACGGAGAGGATAAGATCATCACCGAGACCGAATTTCATGACTACTCACCTGCTCCCCGTGAACTGGTGCTAAAAAGTTCAGAAGAAGGGAGATACGCCCTGATTCATTTGGAGATGCCGCTTGAATTGAACATGACTTTTTTTAACTTGTTGTTCTTATTATCGACACGCTCTCAGTCGACATATCAGTCCCTACAAACTCAGCTCACGGAGCTTAATGGAGAAGAAATATCTAATGATAACCTACGCCAATCTATATCCCGTCTCAAAAAGAAAATAATCTCCTTCGATACCCTTTTCAACACAATCTCTACGACTGACAAGGAAGGAAGTCGAATCAACGTCTTCGAGTTAAGCGATGAATGGACGGTCACCATCCTGTGTCGTGCTGATGATTTTCTTAAGAATGAAATCTGATCTTTAAAAATACAGGTATAACCTTTCATTTAATATGAGAATGACTGCAAAAAGCGTATTCTCTTTGCCAAAGAGAGTACGCCTTTTCATTCCAATCATTCATATTTCCTATTCATTTATTTCGTGTCAGATTCATTCTTATATTTTCCTATGCTTGCATGCTTACGTACATGTTCGATTAACGCCTGCATGATTTGGTCTTCTTTCATATCAAAATCCTTGTGAAACGGCACCCGTTCTTCTTCAAATAAGAAAGCATCAATCAAATAAAGGACACGTGGCTTTTTTCGGGGAGCACTGTTCTTTAGACAACGTTCCCAGACCAGCTGTTCAAACTCTTTTGAATAGCGTCTATGCGCGACGGCGTTCCGCACCATCGTACGACTGATTTCAAAATCTCCTTCCCATAGCCAGCGGCCGGCCACTTGATGCCACATTTCAATGCGCCCCAGCTCTTTGATTGCTTCCACGTCAATTTCGACGTGATACGGGACCTCGTCCTCATTCTTAACGACATCCCGTGCTTCCCCTTTCACCGACTCCGGATATATCTCCCACCCTTCGGGCATCCGTTCTTTGATGAACTGCTCGAGCGAATCCTCACTGATCCGATAGCCTTTTTTACGCGACTCGAGCGGTTCTGCCTGGATCACGCCTTTTCGTACCCAGTTGCGGACCGTCTCCTTGTGACTTGTGAGCTTGTTCTTCGATAAGATTTCAAATGCTTCGTCAATTGTATACATGGTAAACCTCCTCTTAACACAATGATGAATTTATTAAATAATACCATAAACATTGTATTAAAAGTGAGAGGAATACTTTATAAAACAAGTACACTTGATTCATAAGTAGATAAACACGCCATAATTTTAAGTTATTAATCCATCGATGTACTCGGTTGAAGATTTGACCATCCTAGCTTAAGTACCACTTCCAGCGAACCCAAACAATGTTAGATTCATCTACATTCAAGAATTTTGAAAACTCTTCTTTGACCATAAACAAAAAATTACAATCATTTTCAAGCTTCCCTATGATACAGCCTGCTACAAATTGATGACAGTTATCATCAAGAAGATTGTATTTTCTTCTTTCTGACAGATTTTTAATCGCTTCTTTTGCTATATTTTCATCTCCTAATGGCCGCATTGTATGCTTCATCACTGGAATAAAGATGTCTTTATCTGTGCTAAAGATGTTACCGGTAAATTCTTTCAAACTAACTTTTTTAATCTCTCCTTTTCGATTTAAGTCGATAACATTTTTATTTCCTATGTATACACCAGAATGTTCTGCTGTACCTAATTGGCAATAAACCAATGCACCAATAGCGGGTTCTTGCACAAAATCATATGATTTATTCAAAAGGGAGGAATGTCTATGTATTGAAGTTTTTTCTCTTGTCCATAACATGGGCGTAACGACATTTCTTAGTGCTTTTTTGTTAGATTCCGTGACTTTAATTTTATCTAAAAATCTATTTTTCAACTGTATATCTCCAATCTTTTTTTCTTTTTATCAAATATCATTCAAAAACTAAGATGTCGAATTCTTTATGAAGTAAAAGTATAAAGATAAAAACTGAGGTACATTAATGGATTGAGATAAAGATGGATTCGCTCGCGACTGATAAATCTAGTAAATTTGAAGTTGATTTGAAGACAAGCATCTTTTTATTTATGGGAGGATGCCTGTTTGTAGTTTATGTATTACCTGACTGCTTGATGATTCACGAATGAGTAGTAGGTAAGGTTACGATTTCAAAAGAGCCGTTTCGTACTTGAGTTAATCTGTTCAATACTTCAGCCACATCTCCAATCCCAACGTACCTTTTTAAGTTCCCCTCGTTCCCTTCAAAAGTTTTAGTCAACTCTATCAATGTTTCCTTGAGGACTTCTGGGGTGAAATGCTTCTGCACATCATAATATTCAATCTCACCGTATCTTGCTTTATAAAATGCAACACGGTCTATAGAATGATAGTCGCCAAATTCAAATTCCTCGGAGCCAGCATAATATGAGAGTTCATCTAGTAAGTAGTAGGCAATCATTTGAAGGTTGTCTTTTCTCTTGAGTGAATGGTCTTTGGTAGTTTTAAAGTCATACAAGGTTCCATTAATATATATGTCAGCATCTGCACCTTCAACTAATAGCGAGGAGACACCGAAATGTGGATTGAACGACACACTGCTGTTCTTTTTTATGACTTCCGGAATCATAAAGTTCTCTTCGAATAGATGTATCATCATTTCCAATTCACGTATCACGTCACCAGGTACTGGATCATTAAACAAGTAATCCAAATCTACAGTACTCGGATTGATTCTTGCTCTTACGATTTGTTCCAACATTGCTAAGCGCACAGCAACTTCATATAGTTCGGCTAACTGTGCCCTTCCCATTACTACTTTTTCGACTTGTTCCACCCACGACAAGTACTTATTGAAGTGATATTCGTTGATTGTTGGTACGTCTTCTAACTTATACATTCCTTTGTGTGATACTAATCCAGACGTTACGTACTTCGATTTAATAAATTTCGCAATCCTAAAGCGCGCCAAGTAATCAAACGCAGTTCCTAGCAACGTTGCATTTCGAGTCACACTTAAGCTGTTCGGAACTTTGAGCATGTACTCATTCGAAAATGCCTTTTTACCACTTTGAGTGTAGTACTCACTTTTATTAGGTGCAACAGAGAGAAGTACGTTCATAAACGCTTTGTCTTGTTGCGTTTTTCCGAGTAACTTGCTGCTTAGAGACATGTCACACATTCCCTTCTATCTTGAACATGATGATCTGATGGGGTCTAGGATTTACGGCATTTACTTCATCATTCTTAAATCACTTTTTTTGAGTTTCAGTTTACTCCAAGGATTATGATTCTAAAGGGCCGGTATATTTAGATTGAAAGTGAATCGTCACCTTCTCTAATTCTTTAATTTTGTAAGCGTCTCTGTATTGAAAGGATTGATGGTCTCCATGAACGACTGTCTGGACATCTTGACGATTGATCAGGAGATGTCGGGGCATCAATCGTTTTATCTCCATGCTCATGAGGGGACCAAATCAATCTCGGCCAACAGCCCGGCGCCTAAGATTCTAGCCGACAGATAAGCAACCAGGGCGTCTTCCGTACTAAATAGACGGTCTCTCGATTCGTCCTGGTTCACTTCATGTTTCGACATGTTATATAGGCGCACGAATACCAGTAAGCTTTTCACCGTCTTTTCATCTATCGTTCGCAATTTGTCGATTTGATGGACCGCTTTACCCAAGGTGGAGTTTTGGTGTCGTATCATTCCAAGCGTCTGTACCTGCTTCAAATATTGACGGGTCACGGCCTCGAGGTGCATGCCAGCATATTGGACGATGTATCGCGCCCCATATGCCACATCCCGCTCCAACTCGCTCGCCGCATACTGGAGCGGCCTGAACAACGGTCGCTCGTATCCCCCAGGGAACGGGTTTTGAACCGGATTTTTGGGAAGACAATATCCACCCACCCCTCCAATTTCTTCATCGATTGTCCAAAGAAGTGCCATCGCTTCCGTCTGGCTGTCTCGATTCACAGCGGACATGACCTGGTCGACAGCGGTCTTCTGATTTCGATTCAATAGATGTTCGTATAACCATTGTGTGTCCGGCAACGCATGCTTCATCTCGATTCCCCAGTTCTTTTGATTTGGCTTGTTGGTCTCGCGTTTTCCCACTTTCACAATCACTTCAATGAAAAGTGTACAGCTTGGTCCACCGTGATAATTGTCGGGGTGACGTTTGTATAGACACGGGGACGTCTGCCTTCAAGAGTAATTCGGGTGATGGCGTGATTTTCGATATACAAGTTCAAAGAGTTCACCTCAGCCACGATGGATTTAAAGACGAGAACCGCGATGAGATGGAGTCTGATACATTCCAAGGCCATGTGCTGATCGAGCAGGTCAGGGATCAATTGATCGGACACTTCATAGTCAGATGACATCCCATAGATGATTGACGCTGAATGATTGATTTTGATATGGCTTGGCACTTCTTTGTTGAACAGATAATGGTCGATTCTCAGTTTGGCAATTTCATCAGGTGTGATGCCATTGAACGAAGCGTTATCAAACATAGGATTCCCATGCTTATTTTCAATGGAGACCAGCTTGAGATTGATTGTTTTTTCGCCCCCGACCACTTCGATGTCCACTTCGTCCACACGCACAAATTCAGCCGAGTCCTCGATTGCGAACGGTTGCTCTGTTCTCCACATCTGCTTGAACGTCTCCTCGACCCTCTTCGAGTTGTTTTCGGCCTTCAGAACTAAGATATGTGTTTTGTCAGAACGGTTATAGCGATAGGAAGAGTAGCGTGCGCATACGCCACGACCTAGTAGAAACCAGTCTCCCGATTCGTCGATCACCCGCTGTCCACCCTCAAGGAGTGGTCGCGGGTTTGACTTGTCCTGTCTAGTCTTCACATTCTTGATGATGACAGGTGGACCGGAGAGCGTACCCTTCATGACAGGGTGTTGGTTCGGGAACTCGGTAGTTAGGGCCTGACTGACATATGAATAGAGGTTGTAGATATCGACTTCCCCACTCGGATTCGTCGCACCTCCTTCAAGACCACGAATCAAATGATCCGTGAAGGCCCCGTGTCCATCTCGGTCCCAGGCCGACTGATCTTCCGTGCACGCAGCGATGACGAACTTCCCGGATCCTTTGATTTCAAGGCCCCTGTCCATCAGACTGTCGATTGACCGTATGAGTGCACCGCTATGGCATGTATCAAAAAAGCTCAGGACCGTACGCGCCGGCGTTTGGTCGATATGATCCCGGACATCAGACATATTGATGCTCGTGTCTCCGACGGCATGACGATCTGCATCGTACGGCAGGAAATATGCATTGGTCTCACTGAATCCCCCATGCCCCGCCCAATAGAGGAACAAGACGTCTTCTGGGGATGCCTCCTCAAAAAAGCTTCTCAACGTATGCGTTAACATCGACTTGGTGGTCAAGTTCCCACTCAGGATCTGCACATCGGATTGTTGAAAGATGGCCGGCTCCTCCGTCAACAATCGATGAATTGCGCTGACATCGTTAAAGGTGTTTGGAAGAGTCGTTATCTCCTGACTCCGTTGTTCGTTGACTGCGATCAATAGCGCTTTGTACAAACTTAACCCCTGCCTCTCTACTATTTACATATATTGTATTATACAATACACCATGCTCCCATAACGAGGCAAAAGCGATTCCATATTCCGCTATTTGTTTTTACGAACAACCCTGTTCAAGATTGCTTATTCTGTTAATCCGTTATACATCCAAGACCATCTTATGATCAAGTAACTATCCACTGGAACAGGTTATCGGCAAGTCACCATTACTTGACATGATTCTATGTTGTCTTCCCCATCATGGAGTCTCGCCATAGAGTATGACCATATAGTAATGTCACGATTGAACGCGAACATCATTTTCTTCTTATCCTTATGAATACTATATATAGTTTTATTTATACAAATATCAATCCACATCATCTATATTTAGTTAAATAGTTCTTTACTTGTTCATGGAATCTGTGCTATTATGTTTAGCGTTGTCATTGACATGTTGTTTTAAGTCGAATATAGTAGAAGTAATCAATGAGCAGGCTGGACTGACCAGCCAACAACGGCCCCTTACCTTTCGGTAAGGGGCCGTTTATTTTATACTGATCATATACTGCTTATGAAGGAGCATAAACATGTCAAAACCTGAGAAGGTCTTCAAGTCAACGACCGATCAACTGAAATTGCTACAAGAGCGCGGTCTGGTGATCGATGATCCGATGTTCGCAGAAGAGGCCTTGATTCGAACGAGTTACTACGAAATCATCAATGGCTACAAAGACCTGTTCATCAACATAGATAGTGAAGAAGAGCAATTCGAATCCGGGACAACATTCTCGGAAATCTATTACCTCTATGAACTCGATAACACCATCCGTTTCGCGATGCTGTCGGCTACCCTTTCCGCGGAGAACCTGTTACGTTCAGTCATAGCCTATGTGCTTGCCGAGAATCACGGCCATTCCATCAAGGACTATCAACAAAACAGAAACTTCCGACAAGGGAAAAAAATAATTCGTGGGCGCGCCAAAGGGAAATTTGAGCGGGAACTATTGTTGCAGATTTTCTCCGAGGTCTATTACTCGACACATCAACCGATGACCTATTATCGGGAGACCTATCAGGACATGCCCCCTTGGATTCTGGTAAAGGGACTGAGCTTCGGGAACCTTCAATATCTGTTCAAACTGATGTTGCCGGAATCAAAGACAAAAGTCATCGCACGAGCAACCGGCATGAATCCAGAATTGATCACTGATCAGACAAAACAAGCTTTCGCCGAGACATTCGATATCCTCGTCGCCTTCCGGAATTGGGCGGCCCACGGAGGACGTGTGTACAATCACCGTGTGCGAAAGCGCCTGAGCTACTCTCCGACCCATACCCGCTTTGGTGTGACACACTCCGCCTATCAAAAACATGACCGTGGCCAAAGTGATGTCTTGAGTTTCATTATCGCGTTGTCTTACTTGAGAGACCGGGGCATCCAAGATGGGTTCCTTCACGCCATCACATCAGAGATCGACGATTACCTGATGCGGTTCCCCCGACACAAAACGTTACTGTTAAGACAGATGAACATCCCGGACCAACTCTATCAAGAGTGGCGCCATAACCGGCAGCATTGACCTGAACCCGCGATCGCTCGCGGGTTTTCGTCGCGTGGCGTTAGACGCGCCCACGCTCTTGGTTTTGACGTTGTCCTTACGCTCCGTGCCTCCCGTCAGAAAGGTCCAGGAACATAGAGATGCGTTTTAAAGCAGCTCTTGTTATCGGGCCGTCAGGGGGCAGCGGTGCGATGAGCGACTTCGCTTCCTGGCGTTAGACGCTCACGCATGAGCCCGGATCACCATTCCTTCTCCCATGCCCCGTCTTCAGAGACTCCCCAATCCTCAAAGCGATACTTGATGAGCCAATGGACATGCATCACTTCATATTCGAATACATCCTTGGATAGCTCTGAGACGATAAAGCTGACGTCTCCATCCGCCACCACCCATGTCCCGTATAGATACACTTTCTCGATCGGACGCTCTTCCGCATCCAAGTAGATCACCACCCGGAAGTAAGGCGAGTTCCGTCCATCATCGAACCGGACGACCTTCTCGACGCAATGTTCCTTGTCGACGACACGCATCCATTCGGAATGTTCCATCAGTTCCGAGAACACCGTCTGAACGAACGGATTCAATCTTGCAAACGCATAGTCATTAAGCAGTAGTTCATCTATTACGTCTCATCCCTTCCTGTTCTCTATAGACCGATTCCCCGTAAAAGCCAGTTCATTCCTTGTTCATATACCTACCGAAACGAAGACACCGGAACAACTGTATGCTTGTATTCAAGCAAATTCTTACGACAGGGGTCGTTTTGGTGGGTACTATTAACCTAACTATCTATATCTTACCAACCTATGATTGCGGCCATTCTAGCTTAAAGACCTCTATCAGCCGCGAGCCTAGTATTTTTCTTTGTACATAATCCAATTGATTCAATTCAACTAGAATATACATCAAAAAAGCACGCAGGCGATGAGATGACTCTATCAACTGCGTGCTTTCATATATGGATTTAATAATCGTTCAAGTTCACTCTGTTCGATGGAATCGAGTCCATTGATTTTTTTTGGAATGATAATCGCATCGGCCTCTTGAAAATACAAATATAAATGTTTCTCATCTTGTGATGCTTTGTCTATCGATTCCCAAGGAATTTGAAGCATGCCCTTCGACCTAGGGTTATCCGAAGTCCATTCTATACCAGAATCATCAAGTTTCACCGTCACAGTCCTCGGCCATCCCCCCATTTTCTTCAACTGCACCATGCTCTTCCTTAAAGTGATGGGAGGATACATTTTTCGCAACAATGGATATAGCAAGAGCATGACTAGAACACCACTTGCTATCGCCACCAACACAAAGGCAGTGAACGATATGACACGAGGAAAGAACCACACCACTGCAGCAAACCCATAGGCAAAGGCCAGCAACTCTGTGTAGATCAATAAAAATTTACTCCTGCGTTTATGATAGTTTGTATTTTTAATCAAGTCTTTCTGTAGAGAAATAAAATCCTCTGGCGTCAACTGATATGTAATGGTCAACTTGTATACACCTCTCTATTTTCTAATTCACCAATTTTGATTTCAAGAGTAGTTGAAATGGTTTGAACTCTAAGATGCTAGATTCATCATTATGTTTGGGAACAATTATTGCGTCATCCTCTTCAACGTATAGATAATAGTAAGAGTCATCTTCACTTAACTTATCAATGGACTCCCAAGCTATATTTTTTTGCGATGTCACTAGACCCTGTTTCGATGTAATGATAATCTCGGTTTCATTGATGACTAGGGTGACGTTTGTCGGAAACCTGAGGTCATTTTTTAAAAAGTAACGAAACTGCCAAATCGTGACGTAAGGATAGATTCGTTTCAAAAATGGCATCAGTACTAAAGCAAGAAATATACCTCCTGTCAGTGCGAGGAAAAAAATGAGTTCTTCGGCTACCAAGGATGATAATAAAAGTTTCGTAAACAGGAACCCAAGACAAAAAACAAGGATACTCATCATGATATTCGACAGTTGTTGTCTTCGTTTATGATAATTCAAAGTGTGTATGGAATTTCGTTGAAGTGCCATGAAAATCTCAAGGGTCAATTGATATTGAACGATCAAGGATAAGTTTCTCCTCTCATAAATTTACTTAGAGACAAAAATATAACTTCGTTTGTCTAATCATACCATTTCTGTAACACCATCATTCAACCGAAAGGTGTTCCGCACGTGTCATGATACGCTCACGAATGAGCCCGGATCACCATTTCTTCTCCCATACCTTGTCCTTAGATGCGTCCCAATCCTCCAATATGGCGACCTTGAAACCATGTTCCATGTCGCCGACACGCATCCATCCGAGATGTCCCATTATTCCCGTTTCTATATATAAAAAGCTTTTTAGACTTTGGTTCAATTTTAAAATGTAAGCTTTCAACAAAGAACATAGCGCGCATTACATTACATCCCTCTTTTGTCGAATTATGTCGGCTTTATAAGTGCAGGCCTCTAATTACTAGTTCGAATTTTTTTTATTCCCTGTCGGACTTTTCTTGATGTGGTGGCATCAAAAATTTACGATAGCAAGACGCGTGCTGATCACGGTCTTCTTTTTACTGTTCTGGGGATGGGCATTCAACCTTGATGAACCCACGATCAGTGCGGAACAGTGTGAGCAAGGAGTCGCTGAAGTGAAGCAGCAGCTTGCGAGTCTTCAAGCGAAATATGACGATATGAAGCTGGTGGTCAAAGACTACAAGACCGAAATCGCATCCTTAAACAAGAAATTAGAGGAAGCCGATAAAATCACGGCGCAAGAAGTAAAAGAAGCAGAAGCAAAGATGCAGAAGAAACACGAGGCCGAGCAGAATACTGTTGCCGCGACAGAAAGTAAACCCGTAGTGACCGTAGAACCGAGCGGAGACGTGTCTAGCGTTGATGCGAACGGCAACGGACAAGTGACGATTCAAGAAGCCAAAGATGCTGGATTCAGTATGCAAATCAGAAGCAGCCATTGGTTGTATCCTTATATGCAAGACAATGACGGAGATGGCATGGTAGTAGAGTAATCATACTCATGCGACGAATCAAATAGAGTCAGATTAATCAAACGCATCCTCGTGAAATCGAGGGGTGCGCTTTTTGTCCTGCTACGTCCTGCAATCTTTATACGTGGTGGCACCTGACTTTGAAACGTCTTTCACTATTAAGACTAACGACTCTCTTTATCAACATCTCGTGTGGATTGTAAAGAGAATCATTCTTCAAAAGCTAAGGGGTTTAAATATAGGTCATCAATCATTAAACATAGTCATCTGTTATATAAATGAACATGTTTAATTCATTGAATACAGTTTAAATAGGTTATACTAGGACTAAATATAGTCATATCCGAACGGAGTGACTATGTTTAATTCATTATAATAATTAATGAGGGGACTTCCTATGCGTAATTATAACTATCAGTATCTGACCAATCTGGCATTGCCGATGGAGACCGTGCGATTGATCGGTCGCATCAACGAATACAAAGGCAAACAAGACCTCTATAAACAACAGGCGCCTCAAATCCTGAACACCTTGCGTGACGTGGCGGTCATTCAATCAACAAAGGCTTCCAATGCGATTGAGGGAATCGTCGTGACCGAGAGTCGCCTACACACCATTATGTCGAAGACGTCGGAACCGGCCGACCGCTCGGAAGCGGAAATTGCCGGTTACCGGGATGTCTTGAACTTGATCCATGCGTCAGCTCAAGATATCCCGCTCAATCCGAACATCTTGCTCCAGCTTCATAAGGAGCTTTATAAGTTTGTTCCGGTCGAGGGCGGGCGATGGAAAAATGTCGACAACGAAATTAGCGAGACCTTCCCCGACGGCACACGTCGTACACGCTTCGTACCTGTTCCAGCGTTTGAGACACCCGCTGCTATCCAAGCCTTGTGCGATAGTTTGAAAGAGCGTCGTCAAAACGAGGACGTCGATCCGCTCATCCTGACAGGCATGTTCGTGCTCGACTTTTTATCCATCCATCCGTTCAATGATGGGAACGGCCGCATGGCCCGTCTCGTGACCTTATTGATGCTCTATCAACATGGTTTCGAAGTCGGCCGCTATATCAGTCTCGAGAAGATTATCGAAGAACGGAAAGAGGACTATTATGAGTCCCTACGGCTGTCATCGATTCATTGGCATGAGAACCGCCAAGACCCGTTCCCATGGATCAACTATCTGTTGAGCGTGATTCTTGCGGCCTATAAAGAGCTTGAGGAACGTGTCGG
This sequence comes from Exiguobacterium sp. SL-9, assembly GCF_004336985.1. Classification (GTDB taxonomy): domain Bacteria; phylum Bacillota; class Bacilli; order Exiguobacteriales; family Exiguobacteriaceae; genus Exiguobacterium. The sequence continues at coordinate 64,254 of NZ_SJUO01000007.1, forward strand.
TCTCGTCACATCAGGCAGTCAAAACAAGACCGTTCGAATCAGGCGCTTCGTCGAAGGCAGAATCGTTCCGTTTACCAAATCAGATATTCGACAAGCCTGTCCCGACATCAGTGAGGCGACCATCAACCGTGTTCTTCGTGAATTACGTGACGAAGGAATAATCGCCCCGTCTGGTCTTGGTCGAAGTGCGAAATGGATCAAACAATGACTATATGAATACGGGACCTTAATTTTCATATGAAAACACCATTCGGCCGAATGGTGTTCCTCTTAGAAGTGATATTAATCAAAATTAAGAGAATTATTCATGGTAGAAATTTAATTTGGAATCAAAAAGCGAAATCTATTTTTATAATTGACTTTTTTTGTATTTAAAGGGACATTAAGGGGTAAGATGTATATCTTTAACTTCACTTGTATAAGAGGAGGGTTTATGCAGAAAAGAAAAATGTATTATTTCATCATTTCGACCTTAGTCATCCTCGCTTTATTTAAAACCGGCGGGACTTTCCTTTATGGAATGATTGTAGATCGCCCCACCCAACAAGACATGTCGGGAAATCCAAGGTATATCGACGGTGATTTGGCAACCTTTAAAGAAAAAACAGAGAATCTAGAGGATACTAATGATATACCGAAGTGGTATGATCTTTTGTCGAAAGAACGGTTTGAGAAGAAGACGTCTGGCGAAGATCAAGAGACTGCTTCAGATGTCTTAAAATGGGCCGTTATAGCTTTCTTGCTCATTTTATTTCTCAAGTACTACAAGCGAGTACGAGATTGGTGGGATAAGCGGCGACGCAAAGCGACACCGTCCTCAGCTGACGAAAGACCATTCTCAGATCGAGCCAACATGAACACGGTGACCAATACAACACCAACCTTTCTTTATGCCTCTGATACGGAGCTTGGGAAACTACTCGTGGAGTTGAATGACATCTTGAGCGACACTGAAAAACGAAAACCTCACGAGACCGTCTCAGAGTGGTTTGCACGCATTCGATTCGAACAATCTGTGAAACCTTATGCCGATGTACGATATGGAGAACTGGACGTGATCGACGAGCGCTCACTTCATGATTTCAAAGTATCTGTCAGACAATACATCCAACACTATAAAGGAGAGAAATCTTGATGAACATTCGTACGATGATTGAGGAAATCAACCAAGTCTATTTGGGCAATCCGACAGTAGTAGAGTTGTGTGTGACATCACTTTTGGCAAACGGACATGTGCTCTTAGAAGATGTACCGGGCACCGGAAAGACGATGTTGGCCAAGACATTGGCGACGAGTTTCCACGGCGACTTTTCAAGAATTCAGTTTACAGCCGACTTATTACCGTCAGATATTGTCGGTTCAGATTTTTTCAATCTAAAGACGCAAGAGTTTGAAAACAAGCAAGGCCCGATTTTCGCCAACATCGTGCTCATCGATGAAATCAACCGGGCCGTCCCACGTACCCAGTCCGCATTGCTTGAAGCGATGGAAGAACGACAGGTGACGGTCGGGGGCAAGACATATCACCTTCCTACCCCATTCTTCGTCATCGCGACGCAAAACCCGATTGAATCATCTGGTACCTTTTCTTTGCCTGATGCGCAGCTTGACCGGTTCATGATGTGTTTACATACAGGGTACCCGACCGAAGAATTCGAACTTCAATTGTTGGAGGAATCCGTCACCGAGACCCGGAAGGCGGTACTGGCGAATGTCGATTTCGAGCAACTCCTACAATATCGAGCCGATGCCATGAAAATCCACATCTCGAAAGATGTGTTACGTTATATCGTCTCGATCGCGACCGCGTCACGTAGTCACCGGAATGTTCAGACGGGGATCAGTCCACGTGCGACGATCGCGCTCTCGAAAGCCGCTCAAAGTTATGCCTATATCCAAAATCGTGACTATGTCACACCAGAGGACATCAAGTTCTTGGCCCCATACGTTTTCGCACATCGATTGACACTGACGCTCGAGGGCGAGATTAAGTCCTCGAAGGCCATGGTCATGGAAGAACTCTTGGCGACCGTCCCGGTCCCGGTCGAGATGGGCATGTGACTCCGATGAACATCACGACCAATGTATTTTTCTTGCTTGAAAAACGAATCCAAATCGTCTTATTTTCAGTGATGGTCATCTTGTTGTTCGTGCCGTACCTCTCGATCTTTTCATTCGTTCTTGCTGTTTTTTTGGCAGCAAGTCTTTATATCGAGCGTTACACGAAACGACTGACTTCACAAGTGGACGTCACGTGGAGACAGTTCGACTCGATTCTGTTCAAAGACGAAAGTTGTAAGTTCACCCTTGAACTGACGAACGTGCACCTCTTAAACGAAATGAGCACGAAAACGTATATACGTACTCCAAAGGATGGACCTTACGTTGTGAATTTAGAGGGGCATACGGAAACCATCATCGAATTGGACGAGTTGCCGTCTGATTTCGTCTTCGAACTTACAGGTAATCGAAGGGGGCCCATCGAAATAGCTGAAATCTCCATCACGATTAGCTTGCCTCTATCGTTGGGTACGTTGACACTCTATTTGGCCCCCCCTTTACGTTGGACGGTCTATCCATCGATTTCAAGTACTCATGCGCAGCGTATCCGATCACACCTGAAGCTTGGGGAGCGCGTCTCTAAATATTCTCCAATTAAGGATCGGTTACTACAAATCTCCTCGAAGCCCTATGAGGATGAACCGTCTAGACAAATCGACTGGTATGCGACGGCGAAGAAATCCACTTTGCAAACGAAACTGTACCAGCCGGTCAATCAAGACATGTTCACGGTGTATCTCGACTTGTCGGCTTCGAACGGGATCGGCCTTCATCATCAGTTCGAAGAGTTGATAGAGGATACGGCTTTGGTCAGTCGGGAATTGATCGAAAGCGGCGGGAAGGTCGAGCTGTTTGTGAACCGATTAGATCAAAAGGGACATGTCAATCACTTGAGCATCCAAGAAGGGGCGAAGCAGCTTAAAAACATCCTCGCCTTACTCTCTAGTCTCTCGGAGCAAGATCACTATATGGGTTCAACCCGTTTCTCGCCTTACGTGACGAAAATAAAAAAAAAGCAAGCTCAGCTCATAAAAATTGCATCAAGCTAACTGACTTTTTAAAAGCCGAGTTAGCTGATGTTTTTTTTTATATATAGACAGCGCACTAGATGAGGCTGGTCCATGTAAATGAAAAAACACCATTCGACCGAATGGTGTTCTTCGCGTGGCATTAAACGCGCCCACGCTCTTGGTTTTGACGTTGCCCTTACGCTCCGTGCCTCCCGTCAGAAAGAGCCAGGAACATAGAGATGCGGCGGTGAGCCAGCAGCTCTTGTTATCGGGCCGTCAGGGGGGCAGCGGTGCGATGAGCGACTTCGCCTCCTGGCGCTAGACGCTCACGCATGAGCCCGGATCACCATTCCTTCTCCCATGCCCCGTCTTTAGAGACTCCCCAATCCTCAAATCGATACTTGATGAGCCAATGGACATGCATCACTTCATATTCGAATACACCCTTAGATAATTCCGAGACGACGAATCTGACGTCTCCATTCGCCACCACCCAGGTCCCATATAGATACACTTTCTTGATCGGACGCTCTTCCGCATCTAAGTAGATTACCACCCGGAAGTAAGGCGAGTTCCGTCCATCATCGAACCGGACGACCTTCTCGACGCAATGTGCCTTGTCGACAACACGCATCCACTCGGGATATTCCATCAGTTCCGAGAACACTGTCCGGACGAATGGATCCAACCCTTCGAACGCGTAGTCATCGAGTAGTCGCTTATCCATCACGTCTCATCCCTTTCAGTTTTATAGACCGATTCCCGATACTTATGTGATTCACGCTTCGTCCAAAGACTCACTAAATAAAAAATGTATACATGTATACAAATCTACAAGTATACATGTATACATTCAGTAACATTTAGTTATGTACTTGCAACGTATTCGTATTAAAGAAGACCGTCATTTGTTTTAATCGTTCCCCTTCTTTCACCTCACAAAGGATATCCATGCTCACCAACTCAAATACCTCAGAATCAATGTCCATCCGTTCAGGAAGTCTTCTGAGCAATACCTCTTTCATCTCTTTGATCGTTTGCTGGTCCAATGTGTGATTCATTTGAATCATCCTCTCCTGTTGATAGCTCAACGATACCTTGAATCTGACCTCTCGGCATCTCGACTTGTTTCATATAAGCCCAGGGCTTACGTAGGAAAAACGACCATTTTCACCAAATAAGCACTCATTTTTCATTAATCCAAACATCGCAAATACACATTCATGAAAAAACAGAGCAACGCGAGTTCTTTATGCCTTTGACTTCTCACCAAACTATTTGTTTTCGCCACGCGAAAACATTCCTTTTCCCGGATCCGAATTCTAAATCCAGGCGAGAGCAACGCGAATCGCCGATCCCGTAAAAGAAAAACGCATGTTTTTCCTCCTTGCCCTTACCGGACGGATTAGGACCGGTCCCCCGGCCCCGCTCCTTTCCATTCAACCCATATAGCCTCGCTGTTTCATGCTGACATATGATTCGTCCGCACCGAGGATGAGATGGTCGAGCACCGGGATGCCGATGAGGTCGCCCGCCTCATGTAAGCGTTCAGAGACGAGTATGTCCTCTCGGCTCGGGCTCGGGTCCCCGCTCGGATGTTGATGACAGGCAATAATGCACGAGGCATTGTTCAAGATGGCGCATTTGAAGATTTCTCGCGGGTGGACGACGCTCGAATTGACGCTCCCGACATGCGCCCGATGGACGCCGATGACCCGATTCTTTGTGTTCAACATGATGACGAGGAACACCTCACGGTCATCATCCCCGATAAAGGATGCCCCGATTTGTCGGGCGTTGTCGGGTGACTGGATGACGGCGTGCTCGAGGGCGACCATTTCCTCTCGAACCTCTTGCTTGATACGGATGACCTCGATGATTGACGATAGTTCCATGATGGTTTGTCCCCTTTCGGATAAGCTGTCCTCAGAACGAACACCGTTGTGCGTCCTGTTGACGGGAACGCAGCGAGCGTCGGGGGACGGTGCAAGGGCGACCGCAGGGAGAGCCTCAAAAAAATGCGTAGAGCAAACGCAGGGCCAGGCTTCCGTAGCCAACGAGCGAAAAGCCTTGCTTTGAGCCAAAAACGAAGGAAGACGGGCCGGAGGGCGCGTCATTTTTTTGACGTCCCTTGCACCGACGACCAGCGAGCTAGAGTACGGAAACAGGACGCACGGATCACAAATCTTTTAAAAGGCTGTTCAAACGAGATAAACCGGGTATAAAATAAGAACAAATGTTCGTTTTACAGGGAGGAGGAATTGTTATGACGATGTATCGCGATCGAGGTGAACTGAAATGGATTCCATTTTTGATGCCGGAGCATCGTGCGCTGCTCACGAAATACTATAAAGAAATTCAAAAGATTGAGATGCCCGAAATCGATGAACAAGTGCTCTCGATATATGAAAACGTGTTGAACGATGCAATCTTTAGTGGGGATTTGGTGGAGGTGAGGTATGTAGAGGAGCGGCAAATGAAGCGGTTTAAGGGATTCGTACACCGTACAAACTACCTGGAGCGGACCGTTGAGCTAGCCAACGAGCGAGACGGGATCACCAATGTCCCTTTTGAGTCAATCGTGCATGTAGAACGGTCAATCGATTGACGCCCCAGCGGTTGTTCGAAATCTGCGCCACGAAACGTAGTGATTCATTTCAACACATCACAATACAACGGTTTTTGTATTAACTTTTAAAAAAGTTATGCATAATTTTTATAAAAGTATCGTTTGAATAGATGATATTTGTTATATTCAACTTATCAACAAAAACAGATTCTATATTATGCATACCAAAAAGAAAGGTACGTGATGAAAATGGCGAAAAAGTCGTTATATGAAGCGATTCAATCTTTACGCAACGCAACACATCGCGATTCTGAGATTTCACCATTTGTCTTAGGTGTCTTGTTCAAACATTTAGAAAGAGTTGAAGGCAAAGACTATCTGGGACGCGTTGTGCGTGAAGAGGACAATATCGAGCTGGAACTCGATACAATCCTTACTGAAATAGAACAAGCGCATCCCGAGTTATCAGGCATTAGACATCTTCACATCAAATCGGTAGAAAAGTTAAGACTCTTTTGGCTAGAGCTAGATCGATATTTGAACGAAGTAACAGACTTATCGATCTTTATTGATGACCTGATTGAAGAACTCTCTAGTATTGGTTCTAGAACTTCGGATTTGTTCCCTACTCCTCCATCCATCAACAATTTAGCTCTCCAACTAATAAATCCAGGTAGTGGTAGTTTCCATGACAGCATGTGCGGTCTCGGAGGAAGTCTACTTTCTACCTATAAACATGTAACTATGAAAGAAGAGACACTTCAATTAACAGGACAAGACATTAATCCGATTAATGTTGCAATTACAAAAGTTAGACTTTTCATAGAAGGAGTCAAGGATGCGACTATCAAGTTTGGCGATATCATCAGTTCTCCTCAATTCGTAGAAAATGGACGTCTAGAAAAATTTGACTATATTTTTATCGATCCGCCATTTGGGCTCTCATGGCGACCGGAAGGCGACCAATATGATCGCTTTATATTTGGCACCCCACCCTCTAGTAAGATGGAGCTTGCTGTTTTGACCCATGCACTTGTCAGTTTAAAAGATAAAGGGCGAGCGGCAGTAATCATGAGTGGAGGAGTCCTATATGCAGGGGGAGCGAGTGCGAGAATTCGTCAAAACATCATCGATTTAGATTATGTCGAGGCTGTGATCACCCTTCCTTCCAATCTTTATCAAAATACAGCCTTGCAAACACACCTCATTATGCTGAATAAAGATAAAGATTTAGAAAGACGAAACGAGATTTTGTTTATTAATGGAGAAGAACTGTACCAAGAAATCGGTAAACGAAAGCGGGCTATTAGTGAAAAAGGAATGCAAAAAATTATCGAGACGTATCGGTCTTGGAAAGTCGAGGGCGGCTTCAGCAAAATTGTCCGAAACAGTGAACTAAACGAAAGCAATCTATTGCCTTCTCAATACATCTTTTCAAATCAACTCACAATCGAACCTTTCGGTGATATCGAAGTATCCATGGATAAACTAGAAGAGATGAATACGGCACCACTAGGTGATTTTGTAAAACTTTTCAGAGGATACAATGTCTCCCCGAGTGATGAGGATACAGAAGGTCAATATAAAGTCGTCAAAGCATCCGATATACAAGAAGGTCAATTGCATTATAAAAACGTCACTCGATATAATATTCAGAAGAAATTCAATATTGAAGACTATAGACTGAAAAAAGGTGACCTTCTTATCACGGTGCGTGGACGATCAATCAAGGTTGCACGCGTCGATGTAGAGGACGAACATCTGCTATTTTCGCAAAACTTTCTGGGCATTCGATGCGGAGAATTGATAGATCCTCAATACCTCAAGCTCTATCTAGAAAGCCCGGTGGCGCAGTTCATTCTCACGAGTAAATTAAGCGGGACGACCATCCCAGTTCTTAACCGTAAAGACCTAGAACAATTGCCATTCCTGAACATTCCTCTAGAAGAGCAGAAAAGGATTGCACAGCAAACTGAAGAAAAGCATACAAAATTACGTTCTGAGATCAAACGTGTTCAGAATGAAATGATGCAAAACAAAAAGCAGTCTTATGAGGACATGGGATTAGCCAATCTGTTCTCTATAAAGAACAGAGCCTAAGGCGCTACTAAGCTACTCTATCATTATCGTCACATGAGAGGTCACTTAGACAACGGAGTAAGTTCTACGTGATTCAACTATGAGAGGCGAAAAGCAGCAAACATACTTTTATCTAGATTGTTTGATTAACGAGATAGGTTTTATTTGGTCGACACTCATAAAATTATATTGATATGATATAAGCATTCATGAGGCTTCATCGATTCATACATCATAAGAAGATTATTGGGGGATTTGCAGTGATTACATCAGAAGAAATTAAACGTAGATTATGGGACGGCGCAAACGAACTGCGCGGCTCAATGGACGCCAGTCGTTATAAGGATTATATGCTCGGATTGATGTTCTATAAGTTCTTGAGTGACAAGACTTTAGAAACCTTCAAAGTAACGAGTGGTCTAAATAATATGAGTCAGACTGAATTGGTAGAAGAGTACTCAAAGGCGCACAACGAATTTGGAGAACAGTTAGATAAAATGATACAAAACGTTCTCGGCTATTTTGTTGCGCCAGAATATCTCTATCAAACTTGGATTAAAGACATCAATTCCGGGGATTTTGAAGTTCAAAAAGTGACGGATAGTTTAAATAATTTTGAACGTACGATTGCCGTATCTGATGATGCGAGTGACTTCAAAGGGTTGTTCTCAAGTTCTACGCTAGATTTAACGAATACCGCGCTAGGTAGCAACTTAAACGAACGTAGCAAAAACATCAAAGCATTGATTTTGCTATTTGCAGACTTAAACATGGTTGCCCTACAAAAAGGTGATGTATTGGGAGATGCGTATGAGTATCTCATCGGTCAGTTTGCCATGGAATCAGGAAAGAAAGCAGGAGAATTCTATACCCCGCGACAAGTCAGTGAAGTCATGGCCCAAATCATCGCGAAAAAGACCGATATAAAGTCAATCTATGACCCTACCGTCGGTTCAGGCTCACTTCTCTTAACGGTCAAGAAACATTTAAGTGAAGAGGTTCAAAAAGATCTCGCTTATTACGGACAGGAAAAAAATACAGCAACCTATAACTTGACTCGTATGAACTTATTACTTCATGGGGTCCGTCCAGAAAAAATGGTCATCAATAATGGCGATACCCTCTCCCGAGACTGGCCAGAAGACCCGGAACGTCCAAATGAAGGCGTACAGTTTGATGCTGTCGTCATGAATCCACCGTATTCTGTGAAGAACTGGAACGCAGCGGGACTTAAAGTCAGTGATCCGCGCTTTGAGGTCGCCGGTGCACTTCCACCAGACTCAAAAGGAGACTTTGCATTCCTATTACACGGCCTGTTCCACTTGGGTCAAAATGGGACAATGGCGATTGTATTGCCTCACGGTGTTCTCTTCCGTGGAGGCGCAGAAGGCGAAATCCGAGAACGTTTACTCGAGAAAAACTACATCGATACCGTCATTGGGTTACCAAGTAACTTGTTTACCAATACAGGAATCCCTGTAGCCATTTTAATCTTGAAAAAAAATCGAGAAACCGGCGAACCATTACTCGTGATAGATGCTTCTCGCGGTTTCACGAAAGTCGGAAAACAGAACGTTCTACTCGAGAAAGATATCGCCAAAATCGTCGATACGTACGTTGAACGTAGAGAAGAAGCAGGCTATAGCCGATTAGTGAAGCGCGAAGAAATTCTTAAAAATCAATACAATATGAACATCCCACGTTATGTCGAAGCGATTGACGAGGAAATCCCGCAAGACGTAGACGCACACTTATTTGGTGGAATTCCTCAACAGAACATTGATGACTTGAAAGTACTGCAGTCCACAATACCAGATGTATTGAATGCGTCTTTACAAGAAGTTCGTAAGGGTTACGTGGAGTTGGTGAAACCCGTTAAGGAGATCTCTTCTCTTGTCTTCAATGATTCGCGTGTCCTTGAAAAATCAAAAGAACTTGAAGCTGAAATAACGACTTATATCCATAAACATTTCGATACGATTCGAAATGTAGAGAATATCAGTACATTGCCGCAGTTGATGGAAAACATGTTGATCGAAATAAAAGTAATTCTTTCAGCCTTTGACAATATCGATGTCTATGACGGCTACCAAATCATCGCAGAAATCTGGAAACAATCATTATCTCACGACACAGAAATCATTGCGTTGAGTGATTTTTATACAGCCGGACGTACACGTGAACCGAACATGGTGACGAAGGGCTCCGGTAAAAAGACACGCGTCGAACAAGACGGATGGATTGGTAGTATCGTGCCGAATGCGTTAGTTGAAAAACAGCTATATCGCGATGAGCTAGAAGAAATTGAAACAAAGAAATCACGTATGCAAGAAATCGAAGCGGAGCTAGCTGATTTAGTCGAAGCTGCAAAGGTTGAAGATAGCGAGGAAGGCAATGTACTAGGTGATACATTGAGTGAAGCTAGTGAAGCTTTTAATAGTAAGGCGCTTAAAGCTGAGTTGAAAAAAGTGGTCAAAAACTCAAGTGAATATAAACAACTTAAACATGTTGAACAGTTACTTTCGGAGAAAGCTTCGCTTGGTAGAGAAGTGAAAGCACATGAAAAAACGCTCAAGGAAGTAGCACAAGAACGAATCTTGACTTTGACGAACGACGAAATCGATAACTTGATGTATGAAAAGTGGTTTGGTAATACAGTCAATGCTTTAGTTCGATTAATAGAACTACCATTACAAAACGAGTTAAATACCCTTCAGATGTTGCATAATCGCTATGCTTATACACTGTCAGCCATTGATGAAGAAAGTCGCAGTTTAGAATTGGCATTTGATGCCTTAATGAGTGAACTGGTGGTGGAATCATGACAGAACAAACAAATTTAGTTCCTAAAAGGCGGTTTAAAGAGTTTGAAAATACTTCTGCTTGGAAGCAGAGTATGTTGGGCGACGTGATAGAGGGTCTATATAACGGACAGACCCCATCGAGATTCCGAAGTGATTTTTGGAATGGCGATATTAACTGGTTAACTAGCGGTGAATTAAACCGCTCGATTGTGAAAACAACAATCGAGAAAATAACAATGGCAGGACAGACCGATGCTAATTTACGAATAGTTCCTAAAAACACATTTGTTTTAGCAATAACCGGACTAGAAGCTGCCGGTACTCGTGGAAATTGTGGAATTCTTGGTATTGATACAACCTTAAACCAGTCCTGTATGGCATTGTATCCCAATAAAGAACTATTAAGTACACATTTCTTATTCCAATGGTATAAGTTGGTAGGTGAAGATTACGGTCTTCGATATACTCAAGGAACAAAGCAGCAAAGTTATAATGCTGAAATTATTAAAAATCTTGAGATTTGTTTACCACAAGTAAAAGAACAAAAGAAAATAGGCCGTTTTTTTAAACACTTAGACCATCTTATCATCCTTCAACAGCGCAAACTAGAAAAGACAAAAGCACTAAAGGCTGCCTATCTTTCAGAAATGTTTCCTGCTGAAGGTGAGGTCGTACCTAAACGGAGATTTGCAGGATTTACTCAAAAGTGGGAAGAATCTGAATTCCAAAACATCTTTTCATATATGCAAAATAATGCTCTCTCTAGAGCTGATTTAAATTATGAGAATGGGTATGCTCTAAATCTTCATTATGGAGATATTTTAACTAAATTCGGTGAATACTTGGACGTCTCAAATAATAAATTACCTCGAGTATCAAATGAGTTAGTTGTAGCAAAATATAAATCTTCATTTTTAAAAAATGGCGATGTAGTTATTGCTGATGCTGCAGAAGACGAAACTGTAGGAAAGTGTACGGAAATAGCAGGTTTAGGTGATAAAGATATGTTAGCAGGACTTCATACGATTGCATGTAGACCAAACCGGGATTTCGCATCTGGATATCTTGGATACTATATGAATTCTTTTGCATATCACGATCAATTATTACGATTAATACAAGGAACCAAAGTCAGTTCAATATCAAAATCTGCTCTTAAAACTACAATTATAAAATTCCCTAAAGATATTAATGAACAGAAGAAAATCGGAAACTTCTTCAAACAACTCGATGACATCATCACTCATCATCAGAGAAAATTAGAAAAACTGCAAAATCTGAAAAAAGCATACTTAACCGAGATGTTTGTTTAAAAGGAGACGATGTCATGAGCAAAGCACCGAAAAGTGCAGCTGAAAAAACGTTTCAAGATAACTTTGTAAAAGAACTACAAAAATATAAATGGGAAGCCCCCGATTTCTTAGATGGGAATCAGCAACAAGTTACGGTTGCTGATCTCATTCAACATTGGCGTAAAGAACTGAATCGTATCAATGCCGACCAACTTGAAGGTGTTGAATTGACGGATAACGAGTTCAAACAGGTTATGGCAAAAGTGAGTCAAATCAGTAATAGCTACGAAGCCGCCAAACTTTTGGCCATTGAAGAATCAAAAGGCAAGATTGACGGTATTTATCGTGACGACAATCCTAATATCACACGAACGCAAATTACCTTGACCATCTTCAAAAAAGCCGAAGTACGCGGTGGCGATTCAAGCTACCGCATCGCAAGAGAAGTACAGACACCGAATAACAATCGTTTTGATCTGGTGTTACTGATTAACGGTCTGCCTCTCATCAATATCGAACAAAAGCGCACTGACAAAACGCTAGATGAAGCATATGGTCAGTTCATGCGCTATTATCGCGATGGCGAATACACTCATAATTTCATGGCGTTTTCGCAGATGATGGTGATTACTTCTGAAATCGCTACTCGTTATTTCGCCACACCGAAGTCAATTGATGACTTTAACCTGAGTTTTGTCTTCCATTGGGCTGATAAAGAAAACCATGTCGTGAACGCATGGGAACAGGTCGTCGCACAGTTTCTGATGATTCCGATGGCGCATCAAATGGTCGGCGATTACTTGGTCATTGACGAAGCGCGTCTTGAAGAAAACAGACGGCATATGCTCATGCGTCCGTATCAAGTCCATGCGTTGCAGGCTGTGGAAGGTGCAGCTTTTGGCTGGGACAATAAAGAAAAAATCCCTCACGGAGGATTTGTGTGGCACACGACAGGATCTGGTAAAACAATTACAAGTTTTAAAACTGCTCTATTCTTGTCTACACGAGCCGGGTTCGATAAAGTCGTCTTTCTCGTTGATCGGCGTGAGCTTGATAATCGTACTAGTGAAAACTTTAAAGCGTATGCAGCGTATGAATCGGTGTCTGTCGATGATACCAAGCATACCTATCAACTTAGGAAGATACTGAAGTCTCCTAAAAATGGCATTGTCGTGACGACAACGTTCAAGCTGAACGCTCTGGTGAAAGAATTAGAAGAAGCACAAGATGCGAGCTTGACCGATAAAAAAGTCATCTTTATTATCGATGAAGCCCATCGGACGACAATGGGTCAGATGATGGGGACAATTCAACGACACTTCAAGAAAAATGGACTCTTCTTTGGATTTACCGGGACGCCACTATTTGATGAAAATAAAATCAAAGGTAAGGTAAATGAAAAAAGTGAAGTGATCAATACGACGGAAAAATTGTTCGGTCCTAAATTGCACCAGTATACGATTGATGAAGCCATCGCGGATAAAAACGTATTGGGGTTCCATGTGGACTATATCAACACCGGTGAATTTAGAAGCTATGACGATTTGAGAGAGCAACTGGTCGAAAAAATAAAAGAAGAAAAACCTGACTTAGCGGACAGAGATATCGAACGCGAAGTTCAAGAGTTGTCCGAGGTCGACGTGGAAAAACAGGCGAAAAAGTTAGGACTTCTCACTTACCATGACGAGACACATATCCCACGCGTTGCAGAAGAAATTCTAAAGAATTGGGACTTACAGTCACAAGGAAGAGAATTTAACGCGATTTTAACTGTCGCCTATAAAAATCGTGTCATTGCCTATTATGAAGAATTCCAAAAACAGATGGCAATGCGTGGTGAACATTTGAACATCGCCATGACATTTAGTTTTGGCAATGAAAATGACCCTTCTCCCCTCGATCCCGAAATTGTGAAAGGGATGTTTAAGGATTACGCTGCATTTACTGGAATTTCGTTTGTAGCCGGTGATAAGAAGCATGGGGAAGAAGCTTATTTTGAAGATCTTGTAGAACGTGCCACTCGAGGCGGAAGCGGGCGAAACCCTAAGAACATAGATCTTGTGATTGTCGCAGATCAGCTCTTGACTGGTTACGATTCCAAGCGACTGAATACGCTCTACATTGATCGTCCACTTGAACTCCAAGGGTTGATTCAAGCCTACTCGAGAACCAATCGAGTGTTTGGCCCAGCCAAAGAATTCGGGACAATTATTAACTTTCAATACCCTCGTATTACTGAAGAATTTGTTAATGAGGCGTTGCGGTTATATGGAAGTGGTGGAAAGAGTAGCAAAGCCATTGTCGAACCTTACGAGACGTCTGTACAGAAGTTCGCGATAAAAATTTCCGAAATGACTCCGACCTTGCCTGATCCTACAGACTGGCAAACGATTGAACATGACGAAGTGAGAAAAGAAGCCTTCTTACTCGCCTTTAAAGACGCTGCAGAGCAGTTGAATTTAGTCGAGCAATACTATGAATTCCAGTGGGATGATCATGCTTTTGGTATCGATGAACATACGTGGTTACAATATGTTGGGGCATATAAAAACTTAACGTGGAAGCCTGGCGGTCCTCCTCCACCTTCACCTGTAAATGTGTTAGTTGGCAAAACCAAACTAGCAGGTACCCAAGTGATTGATGCCGCTCACATTCTTAGTTTGATTGATTCAAAGATCACCACGTCAAATGGTGTCCAAACGGTAGATAGCGAAACCCTTCGTATCATTTATCAACAGATTCAGGAATTGAGTAACATGGGAGATAACGAGCAAGCCCAACTATTAAGGGAATTCGTCGATACCGAGTTGGTACCTGGGAACTTATCTAGTAATATGAATTTTGATGAGTCATTTGAGCTGTGGAAATCCACTCAAATGCAAACGGCCGTGAATGCGTTAGCTATGGAGTGGGGGCTAGATAGCGATCTTCTTGAAAAATCAGTTCGTTCTTATTCGCCTTCGCAACCAGACGTTGTACCCTATATCGATGAACTCATCAAAAGTGTTGATTACGACGCGGCCATCCATCAAGCGGGTAACAATCGATTAATGCATGTCATGAAATTAACTGGGAAACTCCCGGAGCTAATTGCTGAAATCAAGCAGCGGTATAGTTAAGTTAATAAACACTTCGGAAAAATATCAGTCTTAATAACGAACGTTAAATAGACAAATTTAATTTATTTTTACATTAAAACGAGAAGGGCTTACAAAAGCCTTTCTCGTTTTCAATATATTGTTCGCTAACTCGTCTTTTTATCAATGTATAATTACTACATAGATTAACAAGAAAACAGACCGTTCTAACTTTTGAGTTTCTCTCATAGATTGAGACAGTCTAGATACACAAATATTTGATGCCATAAGGTATCAGCTTATGAAGTAAGAAATTACTTTGAAAATGTATTTACGCTTATCTATAAAATCTCATAGCATAAATTTCAGGAGCGTGACTAATGAATACTTTTACGGAATTTCATCCCTCTTTAGAATCTTATTTCCGCTCAATCATTCTTTTCGGCCGAAATGTTGCTTCTTATAAATTCGCCATGGCAAAATCTCTTTTAGAGTTAAATCAACATCACACGAATACATTTATTTCTCTTGAAGATATATCTATTCCATTCGCTCATCATGTATGTGAACACTTAAAAATAAGTGATAGACAAGCTACCTCTCCTTCAAGTAAATTTTTAGACATTTGTCGAGGTTACAACTCCGGAAGTGTATCCCATGAGCAACTAATAGATGCAACTAAAAAACTCGGATTCGTAAACGTATTAGACGCATTTCATAATGTTAGCAACGGAACGCTTCCGGTTTCCTTTTTCGAGGTACAAAAACATGGGAAGACAAAAGGAATTGTTTTAACTGATGATCTGTATAACATCTTACAATCTGTACAATCCGAGAACTTCTCACTCGAAGTGGAAGCTAGATGGCGATTAGTTGAAACAGCGTGGGGCCTAAATATCGCTTCTTCTCTATTAAATGTTAAACACGATACCGTTAAGGAGAAGTTCTTTATCCAAGAAACGGATCGACATAAACGAATCAATATTACTTCTTCTAGAGACGCTCTAAATGGTTATCAAAAAGGAAAATGTTTTTACTGTTTCCGTGATATTAGTATTCAATCAGGCGACCCTAGTTTAGCTGATGTTGATCACTTCATTCCTCATACTTTAGGCACTGAATTTGAAGAGAATTTGAATGGCGTTTGGAACTTAGTGTTAGCATGCCAAAGCTGTAACCGAGGAGAGAATGGCAAATTTGCACGCATTCCTTCACTGGAATATCTGGAGCGGCTTCATCGAAGAAATGAATTTTTCATCGAAAGTCATCATCCCTTACGCGAAACTTTACTTAACCAAACTGGTGCTTCCACTGACGCACGCATTAAGTATCTACAGATGATGTATAACTTAAGTGTCTCTTTGTCAGGCGGAATACGTTGGAAACCTACTTTCGAATTACCAGCTTCTTTTTAAACGAATTTATGGTGATTTTAGATCTATCTTTAGTCCTTACATTCTATATATATAAATAAGACGTAACTCTGATTCACTAAATACAGTTGAAGAGCTTCATTACAGGCTGTTCAGAAGTTTTCACGGTACAATATATGACTGCTCGGTCATGAATAACGTCACCACCTTTCTCCGAGAT
>NZ_SJUO01000008.1 GCF_004336985.1 Exiguobacterium sp. SL-9
TGGAAGCACGGCGACGTGTGGAGCTGAATGATACTAATCGGTCGAGGCTTTGATCTAGTCTAATGGTTTGTATGAATTGATGAGTCTTCAGTTTTGAGAGAACAATCTCTCGATGTCTGGTGGCGATAGCGAAGCGGCCACACCCGTTCCCATGCCGAACACGGAAGTTAAGCGCTTCAGCGCCGAAAGTAGTTGGGGGTCTCCCCCTGTGAGGATAGGACGTTGCCAGGCCAACGCGAAGGACGATCAAGCATCTGCTTGGTCGTCTTTTTTCTGTTTGAAGCGGTGTCGCAGTTGCGACATCGCTTTTCGTTTGCCTTTTTTTGAATCAATGATAGAATATAGTCAAAAGTCAAAGATGGTCAGAGGGTGGTGGAGATGAGAAACATATCGGATGTAATCGAACAGTATTTAAAGCAAGTGCTGAAGGAGAGTCAGGCCGAAGCGATCGAAATTAAACGGCAAGATATCGCCAAGCGTTTCGAATGTGTTCCGTCTCAAATCAACTACGTTATTAATACACGTTTTACGGTCGAGAAAGGTTATTTGGTCGAGAGTAAGCGTGGAGGCGGGGGATATATTCGCATTCGTCGCGTAATTTTACATGAAAAGCAAGACGTATTGGCCAGCTTGATTGATATACTACATGATCATCCCCGTCTTTCCGAACAACTTGTCGAGAACATGTTGGTTCGTTTGTTTGAAGAAGGAATGTTAAGCGAACGGGAAGTTCGTTTACTGTACCACTTGTTATCCGATGAAGCGCTTGGTTTGACAGCTGAGGATCGATATTTGATTCGAAGACAGCAATTACTCGCATTAATGAAGTTACTTAGTTACCATTGACTGACGGAGGCATACATCTATGCTATGTGAACGATGCAAACGGCGACCTGCCGTCAATGAAATTCAAGTAGTGGAGAATGGCATTCCCGTAACGCGTAAATTCTGTCGTAATTGTACAGTAGAACTCATGTCAGGTTATGTACCGGTCGTGAAACGTTGTCCGGTATGTCAAATGACACAAAACGAGTTGGCTCATCTACGAAAAGCTGGATGTGCTACGTGTTATACGGTATTTCGTGACGAACTGATTAAAATCACTCGGCAATATCAACAAGGCCATGATGTTCATGTCGGTTCGATACCAGATGTGTTGCGCACACCAGATGAGCGAATCGAAGAGCGACTTCACAAGTTAGCAGGGGAGTTACAACGCGCCGTCGAACAAGAAGATTATGAACGTGCAGCGCGAATTAAAAAAGAAATCATTCAGCTGAAAGGACAAGGTGAGGCGTGATGGAATCATTTCTCAAGCATCCACTCGGTCCGAAGATGAAAGAGCGAGCGAAACTTGATGACTTAGTCATTTCAACGCGCATTCGTTTAGCTCGAAACTTAAAAGATACGGTCTTTTCCCCGGTCTTATCTAAAGAAAGTCAACGTCAACTCTGTCAACGCATTGAAACGTCACTCGGTGGATTACAAGGTTTTGAATATTTGAACATGGGGGGTTACGATTCAGTAACCCGACAAGCACTCGTTGAAAAACATTTAATTAGCCCGACAATCGCTCGAAAAGAAGAAAGTGCCGTCTTATTAAGTGAAGATGAGACAATCAGTGTGCTGATTAATGAAGAAGATCACTTACGCATCCAGACGTTACTTCCAGGTTATCAAGTAGAAGAAGCATTCGAACTCGCAAAACGAGTCGACGTCCTCTGTGGCGAGTCTCTCCCATATGCGTTCGACGAACAGCTCGGGTATTTAACGACTTGTCCAAGCAATATTGGGACAGGACTTCGAGCGTCAGTCATGCTCCATCTCCCTGGATTAACGTTAACAGGACGAATTACTCCTATACTGAAAGAACTTCGAAAGCTCGGATATACGATTCGAGGACGATATGGAGAAGGTAGTGACGCAGCGGGACGATTGTTTCAATTATCGAATCAACGGACGCTCGGCAGTCATGAGTCACAGTTGTTAATAGACTTTATGGAAGTTACAGAACAAGTGATTCAGGCGGAACGACAAGCCCGGGAAGAGCTACTGGCTCGTAACCAAGACGAGTTAGAAGACCGGTTTTATCGCTCCTACGGAATTTTACGCTATGCGAAACTGTTATCATCGACAGAAGCGATTGAACGTCTGTCGGATTTGCATTTGGCGAGTGACCTTGGTATTTTGTCAGACTGGAGTCCACCCCAGTTCCACGAATTAATTGTAAAGCTCCAATCAGGTTTCCTACAAAAACATTTCGGGAAAACATTATCTACGAAAGAGCGAGATCGTGAACGAGCGACTCTCGTTCGTCGAACGTTAGATCATGGTTTAGTTTGATCCAACTTTAAGGAGGTTTTGTCAATGATGTTTGGTCGATTTACAGAACGAGCTCAGCGCGTATTAGCTTTAGCACAAGAGGAAGCGGTACGACTTGGCCATCATAATATTGGTACGGAACATATTTTACTCGGACTCGTCCGTGAAGGGGAAGGAATTGCCGCTAAGGCGTTGTTCGCCCTCGGACTTACGTCTGAAAAGATTCAACAGGAGGTAGAGGCACTCATTGGCCGTGGCTCAGAAAACGGCTCAACGATTCACTATACACCACGTGCGAAAAAAGTGATTGAACTCTCGATGGACGAGGCTCGGAAACTTGGCCATTCTTATGTCGGGACCGAACACATTTTACTCGGTGTGATTCGTGAAGGCGAAGGTGTGGCAGCTCGTGTCTTGAACAACCTTGGAGTTAGTTTGACGAAGGCACGTCAGCAAGTGCTTCAACTCTTGGGAAACACAGAATCATCTTCTAATGCGTCACAGCCGGGAACGAGTGCAGCGACACCGACGCTCGACGGGTTGGCACGTGACTTGACGCAACAGGCGCGTGAGTCGCGCCTTGATCCAGTCATCGGCCGCGCTGGCGAAATCCAACGTGTCATTGAAGTATTATCACGCCGGACGAAAAACAACCCGGTCCTCATCGGGGAACCAGGGGTCGGGAAAACGGCAGTCGTGGAAGGGCTTGCTCAACAAATCATCAACAACGAAGTCCCGGAAACACTTCGCAACAAACGCGTCATGGTACTTGATATGGGAACACTCGTCGCCGGAACGAAATATCGTGGTGAGTTCGAAGATCGCTTAAAGAAAGTGATGGATGAGATTCGTCAAGCCGGCAACGTCATCCTCTTCATCGACGAGTTGCACACATTGATTGGTGCTGGTGGAGCTGAAGGGGCAATCGATGCGTCGAATATTTTGAAACCTTCACTCGCACGTGGCGAACTCCAATGTATCGGGGCGACGACACTTGATGAGTACCGGAAATACATCGAGAAAGATGCAGCACTCGAGCGCCGATTCCAGCCGATTCAAGTCAATGAACCGACGGCGGATGAGGCGGAACAAATCCTCTTTGGATTACGTGACCGTTATGAGGCACACCATCGCGTCACGATTACAGATGAAGCGATTCATGAAGCTGTCGTTCTCTCAGACCGTTACATCTCGGACCGTTTCCTTCCGGATAAGGCAATCGACCTTGTCGATGAGGCTGCTTCGAAAGTGAGACTTCGCTCATTCACGGCGCCACCGAACTTGAAAGAACTCGAAGCTCGTCTCGAGTCGATCCGTAAAGAGAAGGATTCGGCTGTCCAGAGTCAAGAGTTTGAAAAGGCTGCGTCGCTACGCGACACGGAACAAAAACTTCGTGATGAGCTCGAACAGCTCAAGGCGGAATGGCAGAACAAGCAAGGGAACGAAAAGCTTGAAGTAACGAAAGAAGATATCGCGCAAGTCGTCGCCAACTGGACAGGCGTACCGGTGACGAAGATTGCCGAAGAAGAGACAGATCGTCTCCTCAAACTCGAATCCATTCTACACGGTCGTGTCATCGGTCAAGATGAGGCCGTCAAATCGATTTCACGGGCGATTCGCCGGGCTCGTGCCGGCTTGAAAGATCCGAAGCGTCCGATTGGTTCGTTCGTCTTCCTCGGACCGACGGGTGTCGGGAAGACCGAGTTGGCTCGTGCCGTCGCTGAGGCGTTGTTCGGTGACGAAGATGCCATCATCCGGATCGACATGTCAGAGTACATGGAGAAGCATGCGACAAGTCGTCTCGTCGGTTCACCTCCAGGTTATGTCGGTTATGAAGAAGGCGGTCAGTTAACAGAGAAGGTTCGCCGCAAGCCATATTCGGTTATCTTGCTTGACGAGATTGAGAAGGCTCACCCTGAAGTGTTCAATATCTTGCTACAAGTGCTCGATGACGGTCGCTTGACTGACTCGAAAGGACGTACCGTCGACTTCCGGAATACCGTCATCATCATGACATCAAACGTCGGTGCGGCAGCGCTCAAACGCAATAAATATGTCGGGTTCACGGTCGAAGATGACGTGAAACGTGAGTATACTGAAATGAAAGATAAAGTCATGGAAGAGTTGAAAAAGGCGTTCCGCCCCGAGTTCTTGAACCGGATTGACGAGATCACCGTCTTCCACTCGCTCCAAAAAGAGCACATCCAAGAAATCGTCAAACTCATGGCCGAGACACTTACAAAACGTCTTGGCGAACAAGGGATCGACTTCACTCTCACCGAATCAGCACTCGAGAAAATTGCTGAAGTCGGTTACGATCCTGAGTATGGTGCTCGTCCACTACGCCGTGCCCTTCAACGTGAGGTCGAGGATCGACTCTCAGAGGCAATGCTCAGTGGAAGCATCACGAAAGGCAGCAAAGTGGCGCTCGATGTGCAAGACGGCGAATTCGTCGTTCGAAATGAAGGTGTCGTTCAGTAAATACAAGGCTCCCTCTCTTGTGTGAGGGGGCTTTTTTAGACGGAAAGGAACATCATGGCAAAAATTAAAACGAAATACGTATGTCAGTCATGCGGGTACGAATCCGCAAAATGGATGGGACGTTGCCCAGGTTGTAATGAATGGAATACGCTCGTCGAAGAGTTTGTCGAAGAGAAAAAGGCAAAACGGGGTGCCGCGTTCGTCCATAGTTCTTCTAGACAATTGAAACCGGAGCGCCTGTCAGATGTCGTATCGCAAGAAGAGACACGCGTCCATACGAACAGCCAAGAGTTTGACCGCGTGCTCGGGGGTGGAATCGTCCCAGGCTCACTCGTCCTCGTCGGGGGAGACCCGGGAATCGGGAAGTCGACGATTCTCTTGCAAGTAAGCGCCCATCTCGCCCATAGCGGACGGAAAGTACTCTACATTTCCGGAGAAGAGTCGCTCAAACAGACAAAACTTCGTGCGGAGCGGCTCGGTTTGCCAACGGAAGACTTATATGTCCTCGCCGAGACGGATATGCTCATGATTGAACGGGTCATCGATGAAGAAGAACCCGGTTTCGTCATCATCGATTCGATTCAAACCGTCTATATGGATGAGATTCAATCGGCACCGGGGAGTGTCGCCCAAGTCCGGGAATGTACGGCAGCGCTTATGAAGATTGCCAAAACCCGCGGCATCGCCGTCTTTATCGTCGGTCACGTGACGAAACAAGGTTCAATTGCTGGACCTCGTCTGCTCGAGCACATGGTCGACGCCGTGCTTTACTTCGAAGGTGAACGTCACCACACGTTCCGGATTTTACGGGCCGTGAAAAACCGATTTGGCTCGACGAACGAGATTGGCATCTTTGAGATGAAAGAGGGTGGGCTCGAAGAAGTGCTCAATCCGTCTGAAATCTTCTTGGAAGAACGAACTGCTGGCGTCTCAGGTTCCACCGTCGTCGCCTCGATGGAAGGGACGCGGACCGTGCTCGTCGAACTACAGGCGCTCATCTCGCCGACCTCGTTCGGGAACCCGCGCCGAATGGCGACAGGAATCGATCAAAACCGGGTCGCACTCCTCATGGCCGTACTTGAGAAGCGTTCGGGTCTGTTGCTCCAAACGCAAGATGCCTATTTGAAAGCGGCAGGTGGCGTCAAATTGGATGAGCCGGCGATCGACTTGGCGATTTGCATCTCGATCGCGTCAAGCTTCCGGGATCGTCCGACTCGACCGACAGATGTTTGCATCGGTGAAGTCGGCTTGACCGGTGAAGTCCGGCGTGTGTCACGGATTGAACAACGTGTCGCCGAAGCGGCCAAGCTCGGATTCACGCGGGCCATCATTCCGAAAAACAACCTCGGGGGCTGGACGGCCCCACCTGGCATCGATGTCGTCGGTGTCAGCACTGTCGACGAAGCGCTCCAACTTGCCATCCCATTCTGAAGGGGCGCTTCCGGCAGTTTTTAACGCTTTGTAACGAACGCTTTCAAAAAAACCGTGTTACAATGAAAGTGTTAATTTCTTGAAATTTAAATTCATAACAAAGGAGGTGGAATGAGTGAAGATTGCTGTGCGAATCGGATTTATTTTGATCGGACTCGTCGTCGGCTGGTTTGGTATTATCGAAGCGATGTTGCTGTTAGGTGACTTTGGAGTGAGTGTGCCCGCTTGGTTGACGATTCCTTACGTAGCTAGTTTGATTGGTGGACTTATCTTCTTCATTCTTAGTTTATTCTTGACCGATGGGGTCGTTAAATTTATCCGTTTCATCGAAGAACGGCTCGTCCGTTTACCGGTCGGTGATATTTTGTTTGGGTCGATCGGATTGATTATCGGTTTGTTGATTGCCTTTTTGATCAGTGTCTCATTAGAAGTGACGAATATTTTCTTGCTCAGCAAGGTCGTACCGATCTTTGTGACTGCCTTGTTCGGTTACTTCGGTTTTGCTGTCGGTTACCGGAAGCGGAACGAATGGATTAAACTGTTCGTCAAGAGTGAACGCGAGAAGCCGGCCGCGGAACCATTGCGCCGCTCGAACGATAAAATTTTAGATACGAGCGTCATTATCGACGGTCGGATTGCTGACATTTCGAAGACCGGTTTTATTGAAGGGACGCTCATCGTGCCGCAATTTGTCATCGGCGAACTTCAATATATTGCCGATTCATCGGATACATTGAAGCGGAATCGTGGGCGTCGTGGGCTCGATATTTTAAAAGAGTTGCAAGACAACGACCGCATCGAAGTCGAGATTTATGACGGCGATTTCGAAGACGTCGCCGAAGTGGACATCAAGTTGATCAAATTGGCGGAGTTGAAAAAAGGCATCGTCGTGACGAACGACTACAATTTGAACAAAGTGTGCGAAGTTCGGAACGTCCCGGTATTGAATATTAACGATTTGGCCAATTCGGTCAAACAGATCGTCATTCCAGGGGAAGAGATGGTCGTGACGGTCATTAAAGAAGGAAAAGAACAAAATCAAGGCGTCGCGTACCTCGAAGACGGCACGATGGTCGTCGTTGAAGGCGGACGCAAGTTGATTTCGAAGACGTTGCCTGTTGTCGTGACGAGCGTGCTTCAAACATCGGCGGGTCGTATGATTTTTGCTCGTCCTGAATAAGTATGGAAAAAGAGACGCATTAGCGCTCTCTTTTTTCACGAAAAGAGGTGAATGGAATGGTGCGTTATACGGTGGTCATCCCAGCCGCAGGTAAAGGGAAGCGGATGGGGGCCGATGAGAATAAATTAATGCTGGCGCTGCAAGGAAAACCGATTATCGTCTGGACGGTCGAGGCGTTCTCAAACGATGTATGGTGTGAGCGCATCGTTCTCGCTGTGCGTCCGGAGGAACAAGAATGGTTCGAGCGGCAGTTGCATCATCTAGAGACCCCGATTACATATGTGACGGGTGGGGAAGAACGACAACAGAGCGTTCGGGCCGGTTTACAAGTCGTCGACCCGAACGGCATCGTCTTGATTCATGACGGGGCACGGCCGTTCGTACGTATCGATCAACTTCACGCTATCGCGGAGGCAGCCGAGACGGAAGGTGCGATCCTTGCCGTCCCAGTCAAAGACACGGTCAAACAAGTCGCAGTCGGACACATTACACATACGGTGCCACGTGAGGCGTTATGGCTAGCACAAACTCCACAGGCGTTTCGCGCAGCCGACATTCGGGCCGTCCATGACCAGGCAGAAATTTCTGGGTTCATCGGCACGGACGATGCGAGTTTATTCGAGTGGGCGGGCAAAAAAGTGACTGTGTTGACAGGTGACTATCACAACATTAAAATCACGACGCCGGAAGATTTATTGTTTGGAGAGGCGATTTTAACGAAGGAGGACTATCGATGAGAATCGGACAAGGATTTGATGTACACGCGTTCGCCGAAGGGCGTCCGCTCATTTTAGGGGGAATCGAGATTCCACACGACCGCGGCCTGCTTGGCCACTCGGATGCGGACGTCTTGTTGCATACGATTGCCGATGCAGCCCTTGGGGCGATCGCAGCGGGCGATATCGGCAAGCATTTCCCAGATACGGACCCGAACTTTAAAGATGCGGATTCAAAGGTGTTGTTGCAACACGTCTGGCAACTCGTCAAAGCGGAAGGCTATGTGCTCGGCAACGTCGATGCGACAGTGATGGCAGAGCGACCGAAGCTTCGTACGTACATCGACGATATGCGAGCGGTCATCGCCGAGTTGCTCGAGGCAGACATCAGCCAAGTGAACGTTAAGGCGACGACGACTGAAAAGCTCGGCTTCACCGGACGTGAAGAAGGAATTGCCGCCCAGGCGGTCATCCTGCTCAACCGTGCTTGACAAAAGTGGTATACTATTTGGGCAGAAGAGAAGAAAGGTGGAAATATTATGAGTGAAGTGCGCGTACGCTATGCGCCGAGTCCGACGGGTCACCTTCATATTGGGAACGCCCGGACCGCGCTATTTAACTATTTGTATGCTCGCCATGCCGGCGGGAAGATGATTCTCCGAATCGAGGATACGGACCAGAAACGGAACGTTGAGAACGGTGTTGAGAGTCAAATGAAATACTTGGAATGGCTCGGCATCGATTGGGATGAAGGTCCAGGCCGCGGCGGCGATCACGGTCCTTACTTCCAAATGGAGCGACTCGACCTCTATAATCAATACGTGAACGAGTTGATGGACAAAGGACTCGCTTATAAATGCTATATGACGTCAGAAGAACTCGAGGCGGAACGCGAAGCCCAAATCGCGCGCGGCGAAGCACCACGCTATTCAGGTGCACATCGTAACTTGAGTGACGAAGAGCGTGCGGCGTTCGAAGCCGAGGGACGTAAACCATCGATTCGAATTCGTGTACCGGAAGCGGTCACGTACAAGTGGACCGACGTCGTCAAAGGGGACGTCTCGTTCGAATCAAAAGATTTTGGTGACTGGGTCATCGTCAAACAAGACGGGATTCCGACGTATAACTTCGCTGTTGTCGTCGATGACCACTTGATGAACATCAGCCACGTGTTGCGTGGGGACGACCATATCGCCAACACACCGAAACAGATGATGGTCTATGATGCGCTCGGTTGGGACTACCCTGCGTTTGGTCATATGACTTTGATTTATAACGAAAACCATAAGAAGCTCTCGAAACGCGATGAGTCAATCATCCAGTTCATCGAGCAATATGCGGACCTCGGGTACCTCCCAGGGGCGCTCTTTAACTTCATCTCACTTCTTGGTTGGTCTCCGGTTGGAGAAGAAGAAATCTTTACGAAAGAAACATTCATTGAGATGTTTGACGCAGGTCGTTTGTCGAAGAGTCCGGCCGTCTTCGACCAACAGAAACTCGCTTGGATTAACAGCGTCTACATGAAACAAGCTTCGCTTGACGAAGTGGTGGCACTCAGTTTACCATTCTTACAAGAAGCAGGACGTTTACCGAACGCTTTGTCAATGGAACAAGCCGATTGGGCGACAGCGCTCATCGCTCTCTATAAAGAACAAATGACGCACGGTGCTGAAATCGTATCATTGACGGATCTGTTCTTTAAAGATGAGGTCGAATACGACGAAGAGGCCAATGCAGTCCTCGCTGGGGAAACGGTACCGGCTGTTCTTGCCGAGTTCAAGACTCAGCTTGAAGCAATCGAAGACTTCACGCCGGAAGCCGTCAAAGCAGCGACAAAAGCGACACAAAAGGCAACTGGGCAAAAAGGGAAGAACTTGTTCATGCCGATCCGCGTCGCAACGACGGGGCAGACGCACGGACCAGAACTTCCGAACGCTATTTCATTGATTGGCAAAGAGCGTGTCTTGGCACGTCTCACAACATTATTAGCTTAAAGGCAATGATGAGGAAAGTAAGCGGTATGACACTTAACAGAGACTAGAACCAAGGCTGGAAGTTCTAGAGTGGTCCCCCGTCGAAGTGCACCTCGGAGCCGTTCCGGCGATATGTAGTCGGGACCGCGACTCGGCGTTAACGAGACTTGAGAGGGGAACTTTCCCAAACAGAGTGGAACCGCGCTTACGGCGTCTCTGTGCCTTGGCACAGGGGCGTCTTTGTTTTTGATATGGAAAAGGAGAACAATTATGGGATTTTGGAAAAGTGTGAGCGAAGATATTCGGAATGTGCTCGAGCTCGATCCGGCTGCCCGCTCAAAAGTAGAAGTCATTTTAACGTATCCAGGGTTACACGCACTTTGGGCACATCGAATCGCGCATGGACTGTGGACGCGCAACGTGAAGTTAATGGCAAAGTTGATTGCCCAGACGAGTCGTTGGTTGACGGGGATAGAGATTCATCCCGGTGCGGTCATCGGTGAACGCTTGTTTATCGATCATGGGTTTGGCATCGTCATCGGGGAGACGGCGATTATCGGGAATGACGTAACGATTTATCAAGGCGTGACGCTCGGCGGAACGGGAAAAGAGAAAGGAAAACGTCATCCGACCATCGGGAATGATGTGCTCATCTCGGCCGGGGCTAAAGTGCTCGGGAATATCGCGATTGGAGATTGCGTCAAAATCGGGGCAAGTTCCGTCGTTTTAAAAGACGTCCCATCTGACTCGACCGTTGTCGGAATTCCAGGGCGGGTCGTCATTCGGAACGGCGAGCGCGTCAAACAGCACGACCTCGATCATCGCTTCCCAGACCCGGACCGCGAATGCCAAGAGCGACTAGAACGTGCTGTCGCACAGTTAGAAGACAAACTTGCTTCATTAGAAAAACGGATGGAGGAAAACACACATGATTCAGTTTTACAACAGCCTCACGAATAAGAAAGAACCGTTCGTGCCAATCGTTCCGGGAAAAGTATCGATGTACGTATGTGGGCCGACCGTCTACAATTACATCCACGTCGGTAACGCCCGTCCAGCAATCGCCTTTGATACGGTTCGCCGTTACTTGACGTACCGGGGCTATGACGTCAAATACGTCCTTAACTTCACGGATGTGGACGATAAGATTATCCGGACCGCGAACGAACTCGGGGAAGACGTCGGGACGTTGACGAACCGTTATATCGATGCCTACTTGGAAGACACTGGTGCCTTGAATGTCTTACCGGCTGATGTCCATCCGCGTGTTACAGACACGATGGACGAGATCATCACGTTCATCCGCGAACTCGAGACTCAAGATTTTGCGTATGAGGCAGGTGGGGACGTTTATTTCCGGACGCGTAAGTTTGAGACGTACGGAAAATTGAGTCAGCAGTCAATCGAAGACTTGCGAGCGGGCTCACGTGTCGACGTCGGGGAAAAGAAAGAAGATCCGCTCGATTTCGTCTTGTGGAAAGCGGCGAAACCAGGTGAGCCGGCATGGGAAAGTCCATGGGGGCAAGGTCGTCCAGGCTGGCATATCGAGTGCTCAGCGATGGCGAAAAAACACCTTGGCGCAACGATTGATATACACGCCGGTGGACACGACCTCAAATTCCCGCACCACGAGAACGAGATTGCCCAGTCGGAGGCATGCAACCATACGAAGTTTGCTAACTACTGGCTGCATAACGGGTTCATCAATATCGAGAACGAAAAGATGTCCAAATCGCTAGGGAACTTCCTGCTCGTCCATGAGGCGTTGAAAGAAGTCGATGCGATGGTGCTCCGCTTCTTCATGTTGTCGGTCCACTATCGTCATCCGATCAACTATAGCCGTGAGTTGATCGAACAAGCGGCGAATGGATGGGATCGCATTAAAGAAGCGTATCAAAACGTCGAATATCGTCTATCGGTCACGGCTGGCCTTGAAGAGCCGAGCGAGGCGATGGAGCGTAAGCTTACGACCATTAAAGCAGCCTTCATCGAAGCGATGGATGATGACATGAATACGGCGAACGCGGTGACAGTACTGTTCGATTTGGCGCGTGAAGCCAACATCTATGCGAAAGCCGACCATGTGTCGAAAGTTACGCTCGACAACGTGATTGCCCTGTTCGAAGAATTGACAGGCGTGCTCGGGTTGACGATTAAAGTAGAAGCAGAACTCCTCGACGCGGAAATTGACCAATTGATCCAAGAGCGGAACACAGCCCGTGCGGAGCGAAACTTTGCCCGAGCCGATGAAATTCGAGATATCTTGAAAGAGCAGAAGATTCAACTCGAGGATACGGCTCAAGGGGTGCGGTGGAAACGGTTATGAAGCAACAAGCCCCCCAACTGAACGCCCTCGCCCTCGCCTATATGGGGGACGCCGTATACGAGATGGCGGTACGGAAGCGTCTGCTCGCTCAAGGGATGACGAAGCCGAATGATCTCCACCGCGGCGCGATCCGCTACGTCAATGCGGCGGCCCAAGCCGGGGTTGTGACCCATTGGCTCGAGACTAGTGTCTTGAGTGAGGATGAAGCGGCGGTCGTCCGCCGCGGGAAGAACGCGAAATCCGGTTCTATTCCAAAACGCACGGATGTCCACACGTACCGCTACTCGACTGCGTTCGAGGCATTGATTGGCTACACATATCTAATGGAAAGAAGGGATCGTCTTGAAGAACTCATCGAACAAGCGTTCACATGGCTCGAAACCGAGTCATTCGAAACGACATGACGGAGCAAGGGAGCAACGTTCTTTCGACCGTCCACGCGGCGAACGGAACGAACGCCCACAACGTCAGAAGCTAGAACGACCTGACTATCAAGAAGTCGATGTCATGGAAGAAGGAATCGACTTCCTTTACGGTCGTAATCCGGTCATGGAGGCGCTCCGGAGCGGGCGTGATATGAACAAGGTCTTCATTATGGAAGGCCAACAGAAAGGGCCACTCGCTCAAATCATCGGCATGGCCAACGAGGCATCGGTTCAAATCTCATTCGTCCCGAAGACGAAACTCGAGAAGATGGCCGGCAGCGAACATCACCAAGGTGTTGTCGCCGCGGTTGCTGCGTACGAATATAAGTCGGTGGAAGACATGTTCGCCCTCGCCGAATCAAAAGGAGAAACGCCGCTGTTCATCTTACTGGATGAACTCGAAGACCCACATAACCTCGGTTCGATTTTGCGGACGGCGGATGCGGTCGGAGCGCACGGGATTATCATTCCGAAGCGTCGCTCGGTCGGCTTGACGCAGACGGTGGCGAAAGCGTCGACAGGAGCGATCGAGTATATCCCGGTCGCGCGCGTCACGAACTTGACACGGACGCTTGAAGAATTGAAAGAGAAAGGGCTATGGGTCGTCGGGACAGACGCGAGCGAGAGCCAAGACTATCGTCGCCTCGATGGGAACATGCCGCTCGTCGTCGTCATCGGTAGTGAAGGTAAAGGGATGAGCCGCCTCGTGCGCGAATCGTGTGACTTCCTCGTCCACATGCCGATGGTCGGTCACGTCACGTCGCTGAACGCCTCGGTTGCGGCCGCGCTTCTCTTATATGAAGTGCATCGCTCACGTAACCCATTGTCATGAGCATCAAGAAACGGGAATTACTCCTCGTGGATGGGTATAACATCATTGGCGCATGGCCACATCTTCGAAAGCTACGCGATATCGATTTTGAGAAAGCACGAACCGATTTGATTGAAGCGATGGCCGAGTATCAAGCGGTAACAGGTCGCGAAGTGACCATCGTCTTCGATGCCCATATGCGGTATGGACGGGAGTCGAAAGCGAATCAGAGTCGTGTCGCGGTCGTCTACACGAAAGAACACGAGACGGCGGACGAATGGATTGAGCGCCGTGCGCACGACCTTGTCGATGACCGGCTCGTGACGCTGTTCGTGGCGACGAACGATTTCACCGAACAGTGGGTCATCTTCGGACAAGGAGCGCTTCGGGTTCCCGCCAATGAATTATTAAAGGATTGGAAGCACGCCCAGGTGTTGATTGAAAAAGAGCGATCGGCACTCGAACAGGACCGGTCGAATCGAAAAACAATCGACCTCTCCCCAGACATAAGAGCCCGATTGGAAGAAATACGTCGCCGTAAATGAAGCGGTGAAAGATATCACGGACGAGTTCATGAAATGGACTCGTCTTTTGTTTTAAATTTGACATTTATTTGAAAGGGAATGTTGTATACTAATAGATATATGAGTTACACGATATGTAATTGACGGAATTTTTAGAATTTTGTTTGACGGTCGTTTTAACTGACGCCTATAATGAGAGCACAAACTTACATAAGTTCATCAATCGCCGGGGGGTAAGAAACATGAACGGATGGCCATACGAGCAGTTTGAAAGCATGTCCGACGAAGAGCTGGTCTTTCTTGCGCGTAATGAGGGGGATAGCGACGCTCTTGAATTTTTGATTGAACGTTACCGGTATTTCGTCCGGGCAAAGGCAAGGTCTTACTTTTTGATTGGTGCCGACCACGAGGATATCGTCCAAGAGGGGATGATCGGGCTGTATAAAGGTGTCCGGGATTACCGCGATGAACGACTCGCCTCGTTTAAAAGTTTTGCCGAGATGTGCATCACCCGCCAAATGATCACCGCGATCAAAACGGCGACCCGTCAGAAGCATATCCCGCTCAATTCTTATGTCTCGCTCGACAAGCCGATTTTTGACGACGAGTCGGACCGGACGTTGCTCGATGTGATCTTGCCGCCGCATCCGACGGACCCGCAGGATTTGCTCGTCACGAGAGAAGAACAACTGTTCATGGAAGAAAAGATGGACGAGCTCCTGAGTGACTTGGAACGAAAAGTGTTACGTCTTTATTTGGACGGCCGTTCGTACCAAGAAATCTCAGACGACCTTGACCGCCATGTGAAATCGATTGACAATGCGTTGCAACGCGTGAAGAAAAAGTTTGAGCGGCATGTCGACGTCAAAACGATGACGAGCTAACCGATATTGACCGCACGCCTCCTATGTGATACTTTTAAGGCAGCGCCTTGTCCGTAGACGCCATTTACAGGAGGCGTTTTTTTTTCGCTCTTTTTTATGGGAGAGCTGTCGAAAGGGGCGCTCATGAATGGCAAAGAAAGTAAGTCTCGCGTGCTCAGCGTGCGGGTCGAGTGGTTATTCGACCATGAAGCAAGACGACGTGACGACACGGCTCGAGCTGAAAAAGTTCTGCCGGCGTTGCAATGCGCATACGACACACCGAGAATCGAAGTAATGTAGATTGGCATTCAACGTAGGAGGAAGCTACCATGAACTTTTTGCGCGATGTATGGAAAGAGTTAAAGAAAACGAGTTGGCCGACTCGTAAAGAGCTCACAAAATATACCATCACGGTCATCGCGACGGTCGTCGTGATCGGCCTGTTCGTGTTCGGCGTAGATACTGGTGTCAGCTATCTCGTCAACCTATTGATTAACTAAGGAAAGAGGTGAAAGCCGTGGAGAAACAATGGTTTGTTGTCCAGACGTATTCTGGATTTGAAAACAACGTCAAAGAAAACCTAGAACGTCGAATCGGTTCGATGAACATGGAAGATAAAATTTTCCGCGTCCTCGTTCCGACTGAAACAACGCAAGAAGAAGTCACACTTAAGAGTGGCGAGAAGAAGATTAAAGAAAAAGA
The DNA here is from genome assembly GCF_004336985.1 of Exiguobacterium sp. SL-9. Taxonomy (GTDB): domain Bacteria; phylum Bacillota; class Bacilli; order Exiguobacteriales; family Exiguobacteriaceae; genus Exiguobacterium. The sequence continues at coordinate 15,755 of NZ_SJUO01000008.1, forward strand.
AGTGAAGAGCTTCCCAGGTTACGTCTTCGTCGAGATGATCATGACGGATGATTCGTGGTATGTCGTTCGGAACACACCGAACGTCACCGGCTTCCTCGGTTCGACAGGCGGCGGCGCTAAGCCAATCCCGCTTCAACCGGACGAAGTGACGAACGTCTTGTCACAGATGGGCCTCATCGAGAAGAAAGATCGTTACAACTACGAACTCGGTGACCTTGTCCGTGTCAAAGAAGGCGCATTTGAGAACTTCGAAGGAACGATTGATGAAATCGAAGCCGATAAAGAGAAGCTCAAAGTTGTCGTTGACATGTTCGGCCGTGAAACAAAAATTGAGCTTGATTTCGAACAAGTTCAGAAAATTAACTAATACCCACTTGCCATTCTCGGAAACGGATGGTACAATCGGAAATGTTTGATGTTGTGCTATATTTCGGTACAAACTCGACCTAATAGATTGAGTGGGAGGGCGCACAACGTCCAAGAAACCACATTTTAGACTTAAGGAGGTGTGTCTCGTGGCGAAAAAAGTTACTAAACTCGTTAAACTTCAAATCCCAGCTGGTAAAGCTAACCCAGCACCACCAGTAGGTCCAGCACTTGGTCAAGCAGGTGTTAACATCATGGGATTCTGTAAAGAGTTCAACGCTCGTACACAAGACCAAGCCGGATTGATTATTCCTGTAGTCATTACGGTATACGAAGATCGTTCGTTTACATTCATTACGAAAACTCCACCAGCTGCAGTTCTTTTGAAGAAAGCTGCTGGTATCGAGAGCGGTTCTGGTGAACCAAACCGTAAGAAGGTAGCAACGGTTAAGCGTGATAAAGTTCGCGAAATCGCTGAACTTAAAATGCCTGACCTTAACGCGTCGTCTGTTGAAACAGCGATGCTTATGGTTGAAGGTACTGCGCGTAGTATGGGTATTGTAATCGAAGACTAATTTATTAGTCTCTGGGATTGTCGGTGAATATTATGCTCACCTTCAATCCCTTCATTATGTGGGAGGAAATTCCGCTAACCACAAGGAGGAAAAGAATCATGGGTAAAAAACACCAAGAAGCAGCTAAGCTTGTTGACCGCATGAAGTCATACGAACTCGCTGAGGCCGTTGAACTCGTACAAAAAACAGCTACTGCTAAATTCGATGAAACAATCGAAGTTGCTGTCCGTCTCGGCGTAGATCCGAAGAAAGCGGACCAACAAATCCGCGGTGCCGTCGTACTTCCACACGGTACTGGTAAAACGCAAAAAGTTCTCGTCTTCGCAAAAGGCGAAAAAGTTAAAGAAGCTGAAGCGGCTGGCGCTGACTACGTCGGTGACTCTGAGTTCATCACTAAAATCCAACAAGGATGGTTCGACTTCGATGTAATCGTTGCGACACCTGACATGATGGGCGAAGTTGGTAAACTTGGTCGCGTTCTCGGACCAAAAGGCCTCATGCCTAACCCGAAAACAGGCACAGTCACGTTCGACGTTGCGAAAGCAATCGCGGACATCAAAGCTGGTAAAGTAGAATACCGCGTTGACAAAGCCGGTAACATCCACGTACCAGTTGGTAAGAAGTCATTTGAAGCAACAAAACTCTCTGAGAACATCGAAACAATCATCGAGACGCTCATGAAAGTGAAGCCTGCTACTGCAAAAGGAACTTACCTTAAAAACATCGCGCTTTCTTCGACAATGGGTCCTGGAATCCGTGTCGCGACTGCCGACTTCATCAAGTAATCTACTTGAAATAAACTGTTGACAACGTGTGATACCGCTGTTAAAGTAATACACGTTCAACCGAATATGTTGGATTACCGTAGACAGAAGGTGGACATCGGTCCGTAAACCCTTCCGAGGTGTCTTTGCTCGAACTTGAGCCTGTTGTCACAGGTTTACTTTCAAACAATTACGCCCTCGTATGTCTTCATACGAGGGATTTCTTTTTGGAGAGCAGCCTCTCGTCCGGTATAAGAATTGACTAGGAGGTGCAAACACATGGCAAGCGAAAAAATCGTATCTCAGAAATCGGCACTCGTCGATGAAATCGCTGAGAAAATGCAAGCAAGCGTTGGGACAATCGTTGTTGACTACCGTGGACTTACAGTTGAAGAAGTGACTACACTCCGTAAATCACTCCGTGACGCTGGAATCGAGTTCAAAGTATACAAAAACGGTCTCCTTCGCCGCGCAGCAGTTCAGTCGAACTTCGAAGGTCTTGACGAAGTCTTCACTGGCCCTACAGCAATCGCGTTCTCGAACGAAGACGTTGTAGCTCCAGCGAAGATCTTGAACGACTTCTCGAAAGAGCACAAAGCGCTCGAATTGAAAGGCGGAATCATCGAAGGCAAAGTAACTTCACTTGAAGAAGTTAAAGCCCTTGCAGAACTTCCATCACGCGATGGTCTTCTCTCGATGCTTCTCAGCGTCCTTCAAGCTCCAATCCGTGGGCTCGCAGTCGCAACAAACGCAATCGCAGAACAAAAAGAAGAGCAAACTGCTTAATTTTTGTCTCGTAGCGTAACCAAAACCAATCTTTACAACATCAAAGGAGGAAAACCATAATGGCTTTCAACAAAGAGCAATTCATCGAAGACCTCAAATCAATGACGGTTCTCGAACTTAACGAACTCGTAAAAACAATCGAAGAAGAATTCGGCGTATCAGCAGCAGCTCCAGTAGCAGTTGCAGGTGCAGGCGCAGCAGCAGCTGAAGAGCAAACTGAATTCGACGTAATCCTCACAAACGCTGGCGCTGGTAAAATCAACGTCATCAAAGCAGTTCGTGAACTTACAGGCCTCGGTCTTAAAGAAGCGAAAGCACTCGTTGACGGAACTCCGGCTCCAGTCAAAGAAGGCGTTTCTAAAGAAGACGCAGACGCAGTCAAAGCTAAGCTTGAAGAAGCTGGCGCAACTGTCGAAGTTAAGTAATCCAACTTTTACTTCACAACCTATAGAAGCTCGCTATGGCGAGCTTCTTTTATTTCCTTGAAGAGTGGGTTAGGAGGTTCAATGCATGGGAGATCATTACTATACGAACGACCCTCGTTCGAAAAGTGCCCCTGAGACATGGACGTACGAGTTACGAGGGAAGACATATCGCTTCACCTCGGACCGCGGCGTGTTCTCGAAAGGATCGGTCGATTTTGGGTCACGTCTCTTAATCGAATCATTTGAAGTGCCTGATGTTGAAGGGCGCATTTTAGATGTGGGCTGCGGCTACGGTCCGATGGGGATCTCGCTTGCCGACGCCTCTGGGCGTGAAGCACTCCTCGTCGACGTGAACGAGCGAGCGCTTGCCTTGTCAGAGCAAAACGCCGCCCAGAACGGAGTGACGATCGAGACGCGGCTCAGCCACGCTTACGACGCGGTCGGTGATGAACAGTTCGCCGCAATCGTGACCAATCCGCCAATTCGGGCCGGGAAGCAAGTGGTCCATACGATTCTGCGAGACGCGCATGCGCATCTCGTCGTAGGTGGAGCGCTCTATGTCGTCATCCAAAAGAAACAAGGAGCGCCTTCTGCCAAGAAGTTGCTTGAAGATGTATTTGGTCAAGTCGAGACGGTTGTGAAAGAGAAAGGGTATTTCATTTTCCGAGCAATTCGCTCTTGACAAACGGTGAAGTCTTGTTGACTCGCTATAACGTATATGCTAACATTATAAAATGCCATTGGAATGGAATTCGCCTTGAACTGCCGCGTTTGCCGCTTTTTAGACGCGGAAAAGAGACGACATTCAATGACAATGTTCGATTATTACGCCCGAAAAATTCGATAGAGAATTGGGGGTCTGAGAGGTGAATCAGTTGACTGGTCAACTTGTTCAGTACGGTCGTCACCGTCAGAGAAGAAGCTTTGCCCGTATCAGTGAGGTATTAGAGCTTCCGAATTTGATTGAAATTCAAACTGCTTCTTACGAGTGGTTCTTACGTGAAGGATTGAAAGAGATGTTTACGGACATTTCGCCAATCTCCGACTTCACTGGAAACCTTGTGCTCGAGTTCATCGATTATTCGCTCAGTGAGCCGAAGTATTCGATCGATGAGTCGAAGGAGCGAGACGTAACTTACTCTGCGCCGTTGCGCGTAAAAGTACGTCTGCAAAACAAAGAGACAGGTGAGCTCAAAGAACAAGAAGTATTCATGGGTGATTTCCCGCTCATGACAGAATCGGGAACGTTTATCATTAACGGTGCAGAACGCGTTATTGTTTCCCAGCTTGTTCGTTCACCGAGCGTTTACTACAACGCGAAACTCGATAAAAACGGTAAGCGTGGTTTCGGTGCGACAGTCATTCCGAACCGCGGTGCATGGCTCGAACTTGAGACAGATGCCAAAGATATCGTTTACGTTCGTATCGACCGTACCCGTAAGATCCCGGTAACGGTGTTGTTGCGTGCCCTCGGATTCGGTACGGACCAAGAGATTATCGATCTTCTCGGGGATGACGAATATCTTCGTAATACCCTTGAAAAAGATAATACAGAATCAACAGAAAAAGCGTTGATCGAAATTTACGAGCGTCTCCGCCCTGGTGAACCACCAACGGTTGAGAACGCGAAGTCACTTCTCGTATCTCGTTTCTTCGACCCAAAACGTTACGACCTTGCCAACGTCGGTCGCTACAAGATGAACAAAAAACTTCATCTTAAAAACCGTCTCTTCGGCCAAAAATTGGCCGAGACGCTCGTTGACCCAGAAACAGGCGAAGTCATCGCTGAAGCTGGAACAATCCTCGATCGTCGCAACCTTGACCGCGTTCTTCCACACTTGGAGAATGGCCTCGGTTATATGGATGCTGAGCCGACAGGCGGCGTCGCTGAAGGTGAACCGTTCGGTCTTCAATCAATCAAAGTTATCTCACCAGATGACCCAGATGGAGAGCGTATCTTGAACATTATCGGTAACGGCAATATCGACCGTAGCGTGAAGCACATCACGCCGGCTGATATCATCGCATCGATCAACTACTTCTTTAACTTGCTACACGAAGTCGGAACAACAGATGACATCGACCACTTAGGAAACCGTCGTCTTCGTTCAGTCGGAGAACTTCTCCAAAACCAATTCCGGATCGGGCTTTCTCGTATGGAACGTGTCGTTAAAGAACGGATGTCGATTCAAGATCAAAATGCGATCACACCACAGGCGCTTATCAACATTCGCCCGGTAATCGCATCGCTAAAAGAGTTCTTCGGTAGCTCGCAATTATCACAGTTCATGGACCAAACAAACCCGCTCGCAGAGCTCACGCACAAGCGTCGTCTCTCTGCACTTGGACCGGGTGGTTTGACACGTGAGCGTGCTGGTTTCGAAGTTCGAGACGTTCACTATTCGCACTACGGTCGGATGTGTCCAATCGAAACACCAGAAGGACCGAACATCGGTCTCATCAACTCACTTTCGTCTTATGCGAAAGTAAACGAATACGGCTTCATCGAAGCACCGTATCGTCGAGTCGACCCAGAAACAGGTCTCGTCACGAGCGAGATTCAATATATGACGGCGGATGAAGAAGATCTCTACGTCGTCGCCCAGGCGAACATGCCGCTCACAGAAGAAGGCGGTTTCGCCAACGAACAAGTCCTTTGCCGCTTCCGCGGACAAAACTTGTCAGTTGAGCCGAACCGAGTCGATTACATGGACGTATCGCCGAAACAGGTTGTTTCTGCCGCGACGGCATGTATCCCGTTCCTTGAGAACGATGACTCGAACCGTGCCCTCATGGGAGCGAACATGCAACGTCAAGCTGTACCGCTTCTTCAACCAGATTCACCGATTATCGGTACTGGGATGGAGTACGTATCAGCGAAAGACTCTGGAGCCGCGATCATCGCGAAATTCCCAGGTGTCGTCGAGCGTGTCACAGCACGTGAAATCTTGGTCCGCCGCACGTCTGACGTGAACGGTTCTGAGGTATCAGGTGACCTTGACCGCTACAAACTTCAAAAGTATGTCCGTTCGAACCAAGGGACATGCTACAACCAGAAGCCGATCATCGCTGCTGGTGACCGTGTCGAAAAAGGAGAAATCCTTGCTGACGGTCCATCGATGGATATGGGTGAGCTCGCGCTCGGCCGTAACGTCGTGGTCGCCTTCATGACATGGGACGGTTACAACTATGAGGATGCGATCATCATGAGTGAGCGTCTCGTGAAAGATGACGTGTACACATCGATTCATATCGAAGAGTACGAGTCAGAATCACGCGATACGAAACTCGGACCTGAGGAAATCACACGTGATATTCCAAACGTCGGGGATGACGCACTTCGCAACTTGGACGACCGTGGGATCATCCGCATCGGTGCGGAAGTCAAGGATGGCGATATCCTCGTCGGTAAAGTAACGCCTAAAGGCGTGACTGAATTGACGGCGGAAGAGCGTCTCTTGCACGCGATCTTCGGTGAGAAGGCACGTGAAGTCCGTGATACGTCACTCCGTGTACCAAACGGCGGCGACGGCATCATTTTGGATGTCAAAGTGTTCGATCGTGAAAACGGTGACGAACTCTCACCGGGCGTGAACCAAATGGTTCGTGTCTACATCGTTCAAAAACGTAAGATTCACGAAGGGGATAAGATGGCGGGACGTCACGGTAACAAAGGTGTTATCTCGCGAATCCTCCCTGAAGAAGATATGCCATACATGCCGGACGGCACACCGATTGACATCATGCTTAACCCACTAGGTGTACCATCACGGATGAACATCGGTCAGGTACTCGAACTCCACCTTGGAATGGCGGCTAAAAAGCTCGGCATCAAAGTGGCGACACCTGTATTCGATGGTGCGCGTGAGGAAGACGTATGGGCAACGATTGAAGAAGCTGGAATGGACAAAGATGCTAAGACTCGTCTCTATGACGGTCGTACTGGTGAAGCGTTCGATAACCGCGTCTCGGTCGGTGTCATGTACATGATCAAACTCGCGCACATGGTTGATGATAAACTTCACGCTCGTTCGACAGGACCATACTCGCTCGTCACGCAACAACCGCTCGGTGGTAAAGCACAGTTCGGTGGACAACGTTTCGGTGAGATGGAAGTATGGGCACTTGAAGCGTACGGCGCAGCCTACACGCTCCAGGAAATCCTTACAATCAAGTCGGATGACACGGTTGGCCGTGTGAAAGCATACGAGGCCATCGTGAAAGGTGAGAGCGTTCCGAAAGCGGGCGTTCCTGAATCGTTCCGCGTCTTGATTAAAGAGCTCCAAGCGCTCGGTATGGAAGTCAAGATGATGTCTGCGGACGATGAAGAAGTTGAAATGAAAGATGAAGATGACGACAACATCCCGAACGCAACATCGGCGTTAGAACAAGTCGTTCAACCGACTGTTACGGAAGAGGAATAAGGCGAAAAGGGAGGTCGGCCCCTTGGTAGATGTTAATCGATTTGAATATATGAAAATCGGCTTGGCTTCACCCGAAAAGATCCGTTCGTGGTCTTACGGGGAAGTCAAAAAGCCGGAAACGATCAACTATCGTACACTCAAACCAGAGAAGGACGGATTGTTCTGTGAACGAATCTTCGGTCCTACGAAAGACTGGGAATGTTACTGCGGGAAATACAAACGGATCCGTTATAAAGGAGTCATTTGTGACCGCTGTGGCGTTGAAGTGACGAAAGCGAAAGTGCGTCGCGAGCGTATGGGCCATATCGAGCTCGCGGCACCAGTTTCGCACATCTGGTACTTCAAAGGGATTCCAAGCCGAATGGGGCTTGTTCTCGATATGTCACCACGTGCGCTCGAAGAAGTAATCTACTTCGCGTCGTACGTTGTGACGGAGCCAGGTGACACTCCGCTTGAGAAGAAACAACTTCTCTCGGAAAAAGAATACCGTCTCTACCGTGAAAAATACGGTAGTGACTTCAAAGCAGACATGGGTGCGGAAGCAATCCGGACACTCCTTCAAGACGTACAACTTGAGAAGGAAGTCGGAGAACTCCGCGAAGAATTGAAGACGGTTCAAGGTCAGCGTCGCACACGTGCGATCAAACGCCTTGAAGTGCTCGATGCATTCTTCACGTCGGGGAATGATCCAGATTGGATGATCCTCGAAGTACTTCCTGTCATCCCGCCAGAGCTTCGCCCAATGGTGCAGCTCGACGGGGGACGCTTTGCGACTTCTGACTTGAACGATTTGTATCGTCGAGTCATCAACCGTAACAACCGTCTCAAACGTTTGCTCGACCTCGGCGCGCCGAACATCATCGTGCAAAACGAGAAGCGTATGCTTCAAGAAGCGGTTGACGCCCTCATCGACAACGGTCGTCGTGGTCGTCCGGTAACAGGTCCAGGTAACCGTCCGCTTAAATCACTTTCACACATGTTGAAAGGGAAACAAGGTCGTTTCCGTCAAAACCTTCTTGGTAAACGGGTCGACTACTCAGGACGTTCGGTTATCGTCGTTGGGCCGAACTTGAAGATGTACCAGTGTGGTCTCCCGAAAGAGATGGCGCTTGAACTCTTCAAACCGTTCGTGATGAAAGAGCTTGTCGGTCGCGGCATCGCATCGAACATCAAGAACGCCAAACGCAAGATTGAGAAGATGCAACCAGAAATCTGGGGCGTCCTCGAAGAAGTCATTCGTGAGCACCCGGTTCTCTTGAACCGTGCCCCTACGCTTCACCGCTTAGGGATTCAAGCTTTCGAACCGATTCTCGTCGAAGGTCGCGCGATTCGCCTTCACCCGCTCGTATGTACGGCTTATAACGCCGACTTCGATGGTGACCAAATGGCGGTCCACGTACCACTTTCTGCCGAGGCGCAAGCCGAAGCTCGTCTTCTCATGCTCGCAGCGCAAAACATCTTGAACCCGAAAGATGGAAAACCAGTTGTTACACCATCGCAGGATATGGTCCTCGGTAACTACTACATCTCGCTTGAACGCGACGATGCCATCGGACAAGGGAAAATTTTGTCGAACGTCAACGAAGCGCTTATCGCGTATCAAAATGGCTACGTCCACTTGCATACACGTGTCGCTCTTCCAGCACGTACGCTCAACAACCCGACGTTCACAGATGAGCAAAACGAGAAATTGTTGATCACAACGGTCGGGAAGATGATCTTCAACGAGATCTTGCCGAACACGTTCCCATACTTGAACGAGCCGACGATGGAAAACTTGCAGGAAGCAACGCCTGACAAGTACTTCATCGACAAAGGTGCCAACGTGGCGGAAGAAATCGCCTCACGTCCACTCATCGAGCCGTTCAAAAAAGGATTCCTTGGAAAAGTCATCGCGGAAGTGTTCCAGAAGTTTGAAACGACTGAAACAAGCCGCATGCTTGACCGGATGAAAGATCTCGGCTTCAAACACTCGACGAAAGCCGGTGTGACGGTCGGAATCGCAGATATCATCGTTCTTCCGGACAAACAAGAAATCCTCGATGAAGCGCAAACTCAAGTCGATCAAATCATGAAGTCATTCCGTCGCGGTCTCATCACTGAAGATGAGCGTTACGAGCGCGTTGTACGCTCTTGGAACGAAGCGAAAGATGAGATTCAATCACGATTGATGAAATCCCTCAATCGCTTGAACCCAATCTTCATGATGTCTGACTCAGGTGCCCGTGGTAACGCGTCCAACTTCACGCAGCTCGCAGGGATGCGTGGTTTGATGGCCGCTCCATCTGGTCGCATCATCGAACTTCCGATCAAATCTTCATTCCGTGAAGGTCTGACGGTACAAGAATACTTCATCTCGACACACGGTGCGCGTAAAGGTCTCGCCGATACAGCCCTTAAGACGGCTGACTCAGGTTACTTGACACGTCGTCTCGTTGACGTAGCCCAAGATGTCATCATCCGTGAAGAAGATTGTGGAACGGACCGCGGAATCCGCGTCGCCGCCCTCCGCGAAGGCACGGAAGAAATCGAAAACTTGTATGACCGCCTCGTCGGCCGTACAGCGTTCGAGACAGTGGCACATCCGGAAACGGGTGAAGTCATGGTCGAGAAGAACCAATTGATCACCGAAGATCTCGCTCGCGACATCGTCGACGCTGGAATCGAACGAGTTGAAATCCGGACAGCCTTTACATGTAACACGTCACACGGCGTATGTAAGAAATGTTACGGTCGCAACTTGGCGACTGGCTCGAACGTTGAAGTCGGCGAAGCTGTCGGTATCATCGCCGCGCAATCGATCGGTGAGCCAGGAACGCAGCTTACAATGCGTACCTTCCACACAGGTGGGGTAGCCGGAGATGATATCACGCAAGGTCTTCCGCGTATCCAAGAGGTATTCGAGGCTCGTAACCCGAAAGGGCAAGCGGTCATCTCGGAAATCCCTGGTACGGTCATCGACTTTACAGAATCGCGTGACAAGCGTGAACTCACGGTCGAAGGACTCAGTGAGACACGTACGTACACGATCCCGTTCGGAGCACGTCTTCGTGTTCAAATCGGAGATACGGTAGAAGCCGGAGAAGTCTTCACGGAAGGTTCGATCGATCCGAAAGAATTGCTCGCTGTCCGTGGTGTATCTGGTGTTCAAAACTATCTTCTTCAAGAAGTACAAAAAGTTTACCGGATGCAAGGGGTAGAGATCGGCGACAAACACGTCGAAGTTATGGTTCGCCAAATGCTTCGTCGCGTCAAAGTCATCGAGTCTGGTGACACGCCGCTCCTCCCTGGTTCGCTCGTCGACATCAGCGTCTTCAAGGAAGCATGTAAAGATGCGCTCCGCGAAGGCAAGAGCCCGGCAACGGCGAAACCGGTCCTTCTCGGAATCACGAAAGCGTCGCTTGAGACAGATTCGTTCCTCTCGGCCGCTTCGTTCCAAGAAACGACTCGTGTATTGACAGATGCTGCCATCAAAGGCAAGCGCGACTATCTCCTCGGACTCAAAGAGAACGTCATCATCGGGAAACTCGTTCCAGCTGGTACTGGGATGCCGGTTTACCGTGATGTTCAACTCAAAGAAGAAGAGACGAAAGCCGTCCTCGAAGACACGACAGTCGAATAAAAACGTCTTGACAGCATAGGTTGGCGGTGCTACTATGATTTAGTGCCGCCAATCGGTTGTTGTCGATGACAACGGTGTCCAGCAGTCGGCAAGCTACTCGGACGTCACCCGATCTTTCTTCGGAAAGGTTTGGCTGCTATTATTGCCACTTTCAAGGTATAACTCACGTTTTTGCGAGGTCATGGAATGCCTACGCCTCGTAAAAGCGTTTCGTTATGACCTTAAATGAACCACCCGGGTCGGTGGGTCTAGAAAATAGCATAATTCAGGAAGGGAGGATCTTCAAAGATGCCTACTATCAACCAGTTAGTCCGTAAAGGACGTAAATCGAAAGTCGTTAAATCTGACTCTCCAGCACTTAACAAAGGTTACAACAGTTTCATCAAGTCACAAACAAACGTGAGCTCGCCACAGAAACGTGGTGTTTGTACACGTGTTGGTACAATGACTCCGAAGAAACCGAACTCGGCATTACGTAAGTATGCTCGTGTTCGTTTGACTAACCAAATCGAAGTGACTGCGTACATTCCAGGTATTGGCCACAACCTTCAAGAGCACAGCGTTGTTCTTATCCGTGGAGGACGTGTAAAAGACTTACCAGGGGTACGTTACCACATCGTTCGTGGTGCGCTTGACACTGCAGGTGTGGACGGACGTATGCAAGGCCGTTCTAAATACGGTACGAAACGTCCGAAAGCTGCGAAGAAGTAATTCTCGCGAAACTAAAAACTACTGAAATTTTGAAAGGAGGGTACTCGGATGCGTAAAAACCGTGCAGAACGTCGTGACGTTATCGCAGATCCGATCTACAACTCGAAATTGGTAACTCGCCTCATTAACCGTGTCATGTTAGACGGTAAAAAAGGTACAGCTCAAACTATCATTTACAACGCATTTGGCCTCATCGCTGAACGCTCAGGCAAAGAGCCTATGGAAGTGTTCGAAGAAGCAATGAACAACATCATGCCTGTACTTGAAGTTAAAGCTCGCCGTGTTGGTGGAGCAAACTACCAAGTTCCTGTTGAAGTTCGTCCAGAGCGCCGTACGACACTTGGTCTTCGTTACCTCGTGAACTACGCTCGTCTCCGCAACGAGAAAACGATGGAGCAACGTATCGCGAACGAAATCATGGATGCAGCCAACAACACTGGTGCATCTGTTAAGAAACGCGAAGACATGCATAAGATGGCAGAAGCGAACAAAGCGTTTGCTCACTATCGTTGGTAAGTTAAACGTAAAGACCACTCCACGTCACCAAGCGGTGGCTTAATGGAGTGGCTTTCGGGTATAATCATATCGTGTGCCAGCACACGAAAAACACATGCGGAAGGAGAATACCCAGTATGGCAAGAGAATTCTCCCTAAAGAATACTCGTAACATCGGGATCATGGCTCACATCGATGCCGGTAAAACGACAACAACTGAACGTATTCTTTATTACACAGGTCGTATCCACAAAATTGGTGAAACTCATGAAGGAGCTTCACAAATGGACTGGATGGAGCAGGAGCAAGAGCGTGGAATCACGATCACTTCTGCTGCGACAACTGCACAGTGGAATGGCCACCGTGTAAACATCATCGATACACCTGGACACGTAGACTTCACGGTTGAAGTTGAACGTTCACTCCGTGTACTTGATGGCGCAGTTGCAGTACTTGACGCTCAGTCAGGTGTTGAACCACAAACAGAAACTGTATGGCGTCAAGCGACGACTTACGGTGTTCCACGTGTCGTATTCGTCAACAAGATGGATAAGATCGGTGCGGACTTCTTGTACTCGGTGAAAACACTTCACGAGCGCTTGCATGCAAATGCACACCCAATCCAACTTCCAATCGGTGCGGAAGACGAATTCAAAGGAATCGTCGACCTCGTCGAAATGAAGACGTACATGTACTCGAACGACCTCGGTACTGACATCGAAGTAACAGATGGCTTCCCAGCTGACATGGCTGATGAAGCTGAAGAACTTCGCGGTCAATTGATCGAAGCGGTCGCAGACTACAACGAAGAGTTGATGATGAAATACCTCGAAGGCGAAGAGATCTCAATCGAAGAACTCAAAGCTGGTATTCGTAAAGCAACACTCAGCGTAGAATTCTACCCTGTACTCGTTGGTTCGGCCTTCAAAAACAAAGGTGTTCAATTGATGTTGAACGCTGTTGTTGATTACCTCCCGTCACCAGTTGACGTTGAGTCAATCAAAGGGATCAACCTCGACACAGAAGAAGAAATCACGCGTGAGCCTTCTGACGAAGCTCCGTTCTCGGCACTTGCGTTCAAAGTCATGACGGATCCTTACGTCGGTAAATTGACGTTCTTCCGCGTGTACTCTGGTACAGCACAAGCTGGTTCGTATGTGAAGAACTCGACTAAAGGTAAGCGTGAGCGCCTCGGTCGTATCCTTCAAATGCACGCGAACAGCCGTGAAGAAATCCCAATGGTATTCGCTGGTGACATCGCCGCAGCCGTTGGTCTTAAAGATACTACGACTGGTGATACGCTTTGCTCAGAGAAAGACAACGTCGTTCTCGAGTCAATGACATTCCCAGAACCAGTTATCTCGGTCGCTATCGAGCCTAAATCGAAAGCTGACCAAGACAAGATGGGTCAAGCCCTCGCGAAACTCGCAGAAGAGGATCCAACTTTCCGCACTGAAACAAACCAAGAGACTGGTCAAACGATCATCTCTGGTATGGGTGAGCTTCACCTTGATATCCTCGTTGACCGTATGCGTCGCGAATTCAAAGTAGAAGCTAACGTTGGTGCACCACAAGTTGCTTACCGTGAGACAATCCGTGGCGCTGCGAAGATCGATTCGAAATTCGTACGTCAATCAGGTGGACGCGGTCAGTACGGTCACGTTGTCGTAGAATTCGAGCCGAACGAAGAAGGCGCTGGATTCGCATTCGAGAACAAGATCGTCGGTGGTGTTGTACCACGTGAATACGTCCCAGCTGTTCAAAACGGGATTGAAGAAGCTCTCGAAAACGGTATCCTCGCTGGTTACCCAGTAGTTGACGTTAAAGCTGCCCTCGTCTTCGGATCGTACCACGATGTCGACTCGAACGAGATGGCGTTTAAAGTTGCTGCTTCGATGGCGGTTAAACAACTTAAGGAGCAAGCGAAAGCTGTTATCCTTGAGCCAATGATGCGTGTTGAAGTTGTCATCCCAGAAGAATACTTGGGAGACATCATGGGTGACGTCACGTCACGCCGTGGACGCGTAGAAGGTATGGAAGCACGCGGTAACGCGCAAGTCGTTAAAGCAATGGTTCCACTTTCAGAAATGTTCGGTTATGCGACATCACTTCGTTCACGTACGCAAGGACGTGGAACGTACTCGATGCACTTCGATCACTATGAAGAAGTGCCGAAGTCAATCGCAGAAGAAATCATCAAAAAAGCGAACGGCTAATAACGGTTGTAACGCTGAATTGATTGTTGTAAGCTAAGGAGGACGTATGTTAAAAGTAGCCTACGTCTTCCTAGTTAAATAAAAATTAATTGTCTAATAGAGGAGGAATCTAGAATGGGTAAAGAAAAATTCGACCGTTCTAAACCGCACGTTAACGTTGGTACAATTGGCCACGTCGACCACGGTAAAACAACTTTGACTGCAGCGATCTCAGCTGTACTTTCAAAAGCACAAGGGAAAACAGCTACAAAGTTTGACGCAATCGATGGTGCTCCTGAAGAGCGCGAGCGCGGTATCACAATCGCAACAGCTCACATCGAGTACGAAACAGAAAAACGCCACTATGCACACGTTGACTGCCCAGGTCACGCTGACTATGTTAAAAACATGATCACTGGTGCTGCACAAATGGACGGCGCGATCCTCGTTGTTTCTGCAACTGATGGCCCAATGCCACAAACACGTGAGCACATCCTTCTTTCACGTCAAGTAGGTGTTCCTTTCATCGTCGTATTCATGAACAAAGTTGACATGGTTGACGACGAAGAACTCCTCGAGCTCGTTGAAATGGAAATCCGTGAACTTCTTTCTGAGTACGACTTCCCAGGCGACGACCTCCCTGTAATCAAAGGTTCAGCACTTGGCGCGCTTAACGGCGAAGCACAGTGGGAAGAAAAAATCATGGAACTCATGAACGCTGTTGATGAGTACATCCCTGAGCCAGTTCGTGACACGGACAAAGAATTCATGATGCCAGTTGAGGACGTATTCTCAATCACTGGTCGCGGTACTGTAGCGACTGGTCGTGTTGAGCGTGGTGTTCTCCGCGTCAACGACGAAGTTGAAATCGTTGGTCTTACAGAAGAAACTAAGAAAACTGTATGTACTGGTGTAGAGATGTTCCGTAAGCTTCTCGACTACGCTGAAGCTGGCGACAACATCGGTGCTCTTCTCCGTGGTGTATCACGTGAAGACATCGAGCGTGGACAAGTACTTGCTAAGCCAGGTTCAATCACGCCGCACTCGAAGTTCAAAGCTTCAATCTACGTTCTTTCTAAAGAAGAGGGTGGCCGTCACACGCCATTCTTCGCGAACTACCGTCCGCAGTTCTACTTCCGTACAACTGACGTAACAGGTATCGTTCACCTTCCAGAAGGTACTGAAATGGTAATGCCAGGAGACAACATCGAGTTGACGATCGAATTGATTTCTACAATCGCGATCGAAGACGGAACACGTTTCTCAATCCGTGAGGGTGGCCGTACAGTAGGCGCTGGTTCAGTAACTGAAATCATCGAGTAATCGATTGATACACTGACCTTTCAAGCAGTCCGCATTTTGCGGGCTGCTTTTTTGTTTTGTGGCGAGACGTGGTAAGATGGGACATATGTCGAACGAAAGGGGAGACGATGATGGACAAGCAAGTCGAAACGATATGTCGCTTGAACGGGATCGCGTGTCGGTTCGGTGGATCGACGTTATTGAAGCAACATGGATTAATCGAAACAGCGAACGACTTGGATGTGTTTGTCGAACCGGATCAATTCGAGCGATTGGATCAAGTATTGAGCCGTGCCGGGAGAAAAGTCGAGTCGGCGCCACATCTAGATTACGTGACGACCTATTTTGGGGAATATGAGTTCGAAGGCGGAGACATTGATGTGATGGCTAGTTTTCGGATGAAGTGCACCGATGGGATCTATACACATCCATATATTGAACCGACCGGCAGTTGGATGCATCTCGAAGAGTGGATTGTGCTGTATACGGTGATGAACCGTATCGATAAGCTTGAACGGTTAAGCCAATACTTCGAAACCCATCCAATGAATGAAACGATTGTCCAAACCTGCTTGAAACGAGCCCCAGCCTCGGTCATCGAATCTGTCACGGAGCGCTTTGGAGCACGTATGAAACGCTAGGTCGAGTTGGCATGGCGGTTCTTGAAACAAATAGTTCAACAAAAGAAGGAAAATAGCTTGCAAAAGGGTCGGAATCTTGTTACATTAGTGAACGTTGAATAACTCATCAGACATCCGGCACAATTTGAAAATCAAATCTTGCATTTTATATGTGGATTCGATATAATGATTAAGTGTTTGTGCGAGTGGTGAGAGACTTTACAGCAGAAAACGGGTCCAATCGTTGATTTGCAATGATCGGATACCTCTGCTGACACAAGCACGCTGCGATGAAGCGGGAGGTTATGACACGCCAGGCAGCTTTGCCATGGCCGGTGTGGAAATTTCCGCGGAGAACTGTCTATTTTTAAAAATAGGCGACAAAGGAGGGAAACTTACATGGCAAATGAAAAAATCCGTATTCGTTTAAAAGCATACGACCATCGCGTACTCGATCAATCAGCTGAGAAAATCGTTGATACTGCGAAGCGTTCAGGTGCAAAGGTTTCGGGACCAATCCCGCTTCCAACTGAGAAATCGATCTACACGATCCTTCGTGCGGTTCACAAGTACAAAGATGCTCGTGAGCAGTTCGAGATGCGTACACACAAACGCTTGATCGACATCGTTAACCCAACACCAAAAACGGTTGATGCGCTTATGCGCCTCGAATTACCATCAGGTGTTGACATCGAAATCAAACTTTAATTCTTCATATAGTAGATACTAGCCAGAAGAGACAATAATTATTAAACAGGAGGTGTATCTCATGGCTAAAGGAATCTTAGGAACAAAACTTGGTATGACTCAAATCTTCAACGAAGCAGGCGAAGTCGTACCGGTAACAGTAGTTGCTGTCGAAGGAAACGTCGTACTTCAACTTAAAACAGTTGAAACTGACGGTTACGAAGCAGTTCAACTCGGTTTCGGAGACATCAAAGAATCACGTCAAAACAAACCGGCAAAAGGTCACGCTGCGAAAGCAAACGCGACACCTAAGCGCTTCATGAAAGAGATTCGTACTTCAGTAGAAGGATACGAAATCGGTCAAGAGATCAAGGCGGACATTTTCGCTGCAGGTGAATTAGTAGACGTAACAGGTACATCGAAAGGTAAAGGATTCCAAGGTGCGATCAAGCGTCACGGACAATCACGTGGACCAATGGCTCACGGTTCGCGCTACCACCGTCGTCCTGGTTCGATGGGTCCTGTAGCTCCTAACCGCGTATTTAAAGGGAAGCTTCTTCCTGGTCAAATGGGTGGAGAGCGTAAAACGATTCAAAACCTTGAAGTTGTCAAAGTTGACGCGGAACGCGGCCTTGTACTCGTTAAAGGCGCAATCCCAGGCGCTCGCAAGTCGAACGTCATCATCAAAACAGCGGTAAAAGGTAACTAATTAACTGCACGGAAAGGAGGAATTACGAATGCCTAAAGTAGCTTTGCTTAACCAAACAGGTTCACAAGTTGGCGAGATCGAATTGGCAGAAGCCATTTTCGGTATCGAGCCAAACGACTCAGTACTTTATGACGCGATCGTCATGCAACAAGCATCACGCCGTCAAGGTACTCACGATACGAAAGGTCGCTCGGAAGTACGCGGTGGCGGCCGTAAACCATGGAAACAAAAGGGAACTGGTCGTGCGCGCCAAGGTTCTATCCGCTCACCACAATGGGTTGGTGGTGGTACAGTCTTCGGTCCAACACCACGTTCATACTCTTACAAGCTTCCTAAAAAAGTTCGTCGTTTAGCACTTCTCTCGGCTCTTTCGTCGAAAGTGAAAAACAACGAAATGATCGTCCTCGAAGGCCTTGCTTTCGATGCACCAAAAACAAAAGACATGGCTGCTGTTTTGAACAGCTTGTCAGTAGAACGTAAGGCTCTTGTAGTCACAGCGGACTACAATGAGACTATCGCTCTCGCAGCTCGTAACATCCCAGGAGTGACTGTGATCGAGGCAGCAGGCGTTAACGTTCTTGACCTCGTTGCTAACGACAAAGTCATCTTCACTAAAGATGCGGTTGCGAAGGTAGAGGAGGTGCTTGCATAATGGCTCAAGCATACGATATCATCAAACGTCCTATCATCACTGAGCGTTCTGTTAGCCTCATGGAAGCTAACAAATACGTTTTCGAGATCGACGTTAAAGCGACTAAATCGCAAGTGAAGTACGCTATCGAAACAATCTTCAATGTGAAAGTTGCTTCGGTAAACACAATGAACATGAAACCGAAAGCGAAACGTGTCGGTCGTCACTCTGGTTACACAGCTCGTCGTAAAAAAGCGATCGTAACCCTTGCTGAAGGCAACACAATCGACTTCCTCGGTTAATTTACTACCTTAGAAGAAAAGGAGGGAATCCTCGATGGCAATTAAAAAGTTTAAGCCGACCACTAACGGTCGCCGTAACATGACATCTCTCGACTTTGCAGAGATCACAACGAATCGCCCTGAAAAATCGTTAACTGAAAAGCTTTCGAAAAAAGGCGGTCGTAACAACCAAGGTCGTTTGACTGTACGTCACCAAGGTGGCGGGCACAAACGTAAATACCGTATCATCGATTTCAAACGTAACAAAGATGGCATCGTCGGACGCGTTGCTACGATCGAATACGATCCAAACCGTTCAGCGAACATCGCCCTCATCAACTATGCAGATGGTGAGAAACGTTACATCCTCGCTCCTAAGGGCATCAAAGTAGGCATGGAAATCATGTCTGGTCCTGAGGCGGATATCAAAGTGGGGAACGCTCTTCCACTCGTGAACATCCCTGTCGGTACTACTATCCACAACATCGAGCTTAAGCCTGGTAAGGGCGGTCAGCTTGTTCGTGCGGCTGGTGCATCGGCACAAATCCAAGGACGTGACGGCAAGTACGTCATCGTTCGTCTTCAATCAGGTGAATCACGCTTGTTCCTCGGCACTTGCCGCGCGACAGTCGGTTCAGTTGGTAACGAAGAACACGAACTTGTAAACATCGGTAAAGCAGGACGTTCACGTTGGTTAGGCAAACGCCCAACAGTACGTGGTTCTGTAATGAACCCGGTTGATCACCCACACGGTGGTGGTGAAGGTCGTGCGCCAATCGGTCGTTCGGGCCCACTTACTCCTTGGGGTAAACCAGCTCTTGGTCTTAAAACACGTAAGAAAAACAAATCGAGCGACATGTACATCCTTCGTCGCCGTAAGAAATAATTACTACATGATTCTCGGGCGGTTCGAAAGGGCCGTTCCCGAATCATTCCAAAGGGAGGTTCTATCATGGGTCGCAGCTTGAAAAAAGGTCCATTCGCAGATCACCATTTGCTCGCTAAAGTTGACAAACTCAACAAATCTGGTGAGAAGCAAGTCATCAAAACTTGGTCACGTCGCTCGACAATCTTCCCAGAATTCATGGGTCACACGTTCGGTGTACACGATGGTCGCAAACACGTACCAGTATTCGTGACAGAAGACATGGTCGGTCACAAACTTGGTGAATTCGCTCCAACACGCACGTACAAAGGTCACGGATCAGACAAGAAAACGAAACGGTAATTTGAGGGGAGGTCAAATCCATGCAAGCTAAAGCATCAGCTAATATGGTCCGTCTTGCTCCTCGCAAAGCACGTCTCGTTGTAGACTTAATTCGCGGGAAACAAGTCGGCGAAGCGCTCTCTGTCCTTGCTCACACGAACAAGGCAGCGTCGCCAATCGTTGAAAAAGTATTGAAGTCAGCGATTGCAAACGCAGAGCACAACTACGATATGAATATTGAGAACCTTGTGGTGTCGGAAATCTACGTCAACGAAGGTCCAACACTCAAACGCTTCCGCCCACGTGCGATGGGTCGCGCAAGCCGTATTAACAAACGCACAAGCCACATCCACATCGTGGTAACTGAGAAATAAGGAGGGATATGTAGTGGGTCAAAAGGTAAATCCGCACGGTCTTCGCGTTGGTATTATCAAAGACTGGGATTCGCGTTGGTACGCTGAGAAAGACTACGCAGATCTCCTTCATGAAGACTACGTTATTCGTGAATACATCGAAAACAAAATGAAGGATGCTAGTATTTCTAAAGTAGAAATCGAACGCGCTGCAAACCGCGTGAACATTTCGCTTCACACTGCGAAACCAGGTATGGTTATCGGTAAAGGTGGTTCGGAAATCGAGTCACTCCGTAAAAACATCATCAAGCTTGCTGAAGGCAAACGTGTTCACATCAACGTTGTTGAAGTGAAAAATGCGGACGCTGTCGCGAAACTTGTTGCTGAAAACATCGCTCGTCAATTGGAAGGCCGTGTGTCATTCCGTCGTGCAATGAAACAATCAATCCAACGTTCGATGCGCACTGGCATCAAAGGGATCAAAACAGAAGTTTCTGGTCGTCTTGGTGGCGCTGATATCGCTCGTTCAGAGAAGTACTCGGAAGGAACAGTTCCACTTCACACACTCCGTGCCGACATCGACTACGGAACAGCTGAAGCTGACACAACTTATGGTAAAATCGGAATTAAAGTCTGGTTGTACCATGGTGAAGTTCTTCCAACAAAAAACAACACAGCTAAAAACGCTGAATAATAAACACTCTTTCAGGAAGGAGGCAACACACTATGTTGTTACCTAAACGCGTGAAATATCGTCGTGTACACCGTGGTAAAATGCGCGGGAATGCAAAACGCGGCACAACAGTACATTTCGGTGAATTCGGTCTCCAATCGCTCGAAGCGAGCTGGATTACAAACCGTCAAATCGAATCAGCACGTATCGCAATGACACGTTATATGAAACGTGGTGGTAAAGTGTGGATCAAGATCTTCCCACACAAACCATACACGAAAAAGCCTCTCGAAGTCCGAATGGGTTCGGGTAAAGGTGCTCCAGAAGGCTGGGTAGCTGTAGTTAAGCCTGGCAAAGTTATGTTTGAAATCGCGGGTGTATCTGAGGAAGTCGCACGTGAGGCACTTCGTCTTGCTGCGCACAAACTTCCAGTTAAATGTAAGTTCGTGAAACGTGAAGAAAATGGTGGTGATACGAATGAAAGCAACTGATCTCCGTCAATCAACAACTGAAGAGCTCAACGGTAAAGTAGGCGAGTGGAAAGAAGAACTCTTTAACCTTCGTTTCCAATTAGCTACAGGTCAGCTTGAGAATCCTGCTCGTATCCGTGAAGTACGCAAGTCGATTGCGCGTGCTAAAACGATTCTTCGTGAACGCGAACTCGGCATCAACAACGGCTAATCTAATCGGATTCTTTAAGAGGAGGTAACACTCATGGAACGCAATAAGCGTAAAGTACTCACTGGACGCGTCGTGTCTGACAAAATGGACAAAACGATCGTCGTTGCAGTTGAAACAAAAGTACGTCATAAGCTTTATGGCAAACGTGTAAACTACACGAAGAAATTTAAAGCGCACGATGAGAACAATGTCGCTAAAATCGGCGATGTCGTCCGCATCGCGGAAACACGTCCGCTTTCTAAAGACAAACGTTTCCGTCTCGTAACAGTAGTAGAAGAATCAGTAATCATCTAATAACAGTTCGGATCTATAAACATCCGGAGGGAGGTACACTCGCATGATTCAACAAGAATCTCGCTTGAAAGTAGCAGACAACTCTGGCGCGCGTGAACTGTTGACAATTAAAGTCCTCGGTGGTTCAGGTCGTAAGACTGCCAACATCGGTGACATCATCGTCGCAACGGTAAAACAAGCAACACCAGGTGGCGTTGTTAAAAAAGGTGACGTTGTCAGAGCAGTTGTCGTTCGTACAAAACGCGGCGCTCGTCGTAAAGATGGTTCGTACATCCGTTTCGATGAGAACGCAGCAGTCATCATCAAAGATGACAAGAGCCCACGCGGCACTCGGATCTTCGGGCCAGTTGCACGTGAACTTCGTGAAAAAGAATTCATGAAGATCGTTTCGTTGGCACCGGAAGTACTTTAATTTCCAATTTCAATCCTATAAGGAGGTGCGCAAAACGATGCATGTTAAAAAAGGCGATACAGTCCAGGTAATGTCTGGTAAAGATAAAGGCAAGCAAGGGGTTATCCTCAAAGCTATGCCAAGCAAGAACCGCGTAGTCGTAGAAGGTATCAACGTGATTAAAAAACACTCGAAACCATCACAAGCGAATCCACAAGGCGGTATCCTTGAAATCGAAGCACCAATTCACGTCTCGAACGTCATGCCACTCGACCCTAAAACGGGCAAACCGACTCGCGTTGGTTTCAAAGTAGTCGATGGTAAAAAAGTTCGTGTCGCGAAATCGGGCGAAGTACTCGATAAATAAGAAGAACGTGACGAAAGGAGGTCCATTCGACTATGAACCGTTTGCAAGAGAAGTATAAAAGCGACATCGTGAAAGCGATGATGGATAAATTCAACTATGACTCAGTTATGCAAGTCCCACAGGTCGACAAGATCGTCATCAACATGGGTGTAGGTGACGCTGTTTCGAACTCGAAGGCGCTTGACATGGCAGTGGAAGAATTATCAATTCTTTCTGGTCAAAAACCACTCGTAACGAAGGCTAAGAAATCAATCGCTGGTTTCAAACTTCGTGAAGGCATGCCAATCGGTGCGAAGGTTACTCTTCGTGGCGAGCGTATGTACGATTTCCTCGACAAATTGGTAACTGTTTCACTTCCACGTGTACGTGACTTCCGCGGTGTATCGAAGAAAGCATTCGACGGACGCGGTAACTACACGCTTGGTGTGAAAGAGCAACTTATTTTCCCTGAGATCGATTACGATAAAGTAACTAAAGTACGCGGTATGGATATCGTTGTTGTTACAACAGCGAACACAGACGAAGAAGCTCGTGAATTGCTCACACTTCTCGGAATGCCATTCCAAAAATAATCTAAAGGGAGGTCGACAACATGGCTAAAAAGTCAATGGTGAATCGCGAACACAAACGCGAGAAACTCGTTGCCCAGTACGCTGAGAAACGTGCACAATTAAAAGCTGAAGGCGACTACATCGGACTCAGCAAATTGCCACGTAACTCTTCACCTGTACGTCTTCATAACCGTTGCCGTATCACAGGTCGTCCACATGGTTACATGGGTAAATTCGGGATCAGCCGTATCAAGTTCCGTGATCTTGCATACAAAGGTCAAATCCCTGGTGTTAAAAAAGCAAGCTGGTAATCCACTAACAGTGTGAAAGGAGGTACATCGCATGGTAATGACAGACCCAATTGCAGATATGCTTACACGTATCCGTAACGCTAACATGGTTCGCCATGAAAAATTAGAGCTTCCAGCTTCTAATATCAAACGTGAGGTTGCAGAGATCCTCAAGCGTGAAGGTTTCATTCGCGATGTTGAATATATCGAGGACGCTAAGCAAGGTACACTTCGTCTGTTCCTTAAATACGGAGCAAGCAACGAACGTGTTATCACTGGTCTCAAACGCATTTCGAAACCAGGTCTTCGTGTATACGCAAAAGCTGATGAAGTACCAAAAGTACTCGGAGGACTCGGTATCGCAGTTCTTTCGACATCAAAAGGTCTTATGACTGATAAAGAAGCTCGCCAACAACAAGTCGGCGGCGAAGTGCTCGCCTACATCTGGTAAGTCACTTTTCTAACAAGAACGGAGGTGTAATCAATGTCACGTATTGGTAAAAAACCAGTTACGATTCCAGCTGGCGTTACTGTCACGGTTGCAGAAGACAACACGGTCACAGTAAAAGGTGCTAAAGGTGAACTTTCGCTTTCAGCTAACCCAGCCTTGGAAGTCAAAATTGAAGAAAACGAATTGACTGTCGTTCGTCCGGATGACTCGAAAGAGAACCGTACGATCCACGGTACGACACGTGCCCTTATCGCCAACATGGTAGAAGGTGTGTCTAACGGATTCCAGAAAACACTTGAGATCTCAGGGGTTGGTTACCGTGCTGCTAAGCAAGGAAACAAACTCGTCCTCAGCCTCGGTTACTCGCACCCAATCGAGTACGTTGCTGAAGAAGGTATCGAGATCGAAGTTCCTTCAAACACGCAAATCATCGTTAAAGGGATTAACAAAGAGCGCGTCGGTCACGTTGCAGCTCAAATCCGCTCGTACCGTGCTCCAGAACCTTACAAAGGTAAAGGTGTTCGTTACTCTGATGAACGTATTCGCCGTAAAGAAGGTAAGACTGGTAAGTAATTCGTCACGAAATGAACGGAAAGGAGTGGCATAAATGATCACAAAAGCAGACAAAAATGCAGTTCGTAAGAAACGTCATGCTCGTGTACGTCGTACGATCACAGGGACAGCAGCTCGTCCACGTTTGAACGTATTCCGCTCGAGCAAGCACATCTACGTTCAACTCATCGATGATGCAGCACAAACAACGCTTGTGTCAGCATCTTCGAAAGATAAAGCTCTCGATCTTACAAACGGCGGCAACGTTGAAGCAGCGAAAGCTGTTGGTAAACTTGCAGCTGAACGTGCACTCGAGAAAGGTATCGACACTGTTGTGTTCGACCGTGGTGGATACCTCTATCATGGCCGCGTCAAAGCTGTTGCTGAAGCAGCTCGTGAAGCAGGTCTTAAATTCTAACAAAAAGGAGGGGACACTTGATGCGCCAGTTAGACGTTAACATGGAACAACTTGAAGAACGCGTTGTTACCGTAAACCGCGTCGCGAAAGTCGTGAAAGGTGGCCGTCGCTTCCGTTTCGCCGCTCTCGTCGTCGTAGGTGACAAAAATGGTCACGTCGGTTTCGGTACAGGTAAGGCACAAGAGGTGCCAGAAGCGATCCGCAAGGCTATTGAAGCCGCTAAGAAAAACATGGTTCAAGTACCTATGGTTGGTACAACAATTCCACACGAAATCACAGGAGTATTCGGAGCAGGTCGTGTATTCATGAAACCAGCTTCTGAAGGTACTGGGGTTATCGCAGGTGGTCCAGTTCGTGCAGTGCTCGAACTCGCAGGTGTAGGTGACATCCTTTCGAAATCGCTTGGATCTAACACACCAATCAACATCGTCCGTGCGACGGTTAAAGGCTTGACAGAGCTTAAAAAAGCAGAGGAAGTTGCTAAACTACGCGGTAAAAGCGTAGAAGAACTTCTTAAATAAGGGAGGGAATTAGACATGGCGAAACTCGCAATCACCCTCACACGCAGCACTATTGGTCGTCCGGAAGATCAGCGTGTAACAGTACGTACACTCGGTCTTCGTAAAATGCATCAGACTGTCGTTGTCCCTGACAACGTAGCGATGCGCGGTATGATCAAAAAAGTGTCGCACCTTGTGACTGTAAACGAAATCAACGAATAATAAAGATCTTACTAAATAAGGAGGTGCCACTATGAAACTCCATGAATTGAAGCCAACTCCAGGTTCGCGTCACGAACGCAACCGTGTCGGTCGCGGTATGGCGACTGGTAACGGTAAAACTTCTGGCCGTGGACATAAAGGTCAAAAAGCTCGTTCGGGCGGTGGCGTTCGTCCAGGATTCGAAGGTGGGCAAAACCCACTTTACCGTCGTCTTCCAAAACGCGGTTTCAACAACCCTACTCGTAAAGAGTATGCAGTTGTTTCCCTAGACACGCTTAACCGTTTCGAGGCAGGTACTGAAGTTACTCCAGAACTCTTAATTGAGACTGGTGTTGTCAGCTCTGCTAAAGACGGAATCAAAGTACTTGCTAACGGCAAGCTTGAAACAAAATTGACTGTAAAAGCCAACAAATTCTCGGGTGCAGCGAAAGAAGCGATCGAAGCAGCTGGCGGTTCAGTTGAGGTGATCTGATGTTTCAGACGATCTCCAATATGTGGCGCGTGAAAGATATTCGACAGCGTATTCTCTTCACACTCGCAATCATCATCATTTTCCGCATCGGGGCCCATATCCCGGTGCCGATGGTGAATACGGATGTGTTGCGTTTTGACTCAGGTGGTCTTTTAGACTTCTTGAACTTGTTTGGAGGAAATGCTTTACAGAACTTCTCCCTGTTCGCAATGGGGATCATGCCGTACATCACGGCATCGATCGTTGTGCAACTTTTACAAATGGACGTCGTTCCGAAGTTTGCCGAATGGGCAAAACAAGGCGAGTCTGGACGTAAAAAGCTAGCGACGGTCACGCGCTATGGGACGATCATGTTAGGGTTTATCCAAGCGACGTCATTGTCGTTCGGATTTAACCGCCTCTATCCAGGTCTCGTCAACGAGACGTGGGGCACGGCAACCTATTTCGTGATTGCGATCGTACTGACTGCAGGTACGGCGTTCTTGATGTTCCTTGGTGAGATGACGACGGAGAAAGGTGTTGGAAATGGTATTTCCATCATTATCTTCGCCGGTATCGTCGCTGGGTTCCCAAGAATCTTTACGCAGATTTATGAAACGAAGCTCCAAAATGCTGGAGATGCGTTATTCATTAACATCGTTTACTTGGTTGTATTGGCATTGGTTATTCTTGCGGTGACGGTTGGGATCATTTATGTTCAACAAGCGGCCCGCAAAATTCCAATCCAATATGCAAAACGCACGGCGAACCGTACCCCTGTGGGCGGACAGTCGACGCACTTGCCAATCAAACTAAACGCTGCCGGTGTCATCCCGGTCATCTTCGCGATTTCCTTCATGGTGACACCACCAACTGTTGCAAGCTTCATTGCTTCTCCAGAAACGACGCAGAAGTTGCAGACTTACTTCGATACGACGTCTCCAATCGGAATGTCGATCTACGTAGCGCTCATCATCGCGTTCGCTTACTTCTATACATTCATTCAGGTCAACCCTGAACAGATGGCAGAAAACCTGCAGAAGCAAGGTGGCTATATTCCTGGGATTCGTCCTGGGGCGCAAACAGAACAGTACATCACGAAGTTACTCTATCGTTTGACTTTCTTCGGAGCGATTTTCTTATCGCTCGTAGCGATCATGCCGACAATCTTCATTAAGCTTGCCGGTCTCCCAACTTCGGTGCAAATCGGAGGAACGAGCTTGTTGATCGTCATCGGGGTAGCCCTCGAAACGATGAAACAAATCGAGAGTCAACTCGTAAAACGACACTACAAAGGCTTTATCCGTTAAAGCGGAAGGAAGGGTACACCCTTCCTTCCTGTCGTGTTACGACGTGTTGTGAAAATCAAAACTGGAGGCTAACTGAGATGAATCTAGTACTCATGGGCTTACCGGGTGCAGGGAAAGGGACTCAAGCGGCAAAAATCGTCGAAGAGTACCAAATCCCACACATTTCGACAGGCGACATGTTTCGTGCGGCAATCAAAGGCGGAACGCCACTCGGCAAAGAAGCAAAATCGTTCATGGATAAAGGCGAACTCGTACCGGATGAGGTAACAATCGGAATCGTACGTGAGCGTTTGAGTCAAGATGATACGAAAAACGGCTTCTTACTCGATGGATTCCCGCGTACTGTTGCTCAAGCAGAGGCACTCGAAAGTTTGCTTAAAGATTTGGGAAAACAGATTGACCATGTCGTGAACATCGATGTGGATGCGGAAATTCTCGTCCCGCGTTTGACAGGTCGTTGGATCTGCCCGACGTGTGGTGCGACATATCACGTGATCTTCAACCCACCTAAAGTGGAAGGCATCTGTGATGTGGATGGGTCGGCTCTCATGCAACGTGAAGACGATAAAGAGGAAACGGTCCGCCGTCGCCTTGACGTCAACATCGAGCAATCGAAACCACTCATTGACTTTTACGCTGAAAAAGGGTATCTTCGTACATTGGATGGAGATCGTCCAATCGATGTCGTATACGCCGATGTCAAAGCGTTACTCGGTGGTACTGAATGATCATCACGAAGACGCCTCGTGAAGTAGCGATTATGCGTGAGGCTGGGCAAATTGTTGCTCGAACACACCAGGTGCTCAAAGAGCACATCAAACCAGGTATTACGACGCTTGAGCTCGACCGGATCGCGGAAGAATACATTCGCAGCCAAGGTGCGACACCGTCGTTCAAAGGCTACAACGGGTTTACCGGTAGCGTTTGTGCTTCAGTGAACGAAGAGCTTGTTCATGGGATTCCCGGAAAACGGGTATTGAACGATGGAGATATCATCTCGATCGATATCGGTGCCTACTATAACGGATACCATGGAGATTCCGCTTGGACGTATCCAGTGGGAACAATCTCGGAAGAGACACAGCAGTTACTTGACGTGACTGAAGAAAGTCTGTATAAAGGATTGGAGCACGCTAAGGCTGGACAGCGTTTGACAGACATTTCGCATGCGATTCAAGCGTATGTGGAATCTCATGATTTCTCTGTCGTCCGCGAATATGTCGGTCATGGTGTCGGACAAAATTTGCATGAAGAACCGCAAATTCCGCACTATGGTCCACCGGGGAAAGGGCCGCGCCTGAAGACTGGAATGACGTTAGCCATTGAACCAATGGTCAACGCTGGTCAACGCTATGTTCGGACACTGGCTGACAACTGGACAGTTGTGACAGTGGACGGTAGCATGTGCGCCCACTTTGAGCACACCATCGCCATCACAGACGATGGATACGAGATTTTAACGAAACTCGATTCCGGTGAATGAGGCTCTATTGCTTCGTGCTGATCCGTTATGGATCCTTCTCTCACAGTACAATGCGATAGATCGTCTGTGCTCCTAAATATCTTCATATAGAAAGGGGAATAAATGATGGCGAAACAAGATGTCATTGAAGTGGAAGGCACTGTTGTCGAACCACTTCCAAACGCAATGTTTAAAGTGGAGTTAGAAAACGGCCACACGGTGCTCGCGCACGTCTCAGGGAAAATTCGGATGCACTACATTCGAATCCTTCCAGGTGACCGCGTAACTGTCGAGTTGTCTCCGTACGACTTGACTCGCGGGCGGATTACGTACCGTTACAAGTAACTCCGATTTTTCCAGGAGGAGGGTATAATCATGAAAGTAAGACCGTCGGTAAAACCGATCTGCGAAAAATGTAAAGTTATTCGTCGTAAGGGTAAAGTAATGGTAATTTGCGAAAACCCGAAACACAAACAAAAACAAGGTTAATCTAAGAGGAGGTGCACACATGGCACGTATTGCTGGTGTAGATATTCCACGCGAAAAACGTATCGTTATTTCGCTCACATACATCTTTGGTATTGGTAAAACAAGAGCACAAGAAATTTTGAAGGCTGCAAACGTATCTGAAGATTCACGCACACGTGATTTGACAGAAGACGAAATCAACCGTATCCGTGAAGCAATTGACGGAATTAAAGTTGAAGGTGACCTTCGCCGTGAAGTTTCACTCAACATTAAACGTTTGATCGAGATCGGCGCATATCGCGGTGTTCGTCACCGTCGTAGTCTCCCTGTTCGCGGACAAAACACGAAGAACAACTCGCGTACTCGTAAAGGCCCACGCCGTA
This sequence comes from Exiguobacterium sp. SL-9, assembly GCF_004336985.1. Classification (GTDB taxonomy): domain Bacteria; phylum Bacillota; class Bacilli; order Exiguobacteriales; family Exiguobacteriaceae; genus Exiguobacterium. The sequence continues at coordinate 45,372 of NZ_SJUO01000008.1, forward strand.
CAGTAGCGAACAAGAAGAAGTAAAGGAGGGAATTGAACAATGGCGAAACGTAAGCAAAATGTACGTTCAAAACGTAAAGTCAAAAAACATGTTGAAGTCGGTGTGGTACACATCCGTTCTACATTCAACAACACAATTATCACAATCACTGACACGCAAGGTAACGCGATCTCATGGGCTACTTCTGGTAACCTTGGATTTAAAGGATCACGTAAATCGACTCCGTTCGCAGCACAATTGGCTGCTGAAACTGCAGCGAAAGTTGCAATGGACAACGGTATGCGTACAGTAGAAGTTAACGTTAAAGGTCCTGGTGCTGGACGTGAAGCGGCTATCCGTGCCCTCCAAGCTACTGGTCTTGAAGTAACTGCAATCCGTGACGTAACACCAGTTCCGCACAACGGTTGCCGCCCTCCAAAACGTCGCCGCGTATAATCGCTTGTGCGTGTGAAGGGCTTACCTAGCACAAACAGCATATACAATGCAGCTCACGCTGCATGGCAGGATACACTCAAGGAGGGGTTCAGATGATCGAGATTGAAAAACCAAAGATCGAAACGGTCGAAATCAGCGAGGATGCTACGTTTGGTAAATTCGTGGTAGAACCGCTTGAACGTGGATATGGCACGACTCTCGGCAACTCACTACGTCGGATTCTTTTGTCATCGCTCCCTGGTGCAGCGGTAACAGCAGTTCAAATCGATGGCGTACTTCATGAGTTCTCTACGATTGACGGAGTCGTCGAAGACGTCACGCAAATCGTATTAAACCTCAAGAAGTTGGCGCTCAAAGTGTACTCAGACGAAGAGAAAACGCTTGAGATTAATGTTTCAAGTGCCGGTGCTGTCACTGCGGCAGACATTACCCATGATAGCGACGTTGAAATCTTGAATCCTGAGCTCCACATCGCGACTCTCGCTGACAACGCGACGCTTCGCATGCGTTTGACTGCTCGCCGTGGTCGTGGTTACGTCCAGGCAGAAGATAACAAACGTGATGATATGCCGATTGGCGTTATCCCAATCGATTCGATCTACACACCGATTCAACGTGTGAACTACGAAGTAGATAAAACACGTGTCGGTCAAGATGCTAGCTTCGATAAGCTTCTATTAGACGTGTGGACAGATGGTTCAATCCGTCCGGAAGAAGCAGTATCACTCGGGGCGAAAATTTTGACAGAACACTTGAATATCTTTGTTGGCTTGACTGACGAAGCTCTCAATGCAGAAATCATGGTCGAGAAAGAAGAAGACCAAAAAGAAAAAGTACTCGAAATGACGATTGAAGAACTCGATCTCTCAGTTCGTTCGTACAACTGCTTGAAGCGCGCCGGCATCAACACTGTTCAAGAACTCGCAAACAAATCAGAGGAAGAGATGATGAAAGTTCGTAACCTCGGACGTAAATCACTCGAAGAAGTTCAACTCAAGTTGGACGAGCTCGGTTTGGGCTTGCGCAAAGAAGACTAAGTTCAACCGAAGGAGGGAAATGTAATGGCTTATTCGAAACTCGGCCGTACAAGCTCACAACGTAAGGCACTTTTACGTGATCTTGCAACTGATCTTATTATCAACGAGCGCATTCAAACAACTGAACAAAAAGCGAAGGAACTTCGCCCAGTCGTTGAAAAATTGATCACTCTTGGGAAACGTGGCGATCTTCATGCCCGTCGTCAAGTAGCTTCATTCGTTCGTAAAGAGAACGCTGGAGAAAAAGACGCAATCCAAAAATTGTTCGAAGACGTGGCACCACGCTACGCTGAACGTCAAGGTGGATACACACGCATCATGAAAGTCGGCCCACGCCGCGGTGACGGTGCGGAAGTCGTAATCATCGAACTCGTCTAATTCATTAGGCAGTCAACAGGGCATGCGGTGACGTATTGCCCTGTTTCCACATCGGAAAGGAGTCGGCAGATGGAATCTCAAATTATGGTACGCGATATCGTGTTTCGTTACCCGGGACAGACCGAGCCAGCCCTCAATGGGTTGTCACTCGACGTATACAAAGGGGAATGGCTCGCCATCGTTGGCCATAACGGTTCTGGAAAATCGACTTTGACGAAGTTGTGGAATGGGCTTTTGCTTCCTCAGGAAGGAGAAGTCCGGGTGGAGGCACTCGATCCAACGGACGCCACAGACGTGTGGGACGTTCGGAAACGGATCGGTGTTGTCTTCCAAAATCCTGACAACCAGTTTGTCGGGGCGACCGTGCGCGATGATGTGGCATTTTCTCTCGAAAACATGGGACTTCCACGTCAAGAAATGGTTCGTCGAATTGATGACAGTCTAGCGCGCGTTGGATTATCGGAACTAGCGGACCGTGAACCGCATCAGTTATCCGGTGGACAAAAGCAGCGCGTTGCGATTGCTTCGGCTCTCGCAATGCGCCCGCATGTCCTCGTGCTCGATGAAGCTACCTCGATGCTTGACCCGATCGGGCGCAAAGAGGTGATTGAAACGGTACAGCAGCTCGTCTCAGAAGGGATGACCGTTGTCGCCATTACCCACGAGCTCGACGAAGTGTTGTTTGCCGACCGTATCATTGCATTGTCAAAAGGCAAGATTGCGATGACCGGCACACCCGAAGACGTGTTTCAAAATCCGGAGGCGTTACGAGCCATCCAGCTCGACGTGCCGTTTATTGTCCGGATGCAACTCGAACTGAAGGAACGGGGCATACCACTCGATCGTCTGATGCTACAACATTCGGAGTTGGTGAACCATCTATGCCGATTAGCATTGAAGAAGTGACTTACCAATATCAATTGAATACTCCGTTTGAACGAACCGCGCTGCGCGATGTGAATGTGTCTATTCCGTCGGGGGCGCTTGTTGCGTTTCTTGGCCACACCGGCTCAGGGAAGTCAACGCTCGTTCAACATATGAATGGACTGCTGCGACCGACAAAAGGGCGTGTCGTTGTCGATGACATCGAAGTCCGTGCGATCACGAAGCGTCGCGATAAAAAGCAAAGCCTGCTTCCGCTTCGGCGCCGCGTTGGGCTCGTCTTTCAATATCCGGAGCATCAACTATTTGAAGAGACGGTCGAACGCGACGTCATGTTTGGTCCACGAAATTTTGGGGCGTCTGAAGACGAAGCGAAAGAGCGGGCTCATGCTGCGTTGCGCCTCGTCGGACTGGATGAAACGTTATGGGGCCGTTCCCCGTTCGATCTTTCGGGCGGACAGATGCGTCGCGTCGCAATCGCCGGCGTACTCGCGAGCCGTCCGAACGTTCTCGTCGTGGATGAGCCGACGGCAGGGCTCGACCCGCTCGGCCGTCGTGAGATGCTGGCATTATTCAAACGATTAAAGCAAGAACTCGATTTGACGCTCATTCTCGTTTCGCACGATATGGACGACGTGTTAGCGTACGCAGAACGAGTTGTCGTCATGGAACGGGGCGAGGTCGCCTTTGATGGGAATCCATTTGACTTGTTCAAAGATGAGGCACTTGTCAAAGGGCTCCAGCTTGAAGTCCCGCATGTGCTTCGTTTCGCGAGTGAGCTTGCCCCTGTGTTCGGTGTCGCGACACCGGCCTTACGGACCGAAGGCGAATTGGCAGACTGGATCGCGCTCGAATTGAGAAAGGGGAGAGCGACATGATTATCGGACAGTACATTCCCGGACATTCATGGCTCCATACGCTTGATGCGCGAGCGAAGACGTTGTTCATCCTCGGCTTCATTCCAATCGTCTTTTTAGCTGATAACTTATGGACGAACGTGTTCTTGCTCGGCTTTACCTTGTTCGCTGTGAGACTGTCTCAATTGTCATGGCGGTATTTATGGAACGGCCTAAAGATGATTTTGTTTTTAATCGTCTTCACGCTGTTGCTGCAACTGTTCTTTAACCGGGACGGGACAGAATTGATTGCGTTCGGTCCGTTCGCGATTTATTCGGAAGGCGTCCGGATGGGCTTGATCGTCTCGCTTCGCTTCTTCTACCTTGTCATGTTGACGACGCTCGTCACGCTGACGACGACACCGATGGAATTAACCGATTCGATTGAAGCAGGGCTCCGTCCCCTCGAACGGTTACGGGTGCCTGCACATGAGATCGCTCTTATGTTGTCCATCTCGCTTCGGTTCTTGCCGACTTTGGCTGACGAGACGGATCGTATTATGAAAGCTCAGCAGGCGAGAGGTGTCGATTTGAAGAGCGGACCGCTCAAAGATCGCTTGAAGGCGGTCGTCCCACTCATGATCCCACTATTCGTGTCGGCGTTTAAACGCGCTGAGGACCTCGCTACGGCGATGGAAGCCCGTGGGTACCGTGGGGGTGAAGGACGGACGCGCTTGCGTGAGATGACGTGGCATCAGCGTGATACGGCGTTGCTCCTCATCTTTGTCGTCGTGACACTCATCTTGATTGGATTGCGAGGGATCGAATGAAGCGAATTAAATTGACGATTGCGTATGATGGAACGAATTATGCGGGTTATCAGGTACAACCGAATGGAAATACCATACAAGCCGAAGTAGAGGCTGTGCTAGCGCGGATGCATAGTCAGACAGTCAAGGTGGTGGCATCGGGCCGTACAGATGCTCGTGTACATGCTCGAGGACAAGTGCTACACTTTGATACGCACCTCGCGATGCCAGCCGATCGGTTTGTTAAAGCGTTGAACGCGATGTTGCCGGATGATATTCTCGTTCGGTCCGCTGAAGAGGTCGATGCATCGTTTCATGCGCGTTACGGGGCGAAGCGAAAAGAGTATCGTTATTTCTTCCGAAGCGACGCCGACCCGTTCCGGCGTCATCATGCCGTGACGGTCACGTATAAGCTCGATCATGAGCGGATGCGACAGGCGCTACGCACGCTCGTCGGAACTCACGACTTCACTTCCTTCTCGGTGACGAAGGCGGAAGTCGAAGATCGTGTCCGCACGATCTATGAAGCGGAGCTCGTCGAGGCGGGCGATGAGATGTACGTCCGTTTCGTCGGCTCGGGTTTTCTTTATAACCAAGTCCGGATCATGGTGGGGACGTTGTTAGAGGTCGGGCGTGGGAAATATGAGCCGGCGGACGTGAGCCGGATGCTCGCCTCAAAAGACCGGCGCAGCGCTGGGATTACAGCCCCACCGCACGGTCTATACTTGTGGAATGTGAATTATGAAAAAGTAGATTGACATTCCCCCTATAAAATCGTATTATATTCATTGGCATTTCATTTTCACATTGAGAGATGAACCACAATCTTAGCCCCGTAAACTAGGATTATGATAAAGCATCAAACAAGCACTAAAAAAAATTAGTAAACAGACATTTTAGGAGGTATTCCACATGCGCACGACATTCATGGCAAAAGCATCTGAAGTAGAACGCAAATGGCTCCTTATCGACGCAGAAGGCAAAACACTTGGTCGTTTGACTAGTGAAGTAGCATCACTTCTTCGCGGTAAGCACAAGCCGACTTTCACACCAAACGTTGATTGCGGAGACCACGTCATCATCATCAACGCTGAGAAAATCCACTTAACTGGTAACAAAATGAACGACAAGATTTACTACCGTCATTCAGGTCATCCAGGCGGTTTGAAATCACAAACTGCAAAAGAGCTTCTCGCAAAACGTCCAGAGCGTATGCTTGAACTCGCAATCAAAGGGATGCTTCCAAAAGGATCACTTGGTCGTCAATCATTCACTAAACTCCACGTTTACGCTGGAGCTGAGCACAACCACGCAGCACAAAAACCAGAAGTTTACGAACTTCGCGGTTAATCGGGACACAGGGAGGAACTAAACGATGGCAGATGTACGTTACTACGGAACAGGCCGCCGCAAACACTCGGTGGCTCGCGTTCACCTCGTTGCAGGTGACGGCAAAGTTGTTGTAAATGGCCGTGATATTTCAGAATACTTCGGACATGAGACTTTGATCATGATGGCAAAATCACCACTCGTATTGACTGAAACAGAAGGTAAATACGATGTAATCGTTAACGTTAACGGTGGTGGATTCACTGGACAAGCTGGAGCAATTCGCCACGGCGTATCGCGTGCGCTTCTTCAAGCGGACCCAGAATTCCGTCCAAGCCTCAAAGAAAAAGGCTTCTTGACTCGTGACGCTCGCATGAAAGAACGTAAAAAATACGGTCTTAAAGCTGCACGTCGCGCACCACAATTCTCGAAGCGTTAATCTTCGAACAATTTGGTTCAAACTCTCTGCCCATTGGGGTAGAGAGTTTTTTTGTTGCTCGTGAAATTGTTGACCTCCATTCCCTCAAGAAAACGCTTTTTTTGATATACTGTTAGCGAGACAGAAATTAGGGGGAAACCACATGCTTACAGTAGAACAAGTTCGTGAAGAATTGGCGGGGTTGATCGATCCAACAATCAACCGTACGCTTGGAGATACAGCTGGCGTGAAGGATATTCGCATTAAAGAAGATTATGTCAGTGTAAAAGTGGCACTCGGTCAAACCGGGAGTGGCGAACAGCTTCAACTTCAACAAGAAATCGTCACGTTGCTCAAGGGGAAAGGCTTCAAGACGGTCGGCCTTCGTTTCGAGGCACTCAATGATGAAAGCTTAAAAGAAGCGACGAAGCCGGCCATTCTTCGTGAGAATTCCGGTACGACGTTCATTGCAATCGCATCAGGGAAAGGCGGCGTCGGTAAATCGACCGTTTCAGTCAACTTGGCAGTCGCGTTAGCGCGAGCCGGGAAGAAGGTTGGGTTGATTGATGCGGATATTTACGGTTTTAGTGTACCGGATATGCTTGGAATTGAAGAGCGACCTGTCGTCCGTGGAGAGAAAATCATTCCGGTCGAACGATTCGGCGTGAAAGTCATTTCGATGGGCTTCTTTGTAGAGGATAATGCACCAGTCATCTGGCGTGGACCAATGCTCGGAAAAATGCTCAATAACTTCTTCAACGACGTCGAATGGGGCGACCTGGACTATTTACTCCTCGATTTGCCACCGGGGACTGGAGATGTCGCCCTTGATATCCACTCGATGCTTCCTGCATGTCAAGAGTTGATTGTCACAACGCCACACGCGACAGCTGCCTTTGTCGCTGCGCGAGCCGGGGCAATGGCCATCAAGACGAACCATAAAGTGCTTGGCATCATTGAGAACATGGCGTATTTTGAAAGTAAAGTAACAGGTGAGAAAGAATACGTCTTCGGCTACGGTGGTGGCGAAAAATTGTCCGAGGCGTTGAAGAGCAAGTTGCTCGCACAAATTCCCCTCGGTCAGCCGTATGAGAACGAAGAAGACTTTGCCCCATCCGTTTATCGGGACGGGCATCCATTCGAAAAAACTTACGACGGACTGGCGCAAGCGGTCATTCAACAGATAGAAGGGTAATGGTTTACAGATGAAGGTACAAGGATTTTTAAGATTGTTTTGGACGACGCTCGTCTTCGGGACGTTGTTCGGATTTGTCATGAACTTGCTAGCCAATCCTGGCTATTTGGTGAGTCAATCATGGGAAGCGATTGTTACGGCGCTCAGTTACTCGAGCACGTGGACCGGGATTAGCATGATGGGCTTTTTCGCCTACTTGATCGTCCACCGGGTTGGATTAGATTTATTCCGAGGTCCAAGACTGTGGAACCGCGTGCAAGTGCTATTGATCGCCTTCGCATTGTTTGATGCGGTCTATCTTCGTATGCTCGCGTTCGGTAATGATCATATGTGGCGCTATATCGGTGAGATGGTCGTGTTGGTAATCGTGTCATGGATCATCGCAACGAGTAAGGCGAAACAGACGAACGCGAGTGCGTTCATCCCGACGCTCTTTTTGATGATCGTTATTACATTGATTGAATGGATCCCAGCACTCCAGGCAACAGATGAAATCGCCCTCTTGTGGCCGGCGCTAGCGACGCTTGTGTTTGCCAATGCGTATCAAGTGTTGATGTTGCATCGCTTCCAAGCGCCTGCTCAGGCAGAGAGCGTCAAACCGTCGACAGCGGGAAAGGCCAAAACGAAGAAACGTGTGTCCTCTAAATCATCGTGACAGCGTACTAGTACAAGCTCAGACATTCGTCTGGGCTTGTTTGTTTGAAACGTTCTATCGTTCAGTTAAAGAGTATAAAACAAAAAATAAAGTTTTTTTAGAAAAACAGTTGACGAAAATGCAGGACGCTGATATATTAATAAACGTCGCTGCTGTTCAAATCTGAATAACAGAAAGCGAATGAAAAAAATAATAAAAAACGGTTGACTTTAAAAGGTCAAATCGCTATTATTAAAAAGTCGCTAACACGACAAACACTTGGTCTTTGAAAACTGAACGATGAGGCAAAAATGTTTTACAATTTTTGAATGAAGCGCAAGCTTCGTCATTTTTAAAGAGCTATATCAAATTCTTTGGAGAGTTTGATCCTGGCTCAGGACGAACGCTGGCGGCGTGCCTAATACATGCAAGTCGAGCGCAGGAAATCATCTGAACCCTTCGGGGGGACGTTGATGG
>NZ_SJUO01000009.1 GCF_004336985.1 Exiguobacterium sp. SL-9
CCATCAACGTCCCCCCGAAAGGTTCAGATGATTTCCTGCGCTCGACTTGCATGTATTAGGCACGCCGCCAGCGTTCGTCCTGAGCCAGGATCAAACTCTCCAAAGAATTTGATATAGCTCTTTAAAAATGACGAAGCTTGCGCTTCATTCAAAAATTGTAAAACATTTTTGCCTCATCGTTCAGTTTTCAAAGTTCGTCTGTCGCTCATTGGCGACTCTTAAAATAATACAAGTCATCGACACAGTTGTCAACCACTTTTTTTATTCTTTTCCGCTGCCATCAGCGGCAACGTTTATTACTTTACCGCATCCTTAAATAGAACGCAAGACTTTTTACAAAAGTTTTTCTAAAAAAGTTTTTAGTATCTTTAAACCGGCAACTACTCCCCATAGAAAAACCTCTCGCCCGTAAGAGCGAGAGGTTAAAACGATTCTTTACTGTTGGTGTCGCATCGTTGGGAACAATAGGACATCGCGAATCGATGGTGCATTCGTCAACAACATGACGAGGCGATCGATTCCGATTCCAAGACCTCCTGTTGGCGGCATTCCGTATTCGAGTGCTTCAAGGAAATCGTTGTCCAATTCATGGGCTTCATCATTACCGGCTTCTTTCTCAAGAAGTTGGGCCTCGAAGCGCTCACGCTGATCAATCGGGTCATTCAATTCCGTGAAGGCGTTGGCATGTTCACGACGAACGATGAACAATTCAAACCGATCCGTGAAGCGTGGATCTGTATCGTTCTTTTTCGCCAATGGTGATACTTCGACAGGATGTCCTGTAACGAACGTTGGTTGCAACAATGTTTCTTCGATTTTCTGCTCAAAGAATTCATTAACGATATGACCGAACGTCATGTGGTCTTGAATTTCGACACCGTGCTCTTTCGCAAGCGCACGTGCCTCTTCATCAGACATCTGTTTCCAGAAATCGACGCCTGTTTCTTCTTTCACCAAGTCGACCATATGCGCACGTTTCCAACCGACGGCCAAATGAATCGTATCTTCTCCATATTGAACGTCCGTCGTGCCGAGTACTTCTTGTGCTACGTGTGCCACAAGCTCTTCCGTCAAATCCATGATGTCATTATAATCTGCGTACGCTTCATATAGTTCAATCATCGTAAACTCTGGGTTATGGCGCGTTGAGATCCCTTCATTACGGAAGACGCGGCCAATCTCATACACGCGCTCGAGACCACCAACAATCAAACGCTTCAAGTGAAGCTCGATGGCGATTCGCATATACAATTCCATATCAAGTGCGTTATGGTGCGTCAAAAATGGACGGGCAGCAGCTCCACCGGCGATGGTGTGCAGCATCGGCGTCTCGACTTCCAAGTAACCGCGATGGTTCAAGAAGTTCCGAATTTCCGAGATGATTCGGCTACGCAAAATAAACGTTTGGCGTGAATCGTTGTTCGTAATCAAATCCAAGTAACGTTGGCGATAGCGTTGCTCGACATCTTTCAAGCCGTGATATTTATCAGGAAGCGGACGAAGTGCTTTCGTCAACAGTTCGAACTCTTCGACGTGGATCGATAATTCGCCGACGTTCGTCTTAAACAACTTCCCTTTCACCCCGACAATATCGCCAAGGTCAGATGATTTAAATAAATCGAACGGTTCGTCACCTACGTCATTTTTGCGCACGTAGATTTGGATTTGTCCTGTAACGTCTTGAATGTGGGCAAAGAAGACTTTCCCTTTTCCACGTTTCGTCATGATTCGTCCGGCAAGCGTCACTTCGACGTCTTGTTCAGCCAAGGCTTCTTTTTCAATTGCCTCATATTGTTCATGTAATTCACCGGCGTGGGCCGAACGTTCAAATCGACGTCCGAACGGGTCAAGCCCTTGTTCACGCATCTCGGTCATTTTTTCAAATCGAACCTGCATTTGGTCATTCATTTCCAACTCGTGACTCACTACTCCATTCACTCCTCTATACGTATTGGGGGATCTTCCTAATAAAAAACTGTCAGCCTCACGGCCAACAGCACAGCCTAAACCGTTTGCTTGTGTGGTTCACTTTTTCGCCAAACAAGCTTACCACAAATCAATTTTTTTCACTAGTTCACACTTCTTGCATTTGTCGCTCGAGTTGCTCCACAAAATGATATAACACAATGCCGAAAGCATCTCGCGATTCTGTTTCATTGATTTGCTTCCGAACCGGGCCGCTGCCTTTCAACCCTTTCAAGTACCACGCCGCATGTTGACGCATCTCGCGAACGGCTGTCACTTCTCCTTTGATGGCAATCAAACGATCAAGATGCAACATACAAATGTCGATCTTTTCACGCGCCGCTGGTTCTGGCGGAAGTTCTCCTGTCTCTAAGTATTGGACGGTTTGATACAACATCCACGGATTTCCTAGCGCCGCCCGTCCAATCATGACGGCATCGACACCAAAATGGTCAATCGCATGCTTCGCTTCTTGAGGTGTCGAGATATCGCCGTTCCCGATAATCGGAACCGTCGCAATCTTCTTGGCTTCGCCGATCCAGTCCCAATTCGCGGTTCCTTCATATTGTTGGGACCGCGTGCGACCATGAATCGCAATCGCTGCGGCACCACCCGATTGGGCGGCACGAACGTTATCAAGAATATAAATGTGATCATCATCCCAACCGAGTCGCATTTTGACGGTGACTGGTTTGTCGACCGCTTGCGACACGGCATTCACCATCTCATAAACTTTATTCGGGTCAAGCAACCATTTGGCGCCCGCCTCACACTTCGTGACTTTCGGGACCGGGCACCCCATGTTGATATCGATGATGTCCGCATTCGTATTTTGGTCCACATACTGGGCCGCCCTGACGAGTGTATCTTTCGAGCCACCAAAAATCTGAAGACTGAGCGGCTTTTCCCGCTCATCGACGTACAGCATCCGGAGCGTTCTCGCATTCTCCAATAAAATCCCTTTATCGCTGACCATTTCGGCACAGACGAGTCCCGCACCGAATTCTTTCGCGATCAAACGAAACGCAGGGTTCGTCACCCCGGCCATCGGGGCAAGGACAGCGCGGTTCTTTATATCAATGTTTCCAATTGTAAACCCTGACACTTCTCCACTTCCTTTGCTAACGTTAAACCGAGTTGACCAATGATTGTAACGGTCCGAGAGGGACGACATCTTGCCGTTCCGACTCTGGGAGGACTTCAAGCAACGCCCGCACCGTCATTCCCTTTACCTCGACCGACGGAGCAATCTCCGCGAACGGGGCAAGGACAAAAGCACGTTCATGCATCCGCGGATGCGGAACAGTTAACTGCTTCGATTGTATATCTTCGCTGTTATAGACCAAGATGTCAAGGTCGATTGTGCGTGGCCCATTTTTGAATAACCGCTCTCTACCTAAAGTCCGCTCAATCTGTTGGAGCTGGAGTAAGACGGCTTCTGCTGGTGCAATCGGCTCAACTTCGACAACCATATTATAGAAGGACGGCTGATCCGTATATCCGACTGGTGCCGTTTCATAGACGGACGATTCCTTGGTCACGCGAAGACCCGTTTCTGTCATCGCTTGAATTGCTTCCGCGAGGTAACGAGCACGATCTCCGATATTTGACCCGAGTGCCACGTATATCATACGTTTCTCCTCCGCGTCATCTCGATTGCGACCGAGTCGTAGTGGCCTGGGATGGGCGGGTCCGGCTTGATGACTTTAACGGTGACGCTTTGAATCTTGTCGCTGTGGGCTAAGACAGCCGTCGTGATACGCTCGCCCAGCGCTTCGAGCAGATTGACCGATTCCCCAGTGACGATGTCTTCCGTCAACTGATAGAGACCGGCATAGCTGACTCCTTCTGATAAATCATCCGTTTGCCCGGCCGGCGCCAAGTCCAACTCACACATCAAATCGATGTTGAACCGTTGACCGAGTCGATTCTCCTCCTCAAACACACCGTGATAGCCATAGAAACGCATCCCATTCACAAACATCTTATCCAATTTGTCCGCCTCCCAGCATTGCGTCCATCATAAGTGACGCTCGTTTATTCTCTCTTACGTCATGAACCCGGATCCACGCACAGCCTTTCATGATGCCTAAACACGTCGTCGCCAATGTCCCTTCCAATCGTTCTTCGGTCGGTAAATCAAGTGCTTGGCCGATAAATGATTTCCGCGACGTCCCGAGTAAAACCGGATAACCGAGGTTCGTGATCACGTCGAGTCGATTCATCAACTTCATATTTTGCGCATAGTCTTTCGCAAAACCGATTCCCGGGTCTAGCCAAATCATCTCATCCGGCACACCTGCCGCTTGAGCGATTTCAATCGATTCATGCAAGTCCCCGACGACCTCCTCGATGAAATGACCATAATTACGATTGTCACGATTGTGCATCAAGATAATGGGAACGTTATGCGCCCGTGCCACTTGTGCCATCGACTGATCTCCCCACTTCGAACCCCAGACATCATTGATGATATCGGCCCCGGCTTCTAATGCCGCCTTTGCCACCAACGGTTTGTACGTATCGATCGAGATGAGCACGTCAAGTTCTTGCTTCAGTTGACGAATGACAGGAACGACTCGCTCGATTTCTTCTTCCGCGGAGACGAACCGAGCTCCCGGCCGTGTCGATTCCCCGCCGATATCAATCGCGTCCGCTCCGTCTTGAACGAGTTGCTTGGCGTGAGCAACCGCCTGATCGAGCGCCGTGTACCGTCCCCCGTCCGAAAACGAGTCTGGCGTTACATTCAAAATGCCCATGATTTTTGTCATCGCGTTTCTTCCCTTTCAATCGCATGCAACAGTTTAGACCAACATGCTTTAAATCTCACTCCGTCCTTGCCCGGGTACGTCCTCCCGGCATAGTCTGTGACCGGAGCGATCTGTTGAACCGAATTGGTCAACCAAATTTCGTCCGCTCGAGCAAGTTCCGCAAACGTCACATCACGTTCCTTCACATCAAACGTATCCATCACCCAACGTCGCGTGACCCCAGCCAGAGGTCCCGTCGCGAGCGGCGTCGTCCAAAGTTGGTCAGCTTCGACCCAGAAGATATTCGAGACAAGCCCTTCCACCACATGTCCTGATTCATCGGCGAACAGACCTTCCGCCTCCCGATCGACGAGCATCCGTTTGCCTAATATATTGTTCATATAATGATGGGACTTTAAGCGGAATGCTGCTTCGGGCCGACTTCTTGGAAACGGGATGGCTTCCAACCGTTTTTCTGTGGGCTGGAACGATTCCGATAACGGTTTGACGATCAGCGTCACGTTCGGACGAGTGTAGCGTCCGTCATAGAGCCCGAGTGGCGCCACCCCTGCTGACACGTTCAAGCGCACATACAGGTTCGAGGTTCCGTTTTGCCGAACGACGTCTTGGATCGCCTGCTCCATCTCTTGTTTCGTATACGGTAAATCAATCCACAGTTCCGCCAAACTCCTCTCAAGCCGTTCCCAGTGGAGATCAAACAAGAACGGAATCCCGTCGAACGTTCGAAACGTCTCGAATAGGCCCATCCCATATAAAAATCCGTGATCCTCCACCGGGATCATCACTTCAGAACTGCCTCGCAGTTCGCCGTTATGCCAAAGCCACATGACGATACACCTCGATGAAGTTGCGAATCATGTCTTTGCCGTGTTCTGTCAAAATCGCTTCTGGATGAAACTGCACTCCTTCAATCGGCAACGTTTCATGCCGGAGTGCCATCACCTCTCCTAGGCTCGTTTCGGCCGTGACATGCAAGCATGCCGGTAGCGAATCTCGTTCGACCGCGAGCGAATGATACCGTGTCACAATCGTCTGTTGTGGGACCCCGGCAAACAGCGTCTGGCCGTCATGTCGAATCGCTGACGTCTTTCCATGCATGAGTCGTTCAGCATGGACGACTTTCCCGCCGAATGCTTGGGCAATCGCTTGATGGCCGAGACAGACTCCGAGAATCGGGATGCGACCGGCAAACGCTTGAATCGCGTCGATACTGATTCCGGCCTCGTTCGGTGTGCACGGTCCTGGTGAAATGACGAGATAACTCGGGGCGAGCGCCTCAATTTCTTCAAGCGTGATGTCATCGTTGCGACGGACGACGAGCTGTTCACCGAGTTCCCCAAAATATTGCACTAAATTGTATGTGAACGAATCATAGTTATCGATGAGTAAAATCATACCGTCGCCTCCGTCATTTCTTTCGCCGCCCATAGCGCTTTCGCCTTCGATAGTGATTCGGCATACTCCGCTTCCGGATCAGAATCAATCACGATCCCGGCCCCTGCCTGAACATGAGCCATCCCGTCCTTGACGACCATCGTCCGAATCGTGATGTTGAACACAAGGTCGTCATCCCAACTGAGCCAGCCGTATGAACCGGTGTAAATCCCACGTCGGACCGGTTCGAGTTCCTCGATGATTTCCATCGTCCGAATCTTCGGTGCCCCGGTGATGGTGCCTCCCGGGAACATCGCACCGAGTGCTTCAGCACCCGATACGCCATCCCGCATCAGACCGCGTACGTTTGAGACGATGTGTTGGACATGCGAGTACTTCTCGATGACCATCAACTCATCGACATGCACCGTTCCGTACACCGCGACTTTGCCCAAATCGTTTCGTTCAAGGTCGACGAGCATGACGTGTTCAGCTCTTTCTTTTTCATTGTCGAGCAACGTCCGCGCCAGTTCTAAATCCTCTGCCTCGTCTCGGCCTCTCGGTCTTGTCCCAGCGATTGGACGGGTCGAGATGGCAGCGCCATGTTTTTCGAGCAACAGTTCCGGTGAAGCCGACACCATCGTGAGCGAATCGTCAGCGAAATAACCCATATACGGTGAAGGGTTCACTTTCCGAAGCGTGTCGTAGATGTGACGCGGGTGTGCGAGGAGCGGTTCCGATTGCCGGACGCTCAAATTCACCTGAAACACATCGCCCTCGACGATATAGTCTTGAATCTTTTGCACCGCCGTCACAAACTTCTCTTGTGACAGCGAACGCGAACGTTCGAGCGTTCCACTCGCGACCGGCGGGAATGTATAATGCGTCTCCGTCCGCCAGAGGGCAGCAAAGCGATCGAGTTTCACCTCTAGCTGATCCTCTGCAGTAACGAGCATATATAAGAGCGACTCTTCTTCATCGAAGACCGCCACTTCATCGAATAATAAGAACGAGACGTCAGGGGTCGCCAAATCGTCTTCCGCTTGCCGTGGTAAACGTTCAAGCGTACGGGCTACGTCATAGCTCACATAACCGATCATCCCACCGAAAAACGGGGGCGCACCTTCTGGTCGCTCGGTGGCGTAACGGGCTCGAACCATTTCGACGATATCGAGCGGCTCACCATGTATCGTTTCCGTCATCTCTGACGTGACGAACGTCCCGACACCATCTTTCACGTGAAGCGTAGCGAACGGCTCGAATCCGGCCATCGTATAGCGGCCGACTCGTCCACTCTCTAACCACGCATAGTTTTTCTTCCCTTCAGTCAATGTCATATACGTGTCGTACATTTTCTCTTTTGTCATGCTCATGGTTTTGAACGCTGTTCGTCTCAAGCCACATTCCCCCGTTCCACTGATTCATGCCTTTAATTGTACACAAGAAAAGGCAGTTACCGAAAGAAGTTGTCTCCCGGTAACTGCCGTTTGTTTACGAACGTACGCTATCTGATTCTTCATCGAATTGGTAGAGCGGTGTGCTGAGGTAGCGCTCTCCGTTTGACGGGATGATCGCCAGCACGTTTTTCCCTTTGCCGAGACGTTTCGCCGTATCGACAGCCGCAGCAATCGCTGCACCTGACGAGATACCTCCGAGCACGCCGTTCGTTTTAGCGGCATGACGTGCATATTCAAACGCCTGATCGGTCGTGATTTGAAGGACACCTTCATAAATCTCTGTATCGAGAATCGACGGGATGAATCCGGCCCCGATGCCTTGGATTTTATGCGGGCCTGGTTTGCCACCCGACAAGACCGGTGAATCGACCGGTTCGACCGCTAGGATTTGAACGTTCGGGTAGTGGGCTTTCAACACTTTACCCGCTCCCGTGATCGTTCCACCTGTCCCGACGCCAGCGATGAACGCATCGACTTGAAGACCTGACGCATCGAACGCGTCGACGATTTCAGGCCCGGTCGTCATCTCGTGCACGTTCGGGTTGGCTTCATTGTTAAACTGCTGCGGGAGGAAATAACCATTTTGTTCAGCCTCTTCCGTCGCACGGCGAATCGCTCCGCCCATCCCTTCAGGACCCGGCGTCAAAATGAGCTCGGCACCGTAGCCACGAAGCAGATTGCGACGTTCCATGCTCATCGTTTCCGGCATGACCAAAATCGCTTTATAGCCTTTGGCCGCACTGACCATGGCAAGACCGATTCCCGTGTTTCCACTGGTCGGTTCGATAATCGTATCTCCTGGTTTCAAGACCCCTTCACGTTCCGCCGCTTCAATCATGGCGAGTGCAATCCGGTCTTTTACGCTAGAACCCGGGTTCATATACTCTAATTTCAAGTAAACCGTGGCATCTTCAGCGCCAGTCAATCCATTTAACTTCACAATCGGTGTCTTTCCAATCAAATCTGTTACTGAATCTACGATACGCATTTCATTTCCTCCTCCATAATTCCGACTATTCCGATATTGTAATCATACCCTATCGGATTCAAAATATGCAATTTGGAGCCAAGCGGTCAGCGTGCTTGTTGTTTCATCGCCTCTAACTGTTCCGCCGAGAAGTGGTATTTCTCGCCGCAGAAATGGCAGACCGCCTCAGCGCCGCCGTCTTCTTCAATCATTTGACGAATCTCTTCGGTACCGAGACCGATGATTGCACTTTCCATGCGGTCACGGCCACATGTGCAGTTGAATTGAACCGGCTTTTGGTCCAACACTTCGAGGCTGTCGCCAAGGAGCATATGGAGCATCTCTTCCGGCGTCTTCTCTTCACCGATCAATACAGATACTGGAGGGAACGTCTTCAAAGCGTTCTCAAGTGCTTGAATCGTTTCTTCTGACGCATCCGGCATCAATTGAACGATGATACCGCCGGCCGCAAGAATCGATTCATCTTCTGGAAGCACGAGAACACCGGCACCGACGACTGATGGCACTTGTTCTGACGTCGCGAAGTAGTATGTGAAGTCTTCGCTAATTTCGCCCGTTTGAATCTCAGACGAGCCTCCGACGTAGTCTTTCAAACCGAGGTCTTTAATGACCGAGATTGTCCCACGTCCGACCGCTTCGCCAACCTTCAATTTCGTCAAGCCGTGATCGTTCACGAACGTCCCACCTTCGACGCGAGGGTGTGACACGTAACCACGTACGTCTCCAGCCGTATCAGCGTCGACGATGATTTTCCCGATCGGCCCATCGCCTTCGACTTTAAGCGTCACGCGAGCGGCACCTTTTTGCATCGCACCAATCATCGCACCGACCGTCATTGTCCGACCGAGCGCTGCTGAAGCGACCGGTGTCGTCTGATGACGGAGTTGCGTTTCAAAAATTGTTTTCGTTGTCCGAACGGCAAACGCACGGACTTCACCGTTAAATCCGAGGGCCCGGACGAGGTAATCAGCTTTCATTTGGTCAAGTAATGCTTGTTGTTCTGGTTGAATCATATCGAGTAACTCCTTTAAGTTTATTTCTGGTTTCGTTCATAGATGAGACGAAGTCCATCAAGTGTCAAAAATGAATCGACAGTGTCAATCGTCTCGGCATGCTCGCTAATCAAACGCGCGAGACCACCTGTGGCGATCACAGTCGCTTCTCCGACTTCACGTTTCATGCGGCCGACAATCCCGTCGACTTGCGCGACATAGCCGTAATACGTACCCGACTGCATCGCTTGAATTGTATTTTTTCCAACGACCGTAGGTGGTGTCGCGAGCTCAATCCGCGGCAACTTCGCCGCCCGTTGATAGAGCGCCTCAACCGAGATCATGATACCCGGCGAGATGATTCCTCCGTGATAGCGGCGGTTCTCATCGATATAGCAGTATGTCGTCGCCGTACCGAAATCGACGATGATGAGCGGTCCATCATACTTAGCGATTCCTGCGACCGCATTGACGATGCGGTCCGCACCGACTTCCCGTGGATTGTCCACATGAATGTCGAGACCCGTTTTCACACCAGGACCGACGACAATCGGTCGGACGTTGAAATAGCGCTGCGACATCTGTTCGAGCGGAAAGATGACCGGTGGGACGACCGAAGACAGAATCACGCCGTCAATCTGATCGAACGAGACGTTCGAGTGATCAAACAGCGATTTTACGAGCATGCCGTATTCATCAGTCGTTTTCGTGCGGTCTGTCGAGATGCGCCAATGATGGACGAGTGTCTCGTCATCATACATCCCAAGGACAATATTTGTATTCCCAACATCAATCACTAAAATCATGATAGCGTTCCTCACTTTGTTGTCAATTACAGTTCGCTCGAATTATAACACGAAAAAAGACGAATGCCTTGTTTAGGGCATTCGTCTCTTTCACTTAGCGTGATTCGTTGTTCGGGCGTTCCGTCGGTGTCGCTTCAGGCTTATCGCCTTCAGGGACAACATCCGGTTTCGCTTCTTGGACGACTCCAGGTTGATCGATGACTTGTCCGTGCTTGACGGCCGCCTCATCTTTTTTCGCTTCGTCGTTCGCATCGTCGTTCGATGGTTCAGACGGCTCTTCCGGTTCGTGCGGAAGATATTCGCGCGTCTTGATCAAGTGACGAATTTGTTTCGAATCAAGCGTCTCGACTTCGAGCAACGTCTTCGCGACGAGCTCGAGATCGTCTTTACGATCCGTCAAGATTTGTTTCGCTTTCGCGTAACAACGGTTGATGATATCGCGAATCTCGAGGTCGATATCTTGCGCAATCGCATCCGAGTAGTTCTGTTCCGTTTGGAAGTCACGGCCGAGGAAGACTTGTCCACCATGGTTCGATCCAAGTTGGAGCGGTCCGAGCTTGTCGCTCATGCCGTAATCCATGACCATCTTCCGAGCGATACCAGTCGCGCGTTGGAAGTCATTGCTCGCTCCTGTTGACACTTCACCGAAGATGACGTCTTCCGCCACGCGGCCCCCGAGGAGACCAACGATTTTATCTTCAAGCTCAGGTTTCGTCATAAAGTAGCGATCTTCTTTCGGAAGCATGACGACATATCCACCCGCGTTGCCGCGAGGAACAATCGTCACTTTATGCACTTCGTCTGCGTTCTCGAGTTCAATCCCGATAATCGTATGACCCGCCTCATGATAGGCGACGATTTGGCGTTCTTTCTCCGAGATGACACGGCTCTTCTTAGAAGGACCGGCGATGACACGGTCGATCGCTTCCTCGACATCCACGACCGAGACCGCTGAACGGTTAGACCGGGCTGCGACGAGCGCTGCTTCATTCAACAAGTTTTCAAGGTCAGCACCTGAGAATCCAGGCGTACGCTGCGCGATTGACTTCAAGTCGACTGTCGAATCGAGCGGTTTGTTGCGGGCATGGACTTTAAGGACTGCTTCACGGCCCTTCACATCTGGACGATCAACCGTGATTTGACGGTCAAATCGACCTGGACGAAGAAGGGCTGGGTCAAGAATGTCCGGACGGTTCGTCGCGGCAATCATGATAATCCCTTCATTGTCGCTAAATCCATCCATCTCAACGAGAAGTTGGTTAAGCGTTTGTTCACGTTCGTCATGTCCGCCACCGAGACCGGCACCACGTTGACGTCCGACTGCATCGATTTCATCGATAAAGATGATACACGGTGCGTTCTTTTTCGCATTCTCGAATAAGTCACGAACACGTGACGCCCCGACACCGACGAACATTTCGACGAAGTCAGAACCTGAGATTGAGAAGAACGGTACACCGGCTTCTCCCGCAGCTGCACGAGCGAGTAACGTTTTACCTGTTCCTGGAGGACCAACGAGCAAGACGCCTTTCGGAATCCGTGCTCCAAGTTTCGAGAACTTGCGAGGGTCTTTCAAGAATTCGACGACTTCGATGAGTTCTTGTTTCTCCTCATCGGCCCCGGCAACATCTTCGAACGTGACGCGACGTTTTTCTTGATCGTAAAGTTTCGCCTTCGATTTCCCGAAGTTCATCACACGACCACCGCCACCGCCACCTTGGGCTTGGTTAAGCAAGAAGAAGAACAAGATAAAGATGATGATGAACGGTAAGATCGCGAATACGATGCTAAACCAGCTACCACTCGATTCTGCTTCTTCGACTTGAATGTCGGTATCCGCCCGAAGCAACGAGAGTACTTCGGCGTATTCGGCCTCGTTGGCCGGGATGTTCGTTTCAAAACGCTGATCTTCGTCTCCTGTAAGGTCACCTGTAATTGAAATAGCTCCCGGGATTTCCTGTACGGTTGCCGTTTCAATTCGATCATCCTCCACATATTCCAAGAACTTCGAATAAGAGAGCGTTTCGCTCTGGCTATTCGGGTTTTGTAAATATTGAAGGAACAAGATCAAGGCCAGGAAAATCACACCGAACACTAAGGTGTTTTTCACTGCACGATTCATTCTCTGCCTCCTATTCCGAGAAACGATGTTCTCGCCCATTCAGTATATGTGTATACTTTGGGTATTTCTTTTATCTTAACACGTCACATTTTCAAAAGAAAAACGTTAGCCCCCGTAAACACTCGGCTTGAGCACACCGACGTACGGAAGGTTACGATATTTCTCTTCGTAATCAAGACCGTAGCCGACGACAAATTCGTGTGGAATCACGAAACCGCTATAATCAGCCGACAATCCGTTCTTGCGGCCCGTCGGTTTGTCAAGAAGCGTCACGATTTTAACCGATTTAGCTTTGCGGTACTTGAGAAGATCAACGAGATAGCCGAGTGTGAGTCCACTATCAATGATATCTTCTACAATCAAGATGTCGCGTCCTTCTACAGATGTATTTAAATCTTTCTCAATTTTGACTTCACCAGTCGATGATGTTCCGCCGTGGTACGTCGACACGTCCATGAAATCCATTTCTAAATGAATGTCCATCTCTTTGACGAGGTCCGACATGAATGGCATCGCACCTTTTAACACACAGACGAGGAGTGGGAACTCTTCTTTATATTCTTCGCTAAGGGTTGCA
The DNA here is from genome assembly GCF_004336985.1 of Exiguobacterium sp. SL-9. Lineage (GTDB taxonomy): Bacteria > Bacillota > Bacilli > Exiguobacteriales > Exiguobacteriaceae > Exiguobacterium. The sequence goes on from NZ_SJUO01000009.1 coordinate 13,053, forward strand.
GCGAGTTCTTTCACTTTACCTTGAATCTCTTCGTTTGAAATCAGTACTTTCTCCATATCGTTCATTAATGACATCTTAAAATCCTCCTCTTTCTTATCCGACACAATCATCATTTTACCATTAATCGTGGGCACATCGCACCCGACTTATCCGGAAAATCGGAAACTCTTACTCCTACTATAGCGATAACCTGTCCGGTTGCGTCAACTATCAACGGGACAAAAGGTCGTTTTTCTCGCGGAATCTTCGCGTCAATGAAGATACGAGAAACTTTTTTCGTCCCGATGGACAGTTTCATCACATCTCCAGCCTCGACAGAACGAATCACTAATGGTAACTCGACCGCCTCGAGCGGGATGCCCTGCGCCTCTTCAACGACCTCGAGTGAAAACCGACTTGTACCGAACGTCACATGCGCGGGGAACGCCGTCACCACTCGTTCATCCGGGGATGGCATCGGCCGACCGGTCGCCTGTAACGATAAGACTCCGTCGTGTTTCCGCAGTCGCCACGGACCTTCTAAATCGACATGCACTGAACCTCGCGAGCTCGCAAAAAGTCGTTCCATCGCTTCTCCTACTTCTACCCCATATCGAGTACAAAGTAATCGCCCTACGACGTATCGCTCGAGCCGATCCAAACTGATTATGTCCTCTAGTTTCACATGAAACGCTTTCATCTCAAAATGAACCGAGGTCTCCATCCACACCTTCATGCGTTGGTAACGTTCACCCCACAGGTCGCGCTGACGTCGGGCCGTTTCGCTCACGACGTGAACAAGATCCGGTTGTGCCATGAGGAGTTGCGGGACGAACTGATGGCGCAACTTGTTTCGTAAGTAATCCACTTCGGCATTGCTCGCATCTTCTCGCCATTCGAGTCGATGTCGGGTGGCATAAGCAATCAGTTCTCGTTTCGGTTCCGATAAGAGTGGGCGGACGAGTTCTCCTCCGGCAAACGGGCGGCGCTCCGGAATTCCTGTCACTTCGACGACGTTACGTTGAAGTTGGATGAGAACCGTCTCGAGTTGATCGTCTGCATGATGGGCCGTCATCAGTTGTGTATAACCGAATTCCTGCATAACTTGTTCAAAGAACGCATATCGTGCCGTCCGGTAACTCGCCTGTGACCCACCATCCGGAAAAGTGAGTCGCTTACCATGAAACGGGACGCCGTAAGAAGCAGCCAGACGTTGTACGAAACCATACTCTTCATCCGACTCGAGACGCAATCCGTGATGGACGTGGGCCACCCCGATCTCAAGACCGCTTTGAACAGCACGGTCTAACAAGACGACCGAATCGACTCCACCTGACACCGCAATCAATACTTTCGCCATCCGTCGCCCTCCTTGATATAACAAAAGAAGCCATCTCAAGTGAGATGGCTTCTTTTCGCTTAGGTAAGTGACCCGTACGGGATTCGAACCCGTGTTACCGCCGTGAAAGGGCGGTGTCTTAACCGCTTGACCAACGGGCCTAAATAAAATGGTAGCGGCGGAGGGAGTCGAACCCACGACCTCACGGGTATGAACCGTACGCTCTAGCCAGCTGAGCTACACCGCCATGTTATTGTTGTGTCCTAAGCACATTTTCTATAATAACCAGTACCCACGTCAGTGTCAATTCTTTTTTAAAAGTTTTTTTTAGAAAAAAATCGTGTACAGTGGCTTCTTATCCACTATACACGATTTTCAGTTCGTTGTGCATCAAGCTTCTGACGTCGTCAGCCGATATTTTTTCTTCCAAGCGATGTGGAAATATCCCCATAACAAGAAGAAACAAGCGGCCGATACGAACGACAGATACAAAATGGCTTGTTGCAAGTAACTCCAGCCATCCGCTGACAAAATCTCTTTATAACCTGCAACTGTATACGTCATCGGTAACCAGGCGTTGAACGGCTGCAACGCACTTGGAATGAGTTCGAGCGGGAATGTCCCGGCCGAAGTCGTCAGTTGCAGAATCAATAAGACAATGGCGACGAAACGACCTGGATTTCCGAGCGTCGTGACAAGCAGTTGCACGATCAACAAGAAAGTGATGCTCACGAGCCAACTGAATCCAAAGAACTGAAGGGGTGCCTCGACTTCAAGTCCGAGCAGCATGACCATCGCCACATCCAAGACGAGCGCTTGAATCAAGCCGACCACGAGCAACACACCTGATTTCGAGACGAGCCACGACAGGCTGCGCTTCGGTTTACCAGCTGGATCGTATAACGGGTAAACGATCGATAACAAGAGCGCCCCGACGAATAGACCGAGCGACATGAAGTATGGTGCAAAGCCGGTTCCATAGTTTGGAACAGGGTGGATGGATTCATTCACAATCGTGACCGGCCCCGCCATCATGTCGACGTTGTCTTCTCGAATGTCAATCGACGCGGCCGCGGCGCCTTCTGCAAGCGCGTCCCGTAACTCACTGTTGCCAGATTCTAAATCTGACAGTCCATTCGCGAGTTGAGTGCTTCCGGATTGTAGGTCTTTGCCCCCATCCGCCAAGCGTGAGGCTCCGTCCGCAAGCGTACTCGTTCCGTCGCCCGCGCTTTTCGCGCCGTCTGCGAGTTTTGAACTTCCTTCAGATAAAGCCCCCGTCGCTTCCGTCAGACGGTTACTACCCGTCGCAAGTTCTGACGTCCCGACTTTCAACTCACCAACGCCCGCACTTATCTGACTGCTTGCAGTAGCCAACTCTTTCGAGCTCGTAGCGGCCGTTTGAGCCCCTTGATCTACTTGGGTCGATCCTTCAGCCAACGCTTGTGCTCCGTTTGCCAATTCGATTTGTCCTTCCTGCAACGTCGCGAGTCCCGAGGCGAGCTCGCTCGCACCTGCCTCGGCTTGTGTCAACCCGTCACCGAGTGCGACTTGTCCTTCTTTCACGCGTGTTGCTCCCGCTGCCAGTTCATCGAATCCGGCTGCGGTTGCCGTTTGACCTTCCGTCAATTGCGCCACGATTGCTTGTAGCATTTCCGGTGGCGCCGATTGCCCAGACTCGGCGAGTGCCGATAGCTGCGTGATCAACTCGTCTTGGCTGGTCAACATCTTTGTTTTCATTTGACCGATTCCATTCACGAGTTGCGTCTCACCTGCAACCAGGCCGGCGTTGCCTTCTTTCGCCGACGTCATCGCCGCCGCTAATTCGTTCGAACCCGCGCTTAATTGAGCACTGCCATCCTTTGAACGAACAATTCCGGCTGCGAGCTCTTGTGCCCCTTGATTGAGGGATGCAGTACCACTCTGCAATTCTTCCAACTTCGATGCGAACGTGCTCGTCCCTTCGACAAGCTGACTCGTCCCATCTTGGAGCGCAGAGGCCCCGTCATTCACTTGACGTGCCCCATCCGCCAAGGCGGCACTGCCGTCATATACTTGCTGGCTCCCATTCGCCAACTCGGCCGTCCCAGACTCAAGTTGTGCGACACCTTCGTTTAACTGACTAGCCCCGTCAGCCAATTCACGTTGCTTCGAAGCGAGTAACGCCGTTCCATCGGCCAGTTCGGTCGCCCCGTTCTCAGCCGTCTTCGAGCCGTCCGCGAGCTTCGCGGCCCCGGCTGCGGCGTCATCGAGCCCCGAGGCGGCGTCTTGAATCCCGTCACGCATTGCACTGACGTACTGTTTGGCGACTTCGGTTGATAGTTCGCCTTTCACTTGTTCCATCGCCGAACCACCGATTTGAGCTGCTAAAAAGTTATATGATTCGTTAGCGATATACTTCAGTTCGAGCTTCTCCGGCTTGTCATCGAGTGCAGTCGTCGCTTTTTCCGAGAAATCCGCTGGAATCTCAATCGCCATGTAATAGTCATGGTCGTCTAATCCGGACGTCGCCTCTTGTTTTGTCGTCTCGACAAATTCGAACGCATCAGATGTCTTTAATTTCTCCACGAGCTCGTCACCGACAGCAAGCTGCTCCCCGTCGAACGTCGCCCCACGGTCCTCGTTCACGATTGCCACCGGCAAGTCTTCCATTTGTCCATACGGATCCCAAAACGCCCATAAAAACATCCCCGCATACATAAGCGGCACGAGCGCGACCGCAAGAATCGGAATCCACACGCGTGGATCTTTCCCGATACTTCGCCATTCTGCTGTCCACAGTTTCCATCCATTCATTTCAACTCTCACCTTTCACTTATAAAACATAACTATTTTTTCATGTTCCTTATTTTGCTCGCTTCCTTTCAAAAATGCAACCCTTTTTAGTTATTTTTTATAACAAAAAAATAAACGACAAAAAAACCACAGACTTTGAAAGTCTGTGGTTCGTCGTCTTCCTGATGAAGAACGTCTATCGTACGAGTAGAAGCTGATGGTTTACGAAGGGTTACCCGCGCTTGGCTCCACGTCCACCACGTTTTGAGTCAGTTTGACGTTTTAACGTCGTCAAGCGCTCGTCGCTGTCTTTCAAGAACTTGCTCATCAACGTGTCGAACGTTTCTGGTTCACGGCGTACTTCACGACGTCCGCCGCCACCACCACGTGGACCGCCACCGCGTGGGCCACCACCGCGTGGGCCACCTTGTCCTGGACCACCTGGGCGTGGGCCGCCTTGACCCGGTCCGCCCGGGCGTGGGCCACGAGAGAAACGCTCGCCGGCTGGGCGCTCTGGACGTTCACTGACAGGACGATCGACGGCCTTTTTGATAGACAACCCGATTTTGCCATCATTTTCGACGTTTAAGATTTTGACCGTCACTTCTTGACCGACCGTTAGAACCTCATTGATGTCTTTGACGTAAGAATCTGCCACTTCACTGATGTGCACCAAACCCGTTTTGCCATTTGGAAGCTCTACGAACGCTCCGAAATGCGTAATCCCTGTAACCTTACCTTGTACCTTGCTTCCTACTTCAATTGACATAAAATAATGTACTCCTTTTTTTGATTGATTCCCTACAATTATACGAGTCGATTCGCCAACGGTCAACGAACCCACTTATTCCTCTGGTGAGAAGTAAAAAATAATCTCGCCATCTTTCGAGAACAACAGCTCGTTGCGCGCTAGATTGGCGATGTATTCTTCGTCTTGTAAACGCTCGACCTGCTCTTTTAATTCCGATTGCTCGTCCTTCGTTTCCCGAAGTTCGACTTGCGCTTCATTTTGTTTCCGTTCCTGTTCGGACACATATCCGACTTTTGAGAAGTAACTCTGACCGATGAAGACAATCATCAACAAAAAGAGAAGCGAGGCTGCAGCCAGGCGGCGTCGAAGATGGATACGTTGCCGGCTCTTTTCTTTTTCCAGCTGTTCTCTTCGTTCATCAAGAGCCCGAATCCGCTGTTTGCGTTCCATCGGGTTACGTCCATTCATCGAATCACCTTCCTCCTGTCCTGTTACGTCCAGTATACCTTTTTTTTACGCTTCCGTACCACTGTTCACCTTTTCTTCTTTGAGCAAGCGGTACATTTCTTTCGCGTCCTCTTTGCGGGCATGCTCGGCAATCGAGTCGATGACGACCGTGACGAGCTTGTTCCCAAATCGAATTTGCAACTCGTCACCGACTTTGACGTCCGTGCTCGCTTTCGCCACTTGTCCGTTCAATTGAATCCGGCCTTGGTCGGCGACTTCTTTCGCCAACGTACGCCGTTTAATCAAACGGGATACTTTCAAAAACTTGTCTAGTCTCATAATCCCTTCTCCTTCGCTTCATCCCAGAGTCGATCCATCTCGTCGAGCGTCATCTCTCCGATGGAGCCGTTCGCTTCAATATATTCGAATCGTCTCTTAAATTTTTGGTTGGTCCGTTCGAGCGCCTGCTCGGCGTTCAAATTGAAATAACGCGCTACGTTGACGACCGAGAACAGGACATCGCCAAGCTCTCGTTCATCTTCAGGCTGACTTCTCCACTCGTGAAGCTCTTCTTCTAACTTCTCGAACGCACCTTGCACATCGTCCCATTCGAAACCGACTTGAGCAGCTTTCTTCTGCAATTGCTCGGCCCGCATCAACCCAGGTTGCGTCATGAGGACACCATCTAGCTGCGATTTTCTCTTTTCCCCTTTTTCCACTTGTTTAATCGCATTCCAATTCGTCACGACTTCATCGGCATCATCGACCGTCACGTCACCGAACACATGAGGATGACGGCGTACCATCTTCTCACTGACGGTGCCAATGACATCCCGAATATCGAAATAGCCTTCGTCCGCCCCGATTTGGGCATGTAACATGACTTGAAGCAAGACGTCACCGAGCTCTTCGACGATGGCATCATCGTCTTCCTCGTCGATCGCTTCAATCAATTCGTACGCTTCTTCAAGCAAATATTTGCGAAGCGATTCGTGCGTCTGCTTTCGATCCCATGGGCACCCGTCCGGTCCACGGAGTGTCGCGATGATGTGCTTCAACGTCGAAAACTCGCGGGCGAGATGTGCTTCGTCCATCAACGGCGGCACATAGAGCGTCGTCAAGTTATCGACCTCTGCCACGCGGTCCATCTCGTAGAGTGGGATTTCACTGACCCGCTCGCGTTTCGTCCCAGCAGCCGTCACGAGTTTGACGACATGCTCATCCGGATACCGTTCCATCAGTTGTACTTTCACATCGCCGGCCACGAACCCGTCATACACTTGACCGATCAATACGTGTTGGGTCACTTGAATCCGTTCCACATCGAGCGCAGTCGCATCGAGTAATTGGAAGCCGTTGATTGGGTCGATGCGAAGGGCTTGGAACATGGCGTCCAAAAAGCTCTGTCCCCCGAGGAACGTGACGTTCGCATCTTGCTCGACGAGCAGTTCGACCGTGCGCTCCGCCACGAACGGATGACCCGGCACGGCATAGGTGATGGCCATCTCTTCACTCTTCTCGAGCAATGTCGCAACGATTTGGGTATACACTTCCTCAAACGTATCGCACGATTCGTAAATCGAATCGAACGATTCAAAGTGAACGCCTTCCATCTCAAGCTCTTTGACGACCGGGTGCTCTTTCGTACGCAACCAAACGAGCGGTTGCTGTTTCAAGTGACGATAGACACCGAGTGGTAATTGCTCGAGTTCGCCAGACCCGAGGCCGACGACCGTAATTCCGTAACTCATATTTAATTCTCCTTTTTTTCTAACAGATTGATGAGTCGACCTCCGAACGGAATCATCTCCCACTCTTCTGTCGTCAATACTTGTTCTTTCCATAATCGCCAGACATAACTGCCGGCCCCAAGCAAGAGCATGGATCCAAGCCAGACGAGGGCGTCAAGACGGTCTGTCAACCAATCAAGCGCAATAACATTCAAGCCGAGCAAGACGACGCCCATCGGCGCCACCGTTTTGACGAGACGCCCATAGTGTTTAAATCGGAGCATGCCTAGCGGGATGATTTGATCGAGCCGATTGAAGTTGAAGGCGGCCATCGCTAAAAAGGCAATCGACGTTCCAATGGCGGCCCCTTCAATACCGTAGTGAGGAACGAGCCACAGGTTGCTGATCAGCTTGACACCGATTGCGAGAAGCATGCCGATTGCGGCCGTCCGTTCCCGGTCAATCGCCTGTAGACACGTCATACTCGCTACGGCAAGCGATGCGGCAAACGTGCTCGTCGAGAGTAAGACGAGCGCCATTGTTCCGGCCGCATTTTCAAATAAGGCGATATTTAACGGGAACATGACGCCCATCAGGCCAACCGTCGCCGCTGCGGCAACTGTCGTCGTCACGCGAATCATCGAGCTGAGTCCGAAAGACGTCGCCTCGACCCGACCGGCACGATAATGGCGCACCAAGTTCGGTACGTTCGCCATCCCGAGCGCCGTCGTGAAAAGAATCGCGAATTGAACGAGCGGATAGCCTCGGTCAAATACCCCTTTCCCGACTTTCGCCGCGTAATCCCCACCCATCAGATTGACAATCGTGAATGAGTCGACGAGTTGCATCCATAAAATCCCGAGCGAGGCGAATCCGACGGCAAAGCCGGTCGTCAGTAAGATTCGAAGGACAGACCGCAACGTCGCGGATTGTACCGGGACGACTCTTAGCTGCTTCGCCCATAACGACAAGATGACAATGGCGATGACACCCCCGACGAGCGTCGCTGCGTACGCATAACGGCTCAACGTATAGGCGTCTTGTCCAAAGCGGACGCCAATCAACAAGGCGATGAGCAAAACTGTGACGCGGACAAGATTTTCGAGCACTTGCGAAATGGCGCTTGGTCTCAAGTCATCGACCGATTGAAACGAACCGCGGAGCACCGCCAACGCGGGCATGAGCAAATAACTCAGACTGATCACGCGTAACGTCGGTGCGAGTTCTACATCACCGAGGAGACGGGCAATAACCGGCGCGAGCGCCCACATCGCGATGACAAGTGTGAGAGCGAGACCGAGCAAGACATAAAAACTTCCCCATAACACTTCGAGCTTTCGCCGCGGCCCTTGGGCCCCGACACCGATTTTCGCAATCACGACCGGCATCGCATACATGCCGAGCGAGGCGACGATTGCGGCAAATGGATATACCGTCTGATAGGCATATAACCCGAAGTCTCCCGCGATATTTTGGTACGGGACCCGATACGCAAAACTGATGAACTTTGAAAGATAGCCCGCGAGCGCAAATAAGACGACCCCGGTCGCAAACTTACTTGGCGACCGCATGCGCCAACCTCTTCACGAGCTCTTCAAGTACAGTATCGGCATCATTCAACAGCTCGACGACTGGCATCCGACCGCTGAGCGACAACTTGAGCGCGCCGTTGTCTTGACCGACACCGAGCTTCCGGCCGAGCGGCATCGTCCATTCCATGAATGATGGGACGTCAAGCGCCGTCGTCGATTCGAGCGACAATACCATCTCGATGCGACCCGGTGTCTGTTTGATACGGGCCACTTTCGCCATTTCCCCGTAAATCCGTAGACGCGTCAGTTGGATGAGGAGGGAGACCGGTTCTGGGAATTCGCCGAACCGTTCAATCAACTCGTCTTGAAGGGCGAACAAAGCCTCTGGTGTATCAACATATTTGAAACGTTTGTACATCTCAATTTTCAATTCGCTATCTGACAAATACTCGTCTGGGATATACGCGTCCGCTTGGAACGTGATCTCCGGTTTGAAGACGACTTGTTTCGCCTGACCGCGCATCCGGTCTTTCCGTTCTTCGATGGCTTCAGACAACATTTGCGAGTATAAATCGAACCCGACCGAATCAATAAAGCCGGATTGCTGGGCTCCGAGCAAATTGCCGGCGCCGCGAATCGATAAGTCGCGCATCGCGATTTTGAACCCGCTCCCGAGCTCCGTGAACTCCTTGATGGCCTGTAACCGGCTCTCCGCGACCTCGGTCAAGCGCTTGTCTTTCCGATACGTGAAGTAGGCGTAGGCAATCCGGTTGGAACGGCCGACTCGACCACGCAACTGATACAGTTGTGACAGCCCCATCTTATCCGCATCGTGGACGATAAGCGTGTTCACGTTTGGGATATCGATGCCGGTCTCGATGATCGTCGTCGAGACGAGCACGTCTGCTTCTCCTTCAAGGAAGCTGATGAGCTGGCTCTCGAGTTCCGTCTCGGTCATCCGACCGTGCGCCGTCGCGATACGCGCTTCCGGTAACAAAGCGCGAATCTCTTCAGCTTTCCGTTCAATCCCTTCAACGCGGTTGTAGAGGAAGAACGCCTGCCCGCCTCGTGCGAGTTCGCGCTCCAGTGCCTCACGCAGCACGATGCCGTCATACTCCATGACATACGTCTGGACCGGGTAGCGGTTCTCTGGCGGTGTCTCGAGAACCGACAAATCTCGAATCCCAATCATTGACATATGGAGCGTCCGCGGGATCGGTGTCGCTGTGAGCGTCAAGACATCGATGTTCGTCTTCAACTGCTTGAGTCGCTCTTTATGTTTGACCCCGAAACGTTGTTCCTCATCGATGATGACGAGACCGAGGTCGGCGAACGTGACGTCTTTCGACAAAACACGGTGCGTCCCGACTACGACGTCAATCGTCCCTTCCTTTAAACCTTTCTTCGTTGCAGCCATCTCGCTTTTCGAGCGGAATCGGCTCATGACGGAGACGTTGATTGGAAACTCACTGAACCGCTCGAGCATCGTCTCGTAATGTTGTTGTGCGAGCACGGTCGTCGGCACGAGAAAAGCGACTTGTTTGCCGGCAAGAACCGCTTTAAATGCGGCTCGAATCGCCACTTCTGTCTTTCCATAACCGACATCGCCACAGAGGAGACGGTCCATCGGTCGCGATCGCTCCATGTCGGCCTTGATTTCAGCGATAGAACGGACCTGGTCCTCTGTCTCCGCATACGGGAACGAACCTTCAAATTGGCTCATCTCCTCATCATCGGTCGGGAATGCATAGCCGACGGACGCTTCCCGCGCCGCATACAGCTTGATCAGCTCATCGGCGATATCTTCGACCGATTTGGCGACTTTCGATTTGACCTTCTTCCACTCGGTTCCACCAAGTTTATAAATCTTCGGCTCTTTCCCTTCGGCCCCGACATATTTTTGGACGAGATCGATTTGATCGACGGGGACATAGAGCGCATCGTCGCCGGCGTAGACAAGATGTAAGTAGTCTTGGTGAATGCCGCCGACTTCGATGGTTTTGATGCCGAGGTACTTCCCAATCCCGTGATGGATGTGGACGACGTGGTCGTTCGGTTTTAATTCTTGATAACTTTTAATCCGTTCAGCGTTCGTCAAGTTCTTCGTCTGTCGTTTCCGTTTCGTGACACGCTTGAACAGTTCCTCTTCGGAAACGACGACGAGACGGCTCGTCGAGAGTTCGAATCCGCCTTCGATTTGCCCGATCATGACGTGGACGTGACGCGGCAACAGCTCGCCATCCACATTCGTGAACGTGGACGAGATGCCATAGTCTTCAAGCAACGCCACGACTTTATCGGCTCGCATTTGATCTCCTGCTAAAAAGACGAGGCGATGGTCACCTTGTTGCCACCGTTCAACTTCTTGCTTCAGCAAATGCATCTGTCCGTGGAACGCCGGGAGCGGACGGCAACTGAGATGGACCGTGTTCGTCTCCGGAATTCCCGACCGTCTCGATGGGAGGAGCGAGAACGCCACTTGCTTCAAATCACGAAACACTTTATGCATCGGGACAGCGAGCGTATAGTTGCTGACGGACTCGCCGCGTTCAATGAGCGACGAGAACCATTCGGCTTCCTCACGGTCTTGCACATCGGCAGCATCTTCAATCCGTGCCACTTCATCTAAAATTAAGACAGCATCCGGTCCGACGTAATCAAGGAGCGTCGAACTATATAGGAGCGGGGTATACTTCCCGACCTTCTCAGGTGCTTCGCCACGGCCAAACTGTTCGATGTCCCGGGCAATCCCGTCCTCGAGCGCTTGACGAATCGTCTCCGTCTCGATCAACGAGAGCGTCCGATCGTATTGACGTTCGAGTGCCTGTCCGGCTTTTTTCAGTTGTTCTGTCGACGCGATAAACTCGGTGGCTGGGGGAATGACCGCTTCAGCGACGACCCCGAGTGAGCGTTGTGTCTCAGCATCGAACGTAAAGATGGAATCCACTTCGGTATCGAATAAATCGATTCGATACGGACGCGCCTCCGTGAGCGGATAGACGTCCAAAATGCTTCCCCGTACAGAGAACTCACCCGGCGCGGTCACGGTGGCCGTTCGTTCATATCCGAGCGTGATGAGCGTCTCGGCAAACGGCTTCAAATCGAGTTCTTGCCCTGGTTTGATGATGCGATGGCTCGTCTGCCAGTCCGTCGGGCTCGGGATAAAGCGACGTAACCCACCAAGTGGCACGACAAGGACGCCTCCCGTTTCGTTAAGGAGACGTGTTCGAGCTTCAATCCGCGCGGCAAGCAGTTCCGGGCTCGATGTGAGTGACAGTTCGCCAGCGAGCGTCTCATCAATCGGATAAAGCAACGTGTTGCTCGGGCCGACGAGCGACTCGAGCTGATCATACATTTTTTGCGCTTGATACATGTTATGCGTGACGACAACGAGGCGTCTTGGCGAATTTTTCGCCAAACCTGCCAACACGAGCGCCTTAGCACTCGTTGTCAGACCGGTGACGAGTTGACGATCGACTTTTGGCAACCGCTCCCGAATCACGTTCGTCTCAGGCAATGCCAACATGAATTTCTCTAAAGCATTCATTTGATTTCCTCCACCTCATACGACAAAAAAGGGTACGTTGACCCTTTAGTTATATCGATTCATGAGCGCGATCCATTCCGTGTCCACAAAATCAGTCGCGGCGGACACCGCTTGATCGAGCGTATCATTCAATTCTGGCATATCTTCTTTTCGGTAGTTCATCAGTACCCAATCGACGACTTTAATCGGATGCGGCGGACGACCAATCCCGAGTTTCAGACGTTTGAAGTCTTGGGTCCCCAGATGCTGAATCAGTGACTTGATCCCGTTATGCCCTCCGGCACTGCCTTTCGGACGGAATCGTAGTTTCCCCGGCACCATGTCTAAGTCATCATAAATGACGAGTAAGTCATCGATTTCAATCTTATAGTAATCTAAAATCGGACGAACCGACTCCCCTGACAGATTCATGTAGGTGAGCGGTTTGACGAGGACGACACGTTCTCCATTGATTCTTCCCGTTCCGATTACTGCTTTAAACTTAGCTTCATCGAGTTGAATCCCATGTTTATCAGCTAAGCGATCAATCGCTAAAAATCCAACGTTGTGACGGGTCATCTCATATTTTTTGCCTGGATTCCCGAGGCCGACGATACATTTCATCTTATTCCTCCTGAACAAAAAAGCCCAAAGGCGAACGCCTTCGGGCCTCGTTTTTTTAATCGAACAGCGTGCTCACCGATTTGTGCTCGTGGACACGCATGATCGCTTCCCCAAGCAAACGGGCAACCGACATCTGCTTGATTTTGCTCGAACATTCGCGACCTTCTAAATCGATCGTGTTCAAAACGACGAGTTCTTTGATTGACGAATTGTCAATCCGTTCCATCGCAGGTCCAGATAAAACCGGGTGTGTACACGAGGCGTACACTTCTTTTGCTCCCGCTTGAACGATGGCATCCGCTGCGAGCGTGATCGTTCCAGCTGTATCGATGATGTCATCGATCAAGATGGCCGTCTTGCCTTCGACGCTGCCAACGATGTTCATGACTTCCGCCACGTTCGCCTCTGGACGACGCTTATCGATGATGGCGATTGGTGCCTTCAAACGTTCTGCGAGCTTACGGGCACGCGTGACGCCACCGTGGTCTGGTGAAACGACAACAATGTCTTTCGCTTTGAATTCTTCTGTCTCGAAATACGTCGAGATGAGTGGAACACCTAACAATTGATCTACTGGGATATTGAAGAAACCTTGGATTTGAGCAGCGTGCAAGTCCATCGTGATCAAACGTGTCGCGCCTGCGACCGTCAACAGATCAGCGACGAGTTTCGCTGTGATTGGCTCACGTGAGCGCGCCTTCCGGTCTTGGCGAGCATAACCGTAGTAAGGCATGACCACGTTGATTGTCCGGACTGAAGCCCGCTTCAACGCATCGATCATGACGAGTAACTCCATAAGCGTCTCGTTCACCGGTGAGCTTGTCGATTGAATAATGTATACATCATCGCCTCGTACGCTCTCCTCGATGTTGATGTAAAGTTCTCCGTCGCTAAACCGCTTCACTTGGCAATCGCTGAGCGGGATGCCAATTTCTTTGGCAATCTCTTCGGCGAGTGGGCGGTTTGAGTTTAAGCTAAATAGGCGAATTTCACGTTCATATACAGTAGACATGTTTAGGATTCTCCTCCATCGTTTTCCATAATAATAGGCAGCAACTTATCGTTTCGTGTAACCTTCTTTGTTCGTTTGGCGCTCGCGAGCAATCGCGAGTGCCTCTTCTGGCACATCATCTGTAATGGTCGAACCAGCTGCAACAATCGAACCTTTCCCGACTTTCACTGGAGCAATCAAGTTGACGTTACATCCGACGAAAGCATCGGCTTCGACGACCGTTTCAAACTTGTTTTTGCCATCATAGTTGACCGTGATGGATCCACAGCCGAGGTTGACGCGTTCCCCGATCGAAGCATCTCCGATATAGCTGAGATGTGATGCTTTTGCACCGTCCCCGAACGTCGATTTTTTGATTTCCACGAAGTTACCGACGCGCGTGTTGGCGCCGAGCACTGCTTGTTGACGAAGATGGGCGAACGGTCCGACCTGTGCTCCACTTCCGACACGGCTATCACTGACGACCGACTGACGAACAATCGCTCCGTCTTCGATGACGCTATTACGAATATCTGAGTTTGGACCAATCACACATTCCGAACCGATGATCGTCTTCCCGAGAATGACCGTCCCTGGATAGATGATTGTATCCGAGCCGATGACCGCATCCGGTGAGATGTACGTCGAAGCAGGATCCATGAATGTCACACCGTCTCGCATAAGGCGTTCATTCGTCCGCTTGCGCATGACCGCTTCAGCTTGTGAGAGGGCGACCCGGTCGTTGACCCCGATCGTTTCATCAAACGTCGGCGCCGTATGTGCTGCCACGACTTCGCCTGCTTCTTTTGCGATTGAGATGACGTCCGGCAAATAGTACTCGCCTTGAGCGTTATTGTTTCCGACTTGTTTCAAGGCATCGAACAAGAGCTCGTTATCAAACACGTACGTACCTGTGTTGATTTCTTGAATTTGTAGCTCAGTGTCAGACGCATCTTTATGCTCGACAACTTTTGTGACGTTCCCGTCTTCGCCACGAATGACGCGACCATATCCTGTCGCATCGTCAGCGATGGCTGTCAATACAGTCACTTTTGCTTGTTGAGCTTCATGATGAGCCAACAGCGCCTCGAGCGTTTCCGCTGTCAACAGTGGCGTATCCCCGCAAACGACAAGTGTCGCGCCGGGCTTACCGGCGAGTTCGCCTTCTGCCATCTGCACGGCATGGCCTGTACCGAGTTGTTGTTCTTGGACCGCATACTCCACGCGTGAGCCCAACGTCTCTTGTACCGCTTCAGCCCCATGGCCGACGATGACGATTTGACGACTGACCCCGATTTTATCGAGTTGATCGACGACGTGTTCGACCATCGGTTTTCCGAGGACCGGATGAAGCACTTTATAGAGTTTCGACTTCATGCGCGTTCCTTTACCTGCTGCCAAAATGACTGCAAAACGATCCATTCTTGATTCGCTCCTATCTCATATCGACTGTAATGTACTCAACCGTTCGGTTTTTTCTGCATTCAAACCTTTATTTACACCGTATCTACTATATCGAAACCGTGACATGGTTTCAACAGTTGTAACCATTCGTAACCAATGAAACGTAAAAAGGCAGCGGAAGGGTCCCCATCCGCTGTCAAAAATTACTCATTCATGGCATTGTGCCGTACTCGCGTCTCGGCGATGGCGCTGTCCTCTCGGTCATATGCCTCCAAAACAGCCGCCTCGACTTTTTGACGCATATCTCCATTGATCGGGTGAGCAATGTCGCGAAAAATCCCCTCTGGCGTTCGCTTGCTCGGCATCGCTACGAAAAGACCGGTACTTCCTTCAATGATTCGAAGGTCATGTACGACAAATTCATGGTCAAGTGTAATGGAGGCGAGTGCCTTCATTCTACCTTCCGTCGCGACTTTGCGAATTTTTACGTCTGTGATCTGCATGTTTCGCATCCCCTTTTCATCGTTGTCTAGACCATGGTGTACTTTCTAAAAGGCTGAGATGATTCCAAGCGAACCGGTGTGACTTCGTACGAACCTTATACCCTTTCATCATAAAACGAAATCAAATTTTTGCCAATCACTTTAAGAACTGTTCGACGTTTCCGCGCGAAATCGTGACAAGCCCTTCATCTGAATCGACGTTCGTCAATTTCATCAAACTGACGTATTCGCTCACCATCTTCTTCTCGGCGCCTTCCGCTTCCATGAGAACACCGACACCCGCAAGATTCGCCTCGAATTCGTTCAAGAGACTCATCATCCCGCGAATCGTACCACCGGCTTTCATAAAGTCATCAATCAATAGGACGTTCGCGCCACGAGGCAGACTGCGACGAGCGAGCGCCATCGTACGAATCGCCTTTGATGAGCCCGAGACGTAGTTGATGCTAACCGTTGAGCCTTCGGTGACACGACTATCAGAGCGAACGATGACGAACGGGACACCAAGTTGCTCGGCGACAGCATAAGCGAGCGGAATCCCTTTTGTCGCGATCGTCATGACGACATCGACTTTTCGATCGGCGAACACGGATGCAAAGACTTGCCCCATCGGCTTCACTTGACTTGGGTTACCAAGGACATCTGTCAAATAGAGGTACCCTCCCGGAAGCAGGCGTTCCGGTTTCGACAACTGTTCACACAAGCCATCGATCATCGAGAGCGACTTTTCCTTGCTCCATCCTGGAATAAACATGACACCCCCGGCTGCTCCTGGCACTGTGACAAGTTTTCCGGTACCATCATGCGAAAGCATTTCACTGACGATGACCAAATCTTCACTGATCGATGACTTAGCTGCTTTATAACGACTCGAAAACATCGATAATGAGACAAGCTGGTGTGGATGGTCCAGCAAATAACGGGTCATATCGACAAGACGACCACTTCTACGAATTTTCATACGGATTCCCCTTCACTTCTTCAATAATAAACGAATGTTCTAAACAGAATATATCACTCTCATTCGTCTTTGTTCAATGTTTTTTGCCGAGAATCCGAACGACGAACACTTCAGGACAAAATCCTTTCAGACCATTATAGACACGATGTGCTTTTTGCTCGTGCTCAATCAATGCGAACACCGTCGGCCCACTGCCACTCATGAGCACCCCATCCGCTCCACAGTGGAGCATCGTCTCTTTGATTTGGCGAACTTCCGGATGAAGTTCGAGCGTGACCGCCTCGAGGGCGTTCCCGAGATGTGAACAGATGCCCTCGAAATCACGATCCCGAATCGCCATGACCATCGCCTCGGTGTTCGGATGGACAATCTTCTCCATCTGCACGGCACGATAGACGTCAGCAGTCGACACGCCGATTTTCGGCTTCGCCAATACGACGTAGCACGGCGGCGGTGATGGAATCGTCTCTAACTGTTCGCCGCGACCGCGCGCGATCGCAGTTCCTCCCATGACACAAAACGATACGTCCGATCCAACGGCGGCCCCGAGTTCGGCCAACTCTTCTAACGAAAGGCCGAGGTCGAACAGTTCGTTCATCCCCCGAAGTGTAGCCGCCGCGTCGCTCGAGCCGCCGGCCAATCCTGCCGCGACCGGGATTTGCTTGTCTAATACAATTTCGACGCCTTGTTTGATGTTGAATCGCTTCCGTAACAGCTCAGCCGCACGATAAGCTAAATTTCGATGGTCGTTCGGCACATAGGCATGCTCGGACTGAATCCGAATCTCATCCGTATCGAGCACGGTCAATTCCAACCGGTCCGATAAGTCTACTGTCGTCATTACCATTTCCACTTCATGATAGCCGTCCGTCCGCTTCCCAAGGACATCGAGCGTCAAGTTGATTTTTGCCGGCGCTTTCACACTGATCGTGCGCATATCGTTCACCCTTCCCATGTATCTCCTGTTCGCCATTGTACCGTAAACGAGCGCACAAAAAAAGAAGCAGCTGCCAATGCATCCGCCCCTCATTTATCGATCAATTACTGAATTCAATTTTAACTGTATCCGTTAGGACATCAGCGTAGCTATATGAGACACGTTCCACGTTATGGTGGTCTTCATCCAATTTGACGACGAACACCGCGGGATACGTCTCAACGAGCGTTCCAAACCGAGTAACGACTTTCTTACGACCGCCGTTTGCTTTCAACGTCAATCGTTCTCCAACATGCGATTCGAGTTTCTGTCTGATTTCTTGCAACGTCTTTGGCATACGCTTCACCTCACTGTTACAAGTATAACACATTCAAAAAAGAAAATAAAGATTAATATTATATCGATTCGTTATCCGGTCGTCAACTGTTTTTAAGTGGTAAAATTGTGTCAGCTAACCGTGCAAACTCCTCAAGCGAAAGCGTTTCGCCTCGCCGTTTCGGATCGATTCCGGCTTCACCTAAAAACTGTTCGATTTCCATTTTTTTGTCTTTCCCAAGATGATTCGTCAAGTTATTTAGAATGGTTTTTCGACGTTGTGCGAAACTGGCCCGGGCAAGTTCGAAGAAGAAGGCTTCATCTTTCACATCAACGGCCGGCTTTGGACGCATTTTCAATGTGATGACCGCTGAATCGACGTTCGGCGCCGGCATGAACACACTTTTCGGGACGATAAAGCTCACATTCGCCTCGGCGTAATACTGAATCGCAATCGAGAGCGAACCGTACGCTTTCGTCCCCGGCTTCGCTCCGATTCGCTCGGCCACTTCTTTTTGAATCATCATGACGAGGGAGCGGAATTTAATCTGACTCTCGAGTAACCGCATGATGATTGGCGTCGTCACATAGTATGGCAAGTTCGCCACAACTGAAATGTCTTCGATTCCTTGGCTAAAAAACTCACGTTCCACGATACTTTGAATATCGAGTTCAAGTGCATCGCCGTGAATGACGTGCACATGTGGATAGGGCGACATCGTATCTTCCAGAATCGGAAGCAGGCGTTGGTCGATCTCAAGGGCGACGACTTTCTTAGCCCGCTTGGCAGACTGTTCCGTCAACGACCCGATGCCCGGACCGATTTCGAGCACCCCGCTCGCCTCACCTAACTCAGCCGCATCCACGATTTTGTTCAAAATATTTAAGTCGATTAAAAAATTTTGTCCGAGCGACTTTTTGAAAGAGAAGCCGTGACGTTCTAAAATTGATTTCGTGCGTTGGATGGTTGCAATGTCTTTCAATGATTTTCCTCCTCTAACTGAGCCAATGCCCGTTCCCATTCTTCAATCGTGACCCGTAACGCCTCCACGCGCTTTACAAACTGTTTGGCGTTCGGTTCACCGATGCGGAGTAACACGCCAAGCCGTTTACGACGCCGAGCTGCATCCGCCCCGCCAATCAAATCGGCTTCGAGTACCATCTGACGGGTAACGAGCGGCATGTCGGTCTCGACTCGCTGTTCATACACCGCTTCGAGCACACGACGAATCGTTGCCGGCGACGCATGTTCAACACCGATTTTGCCGCGTTTATCTTTCGCTTCGGCCCGCGGCAAATAAGCATGCTTACATCCTTTAACCTGCTCCTCGACAATGGCCCGGATTCGGTCACCTGGATAGTCTGGGTCCGTCAAAATGATGACGCCGCGCGTTTCTTGGGCGCGTTTGATTCGTTCAATCGTCTGTTTCGAGACGGCAGACCCATTCGTTTCAATCGTATCGACGTCATATACTTCTTGAAGTCGCGTCGTGTCATCTCGTCCTTCGACGACAATCACTTCTTGTATCTTTTCACGCATCATCATTTCCTTCTTTCTCTTCTTGCTTCGGGATGACCCAAATCGTGAGCGGTTTACGTCCAAACGTCACCGCTTCTTCTTTCGTGTCCATCATCACATCAATCTTATGCCCTTTGATCGCACTGCCCGTATCTAAGGCAATCGCCATGCCAAATCCTTCGACATACACACGTGTGCCAAGGGGAATAACAGCTGGATCGACAGCAATGATTCGCATCCCTTCATACAAGATCGTGTCCGTTACATCATAACCGCTGCGGGTCAGTACCCTGCCGTCAAATGTGACCGTGTCTTCCGCATTGTTCGTATACGCCGTCGCTTCGACAAGAAGTTGTTTCGCGGAGGTGAAATCCAGAGCATCCTCGGCTCGAGGCGTCTCTTCGATTTTAATCTCCGCCTCTTCTCGAAACGGGCTCGACGGTTCGAGTGTGGCTGTCGTCTCTTGATTCGTTACCGGTTCCGTCTCCGGGTCGGCCACGACTTTCGTCCCACGTTTAATGATTTGTGGACGTACAGTCTGTAATACGTCAACGCTCGTTTCGGTCCGATTTGTAATTGTACCATTTTCCACTGTTAGTGCATACCGCGTCCGTTCGAGTCCTGGGATGCCGACTTGTACGACTTCGGTCTCTCCAATTTCGAGCGTGTCGTCCTCTTCCATGACGATTTCAAACGGGATCAGACGACTTTCATATTGTACGACGTCTCGACTCACGTTGACGGTGATGGTCATGCCCTCACGTACCGGTGTCGTTAGCGCCGGGACGACCGTATCTTGGTCAGAAATCGTGACATTCGCTTCTTGTAGCGCCTGTTCGACAGTTTGAGCCATCGTATACAAGGTGTTTGCCTCGTCCCCGACAATGACATCAAGGGCGACGACAGGCTGGTAACGAATTGTCATCCCTGATGTGACCGGTGCACGTATGCCCGGATACACATCGTCCCCTTCACGCACACTTACTCCATAGCGAAGTAATACGTCTTCGACGGTGCGTTCGCGCGTTTCGATCGTCTCAACTTGCCCGTAACCGATTTGAAGCGATACGGTGCGGGCCCGCTCAATCTGAATCACTCGATCCATCGGGATGTCGGCACTTAAGGCGGGCGTCACCACATCCGCCTCGTCAATGACAATACCGGTCTCTTCAAGCACCTCTAATACCGACTCGCTGCGACTCTCGTACACGGTCGTCACACCGTCGTCCACGATGGTGATCGGTTCAGGCTGCATCGCCATATACGCGAACACCGCCGTCGCTACGACACCAATACTCAATATGATGCGCCTGAACATCATGGGAGACGAAATAGACGCTTCGCATTGGCTGTCGTTGCTTCAGCGAGCGCATCATAGGACATGTCGCGCAATGATGCAATCTCTTCGGCGACATATGTGACGTAAGCTGGTTCGTTCCGCTTACCTCGGAACGGTGTCGGCGTTAAATACGGACAGTCCGTCTCGACAAGGAGACGATCGAGCGGCACTTGTTGCGCCACTGCCTTCGGGACTTTCGCATTTTTAAACGTCACCGGTCCTCCGAGCGAGATGTAGAAGTTTAGACGCAGACAGCGTTCCAACAGTTCGACAGACATGCTGTAACTATGGAACACACCACCGACCGCTTCGGCGTGTTCTTCCTCTAAAATATCGAGCACGTCGGCTGTCGCTTCCCGATTATGAATCACAATCGGCATGTTCGTCCGCTTCGCGATGGCGATTTGCTGACGGAATACGCGTTGTTGGACCTCTTTCTCCGATTTGTCCCAATGGTAATCGAGTCCGATTTCTCCAAGCGCCATCACTTTCGGATGGGCCATTAACGTCTCGATTCTCTGCAAATCAGCATCCGTACAATCGACGGCATCGACCGGGTGCCACCCAACGATGGCGTAAATATCCTCATACGTTTCCGCGAGTTCGATTGCCCGCGTGATGGTCGGATTATCGAATCCGACGACGAGCATCGGGGAAACGCCCGCAGCACGAGCCCGCTCGATTGTCGCTTCGACGTCCTCATTGAATTGCTCGGCATTGATATGGGTATGCGTATCAATCAACATGATGCTTCCTCCTTCTATAGACAAAGAGGGAGACCGAAGTCTCCCCCAAACGATTATTTGACGATGGCCCCGTTCGGCATATTCTCAGATACGGTCGCAAGTTCAAGCTTTCCGTCTTTATCTGCCGCTAAAATCATCCCTTGTGACAACTCGCCACGCAGTTTGACCGGCTTCAAGTTGGCGACGACGATGACTTTCTTCCCGACTAAATCTTCCGGCGCATACCATTCAGCGATACCTGAGACGATTTGGCGCGTCTCCCCGCCAAGGTCGACTTGAAGTTTCAACAATTTCTTCGCCTTCTTGATTTTGTCGGCTTCGATGATTTGACCGACACGGAACTCGACTTGGTCAAAGACGTCGATTGTGATTTCTGGACGTACGTCCTCATCTTCGATATCGCCTTCCACTTCCTCTTCTTCAACGCGTGCTTTCGATGCTTGACGCATCATCTCTTGAATCGCATCGATTTCTTCCTTCACGTCACGACGTGGGAAAATCGGCGTTCCGTCAGTGACAGTCGCTCCATCGAAAGCCGCGAACGTATCGAGCGCTTCCCATGACATGTCTTTTCCTTCAAGCCCGAGCTGGCGGAACATCTCTTTTGGCGCCCGTGTCATGAACGGCTGAATCATGATCGCCACGTGACGAAGTACGCCGGCAAGGTGGGTCATCACCGATGCCAGTTCATTCCGTTTCGCTTCGTCCTTCGCAAGGACCCACGGTTGCGTCTCGTCGATGTATTTATTGGCACGGCTGACGAGTTGCCAAATACTTGTGAGCGCGACTGAAAACTCCATGTGCTCCATGGCAGCTTCCGTCTTCTCTGTCGTCTCCTTGACGACTTGAAGCAGCGAGGCATCGAACTCCGTCACATTGCCCGTATAGGCAGGGATCTCGCCATCGAAATACTTCTTAATCATCGCCACGGTCCGGTTGAGCAGGTTTCCGAGGTCGTTCGCGAGGTCAAAGTTCAAGCGATCCACAAACGCTTCCGGTGTGAACGTTCCATCTGCTCCAAACGGAACTTCACGAAGAAGATAGTAACGGAGCGAATCGAGTCCGTAGCGGTCGATGAGTGGAATCGGGTCGACGACGTTGCCTTTTGATTTCGACATTTTGCCATCTTTCATGAGCAACCATCCATGCGCGAAAACTTGTTTCGGCAACGGGAGGTCAAGCGCCATGAGGAGTGCCGGCCAAATAATCGTATGGAAACGGACGATTTCTTTCCCAACCAAATGGACGTCGGCTGGCCAATAACGGTTGAACAACTCGTCGTTGTCCGACCCGTATCCGAGGGCAGAGATATAGTTCGTGAGGGCATCGACCCACACGTACACGACGTGCTTCGGATTCGACGGCACTTGGACACCCCAATCAAACGTCGTCCGTGAAACGGCCAAGTCTTGAAGGCCTGGCTTCAAGAAGTTATTGATCATCTCGGTTTTACGCGATTCCGGTAAGATGAAATCGGGATGTGATTCGAAGTACTCAATCAAACGATCCGCGTATTTGCTGAGACGGAAGAAGTAACATTCTTCACGTACGAGCTCGACCGGGTGTCCGCTGTCCGGGCTCTTCCCGTCAATCAGCTGAGACTCCGTATAATACGTCTCATCAGGAATCGAGTACCAGCCTTCGTATTCACCAAGATAAATATCATCATTCTTCAGAAGCGTCTCAAATACGTGCTCGACGACGGCCTTATGGCGCGCATCCGTTGTACGGATATAGTCGTCATATGAGATTTCAAGACGGTCCCACAACACTTTGATGTCTTTGACGACTTCATCCACGAACGCTTGCGGTGTCACACCTGCTTCTTTCGCTTTTTCTTGAATCTTTTGACCGTGCTCATCTGTCCCGGTCAAATAGCGAACGTCAAATCCTTTCAGACGTTTATAGCGCGCAATCGCATCGCCGGCCACCGTCGTATAAGCGTGACCAATGTGTAGTTTAGCACTCGGATAGTAAATCGGAGTCGTAATATAAAAAGTAGGCTTCGCCATTGTATGTTCTCCATCCTTTCGACATTTGCAATTTCCATTATACACGGTTCGACAAAAGAATTTCCAAACCAATTGTTTGGAATTATTTTGTTATTCCCTCATTAAAAATGTTCCAGATAAACCCTTTCTTTGTTTCAGGTCCTAACTTTCGGGGAATTTTAGGTATATATCACTCTTACATCGTCATTTTTCGAAAATGTAGATTTCCAATAGTAAGCAGTTGACTACAATTGGAAAGTTTAGTATGCTTTTTGCTGTAGTAACATTGTCGAATTTTGACGACTCATGTCACCAAGAGATTTCGACACCATTGGAGGAGGAAACACAAAATGAAATCTACAGGTATCGTACGGAAAGTTGATGAGCTCGGTCGTGTCGTTATTCCAATCGAATTACGCCGCACACTCGGGATCGCTGAGAAAGACGCTCTTGAAATCTACGTCGACAACGAACAAATCGTATTGAAAAAATATAAACCGAATATGACTTGTCAAGTGACGGGCGAAGTATCGGACGACAACTTCAAGTTGGCAGACGGTAAATTGATCCTTTCACCAGAAGGCGCGCAACGCGTTCTCGTCGAGTTGAAAAACATGCTCGAAAACTACTACAGCGAAGAGTAAGCAAGGGATTCCTTGCTTACTCTTTTTTGTCCACTTGATGATAGGCATCGTAAACCTCGCTGCGCGACAGACCTCGTTCTTTAGCGGCTTGTTTAATGGCCGCGTTCGGTTTCAATCCGTCCTCGATATAACGATCGACGTGCTCGAGCGGCGATAACGCCTCCCACCAGTCGTGTGTCGGTGCCGCTTCCGTCGAGCCAGCCACCATGACGACGAACTCACCACGTACTTCGCCTTCACACCAGACTAGCGCTTCTTCTACCGTCCCACGTAAAAACTCTTCAAACGTTTTCGTCAACTCGCGTCCGAGAACGATTTGCCGATTGCCGAACACGTCCTGGATCCCGGTTAACATCTCTTTCAACCGATGCGGCGCCTCATAAAAAATGATGGTGCCCGGCTCGTATTGCAACGACGTCAATATGTCGAGACGTTCTTTCTTTTTACGCGGTAAAAAGCCGTAGTACAAGAACCGCTCGGTCGCAAGACCTGAAGCGACAAGCGCCGTGAGCGCTGCGTTCGCACCCGGTAGGACGACGACGGGGAGCTTCGCCGAGATGGCCAACCGCACGAGATCACTCCCGGGGTCCGAAATACCCGGCATGCCAGCGTCTGAGACGATGGCAATCGACTTACCTGCCTCGATGTCTTCAATCAGGCGTGGTCCGCTCACGTGCTTGTTGTGCTCGTGATAGCTGACCAGCTTCGTTTCGATTCCAAAATGACGGCACAATTTCATCGTTTGCCGCGTGTCTTCGGCTGCAATCAAATCCACTTCCCCTAGAATTCGAACCGCTCGGTACGTCATATCTTCTAAATTTCCGATTGGCGTCGGCACAACGTAGAGCGTGGGTCCGTCAGTCTGATAACTTTTTTGTGAGTTCATTACTCGTCCCCTCCATCAATTGCTGTTTTTGAGCCCGAGTGAGTTGTTTGATGGACCATTCATACTGCATGGCCGCACGCTTCGTCTCGAACGACTTGACGTACCGTAACGTCACTGGGAGACGGGCTCGCGTGTATTTCGCACCTTTTCCTGCGTTATGCGTCTCCATCCGTTTTTCCACATTTGTCGTATACCCGGTGTAATACGTGCCATCCTGACACTCAAGGATGTACGCGTAGTGTTTACGCATCGAGGATTGCCCGCATGTCACTCGTGTACGTATCATCTTCCTCATAAACGACAAACGGAGGTAAGATTGTGAGCCCTGCTTTTCCATCTTTTGACCCCTCTATTAACAATGTGTTCGCGTCTCGACCTTGTTTTGGGTAAACGAGTTGCATTCGCTTCGGTTCGATCCGATACGCCCGCATGAGCGTTATAATATCGAGCAGTCGCTCTGGCCGATGGACGAAGGCTACCTTCCCACCCGGCTTAACGAGCTGGCTGGCTGAACGGATACAGTCTTCTAACGTGCAGAGCACTTCATGACGCGCAATCGTATGGTGCTCATTTTGATTACGGAGTGATGTCTCGTTCGCCAAAAAGTAAGGCGGGTTACACGTGACGACGTCATACCGGGCATGCCCTAATACGCTTGCCGCATGTTTCACATCCCCTTCAACGATATGAAGCCTGTCGTCTAGATCATTGACGCCAATGCTCCGGTTCGCCATATCGACGAGACGAGGCTGGATTTCAACGCCCGTGACCGTCCCTTTCGTCCGATACGATAAAAAGAGTGGAATCGCTCCCGTGCCGGCGCACAAATCAACGAGCTTCCCTTTTTGAATCGGAACCCACACAAATTCGGCGAGCAGCACCGCATCCAATGAAAATGAAAACACATCATCACTTTGAATGATTTTTCCGGGACGTCCCAACAGATCATCAAGACGTTCCCCTTGTTTTACAGTCACGCCATTTCCCTCCTACATAACGTACAAAGGCGACGGACGGGTGTATGCCCGTCTATCGCCCCTTTATTAATGTTTATTTAGCATTGACATGCAGAACAGACAATCTCCATCTTTTCTGACTTGTCCATAGTGCAGGTTGCAGATATGAAACCCTTCTTGATATAATGCCGCCAAATTGTTTTGTCCTTTTCCGGACAAGGCAATTTGAGGATCGCCGTCGGGTGTATCGACTTCTGCGAGTTGCTCCACTTTTTCGCGCAAATGATGGTTTTCGAGATACATGTGTTGGTTTTCTTCGAGCAAGTAGGCGAGTTGCTCTTTGAGCACCCCTAAATGCTCCGTCAACAATTGCATCTGTTGCTCGATCGCGTCGACCCGCATCATGACTTCCTTTTTATCCATTCTTTCCACTGCTCAGCACCCCATCACTGTTTCAACGGTTTTCGTTTGACTGCACCGACTTCAACGAGTTCGTCGATTGTATACGTCACAACACGGGTTCGATCATTCAATTCGACTTGAATCAACTGATCCAAGATGTTGAGACCGATGACACGTCCGTCACCTTCTGGAATTTTGATTCGTTTTCCGACGTCTGGCAAATCCCGCTTCAATTCTTCATACGTATCATTCTCGTATTTCAGACAGCACATGAGACGACCACATACACCGGAGATCTTATTCGGGTTCAAGGATAGATTCTGATCCTTAGCCATCTTAATGGATACCGGTTCAAATTCCCCTAAGAACGAGGAGCAACACAACACACGACCACAAGGTCCGATTCCGCTCAAGAGTTTGGCTTCATCTCGAACTCCGATTTGACGAAGTTCGATGCGAGTCCGAAACACACTCGCCAAATCTTTGACAAGCTCACGGAAGTCAACACGGCCTTCTGCCGTGAAATAAAAGATGACTTTATTACGATCAAATGTATACTCAACATCTACTAACTTCATCTCAAGTCGATGTTCACGAATTTTTTCTTCACAGACGGCGTGAGCGTCAAAAGCAGCCAATCGATTGTCTCGTACGATTTCGGCATCTTTTGAATCAGCGACACGAAGGATTGTCTTTAGCGGTAAAACCACTTCGTCTTCACCAAGTTGTTTACCAACTTGGACGATTTCACCGTATTCGATGCCTCGTACCGTCTCTACGATGACATGGTCCCCACGTTCAAGCGTTGCTTCGCCTGGTGAAAAGTAATAGATTTTTCCCGCTTCTTTAAAACGGACTCCAACTACTTCAAGCACGCTCTCCTATCCTTTCTGCAAATCGAACGTTAACCGTTCGAACGTTAATTGAGGATTGACGTTTGCCTCTAGTCGTCGAATCGCCTCATGGACATACTCAATGGCATGGACGATTTTATGCACCGGACGATCTTTAACAAACGCGATATAAAGCGCTTGTTCTTTCGTAAATAACTCCGGGACATAATCTGTTCGTACTTTGAAATGGAGCGCTTGCTCCAACCAGTTTTCGAACAGCTCGAGACCAACTCGCAACTCGTTCCGCCCTTTGAAATGGCCAAGCCATTTTTCCTGGGCGAATAAAAGTAATTCCTGCGGGCGTTTTGTCAATACTTCAACTAATTGTACCACTAGCCCGTACGCCTGTACAAACCAGTCGTTGTGAAGCGCCTCACGCGCATCTTCCCATTTCGGATACGTCTGTAAGGCAAGACGTGCCAAATCGCTTGTACACTGCGCTTCCGTTACTAACGTTTCTACGAGTCGCTCCCGATCAATCGGACGGAACACTAAATGCTGAGCTCGCGAACGGATTGTCGGCAAAAGGAGTTGTGGCTGGGTTGTTACTAAAATTGCTAGTTTCCCCACACCAGGCTCTTCAAAGAACTTCAATAGGCTGTTGGCGGCCTGTGGGGTCATTTTATGGGCTTGGTGAATGACATACACTTGACGGTCACCTTCTGCACCACGTAAAGACAAGTCACTCAATAGCTGTTGCACCTGTTCTTTCTTGATACTGGCCCCATCCGGTTCGACTTCCATGTAGTCGACAAGGTTTCCCGAATCCATCCGTCTACAGTTTCGGCAGCTACCACAAGGCTCTACCCCATCTGGCGACTCACAAAAAAGAGACTTCGCAAATAGTTGCGCCGTTTCAATCAAATAAGGTTCATAGTCACCAGAGAAAATATAAGCGTGACCGACCTTTTGAGCAACAATCGAGTTTTCAATTACTTTCGCAATAACTGTTTGAGTTTTCGTCAATTCTTGAAAGCTCATATTCGTGACCGTTCCCATTAAAACTGATGGAATCCTTCAATCGGCAAGACAAACACAGTCGCTCCGCCAACTTGGACTTCTACAGGATACGGAATATATGAATCGGCGTGACCACCCATCGGTGAAATCGGCGTAATCATTTGATCCCGGCTCGAGCAATTCGATTTAATTAGCGCAAGGAGGTCATCTAATCGTTCTTTCGGTACACCAATCATAAACGTGGTGTTTCCTTCTTTCAAAAAGCCACCCGTCGTAGCTAATTTCGTAGCGCGGAAATCTTCTTCAATCAAAGCATCTGACAAGCGTGCACTATCCTTATCATGTACAATCGCGATTACCATCTTCATTATTGCATCACTCCTCTTTCATTTAATCGTTCTAACGTAATATCTAACACTTCATCCTGAATCATTTCAATCGTGGCACTAGCATCGATGCGAACCATTCGTTCCGGATGTTGTTCTAATAATTTTTGAAATCCTTCATATACGCGTTGGTGGAAGGACTCGTCACGGCTCTCAATCCGATCCAATTGACCTCTCTCTTTCATGCGATGACTCGCTTGATCAGGGGTCAAATCAAAGAGGAACGTCAAGTCAGGTTTGATCCCGGCTGTTGCCCACTCGTTTAATGACAAAATTTGCGACAAGTCATATTGGAGTCCGTATCCTTGATAAGCAACCGAGGCGTCGACAAATCGATCACATACGACAATCGCTCCGCGGTGGAGAGCCGGTCGAATCACTTGGTCGACATTTTGGGCTCGGGATGCGGCATAGAGCATCATTTCGACGCGTGGTGTCATCTCATCATGTTCTGGCGAGAGTAAGACTTCTCGGATGCTATTTCCGACTTTCGTTCCTCCTGGCTCACGGGTGACGACCACTTCGTATCCTTGCTCAGTCAACGACTGAACTAACAATTGGAGCTGTGTTGTTTTCCCAGAACCATCTGGTCCTTCCACAGTAATAAACATACCTTTCACGCTTAAAACTCCTCTACGATAACTTCAATTTGTTTCATCATAACATGTCTACTTGCCTGCAGGTTCCGTCCTAATGAAATCCATTCATTCAAAACTCTTATTTTCTCATGAGTGATGACTTCCCCTCTTAGAATCCAAGGAATTCCCGGGGGGTATGGAATAACGGTCTCCGCAGCAACATGTCCAATCGCTTGCTCAAACGAGAGACGGACAATGTCGGCGTCATCCGATATAGCATGCAACAGTGATACGCGTTCGGTCATCGGATAAGGAAAAATTGTCTCATCTTCGACGATGAGCGGAACGTGCTGCGATGCATTTTTAATCAGTTTGACCCAATGGTGAATCTCTTGGCTGTTTAATTCCCTTAACGGCAAACAGAATAACACGTGATCTTCTGCAGCCAGTTCTACGTCAATCCCAATCGATGCTAAGTGTTGGCTAAACACGAGACCATTTTTCGGATATGTTAAAACAGTCATCTTCGTGAAGTCATCGCCCACTTTGATAGAAAACCCAGCTCGTCTCATTTCCATGATGAACGCGAAATGGCTAGTTTGAATATGCGCCCAATCTTGATCACTTAAATTTTCGAGATACTCCCTCGCATAATCAAGAGAGGCCATAATCAAGTAAGATGGACTAGACGTTTGAAACGACGAAAGTGCATGAAACAAACGCTTTTCATCAATTTCTTCTTTGTAGTGAATCCATGCGCCCATCGTGAGAGCCGGCAGCGTTTTATGAGCTGATTGTACGACGGCACTAGCCCCTTCAAAAATGGCCGATCGCTTTGGAAATGTAGGGTGAATCAAATGAGCGCCATGTGCTTCATCTACTAATAGAGGAATGCTCAACGAACGCAAATACGCACTAATTTGCGGAATATTTGCCATGTCTCCGTAATAGGTAGGGGATGTTAGAAGGAGAGCTTTTCCTCCTGGGTACTGCGTGATGGCGTCTTGAATTGTTTCCAATGCGACAACAGTAGGCAAGCTACTTCCTCTATCTAATTCGGGTGTGAGTAAAATCGGCTCTAGACCGAGCCACTCAATGGCGTTCCAAACCGATTTGTGAGAATTTCGTTGTACATATACTCGCTCTCCACGCTTTACGGTTGCTGCTAACAAACTCCAGTTTCCTGAAGTAGACCCATTTACTAACCATTTACTTTTGCTCTGATAAAGGGAGCCTAATGCCTTTTCACCTTCTAGGATAATCCCTTCCGCATGATGTAAATCATCCAAGTGCCCAAGTTCTGTTAAGTCATATGGCATAATTTTGTGAAAAACAGTAGGAAGCCTCTCATCTCTCACCGTTCCATTGTGATGACCAGGTACATGGAAAGAGACACGTCCTTCTCGCACATGTTGCTCCAGCGTTTCCATAAATGTAAAAGGATTATGTTTAGGTTTCCGAGTCATATAGGCACCCTTCCAATCTGAAATAAATGCGACTTAACTATACAAAAAGAGACGACCAAGCGGATGCTTGATCGTCTTTCGCGTTGGCCTGGCAACGTCCTATCCTCACAGGGGGAGACCCCCAACTACTTTCGGCGCTGAAGCGCTTAACTTCCGTGTTCGGCATGGGAACGGGTGTGGCCGCTTCGCTATCGCCACCAGACAAAAGAATAT